>CAVOGT010000001.1:0-1059544 GCA_963695535.1 uncultured Chloroflexia bacterium
TTACTTGCGGGTGAATATCCGCTGATTCGTTGTTATTGATAATTCGTTGTTGTCTTTCATAGTGAGTTTCTCTCCTTCTTTGCGGTGACCCGGGGAAGCGGCCATTATAGGCTGAGTTGGTTCGGCGGACCCCCATCATCTTCCCACGCCATCAATGCCTTCATCATTTCACGGATTGATTGAGTGCCTTGTTCTGCGGCCGCCTGTTTCTTGAGAGTGTCTTTATCCTGCAACCACCGCATAAAGTCGGCTGCATTTTTGTGGACATAGTTGGCATTTGTCAGTTTAGCTTGCATCACATTTTCCCCTCAGTGAACGCACCATGGTGTCGCCTACAAAACTGAATTGAGCAGAACCTCATGCCAAACGAACGCGTTCCGCCGCCGTTCGCAGGCGTTCTGCCACACGATCGGGCATCTCACCTATACTGATAAAGCTGTCGGCTCCCGCAGAGAGAGCTGCTTGTTGACGCGCATCCAGATGGCTGACAAGCACGATGACGACCGCTCCCGGACAGGTCGCGCGCAAAGCCGGAAGGGAGCTATCAGTGGGGATCAAATCCCAATCCACCAACAGCATGTCCGGCTGAGTGGTCGAAGCCCGGGTCATCGCCATTCGCCAGTCGGCAGCTTCACCTACCACCTGCATGTCCAGGTCCAGCAGCATCAGACGGAGTGCCGAGCGTGTGTCGGGGTGACTGTCGGCTAGGAATACGCGGGTCATATGTTGGTACTCAAGAAATCAAGGTTAATCGAGCGGGACTTGCGCTGCTTGCTTTGCAAGTTGAAATTCTTGCCAGGCTTCATTGAAAACAGCGATGGAGCCCGGTATGGCGGCGCGAATGACGACATTGGCCCACTCTCTGTGTTCATCGGGCTTGCGTCTCGAGATCTCCTGGGTGACGTGCTGCAGGCTGAGAAAACGAGCAGATCACCGATGAGATCTTCTCGATACTTTTGAGCAACGAGCCACACCTCGAACTTCAGTATCATCATCTTCTTCCTTCTGTAGCCGCTCGTGAGGGATGTTGAATCATAAGTGAATCATACCGCCAATGCCCCGCAGCCGAATCGGCCGGGCAGGGGGTATTTACCTCCGCCAATCGGGGGATAAATGATTGGCGACTGGAAAATAAAGGGGTATCCACCCCGATTCATGCGCAAGATTAGGGTGTCAGGTTGCGAGGGGCCGTTTAGTCAACGAGGTGATGGCGGACTGCCAAAGCAACAGCTTCCGTGCGGCTGGCAACATCAAACTTGGCCAGGATGTGGCTGACATGGGACTTGATCGTCGAGGGGCTGACGCCCAACTCCGCAGCGATTTCCGTGTTGCTCAAACCGGTAGCCATCAGGGCGAGTACAGTCCGCTCGCGCTTTGTCAGGTCGTGGCCCAGCGTCGGCGCCTGAGTGGTGGTGTGGATTAATGCTTGTGTGGCCGCCGGAGAGAGCGTCGAACGGCCGGTGTGCGCGGCGCGAATGGCCTGGACCAGTTCTTTGGCCGAGACATCCTTCAGCAAGTAGCTGATGGCGCCCGCCCGCAAGACACTCTGCACCAGCCCTTCTTCATTAAAGCTGGTCAGGGCAATCACTTGCACAGTAGGAAACTGCCGGCGAATGACGCGGGTGGCCTCTACGCCATCCATACCGGGCATGACTAGATCCATCAGGACGACATCCGGCAGAAGACGGTCACACAGTTGGATGGCGGCTTCACCTGTCGCGGCCTCGCCGACTAATTGCAGGTCATCGTAGACTTTCAAGAAGGTTGTCAGTCCCCGTCGCACCATTGTATGGTCGTCAACGAGAAGCACGCGAATGGGTGGAGAGGTGGTCATATGGCTTTCTGCTCTTGGGCTTGCCGCCAGTATACGGCGATTTCGGTACCCTGACCCGGCTGGCTTATGATCGACAGCGCCGCGCCGGCGGCTTTGGCGCGCTCGTGCATCATGATCAGACCATAATGACCGGACCCTGTACGTTCGGGGTCGAAGCCTCGGCCATCATCACGAATCGTTAGCGTGACTGTTTCGCCTTCATATAGCAGATCGATTGTCACCTGACTGGCCTCGGAGTGTTTTGCGATATTGTTCAGCGCTTCCTGGCACAGGCGGTAGAACATTATCTGCACGTCAGCCGGCAAGGCCGCTTGTCCCGATACGCTTATGATAACCGGAATATTCGTACGGCCCGTGAGCGCGTCGCCCAACAGTCGCAGAAGTTCGTCCAGTTCCGTGTCGGTAAGCACCAGGGGGCGCAGCTCGACCAGCAGCCCGCGCATTTCAGCCAACGCCCCGCGCGTCAGCCGGCGCAAATCTTCCAGTGACTCACGCACCTCGTCCGGGCGCTGTTCCCATAGGCGCGGCAGCACTTCGGCGATCAGACTGGCGGAGAAGAGCGACTGATTGACAGCATCGTGCAGATTTTGCGCTAGACGCCGGCGTTCCTCCAACACGGCGAGGGTCTGCTGCTGTTCATGCAGTTGTGCATTGACCATGGTGATTGCCGCCAGATTCGCCATCGTCAGCGCCAGGTCAGCGTGATGCGCCGTGAAATAGTCCGGTTCAGTATGAGCCACCGCCACACCGCCGATGACCCGCCCCTTCACCGCGAGCGGGATCCACATCCACGCATGTACCCCTTCTAGCAACACGGCCGCCTGGTCGCCCAGGACCGAGCGCAGAAACTGTGCCGCCGGATCGTGGCTCCACACGTCGGCGATTCGCTGCGGCCGGTGCCCATTCAACAGCGAGGCCAGCGTTTCCTCTCCGTTCAACCGGATGCGAAAGGGCATGGCTTGCGCCAGTCGCGGTGACCCACGCACGGCCAGAGCAACCAGGTTCCATGATTCCAGCGAGAAGAGCGCGGCATGGGTATACGCGAGAATTACCCCTAATTGATCGAGGATCAACCCCGGTTTGAGTTCCATCTCGGAGGCCAGCGTTTGAGAAATCTCACGCAGAATGGCCTGTTCACGCATCCGAGCCCCCATCTTTTGCTGGAGCAATTGCTCAGCCCGCACCCGCTTGCTGACATCGCGGACGACACTTAGGAGGCACGGCCGATCCTGATAGATGCATCCCGTCCCGCGCACCTCGACAGTGAATGGTGTTCCATCTCGGCGGATATGAACGATAGTCGCTTCATACTCGTTGCCGCCTTGAACCGCATGGGCCCACTCGGCAATTTGCGCATAATTGTCGCTGTAGATATAGGTGGATGGCTGCCGGCCAATGAATTCCGCGTGATCATAGCCGTGCATGGCGCAGGCGGCGGGATTCGCCTCGACCACCAGGCCGGTCTCGAGATCGTTGAGGATCATGCCATCGCCAGCCGCATTGAAAATGTGTTGATACAGCCGTTCGCTGTTTTCAGACTGCAAGTGGCGCTCCTTGCTATGGACGGACGCTACCGCCAACCCCAGCTATCTTTCCTGCAATTGTGGCTGCCACAATCCGACGGCTCCCGGCTCCAGAAGAATGGTGGCCGGCGCGTCTGGGCGACAAACCAATTTGCGGCGCTGGAGCAGCGGGCACACGCGGAAGTAGTAGACAGACACCATCCAGTTAGTGTATCGGAACACCGTGAGGCCGTCATTGTTGTCATCCACGTATCAGGAACTGCATTTGTGTCGGCGACGCCCACAAGCAAATTGCATCGAACCCCGCAAGTAAAGCTGGAACGCTATTGAACTTGTCTCCCCAAACCAAATCAAAGCAGGTGGGGCTATCTGTCATAGACTTGACAGCAGAGGGGAGTTTCATAGCCGGCAGAAGACCACGTTACAGTGAAGGTCAGAAAAGTGGCAAGCCCTTGGGCCAGATGTAATGTTGTCTGGTGGTTGGTGAAGGAGCTAGAGTTTCGTTGACGAATCGGAATCAGCCGTTCCCCAACCAATCGAGGCTCTTTCATGTTTATATCCCCCAAGTGGTGGAACCAAATATCCTCTATCCGGCCGATGCTGGTGCTGAGCTCCCGCTGTAACATTCAATAGGCGTATCTGCCTCTTTTCGCCCACAGCGTGCATAGGCACTGATCCCGATTGATGAGGATAGAAGGAATATAGCTATGAATGATCACCAACCTTGGGAGTTTTCCTGCAAGACATGCGACGCTCACAAATTAACCGTCACGCGAGTCTGGCACATCCTCGCCGGGCGTGATAGTGAACATTGGCAGGAATGGGGACCCCTCGAAGCCAATCATCTCTGGCACTTTGAATTCGAAGAAAAGATAGAAGAAGTCAAAGAAGCTGCAGATGATCAAATGGACTATCGAGAAGTCTTCAGCACCTATGCAAAAGACACCTCTATTTCTAGGCTAAGAGATTATGAGATCTACGAACCACGAGATAACCCCGGAAATGACATGTGGTTTGTGAACTGCGCAGGCTGTGATCGTGAGATCGAGTTTGGTTGGTCACAACCGGATCGGGGTGGAGGTATATTCCCCGCCGAATGCTCTGACTTCAATCCCGAAAACATCTGGCCGGAACCCAGGTACTTGAATTCCTGGCACGAGAAGCATTGGCTCAAAAAGGACGAGAGCTAAACACACGGTAGGCAGCGAATCAGTCGACTGTCTTTACTATACCAGGAACGGCTTCCCGATTACTCGTTGAGAAGACTCAAGCAGAGTACATGGTTTCTTCCACGTCTGTCCGCGCTCAAGTCGGATATCTTGCAGCAGAAGCGATGCACTCATCCTTAATTATTGGACGAAACCCGATCACTTACCTACAGAGAGAAACATAGGGAGGAGTAACCATGGAAAACTTAACTTTAGATCAGATCAATGGGCTGGCACAACAAGCAGCAGATCCCAGCATATCGCTTTTTCTACCGACACATCGTACCGGTCAGGACGCCCAGCAAGATCCTATACGCTTCAAAAACCTGCTGCGCGATGCTGAACAGCACCTTCTGAATAGCGGGATGGGTCCGCGCGAAGTGAGTGCGTTACTGCAACCAGCGCAAGCCTTACTCATTGACAGCTACTTCTGGCAGCATCAGTATGATGGGTTGGCTGTATTTATGGCCGCAGATGACTTCCATTCCTATCGCCTTCCCTTCTGCGTCGAGGAACTACTCATCATTGCTCAATCCTATTACGTTAAACCAGTCTTACCGCTGTTCACCAATAACGGACATTATTACATCCTAGCCATAAGCCAGAATGAGGTACGTCTTTTTGAAGGAACACGGCACAGTGTAGGGCAAATCGATCTGCCGGCTGAGATACCTACGAGTCTAAACGAAGCGCTCAAGCTAGATGAGCCGGAAAAACAGCTGCAGATGCACACCGGGTCATCGCCAAGAGGCGCAAGCACAGGTATGTTCCACGGGCAGGGTTCCGGCGCTGAGGAACAAGAGGCCGGGATTGAACACTATCTCAGCCTGGTGGACAGTGGTCTCAAGAAAATCCTTCTTGAGCAACAAGCGCCGTTGGTCTTGGCTGGTGTCGATTACCTGCTGCCGATTTATCGTAAGGTCAGCGAATATGCGCCTATCATGCCGGAAGGCATACTAGGCAGTCCTGAGCATTTGCGTTCTGAACAGTTACAGGAACAGGCCTGGCCTATTGTCGAACCCTATTTTCGCCAAGAGATGGAAGAGATTGTGGCGCAATACCAGCAGCTTGCGGGCACAGATAAAGCAGCGGACAACATTAAGGAGATTGTCGTGGCTGCGGTTAATGGGCGTGTGGACAGGCTCGTCTTGGCCGTCGATACACAGGTGTGGGGGTCATTTAATCGCGATACGGGGGAAGTTGTTTATGACCAGGAAGGGCAGCGTCAGGAAGATCATCTTCCCCTGTTAGATTTCGCCGCGATGCAGACACTGCAGAATGGTGGAACCGTTTTTGCACTTTCACAAGATGAAATGCCGACCAAATCAGCCATTGCTGCTGTTTTTCGCTATTAGATTTGGCGATCTAGTTGAGAGACGAGGCGCCAAATCACAGCGGTATGTGAAACGCTATCGTTCTTCCAGTAAGCCAAAGATGAGGACAAAATGGATACCTTGAATTTTCCTATTGAATTTAATAATGAACTTGATGATGTCAAAAAGAGCGAGAATGAATCCTACACGGTTGCCGTAGACCGGCTTAATAACCTGGCAGAAGGTCACCACGACATTTCGGGTGCGGTTGTTAACTTTAAACAACCAGCCAAGGAACACCAGACATCCTACATATATGAAGTGACGATTGTCCTCTACATGGGATCTGACCAGATTGTGGCTACCGAAAAAGGTGGGCTGTTCCAATCCACACTGGACGGTGCTTTGGATGCTGTCGAACATCAGGTTCGGGAACTTCGTAAACAACAGCGAAACTACTAAACTGCTCTGGCTGCTTGTTTTAACGAAATGATGACAACTTATCCACCTTGGCTACCAGCTAACTGGACACTACGGTAAGTTGTGTGAGCCACATTGATCTGTTCCCAAAGACCAGACCGCACCGAGCGACATTCTAAAGCCTGGTCGCCAAAGACGGCCGGCGGCCGATAGCCCGGTGTGCTGCGCTCGCTACAAGGCTAAGCGGAGGGAGTGGTGCAGAAGACGTATTTGGCGTGGGACCAGAGTGGCGGGCTGGCGATGCCGTCCCAAAGCTTGCGCCACGGTTCGTAGGCGGCAAGGTCATTCAGCATGGCCGAACCGCCGGTATTTGCGCCGGTGGTGGGTGGGGTCTGGGGCAATTTAGACCGGAATTTCGGTCCCAGCGACGATACCATCATGATCTATGCCTTTTTGGAGGCGACTTGGTGACTGCGGCTAAGGGTTCTAGCCAGAGGCTGCCTGGTTGTCTGAAATGGTTCCTGTAAGCTGCCCAAGAGGTAATACAACAATCTTTCTGTAAAAGGCTGTACCCCGGCTATCGGGTCGTTTTAGTGAACCAATGCTTGCGGCTGGAGGTAGGTCCGGCCAGTTTGCCACTCCTCGCTGACCTCCATCACAATCGCCGTGACCAGGCGCAGGCAGGAAGCCTCATTCGGAAACATGACCGCCACCCGTATTCGCCGAAGAATCTCGCGATTCGAACCCGGCCCTAATGAGAGGAGGAGTCAGGTCAATCTGGATCGACGATTCCACCCGCAGTTACGCATTCCTTCGCTTCTATGGGTAGAGTTTCGTGCTGGCCGTATTCAACGTCGGCAGCAACGAGACCGCGGTGCAAGTGGCCGAATCACTAGTAACAAGCCGCTGTCGTTGGATTGATTTACTCGGCTGTGTACAGCCGGCCTAGATATGACTTACAGTGGGAACAATGCTGGCCTGTGCTGCCTCCCATCTTGGACCGACACCACATAGGCACTGTGGATGGTGATTTGGATATTTAAGAAATGGCTCCCAAACCTTTGGCTAATTCATCGAATAAAGAAAAAACCCCACATCTGGGGTTTCTTCTCGGGTTGGACTATTTCATTAGTCTGGTACGCCCTGAGGGACTCGAACCCCCGACCTTCTGGTTCGTAGCCAGACGCTCTAATCCACTGAGCTAAGGGCGCATTCAATTCGACCGCATTAAGATACCCGATTCGCCATGCCCTGACAAGCACAAGATGGCGCTTCTTAGAATCTCCTCCAGCCGGCAGGAGATTGAAGAGCGGGGAGGAAGGGATTCGAACCCTTGAACGGCTTTAACACCGTTAACCGCTTAGCAGGCGGCCCCAATCGACCTCTCTGGCACCTCCCCTTGCGGTTCAAGCCATCTTGCCAATGCTTGTTAAGGCGGAGGGAGAGGGATTCGAACCCCCGGTGAGCTTGCACCCACTACGGTTTTCAAGACCGTCGCAATCGTCCACTCTGCCATCCCTCCAGACGTCTCGAGGGAACATCGCAGAAGTATAGCACGCGGTAATTGGGGTGTCAAAGCGCGAAATGGCCGCTCAGCCTGTCCGAAACGTCGACCGACCAGGCCCTTTTGCGGCTAACGGTTTATGCTTGACATCCTATTGATCTACACTAACATCCTACCAAGTCCCAATCTTCTGACCCGAATACTTCTGGACACTCGACGAGCTTGAAATAACTACTTACGTGATCAGGTTGCCCGGTCACAGTACCATATGGGGGTAAACTAATGAAGGTAACCGTAATGTCCGGCAATGTGCTTGCACAACCGGCCGATCTCGGCGTTTTGGCAGCGTTTGAAGATGAGGCCCTGCCGGCTTCGTTGGATGACTTACTTGAACCTGGTGATTTTCGTGGAAGCGTTGGGCAGATGCGTCTCCTATATCCACGTGCGGCCGTTGCTCCGCGTCGTTTATTGCTCATTGGCCTCGGAAAACAAGATACCCTGACGGCCGATGGTCTGCGCCAGGCAGCAGCGAGCGCCATCAGGCAGGCGCGCGACCTGCAAGTTTCCGCTGTGTCGCTGGGGATATACGGCGAACCGCCACTCGATTCGCACTTGGTTGGCCAGGCATTGGCCGAGGGGATTGAGCTTGGCACTTACCGCTACTTGCATTATCGCACCGGATTAACGGCTGAGCAAAGCTTCGACGTCACCGACGCCACCCTCTATGCAGGCGATGCCAACGAAGCAGGACTCCGTGCGGGCGCGGAAGCGGGCATGGCCATCGCTTCCGGGGTCGTGCTGGCCCGTGACCTGGTTAACCGGCCGGGTTATGCCAAGACACCGGCCGCTTTGGCTGACGAAGCCGTGGCTCTGGGCGAGCGCACCGGCCTTAAGGTTAAGGTCTTTGATAAGGACGAACTGACCGAGCAAGGTTTCGGCGGCATTTTGGCGGTGGGCCAGGGCTCGAGCAACGACCCGCGCTTTATCATTATGGAGCACGGTGTACCCGGAGACGGCCCCACGATTTGTCTCGTCGGCAAAGGGCTGACGTTTGACTCTGGTGGACTATCGCTCAAGCCGGCCGATGCCATGATTACGATGAAGAACGATATGGCTGGTGCTGCGGCCGTCTTCGGCGCCATGCAGGTTGTGGCTGAACTCAACCTGCCCCTCCATGTCGTGGGTCTGGTGTCGGCGGCCGAAAATATGCCCAGCGGCACCGCATACCGTCCCGGAGATATTGTGCGAACATTGAGCGGCAAGACCGTCGAGGTGGTCAATACTGATGCCGAAGGGCGCATCATTCTGGCCGATGCACTTTTCTACGCCCATCGCTACGATCCCGAAGCGATCATTGAGTTGTCGACCCTGACGGGGGCCATCATCATTGCGTTGGCCTCGCACGCGACAGGCATGATGGCGACGGATCAGGCGCTGGCCGACAAGATCAGTCGCGCCGGGGATGCATAGCGCCGAGCGCGTCTGGCAGTTACCATTGTGGGACGAGTATCGGCAGATGGTCAAGAGCGACATGGCGGATCTGACGAACATGGCGGGTCGTCCGGCAGGGTCGATAACGGCTGGAGCGTTCCTGGCCGAGTTTGTGGATGAGTATCCGTTTGTCCATTTGGATGTCGCCGGGACCGCGTGGACCGATAGTCCGGCCAAGTCTTATGACTCCAAGGGCGGCACAGGTGTGGGTGTTCGTTTACTGACCGAGTTCCTTCGCACATACTCCGGGTAGGGTTGTCGGTCAACGCCGCAACGATGGGCAAAAGCGAAAAAATGATTTCCCCTGGTGAGAACAATACTCTTCACCGCCTATTAGCTTCATAGGAGAAAAGATGTCGAGCGTTAATCCAACAGATGATGTCACCGCCAATGATGGTTCGATGCAGGGCGTATTGGGTCTCATCGAAAAGGTTGGGCAATAAAGTGCCGCATCCCGTCATCATGTTCCTGGGTCTTATTGCCATCATTATCGTGCTTTCCCATGTCCTTTATTTGGCGGGGGTGTCGGTCACTGAAGATATTGCTGTACCGGTTCCCAATCAGGTCGTGCCCGATTTCTACGAGGACACAACGGAACCGACGGAACGTCTGCCGTTGGAGCCCTATGACACCCAGTATGATATTCAGACGACCACCGTTGCCATCCGTAGTCTGCTAAACACAGAGGGCGTGCGCTTCATCTTCTCATCCTTTGTGGCCAACTTTGCTGGGTTTGGCGTGGTGGCCGTTACGTTAGTGGCCATGGCCGGTGTTGGTGTGGCCGAGATTCGGGGATGATGGACAGCCTGATTCGCAAACTGGTGGCCGTCGCGCCGGTTAGCTTATTCACGTTTATTCTCGTCTTAGTCGGCGTGATTTCCAGTGTGGCTACCGACGCAGGGTATTTGATCCTTGATGCCTCTGGGGGCCAGCCGCTTTCTTAAGTTTGGGCCGGCATCCTTTGGCCGGCATGGCCGCCGCTTTTGCGGCCGTGGGCGCCGTTTTTGCCGTTAACCTGCTCATCACACCGCTTGACAGCATGCTGACCGAGATCACCAATGAAGCGATTCAATTGGCTGGAGGCGCTCCCATTACGTAACGGCCAATTACTTCTTCTCGATAGGCTCGATCGATTGTGCTAGACGTTGGTAGTCAGCATCGTGACAACCAGGATTGTCGAACCGCGGCTGGGCAAATACGAGGGCGGGCCTGATCGCAGCGACGGATGAAATGACTGATGAGATGCTCGCGGCCGAGGCGAAGGGGCTAAGCTACGCACTCTACGCCTTTTTGGCCTTCTTGGTCTTCATTCTCCTGCATAACGCTGCCCTCCGGCGCACCCCTGCGCGACCCGGTCACAAACGCCATCATCGGCAATACGCCGTTTATGGACAGCCTAATCTTTATTATCTCCCTGGCTTTTCTGTCTGGCTGGCATTGGCTATGGCATTGGTGCCAGAATCACTGGACGGCAGCAATGATGTGATCACCGGCTGTCACCAAGACCTTTGCCGGACTGGCCGGTCTCATCTTCATGTTGCTCATGATCAGTCAGTTCATCGCCTTCTTTAACTACTCCAATATGCCGACCGTGTTGGCTATCAACATGGCTGATTTGCTGGAGCGAGCCAACGTGGGCGCGCTACCCTTGTTGATCGGGCTAATCCTGGTCATTGTGGTTCTGGACCTCATTATACCGGGTTCCGTGCCCAAATGGGCGATCTTTGCCCCGGTGTTTATTCCCATTTTTGTGCGCTTGAATGTGGCCCCGCAGACGGTGCTGGCGGCCTATCGCATTGGAGATTCACCCCTGAATGTGATCACGCCGCTGATGGTCTACCTGCCTTTCATTGTGACGGTGGCCCAACGCTACGACAAAGACGCCGGCCTGGGCACAGTTATCGCCCTCATGCTGCCTTATGCGTTGGTTATTCTGGTGGCCTGGATCCTGCTGTTTGCTCTGTGGTTTGTGTTGGGTATACCGCTTGGGCCAGGATACCCCGTCAGCTTTTGACGTTGCCTTGGTTGGTTGTAGTCCACGCGCCGGCCGAATCGGCCGCTACGTCATTGAGGCACCTCTTCTATCATGAGTGAGTTCGGGCTGGTCATCGTCATCGCCTCGGTTGCGTCCGTGCTAACCTTCTTGGGCGCGCCGTTGGCGGAACGGTTCGATGTGCCCCAGCGCGTGGTAAGCGGAGCCCTGCAGTTTGCAGCCGGTATCATTACCGCGCTGGTGGCCTTCAGCCTGATGCCTACGGCCATCCAGAACGGCCCACCGTTTTGGGTCGCGTTGGCCTTTTTTGCCGGTGGGGCTTCGTTTGTGGCCTTTGACTTTGTGACCTCTCGCGAAAGCGACCCAAACGAAGATGAAACGGCCGTGGCCGGCAGCATCGCCCTGTACGCCGGTGTGCTGATGGACCTGATCATCGACGGCGCAGTCATTGGTATAGGCGCGACATTGACTCTGGCCACAGGCTTGCTGTTGGCTGTCGGTATGGCCTTGAGCACGATGCCCCTGGCATTTGTCACCATCTCCACGGCCAAGCGGCAGGGCATGCCGCGCGAGCAGCGACGGTTACTCTCGGCCGCTCTCCTGTTATGCGTCCTTGTCGGGGCTGTCGTCGGCTACCTGGTCGTTCGTAATCTGTCCGATGCGGTTAGCCTGACACTGATTTCCTTTGCCGGCGGATTCCTCATAACGACCGTGACTCAGGCGCTTGTTCCTGAAGCCCTGCACGGCAAAAAAGCAGACTTGACCGGACTGCTCTATGTCGCTGGTCTTACGATCTACGCGGTCATTTCCCTGGCCTTTAGCCCGGAATGATGGACACAAGGCACAGCGCCTGATCTGCGTATGACAATGATTAATGCGTCTGGATTCAATAAAGTGATACCAAATGGCAACTTCTAGCACCTCCACCACGTCCTCCCGCGACACCGACGGCCTCAGGGAGTCCTGGTTTCCAATGGCCGTCATTTTGCTGGCCCAGTTTCAGATGGCCTTCAATGTGAACGCCTTGCCGGTTTCTATTGGGCCGATCAGCGAAGAACTTAACACCTCACCTACCACGGTCGGTACGGCTCTCGTGGTGTACTCGTTGTTTGTCGCCGCATTTGTCATGTTGGGAGCCAAGATCGGCAAGCGGTTGGGGTCGCGGCTCATCTTTCAAGTTGGCGTGGTTGGTCATGGGCTGGCGATGGGTATCATGGCCTTAAGCCCAACATCCGGAACGATGGTTAACGCGCAGGCCATCGCCGGCCTCGCGGCGGCCCTGCTGGTACCCACGTTGGTCGTCTTGACTGCGTCCAATTATCATGGGCGGCAACAAGCACAGGCCCTGGGTCTGATGGCTGCTACGCCGGCCGCCTCGGGCATTTTGGCGGTCCTTGTGGCCGGTTACCTGGGCACAGCGCTGTCATGGCGATATTCGTTTGGTTTGCTGGTGTTTGTGGCGGCGGCCGTACTCTTGCTCAGTTTTCGTCTGAAGCCAATCGAGCGCTTTGCTGACGTCAAGATCGATGGCATAGGGGCCATACTGGCGGCCTTGAGCATCATCCTGATTAGCTTTGGGGCCAATAATCTCAATGACTGGGGTATTCTGCTGGCTACGCCGACCGCGCCATTCACGGTCCTGGGCGTGTCGCCGGCCCTGGCTATGATTGTTATGGGGGTGTTGCTCGGTCAGGCGTTCTTCGCCTGGTCGCGCCAAATGGAAAGTACGGGCAAGACGCCGTTGCTCGCATTGGAAGTGTTTGATTCGGTCAAGGAGCGCGCCGCGCTCTATACAATGCTGGTCATTGGCGCGCTTGGTCCGGCTGTTAACTTCCTCATTCCGCTTTACATCCAAATTGTGCAGGGGCGTACGAGTTTCCAGACGGCCGTCGCTGTTGTACCTTACACGTTATCCATTGCCATCTCCGCCATTCTGATTGTGCGTCTCTATGACCGATTTTCGCCCCGGCAAATCGGCAGCTTCGCCTTTGGCCTGGTGGCCCTGGGGCTGACAATTCTGGCCTTCACTATCGCCAACGAGTGGGGAACACCGGCCGTCATCCTATCATTGGTCATCCTCGGCCTGGGCGAAGGCGCCCTGTTAACGCTACTCTTCAATGTGCTGGTAACTGCCTCGCCGAAGGAACTGGCCGGCGATGTGGGGGCATTACGCGGCACGGCCAACAATCTATCGACAGCACTGGGAACCGCTCTGGCCGCTGCCTTGGCCGTGGGCATACTCGCGTTGACTATCAACACCACCCTGGCCAACAATCCGCTGATTCCTCCCGCGCTCAAGGTGCAGGTCGATCTCGACAACATCAATTTCGTTGGGAACGATCAGCTGGAGGCGAGTTTGAGTGCTACCTCTGCCACGCCAGACCAGGTGGCCGAAGCAGTACGTATCAACACTGAGGCACGGTTGCGTGCTCTGAAGGCCGCTTTCCTCATCTTGGCCGGGATATCCTTGCTGGCGATCATTCCTGCGCGAGCTTTGCCGGACTATGTGCCGCAGGAGCTTACTGTGGACGATGCCGGCACCGAAGCGTAGCGGCGGTCGGCCGCGGCCTTTGCGTCTTTAGCATCCACCGTTGCTTGTTTTGGCGAAGGTTTCCACGCGCCCCAGAGTCAGGTCAGATACTTCCAGCCACTGGGTATGGTGCGGTTTCGTGACACCCCACGAGAAACATCCGCGTGGCGTGGCAACCAGGTACTGGTTGTCGATCCAGCAGACAAAGCCGAGAGGCCCGCGCGGGGAATGAGGCGTGTCCAGGACCACTGCGCCATCAACCATAAATCGGCAGCCGTGTCGGTGCCAATCCAGTGCATAGGTGTGCCAGGCCGTCATGTCCATGGCTATCGGCGCAAAGCTGATGGATAGCTGTTGTCGTATAGAAGGCCATAGTCGGCGGCGGATGGCCGTGCTCTGGTTAAGCAGGATTGCTACTGGGGCCAGCGGGGCGAGCGCCAGAGCTTTCGGCTGAGTGGCGTCAATCGTGGAGGCAAACCAGCCCCGACCTGGCCGGTCGTTGGCCAGGGGTAGATCGGTGGGGCGTGCGGCAAAGAAGAACCAGCTTGCCTGGGGCAGGGCGGGCCAACGGTTGGCTGGATCGCCGAATGGTGCGTTCCAGAAGCCAAATCCGGCTGTGCCCACCAGGTCGTGCTGTTGATGAGAGAATCGTGCAGCCAGCGAGAGTCGCGTGCCCGGTGTCCATGGGTAATGTTTCCTGGTCCCCGCGGTGAAGGTGTCGTCGATCTGGGCATTGGCGTAGTCGCCGGCGTCAGGAGGCAGCGTCAACCTTGTGACAGCCCCCGCTGTCACAAGGCCGCCGCCCACCTCCAGTTGTTGTAGATTGCCTAATCGTTGTGTCATGGCCAACCTCCGACTATAATAGCGTGTTTACGGACTGTCCACTGGCTTAAGCATCATCGCCCAGGGTGCGGAGCCACGGGTGCCCGGCATCGATAGAGGAGTTTGTCTGAACTATGGAAATTACCTGGTATGGTCTGAGTTGTTTTCGCATCACTGAGCGAAAACTGGCGACCATTGTAACCGACCCCTTCGCGCCGACTGTTGGTCTGGGGGATGTAAAACTGAAGGCGGAAGTGACAACGGTTAGCCATGATGCCGACGGTCACAACTACGTCCGTGCAGTGCCCGGCACCGAGCATGTCCTGGACGGTCCCGGTGAATACGAGATTGGCGGTGTGTTCATCACCGGCATTCCCACCCCTAGCAAGAACGGCGCCTTCAACAATTCGGTCTTTGTGTTTGACTACGATGGTGTGACTGTGGCCCATTTGGGCGATATAGGCAGCGTGCCGACGCAGAAGCAGATTGAGGACCTGGAGCTGGTGAATATCCTGTTGGTGCCTGTTGGTGGCGGAACCAGCCTGAGCGCCGCAGGCGCGGCGGAACTGGTCTCCATGATCGAGCCCAACATCGTCATTCCCATGCACTATGACACCCCCGGCCTCAAGATCGAATTGGATGGCGTCGATCGATTCCTGAAGGAGATGGGCGTGGCCGATCCGAAGCAGGAAGCCAGCCTCAAGATCAACAGTGCTAACGATCTGCCGGAACAGAGCGAAGTAGTTTTGTTGACACCACGGCAGTAGAGTCGCCCAAAAGGGACCGGAAACAGTATGCCTTCAAAGCTGATAATGCGCTGGGATGTCCAGCCTGAAACCGAATCCGAGTACTTTGAGTTCCTCGTGCACGAACTTATCCCAGCCATGAACAAGCTGGGACTCAATGATATCCAGGTTTGGTATACGGCCTACGGGGAATGCGAGCAGAAGCTGGCGGAGGGCACGGCTGAATCAAATGAGATCATGACCCGCGCCCTTCGGAGTAACGAGTGGCATCAGCTGGTCGATAAGCTGGAGTCGTTTGTGGTGAATTTTAGCCAGAAAGTGATTCCGGCTACGCGCGGTTTTCAGATCTAGCTGCTCGAGGCACTGTCACTGCTGCTGCTTTTTGTATTGCTCTTTTCGCTGCCGGTACTGCTGCCGGATGACTCTGACGTCGAACTGGATTTCGACGACGAATCGGAACTGCTTTCGCTGGACTTTGACTGACTGCTGCTGCTCTTGCTGCTGCCGCCATTCACACTGCTGGTACGGTTATCAGTTACGTAAAAGCCGCTGCCTTTAAACACGACGCCGACCGAACTTACTACCCGGCGAACGGACCCTCCACAAACAGGGCATTCAGTCAGCGCATCATCAACCATGCGCTGGCGAACCTCAAACTCGTGATCACAATCATTACATCTGTATGTATACAGTGGCATCTGCTTTCACCCACCTCACGTCAATGACGTTGTCCATGGGCCGACAAAATCGACCATGACGAACCGTATTGTAACGACCGTCATCCTGTGTGACAACCGAACAGAGTGTAGCAGCTCACTGTAAATAGTATGTTAGTAATTCGGGGCACTTTCCCGAGACTTGTTGTGTTCCATCGCGCTCCCCAAAATCCCACTGTTGTCCCGGAACCGACCGCAGCTGCCGCAAAGAGTTGATGGAGCTCGTGCATACCGGGATCGCCGACCGACGGCAGCGCCGTTACCGTGTGTCCGACGCACCAAGAGCAGCGCGGTCGGGAATGTAGAACCCCACCAACGCGCCGCCGGACGGCAGGTTTTCAGCCCAAATCCGACCGCCATGGGCCTCCACAATGCCGCGTGCAATGGCCAGGCCCAGGCCGGCGCCGCCGGTGGCCCGGGTTCGGGCCGGTTCTCCGCGATAGAATTGTTCGAAGACGTTAGGCAAATCGGCGGGAATGAATCCCGCGCCACTATCCTCGATGGTAACGGCCACGCCGTTGAGACCGCGCTGGGCATGGACGTGAACCGCGCCGCCATCGGGCGTGTGGCGGATGGCGTTGCCGCATAGATTGCTGAGGACACGGCTGACACGAGCGGCATCCATGATCACCGGGTCTACGTCGGCTGCCACTTCGCCGGTCAGGGAAATGTCGCGCTGCTCGGCAATGGGCAGGAAGCTCTCCAGACAGTCGGAAACGAGATCGCTGAACGATGCCGAGGCCAGGTCCAGTTTGAGCCCTCCGGCCTCAAGCTGGGCCATCTCGAACAGGTCGTCGATGAGTTTGTTGAGAGCCAGGCCATCAGCGCGAATGGTCTGGTAGTAGCGTTGCAGCGTGTCTGGGTCCGTGATCAACCCGTCATTGAGCGCCTCGATGCGTACCTGAATACTGGTCAGCGGCGTGCGCAAGTCGTGGGAGGTCCAGGCGATTAGATTGCGACGCAGCGTGTCCAGCTCCTGCTGCTGGTTGGCTGCTTCCTGCAGTTGTGCGGCCATGGCGTTGAAGGAGTGGCTGACCCGAGCGATCTCATCCCGGCCCTGCACCGGCACACGGGCGCTCAGATCGCCGGCCGCTACCTGATCGGCTGTATCAGCCAATTCGCGTAGCCCATCAGTCACACTGGCGGCAACGAACAGGCCGTAGGATGTGGCAATGATGACGGCAAAGAGCAGCAAGACGCCGCTCAGCACCAGATCGTGCTCGCTGAAGAACATACGCCGCTGCATGACCCAGACGTTGATCAGCGTCAGAACGGCCGCCCAAATATAGGTGGCGATGAGCGTCACCATGAGCGAAGAGGAACGGGCCCAGCCACGCCGGTAGAGCACGAAGCCCAGGCCGACCGAGAGGATCGACGTGACGGCCAAGGTTCCCACCAGAGTCGCCACTTCGCCCAGGGGTGGGGCCATCAGGCCGTACATCAGCAGCCCGGCAACGATGAGCGCCACGAGGATGCCGACAACCAGAATACGCCACGGCTCGTTACGGAACCAGGCTACGAACGCGTTGGGCGGGTCGTTTGGGGCGGTCCGGATCATGCGGCGATGGGTGGCTCGAACTTATAGCCGACGCCCCACATGGTTTGCAGGCAGGCCGGCCGGCTGGGATCAGCTTCAATCTTCTCGCGCAGGCGGCGGATATGGACAGTTACGGTGCTGGGATCGACATAATCGGAAAAGCCCCACACGCTTTCCAACAATTGGGCACGGTTGAAGACCTGCCGGGGATGGGAGGCCATAAACCACAGCAGGTTGAACTCCGTGGCGGTCAACTCGATAACGCTGCCCCGGACGGTTACTTCGCGGGTCACGGGATCGATACGCAGCCCCTCATACTGAATGGGTTGTTCCAGTTCACCGTCGCGGTTCTTGCCTTGCGTGCGGCGCAGGACTGCTTTAACCCGTGAAACCAGTTCGGCCGGGGAGAACGGCTTGGTGACGTAATCGTCGGCGCCTAACTCCAGGCCATAGATGCGATCGGTTTCTTGGCTGCGGGCTGTCAGCATGATGACCGGCACGTCGAGAGCGGGGTTTTCGCGCATGCGGCGGATGAGGGTTAGCCCATCAATGTTGGGCAACATGACATCGAGAATGACCAACGCCGGCGGGGCAGCCTGGATGGCGATCAGGGCGTCGGTGCCATTTCCGGCCGACCTCACATGAAAGCCTTCACGTTGCAAATAGAGGCTGACCACCTCTACGACTGAGGCTTCGTCGTCTACTACAAGAATGTCACCGGATTCGGCCGCTTTGTTACTCATGGCATCCCTCAGGGCATAGTCTAACCCAACTTTATTACAACAGGATTACGGATGCCGCGCGTCAGTGAATGAACATGGCATCACCAAAAGAGTAGAAGCGATAGCCATCCTGCACGGCCAGATCATACGCGCTGAGCACGTGCTCCCGATTGGCAAAGGCCGAGACAAGCATGAGCAGACTGGAACGCGGCAGGTGGAAGTTGGTGATCATCGCCTCGACAGCGCGATAACGATAGCCGGGCGAGATGAACAAGTCGGTGTGGCCTTCGAAAGCCGCCACGGGCTTCCACGGGCAAAGATTGCTGGTCTCGCCCGATGCATCGCTCTGGCTGATGCCCTGCAATGAGCCGTTGATGCCGGCCGATCGCAGTGCAGCCGTTTCCAGCACGCGCACGGTTGTGGTGCCCACGGCGACGATGCGGCCGCCGGCCAGCTTGGCCTCGTTGATCCGCCGGGCAGTCTCCGGTGTCAGACGTGCCCATTCGCTGTGGATGACATGGTCGGCCACACGGTCGGCCGACACTGGCTTGAAGGTGTCCAGCCCGACATGCAGTGTCACCGTTTCCAGCAATACACCCTGCTCCCGTAGCGTCAACAGCAGGTCAGGCGTGAAGTGCAGCCCCGCAGTTGGCGCTGCGGCGGACCCGGCCGGACGGGAGTAAATGGTCTGATACCGCTCGTCATCGTCAAGTGCGCTATGAATATAGGGGGGTAAAGGGACGTGTCCCACGGTCGCAAGCCAAGCATCTAACGGTTGGTTGAAACTAACTTCACGCAGCGATTCAGAGCCGACCGCGGTCACGGTGGCCGTCAATTCGGTGGCTTTGTCTTGCTTGTCGAGGATGGTGATGACCGAGCCTTCGTTAAGGCGGCGACCCCCGATGAGGGCTCGCCAGGTGGTGGTGTCAAGCTGTTCGAGCAACAGGATTTCAGCTGCGCCGCCGGTGGGCTTTCGGCCGAACAGACGCGCCGGAATGACGCGGGTGTCATTGACCACCAGAATGTCGCCGCGCCGCAGAAAGTCGGGCAGGTCCCGGAAGGTGTGATGGGCGACTGCACCGGTCGCGCGGTCCAGGACCAGCAAACGGCCGGCGTCTCGCGGGCTAACCGGCTCTTGGGCGATGTTTTCTTCGGGCAGGTGATAATCGAAGTCGCTGACGTTCATGCGTCTTATCGACCCGCCTCGGCGCTGGGGCTGGCATGCGGGTTCAGGTTGAGTCGCATCTTGTCCAGGTAAGCTTGTTCGAGATCGATACCCATATCGTTGGCGATGCGCAGGATGTGGGCCAGCAGGTCGGCTAGCTCATCGCGCATGTCGGCGCGATTGCGGGCAATGGCGAGTTCACGTGCTTCGGCGTCGCTCAGTCCGCCGGCGGTTTCTCGCTTGCGCTCGGTCCAGATCCGGATGAGATTGGCGGCGATCTCGCCCACTTCCTCGGCCAGCAACATGTAATGAAAAAACATGTCGGCTTCCAGCCCGTTGGATGAGTCCAATTGACGGTGAATCTGCTGGAACGTGGCGACCTGTCCCTGCTGCAACTCCTGTAACTGGACCGCAGCCCCCGACGTGCTCCTGCCATTTTCAGCAACGGCGTTTTCAATCAGGTCGATGACGTACGCCAGTTCCTCCGGCCGCGACAGGTAGTCGAGCTGATTGGTGTCGATGGTCAGCACCGGCACATCGCTCAGGCGGGACAGCCAGGCGTCGTAGGCCGAGGCCACCTCGCGGATATAGTCTGGATCGATGTCGCGTTCAAACGGCCGATCGCGCAGGGCAATCCGGCGCATAAGCACGTCGTGGTCGGCGCGCAGGAAGACGATCAAGTCAGGGTTAGGAATCTTCTCGCCCAGCGCCGCATGAACACGACCATACATGGCCAGCTCGTCGTCCTTGAGGTTGAGCCAGGCGAACAGCTCGTCTTTGGCGAAAGTGTAGTCCGAGATAAGCGTGCCCTTGGTCAGCGCGGCGGGCACTGCCTGATACTGCTGATGATAGCGGCTGAGCAGAAAGAAGATCTGCGTCTGGAAGGCAAAGCGCTCCCGATCCTGATAGAAGCGGGGCAGGAACGGGTTATCCTCGACAACTTCCAGCAGGATACTGGCGTCATAGCGTGACTGCAGCAGGCGGGCCAACGTGGTCTTGCCCACGCCGATAACGCCCTCGATAGCAATGTACTTGTGTCCGGTGAGTGTGGTCATACGGGTCTACTGGGTGCGGGCTAGGTCACGGCGCAATAGGTCGACTTGATTGGGTTTATCGGCGTCCATGGCCAGCTCAGCATGGTCGCTAAGCAGCACGGCTACCGGCTTGCCGACGGCGCGCGTGGCGGTGGCCTGAATCTCTTCCAGCGTCACCCGATGCAGCAGGAAGCGCAGCAGAAAGCCAAACCCGACCAGGCGGGCCACTTGCCAGGGGTGCTTGCGCGCGTTGGTGGCGGCCAATACCAGCGGCTCGCTGTCCTTGATGATGTTGACCTGGGCCATGGACATATCGCCGCCGGCCACTTCCATGTCGGCCAACTGGGTATATGTTCGGTTCGAGTGGGGAAAGCGCGCTTCCATCGTCTCGCGAGTGACGAAGTTATAGTAGATGGCTTTGTCCCACGGTTGGCAGCGGGTGATGAAATCGTCGACGATGGCCCCGGTGATGGTCGGAATATCGGCTGACGAGCCGAGGATGATCGTCGTCTCCGGCCACGTCGTGGCGATGAACTCCGTCCCGACGCGTATGTTGGCCACCATACCGCCTTGATCAGGTAGGAAGTGAACAGGGCGTTGGAAGCTCAGTTTGATTGTGTCATCAACAGCGGGATCCAACCCGATGACGACCACTTCTTCGATAAAGCGGGAATCCTGAATGGCGTTGACTACCCATTCCAGCAGGGTGCAATCGCCCATTGGCAAGAGCGCCTTGGGTTTACCCTGCGTATAGGCGTAGAGTGAGTCATCGGGGTTGCTGCCGCCGCCGGCCAAGACTAGACAATGCACGGATTTTCTGGTTACTCCAGGAGTGTCAATGTGTCAGCCGACTGTCTGTCGCAGTGCACATTGCGCCTGTATTGTACTCAGGTTGGCACACGGGCCAAACAGCTGGCACAACAGAACCGGTTGGCAGCCCTGACCCTAGCCGGCCGCTCTCACGACAATCGGCAGGTGGTGACGATATGGCATGGGAGCCCCTGGCGTTGAAGTGGGTGTCGGAGTCGCTGCGGGCGGTGTTGGGGACGCTGTTGGCGTTGCCGTGGGGGTAGGCTGTATCGGAGATGCATCCACGGCCGCTTCGACGTCAATAATGCCCCAACCGTAGACATTGTTGGGTACTGCGTCAGGCAAATCTCCACCGCAGCCCTGGCTTGTGCTCCTGGGATTGGCCGTCTGCGTGATGGCCTGTTCAATAGCGTCGACATTGCCCGCCAACGACGGATTGGCCGATAGCAGCAGGGCGACCATACCGGCCACATGGGGCGCCGCCATGCTCGTGCCTGAAAGCGAACCATAGCCGCTGCCGGGCAAGGTGGAGACAATATCGACACCGGGTGCGGCGATATCGGGTTTGAGGATTCCGTCCGGACCGGGGCCACGGCTGCTAAAGCCGGCGATTAAGCCGCTGCTGGATACGGCGCCGACGGTGAACGAGGCGTCATAGATGGCCGCCGGTGTGGTGACACTCTGGCAACTCGAGCCGCTATTCCCGGCCGATTGGACGGTGACGATTCCGGCGGCGCGCACGGCTTCGACGACCCCTTTCAGGATGTCAGGCGTACACCCTTCAGAAGGCGGGCAGCTCCAGGAATTGTTGATCACATGGGGCGCTCGCGCCGGATCACCGTCTGTGAACGAATCGCCGCCGACGGGATAGGGGGCAATAAACCACTCAAAACACTCTGTATACGTGGCCGGTGTGCCCCAGCCCTGTTCCATGTTGCGACAGCCAATCCAGCCGGCGCTGGGGGCCATACCTGTGCGGGTGCCTTGGCCGTCATCTCCCACCATCGTGCCCATCGTGTGAGTGCCGTGGTAGCCATCATCGCACGGTTCGGCACTGTTATAGCCACAGCTGTTGCCGGGAACGGTGTTGGGGTTGTCCTCATGGATAGCGTCGTGCCAGTTGTAGTCGTGGTCGGCCGTCTGGCCATTCCACCCCCGATAATGGGGCTGCAATGCCGGGTGGGTCCAGTCGTAGCCGGTATCCTGTCCCCCAATCACCACGCCCTGACCCTGGTAGCCCATGGCCCAGACCGCAGGCGCTTTAACCGTCTCCAGATTCCAGGGATATTCGTCGGATAGTTCGTCTGGATTCTGTAGTAACCGCATCTGCTGCGCGGGAAGATCAAGCTTCACCGCAGGGTTGGGTCGGATGGCGATCACTTCCGGTTGCTGGGCCAGTTGCTGGATCAAGAGGGCATTGCCGCGCACCCAAATCATATTGTTGATCCAGTAGGCCCGATAGGGAACCTCGGCTGCGTCCAGAATCCGACGCACTTCGACCTGACTGGCTTGGGCTGACTGGCGCAACGTATCATAGACGTACTGTCCCTTGGTCTCCTTGGTCCGGAGCGCGCCTGTGGCTGATAAGTCGGCCTGGGAACGGAATAGAACCAGGAACTCCACGTCATCACTGGCGTGGTCACCACGTAGAAGCGAGGCGTCAACTTTACTCGTTACGTCCAATTCTGGGCTGGTGCCTGCCGCCGCTCCAACCAGCGTGAGCATGAGCAGAAGCGTTGATGCAACCAACCATAACAGGGTCGTGCGCCAATTGATGGTCTGAGTCATAGGCTATTCTGATGATTGAAGCCGGTCAAACTGACCGGCGGTTGGCTCCGCTCAGCAAAACCAGTCTTCGGTTAACCGGGGCGGGGCGGGAGGTTGTTCGGTGGGTGGCGCCCACTGCGGCAAGACGCGACCGGCCAGACCGTAGGCCAGTTGTTCAATGATGGCAAACGTCTGATAGGGATCATCCCCGGCTTGTTCCGCCACGCGGGCCACATGACGCTGCAAATCGTCGACGCACGGGTCCGGATTGCGCCAGGCGTAGCTGAAATTGGCTGCATCCAGCTCATCTAGCCAATTGGCCGAGTCGGCTTCGGCCAGCAGAGCGCTCCGCGGCGGCACGAGCAAGCGTATGGACAACTGGACAGCCGGTACGTTGGCGATCAGGTCTTGTTGACGGACCCAGGCCAACAGCTCCAGGTAGCCATCCAGCGTGGTCCAGGGCGTGAAGGGCAACCAGGTTGGTTGGACCGGCAGCTTGGCGTCGGCCAAGATGGACAGCGCGTCTTCCATGTCCCGGCGCGTGTGTCCCTTGTCCAGCCGAGTCAAGATGGTGCTGTCCACACTCTCGAAGGCCGAGATGACAAAGGCCGCTCCGAGTTCGCGAAGCTCCGGGAACAGCGACCGATGCTGGAGGATATGTTCCACCTTGGTCGTGAAGTCGAATGTCAGGTTGGGGAATTCCGCATGCATTTGGCGACAGATGGCCATCACGTGCCCAGGCCCATTGAGAAAATCGGGATCGCCGAAGGTGATGTGTTTGACCCCCATCGCTACTTGCTGCCGGATGTCGGCCAGCACTGATTCGGCCGGGACAACGAAGAAACGGCCGTTATAGACCGGGACGACCGGGCAATGGCGGCACGTGTGAAGACAGCCGCGGGTGGCCTCAACATATCCAGCGGGTACCGCACGGCCGTTGTGCATCAAGTGGGCATACTGCTCGGGCTCTGGCAAGCCGGTACGGTCCGGTACGGGCAGGGGGAGTCGCTGCAGAATCGGGTTGTCGTTCGCGGTTGCCGGGCGTCGCTCTGTGCTGTTGGGGCAATTGGTCGTCACGAGGACCTCGGACGCCAAGGCAACCAATGCCTCTTCCAACTCACCGGAAAGCACCGAATCGGCCAGGCCTTCCTGCTTCAAGTAATCGGCATTGAGCCAGGCGTAGAGACCATAGAAGACGATGTGGGCCTGAGGATTGAGGCGACGAATCCGTCGGGCGGCTTGCACCCCCAGGCGCATAGCCGTGTGCATGGGCACCGCGATGGCGATGAGGTGGGCCTGGCGGGCGGTCTCTACCGGCAGTGCGGTCACCGCCAGATCGGCCGTCGCCACATTGAAGCCTGCCTGACGCAATTGCGCCGCCGGCCAGGCCAAGCTAAGCGGCTGGTGACCCAATTCGTAGCAGGCCACCAACAGGATTTCGTTATCAGCCATAGACAGGCGTACTACTTGCTGGCTGGGCCACCTTTGCCACCGGCCACGGGCACGCCACCGGCTTCAGGCTCATCCCCTTCGTTGAACAGAAACGCTTCCATTTGTTGGAAGATATACTCCTGCGCGCGGGGATCGGCCATGTTAAGGCCATAGTGGTTGATTATGAGCGATGCCTGCTCCTGCCATTGCTCATAGGCCAGACGCGAAATTTCGTCGTATATGCGCTTGCCCAAAGGGCCGGGAAAAGGCGGTCGATCGAGTGCGGGCAACTGCGTGCCATATTTGGCGCAATCGACCACGGTCAGGGTTTTGGTTTCTCTAGCCATAATGCTCCATTGTTCGCAAGTTCATCAATGATAAGACGTTCACACGCGAATCGCAACGTGACCGGTCGGCGGTTCACGCGGCGCTAACAGCTTGCGTTGGGCTAGGTTATACTATGCGTCATGGGTTCGTCAGAAAGTGAGCGTCTGATTCAGGCCGTAGGGTCGCCCCGCGTTCTGCTGTTTGGCCTCAACAATGCAACTACCATGACGGTCCTGCGTGGGTTGCTGGAGCAAGATGTTCGGCCGCTGGCGCTCGTGGTGCCTGATTCGGCGGCACCGCATCTGATCGGCGGTGGAGAAGCCTTGCGAATCGCCCGGCCGCCGGATAGTCCGCTAGCCGTAATGGCTCCCGTTGAGAGTCATCATGTTATCCAACAGGCTTGGGCGGCCGGTTTGCCGGTGTGGGTCGTCCGAGATCTGGGCCATCCGACGACAATGCAAGCGTTGGCTCAGCTGTCACCGGATGTCGGCGCGGTGGCCTGTTTCTCGCGCCGCATTCCGGAGGCGATTCTTGATCTATTTCCCTTCGGCGTTCTCAATGTTCACCCATCCCTGCTGCCCACCTATCGTGGCCCGTCACCGCTTTTCTGGCAACTCCGCGCCGGGGAAGAGCGCGTGGGCGTGACAGTGCACCTGATGGACAAGGGATTGGATACCGGCGACGTTTTGGCGCAAACCCATATTTTACTGCCGGACGGTATTTCCGGTCCGGAGGCCGCTAGGTTGGTGACGACTGCCGGCACGGAGTTGTTGATTGGGCAGCTAGACACGCTGAGTACCGGCCGTTGGCTGCCACAACCGCAACTTGAAGGTGGGAGCTACTTCGGCTGGCCGACGGCCGATGACTTTGCGCTATCCACCGCCTGGACTGCGCGACAGGCCTTTAACTTTTTGCGCGGCACGGCCGATTGGGGTGTGCCGTATCGCCTAGACGTGGGAGGTGAGACGATTTGGTTGGCGGCGGCGCTGGCGTTTAGGGACGCAGCTGGGATGACGGCCCTTGAGGAGTCGGCGGATGATGAGCTATGGCTGCCGTTTACCGAGGGAAGGCTACATGCGCGCCTGGCATTGCATCCTGCTCCACTGGAGGCTGTGAAGTCATGAGGCGACGTGCGTCGACCAGGCGTTTACTGATGGTGTTAGGGTCACTGACGGTCAGCCTGGTTACTGTCCTGGCTGCGGTGACTGCACTGGCGTCGGCACCGCAGGGCCCGGCCCTCATAGCTGCCCCCACGATCATCCTCGATGGCGTCCTTTATGATGGCCAGGCGTTGAGCGACATGGACGAGGCGGTAGCTGTCCGCAACGTTGGTCCAGCTCCCGTTGACATTGCCGGGTATCAGCTGGCAGATGGCGGCGGGTCGAAGGGCACAGTCGCCGGCGCAGCTCTGTTGGTCCCCGGACAAGCCATCTGGTTGGCACGCGATGGCGACGCCTTCACGCGTCAGTTCGGGCAGCCGCCGGATGTTGTGCTCGATGGCTGGCCGGGTTATTCCAATAGCGGTGATGAAGTCCTATTGCTGGATCCGTCCGGCACCGTGTTGGATGTACTCGTCTATCAGGATGGCGACACAACACAGCCCGGCTGGTCAGGAACCGCATTGGAACCATATTCAGCTGGTAGCAACTTCGCCGCCGAAGGGCAGATTCTCTACCGTCGGCGTGATCAAGCAACGGGGATGCCGGTGCCTGACACCGACGCGGCTGATGATTGGGCCCAATCGCGTCCGGATGTGATTAACGGCCGCAAGGTGCGCTATCCCGGTTGGGACAGCGACCTGTACTTCTGGACGAACCAGATCACGTCCACCGGAACGCTGACGATCGCCGTGGCTCCCGACAACTCCTTTCAGGCGGTGACAGATTTGATTGGCAGTGCCCGTCAGCGACTTCGACTCGCATCACTGACGTTAGAGAATCTCGGCGTGGCGCAGGCGCTGGCCCAGGCCGCCGAACGCGGAGTTGACGTTAAGCTATTGCTGGAAGGTGGGCCGGCCGGTGGTGTCTCGGATCAGGAACGCTACGCCTGCCAGACCATTGAAGCGGCCGGTGGTCAGTGCTGGTTCATGATCAGCGATGCGGACCAACGGATTCAGGACCGTTACCGATTCATGCACGCCAAGTACATTGTGGTCGACGGCCACACGGTGGCCATTAGCAGCGAGAACTTCAGCCCCGACGCCATGCCCGATGATGACAAGTCCAACGGCACCAAGGGTCGACGCGGTGTTATTCTCATCACCAATGCGGCCGGTGTGGCGGCCCATGTCGAGGATGTTTTCAGCCGTGACCTGGATACAGCCCACGCGGATGTCTTGCGGTGGTCGAGCGAACACCCCACGTACGGCGCACCTTCGTTGGGCTTTATGCCTGATTTCAACACCGGCGGCATTGGCTATGAGGTTCGCTATCCAGAACCGGTCCTGTTTCTGGATACGTTTCCTTTTGAGATCATCCAGTCGCCCGACAGCAGCTTGCGCGATGTGGATGGGTTACTGGGACTTATCGGCCGTGCCGGCGCGGGCGACACATTGCTGATTCAGCAACTGACTGAGCGGCCGTTCTGGGGCACCGCAGGCAATCGTAATGCCTTAAGTGATCCCAATCCTCGCCTGGAGGCCATGATTGCTGCCGCCCGGCGTGGCGCAACGGTGCGCCTGTTGCTCGATGACTTCTTTGACGATCCGCGCCTGGAAACAAGTAACGCCGCTACCTGCGCGGAAGTCAACCGCATCGCTCAGGCCCAGGAACTGCAGTTGCTCTGTGCGGTGGCCAACCCCACGCTCTTGGGATTGCACAACAAAATGGTTCTGGCCCAGATCGATGGTCGGGGCTATGTCCACGTAGGGAGCCTCAACGGCACGGAGATGTCACATAAGGGGAACCGCGAGTTGGCGATTCAGGTTCAGTCTGACGGTGCGTACGCCTATCTGGCGGCTATGTTCGAGCGGGACATGCCCCATCGTATTTTTCTGCCGGGTGTGCTGAATGGATTCCAAGGGGCGGCCGATCATCTGCTGATCACGGAGGTGTATTACGATCCGCCGGGCCTGGATGACAAAGAGTTCATCGAGATTGGCAATCCATTACCGACTGCCGTTTCGCTGGCCGGTTACACGATTGGCGATGCGGTATTCCCCAGTGACTTCGAGGATGTTCGCGTCTTTCCGCCGGAAACGGTCCTGGGCCCGGGCGAGGTGTTGGTCGTATCATTTAGCGCCACGGCATTTCAGGCGGAGTTCGGCTTCTATCCGGACTTTGAGATTGTTGATAGTTCGGCCGAAGTGCCGGATCTGATTGACGAGACGGGGTGGGGGGATCCGGAGGCACTGCTGCAGTTGGGCAACAGTGGGGATGAGGTGGTCTTGACGGCGCGGCCTGCAGGCCATCGATGTTGTGGTCTATGGTGATGGTGCGTTCGACAAGCTGACTGCCTGCCCACTGCTGGCGGCGCCCAATCGCTCGCTGGAGCGCTTCCCCTATTGGCGTGATACGGATGTCTGCGCGGTTGATTTTCGAGGGTGGCCGTTTCCCAGTCCGGGCCAGTTGCCCTAGACGACCAAGTCGCGCTGGAAGGGACTAGGCGATTTCGGGATTGTCCGTGAGCAGCCGGTCAATCTCGCTGCGAATCTCCGGCAGATCGTCCAGCCGAAGATAGACAATCGCGTAGCGAATGTAGGCCACGAGGTCGAGTTCCTTCAGCTTGCGAATCGTCAGGTCGCCTACCACTCGGCTGCGAACCTCTTCTTGCCCCAGACGTTGCAGCTCAGCTTCGATCTCACCGGCGACTCGCTCGATGTCGGCGGCCGAGATGGGTCGTTTGGCACAGGCAACGCGAATGCCCGACAACAGCTTGTCCCGCGAGAACTCCTCGCGGGTGCCGTCTTTCTTGATGAGCATCGGCGTGGCCAGAATCGGCCGTTCATACGATGTGAACCGCTGGTCACAATTCGTGCAGACGCGGCGGCGGCGCGTCCCCCCGCGACGGTCATGACTGGTGTCAATGACATGCGTCTTTTCGTAGTTGCAGTATGGACACCTCAAGGCTCTAGCCTCCGTGGCTGGTTGTTAGCCAATTTGGGATTTTCTCCACCAACCGGAGCCCTTTAGAGGAAGAGACCCCTAGATATGGTGAAATTGGCCCAAAATATACCACGGAGGCCAGATGTAGACAAGCCTCGAGGGTTTAGCTATTCCGCTTCCGAAGGAAGGCGGGAATATCTAGATTGTTGAAACGGTAGGCCTCCTGTTGCTGCGGCTCAGCGTCCACGGTTGCCGGCGGCCGTTGCGGCTGCGGCTGTGACTGCGGAGCGCTGACCGGCTGCGATTCACGCACGGGCTGACGAGTCGTTGCCTGCCGCGTGGCCGGTGAAATTGTCGACCCCGACATGTGGCGGACCGGCATGGAATGCTCGAACCCGGTGGCGATAACCGTGATGCGGATCTTGTCGCCCAACTTCTCATCGATGACTGCACCGAAGATGAGGTTGACATCCGGGTGGGCGGTCTCACGGATAATGGCCGCGGCCTGATTAATCTCAGACAGGGTCAGGTCCGGGCCGCCGGTCACGTTGAACAGGATACCGCGCGCGCCGTCAATGGTGACGTCGAGCAGACGGCTGGATAGCGCCTGCGTGGCCGCGATCTTGGCGCGGTCGTCGCCCGAACCCTCGCCGACAGCCATCAACGCTGCGCCGCCAAGCGACATAATCGTCTTGACGTCGGCGAAGTCGAGATTGATCAGTCCGGGAACGGTGATCAGCTCGCTGATGCCCTGGATGCCCTGGCGTAGAATATCGTCGGCCATCTTGAACGAGTCCAGCAAGGAGACCCGCTTGTCGGCCGTTTCCAGCAGGCGATCATTGGGGATGACGATCAGGGTGTCGACGTTCTCTTTCAGCTCGTCGATGCCTGCTTCGGCCGTACGCGACCGCTGCGTTCCCTCGAAGGTGAACGGCCGTGTCACGACGCCGATGGTCAATGCGCCAACTTCGCGGGCTGCCTTGGCCACAATAGGTGTCGCGCCGGTGCCGGTGCCACCACCCATGCCCGCCGTCACGAAGACCATATCCGACCCTTGCAATGTCTGGCGGATTTCCTCCAGGGACTCCTCAGCCGAACGCATGCCGGTCTCCGCGTTGCCGCCGGAGCCCAGGCCGCGTGTGGTCCGGTCGCCAATGGCGATTCGCACCGGCGCCTTGCTGCCCGAACAGGGCCTGCTGGTCGGTGTTGACCGCAATGAAATCGACACCGGCGATGTTCTCGGCGATCATGCGGTTGACGGCATTGTTGCCACCACCACCGACACCCACCACACGGATCAGGGCGGACCCTTCCGTCTCCGGCATTCTCTGCACTTCACGTCCTCTGTAATCGTTCATCAATGTACCCCTCTAACTATTTACCAATAAGCTTGTCTACCAATACGTCTTGTCTACACAATATCGCGGGACTTAGCCCGGCAATAATGTCCTAAAGAAGCTGCTGACGCGCCGGCTCCATTCGCCGGAATTACCACTACGCGCCTGATAATGATGCCGTTCGCCGCTGGCCCAGCGCAGCAGGCCAACGCTGGTGGCGAAGGCAGGGCTTTGCAGCGATTCCACCAACCCGACCATGTTGCGGGGCGTGGCGACGCGAGCCGGCACGTTCAACACGCGCTCGGCCACGTCGGTGATACCGCGCAGCAGCGAGCTGCCGCCGGTCAGGACAATGCCTGCCGGGAGCAGGCCGTCGTACTCGGATTGTTGAATGTCCTTCAGAATGAGGTGGAAAATTTCCTCGACGCGCGCCTCAATGACCTGCGCCAAATCCTGGCGGCCCACCTGAATCTTCTCGCCACCGAACGGCTCAACGGTGAAGACGAAGTTCGGATCGATCTCGGCCGGGCGGCAATCGCCGTACTGAATTTTGACCTGCTCGGCCACGTCATAGGGTGCACGCAGGCCAATGGCAATGTCGTTGGTGATGTGATAGCCGCCAATGGGAATGACGCGCGTGTGCCAGACTGTGCCTTGCTTGTAGAGGGCCAGGTCGGTCGTGCCGCCGCCAATATCCACCACCAGGACGCCCATCTCCTTCTCGGTCGGTTCCAGCACTGCCTCGGCCGAAGCCAGGGCGTTAAAGACCATCTCTTCGGAGCGGACGCCGATGTTACCGGTACACTGTTGTAGGTTCTGCACGGCCGATGCGGCGGCCGTGATGATGTGGGCTTCCACTTCCAGCCGATACCCGTGCATGCCTAATGGTTGGCGAACGCCGTCATGGTCGTCAATGGTGTAGTGACGCGGAATGACATGGACGAACTGCCGATTCTGCGGAATCGGGATCGCCTGGGCTGTGTCCAATGCACGGTCAATGTCGCCCGGCATGACGCCATCCTCGTTGCGATTAATGGCCACAATGCCGCGGTTGTTGGTGGAGCTGATGTGTTCGCCGGCCATGCTGACCAACGCCTGAGACAGGTGATAGCCGGAGGTCTTTTCGGCCGCTTCCACTGCTGCCGCCAAGGCGACGCTGGCGGCAGGCACGTCGACGATCATACCCTTGCGCATTCCTTGTGACGGCTGGATGCCCAGGCCGATAATCTGCACTTGCCGCTGATCTACCGATCCGACCAGCGCGCAGATCTTTGTTGTTCCAATGTCGATTCCGAAAACGATTTCTTCCATCTTGACCACCGTCCCGTTAGGGCGCCAAATTGTAGAATGGCTTTTCCTGATTGCTAACGCTGATATAGGTTGGTTGCAGGCCGCGACCCAGCAGATCCTCAACGACGCGCTCGTATACAACGAGCTTCTGATGCATGTCACGACCGCTGCCGAAGTAGGCCCGCCAGCCACGTCCGTCCTGATAGCTCAGACCCCCGGACGGTCGATAGTAAAGGTTGTCAATGTTGGGACGAAGCTGACGAAGCTGCATGGCGCCTTCCAGCACTTCGGCCGGGACAAAGGCCGCGTTGGCCGGGTCAATTACTTCGCCGTTCTCATCGGTAATGGCAACGTCGGTTGCTTCCAGCGCGGCCGTTTCCTCGGTAGTCACTTCGGTGGTCAACCCGGTCAGATAATCGGGCGCTTGCTCCATATCCGGTCGCAGGGTCATTTCGCTTTCTTCCGAAACGATCTGCAGGAGACCCACCGTCTCGACACGAGCCGGAACCAAGCCGCCACCATCCACCACCCAGTAGGACGTATCGCCTTCCTGCCAGATTGCCAGCGGCGGGTCCTCCGCCACTTGAATGGAGACCTCGTTGGGCCAGCGCAGCGTGACCGTGGATGAGATGACGCCGGGAATCTGAGCGATAGCATCGGCCGCCTGCTGCGGATCAGCGGCAAAAATGTGATGACCGGCCAGGTCGCTCGCGGCTACGATTTCGGCGGGCGGCACCGCCCCGGCGCCTTCCACCGGAATGTAATTGAGGTAGAAACTCTCGTCTCGGCCAATCATGAGCAGCGCATAGACAACGGCCGCCAGAAGTCCGAGGCTGAGCCAACGCGTGGAAAACACGAAACGTCGCACGGATGTCAATGGCTGCTGGATCCGCTGCTGACTATTGCGCCGTTTACGCTTCTTGACGGTTTTGGGCATGCTCATTTGAGGCATGGGCACCGCACTCGTGCTATACACGCGCTTCATCTTGGGCTGCTTGCGCAGGCGTTGTTTTGATTTGTCGCTATCTGTCATGATGCCCGCGATCCAGAGTCTACGGTCAATGCGCCGGTGTCAAAGGTGGTTTCCAGCTCAGCTTTCTCCGCCTGTCGTTCCATCGCCAATTCGATCAGCCGATCAAGGAGGGCCGGGTAAGGCAGCCCACTCGCCTCCCACAACTTGGGATACATGGAAATTGTTGTGAAGCCGGGAATCGTGTTGATCTCGTTGATGGTTAGCCGGCCGGTTTGACTGTCCAGCAGTAAATCAACGCGCCCTAGTCCGGCGCCGTCTATGGCGCGATAGGCCTGCACAGCCAACCGCCGCACCGCTTCGCTCGTTTCTGCGTCAATAGGGGCTGGAATGAGCAGCTCAGACTCATCATTCGAACCCGGTTGGGCCAAATACTTGGCGACGTAATCATAGAACGCACGCCGCGGCCGGACTTCACCCACGATACTGGCTTCCGGCGACTCGTTGCCCAGGACGGCCACTTCCAGTTCACGTGCGCGATCAATGCCTTGCTCGACGACAATACGCCGATCATAGCGGGCGGCCTCATTCAACCCGGCCGTCAGCTCGTCGCGATTGGCGCACTTGCTGATGCCGACGCTGGAGCCAAGATTAGCGGGCTTGGTGAACACCGGATACACCATCTCGCTTTCAATGGCGTCCAAAACAGTCGCCCGGTCCGCCTGCCATTCGCTGCGGGTCACGAGCCGCCAGGGCAGGACCGGCAAGCCGTTGGCCGTCATAACATGCTTGAAAATAGCCTTATCCATGCCTACCGCCGATCCGACAACACCTGCGCCTACATAGGGAATACCGGCCAGCTCCAGCAAGCCCTGGATGCTTCCGTCCTCACCGTAAGGGCCGTGCAGCACGGGAAATACCACGTCGAGCTCGCTGATGGTCGACAGCTTTGAGGACGTGTCCGACAGCACAGTGTCGTTCAGCGGGTCACGGCGCAGCAGGGCGGGGGCGTCCGGCTGCGGCAGGAGCGTCGCCGCTTGAACGGCCGTATCGCCATTGGACAACGCGCGCATAGCGTCGCCCGCAATCCAGCGGCCGTCGCGGGTAATCCCCACCGGGATGACCTCATAAGTGTCGGGGTCCAGGTTGGCGATCACGCTCTGGGCCGAGGCAAGCGAAACCTCATGCTCGCCGGAACGGCCGCCGAAAATTACCCCAACTCGTAGCTTACGCGCTTCCTTGTCTGCCATCGTCCTGCTACTTACTCAAAAGACCAATCGCCAACCAGTTCCACTTCCAGTTCCATCTCAATGCCAAATTGCTCGCGAACCGTATTCCAGGCTTCAGCGATAAGGGCGCGAATGTCCTCAGCCGTCGCGTCGCCATCGTTGATGAAGAAGTTGGCGTGCTTCTCCGAAATGTGGGCGCCACCCACGCGGAAGCCCTTCAGCCCCGCGGTTTCAATCAAATAGCCCGCATAGAAGTTCTCCGGGTTCTTGAACATCGAGCCGGTGCTGGCTCCGCCCGGCTGTTTCTCCTTGCGGTGGGCGGTGAAGCCCTCGGCGCGTGCCGTCAGCACATCCACCGTCTCCGGTGTTAGTTGCAGTTCCACGGACAGGATAACCCGGCGTGGGCCGGTTTCCGTGTGGTCACCCTTCAGGACGCTCGTGCGATAGCCATAGTCCATGTCTTCCAGATGGTAGACGCGCACACCTTGGTTCGGCTCCCAAATGGTGGCCGAGAGAAAGCTGTTGCTCATGTCAGAGCCGTGGGCGCCGGCGTTGCCTACAATCGCGCCGCCCAACGTGCCCGGTACCCCAACAGCCCATTCCAGTCCACCCAAGCCCTTGGAGATGCACTGTCGGGCCAGTGAGGCCAGGTTGGCTCCGGATTCAGCCATGCAGACGACGCGGGAGCCGGTCGGCCGAAAGCTGATCTTGCGTGCCTTGTTGAGCACCACCAACCCGCTCATCCCCTCGTCGGCCATGAGGATATTGGAGCCACCGCCCAGGACGAAATAAGGGATGTCCAGGGTGTGGGCCGAATCGACGGCCGCCAACAGTTCGGCGACTGATTGGACAGTTAGCAGCCATTCGGCCGGGCCGCCGACGCGTGCCGTGGTATGACGCGACAGGGGGGCATCGGCCTGCAACCGATCGGTGTAGAGTTGTTGCAACTGCTCCATTTTACGGGTCGACTCTGTTAGTCTCATGCGCCTGGGTTTCCTTTGTTGCTTCCAATACGTTTCTCAAGGGCGTGTAACAAGTCCTGGCCCACGACGTTCCCGTCTCCGGCGCTCAACGTCAGGACGACATCGTCCGGGTGAATACGCTCCAACAAGTAGATGACCGCCTCGTCACGCTGCGGAATATGCTGGGCGTCGGCGTGCCGCATCATGTTTAGCACAGTGTCGGTGTTGACGCCCAAGTCATCAGATTCCCGGCTGCGATAGATGTCGAGGGCAATCACCCGATCGGCATCGTCGAAGCTGCCGGCGAACTGATCTGCCAGCAGCCGCGTGCGGCTGAACGTATGTGGCTGCCAGACGGCCCACAAGCGGCGACCGGGATAACGCTGTCGCGCCGCGGCCAGGGTGGCCCGAATTTCGGTGGGGTGGTGGGCGTAATCATCGATGACCGTCACGCCACCAACCTCGCCCAGTACCTGAAAACGTCGTTGAACACCACCGAAGGATGCCAATGCCTTGCAAATCTGGCTGAACTCAATCTGCAGGTCCAGCCCGACGACAATCGCGGCCAGTGCGTTGCGAACGTTGTGCAGGCCGGGCACACGCAGCCGGGCCAAGCCGATGGTCTGGCCGCCCTGAGCGACGACAAAGTCAGTGCCGCCGGCCTGGTTCGGCCGCAAATCAACAGCCCGAAAGTGCACTTTCTCGCCGACCTGCGGGCCGGTGGACACGGTGCCATTCAGCCCATAGGTAGTTACTTCAACGCCGGGCAAACTTAACTGGCTGAGTAGCCGCGCCGCGCCGGGATCATCAGCACAGACGATTAAGCGGCCTCCGTCCGGCAAGAGGTTGGCGAAATCGCGAAATGCGTTGCGATAGACCTTCCTCATCCGGGAACAGGTCAGGATGGTCATGTTCGACATTGGTAATGACAGCCACTTCCGGCCGCAAGCCCAGGAACATGAAGTCATATTCATCTGCTTCGACGACAAAGTATGGCCCGTCACCATAGCGGCCGTTGCCACCCATCTCCGGCAGCACGCCACCGATGATCACGGTCGGGTCGAGATCGGCTTCTACCAGGATGTGGGCGATCATCCCTGTGGTTGTTGTCTTGCCATGCGAACCGGCCACGGCGATGCCAATGGTGCCGGTCATGAGTTCGCCAATCAGGTCGGCGCGCTTGATGACCGGAACGCCCTCTGCACGAGCCGCGACGATCTCCGGGTTGTCGGCCGGAACGGCCGACGACATCGACCACAAGATCAGCCCCGATGATATTGTCGGCCGTATGCCCGACGTAGCAGGGTTGCCCCTGCCTCTTCCAATGCGGCCGTCAGGCTGTTGCTTTGCAAGTCGGAGCCACTGACCACGTAGCCTCGGCCCAGTAGCACGCGAGCAATAGCCGACATCCCGGCGCCGCCGGCGCCGATGATGTGGATGTGCATACCGGGATGAAGTTGTGAGGTGGTCATTTCAATCTCACGCAGCATGACGGATCCTTACAGCAATACAACCAGGACAAACAGGAAGACGAGTACCAGTAGCAGTGGCAGTATATAGGGCGACTGCGTTAACAACGGGATTGGCAGGCTTTCAATAATCGGCGCCAACTCAGGTGCCGGCCGAACAATTACGGTCGGGTTAAACGGATAGGGCACATCAGGCGTATAGCGCACCCAATTGCTGGCGGCGACGACCTTGTACTCCAGGAACGACCACAGCGAACCCACGACCAGGTAGCCATTGAGGCCACCAACCAGAAAGCCAAATATCTTATCCTGTACATTGTCGCGCAGCCGCAGGCGATCCCCGACCCGGCTGCTGGCCAACGTCGGACCCTGATAGCCGAAGAAGGCGATGAGCAGCAAGATGCCGGTCAATATATAGAACTCCTGCCGGCGAACTTCCGGCGGTGGGGTCACGTTATTGTCGAAGCCCAAAAAGCCGAACATCGTGCTCGCGAACTGATTGATAGTGAACAGCGCCAGAATGACCGAAGCGGTCACAATAGCTTCACGCGTCCAGCCGCGCATCATGCCTACGAAGCCAAACAAGAAGACCAGAATCCAAAATGTTGTGACAAGACTGATCATAAGTTCTCCTCGCTTGGAGCGTTGGTCGGCACAAATGCGGTTCCTGCGCCTTGGGCAACCAGGAGCCGGGCCAGGTCTGAGGCCGCATCCGGCTTGTCGAGCGCCTGCGCCGCAGTGCTCATGGCGGCCATTCGATCGTTGTCACCCATCAGCTCGCGGATGGTCGGCTGCAATTGCTCAGCCAGCGTTTCGTCGGTTAACTGAACGGCTGCACCATGGTCGGTCATGTAATCGGCGTTGACCTTCTGATAGCGCCAGGCGAAGGTCAGCGGCACCAGAACCGAAGGCAGCCCAAAAGCGGGACTCTCGCCCATCATGCTGGCTCCGGCGCGGGCCACAACCAGATCGGCTGCCCGAAAAGCTGCGCCCATTTGCTCATGCAAGTACGGATACGGCCGATAGTACGCTAGCAACTCGGCGGGCAAGGTGGCCGCGTTCGCCTGAACTTCCGGCCAGGTTAGTTCGCCGCTGATATGGATGACTTGCATGTCCGTCAGTAAGTCGGGCAAGCAGCCCATCAGGGCGCGATTAATGTTGCGTGCGCCACGACTACCACCGAAGACAAAGAGCGTCGGCCGCCCGGGATGCAGGTCAAAAGCCGCCAGGGCCGCTTCCTTGGTCAGGTTTGTGGCGGCGCGAATATCGGCCCGCACCGGGTAACCGGTGACGACCATTTTCTCTTCCGGCACAAACGCAGCCGAGCCGTCGGTTGTGCAGGCAATCTGGGCGGCCAGCGGCACGGTATAGCGAATGGTGGCGCCCGGCTCTACATCGGGCAAATAGATGACAATGGGCACGCGATTGCGTCGGGCGGCGAGCGCAGTAGGCGCGGCAACGTAGCCGCCCGTCATGAGCATGACGTCCGGCTGGAATGTCGCCATATGGGTCGAAGCCGCGCCATAACCGCGCAGCATCTTGAGCCCGTTTTTGGCTCGTGTACCCACAGGTACGCCGATGATGGGGCCGGCGTCGATGGTCGCCAGTTGCAGCCCCGCACGTGTTACCAAAGTCTCCTCCATTTCACCTTTCGTACCGATCCACAGGATGTCGGCGGGATTAATCCCCATCTGCTGCAATTCGGCCACAGCCGCCAAAGCAGGGTAAATGCCACCACCAGTTCCTCCCGCACAAACCAGTACGCGCATGTCATTCAGCCAACGGCCTCCGTTCGCGACCGGTGATGGCCGCGTCGCGCGACACATTGAGTAGGATGCCGACCCCCAGCAACGTCACCAGCAAGGATGAACCGCCATAGCTGAGGAAGGGCAGGGGCATGCCCGTGAACGGGATTACGGCCGTAATGACCGCGATGTTGATCAGCGCCTGATAGGCCATCCAGCAGGAAATACCGACAGCCAGGAGAAAGCCGAAGCTGTCACGGGCCAGGGTCGCCACGCGAAAACCGCGAATGGTCATGAGAACCATCAGACCCACGACCAGCATGGCCCCGGCCAGACCCAGCTCTTCACCCAGGATGGCGAACGCGCCGTCCGTGTGGGCCGCGGGCAGCGGGCCGAACTTCTGCGTGCTCTCACCCAGCCCGACGCCAAACAAACCGCCCCGAGCCAGCGCAATCAGCGCCTGTTGAACGTGCCAGCCGGCCAGCTCCGGATTGCGAATGGCGGTGGTGTAGTCGTCGACGCGCTGGGCGGCGTGGGGCAGAGTCACCATCAGCAGCAAGAAGATGCTTCCGGCGACGATGATGACAAAGCCAAACTGTTTCCAGTCCGCACCGGCCACGAAAAACATCGTGAAGCTGATCAGGGCGATCAAAATGGCCGTGCTGAGGTCCGGCTGGCGCACGATCAAGGCGCAAATAAGCCCGGTAATGACCGAGAACGGGATGAGGCCATAGTTGACCAGCTTGATCTTCTCGCCCTTGGAATAGAGCCAGTGGGCAATGTAAAGGATGGCTGCCAGCTTGGCTACCTCTGACGGCTGGAAAGACCCTTCATAGAAGCCGCGGGTCGCACCAAAAATGCGGTCGCCGACCAGCAGCAAAACGAGTAACGACTAGCGTGTCAGGCCAGCAGAGGCACCGAAAGTGACGGAAGGCATGATAGTCGACCTGCATAATCAGGACGATGCCGACAATACCCAGGCCCAGGGCGATTAGCTGTCGCTTTACATAATACGTTGAATCATCCTTAGCCAGCATGCCGAGGTCGAACGTGGTGCTATAGACCACCAGGATGCCGACCACGATTAGCCCGGCAACAGCCAGTGCGAGCCAGTAGTCGAACAAGAACTTGCGCTTGGGGTCAAGCGCATTGCTGCGCTTGCGGACAACCTGAATCGTAGCCATTATTGCGGCTCTCCTTCAATCGGTACCGGGGGGCCAGGGGGGTCCGGTAACTTCAGGGCGTGAATCAGTTGGCGAAACTCATCGCCGCGCTCAACAAAATCGTGGTAGGCGTCATAGCTGGTGCCGCCGGGCGACAGCAAGATGACATCACCAGTCTCGGCCAGGTTATGGGCAGCGGCGACCGCCTCAGCCAGGTCTTTCGCCTGGGTATAGGCCACTTGTCCGCGCAGCAAGCCGGCTAACTGGTTGGACAGATCGCCGAAGAGGACAACGTGCTTGGCGCGTTGGGCAACACGGCGAGCCCATTCGTCCCATTCCATATCCTTGTCGCGTCCCCCGGCCAACAGGATGATTGGCTCCTCAAAGGATTCCAGGGCGGCAATGGATCGTTCCGGAGCGGTGGCGATGGAATCGTTGACATACTGAATGCCGTTGAGCGTGCGGACCAGCTCCAACCGGTGGGGAACACCGGAGAAGGTGCGAATGGCTTCGGCAATGGCTGTGTCCGGGATGCCGGCCGATTCGGCCAGCACGGCTGCCGCCAACGCATTGCGGACATTGTGCTGCCCGCGCAGGTGCATCGAGTCGGCCGAACAGATAATGCGAATGTGTCCGGCGCCGTCGTTCAGCCACATCTTGCCGTCGTGAAGGAAGGCGCCATCGTGGACCGCTTCCAGGCGGCTAAAGAGGCGCAGGCGACCCTGTACCAGCGGCCGTAGTTGCAGCGCGCGCGGATCATCGGCCGACAGAACAGCTACGTCCGTTGGGCGCTGGTGGCGCAGAATGTTGCTCTTGGCCCGCGAATAGTTCTCCATCGACTTGTGCCGGTCCAGATGGTTGGGCGTGATGTTGAGGATGGCCGCGATGTCGGTGCTGGTGTCCTCCCAGAGTTCGAGCTGGAAGCTGGATAGTTCCTGCACGACAATGTCTTCCGGTGACATCGCATAGACGTCTTCGATCAGGGGACGGCCGATATTGCCGCCGATCCAGGTCTGTTTCATGGCAATCTGGCTCATCAGGCCGGTTAGGGCCGTGGTCGTTGTCTTGCCTGCTGAACCGGTGATGCCGATCACCAGCGACGGCGCACGACGCATGAATTCCAGCGAATCATTGGTTAGCGGTATGCCCCGTGACCGAGCCTCTAGCACAATCGGAGAGTCCAAGGGCACACCGCCGCTGGGAGCCAGGAAGTCGGCGCCATCCAACAGTGACAGGGGATGATCGCCAAGGACAAACTCCAACTGCTCTGCGGGCAGGTCGGACAGGGCGTCCATCGACTCCTGTAGCTGATCGGCCGATCGCATGTCAGATACCACCACATGGGCGCCGACACCCACAGCAAAGCGAGCCAGAGCGGTGCCCTGACGTGCCAGCCCAAGGATGACGAGTTTCTTTTCACTAAGTGAATCTGACATGTTGTTTTACTACCTATACTGTTGCCAGGGCGATACCAATCATCGCCGCCAGAATGCTTAACAACCACCAGCGCTGGACGATTTGCGTTTCGCTCCAGCCAATGACTTCAAAGTGATGGTGTATCGGGGCCATCTTGAACAGACGCTTGACCGCCTGTGGCCCGAAAATAGAGAACTTGCAGAGCGCTGGACAGCAGAGTTGCCAGCGGAATGATGGCGATGACCGGCAGGATCAACCATTGGTTGGTCATGAGGGCCACGACGCCCAGCGCGCCACCAAGGCCTGGGCACCCACATCGCCCATAAACATCTGGGCCGGCTTGGCGTTATACCAGAGAAACCCAAACGTGGCGCCGACGACAATGAAGGCTGAATACCACCAGAAACTGCTGATCCTGCAGAAAGGCAATGATGCCATAGGCGACAAACGCGGTGGAGGCGATCAGGCCCGATAGCCCGTCCAGCCCGTCGGTCAGATTAACCGCGTTGGCTGTTCCGGCGATAATGACGACGGCCAACGGCAAGTACAGGATGCCGATGTCGACCAGAAATGGCACTGTGGGAATGGCGACCCAGCCGTTGCGGTTGTTAACGACCCAGTAGATGAGCCAGGCAGCGATGAAAGCGATGCCCAACTGGAACCAGATCTTGACGCGCGCCTTCATACCTTCGCCCGGTCGCAGGCGAAAGCCCTGATAGTCGTCTATGCCGCCAAGAATTGAGTACGCAACCATAACACCCAACGGAATCACTACACTTTCGGCAATCACCAAGGTCTGGACGAGTTGCACAATATTTACCAAAACGCTGACCAGGACCGTCCAGGCAACGATGAGAATGCCGCCCATGGCCGGCGTGCCCATCTTCGACAGATGTGACTGCGGTCCATCAATGCGAATGTTCTTGCCTAACCCCAGCCGCCGCATGATCTCAATCAATGGCGCGCCCCAAATCACGGATAGGACGAACGTTGCGGCGCCAACGGTTAAGGCTACACCCATCAGGAATCCCTCCCGAGGGCAACAACAATGCGGTCCATGGCCATGCCGAGCGAGCCTTTAATCAACACGACATCACCGGGCTCGATCAGGTCCAACAGTACCGGGATAGCGTCCGGTGCCTCGGCCACCTGAATGACGTTCTCACGGGGCAGACCGGCGGACACTGCGGCCTCGCCCATCATTCGCGCCCGCTCACCCACGGTCACCAGAATGCTGGCGACTTCGGCCGCGCGCAGACCGACCCGGCGGTGTGCCTGTCGTTCAGCCATCCCCAACTCCAGCATGTCACCCATGACCGCCACACGTCGACCATCGATGTCTTGCAGAAGGTTCAGAGCCGCCAGGGCCGAATCCGGGCTGGAGTTGTAAGTGTCATCAATCAGAATGGAGCCATGCGGGCCGGGTGCAGCCACCAGCCGCAACTGCGAGGACATATCGCCCAGTGCCGGCGGCGATGTCAGGCCACGACATTCCCTGGACCAACCCAACGGCCGAGGCGCGCAGGGCAGTGTGAACACTGTGCCGACCCAGTAGCGGGATGCGCAGCGTGAGCGATTCGTTCTGATAATGGAGACGGAAACGAATGCCGTCCAGACCCATCGACGATATATCGTCGGCCCACAGGTCGGCATCCTCGTCAAGGCCATAGGTGAATACGCGAGCCTGTGTATGCTCAGCCATTCCAATAACTCGTTCATCGTCACGATTCAAAATGGCGACGCCGTCGGCGGGAAGCGCCTCGACCAGCTCCTGTTTGGCACTGACAATGGCCTCCATCGACCCCAGGCGCTCCAGATGCACGGGGCCGATATTGGTAACAACACCGATCTGCGGCTGAGCCAATTCGCAGAAGCGGGCAATTTCACCCTGGGCATACATGCCCATCTCAACGACGGCCTGTTCATGTTCCGGCCGCAGCTTGAGCAGCGTCAGGGGCACGCCAATTTCATTGTTCTGGTTGCCCGTAGACTTGAGCGTGTTGTAGCGGCGCGACAGGACGGCGTAGGTCAACTCCTTGGTCGAAGTCTTGCCCACGCTGCCGGTGATGCCCGTCACTTGCACGTCGAAGCGTGCCCGCCACCAGGCGGAAATGTCCTGTAAGGCGGTTAACGTATCGTCCACCCGAAGGCAGACAGGCCAGCGGTTGGGCCAGGTGGCGTGTTCGTCGCGGCAGTCGATACTTGTGCACCATTCATCGTTGTCCTGGTCGACGGGTTGATCGACGAGCGTGGCAATAGCTCCGCGATTGACCGCATCACGCACGAAGTCGTGGCCGTTATGCCGTTCTCCGGCAAACGCCACGAACAGACTGCCCGGCATCACTTCGCGGCTGTCAATGACAACCGAGGTGATCTCCGGTTCCGTGCCGGTGGCACGGTAGTCCGTGAGTGCTTCCAGGATGTGGCCCAAATTCAACATAATACGTCGCTACTGCGAATCAATTGCCTTCTCGTGCGGCCAGAATATCGGCCTGCAAACGAATGTCATCGGGCGGGATGTCCAGCGCGACCACCAGCTCGGCGGCCAGCTTGGCAAACGCCGGGGCCGCAGTCAGCGAGCCCCAGGGGGCACTGGTCGGCCGATCCAGCTTAACAAGCACCACAATCTCCGGATCGTCAGCCGGTAGCCAGCCCACGAACGAACCGATGACATCGGTTGGATTGTAGATACCATTCTCGGCAATCTGTGCCGTACCGGTCTTGCCGGCCACTGTATAACCCGGCACCTGGGCCTCCGGCACTTCGCGGTTAACCGCGTTTACGGCCATGTTGGTCATCACCTTGGCGGTGTCCGGTGAGATGGCCTGGCTCAATACGGTGGGCTCATGAACATGAACGCCGTTGCTGTCGCGTGTTTCCGCCACGACGTAGGGCTGCATCAGGTAGCCATCGTTGGCCAGCGCCGAGACGGCCGACAGCATTTGCAGCGGCGTAGTGGCCAAACCCTGTCCATAAGAATTCGTCGCCAGCTGATCCTCAGCCCACCAGTCGCCGCCGGGCATCGGCATAAACCCACCCGCCTCGGCGAACATATCGATGCCGGTCGGGCGGCCGAAGCCGAAGCGTTGGAAATAGTCGTAGAACACGTCCGGTCCCATCCAGGTGGCAATGGTGGCCGCGCCGACATTCAGTGATCGGGCCAACAAGGTTTCCATGTCCGTGATGCCGTATGCGCCGCGGTCCCAGTTGTATGTCGTGTGACCGCCGACGACGATCACGCCGGTGTCGTTGTAGGTCGACGTCGGCGTCACAGTCTCGGAATCCAGGGCAGCAGCCATCGTGAGCAACTTCATGACCGACCCCGGTTCATACTGTTGGGTGACGATTGGGTTAAGCAGTAGCCGCTCATCCGCCTCATAAAATTCGTTGGGCGAGAAGCAAGGCTCGCTGGCCATGGCCAGGATTGCGCCTGTGCGTGGATCCATGACGATAATCGTGCCACTGACGGCGCCGTGCTCGGCCATCGCTTGCTTCAACTGCTGCTCCACCAGATACTGGACGGAGCGATCAATGGTTAGCGTCAGGTCAGTTCCCTTCACGAGCCATGACGGTTGTTTGCTCGAACCAGGGGGCTGATGTTGATCTCGGCGCTGGCAGCCTGGCCGGCCAGTTCACCCTGGTAGTAGCCTTCGATGCCACCGCCACCGTTGTTCTCGAAGTCCACGTAACCCAATACGTGACACATCAACTGACCCTGGGGATAGAAGCGTCGGGGCAGGGGATCCAGTTGAAGTCCGTCGTTGTACTCCATCTTGCGAACGAGTTCGGCCGTTTCTGAAGGTACGCGGCCTTCCAGTAAGACATAGGGCACATCCGCTTCCAGCGCGGACAGGATTTCGTAGCGCGGACGGCCGAGGATGGGTGCCAGTTCCGTTGCTTCTTCTTCAGCGTCATAGACCAGATTGGGTGAGACGCCGATCTGGTAGTCCATCTTGTTGACGGCCAGCACTGCGCCGTTGCGGTCGTAGATGACACCACGCTCGGGTTGGTCGATCGACGGAGATGACATCGGCCGTCTTGGCCGCCCACTCTTCGCCCTGGATTACCTGGAACGCGAAAAGCCGGCCGACTACGACCAGCATGGCAAACATCAGGCCGATGGCCACGATCCACATGCGTCGCAGTTGGCTACTGTTCATAAGCTTGCCCTCTGATGAGTTGGTCGCTGACGACCACGTCCGGCCAGCATGAGCGCTTCCAACATGCTTTCCGGCACGGCCGGGGCCGACTGTATACTGCGATCTCGCTTGGCTCAATGCCGGTTCGATCGCTTCACCGATCGGGTATTCCGGTATGACGAGGTATTCGATCTCGTCCGCTGTGGCCGGGCGAAAACCCATACCGAGCGCTTCGGCATTGAGGCGTTCCAAAGACTGAGCTTCGGCAATGAGTCGTTCTAGTTCGCCGTTGACACGCTTGAATTCGTCCAGGTCCGATTGCTCGATCTGCACGCGACGTCCAATAGCGGCGATCTTGCTGGCCTGATTCAAGTAAATGGCACCCAGCAGGGCGGCCAGAATAATGATGACCGCCCAACCGGCCGCAGCCTGAGCTTCTGTCAGCCAACCCAATCGACGGGCTAGCTCGCGTGCTTGACGCGGGTGTGGTTTTTCGGATGCCATCATGATATTCGGTTGCGACTAACTAATTCTGGCGACCACTCGCAGCCGAGCGCTCCGGCTGCGTGGGTTCAATTCTATTTCCTGTTCCGATGCCTTGACCGCTTTGCGGGTCAGTAGTTTCAATTTTGGCCCGTCCACCACAGGTGCAGATTGGCTGTTCGGGCGGACAAACACATGTCCGACTCTGATCGCGAAAGCGTAATGCTTGACCAGGCGATCTTCCAACGAGTGAAAGCTGATGATCGCCAGTCGGCCACCGGGCTTCAGCAGGCCAAGCGCGGCTGTAATGCCTTGCTACAGCGTCCAGTTCGGCATTGACGGCAATGCGCAAGGCCTGGAATACTTGGGTCGCCGGATGCCGACGACCGGCTGGGCCCGGTGGCCGTTTCACATTCGCCGCAATCAACCAGCCAACTCAGTCGTGGTGTACAGCGGCCTGTGAGCAACAATGAGCCGGGCAATACGCCGGCTCTGCCTTTCTTCGCCATACCGCCAAAAGATGTCGGCCAGTTCTTCCGCGCTCAGGTTGTTAACAAGATCAGCGGCCGATTCACCTTGACGGGTGTCAAACCGCATATCCAACGGCCCTTCCTGAATAAAGGAAAAGCCGCGCTCTGCATCTGCCAATTGCCGGGACGAAAGCCCCAGGTCCAGGAGAATCCCGTCCACTGCGCCGAACCCATAGGCCGGGGCAACCTCACCCATGGTCGCGTAGCTGTCATTGACCCATGTGACACGGTCACCAAAGGTCGCCAGGCGCTCTGCCGCAAACGCGATAGCCTGCGGATCACGGTCAAACCCCAGAAGCAGACCATCTGGGTCTGAAGCCGCCAATATGCCCGCCGGCATGACCGCCTGCACCCACTGTGCCGTCAATATAGCGGCCACCCGCAACCGGCTGTAGAAGGGCAAGGACCTCGTCATAGAGGACAGGGATGTGGCCGTGTTCCGGTTCGGGTTGTTCTGCCATCGCGCCATAATCCCTGACCTCGTAGCTTGCGACCGGGCCTGGTTACCCGGTCTCGCTTAAATGCCTAGGTTCTCCCAATGAATCGAATCGCCTTCAATCGTGTCGCGTACCGGGTCCCAGCGATCGCTGCTCCAAATCTCCATGTAGTTGTACATGCCGGAGATGACAGCCTCGCCATTAATCTCGGCGAATTCGCGCAGGTAGGGCGGAAGAAGAATACGACCCTGACGATCGGGGACGAGATCGATGGCGCCGGAGAATACACGGCGGCGGAACTCGCGGGTGTGGGGATCCGTCATGGGTAGGCTCTTGATGCGCTCGGCGAGTTCCTCCCAGCCTTCCATCGTGAATGCCATGAGATTACGGTCGAAGCCACGCGTCACGACCATTCCGTTTGCCAGCAAATTGCGGAACTTGGCCGGGATCGTCAGGCGTCCCTTCTCATCGATAGCGTGCTGATACTCGCCGAGAAACATAATCACCAATTAGAACAAGTGTTCTTAAATGCCCCATTTGCGGTGTTTTTTTCAGGGAAGGCACCCTAGTATGCCCCACTTCGCCCCACTTTTCACCACAATTGGGCTTAGTATAACGCATTGAGTCCCTTATGTGAAGGTGGGATTAATGTTTTAAGGTGAGTTTTGGATGCTTTTTGGCGCTTGGTTCGACCCGCGAGATCATGGACGGAAATCTTTTAAGGGCGGGGGCTCATCGGGGATCGCGCCAAGGTGTGGACGGTGGGGTATCGGTCAGAGACGACCGTTCGGCCATCGGACCCATGCCGAGGCGTGAAAAAAGGGTGAAGGTGGGGAGTTGTGGGGAAATCGACTCGAATCAGGGAGATTCAGCGGCCGACAGACGCTGCATCTCGGTCAACAGGTCGCCGAGCCTGCCGCGCCGATCGACGTAGAGCAACATCTCGCGGACGAGGGTACGTTTGCTGCCCGCTGGCAGTTGTTCCCAATCGACGCCTATTGAGGTAGCCAAAGCCTGAATCTGTGCCAGATCATAGTTGCTCAGCAGATAGTAACGCAGCACGGGTGGCGGCGAATCGACGGAGAGTTTCTCCAGCCGGGGTAGGTGTTCGGCGGGCGGCGGCGTCAGGATGCGCTCGATAGCCAGGGCCAGGGCCGCAACTTTGTCGTCGCGATTGGCGGCGTCCAGGATGTTGGTGGTGGCCGTTTCTATCCCGATCCGGGCGGCATCATATCAACTTCATTGAGGTCGAGGTCGAAGATGAGGTCGGCCAAATCCTCCGGGCCGAAACGATCACGAATCTGATCATGCAACATTTGCCGGTCATACCCCGCCGCGGCAAAGGCATCGACTTCGAGCGTGTTCGACGGGATCGGAACTGCCGGTCGTTGAGGCCGGAGGAATGGCGCGGCTAATGACAGGGACTGTTGCGGCGGCAACGGCGGTCTTGTCCGACTTGGTGGCGCGTGGTTTGGCAACCGACGCTGCGGCCGGTTCGCTGGAGAGGTAAGGTCGCAGAACTCCCCACAGCCAAAACGCCGCCCCGGCAAACAAGATTCCGGCAATCACGTAATAGAAGAAGCCGAACTGCGCCAACATCTCTTCGCGGTCGAAGGTGCCCAGAAACGTGTCGAGCAATACGGCCGTGGTAACGGTCAACAGCCCCACGCCCCAGGTGACAGACGGGCGACGAAGGAACATGACGAGGAAGACCAGAACGATGAGCAACTTCAAGATGAGGACTATCATCAGAAGCGCGATTGTAGCATTGGACCTAGCCAATGCAACTGTGCTAATATGTCAACATGGCACTCTGCGAGTGCAACTTGTAGGTGACTTTTCCGTATAGTCATTGAGATTTATGTGATGCGCATTCTCAGCCCTTGGGGCTGGGATAAGGATACGAATGGCCAAGAAAACGACGTCCACCACCGATCAGTTGAAAGATCCCGGCTTTTTGCAGGAGTTGTGGCAGCAGATCAAGCTCGTCTATTACTTGCTGCGGGACAGGGATGTTCCGATCTATTTGAAAGTGCTCCCGTTTGCCGGGCTACTTTATATCCTGTTTCCGATTGACTTCATCCCGGACGTTATACCGGTGATGGGTCAGTTGGATGACCTGACCGTGTTGATCATCGGCCTGAAGGTCTTCATCGAGATGGCCCCGGTCGACATTGTGACGCGATATATGGATCAGATGCGTGGCCAAACGCGAATTGTTGAGGGCGAATCAGGCGCGGCTACGCCCACGACAAAGGCGCTTGACGAGCCGATCATCATTGACGGCGATGCAACATCTGAACTGAAGGCTGAGCAGAGCAAGAAGTAGTTGCCAGCCGCGGCCATGAGAGGCCGATCCGATGACAACCGACGCCGGTCCCCCAGTGAGGCCGGCGTTTTTCGTTGGCGCGTATTGACGCCTTCGGAAGATCAGGCGCGACGGCGCAGAAGACGAGGCAGAGACCGGGCCTCGGTGATGTTCAGCACCATGACGGCCGCCAGATAGGTGACGAGTCCGGCGGCTCCTCCCGCCAACACCAACAGCAATTTGCCCGCAAACCCACCGGCCGCACCCACCCCGGCTGTTTGCAAGGCATGGGAAACCAGAAAAGCGACGCCACCCGTGGCCAGGGCGGCAGCGAGCGAGCGAGCGATACTGGGCAGGATGCCGTAGCCGCCCAATCCACCTGTCTGCCGTCGCACCAAAATGACCATGAGCACCGTGTGGACCATGTGCTTGACGGAGTCAGCCACCATGAGGCTGAGCAGACCCAGGGGTTCCAGCAGGACCAACGCCGTGATTGAATAGACGATAATGCTGATCACGCCAATCAGGGCCGGACGCCAGGTGTCCTTGCGCGCATAGGAAGCAAAGACCAACATTTGGTCCACGCCGGCAAACGGCATGCCAAACAGGTAGACGCGCAGGACCAGTGCGGTTTGCTGGGTATCGGCCGCAGTGAAGCGGCCGCTCTCGAACAGCAGGGCGACAATGAACGGCGCTAACGCAAACAGCCCCGCTGTCGCCGGTAATATGAGCGCCGATACGAGTCGAACACCTTCGGCCAAGGTTTGTTTGAATGCCGACAGGTCACCCAACGCCTGTCGCGAAAGAGTGGGCAGTGTCGCAATGGAGATGGCGGTCACGACGAGGCCCAGCGGAAACTGGTACAGGGTCGTGGCGTAGTTCATGTAGTTGAGGCTCTGGTCCCCGGTGCGGATGGCCAGGTTGTAGCTGAGCATGATCGCCAGTTGATTGACGATCAAGCCGGCCAGAATGGGCAGGTAGAGGCGAATAATGCGACGGATGGCCGGATGGCGCAGGTCCAGCGTCCATCGCAAGCGTGCGTCGCGCAAGCCCGGGAGCTGGAGCAAGACCTGAAACAGCGATCCCAGCAGCAACCCCCACACCAGGCTGGTAATCTGATCGGGCCGCAGCAGGGCCGCCAGAACGATCGTTCCATTGAAGGCTGCACCCACGAACGCCGGCAACGTGAAGCGCCGCAGGGCATACAGCGCCGCCGTCAGCACACTGGCAATGCCCAAGAAGAACACGGCCGGCGTTGTCATACGGATGAGCGTGATGCTCAGTTCCGACAGTGCCTCTTCCTGAAAGTTGAGCGTGCCTACGAGGAACGCGACCTGTTCAGCGAAGACCTCGACCAGGCCGACGACGGCCAGCAAGACCAGCACGGCCAAACTGAGGACCATGCTGACGACCTGCCACAGTTCATCACGTCGCTCTTTAGCCGCATACTCACTGAAGACAGGCACCAGCGACGAGTTGACCATGCCGCCCACGATAAGGTCATAGAGGCTGGTGGGGACATAGGACGCTGCCTGGAAAGCCGCCAGCAGGGGCGTGGTGCCAAACTGGTTGGCCTTGACGATCTCGCGCGCCAGTCCCAGCATACGGCTCACGACGTTGCCGATGGCCAAAACGGCCGCCGCGCGCACGATACCTTCCTCCTCCTGCTGCGAAGCCACCGGCGGGCTAATGACCAGGGGCTGGCCAGGATCGGTTGCGGCAATGGGGGTGGTGGGGATCGGCTCGGCGATGGGATCGTGAGGCGTATCTGCGGCCGGGGGAACCTCGTTATTTGTCCCCGGCTCGCCGGCATCGAGCATAAAGCTTTCCTATCGGCGGCATTCTAGCGTATCGCTGATCCCTTCGCAACCGCGCCTGACCCACGCCGACGCGCCGCTTGCCCCACGTCCGGAGCAGCTTTGGCCGTTCGCACGTGTTGGGGCGACTTAGTATAATCCCTTTGCCCAAGCCCATTTCGCCCTATTGGTGGATCGCCCCCACGGCGCCACATAAGGAGAGCAAGCCAATGTACGATCCGGAAGAGCTGCGAGATATCAGCGAAGCCCACGATTCGTGGGAGGATACGACCCTGCAGCGTACCCAGAGCCAGTTTCCCGAACGCGACAAGCCGTTCATGACGACATCCAGCGAACCGGTTAATCGGCTCTATACGCCGTTGGACGTCGCCGATCTCGACTACATGCGCGATCTGGGTTACCCCGGCGAATACCCCTTCACCCGGGGTGTCCATGCCACCATGTACCGCGGCAAGCCCTGGACCATGCGTATGTTCGCCGGGTTCGGCTCGGCTGAAGAGACCAATGCTCGCTACAAGTACCTGCTGCAACAGGGCAATATGGGTCTGTCCGTAGCCTTCGACTTGCCGACGTTGATGGGTTACGACACCGATGCACCGGAAGCGCTGGGCGAGTTTGGTAAATGCGGGGTGGCCATCAGCAGTCTGAAGGACATGGAGATTCTGTTCGACGGTATTCCGCTGGACCAGGTCACCACGAGCATGACCATTAACGGCCCGGCGGCCGTTATCTGGGCCATGTATATTGCCGCGGCCGAGAAGCAGGGCGTGCCCATGGGCGATCTGCGCGGCACGCTGCAGAATGACATCCTGAAGGAATACCAGGCGCAGAAGGAGTTCCTCTTCCCGCCGGAACCGTCCATGCGACTGGTCATCGACACGATCGAGTTGGCACGCACCACATGCCATACTGGAATACCATCTCCATTAGCGGTTACCACATACGCGAGGCCGGCTCGACGGCCGCCCAGGAACTGGCTTTCACCCTGGGCAACGGCTTGGAATACGTGCGTTGGTCACTCGATCGCGGCCTGGACATTGACGAGTTTGCCCCGCGACTGAGTTTCTTCTTCAACAGTCACAACGACTTCTTCGAGGAAATTGGCAAGTTTCGGGCGGCCCGACGCATTTGGGCCCGCGAGATGCGCGAGACGTTTGGGGCCAAGAACCCGCGCTCGTGGCTGTGCCGATTCCATACCCAGACGGCCGGCGTATCACTGACGGCCCAGCAACCAGAAGTCAATGTGGTTCGCGTAGCCATACAGGCGTCTGGCGGCTGTGTTGGGCGGCACCCAGAGCCTGCATACCAATAGTATGGATGAGGCCCTGGCCCTGCCCAGCGAGGAAGCGGTCACCGTCGCCCTGCGTACTCAGCAAGTCATTGCGGAGGAGAGTGGGGTGGTGAACACGGTGGATCCACTGGCAGGGTCCTTCTACGTTGAGCAAATGACCAACCAGATAGAGGCCCAGGTTTACGATTACTGGCGGCAGGTCGATGAAATGGGTGGCGTTCTGCCGGCCATCGATCTGGGCTACTATCAGCAAGAGATCTCGACGGCTGCCTATCGCTATCAGCGCGAGATCGACGCCAATGAGCGCATCATCGTCGGCGTCAATGGCTACGCCGATCCTGACGAGGCAATGCGGATCCCGATCCTCAAAATGGATCCGGATGGATACAACCGTCAGGTGGCGCGCCTTGAGCAGCTGCGCCTGGAGCGCGACAACGAGAAGGTCGGGCATTGCCATGGCCGCTTTGCGCGAGGCGTCCCAGGGCACCGAGAACACGATGCCCTATATTCTCGATGCCGTCCGAGCCTATGCCACTTTGAGTGAGATCACCGATTTGCAGCGCGAAGTCTTTGGAACCTACCAGGAACCGGCCTGGATCTAGTGCATCACCCAATCAGACTGACTGTCTGATCCACCAGGTGCCATCTAGCCACGTTTGGTTGACGTGCTGCCAACGATGCCTGTGTGCCCGCACGCCATGGCCGATGGTTTGACACGCCTGCTACATTCTTGTATAGTATGAACTATTGGAACCGGTTCCACTTGTCAATTTGTGTGAACCCACTTCCGTAGTTATGGACAAAGCCCCAATTACAATTCGCGACGTTGCCCGAAAAGCAGGCGTCGGAGTGGGCACAGTCTCACGGGTTCTCAACGAGAGTCCGTCTGTCAGTGAGGATACACGAAACAAAGTCCTAGCAGCCATCGAGGCGCTTGACTTCGCACCCAGCCCCATTGCCCAGCGCCTATCACGCGGTAAATCGATGACCATCGCCGTCATCGCGCCTTTCTTCACCCGCCGTTCCTACGTTGAGCGGTTACAAGGTGTTGAGCATGTTCTCTCTACCAGTGGTTACGATCTTGTCTTGTACAACGTGGAGAGTGTGGAGCGGCGTAGTGACTGTTTGCGCTCTGTTCCGCGGCGGGAGCGGGTCGACGGAATGCTGATTTTGTCGCTTGGCGCCTGATGATGAGGAGGCGGCTCGCCTAGTAAACACCGGCGTGCCCACAGTCCTGGTGGATGCGTATCATCGCGACTTGAGCACGGTCCAGATCGATGATGTGGCTGGTGCCATTACGGCCGTCGACCACTTGATCGAGCTAGGGACATTCGCGGATCGCCTATATGGGCGAGACGCTGAATGACAACCCATTTCGCTTTCAGCCTGTGGACGATCGCTACCGCGGCTATCGATAGGCATTGGAGAGCGGCCGGAATCGCACTATGATCCGGCACTACACATGCCAGGGTCGCTACGGCTGGCGCGAGGCGCATCGCATGGCCGATGACCTGCTGAATGCGGAGTCAGCCCGCCAACGGCCCTCTTTGCCTACAGCGATACGATGGCCTTCGGCGCCATGGAGGCCGCCCAGGAAAATGGCGCGCATGTGCCCGGGCGATTTGTCGGTCGTCGGATTTGATGACGTCGAGATCGCCCAATACTTCCAGCTTACTACCGTGCGCCAGCCGTTATATGAGACGGGTGCGCGTGGGGCTGAGCTGCTGATGGAACTGGTGGATTCAGGCAACACGTTTGCCTGTTGAACACATTTACTTGCCGACGGAGTTGATTGTACGCCGGACCACCGGAGCTCCGAGTGTGCCCAACGAAATGACCTGACTAGGAGGTAACTTGTATTGACCAATAGGAAAGAAGAGAAGAAACCCTTATGATTCAAGTTCTTGAACAAAGTATATTTGGAGGATTAGAAACAAATGTCTAAGTTAGTTCGATTTACGATTTTGAGCGTGTTGCTCATCCTGGCTGTGGCCCTCGCTGCATGCGGTGGCCAGGTTCAGGAAGTCGCGCCCGACGATCGCGGCGGCCGTTGAAGAAGCGGTCCCCACGGTGCAAGCAGCCGTTGAAGAGGTCGCGCCGACCGTGGAAGCGGCTGTCGAAGAAGCAACCGGCGGCGATGCAGATGATGGAAGTTCCCTTCGACTACCCCGCTGGTGGTTTCCTGGAGCAGGCCATTAACGGTGACTTTACCGGGACGACCGTCACGGTAGACGGCGCGTTCGAAGGCAACGATGCCGACGGCGTCAAGTTCGCCGAGTCAATGAAGGCGTTTGAAGAAGCGACCGGCATCACCGTCAACTACATCGGCAACAAGGAGTTCGAAGGGTCGATTGCGATTCGCGTCGATGCCGGCGACAAGCCGGACATCGTCGACTTCCCGCAGCCGGGTCTGTTGGCCAACTTTGTGCGCAGCGGTGATGTTGTGCCGGTGACGGACTTCATCTCGGATGAGTGGCTGTCGCAGCAGTACAATCCGGGCTGGCGCGAATTCAACACGGTCGACGGCACCGAGTACGGTGTGATGCATCGCTACTCGGGCAAGAGCCTGGTGTGGTATCCGAAGGCGCAGTTTGAGGCGGCCGGGTACGAGATCCCGGAGACATGGGACGAGTTGCTGGCGCTGACGCAGACGATTGCCGACGACGGCGACACGGCGTGGTGCATTGGCATCGAGTCGGGTGCAGCCACGGGTTGGACAGCGACCGACTGGACGGAAGACATGATGTTGCGCACGACGTCGTTGGAGAACTACGACGCGTGGGTGGCCGGCGAACTGCGGTTCGATTCACCTGAAGTGAAGAACGCCATTGAGACGTGGAGCGAGATCTGGTTCAACGACGACTACGTCTTGGGCGGACGTCCCTCGATTGTGTCGACATCATTCGGCGATGCGCCGGGTCCGATGTTCGAAGATCCGCCGCAGTGCTGGCTGCATCGACAGGCGAACTTCATCACCAGCTTCTTCCCGGAAGGGGCTGTGTATGGTGAAGACTACGACTTCTTCTACCTGCCGCCGGTGGACGAGGCTTATGGCCGTCCGTTCCTGGTCGCCGGTGACCTGATCGCCATGATGAACGACCGGCCGGAAGTGCGGGCGCTGATGGAATACTTCACCACGCCGCAATCGGTATCGGGTTGGCTGGAAGGTGGTGGCGCGATTGCCGCGCAGCAGACAGCGACGCGGGACATGTATGGTTCAGACCTGGACTATGGTGTCTCCGAGTTGGTGAATGCCGCGACGAGCTTCCGCTTCGACGGTTCGGACCTGATGCCCGGTGAAGTTGGCGCGGGTTCGTTCTGGGAGCAGATCAGCAGCTACGTAGCCGGTTCCATTGACCTGGACACCGCTATGCAAGCGATTGATGCTTCCTGGCCGGCGGGTGCTACCGGTAGCGCCAGCGTAACCGAGAAGCTCCCTGGCGCGCGATGTTGCCGCGGGTTTGCCGTTCATGCCGGTAGCGAGTTGGAAGAAGCAGTTGAGCGGAGCGTTTGCCGGGACGACCGTCACGGTAGACGGTGCGTTCGAAGGCAACGATGCCGACGGCGTCAAGTTCGGCGAGTCAATGAAGGCGTTTGAAGAAGCGACCGGCATTGCCGTCAACTACATCGGCAACAAGGAATTCGAGGGCTCGATTGCGATTCGCGTCGACGCCGGCGACAAGCCGGACATCGTCGACTTCCCGCAGCCGGGTCTGTTGGCCAACTTTGCACGCAGCGGTGATGTTGTGCCGGTGACGGACTTCATCTCGGATGAGTGGCTGTCGCAGCAGTACAATCCGGGCTGGCGCGAATTCAACACGGTTGACGGCACCGAGTACGGTGTGATGCATCGCTACTCGGGCAAGAGCCTGGTGTGGTATCCGAAGGCGCAGTTTGAGGCGGCCGGGTACGAGATCCCGGAGACATGGGACGAGTTGCTGGCGTTGACGCAGACGATTGCCGACGACGGCGACACGGCGTGGTGCATCGGCATCGAGTCGGGTGCGGCCACGGGTTGGACAGCGACGGACTGGACGGAAGACATGATGTTGCGCACGACGTCGTTGGAGAACTACGACGCGTGGGTGGCGGGCGAACTGCGGTTCGATTCACCGGAAGTCAAGAACGCCATTGAGACGTGGAGCGAGATCTGGTTCAACGACGACTACGTCTTGGGCGGACGTCCCTCCATTGTGTCGACATCATTCGGCGATGCGCCGGGTCCGATGTTCGAAGATCCGCCGCAGTGCTGGCTGCATCGTCAGGCCAACTTCATCACCAGCTTCTTCCCCGAAGATGCTGTGTATGGTGAAGACTACGACTTCTTCTACCTGCCGCCGGTGGACGAGGCCTATGGCCGTCCGTTCCTGGTAGCCGGTGACCTGATCGCCATGATGAACGACCGGCCGGAAGTGCGGGCGCTGATGCAGTACTTCACCACGCCGCAATCGGTATCGGGTTGGCTGGAAGGTGGTGGCGCGATTGCCGCGCAGCAGACAGCGACGCGGGACATGTATGGTTCAGACCTGGACTATGGTGTCTCCGAGTTGGTGAATGCCGCGACGAGCTTCCGCTTCGACGGTTCGGACCTGATGCCCGGTGAAGTTGGCGCGGGTTCGTTCTGGGAGCAGATCAGCAGCTACGTAGCCGGTTCCATTGACCTGGACACCGCTATGCAAGCGATTGACGCTTCCTGGCCCAGATAAGTCTTTGACCAGTTGAAAATGGGACAAGGGCGCCGGCCAGCCGAAGGTCGGCGCCCTTGTCAATCACTTGGTCCATCGACCACAACAATGGTTGATGGCTCGAAGCAAGTCACAAGGAGGAACTCCTGATGAGTGTGCCCAACAATGCAGCAGAGGAACCCAAAGAATCGACCGTTACATCGATCTGTTGCGTCCATCGGCCGGTTTCTGGTGGCTATTGCCATTCCGCTTATCGCATTTTTCGTTCTCTATCTCGGCTTTGTTTTCTTGCGCGACAGTGACGCCCCTCGACTCCTGATCGTTGTTGTCGCTATCCTTTGGGGTGTTGGCGGTGTCGCTCTCCTATACTGGATATTCAATGGCCTGGTGGAGCGGCTGCCCCATCAATGGACTGCCAGGCTACAACCATTTGTGTTTGTGGGACCGGCCATCGCAATCCTGGCCTGGTACTTGGCGCTGCCCGCCTATCGTACGGGCTGGTTGAGCCTTTTTGACCGCAACGGATTCCCAGATGGGTTCAGTACATTTCTTGCCCTGGACGTGGCCGGCCGGCATCCAAAGCGAATCGTTCGTGGGCCTCAGCAATTATGTCGCGGCATTCACTGACAGATTGATGCTTGAGGCATTTCGCAACAATACCCTATGGATCATTTTCGGTAGCACCCTGGCGGTGGGCTTTGGCTTGCTTATCGCCGTACTGGCCGATCGCAGTCGCTATGAAAAGTTGGCCAAGTCCATGATCTTCCTGCCGATGGCGATCTCGTTCGTGGGCGCCAGCATCATCTGGAATTTCATCTACGAGTTTCGGCCGACTGATCAAACCCAGATTGGTTTGCTCAATGCCATTGTGGTCGGACTTGGGTGGTGAGGCCAGAGCATGGCCCCAGTGGGTGGCGGTCGCGCCCTGGAACAACATGTTCCTGATTATCATTGTGGTCTGGCTGCAAGCAGGCTTCTCCATGGTGCTGTTCTCGGCCGCGCTGAAGGGTATTCCGGAAGAACAGAAAGAAGCGGCGCGAATCGACGGCGCCAATGAGTTTCAAATCTTCTTTCGCGTCATGATTCCCAGCCATACGCGGGACGATAATCACCGTCTGGACAACGATCATCATCTTTACGCTGAAGATATTCGACATCGTTTGGGTGATGACCGGCGGCCAATTTGGAACTCATGTGATTGCGACGCAGTTCTACGGCAATCCTTCACGAACCGCAATTCGGGCTATGGTTCCGCAATTGCTATCGTGCTCCTGATCGCGGTAATCCCGGTCATGATCTACAACCTGAAGCAGTTCAGGGAACAGGAGGCATTCTAAGATGAGCAGCGCGAAGCGACAGAAAAGACTCGGTAGCTATATTCGTCAATGGGGCGCTCCTGCTTCTCATCATTATCTGGACGGTTCCCACCATGGGAATCTTCATTTCATCCTTTCGGCAAAGGATTGATATCGATACATCGGGCTGGTGGGACGTATTTCCCCATCGCGAATGGCAACCGGTAGTCGTCATTGAGAACCCACGTGACACGCTGGGAGTGGATCCGGACGGCGTGATGGAGATTGAAGGCGTTACCGGCACGTTTGAAGAATTTCGGCGAAGGTGTGGAAAGTGGCGATCTCCGCGTAACCTGGATCGGCAACAAACGTCTCGGCCGAATCGAGGTCCAGGAACAAGTGTGGACAGTGGACTGGGACTTCACGCTGGACAACTATCGCCAGGTTCTGGGTGGGCAAACGTTTACCTTCACACAGACCTGATGGGACGACCTATGAGGTGCCGGGCGATAATATGACCGGCGCGTTCCTGAACAGCCTGGCCGTGTCAATTCCATCGACGGTGATACCGATCCTCATTGCCGCGTTTGCGGCCTATGCCTTTGCCTGGATGAACTTCCCAGGTAGGCGGATTTTCTTCATCATGGTCGTCGCCTTGTTGGTGGTTCCGCTGCAGATCGCCCTTGGTGCCCATCCTGCGAGGATTACAATGCCCTTAACCTGAATGGCACTTTCCTGGGGATTTGGCTGGCCCACACGGGCTTCGGTTTGGCGCTGGCAACTTATCTGCTTTACAACTACATTTCCCAGCTGCCTCGCGAAATGATGGAATCGGCATTCATAGACGGTGCCTCACACTTCACAGTGTTCGCCCGGCTGGTCATGCCATTGTCTCTGCCGGCGCTGGCCTCGTTCGCAATTTTCCAGTTCTTGTGGGTCTGGAATGACTATCTGGTGGCTCTGATCTTCCTGGGCGGCAATCCCGAATTTGAGCTGGTAACGCAGCGTATGGCCGCTATTGCCGGTTCGCGCGGCAGTGACTGGCACTTGCTGACGGCCGGTGCGTTTGTGTCCATGATTTTGCCGCTGATCGTCTTTTTCTCATTGCAGCGTTATTTTGTTCGGGGTATGATGGCCGGTTCTGTAAAGGGCTAAGCCCGTCCTGACCAGTTCACACGTTTTTCTGGAGCAGGCACGCGGCTTGTCAGGCGCGTGCCTGTTTTATCTTGTATGAATAATTTATCGACTTTTGACGAACGACGACTTCTGGTCGTTGACTTTGACGGGGTATTGGTCCCTGCGCCGGCGGGCGATTTGCGCCAGTTTGAGCAATCGCTGACGGCCGTGCGCGAATCTCTGGTGCTGGTCTATGTTTCCGGACGCGCGACTTTCGGAAGTCAGGTCGAGGACATGAATCGCTTGGGATTGATGGTGCCTGACTATGTGATCTGCGCGCTGGGCACCGAGATATATCGCATGCCCGGCGAACAATCCCGTCAGCGAATGGGATCGCTACATTGAACAGGACTTACGAGCGGGCGGCCATCCAGGCCTACCTGGAAGAGGCCGCGCCGTTGCTGGAGATGCAGCCGGAGGAAAGCCAGGCACCTCTGAAGCTTAGCTACTTCTGGCGCGGGGCCAAGCGGGAGCAGCTGGAAGAGGCTGCGGCGCGATCTGCTGGAGGTCCAGATTACCGGTCAAACTGGTCTATTCGCACGATGTCTATCTCGACATCATCCCGGAGCGCGGTGGCAATGGGGCCGCGGTCAAGTTCCTGGTCGACTCGCTGCTGATGACACCGGTGCAGGTGTTTGTCAGCGGCGACAGCGGCAACGACATTGATCTGTTCCAGTATGGCTTTCGGGGCATCGTGGTGGGCAATGCGACGCCGGAACTGCGCGAGGCGGTGCAGCTGCGGGCCTACTTCAGCCATCAAGCCATACGCAGCCGGTGTGCTGGAGGGGCTGCAATATTACAAGTTCTTCCGCACGGCCGAACGCACGCAACCCGACCTGGCGCGCGTGGCGTTTGATCAGGCGGTCAGCTCGCTTGCGCCGCAACATCACGCCGATGGGTTTTTCGGCCGCCAGCCTGACGGATAATCCGCTGACCGATGGAGGATTCCAACTACTTCGCCGTCTGGAGCCGCGACGGCATCAAGACCGGCCTGTGGTCCATGACGCTCAATGACCCCGATATCAACGAATGTTTCCGGCGCACGCTGCTGCTCATGGCCGAGCACCAGACGCCCACCGGCCAGATTCCCGGCCAATGTGCAGATCGAAAGCGGCCGTGCCGACTACGGCGGCATCGGCGATATCGCCTCGATTGATTCAGTGCTGTGGTATGTCATCGGCACCTGTCGCTTTGCGGCGTATACGGGCGACCGTGAGTTCTTGGCACCATGGGCCCTTCGCTTCGGCGAGCGATGAACTGGCTGGAGGCCCACGACTCCAACAACTGCGGGCTGCTGGAGATACCGGAGTCCTCCGACTGGATGGACCTGTTCCCGCGGTCGTACAACGTGCTCTACGACGAGGTGCTATGGTATCAGGCCTGCCTGGATATGGCCGTGGCGGCCGAAGTGTTGGGCCAACAGGATCGGGCCGTCCACTATGCACGTCTGACCGAGCGCGTGCGCAGCAAGATCTTGCGCCAGTTCTGGCCCACCAGCCACAAGACTGCCCGACGCCATTCCCTCCTTTGCCGAGACGCAGTTTACGATTGGTAACGCCCAATATCTGTTGGCCCAGATCAGCCCGTTCGGCTTCTCGTGGCGCTGTGATGTGTACGCCAACCTGCTGGCCGCGCTGGTAGGTCTGCTGGACGATCGCAAGATGGATCAGCTATTCCAGTTCTTATGGGGCGTGGGGGTCAATTCGCCCTACCCGGTCAAGTGCCTCTATCCGGCCATTCAAAGCGGGGCCAGCGACTGGAAGGACTACATCATCACCAACCTGCTTAACCTGCCGGAGCATTATCACAACGGCGGCATCTGGCCCTTTATCGGCGGGCTATGGGTGCGCTTTCTGGCCCGCACCGGCCGAATAGAGTTGGCCAATCAGGAACTGAACCGTCTGGCTGAGGCCTGTCGCCAGGGTTTATATGAAGAGTGGGAGTTTAACGAGTGGCTGCACGGCCAGACCGGACGGCCGATGGGTAAGGCCCATCAAGCCTGGAGCGCGGCCGCCTATATTGCGGCCTACCAGGCTCTGCATCAGGATTCGGTGCCGCTGGACTTTGAACCGCTCAGCGTGGAGATGTTCACCAATGAGCTGGCTGCTGGTTTCAGATGTCGATGATACGTTGACCGGTGACAATGCCTCGTTGGCTCGAACTCGGCGAGGCGTGGGTAACCGCAGGCTCGTCCCTGATTGTGGCTTATAACTCCAGTCGCCCGTGCGCCAGTTGCGTAGAGACCATTGACGCCGATCACGCGCTGCTGCCCACGCCGGACTATCTTGATTGGCGCGTTGGGCACGGAGATTGAGAATGGCCGAACCGGGCAGCGCGTTGATGGCTACACTCGCAATTGCTCAGTGACGGCTGGCAGCGCGATGCCATTGAGCGCCTGGCTCGTACGATGGGCTTTACGCCCCATGCGGCCGAATACCAGACACCGCTTAAGGCCAGTTATGATATTGTGGATGAGGCCGATTACCTGAGTTTCTTGGACAGATCTAGCGACCGAAGGTCTGCGGGCCAAGGTGCTGTTTTCCAATCGCATCAAACTGGATGTGGTGCCGGAAAAGGCCGGCAAGGGTATCGCCATCGAGTATCTTGGTCGCTCAACTTGGCGTGCTCATCCAACCATGTCGTTGTGGCCGGCGATTCCGGCAATGACATGGATATGTTTATCGATCCATTTCGTGGCATTGTGGTCGGCAATGCTGACGACGACCTACGCAGCTTTAGAAGGAAGCCACGTATATTTTGCCAGCGGCCACCATGCCGCCGGGGTCCTGGAGGGATTGCGGCATTGGGGTGTATTGCGGCAGGGAAGGAGTCTAACTATGCAACAGTTACAATATGGAAGTTCAATACTCATGATGTCGCTCCACGGGTACGTGGAAGCGGAACCGGAGTTTGGCAAGCCCGATACCGGCGGGCAAGTGGTCTACGTCCTGGAACTGGCCAAGCGCTTCAGCCGGTCTGGGTCACTATGTCGATCTGGTGACGCGGCGCTTTGAAGGGCAGCCGGAGTTTGACGAGATCAACGAACATCTGCGCATCTGGCGTATCCCGTTTGGCGGCGAGGAGTTCATTCGCAAGGAGGACATGCACGACTACCTGGGCGATTTCGTCACCAATGCGTTGATGACCATTCGCGACCGGGCCGGCAGTATAGCGTGTCGTTTACTCGCACTACTGGGACGCGGGCTGGGCCGGCCAGAAGATGGCTGAGGAATTGGGCATTCCCCATGTCCACACGCCGCACTCGTTGGGCTGGTGGAAGCAGCACAACATGGGCGACTGACATGGAACCTGAAGAGATGGAAGAGACGCTACCGATTTGAGGAACGCATCCGCAAGGAGTTTCTCGTCTATCGGACATGCGACCATATCATTGCTACTACCATCCCGCAGGACGAATTGCTGCAGGAGCATTATGACGTACTGGAGCGACACATCACTATCATTCCACCGGGCATAGATGAGAACCGTTTCTCTCCCGTGCGGCAGGAAGAGAAGCGCGAGCTACAGGAACGTTACAGCGTCAGCCCCAATGGGGTATTGGCCGTCGGCCGAATGGCGGCCAACAAGGGCCACGACCTGCTGATTGAGGCGCTGCCGACGCTCATCAAGCCTGGTGCCCGACGCGCGCCTTATTGCGGGCATCGGTGGTGACGAATCGGAGCAGGACGACGCTGGGGTGGCTGAACTCATGCAGGTGGCTGAGAAGCTGGACGTCGCTGACCGTATCGATTGGGTGCGCTATATTGCCGATGATGACCTGCCCAACTACTATCGCGCGTCGACGGTCTTTGCGCTGTCGTCGCGCTATGAGCCGTTCGGGATGGTCGCCATTGAGGCGATGGCCTGCGGCACGCCGACAATCATCACGACCCACGGGGGGCTGGCGGAGCTGATCGACTTCGGTACCCAGGCGCTGTACGCCGATCCCAACCGTGCGGCCGAGTATGGGGCGGTGATGGCCCTGCCGATGCTCTACCCGAATTTGGCTGATGAACTGTCGGTCGAGGGATCACGGTTTGCTCGCCGCAATTTCGGCTGGACCGGTATTGCCAAGCGTATTCTTGACGTATTTGACCGGGTGCGATCGATGAAATATGAGGATGCACGTTAGGAGGATGAGGCCATCAATGAGCGAGCGCAAGAGTGGTTTCAGGACGCAGTATTCTATGAGCTGTATGTGCGGGCCTATCGTGACAGCGATGGGGACGGGCACGGTGACTTTCGCGGCGCCATCGAGAAGCTGGATCATATCCAGTCGCTGGGCGTAAACTGCATCTGGATCATGCCGATGTACCCGTCGCCGCTTAAAGGATGATGGCTATGATGTGGCTGACTACACCGGCATTCATCCCGACTACGGCACGGTCGATGATTTCAAAGCGTTTGTGGATGCAGCTCATGAGCGCGGTTTGCGCGTCATTACGGACCTGGTGATGAACCATACGTCGGATCAGCACCCCTGGTTCCAAGCCGCCCGCGCTGACCGAAAATCCCCGTATCGCGACTACTATGTGTGGAGCGATACGCCGGACAAGTATCAGGACGCCCGCATCATCTTTCTCGATATCGAAGACTCCAACTGGACCTTGGACGAAACGGCCGGTCAGTACTTCTGGCATCGGTTTTTCAGCAGCCAGCCCGATCTCAATTTTGACAACCCTGCCGTCCACAGCGAAATGCTGAATATCATGCGCTACTGGCTTGATATGGGTATCGACGGTTTTCGAGCGGATGCTGTGCCCTATCTCTTTGAGCGTGAAGGTACCAACTGCGAGAATCTGCCGGAGACCCACGTCTTTCTCAAGAAGGTGCGACGGCTAATTGACGAGGAATATCCGGGCCGAGTCCTGATTGCCGAAGCCAATCAATGGCCCGACGACCTGCTGCCCTACTTTGGCGAGGGCGACGAATTCCACATGTGTTTCCACTTCCCCATCATGCCACGCCTGTACATGGCGCTCAAACGTGGAGACAAGACCCCCATCGTCGATATTCTCTCGCGAACTCCGGCCATTCCGCCGGGGACACAGTGGCTAACCTTCCTGCGCAATCATGACGAATTGACCCTGGAGATGGTGACGCCGGAAGAACGACAATGGATGTGGGAGCAGTACGCGCCTGAACCGCGGATGCGTTTGAACCTTGGCATACGGCGGCGCCAGGCGCCCCTGCTTGACAACGATTCGCGTCGTTGGCGACTGTTGAATGCGTTGTTCCTGTCGCTCCCTGGAGCGCCTATTGTCTATTACGGTGATGAGATCGGTATGGGCGATAACATCTGGTTGCCCGATCGGCATGGTGTTCGCACGCCGATGCAGTGGAGCGCTGAGGATAATGCCGGATTTTCTGACGCTGACATCACCTATTACCCCGTCATTGACAGTGGTCCATTTGACTATGCACATGTCAATGTGGCGGCGCAGGAAGATGATCCCGATTCCTATCTCAACTTGACTCGATTCCTCATTCACACGCGGCAGAGCCATGCCGCCTTGCGAAATGGCCGGTTGACCTGGGTAGAAACCGGCGATCCGGCCGTGTCTGGCCTACCGTCGAACGGCCGAGGATGGCGAGGTACTGTGCGTCTACAACTTGAGCGACGACCAACGGCCGGCTGAGGCTGTCGTACCCGTCGAGACGGGTGGATTTGCTGGACGCGGCGGTGAGCGCGTCTCGGCTGCGGCGCCGCACACGCTGGAACCATTCGCTGCCCATTGGTTTAGCCGGGGGTCATAGCCTAAGGATAGATCACATGAACTTGCCCCCAGACCTGCTGGATCAGTCGTCCCTCGAAGCCTTGGTCGAAGGGCCGCTGAGCCAGCTGACACCGCTGGAGCAGGACATTTTTCTGACACGGCTCAGGTCTTACTGGCCGGACGTGTTGCGGCCGTTGTCGCTGCTCTATGGGGAACGGGATGACTTCGACGAGTGGGTCACGCATATGCTGACCATCGTGGCCATGCGATATGCCGAACGGCCGTCCGAATTGCGCCTGCTTGATATCCGGCGACAGGGCCAAGCCGATTGGTTCCAGCAGCCCACGATGCTGGGCTACGTCTGTTATGCGGACCGTTTCGCCGGGACGTTGAACGGGGTGGCCGAGCATATCCCCTATTTGAACGAACTGGGAATTACTTATCTGCACCTTATGCCCTTGCTCAAGCCGCGCCCTGGTCAAAACGACGGTGGATACGCCGTGGCCGACTACCGCGCAGTCAACCCCGCTCTAGGCACGATGGACGATCTGTCGGACCTGGCTTGCGCTCTGCGGCAGAACGGCATTAGCTTGTGCATAGACCTTGTTTGCAACCATACGGCTAAGGAGCATGCGTGGGCGCAACGGGCGATGACGGGTGATCCAACGTTCCAGGATTACTACATCATGTTTTCCGATCGGGATATGCCTGATCAGTATGAACAAACCCTGCCGGAAATCTTTCCGGAATTCAAGCCAGGTAACTTTACCTACTATCCGGACATGGATCGCTGGGTCTGGACCACATTCAATGAGTACCAGTGGGACCTGAATTATCGTAATCCGGCCGTCCTGGCCGAGATGCTGGACACGATTCTGTTTCTGGCCAATCAGGGGGTAGAGGTGCTGCGCCTGGATGCGGTGGCTTTCATGTGGAAGCGGCTGGGCACAGATAGCCAGAACCAGCCTGAAGCCCATGCCATCTTGCAGGCATTCCGCGCCCTGAGCCGAATCGCTGCCCCCGGACTGTTGCTGAAGGCGGAGGCCATCGTCTCGCCCGAGAAGCTCATTCCCTATCTGGGCCTGGGTGAGGCCACCAACAAAGAGTGCGAAATTGCCTATCACAACGTGTTTATGGTTCTGCTCTGGAGCAGTTTGGCCGAGCGAAAGGCGGTCCTGATGACCCGGGCGCTGCAAAATATGCCGCCCATCCCGTCGGGCACATCCTGGGTAACCTATGTTCGTTGCCATGATGACATTGGTTGGGCCGTCACCGATGAGGATGCCGCCGAGGTTGGCCTATCCGGCGGTGGCCATCGCGCCTTTCTGAGCGAGTATTACAGCGGCCGTTTCCCCGGAACCTTTGCGCGTGGGCAGACCTTTCAACACAATCCGCGAACGGGCGACCGTCGTATCAGCGGGTCATGTGGTTCGTTGGCTGGGCTGGAGATCGCCATGGAGCTGGGCGACGAGCGCCTGACTGAGCTGGCCCTGCGTCGTATCCTGCTGCTCTACAATTTGATTCTGGTCTTTGGGGGTATTCCCTTGATCTATATGGGCGACGAGATAGGCCAGCTTAATGACGCCACGTACAAGGATGATCCTGACCTGGCCGGCGACAACCGCTGGATGCACCGGCCCATGATGGATTGGGATGCGGCGGCGACACGGCATGATTCCACGACGACGAGCGGCCGTCTCTTTACCGCACTGCGTCACATAATCGACGTGCGCCGGGAGACCATTGCCCTCCATGCCCAGGCCGGCGGCTTTGCCGTCTGGACCCACAACGAACAGGTCTTTGGCTTCCTGCGGGATAGCCCGCGCGGCCGAATTCTGGTCTTGGCCAACTTCAGTGATCGGCCGCAGCAAGTTCCGGGCCACCGACTGGCTGAAATGGGCTTCGGAGGAATGGTTGAGGATATCCTGACGGGCGAGGTACAGCACACCGGCCTGGGAATATCGCTCCAGGGATATGACGCGGTGTGGGTGCGCGTCTTGCACGGCCGACTATAGTTTTGCGCGACAACTGCTCGCGATAGCATCGTTCATCACAAGGAGTAAGTCATGGCGAACCCGCTAGTCGGCGGCATCGAAGCCGGCGGAACCAAATTTGTGTGTGCCATAGGCACCGGCCCGGACGACATCCGTGCGGAAGCGAGATTCCCAACAACCCAACCGGATGAAACCATCGGTCGTGCGCTCGCGTTTTTTCATGAACAGGTACAGGAGCACGGTCCGGTGGCGGCGGTCGGCATTGGCTCATTCGGGCCGCTGGATCCCAATCCCTCCTCGATAACGTTCGGAACCATCACTACCACGCCCAAGCCCGGTTGGGCCGACACCGATCTGGCCGGAGCCATCCGTGAGGCGTTGGGGGTGCCCATTGGGTTCGACACCGATGTGAATGCCGCAGGCCTGGGGGAATGGCGCTGGGGAGCGGCACGTGGTCTGGACACGTTCCTCTACCTGACCATTGGCACAGGGATTGGCGGCGGCGGGTTGATCAATGGTCAATTGCCCCACGGACTGATCCATCCCGAGATGGGTCACATTGTGTTACCCCATGATTGGTCGGCCGATCCGTTTCCGGGACGATGTCCCTATCATGGCGACTGTCTGGAGGGGATGGCTTCCGGGCCGGCCATTGCCGAGAGATGGGGGAGTGGGGGCAATCACTTGCCGCCGGATCATCCGGCCTGGGCCTTGGAAGCCCATTATCTGGCCCTGGCCCTCCATACATTCATCTGTACCCTGTCGCCCCAGCGGATCATTCTAGGCGGTGGGGTCATGCAGCAAGAGCAATTATTCCCGCTGGTGCGGCAGAAGGTTCAGGAGTCATTGGCCGGCTATGTTCAATCCCCGGCGATGGTAAATGAGATTGACACATACATCGTGCCGCCACAACTGGGTGGGCTGGCCGGTGTGTTGGGATCCATTGCCTTGGGCCAGATGGCATTGGGCTGATCCCGACGTGGTCAAGTTGTCTGGAAACAGAACGAGGCTCATGGACTTCATTCCACGAGCCTCGTTGGCATCAGATTGATTGGTCCGGATTAGTCGCGGCGGCCGCCACCCATTAGCATCACATAGTAGAGAAGCTGGCCTACAGCAGCCACGGCTGCGGCCACGTAGGTCAAAGCCGCGGAATCGAGCACTTTATCGACCCCACCTATTTCCTCGGTGGTCAAGATACCGCTCTTGCCCAGCAGCACCTTAGCGCGCCTGCTGGCGTCGAACTCGACCGGCAAGGTAATCAGCGAAAACACGACAGCTACGGCAAACAGGGCAACGCCTACCCAGGCAAGCTGGGTGAAGCCCAGGAGAAACCCGGCAATGAACAAAATCGGCGCCAGCATGCTGCCAAACTGGACGGCAGGCACGATGGCACTGCGGACCTTCAGCGGGCTGTAGCCCACGGAGTGCTGCATGGCATGGCCCATTTCGTGGGCCGCCACGCCGGCAGCGGCAATGCTGGGCGCGCGATACACTTCCGGGCTCAGACGCAGTACCTGCTCCCGCGGATCATAGTGGTCGCTTAGTCGGCCCTGGGTTTCTTCAATGCGCACGTTTTGCAGACCTTGCGAGTCGAGCAGGTGACGCGCTACTTCAGCGCCGGTAAGGCCACTGATCGATCGAACCTTGGAATACTTGTTGAAAGTCCCCTTAACGCGAGACTGGGCCCACAGCCCCAAGATCAGCCCAGGTATAGCCAATATGAGGTATAGAGGGTCAAAGAAGAACATTGAGTCCTTTAGTTTTTGTTGTCGACGACAAGTGTGGCCGGCTTCATTGAGCGGCTAAGTTGATCGTCACGCATTTTCTTCAGAGTCACTATCATGAGGAACCCTGCCACAATTGTGGGAACGATAGCGGGTATGATTGAAGCCATAGTTATTGCCATTGTGTCAACCTCGTCATGTTGCGGTCAAATTAACCGTACCCTGATTTTCGTTGATAGAAAGGAGCAAGTCAATGTCTCGGGGCTCTTTCAAATGCGCATCTTACGAATTCATTCCTAGATTAGTCGCAGGTAAATGGCGATCGCCGTCCCGATCTTGCCGGGGCATCCTGTCTGACTGATAATGAGCAGGGTGCGGTAGCGGTCACGTCTTTGTCCTTATTTTCGCAATGACAGGGTGATCGGGAGTCACGTGGTTGCCACCAAGCGCACGGGAGAACAGCTCATGTCTACTAACGAGAACCCCTTGGATTTACCGCAGATGTTGCCCGAAGGCCTGCTGTTGCGCTGGGCCACACCGGAAGACACAGAAGAACTGGCCGCTTTCAATTTGGCGATTCACAGCGACGATCCGGATAACCCGGAAACCTTTTTGCTCCATTGGACCCGAGATCTGATGAGCGGGCGTCATCCCACGACGAACGCCGGCGACTGTACGGTGGTGGTGGATACGCAAAATGACGATCGGATTGTGTCCACGCTATGCCTTATCTCCCAGGCGTGGGCCTACGATGGCATTCACGTGCCGGTCGGCCGTCCGGAGCTGGTGGCGACGCTGCCGGAGTATCGCCGCCGCGGGCTTGTCCGACGGCAGATGGATGCCATACATGCCTTGAGCGCCGCGCGAGGCGAGTTGATGACCGTCATCACCGGCATCCCCTGGTACTACCGGCAATTTGGCTATGAGATGGCCGTTGATCTGGGCGGGAGCCGCCAGTTCTTTTGGGCCCGACCTGGTAATGCTCAAACAGTAGAAGCTGAGCCATACACCATTCGCCCGGCAACTACAGCTGATATTGCCGTTTTGCAACAGCTTCACAGCCAGTACAGCATGGGCAGCCTTCTTGCCCGCGTGCGGCCGGAGGCCCACTGGCGCTTTGAGCTGGAAGGAGCTCATCCCGAGTCATCCGGTCATTTGGACCTTCAGTTGATCGAGTCGCCGGCAGGAGAGCCAATTGCCTATGCTTCGATTCAGCAGTGGGGAACGTCGCTCTCTGTGCTGGAATTCGGAGTGGCCGAGGGCCACTCGTGGCGGGCGGCCGCCCTGTATCTAACACGCGAACTCAAGCGACGGGCGGACGAACTCAATGCGGCCCGCGAGCAGCCGATTACCAATGTGAACTTTGTGCTGGGCACTGCCCATCCCCTGTACGTGGCTTTGGGTAACCAGTTGGAGCGGCAGATTCGGCCGTATGCCTACTACATTCGCGTGCCCGACGTCATCAAGTTCCTGCATCATATCACGCCGGTGCTGGAGTCAAGGGTTGCCGCCAGCGTTTTGGCGGGTCATACGGGCACGCTCAAAGTCAACCTCTATCGCGAGCGCTTTGATTTGGTTTGGGAAGAAGGAAAACTGAAGGACATTGCCCCGTTCGAGGTCAAACGGCTGGAGGATGGGGATGTTCGATTCCCGGACCTTACGTTTCTGCAGATTCTATTGGGTTACCGCAGTTACGAGGAACTCCATAACTCATTCGCTGACTGCTATGCGAGCAATGTCGAGGCGCGCCTGCTGACTGAAGTGTTGTTTCCCAAACGGCCGTCGACAATTCGTGCGCTCGATTAGGATGGCGTCTCGATGACAATGAAGCATTCCAATCCAATCGAGCCGTTCATTGCGCGCTATGGAGCGATGGTGCTGGACGGCGGATTGGCCACGGAGTTGGAGCATCGCGGCTGCGACTTGAATGACGCCTTGTGGTCAGCACGATTGCTCGTAGAGAATCCCGATCTTATCCGGCAGGTCCACGCCGACTACTATTGGGCCGGGGCGGATTGCTGCGTCAGTGCCAGTTATCAAGCCACTATTCCAGGGTTCACCGGCCGCGGCTACTCCGAAAGCGAGGCCATCGACTTGCTGAGGCTATCGGTCAGGCTCGTGGGCGAAGCGCGCGACGCATACTGGTCCGCAGTTGATGACCATGACCAACGCCTTCGGCCGTTGGTGGCGGCAAGTGTCGGGCCGTATGGTGCCTATCTGGCGGATGGATCGGAGTACACCGGTAACTATGATTTGGACGAGTCCGGACTGCTGGCGTTCCATGCGCAACGTTGGCGCATATTGGCTCAGACGGAGGCTGACCTTCTGGCTTGCGAGACAATTCCGTCATGGCCGGAAACCAGAGCGCTGGCGAGGTTGTTGGAGCAGACGCCCAACGTCAACGCCTGGTTCAGCTTCAGCTGCCGTGACGGCGAACACATCAGCGACGGCACCCCACTGGCGGACTGTGCCGCTTACCTCGATCAGTTCCCGCAGGTAGCGGGCGTAGGCATTAACTGCACGCCGCCGCGATTCATCCCCGATCTCATTCGCGCCGTTTCGGCCGTAACCCGCAAGCCAATTGTCGTCTATCCTAACTCCGGCGAGACTTATGACCCGCTATCCAAGCGGTGGCGCGGCGAATCTGTACCGGCCGAATTTGGCACGTTTAGTCGGGAATGGCGTAAACTTGGCGCCAGTGTGATTGGTGGTTGTTGCCGGACCACTCCAGCCCATATCCGGCAGATTCGCGATCGGTTTCGAGTGACAACATGGGAAGCATAACGCGCAAGGTCTATCAGAAGTCGCTGCCACGTAAGCGGATTTCCGCCGGGTGTTTGCTGTACGATGAACGCGGCTACTTGTTGCTGGTCGATCCTACCTACAAGAAGTACTGGGAGATACCGGGTGGGACCGTTGAGGCAGGTGAATCGCCCTTGCAGGCATGTGCACGGGAGACAAAGGAGGAGCTGGGTCTCACGGTCTACCCCAGTCGTCTCCTGTGTGTCGATTACTCCGGTGAAACAAAAACGCGCACCGAAAGCCTGAACTTCATCTTTGATGGCGGCCTGCTGACCCGGGACATGATTGACCGAATTGTGCTACCCGCCAATGAGTTGCGCGCCTACTGTTTCGCGGCGCCCGATGAGGCGCTGGACCTTTTGACCAGGCGCCTGCGGCGACGTGTCCAGCGTTGCCTCGACGTTTTGAGCGGCGGTGGTTGCTCCCTCTATCTAGACGAACAAGAACCGATTCACAACTCCGTTTCCTAACGACACCTGATGAAAACATGATGCTCCTGGGCGAAGTTGCCGCGCTGGCGACGGCTGTGTGCTGGTCATTGACGGCCATCTTTTTCAGCTACAGCGGCCGCCGCATCGGCTCCGATGTGGTTAATCGCAGCCGCCTGGTATTTGCGTTCCTGTTTTTGATTATCACGCATCGAATTCTGGAAGGCACTTTCTTTCCCTGGGGCACGGACGCTGCTCGCTGGGGTTGGCTGGCTTTGTCCAGTATCCTCGGACTTGTAATCGGCGATGCCTTCCTCTTCCAAGCCTACGTGATGATTGGACCGCGGCTGTCCATGCTAATGATGTCGACTGTGCCTATCCTCAGCACACTGTTTGGTTGGGTGCTGTTCGGCGAGCTGGTCTCCGGCATGGAAATAGTGGGCATCGTACTGGCTGTCGTGGGTATTGCCTGGGTGGTCACAGAAGGGCAGAGTGATCCCTTGCTGGGAAACAGCCGCGATTACCGCAAGGGATTACTCTTTGCGTTGGCGGGCGCGCTGGGGCAGGTGGCCAATCTGGTGACGGCCCGGTATGCATTAGTTGGCAACTACCCACCCATCTCGGCCACGGTGATTCGTATCTTCGTGGGACTGGTGGTGCTCTGGTCCATCGCCGCGATTCGCGGGCAAGTTCGGTCTACCCTCGATGCCTGGCGCGACAAGCAGGCGTTTCAAGCCATGATTGCCGGGGCAACTTCCGGTCCGTTTCTGGGTATCTGGTTCTCCCTCATCGCCGTCCAGAACGCCCGTTTGGGTATTGCGTCAACCCTCATGGCGCTGCCGCCGGTGCTGCTCATACCCATAGAATATGCCGTGTACAAGCGGCCGGTCAGTCGGCGCAGCATCATCGGGACGCTCGTGGCCATGAGCGGCGTTGTCTTGTTGATCTGGCAACAGAGCTAACGACAAGGCGCCGGTGATGTGGCCTTGATCATCTGCAATAGCCCTCCGCCGTGCTGGGATGTCTGCTGTATGGTGAAGCCGGCCGCGGCTACGGTGCGCGCGGTTTCCCGGTTGAGGTGGCATTCGTGTTGCAAGGCAAACCAGAAGGGCTGAGCCAAATCGGTGAAGGTCCGGCTGAGCAGATTTTGGCCGCGCACATGCTCCAATAGATGTAACCGGCCGTTGGGCTTAAGCACCCGGCAAATCTCGCCCAATGCCATCATCGGATCCCGAATGCTGCAGAACACCAGTGAACCGACCACTGCATCAAAAGCCCCATCGGCAAAGGGCAAGTGCTGGGCATCGGCACAGGTCACGGCAAAGCCTTGACCGTTGCCGATCGCTCGACCTTTCTCGCCGGCAGCGCGCAGCATGCTTTCGCGCAGGTCTATGGCCGTTACGGTCACATCGTGACGATAGAGCGATGCATTGGCACCGGTCCCAGTGCCGATCTCCAGCACAGTGCCCGCAACTTCGTCAACAAGCGCGCGCCGCAGACGTGATAGCCGTAGTTTCTCCAGAAACCACATGCCCTGGTCATACCGTTGGGCTTCGAGACTGTCCATCGCTTGACTCTCCCCAGTCGCGCTAAGTGCCGCGCCGCTCTATACCTCATAAGACTCGTCAGGACGTAACAATATCGGCGTGATCGAGGTCTCCGTTCTAACTCGTGCAATCCACGCATCCGGGTCCACCATGATCGCGGGCCAGGTGTTGTAATGATAGGGGATCACGGCGACGGGCTTGAGATAGCTCAGCGAATCAAAGGCATCGTCGGGCCCCATAGTGAAGTTGTCGCCAATGGGCAACACGGCAAGGTCGAGGCCGTGGCGCCCAATCAGCGACATATCGCTGAACAGGCCCGTGTCACCGGCAATGTAGACGCGACGACCATGAGCCGTGACAATGAACCCGCCCGGATCGCCGCCGTAGGTTCCATCGGGTAAGCCGGAACTGTGCAAGGCCGGGGTCATCGTCACCTGTCCAAACGGTAGCGTAACCGTTCCCCCGGTGTTCATAGCGTGTGTGCCTTCGTACCCTTGTTTGTTGATCCACCGGCAAATCTCCACATTAGCCACGACCGTGGCTCCCGTCAACTTGGCCAAACTGATCAAATCTGCCACATGATCGTTATGGCCATGGGTGACAAGAATGGCGTCAGCCTTCAGAGTTTGCACGTCGCGTGTCGCGGCCGGGTTATGTGGGACCAAAAACGGGTCCACGACTACCGAATAGCCGTCGATCTCCAGCAGCAATGTTGCATGTCCCAAAAACGTAATCGAAAAAGGCATTGTGATCTATCTCCGGGGATGCTGGACGAGCAGGTAAGTCGACGCAGCCTAACCTTCACGTTCCTACAAGTATAGAGCGACGCAGCCAAACAGGAAAGCCGCGGCATGTGGGCCGCGGCTCTTTGAACACTTAACTCAGCCGGACAGTTCAACCGGCGAGCGCAAGTAATCGCCCCGCCTATTGCAGACCGATGCGCTGCGCCGCTTGACGGCACAGGCCGGCACCACCGGCGGCCAACCATTGATTGAGCGTGTCGCTGGTGGCACTACCGGCAACCGCATCGGCGTAGATGCCTGTGGCCCAGTTGTAATAGCGCTGCGTTTCAGCGGGCCAAGCGCCCCAACCCTTGGCGGCTGTACCGTGCCCGCCGTTGTAGCCGGCAAAGGATAGGCCAGTGTCACCGTTGTGCTGCTGCATACCCAGCGCCAGATAGGCCAGGCCGCGACGGGCATTAGTATCAGGGTCTTGCATAGCTCTCGCCGGGATCAAAGTGGAAGGGCATTACCTGAAACAGACCTTGTGCCCCGGCAATTGACACGGCGTTGGGATCGCCACACGACTCAATTTGCATGACGGTCGCTGCCATATTGGGATCAACCCCCGCGGCCGCCGACCAGGCCACGATCTGCGGCGCCCAGTGTTGAACCTCCGGAGTGAAGAGCGGCGCTATGCCACCCTTGAACCGAAGGAGCCTGGCTGACAACGGGAGCTGCTTCCGACGGCCGGCAATTCATCGGCCGATGCAACCGTGCGTTCACCGCTGCCTGTGCCGCGGACGGCCGCTAGCGCCAAAGCCATAACAAAGAAGATCACGGCGATCAGGATAATCGCCATTCGACGCTGCACCTGGACCATGGGATCAATGGTCTGTGACGTACTCATGTCCAGCCACAGCTCTTCGTCTTGCCAGTCGTTCAAAGGTGTATCTACCAGATAGTAGGTGTGTCATGCTGTAGTGTGGTCATGAGTTTAGCTCACTTAAGTGAAGAGTCCAAGCCGACAACTGGCTGTGGTTGGTGCGACTGCGCCTGCATGCCGGGTGACGGCACACGCGAGCCACCGGGCATCGGGCGGCCGCTGGCGAATGCGCGAATTGTCGCGCGCGGGGTCGGGGTCGGCGGAGGTGTAGGACGGGCCATGACAGGGTCGTCAACCGGTTCGTAGGTCACGGTCGGTGTGTGCGGTCGGTGGCAGCAACGGCGGTGCGCGGATGTCGACGGCCGTCGCGGGCTTGGCAGCTGGCGGTCTTCGCGTGGCCGTGGTCGGCGCGGGCGATTCGACGAAGCGTTGGCAGGCACTGGGCTTCGGACTGACGGTCCGCAGACCGCCTGCCACTGCCACTGGTTTTCGGGCGTTGCTGGCCCAGCACTTCTTCCCCGGCCACCGAAAAGGCGCCGATGAACAGGATTCGTCGTCAGCCAGACCAGGGCAGCCACAAATATCGGAACATAGCGCAGCAGTTGCTCACGGCTCAGTACTTCATTGCCGAAGTCGTGATTCAAGCAAGCGTCAGTGACACAGCCCACCATGTCATGGTGGCGTTGGCCAACGTGCCCAGGAACCAGGCGCCAATGAGGAACCAGACGACCTTGGGCTCTTCGCTGACCGCGCTGGGGCGTGACGATGCGCACCAGACCGGCAAAGTCAATGGCGCAAAAGGCAATTGCCAGGATCGTTGCCCAAAGGATACCCATGAAGCGCACGTCCCCGAGCAGATCGCGCAGGGCGTATTGGGTTGTATCGAAGTTGAAGATCTCGAATGCCAGTAGCGCCACGGACAGGATGGCCGCGATGATCATCTTTCGCGAAACGGTTGGTGACTTGTCGCCAAATCGGGAACCAAAGGATGCTTTCAGGGTCTGCTGATTCGCCATGTCTTCCTCACTTGTCTCTGAACTGTCGTGTTACGTTCTACTCGGATATAGAACGCGTGTTCTACCAAGCAGAATAGCACACCCGTTCTACGATGTCAAGTAAGAAGCACCGCCCGGTTCAGGATATTTCTGTGTTTGATTCAGGCTTGCTTCACTCTGTACGGTGGCTTAGTCGTGGCAATTCAACCATTAAAGTGAGTCCACTTGAACCATAGCGTCAACGTGCTATCGGCCCAGGGTGTGCATCGGGTATAATGCGACCATGCGTGTCATATTGACCCATGAGAAAGCCGATTTCGACGCAGTCGCATCACAGTTAGGGGCCAAGAAACTGTATCCGGAAGCTGTTGCTCTCTTGCCGCGCACCATCAACCGCAATGTGCAGCAGTTTCTCAATCTCTATTGGGACGGGTTGCCGTTCACGCGGGCCGAGGAGTGGCGCCGGCAGCGGGTTGACGAAGCCACTCTCGTCGATACCCAGACGTTGGGCAGTATTCGCGGGATGGTCAAGACGCCACAGGTGCAGGTGATTGATCATCATCGCGTGCAGGTAGATCGCCCGGGCTGGGCGTACCACGTTGAACCAGTGGGGGCCACCGCCTCGCTGTTGGTTGAGCGGCTACAACACGCCGGCGGCCGTCTGAGTGCTGAAGAGGCTACGCTAATGCTGCTCGGCATATACGAAGATACCGGGTCGTTGACCTATGACACAACCACGGTACGCGATGCCCGAGCTGCGGCCTGGCTGCTGGAACAGGGCGCTCAGCTGAATGTGGCCCGTCGGTTCCTCAATGTGGCTCTGTCCGACGGCCAACAGCAATTGTACGATGAACTATTGCGCAGCACGGAGTGGTTGCGTATTGAAGACCGCCTCATTGCACTATCAACGGCAGCCGTGGATCCCACTTTTGACGAAGAGATATCTTCCGTGGCCCATCGCCTGCGTGATTCCATGACGCCGGACGGCTTGTTTGTTCTGGTTGGGCTTAGCGATGGCGTGCAAGTGGTTGCACGCAGTTCGTCCGAGGCGGTCGACGTCGGTGAAGTGGCGCGGGCGCTGGGCGGAGGAGGTCACAACCGGGCCTCCGCGGCCATGGTTGTTGGCGGATCACTGGCATCGGTACGCGAGCGACTGCTTGAGGTACTGCCTAAATCGGTGACGCCCGTGTTGCGGGTCGAGTCGATCATGTCCCATGGACTGGCTACGATTGTCGACACAATGCCCGTGTCCGAGGCGGCGGCGCTGATGGTGCGCCTGGGTCACGAAGGCTTCCCGGTCGTCAGCGTTGACGACGGCCGCGTGGTTGGCCTGTTGACGCGGCGCAGCGTGGATCGCGCCATCAGTCACGAGATGGGACATTTGCCGGTATCCCAGGTAATGCGCGCGGGCGAGATTGGTGTCGCTCCGAGTGATTCCCTTGAAGATGTTCAGCGTCTCATGGCGCTCGAAGGGTGGGGGCAGATCCCGGTCGTTTTGCCGGGAGAAGACGGCCGCACGGTGCCAATTGGCATTGTGACTCGGACGGATGTCCTGAACGTGTTATCACTGCCCACTCCCTCAGGCCCGGATCCTGACATGCGCGAGGTATTGGCCAGATCGTTTTCAGCATCGCTTTGGGCACTGGTGCGAGTTGTCAGTGCCGTTGCCGGCGAATTGCGTATGCCAGTGTATTTTGTGGGCGGGCTGGTCCGGGACGTGTTAATTGGCAAGTCGCCGACCGATTTAGACATCGTTGTCGAGGGTGATGCCATTGAACTGGTAGAGCAGTTGCGTGGGCGCTTTGGCGGGGAACTGCACAGTCACTCGCGCTTCGGAACGGCCAAGTGGTCGGTGGCGCCGGAGATGTGGCAGGAAATCGAGGCCCAGGCGGGCGAACTATCGGCTTCAACGGACGAGCAAGAGCTGCTTCGCATAGCCATGATGGAGCCCGGTCAAGTGCCCACACCACCCATGATCGACTTTGTCACCGCCCGAAAGGAGTTTTACAAGCGACCGACTGTGCTGCCGGAAGTGGAACAAGGGTCGATCAAGCTGGATCTCCACCGGCGTGATTTCACTATCAATACGCTGGCTGTTCGTCTGGATGGCGCTTTTCTGGGGCAGTTGCTCGACTTCTACGGTGGTCAACGTGATTTACAGCGGGGCATTATTCGGGTACTGCACAGCCTGAGCTTTATTGACGACCCAACACGCATCTTGCGCGCAGTGCGTTTGGAGCAGCGACTAGACTTTGCCATCGAGCCGGGTACGGCCGATTTGATCGCCTCGGCCCTGCCGTTATTATTCCGGGTCAGCGGGGAACGAATTCGCAATGAGATCGAGTTGGCCCTGCATGAAGTCGATCCGGTACGCGTCCTTCGCCGCCTCGATGAGCTGCAGGTGCTGGCGAACATATCGCCGGGGCTGACCTTTCCCCCTGCCGCTGCGGACGCGATCGGTCGATTAGCCGACATCATCTCGGGTCCGGTCTGGCAGTCGATTTATGAGTCGGGCCCGGAGGTCTTCTATCCGTTTGCGTTATGGCTGGCCCAGCTGGATTCTTCGGTCCAGCAGGCCGCTGCCGAACGTCTGCGCGTTCGCAAGGCCACGGCCGAGGATTTGGCCGGACTGGACGTGGTGCGCCGGGAACTGGCGGCACTGCCACCGGATGCGTCACCCAGCCGCATTGCCGCCATACTGCGCGCCCACCCACCGAGGGTGCTCTTGGCGATGCGCCTGTTGGACGTGAGCCCAGTGATCAATGGGTGGCTTGATCGGTATGTCACGAAATGGCAGTCAATCACGTCGGCTGTGAGCGGGGATGATTTGCGCGCGCTGGGTGTGCCGCCCGGACCAATCTACGCGCCGTATTCTGGACACGCTCCTCAGCGCCCGGTTGGATGGAACGATAACCACTGAGTCGGAAGAGCGCGCGCTGTTGACTCAATTACTCGCGGAGAGCCAGACGGAACGGCCGTAACTCAGTCGGCCAGAAAGCCGGTGGCCTCATCTTTCTCGTCATCGATGGTGACGTAGAGCCACTTGCCAGTCTCGGCTTCCAGATCGATCAGCCGCATGTAGTTGCCGACAGGTCGGCTCTGTTCCGGCAGCAGTTCCGCCAGTTTGTTTTCCGGCCTGGGTGAAGAAGTCCCAGTCGAATTGCCCACCGCCACCGGATTGAATTCCTAACACATGAATCCCCGACTCAGCCAGATCCTCGAAGAAATCAGTCCCGTAGGCCATCTCCGGCGCAAGGCTGTAGCGCGGGCTGACCTCGATCAGCAGACGGCTATTGCATATGTTGCTATAGGTCACAGGAACGCTTAGGCGACTGTTGAGGCTGCCCCAGCGTCCCGGCCCGACCGCCGCGTATTGCCCGCTGGGCAGGGCATCGTTCAGTTGGGTCAGTGCCTCCACAATACGCTCTCGGGTTTCGTCGTCGGCAATCTGATAGTAGGCATCGGGATCGATATAGATGATATGGCGGACTGGCGTCAATCTGGTCGAAGGTAGCAGAACGTGTGGTGAACAAATCCGGCGTGCCCTGGGCGGTTGTCATCAGCGATGTTGAGTACTCCTGACGATACTTGCTCTGCGGCCGGCACTCCAGATATCTGAAGGCGCTCGATGCACGCCTGCAGTGGGTGGAGGCCCGACGCATCGATTTCGCGGTCCTTCGGTGGGGTAGCCCTGGGCCAGGTCAATCGCGAATTCGACGCCAACAGGCCCCTGGTACACTTCCTCCAGTCGTCGCAGTGCGGCACGCATCATGTCAATGAAGGCCTGGTCGCGACACAGACCGTCGAAGGTCAGGGCGATGCGATCGTCTTTGTCCAGAACGGCCGATTCCCCAATCGGTTCAAATGTGTCGCCATGATCGAGCGACGCGATCTGGGCAGCACTGTGATGATCGACACCCAACGCTTCCAGGATTGGCACGGTGACGACTTCGTTGTTGGCTGTGTCCACGACTGCCATGAACCGTTGCGAATACCGGCGCTGTTCTTCGACAGTTGTTTCCGGACGCAGCGTCGGATGGCTCAGGGCGATGAGACGCGGGTAATCCTGTGACACACGCTCGACCGCACGCGTCCCCAGACCGGCGACAATGCGCAGCAAGCCGTCTTCTTCGCGAATCTCCTCCGTCCACTGAAACGGGTTGTGGCTGAAGGCCAGCCCGGCAACGTCAGGGTAGTAAGTAGCTGGCCGTATTGCCGTCCGGAGACGCGCTGGATCATGACCGCCATGCGCTCGTCATAGTCAATGAGGTTGTGCTTCTTGCGATAGAGCAACGCGTCGGGACTTAACGTGCTGGCATAGGTGCGCTGAATTGCGTCGAGGACCGCAGCCAGGTTCTCCTCCGGTGTGCCTCTGGTTGGGGCAGAAATAGCTGTGGTACTTTCCGGCAAAGGACGAGCCGAAACTATCCTCCAGCAGACTGGAGGACCGGACGATGATCGGGCTGCTGGTCGAAGTCGACGAGCACTTCGCGCAGCTGGGTCACGATGTAGTCGGGCATTCGCCGCCCCGGAACGACTCCACCAGCACCGGGATGCTCAGCGCGTATCTCGCTGATGGACAGATACTTCTGGTTCATGTAGTCTTCCAGCTTATTCATCAAGAATGAACTCGTAGAGGACATCGGTGCCGACGAAGAAGCGTGTCCGGGATATCGATGATGCCCGGCCCGACCTCGTCGTCGATTGATTGCAGACTGCGCCAGGCAAGGATCATGCCGGCCGCCTTGCCACCGATGCTGACCCGTGCCCGAGCAAGCTCTGGTGGATGCGCCGCAAGATCGCTAATGGCCAAGACCCGCTTGGCGACGCCGATGAAGGGCAATTGGTCGCTCATCAGTCGCCGGATCAGGACGACCTTGATCTCCTCCAGATGATGGCGAACACTCTCCTGTTGCTCCTGGCGGCAAGTCGCTCGTAGGCCTCACCCTGTCGGAAGAGAAGTTCCCAAGGGGCTACTTCCGGATTAAAGGTCAGGTTCCTCGGCATCGGATGTTGGACCTGCCTGACTATTCAGGACTTCGGTCGATAAGCCGATCCAGACTGGCGATGCCCAAGATTGTTGGCGAAGTAGGCATCCGTATGGAAGTCGCGGATCACGCTCGGTGCGTATCTGCCAGCCGAAGCTGTCTTCTTCCGCAAACGGATCGGACAACCCCTCACGCAGCTGTGAAGCCAAGGCTCAGTTGGTCGGACTTCTTTCTCGAAGGCCTCTTCGGTGATGATGCCGCGACGGTACAGCTCATGGCGCATGCGATCCGCGAATGGTGTCGGCCAGAATGGGGTACTGGGCCAGCCGGATATAGATGTCAATGGTTGGCGTAATGCTGCGCAGCGATTGTTCGTTCATCATGATGTAAGGTAAGCAACGGCCGAATCAGTGGCGCCGTTCATCAGCACAGCCAGGACCGGACTGCCTGGCAATCGCTGCCAGGTCGATGACCTTGAGGTATGGGCGCCAGGTCGCTGTCGTCTGGAAGCAAGATCGGCAAGTTCGTTCGGTGCGCTTCCTGGAAAAACGACCAATTAAACGTGTCTTCGTCACCCGACAGGTGAAGTGCCAGGGACTGGATGCCGCCTCCACCAGGTCCTGGAAGAAGTGAGTTCCGTAGGACAGCTCCGGCATCAGTCCGTCATGGGCGATGGCCATTTCGACCAGCACCTGCGTGTTGTAGATGTCGCCGTAAGTGACGTGCACGCCCAGGTCAATGTTGACGCTGCCCCAACGGCCGGGACCCATCAAGATGAACCGTTCACCTTCCAGACGCTTGTTGAGCCGGCCGATGGCTCGACCCAGCTCCTGACGCACGACGGGATCCGGTATGTGATAGTAGGCTGTCCGGATCGACATAGACGATGTAGCGAATGCCCTCCGCTCGGCCATCGGGCACCAGATGATTCGAGGTGAACAGGATTTTGTCGGCCGGGATGTCCTTTGGGAATCGCGAACCGATCGGTTTTCGGCGCGCTCGCTGAGCGGACGGCATTGCAGGACGTGCAGCCGATACTCCGGCTGCGGATAGTTGGGGACGATTTCCACTGTGAACTCAACATCGACGGGACGGCCGTAGTTGGCTTCCAGACGCTGCAGCGCTGTTCGAAATAGCTGAATGAACTGCTTATCTTTGGTCAGGTAGTTGAAAGTCAGGACAAACTGGTCATCCTGGCTGACGCTGCCCAGTCGAGAGGATGTCTTGCAGGTAGTCCCCTGATCGATCGAGGCGATGTAGCGCAGATGAGGATAGTCGACGCCAAGCACATCGCTTACCGGCAAGGTCTGGAAGGTGTTGTCCTCCAGGTCGATGATGTCGGTGTACCACTGCGAATATTGGCGGATGGCCTTGGCCGTGGTTTCCGGGCGCAGCTGCGGGTGACTCAGGGCAATCATGCGCGGATAGTCATTGCTGACTCGGTCCACGGCGCGTGTGCCATAGCCCCACACCAGACGCAGGAATCCATCTTCACGCCGAATATTGCTGTTCCAGCGGAATGGATTGCGACTGAAGGCCACGCCGGCCAGCGTTGGGAAGAAGTAGCGGCCGTACTGAACACCTTCGGCCCGCTGGATGAGTACGGCCATGCGTTCGTCATAATCGATCAGGCCGTGCTTCTGACGATAGAGTATGGCGTCCGGATTGAGTGTGCTGGCAAACACTCGCCGGATCGCGTCGAGCAATTGCTTCCAGATTCTCTTCGGGCGTACCCTGGTTGGGGCAGAAGTAGCTGTTGTACTTGCCGGCAAATGCATAGCCGAAATTATCCTCCAGCAGGCTGGACGAGCGTACGATGACTGGGCTGTCACCCATCGAAGCCAGCACTTCGCGCAGTCGCTCGACCACAGCCGGCGGAAAGCGCCCGGCCAGATGGGCCTCCACGATGGCCGGATATTGCTCGCGGATCTCGTCCAGTTCGCGATACTTCTGATTCATGAGGTGGTCGAGCCCGTTGAGGAGTCGAAACTCATAAATAACTTCAGTGCCGACAAAGTAGGATTCCGGCACGACGACGGATTGGGAAATGTCGTGTTCACCTTCCTCCGGCGGACGCTGCAGTATTTTCCAGGCCAGCATCAGCCCGGCCGATTTGCCGCCGATTTTGCCGGTGCCGATGCGCCGTTCATAAATGTAGCGCAGGTCGGCAATGGTGAAGACATTCTTGGCGATGCCGATGTAGGGCAATTGGTCGCTGATCATGCGCTTGATCAGCACGACCTTGATTTCCTCCAGATGATGGGCCACCTTCTCGCGTTCTGCCTCCGGCAGGCGCTCGTAGATCTCGCCTTGCCGAAACAGCAGTTCCCACGGGGAAATCTCAGGGTTGAAAGTAAGTTCGGTGGAAACGGACGGCGACGGCTGACTCTTCAGAACTTCCTGAATGATTAGCTCCAGAGATACGCTGCCCAGCGTGTCGGCGAAGAAGGCGTCGGTCTGGTAGTCGCGAATGCGCGCCTTGCGACGTTGCCAGACCTGTGTGTCTTCCTGCCCAAACGGATCGGTCATCCGTTCACGACGTTGCGACTCAATCGCTTTCTCCCGTACCAGCCGTTCGAAAGTCGTCTCGTCGATGATGCTGCGCTGGAAGAGTTCCTGACGCATGCGAGCGCGAATCTTGTCGGCCAACACCGGGTATTGCGCCAGGCGAATATAGATGTCGATGGCGGGTGTTACGCTACGGAGGGGGGCTGTGTTATCCATGCGGTGTGATGATTGTCTGACGAAACTTCGTTCGATGAATGACGGTCAGCGCGAGAAACGCATTATACCATCAGCTTGCACGGGTTCGTGAATCCCGATAAAACGGGCCAATCTGTGAGCTGGTCAAGCCAGTCTGTAGTCTAACGAAGGAGACCGATGACGACATTATTCGAAAAGATCATTGCCGGTGATATTCCGTCCGATATCGTTTATCAGGATGAGTTGGTGACCGCATTTCGCGACATCAACCCGGCCGCACCGACCCACATTCTCATCGTGCCCAATAGCGTCATCCCCACGGTTAATGACCTGACCGAAGCCGACGAGCGTGTGGCGGGGCGCAATGATGATCGTGGCGGCCAAGCTCGCGGCCGACGAAGGTATTGCCGACGATGGCTACCGGCTAATCGTCAACTGTCAATCGTCATGGAGGTCAGGAAGTCTACCACCTGCACATGCACCTCATCGGCGGCCGTCCGTTGGGTCCAATGATTGCGCGCCAATACGACGCCATGCAATTGCCGGGACTGCCCGTTAGCGGATGATGCGTTGATCGGGTCCCGGCAGACACACGCTTCGCGCACTTCGTCGCCGCGCACCAGATAGCCGTCATATTCACTGCCCAGACCCTGCGAAACCCAGCCACTCATGACAAATGGTAGGTCGCCGTCGGTGTTGATCCACCGGCCGTTGTAGCTGCGGGTCAGATGGACATGGGTGCCGTTGGACACGCCGCCTTCGCATGAGGGATGTCCCAGCCGATCGCCGGTCTTCACGACTGTGCCCACCGGAACCCGGTCGCGCGTTTCCAGATGCATGTAGGTGATGGCCCAGCCGGTGCCTGCGAATTCGTCGCCATCCATATCCACGACGACAGCGCCGTGTGCCGCTGCGGGTAACGATGCCGTCCGCCATGGCGGTCGTCCACAAGTCAGTCTGTACGCAGCCCAACTGATCGCCCGGCGGCGCAAAGTCGAGAGCCCCCCACGCCGAACCGGTATTCCAGGACCCGTGCGGACCGCCGGTGAAGTACCATGTTTCGCTTGCGTCCCACGGCAGCATCAGTTCCGGGGCGGTCAGGTTGTCGGGCACCAAAGGCTCGACGGTATAGGCAAACGGATTGCCAAATAATTTGCTATAGGCCGTGAAGAAACCGGCGGGGCCGGTTTCCTCCAACCACGTGTCATAGGTGGCATCCTGATGCGATGCTAACCACAATTGCACACCCGCGGTGCCGTCGTTGATGGTCGGATCGAATACGACGGTCTCGCCACCCACAGTTATCTGTTGCAATCCACCTTCAGAGCGACCGTAGTAACCCAGGTTAAGCTGATTTGCAGCCCAATTGAGCTGCCGATAGAGAGAGTCCTGGCCGGTGCCGCTCCGCGTCAGGATATAGTCCCGCGAAGGCGCTGTGCTGCTCGTGACCCACCCGGCTCGATATTCCAGGACACTCAGCAGGAGTCGGGGATTCACGCTGTAGCGGTCGGCAATGAGCTGGATGATCGCCGGGCCGGACATCGCCTGGCCCTCTACCTCTTCGGTATAGCGCAGCAAATGGCTGTTGAGGGTTGTCAGAAATTGAGTAAGATCGAAATCGGCCGCTGCCGGGCCATAGACCAACTCGCTATCTGGAATGATCTTGAAGTCCGGTCCAAGCGTCAGTTCGATTGGTTCACCGGGGACGATGAGCTGCTGGCCGACATTGATGATGTCCGGGTTATCCAGGTTATTGAGGGTGATCAAGTTCTCGATAGTAGTGCCGTACTGTTGGGCGATGATACCCAGGGTTTCGCCTGCGTTGACGGTGTGGCGTTGGCTGTCCGCCGACATCCGATGCCGAAGCTACTTCGTGATGGGGAGCGTCGGGCGTTGGCTGACCGTCGTATTGGGGCAACGGTGTGCCTAGTAGGGCGCGACTGGCGTAGTCACTTCCTGCCCGGAAGCCATGGCCGTGGCGACAGCGCTGGTGACGGCAATCATTGACGGTGGTGTGATGTTGACGTCACTTGGATTCGGCCGAACGCAGGCTGACAGCGAGGCCAGCCCCACAAGACGCGACGGCTAATAGGCGCATAGGGTGATGTTCGGCTCATGAGCCTGAATTGTATATCGTTTGCATGCAAGCGGCAGGGTTGGAGCGGCTGCGGAAACGTGGTAATGAACAGAGCGTATGACAGATGACCAGGACGGCATTCAAGCGGTACAGCGATTACGCTTCAACTTTAGCAAAGACGGACCGGCGCGCTATATCAGCCACCTCGATCTGGCCCGCACACTGGAGCGGGCCCTGAATCGATCGCACATTCCGCTGGCCTATTCGCAAGGATTCAATCGACGACCGCGTCTTTCGTTGGCTGCGGCGTTGCCGTCTGGGCTACACCAGCGAAGCGGAATTGGCCGATATCTGGCTAACCGAACCGATTGACCCGGCGAGTCGTCGTTGAACGGCTGATGGACCGTATGGCCCCCGGTATAGCCGTGACGGAAATGATTGAAGTGCCATTGGCCTGGCCGTCACTTGCAGCAGAGTCTGTTGGCCGTCAACCTATCAGGCCACATTTCTCGATGCGGTGAATGTGGCGCAAGCTGGACGCCGATGTGGCGGCCCTATTGGCCGAAGAGTCACTGCCACGCGAGCGTAAACGGGCCAAAGACAAACGGCCCAAGCCCTATGACTTACGGCCGTTGATTATCGAACTCTCTGTGTTGAAGCATGCGATCGATGGACCCGGGCTATTCATGCACTTGCGGCAATCACCGACACAGACAGGCCGACCGGATGAAGTGCTGGCAAGCCTGGGCTTTGATCCGCTGGATGTGCGCGTTCATCGTACCCAGCTGTTTCTGAGACCTGCGAGACTGAATAGACTGCTCGCTAGCGCAAGGTCTCAGCCACAATCGTCGTCGCTCCCGGAGAAATGGATGCCCCGTCTTCGCTTAGGCGCGTACCGGTCCAGGTACAGTGGCGGCATTGGTAACGGTAGGCCGGAATACCCAAGCGTATTGAGCAGACGTTCCTTGGGTGTCCGGCTAATGCGCATGAGCTCATGGCGACCACATTCGGGGCAGCCGGCCTCCAACCAGTTCTTGTCGTTGCCCATCATTATCATGCGCAGCAGCATCCAGACCAGCAGCAGGAGTCCACTAAGGCCAAGCAGCCAGACTCAGCACGCGGAAGCCCTGACCATAGGCCAGTTGCGTCGCCACCCACGGCATGCCATAGAGAATCGAAGCCCGCCCGCGATTGGTATCGACGAGGAAGACGATGGCTTCGCTGGCACGAGTTGTTTCAAAGGAAAACGGAATTGGTCCGCTCGTTCGGCCGTAAGCGTCGATTGCCTGGTCGGGACTGCCGGCGATAATGTAGGCTTCATAGCTGCCCGGTCGCGCAATGCGGCGAACCTGCTGATAAACTCCGCCGCCCAGGTGCTGTAACTGGGCGCTGGCGTCGTTGGGATTCCAGTCCTGAAAACTGCCCACGACCTGAAAATCCTGGACGCTGTCGAGGGCGCTGACCACAAAAGGAATCGGGAAGAATAGCGGGCTTTCGCGCTCCTGACTGTCGAAAAGGAACGTCACCGGCTGGCTTGCCGAATCAACCTGAATCCAGGACGGCGCAGCAGGATAAACCAGTTCACCCTGCTCACAGCCTACTACCTGCCAACTATACGTACCGGCTGCCAATGTGTTCAGCTGCAATCGCAAAAACCTGGTCGCCGGCAACGATATCGCCGTTGCGGCCGTTGTCCTGCATGCGTGGCAGCGGTTCGCCATCCTCCAGAAAGCTGCCGGTAACACACCAGCCAGTCTCAGCCCCGGCCGGATTGTCGAGCAAAGGTGATTGCACCGGGCGAGCGAGTTCGGCTGTGCCGAGTGCCAGTCGCGCAAAGGGATTGACAAAATAAGTCAGGGCCGCCAGTCCGAGCAAGATTAGCCCACCGATCAGGAGTATCCGAGCGAGACGATCAAATAGGGGATGTTTGCGAGCGGGCTTGGCCTTGGGTTTCGCCGCGGGCTTGGAAGTGGCTGCGACGGGCGCAGCGCTGGCCACGGCGCTGGGCTCGGCTTCGCTTGTGTCACCGCCATCGACATTACCGACGGCTACGATTTCTGTTTCGCTGATATCCTCAACCGATTGGCCCTCAGTCACCAGCTCGGTCTCTTCCGGAGTCAGGATCACTTCGTCGAGCGTTTGGTCGGGATCCGGCATATCGCTCGTCCGGTCCGTTTCGACTTCAGGCGCAGGATCGTCAAACTCTTCGACAACGATTGATTCGACTTCAATCGATGTCTCAATCACCGCTGGTTCGTCAACTTCCGGTTCAACTGACTCGGTTTCAAGCGACTCTGACGCCGACACAAACACGATCTCTTCGGTGACTTCCATCTCAGTGACGGGTGTTTCCGCCTCGTCGGTTTCTTGCGATTCGCTGTAGAACCGTTCTAACTCAGCCAATTGGCTGACCAAATCGTCGGACAGTTCTTCACCGACGGCAACTTCGGCCGCGACCTGGGCGGCTAGCTCCGGCGGCAGCATGTCGGGTGAAAGGGGGCCGGTCTCCAACCAGGTGGGTTTGAAGCTGGTTGACTCAATAAAGCCGGCCGATTTTGGCTTTTTCGACTTGCTTTTGGTGGGCGGAGTCTCGTCGGGTGTTACGGTTTCTGGTACTTCGTTCGCCTTGGTCATAGTTTCTCTCCGCCTATCCGGTATGCGGCAAAAAGCATGCCTCCGGATGTCAGGGCATGGTACAGGTCCGAAGATAGCACTGCTATGGGATAATTAGATAAAAACTAGGTAAATCCAGCGTGAACGAGGCGTGAAGATAGTGGGAATAGCCTGGGGTGGGTCGGATGACGCAGGTCTGAATGCGTTTATTAAGCCTGCCATCGGCCGAACGCGAGATTGACTGGCAGCAGACGCCGCGCCGCACATGCAGGGTTTTTCAAGTGTCAAGCGTTGAACAATCATTTTGATTGTTAGGCCGCAAGCAGTCTGGTTACGCTACACCCCCGGTCTACCCAAGAGCCCAGGCCGCGTGGGTGCTCCGTTTGCCGGCCGCAAATTGGATGGGATAATGCACGCTGACCGGCGGGCGAAGTGAGTTGGGTGATGTTGTGGCGGCAGGCCCATTTCGCGCACGGAGCCGTGGCCGTGTAGGGCGGTGGCCGGGCAAGGTCAAGATTGGTACGATACGATAGGTCGGCCGCCCTTTGTGACACGATACCGATGGCAATGACTTTCCGGAACCTTCGCAGACCGCATGAGTAGTTACGAGCAACTCGCCTTTCCCCTCTTGAGGCAACTAGACGCCGAAACGGCGCACGATCGAACATTGGCTGCTCTGGAGTTAGCCCAGCGCACAATCGCCGGTCGCAGCGTGCTGCGCCGCCTAGCGGGCTCGCTACCCAGTCAGCCGGTGGTCTGCGCCAGCCTGACCTTTCCCAATGTTTTGGGTATGGCCGCAGGGTTTGATAAGGACGCCCGTGTCGTCGAAGGGTTGAGCCTGCTGGGTTTTGGTCACATCGAAGTGGGCACGCTAACGCCCCGACCACAGTCCGGCAATCCACAGCCTCGCGTCTTCCGGCTGGTCGATGATCAGGCCCTCATCAATCGCATGGGGTTCCCGAATGCGGGTGTCGAGGCGGTTGTGGGCCGTTTGCGTCGATTGGCTGTCCGGTCGCGGCCCTACGTGCTGGGCGTTAGCCTGGGCAAACAGAAGGAGACGCCTTTGGCGGAGGCGGCCGATGATTACCTCGTTGTCATGCGCGCGGTGTACCAGTACAGCGACTATCTGGCCGTCAATATTAGTTCGCCCAATACGCCCGGTCTGAGGGAGCTACAGGGCAGGCAATACCTGGAAGGCCTGTTGACAACACTCAGACACGCCGGAGAGACGCTTGCAGCGCAGAATAGCCTTGAGCCTCGGCCACTATTCGTGAAAATCGCGCCCGACCTCACGTGGCCGGAGCTGGACGAAATATTGTCGGCGGTCGAAACGGCCCGCATCGACGGCATTATCGCTACAAACACGACCCTGGAGCGCAACGGTCTGTCCGATGAGCGCCGGGATGAGACCGGGGGCATGAGTGGTCTACCGCTTCGCGAGCGCAGCACGGCCATCATTGCCCATATTGCCCGCCAAACCGGCGGCCGTCTACCCATCATTGGCGTCGGCGGCATAGGCACGGCCGACGACATCTGCGCTAAGCTGGACGCAGGGGCAACGCTGGTCCAGCTTTACACAAGCCTTGTCTATGGCGGGCCGGGGCTTCCGGGGCGACTTCTCCGTGGGTTACCCCTGACTGCATGCGGATGACCCAGGCTAACCAAGCGAATGGTCAACCCAAGCGCAACGGTCGCTATGCGGTGCCTTCGCACTGAGGGGTCGGTCGGGTATAATGCAGGCTATGTCAACTGACCGCGCCGTCCGTTTGGACGCCATCGTGGTAGGCCGCGTGCAAGGCGTGGGCTTTCGCTACTACACTGCCCAGCAGGCGCAACGCCTCGGTCTGGTAGGGTGGGTGTCGAACCAGCTGGATGGCAGCGTGCGGGTCGTCGTCGAAGGGCCGGAGCAAGCTGTAAACGCATTTTCCCAGTTTCTTTCGATTGGCTCACCCTATGCAGTGGTCCAGACGGTTATGGTGAATCATTTTCCCGCAACCGGTGAATTCTCAAGTTTTCGGATTGTTGGCCTATGATTGAAGCTGGCCGGCATGGCCGCGAGCGGCTGGCCTGGATCATCCTCTTCGGCAGTTTCTTTGCCTGTTTGATCGTCAGCGTGTCGGCTCCGTTGGCCCTCAACGCCTACGTTCAGAACGCCACGCGGCCGTTGGTCGCTCAGGTGCAGGCGAACCAGGGAACTGTGGGCATCGATGCCGCTTCCGGGCAGCGTCGGGCAGTGCTGGCCGGGGAGCCGGCTCAACCGGTTGATTCTGAAGCGACAATTCTGACCGATACCACTGCCTCAGCCCTGGTGACGGTTCAACCCCCGGATAATGGCGACACGCTGGCGACAATGCAGATCGCCAGCAATACAACGGTCCATTTCGGCGAAGCCACGGCGCCCCGGTTTGGGCTGAGTGGCCAGCCCTATCAGATGGCAATGGACCTTCAAAGCGGCCGTATTCGACTCGATGTCCCCTCGGGTCAGACACGGCCCGTGGCCATCGATCTGACGACGCCCCAGAGCCAGGTCGCCATACGCGAACCGGGACGCTACACCGTGGATGTGACCAATGATGCGACGCAAGTAACAGTCCAGGAACGCGGCATCGCGGCAATCAACGCCAACGAAGAGGAGTTGCTTCTGGTGCCCGGCCAGCGAGCGGAAGTGCCGACCGGCAGCGGCCCCATTGGTCCGCTCAGTCCGGCGCGCAATCTCATCGAGAACGGTGACTTCGGAGATGGATTGGACAGGTGGTCCCTGTTCGCCTGGCAGGTGGAGCGCGAGGATCAGCCCAAAGGCACCACCGAAGTTGTGGCTGATTCGGGCAACCCGTCGCTACGCTTTGCTCGTGAAGGCATCGGCCATGCAGACGTGCGCGTAACCCAGTCAGTCAACGCCGATGTGTCTGATTTGGGTGACCTGCGATTATTGCTAACCTTACGCGTGATCGACCAGAGTCTAGGCGTTTGTGGGGTTCAGGGTAGTGAATGCCCCCTCTTTGTCATCGTCAATTATGTGGATGAGAGCGGTGTTAGCCGGGTCTGGCAGCACGGCTTCTTTGCTGAGGGCACCGTGGATGATAACCTGACGCCGGGGGCTTGCGTTTCGTGTGCCGTCGTACAGCAGGCCCATGAGCGCGTGCCGTTGGGTCAGCTCTACTTCTACGAAGTCAACCTGAACGACGAACTGGCCCGCCAGGGTTTCTTGCCGCCCCGCTACATTGAGAGTATCAGCTTGGTGGGTTCCGGCCACTCCTTTGTTTCCGAAGTGGCGGACGTCTCGCTCATCGTTGAGTGAGCTACATCCCTTGTCGCGTTACTTGTCAAACCCCAACCCACGCTCCTTGAGCGATACAAACTGCGGCCGTCCGATGATGATGTGATCCAGCACGTCAATGCCCAGCAGATCGCCCGCCTGAACAATCTGTCGGGTGACGTTGATGTCCTCGGGTGAAGGTGAGGGATCGCCCGACGGGTGATTGTGGGCCACGATCATGGCTGCGGCATTCTCGCGGATAGCCGCCTTGAACAATTCGCCGACGCGGACAACCGACGAGTTGAGGCTGCCCATATAGATGGTTGGCGTGCGCAGGACGCGATTGCGTGTATCCAGCAGGATGACCCGCAGATGCTCCTGCTCCAGGTACATCATCTCCGAGCGCAGCAGGTTGGCGGCGTCCCCAGGCGAGGCGACGCGCGGCCGTTCTTCCGGCGCAGCGGTGATCAGCCGTCGTCCGATCTCCAGCGCCGCTTTGATTTCGACAGCCTTAACGGGGCCCATCCCGTGAACGGTGGTCAGTTCCGGGATGGTGGCGCGTGAGAGGCCAGGCAAATTGCCAAAATCAACCAGCACCCGTTCAGCCAGCCGCAGCACGCTCTCACCACGGGCGCCGGTGCGGAGGATGATGGCCAGCAATTCGGCCGTTGACAACGCTTCCGCACCGACCTGCATCAGCCGCTCGCGCGGTCGGTCGTAGTTAGCCAGGTCGCGGATTAGCGGGACATATTCAGCGTGACGCGGATCGCCTTCCATCTCACATAGAGGCGCTGCGCACCAGCGATACCAGTTCCTGCCACTCCTCTGATGTCATGTGAAGCGTTAGGCCACCCAACTCAACGTGATAGATGTACTCTTCGCCTTCCTCGACACTACGCCAGATCGCAAACAGATCCGTCTCAGCCAATACTTCAGGTTCGTTCTCAAGTCCGTTATTCATCTCTGCCTCCTGCCTTATCGAATTGCAAACAACATTCCGGAATCGTCACCGACATAAATAACCCGGTCGGCGACGGCCGGGGAGGATACTCCGCCACGGGCGAGAAATCGCCACAGCACCAGGCCGGTGCTGGCGTCAAGTGCATACAGATAGTTATCAGCGCTGCCGATGTAGACTGTATTGTCGGTCACTGCTCCGGCCGAAAAGATAATGCCACCCGTCGGGTAGTTCCCAGAGCAGCTCGCCGGTTTCAGCTTGCAGCCCGTAGATATGACTGTCCAGGCTGCCGTAGACCAGGCGTGACCCGGCCACAACCGGCGCCGAAAAGCTCTCGGCTTGCGACTTCGTTTGCCACTTCACCGTTTGCGTCGCCAGATCGACCGCCTGGATGATCGTTTCGCCCTCGATATTGGTCAGCGTTAGGTAGATAGTGCCCTCATTGACTACCGGAGTGGCCGTCGGGCTATACCGGTCGGCCAGTCCTTCGGCCGATTGGTACTCCCAGAGCAAAGTGCCACTGGATGTGTCAAGTGCGTAGAGTGTGCCGCTGCTGCCGATACTGAAGACGGCGCCGTCGGCAATCGCTACGGAGAAGGGCATCGGATCGTCGGGCTTCTCGACGCGCCAACGCTCTACACCGGTCTCGGTGTCCAATGCCAACAGCTGGCCGGCGTCACTGGCGATATACAACGTGTCATCGACAACAGCCGGTGAGCCCGTATAGATGCCCGTGCCTGTGACTTGCCACACCAACTCGCCTGACTCAATCTTCAGGGCATAGATACTGCCGTCGATGGCGGCCGCATAGGCCAAATTGCCCCATACGGCCGGGGAGGCCAGCACGGAATCACCAGTCGTATAGCGCCATTTCTCGACCCCGGTCTCGCGATCCAGTGCATAGACATTGCGGTCATAGCTTGACGGCAATGACCGTATCCCCGACTATAGCCGGAGCGCCGAAGAACCAGTCGTCCGCTTCGAAGCGCCATTGGGTCGCTTCATAGACCGGCAGACCGAGGGTGTCGTAGACGCCGGTGCGCTGGGGATTGCCACGAAACATGGCCACGTCAGCCGGCGCCGCGCTCTCGACGCCCAGGCCGATCTGGTCACAGGCTGCAACCGAAACGGCCACTGCCAGTAATGCCAGAAGCAGCCCGATGCGCCGGATGGTTACCGTCACTTGCTGCGACATTATGCCGTCAAAAAGTTGCGTAGAACGGTGTGCAGGATGCCCCCGTTGCGGTAGTAATCAACCTCTACCGGCGTGTCGATGCGACAGGTCGTGGTAAAGACAACCTCCGATCCATCAGTCCGCGTGGCTTTGACGGTTACATCCTGCAACGGCTGCAGTGCGTCAGTCAGATCAATCGTCGCGAAGGTCTCTGTGCCGTCGAAGCCCAGCGATTCTACGGTCTGACCGTCTTTGAACTGCAGCGGCAGAATGCCCATGCCGACCAGGTTGCTGCGATGGATTCGCTCGTAGCTCTCGGCAATGACGAGACGGATGCCCAGTAGCAACGGTCCCTTGGCCGCCCAGTCTCGCGAGCTGCCGGTGCCATACTCTTTGCCCGCCAGAACCACCAGCGGCGTGCTCGGCGTCGATATAGCGCACGGAGGCGTCGTAGATCGTCATGACTTCGTTCGTCGGTAAGTAGGTGGTCCAGCCGCCTTCGGTGCCGGGGGCCATCTGATTGCGCAGGCGAATGTTGGCAAAGGTGCCGCGGGTCATGACCCGATCGTTGCCGCGGCGGGAGCCGTAGGAGTTGAAGTCGAGTGGCTCCACACCCTTTTCGATCAGGTATTCGGCCGCCGGGCTGGTGCGCGAGATAGACCCGGCCGGGGAGATGTGGTCGGTCGTGATGGAGTTGCCCACCTTGACCAACACACGTGCGCCACTTATGTTGTCGATTGGTTTCACGTCCGGTGTCAGGTCGGTGAAGAAGGGCGGTTCCTGAATGTAGGTGGATGTGGCATCCCAGTCGTACAGTTCGCCGCCGCTCGTGGGAATCTCGTTCCAGGTCTCGTTGCCGGTGAAGACATTGCTGTACTGTTCCACGAACATCTCCGGCGTCACCGAGTCGGCCACGGCCTGTTTGACTTCGGCATTGGTCGGCCAAATGTCGCGCAGGTAGACGGGCTGACCCGAATTCGACATGGCCGAGCGGCTCATTGTACATGTCGAGGTCGGTGCGTGCCGGCCAGCGCATAGGCCACCACCAGCGGCGGCGAGGCCAGGTAGTTGGTTTTCGTCATCGGGTGGACACGGCCTTCAAAGTTGCGGTTGCCACTCAGCACGGAGCTGACGACGAGGTCGCCTTCTTCAATCGCCTGATTGACCGGTTCCGGCAGCGGGCCGGAGTTGCCGATGCAAGTGGTGCAGCCAAAACCGACGATGTAGAAGCCCAGCTGTTCCAGATAAGGTAGCAGCTCGGAGCGCTTCAGGTAGTCTTCAACCACGCGAGAACCGGGGGCAAGGCTGGTCTTGACGTAGGGTGGCACCGTCAAGCCCGCCTCTACCGCCTTCTTGGCCACCAAGCCCGCGGCCAGCATGACGCTGGGATTTGAGGTGTTGGTGCAACTGGTGATGGCGGCGATTACGACTGCGCCGTGGCCGATCTCGGACGTCGTGCCCATTGCTGAGACGACGGCCGTGCGCGACAGATCGCTTTCGATCCAGCCCATAACCCTGGGGACCCACCGGGCGCCACCAGATGCTTCTCGAACGAGGACTTCATGTCCGCCAGGGCGATGCGATCTTGCGGCCGCTTGGGTCCGGCCAGACTGGGCACGATCGTGCCCAGGTCCAGCTCAACCGTCTCGGTGAAAGTCAGGGTCCGGCGTGGCTGTCGGTGCGGAACAGCCCTTGCTCCTTGGTATAGCGCTCGACCAAGTCGACCAGTTCAGCCGGCCGGCCGGTCTTGCGCAGATAATTCAACGTTTCTTCATCGACCGGGAAGATAGCCCACGGTGGCGCCGTACTCAGGGCACATATTGGCAATGGTGGCCCGATCGGCCAGGGTCATGGTGCTTAGGCCGGGGCCGAAGTACTCGACGAACTTGCCAACGACCCCCTTTTGCCGCAGCATCTCGGTGATACGCAAAACGAGGTCGGTGGCGGTTGCGCCTTCGGGCATACCGCCCGGTCAGCTTCACGCCGACTACTTCCGGAGCCAGCATGTAGATGGGCTGGCCCAGCATGACGGCCTCGGCTTCGATGCCGCCCACGCCCCAACCGACGATGCCCAAGCCGTTGATCATGGTCGTGTGCGAATCGGTGCCCACCAGGCTGTCGGGAAAGGCTACGAGTCCATCCTGCTCCGGCGCGGTCATCACGACTTGACCAAGGTATTCCAGGTTCACCTGATGCACGATGCCCGTGGCCGGAGGGACCACGCGGAAGTTGCGAAAGGCATCCTGGCCCCATTTGAGGAACTCATACCGCTCGCGATTGCGCTCGAATTCACGCTCGGCATTGTAGAACAGGGCAAAGGCTGATCCAAACTGATCGACCTGAACCGAGTGGTCGATGACCAGATCGACGGGCACGCGCGGATTGATGACTGACGGATCGCCACCCAGCCGGGCCATGGCCGAACGCATCGCCGCCAGATCGACTACCGCCGGCACGCCGGTGAAATCCTGGAGAATGACCCGACCCGGCTTGAAGGGTATTTCGAACGACGCCGGTTGTCTTGGGCTGCCAGGCCGGCCAGGCGAACGACGTCCTCAGGCGTTACCTGGTAGCCATCGCAGGTGCGCAGCAGAGCCTCCAGTAGGACACGGACAGAGAAAGGCAGCCGATCGATCGCCCCGTAACTCGGCGAGCTTGTCCAGACGATAGTAGGCGTAGTCTGTGCCGGGTAGGGTGGCTCGGGCGTTGAAGTGGTCGGAAAGAAGCTGGGTCATGGTTCACCTCGGAATTTACTACACAGGCGATTCCTGTGATGTGTGGCAGGATGATATGGTCAAACGGGATGGCAGGCAGTAAACTTACTGCTACCCAAACGCGCCAACCATCGTAGATTATATCGGAAACACCCATTGCGCGAAATCAGTATGTCTTTCCCACTAGGTGATACTGGTTATGATAGTAAGTGAACTTTCTGACGAGGTAAACGCTACTTGCCCAGAGTTTGGTATCATGCTTCGTCAGCACCAGAGCCCGTCGGCCTGTGGCTGACGGATCGTGGAGGAAGCTTCGATGAGTGCAACACTATCTGCGGTGATGGCACCGCCGGTCGCTGCGAATGCCGGCCGAGACGCGGTGCGTGATCCCCTGCGCTTTTTTATGTGGTTAACTCAGGAGTATGGCGACATCGTTCAGTACCGCTCCAGCCTCGAACCGGCTTACCTGGTTAATCATCCCGATTACATTCAGCATGTCTTGCTGGCGAACGGTACCAACTACAACAAAGATACCTTTCTGAACAAGCATCTCATCGAGTCCATTGCCGGACAGGGATTGCTCACCAGTGAGAACCCATTGTGGCGGCAGCAACGTCAGGTGATCCAGCCGTCCTTCCATCGCCGCAGCCTGAGCCGGTTTGATCACGTCATGCAACAGTCGACCGAGCGGGCCATTCAGCGGCTCGATCAGTTTGCTGCCGCCGGCGATGTGGTGGACATCTCGGCCGAAATGGTTCGCCTGACGCTGGATATCGTGACCCGGTCCCTCTTTTCGTCCGACTTACTCAACGAGGCCGATTCGATTGGGGCAGCGATGGACACGATGGTGTCGATCGGTAAGCCACGGCATCGTATGGTTCAGGAAGCGATCGGCTATCTGGACCGGATCGTCGTCGATTTGATTGCGGATCGGGTTCGAGTGTCTGAAGAATGCGCCCGGACGATCTACTGACCACGCTGCTGGCCGTTGAGTACCCGGATGGCAGTCGGATGCCGCTGCGGCAGGTTCGCGATGAGGTCATGGCCTTGCTTGTGGCCGGGCATGAGACCACGGCCAATACCCTCTCCTGGAGCTGGTACTTGTTGGCCCAACATCGCCAGGTGATGAGCGACCTCCAGATGGAACTCGATCGCGTGCTTTCGGGTCAGACTGCCAGGGATGGACGATGCGGAGTGCTTGCCCTATACCACTATGGTGGTCCAGGAATCGATGCGACTCTATCCCTCCGCGTGGTCAATCAGCCGGCGTGCGCTTGGCGATGATACGCTAGGCGACTATCATATTCCGGCCAATGCTATCGTTGCCATGAGCCCGTATACCATGCACCGACATCCTGACTTCTGGCCTGAGCCGGAGCGATTCATGCCCGAACGGTTTGACCCTGCGCAACGAAGGCCGAGCGGCCGCACTTTGCTTATTTGCCGTTTGGTGGCGGTGCCCGTCAATGTATCGGCCGTCACTTTGCCCTGGCGGAAAGATGATCATTCTGCCCGCGATTGCCCAACGCTTCAATATGCAGCTTGTGCCGATCATCCCGTGTGGAACCCCATGCCCTCGTGACCTTGCGACCGCGAAACGGTATTCTCATGACGCTAAGTCACCGCTGGTAGACCAGACGATCGGATAATCATTGCAATCTTCATATTCAACTTCGGGTATCTTGGCCTGTTTCTCATCAGTTACCTGTCGGCCACTGTTGTACCCTTTAGCGCTGAAGTGGCGGTTGTGGGCATGGTGGCCCTCGGCTACAACACGGTCCTCATCGTTGTCATCGCGACGGCCGGCAGCTTCCTGGGAGCGCATGACCAATTACTTCGTTGGCATAAAGGGGTCGGACTTCATTTTCTCGCGCTACTACAAAATTGACGAGGCCGCGCTGGAACGCGCTGAAGAGCGGTTCAACCGGTGGGGTGGCCTGGCGCTGTTCTTCTCCTGGCTGCCCTTTGTCGGCGATGTGTTGACCGTGATTGCCGGGTGTCTTGCACACTGATCTGCGCGTGTTTGCTGTTCTGGGTTCTGCTGGGCCGATTGTTCGCGAGGTTATTGCGGTTGTCGTGGCCACCAGGTCATCAAGCTTCCCTGGGCCGAGTGGTGTTTGTTTGGCACCTGCTAGCATCATGGAGGACTTGCTTCATGAGGATCCTGTTTATTGGCGGGACGGGCGTCATCAGCTCGGCTTGTTCTGAATTGGCCGTTGCCCAGGGGCACGAGCTGACCGTCCTGAATCGTGGCCGTACTGATCGGCCGTTGCCGCCCGGCGTCAATCACCTTGTGGCCGACATTCGTGACGAAACCGCGACGCGAAACGTGCTTGCCAGTGGGCACACCTTTGATGTGGTGGTCAACTGGATCGCATACACTCCGGCAGCACATTGCCACAGATTTGGCGCTGTTCCGCGGCCGAACCGCGCAATACGTCTTCATCAGTTCCGCGTCGGCCTACAAAAAGCCGTGCGCTGCGGCCCATCACTGAAGACATGCCACTGGACAACCCGCATCTGGGACTATTCGCCGCAGAAGATAGCCTGCGAAGCGGGCTTTGATGCGGGCTTATGAGGATGAGTGGCTTTCCGGCAACCATTGTACGACCGTCGCATACCTATGATGCGACCCTTGTGCCGTTTCGAGGACGCTGGACAATTGTCGCGCGGACGATTGATCGGCACAGGCCAATAATTGTTCATGGTGACGGCACCTCTCTCTGGACGCTGACGCATCACCGGGATTTCGCCTCGCGGCTTCAATGGATTGTTGGGCACATCCGCACGCTATCGGCGAAGCCATCCATATTACGTCGGACGAGTGGCTTACGTGGAATGAGATTGCCCGTCTCTGGGGCGGCGTCGACGTCGAGCCGGAGATTGTCCATGTCCCGTCCGACACCATCACCGGCTATGACGCCGAGTGGGGCATGAGCCTGCTGGGCGATAAGGCCCACAGCACCGTGTTCGACAATGCCAAGATCAAGCGACTGGTGCCGGAGTTCGAGGCGCGTCATTCCGTTCGCCCAAGGGGCGGAAGAGATTGTCAACTGGTACGCTGCCCATCCGGCCGACACGCCAGGTGGATCGCGGCATTTTGACGCCATGCTTGACCGCATTATCGCTGCCCAGCAGGCAGCCGCACCCATAGGCTGCTAACGCAGGCGCGCCGAGTCCTTTGTCAAGTCGGGCCAGACCCGGTATGCTCACCTCTTATGAATCCGGCACATTGGGTATTCGACAAGTTCTACCCGGCCATCCGCTTTACCTATGAGCGAAGTTCAGGGCCATCGCTGGTTTGACGAGATGGCACCGCAGCTCTGGGTTGGTGGCGCGCCCACCTACGAACGCGACCGGCAGTTCTTGCTGGACAACGGACATTACGGCCGTTCTGGATATGCGCGCCGAGCGGACCGGGCCCAGAGGAATTCTATGACGACCCACGACATCCACTATCATCGCGTGCCTGTCCTCGACGTTATGGTGCCGGAGAAGGACCAATTGGCCGAGGCCGTCGCCTGGGTTGAGGAGCAAATGGCTGACGGCCGAACGGTGCTCGTCCACTGCGCCAAGGGCCGTGGCCGTTCGGCCATTGTCGTCGCTGCGACGCTGATGCAACAGAATGATATGACCTTTGACGAAGCGCGCGAGTTGATGGAATCGAAGCGGCCGGTTAACCAAACTGGAGATCACGCCATCGGACAGCGCGATCGCCGAGTGGCAGGCGGATCCAACGCCGTCGAGGATAGCAATGAATGACCGACCGCAATCGACCAGTTTCGCCATGGCCCAGCGTTCGCTGGGCGATCCGTCCATTACCTATCCGCTGTTCCCGGTGTTGCTCGGCCGGGTGCCCGCAGACCAGCACGGCCCGATCGACAGTATCCATTGGCGATGGCCTATGACTACTCCGCGGTTGGACCTGTCACTGTTTGATCAGAGTCCGCTGCCCGGGCATTGATCGCTGGCAGCCGCTACTGCCGCCGCTGGCGGAGGGCTTGTCGATGGGCGAGGGCGGCACGCCATTGGTGACCGCGCCACGGCTGGCTGAGTGGGCCGGGTTTGATGGCGAGCTCTACATCAAGGACGAAAGCCGCAATCCGACCTCCAGTCACAAGGATCGTTTGAACTTGTGCACGGTCAGTGCGGCGCTGGCCAGCGGTGCGCCAGGTGTGACCGTGGCTTCGTCGGGCAATCACGGCGCGGCGGCAGCGGCTTACGCAGCACGGGCCGGGCTGCCGTGTGTGTTGTTCATCACCGACGGCACCGAGCCCCATATTTTGCGATTTGTGCAGGCGTTTGGCACCGCGATCATCATGCTGCCGCGCGCTATGCGACGGGTGATGATGCGCGAATTGGTCGACCGCGCCGGTTTTCATCCGGTTAGCAGCATCACCCCCAGCCCACACCGGCCACCCTTTCGGCCCGGAGGGGTACAAGACGATTGCCTACGAACTTGTTCGCCCAGCTGGACCGGACGTGTGCCCGCGGCGGTCTTTGTACCAACGGCCTATGCTGAGTTGCTCTATGGCGTCTGGATGGGCTTCCAGGAGATGGCGGCGTTGGGTGTTACGGATGGGCTGCCCCGGATGATTGCCTGTGAGCCGGATGCCGCGGCGCCGCTCTATCACGCGCTGCAAAGCGGCCGTCAGGTGATGCATGTGGATGGCCGGGATACCGGTGCCTACAGCATTGTCGTTGATGACAGCAGCTATCGCGGGTATTTGGCCGTGACGGAAAGTGGCGGTTGCGCGGTGCCGTTGTCCGAGCAGGGCATTGCTGGAATCACAGACTCAATTGGGACATGCCGGGCTTGTGGGCCGAGCTGTCGGGCGCGGCCGGCGTAGCCGGTTTGCGGGCCGTGGCTCCGGAGGCCACTCGCTGGGACGGGCCAGTCGTCTGTCTCATGACCTCGACCGGGTTCAAGGACCAGGGCTTTCCACCGCGCGATGTGCCCGCACCTGAGCCGACATGGGAGGCGGTGCAGCGCAGTTTCTGGGACGATTATGGTCTGGCCGTATAGCCTGTACAATTGCCTGTTGAACACACGTGGTTGAATCACTGTATTAATTATGAGTGATGAGAAGGTAACACCGAGTCGCCAACAATATCTCGATGTCAAGGCGCAGCACCCCGGCGCCATCGTCTTCTTTCGTCTGGGCGATTTTTACGAGACTTTTGACGATGATGCAGCTATTGTGGCTCGCGAGCTTGATCTGGTACTGACCAGTCGGCCGCAGGGCAAAGGTCAGCGCATCCCGATGGCCGGTGTGCCCCATCATGCGGCCGAAGGTTATATCGCTCGGCTCATCGCAAAGGGCTACAAGGTTGCGTTGTGTGAACAGATAGGTACGGAGACCGTCAGCGGGTTGATGCCGCGTGAAGTCGTGCGTGTCTTCACGGCGGGGACGGTGATCGAGCCCGGGATGCTTGATGCCGGTCGCAATAACTACCTGGTGGCGGTTGTCACCGATCGGGAGGGTGAAGACATGCGCGCCGGGCTGGCCTACGCTGATATCACCACCGGAGAATTCGCTACCACGCAGTTGGCCGGGCAACATGCCTTGCGCGAGGAGTTGGCCCGCCTGGCCCCGGCCGAACTGCTGTTACCGGAAAGTGACTCCGGCCTCTATACCCATACGCGCACCATTAGCCGGCTGCCGGATTATCGTTCAGAGTTGGGCAATGCGCGCCAGACATTGCTGCGCCACTTTCAGGTGGCCTCGCTCGATGCGTTTGGTTGTGAAAACAAGCCCCTGTCTGTTCGCGCGGCGGGTGCGCTACTCCATTATCTGCAGGAGACGCAGAAGGGTGGCATCGACCAGATTCAACGGCTGACCACCTACAGTACGGACGGATTCGTGGCTCTCAGCGAGGCGACACGCCGCAATCTGGAACTGACGGAATCGATCGCCGGAGAGCGCACCGGATCACTGCTGCATGTTCTCAACCGAGACGATCACGCCGATGGGCGCTCGTCTGTTGCGGCAACGCATAACCCAGCCGCTTATGGACCTAGCGGAGCTCAACGAACGGTTGGACCAGGTTGAGCACTTTATGCAGGATGGCACCCTGCGCGCGGGCGTGCGCACCATTCTGGCAGACATTCCCGACCTCGAGCGCCTCACAAATCGGACTTTGAGCGGTCGCGCCACGCCCCGCGATCTGGAGCAGATAGGCGTGGGCTTGGCGGCAGTTGAACTACTGCGTCATCGTCTGGCATCGATAGAGGGTTTCGCTGCGCTCAGCGCGGCACTGGATCCCTGCGAGGAAGTTGCGCAGACCATTCGCCAGGCCATTGACGACGACGCACCGGGCAACATGGCCCGTATGGGCTTCATGCGGCCTGGCTTTTCGGCCGAACTGGACGGCATCGTCAACACCTCGGCCCATGCCCGTGAGTGGGTGGCCGAACTGGAGCCGCGCGAGCGTGAGCGAACCGGAATCAGTTCGCTCAAAGTCGGCTTCAACAAGGTCTTTGGTTACTACATCGAAGTGACGCACGCCAACACGGAAAATGTGCCTGAGGACTATATCCGCAAACAAACCTTGACCAATGCCGAACGTTACATCACCCCGGAGTTGAAAGAATACGAGACGTTGATCCTCAATGCCGAGGATCGCATCCTGCAAATCGAACGACGTTTGTTCACGGAGGTTTGCGGGCACGTTGCGGCCTATGCCGATCGACTGCTGTCGACGGCGGCCACCGTGGCCCAGATCGATGTGGCCGCATCACTGGCTGAAGTCGCAGCGATCAATGACTACGTGCGCCCGGCTCTGACGCAATCGGCCGCATTGACCATCGCGGGCGGCCGTCATCCGGTGGTGGAGCAAGCGATGAATTCGGGGCAGGTGCCCGGCCGCCGCCGCGGCGAACGATTCGTGCCCAACGATTCAGTTATGAATGAGGCGGGTCGCATCCAGATCATTACCGGGCCCAACATGAGCGGCAAGTCAACCTATCTGCGTCAGGTGGCCTTGATCACGCTGATGGCTCAACTGGGCAGCTTTGTTCCGGCTACTTCGGCCGAGATCGGCCTGGTGGATCGCATTTTCACGCGCATCGGTGCCCATGATGAACTGCACGCAGGCCGCTCTACGTTCATGGTGGAGATGGTTGAAGCGGCCGAAATTCTCCATCACGCCACCAACCGATCGCTGCTGATCCTGGATGAGATTGGACGCGGCACCAGCACGTATGACGGCCTATCATTGGCCTGGGCTATCGTCGAGTATCTACACAATCATCCCCGGCTCAAGCCACGCACCCTGTTTGCCACCCACTACCATGAGCTGACCGGTCTGGCGGACCTGCTGCCGGGGGTCGTCAACTATAATGTTGATGTATCGGATGAGGGTGGGCAGATAACGTTCCTGCATCGAATTGTGCCGGGTGGGGCGGATCGTAGCTACGGTATCCATGTGGCCCAGTTGGCCGGTCTGCCGCGCGATGTCATCGATCGGGCCAACGAGATCCTCATTGACCTGGAACGGCGCGCACCAACGGCCGCTGTGGAGCCGAGCCGCCTGAGCAGCGGACAGCAGATTGCCCTGTTCCCGGAGGCCAGCCCAATTCTGGAAGAGCTGGAGGAATTGGATGTCAACGCCTTGACGCCCCTGCAAGCCATCAACAAACTCTTTGAATGGCAGCGCCGATACAGCAATGATCAAGACGAAGCCTAGTGATTGGGGTTAGCCCGGCAATCGCAGAGGCAAGAAAGCGGGCACCTGTTTACGGTAGGCCAGGTAGGCGTCACCGAACTCGACGGATAGCCGCCGCTCTTCATAGATGGAGCCGATGTAGAAGTACAGCGACACATAGACGTAGAGGACGAGCGATTGCAGAGTCATATCCGGATTGGCCCATAGAAACAGCATGCTGAACAGGTATAGGGGATGGCGGACGAGACCATAGGTACCCGTGGTAATGAACTGTGCCGGCGGCTCAACAATGGTTTCGCCGCGGATATAGCGCACGAACTGCCGCACGCCGAGAAAGCTGAACACGTCGGTTTGCCACAACGAGTAAGCCAGGCCCGCGATACCGATACCCTGAACACCGAAATTCAGCCAACGGTATGGCATCGGCACGGAATAGAGCAGGCGATCGGGCACAACGGCGGCCAAAGCGACCATGACCAGCAAAAAGGTCACGAGTGAAAAGAGATTATAGAGCAACCGATAGAGACCGTGATAGGCACGGTCGCCGAAACGTTTGCGAAAGGCCAGCTTGGCCCGTGGCCCGGCCGTCAGGCTGTGGACCACAGCCCAGAGAGCAAGCGCAGCGATGAGCAATCCGATCTGAATAATCATGGATGATAACGACAGTTTAGCAAACAACCCTTTTGATGACGAGACTCTGGCCTTGCTGCCCAGCCTTCTAGCTGAGCTGCCTACGCCTGTCGTCCTGACGCTGTGGGGTGATGAAGACGGGGGGCGCTTTGAGCAAGAGGGCATTCGTGTCTGCCGCGCATTGGCCGAATCGTTTGAGGCAATTGTTTTTCGCCTATTACCGCGTCGAGTGAATTACGACTACTACCCGGTCATTGGGGTGATGGCCGGCACGCTGGAGGAGCACACAGATCCCGGCGTGCGCATCATCGGTTTACCCAGTGGCTATCAGATGACGACGTTGATTGCCGCCATCCAGACGGTGTCGTTTCAGGCTCAATCACTGGAGCCCGGCACACGGATACGCCTACGATCGTTGGATAGTTGGGAAGATCCGCCTGACGTCACGATTGAAGTGTTGACGTCGGCCGAAGATGAGCAGGGGACACTCAATGCCAAGCACGCGTTTGGCTTGGCTGTTGCCAGCCCGCACGTGCGATCGTTTGCAATCATGACCGACTGCTTCCCCGAAGCGGCCCTGGTCTATTCGGCCAAGTACTTGCCCCATACGGTCATTAACGGCCGGGTTCATTACGAAGGACCGCTCGGTGAAACGGAGCTGTTGCAGCAGGTTGGTCTGGCAGTTGGCAAGGGGCGCTAACCGCCAATGGCGTCATCATCGTCGTTACGACTGCCGGGGCGAATGGTTGCTGCCCCCAGACGACGTTGCAGCCGGCGCAGGCGCGAGCGCCCGCGAGCCAGCATATAGCGCATTCGCTTCCACTCGGAATCCAGCAAGGATACATCGGGTGGTGTCACGTCCCACTTGATGACGGCCGCCGCCCAGGTCAGGCCGCCGCCGAAGCCAACGAACACGACATTGTCATTGGGTTGTAGACGACCCTCTCGAATCACATCACACAAGGCAATTGGGATGGACGCGGCCGATGTGTTGCCTGCTCGGTCAACGTTCATGAAGAACTTGTCCATAGGTACCTTGAGTTTCTTGGCGGCGGACTCTACGATGCGTGTATTGGCCTGGTGGGGCACAATGAGAGCGATATCATCGAGGGTCAGGTTGGCCTTCAGCAGCGCTTCCTGCACAGACGATGCGATGATGTTGGTGGCAAACCGGAAGACTTGGCGGCCGTCCATGTCGAGCGTATTCTTGTGGTGCCCGTTGCTGGAGAATTCAACACCGGGAATGGGCACGTGATTCTGGTAAGTGGCCGGCAGGACCAGCAAGTCACGGCCGGAACCATCCGAACCCAGCGTGGCCGACATCACCCCACCGGGTACGCTGGACCCTTTCAGCACGACAGCCCCGGCGCCGTCACCAAACAGGACGCACGTGCCTCGATCCTGCCAATCTAGAACGCGCGACATCGTTTCCGCGCCGATGACCAGTGCGCTGGCGACGGAGCCGGTGGCGATGGCCTGCGTGGCCATATTGAGGGCGTAGACGAAGCCCGAACATGCGGCACTGAGGTCAAAGGCGCCGGCGTTCTTGGCCCCAAGATAGTCCTGTACCAGGCTGGCTGTGGAGGGGAACATGTACTCCGGTGTGGAGGTGGCGACGATGATCAGCTCTATTTGCGAGGGGGACATACCGGCGACGGCCAGTGCACGCGCTGCTGCTTCAAAGGCCAGTGTGGCCGTTGTTTCGTTCGATGCGGCGATGTGGCGCTGGCGGATGCCGGTGCGCTGGAAGATCCATTCGTCGCTGGTGTCAACCATTTGCGAGATTTCACTATTCGTGAGCACGCGCTCCGGTAGATAACATCCCCAGCCGACGATATGGGCGTATTTCATAAAGTGGATTGATCCCGTTAAGCTAATAGCCTCGCTAGTACATAACACGCTTACGCTGGTTGAGTTGCGTTTGCCGTCCAGCGATGGCTACAATCAACGGCAGAAATGAGCAGATCCTCACATCCATCAGACGGCCGTCCGGGGGCTATGCGGACTCTGGGCTGCGTGGGCGTTCTGTTCGCCGCAGGACTGATCGTGCTCGCTCTGGCGCTGCTCAGCCAGAGTCGCGGTGAGACGGTGGCTTCCAGTAAGCCCAGAGGCGACCGTTGCGTCCCCCAGCGCGGCGCCACTACCGGACGACCAAACACGTTCCCTGTCGGGCAAGATTCAGCCGCCTACCGGGTCGGCGATCGCCTTGCCCATCATACCCAGCGAAATCGACCGCCGCTCGGTGCCTGATGGTGCCGCTGCCGATTATGCCAGGTTGATGGCGGCTTCACCGCCGCCGCAGGACTACTTTGCCACGGCTGAGCGATTGGGCGGGTATGATCTTGGCCCTCGCCAAATAGAATCAACAGCGGATACCGTGAGTGATCGGCGAACCTTCCAAACAGCCGATGGGCCCAGACAAGCGGACCTGGTGCTCCAGACGGATGTTGCAGCCTATTGGGTTGAAACCGGTGTGACAGTCGATTCGGCCAGCATTGGCGGACGTGGCCCAGATCGTGGAAACACGCTACCTGCCTGACCTGCGCGCTTCCTTCGGCCGCGAATGGTCACCGGGGATCGACCAGGACTCGCGTATCTCGATCTTGCACGTGCTGGGATCCCCGGCCGACTTTGAGCTGGGTTATTTCAGTGACGAAAACGAATATCCGCAGTCTTTGTTCGTTCACTCCAACGAGCGCGAAATGATTTACCTTAATATGTCGCGCCTCGAAGTCGGCAGCGACTTATATCTGGGGACGCTGCTCCATGAACTGCAACATCTGTCGCAGTGGAACATGGATCCCAACGAAGAGGTGTGGCTGAATGAAGGTCTATCTCAAGTGGCCGAGACAATGGCGGGGTTGGACACCGTTGATCCCGATCCCTATCTGCAACAGCCGGGCATTCGCCTGGACCGCTGGAGCCATTCGGCCGATGAGGTCTATGCCCACTACGCCGCCAGCTATCTCTATCTGTTATACCTGTGGCAGCGGGCCGGAGAAGCGGCTGTCCGCGAGTTGGTAGGCCATCCGTACAATGGGTTGGTCAGCGTACAGGCTGTGTTGGCTGGCTATTTGCCTGGTGTGACACTGGAGCAGTTTACGGCCGACTGGGCCACCGCCACCTACCTCGACGCGAACGACGGGCAGGGTGATATGGCCTATGATCGGGTGAATCTAGACTCGCCCGCCTTGGCCACCCGTGCGCGGCGGTTGCCGTTCAGCTCGGTCAACGAGCTGAATCAGTTCGCGGTCGACTACATCGACCTGGATGTAACTGGCCCGATCCGGATCACATTCGTCGGTGATACCGTCGTAGAACTGGTTGACGCCCCGCCGCCCAGTGGTGGCCGGTTTTGGTTTGCCAAGGCCGGCAACAGCACCGAAGCGACATTGACCACAGCGATCGACCTAACGAAGAGCGCCGATCCTCAATTGATCTTTGACACCTGGTATGATCTGGAAGCAGGTTGGGACTTTGCCTATTTGACTGTATCAGTCGACAACGGCCAGTCATGGCAGACGTTGCCCGGCCAAGCGACCGTCGCCGGGCAGTATGGCCCTGCATGGAACGGTAGGAGTGGTTCGGAGGAGGACGACGTCAGCCGCTGGGTGACTGAGGCCGTGTCTTTGGCAGCATACGCCGGGCAAACGGTGCTCTTGCGGTTCGATGTGCTCGCGGACTTTGAGCGACCCAGTCGGGGCTTTGCGGTGGCACAGGCGCATGTCGTGACTGAGGAGGCGGCGCGTCAGCCGATTGCGTGGCAGTCGAATGGATTTGTGGAGACGGGTTGGTTACTGCCCCAGGCGTGGGGTGTGCGCGTTGTTCGAGGGGGCGCGTCGCCGGAAGTGTTTGCGCTGACGCCGGATTCTAGTGGGCTGGCTCAGATCGATGTGAATCTGGGACCGGCGGGAGGAGGGGTTGTCGTTGTTCCGCTGACAGCACCGGCCGCAGATCCGGTCCAGTACTGGCTAAGTGTTGAATCGCCCGTTGCTGCAGGTACAGCCACTCCCTAGACTACTGATCTTTGGCCACGTCGAACTCGCGTTCTAGCTCCATGCGCTTCTCATCCATCGCCTGGCGCGCTTCGGCCTTGGTGAGTTCCCAACGGTCCTCGGCACTCTGGATGAGTTCCGGTCCGGAGGCGGGTGTCAGCAGCAGGGCCGTGACGGCCCCTACGAGTGCGCCACTGACGGCGCCAACCAGAAAACTGAAAGTCTTGTTCATAAGCAACTACTCCTGGACCTTGCGCTACACAGGTAGTATAGCCGTCGTCGGGCATTTGTTGTAGGCGCGCTTGGGCTATACTAGGTGACTATGTCCGAATACATTGAAATTGACGCCGAACTCGACGAGGACGGCCGAACAATCGTCTTCCAGACCAACCTATCTCTGTCCGCCGGCGATGGCGTCGAGCGGTATGCATCGTCGGCCGAATTGGCCGAAGGATCGCCCGTAGCCCAGGCTCTGGCCGGTGTTGACGGCATTGACCTGGTCGAGATCGCCGGCGATCTCTTGCTTGTGGCCTGCGACGCTTCTGCAGACTGGCACGCCGTCGCTGCCGATGTCAGTGCAGCGCTGAAGGACTTTTTCCTCTAGTCTGAAATCGGCCGCCGGCGGTTTATCTGCCGGACTACTAAACCTTTTCGTCGGTCGCGATGCTTAGATGCAGGTCATCCAGTTGCCGTTGCACGACAACTGACGGTGCATCGGCCATCAGGTCCGTGGCCTGCGCTGTCTTGGGAAAGGCCATCACCTCACGGATGTTGGGTTCGCCGGCCATTAGTGCCACGAGCCGGTCGATGCCCGGCGCGATACCACCGTGTGGTGGCGCGCCATACTCGAATGCCTCCAGCATGTGGCCGAACTGATCGCGAGCCTCTTCCATTGAGAAACCAATCAGAGACATGATTTTGGCTTGCAGCGCCTGATCATGGATTCGGATGCTGCCTCCGGCAACCTCAAATCCGTTACAAACCAGGTCGTATTGCTCGCTTAGCACGGCCGTGGGGTCGGTATCGAGCAACGGGATATGGGCTGACTGGGGTGCAGTAAACATGTGATGGCTCGGCGCATAGTGCCCGTCTTCCAGCCCTTCCTCGAATAGCGGAAAGTCAATAACCCAGGCGAAAGCGAGTACCTTCTCGTCAAGATACCCTAACCGCCCGGCCATCTCGGTGCGCAGTGTGCTGAGCACATTGTTGACCACGGCTTTGGTATCACTCGACATCAAGATCAAGTCGCCGGGTTCGGCGCCCAAGCGATCGGTCAACGCGATGAGTTGGTCGACGGTGAAGAACTTGGCAATTGGTCCGCGAATCTCACCGGTTTCCGGATGAATGGCCAGCCAGGCCAGCCCCTTGGCGCCGGCGTCGCGAGCAATTTGATCCAGCTCGTCGATTTGTTTGCGGCTGTAGTTTCCGCAGCCCGGGGCAACGATGGCCTTGACCGGCTTGCCTTCCGCTACGTTCTCGGCAAAGACGCGAAAAGCGCTGTTGGCGACGATGTCGGCAATGTTGATCAGTTCCATCCCGTAGCGCAAATCGGGTCGATCGGTGCCGAAGCGATCAATGGCTTCGCCATAGCTCAAGCGCGGGAACGTCTTCTGAGCCAGCGGCACGAGACTGACCGCCTCGACCATGCCGACCATCAGCTCCTCGATCAGGTCCAGGATGTCGTCCCGTTCAACAAAGCTCATTTCAAGGTCCAGCTGCGTGAATTCCGGCTGCCGGTCGGCGCGCAGGTCCTCATCGCGGAAGCAGCGAGCAATCTGGAAATAGCGCTCATAACCGGCCACCATGAGCAATTGCTTGAGTTGCTGTGGGCTTTGGGGTAGGGCGTAGAACTTGCCGGGATGCACCCGGCTCGGCACCAGATAGTCGCGCGCGCCTTCCGGCGTGCTCTTAAACAGAATCGGCGTTTCTACTTCGATGAAACGACGGTCGTTCAAAAAGTCGCGAATGAACTTGATGGCCTGGTGACGCAAAATGAGGTTGCGCTGCATGCGTTCGCGGCGCAGGTCCAGATAGCGATATTTGAGACGCAGGCTCTCATCGACGTTATCATCCCGATCAATGAGAAAGGGCGGGGTCTTGGCCGTATTCAGTATGGTCACGGAGTCGGCCAGCACTTCGATCTCACCCGTGGGCAGCGCGGGGTTAGCCAGGCCCTCCGGCCGCAGGCTCACGACACCGGTAATCTGCAGGACATATTCACTGCGGATCTGTTCGGCCTGCATGAAGCCTTCGGCCGTCCGACCGGAGTCGACCACGACTTGCGTCTTACCGTCCCGGTCACGCAAGTCGATAAATACCACACCGCCCATATCGCGTCGACGATTGACCCAACCGGCCAGGGTCACAGTCTTGCCAACATCCTCGGCGCGCAATTCTCCGCAACTATGCGTTTTCAGCATGAGAGTCCTTCCTCAAGTTCCGGAATAGAATTTCCAGAGTAATTTGTTACTTTCGTGGTGCCAATTCGGGCACGAAACAAACTTCAATTCTAGCAGATGTGCCAAGTCCGACAACGTGCATTGGACCGCGCAACTGTGCCCAAGAGTAATAAAGAATTCTTTCATAGAAATTGACACAGACGCCGTTCGCTGCTATGATTCGTATCAACATTGGTCGATATTTCTTAGCAATTACGAGGACTTAAGCATTATGGATGTTCTTCAACTAGATCAGCTACAGACCGAAACCGTTCATTTGACTCCCGCGGCTGTTGAGACCGTTCGCAACCTGCTGGTCCAGAAGAACGTGCCGGATTATGGCTTGCGTGTTTTCGTTTCCGGTGGCGGTTGCTCCGGCATGCAGTACGGTATGGCCCTCGAAGCCGAGGCGCGTCCGTATGATCATGTCATCGAAGAAGGTGGCGTCAAGGTGTTTGTTGACCCGACCAGCATGATGTACCTGAACGAAGCCACGATTGATTATGTGGACAGCATTATGGGTGGCGGATTCAAGGTCGAAAACCCGAATGCAGCATCCTCTTGTGGGTGTGGCACATCTTTCAAGGCCAAGAACGGTGGCGAGTATGCCAGCGGTGGCGGCGGTGGTGGTTGCGGCAGCTGCGGCTGAAGCTCCGCACATTTCACATGATCACTTTGAGGGTGCTGGCCGGCAGGCGGGCACCCTCTTTTGCTTTATAGGGCTGCTTGTACCAGACGCAGCCGAATAGGAAGGGCGAATCGAGAATGGCCGCGCGATACTTTACACAGCAAGAAGCCAATGATCTGCTTCCGGAGCTTCGGCCGCTCGTGGGCGACTTGCTGGAACGACGGGCCAAGGTGGCACGTCTCGGCCGACAGATAGACGATCGCCTGAGCGATCTGCGCAACGACTTCGCCGGACCTGAGGCGACGATGCTTGCCCAGGAGTTCGCGGTCATCGAAGCTCTGGTGCAACAGATTCAGTCCTTCGGTTGCGTCGTTAAGAGCTTGGAAGCCGGATTGGTAGACTTCCTGGCCGAAGTGGACGGCCGCGATGTGTATCTCTGCTGGCGCTACGGGGAACCGCGAGTCGCTTACTACCATGAACTCCATACCGGGTTTCAGGGCCGAAGACGGTTAGATAAGATGATTCGGCCAAGATAATCATCGCCTTTTCATTTTCCCGGCTTTGCTCAGATCCGGTCATCCTACTCCTCAGGGTGACCGGATCTTTCGCATGGCGGCTCATTGTGTCCAGGTTTATCGATGCGTATGCGGTTAATTAGTTGACAAAACATGGACAATAGGCTATCATATGTCTTATCTTCACAGATTAACAGAGTGAACAAGGCTATAGGAATCGTAGCCAAGGTAAGAAAACGGTTCGGTCGCCGTCTCAGACAATGAGGCAAAGTCGGTCGAAAACCTGAATGTCAACAACTCGCTGCAACGATTGCGCACCGTATGGTACAGGCACTGCAGCAAATGCGATAAGGAGATTGCGATGTATAAACCAAATCTAACCAGCGGACACAGCAATGGTTATGGCGGCGAATTTGAGCCGATCGTCATTGCGACCAACGGCAAGGCTAACGGAAAGATCAACGGCAACGGCTTGGCCCATCCCATCGCCCCGCTCACTGTCGATGCCCGCAAGGCTGCAGTCGAAGACGCTGTGCGTGATATCTTGGTCAACATGGGCGAGGATCCCGAGCGTGAGGGACTGCTGCGTACACCTCACCGCGTGGCCAAGATGTACGGCGAAGTGTTGGAGGGTTACGATATTGACCCGGTAGCCCTGGTCAATGGTGCTCTGTTCGATGTGGAGTACGACGAGATGATCGTCGTCAAGGATATTGAATTCTTCAGCATGTGCGAGCATCACATGTTGCCGTTCTATGGCCGGGCCCATGTGGCCTATATTCCCAGCGACAAAATCATCGGCTTGTCCAAGATTCCGCGGATGGTCGATATGTTTGCTCGCCGCCTGCAAGTCCAGGAGCGGATGACCCGCCAGATCGCCGATATGATCGACGAGGTGTTGCAACCGCAAGGTGTGGCCGTGGTCGTCGAGGGTTCTCACATGTGCTCGATGATGCGCGGTGTGGAGAAGGAGCATCCGCGAATGGTCACCAGCGCAATGTTGGGCTGACTTCAAGACGGATGCGGCGACGCGCAACGAGTTCATGGAGCATCTGCGCCGCCCCGGTGGCTCGCTGCTCTAGCAAGCGCTTAGCGACCAGATTAGAAAAGTCAGATAGCCGGTGACCCGAGAGGGTCATCGGCTATTTTTGTGCCTGGTTCAAAGCGCGGGCGAAAGCGAGGGCTTCATCGCGCGTAGTGACCGTACCGGCCGCCTGTGCTTCCTCAATCGCCCGGAGCAAACGGCCGACCTCCGGTCCGGGTTGCAGGTCTAGTTCGGCAATCAACTCGCTCCCGGTCAACAAGCGTACCGGTTTCACGACGTCGTCAAAGGCAGTGAAGTAGGTCGATAGCAACACGTCGACCACCGCAAGCAGGTCGGCCCAGGACTCAGGATCTCCTTCACCATCATAGGTAGCCAGGTGATCGGCTAGCGATAGGAGCGCAATATCGACGCCTGCCTCGTGAGCAGAACGATAAAAGCGATAGACGGCTCGCCGCGTCGGGGCGGCGTCGGCGGCCGCGAGGTGTAACGGCCGCATATGCCCGTCCGTTATCCGCGCCACAGACTCGGTCGCTTCATTGCTGAAGGCCAGCGCTTTCATCCGTCGTGATGCCAGTGCAGCCCCGACGTCATCATGGCCCAGGAAACGAATGCGTCCAGCCTCATCAATGGTCTGCGTTTCCCGTTTGCCCGTGTCATGAAACAGCGCGCCCAGCCGCAGCAGTGCCAGTCCATTCAGCCCGCCCTCAATCGGCCGTTCCAGATGGGTCGTTATTTGACCGCGATATGGCTCGAGGAGACCGGCGACGGACTGCAAGACCTTGTCACCCGGCGCGTGGCTCGGGTCCAGTTGTTGCTCCACGCGTACCAGCCAGCGCAAAACACTGACCGTATGCTCCAGCACCGGTTCGTGGTGGGGTGGGGACTGGTCTACGCCTGCCAGGGCCGCTACCTCCGGAAGAACCACCGGCAGCAACCCGAACCGGGCCATCTGCGTTACGGCTTGATCGGGTAGCGGGCCCATGAGCAAGTTAAGGATCTCATCGCGAACGCGTTCGGCCGAGACTTGCGACAGCCGCGGTGCCGCCGCCTCAATCGCCGCTGCCGTTTCGGGGGTTATGGCGAAATCAAACTTGAGTGATTGCCGAACTGCTCGGAGGGCACGTACCGGATCGCTTTCCAGCGAGTCGTCCTGAACACGGCGGATCAGCCCGGCCGCGATGTCATCGAGTCCGCCGGTGAGGTCAATGATGCTGGCGCCATCGCCGGCGGTGGCTGGCAGCGCCAATGCGTTGAGGGTGAAATCACGCCCGAGCAAATCAGCCTGCAGATCCGGTCCCCGGAAGCGTGCAATGTCGATAGTGGTTGACCAATCCGGCAGGATAATGCGACCGACGTCCCGGTCTTTGTCCAATACATAAGCAGGCACACGCAGGGAGTCGGCAATCTGAAAGGTCAGCTCAATGGCCCCGGATGGGACCGCCAGGTCGAGGTCGTGGCTCAGTCGATTCATGACGGCGTCACGCACTGCGCCACCAACGAGGTAGACTGGTATTGCCAAATCCGTTAATAGGGGGCGCAATTGCTCTAGAAGAGGGCTGAGTGCTAACGGCTGATGAATAGCGCTCTCATGAAAACGCAATCGGGGTGTCTGATCGGGAAAGCGCAGACGCGCCGCTGACACAGCTTCGTTCGCCGTGACGCCCTTCCCGACCACTGCGCCGTCAAGTAGCGCGAGCCAGTGGCTGTCGTTCACGTCATGAACCATTACAGGTTGAGGTGGGCAAATGCCTCCGGCTTCAGGACAGCGATGAACGGCAAGTTGCGGTACAGTTCATCAAAGTCCAGACCGTAGCCCACAACAAACTCATCGGGAATGTCGAAGCCAATGTAGTCAACATCCACGTGGGTTTCTCGTCGGGCGGGTTTGTTGAGAAGGGTGCAGATGCGGAGCGACGCGGGTGAGCGCGTCAACAGATTGCGGCGCATGTATTCCAGAGTTCGGCCGCTGTCGATAATGTCTTCGATGATCAGCACGTGGCGGTCTTCAATCGGCGCTTTCAGGTCCATGATGATTTGCACCGCGCCGCTGCTGGTTGTGCCCTTGCCATAGCTGGAGATACCCATGAAATCCAGACTGTGGGGGCGGGGGAGGGCTCGCGTCAGGTCTGCCAGGAACATGAAGCCACCCTTCAGTACACAAACAAGCAGCAAGTCCTCGTGTTCGGCATAATCGGCCGTGATCTTTCGCCCCAGTTCTTCAATTCGGGCGGCGATGGTGGCCTCATCCAGTAGAACGTAGGCAATGTCATCCTGTAAATCGCGCATGGTTAGATACCTCGTTAGGCCCTGTGTCCGTTGGAAGGAAGTACGACATGGCATTGTCGGCAGCGGGCTTCGTAGACTTCGGCCGCGCCAACCATGACCACCGGGTCGTCAAATGCCGCCGGTTGCCCCTCAATCAGGCGCTGGGTGCGGCTGGCCTCCTCGCCGCATATGACGCAGATGGCATGCAGCTTGTTGACTTCTTCCGCTCGAGCCATGAGCGCTGGGATCGGGCCAAATGGAATGCCGCGAAAGTCCGTATCCAGTCCGGCGCAGATGACGCGCTTGCCGTCGTGGGCCAACTGTTCACACACTTCAATGACGCCGTCATCAAAAAACTGGACCTCGTCGATGGCCACGACCGTCGTGGCCGGGTCGAGCGCGGCCAGAATGTCGCGGGCTAGCGTGACCGGCTGCGCTTCGAAATTGAGCCCGTTGTGGGACGTCACTTGTTCAACATGGTAGCGCTGATCAATGGCGGGCTTAAAGGCTTGCACTTCCTGACGGGCAATGACGGCGCGGCGCAGGCGACGAATAAGCTCCTCCGTCTTGCCACTGAACATGCTGCCACAAATGAGTTCAATACGTCCTTTGGTGTGTCTGGTCATCAGGACCCTCCGCGCAGACAAAATAAAAAGGGCAAGCACGCGGTTAACGTGCCTGCCCTATTATGGCTGAAGCCTACTGTTCGGCAAAAAACCGCGGGTTACGAGAAGAGACCCACGCTCCGCAGATAGCGCTTGATATCGATCAGCGATTTTTGCCCAATGCCCTGGACGGCCAACAATGCGTCGTCGCTCTTGACGAGCAATTCCGCCACATCACCCACGGTGATGAGATTGGCTTCCACCAGCGCCTTGGTGGCCCGAGTTCCCAGCTCCATCTCTTCAACGGAGTAATTCGCGGGATTGTGGGCTTCGCGCGTCTCTTCGACTGTGATCTGAATTTCCTGCTGTTTCTGCAGTCGGCGCATGAAGCGGTCGACCTGACCTTCCGTGTCAACCAGACGTTGCGTACCGGTGTAGAAAGGGTGGGTGCCCGACCAGACTTCGACGTTCAATTCCGGTGATGTGGAACCGACGGTCATAACCACTTCGCCGTCCACAATGACCTTGGCGTTCGGATACCATTCGGGATGAATGCCTTCTTTCATGTTACTTATCCCCCGTCGTTATGAAGCGACTTCCACCGGATATACGCTGACCACCTTGCGACCATGCTTGGTCTCAAAGGTCACCTGGCCATCGACCAGGGAGTAAATCGTGAAATCTTTGCCCAGACCGACATTGTTGCCGGGGCGAACTTTCGTGCCTTTCTGGCGAATGATGATGTTACCGGTAATGACATGCTCGCCACCATAGCGCTTGACACCCAAACGCTTGGAGTTGCTATCGCGACCATTGCGAGATGAGCCGGCTCCTTTCTTATGTGCCATTTCTAGTTCTCCTTATCCCTGCAAGCAGGTTAGCCGGCGATGATCTCGTCAATCCGCAGGCGCGTATAATCCTGGCGATGGCCCTGGCGACGGCGATACCGAATCTTGGGCTTGTACTTGAAAACGAGGATCTTCTTGCCGCGGTACTGGTTCACAACCGTAGCCTTCACTGAGGCTCCGCTGACCGTCGGCTGGCCAATCTTGAAGGTTTCGCCATCAGATAGCAACAAGACATTGGTCAAATCAATCTGTTCACCGACTTCGTAGGGCAACTTCTCGACTGAGAAGGTATGTCCCTCTTCGGCGCGGTATTGCCGGCCACCACTTTCAACAATTGCGTACACGTCAACCTCCAAAAAGAACCGGCATTCGCGATGCCGGCCGTTCAAAATTCAGATTGTTCAGTTTGCCGGGCCGGCAGTGGAGGCGGCCGAACCCTAGCGAACCAGTATTATAGACCAGATTGGGGTGCCTGTCAAAGCCGCCCGGTCGATCGGGTATAGAGCATTGCAAAAGCTCAGGCACGTTTAACCCATCGTCCCTAACCCACTTCCTGCGCTTGCTAAGCTGGCTGTTTACTTGTCGTCCGAAAGCCTGCTCCAGAGCCAGTCGAGATCGTCATCGGCCGGTGGTTCGCCGTCAACGCGAACGCTCGATGGTGCGCCAACGGGTTCTTCGGTCATCAATTCGTCTGTCTCTTCGTTTGATGCGAGCTCGCCCTCATTCTCGTCCGGCATTTCGTCGGTCGCGTCATCGTCGTCAAGGTCCGGCAAGACCGCTGCTGCCTCGATCGACTCAGGCATCTCAACCTCGACACGCATCTCCGGCTGCGCTGATTCCCGAACAGGGATCCCGGCCGCCTCCAGAGCCAACGATGACGCTACAATCAGCTCTTCCTGATCCAAGATGACGTGACGATGGCGACGCGCTATGCGCAGTCCGCGCCAGGTGCAGTTCCGGCAGGCATAGCGATAGGCCGGGATACTCAGCAGGCCATACCAGCGATCGCTTCGCTCGCGCGCGACCCGCACCATTTCCCGCTCCTGGCACTGGGGGCACCCGGCGTCCACCCACTGATGTTCATTAGAGTTGATGCGCCAGCGCTTGAAGACCAGGAAGCCCACCCATAGCATAAGTAGACCGATGCCGACAAACCACGATCCCCCGCCGTTGACGAGCCAGTCAACCACGCCGCCAAGACCCGGAAGGCGAGACAGGCGTCGCAATGACGAATGCTCCAGGAAGGGCATAACCAAGATACCAATCGACAATAGTGGCAGCCCCACGGCGATGAGCTTCCCCAAGAAGCCAAAGCCATGCCACGGATAGGGTTCAATATCCCACTCCGTCCCCGATTCTAACTGTACACTCTCTAGTTCCATGAGAAAACCTCGGTCCGCATCAGGCACAGTGCAAAGCTTTGCGGTAGATCACCAACCATAAGCTTAGTCCTGTCGGCTTACAAGAAGCCTTACTCCGACTAGTGCGGGCCCGAAAAGGCCTATTCTTGATAGTCCCAACCGAAATCTTCGGCCAGTCGTTCTTCTCCGGCGGCAAGGCGCAGGGCAACGCGCCCCGTTCCCGGGGCAGGCCAGGTCCAGTTACCGGGAATCAACAAGTCCACATTATCAGGCCCAATCGCGTCAATTGACACGCAGTAGGTCCCGGCTGCCAGATTCGCGAAGCGGTACAGCCCATCGTCGTCGGTAATCGTTGTTGAGAGCAGGTTGGCCGGTTCAATACGACCGCCCTCGCCACACACGCCTTCACCGAGCAGCACAGTAATTCCTGCCAGCGGACCCTCGCCAAAGTTCAGGCTGCCGTCGCCCCGGAAGAAGCCGCTGCCCTCTTCTGTCTCCACGCACCCGCGCGAGGCCGCTCCGCTACTGGTGATGAAGCAGACGTCTTCCCAGACAATGCCCCCAATCACGCCGGAAGCTGAGCCCGGTTCGACTGTCGGCGCGAGCTCGGCCCCTTCCTCAACCACGATCTGTACCCAGAAGGCATCTTCGATGACGCCATTGATGCCGAAGGGGTTGCCGTCAGGGTCGCTAATTTGCCAGTTGCCGCGATAAGTGCCCGGGACTAGGGGTGCCGTCAATACGGCCGATACATCGACTGTTTGGCCGGGAGCCACGGTGTTGGGCAATGGCACACGTGTCTCCTCAGTCATGGCGTCACCACCGACAACAGCCAGGGCATAGGCTTCGGTCCAGGGGCAAGTGCCGTTGTTGCGCAATCGCCACGCCGCAGTGAACTCGGCACCGGGCGGGAAAACGGTGTCATCCGGTACAGTCAAGTCCTGAACAAACTCGATGCTATTGGTGCAGTCGGCCAGGCTCACATCCGGCAGGGGCAGGAAGGCAAAGTCATAGCCAAAGTCAACATTATCCTGACTAACGCCTGCCTCCAGTGAGACGGTCACACTGTTGGTCACGACGCCATTGCTGGTGGGAAACGTCAGTTCGCCCTCTTCCAGCACGGTCACATTTTGCGCTTCAGCCACATCAATGAAGACGCAGAAGTCCCCCGCTTCCAGATCGTCAAAACGAAAACGGCCGTCGTCATCGGTTAACGCGATGAGCTCTTCGCCGGGTACGGCCGTCGTACAGTCACCGGCGAACATATGCACTTCGACGCCGGGAATGCCTTCTTCGCCGGCATCCAGGACGCCGTTGGCGATAATCGTTTCGCCGTCGGCGGAGATGACACACCCGTCTGGCAACGTTTGGCCTTCCACAACGGCCGACCCAGTTATGCCGCATAGATCATGCCACACCAGACCGCCGATACCGGTCCCGGCCGTACTATTGTCGGTTACCGGTGCTTCGGCCGTTGGCTGGGCAAGGTCTTCCGGCAGGACGTTGTCTACATCCAGCGTGAAGCTCTCCTGTACGCCATTGACGATGACCGGATAGGTGCCTGCGGGCAATCCGGCGACATCCAGAGGGACGGTCTCCTCAAAGGGGACGAGTGCTTGCGTACAAAGCTGTTCCGGTTGGCGGAAGGTGGTGATGGCCACGCGAAAACCGTCATCGTTGCGTTGCGTAATCACCTGATCAATGGTGGTGCAACTATCAGGCAGGTCCCCCTTGGCCACGATACTGACCTGCACGGGAAAGGACTCCATCACCAGCACATCGACGCCATTGACCACGGCCTGCCCCCGGTCCGGTTGAACGGAGATTGGCGCGGTTGCTGGCTCGGTGGCAGCCGGTGGTATGTCGGTGGCGGCTTCGTCGGCTGTTCCTCCGGCACAGGCAGCCAGGACGAGCAAGGCCAGCAGCAGGGCCACCACTGAGATCTGTTTCATCATCGAATTGGTCCAGTTTGTATTCATATTAAGCCTCCCTTGATTCACCGGGCGACCCAATCGGCCGTCGGCGCAGGTGGTCGGAAATAAGGTGACGATTCGCCACTAACAGAATGGCGATGGCCAGCCAGGTCACTATGGTTACCATCACACCGGTGACCCAGCCCGAAGGCACATAGCGCATGTTGATATCATGTGTACCCGCCTCCAGGTAGAGCGCCCGGAACGCGTAATTGGCCACCAGGATGGGTGCGGCGGTGCCGTTGATGGTCGCTTCCCAATCCGGGTGATAAATATCACTCAAGAAGAAGTAGGCCGGGCGGTCAGTGGTCACGCGAAAAGCGGATTCGTTGAGATCATAACGTTGAATCTCGATGGCCGCCGATCCGGGGGCCTGATTCAGCGCTTGCCCGCCTTCCAGCACCAACCGCTGGGCCGGATCAAACGAATCGCTGTGAACCGCATCGAAGGCGGCATCATGGTCAGTCATCACATCTGCATTATACAGGACCATGGCCCGCGGCAACGCCAGCGTGTTGAGGTAAATGGTGACCTGTGGGTCGTCTTCAAACACCGGCACGATAAAATTGGTGTCCCCGGGCGGCTCTTTCTTGCCGCCAACCAGGTATTTGATACCCAAAACGTTGTAGGCCGGCGAACCGCGGTAGCCAACCGAGCCCATGTATACGTTGTAGTTGGCAAGTTCCAGCGGATTGTAGACGCCGCGCGTGGCGTAGAGGTGTTCGATTTGGGGCATATTGGGCTGCCACGCGCCGGTGGTGATGTCCAGACGGTGGAGGCCGGGATCGGACTGCAGATAGGCCAGCCCGGGCGACCCCTCAGCGAAGCCGGGCGTCGGATCGTTCCAGTCGATCTCCACGTATCGGCCGAGGCCGTACAGGTCCAGGAAAAGCAGAGCGACGATTAGCCCGGCCAACAGAGCGCCCGGCAGTAAGGCGGCGCGAGGCGAGCAGGACAATCAGCAGAGCGGCGGCCGCCAGCCCGGCAAACACCAGAATGGCCCGCGCCATCTGCGTTCCCTGGTCGGGGTGGGAGGGCAGCAGCGTCTGTCGCTGCCAGACCAAGATGATCACGGCGGCAAGGGCCGTTGCGCCGCCAAGGGCCAGAACCCATCGCAGGCGTGGCCACACCACCGCCTCGCGGCGCATAAGGGCGTCAATGCCCAATGCTGCCAACATGGCCAGGCAGAAATCGAGCAGCAACACGAAGCGGGCCGGCACCTGGAAGGGGATGACGGGCAACAGGCGAGCGAGCAGCGGGTAAAGCGGTGTTTGGGGACCGAGGGCCAGAATCAGGAAAAAGATCCCGGCAATGACGAAGAACAGGGTCTGGCGCTTGGGCACCAGGCCGACGGCTACGAGCGCCAACAGCCAGGTGATCACCCCCGCATAGCCTACTTCGACGCGTAGCCAGCTGCCCCAAAAGTCGGCCGCGCCCCGACCAAAAAAATCTGGCGCCACCAGGCCGGTAAGCGATTGCCAGGTGAGGGCGTAATTGGTGGAGCGAGCGTAGTCGAACTCGCCCCGCAGCGTGTGCTGCAGCGTTTCGGCTGCCGGAAAAAGGCTGATGGCGGCTATTCCAATGGCCACCGTGCCCAGTAGTGCCAGCAAAGGCAGTGGCCACCACTGGTGACGGGCAACGGTTTCGTATAGTGCGTAGACACCCAGAAAAGTGGCCAGCAAGAATGTCATCTGCCCGTGCCCGGCCAGCGTGCCCAGGCCCAGGGCTACGCCTCCGCCGACGGCCCACAGCAGACGGCGCGACGTCCCATCGGCGATGATGGCTCGGTGGAGGCCAAGGAAGGTCAGTGGCAGCCAGGCGGCGACGGCGATCAAATTGAGGTTGCCGATGTGGGTGATAAAGACATCGGAGAACATGAAGGCCAGCGCGCCCATGAGGGCTGCGACGCGCTTGATGGGTAGAGCGGGTCGATAGAGACGCAGGCAAAGATACATGGCCAGGCCGGTAAAGAAGAAATGCCAGATAACCAGCCACTCGATGCCGCGATAAGAAAAGCCGGGCCAGACTAAGAATAGAATCAGGTTGGGCAAGTAGAACAGCCCGGACTGATTGTCAGACAAGAAGGGTGCACCGGCGTATTGGTAGGGGTTCCAGAACGGAATGGTTCCCGAACGCAGGCTGTCGGCGGCAAAGCGATAATTGGGATAGAGGAACGAGACAGAATCCCCACCGCCGGCCGGCAACCAGGCCTGACCGGAGACGACCGGCCAGAAAAAGATAATCGCCGCCAGAGCCAGCAAGGCGATCGTAGCCGCATCACGCCACAAGGCGCGGGACAATGCTTCGGTGTGGGTGGGCAGTGCGTTGGGTCCGGCCTGTGGATCGAGGGCGGTCATCGGCCGAATGCCCTGAGACAGGTTGGCGGCGCTCGGCGGCTGCTGGCCAGAGGTTTGCTCCATAAGACTCAGACCGCGAATTGTAGCACACGGCCGAAGCCCCTGCCCACTGCCCCTCGATCGGCTATGGGCGCTCTCATCCGGCCGCCGATACCATTGTGCCAGCGATCGCCAGCTGTCTAGGCGCCTTCTCCATGAATCAGGGCCATCACCTGGTTATGGAGGGCGGCATTTGTGGCCACTGAATTGCCGCCGTAGATCGTTGCTTCGCCATCCCAGTCTGTGAAAATGCCGCCCGCTTCCTCGAGTATGACTTGCATGGGACCGCAGTCCCAGAGGGCCATAATCGGATCAACCATGATTTCCGCGCGACCGGTAGCAACCAGGGCATAGCCATAAGCGTCGCCCCATGTCCGCTGAATGTAAGTGCTGTCAATCAGGCGCTGCCACGCTTCCTGGCGACCCTGATGGGCGAACGAATCGATGTCGCTGGCCAGCAGCACGGCCTCTGATAGTTCGCTGACATTGGATACGTGGGCACGACGGCCGTTCCAGAAGCAGCCACCACCGCGCCGGGCATAGACGGTCTCGTTCAGGCCGGGGAAGTGGATCACCCCCAGGACCGGGATGGTGTCCTCGACAAGCGCCACGAGAACGGAGTAAAAGGGCACGCCGCTGACAAATGCCTTGGTGCCGTCAATGGGATCGAGAATCCAGGTATAGCGGCTACTGCCTTTCTGCTCGCCATACTCCTCGCCAATAATTCCGTGGTCGGGCCAGCGAGCGGTAATGAGCTCGCGCAGCTTCTGTTCGGACTGGCGATCGGCCAATGTGACCGGGGAGTTGTCAGCTTTGCGTTCGGCGGTGATGCCGGTTTGGAAGTGGGCCAACGTCAGCCGCCCGGCTTGCCAGGCGGCGTCCAGGGCAAAATCCAGCAATGCGTCCAGGGTGGGTGCGGCGGTTGTCATTGTCGGTTGCTACTCCTGCAGAACAATATTGCGTCGCCGCACGCGGCGGCCGTATTGGCGTATGACTGTGCCGTCTGTCTCCAGACCGGGTACCGGCAGAAAGGCGCCGAGCGTGAAGACCAGTAGGTTGTCGAGGGCGAACAAGGTCGTCACCATGCTGACCACGGAGCGCAACGGCCAGGTCAGAACCATCAGGGCGCCGCCAAGAACCGTCAGCAGCAAACTGGCACGCGGACCGCCCAGAGCCCGGGATATGTGCACTTCGGCGGGGAGGGTGGGCTCATCCTCCGGATAGACGGAGGTGCCCAGGGCTGTCCACATATGCAGGCCGGTCATGGGATAGCCGGTCCGGCGGGCCGCTCGCGCATGCCCCATCTGGTGCCAAAACTCGGAGAAGTAGTGGAGCGCGGTTGCCAACAGCCCTCCGGCTAGGGCCGCGCCGGGCTTCAGCCGCCATATCCGCACGCCGAGCACTGTGAACACGAGCCACACCAGCGCGGACGCCCAGACGACCGAGCGCTCGGCCGTCACGGTAACGCCCTGGATCTCGCCCAATTCGATGTGTTCACTGCTCACAATGGATTCTCCTTAGGCGCACACGATCACTTGGCAAATGGGTAGCCCAGCATCATGTTCTCCAGGACGAGGCGCGTATTCGCGTTGTGTTCTAATTGCCAGATGGCTTTGTTCGTTCGGGCCAGACCGCGCAGAACCTCTTGCGTGGACCACACCTGCGAATGGCTATATAGATCTCCCTGTCGATCCACGTTGCTCAAATACTCGTCCTCCAGCCGGCCGCATGTCACCAGCGCCATATCACGCCACCAGCTCAGCCAAATACGTAGGGTCGGCAGCAGCTGGTCCGGTTTGCGTGAGAGCGTGTCCGCCAGGGCAAATCGGCCGACGCGCGTGGCGGCCAGCGCTTTGTCCAGCAGGTCGAGCCGGGAGGTGCGTTGTTCCAGGATGTCGGCGTCCCCGGCGGCCGTGATCGCCCACCCCAAACGGCCGTCGGCGACGTGGGCCAACAGTCGGGCTTGGTCGGCCGCGACATGGTGGCTGGTCATGAGCGTCTCTTCGATGAGCGCCGGGGGGATAGGGCGAAGATTGATGGTGTGACAGCGCGAGGCAATCGTTGGCAGCAGGCGGTCGGCGTCACCGGCCGTCAGCAGCAGAATGACATTGGCCGGCGGTTCTTCCAGTGTTTTGAGAAATGCGTTGGCCGCGCTGGGGAGGGCGGCATCGAAATCGCGGATGATGGCGATCTTGTGGCGTGCTTCGTAGGCCGAAAGGCTCAGATCCTGCTGCAGTCCGCGAATCTGCTCTATTTTGAGCGACTGCGTGCCGCGTTCCGTCGCCTCCGGCTCCAGCACGCGCACATCCGGATGCCGGTCGGAGGCAATGAGCCGGCAGGCCCGGCACTGGCCACAGGGACGGTCAGGCAAATCGGCCGTGCAATTCAGCGCCTGGGCAAACGTGCGAGCCAACGTCGTGCGGCCGATGTTGGTCGGCCCGGTAAACAAATAGGCATGCCCGACCCGGTCCTGAGCAACCGCATTGCTAAGCAACTGAACTGCCCACTCATGCCCCACGATGGATTTCCAACCCGGCCCGGCCACAATCATAAGGTAATTGTACCGTCCGGTGATGGTTTCCGGCAATTGCCGTCGCGCACGGCCGCTTGTCCGGCGGCTGACTCTGCTATACTACGCGCATGAACCCCCTGATTATCTCTGGTGACGCTCTCCAAATTGATGATGTCGTAGCTGTGGCGCAGGGCCGCAAGGTTGCGCTGGACCCGGCCACGCTGCCCCGAATCGAACGCTGCCGGGCGGCCGTTGACCAACTCGTGGCTGAGGGTCGCGTGGTCTATGGCATCACGACCGGCTTCGGCCGCTTCAAGGACCGCGTGATTTCGGCCGATGAAGTGCAGCAGCTTCAGCTCAATCTGGTGCGCAGCCATGCCGTCGGCGTAGGGGCCGATCTGTCCGACACAGCTGTGCGGGCTATCATGTTGGCGCGGGCCAACACGCTGGTGCTGGGTTACTCTGGCGTGCGCCCGGTCATCGTGGAACTACTGCTGGGCATGCTCAATGCCGGGGTGACACCCCGCATTCCGGCGCAGGGATCGCTGGGCGCCAGTGGCGATCTGGCGCCCCTGGCGCATCTGGCCCTGGTGATGATTGGCGAGGGAGAAGCGCACTTCCAGGGGGAATGGCTTGACGGGGCGGCCGCGCTGACACGAGCCGGGCTGACGCCTGTTTGCCTGCAAGCGAAGGAAGGTTTGGCTCTGCTCAACGGAACCGCCCAAATGGTGGGTATGGGCGCTCTGGTTGTACGCCGCGCCATCAACCTCGCCCTGACAGCCGACATAGCTGCCTGCCTGAGCCTGGAAGCACTCCATGGCACCGACCGCGCCTATGATGCCCGTGTCCATGCTCTGCGGCCGCATCCCCGGCAGATTGACTGCGCGGCCTTTCTGCGGCGGCTGATTGGCGGCAGCCGGTTTTTGCGCTCCGATGATCCGCGCCATGTGCAGGACCCCTACACGCTGCGCTGTGTTCCCCAAGTGCATGGTGCCGTGCGCGATGCGATTGCTTATGCTCAGTGGGTGGTCAATATTGAATTGAACACGGTTAACGACAACCCGATCATCTTTGTGGATGATACGACCGGTGACATTGACGTGGTCTCGGCCGGTAATTTCCACGGCGAACCGGTTGCTCTGGCGATGGATCATCTGGCGCTGGGTTTGACTGAGTTGGGTAATATGAGCGAGAGGCGCTGCGCCCGACTGGTGGATGCCGACAGCAATGGCGGCGTGTTGCCGATGTTTCTAACGGACAAGGGCGGGCTGGAGAGTGGGTTGATGATGGCCCAATATACGGCCGCGGCGCTGGCGTCGGAAAACAAGGTGCTGGTCCACCCGGCCAGCGCTGACTCGATTCCCACCAGCGCCAACGTCGAAGATCATGTGAGTATGGGCCCAACGGCCGTGCGGCAGGCTGAGCAAATCCTGGAGCACGTCGAGACGATTGTGGCCATCGAGTTACTGTTGGCGGCGCAGGGTGTCGATTTTCGCGCGCGCCAACTGGGGCACACGACTGCTGAACTAGGGGAGGGGACGGCCGTGGCCTATCGTTTGATTCGTGAGACGGTGCCGTTTATTGACGACGATGTCGCCCTGGCCCCGCTCATGGAGCGTGTGCGACGGCTGGTTGCCGGCGGCGTCATTAAGATTGCAGTGGAAGCGCACCTGGGCCTGGATTAGGCGCCTTCTACGAGAAGACCGTGCCGTTGATGATCAAGCGGAAGTGACAGCCCAGGAACTCTGACGCCTGTTTCACCATGCGCATGCGGTCCAGGAAGATCTCGAAGTACTCGATGACCTGGGCGTAGTCGGTGTCGATAATGAGTTCCAGGGTGATGACGGCGTGCTCGGCATCGACTATTAGTGTGCGGTGCGTAGTGGCGTAATTGACCCGGTCGTGGATATCGAACTCCGCGAAGTCAGCCTGGACGCGCGACCGATGCACGTCCGCTTTGTCGGCAATGTTTAGCGCGGCCGAAATGGGCGTCGTTGCGTAACCTCGCTCTTCCTCGTGGTTGCCGATCGCGTTGGCGATGAGGACCGTTTCGGTGGGCGGCATGCCCAGCCGCTCGAGGATACGCAAGGCGATGGTACTGCCGCTGAGAGCGTGGTTCTGACGATGAATGGCATTTCCAGCATCGTGAAGATAGCCTGCTATTCCGGCCAGCTCGCCGGTTCGTTCGTCATAACCCAGATCAGTCAGGATGCCGCACGCCATGTCGGAGACAATGCCGGCGTGTCGCTTGCCGTGTTCGGTGTAGTCCAAGGCCCGCAGATAGGCGTTGGCCTCCAGGATTAGCGCCTCGACTTCGGGATCTTGACGCACGATTGCTACAGTTACCATGGATAGTTAGCCCTTTTCTTACTCGCAATGATGGTGGCACGGTACAATAACCGACAACATGATTGTAGAATGCTTGCCGCTGGCCGCAAGAAATGCAGTGTTCCATCCGGCGACTAGCATCTGACTGAACCGGAGGCTTTACAATGCGTGATGTAGTCATTATTGATGCGGTGCGGACGCCCATCGGCCGACATGCCGGGGCGCTGTCTGATGTGCGGCCGGACGATATGGCCGCGTTGGTCATCCGCGAGCTGATTCGCCGGACCGGCATCGATTCGGCAATGGTGGAAGAGGTCTATCTGGGCTGTGCCAATCAGGCTGGGGAGGACAACCGCAATGTGGCTCGCATGGCCGCGCTGCTGGCCGGGCTGCCCTACGAAGCGGGCGGGGTGACCATGAACCGCTTGTGTGCCAGCGGCCTGAACGCGGTCAATATGGCCGCCCGCGCCATTCGCGCCGGTGAGGGGGACGTTTACATTGCCGGTGGCGTAGAGAGTATGAGTCGCGCCCCGTACTCGGTGCCCAAGAATTCCCGCGCCTGGGGGCCATCGGGCAACATCGTAGGCTGGGATACGACTTTGGGCTGGCGCTACCCTAATCCCAAGATGGAAGCCCTGTTTCCCTTGGAGGCGATGGGTGAAACAGCCGAGAATATCTACGAGATGAGCTGCGCCGGGCAGCTGGAGGGCGGCGACATTACCCGCGATCAGCAGGACGCCTTTGCCCTGGAGAGCCAACGGCGGGCGATGGATGCCATCAACAACGGCCGTTTTCGGTCTGAGATTGTCCCTGTCCCCATTCCCCAGCGACGCGGCGATCCGCTGATGGTCGATACGGACGAGCATCCGCGGATCCGTCTGACCGATGATGGCTATGTGTTGGACACGAGCCTGGAACAGTTGGGCAAGTTGCGTCCCGCATTTCGACAGGGTGGCACGGTGACCGCGGGCAATTCAAGCGGCCTCAATGACGGGGCGGCGGCGTTACTGGTAATGTCGGCCGAAAAGGCGTCCGACCTGGGGCTAGAGCCGATGGCGCGCTGGATGGCTTCGGGAGCCGCCGGCGTGGACCCGCGCACCATGGGCTTGGGCCCGGTCCCGGCTACGCGTAAGGCCTTACAACGGTCGGGGATTGCGCTGGAGGATGTCGATCTCATTGAACTCAACGAAGCCTTCGCCGTGCAGTCATTGGCCGTGATAAATGAATTGGGATTGGATCCCGACATCACCAACGTCAACGGCGGCGCGATTGCCTTAGGCCACCCGCTCGGTTGTTCCGGCGCCCGTATCCTGACTACGCTGCTGCACGAGATGGAGCGTCGCGAGCAGGCGGGTGAGCCGATGCGCTATGGGCTGGCCACGCTGTGTGTCGGCGTGGGGCAGGGTGAGGCGACGATTATCGAGTTGATCTAGCGGCTATCCAGGGCGGCCTGAACGGCCGCAAAGGCGTCGATCAAGCCATAGCCAACCACATTGTCCGGCACGACACCGGGCACACCGCATTCGGCGATACCTGGATTGGCTTCATAGGCGTGGGCTGTGCTGGTGATCAGTTCTTCTGTCCGGTCAATATCACCGATCAAGTCCGGGTTGGCCGACCAGAGCAGGGCCACTACACCGACGACGTGAGGCCCGGCCATGGATGTGCCGCTAGCCACGCTGTACGTGCCGCCGGGATAGCTGGAGAGTACGTCTACACCAGGCGCGGCGATGTCGGGTTTGGTGCGCCCGCTGCCATCGACCGTCACCGGGCCGCGGCTGCTGAATGAGGCAATATCACCGGCGATGTCCACCGCGCCGACCGAAAACACCTCGTCGTAGAGCGCAATGGGCGAACTGACTGTGCTGCAAGCGTCGCCATCATTGCCGGCCGACGCAACCACAAACACACCCGCGGCCCGCAAAGCCTGAACGGCGGCCAGCAACGCATCGGGATCGCAGCCTTCAATTTCCGGGCACCCCCAGGAATTGTTGAACACATGGGCGCCCAGATCGGGACGGCCGTCTGTTAGTGGGTCGCCGTTCTGCGGGAAAGGCGCGAACAGGAACTGCAAGCAGTCCAGATACAGTGCCGGGTTGCCCAGATTGCGCTCCAGATTGACGCAAGCGATCCATGTGGCATCGGGAGCGACACCGACAGTTTCACCAACAATTGACCCCAATGTGTGGGTGCCATGCCCCCCGATGTCTCTCGGCGCGGCCGAACCAGTCCAGGGGTCAAACCAGTTGTAGGTATCACCCGCCGGCCCACCAGACTGATTGCCGCGATAGCTGCGGGTCAGTTCGGGATGGGATAGCTCCGCGCCGGAGTCAGCTTGACCGATGACAATTCCTTTGCCGGTCACGCCCAAGGTCTGCCAGACCTGCGGCGCACCAATAGTGGTCAGATTCCATTGCGGTTCGGTTGGCGGATCGGCCGTATCCGAGGTCATGGGCGGCGGTTCTGGCAGTGGCCGCAGACGCGGACTGACCAGGATGCGGTCCACTTCCGGCCGCGAGTTCAACCACAGGCGCAGCAGCGGACCGCCGTCGACCTCCATAGCGTTGGCCAGATAGTAGGGGGTGTAGTCCACGCCGTAACGATCCAGGGTCGCCCGGATCGTTGCCTGCGAAGTATCGGCTTGATTCACCAGATCGTCATAGACGGTCTGGCGGTGAGCCCAATAGTCTGCGGCCGGTTCTGACTTGGGCCATTGGGTTTGATCGCGCATAATCACAAAAAGGCGTTCGCCGTGAAAGCCGGGCTGGCCTGTCCACAGATAGAGGGTGGCTAATAATCCAACTGAAGTGGCAGCTGCGGCTCGCCCTAATCGTCCGGCCGACTGTTTCGGCAGACGGCGGGCAAAGACGACTGCCAATAGTCCCAGCAGCAGCGCCACCAGCGATCCCCAGACAGTGGCCTGCACTGCCCAGTACCCCACATCTTGTGAGCCTAGGTTGAGGATTAGCAGCAGTTCTTCCTGATCGACCAGGATCATTGGCGCGGCAGCCACCAACCCCACCGCCAGGCCCACAGCGGCCCAGCCACCTGCCAACCGTTCGCCACGGCCGAAGGCGGCGATGCCCATGAGCAGCCAGCCTAGAGCAGGCAACAGCACCATGAGAATGAGCTGCTGACCGCTGGTGCCGAAACCGCCACCAATGGCTGCAAGCGCCGCACCCATGGCGAGCCCACCCAGGGCGACAGACCCCCGTATGGCTTCGTCCGTGGTCCGCAGCGTGGGCAGAAGGCGCCGGCGAAAGATCGTGGCGACTGACCAACCGAGCAGCATGGCGGCAATCAAATTGAGCGTGGTGTCTAACCAGGAGCCGGCTGCTCCCCAGACGACCCAGAAGCTCCCGACGAGGGCGGCGGCCACGACGGCCGTCCAGTAAGGAGACGTGGCTGATGCCGACGGGGGAGCCGGGAAGAGGCGTCGGGCCACCATCAGAAACAGGACGGCGCATCCGATTTGGAGGAGAGCGCCGGACTGCCCGGCCGTGACCGGCGCCAGGCGTACGGGAGTGAAGAACACCACCAGCAGGCCGGCCGCTGCCCAGGTTTCCAGGACCGCCTGAATGGTTTCTCGGTGCGTTCGGCGGCTCGCCCACAGGGCAGGGAGTGCCACCAGAGCGCCCAGCAAAAGCGTGATGATAATCCCCGGCAGAGGCGACGGCTCGTTGCCAGAGAGGATGTCGAACTGTTCAAACAGCCAGACACTCCCGTACAGGACGGCGGTCAAGAGCCCGATTCCGGCGGCCCAGACCATCAACAGGATCAGATACCCGCCTGCGCCGCCGGACTGCGCGTTGTTCTCCACGCCGCCGGAATCGGAACCGTTGTTCAGGTCGGCCAGCTGATTCTCATCGACCGCTTCGAAGCTCATTGGCTGGAATCAAAGGCGTTATTGGCAATGACATCCCGATACCAGAGGGCGCTATCTTTGGGGATACGCTGTTGGGTCTCATAATCTACCCAAACCATACCGAAACGCTGCAGATAGCCTTTGGCCCACTCGAAGTTGTCCATGAGCGACCAGACGAAGTAGCCGGCCAATGGTACACCGTTCTGCATGGCGTGGTGGGCAGCGGCGAAATGATCGCGCAAGTAGGTTCGTCGGCGCTCGTCCGGAACCTGACCCGACTCATCCGGGCCGTCGCTATAGCTACAGCCGTTTTCAGTGACCAGAAGCTTGGGCACTTCATATTCGAAGTGAAGCCGGTTCAAGAGCTTGTAGAGTCCGTGTGGATACACTTCCCAGTCCATTTCAGTACGGGGCAGGTCGGCAAAAGTGGTTTGGGGGAGATTATCGGCCGCGCCCTCGTCCCGCATAACAGCCCGTGTGTAATAGTTCACGCCCAGGAAGTCGGTTGGCACGCTGATGGCCGCCATGTCACCAGACTCAACGAAGTCCAGCCCATGGGGGTACATAGAAGCCAGGCCCGCCACGCCGTCAGCTGGATAACCCCGACCGTAAAGCGGATCCAGGAACCAGCGGTTGAACATGGCGTCAAGCCCGCGTGCCAGGTCCGTATCGACTGCACTGCCGGAAGCGGGTTCTGCCACCGTGAAGTTAAGCGTGATACCAACTTCGGACTCCGGGCTGTTGCGCTGAATCACCGGCATGGCCCACCCGTGCGACAGCAAGACATGATGGGCGGCGCGGACGGCCGCAACGGAATCATGCCAACCGGGAGCGTGTTCGCCGATCTGGTGGCTAAGAAAGCTGATGCACCACGGCTCATTGTGAGTGATCCAGTTGGCGACGCGGTCGCCCAGATGCTGCGATACGATATCAGCGTATTCGACAAATGCTTCAGCTGTCGCGCGTTCCGGCCAGCCGCCCTGGTCCTGCAAGGCCTGGGGCAAATCCCAATGGTACAACGTCACATAAGGGGTGATGTTCTTTGCCAACAGGCCGTCGACCAGCCGGCTGTAGAAGTCCAACCCTGCCTGATTAACGCGACCGCGTCCTTCCGGCAAGATGCGCGGCCAGGCGATTGAGAACCGGTAGGCCCGCAGGTTCAAATCTGCCATCATCTCGACATCTTGTGGCCAAAGATGGTAGTGGTCACAGGCTACGTCGCCTGTGCTACCGTCGATGATTTTTCCCGGTGTGTGTGTAAATCGATCCCAGATGGACTCGCCTTTGCCATCTTCTTCCCAGGCACCCTCAATCTGGTAAGAGGCTGTGGCCGCGCCCCAAACGAAGTCGGACGGAAACGTTAGTTTTGACATGATTACTCCTTGGTTGGTCCTAACCGCTAATCATCGTCGCCAGAGTATCACATTAGACTGGCCCACGATTCGTCACCGGCAGGCAATTCTGTTGATGGTACGCGATTCACGCAGACAGGCAAGCGAAACAATGCCCACCATTCCCGGACATTGGTATACTTGCAGCGCGTTCGGTTCGAAACGGTACCGCAACGCCGCAGCATACTATGGGTAGTACATCAGCCAATCCATCAACCAGCGCTCACCCCGGAAGGACCGGCGCGCTGGAGTCGAGGGAATCACATCCCAAAGGCGGCTTGCCGGATAGCCTGTCATCTGACAGTGCGTTCGCTGGCGCGCTTGTCAGTCGCAATCCCTTTACGCCCGGTCGACCGGTCACAGAACCGTTCATGTTTTTCGGCAGAGTGGCCGAGCGTGAGACAGTGCGCCAACGGTTGTTCGCCGGCACGCACACGGCCGTTGTCGGGCCGTCCAAGATGGGAGTCTCCTCGCTGTTGCGCCAGGTCGCCGCGGCCCCTACACTAACCGATACAGCCGTGATCGCCTATGTCGATATGAGCGATGTGGCTTCGCAATCGCCCGACGGATTATCACTATCCCTATGGGCGCAGTGGTGGAGCAAGATTCGACCGGGCTATCTCCCAGAGATTACCGGTTCGAATGAACTGGATAGGGTGGTGCGGCGGTTGGCCCGCGACGGTCACAAGCTGGTGGCGATCCTCGATGAGGCGGAGCAGCTGCTATGGCGTCCGAGACAGTTCGACAGCACCTTTCATTCTCGACTGGAGGCATTAGTTCGGGATGAGGTTGTCACGCTGGTTACGGGAACCCATACCCCGCCGGCACAGTTGTTTCAGACGGCAGGCCTGCCGTCGACAATTTACGAGCGCCTGGTCCAGCTCGATATCGGTTTACTTAACCGGACCGATGCCCTGGCTCTGTTGGCGACATCCGTCACGCGCCTGGGATTGACCATGCCTGATGGCGAAGCCGATTACTTCACGGATCTCGCCGGTCCGCATCCACTGTTCCTGCAGCTGGTTGGTACCTACTTATTTGCGGCGCTGGACGCCAATCAATACGACCGCCTGCGCGTCGAACAGCAGTTCCGGGCCGCGGCCGAACCGTACTGGCAAGAACTGTGGTCAACGTTACCACCACTGGCGCGAGGCACGCTGTCCCTCAAAGGCGTGGCTGCCGACAGGACCTTCACCGAGCGACAGGCCCGCAGCCTGAGCCGCAAGGGCATTGTCACGGGGGCAGGAAGAGACGCGCGTCTGTTTAGTCGCGGTTTTGCCGAGTGGAGCGAGACCATGCAACGGGCGACACATTTGGCGCGAGAGGCAACGGCAACGCCCTAAGTTTGGTTCATCACATCCGACGCGGACAAACAGTCGCGTCTTGCTATGAGACGCATCTATTCATCACTTCTTATCACTTCCACCAAGACCTGCTATGAAACGTGCTGTCAGTGTTAGTCTGGGCTCCACGACGCGGGACTCGACCGCCGAACTGGAGCTGTTGGGTGAGTGCGTGCGCCTTGAGCGCATTGGCACCGACGGCGATCGCGAACGGATGGCTCAGCTCTACGCGGAGTTGGACGGCGCGGTCGATGCCTTCGGTGTCGGCGGTGCGGATCTGGCTCTGGTTGTGGCCGGACGTCGCTATCCTTTGCGTTCCGTCACACCGCTGGTTGAGGGCATCAAACAGACGCCGGTCGTTGACGGGTCCGGGTTGAAGAGTACGCTGGAGCGTCATTTGGCCGACTTCATTGACAAAGAGATCGGCCGACCGGAACCGCGGCGAGTGATGATCACGAGCGCTGCCGATCGGTGGGGCAGCGCACTGTCCTTTCTGGATGCAGGCTACGAGGTGGTGTTTGGCGACCTGATGTTTGGATTGGGGTTGCCTATCCCGATTCGCACAGAGCAGGCGTTCAAGCGTATAACCAGCCTGATCATGCCTGCGGTAAGCCGCATGCCTTTCGAGATGCTTTACCCCACCGGCGACAGCCAGGAAAAGAACACGCCCCAGTTTGGCGAATGGTATGATTGGGCTACGGTCATCGCCGGAGATTGTCACTTCATCAAGCAGTACATGCCGGGACGTCTGGACGGCAAGATCATCTGCACTAACACAACTACCGCTGCCGATGTCGCGTTGTTTCGCGACCGCGGTGCCGACTGGCTGGTTACGACCACACCACGCATGAACGGCCGATCGTTTGGCACCAACATGCTGGAGGCAGCATTGGTGGCGGCCGCCGGCAAGGGCCGCCCGCTCACGGATGACGAGCTGCGTGAGATGATTGCGGCGTTGGAGCTACGACCGACCGCATTGCATCTGCAAAGCTAAACCCTGAGCCGATTCGATGACGTAGTCCGGTGCGGGGGCAAGCCGGTTCATACTGTCTCGCGCAGCGTTGCAGCCATCGCTCGGGCGCGTTCGGCCGCTGTGCCGGTGTGGTCGCGGGCGTCAAGCATCTCGACCACGGCCGCCGGGGCCAGATAGGCCAGGATGCGCTGGTCGGCGGATAGCAGCATAATAAGCGGGTTGTCCTGCCCCTCGCGCAGAGCGGCCCACGCGGCCAGGCTGGCCTCGCGGATCCATTCGTGGGCGTCCTGTCGGCTGGCTCCTGCGGACACCAACGCCATCAGGACGCGTTCCGTGGCGGCGAAGGGGCCATAGTGGTCGAGGTTGCGGGCAATTTGCGCTTCGTCGACCGTCATCTGTTCGACCAGACGAGTCGCGCGCCGGATCATCTCATCGGTTACCAGAAACGCCTCCGGCTGCATAATGCGACGATTGGCGCTGTCGTCGAGGCTGCGCTCGAGAATGGCCTGGCTGGCGTTGTCCCAGGCCGTTGCCGTCAGCGCGGCCACATAGCGGGCCAGGGAGCAAATATTCTCGGCGTTGATCGGGTTGCGCTTGAAGGGCATGGCCGACGAGCCAACTTGAGTGCGCCCGAATGGCTCGGCCCACTCTCCAAACGGCGGCGACTGCAGGATACGGAAGTCGAGCGCGAACTTGTGCAAGCTCGCGGCGATGCCCGACAGGATATGCTGTAGTCGCAAGTCCTGCTGGCGCGTGTAGGTTTGGCTGGCGATAGGGAAGTAGGGCAGACCAAGTCGTTGCATGGCGATGGCTTCCATGTCTAGTGCGCTCATGGTGCTGCCCTGGAGCATTTCGGCATAGCCTGCTTGCGTGCCCACCGCACCCTTTAGACCCTTGCCGCGCAGGTCGCCTATCAGGGCTTGAAGCTGGCGGTAGTCCTCCAAAATGTCCTGGGCATACATGGCAAATCGATAGCCGAGCGTGGTCGGTTCAGCCGGTTGGATATGGGTGTGGGCCATGATCGGCAGATCGGCCGTGGCTTCAATGCGCGTCGCGAATGACATCAGCAGCGCGCGAAGCTGGGCTGCCAACAGTTCGGCCGACTCGCGCTGGCGCAACACGTCGGCGTTGTCGGTGATGTCGGCACTGGTTGCTCCCCAATGGATGATGCCACCGCCCACAAGGCATTGCTCGGCGAAGGTGCGAATTTCGGCCATGACATCGTGGCGCGTCTCCTCTTCGATGGCCAGGGCACGCTCGATGTCAATGCCATCGACATGCTGTTCCAGATCGGCCAACTGTTCGACCGATACCAAACCGGCCTCGTGTTGCGCCGCAGCCAGGGCTACCCAGACCCGCCGCATCAGCCGTCGCTTGTGGACCTCGGACCAAAGCGTACGCATTTCGGGACTACCATAGCGCCAGGTCAGTGGCGAGATATAGGTTTCATGATCGAATGACGTCATTGCGGTGTGGCTCCTTGGTCGGCCGCCGGGAAAACAGGTTCGGCATGGGTGTCGGGAATCCAGCCGGTTTCGTTGCGGCTGTTGCTCACCCACAGCCAGCCATCAAGCCGCCGATGAATGAGCAGCGCGTCGCCCGGCTCGACGCTTAGTTCAATCGCATCGTAGTCGACCAAGGCCAAAGCGGTGCCGTCCCTTTCCGGGCCGAGCAGCACCATAGGCACCCAGCCCTCGCGACCGTCCTGCGCCATGCACCAACGCCAGCCGGGGTATTCGGTGTCGATGCGGCCGAGCGTGACGCGCTCGCCTTGCCGTAGGCGGATGGGGTCGGTATAGGTCGCCTTGTACTGACGGGTAACGTGTGCCGGGGTCGGCCGACGCGCCAGGTCCAGTGCTTGACGAGCCGCACCCGCCATGAACTGCGTATCGCTGCCAATGAGCATGAAGCGGCCGCCGGCAGCGATCTCTTGGGCGATAGCCTCGGGCCGGATGCTGAAGATGCCCACCGGGATCGAACGGGAGGCACAGGCATGTTTAACCCGATTAATGGCTTTTTGCACGGCAGGGTGACCGATATGACCCAAATGATTGAGGCTGCCGGACAAATCATAGGGGCCGATCAGAACGCCGTCAATGCCGGATACGGACAGGGTGTCGTCGATGGCGGCCACGCCGTTGGCATGTTCTATCTGGATGATGACAGCTGTTTCCGCGTTGGCGGTACGCAGGGTTTCGTCAGTCGTGCTGCCGTATCCCTGTGCGCGCGCAATTCCAACCCCGCGTGTGCCCAGCGGCGGATACTTGGCGGCGCGGACAGCCGCTTCGGCTTCGAATGCGCTATTGACCATGGGGACAACAATCCCGTCGGCGCCGGTGTCAAGCGCCTGCTTAATCCACGCCGGCGAGTTTTCGGGCAGGCGCAGCAGGACACTGCAAGGCGGTCGAGTTGCCTGGACCATGTGCTGCGCTGTCGCCAAGGTAATTGGACTATGTTCCAGATCGATCATCAGCCAGTCGAAGCCACCCAGCGAAAGCAACTCGGCGACCTCGGGCGATCCCAACGTTACGAGCACACCGAGAGCCGGGGGCTGATGCCGGATGGTGGTCAGAAAGTGGTTAGCGGTGGCCATGGGTCACGACAGAAGGGCGGCCTCTTCCGGCGCCGGTGTGGCCGCCGCGTGTGTGCGGCGGTGATGACGAATGCCTTCCAGCGAGTAGAGCAACAGTGCCGTCCAGATCATGCTGAATCCGATGACCCGGCTGGGTCCGAAGTCCTCATTGTAGATGAGCACACCAATGAGAAACTGAAGCGTTGGGGCAATGTATTGCAGCAGGCCCAGCGTCGTCAGCGTAATGCGTCGCGCTCCGGCCGCGAAGAGCAGCAGCGGGATGCTCGTGGCTGCCCCGGCGCCAATGAGCAGCAGTGTTGTCCGCAGGTCGATATGGGCGAAAGCGGCCGTGCCGCGGCTTTCCATCACGAGCAGGTAGCCCAGTGCCGGGAGGAAGAGGACGGCCGTTTCCATGAACAGCCCTTCGGCCGAGTTGAGGCTGGCCGTCTTGCGCAACAGCCCGTAGGTGCCGAAGCTGAAGGCCAACGTCAGGGCAATCCATGGCACCGCGCCGTAGCTGAAAGCCAGATACAAGACGCCGGCCACAGCGATGAGAATGGCGGCCAGTTGTCCTATGCGCAACCGTTCCTTCAGGAAGACATAGCCCAGAAGAACACTGACCAGGGGGTTGATGAAGTAGCCCAGACTGGTTTCCACGATGAAGCCATGATTGACACCCCAAATGTAGGTATACCAGTTGACGGCCAACAGGATGGCGCTGACCGTGAACACCAGGACCACACGTCGTTGCCGCAGCGCCGGGCGCAGCCAGGCCCAATTGTGGCGAATTAGCAGGATGCCGCCGACAAACAGCATCGACCACACAATGCGATGCGAGAGGATCTCCATCGCGGGCACCACCTGCAGCGCTTTCCAGTAGAGGGGCAGCAAGCCCCAGAGGACGTAGGCCGAGGCAGCGTAGACGATGCCCTTGTTCATGCGTAAGGTCGTCGGCTAGCGGCGCGCCTGATAGTTGGGCGCTTCTTTGGTGATCAGGATGCCATGGGGGTGGCTTTCGAGCAGCCCGGCATTGGTGATGCGCACGAAGCGGGCCTTGTCGCGCAGCTCGGACAGGTCGGCTGCACCGACATAGCCCATGCCGGAACGCACGCCGCCCATGAGCTGATACACGACGTCTTTCAGCTGGCCCTTGTAAGGGACCTGGCCCTCCACGCCTTCCGGCACCAGCTTGTCACGAACCTGGCCGCCGGCCGGCTGGACACCGCTGCCATAGCGATCCGCACCGTGACCTTGCATCGCACCCTGGCTGCCCATGCCGCGATAGACTTTGTAGCGGCGGCCCTCGTAGAGGATGATCTCGCCCGGGCTTTCTTCCAGTCCGGCCAGCATGGAGCCCAGCATGACCGCATCCGCTCCGGCGGCCAGCGCTTTGACGATGTCACCGCTGTACTTGATGCCGCCGTCGGCAATGCAGGGAACGTCCAGTTCGCGGCAGACAGCCGCGCTGGAAGCCACGGCCGAAATCTGAGGCACGCCCGATCCGGCCACAATGCGCGTCGTGCAGATGGACCCGGCGCCTATGCCAACCTTGATGCCACTGGCCCCGGCTTCGATCAACGCGCGAGCGCCATCGCCGGAGGCGACGTTGCCGGCCAGAATCGGCAGCTTCGGATAGCGTGCGTGGGCCTCGCGAATGGTCTCGATGACCAGCTTGGTGTGGCCGTGGGCCGTGTCGATGGCGGCGATGTCTACACCGGCCTGAACGAGCAAGTCCAGACGCGAAAGACCTTTTTCGCCGACACCCATAGCGGCCGCGACCAGCAGCCGGCCTCGATCATCCGTGGCGGCGTTCGGGTAATCGATCTTCTTGAGGATGTCCTTGACGGTGATCAGTCCCTTTAGATGGCCCTGATCATCCACCATGGGCAGTTTTTCAATGCGGTGCTGATGGAGGATTTCCATGGCCTCGTTAGGCTGGTGCCGACCGGTGCGGTGACCAGGTTCCGGCTGGTCATGAACTCTGAGACCAACTGCTCGCCGGGCGTGACGAAGCGGGTGTCACGATTGGTCAGAATGCCCACCAGTCGGCCTGCCTCGTCGGTGATGGGAATACCGGAGATATGGTAGCGGCTCATCAAAGCTTCGGCCTCGGCCAGCGTGGCGTCAGCCCGCAGCGTGATCGGGTCGACAATCATGCCTGACTCGGATCGTTTGACCTTGTCAACCTCTTCGGCCTGTTCTTCCGGCGTCAGATTGCGATGGATGACGCCGATGCCGCCCAAACGGGCCAGAGCGATGGCCATGGGCGCCTCGGTTACGGTGTCCATGGCCGCCGACAGTACCGGCAGGTTGAGATAGATGTCGCCGGCTACGCGCGTGCGCAGATCAACTTCGGCCGGCAGGACTTCGGAATACCCCGGCGTCAGTAGAACATCATCAAACGTTAGAGCCATCTCCCCATAGTCGGTGGCGAATTTCATTGATTGTCTCTCCTGACCGGCCGACCGCAGGCCGACCCATCAATTAACCAGTTGGCAATAACGTCTTGTTGCGTGTTCTAGGCCGTTCGCCGTGGCTTCGGTTTCGGTGGGAGCTTGCTGCGGCGCGATTTACTGGTCAGCTTGCGGCTGCGTGACATGATGACCCAAATACCGGCGCCAACGAGCGCTAGCGACATGATCATCGAGTAGGTAATCGGCGAAGTGCCGATGGTCGCCTGATCCGGGCGGAAGAACTCGATGACGAATCGGCCGCCGCCCCACCAAATGAGGAAGATGCCAAACAGGACGCCGGGGCGCCACACAGTCGCGGTAGCGACTGCTCAGATAGGCCAGCACCAGGAAGCCGAGGAACAGCCACAGCGATTCATACAGGAAAGTGGGGTGGAAGCGGGTGTCCAGCGGGTACTGGGAAAGGTCACTGAATTGCGGCAAACGATGCTGCGCGTCAATGAGAATACCCCATGGCAGGTCAGTCGGCGGGCCGTAGAGTTCTTGATTGATGAAATTGCCGAATCGGCCGATCGATTGCGCCAGCAAGAGGGACGGCCCGGCGACATCGGCGTACTGCCAGAAATCCAGATTGCGCCAGCGCAGATATAGATACCCTATAACGGCCGCACCAATAAACCCACCCAGGATGTTGATGCCACCCTGCCGGATGTTGACGATGCTCATGAGCGAATCAAACTGGTCGCCTCGTCCGGCAAAGACTTCCAGCAACACGTAGGTCAGGCGGGCAAAGATGTAGCCACTTAGGACGACGATGATGAGCCCGTTGAAGAACTCATCTACATTGAGGCCCCGCTTGGCGGCTTCGCGCGCGCCCCACAACGCGCCCAGAGCGATGCCCACGGTAACCAGAATCCCGTACCAGTAAATTGGGAAGCCATCGCCGATGGGAATCGTGAAGGCTACCGGGTCGATAGTAAGTCCGTCTAGCATGCCAATAATCCTCTGTTGCAAAAGGTCTAGTTCAAGCTCGAAAGAAATGAAAAAGTATGCGGGCGCACGTGTTTGGTGACGCGGGTTATTCCATATAGCCCAGGCCACGCAGTCGCTGTTTCAGCAACTCGTCGCTCTCGATTTCCACGGCTGCGCCTGCCGGCCAACGAATCACGTTCGCGGGTGGTCCGGCTGACCATCTGGGCCAGTTTCGCATCCATTGCCGCGACCAGGTCCGGCTGTTCAGCCAGGATACTGTCTAATTCTAGCGGATCTTCGGCGAGGTCGAAAAGCTCGTCGGCCTGATCCGATATCTGGATGAGTTTCATGGCCGGATTGGGGCTATCCGTTGACGCCACGCCCTGGCGTACGACAGCCCGCCGCGTTTCCAGGCAACGGAACTCGTGGAGTAATTCCGGCTGGCGACGTTCGATGGCCTTGGCAAAATTCATCGGCGGATAGACTTCGCTGTAAGCCGTCTTCTGTTCCGGGTCGCGGCCTGCGATCGTATGGCGCAAGGACAAGCGCCGCGCCGTGGCCACATCCAGGCCGGGAACCGATTCCATTTGTTCCTGTGCGGCCGGTGCTGCCCCCGCCGCTTCCACCATGGTGTGGAAGACACGGCGCGTGCTGACCGGCGTGTCAATGCGCTGACCGGCTTCATATCGGCCGGGCCAATTGAGGATCAGAGGGACATGGACCAGTTCTTGATAGGCCACGAACGCATGGCCGAAATAGCCATGATCGCCCAGGCCGTCCCCGTGGTCGGCCACGATGATGGTTAATGTATCCTTGTGGCGTTGGCGCTGTTCGAGTGTCTCGAACAATTGGCCGAGGTAGTCATCCTGAAACGCCACTTCAGCGTCATATAGATCGTTGAGCACCTGGCTTTCCAGCTCGCCCAGTGGCTCCTTCAAGGGCGCGGCCCAACGGTATGCCTCGCGATTCCAGGAGCGCATGATGGTGCGTGCTTCCTTGCTGTGGCGAATATAAGGGGCCATTTGGTCGATGTATTCGCCAGGGGGCCAGAAGGGCAAATGCGTTTCCATCAGATTCAGGAACAGAAACAGTGGTTGCTCCGGCTGGGCCTCTTCGCGCTGTTCCATGAACCAAACAACATCCTTGACAGAGCGCGGGTTTTGTCCCTTGAAGTTTGCCAATTTGGACCACACCGGTGTCAGCCACGAATTGAGCGATACGCGAAAGGCCAGATCAGACTGGCCGAAGAAGTTCTGGATCGGATATGAAATGCGCCGCAGAAATTGTGTATAGCCTTCGCCCAGGTAGTTCAGGGGCGTGGGCAACGGCGATGAATGGCGCGGCAGACTGGGAATCGCCCCGCCATAGTTGTAGAACGTCTCGAATCCACGTTTGAAGCCGTTATTGAGGATGCCGACCAATGGATTATTGCAGAAGCCTACGGTCTCGTAACCGCTTGTTTGCAGTACCTCTGCTACGTGGGGCCGGTTGGGGCTGAGTCCTTGCGACGACTGCGTTACGCCATGCGTCGTTGGGTATAGCCCCGTGAACATCGAGGCGTGGCTGGGAATGGTCCACTGGGCCGGAGCGACAGCCTGTTCAAAGAGCACACTCTGCTCGGCAAATCGGTCCAGATTCGGTGATGTAGGTTTGCTGTGGCCATAGCAGCCCAGGCGATCTGCTCGCTGCGTATCGAGTACGATGAAGATGATATCGGGAGTAGTCATAGGTCGTGCCGGGTCCTTACCCGTATGGCAATCGTTGCCGGTCCAGCTTCCCCATACCCAGCTCACATGGCGTCCCCAGACTAAGGAAGAAGCATAGCATGGAGACACCCTCATAGCAACCGCCGGCGACTTGTGCTTGCCTCGACCGTAAGATTCAGCTTATCTTTGCCGGCATGCAAGTCAGACGGCTGTCGCTGACCAATTTCCGCAACTACTCCCGGCTGGAACTGGACCTACCGACGGGTTCTATCTTGCTGCACGGCGACAATGCGCAGGGCAAGACCAATTTGCTGGAGGCGCTCTATTTGCTGGCCACCACGCGATCACCCCATGCCAGCCAGGACTACCAGATGGTGAACCAGGCGGCCCAGCAGCTAGGTGAACCGGTGGTCGTCGGCCGTTTGGTAGCCGATCTGGTGCGCCCCGATGGTGCGGTCCAACTGGAGATGCGGCTGATCATGGAGAATCGCGACGGCAAAGCGACCGGCACGCCGACCTTGCGTCGCGAGGCGCTGATCAATCGTCGCAAGGTGCGCCTGATGGACCTGTTGGGCCAGCTGCGGGTTGTGCTGTTTCTTGCCGGAAGACGTCGATATGGTTACCGGCTCCCCCGCAGCGCGCCGGCGTTACATGAACATCACCCTGTGCCAGGTCGATCCTGACTATTGCCGGTACCTGTCAGCCTATAACAAGGTGCTGGAACAGCGCAACGCCCTGTTGCGACGCATGGCTGAGGGCAAGATCTCGGCACGCAACGCCGCTGATCTTCTGCCTATCTTGACCCAGAAGCTCATCGTCCCCGGTAGCCACATTCTGGCCCGACGAGCGACATTCGTCAACGCTATCGGCCGTGAAACGCATCGCATCTACTACGAGGATCTCATCAAGCAGCGGGAGACTATTCGACTGGCCTATCTGCCGCGCTGGCAGGTTAACGGCCGTGATTCGCTGGAGCAACAACGCGCCGACGGCGATTGGCTGGAACAGCACGCGACGGAACCGGCCGCCGCGGCCGAACGTCTGACCCAAGTCCTGGAAGAAGCCCACTCGGTGGACATGGCCCGTGGCTCAACCTCGGTGGGGCCCCATCGGGACGACTGGATGCTGCTGGTCAATGGTCAGAATCTGGGTGACTATGGATCGCGCGGCCAATTGCGAACGGCCGTCCTGGCCCTCAAACTGGCCGAGATCAATTGGATGAAGGCCGTCACGTCGGACGTGCCGCTGCTGCTGCTGGACGAGGTTATTGCCGAGCTTGACCTTCACCGGCGCGAGGCGTTGCTGACCTATGTGCAGGATGCCGTACAGGGTGGGTCAACGGGGCAGGCGCTATTGACGGCAACCGACCCAGGGATGTTCTTGCCTTCGTTCTTGGCCAGCAGCACAAGTATGCTGGTCAGTGAAGGACGCGTCGAACTTGACGCGACGACCGAGCCCTAGAGCGGCCGTTTGCTGGGGACACCCACGCGACGGGGATAACGGCCTTCGGTCGCGGTACAGCTTGTCGATCACCACAAGGGCATGGGCTGAGTCCACAGTTGGCAGCTGAACTGTGTGGGTTGCGGCTAAAGTGCCCCCCAGAGCCGTAATGGCCGCCTGTGCCTCTTCCACTTCCGACGCGAACTGGCCCCCTTTTGAGCCAGGGCATGCCCGCCAACGCGAACCAGCGGCAGCAAATACTCTGCCAATGTGCTGAGCTTGGCCACGCTGCGAGCCATGGCCCAGTCGTACGTCTCGCGATGTGAGGGATCCTGGCCCAGCTCTTCCGCGCGGGCCGTCAGTACGGTGACGCCACTCAACTCGAGTGTGTCGGTGACGGCTTGCAGGAACGCGGTTTTCTTGTGCAGGCTGTCCACCAGCGTCAGCTCCAGATCAGGATAGAGTATCTTCAGCGGCACGCCCGGCAGGCCGGCCCCCGTGCCAACGTCGATGACCCGACAGCCGCCTAGATCACCTGCGGCGATGGCGCAGGTCAGCGAATCGAGAAAGTGGCGAATGAGTATCTGATGCGGATCGAGGATGGCCGTCAGGTTGCGACTCTCTGACCATTCGATGAGCATGGTCCGATACGCTGCGAACTGGTCGAGCTGGCTATCAGATAAAGCGATGTCAAGTGCGGCAGCCTGAGCTGCCAGTTCGTCCATGTCGCTCATGGTGTCGTAGTACGGCTTCGTTCCAGTTCCTTGGTCGTCGCGTCAATGACATACGCGTCATACTGTTCACCGCCATAGATGGCCGGCGTGAACGATACCCAGTCCTGGGCCGCAAGGCCCCGTGCCCGAACATAGAGAGGCGCGATTGGGTACAGTCCGTTTTCACCGAAGAAGAGGTTCTCGACTTGGCGATAGAGCGCGGTGCGCTCTGCCTGATCGGCACCTGTGGCGGCGCGGCGCAGGATTGTGTCGGCCTCCGAGCATTCGCGATTCTGCCGATTCTCGCTGTCGGCACACTGCAGCAGGTCGCTCATGAGCGTGTGAGCGTCGGGAAAGCTGGGTGACCAGGCCAATTCCCACAGATCCGGCCGGGCTGAATTGGCATCGCGGCGAGTGTCGGCCAATAGCGCGCCAAACTGGGCCTGTTCGATCTTGATCGTTTCTTCAGGACAGTCGAGTTCATCGATCCACATTTTGCGAATCAACTCCGCCTGTCGCAGCGACAGGTCGGCCGAGCTGACCAGAAACGTGAACGGTGTCATCAGTCGACAAGTCTGAACGAACTATTGGCCATCTGCTGGCGAGCATAGTCGGGACTGTAGCCGGTGCCCACCTCATCCGGGGGCAGCGCACCCACCACGCCGGGAACGGTCATATGGCGCATAGGAATGCCGCGCCCGCCATAGATCTCCTCAATGAGGGCCGTGCGATCGATGGCCGCACTGAAAGCGCGGCGCACTTCCGGTTCGCGGAAGATGGGGCTGTCGAAGTTGAATCCCAGATAGAACAGGATTTGTTGCGGCACCAGGCGCGCTTTCTCCGGCGATCGATTCAACAGCGCTTCTCGTTCGTCGTTCGGCAACGGTGCAACGTCCAGCGTCCGACCCTGCCAAAGCTCATACGCATTGGTCTCGTCGTCAACAATGAAGAGATTCACAACTTCGACATTGCCGCCGCGGTCAATAGGCCACAAGGTGTTGCGCTGCAGAACGACCCGTTGGGAGAGCATCTCATCCGAAACCAGCATAAAGGGCCCACTGGTGACCAGGTTTTCAGGTGTTTGCCAGCCGGTGCCTGTTTCTCCGGCCTGATTTTGCCATTCTGTCCCCAGCTCCTCAACCAGGTCTCGCGGCACGGCCTGGAATAGCGGCGTACTGGTTAAGGCCAGGAAGTATCCGGCTGGTTTCGTCAATGTCACTTGAAGTGTGGTGTCGTCCAGAGCACGGATTCCGATACTCTGCACATCCCCTTCAGATAGCTGCGGCGCAGTGTTGACCAGCTCACAGCCGTCGACAATGAAGAGCGCGTAGGCCAATTGGTTCTCGATGTCCCCGCTGCAAATCCGCTGGACAGCAAACACGACATCGTCGGCCGTGACCGGACGAATCGCCTCTGCCTCCCAAAGCCCCTCGTCTCCCAGCAAACGTGCGCCGGGTCGAACCCAATTGATGTCGTCTCGTAGCGTGAAAGTCCAGGTACGGCCGTCCGGACCGATCTCCCAGCTCGTGGCCAGTTCAGGGACGATAGTATCGGTGGCCGGGTCATAATTGGTTAGCCCGGCAAAAAGATTCTCAGCCAGATCAATCTGAGTATCCCGTGTGGCGCGTTGGGGGTCGAGGTCAGGCAGGCTGAATTCGAGCGGCAAATCTAGCTCCACAGGCATTTGTTCGTCGTCCTGGGCGGCGAGAGGATCGGGTGTGGGCGTGACGATTACAGTACGCTCTACAATACGTGTGACAATGGCCAGGATCGGCGATGTTGTCCCTGGGGTGACTGTGATGTCAGGCGCTTCCTCGCTCGGCGTCGGCGGCGGTTGGCAGGCTGACAGCAACCACACGGCAGCCATCAACAAAGCAACGATGGATCCTAAACGAGAAGTCGGTCGCGTCTTCATTTCATGCGTCAATTGGTCTGATGCTCCTGATGTGTTCATGCTATCGCACTGGCCGGTTGGCGACAAGTGCAGCTTGCGAGGATAGCTGCCGAGGGGTAAGATTCAGTCGGTTTATCAGCCTTTTCTTACGTTGGCGCCTATGTATGAGCGAGTATTGGTAATTGAAGACTCAGACGACATTCGAGATTTTGTCGTCGAATACATTCTGAGACCCAAGGGATTTGAAGTCCTTGTGGCGACAGATGGTATGATGGGTCTGGAGATGGCGATTGCCAAAGAGCCGGACCTGATGATCACCGATCAGCAGATGCCCGGCATGACCGGCCTGGAAGTGCTGCAACGCTTGCATGAGCGCAGTGTCAACATCCCCTCTATTTTGATAACGGGCGAAGGCTCCGAAGATACGGCCGTCAAAGCCTTCCGGCTGGGCATCAAGGATTACATCATCAAGCCAATCGATGCTGAGGAATTGGGCCAATCGATTGACAAGGCGCTGCGCGAGAGCCGGCTACAGAAAGAACGTGATTTGCTGGTTGACCAGCTGATGGAAAGCAATTCCCAATTGCAACGTCGCGCCCAGGAGCTGAATGTACTCTATGGCGTGGGCAAGTCAGTCTCGTCCTCACTCGATTTGGAAGAGGTCTTGCAGAAGGTCGTGGAAGCGGCCGTCTATGTGGTTGGCGCCGAAGAAGGCTCTCTGATGCTGCTGGATGAGGAACGCGGTGAGCTCTACATCCGCGCATCCAAGAACCTCGACAGTCAGGCCAAGACGATGCGCAAACGTGTCACGGACAGCCTGGCGGGCAAAGTTTTGCAAACCAAGCGGGCCATTGCCATCGGCACGGACTCCGAATGGAAACGCGAACATACGGCACTTCTGGTGAAATCGCTCATCTATGTGCCGCTGATTCTGCAGAACCAACCAATTGGTGTTCTGGGTGTCACCAATCAAATCAAAGAGACGACGTTCGACAACAACGACACGCGGGCACTTTCCGCGTTGGCCGGTTACGCTACCATCGCCATCAATAACGCCAATATGTACAACGCCATTGCCCGTGAGCGAAACATCCTGGGTGAGGTGGTTGAGCAAATCGACGATCCGGTCATGGTCGTCGATGAGGACTTCCAACTGTTGGTGTTTAACGCTGCCGCACGCTCGCTTTTTGACTTACCCGACGATGACGTCATCGGCCGACCCATTATGGATTTGATTCAGGAAGTGGGGTTGGTGCGGATGATTGTGGAAGGCGGCCTTAGTGCGCCTGAAGCCGGTGATGATGCGGTATTGGAATTGTCTAACGGTCACACCTATCGTTCGCGCATTACGCCCGTGGAGGGTGGTAGCCGCTTTGTGACGTTACGCCGCTTGAACGACAACGGATCGGCCGACTACTAGAGGACACCAGCCACCCGTGTAGCCGGTGCCCCCTCTTGCGGCGTGGCGTTAACTTCGCTCGCCAATCTTCACAGCCAATTCCTGTAACTGACCGCCTCGCAAGATGCGGATCATCTCTTTCTGACCGACCGCTTCTCCGCTTAGTGCCGACAGAAGATCGTCATGGGTCTTGATCGGCCCGCCACTGATGCTCACGATCGTGTCCCCTAGCGACAAGCCACCTTCATCGGCCGGACTGCCCGGCTCCACAGCGACGATTAGCAGACCAGCACGTTGATTCAACTCATCCCGAACGCTTTCCGGTAAGCGGACGCGCTGCGTGCTGACGCCCAGATAGCCGCGTCGGATTTTGCCGTGCGAGTGAAGGGAATCCACGACGCGCGTAAGGGTGGTATGGGGTACAGTCAGACTCACACCTTGACCAAAGCCGGAGGTGTTCATACCCAACAGGGAGCCGCCGGCACCCACCAATGGGCCGCCTGAGAATCCCGGATACATCACCACGTCGGTTTGCAGATAGCGGTCCATCTCGCCACCCATGCCGGTCCGCCAGCTGCCGCCCAGGGCACTTACGACGCCCAGGGTGGCCTGGACCGTCTTGCCCGGTCGTCCGAGGGCCAGCACCAAGTGACCGACGGCCATCTCCGCTTCGCCGGCCAGGGGCAGCATGCTCATCCCACTGGTGTCGATCTTGAGCAAGGCGACATCGGTCGACTCGTCACGACCGACCATCGTGGCCTTTGCACTCTCGCCGTCGGCCAGGCCCACGGTGATATTGTCATCGCGTCGGACGACATGATTCGCTGTCACGATCAGTCCATCGGCTGACCAGACGATGCCGGTGGCGTTTGTGCCGCCGCCGGCCTTCAATGCGGACGGTGGCCTGGCCGCCGGCCTGCACCAGTCCCACCAATTCTTCTGACATGCCAAGTAGATTCTTTGCCATTTTATCTCCGTTCGGGCTGCTCTCGGAATACGTATTGTCCGCAAGCAGATAGGTTGTCTATGGGGAGGATACGGCAACGTGCCTGGAAACACACCGCCCGGAAGGATGGTCGGCGGCCTGCCAGAACGGGTAGGTTGCGGGGATTAGAGGGAGATCAACCCCTGACGCGTGGCCTTTACCACGGCGTCGGTTCGGCTTTGGGCGTGGAGCTTGCTCAATATGGCGTTGAGATGAAACTTCACCGTGTGTTCGCTGATCGAGAGTTGCCGGCCGATGGCTTTGTTGGTCAAGCCCTGGGCCACCAGCTCGAGCACTTCCGTTTCACGGGCTGTCAGGTCTTCCGAGTCGGGATCGACGATGACTTGAGTTTGACGATTGAGTGTGCCTGTGAATCCCGTAGCCAGGACAACGAATCCAGTGTCTACCGCTTGCAGTGCGATCAAGATGTCGTCCACGGGTGTATTGCGCCAGAGCAAGGCTTGGGCGCCTGCCAGCCAGGCGTCGCCGGCTTGTTCATCATCGCCCACCAGCGCCACAACCGGCATAGCGATTGTGCCCACATCGACGCCATCAGCGACCCCACCCCAGCCGACATCCCAGACGACGACTTCGGCCTGCTCATCGAGCGGCCAGGGGTCGTCGCCGGCCAACAGCGCGACAGCCTCCTCGGCCACTACCAGGATTTCCGGCAAGGATCCAAGCATGGCTGCAAGACCGGCGCGGGCCAGCGGGTCGTCGGCGCAGACGATGATTCTCATGACAGACTCCATCAGCCGATGATAGCCGCCCTATCTTTGATTTCAGTTAGATAGACTGCAAGAAGTCATTGCAAGAGGATGCGATGACGATTAGGGTTGAATAGTTACCAAGATGGAGTAAACCATCTCCTCGCTTTCCAGATCTTCAATAACGATCGTGTGCAGGCCGCTTCCCGTCACGGTGTACTCGACGACTTCGACCTCGCCCACATCACCATCATCAAACTGATCGATCTCGACGCCTCCCGGCCCATAGAGATAGACATAGGCATCTGACAGAGCGTCAGGCGTCACCGTAATCGTAATTCGATTGCCGGCAGCGGCGGTGAAGTTCCAGTAGTGGCTGGTCTCGGAATTGAGGGTGACATTGTTGCGTGGCGCGCCGGAAGCGAGGAAGCCCATCAATTCAAGCTGGAAGTCGTCTTCAAACGACAGGACCATAATGTACTCGGATGCGCGTCCGTCGACCGTTTGAACGCGCAGCTCATAGGTGCCTTCGGGCTGGCCGTCAATGGCCAGCACTTCCGCCGAGCCTGCCGGGGACTGATTCTGGCGATCAATGATCGTTTGCCCGTCACGGATGAGGGACAGGGCAATATCCCCCGGGACAGGGGCAATCACCTTGATGTCGAAAGGTTCGTCTTCATAGATATCGACAGTCCAGCTGTGTATCTGTCCGGACGCCAGACTTGCCGCCGGGAAGTCACCTTCGACTTCATCGATATACCCTTTGTCGACAACCTGACCCACCGACGTTGTCGCTGTTGCCAGACCGGCCGCGGTCGTTGCGGTGGCTGCGTCCGGCGCCGGTGTCGTCGTGGGCGTGCCTGCTCCCGGCGTTGCGGTGATCGTCCCGGTGACTGTGGCCGAAGGGGTGAGCACAGGAGCCGTGGGGGGCGTTGGCTCATCGACCGGAGATTCCGGTGTCACGCTGGGTTCGGGCGTGGGTTGGGTGACACTCCCATCGGTGGTAGGTGTCGCGGCAGGCACATCAACGGGTGTCAGGGCGGCCGTTGGCAGTTCGGTTACCGTCAGCGTTTCACCGGGTGCCTCCGTGACGATTACTGCTGCAATCTCCGTGGCCGCGGGTTCTAGCCCGGAAGGGGTCAGGGTCGCCTGGGTCAGCGTTCGTGGGGATAAGATGCGCGAGGCTTCCAGATACCAGACTTCGCGCTGCTGCGCCTGTTTGCCACAACCGACTGGGCCTTCCCAGCGGCGGAGGCGCCCTTCCACGGTCATCGTGAGGTTGTCCGGCAACAGGGTGCGAATCTGCTGGTCGAATTCACTGGCCAACAATATCGCGCCGTCATCGGTCAGCGCCCACGATGCCGGTGACGGCTGAGGGTCGCTATCACAGACGAGCAAGGGCTGTCGCTGTAGTCGCCCGGTGACGATCACCTGAGCATCTTCGTAGAGGCCAAGCGAATTGGCGATCTCGGAAATGGTGAGCGTCAGCGGTCCTTCGACTGTCACGCCTTCGGGCGCGCCCGCAGTAGGAAACGGTGTGGGCGCCAGTTGGGTCGGCGGGCCCGAACATGCCGACAAAACTACGAAGAAGAACAGCAACCAAGTGATACGAAAGCGCGATTTCCAACTCATGCGCTCAGTATACACTGCGTCCAGTTGTCAGGCATGAATACTACCTAAACCCTAAATCGACCACGAGCCACGCGATGTAGAATCATCCACAGTCGGCGATGCCCAGTATGAAATAAACCGGAGTTTCCCTTTTGGTTTAGTTAATAAACTATTTGGTAGAAAATGAGGTTGCTATTTAGCGAAGGCCGGACTAAAATGATCATGAAACACTGCCCACAGCAACCCATGATGAGCCAAGAACTAGACGAAATTGACCAGGCCCTGGTGCACTTCCTGCAGTCTGATGCCCGTATCAGCAGCGCGGAACTGGCCCGCCGCGTGGACCTCTCACCACCGGGTTTGCAGAAGCGCCTCCGTCGGCTCGAGGAGTCCGGCGTTATCAGCCGGTACGTGGCTATTCTGGATCGCGAACTCATTGGCTATGACATGCTATGCTTCGTGCAGGTCAACCTTCAGCGACATGAGCTGGACGCCGTGGAAAACTTCAAGCGAGTCGTTCAGGCCATGCCGGAAGTGTTAGAGTGTCACCATGTTACCGGCGAATACGATTATCTGCTCAAGGTCGTTGTTCGCAACCGCAAGCATCTTGAAGCCTTCTTACTGGAGACCTTGACCCCGGTGAAAGGGATGGACAAGATACGCACCAGTCTGGCCCTCAGCGAAATCAAGTCCACGACCGAACTGCCTGTGGGCTAAGGACCCTATATGCACGCATTAACGCCAACGGCCGCTTTGCAGCCGAATTTAGCGGCCTGGACGGACACCATGCAGCGCTCTGCTTTGCGCGAGATGCTGGCGGTGGTATCGCGGCCGGGCATCCTGTCGTTTGCCGGCGGGCTGCCGGCGCCGGATTTGTTCCCGACTGCCCACTACCGCGAGGCACTGGACCAGGTTCTGGCTCACGATGCCGGGGCGCTGCAATACGGCCCGCCTTATCTGCCCCTTAAGTATCACATTGTAGAGTTGATGGCCCAGCGTGGTGTCACGTGCGCCCCCGATCAGGTCTTCTTGACCACCGGCGCGCAACAAGCATTGAACGTGCTAACGCAGCTGTTTCTGGATCCCGGTGGTCAGGTGATGCTGGAGCGCATTGTCTATACAGGCATTCAGCAGGCTATAGCCCCCATGCGGCCGGTCATTTTGCCCGTGGACACGGACCTGTCCCATGGGATCGAGGTAGACCAGGTAGCCGATAATTTGGCCGGTGGTGCTCAGCCCGCGTTCCTATATGTCATCCCGGATGCCCATAATCCGCTGGGCGTGTCGATTAACCCGGAACGGCGACAGGCGCTGGTAGACCTGGCCGTTAACTACAACATGCCCGTCGTTGAGGACGATCCCTATGGGTTTCTGGCCTACGATGGACAGAACTTGTCGCCATTGCGGGCATACAACGACACCCACGTCTTCTACGTCGGATCCTTCTCCAAGATATTGGCTCCGGCATTACGTTTGGGCTGGATGATCGTGCCCGCGGAGCTGGTTCCGAAAGTAACGGTTATCAAGGAGTCTGGCGACCTCGAGTCGTCGGCCCTGACCCAGCGCGCCGTGTCTGCCTACCTGGATGCCGGACATCTCCCGGCCCATGTTGCGCTGTTGCGGCAGGCCTACGGTGAAAGACTGGCGACGATGTTGACCGCTTTGGAGCAATCATTCCCGGACAAGTGTGACGTGGACCGCCCCTCGAGGCGGCATGTTCATCTGGGTCACCCTGCCGCACGGGTTGGACGCGCGTGATTTGTTGCCACAGGCGGTCGAGGAAGAGAAAGTGGCTTTCATTCCGGGGCAGGCCTTCGCCCAGCCGGGCGTCGATGCCCGACGCTACATGCGGCTTAACTTCTCCAACTGCTGTTTGGCCGATATTGAGGAAGGGATTCGCCGATTGGCCCGCGTCGTTGAAGTTGCCTGCGCATAGCCATGCGTGCCCGCATTGATTCGACGCACCTGAACGAGACCCTTGGAAAGGGTTCACCTACTAACTGATCAGGAAGGAGACTTAACCATGAGCGAGGATTTTCTGCCCATCAAGGGCATTGACCATATCGAAGTCTATGTGGGCAACGCCAAGCAGGCGGCTCACTTTTATCGAACCGGCTTTGGCTTTGGCCCTTTGGCTTACAGTGGTCTGGAGACGGGCAATCGGCAGACCACCTCGCTAGGTCGTGGGGCAAGGGCTGATCCGGCTGGTATTGACGGCGCCTCTGGGCCCGGATGGTCCTATCTCCCGCCACGTCGGCCTCCACGGCGACGGGGTCGGCGTGATTGCCCTTTCCGTGCCGGATGCGGCCAGTGCTTACCACGAATCGACCGCTCGCGGCGCAACCGGGGCCATTGCCCCGACGCAGGAAGAAGACGACCAGGGCGTGCTACGGTACTCGGCCATTCACTGTTATGGGGACACGCTCATCAAGTTTGTTGATCGGTCCGACTACCGGGGCGCGTTTGCACCCGGTTTTGTCGCCCGGAACGGATCGGATGGCGCCGGCGAGAATGGACACGGTCGTCATAAGGGTGTCGGCCTGGCCGCCGTGGATCACATGGTCGGCAATGTGGAGCTGGGGGCGATGAACCGCTGGGTCGATTTCTTTGCCGACACGATGGGTTTCAGCCAACTGCTTCACTTTGACGATGAGGACATCTCCACGGAGTATTCGGCGCTCATGTCCAAGGTGATGCAGGACGGCAGTGGCAAGGTCAAGTTCCCCATCAATGAACCGGCCGAAGGCAAGAAGAAGTCACAGATTCAAGAGTATCTCGATTTCTACTATGGTCCCGGCGTCCAGCATATCGCCTGCTCCACCGGCGATATTGTCTCGACCGTCACACAGTTGCGCGACAACGGCATCGAGTTTCTGCGCGTGCCTCACAACCTATTACGAGACACTGGAAGATCGAATCGGCAAGATCAATGAGCCGATTGACAAGCTGGCCGATCTGGGCATCCTGGTTGATCGGGATGAAGAGGGTTATCTGCTGCAGATCTTCACCAAGCCGGTCGGCGATCGGCCGACGTTATTCTTCGAGATCATCGAGCGCCATGGGTCGCGCGGCTTTGGCAAGGGCAACTTCAAGGCATTGTTCGAGTCCATCGAGCGCGAGCAGGATCTGCGCGGCAATCTGTAGCCCGCGATCCAGGGAGAACGATAGCATGACCTATTACTACAAACTAGGCCAGATTCCCCACAAACGACACACCCAGTTTCGCCAGCCCGATGGGTCGCTTACCACGAAGAGGTGATGGGCATTCATGGTTTCGCCGGGATTCAATCTATTCTCTACCATCTCTCGCCCGCCAACGGCCGTGCGCCGGCTGGAGACAGTTGCGTGCGGTGTCAATTGACTACGAGGACGCAGGCCCACTGCGCCCGCGTCACTTGTGTTCGGCGCCCATTCCGGCAGGGGGCGATGCCATCAGCGGCCGAGTGCCGTTGATGGGCAATAGCGATGTGGTCTCTACACGTGGCGCGCCCCAATCGAGCCGATGGACTATTTCTACAAGTTCGCCCACGGTGACGATGTGTCTGTTTATCCACGACGGCACAGGCGTATTGGAAAGCCAGTTTGGCTCATTGCGCTACCGGCCGGGTGATTATCTGGTCATTCCGACCGGTGTCATCTGGCGACTGGTGCCGGATGAGGGTGTCGCGCAGCGCATGCTGGTCATTGAGTCCTATCGGCCACGTCACCCCGCCCAAACGCTACATCAACAACTACGGCCAGTTCCTGGAAAATTCGCCCTACTGCGAGCGCGATATTCGGCCGCCGGACGAACTCATCACCCACGACGAGCACGGGGAGTTTGAGGTTCATGTCAAGGCGCGCGATCAGATCACCCGCTTTGTCTATGACCATCATCCGCTGGATGTCGTCGGTTGGGACGGGCATCTGTGGCCGTTTGCTTTCAACATCGAGGATTTCGAACCCATTACCGGGCCGGGTCCACCAGCCGCCGCCCGTGCACCAGACATTTGACGGGCCCGGCTTTGTCGTTTGCTCGTTTGTGCCACGGCTGTTCGACTACCATCCGCAGGCTATTCCCGCCCCCTACAACCACTCCAACGTCGATTCGGACGAGGTGCTTTACTACGTGGAAGGGGATTTCATGTCGCGCAAGGGCATCGAGCGCGCGTCGCTAACCGTTCATCCCAACGGTATTCCCCACGGTCCACATCCGGGCACCTACGAAGGGTCAATCGGCAAGGAAAAGACCGAGGAACTGGCGGTCATGGTCGATACCTTTCGGCCGTTGCGATTGACTCGTCAGGCGCAGGAGCTGGAAGATGAGGGTTACGCCTACAGCTGGTTGCCGCCGGAATCGCAGGGTGGCTCACGGAGTCGCGCGTGATCTTTCATTCTGACGACCTGGCCAACCGCGATCGCTACAAGCTTATTATCGGCTCGATTGTGCCCCGGCCGATCGCCTGGGTAAGCTCGATGGACAGTGCCGGCAAGCTCGAATCTGGCCCCGTTTTCCTACTTCACGGCCGTCTGCCCGACGCCGATGACGTTGGTCTTTTGCCCTGGTGTTCATCCCCACACCGGCGAGAAGAAGGACACCTGGCGCAACATCGAGCAGGTGCCGGAATTCGTCATCAACATCACCAACGAAGTCACAGCGACGCAGATGAACCTCAGCGCCACCGTTCTGCCTTACGGGAATTCAGAGTTTGAGTGGGCCGAGGTCACGACCGATTGCCAGCGAGACGATTCGCGTGCCGCGCGTGGCTGAAGCGCCGATCTCATTTGAGTGCACGCTGCAACAGATTGTCGTGATGAGCGATAAGCCAGGTGGCGGCGCGGCCATTTTTGGCACCGTTCGCTGCGTCCACGTGCGCGACGATTTGCTTGATGACGGCCGTATTGACACCAGCTTGCTACAGCCAATCGGCCGTCTAGCGGGTAATGCCTACACGCGTGTGTCGGAACCCTTCGTCATGGAGCGTGTTGCGCCACCGGGTCCTGACGGCGTTGTCTCCAGCAACTCTGAAACACCCGGCGGTGGCTAATGATCGTGCTGGAAATGATTGAAAAGAGGTCGATAATCGTTGTAAAGGGCTGTAGTTGGGAGTAAACTGGAGGTTGCTGCGGACGTTTTGGGAGCCGTGGAAATTTATGACCGCTGACTTCTCAAACGGCCGGCGGGAGCAATTGTCGGAGGTATCTTATGGACTATGATGCGATGCGAAAGCAATTTGAAGAAACGGGGTATGTAGTCGTCAAGGGACTCCTGTCGCCGGAGGAAGTGGAATACTACATCGCCCGGATGGAAGCCTTGTCCGGCATCACCCGCGAGGGGATGCAGGGTAGCGATCAATGGAAAGGCACCGGCCGTGGTTCCGGTGGCTCATCTTGGACCCTGCCTGATGGTGTGGTCAAACATGAGGACTTCTGGCCGATTTTGATGCACGAGCGCCTGGTCGAAACTGTGCGCGAATTGCTAGGGCCGGATATCCGGATGCTCCAGCACAATGACATTCATGTCGGCTTCTCGGCTATTTCCTGGCACCGCGACAGCGTCAACCGTGACTATGGTGTCGGCCCGGACTGGGATGAATCAGACGCCCCCTATCGCCTGGTGCGCTGTGCCCTCTATTTGCAGACCTTTGAGGAGAGCAACTCACGCTTGGGCCTGATTGAAGCCAGCAACCGGCCGCCGAATGGCCCGGTGACACAGGCCCAGAAGCTAAACGAGCGCAAGCTCAAATGGCTGGGCGCGGCCAATTATCTCTCCCCCAAGGTACAGATGGCCGCTTCCAACGCCACGTGGGTGGCGACGGATCCCGGTGACTGCATCATCTTTGACCCGCGTGTCATCCATTCCGGCAGCTACATCACCGGCCCGAAGTATTCGTTCTTCGTAGCCTTTGGCATCGAGAACAAGCACTTCTTCAACCACTACAATTACTACCGTCATGTGCGGTCTGAATTGGGGTATGGTGATGTGTCGCCGGAGTTGATGGCGCTGCTGGCTGAGAAGGATCTGAATCCGCGGCTGACGCCTGACTACGACTTTGTCGAAGGTGCCTGGGTGCCGTCCGGCCTGGTCAAAAGTCTGTATGCGCGGCGTCGCGATCAGCCCGCCGGTACACAAATGTAGGTTTGTTGCAGGTTTTTGGTTTCCTGCTAGACTCGAAATCGGCTCCCCCCCAGAGATGATCCCGTAAACGCCCGTTTGCGGGACATCTCACTTTTTTATCCCGTCAGTGCCAATTTCATTGCTTCCGTATGGCCCATTTCATGATCGGCGATAAGGTCGCAGACCTCCTCGATGGTCATGATCTGCAGACTGGCATGTCGTCCTTGCTTGTCCCAATCATCGGCTCCCAGGGTGTCAATGACGGCCAGGAGGTTCGCACGGTTGGTGTCCATATCCTCAAGCAGATCGGACACGTTTTTTTCCTGCAGCTTGGACACAACCCGTTGATTCCATCGGGTTAGGTCAAAGTCCGGCGGCACCCCTTCGCCACCGGCCTGAATCTGCGCGATGAGACTAGTCATGCCGCGCTCAGAGTCCGTGACGTGGCGCAACACGTCAATCATTCGCCATTCCGAGCCCTCGAAATAGGCCTGGCGCTCCCAATCGGTATCGGTCATGGTCTCAACCAGCGCCAGTGTTCCGGCGCGGCTTTCGGTCAGCTTGGTCTTGATTCGCTCGTCACGTTCAGTCATCGGGGTGTCTCCTTGGATGGCGCCGGCAGCCAGGTTTTTGTCGAAATTGCTAAATATGTTGCGGTAATCGTGCCCTCGGCTTCGATTGCACCCACAGCTTCCGGCCAGCCCGGTGGCTGCGCTAACCGGTAAGCCTCTATCTCTTGCGGCACGTCATAAGCCACACGAACGTGTTCGGCCGACCAGTGTCCCCCGTCCCATGTGGCCACTGCATACTTGGCCCGTGGGTCCCCATCGCCGGACAGGTTGACCGAACTGACGTTGAGGAGCACGCGATCCCTCCACAGCCGAATCGAAGGGATGTGCAGATGGCCGAAGGCCAGGAGCTGGGCGTCCATTCCGGTCAGCAAGTCATCCAGCGCGGCGTCGGGCTGTCGCAACGCGCCATAGCGAGTCTGCTGGTCTTCTTCCGGGGGGAATAGAATCTGGTTAACGTCCAGTGGGTTGGCATGGACAACCGTCAGAGCGGTGCCGGGATCGGCCGTCGGGTTGAACGTGATCGAGAACGGCAGCCGGTCCAGCCAGTCACGCTCAGATGGCGCTAGCTGTTCGGCCGTCCAGTGCAGCCAGCGCGGCAAATCGTTCAGGTGGCGACTGACGACCCAGCACCATGTTGTCTGTGTTGCCATAGACGGCCGCTATCCGTCGCTCCCGAAGCAGGCGCACGCACTCGGCTGGACGTGGCCCGACGAGGCATAGATCCCCGGCAAATACCACCTGATCTACTGCTTGCCGATCAATATCGGCCAGGACCGCTTGCAACCCGGAGAGATTACCGTGGACATCAGAGAAAAGAGCGATTCGCATGGTGCAACTATAGCGTTTGCGGCCGAATTGGGCACGACTACCGGCGGCATTCGGCGACGGGCAACCTGTGCCTACGGCAAGCCCAGAAGGATACGGAGATCATCATCCGGCGTTTGCTCTCCGGTGCGCACATCGACCATGCGCCGGCGCGTCTCATTGAAGTAATAGCGCAGCCAAACCAGGGTGCCGAACTGATCAGACACCTCGAAACCGGACAATTGGAACCCGGCCTTCAACTTGGGAATGATGACCCGATTGTTGGACGCCGTGTGCCGGCTCTCGATGATCTGAAAACCCTCGGCTCGCGTGATCTCAAGCAGCGCCGGCAGCAAGTGCGAGTAGACACCTTTGTTCTGGTGGGTAGGCAAAATACCGCTGTTGGCCATGTAATAAGCGTCGTTATCGCGTTGCCAGCCGACTGTCCAGCCGACAAACTCGGACCGGCGATGATAGATGCCCAGCCGGAGGCGGTAGCGATTGCTCATCTGCCGTTGCAGGCGGCGGACGGCGAGAATTTCCTGGGCGCTGTAGGTGTCCTCCGGCTGGTAGCTAAACGTCTGTCCAAAAACGGCCGGTCGATACTGGGTGAACAGCGGCGCGAATTCCTGGGCACTCATCGCCACGAAACTATAGTCACCAAACAAAGGTGTGTGCTGATGGTCCATGGCTTATACCCCGTTTAGTTGCGTGACGAACCCCGGACCGCCCATGTATAGTCCGTGGTCCACATCAACACAAAGCCCACCGGCATAGACATAGGCTTCCCGAATCTCGGTCGGCGGCCTGCCGTTGAGCTTGGTGATGGGCGTGTGGGCATGGACAAACTGACGGCCGCCGTACGTGCCGAGAAACCGCGCTGCTCGTTCGCGACCGAGAAAGCGGTCGGTGAAAGCGCGCCGCTGTGAGAAGTAGTCCAGCAAGGAAATCCACGCTTTAGGCGTGTCGCTTCGGAGTACAGCACGGATGGATTCATTCACCTGCGGAATGGTTTTGCCGTAGTTGTTGTAAAACGTGGCGTCGGCATGGGCCAAGAGATGGTTCTCGACAAGGGTCATGGCTGGAAGGGCCATCAGCCAGGTGACGTGGTGCGGCGTTAGTCGGTCCAGGTCATGATCATCGCCACCATTGGCGTGCCAGCTGGCCAGAAAGTCGCCTGCGCGGCTCCCGTCCGACATCGCACCTAGGGTGTGCGCGGCCAGCATGTGGACGTCGTGATTACCCAGCAGCGCGCCGACATACCCACCCGTGGCAGACGCCTCGGTCTGCAAACGCATGATCAGATCAATGACCGCAATGCCATCCGGTCCGCGATCGACATAATCGCCCATGAACCACAAGGTGGCGTCACCGGCCGACCACTGTTCGCGGGAGTCGATCAGGTTGGCCGAGAGCAGGATGCGTTTGAGCTTGTCGATTTGGCTGTGTATGTCACCGATGACAAAGACCATGCTTGAGCTTGTTTTCTCCGGCAATCTGGGCTGGTGGACTATCGCCGGGAAGTATAACACGGGATAGGCGTCGGTCGTAGCCAGAGTCGGCATATGCCGTCCGGCGGCCCGTCAATGAGTGGGGCTAAAGACTCGCTAAGCTCATGTGCACCGACAGATTCTCCGTAAGCATTGGTGAGTATATTAGCGGAATCTGCCGAGCGTCCCGGATATGGGCCAACACTCGGCCACCCGCATTTTTCAAGGAACCTATGAACCCTAAGCTGCATTTCGCCGGCTTGCATCGCCGCTGGCTTGTGTTTGTGTCTGTTTTGGTCTTTACCGGGGTGTTGGGTGGGTCCGTTGGTCTGGGCCGCGTCGGCGCGTCGGCCGACTGGCAATTCGCCGACCGCCATCTGCGCTTGCCCCTGTCAATTGGTGCCGGCGGCTACGCGAGGACCGACAAGGTCGCCGACGTGCCGGTTGACTTCACGGCCCTGCTCGCCGGCGTTGGCGTGTCCGGTTCGTTCGATCCGACCTCTCTCCGGGTTGTGGAAGTGAATGACCTGGGAGTAGCCCAGAACACAGATGTCCCCTTTCAATTTGACCCGGCGCCGGACTATTCCGCGAACAGTAATGCCCAGGGAACACTGGTCGTCTTGCTGACCGGCCAGACGTCGCCGAACGCAACGCGCCTCTACCAGATCTATTTCGATATTGTCGGCGCTCCTTACACGCCCCCGACCGTCACACCGCAGCTCACGTTTACCGACGGCGTGTCGGATGAGGGGTTTGCCAGCTACAAGTTTGAGACGCCGGCGGCTACTTATTTCTACCACAAACAAGGCGGCGGTTTCTCCAGCCTGGTGGATAGCGCCGGCAACGACTGGATCAGCTGGAACAGCGCAACCGGAGCCGCGGGTGACTTTCGCGGCATTCCCAATTTGGTCAACCCCACAGATGGTGGCTATTTCCATCCCGGACGGACGACTAGCACCAGTTCGGTCGTGAACCAGGGACCACTCAAGACGACCATAAAGTCCGTGAGCAGTGACAAGCGCTGGGAGACCGTTTGGGCGGTCTACCCGACCTATGCCCGCATGACAGTGACGAAAGCCGATGGGAGTTATTGGTTCCTCTACGAGGGCACGCCGGGCGGGCAACTAGAGAATAGCGATCGCGTGGTGCGATCGAATGCCGCTGAGACTGCCGGGCTGGGCAGTTGGCTGGGCGACATCAGCGGGGAGGAGTGGGTCTATTTCAAGGACGCCTCGCTAAACCAGTCGCTCTTTGTGGCACATGAACAAGAGGACGCGCTTACCGACAGCTACCGGCCCTTAGACAATGTGATGACCGTTTTCGGCTTCGGCCGCAATGAGGGCAGCCGACGCTACTTGAAGGATGTGCCGCAGCATTTCGTGATTGGATTGGCCAATGAGACCAATCATGCCGGCGTAGGCGCAACCGTTCACGACGCGTACAAACCGCTGGCGACAAGTATGGGCACGCTCGAAACCACCTATACCGGCCCAATCTGCGACGCGACAAACGAGCGGATTTACTTCAGCGCCAAGTCAGCCGGCTCGGTGCCCGGCGTTGCCCGCTTTGAGGACGAGGATGTCGTGGTCTACGACGGCGCCACATGCGAATGGTCCTTGGCGTTCGACGGTTCGATCGCCGGATTGCCGGCAAACGCACGCATCGACGGCCTTGAAGCTGATACTGATGGGTCGTTCTACTTCAGTTTTGACCTGCCGTTGACGATCCCTGGGGTGGGTAAAGTGGATGACTCCGACATTGTGCACTACACAGGTGGGGTGTTCTCGTTATGGTTTGATGGATCGCTGGTTGGACTGACAACCGCGGCTGAGGATGTGGATGCCATCGCTTTTGACCCGCAAGGCAATCTCATCCTAAGTACGATGGGCAGCTTCGCCGTGCCAGGCCCGGTCAGAGGGGCTGACGAAGACCTCCTTCGCCTATCCGCGGGCACGTGGTCACTTGTCTTCGACGGGTCGCATAATGCCGGACTGGCCAAGGAAGATATCGACGGCGTCGCCTGGCTACCGGATGGTTCTATTCGGCTGAGCGTGCTTGACGCTTTTGCGGTCGGGCCTGTAGCGGGGGATGGCAGTGATATCGTCACATGTGTGCCGGTGTCACTTGGGTTCCAGGCTACCACGTGTACCTACAGTCTGGCCTGGGATGGGAGTGCGCGCGGCCCGGCGACTGTCAATGCCTTTGCCGTGGTTCCGATTGCTGTGCCCTAGCCACGAAGACGGCGTAGGGCCAGTGAGCTTGGTTGAGAGAGGGCCGGAATGCCGTGAGGGATTCCGGCCCTTTGTTGTCTAACGCTGCTCGGCGGTCATCAACAGCCCACCGTGCGGACGCAGGGTAACCAGCGCCTCCATCTTGACCGGGTGAGAGGGTACCAGATTGAGCCGATACCGTTGGGCGACCGTCGCCAGGATCATCGGCCCTTCCATCAGCGCGAAATTATCGCCGATGCACAGACGCGGGCCACCACCGAACGGGATGTAGGCAAAGCGTGGGCGCTTGGCAACCACTTCCGGGTTGAAGTGGTCAGGGTCAAAGCCGGCCGGATTGGACCAGTAACTCCCGTGCCGATGCATCACATAGGGGCTCATGATGACGATGGACCCGGCCGGAATGGTTTGGCCGCCAATGGTGTCATCCTCCAGCGCCCGGCGCGTGATTAGCCAGGCCGGCGGATAGAGTCGTAGGACTTCATCGAAGATCGCGCGCGTGGTGGGTAGGTCATGGAGATCGTTCACGGTGGGCAGTCGTTCGCCCAGCACGTTTGCCAGCTCTTGCTCCAGCATTGCGCGGACCGTCGGACTGAGCGACAGCAGATACCAGGCCCAGGTCAATGCGCTGGCGATCGTCTCGTGCCCGGCCACAATGAGCGTGGTCATCTCGTCCCGAATCTGCCGATCAGACATGGGTTGTCCCGTGTCCCCGTCGCGCGCAGCCAGGAGAATGGAGAGCACATCGCCGCGGTCGCTATCTTCGGCGCGTCGCTGGGCAATGGTGTCATAGACCACCCCTTCCAGCTTGGCCATGGCTGCCTTATAGCGCTGGTTGCGTCTTGTTGGCAGGTACAAAGGCGCAGCCACGGGATTGGAGGCTCGGTAGACTACATACTCCAGCATTTCCAAGACGCCTTCCGTTAGTTCGCCGGCCTCATGCCGGAGGTCGAGGCCGAATAGCGTCTTGCCGACAATCTCCAGCGCCACCTGCATCATGGCCGCGTCGATGTCGAGGGTCTTGCCGGGAGTCCATCGGTCCAGCATATCGCCGGTCGTGGCCACGATAATATCCTCGTAAGCCGCCAATCGGTTACGATGGAATGCCGGCTGCATTAGTCGTCGTTGGCTCAGCCACAAGTCCCCATCGCTGGTCAGCAAGCCGCGACCGGTGACCTGGGCCAGAGTGTTGTACTGAATGGTGTTCTTGGTGTAGTTGCGGTTATTGTCCTGCAGGATGTGTTTGATGATCGCCGGATGATTGACTTGTATAACATCCCACAGGCGCAGGGGGTAGTGAATGAAGTCACCGTATTCGGCCGCATTGCGAAGCAGAAACGACAAGGGATCGCGCTGAATTTCCGGGATGCGCGTGGGCAACAACTGCACTTCCAATAGGGGCGGGATCGTGTCGTTGGCGAGCCTGCGCTCAGGGCGAGACTCGTTGGTATGTTCGGCCATGATGACTCCTTAGCCGACCATTTTACCGGGATCGAGGGTGCGGGCCAATGCAGCGCAAGTGGTGGTGGGCCAAACCAGGCCGGCTGCCATCAACATGGAAGCGCAACCATCGCGAGCCGGCGCCAATCAAAGCGGATCGCAGCTATAGAGCAGGCTGACCGTCAAGGGTGTTCTGTCTGAAGGTGGTCAAACGGCCCTCAGATCATCGGCTCAGACTGTCTTCCGCAATTTCGGCCGACACGTTGGCCCGCAGGAATTCTTCCTCCGGCTGGGCCGGCCAATCGTAGACGACGTGCGTGCCACCAATCATGTCATGCCATCCGCGACGCTCCTCACTGAAGAGCACCCAGATAAATCCCAGGAAGAGCGGAATAGCGGCCACATAGACACCGATCATGCGCCGCACCGCACGCCAGAACGACAAACGGCCGCCGGCCAGATCGACGATCTGTATCCCGATTATCGCATCGCCCACGGTTTCACCTGTCAGGTACCAGGACAGAACACCGTAACTCGTGATAAGGAGGAAGCTGGCTATACCAAACAGTCCCAGTGTAAGTTGCGCCCAGATTGTCCCTGAGGATAGAAAACGGCTCACAAGATCGGTTAGACCGAACAGGTTAAGCGTACCCGTCAGTGCCGCTGAGGTGATGGCATAGATCAATAGCAGGATCACGACGTCAATGGCAAAGGCGACGAAACGGCTGACGAAACCGGCATAGGTACCGGCCATCGTGTCCCGTAAAGGTACATGTTCATATTGTGGACGATTTTGCCGTAATGATCGCAAATACGTATCGCGGAACGGTGGCTCTTCGGGCAGCGCGCGCCCAAAAACACCCTGCACCCAGATGTCCATGCTGATGAAACGCTGTCGGAGCTCCTGCAATATCTGGGTGATGAGGCTGGTGCTTTGACTTTGAATCACTTCCTGAACCAGCACCTGCACTTCCGCGTTGTTGGTCAGGTCGGTGACTGATTCTTGAAGGAGGTTGTTCAATGATGCCGCGGCAATCACACGGCTCTGGTTTTCCTGGCGCATTCCGTCGGCAATCCAGTGCTGAACCTGGGCTTCGCCCCGCAAGCGCCATCGTTGAGTGGGCCGGCGCACGGGACTCATTAACGGGCTATTCCAAACGGGGCCGGCGAATCGCCAGAAGGTCCGCCCGGCCGTGTCGGTCACATCGTCGAGAACCCCCAGGCCGCGTTCGGCCGCTTTGCGCGCGTCGCCGGCTATACCCAGGGTCAGGTAGCGGGTTTGGCGGTACTGCTCGCCGCCCAGCAATGTCTCGAATTCAGAGACCGGGCGAAAGACAGATTCGGGCGATCGAGTGGTGCTTGGTATCTCCGACTCTTCAACAACAATGCGCTCGCCTACTTCGTCACTTAGCACCAGGACGCTGCCCAGTATGAGCTGGGCCAGAGTCGGGCGCTGCCCCGTTGACACAGGAACGAGTGTCTGGCGAGACACAATCATAGCCGGAACTTCGCTATCTCTCAGGGCGCTTGTGTCATACACGGCCGGCTCTACGATCACCGTATCTTCAACGTGCTGCGCCGGGGAGCCAATTGGCTGAGAGCTCGACGCGGGTTGGGCTTGGTTGGGTGATGAATCATAAACTGTCATCGTGTACCTCTCCGGGATTGACGGGCCATTACCTGGCCTCCGACAAATCTTGGCTACCAAGTTCAGTAGCTGCGGCGCTGCGGTGAATAGGTGATCCTGTCTCCACAGCCGAAAGTCTGCGATACATTTGATCGAGCCACGTGTTGGACCAACCCATCGCGCGGGTCTCGGCGATAATCCATTTGACTTCGCCGCGCGTCATCTTGGCTTCGCTGCCCAAGACGGCCGGGTTACTACGACTGATGGCCAGCGTGCGCACGGCGAAAAAGAAGGGCCACATCAGCGCCAGCCGAATGCTGTGTTCCCGGCGGGGAAATGATTGGACATATTCCAGGCCGTATTCGAGATGACGGTCGGCCTTGTTGGCCAGGAGAGTGACAACCTGGAGCGCCTGAGCGCTGTGAGTAGGGTCGAACAGCGTATCCCGGGTGAGGCCAAAGCGGTCCATATACGATTGCGGCGTGAACACCCAGCCCCGGTCGTAGTCCTTGCGCATGCCGCGAATGACGTTGACCGTTTGCAGGGCCAGCCCGCATTCACGGGACAGCGGCATGAGTTCGTCGCGCTGTTCTGCAATCTCAGGCGAGTATAGGGCGAACAGGTCGGTGACCAGATAGCCTACGCGACCGGCGACTTCGTGCATGTAGTCATCCAGGTCGGCTTCGTCCGTTACGTATGGGCCGTGGTTCTGCCAGCGGGCCATGCCGCGGGTCGTATCATAGACGTGTTGCCGAATCGGTTCTTGTTCGTCCGGTGACAGGGCATAGAACCAGTCGAGGACGAGGGGAGCATTGTGAATAATGCCGACCTCTGGGTCAGTCCCATCCAGATCGGCCGTGACTGCGACGAGCCTTTCGGGTTCTTGTTTGCCATCAAGAATCTCGGCCCACATGTCGAGCAACGCGACCTTGCGATCGACGTCGATCTCCGGATGGTCTTCGATGCCATCCGAGATGCGGAACATCAGATAGGCAATGCCGATCGATTCGCGCAGGGATTGTGGTAACACCTCGATTGACAAGGCGAACGTGCGGCTTACATCCCGCACCATGGTGTCGCGCAAATTCATCCGCCCAATGTTCCTTGTCTCAGTAGCTTCAGGTTCAAGAGTTCGCTCTATTTATTTCTGCCGACCTGATCGCCAGATCGACCATAGGAGCCAAAAGGCCAACACAACGACAACGACCAGAGAGGCCACCATCAGCCACGTCAGGGGTGACCATGGCCATTCCAGGTTAAGGCTGGGCAACAGTAGGGCCAGACCGATCGTCAGTGAGCCGATCAAGATGGCCTGGATCAACCGATTGGCGGCGCGATTGACTTGTTTGGCTAGTGAATCGGTGGCCGGATCGACGACGTTGAGCTTGATCTGACCGTTTTCCAGTTGCCCAAGCAGCCGATTGGTCTGGCGCGGAACATCGTTCAGGAAGGTGGTCCAGCCTGTGAAGCCGCGCAGTAACTCCGGTCCCCAGCTCGTGGGTAGCGCTAGTTGAATCAGGAACCGTCGCACGTAGGGCGCCGATTCTTCAAACACATCGAAGTCGGGGGCCAATTGCTTGCCGACCCCTTCCATGATCACGAGTGTCTTGATCAATAGCCAATAGTCGCTGGGTACCCTCAGGCGGTACTCGAAAATAATCGGTTGAATCTCGCCCAGTAGCTCTGAGGCTGAAACATCCTTCAGCGGCAAGCCCATGTAGCGACGAAGGAGCCGGCGAAGGTCTTGTTCCAACCCGCGCTCGTCCACCGTGGCGTCGGCAATGCCCATGCGAATCAGTTGTTCAACAATCGCCACAGAATCAAACTGTATGATGGCGATATAAAGTCGTATCAGGCTGCTCTTGTCCCGGTCGTCCAAATAGCCAACGGTCCCAAAGTCCAGCAGGCCGATGACCTCGTTGGGCAAGATGAGCAGATTGCCTGGATGGGGATCCGCGTGGAAGAAGCCATCTTCCAGCACTTCCTTGACCACCATGCTAGAGGCATGGACCGCGATCTGATTGCGATCGTACCCGGCTGCGTCGATGGCGGCATAGTCATCAAATTTGATGCCGTGGATGCGCTCCTGGACCATCAGCTTGCTGGTCGTATATTCCCAGTACACTTTGGGCACGTACAGGAAATCTTCGTCCTTGAAATTCTCGCGAAAGCGGTCGGCATTGCGTCCTTCGCGACGATAGTCCAACTCCTCACGCAGAGCCATGGAAAACTGGTCCGAGAGATCCACCGGTTCAAAGGGCATGTAGCCCGGGATTCGCTCTTGAGCCAATCGGGCGATGTCGTTAATGATCTCCAGATCGGTAGAGACGATGCGATCCACATTCGGCCGCTGCACCTTGACCACAACCTGACTCCGATCGGGTAGCATCGCCGGATAGACTTGGGCGAGCGATGCGGCGGCCATGGGCGTGCGGTCGAATGCCAGAAATACTTCGTGAATGGGGCGGCCTAACTCGGCTTCGATGATGGGTTGCACTTCTTCCCAAGGGGCGGGTGGGACGTTGTCTTGCAGCCGGCTTAGCTCGACAATAATGGCGGGCGGTAGAATCTCGGGTCGCGTGCTGGCAATCTGGCCGAGCTTGATGAAGGTTGGTCCCAGTTCTTCGAGTGCCAGGCGCAGCCGGACAGCCGGGGGAATGCTCTCGAGGTCAGCGTCGGTTTGACGGAACAGCCGTCGCGGGATATCCAGCGTGCGGTCTACCCCCAGTTGCGTGAAGACAGCGCCGAAGCCTTGGCGTGCAAATACGCCCGCGATTTCACGGTAGCGCGCAATATAGCGCGGTCTAAGTCGCAGCAAGAATGAATCTTTGAGCAAGGTTAGTTACGACCTTGTGTGCACTGAAATACAAGTATCGGTGAGCGCCACGGAAGCCTTTGCCCCAAACAGCTTATCAAGTTCACCGGATCCAAAGGCATCCCAAGGTTGGGCACACAATCTTTGATTGTAGCAGAGGACCCCAGTCATGCACGCGGGTTCTAGGGATTGCCCCATAAATGGTTATCGACCGTCAAGGTCTACCTGCTGTGTGCGTTATCAGGGCAAAAGCCTTGTCTGACGATCCGTTTAGGCCACAGTCAACAAGACTTCATAGACCTCAGCTCTCGAACCGGATGCCCTGCGCTAAAGGTAATTCGCTTGACCAATTGATCGTATTGGTTTGACGGCGCATATAGACCTTCCAACTGTCGGAGCCGGACTCGCGACCGCCGCCGGTGTCCTTTTCACCGCCAAATGCGCCGCCGATCTCGGCCCCGGATGTGCCGATGTTGACGTTGGCAATGCCACAGTCCGACCCGGTCGCCGCGAGAAACGTTTCGGCCGTACGCAGGCTATCAGTGAAGATGGCACTGGATAGGCCCTGCGGCACAGCATTGTGCAGCTTGATGGCCTCTTCCAAAGTGGAGTAGCCCAGCAAGTAGAGCACCGGCGCGAACGTCTCCCGGCGCACGATTTCTGTTTGTCCCGGCATCTTAATGATGGTCGGCTCCACGAACTGCGGGCCGACATCCGGCCGGGCGTGCCCGCCAGTCAGTACCTCGCCGCCTTCAGCCACAGCCTGCTGCACAGCCGTCAGCATCCCGGCGACGGCCGATTCCGTGACCAGCGGGCCTAGCAGCGTGCCCTCAACCAACGGATCACCCAGCGGCACCTGACTGTACGCGCGAACCAATCGTGCTCCCATCTCATCTATGATGGATTCGTGGGCAATAATGCGTCGCGTCGAGGTGCAGCGCTGTCCTGCTGTGCCCACGGCGCCGAATACAATGGCCCGTATGGCTAGATCCAAATCGGCATCCGGGGCGACAACGATGGCATTGTTGCCACCTAACTCGAGCAGGGACTTGCCGAGCCGACCGGCCACTGTCTGGGCCACGGTGCGACCGGCTTTGGTGGAGCCAGTAAATGAAATCAGTGGCAGCCGTGAGTCATCGGCCATCAGGCGGCCGATTTCCGGACCGCCAACGGCGAGATTGAAAACGCCGCTGATCCCGTGGTCAGCCATCACGTGATCGGCAATGCGCTGCATGGCGACGGCCGTTAAGGGCGCCAGCTCTGACGGCTTCCACACAATGGTGTCGCCACAGACGGCTGCAATGGCCGCGTTCCAGGACCAAACGGCAATGGGAAAGTTAAAAGCCGTGATGACGCCGATGGGTCCCAGAGGATGCCACTGCTCATACATGCGGTGATTCGGCCTTTCGGAATGCATCGTCAGCCCGTACAGTTGACGTGACAGGCCCACCGCGAAGTCGCAGATGTCGACCATCTCCTGGACTTCACCGATGCCTTCAGCGCGGATCTTGCCCATTTCCAGACTAATGAGCTCGCCCAGAGGTTCGAGGTTGTCGCGTACGGCGTCGCCCAGGTCGCGAATGACCAACCCGCGGGTCGGTGCGGGGGTCATGCGCCAGGTGGCGAAGGCCGTCCTAGCCTCATCGATGATAGCGTCATAGTCTTCCGGTAATGCCGGAATCACGGCGGCAATCGGCTTACCCGTGGTTGGGTTATGAGACACAAGCGGAGCACGGCTGCTGCCCATTCGCTCGCTGCTCCCTGTTGATATGCCAGGGTTAACTGCTTCCAGGCCGAGGCGATCCAGGATTGTCTGCGCTGATGCCATTACACAGCTCCAACGTCCGGCGCAGGTGGCAGCTTCGACTGCATCCACTGGCTCGACAGGTGGCGTCGCTTCAATCGCTGCCTGTCGGCTGTCGGACATGACCGTGAACTGCGCCGGCTCGTACCCCTCTTCGTGTTCACCGCCATTGGCATGAATCAAATAGGGCACGTCGATAATCACGATGTCTTCATGATGGATCAGGCGCCGCCGCAGGATGTTGGCCGTCTGATTGTGAAGCATCTGGGCCGCAAACTGCTCCGGGACGAACTCCGGTATGACCACCGTAATGATCTGGTCCGGGTATTCCACGTGATTCACATGTTCAATGTAGTCCACGATGGGTTCGATGATGTCTCGGAAATCGTAGTCGATGCAGACCAGTTCAATATCCTGGACGATCTTCGGGAAGCGCCGCCAACGACGCTCCACCCGCTCGCGCATCTCCTCACTTGTACAAATGGTTACCGCACGAACATTCGGTGAAATACGTTGCGCATACTGCAGCGCGCGCAGTGTGCCACGATGTACATCGCCCAGCGGAACTACAACAACGTCGGCGATTTCGGCCAAGTCGTCCATTTTGAGTTCGCGCGTGCTCAGAGCTTCGGCAACGTCCACATAGTGCTTATGGACGGTCTTGAAGAACAGGACGAGCAGCGGAATGGCAATGACCACCACCCAGGCGCCCTCGGTGAACTTGGTAACGATGAGAATGATCAGCACGATGCCGGTGACGATTGAACCAAAGCGATTGACTGCCTGCTTCCAGCGCCAGCCCTTTTCGTAATGTACCGTCGTGACCTTGGTGCTGTAGTGTTTCGCCCGGCTCCAGGCTGGCCAATGCGCCCCATCAGAATGCTCATGCTCCATTGGGACAGGGTGAAGGCTAGCATGACCCCCAGCGCATAAAGCGGCAGCATGCGGATTTCGTCAGCCTGGAAGGCGATGACAATAATCGAGGCGATGACCGCCAAGGTAATGATACCGCCACTATAGACCAGACCGATCGCCGCGGTTCTGCATCCAGCGCGGCATGAAGCCGTCCTTGGCCATGAACGAACTGACGCGCGGGAAGTCCTGGAAGCCGGTGTTGGCGGCCAGGAACAGGATGAGCATGGTGAATATCTGCACCCAGTAGTACATGAACCCATCGCCCACGACGGCGCGCGTCATCTGCGACAGAATGCTCTCGCCTTCGCCGACCGCAGGGACCAGACCGAAATGGGTAGCAAGAAAGCTGATGCCCAGGAACAGGGTCATGGCGATGACAGCCATGGCAACCATGGTCTCGGCCGCATTTCGCGCTTCCGGCGGTTTGAATGCCTTAACACCGTTGCTGATGGCTTCGATACCGGTTAGCGCCGTACAGCCGGCCGCAAACGCGCGAAGCACCAGCCAGATGATCATGAACTGGCCCAACTCGGTGGCCTGCTGGGGAATTTCCTGAGACGGGAACGTCCGGCGGGGCCATGCCAAAAAGACCGTACTGTCGCATGAAGCCAATGATGATGACGACAATGACGCCACCGATAAAGGCATAGGTCGGTATGGCAAAAATGCTGCCGCTCTCGCGCACGCCGCGCATGTTGAGCCAGGTCAGCAAGGCGATAGCGCGCCAAGGCCATGAACACGCGATAATCGTATAGGCTCGGGAAATGCGGATGTGATGGCTCGAACACCGGCGGCTGAAGATACGGAGACGGTCAGAACATAGTCGATCAGCAAAGCGGCTGCCGCAAAGAGCGACGGGTTCGTACCCATATTGTCCTTGGTGACGACATAGGCTCCGCCCTCGCTGGGGTAGTGGAGGATGGTCTGGATGTAGCTGAAGACAACCAGCAGCACCAGACCGGCGACGGCCATCGCAATGGGCAACGTCCACTGCAACGCGCTGACACTGATCAGGATCAGCACGCTCATGATGGCTTCGGTAGCGTAGGCGTTACTACTGATGGGATCTGAAGCGAAAATGGCCAGACCGCGAATCTTGTCCAATCGTTCGTGAATGTCGGAACTGGTCGGGAATGGGTTGCCGATCAGCACGCGCTTGATATTAAATGATGACATCCTGATACACTCCTTCCTCAGACATGCAAACATCCCATCTGTCGGCGCTCGCAACCCGTGTCTTCATACCGTTGTAATCGACTAAAGGGATGGGAACTTTATGAGGAGGACATTAACGCCGGCAAACTTTCGGACGCCTATGGTTTGCGCTCCAAAGAGTATTATATGACCAAGCGGTTGGCCCGCAAGTGGATAATTTCACTAATTCGAGACGGCAGTTTTCAGAAAGACATGACGGCTGTTGCCGGCTACCATTGCGTAGTCGACGCCAACCTGAAGGAGAGCTATTGACCGATTTATTGCCGGGACGTGTAACGTGGGCTGATTGGGGTGCGATCTTTACCGACGGCAACGTGTGGGCGCCTGTGGTCCATCATGTTTGGGAGCAGGCATCTTCATTAGCCGCATTGACCGGTATTTCTCGTCCCCTACATATCGAGCCCGGGTTTCCAGGCACTTGCGCGGTGTTTGTAGTCGACAAAACGGCCGTCATCAAGTTCTTCCCGCCATTTCTCCATCATGACTTCGAGCGCGAGATGTCTGTCCTCGCGCGCCTGGCCGATCGCTTGCCTTTTTTGCCTCGTTTGTTGTCGGCCGGGGTCTTGTCGGATCGCATTGACTGGCCCTATCTTGTCATGCGCTATGAACCGGGTGTTGCCTGGCGTGATCAAGCGGCCTCGGTCGATCGCCCCAATCAACTGGGGATTGCCGCCGAAATGGGCCGCGCCATTCGTCTGGTGCATGATGGTGCAGTCGATTGCGGACCGGGCCCGCTGTCGGCCGATTCGTGGCCCGGGCTGGTTGAAGGACGCGTGGCTGAGGCACCGGCCGAATTACGGCAGCATACGCGCTTGCCCGAAACGATTGTGCGACAAGCGGCCGATCTGTTGCAGTCGACAGACTGGTATCACAATGCACCCGGCCTGGTCCATGCGGATTTGACCGAAGACCACATTTTGCTGGAGCGGGTCAACGAAAGGTGGGAGCTGGCGTGTATCCTCGATTGGGCCGATGCCGAAGTGGCTGCTCCCGCCTATGAGTGGGTTGCTCTGTGGTTCGGCTTTTGCCGGCAAGACGCCGATCTGTTTCGCGTCGTGTTGTCGTCCTATGATGCATCATTAGTGGTCGACGAAAGATTCGTTGAGCGGTTACTGGCCTACAGCCTGCTGCACCGCTTTGGCCCGCGCATTGTTGGTGAAGTGACCACGCGCGAGCAACAGAAGTCGCTCGGGTCATTGCCGGACCTGATGGCAGCGTTGTTTCCAGGATTACTTCAATAGGCCGGCGCACGTTTAGCGGCGAAACGACTGCGGTGAACAAGATAGAATCCCCGCCAGCACCACGATGCCGCCCACTATCTGGACAAGGGTCAACGTTTCACCCAGGAGCGGCACGGCCAGGATGCCGGTCAGAACGGGCTGCAGCAGGAGCGTCGGTGAAACAACGGATGCGGGTAGATAACCCAGCGCAAAGTTGGCCGCCATCTGCCCGCCTACCTGAACGACCAGAGCCAGCCCAATCAAATTGAGATAGGTCTGCGGTGGATAACCTATTAAGGGCTGATTCAACAGACGGGCTACAACGGCCAGACAAACAGTCGAACTCAGTGCCGCCAGCCAGAAAGAGGTTAATGTGTCCAGCGATTGGCGGCTCCGCTGAAGAATGAGGAAATAGCCTCCATAGAACATGCCCGACAGCAAGCCGAAGAACGTGCCGAGTCCAACGTTGTTCAAGGCGTCTACACCCAGAATGACGGCCGCTCCGGCGATGGCAATGAGCAACCCAATCCAGAATAGACGGCCCGGCCGCTCGTGAAAAAAGAGGATCGATCCCAGGCCAACCCATATCGGCGCTGTGTTGCCCATGAGGGTTGGGTTCGTTGCGCCACTGATGAGAATACCGGTGTTCCAGAAGAACAAATCGGCGGCAAAGAAGGCTCCGGCCAGCAAGGCAATCGATACTTCACGCCGCGGCAAAGCCGATCGGCCGCGCAAGTTCAAGAAGAACGGCAGCGCCAGCACCAGGCAAGCGATTCCGGTGCGATAGAAGCCCGCGACGGCGCCGGGTGCCCCCGCCAGGCTCACAAAGATACCTGAGAAGCCCAGACCCAAGACGCCCAGGAGCAGAACCACATAGGCCCGTGATTCCTGGCTGGAGGGTGGTGTGGCTTCGGTAGGCATAGGGGCTTCAGGGGTTGACATGTTGTGCTGGATCCAGGATGCTGGATGATGCCATTGCCGGACTTATAGCGCGCGGGAGGGGGAACGGCAAATCGTTGGAACAAAGACTATGTGATCCCGGTCGATTACATCGGTCAGACAGCCGGCTGGTATATCATCCACGAGTGCTATAATCGCCCGGCAGCGACATAGAAAGGAGTCATCAAATGAGTGAGCAGTTACAGGGGAAGACGGCGGTAGTTACCGGTGCCAGCCGGGGCATTGGCGAAGCAACGGCCTTAGCCCTCGGGCGCGCCGGAGCCAACGTTGTGTTGGCCGCGCGCAGTGAAATTGAACTTGAGGCTGTCGCAGAGCGTGTGGCAGCTTTTGGTGTGACGGCCTTGCCGGTGGCGGTGGACGTGAGCGATGCCGACGATGTGACATTCCTCAGGAAGTCGGCGCTGGATCGGTTTGGACAGGTGGACATTCTGGTGAACAACGCTGGGGTGGGCAAATATGGGCCGCTGAGTTCGCTGACGGTGGAAGATTACGATTGGATGATGGATACCAATATGCGGTCCAGCTTTCTCTGTACCCGCGCTTTCTTGCCGGACATGGTGGAGCGTGAGTCGGGCTGGATTGTCTTTGTGGCGTCAGTAGCCGGACTAAAGGGTTTGCCCCACGAGAGCGTCTACTGCGCCAGCAAATTCGCCCAGGTTGGCTTTGCCCAAGCCATTGACTACGAAACACGCGAGAAAGGTGTCAAGGTCAGTGTCGTGGCCCCCGGCGGTGTTCATACCCACTTTGGCATTGGCACCGGCCGTACAGCCGGGGATCCGCAGCTGGAAGAGATGATGGACGCCGAAGATATCGCCGATGCCGTTCTGTTCGCCATCACTCAGCCGCCGAAGGCGCGCGTGTTCCTCATTGGAATGCGGCCGATGTCGGAGCCACTGTAGGAGTTTGAGTATGGATAGCTTCATGACCGACCTCGATGAACGATTGACCCATATGCACGACGGTATCCGGCGCGCTGTTGCTGATCTGCCGCCAGAGGCGCTGGATTGGGTACCCGGTCAAGACATGAGTTCCATCGCTGTGCTTATGGTCCATACGGCGGGCTCGCAACGCTATTGGGTTGGTGATGTGGCCGGCGAAGACCCCGCACAACGTGACAGAGCGGCCGAGTTTGAGGCCGGCGGACTAACCGTATCCGACCTTCTGAAGCTGCTCGATGACTCCATGGCCCACACCCGGCTCACATTGGAGCGTCTTTCCTCCGACCAGCTTCCCGAACTGCGCACGTCATCGATGCACGACAGGTCATTTACGGTGGGGTGGGCGCTGCTGCACGCGCTGGATCATACCTCGGAGCACGCCGCCCAGATCGCTATGACGCGACAGTTATGGGAACAAGCTCGCTCTGCATAGCGCGCGTCTAAAGAAGCCAACGGCAGATTACCACCAGCGATCACTCAAACACCAGGGTTACTTCGCCCGGAGATGGGATGAGCAGTTGAGTGCCCTCGAGCGATGCGCCGGAATCACTGCGCATAGTCACGGGCGCGAAGGGCAGATCCCAACGAAAACCGCCCGGTGGTGTTGCGCCGTCCAGCGATAACGTCAACTCGCCCACCCAACGGTCGTCAATCGACTGCAGATTGCCCTGTGTTGCCAGGTTGAGCCGACCATAGAGTGTCGGCAGCTCCTGGGTGACAACTTCCCGCTCCCCTTCAAACCACCAGCTTGGGGCCGTCTGAAATAGGGTTAGTGAATCATCCTGCGGACCCAGGCCATACTCCAGAACAAGCATATTGCGAATGAGGATGGTCATCGAGCTGGCCATCCAGGCATGGGGCATGTCGCCGCCGCTGAAAGTGAAGGCGTTCGGATCGACCTGTTCGGCCCAGGCGAATGTTCCGGGCAGCGTTTGGTGGGTCAGCGTCCACCCCAGTATTTGGTGCACCCTGTCGCCCCGATTTAGCCGCTGGTAGACATTCGCCAACTCAATGCCGCCATAGGTCCAAAACTGACCTTCGCGATGCAGGTAGCCGCCGTTGTAGGGGACGATCCACCGATCGGCGTAGACATCAAAGGCGCGCGTCAACAGCGGATCGTCCGGGCTGACCAGTGGATAGGGATGGAGCGCCGGTGTCGTCCCGCGGGCCATGCCGGAGTTATCGAGCGTTTCCACGCTGGCTGGCACGTAAGGGGCGGCGCTTCCCATGAGGTAGGCAAAGCTCGCATCAATGGCGGCTCGCAGATCATTCGCTTCCGCTCGCCAGCGATCCCCGTCGCCAGTGCCCAGCAGATCAGCGGCGTCAGCGGCCTGGGCCAGGCCCACCAACGCCCAGAAGTTGTCCCAGTAATAGTGTTGTTCTCCGTCAGCCAGGTCCTCGGCACTCAAGCTGATGGGCAGCAGGCCGCGAGTTGGCAATGGATCATCGGCCGTTTGTCGGCGCAGCACACTGATATAGTCGGCCGCAGCGGCAATCGCGGGATAGACCTCGCGCAAAAAGGATTCGTCCTGCGTATACCGGTACACTTGCAGCGCCAGATAGATGGCCTGCCCTTGCGCGTCCCATTCATCATTCGTCCAGGGGATGTCTTCGCCTTGAATTGGGGGGACCCGTCCTGTGGCATCCTGCCCGGCGAAAATCGCATTGACATAATTGCGCGCGACATCGTCGTGGCCGCGCATCAGCAGAGCCAGACCCATATAGGCGGCGTCGCGGGTCCAGATGGCGTTATGGGCCAAGGGGCCGGGATGGGGACCGTCGGGGTCGCTGGCCAACAGGAGGTAGCCGAGGCTGGCCTCCAGCGCCGATTGCACCGCCTCGTCGGGCACCGAGATCACCGCCTGGTTACGGCGTTGCGCCCAGGCTGCCTGCGCTTCAGCGAGGCGATCGGCTGTGTCACTTGCCGTCGGCGGCAGGTCGCGGCCGGGTGCGGCGGGCAAACCAAACTCCAGCACCTCCGTACCCAACGGTAATCCATAAACAAGTCCGGCCCATGTGTCCGTGACGATGAAGTCGTCCGGCGCCGATTGCGCAGCAAGGTAGGCCATGTTGTTGACCCACAGATTTCTTTCATCCGTCAGAGCGGGATTGCAGAATGGCGTCATGGTGCGGTTGACGCGGAAAGGTCGGACGGCCACGATCAATTCGTCGTACCGGGCATCCGGCCCGCGATCGGCCGTCACCTGCCAGCGAATTGCCTCGTCGATTTCATCATAGAAGACCACCGAACTTGTGACCAGACCACCCAGCGGCTCGGATTCCAAACGGACGATTGGGGATCGGTCGATAAGCGAAAAGCGGCCGTTGGCCAGTGGGTTGACGATTTCGCCAGTGGTGCTGTCACGCAGCCACACCTGAACCGACGGCGCATCAGCCCAGGGACTAAGACCGCCTTCTACTCCGATGAGGGCCTCGTTAGCCTCGTCTACGCCGCCAACCATGGTCCAGGCCGTGCCGCTGGGAGCGGGTGGCAGGTCTGGGTTCTCGTGTTCGATCGAGTCGATCAGACGTGCTTCGTCGAGCGCGCTCGTCATGGTGGTGCTTAGTCGCGGCGGGCTTTTGATGCCGCCAAAGCCGCCTTGATCCACCACGCGGATCACCACCAACGAACGGCCGTCAGGGTTATCTAACTGAAGAACGGTCGACGGGGTTTCTGCGCCAAGTGCCAGAACTTCGACCCCATCAATCCAGACGGTCGCGCTGTCGTCGGCGTCGGCCAGGAACAGATAGGCCTGCGGTCCCTCCCAGGTTATTTGGCGAGCGTACCAGCCGATGCCGTCGTAGTCCAGTCCGTCCTGTTCCCAGGCGCGACCGATCGGCCGTTGATCCCAGGCATCCCGGTCAATCTCCGGCGCATACCACGCTTGACTTAGGCCAACGTCCGTAGGGTCAGATCTGAACTGCCAACCATCCGTCAGGGAAATGGCCTCGGCCGGCACGGGGCAGGTAACCTCTGCCGGCTGAGTCGGGGATGTATCCAGCGAGCAGGCTCCCAGGGTCATGGTTACCAAAAACAGCGTCACGATCCATCGACAAACCATAGTGGGCAACAGTATAGCAAAGGGCTGGACGGAACAAACGTGTCGCCCGGGCATTTGCCGCCGCTGCTCATGAAACCAGTGAGCGCGGTGCGCCCTCGAAATCGGGACCTGCCGCGTTGATAAGTGGGCAGACAGACGGTTTACCGGTATTATTTCGCCACCGCACAGACTGTCGGGTTGGAGAATCGCTTCCTTCTCGACTTTCAATCTCACTGAAGCAACTGAATACCTTGCAGGAGGCAGGCCATGGCAATCGCAATCCCCAGTTTACTGCTGAAACAGCTCCATACGTTTGGCAGTCTCAAGAACACCGACCACGGTGTCGAGTTTTCCGTCAAGAATCGGTTGAGCGACACGAGAATCATCGGTCTGACTCGCTCTATTTCGACGGGGTCGAGGTGCCGCTCGGATCGGTCACGGTTCGCCTGGATGACGGCACGTTGATGACCGTGGCCGATATTGCCGCAGCGCCGATCGATTTCCCACTGCGCCGAACCATGGAAGTCGTAGCGGCAGTCGAAAGCCTGCCCGTGGGTAAACACGAGATCGAGTTGCACTTTGAGGCTGTACCGTTCGGCAAGCTTAAGCTGAAGGTCGATGACAGCATCACTGAAGAGCGTCCCAAGACAGACCATATCCCCCGTGACTGCGGTCGACAACTACAGCCCCGAGGCCATCAAGACACGCCAGCAGTTCGTTGAAGAGTATAGTGGCGTCACAGCTCGAACATGTGCCTTACTACTCGTTTGACCCACAGACGTTGCAGGGCAATGTGGAAAATTTCACCGGCGTGGCCCAGGTGCCCATCGGCTTTGCCGGTCCGATCACTATTCATGGCGAACACGCCCAGGGTGACTTCATTATTCCGCTGGCCACGACGGAAGGGACGTTGGTTGCGTCCTACAATCGCGGCATGAAGATTCTGAATCTGTCCGGCGGCGTCAACCTGCACCGTCATTGGTGACGCCATGCAGCGGGCGCCGGTGTTCGTCTTTGACAACGCCCGCGAAGCGCGCAGCTTTGTGGCCTGGGTGGAAGAGAATATGGACAGGATTCGGGAGGAGGCCGAAGCTACGTCCAGCATTGCCAAGTTGCAGTACATCGACTACTTCACTGGCCAGCAAGTTTGCCTACTTGCGCTTTAACTACAGCACGGGCGACGCGGCCGGTCAGAATATGGTCGGTCGGGCTACGTTTGCGGCCTGCAGCTGGATTCTGGACCAATATCCCGGCATCCAGGCATTTCTATCTGGAGTCGAATCTGGCGACGGACAAGAAGGCGTCGCAGGTCAATGTCATGCGAACGCGCGGCAAGCGGGTGGTGGCCGAGGCCGTGGTCAAGAAGGACGTGCTCGAACAGCACATGCGCGTCGAGACCGAAAACCTTGCCTACCACTGCTGGTATTGCCAATGTGGGGGCTATCCTGTCCGGCGCCAACAACAACGGACTACACTCGGCCAACGGCATTACGGCGATGTTTATTGCCACCGGGCAGGATGTGGCCAATGTGTCAGAGTCGTCGGCCGGGATTATCTACACGGAACTGACGCCGGAGAACGATCTCTATCTCGTCCATCACCATCCCGTCGCTGATTGTGGCGACCTATGGCGGCGGGACCGGTCTGGCGACGCAGGCGGAGTGCCTGCGCGTGCTGGGCTGCGAGGGCAAGGGCAAGGTGCACAAACTGGCGGAGATCATCGCCGGGGTTGTGCTGGCCGGCGAGATCTCGCTGGCCGCGGCCATCTCGTCGTCCGACTGGGTTTCCAGCCACGAACAATACGGACGCAACCGGTAGACCGCAGGCCTACGCGCTCGATCTTACAGCGGCTTCCTGAATCAGTTCCCAGGCCCGAGCCACATGGCGGGCCTGGGTTTGCGTTTGACCAATGCTCATCCGCAGCGTATAGCGGTCGTCCAGTATCGTGTGCGTCAGATACATGTCGCCACTCTCGTTGAGCTGCCTCCAGCAGTTGACGGTTGACTTCGTCGCCGCCGCGATGTCGGAAGCAGACCAGATTGAGCGGTACCGGCGCCGCCAGGTCGAAGTCCGGCGATCGCGTCGACCCACTCGGCAAACGTCTGAGCCAGCGCCACATGCTCGCGAATGTGATGGCTGCAGACCCTTCGACCCCGTAATGGCGGATCACAAACCACAGCTTCAGCGCCCGGAAACGTCGCCCGAGCTGCACGTGCCAGTCGCGGTAGTCGATGACTGCGCCGGACTCGGTGGCTTGATTGCGCAAGATATTCCGGCAAGATGCTGAGCGTGCGGATCAGATGCGCGCGGTCACGCACGTAGAAGCAGTCGCAGTCGAAGTTGGTGAACATCCACTTGTGTGGATTGAAGCAGTAGCTGTCGGCCAGATTCCAGCCCATCCTGGAAGACGACGGAACTCCGGGCAGATTGCCGCCGTACCCGACATGGCCGCATCGACATGCAGCCAGACGCCATACTCGCGGCAGATAGCGCCGATTTCCGGAAGCGGGTCCATGGCGTTGGAGGATGTCGTGCCGACGGTGGCGCAGACAAAGAACGGCACCAGCCCTGCCTCGCGTCGGCCGCCAGCTGCGCGAGCCAGGACATCGGGCCGCATGGCAAAGTCTTCGTCCACGTCAATAGCGCGCAAGTTGTCGCGGCCGATATCCGGCGATTCCTGCCGCCTTCGCCAAGCGATGAATGAGCCTGGTTCGACGTGTAGGCCCGCAAGCGACCGTTCACCCCGGTCGCATTGCTGGCGTAGCGGGTGGCCCGTTCACGCGCTGCCAGCAGAGGCGACCAGCGACGCATTGGATGCTGTGTCCTGAATCACGCCGCCGCCGGTTGACGATGAATAAAACGCCTCGGGCAGGGCCAGCATATCGACCAGCCAATCGAGGATGTGCGTCTCCAGTTCCGTGCAGGCCGGGCTGGTCAGCCACAGCATCCCCTGGACACCCAGTCCGGCGGACAGCATTTCCCCTAGAATCGACGGGAAGGAGGTATTGGCGGGAAAGAAGGCGAAGAAGTTGGGCGATTGCCAGTGGGTGATGCCCGGCAAGATGAGCCGATCTATGTCGGCCAGACATCGACTCGAAGGGCTCGCCTGTGTTCCGGAGCGTGGGTAGGCAGCGCAGCCCGCAGGTCGCCTGGTTTAGCCTGCGAAAGCACCGGCAATGATTCGACTCGCTCATAATAGTCAGCGATCCAATCCACTACCTCGCGGCCGTAGCGGCGAAACTCGTCTGGTGTCATGTGAAAAGAGTCGTTGGTGGACATCGCGTTCTCCGGATGGCTGAATGGCTCAGGGGGATCCTGAATGTGGTTGCCCCCAATGCCAGATTACCGCATACTATCCACCTCTGACAACTTCTAGACTCCATACACAAGTCAATGGCATAAACAAGGCACCCTTATGGCAGACAAAACGCTGAATCGTACCGCTGACGAACTTGACAATACCAAGTGGGGCCACCGCTGGGGCTACGCTGACACACGATTCATCATCAAGCCGGACCGCTCGGTGTATGTGACGGGCAATCGCTATGCGGTCTCCGGTTATGATATGCCGGGCCTCTTGATCTTTGCCGAGGAAGTGCTCGGCGTTCGGATTGACGTTGGCGACCTGAAGCCGGAGCGGGAAGATAAGCCGGTTCCGGAGACCGATCTTGAACGAACCGTTCATGGCGGCATTGCAGTCAGCGTTTCCGACATCGCAGTACTCGTTCGATCCGCGTGAACGCTTGTTGCACAGTCACGGTCAGACAACGGCGGATGAAGTCTACAAAGTGCTCTATACCAGCCTGGATCGGGTAGCCGATGTCGTCTTCTATGTTGAATCGGAAGCCGACGTGATGCACCTGATCGAGTTGGCGGCCGTGCATGATGTCTGCCTTGTCCCCTATGGCGGCGGTACCAGCGTTAGTTGTGCCCTGAAATTACCCGCCTTCGAGAAGCGGATGATTGTCTCTGTCGATATGCAACGCATGAACGCCATCGAGTGGATCGACCGCGAGAATTTCGTGCTTCGGTGCAGGCCGGTATTATGGGCCAGGAACTGGAAGACCGACTGGCCGCTGAAGGTTTCACGTGCGGCCACGAACCGGACAGCGTGGAGCTGTCTACTCTGGGCGGCTGGATTGCCACCAACGCCAGCGGGATGAAAAAGAACCGCTACGGCAACATCGAAGATATCGTTGAGAATGTGACCTTGGTGACGCCGCAGGGTGTGATCGAAAACCTGGAATCCATGCCCCGGGTGTCGATGGGCATTGAACCGCGCCATGTGGCGTTCGGCAGCGAAGGCAATCTCGGCATCATCACGCGGGCAGTGATCAAGATCCACAAGCTGCCGGAGATGAAGAAGTACGGCTCACTGGTATTTCGGGATTTCAAGATCGGCACCGACTTTCTGTATGAGTTGGCCCACGCCGGTGTCTTTCCGGCCAGCATTCGGCTCTTGGACAATATCCAGTTCCGCTTTGGCCAGGCGCTCAAGCCGCGACCGACGTCATCCGAAGAACTGATGAGCAAGATCCAGAAGACCTCTCTTACGTCCGTGAAGGGGTTTGATCCCCATGAGCTTTGCGCGGCGACAATTGTCATGGAAGGATCGGCGGACGAGATTGCGCATCAAGAGCAGGTGATCAAACGGCTGGCGAGCAAATACGGTGCCGTGTCCGGCGGTGAGGGAAACGGCAAGCGCGGCTATATGCTGACTTACGCCATCGCCTACATCCGTGATTTCCTGACCGACTTTCACGTCATTGGTGAGACCTATGAAACGACCGTTTCCTGGAGTCGCATCCACGAGGTCTGCGACGCAGTGGCTGCCAAGGCACTGGAGAAACATCGCGAGTACGGGTTGCCGGGTATCCCTTACGTCTCTCCCCGAATCACTCAGCTCTACCATACCGGTGTCTGCATCTACTTCACCCACGGCTTCAGCACCAAGGGCGTTGATTCGCCGGACGAAGTGTTCAGCGCGATTGAGCACTCTATCCGCGAAACGATCATGGCCCACGGCGGTTCGATTTCGCATCATCATGGCGTCGGTAAGCTGCGACGCGATTTCGTCCCCGATACATTGAGCCCCGCCGGAATGAACTTCATTCGCGATATCAAGCACGCTACTGACCCGGACAATATCTTCGGAATCGCCAATAATGTGCTGGCTTTGGACACGGAGTCTCTACCGGAACGCCTCTTCGGACTAGCGATCAGCCATCGCGGGTATCACTCGCGCAGGATGGCAGCCTGTCCATGAGGATTGGCTAGCGGGGCATGGCAAGTCTCTATAGTTTGCTAACATGTTGACTACGCCGAGGGGTAGGAGCTACGCCTGCGTGCTAGATCGCCATTACCATTGACCCCATAGTCCTGTCAGTCAGCAGTATATTGACCGTTCCGCGCCATGCGTGACCCTAGCGGTCGCACTGCATTTCGGTGCGGCGGCTACTGCGTCGATCGACGGTGTCACAAGGATGGGATCGACCAAGTTAAAAAAGCCCTACGGGGAATCCATATCCCGAATAGTATTTGCTAGAATCAAATATCTGACGACATGTCTGCCGCTTGGTGTCTGTCTAATTTTCGATGTTTGCGTGGTTCGGAGTGACAGTATGAATTGGAAACGTTTGTTATTAGGTGTGGGTATCGTCGCCTTGTTCGTATTGGGTGGCGTCTTTGCATACCTGCAGTTTTTTGCCCCGCCGGATGATGAGATGGTTGCCGTACCAACACCGTCGCTATCGGCCGGGGAACAAGTTGATACCATAGCGGTGAACGTCGGCGCTGATAGCGTTTCGGCCGAGGGCCAGATCGTGCCGCTACGTGACGCCCGACTTTCCTTTGCCGGGGCGGGGCAAGTGGCAGAGATCATGGCCGCCGCAGGCACAATGGTGGCGTTGGGCGACCCAATTCTGCGTCTCGACACCGTTGATCAGGAGAATGCGGTTGCTCAGGCAGAGGCGGCGTCTGCAGCAGGCGCAGGCCAATCTGGCCGCGACTCAAGCCGGGCAACAGGCAGCGCAGGTCGGTGTTCAGGCTGCTGAAGTCACCGTAGACGCAGCGCAAGCGCAATTGGCGTTGGTGACGGCCGATGCTCGACCGGAAGAAGTCGCTTTGCAGCAGGCCTCGATAGACGTGGCCACGGCCCGGCTGAATCAGGCCGGTGCCGCGCAAAGCTCGGTTATCGAAGGACCATTGGACTCGCAGATTGGATCGGCCCAGGCGGAACTGCAGGCGGCCCAGGCGCAAGCAGTGCCGGTGCGCGAACGTCTGGACCAGATTCGCCGCCAAGAAAGTCCCGATATCGACGTATTGGCTCAGGCTGAGCGCGACTTCAATGCGGCCCAGGCAGCGATCAACGCAGCCCAGGCGGCTGTTGATGAATTACAGTCCGGAGCAACCACCGCTCAGCGACAGGCAGCCGGCAGTGGTGTGGCCGCCGCCGCAGCACAACGCGATGTGGCTCAGGCAGAACTTGACTTGCTATTGGCCGGCAGCCAGGAGGAGCAAGTCGCCATTGCCGAGGCAGGCGTGACGCAGGCCGAAGCCGGCTTAAGCGAGGCCCAGGTTCGAGCCCAGCAAGCCGATGCGAGCGTCGTCCAGGCTGAGGCGGGTGTTACCCAAGCCCAGGCCGCGCTCGAGGCAGCGACGGTCGCTCTCAATAATCGGACCCTTACGGCCCCCTTCGCCGGAACCGTAGCCGATGTCACCGTTGAGTTGGGGCAGGTTGTGTCTCCCGGCATCCCGGTGGCCGTATTAGCTGATCTGAGCGGCTGGCAAGTGGAAACGACCGATCTAACGGAACTGGATGTCGTGTCGGTTGCGGTTGGCTTCCCGGCCGAGATTCGGGCCGACGCATTGCCCAATACAGTTTTGACCGGAACCGTCACAGACATTGCTACAGTGTCCCAGGAAGTGCGTGGTGACATTACCTATGTTGTCACAATCAGTCTGGACGATGCCTCAGAAGCGGCTCTGCGGTGGGGCATGACCGTTTTTGCCACGATTGACACGGCGCAATAGGCTTGGGGAGCATAGCTAAAGATGAAACGATTTAAGCGACTTACACCGGCTATGGTGCTGGTGATCATAATGATGGGCCTGTTGGCGGCTTGCCAGCAGGCTGACGCACCGGCAGACGCAACGACCGAGGAAGCAGCGGCCGACACGAACGCCACGACTTCGCGCGCGGCGAGCAACGGTGCTGTTACGGCTGAGGGTCAGGTGATCCCTTTGCGTTCAGTGGACCTGGCCTTTCAATTGGGTGGCACAGTGCAGGATGTTCTGGTCAGTGAAGGGGATTTGGTTGACGCCGGTGCGCCCCTGGTGATGCTGGACAGCGCAACGGTTGAAACGAGTTTGCGTCAGGCCGAGGCGGGGCTGCAGGCGGCCCAGGCTAACTTGATGGCGGCTCAGGCACAGTTGTCCCTGGCGGATGCCGAAAAAGTAACGGCCGACGCAACCATTGCCGCAGCGGAAGCGCAGCTGGCGCTGGTTATGGCTGGGGCCAGACCGGAAGCAGTGGCTGCCGCCGAGCGAAGTGTCGCTGCGGCCCAGGCCGGCGTATCCCAGGCCGCCTCCCAGCGCGAAGCTGCCCTGGACGTGAGTTCGGCTCAGGTACAGGCTGCTCAGGCCCGCCTGGCTTCGGCTGAGGCGCAGTTTGCCTCGCTCACTGAGACCTACGACACAATCATCACGACTTGCGTCGATCTTCCCGATGGTGGTGAAGTCTGCCCCTTGCTGGGTCCGCCGGAGGAGAATGTGCGAGCGCAGTTAGAAGCAGCGCGCGCCAGCCGAAGTGCTGCCCAGGCCGCCCTGGAAGAGGCGCGAACCGGCGCGACACCGGCCCAGCAGCAGTCGGCCGGAGCCAACGTCGCCGTCGCCGCAGCCCAACGGGCCCTGGCCGAGGCCCAACTGGCGCTTGTGCAGGCCGGTGCGAGCGACGAACAGGTGCGACAGGCTGAGGTCGGCGTGGCTCAGGCGCGCTTGGGCTTGGCCCAGGCGGACGTCTCGACGCAACAGGCTCAGGCAGCCGTATCTCAGGCTGAGGCCGGTGTGGCCGGCGCTGAGGCAAGCGTCGTCGCGGCTCAGACAGCGTTGGAGCGCATGACGCTGGTGGCACCGTTTGCCGGGACGATTGGTGAAATTCTGGTCGAGGCGGGCGAACTGGTTGTTCCCGGTGCTCGGGTGGCAACCTTGGCCGATACGTCGCGGTGGCAGGTAGAAACCACGGATCTCGTGGAACTCGATGTCGTCTTCGCCGAGGTTGGGCAACCGGCTCGGATCACGCTGGATGCGCTGCCGGGCGAAGAGCTGACCGGCACCGTTGTGGAGATCGGCGATGTACCGGAACTGGTGCGAGGCGATATTACCTACCGTGTTTTGCTCGACCTCGGTGATACCAGCTCGCTGCCGTTACGCTGGGGCATGACGGCCGTTGTCGATATCGATACGCAATAGACGCGCTGGCTGACTAGTGCTGGAGTCAAAGACGGCCGGTCCCCGCAAGGGAACCGGCCGTTTCTATTTAACTTGTTGTTGAATCCAACATCCGCTGGGGGCTAGAGCCTCAAGCCCAAGCGCCCGATCACGTAACTCGTAACCGGTGCTATGAGTCGCTCCGCCAAAGCGGTGTTTTGTTGCATGGATGATTGTCTAACTCTCTATTGAATTAGTCCGTGTCCTATCCGACGATGTCACGATGAATCAGGTTGGAATGACCGTGAACACTGGTTCACGTCTCGGTGGCGGAGATGCGGCGGCTCGTGCCATGTGAAGGTTCTTGATGAGCCGGATGGCTCTACTAGGCGATTTTAGCAGATTCGCCAACGAGGCAATAAATTGGCAGTACCGCGGTGATACGGAGTCAACAGTTATTGCAGCGGGGGCACAAGGATGACCCCTCGTCCGTTGTCGAAGGCTTCCTCAGGCGTTTTGTCAAAGTGAAACACAATCCGCACGATGTCGCCACCTTCCACAAGCAACGTGTAGGCCGGGGTGCCCCGGCTACCGGCCAGAATCACACCGTAGTCGCCGGTTGGCCAGTAGGCTTCTTCCGGGCTGGGACCCGTGGTGATCTGGTAAACGCCGAATAGCCCGGCAAACTCCAGACTTTCGGCAACCAATTGCAGCTCCTCAGCCGTGGCAAAAGTACCCTCGGCACCCAGCACCGGGAACACGCTTACCAAGGTGCCCTCGGCGACACCTTCATCACATTTGGGTGGCCCGCCCAATCCATCAGCTGTGGTGCAGGCGGTTTCCAATAAGCGGAGGCGAGCGGCAATCTCGGCCGGATCGCCCGAAGCAAGCGCCTCAAGCACGGGATCGAGACCGGTAATGCCCGTTCGCAAATCGGCCGGATAAACGCTGGCTTGTCCCAGCACGTCCGGTTGCTGTTCGACCGTCACAGCGAGCTCCTGTGGCGCCTGGCCATCGGTATCTATCGCTGTGGGCGGATCGCTGGACCCACAGGCCGCTACGGTGACGGTCATTGACATAATGAACGCCAATGCCAGTATGTGACAAATGGTGGGGGTGTATTCGCGTTTCATTGCGCCAAGCATAGCACATTTTGCGTCGCACCGAATGACGCGCTTCAACGAACCGGCCGCTACAACTGACGCCAGGGATCATGCCCTCTGATGATTTGGCTGCGCGCTTGTCCGACGTGCCAGTCACCCAGTTGAGCGCGACGCTCCAGCTCAGCCACCAGTGCCGCAGCTATCAGCCGGTCATCGTGAATGGGCTGCGAGCCCGCAGGCGTATGAAGTGTTGCTTGCGCCGGTACACCCCAGCGCAGGTCACGGTCAAAACGGCCACCCGCGCCGACGGTGAAGCTGCAGGCGGCCACCTGCTGCCAGAACCACCATCCGTCAGACAGCGGCGTGTCTTCGTCACCGGTCCAGTAGGCAAAGCGGCTGGTGTCCACAAGGGCGAGAAAGTCGGACCCTAGGGCGGCCTTCGCGGTTCGGCTAAACAGGAAGTGAGTGACACGGCTTGGCCCCAGGGCGGCAGAAAGCCAGTCAGCCAGCCCCTGGCCTACGCCGGATGCATCTACGACAGTTTGCACGACACCCCAATGGCGTAAGAACGCCAATAATCGGTCTGCCAGGCGAACGGCCCCGGGTGCGTCCTGAAAGTGGCGCGAGCCTTGATCCACAAACACATCCACCGCCTGATAGCGGCGCTGACTTTCGTGATGGTCCACTACCTCAAGGACGGTTGCGACGGTGTAATCACGTGCCGGATTGCTGAGCGCCTGCGACCTGCCGGCCATCTCATCTTGACCGGCCACGTCGACCGTAGCGACGTAGACGGCGTCGGGATTGGGCCGCGTCTGTCGAGAATGCGAACCGCGCATGAGCGCCTGCCGCCATTCGGTGAATAGACGCCCGGCATGGTTCATCGGCTCAAGGTAGTATTCCGAGGCGACAATGGGATGATGACGGCCGTAACGCGCCACTTGCGACGTTAGGAAACGATCGTAAGCTGGATTTTCGGCACAGACCTGATCCGGTTGAACCAGGAATACCCGCGGCACGCCGTCAACTTCAGTCAGGGCGTCAAGTTCCGATTTCTTCTGCCACAGGAAGTCATGGGTGGAACGTACCGTTCCCAGATACACAGCCGTCGCATTGTGGGCCGCGCGCATCGGCGTAAAAACGGCCCCGATATGCGCCGCATCCTGATCCTGGGCCTCGTCAATAATGAGTAAGTGATCGGCCGTTTCGCCGCGACTGGCCGCGCGTGGATGGCTGCTAATAAAGGCCACCGCCGCCTTGCCCAGCACAATCCGCTGCGGGCGCCCCTCGCGGCGCCATCGTCCCCGGGTCAATGGATTATCGAGGCGATCCTCCAAACGGCGGCGACCGCGGCCCAATCCATCGCCAATGGCGCCAAAGATCATCTGGCCGCCGCGCCGCTGAAAGAGCGCCAGTAAGTAGGCAAGCATCTGTGCTACGGCTTCGTTCTTGCCCGACTGGCGCGGATATACCAGCAAAAACTCCCGCCCCTCTTGTTTGAGGACAGACGAGATGATAGGCCGCACGGACTCAAGCTGATAGGCATAGAGGGGCATATCGATCACTTGGTTGGAGAAGCGACTGATGTCGCGCAGGAGATGAGCGAGAAGTCGCTGCTGTCTGTTCGCAATCAAAGCGGTCATAGGATCTATCCTTGGGCTAGAGGTCAGTGGATAGTTCGCCGGAAAGCGTATCCAATGCCTGATCGAGCCATGTCTGCAAGTCGGCGGCCGTGTCATCTTGCCGGGCGATCAGGTAGGCCACCGTGCGGACACCACTGAAGATCAGCGTTGCCAGGGACCGCATTTCATCCGGCAGCAAGGTATAGGTCGGATCATCCAACCGATCCGCCAGACGACTGAGTACGTCTCTTACCAAACGGAGTTCGGCCGTCAGATTGCGTGGCTCAGCCACAGCCGGTGCTGTGGCAGTACCTGTGTTGGTGCACCCGGCATGGTGCCGGCAACGCGGCGGCTGGGTGCGGGGCAGGGCTGGGTTGCGACAGGGCGTTCCCCGGCGCGTGACGCCGGTGCAATTCGGCTGAGTACGCTTCATAAGTTTGGATTTATGTCTAGTGGTGGGATTGGTAGGATGATAGCACATGTGTTCTCTTGTGGCGACGCTACTTTTTGTCACCTTCGGTTACAGGCCACAGCCAATCGTCGGGGCATCAGTCGAATCTATCGTTCGATAGGTGTGGGCCCATGTGTCATCGTTTACAATGATTTGTATTGGACGGTGTGGTGCGGTCTATTGGCAAGGAGATGAAGAAGCATGAGTATAGTAGCGAAACGATTTGCCCAGGTCTTGGCGTTGGTAATGGCATTGCTTCTCGTGGGGCTTATGACACCGACGGCCCAGGCGGCGGACATTCGCAGCGGCAGCACGATTGTGATCGAGGCCGGTGAAGTCATCGACGATGATCTGGTGGTGACTGCGGAGAGAATCCGCATCGATGGTACCGTTACGGGCGATCTCATTGCCGCCGGAACAACGGTCACGGTCAATGGACTCGTTGGGGGCAGCGCCCTCATCGTCGGGCAGTCCGCGTTTGTCAATGGAACGATTGACGGAAGTCTTTATGCGTCCACGTACAGTTTCGAGCTTGGGAAAACGGCCGAAATCGGCGGCAATCTGTACTATGCGGGCTATGCCTTAACCACAGCCCCCGGCAGCGAGGTCGGCCGCAGTTTGTATTTCGGCGGCTATCAACTGGCTCATGGCGGGGCAGTTGGGGAGGATCTCGTCATTGCCGCAAGCGCGGTGGACATCACCGGATCGGCCAGTGGCGATGTTCGTGGCACCGTTCAGGTAACTCAGAACGGAATGAACCCCATGTCGTTTACGCCTAACGCCGTTCCCTTGACACCGGTCGAACCGGGCCTCAGAATTGACCCCGCGGCGATCATAGGGGGACAGACCGTTGTCGATGAGCGAATCACCACGGCCGACCAAGCCCGAGCTCCGGAGCCGGGACCCTTCGGCTTGCCTGTGTGGTTCACCGATCGGCTGGGTGAATTCATTGGTCTGATGCTGATAGGTGCGCTGATCATCTACCTGTTACCTACGTTCTTACCCGCCGTCGGCACAACACTCGCAGAACGGTCGCTCCCGAGCTTGGGTTGGGGTTTATTGCTGATGTTCATTGTTCTGCCCGTCGGCATGATTGCCGGCAGCATTCTAGTGATTTTGTTGACCCTTATCTTCGGCTGGTTGACCTTTGGGCAGCTAACAGGCGCTGTGCTGACATTGACCGGCAGCTTTCTGGCCTTTGCGCTGTTCGCCTTCCTTTTCGCCGCCTACATTGTGGCCAAGATTGTTGTTGGCTATGAAGTCGGCCGCTGGATACTGACCCGTCTATCGATAGGCTCTGAGTCAACGAGTCGCTGGATGCACGTGGCCTATCTGGCCCTCGGCGCCATCCTCTACGAGATGTTGCGGGCGATTCCGGTGGCGGGCTGGTTGGTCGCCTTGATCGTGGTTGTCCTGGGAACCGGCGCCATGTTTGACCATTGGCTGTCGATGCGCAAAGTCGAGAAGACGCCGCAGCAAGACATGATCATGGCGGATGAATCATGATTGAGATAGCAGTCGTAAATTACCTGGAGTTCGGAGGAGGTTCAAAATGAAGCGCGATAGCTTGGTGTGGGGATTGATACTCATTCTGGCAGGGCTGGGGTTCTTGCTGTTCCAACGATTTCCCGGGCTTTGGGCGACGTTCTCCTGGCCGTGGATACTGGTCGGCGTTGGCGCTGTGTTTGCCATAGGCTCATTTCTCTCGCGAAAAGGCGGGCTAATGATCCCGGCGCTCATCATCGCGGGCCTTGGCGGAATTCTTCTATACCAAACGGTTTCCGGAAATTGGGATAGCTGGGCCTATGTCTGGACCGTCATCCCCGGCCTGGTGGGTCTGGGCATGTTGGTAGGCGGTCTCTATGATGACGAAATGAAGAACGGTCGGACAGCCGGCTTCATTCTGATTGCGATTAGCGCCGCAGCCTTTGCCATATTCGGTGGGCTGCTGGGCTCTGACATCTCCTGGCTACGATACTGGCCCATCATGCTGATCGCAGTCGGGGCGTTTGTCTTGCTGCGCGCCCTGTGGCCTTCCTCCGACAAGAGCAAGTCGGCCTAGGCCGCTCCCGACGTTGGTCGTCTAGAAACAAGAACGGGCCGGACGCCATTGGACGTCCGACCCGTTTCTGTCATCTTTACGTTCACAGGGTTTTGTAGGCGTAGGCGACTTGCCAATCTATTTTGAGCCACATACCGGGGCTATTGCTTTCTCCTACTTAGTCAGCCTGTTTAGGTGACCGGTTGAATAAGCGATAGAGTATATAGAACAGTGAAATCAGGACCCACGGCAGATACCACATCAAGAAGGTCCAAGTACTTCCAATGTCATAATTGAAGAAGTCAATATCGAAGATGATGCGTGTTACGTTAACGAGGTCAGCAACGCACACAATGACAAACAACCAGATGAGCGGAACTGCGAACCGTGCACGACGCCATATCGCATAGGCGGCAAGCAACGCTGTAACCGCAGAAAGATAGTCACCCCAGGCCATTTGCGACAGGGCAGCCTGTGGAATTGCTGGATCCGACTGGCCAGTGACCAGTAGCGTCAGGCCCGTAAAGCGAAACGATTGTACCAATAGCATTGGCAGGACTGCGGCCTCGAACGGCAATTTCGAGAGGCGTGGTCCCACGTATTCAAAAAAATATGAGCGCCGATGCGAGTGCAGAGACGGTGAATTGCAGCCCTAGAATGACCCAGTTATTTACCATGATTTCCTTTTTGTTTTTTCCTTAAGTAACCTGAGTTCGATATTAGATAAGATTCGCCGGCAAAAGTGCCAACGACTCATCGCGCAAGTTCAATGACGGCTTCTTGGGCTGATGGGTATAGGCAATCAAACCGGCAACCAGATTCACCAGGAAGTTATCAACGCTGCGATGACGGGTATGCGCGACCTGCGAGATGTTCTTCAGTTGGTCGGTAATCGTCTCGATCAGAGCCCGTTTCCGCAGCATCAGCTTGTCAAAGAGCAACAGCAAGCGGTTTTTCATGTTCTTGCGCAGGCCGGTAATCAGATGAACATCCTGCAACAAGAGTTGGTCGACAAGCGGCTGGGACAGGTATCCCTTGTCGCCGAACAGTTTGCCGAACAGACGTTTGGCCAAGCGGGGCACCGGCTGACGGTCATCGACATTGCCGGGCGTGACGTAGAAAGCCAGCAACTCGCCGCAATCGTTGACCACCAGGTGCAATTTGAAGCCAAAGAACCAGCCCATCGAGGTTTTGCCTCTGGCGGCCAGCCCGGCAAACACTTTGTGGCGGTGAATCCGCCGGTTGTGGCAGACCGGCAGCGGGGTGGAATCGATGAAGGCGATGCCGGTTATCGGACCGAGGCGAGACTTCAGATACAGACACAGTGGCCAGAGCGCCATCGGCATCAGCTCGACGAACCGCGTGTAGCTGACCAGCTTGGGGAACTCACGGCGTAGGTGTCGCTGAACGTACTGGGTGTAGTAGGTCTTGAAGTCGCGATAACGGGACATATGAAAGTAAACGATGATCGTCATGACCTCGCTGGCGGCCAGAGCCGGTTTGGGTCCAGGCTGATTGGGCCGACCCAGAAACTGCTGGGGCCATTGACTGGTAAGAGCTTTACAGAAATCATCGACATCGACGAAGAGGTTCAATAGACTCATGGTGAACACCTTTTGTGAATGGATTTTTAGGCTAATACCATTCTATCCACAGAAGGTGTTCATTCACTTTTGAATTCCGAACTCAGGTTAAGTAAGTCCGGTGGTTATGCCGCGGTCAGGCCTGAACGGCGCTCAATGCAAGGTCTTCGCTCCGTTTCGTGACGAGACGGTACACAATGTAAATTTGTGAAATGATGACAATCGGGAAAAATGCGACTGCTACCAACCACATTACGCCCACATAGGAATTGAACAGATCAGCATTGAGTGCGAGACGACCCACGTTGGCGAAGTCTGCAAACCCGATGATAGTGAAGAGCCAAACCAACGGCACAGCCAAACGGGATCGTCCCCGCACAGCAAGGGCGGCAATCAACGCGCTGACTGCTGCCAGCAGGTCTCCGTAGGCAATGGCGGACAGCGTTTCCCGTGGAAGAGTAGGGTCTGCCTGGCCAACAACAAGCAATGTAAATCCCAGGAAACGAAACACGTTCACCAACAGCATCGGCAAGACGGCTGCTTCAAACGGCAACCTGGATAAGCGCGGTTGCACATACCAGAAAAATATCAGTGCATAGGCAATGGATGATAACGTGACCTGAATACCCAAAATGATCCAATTATTGATGATGATGCTCCTGTTTTGTTACAACTGATTGGTAAAAGAGCCTACGTCGATCCTACGCTTTGAATCGGAAACTGCATTTCGACAACGATATTGTCTGAGTCTTCGAAGGAAATGGGCTGCAGGATGATTCCCCGCATAGGACCGGCAAGGATGTAATGATTCATCTCGGCCCACTCACCGACAGCACCAAAACCGATGTGGGCTTCATACGCAGGTCCTTTATGGACGAAGGTCGCCATCTCGGAAGCAGGTAATTGCCGCACGGTCAACGGTTGTCCATCCGGTGTCATGAGTCGCGGATGGCTGGTGGCATGCAAAATGCGGCCGGCCTCCATATCGAAATAATCCGTTGCGACACCATCAGCATGAAGGATCCCGAGGAAATCCCCATAGACATCATTCGGCGGCCCCAGCAGCAAAGGTGTAACCTGTTCCCAGACTTTCATTGTCGATTCCCAGTCCGGGACGATCGAGCGCATACCAATATACATCTGTTCTGGAATATGCTTGACGACCACATCACGGACGTGTTGCCCGCTTTCACGGATTTGCTTGAGACGCGATTCAATTGCGCGAACGCGGCTGAGTTCGGCCAGAACTTGTTGCTCAATTTCAGCTTTTCTCAGCAACAACATGCCCTGCATTTCATCCAGTGACACATCATCTTCGATAAATCGCCGGATTTGATCGAGCGACAAGCCGAGTTCCTTAAGCGCAACGATACGATTGAGTGCCGTCAGTTGGCTGGCGCTATAGTAACGGTAACCCGTGTCTTCCAGCACCCTAATGGGGCGCAATAATCCAATTTCATCCCAATGCCGTAACTGTCGGCGGGATACCTGGGCCATTCTTGCAAATTCACCAATCGTATACATCAAGTCCTCGCTCCAAATTGCTGCCGGTAGAATAGGGGTTCACACTATGTGAAGGTAAAGCGTATGTGCGCTGCGCTCATATTCTACTCATATGTAATGACCTTATGATCACCCTTAGGCTGAACCGACCCTGACAGACCGGTCACCTGAAACAGAAACGGGCCGGACGTCATTGGACGTCCGACCCGTGTTTCTAACAAAGAGGATGACAGTTAGCTAGGGCTTCGTCACGCGCAACGCCCCGTTGCCCGTCTCCACGCGGATGAGCAGGCCGTCACGTGATTCGGAATAATCATCAGTTTCGTAGACGCCCCGATCCCTATCGCCACTTATTAGCTCAAATCGTTCGTCCACCGAAATGCTTCCATTGCCTTTGTCGAACTCGATGCGCGCGGGCGTGTCTTCCGGAAGCAGAAACGTCAGGCCGCCATTGCCACCGTCCACCTCAATGTCCTGTCGCCCGGCCGCCGGAAACGTCACCCGCAGCGTACCATTGCCGCTGTTGATGCGACCGTCATAGTCACCGTCCGGCAGGCCGGCGACCATGCTGCCGTTGGCCGAATCCAGCCGAAGACCGGTCAACGTCAGGTTTGAGAGGTCAACCGTGGACGCCCCATTCCCGCCGTTCACTTCCAGGTCAATCGGTACTTCCTGGTTAATGCCGATGCGCCACGAGCGATCACCCGTTTCGTCAAACCAGGCCGCCGGGTTGAAAAATGCATCAAAGCCCGACTGTTCACCTAGTTTGACTGATGCTTGTCGGCCGTCGCTCTCGATGTCCAGCGCCAGGCCGGACGAGGCCCAAATGCTCCCTTCCAGCAGTGCCTGGCTATCGGTCAGCCCATTGACTGTTGCGGGGTAGTTGCTGAGATCTAACTCGATTTCGACCGATTCGAGTCCGTCGGCAGGAACGAGAAATGGCTCTTGTTGCCCGGTCACCGTGGTGGTCGGAATGCCCAGCGATCGCGCCGCGGCGTTCTCCGGACCGGCGAATAGCAAGTAGCCAAAAGCGCCGACCGCCAACAACGACACCAGTAAACTCAGAACTGTGCCGCCGGGAGCCCGTGCCTGCACCACGAGAATGTTTAATCCGATAAAGACCAGCAACAGCGGCCAGAAACTGATGGCATATTGCCAGTTTGGCTCCGGAACCAGTCCCAGATTTGCCAACAGAAAAAACGTACCCGCCGCAATCAACACGATGGGCGCAAACAGCGAACGACTGCGATTAGGCTTCATCTTTTGGCTGTCTGGCCAGTGCTGGTCAACGATCTTTTGGTCACTCATTGTCCGTCTCCTCCTGGGAACTTGTCTCCTGTACTGCTTTCTATACGTGTTGCCCACCTAATTGGTTTCGACTAGAATTGCGCCTACTCCAATAAGGACATGAGCCACCCCCGCCCTTAGCGGAAGGTGTCGGGCATGGCTCAAGCCAATGCTTAATGTCGTTCCCTGTAAATCAAAGGTCAATCCCCACAGCTTAATGAGTTATCCTATTTCCCTAGAGGTTTAGTTACGCATGAAAGAATACAACACCGGTCAGATCCGTAACATGGCGCTCGTTTCTCATAATGGAGCGGGCAAGACGTCACTCGTTGAACGATTGCTTTTCAATACGGGTGTCATCACCCGGATGGGCAGCGTATTGCAGGGTACGGCCCACATGGATTTCGAGGACGAAGAGGTGTCGCGAAACAGCTCGATTTCAACGGCTGTCGCCCCTATCGAATGGAACGGCATCAAGCTAAACTTGCTCGATACTCCCGGCTTTCTGGACTACATCGGTGAAGTGAACAGCGCCATGAAGGTGGTCGAATCGGCCGTCATCCTGGTCGAAGCAGTAGCCGGCGTCGAAGTCGGCACGGAAGCGGTGTGGCAAGCGGCCGATCAGTACAATCGCCCGCGCGTCCTCGTGGTGAACAAGATGGATCGCGAGAACGTCCGTGTGCGCCGGGTGATGGAAAGCATTAACAACAACCTGGAGGGCAACTTGATTCGTATCCAGTTGCCGATTGGCGAAGGCCCAAGCTTCACCGGCGTAGTCGATCTGCTGCGGATGGAAGCGCGCATGGGTCCCAAGGGGGATCGCGCCGACATCCCGGCCGAACTGGCTGATGACGCCGAAACCGCCCGCATGGAGCTGGTGGAAGCCGCGGCCGAAGGCGACGATGCCCTGATTGAGAAGTATCTCGAAGGCGAGGAATTGACGCCCGAAGAAGTTGTGGGCGGTCTGAAGGCGGCCATGCTGCAAGGCGCGGTCGTACCGATCGCATTCTGTGCCGGCGAAAGCGGCACTGGACTCGATGTGCTGATGGATACGTTGGCGTTGCTGATGCCCGCACCTAACGAGGTGGAAGGAACGAGTGCCACCAATGCCGCGGGTGAAACGGTCACCTTGAAAGCCAAAGACGACGAGCATCTGGCGGCGTTTGTATTCAAGACCCGCGAGGACAACTTTGGTAAGACCAGCTACATGCGTATCTTCAGCGGCATGTTACAGTCGGACTCCCGTGTCTGGGACGCGGAACACGAGGAAGAAGTGCGCGTCGGGCAATTGCAGATCCCGTCTGGTAAGGAGGTGTCGCCCATTGCCCGTCTACACAGCGGCGATATCGGTACAGTCGTCAAATTGGGCGATGCCATTACCAACACTACGCTGTGCGATCGCGGCTATGTTCTCAAGGTGGCGCCCATTGCCCAGCCCAACCCCATTGCATCAGTTGCCGTTCATCCGGTTTCCCAGGCAGATGTGGCCAAGCTCAACCAGGCCCTTAACCGTCTGGTGACCGAAGACCCGACGTTGTCCTGGCATACGGATACAGCCACCAAGGAAACGATTCTCTCCGGAATGGGCATGGCCCATCTGGATATTGCCGTGCAGAAGGCGGAACACAAATTTGGCGTGCACCTAACCACGACCACCCCCAAGGTTCCTTATCGCGAGACCATAACCAAAACGGCCGACGCGGAATATACGCACAAGAAGCAGTCGGGTGGCGCGGGGCAGTATGGCCGCGTCAACTTGCGGGTTGAAGCCTCGGACCAGAACGAGGAGTTCCAGTTCAAGTCCGAAATCTTCGGTGGGGCCGTGTCCGCCCCCTTCGTTGCGGCCACCGAGAAGGGCTGCCGTCAGGCGCTTGAAAACGGCGTCTTGGCCGGGTATCCCGTCGTCGGTGTGCGGGCCATCATTTATGATGGCAAGATGCATCCGGTTGACTCTAAAGAAATCGCCTTCCAGATTGCAGGGCGCGAGGGCCTCAAGAAGGCGGTGATGTCTGCCGGTCCGGTGCTGCTGGAGCCTATCTATGAAGTGACGGTCACAGTACCGGCCGATAACATGGGCGACATCCTGGGCGACATGAACTCTCGTCGGGCGCGGGTGCTGGGCATGGATCAGGAAGGCACCAAGAGCATCGTCCGGGCCGAAGTGCCGCTGGCAGAGATGCAAATGTATGCCGCCGATTTGCGCTCAATGACTCAGGGGCGAGGATTGTTCAGCATGAGCTTTCTGCACTACGGTCGTGTTCCGGCTCACCTTCAGGAGGATCTGGTGGTGCGCTTGCGCAAGGACCACCAGGAAGAAATCGAGCACGAGTAGACCTATCCGCCATAGACAACGGCAAGTTTTGACGGGGCGCAGGGCAACTACCTGCGCCCCGTTTCGTTTTCTAGCGCTTAACCGGCAGGTTGTCCACCGACACGCTGGGTGTCATCTGGCGGGTGCTTACCCAGCCGGTGCGGCCATCGGGCAAGATGATTTCGATCCAGTATCCACCGACCGAGCGGTATCCGGTCATTTGCACGGTCTGCCCACGACTGAGGGTGTCGATGACGGCCGCCTCCAGCGACGGAGCCTCACGGACGTTTAGATAAAGCGCACCGGTCATCGTCGCTGAGAGACCGCTGGGGGCCACTGGTGCGTTGGCCGGTTGGGCTGATGTCGTCGGTGCAGTCGTCGCAATTCCTGTTCCGCTGGCGGGCGCCCAATCCAGACGGACAACCGCCTGATCACGCGCATCGAAATACTCCAACTTAATCGGCGTCGACCCGCCGGGCAGGGTAACGTTGGCCGCGAATTGAGCATCTGCTTGCTTCTGCCACTCATCGATGACCAGCGTATTGTTGACCCACAGGCGCACGCCGTCATCGCTCATTACCGAAAAGCGGTAGGTGCCCGGGTTCAAACTCAGATCACGCGTCCAGCGCACCGAGAAATTATCGGCGTTGAACCCGGCAATGGGCGCAGTGAGTCCCCAATCAAAGTTGATGGCCGGGTCATCGCGCAGGAAGAGAGCGGGCGCCGCCAACGTTGCGTTGTTGAAGTACTCTCCCTTCCAGTTGACAAAGGTGACCGGTGTGCCACCCAGGGGAACCCACGAGAATTGCGCCACGGCATCGCCACCCGCTTCATAATACTCCACTCGAATGAAGTGATCGCCCGGACCAAGCGTGCGATCAGCGCTGACGGTGTGCTCCTGGCTGTCAAACCAGGCGTCGATGAGCAGCACTTCATCAACCCAGACGCGCATGCCGTCATCGGTGGTGGCCACGAAGCGATAGGTGCCGGCCGGAAACTCGACTGTCCGAGTCCACTTGGCCGAGAAGTTGTCGGCATCGATGCCCGGCGCCGGATACCCCTGGCCCCAGTCATTGTCAATGGCCGCTTCGTAACGTTGCAGGACCGGTTCGCCGGACAGATTGCGATTGTTCCAATAGCGGGCATGCCAGTCGGCATCGGCTGCTTGCGTTCGTGTTGTCGTTGCCAACATCAGAAGTCCCGGCCAGAAAGAGCGTCAGTGCGAACAGGCGAGCAACATGGGAAAGTTTGGACATGGAATCCTCCGCTTAAAGAGCCTTGCCCATCAGCGACTGGGCTTATGGAAAAGCAATGTGTGACTCTAAGGGCATTATAGGAGTCGGGTGCCATGCTTCGCAAGACACCTGCGCTATGCTTCTGGGCAGACGAGAATGAGATTGCCGCCGCGGTCAACGTCGGCGGCCCAGCCCTCGGGCACCAGGGTTGTCGTGTCATATTGGGTTATTAGGGCCGGGCCGGGAAACCGGCTGCCGAACCCAAGCCGCGCTCGCTCGATGAAGCGGCGTCTCAACTGGATACCCGGCGAACCAGACGGATTTCATTTCTGACGCCAGAGGCGCCTTGAGCTGCCCGGCAATTGCCCGCAGTTGCGGCGGCTGAATAGGCACCGTGGCTGTCAGTCGCACGGTGACCAACTCAAGAGACGCCATCACTTGCCGGTAGCTGTAACGCTGTTCGTGTGCGCGATGAAAGGCATCGATCAGCGCCTCAACCGAATTGGTTGGATCGCAATCCACCGTTAGTTCATGCGACTGGCCCAGGTAACGCATGTCCACCTGATAATGCCAGATTGTGTCGGCCGGATCTTGGCCGTCAGCCACCAGATCTGCCAGCGCACGCTCATGAAGCGCCTGAAACTGCTGGGTCAGCGGGGCAGTTTCGGTTGTGTCGCCCGGTACAAGCCGGATCATGACCGTACGGGCATAATCGCGCGCCGGTGCGGCCACCAGCATGCCCAGGGCAGACAACACGCCGGGAGTCACGGGGATGAACACGCGCGGAATCTGCAATGACGTTGCCAGATCGCAGGCGTGCAGCGGACCGCCGCCTCCAAACGCCAGCAATGTGAAAAAGCGGGGATCATGACCGCGCTCAACAGAGATACGCCGGATGGCTCGCTCCATTGTCGCGTTGGCCACCCGCAGGACGTCGGTGGCCGCGGCCTCCGGTGTTGCCGCGCCAATCTGCCGGGCCACATCGGCCAGAGCGCGGCGCGCGGCCGCTCCAGTTCAGCCGCATGGATCCACCCAGGAAGTGATCCGGGTCCAGCCTGCCCAGTACCAGATTGGCGTCAGTCACCGTGGCCATCCCTGGTGCAAAGTGACTGTCGAGGCGCGTGCGCCAGGCGTCGTAATCAGCATGGTAACAGGCCGGTCCGGGGTCGGCACCGGCGCTTTCCGGGCCCACATGCAATGCGCCCCCGGCATCGACGTAGATGAGGCTGCCGCCCCCTGCACCAACCGTGTGGATATCGATGATGGGTAAGCGTAGCGGCAGGCCGGCGATTTCGCTTTCGGCCGTCATCGGTGTGCGTCCTGGACAAAGAGCCACATCAGTGCTGGTGCCACCCATGTCAAAGGTGATAAGTTCGCCGAAGTCAGGGTCGTCCGTCGATTCTGCGGCCGAGGCCACAAACCGCGCGCCAACAACGCCACCGGCCGGACCGGAAAGCACTGTGCGGGCCGCTTGTTCACCGGCCAGCGCCGACCCAATGATGCCTCCGTTGCTCTGCATGATTGCCAGCGGTCGGGGGGCCACCCCATCGGCCAAACGTTTCAGGTAGCGGGTCATCAGCGGCGTAACATAGGCGTTGATGACCGTTGTGGCGGTTCGTTCATATTCGCGATACTCCGGAAGTATTTCTGATGACAGGGAGATATGAACGCTCTCTGGTAGCGCAGGAGAAGTCAGCAACACGTCGCGAATCTGTTGTTCATGGGCAGGAGCCAGGAAGGAAAACAACAAGCAGACAGCAACCGATTCAATGTCGGCTGCGATTAGCTGCTCGATAATCGGTTCCAGCTCGGCCGTGTCGAGGGGCACCAGAACCTCACCGGTACTTGAAATTCGCTCCGTTACCTCAAGGCGCAGATTGGCTGGAATGAGGACCGGCGGTTTGACGGGAACCAACGCGTAGAGGTCAGGCCGGTTCTGTCGACCGATCGCTAGCACGTCAGCGAATCCGCGTGTCGTGATCAGCGCTGTGCGTGCGCCGCGTCGTTCCAGAAGCGCATTGGTGGCGACAGTGCTGCCGTGGACTATGGACGCCGACTCAGGGATGCCGAGCTTGGTCAGGCCGTTGAGGATCGCCTGCGACGGATCGGACGGCGTGCTTGGTTCCTTGTGCAAGATCAAGTCGCCGGCTTCGTCGATCCAGATGAAGTCGGTGAAAGTACCACCGGTGTCGATTCCAAGCCGCAGATTCATGACTGGACTGGTTTGCTAGGCGCCATAAACGCAGGGAGCGGGCTCAAGTGCCCGCTCCCTCGAGTTAATGTCAACGATAGACAGTGCTCTTAGTCAGCGAACTGAATGTTCTTGCCCGTGAAGTTGAGATAGGCCAACGTGAAGGTTGAAGACTGCCAGGTAACAACTATGGTGGCGATCAAGGCCGAGACCACCGCAGCGGCCACGACACCAAGAACAGCGATCAGGCCTTGCAGGAACGTAGCATCCGTACTGGAGAGCAGGTTGAGTGGGATGGCGACGCCCAGGCCCAGCACCAGTAGAATCGCCATGGCGATCAACGCGGCGATGATATTGAAAATCAGGAATGCCAGCGACAGCATGATGATTGGGCCTAGATTGTCACGCAGCACTTGCCAACCATGGCGGATCGACTCAGTGACGCCCAGATCACGCAGGACCAAGCCGCGCAAGGCGAATGCGTAGATGAAGTTTAGTACGATGAACAACGGGATGAGGAGGCATAGTAACCCCAGGAAACAGAGTCCCAGCACGCCAAGGCCGGCAAACAGCGAGCCGGACGCATCCTGGTTCCCGCCAAACAAGGCAGTGAGTAAGCCACCGGAGAGAACAAGAAACAATATCAGGGCCAACCCAATCAGGAGAACGACTCCAAACAGGACGATACTCATCGCGGCCAGGCGCCACACTTTGCTCCAGCCCAACCGGAACGCGGCGCCAAAGCCCGCCAGCGGCTTATGCATCTCAATGCGGGCCACGCTCTCGATCAATCCGCCGCGGGCGGCCAGGCTGACCAACCATAAGGCGATTGCCAGAATAGCCCCAAGGCATGACGCAGCGACCAAGCCGGCCGCCAGCGTGCCCACTGCTGCCGGATCCAGGGTGTCGAGCGACCCGCCGGAATTGGCAGAGTAGTTGAACAGGCTGTTGCCGCCTCCCAGGGCTGCCAGGAAACCTAAAATCCATAAGTACTTGTTATCCCAGGCTGTTGACCAGCCCTTCTTGAGCATATCTGTGTAGTCCATAGAACTATTTCTCCTCTCCTTCGTCGTATTGCAGAAACACGGCCGTGCGCCTGATTTAGAGCTACTGCCAATTTGTTAACATTATTGCACGAATCGCCCAATAATGCATGTATCCAAAGCCCTATTCCCACTCGATCGTGCCGGGAGGCTTGGATGTGATGTCCAGAACTACACGATTGACACCGTCAACTTCGTTGACAATGCGGCGGCTGGTCTGGGCCAGCAGGTCGTAGGGTAGCCGTGCCCAATCGGCGGTCATAAAGTCCTCGGTAGTCACGGCGCGCAAGGCTATGACCTCCTGATACGTTCGGCCGTCGCCCATTACACCCACGCTGCGGACAGGCAGCAGCACGGCAAATGACTGCTGTGTGCCTTCGCGCAGCATGCCGGCTTGATCCAGCTCTTCGATAAAGATAGCATCAGCCAACCGCAGGCGCTCCAGGCGTTCCCAGGTCACCTCTCCCAAGCAGCGCACGGCCAGACCCGGCCCGGGGAACGGCTGCCGCCAGACGATGCTATCGGGTAAGCCCAGGGCTGTTCCCAGTCGACGCACCTCATCCTTGAACAAGTAGCGCAGCGGTTCAACTAGTTCAAAATCCATGTCCTCCGGCAGGCCGCCGACATTGTGATGGGTCTTGATCACATGGGCCTGCTCCCGACCTTTTCCGGCGCTCTCTATGACATCCGGATAGATGGTTCCTTGAGCCAGAAAGTCGATCTGTCCCAGCTTGCCGGCTTCGCGCTCGAAGATGCGAACAAACTTCTCGCCAATGATGCGCCGCTTGAGTTCGGGATCCGTTACGCCGGCCAGCGCTTCCAGATACTCTTCGACGGCATTGACCGCCACCAGCCGGATACCCTGTTCTTGCTGAAACGTCTGGACGACCTGCGCAGCTTCGCCCATCCGCAGCATACCGGTGTCAACGAAAATGCACGTCAGCTGGTCGCCAATGGCCCGGTGGATGAGTGCCGCGGCAACGGCCGAATCCACGCCGCCACTGAGGCCCAGGACGACCTGGCCGTCACCGACTTGTGCGCTGGATGGCGGCCACCTGCTCATCAATGAAATTGGCTGGTGTCCAGTCCGCGCCACAGCCACAGATGCGATGCACGAAATTGCTCAGAAGCAGCCGACCCTGGGGCGTGTGGACCACTTCAGGGTGAAACTGGACGGCATAAGCCTGTCGGTCCAGATTGGCGGCTGGCCGCAAAGGGTGAGTTCACGGTATGGGCCAACGGTTCAAACTGCGGTGGTAGTTGCTTCCACCTTGTCACCGTGACTCATCCACACCTGCTCGATGGGCGGCCTAGCCGGCCACGCTATTCATGTTCGGTCTGCCAACCCGCGAACGAGATCGCTTTCGATCGCATCGACCGGTCAGAATAGCGGGACCATATTCCCGTTTTTGGCTGCCGGCCACGTCGCCACCCAGCCGGTGGGTCAACAGTTGCATGCCATAACAGATTCCCAGAATCGGCAGGCCACTGTCCAATACGGCCGGCGGCAGCGTTGGGCGCGTCGGCATCATAGACGCTGTGAGGGCTACCGCTGAGTATGAACCCCTGGGTCGAGGGCCATGAATCTGTTCAGCGTCAGTATGCCACGGTAGTAGCTCGCAGTAGACGTTGGCCTCGCGGACGCGACGGGCGATTAGTTGCGAATACTGCGAACCGTAGTCGAGAATAACGATTGTGTCGTGTTGCTTTCATGAGAGTGTGTTACTGTTCCTGGAAGTCGTGGTTAACTGGCCGCTCAGCGCATGACAATCGATGCCGCTCGGCCATGGAAACAATGGTCGCAAGCGATTCAATGGGTACGTTCCACCTAGCCAGTGCCTCTCGTCCGTGTTCGAACTCTTTCTCGACGACAGCGGCAATGCCCACCAGCGTTGCCCCGGCGGCTTGTACGATGCCGCGCCAAGGGCGTCAATTGTTTGGCCGCTGGCCAGAAAGTCATCGACGATCAAGACGCGATCGCCGCAGTCAAGAACTCCGGTGACACCATGAGCAGGACCTCGTCTCCCTTTGGTGTGGCTGGGGGCGGTTTCAACATAGACCGGCTCCTGCATCGTGATCGGCTTGCGTTTGCGGGCATAAACGACCGGAATGTTGCCCAGGGCTTTGCCCGGCCATCACCGCCGGGATGATGCCGCTGACTTCGGCCGTCAGAATGCGCGTGGGTTGGCCGTCCGAAAGCGACGAGCAATCTCCAAGTCCTGCTTCTTCCAGCAGGGCGGCGTCAACCTGATGGTTAAGAAAGCTGTCGATCTTCAGTATGCCCCGACCCAGGTCTTGCCCTTCGCGGTCGAATACGTTGCTTTGAGTGCTTCCATGTGCCTGTCCTTAGTGACTGCCGGGCCCGCCTGTCAGCCTGCGGTTTTTCGCTATAATTATGACGCAGTTCGACGGTCCGCGCCAACGAACCGGCAATATGAGCGACTTGCGCTTTTTTTCACAAACTCCTTGACGATCGGTTTGTGGCTACTTATAATATGACTAACAGATCGTTCAAAAAAATTTGAAAGTTGTGAACGAGGTAAATGAGATGGATTCTATGTTGATCAGGAAGGCTTGGACGCAGTTGAAACAAAATTGATTGCTGTGATCGACAGCGAGGTCGATCTGCTGAACGAAGCCAGCACCCATATTCTGGCGTCGGGCGGCAAGCGACTGCGTCCGCAGATTGGCCTGCTAGCCTATTTGGCAGCCGGCGGTGAGGACGTACTGGAAGCGGTGCCCATGGCCGCCGCAATTGAGATGGTCCATACCGCCACACTCGTTCACGACGACATCAACGACCATAGCCTTCTGCGTCGCGGCCGTCCGGCCGTACATGCGCGCTGGGGCCGCACGTTCGCCCTGCTGACCGGTGATTACTTGTTCACCAAGGTCTACGAGTTGATGGCGCCTTATGGCGGCGACTACAACGTGATCATGGCCGATGCCTGTACCCAACTGGTAGAAGGTGAGACGCTTCAGGCGGCCGCGGCCAAGTCGGGCAACATCGACCGCGAGACCTACAAGCGTATCGTCAGCCTCAAGACAGCCAGCCTGTTCGAAGCTGCGGCCCGTATGGGCGCCATGCTGGGTGATGCCGAGGAAGAAGTCGTCGATGCGCTGGCTGAGTATGCCTTCAACCTGGGCATTGCGTTCCAGATTGTGGATGACATGCTCGATATCGTTGGCGATCCGGAAGCGCTGGGCAAGCCGGTCGGTCTGGATGTTGCCCAGCAGCGTGGCGTCCTTGGTCGCCGAAAAGGGTCGCCCAATTTTGACGCTGCAGCCGAATGGTGAGACTATTGCCGTCGCGGCACCCATTGCTGTCGCGGCACAGCTGCCGTCGCGGAGATTGAGTCTGAGGACCCAATTCAGCAAATGATGGCTCGCCTGCGCGAATCCGGCGCCGTTGAACTGGCGCGAATGCAGGCGATTGAAATGGCCACGCGTGCCCGCGAGGCATTGGCTGATGTGCCGCCGTCACCGGCTCGCGATGAACTCGATGCCCTGGTGGACCTGGTGCTCGAGCGCGATCACTAGATCCCGACTGCGACCGGAACTGTCGGCAACATAGCACATAGGCCGGAGCCATGGGTGATTTCACTCATCAGCCCCGGCGTTTTTGTATTCGTGGGAAATGGGTTGGTCGCTAGGCTTGCGTCGCCATGACGCTTGCTGTGGGCCAGCAGGGCGCTCATGCCGTTCAGCCGCTGACCCGGATAGCACTGTCTGCAAGCCGGTCGCCAGATAGAACTCACTGGGTACAGCCAGGACTTCTTCCACGGTTGCATCGTTCAACCCTTGTTGCACAATGGCCGCAAATCCGCGCACGGTCGGCGCCTCCGGGGGCACGTCAATGTGGAAGGTGAAGCGACCGTCGTCAGCTTTTTCGGCCAAGACGAAGACAGGTGTCATGCACTCATGTACCTCATCCATCTCATCCCGCCGGTCAGCCAGCCAGTCAGGCACCGGCTCCAGAGTCTCGGATAACTCAAGCAAGTACTCTAGTTTCTCGTTACCGTGGCAAAGTTCAAAGTCCGCTACGATTTCTTCCAGTCGTGGGGTAAGTCCGTTGATAGACATGCGTTGATTATAGCCACAGCCGCTTCACGTTCCAGTCACCCGGCGCAGAGTTCGCACCGGGGTTGGCCTCACGGTGCCAAACGCCTGTCGTGTTCCGGGCAGGAGGCAGTACAGCAGGATGAATCCGTTGATCAGAAGGGCGGGCAGCATAGCCGTGAAAGTCGATTGCCCCAAAATGGAGACAAACGCCAGGATCAGGTTCAGCATGGACAGAACCGTCACGAACAGCCAGCCCTGAGGGTTGACCGCCCAAAGCATCTGGAAGACCCAGATGTAGATCAAGGCCAGCAGGCCAAACAGGATGGCCCCGATCAGGTCAAAGGTAAAGAACCGGCTTTCGCCCAGCGATACCGGCAGGATATGCAGCATCTGCAGCGTGTGCCAACCATTGACGATGGCGGCCGCGCCGGCAAACAAGGCGAGAAGTGTGACCCCAAACGGCCGTTGTCGTTGTTCGGTTACCATAGTGAGTGCCTCCGTATCAGACAGACTGCTTTGCATACATCCGCAGGCAGCGGACTCAACCTACCAAACCAGAAGCATTATAGCGGCGCTCCAGGACCATCGCAACGAGATGGGGTACTGCGGAGAACGAGATGAACGCCCGGACTAGTCGTTGTCGCGCGAAAACAACCGCAGCAACGGGACCATCAATAGGAGTGCCCCGCTGATGGCCGCTACCCAGGGCAGCCAGCGGGGAATAAGCGGTGTCGGCTGGCTGGCCGGTTTCACGCTGGAATCGTCCCAGCTGACAATACTTGCCCGCGCTCCCTCCAGTTGGGCACCTTTGAAGTTGGCGTCAGACACATTGACGGCCATGAACACGCTGTTGCGCAAGTCGGCTTCCGTCAGATTGGCCTTATCCAGATTGGTGCCCACCACCACCGTTCGGTTAAGGTCAGCGTGGCGCAGATTGGCCCCTTCAAGGTTAACCCCGGTGATAAAGCTATGACTGAGATCGGCGCTGGACAGGTCGGCCCCGGCCATATTTAGCCCAGCCAGCACGCCGCCGGAAAGATTCGTGTTACTCAAGTCTGCATTGCTGAGGTTGGCGCCGGTTAGTTTGAACCCGGCCAGGTCGAGACCGCTCAGGTCCACATCGGCCAGGTCGCGATTCTTCTCCAACACGGCCGCCAGTTCATCACGATTGGATACCTGGATTGGCTCGACTGCCGTTTTGGGAAGTGCTTCAGTTGTCATTCGATTGTCTCCTTGTCGTTCCACAGGGGCAATGTCGCCCAAGGTAACGAGATTCACCTCAGTAGGACTCCATCCTAACTCACTGCAGCGAACTTCACAAGGGACATTAACCGGCTGCCCACACCGGCGACTCATCACTCTATGACATAGTGACTCTTAGGGAGCAACGTCCGGTACCAGGTCGGAGCCGCTCGTGTCACCCATTGGCGCGAACCGCAGTACGCGATTGTTGCCCGAATCGACCACGTAAATCTGATCGATCGCGTCAACGGCAATACCGTTGGGCAGACCAAAGCCATCTGCATCGGCACTGTACTGTCCGAAACGGCCCAGATACTCGCCGCCAGGAGAGAACATCAGGACGCGATAGCCTTCGGGATCGGTGACATACAATCGACCGCCACTGTCAGTAGCCAGATACGGTTTATTGTTGATCGACTGACCGTACCAGGCCTCGACTCGGAACTCAGACAAGCGGCTGCAGGGCGGGGTCAAACTGCTGAATACGGCCGTTCCAGGTGTCGGCCACGAAGATCGAACCATCTGCGCCGCGGGCCAGACCGACCGGTTCATTAAACTGGCCCGGCAGGCTGCCCAGCCCACCGACCTGTCGCAGGAAGTTGCCGTCGGTGTCCATGACCTGAATACGGTGATTGCCCGTATCAGTGATTGCCAGCTCATTATCGTTCAGGAACACAATGTCGCGCGGGCCAAAGAACAGCCCCAACCCTTGATCGACGCCGTCCCCGGCCGGAGCGCCACTCGTGCCGAACGTATTGACCAAGTTGCCGGCACGGTCAAATTTCTGAACACGGTGATTCCATGTGTCGGCCACATAGACAAATGAGTCATCGACGACCAGTCCCCACGGCTCGTTAAATTCGCCTGGGCCGGAGCCACCGCTGCCCCATTCGCGCACAAACTGACCTTCCGGACTGAAGACCTGAATGCGATTATTCCCGGAATCGGCCACGTAGATCTCACCGTCGGGCGCAATGGCTACGTTGCGCGGCGACGTCAGGGCGCCCGGAGCGTTACCGGCCACGCCAGTCTGGTTAATCATCTGGGTCGGCAGCATGACCAGGTCATTGCCTTCATAAGGGTCTTCCAGAGCAGCCACGGTGGTGGCGCCCACGCCGTAGTCCCATATGTTGGCTAACACATCATTGCGCACGTATAAGCGCATCTCGTGCCGAAGCGGCCATTCACCGGCGGTAAAGTTGCCGCCAAAGACCTCGCCATACTTGGTGTAATCGCGATAGAAGAAGATGTCCCACAGCGCCTGGCGTACGTCGGGATTGCCCAGACCGCGCGGTGAGTCCATGGTCGGATCACCGAAAACGGCATTCCACGAGAAGCGGCGGTAATCTTCCATCGGCCACCAGAGGAAGGTGTATTCATTGCTGGTGTAGTTGTTGGTCAGAAACGGGTCGACCTTGTCCCAGTTGTTGTTGCCCACGAGAACCACCGGTGAGTCATTTAGGCTCTGGCTGGGATTCTCGCCAAAGAACACGCGGTTGGGATAGTCGCGCAAATACCAGGTGAACGGCCAGGAGACATCACTGTCGTAGGCGACCTTAATGCTCTTGTCACCGTATAGCCGCATGGATAGTTCCTCGACTTGGTCCAGCACCACGCTCTTGGTGGCCGGAGCGCCGTGAGCATAGACCATGAACTCGGTGGTGTAGTCACCGTTGATGAAGTTGGCCATGTAGCTGGCGCGAATGGTCAGCAGGCTCAGCACACCGAAGATCGCCAGGGTAATGGTCAATGAGTGCACGCTCTTGGATGTCCCTTGATACAGGCGGTAGCAGCCGTAGCCCACTAACCCCGCCAACAAAAGACCGCCCAGAAAACGGCCGCCCATCGTCAGATTCTGTACCTGCTGATCACCCCATTGGAATGTGCCCAACAACACCGGACCCAAGGCCACAACGCCGACAACAATGAACAGCATTGTCAGCCCCAGCGCCAACAGATTGCGTCGGGAAAATAGCTGCCGTGTGTCCACGGCAGACAGTCGTTCGTTGAAGTACCAGCCGGACAGCATGGCCATGGGGATCACGAAGTGCGTGCTCAACCAGGGCATCTTTTCTCCGGCATAGCTGTAGGCAGCCCAGGTGACCAATGTCCACCAGATGAGCGCCGGGACAAACGACACGAACGCCTGCAGGTTGACCAATTCGCGCAATCCGCCGGTCAATTCATTCCCGCTGATGATCTGCTTGCGCCTCACCAGGAACCAGTACAGCGCCCCTAAGACCACCACTGCCCCGGCGGCCATAAAACCGGGCACCGTGCTGGCATCCACCGCATTCTCCAGGGAACGATTGAACAGCCAGTTGCTAAGGCTGAAACCCAGTAGACCCAGCAACACCACCCATACCCAATACCACACAATCTCGTTGAGCCGCTCTTTCTTGGTCCACAGATAGGCGCCGGCGATGGCGAAAATAATGGTCAGATACTCGTAGAACGGCGTGACAAAGAAGTAGTAGTACCAGGGTTGGCTACCGCGTTGAACGCCCTGCTGCTCCAACCAGTAGCCCAGGCTGCCAATCATGCCCGAACGCCAGCCGGCCGGGTTGGTAAACACCGAAGTGTAGAGCACAAGGAAGATGCCGTTGAAGATGAGGGCCGCAATGAGGAAACGTCGCTTGTCCCACCATAGACCCAACTGCCACGGCCACGATGATGCTCAACACCAAAAAGATAGTCGCGACGACGTAGTCTGAGTGCAGGTACGAGCTAACGCATGTGCCGTTGGTGGCCCGCGCCAGAAAGAGCTGGAAGGATGACATTGTCTCTTGCCCATCCAGCATGCAGCGATCGATCGTGGTGCCCTGCGGGTTATACCCGGCAATACGCACCAGCAATGGGGAGGCAAGCGGCAGCAGGAGCGTGCTGAACAACATGATCAAGTCGAACTCGGGATACTTGTCTATCTGCGGCCGCATCGCCCGCAGGGACAAGAACAGGCCCGCTGAAAATACTGCAATACCGGCCAGTTCGATCCACTGGAAGATGGTCGTGGTTGTGCCGGTGGCTGGGGCAGCTGTCTGTGGTGCAGTAGGATCCACTGCGAACCCCTCGGTAGCCGTGGCTGTCCCGGCCGACTGCGCCGCATCGCCCGTCAATGTGTGGGCGGCAAACCCAGCGCCAACCATGAGAATGCCCAACAGAGCCACAAGAAGGGGTATTCGCAGACGCGGCAGTACCTCGCGAAACCAGGGCGCCTCGGCTAGCTTGGCCAGAAGACGCAAGACGAGAAACCCGCCAAAGATGGCCACGTAGATGAAGGCCACCTCTTTGGTCGAGAACATTAGCGCCACCCCGGCCGCAAACCACCATAGATACCGGTTTTTCGCCTCGCGTTGATAGTACATGATGGCGATGAAGACGATCAGCGCCCAAATGATGATGTACATATCGTGGCGAATGTAGCGTGAGTAGTAGCTCAGGTAAGGCGAAATCAGATAAAGGAAACTGGTGAACAAGGCTCCCGATCGTCCTAGCCAATCTCGCAGGAAATAGGGCATGATGATGAGCAATATGCCCAGCAGGGCCACAGGTATACGGGCACTGTAGTCGTTGTCACCGAACAACCAGTAGGCGATGGAGGTGGCGTGGAACAGGAACGGCCCGTGCATCAAGGGTGTGTGGGCGTAACCGTCGCCGTTGTAGTACTGATAGGAGAATTGCGTGTGCAGACTCTCGTCATGGCTCATGACCCGGTCGCCCAGACCCCAGAAGCGCGACACAATGGCCAGGATGATAAACGCCAGATAGATCGCCTTCTCCCAATCCAGGCCGATGGCCGGGATCAGGAGCCGTGACAGAAAGTCGGTTGGCTCGGTTTGCTCAGTTTGCTGCGGTGTTGCCGTCATTTGTGCCATAGGTGCCTGAAGTGTTTGGTGTGTGATGTGACGTCGGTCTTGTTGCCGATCACCCGAATTAGTTTGTTGCCGAGCCTCGTGCCATCTGGCTCATTGCCGCCGCAACGGGTGTGGCCACCGGACGGCTCTGGTTGGCCCGCGTGGCCGGTTGGGGGGCAATGGTCGGTTGCGTGTTCACTGTCTGATGCAGGACCGGCGCCGAAGCCGGCCGAGTTAGACCGGCGATGGTCGCCGTGGGCGTGCTCGTACTGGTCATCGTGGGCGTGTTCATCCGGGTGAATCCGGGTGCGCCAACCCCCAGACCGCCGGCAAGGCGGGTGGTCTGGAGAGCCAGAGTGCCAACCATAATGGCCAATAAGACCATAACCGGAGCCAATTGGCGCATGGCCCATGTTGCCCGCGCGGCGACACGGGGCACATACACCGGACGTAGTGCCTGCAGCTGCATTGGCGAAGGCTGCGTAGCGATTTGCAGGGTTTGCCGCACCAGCTGCTCCACCGACCGCTCGCGCTCCAGCGCCTGCCGGCAGGCCGCACACTGGCCCACATGGATCTCCAGCCGTTGACGGTCGCGATCATCCGCCAGGCCAAGAACGTAGTCTGGTATGAGGGATAGGACGTGTGGTTCCATAGGCATCTCTAGCGTCATATACACGGTCGAATCAGAATAGTCGCACCAAGCCTACTCCAGTTGCTCACTCAATGTCACACGCAGGGCTTTATGAGCCAGCCGCATTCGCGATTCGGCCGTTTTGGCCGGAATATCGAGCACGGTGCCAATCTCACCATACTGCATGCCCGCAAAGTAGCGCAAGATGGCCACCTCGCGCAGCTTGGGCGACAGCTTGGCCAGGGCCTTCCAAACAGCTTGCTGGCGCTCGGTCAGGTGAAGGCGCTCGTCCGGGGTGGGTGTGGTCTCATCGTGCAGGTCCTGGTCTTCCAGGGCATTGATTGAAAAGGTAGGCAGCCACTTCCGGCGTCGCTTGTTTCGGCAGCGGCTGACGGTGATGCGATACAGCCATGTCTTGAACGCCGATTTGCGCGCGTCGAAGAGACTCAAGCGCCGGAAAGCGTACTCAAAACTATCCTGCAGCACTTCTTCCGCGTCCTGCGGATGCTGAAGTAGACTGTACGCCAGCCGGTAAACCATACCGCTATGGAGATTGTAGAGCGCCACAAATGCCGTCTCGTCACCGCCAAGTCCACGACGAATTAGCTGGTCCGTTTCATCAACGACGTTCTGATCGGCCGCCGGGATCGCGCGCCAATCCAGAGCTGATTGCTCGCTCACTGGTTGCTGCCTCCTGTCAAGTCCGACCGAACCCATAGAATGACTCGTTCAATATCCACGGCTGCGGTGGACTCCCGGAACAGGATCCATTTCAACGTATCATTGAGCGAGAATGGAACGGTGACGGGCGCAAGGGTTTGGCGTAGGCCAAAATCAGCCCCTAGATAATCGACACCCAGTCGCAGCTCGGCTTCGGCGGGAGCGATGATTGCCTGCGGTGTTGCCTGATTGGGGAACGTGGCGCCGAACTGAGCGCGCTCAAACTCTCGCAGATACCAGCGCAGGATGGGTGAATCGGCCGTCTACCATGATGTCCAGGTCGTGGTCACCACCCGTCAACTGGCGGGAGACATCGCGCAGCAAGTCTGACAGGACGCGAACATCGTCATCTGTGCCCTCGATGACCACCAACTCCCGCGGATCATTGGCGCCTGTCTGGGTCAGTGCGGTAGATGTCCCCCATTGCAGATAGAGCAGCAGAACGGCCAGGCCCACAAATGCCCCCTGGCGCGCGGCGACACTGTTATAGGACATGGCCAGGACGAGCACACCACCGGCGGCCACGAAAGCCACTAATGCCAGAACCAGGAAGGCCACCTGGTCTGATGACCACAAGGCCAATCGCGTGTAGCGGGCGATGCTTACCAGTAGTATGGCACCCAGCAGCATCAATCCGCCGGCCACGGCCATGGTAATGCGCCTGTCGGGGTCCGGCTGTGAGAACAGATTGCGTGCCACCAGCCCGACCAACAAATAGCCGGGTACCGTGAATAGCAGCGCATACCCGCCCAGAGCGGGCTGGAAGATCGCCAGTAGAAGCAACAAAGCCCACCAACCGGCCAGGAGCCAACCGAGCCTGTCCTTGCGGGCAAGCGCCCAAATCAAGGCGGGGATACCGAGCACGATCAGCGCCGGTTCATAGCGTAAAGCCGTCAACAGCGGACCAAACACGCCCCCGTTCGCTATATTCAGGGCCGGCAACCCGAACGCACTAAACCAGGCGGCCACCAGGCCAAAAGCGGCCCCTAGCCCCGGCGTGTGCAGCAAGAAAGATGTGCTGAGCAGAACGAAGGAGACGCCAAAGGCAATCGCAATAGGTCGCCAATAGGTGCTGAGTTGCATCCGGCCGGTGGTCTCATCTGCTCCGGCCGATCGCGATAACCACCACCACACCGGCACTAGCGCCACCAATCCGCTGATGAAAAGCGGGTCGCTGGTTAGCCCTAATCCCAGGGCTGCGCCAAGCCCATAAGCCCACGACCTACTGCCCTGCGACAACAGCCTGTAACTACTGACGCCCAGAAGCATCAGTGCAAAGACGGCGATTGCTTCCCCGCCGGCCGTGCGGGAGGCCAGCACATTGAGCGGTGAAACCGCCATAAACACCGCCACGATCACCATCCCGGCCGGACTCCAGCCCCGGCGCAAGTACCAGGCCAGCGCCACGGTCAGCGTTCCGAATAGCGCCGGTACCAGTCGGGCGATGGCATCGCTGCTGCCAAACAACATCATGGCGGCGTTGGTCAGGGTGAAATAGGCCGGACTCGTGACGATCCCGACTGTGGTCCCGGCCTGGCCGAACTGCCAACTACTTAGGGCCGCGGTAGCTTCGGCGGGCGACAGCACCGGCGTGCCCAGGTTGGTGAAGCGCAGGATGATGGCGAACACCACGGCCAAAGCCACCAGCCCGTCAGCCACCGTCAGCCGCTGCAACCGATCCACCGCACGCATCCAAGAAGTTGCTTGGCCGTGACCAGGCACCAGCGAGGATTCGTCGCCAACTAACGTGACGGTGTCACTGTCGGACGCCATGGGTTCCGGTAGGGGATGGCTGTGATTGACAGGGGATTCAGTCATGGCTTAACTGTTCTTGGGCGGTGACTGCCAACGGTAAATCGTAACACCGTCGTTGGCAAAGGCAACGTCCAGCCGGTCACGAAACTTCTCCAGTCCGATAGCATCATACGTCCGCGCTTCCAGGTCACCGACGTAGATGTAGCTTACATTGAGATCATCCAGCATAAAGGCCACCAGGTTGAGGTCGGGGGTAGAGTATATCTGATCCACCAATGGCTCGCGGCGGCCCGGTTCCGGGTGATCGCCACCGCGCCACTGCCATTCATGGCCCGGCCAACCCAACACGGTGGGTAGCCCGGTGCCGGCCGACACTCGGCCGAACGCACTGTATTGCCCACCAACTGCCTCCAATACCACCGGCAAAGCGCCTTCGGCCTGCGTAGCCTGTTCGCGCAGCCACATGAGCGCCTCGTATTCACTGGGATTGAAGCGTTGTAGCGTGGCCAACCCATCGAGTGTTGCCGGTTGGCGGTCGGCAGGCAGGCCATCGGCCGTCTGGAAAGGGCCACGGTACTCGATCGACCGCGACCGGACGGCATAGATGGGGAAAAGCAGCCCAACCATCAGCGCGATGGCGTAGCCGGTCGTGGCCAAGATGGGCGTGATCCGGGCTTCACGGCTCCGCCATAGCTGCCAGAGATAGTCGAGGCCAAAGACGGCGGCAATGCCGAACATGACCCACGCTTGATAGTAGAACTTAAAGGTCGTGTTGAGTCGGAAACCGAAGTTGTCTCGCAGATAAACGAATTCCGGGCCAATGGTGAGTAACAGCCCGGTGCCAATCAGCAGCAGTACAAAGGGCAGCGAGTCCCAGCCGGGAGCACCAGCCGGCGCGGTGTCGGCCGATTCGGCACCCTCTTTAAGCACCATAAAAACCAGGGCAACCAGAGCGAGCAAGAAGACCAGCAGCGCCGCGAAGACCAGCCGCACCTGGAAGATTGCCGGTAGCAGGCGCAGCACGGCCATCAGCCCCCACACCGGCGCAATGGCCTGGTCGGGGCGGTCGGGGAGGGTGATACCTAGTTCATTGGCCAGGCTGAACATCTGGCCTGCGCCGGCCTGGCTCATCGCAACAATCCACATTAACGAGAGCATCACGACTAGCAGTCCAATCAGCAGACCGAACGCAGCCTTCAGACCGGTTTGCCAGTGGCGAAACTGCTGCCGAAAGCCAAGCGCGACAAGCAGCGGCGTGATGACCAACATCGGCATGGCGAAGATAACCAGGTATTGCACTAATCGTGTCGGCCGCATCAGCATCGGCAGAAGAAACGGCGGCGCGGCCTGCGAGCGGAAGCCCAGGTAAAACGGCAAGTACAGCAACGCGGCCGGTATTACCAACGCTACGGCCACCAGGACCGTTTGCACCAACAGCGCGCCAGACCAACCGCGTTTGTACCACCCGGCTAACAGGAATGCCCCCACGACTACAAACAGGTGGATAAGCACATCCCAGGTATTCAAAAACGACAGGCCGCCTAGCACGACGGCGGTCACAATCCACTGCAATGGCCCGACTTCGATAAGCAGACGACGCAATCGGCCGCCCCAGGAGAGAGCATCCCATTCGTCCGGCGGTATAGCCCCCTGACCGTCCCGGCCGCGCAGCCACCACATCAAGGCGATGCCCAAACTCAACAGGGCAAACGGCAGGGCCAGGACATGCGGATGCAGATCACCCAGGATGAAACTGAACGACGGCACCTCAATAATCGGTTCCAATCCTTCCTCGGGCCGTCCGGATAGGTGATACTCGTGGACCACGCGCGAGGTCCGCCACCACCACCAATCACTGGTCAAATAGCGCGGGGTCTCGGTATCGACCGGCGGCTGGTTGACATCGCGCACGTCCAGCCATTCCCACGCGGCATCGGAGCCAATGCCGTTGCCGTGCAGCAGCTCCAGACCAATTTGCATGTTCCCGGCAATGGGCACGGCCAAAGCGGCGACGATGCCCAGCCAGACGGCCGTTCGATGTCGCCCCTGCGCGGCAATGAGATTATAGGCCAGGCCGAATGAGCCAACGGCCGTCCCCGCTACAATCCAGGCAATCGCCAGATTAAACGCCAACGCCTCCGGAACCATCGCCAGCCGTGCCAGCAGAGACGACATGACATAGCCGAAATAGTAATAGCTGATGGCATAGCCCGACAGCCACGGATCGAGCGGCGGGAAAGTGGGGCTGCGGCCGACAGCATTCAGAAAGGCAAACTCCATCGGCTTTTCGGTGGCCGCAATGGCCGGATTCTGGGCGCGCACCCAAACCCACAGGCCGAAGACGACAGCGAATAGCACTTCGGTGACCAGGATGGTTCGCGCGTTGGCCCGCAGCCAACGGAGCAGTCCTTCGTCTTCGTTTCGATAGCGGAAGTAGACAACGGCCGATAGGCCAGAGAAAGACGAGCAGAGCCAGCACGATGCCCCCGGCGCTATTGGCCGTGAAGCCCAGACTGCCGGCGATCCAGAACAGGTAGCTGACGCCCAGCAGGCCAAGCATCTTGGTAAAGGCGTAGCCCCGATCCGGCAGACGCCGCAGGACGACGAAGGCCAAGGGCAGAGCCGTCAGACCGATGGCCGTCAGCACGGCCCACCACCGTATGGCCGCCAGGATATCACTGCCCGGCATTCGACACCCTCCATGGCGACGGCGTCATCCGGTCGGACCACACGATAGATACGCGCCGTGGCGTCACGATACACTTCGATCAACGATGCCGTTGGCGGCCATCTGGTCGAACTTGGCAATACCTTCCGGTAGAGTAGTAGGTGTTTTCCAGCGACCCTACAAATAGGTAGCTCAACGTCGTATTTGTCGAGGATGGCCTGGGCCTGGGCCATGTCGGCCGTGTTGTAGAGCGTGTTGACATCGGCGATGCGGTTGCTGACCAGCGAACCGGGTACCACCGAGCGCTGTTGGCGCTGGTGCCAGTCCCAGCCGACAATGGCCGGCAATCCGGTATACATGGCCACCCGGTTAGCAATGGAGCGATAGGGGTTACCGCCAAACGCTTCGGCAATAACCGGCGACCCCTCAATATTGCGCTGCATCCAGCGAATGGCCTCGTAGTCTTCCGCCAGCCGAATGGTGCGCGGGTTGCCCATGTAGTCGGTGTCACCATATTCGACATAGGGCATGAAGGCCATGCCGTCAAGGGTGTGCGGCGCATCGGGATTCATGCGGATCTGCCACTTGGCGGGTGTTGCGGTCAGCGGGTAAAGCAGTGCGGCCCCGATGAGCACCGCAAACGTTGTCGTCCAGATCAGCCGCAATCGAGGCTTGCTTGCTACGGCCGGCCAGGCCCACACGGCGGCCACCGAGCAGGCAATGCTAAGCATGCAGCCACGCCTGCAGATAGAACTTGAAGACGGTGTTCATTCGGCCGATGTCGCCATCCAGCACGACGATCTCAACCATCAGTGACAACCCCAGCGCCGCGGCCATCAGTGCCAGCACGATCCGCCGCGACGTCTCCAGACCCGGCCGCAAGGCCAGCAAGCCGGACACGCCAGCAAGCGGCAGGACCAGCGGCGCAATGGCATAGCCACGCGATAGCAACAGCAGGTCCAGCACGACGAACAAACCCAGAGGCGACCAGCAAGGGCAAGCGTCAGCCCATCCAGCTTGCGGAGCGCTCTCCGGTTGCCATGACCCGTGTCCAGTCACGTAGTTCACGGACCAAATGGGTGATGATCAACAGCAGGAAAAGGCCGTAGATGAGCAGGTAGCTCAGACAGCTGGGTGTTGGACCCGGCCCACAGAGAAACTGACGAGTAGGCCGTGCCATAGTTGGCGGCGAAAGGCCAGAACATCAGCGTCGAACAGCCCCGCCAGTCCCAGCACGATGAGCAGTCCGGCCCGCCCGGCCGTGCGCAGGTCGAACTGCCCCGCGCTACGCCAGACGTAGTAGACGACGGCCACGGAACCCAGCAGCAAGTAGGTTGGCCAGTCCCAGGTGTTGGTGGCCCGCAATGAGCCGATGGCCAGCGCACCGACACCCCAAAGCACGACCGCCTCCAACGCCAGCCCGAAACCTGCCGGTCAGCTGCGCGCTTGCGCCGCAGACCGCCAGCAACGCCAGACTGATCGCCCACACCAAGCGCCAGCATGGTCAGGGGCATGCTGATCATGTGGGCGTGCAAATCGCCATAGAGGAAGGTGAAGAACGGGAACTCGGTAATGGGCTGAACTTCGCCCTCGTCGGCCGGGATGGCGCGGGTGGCGGTCCAGAACCAGTCACCGGGGTAGATGGGCGCGGGCGTCCCGGTCAGGGCCTTGACGCCGCCGTCAAGCGTGCGGGCGGCGCGACCAACCAGTGGCACGTCTTCCAGCGCCGGATTGCCGGTCAGGTACCAAGCATTGCCGATCACGGCCGTCTGCGCCAGATTGCCCAGGATGAGGGCCATGAGCACCGCCAGCAGACCGGCAATCGTCGCTCGTTGGCGAACGGTGTCGGACAGGGTTACCGATCTCGAATAGACCGCTGACGCTGCACCGTTGCGATACCACGTTCACGATCCAGGGCGCGCACCAGATTATGGGCCAGGCTGAAGACAGCCACGCCGGTGAAGCTATACAGCATGGGCAAGGCCAGGTTGTAGGCCACGGCGGGACGATGCCCAAGCAGCTTGGCCAGCGCCCCGACGAAGACGAAGCCATAGTAGTAGTAGTTGATGTAGCCACCGGCCAGCCACGGGATCATAGGGCGGAAAGGTGGTGGACTTCATGACGGCCGTGAAGTAGGCTAAGATCCATCGGCTTCTCGCCGCCCCAGATGACATCCCATACATCCGGGTTGCCCAGGCGAATCACGATCATCAGGCCGAACAGAATCATGGCCAGCACTTCGACCAGGAGCATGTAGCTCCATTCGCGCCGCACGAACTGAACGATTTCCTGCGCGACGACTCCAGCCAAAGACCGCGCTAACGCACCAATGGCCGATCAATGCCAGGATTAATTGTGGCCCGTGTGAAGGGTAGCCATCCGAGCACTGGCCATCAGCCATGGAAGATAGGATAGGAGCAGTAGACCCAGAATACGCGCGACAGCGCGTAGCCTCGATCCGGCAGGCCGCCCAGCGCAACAAACGCCAGCGGGAAAGCCAGCCAACCCAGCAGCACGGTCGCCAGCATCCACACCACGGCCGCCAGCCACGGCTGTGTTGCCAGCAGGATCCATCCACGTCAAACACCTTGCTGAACGTACCGTTTTCGCGCTGGGCCGCCAATTCAGCCTCGGTCAGCATCAGCCCGCACGGAGCTTGTGTCGCCTCAAGCGGATTCATCACCACAACATTGCTCAGGTCCACACTGCCCAGAATGTCGCGTGTGTTTTCCGGTGAGTAGCGGTCGGTCTTGGCGAAGATCCAGACCGGCGGGTGGTCATAGACGCTGAACGCCTCTTCGGCGCCCAGATCGCTGGGAGGCGGCCAGCCTACAGACGGGATCTTGGCCCCACGCCAACTGCGCGGTTGTGTCGCTGATACGAAGCGGACCCACGCCCAGGTCACCGTGGAACTGGGCGACCAGGTCAAAGCCCAAGTTCGCCGCTAAACAGCGATTCGTAGTAGCGCATCATCAGCGGATAGGTCAGCGGCAGGCGCGGCAGGTGCCACATCGCGCGCTGGCTGCTGATCATGAGATAGTCGGCCTCATCCAGCCAAGCCATCACTTCCTGCAGTTTCTCCGGGCTGTCGGGGTGGGTAACGGGGCGCTGTCCGCCGTTGACTTCGGTGTAGTAGGCGCCATAGGCATTACGGCCGCCGGTGCTGACCGGCAGCAAATCATCCCAATGCTCGTTGGCAGAAGACTGGTCTCAGCGCGGTAGTGCGCCGCCCGGGCCCGCCTCAATGGACAGTCGCTGCGGCGAGTCCGCCGCAACCTCAAGCGGCGGCAGGGGAATAGTGACTGCCTGCCGTTCCTCACCCAGCTCCATGGCTGAGCAACCGGCGGCATGTCGTTGAGCGATACCCACAAGCGATTCGTTGTCCGCATGATCCCCATCGTGCCCGGGATCACTGAGATGGTTCAGCCGGACGCCGGTAATGTGCCGTCTTCCGGCAAGGCGAAGTCCACGAATAGCGGCACGCCCTGATACTCAAAGTAGAAACGCCTTGACCGGCAGTTGGAGCTGTCGGCTTTGCCGTCGGGCGTTTCGTATAGGAGCGTGGCGCCGGTCGGCACGTTCTCAAAGATCCAGTCTGAAGCAGCCACGCGGGTCATCGGTTCGCGATAGATCTGTGTAAAGCTGAGCGCCCAGAGAAAACTGGGCAAGACGATGACAGCGCGTCAGTACGCCCATGCCAACGGTCATCGCCACGCCGCGTTCGTTCACTGACGCCCTCGTTGCGCCTCGCCAGTTGCCACAGATAGACCAGAGCCCACCCGGCAACGATGAACAAAGTCGGGTAGATGGGCAGAAAATAGCGCACGGATTTGACCCAGCGCGTGCCCATGTACAGAAAGTAGAGCAATGTCCAGCTCACCGGGATGGCATGGATCATCCATTCCGGATAGTCGCCCCAGCGGGTATTCGGCCGCAGCATTCGCCAAACGGCCCACAGAACCGCCAACCAGGCGAACAGCCCGGCCGTGATGCCCATGCCATACAGCACCATATTGCTGGACGGGAACAGGATGGCCGGGCGGTCGGTCCATTGCAGCGCGGGTGGAAATGAGGCTTCCGGCTGTTGCAGCCGCTGGATCTCGGCCATGTTGGAAAGGAACTGTGGGTTGGGGCTGATGAGCGAGCGCAGTGTCAGGCTGATAAAACCGGGCTCTCGAGCCGGTGGCGTTCAGCGCCGCCTGTCGGATCATCTCGCGGTCGGCAAAGGCATAAGGCTGGGCCACCCGAAAGACCAACAGCGACACGATGCCGGCCAGAGCCACGCCAACGACGACTCGTTGCACCTCCGGGCTAATGTTGAAGCTCAGCACTTCGCGGAGTGAATGGCCACGACGGGCCAGCCAGATGATGCCGCTGACACCGATGACGACCGCCAACGGAGCTACGTTGACCCGCGATGAGGCGGCCAACCCCAGCGCCAAGCCCAAAGACGGCATACCAGCCCAGCTTCCAGCGCGGCTCTTCGTCGCCGAGCGTCGCCGCGCGGACGGCCGCATAGATGCCGAGTGTGGTTAACGCCGACGGCCCAATTGTCCATCGTGAAGAAGTGCGACTGCTGGATAGGCATCACGGCCAATGCCAGCAAGCAACGCGGCGATCAAGTCCGGCCTGCCAGTTGTAGAGCCGGCGACCGATCAGGAAGGTTAGAAAGATCGAGAGCAAGATCGACCAGCCCGGACAGAAATCCGGCCGACCAAATGGATGCCATCATAGGCGGTGTAGTTGGTGGCGCAGAAGCCGTCTCGCCGCCGGAGTTCGGCGGAACCGAACGTCTCGCATAGGCGGTTGGTCCATTCGGCCACATAGCGCGTGACGGTCATCGGCAGATTGCCGTAGACGTAGAATGAGGCCGAAGTTATAGGGTTGAGCGTCGAGACTGAGGTTCGCAGGTAATCGAGCGGATCTTCGACCGGGCTCAAGCTGGTTGCCCAACGATCGGTCAGAAATCGTTCGTCCGGATGGAGATGATGGTTGTCGTCCCAATTGAGACCCACGAAGCGGAAGTATGCGCCCATGAGGAGCACAATGATCAACAGGGCAACGGCCAGTGCTTCCCAGCGATCGTGGGTCTTGGCGGTGACTGGTTGTTCTGCAGTCTGCTCCTCGCTCGATGCTGAAACGGCTGTCGTCAAGCGTGTTACCTCGATGTATTGGGCGCGTTTAGCAAGTCAGCGAGCAAGTGTACCGGCATCGGGCATCACTCGCAGGGTGTTGCGCTCTTAGGGTTGATCCTGCGTGTTATACACGATTCCGGCGGGGGATGCGTAACCACTTAGCGAACTTTTAACGGGTTGAACCGGGAAGGACCGTTTCCGGACGCGATTGATGATGACTTTCCGTGTGAACGAACTGACCTCGCGGCTAGTAAGGTTCGCCGCCGGAAACCTCGATCAAGTCCTCCATCGCCTGGCGGTCAACAATGGTCACTTTGCGCCCGGCCACGGTGATCCACCCGGAACGACGAAAACGGCCGAGCGCCTTGTTGATGCTGACCCGCGTCGCGCCGGTCATCTCGGCCAGGTCGGTCTGGGTCAACGCCAGGTCAATCAGCGTGCCGTCTTCACTGTCCCGACCGTATTGAGTCGACAGATTCAGCAACGTTCGCGCCAGTCGACCGGGCAAGTCCAGGAAGAAGATGTCGGCCAATTGGGCATTCAGGCGACGAATGTGTTGCGCCAGGGTCTGCAACACATGCAGAGCGAAGGCGGGGTTTTCGGAGATGTAATGGATGAAGTCATCCCGATGGAGAGTCCAGGTCTCCGTTGGTTCCAGTGATTCAGCTGTGGCTGACCGCGGGGACTCATCCAGCAAGGCCAGTTCCCCGAAGAAGTCGCCGGGACCCAGGATGGCCAGCACGACCTCTTGCCCTTCAGTGGTCGTGTAGCTGATCTTGATTTTGCCGCGACTGATAATGTAGAGAAGTCCGCCGGGATCACCCAGATGAAAGATGACCTGACCTGCGCTGAAACGTCGCGGCACCAGCCGGCCCGCCAACTCTGTGGCATCATCCAGGTCCAGGTTCTTGAAAAAAGGCACATTTTGGAGTGCTGTTGCGGCAGTGCTATCCCGTGGCGCCATGTGCGTTGTCTCCTGCGTGGTGGGTGGCTTCTAGTGTCTTAACGTCATCCGGTTCATTCTACCGGCTTTGCCCCTGTCGGCAACTGTTGGCGGGCCTGGGACAGCACCCCTTCCACGGTCACACGGTCGGCTGCCGGCCCGCTGCCCTGGGCCATCGTCGCGCTGCCTCCGCCCTTGGCGCCCTCCAGTGCAGGCAGCGCGCTTCGCAGAATATCGCCCATGTGGCCGGTCGCATCAGCCGACCGACCGAAAACAAAGTGCGTTCGTTCGCCGCGGAGAGCCAGCAAGGCAATGAGGCGGTCGGTCTCAATGAGGCGATTGGCCAACAACCGCAGTGCGTCCGGCTCGCCGTCATCGAGGACTGCCAGGACCAGCCGTTGCCCGTCCACGCTCACTGCCTGTTGCACCAATTGCTCGGCCTCATATCCCAGCAGTGCCTTTTGGCGACCTGCAGCCACGGAACGCCAGTGCTGTGTGTCATCTTGCAGACGGCCGACCGCAGTGACCAAATCGTCGTGACCCGTGGTCAGCATGGTAACCAGTTCGGCTGTGATCGCATTCTTCCGCCGATAGTCGTCCAGCGCCCGCCCCCCACAGCAAAACTCGACGCGCGTTTGATCACCCCGCCGTTCTGTCTTGACGAGCTTGATGAGACCTACTTGCCCCGTAGCAGCTACGTGGGTGCCGCCGCAGGCGGTCAAATCGAAATCGCCGATGGCGATCAAGCGCAGCTGTCCATCGTGCTTGGTGGGCAGTTTGCGAAGCGGCAACTGCTGGGCCTCCCCCAGGCTGACGACCTGGATGGTAACCGGCTGGTTACGCCAGATGACCTCATTGGCCATTTGCTCAACGGCCGTCAGGTGCTCGGCAGTGAGGCCAAACGTGTCGAGATCAATGGTTACCGTCTGATCGCTCAGATGAAAGCTGACAGTCTCAGCCTGTGCCACACGAATGAACGCCTGCGAGAGGATGTGTTGACCCGTATGCTGCTGCATATGGTCGAAGCGGCGTGGCCAATCAATCTCAAGCGATATGTCGACCCCGCCGGTCCAGGGCGCATCCAGCAGGTGCACAACCGGCGCATCCGGTGCGGCGGCCACGACATCGACGACGCGGGCGGAACATTCGCCATCCCATACCTGGCCCGTGTCATGCGGCTGGCCGCCGGATGTTGGGTAGAAATAGGTTTGTTCCAGGATGAGACCGGGGCGGCCGTCATGCGTCAAGGTTTCTACGATGGACGCCGCAAACTGGGTAGTCGTGGCGTCGTGATAGTAGCGTCGAATGGTCATAGTGCCTTGAGGGTAACGGTGGGACTAGAGTCAACAGGAGGTAAGAGACGTGGCCTCAACCACCGGGGCGTTCTGCTTCGGCCAGGGAAAGGGCCACGAGTGTCTGATGCTGGGGGGCCACACGCATCGTCACATTGAAGCGCGCGCCACCTCCCGGTGCATCGTCGACCCAGATTCGGCCGCCATGAGCTTCAACGGCCAGGCGACAAAAGGCCAGACCCAATCCCAAGCCCTTGCTCGACGAGTCGCCCTGGATGCGCTCGTATTTATCAAAGATGCGTTCGCGGTACTCTTCCGGAATGCCCCGACCTTCATCACTCACGGTCAAGAGAAGCATGTCGTCGGGTAGTTCTTTAGCCTCAATCGTGATGAGCTGACCGTCGCCACTGTACTTAAGTGCGTTGTCGATCAGATTAAGCAGCACGCGCTCCATCATGCTTTCGTCGATATAGGCGGGGGGCAGTGACTCGGGCAGCTCCTTGCGGACAATAATGCCCCGTCGTTCCAGATTCGGCTGCTCGATTTCGTAGGCATTCTCAGCGATCTTCTGTAGGTGGACCGGCGCCATCTTGCCCAATGGCTGCCCGGCCTCCAATCGGCGAATGTCGAGCAGCGAGTCGATCAGTCGCTTCAGTTGCTGACTGCTGCGCGAAGCCAGATCCAGAAGAAGCAATAATTCCGGGTCACGCCGGCTTTTCTGAATGGCCGGCTTAATGAGCTCCAGACTGGAAATGACATTTCCCAGGGGGCTCTTCAGATCGTGAACCAGCATGACGATCAGGTCCTGTCGCAGTTGTTCCAAAGCCAGTTGGTTTGAAAGATCACGGTATATCCACTGGATGACCTGTTGCTCGCCAGTGTCGACACGCTGTGCACGAACGTCAACCGGACACTGGAGCGGATCGCCTTTTCCCGAGAAGGCGATGACCACGCTGCCGCGGAAACTGTGGGGTCTGCCGGTGCTCATTGTATCCAGGTCCGGCATGTCATTATCACTACTGTGCAAGTCCAGCACGTTGCGGCCGATCACTGATGCTGCATCCTGCGTGAAAAACAGATCAGCTTGCCGGTTGGCTGCTAGAATGGATCCATCCAGAGACGTTAGCAAGATGGCATCGAAGCTATGGGCGAAGAGATGCCGAAAGCGCTGATCGTCTGTGACATACGCCTGGGCATCCCCTTCAGGTTGATTCGCTTTGGTTTGACCTGTGTGTTGATCCATCTTGTCAGCTACTACCGGGGCGACTTTGCCAATCGATCTGCCGGGTTTGGGAAGCTTCCAGTGTGAGAATAGCAATCATGGCTGATTGTGCCAGCGTGGCCAGGGGGTGTTTCGGTCCCTTGGCCGGTGTTCAAAATGGCGGTTGTTGGCAAACTCAAACCAACTGAAGGCTGGGCGTGACATCCAGATCCAGCGTGTCCCGTTCGCCCATCAACCAGCGCCAATGTGCCGCTGCGGCAATCATGCCCGCGTTATCCGTGCACAGAATCGGCGGCGGAATACGAACCGGTATCTCCAGCTGTGAGCGCATGGCCTGCCGCAACCGGCTGTTGGCCGAAACGCCACCGACCACATGCACGGCGCGGACGTCGTACTCGTTTGCCGCCTGCACCGTCTTGGCCACCAAGCGTATCCACCACCGCTTCCTGAAAGCTGGCGGCCAGATTGTCAACCGGCACCGGATTGGGAGCATGGTACTGTCCAACCTGCCGCATCACGGCCGTCTTGAGACCGCTGAAGCTGAAGTTATAGCCATGCTCTGCCTCCATCACGGCCCGCGGAAAGTGAAACGCATTGGCATTGCCCTTTTCGGCCGCACGATCGATGGCCGGGCCGCCGGGGAAGGGCAGCCCGAGCAAGCGGCCGACTTTGTCAAAGGCTTCACCGGCCGCATCGTCGAGTGTTCCACCGAGAAATTGGTACTGCCCATGGTCAGTCATGAGGTACAGCTCGGTATGACCACCACTCACGACCAGTGTCAGGATGGGGAAACGGATCAGATCGGCCGACTCAGTCAGCCAGACGGAGTAGATGTGGCCCTCGATGTGGTTGACACCCAGCAGCGGTTTATTGCGACTGAGTGCTAACCCTTTGGCCATGTTCATGCCGACCAGCAGTGATCCCACCAGGCCCGGCCCCTTGGTCACGGCGATGCAATCCAGATCGCCAAAACCGGTATGGGATGTGCGCATGGCTTCGTCGACCACCGCGTGAATCACCTCGACGTGGCGACGCGAGGCTACTTCCGGATAGACGCCGCCGTATTGGCTGTGAAGCTCCGTTTGGCTGGCGATGACATTGCTGAGAATCTGGGTGCCGTCGGCAACAACGGCCGCCGACGTCTCGTCACAAGATGTTTCTATGGCCAGGATGCGGGTGGGTCGTTCAATTATTTCCATAATGGTTGCGTCAATGAATGGGCGATACGACGCCCAAGATCTGCAGTAAGTGCTCTTCCTGGTGCGGCAAGACGGTCCTTGGGTCGAGCAGAAAGCGGTCGTCCTGGATGCGGCCGATCACCGGCATATCCTGGGCGCGAAGATGGCCGGCTAACTCATCAGGGCTTAGTCCGCGCACGTCAATGGCTACGAGACGCGTCGGCAGGCTCGTGCCGGGCAGACTGCCACCACCAACGCGCGATTCTCCGGACACAATAGTGACTTGCCGGTCGTCCGTCCCGAGCACCGACTGCCAGCGCAAGGCCGTTGCGTCGATGTCGCTAACCGGGCGGGCGATCATCCACAGGACCGGCACGTCGGTCAGGGCGCTGCCGGTCGCGTAGTGGAGAAGGGTGGCATTGAGTGCGGCTAGGCACAGTTTGTCAGCCCGCACTGCGCGGGCCAGCGGATGGCGTTTCAGTTGGTCAATCAAGTCGGCATTGCCAAGCAGAATCCCGGCTTGCGGCCCGCCCAGCAGCTTGTCGCCGCTAAAGGCGACCACATCGCACCCGGCCCGGAGACCGTCCAGAACCGTCGGTTCCGGTTCCAGGCCAAAGGGACCGACGTCAACCAGCGCGCCGCTACCCTGGTCGTAGAGCAGGTGGATACCCTTTGCCTGAGCCAGCTCGGCCAGTTCGCCAAGCTCCGGCTGGCTGGTGAAGCCAATCACTTTGTAATTCGAATAATGAGCCACGAAAATGGCGGCAGTGTTTTCGTTAATCGCGTCGGCATAGTCATTCAGGTGGGTGCGGTTGGTGGTGCCGACCTCAACGAGCGTGGCCCCGGACTGGGCCAATACGTCGGGAATACGAAAGCCACCGCCGATCTCGACCAATTGCCCGCGGCTGATGATGACCTCCCGACCATGGCACAGCGCGCTCAGCATCAGCAGGATCGCCGCGGCATTATTGTTGACGGCCAGCGCGCGCCTCCGCACCGGTTAGCCGCCTGAGAAGCTGCTCCGCATGAACGGTTCGCGAGCCGCGCTTGCCCCGCTCTAGATCATATTCGAGGGTTGAATAGCCACTGGCCACGGCACTAATCGCACTTAAGGACGCCTGGCTCAGCGGCGCACGGCCCAGGTTGGTATGCACGATGATGCCCGTGGCGTTGATGACAGGCAGTAGGGTCGGTTGGAAACGCGCTGTCCAGCCACTCGGCCGCTTCGTTCAATAAACCGTGAGCCGAAGGGGCGAGGTCGCGCTGGCCCGCAGCGACAGCTTGCCGGTTGGACGCCAGAACCGCCCGAATGGCCTCGGTGGTCAGCATACGACCGTATTGCTCAATGAGCAGGGAACCACCCGGTTCCTGCAGCAATCGATCTACGCTCGGCAATTGGCGCAGGAGAGTTTGGCTGGCGGCGATGGGTGGGACGTCGTGCACGTTGTTGGGCCTACTGCGGCACGTGCTGTTGCTGCATGGCTGAAGCACGGGCGCGAATCTGTAACAGGACTTCAAACAGGATAAAGACACCCGCAACCAGCGCGGCCACGGCAATGCCCAGCGTGCGGTTCATTTGCAGCCACAGGCAGAACGCAACCCACAACCCGACGAGGAGCGCCTGTCGCGTCACTGTCATCATCGACGGTGTGTCACCGTCCTGATATTGAGGATCAAAGCGCTTGTTAAGGAAGTAGGCTACGGGTAGAGCCAGACCGGTTACAGCAACCACCACGGAGGCCAGGAAGGCCAGGATGATTTCGCTATTGGCGGCGGCCAACAACATGGACGCATCGACTCGCTGTTGGGCTGTAGCCCGAACGAGTTCGATTCGCGATACATCGAAGGGCCACATCGTGTTGGCAATGTGGTTGAGCGCCAGGACACCCAGGACAACAAGCCCCGCTCCCAGCAGCAAAACCGGAATGATCCCTAGACGTTTCACGATCCCTTATAATCCCCTCTTCATTATACATGATTCGCGTTATCCTGAATCTCCAGCAGATGGAGCAACGCCGCCGCATACGCTTCTGAGGCGGTAGCGCCCGGAAAAGCGGATGGCTGGCCAACCATCTCAATTGTACAGGTATAACCGTCCTCTGTCAGTTGCAGTGTCAGCCGCCCCGCGTCGGGTCCGGCAACGCGGTTGACCAGTTCGTTGCGAAGCTGTTCCTCGGTTGGAATCCAGATGACTTCGCTGGTGTAGATGTAGTCCAGGGCCCATTCGGCCGTTCCGTGAAAGGCAACCACCGGCCAGCCCTGCATGAGTTCGGTGTAGGCCATCATGTCAGCCAGTACAAACACTTTTTCATCGAGCCCGCTATCCGGCACGGCGAAGAAGTCATACAGGGCCGTCTGCCAGATAAGGCCGGCGTCTCTGAGTTGTGCGCTATCTGGATTGAAATCATGTATTCTCCCTGTTCGCCCGTCGATGGTCGACGTTCGGGCTGAGTGACGCCGGGTTTGCTCCCAATCGTCGGGCCACTATGATCGCGTTCGACTATGGGCGATCTTACCTCCCCATTTTACCCACTTGCGGACGCATTCGCATTTTTCGCTGCTCGGCGCCACACCTTCCGTGGATGACAGCTTGTGCAGAAGGCCGTGGAGAGCGGTCGTCGGTCATTGGCATTGACTGACACGAATGTGCTCTATGGCGCTGTGGCTTTTCGGCGAGCATGCGAGGCAGCCGATATTCGGCCGATTATCGGACTGACCATCGATGTGGCGATTCCACCGGGCGAGATGTATCCGGACACCCTGCCAATTGGGGTCACTTGACGCTACTGGCGACCAAGCTCGCGGGTTACCGTTCCTTGTCGCGATTCTCCTCGCGACTTCGCACCGGAGTATCGTGACCGCGCCGTGAGCCGCAGACTTTGACCTGGGATGAACTGCGAGACGACAATGCCGGGTTAATCTGTCTGACCGGCGATCGCCCGGCTGGCTGGAGCGATTTGCCGGGCCGGGAATCAGCTTGCCGCCACACGCATGTTGGGTCGTTGGGGGGAATTTTTGGTGAGCATGCTTGTGGCCATTCGACCGGGCCTGTTGCATCCGGTAAGGAGCCCTAGGTGAGGAATGATGGGTTCGGTGCACGATTTGGCATGCAGTTCGGCAGCCGTCCAGCCATTTACTGCCTCAGTGATGAGGACAGTGGCCTTCTGCGCGTGATGGCCGCGATTCGGCACAATTGTTGCTTGAGGCGGTAGAGGACGCGAACTGCTGCCTGCGTTTGGAGAAGAGCGTGTCTCTTGCCTGGCCCGATGACCGAATCTTGCGACCGCCTACTCGCGACATCCGCAGCTTATTGAGACAACCGTCGGGATTGCCGATGTCTGCATGGGAGCCCGTGCTCCCCGCGCCGGCGACGTTTGGGCCGGTGAGTCAGGGTTGGGTCGCCCGCCCTGGGTTCGACTCTGGACGCGCAGGTGCAACGCGGGCATGGCAAGGTCTCTATGGGCCCGAACGCTCAGGGGCATGTCGCTGAACGTTGGGCGAGAGGTGGAGCACCATTGAGTCGGTGGGACACGCCGAGTTGTTCCTCATCGTGGCTGACATTGTGCGGTTTGCGCGGTCAGAGGGGCATTGCCGTCAGCACACGGGGTAGCGTGGCCAATTCGCTGGTCGCTTACTGTCTTGGGGATTTCCACGGTGGATCCGGTCGCCCACGACCTTATCTTTGAGCGATTTCTGAACCCTGCTCGGCGTAATCCGCCGGACATTGACCTCGATTTCTGCAGCCGTCGCCGCGACGAAGTATTGCACTACGTGCGCGATACCTACGGAGAGGACCACATGGCCCTCGTATCGACCATGTCCACGCTCCAACTGCGTTCGGCCGTGCGCGAAGTGGCCAAGGTCTTCGCTCTACTGCGAAAGGGACGCAGGCGCTGGTGGCATGCTTGCCCCGGGGTTGGCACCCGGATCCACGGCGCCGCGGGCAACCAGACGCTGGACGATTTGCTGGCCTCCATTTGCGATGAATGACAGGCGCGGGTATTGACGCATCGCCCATGATTTGGTCGGATAGGCCCCATCATGCCAGCATCCATCCGGGTGGCATCGTTATCACCGCCCGACCCCTGACCGATACGGTGCCGGTGGAGATGGCCGCCAAGGGGTTTCTCATCACCCAGTACACCCACGAGGATATCGAGGCGGTGGGGTTACCCAAGATCGATCTGCTAGGCATTCGCGCTCTGACGGTGTTGAGCGACACGACGGATCTGGTTCGGAGTAGCCCGCGAGCCGGACTTTCGTCTCGATGCAATTCCCGCTGAGGACGCGGCGACGGGCGATCTGCTGCAGCGGCCGAAACAATCGGCGTGTTCCAGTGTGAGTCAGAAGGGGCGCAACGCACTCTGCGCCAATTACGGGCGCGGACGCTGTCGGATTTGGCGGTGGCCGGCGCCTTCTTCAAGCCCGGCCCGGCCACCGGCGGCATGGCCCGCGCGTTCGTCCTGCGTTATCGAGGTGAACAAGCCGGTCACGTTCTTGCATCCATCGTTGGAACCAATTCTGGGCCATACCAAAGGTGTGTTGCTCTTCCAGGAGCAGGTCTTGCGGGTCGTGCGTGAAATCGCCGGGCTAAGCTGGGCCGAGGCCGACCACATCCGGCGCGGCATGAGTAAGTTCAAGGCCCGCGAGATGGAAGCCCTGGCAGCCGATTTCATCAGCGGCTGTTGCCGCCCCGCACCCGATGGCCCTGCGCTGACGCCGGAACAGGCCCGCACGCTCTGGGACCAGGTTGTGGCCTTTGCCGGCTACGGCTTCAATCAAGGCCACGCCACTGCCTATGCAGATGTCAGCTATCGGTCAGCCTATCTCAAGGCCCATTGGCCGGCTGAGTTTCTCTGTGCTCGCCTGGCCGATGCCGGTGGCTTTCATCACCAGGCTATCTACATTGCCGAGGCGCGTCGCCTGGGAATTCCTGTGCGTCCGCCGCATGTCAACATGAGCGGCTCCCGGTTTACCCTCACGTATGAGGCCGACGATGAGCATGCCCAGGCTCGCCACCCCGTGCTTTGGATGGGCCTGGGTCAGGTGCGGGGGCTGCAGCGCACGACGATCGCGGCCATACGCGAGGGGCGCGAGACGGGACCCTTCAGTTCGCCGGCTGATTTCATGCGCCGGGTGCCGGTATCGATGAAAGAGCTGCCGGCGCTCATTCAAGGCGGTGCTCTCGATGGTCTCGCGCCCAGTCGTCAGGCAACGCTGGATCAGTCAGTTCATGCGGAGCGCGCCGGGAGTGTGGGGCAGCTTGCGTTTGCGTTTGCCGATCCAGTCGCTCCCGCCCGGGAAAGCCCCAGTCAGCGTCTGGTCTGGGAAATGCAGGTGTTGGGCCTTCCTGTAAGCATCGGGCCACTGGACACCGTGGCCGCTATGCCGGATTCGATTCCCTTCCGACAGCTTGCTTCGTTACCGGGGCGTCAGGTGACGACCAACGCCTACCGATTGCCTGGCTGGACGGGCGGTAAGGGGACATTCATCAGCGATGGGGACTCTATGGGTTGGCCCGGTTACCGGCACAAGATGAGACAAAGCTGCGATTTCGGCGCGTCTGGGAACCAATGGCGCTGACCGGTCGTTGGCTAAGTGATGAATGGGACAGTGGTTGGTTCCAGGTCGAACGAGTTGAGGTGCTAGAATGAATAGTAATAGACAGTATATAGTGGCGTTGGCCATCGTCGCCCTGATCCTCGGATCGGTGTTGTCATCCTGTTCGCTGATTCAGGGCCAGGGTAGCGAGGAGAGTCTGAGCGACACGTGGGTGCTGCGCTATCAGCGTGAGGGTGGCATTGCCGGCTTTTGTGATGAAGTGACGATCTATGCTTCCGGTATGGCGACGGTGACGAGCTGTCGCTCTGAGCCGCCCACCGTGGTCGGTGAAGGTCGCTAGCACCGGAACAGCAAACGGCGTTGGAAAGCTGGGAAGAAACCTACACTCGTGGGACTATGAAGAGACCGATCCGGCTGTGGCCGATGCGATGTCGATTCATATCGAGTTTATTGGCCGTGGCGAGAAGCCCTCGATGAGCAAGCGATGCGACAGATGACTGATCTGGTTCAGGAGATCCTGCGTCGCGCCGCGCAATAGAGTGATCTAGCCGATCCAGCCCAGACCAATCCGTCCCCGCTCGGCGTCGATCGACAGGATTCGGACGTCAAGGACATCCCCGATTTGTAAGGACGTATTGCGGGGGATTTGGCTGCGGTGTAGCAAGCCGTCCTGCTTTACCCCGATGTCCACGAACGCGCCAAAGTCGATCACGTTACGTACCGTGCCCTTCAGCTCCATCCCTTCGCGTAAGTCACTCATGGACAAGCACGTCGCTACGTAGGACAAGGGCAACGGCAAGTCTTCTCGCGGGTCACGCCCGGGTCGCACTAGCTGTTCGCATACATCTTGCAGGTCGGTACCCCCGCGTTCAGTTGATCGGCCATTTGTGCCCAGTTCGATTGCCCAGCAACGCATCAAGGGCGACCTGCCGTTCGTATCGGTGATGTGGGATGTAGGCCGGCCAGCTGAAGCAGCGCTTCAGCCAAGGTCATAGCTTTCCGGGTGAATCGCGCTGTCGTCGAAGGGTCGATCGCTGTCACGCACACGCAGGAATCCGGCAGCCTGTTCAAACGCCTTTGGACCCAATCCCGATACGTGCTGCAGGGCTGTCGATTCGGGAAAGGACCCTGAGCATCACGATGGGCAACGACCTGTTCGGCCAGCCGCGGCCCGATGCCGGAGACATAGGTCAGCAGGGCCGGCGACGCGCTGTTGACTTCCACGCCGACCTGATTGACCACCGATTCGACCACGCACCCAGCGTCTCGCTCAGCGCTTTCTGGTCGACGTCATGCTGGTACATGCCAACACCGATTGACTGCGGATCGATCTTGACCAGCTCTGAGAGCGGATCCTGCAGTCGTCGTCCGATAGAAACGGCACCACGCATGGCGACGTCCAGGTCGGGCATTTCGGCGCGGGCCAGCTTACTGGCGCTATAGACGCTGGCTCCTGCTTCGTTGACAATGACGTAGTGGACGTCGCGCATTCTCGCGGGTAAGCCGGCCACAAGCTGCTCGGTCTCGCGTGATGCAGTGCCGTTGCCGATGGCGATTAAGGTTACGTTGTGTCGTTCGATGAGGTCGCGCAGTGCTATCTGGCGGCCTCGGTCTTCTTGTTCTGCGGCGGATGCGGATAAATGGTCTGGGTTTCCAGAACGCGCCCGGTGGCGTCCATGACGGCGACCTTACTGCCGGTGCGAAAACCGGGATCGATGCCCAGGACAATACGGTCCGGCCAGCGGTGGCTGGCTAAGGAGCGCGCGCAGGTTGCTGCGCGAAGACGTCGATCGCGTTGAGCTCTGCCTGTTCGGTCAGCGTCCGCCGGACGTCTCGTTCGATGGCCGGACCCAGCAGTCGTTTGGCGCATCGGTCATGGCCGTCTCCAGATGCCCGGCCAGCGGCGAATGGCGATTCGGTCGAAAGGCCGACCGCATGGCTAGAGGGCGAATCGGTTTCCGGGATGAAGTACGCGTCACGCGGGACATTTGCTCTGACTCGCCGCGATTGATGGCCAGCACCTGATGTGGCCGAAGCCGGGCAATGGCCAGACTGAAAATCGAATAGTAGAGTCGGTACACTCCTTTTTCATCCGGCGTCTTGTCAGACTTCGCACCTGCAGTTCGCCGTCGCGTGAACGCTCGTTCGCGCAGGGTCTGGCGTACGGTGGCGTGTTCGCTGATCATCTCGGCCACGATGTCACGCGCACCGGCCAACGCCTCTTCCGGTGAGCCGATCTCAGCTGTGAGAAAGCCGCCGCCAGTTCATCGGCCGACGGTTCGTCACCGGCTGCTCCAGAATCAGGCGTGCCAGGCGCTCCAGCCCTTTCTCGCGGGCAATGCTCGCCCGCGTCCGTCGTTTGGGTTTGTACGGTGCGTACAATGTCTTCAAGAGCAGTCAGCGTTGCTGCCTGAAGGAGTTGCGCTTCAAGTTCCGCAGTCAGCTTGTCTTGTTCCGTAATGCTGCTTAGAAGCAGGCGCGCCGTTCGTCCAGGGCGCGAAGTCGCTTAATCGACTCGCTCGATTTGGCGCATCTGCTCCTCATCGAGCGTGCCGGTGGCTTCTTTGCGATAGCGCGAGATGAACGGAACGGTGTTACCATCGTCCAACAGGGCGATGGCTGCGGCGCTTGTTGCGGTCGGATGCCCAGTTCGGTGGCGATGAGCGTTCGTGATAGTTGTTTGTTCGCGGTCATAGCTACTGTCCGTTGGCGTCATGTGCGTTACCGCTGCCTGGCCGAATGAATGACCTGTAACTATACGGCTGATTTTAACCGGCGGCAAGCCGCCGTACACGGCCATTTGTTGCGGTGTTTAGCCAGCTTGTTAGAATCATTGATGTGAAGGGTGCGCGAAGGCGGGTACTCCTGCTTGTCTGACCTGAGGTGCAGCAGAAGAATGTCCTATCGGATACTAATTGTCGAAGATGACGTCACTCTGCAAGAGACGCTGGAATACAACCTGCTGAATCAGGGCTATGACGTGTCCAAGGTCGACGATGGCTACGCTGCCATTGGAAGCGGCCACGAAACGGGCAACCCGGATCTCATCTTGCTGGATCTCATGTTGCCCGGCATCGATGGGTTTGAGGTCTGTCGTATCTTGCGGCGCGAACTGAACGTGCCGATCCTCATGCTGACCGCCCGCACCGAAGAGGTCGACAAGATCGTCGGGCTGGAAGTCGGCGCCGATGATTACCTCACGAAACCGTTTAGCATGCGCGAGTTGGTGGCTCGTGTCAAGGCGTTGTTGCGGCGGGTAGAGTTGGTGCGCGAGGATGTTGCCGCCAGCAACCGGAGGAGGGCGGGTCGCAACGGCGATCCTAGACAATACGATTCAGCCCGCCCTGACCTTCGGGAACTGGCTATCGACGAATCGCGTCGGGAAGATGCGGCTGGACGGCAAACCGTTGCGCATGAAACCCAAAGAGTTTGATCTGCTGCTCTATTTGGCCCGGCACAAGGGCATCGCTCTGTCGCGAGATCTCATCCTCGAACGCGTGTGGGGCTGGTCATTTGACGGCAACAGTCGGACGGTGGATGTCCACGTCCGTTGGTTGCGGGAGAAGATCGAACCCGATCCGGCTGCAGCCACGCGCATCATGACCGTTCGCGGCCTTGGCTACCGATTCGACGGCTAGACCATGCCGGCTTATTGGACGACGCGGACCCCATGCTGCATAAAGTTCGCTGGCGCATTGCCATTCCTTTTGTGATTCTGATTGCCGTCGTCACCGTCGGTCTTGTTCTTTACTTCTCACGTTCAACCTGCGTCTCCACGCCCAAGGTTGTGTGGTACGAGACGATTGCCGCTCAGGGTGGCGTGGCCGGCCGATCGTGACTTGTAATGGCCTGGACTTATTGCTGAGCGAACGGTTCGACCGGTGCGTGAAGTGAGTGATGTCGCTCGTCGCATTACGGCGGGTGACAATGCGCGCTCGCGTCCTGCCCCGTCGTAGTGACGAGGTGGGTGAGCTTAGTTCTCTCCTTCAACCGGATGGTCGAAGGGTTTCGCGAGGAGATGGATAACCTGACTGAGGATCACCAGCAGTTCGGGACGGTGCTGGACCATATGGCCGATGGCGTGCTCATTACCGACAGCATGAGTTATGTCAATCTGGTAAACCCGGCTGCTTGTCGGCTGTTACGACATCAGTGAGACGGAGGCCATGGGCCGCTCTTTTGCGGCCGTTGTGCGTCATCACCAGCTCATTGATCTATGGCAGCGCTGTCAGGAGCAGGGCCGTGAGCAACTGGAGGCGGTAGAGATTGGTCAAGATCTCTTTGTGCAGGCCGTCGTGACACCGTTCCAGCAGAAAGGGGCTCCGGGATACCTGGTCATTCTGCAAGACCTGACTCAGGTGCGGCGTTTGCAGACCATGCGCCGCGACTTCATCAGCAACTCTGTCGCACGAACTGCGATCCCCGTTGGCCTCTCTGCGGGCCGTGGTCGAGACCCTGAACGATGGCGCCCTGGACGATCGGCCCGCGGCCGTTCGATTTCTGGAGCGCGCCGAGCGTGAAGTGGATACGATGACGCAGATGGTCGATGAATTGACCGAGTTTTCGCAGATTGAATCGGGCCAGATTCGGCTGCGACTGGCCCCGACTACCGTGTGCGACCTGATCGAGACACCGCTGGAGCGACTGCGTCCCCAGGCAGAGCGGGGCGGATTGGACGTCCATGTGGCCATCAAGGATGGTTTACCTGACGTCGTGGTGGACCGTGACCGCATTCAGCAAGTGTTGACCAACCTGCTGCACAACGCCATCAAGTTCACCCCGCCCGGCGGCCGAATCGACGTCATCGCCACACTTTCTGAGGAGCCCGGCGGCAATGGGCGGGAAGTCATAATCGAAGTACGTGACACAGGTATCGGCATCCCCAAGTCCGATTTGCCGCGCATGTTCGAGCGATTCTACAAGTTGGATCGAGCCCGCACGCGCGGACGTGGGGGCACGGGGCTTGGTCTGGCAATTGCCCGACACATTGTCCAGGCCCATGATAGCCGGCTCTGGGCCACGAGCAAAGAAGGCAAGGGCAGCAGCTTCTATTTCACGCTCCCCGCAGCGCCGCCCGCCGAATGATTCGGTCGTTAAACACCCGTTAACAAAGTCTTATCCGAATGTTAACAGCCATTTGATTATGCGTTAAATGGCTTGTGCTATTCTCCCAACTTGAAGTGCGACTTACCTTAATCCGGCAAGGCTTCAACTCGCCCCATATCCCCGCGTATCACCTCAAGTCAATAACGCTGCCCTGAGGTAAATGGGGATGCCTGATAGCGGCTAGTCGCGTTTAGAAAAGTCAAACTGACACTCGGAGGAGAAAGTAGAATGCGTAGTAAGTTGATGATTGTATTGTTATTTGTGGCCGTTTTCGCAGCCGCTTGCGGCGGAACGGCGCAGCAGGCCGTGGAACAGGTGGTGCCAACCCTTGAGGCCGCTGCTGAGCAAATCGCACCGACGGTTCAAGCGGCTGTGGAAGAGGTAGCCCCTACGATTGCTGCTAGTGGCGACCGAAGTAGCCCCCTGCTGAGGATAGCACGAAGAGGCTGCTCCTGGAGAAGAAATGGCCATGGTCGAACTCGGTGTTTTGCCGGTGCCGGATCCGTTGTCGCAGACGGGCGACGTCGTGACGGCAGGCAGCTCGACGGTGTTCCCGCTGAGCGAGCGTATGGCTGAGCGATATCAGAGCGAAGGCTACGCCGGACAGATCACGGTGGACAGCATTGGTTCGGGCGCCGGCTTCGAGCGATTCTGCACGGCCGGTGAGACGGACGTGGCGAACGCCAGCCGCGGCATCCGCGAGGAAGAGATCGCCAATTGCGAGGCCATTGGCCGGACGCCGCTGGAATTCCGTGTAGGCACCGATGCCCTGGCGATTGTTGTGCACCCCGACAACGATTTCGTGACCGACCTGACGCTGGAGCAGCTGGCGCTGGCGTTCTCGACGGCAGAGACGTGGGCTGATGTGGACCCGAGCTTCCCGGCGGAGCCGATTGCGCGCTATAGCCCGGGAACAGACAGCGGTACGTTTGATTACTTCGTGGAAGAAGTATTCGACGAAGACCAGGCGCCGATGTTGTCAGCGTCCAACATCCAGTTCAGCGAGGATGACAACGTCCTGGTACAGGGTGTGGAAGGCGACCCGTACGCCATCGGTTACTTCGGCTATGCCTACTACCTGGAGAATGCCGAGTTGTTGAATATCGTCAGCATCGAAGGCGTAACGCCGACGGCCGTGACGGCTGAAGACGGCTCCTACCCGCTGGCCCGCCCGCTGTACATCTACAGCTCGCCGACCATCATGCAGGAGAAGGCCCAGGTTGCTGACTTCATCAACTTCTACCTCAGCTTCGTCAACGAGGAAATCGTGGACGTAGGCTATTTCCCCGCCAGCGATGAGGCTTTGAATCAGTCGCGTGCCAACTGGCTCGCCGGCGTCGGCGAAAATTAGGGCGAACCACGCTTCGTCATGAGCTCGGCCCCGGTCTTGTCTGAGGCGGCTGACGCTAAAGCTTGACCAACCGCTTGGTAAGCACGTAAAGTAGTAGAGGAGAGGGTGTGACGCCTCATAACGAAGCACCTTCTCCTCAGCCCTTCCTAGTGCCAGGCGGCAATCACAGACGCGCTTAATCCAGGGAGGAGATCATTGATGAGCAGTGAAGCCATGCTTGATAACCCCACAGAAGCCCCCAGCGAAAGCGAAGATATTTCTCGGCAATTATCTAAACGACCCCGAGTGGGTGAAACCATAATCGAGGGTCTTCTCTTTATGGCCGGCGCGGTCTCTATCTTGACCACAGTTGGTATTGTTTATGTGTTGGTTCGGGACGCCCTCGACTTCTTCCTGGCGCCGGAAGTCACTTTGACCAATTTCCTCACCGGAACGGTCTGGCAGCCGCAGTTAGGGGAATTTGGGATCTGGCCCTTGTTGACAGCGACCCTCCTGATTAGCTTCATCGCGCTGTTGTTCGCTATTCCGGTAGGCTTCTTCTCGGCCATTTACCTGAGCGAATACGCCTCGGCCCGCTTTCGAGCGATTATGAAGCCCGTGCTGGAGGTTCTGGCGGGCATCCCCACCGTCGTGTTGGGTTATTTTGCATTGACCTTTGTGACGCCGGCGCTGCGCGGCGTTTTTGGTGATGACGTGGTAAGCATTTACAACATGGCCTCGGCCGGGTTGGTTGTGGGAATCCTGCTCATCCCGCTCATTGCGTCACTCAGCGAGGACGCCCTTCACGCTGTTCCGGACTCGCTGCGCCAGGCATCCTATGGCCTTGGGGCGACCCGCATGGAAACCAGCCTTAAGGTTGTCTCTCCGGCGGCACTCTCCGGCATCTCTGCGGCTCTGGTTGTTGCCGCATCGCGCGCGGTTGGCGAGACCATGATCGTGGCCCTGGCGGCCGGCGCCGGGCCGAATCTGACACTGAATCCGTTTGAATCGGCCGAGACGATGACCGGCTACATGGTTCGTATTAGCGGTGGCGACCTAAGCTATGGGTCCATTGATTACCAAAGTATTTTTGCCATCGGTCTTGTGGTCTTCGTGCTAACGCTCATACTGAACATCTTTAGTCAGCGCATCGTGCGCCGCTTCCGCGAGGTGTACGAATGATCGACAACGATTACATTGCCAATAAGGTGAAGGAAGATTTCGAGCCGTACCCACAGGGAGAAGAGGCCAACAAACAAGTCAAGCGGCGGCGATTCTCCGGTACGGTCTGGCGCTTTGTCTTTATCGGCGCCACGGCATTAGCCGTGTTTCTCCTCGCCATTCTGCTGGCCGACATCGTCAACAGCTCGCTTGGGTATGTCGCGCAGGAGAGTCGGGTGCCGGAGCGCGAGCTACTGCTCACCTACAACGAGCAGCAAATCCTCGAAGCGCCCAATATCGTTCTGGCGACCGAGGATGATCCGGCCATTGCCGCGGGTGTCGCTGCAGACCCCAACGGGCTTGGCTACGTGCCGTGGAGTGCGTATTTGACTCAGCAAGGGCAGGTGAACCTCGTTGCTGTTGACGGCCAACTTCCCAGCGCCGAGTCCGTGGCGGCTGAAGAGTACCCTTTGGCTCGACCATTGTATGTCTATTCCTCCGCAAAAGATATTGAAGCGAAACCGCAGGTCGGCGCCTTTCTGGCCTTTTATCTGCAGCATCTCGACGAAGTTGTCCCGGAGGCTGGGTACTTCCTGGCTAATGAAACGGTGCTGGAAGAACAGGCGCAAGCCATTGCTGAAGCATTTGGTGTAGAACAACTGACGGAGATTAACCCGGCTGACTACGAAGGTGATATCGTGATCACGGGTAGTTCTACGGTCTTTCCTATCACGCAGGCCATGGCCGATTTGTTTAAGGCCGGGGGGTTCCCCGGCGAGATTACCGTCACTTCGGTAGGCACGACGGCCGGTTTTCGGGAATTCTGCATAGACAATGACCCGACAGTTGACATAGTTGACGCCAGCCGTCCGGCGCTGCCGACAGAGTTCAGCGTTTGTCAGACCAATGGTCGCCGCCTGACTGAAGCGGTTGTGGCCCAGGATGCGCTTAGCGTCATCGTCAACGCACAGAACACGTTTGTAACTGATGTCAACAGCGAACAGTTGACGGCGCTATTCACAACCGCCACGACATGGTCAGACGTCGAACCAGCCTGGCCCACGGACGTAATTAACCGTTACATCCCCAGTGCCGATAGTGGCACCATGGACTTCTTTGTTGAAGAAGTCTTCAGCACACAATCCCTCAGCGATCTACCTCAGCCCGCGCTGGTCGAACTCTACGTCGCCAATGTTTCGACCGGACGATGTCGCGCTGTGGAGCGCCAGCAACGCTTCTACGTTGACGAGCTGGTCTGCGAGTCCCCGGAGATTTTCGCGGAAGTTTGCGCGTCGGATGCGCCGCCGCCCGGTTGTGCCCTGGATCCTCGCGATGAAGTAGGAATGGTCCAGCTCATCCGAGAAGATGTGGTCCAGCCCAAGGTGGTGGCCAGTTGGGATGCACTTGAGTCCATTCTGAACCAGGAGGAAATCCTGGCTGAGGCGGCTGTGCGCTATCCCAATGCCGAAGTCGTTTGGAAACGATGGTTGACGTGGGAGTTTATCACCAGCCCGCAGTCAAGCTTCCCGGAAACGGCCGGTATCCGCACCGCAATTTTAGGTACCCTATGGGTGGTGGGCATCGCGATCGCGTTCAGCTTCCCGCTGGGTGTTGGCGCAGCCATCTACTTGGAAGAGTATGCGAGCAAGACCAGTCGATTCAACCAGATTATTCAAACAAACATCAACAATCTGGCCGGCGTCCCGTCTATCATCTACGGCCTGCTCGGGTTGGCGGTCTTTGTGCGTGCATTGGAGCCTGTCACCAGCGGCGCTATCTTCGGGGCTGTCGACGCGGGCGCCTCAGCCAACGGCCGTACCATCCTGTCGGCCGGCCTGACACTGGGGCTATTGGGTCTGCCCGTGATCATCATCAGCGCCCAGGAAGCTATCCGGGCTGTTCCCTCTTCACTGCGGCAGGCGAGCTTCGGTCTGGGGGCCACGCGATGGCAGACGGTACGTAGTCACGTTCTGCCCAATGCAATTGCCGGCATTCTGACTGGGGTCATTCTGTCTATGTCGCGCATCATTGGTGAGACGGCTCCTCTGGTGGTCATCGGTGCGTCTACCTTCATTACCACTGACCCAACCGGACCGTTTTCGAAGTTCACCACGCTACCATCGCAAATCTATCAATGGACGGCTCGACCTCAGGATGCCTTTAGAGATATTGCAGCGGCAACGATTATCGTCTTGTTGACGTTGCTCTTGATGTTGAACGCGACGGCAATCTACTTCCGCAATCGCTTTAGCAAGCGATTGGGATAACAGGATTATGGATCAGGAAATGGCAACAAATACCCCGGTGCACAAGAATGGTAGTGGCGATTTCGCCATCGAAGCCAAAGGGCTGAATATCTACTACGGAGACTTCCGCGCCGTCAAGGATATCGATCTTCAGTTCCATCCACGGCAAATCACGGCGCTCATTGGCCCATCCGGTTGCGGCAAGAGCACTGTGTTGCGGGCTTTCAACCGCATGAATGACCTTATTCCGATTGCCCATGCGGATGGTGAGATTCTATTTCATGGCAAGAACATTTATGACGAAGATGTCGATCCGGTCGAAGTCCGGCGGCGTATTGGCATGGTCTTCCAGAAGCCGAACCCGTTCCCCAAGAGCATCTACGAGAATATCGCCTGGGGCGCGCGCATCAACGGGTTTAAGGGCAAAAAGAGCGATATGGATGCCCTTGTCGAGGACTCGCTACGCGACGCGGCCGTCTGGGATGAAGTAAAGGACAAGCTCGATCAGAGTGGGCTGTCGTTGTCCGGCGGGCAGCAGCAGCGCGTCTGCATCGCGCGGACCATTGCCACGAGGCCGGAGATTATCCTGATGGATGAGCCTGCCTCAGCGCTGGACCCGATCTCGACCTTGCGGATTGAGGAATTGATTCAGGAACTCAAGAAAAACTACACCATCCTGATTGTCACCCATAACATGCAGCAGGCGGCACGCGCTTCCGATTACACGGCCTTCTTCAACATGGACACCGATCGCGCGGGCTATCTGGTTGAATACAGTGAGACCAACGAGCTATTTACCAATCCCAAGAACGAATTGACAGAGCAGTATATCACCGGCCGGTTTGGCTAAACGGTGTCGCGGAGAAGGAGAGAACCACCATGCGTGATGCATTTGATCGAGAACTGCGCCGGCTAGAGGAAGAAGTGCTGCGAATGGGCAGCGAGATTGAGGAGCATCTGATCCTCGTCGTTGATGCGTTTATCAAGCGTGATAGCCTGACGATTCAGCGGATGATCGATGCCGATCTTGTCATCAATGAGCGACGAATTCAGGTGGGCCTGGACTCACTGACGCTTAATCGCCACCCAGCAGCCCATGGCCAAGGATATGCGCCTGATAGGGGCAATACTCGAGATCGTCGGTGAACTGGAGCGCATACATGATTATGTCAAAGGAATTGGCAAGATAAGCCAGAACCTGGGCACACGGCCGATTCCGCGGGAGCTGGTTATCCACATGCCTGAACTGGCGGCCGTGGCCAGCAACATGCTGACCGGCGCCATGAAGGCGTTCGCTGATCGTGACGATGACTTGGCCCACGCTGTCCCTGCGGACGATGATCGAGCGGATGAACTGTTCAATGAGTCCTATTCAGATCTGATCAATTACGTGACCCACTTTCCAGGTGACATCCATCTGGCCAATCAGCTCGAGTGGGCCCATCACAATCTCGAACGCGCGGCCGATCGGGCCATCAATATTTGTGAGTGGGTTGTCTATATGGTGACCGGCGTCTATAAAGAAATGAGTCTGGGCGAATATTCGGCTCCGCCGCAGATCAGCGACTGACCCCACTCATTCAGGAGTATCGACGACACATGCCGATTACAATCGACATCTTCAAGTTTGAAAAGAACGTGGAGTACTTCTCCGAAGGGGAAGTCATCTTCAAGGCCGGTGACGAAGGTCACTGCATGTACGTGATTCAGGACGGTGAGGTCCAGGTTATGGTCGGTGATCGGCCGATTCAAGTCCTGGGCACGGGCGAGGTTTTTGGCGAGATGGCGCTGGTGGATAGTTCACCTCGCAGTGCCGATGTCGTGGCCAAGACTGATTGCCGCGTGGTGCCAATCGATGAGGACAAGTTTATGGCCCATGTCCATCGCACACCCTTCTTTGCCCTACAGATGATGCGCTTGCTTTCTGATCGGCTGCGCCATCGTATGGCCGACTTGGCCCAGGTGGAGTCTCCTGTGTCTTAAGGCGGGTTTAGAAATTCCCTCTTCCGATTACAATCGATGGCGGTACCGATATCATCATGTCCTGATGAATCGGTACCGTTTTCCTTCTCTGCCGGCCCTGGGGGCGTGGGCTGCTGTGCTCATGGCATTCTTGCTCCTGTCGGCTTGTGGGTCGCAGTCACCGGGCCCGCCGGATGCCCTGTTCCTTAACTGGGATGACTTCGGGCGAGTCCAGTTGTTGCGATTACCCGTCAGCAGTGATGAACCGGCCCGGTCAATCACTGGAAAAGACCCCTCATTGGTCGGAGATGTAACAACATTCAGTGTTGCCCCGGATGGTTCTCGCATCGCGTACAGCATCCTGCTGGATTCAGGAGATAGTGAGATCCGGCTCATCAATCCTGGCACCGGTCAAGACGAGCTGGCAATGGCCTGCCCTGCAGCCGAATGTGGTGAGCTTAACTGGGCTCCGGACAGTCGCCGGCTGGTATATGAGCGGCGCGATCTCAGCGGGGCGGCCGCGGGGCAGCCTCAGATCTGGTGGCTGGAGAGTGATACCGGTGAGACCGTTCCACTGGTCGAAGACGACAGCGGCCCTACCTACGGCGCATCCTTCTCTCCTGATGGCCAATGGTTGGCCTATGTATCCACGAAAGACCAGGGGATTGTCGTGGTCAATTTGCTTGACGGCTTCCAACGCCTGATTGCCACGGACACGGGCATGCCTCCACGCTGGAGCCTGGACAGCCAATCCCTTGTCTATAGCGCGCGCGAGCTGCTCGTCCTACACGGTGAAGAAGGCGACGACCATGATAGCCACGGCCATGACTTCGGCTCGGCAATTCTTCTGTACGTGCAAGACATGAGCGATGAAACGACTGCGGCGCGACGACTGAGCCCTGACGCGGCTGTAGACGATAGTTCGCCGTCTCTATCACCGGACGGCCAATGGCTGGTAATCGGCCGACGCGTGCCGGATACGGCCAGCGGTCGCCAACTATGGCTCATGCGAGCCGACGGCAGCGAAGCGCGCGCGTTGACGGCCGACCCCGGCCAGCACTATGGACCCGCCACGTGGTCGCCGGACGGCCAATTTCTGCTCTATCAACGGTATCCGACGGCCGAGTTGAATGCGAACCCATCGATATGGATGCTCGAGATCAACAGTGGGGTGGAGCAACAGTTAGCAGAAAGTGGGTTTACCCCCGCGTGGCTAACTGTGAATGAATGAGCTGGACCGTGTGGTTCCTAGCCTTGCAACAGCAGATAGACCAGAAAGGCCAAGACGAGAATCGTAGCGATCAGCAGTATGGCCAGCAGCACTGAAAGCGTGCGGTTGCCTTGAGCCGGCTCCGGCGCAGGGGCCTTGGACATGGTCGTTGTGGGCGGTTTTGCTGTAGGATTCGTCTGTGCCGGTGCAGGCGGCGTCGCCCTGCGCTGAACCATCACCGGCTGATCCTTGGCAACCGGGCGGAGCCAGTCGGGTAGGGCGGTATCAACGTCAATGGCCGCAGCGGTTGCCATCACCTGTTCCGTGGAAGCAGCGCCGACCGGGGCCTGCCCCGGTTCCAGCCGGCTCACGACTTCCGTGGGCAAAGAATAGAACTCGGCCCAGGCTCGCTCGTGATAGGGGTTGAGGGCCAACGTCTTGCTCAGATAGGCTGCGCGGCGAGCATCTGAATCGACGATCTGGCTGAGCAGATACCATGCCTGAACGTCGTCGGGATTGGCCCGAATCACTTCGGCCAGTCGCCGCTGGGCTTCTTCATAGTCACCGTCGCGGACGGCGCTAACCGCATCTTGTAGTGTGCTCGTCATAGTTCCCTCATGCTACCGGGCGATTATGTCAAACATTTTAGCATGCCCCAAAGTCTCAGGCTACCCAATTCTACGGGAAAGGGGGCGACTGTCTAGCTCTGGTTCAAACGAAGTTGTGTGAGCAACGGGCAAGCAAACCCGTCATGTGCTTCTTCCAGTGGTTCAAGCACGACGGGCAGGGGCACATCCATGCGCTGCAACACATCGACCAGGTGGCAGAGCGACAGTCCCATCACTCCCAGATAGCAACCCTCCAGACCAATCACCGGTCGGAACACGTCATCCTGGATGGCATAGGCACCGGCTTTGTCCATGGGATCACCACTGACCACATAGCGGTCAATTTCTGCGTCGGAGTAGTTGCGCATAGTGACAACGGCCGTGTGCGCTTCTACCACCTCTTGACCGGTAGTCACATCAATGACACAGAGTCCGGTATGCACACGGTGGGTGCGATTGCGCAGCCGACGCAGCATGGCGGTCGCCTCGTCGGCTGTCTCTGGCTTACCCAGGATGTCGCCGTTGAGTTCCACCGTTGTGTCGGCGGCAATGATGATCGGCCGTTCCCCCGTGATCTCAGAGGGCAGGGCGGCGATGACTTCGGCCTTGCGACGAGCAACGGTGTTTACGTAGCTAACCGCATCCTGCCCTTCGATAGCGTCCTCGTTGGCCCCAGATACCCGTACGACAACGGGCGCGTCCAGCAGATCAAGAAGTCGTCGTCGCCGCGGCGACTGCGATGCCAGAATAAAAGTGACGCTCATAAACAATTGTAGATAGCAAAAGGGACCGGCAAGCCAGGCTGACCGGTCCCTTTTCTAGTCCAATCAAGTTGGCAAAGCTTACTTGACTTCGACAACTGCGCCGGCTTCTTCCAGCGACTTCTTGGCATCGGCGGCGGCTTCCTTGGAAACGCCTTCCATAACGGTGCCCATGCCTTCTACCACGTCCTTGGCTTCCTTCAGACCCAGGCTGGTCAGGCTGCGAACAACCTTGATGACCTCGATCTTCTTGGGGCCAACGTCCTTGAGCGTGACATTGAACTCAGTCTGCTCTTCTTCTTCGGCCGCGGCTTCGGCACCGGCGCCGGGCATCATCCCGGGCATCATGCCCATCGCCATCGGCGCAGCGGCGGAAACGCCCCACGCCTCTTCAAGCTTCTTGGTCAGCTCGGCGGCTTCCATCAACGTCAAAGCACTCAACTCTTCTACAATCTTATCTAAATCAGCCATTGTTATATCCTCCGTATCGTTCGGTTATGATTTTGATTGAACTTAGCCCGCAGCATCGGCCACGGCCTCTTCTGTCTTGGAATAGGCATCCAGGACATTAACAACCTGCCGCACACCACCGGCCAGCGCCGACGCGATGCCCTGTGCGGGCGTTCCAATAAGACCCATGATCTGGGCACGCAGCTGGTCGAGAGACGGCAATTTGGATAGCGCCTCAACCTCTGCGGCCGTCAGGATGGCGTTGCCAACGATGGCGCCGCGCAGGGCCAGCTTTTCATTGGCCTTCGCCTGTTCGACTAGAATCTTGGCCAATGCCGGTGCCTCGCCCAGGGCGAAGCCCGTCGCGGTCTGCCCAACAAGCAAGTCGTCGGGAATATCGCGATCACTCTGTTCCAAAGCGATACGCAGCAACGTGTTCTTGGTCACACTGATTTGCCCGTCGACCTCACGCACTTTGTCGCGCAGCATTTCCATTTCCTTCACAGATAGGCCCATGTAATCGGCCAGGAAAATGGCGCGGCTTTGTGCGATGAGTTCAATGTACTCGCTTACCAACTGATCTTTGCGTTCTTTCGTGATTGCCAAAAGCACTCACCTCCTCAAAAAACAAAAGTCCTCATGTCGGCCGACATGAGGACTGGCTGCGAAGGACTGTCCGGCACTAAAGCCATCAGTCCCTTAGTTCGCGCTAGTGCCCCACCTCGGCCGGAATCATTAAGGCAGTTCTAGGTTGACTACCGCCGGCTGTCTGCGGTTGGAGACAGCAATGATTATCTGTTAAGGGTCGCTTCGCTAGACTGCCTCACCCGAATCAACGCGGATGCCGGGGCCCATGGTGTTGGCGACGGTCACGCGCTGGATGTAGTTGCCCTTGGCTGCGGCGGGACGGGCGCGCTTGACAGCGGCCATAAACGCCTCCAGATTCTCCAGAAGCTGCTCTTCGGTGAAGCTGGCTTTGCCAATGGGGGCATGCAGGTTAGATGTCTTATCGACGCGAAATTCTACGCGACCGGCACGCGCCTCTTCAATGAGTCGCGGCAAATCTCCGGCCGGGGCAACGGTGCCCGCGCGCGGGTTCGGCATCAGGCCACGGGGACCCAGCACACGACCCAAACGGCCGACCTGGCCCATCATGGCCGGAACGGCGATAGCCACATCGAAATCGGTCCAGCCGTCCTGAATCTGCTTGACGACCTCAGCATCGGCCACAATGTCGGCGCCTGCCTCGCGGGCAGCCACAGCGTCCTCACCCTCGGCGAAGACCAACACACGAACCGTCTTGCCCAAACCGTGGGGCAGCACAACGACATCGCGCACTTGCTGATCTGCATGACGCGGGTCAACGCCCAGGTGCATGTGGATCTCGACGGTGGGATCAAACTTGGTCGTGGCCGTCTCCTTAATCAGCTTGACGGCATCGGCCTTGCTATAGTTGATGCTGCGGTCCACTTTGGCCGCGGCCTCTTCGTACTTACGTCCTCGTTTCGTCATTTATTGCTCCTTGTGGTTCCAACGAATGGCTGAGCCATTCTCCCACATTGGCCATCAACTAATCGGATGGCGTGGTCCTAGTGCTCAACAACAATGCCCATGCTCTCGGCGGTGCCTTCGATAATCTTCATGGCACCCTCGATGTCATTGGCATTGAGGTCTTTCATCTTTAGCTCGGCGATCTCGCGAACCTGTTGGGAAGTGACCTTGCCCACCTTTTCGCGATTGGGGACAGCGGATCCCTTCTGGACGCCGGCAGCCTTGCGCAACAAGTCGGCCGCGGGCGGGGTCTTCAGGACAAACGAGAAGCTCGCATCCTGGAAAATCGTGATTTCAACCGGCACGATCTGGCCGACCATATTGGCGGTCTTGGCGTTGTACTCTTTGCAGAACTGCATGAGATTGACGCCATGGGGACCAAGCGCTGTGCCGACAGGCGGTGCCGGATTGGCCTTGCCACCCTGAATCTGAATCTTGACGACTGCTCTAACCTTTTTAGCCATTCTGTTCTCCTGGAGTCCAAACGCCTGGGTAGTCCAGGCTCCTCCAAACTAGTAACTTAAACCTTCTCGACGTGCAGGAAGTCCAGCTCGACGGGCGTTTCACGCCCAAAGAACGAAACCATGACACGGACCTTGGCCCGCTCAGCATCAATCTCGGACACAGTGCCGATGAAATCAGCAAAGGGACCGGTGCCGATACGCACTTTCTCGCCAATCTGGAAATCGAACTTCACCTTCGGGGCTTCGGCTTCCATCCGGTTCATGATCTTGGCCACTTCCTCCGCCCGCAACGGGGTGGGGTCGTTACCCATGCCGACAAAGCCAGTGACACCGGGCGTGTTGCGCACGGCGTACCAGGACTCCTCGGACAGAAGCATCTGCACCAGGATATAGCCGGGGAAAACGCGACGCTCAACCGTGCGGCGCTTGCCATCGCGGATTTCGATCTCTTCTTCTGTCGGAACAACCACATCGAAGATGTAATCCTGCATGTCCATCGTCTCGATACGTTGTTCAATGCTATGCCGGACTTTGTTTTCGTAGCCGGAATAGCAATGAATCACGTACCAGGCGCGCCCATCTACGGGGGCGTCGTCCTCAGACGTGTCCAGCAGGGAGATCTCCTCCTGCGGTTCCTCCAGAATCTCTTGCTCGTTATCCATTGGTCATTTTAGATCCCAACGAGACGCTCAATCACAAATCGAATGCTGTTTGAGAATATCGTATCGACGCCCCACAGAAACACGGCAAATGCCGCTGTCACGCCAAGCACAATCGCGGTCAGTCGCCACGCTTCCTCGCGGGTGGGCCAGATGACCTTACGTAGTTCGGCGCGCGTTTCGCGCAAATAACGCACGAGGGCGTTTTCCTGCTGGACTTCTGCTTTGTTCGCCACGTTCGTATCCTTTGCCTTAGTCTTGAAGAGGCTGCGCCACAATGACCAGCCTCTTCGTCAATCCTACAGGGGGTGCAGGAATCGAACCCGCAGCCTGCGGTTTTGGAGACCGCCGCTCTGCCAATTGAGCTAACCCCCTCCGCGGAAACCTAGCGCGTTTCCCGATGGAGACGTACCACGCGGCATCGCGGGCAGAACTTCTGCAACTCCAAACGGTTGGGGTCGTTCCGCCGGTTCTTTTCAGTAATGTAGTTACGTTCTTTGCACTCAGTACACGCCAGGGTGATATGAGTACGGACTGCCTTCTTTGCCATGTTGTCGTTTCCAAGTCAGGGCACGGGATTATAATCCCGTGCCCTGACAACTAGTCTAATTACTTATCCAGGATTTCGGTGATGACACCGGCGCCGACGGTGAGGCCACCTTCACGAATAGCGAAGCGGCCACCTTCTTCCAACGCCACCGGGGTGATCAACTCCACCTTCAGGTTCACGTTGTCGCCCGGCATGACCATCTCCACGCCTTCCGGCAGCTGGATCTCGCCCGTCACATCCATCGTCCGGATGTAGAACTGCGGCCGGTAGCCCGGGAAGAACGCCTTGTGCCGTCCGCCCTCGTCCTTCCGCAACACGTACACCTCGCCCATGAACTGACGATGCGGCGTGATGCTCTTCGGCTTGGACAGTACCTGCCCACGCTCCACGTCATCGCGCACGATACCGCGCAGCAGCACACCGGCATTGTCCCCGGCCATCGCCGCGTCCAGTTCCTTATGGAACATCTCAATGCCCGTCACCACCACTTCCTTGCGGTCGTTGCCCAGGCCGATGATGTCCACCGACTCGCCCTTCTTCACCGTCCCGCGGTCCACGCGTCCCGTCACCACCGTGCCACGGCCCTTGATGGAGAACACGTCCTCCACCGGCATCAGGAACGGCTTGTCCGTCTCGCGCTCCGGTGTCGGAATGTACTCGTCCACCACGCGCATCAGCTCCCAGATCGGCGCATACGCTGCGTCGTCCGGGTCGCTGCTCGTCGATTCCAACGCCGCCAACGCGCTGCCGCGGACAATCGGCGTCTCGTCGCCCGGGAATTCGTAGGTGTCCAGCAGCTCGCGCAGCTCCAGCTCCACCAGCTCCAGCAACTCCTCGTCATCCATCATGTCGACTTTGTTGAGGAAGATCACCATCGCCGGCACTTCCACCTGACGGGCCAGCAACACGTGCTCCCGCGTCTGCGGCATCGGGCCGTCCGGCGCCGCCACCACCAGGATCGCCCCGTCCATCTGCGCCGCGCCCGTGATCATGTTCTTGATGTAGTCGCGATGCCCCGGGCAGTCCACATGGGCGTAGTGCCGGTTGGCTGTCTCGTATTCCACGTGCGCAATGGCGATCGTGATTCCGCGCTCCCGCTCTTCCGGTGCGTTGTCGATCTGGTCGAACGCCCGGAAGTCGGCCCAGCCCTTCAGGGACAGGGTCTTGGTGATTGCCGCCGTCAGCGTCGTCTTGCCATGGTCGATGTGACCAATGGTCCCTACGTTCAAATGCGGTTTTGTTCGCTCAAATTTCTCGGCCATTCTATATTTACCCTCAACTTGCTCTCATACACATTATTGGTGACCACATGCCTCGTGGCCACATTATGCGGCACCCGGTCGCTCACTTGCGCGATAGGCCAGGTTTTGGCCAAGTGCCATGATTACCTAAATAATGTTCCCGTACAAAAACAGCACCCCGCCAGTTCGACATTGCCGAACGGCAGGGACCAAAAGCCCACGATGGGATTTGAACCCATGACCTCATTCTTACCAAGAATGCGCTCTGCCGACTGAGCTACGTGGGCACTGCTATGAAGCGGTAGAAACAGAGGCGACACATCGTGTGCACTTATCTGATTCTATTGTGGGCCAGGTAGGACTCGAACCTACGAAGGCGTTACGCCAGCGGATTTACAGTCCGCCCCCTTTGCCACTCGGGACACTGACCCAAACTGAGTGAAATCGCTTGCCTGACACCACTGCCGACTAGGCTTTTCCTAACAGAGCCGACGATGGGACTTGAACCCATAACCTATGCTTTACAAGAGCATTGCTCTGCCAATTGAGCTACGTCGGCAGGTAAGTTATTTCAGACCGCTTTGTCACATAGTAACGTTCTTGGCGGCAAGCAGGCAGCATTGCCTTTGTGCTCTTTTCCGGAGCGCCTTGTAAGTATAGCATTGCCGACAATTTCGTCAACTGCCTGGAGTCCTACTTTACCTATTCCAATGTATCTCATATGATACGTTAGAATGACAATGACTTCGGCCTAAGGTGTAAACGATATGAGTGACGATCAACAGGTAACAATACTATGCTTGGCCAGCTATTTCAAGGGCACTTCGTTCCTCACGGCCGCCAAGCAGAACGGCGCCAAGGTCATTTTGCTTAGCCGCGAAAAGATAGCCGGCGATCCCTGGCCCTGGGACAGCCTCGACGAAAGCCACTTCATGCCGGAGCTTCGCCGCCGGCCGGACGTTTTCTACGCCGTCAGCTACTTGATGCGTTCGCGACGCATCGATCGGATCGTGCCGCTGGACGACTACGACGTTGAAACGGCCGCTGCCCTGCGAGAGCATCTCCGCCTGCCGGGATTGGGCGACACGTCCGCGCGCTATTTCCGCGACAAGCTGGCCATGCGGATGCAAGCTGAATCGGCAGGCATCCTCGTGCCACCTTACTCACCAGTTTTCAGCCACCGCCGACTGCATGAATTCATGGAGCGTGTACCGCCACCCTGGGTGCTCAAGCCTCGTTCCGAAGCCGGGGCCATGGGCATTAAAAAGTGCGAATCGGCCGCTGATGTCTGGCGCCGGCTGGAGCAGCTAGGCGACGAACAATCCTACTTCCACCTGGAGAAGTATATTCCCGGTGATGTCTATCATGTCGATTCGCTGGTTTTCGGCGGGCAGGTTCTGTTTGCCCAGCCGCACAAGTACACCCGACCGCCAATGAATGTGGCCCATGAGGGCGGCGTATTTGCGTCACGTGTCTTGCCCGCGGAGTCTGACGAAGGCCAGGCGATCCTGGGCCTGAACGAACGGCTGTTAACCGCTTTTGGCCTGCAGGAAGGGGCAACCCACGCTGAGTTCATACGTGGGGAAGACGGCCGATTTTACTTTCTGGAAACCGCCGCGCGCGTGGGCGGGGCCAATATAGAGCAGCTGGTGGAGGCTGCGTCCGGGCTCAATCTGTGGGGCGAGTGGTCCCGCATCGAGATTGCCAAGGCTCAGAACCAGCCTTACATCGTGACTCCCAATAAACACCTCTACTCGGGAATCATGGTGTGCCTGGCGCGACAGGAGTATCCTGATATGTCGGGCTACACTGATCCGGAAATCGTCTACCGTGTCCATAAGAAGCACCACGCCGGGCTGGTCGTGGCCTCAGAGGATCCGCAACGCATTGAAGCGCTGCTGGATGAGTATGTTCGACGCTTCTCCGAGGAATTCCTGGCGGTGTTGCCTCCGCTGGACAAAGCACCTACATGATCAGACGGTAGATCAGACCTGGTGCTGATCGCGGTAGGCAGTAATGGCCTCACGCACCGTGCGGCGGGTGTCCAAATTCGTGCGTACCGGCGTTGCCAATGAGTCTTGAAACGCCGTGCCGACCTCGTAGCTCTGATTAACTGTGGTTTGGGCGCGGGCAATGACATTGTCGCGCAGCGGCTTCACCAGGCTGCGCTGTAACGCCGGCTCACCGTCAATTTTCTGCAGCCACACGTCCAGGGGCTGTGCGATATTGGTGTCCAGGCCGCTGATGGTGCCAGGCATTTCGGCGATCAACGCCGTCAAGGCGCCCATGATGTCGGCCGCTTTTTCACCGACACCAAACGGCAGCCAGCGCCGCAAGCCTTCGAACCAGTCAACCAGCATCTCCAGGAAATCACCGACGCGTTCAACCGCGTTGCGCAAACGAAACTCTACGTCACTGTAGAACCCATCAACCTTATCGGCCTGCGCCGTCAACCACTGACGGCCGTTATCGAGGAGCGGCAAATGGGATTCGACATCAGCCAGGGCGAGCTGTCCCGCTTCCAAACCAGCGGCCAGGTCGGGGGCGCCGTCGAGCAAGCCGGTGACGCGTTCGCCAAGCGTGATCAGACCGCCTTCGATGATCTCGCCGGGATCCAGGTCGTCGAGCTGCTGGTAAAGTGCCACGAGCCCGCCAAGCACGGTCAAACGCTGATTGGCGCCATCCAGCTCCATGGTCAACGTTTCACGCTCGGTCTGGAAACTGCTGGTGCCGGCCTGAAGATTGCCGAGGTCCTGGGTCAACAAGTCCACCTGCGCGCGCAGTTGCATGTTTTCGGCCTGGCTCTGGGCCAACTGGGCCAGCAAGTCCGCTTCATTGGTGGCCGGTGCGGCCACGGGTTGTAGATCGGTAATGACCGGAGCCTTGGTCTGGTACGTCGGGGCTATGGTGGAGGGCAGGGCCGTGATGGTCGTCTCGACATCCTGCGACTTGAGCCACCACGCCGCGCTGCCGCCGGCGGCCGTGGCGCCGATGGCGGTCAAAGTCGCCGTGCGCAGAAAATCACGCCGGCTGAAAGGTGTTTGTTCAGTCATGCTCACTCTCTCTGTGCTGCCAGTGCCGAACAGCAAAGCATTATGTCAATTACTCGTGGCTATAGGTTGGCGGCTACTCGACCGGCCGTCACACCATATACGTGTCAGTCGTGCGTAAGTTGCGCGCATTCATTTTTCCGGGGGCTTCTGATACCCAAACTGCTTGAGCAGATGTTCGTTACTGCGCCAATTGGGCTCGGCCTTGACCCACAGGTCGAGGAACACCTTCTGATCGACAAGTTCCTCAATGTCCTTGCGAGCAGCGGCGCCAATAGCTTTTAACTGGGCGCCACCTTTGCCGATGACAATGCTTTTGTGATTGGCGCGCTCGACGTAGATATCAGCCCCAATGTAGATGGTGCCGTTCGGCCGCTCCTTATACTCGCGCACCACAACGGCCGTGCCATAAGGAATCTCGTCCTCCAGCTGAGCCATGAGTTGGGCCCGTATGAATTCGGCGGCAATATCGCGCACGAATACGTCGGTGGTTTGGTCCACCGGATAGTAGCGCGGTCCTTCCGGCAGGCTTTCTACCAGCTTGTCCAATAGTAGATTGACGCCGTCACCGGTCAGCGCCGACACATGAATCCACTCCGCCCGGCGCAATAGCGCAGCATAGGCTTCCGTGTGGCTTAGCACTTCGGCCGGCGCCACCAAATCAACTTTGTTGAGGGCAATAATGAGGCGCGTGGACTCCGGCAGATTGAGCAACTTCTTGGCGATGTCGCGCTCAACGCCCCCGGGATTCACCGAAAGGTCTACCAGCCACAGCACCACATCGGCATCATCGAGCGTCTCCAGCGCGGCGTTGATCATGAACTCGTCAAGTTTGTGTCGCGCCTCCTGGACAATGCCGGGCGTGTCCTGGAACACCACCTGATAATTCTGGCCGGTGATGATGCCCAGCTGCCGTGTACGCGTTGTCTGGGGTCGCGCCGATACGGCGGCAATCTTCTGCTGCATGAACGCATTCATGAGCGTGCTCTTGCCGACGTTGGGACGGCCGACGATGGCTACGAATCCCGACCGGTGGTCGTCGGGGATGTCGTAGCTCTCATCCGGGCTGGCAAACTCCTGGCCCAGGTTCGGATCGAGATCGATCGTCTGGTCACTGGTTGCTTCAAATTCTGGTGCGCTCTCGCTAGATTCGTTTATTTCGTCGGTCATTTGGGCTCATTTAGGATGCGTGCCAACGTCCGCGCCGTCAGGCCGGGCCGCTCGTCACGCAATAAGGGAAGATCAATTCTGGCGGTTCTCAATTGGTTTGTGTCAAGCGTAGCCTGAACCAGATCGGGCTGAAAAAGGGGGCCCTGCACCAACCGCTGGCCATTGGGCTCGAAAACGGTCGATCCGCCCCAGAAGCGCAAACCCTCTTCCGAACCGGCGCGATTGGCGTGGAGGACGAACATCGTGTGCAGGATGGAATAGCCGCGCAGGATCGAATCCACACGATCGGCCGTCGATAACTGATCTTGCTCATCCCCATGTTCCACTGATGCCGATAAGCCAATCAAAATATCAGCACCGTCGAGCCATAACAGGTAAGGCAAGCCGGCATGCCACAAGTCCTCACAGACGAGCAACCCCATTCGGCCGAAGCGCGTCTCAAAACTCCGCACATCATGACCGGGGCTAAAGTAGCGCCCCTCGTCGAACAGGCCATAGGTCGGCAGGTAGACCTTGCGATGGTGATGGACCATCCGGCCGCCGGACAGGTAGGCGGCGGTGATGAAGTAGCGGTAACGCTCGTCAACTTCGACAAAGCTCACGACCAGATCGATGGCCTGGCTGGCAGCCAGCAGCTGCGCAAACACAGGCTCGTCCGGCGAAGCACGCAGAGCCAATTCATAGGCCTGCTCGCGCAGATGATAGCCAGTCAGCGATAACTCCGGGAAGATCAGCAGCTCCTGCCCGGCGGCAACGGCCGCTTCAATCGTTGCCAAATGAGTTGTGAGATTGGCCTGTATGTCACCCAGGACGGGTGCGATTTGGGCCAGGCCGACGCGGATTTCCATAGGCGCGAATTGTACCATAAAACAAATGTTCTATGGATAAGACTCATGAATTCATGCCCTCGGTAGTCGCGCAGCAATCGCAGCCACCAGACTGAGGACCAGAATCATCAAATAGACTATCAGATCCGCGCGGATGTCGACCCAAAGCGGGGCCAGATCGCCGCGTAACAGGGCGATGAGCGCACCTGTTGCACTGAGCAAGGCCAGGGTCATCCAGAATACCGGCCCGGCCGGCGACTTGGCCAAACGCCAGGCCGCTAATCCGGCGACAGCGGCTGACAATAGGAAGCCCGCCGCCTGCGTCTGGTAGCGTACGGCGAAGACGCCAAAGTCATCGGGCAGATCGGCTGCCCACAGGGCGGGCAGCGTCTCCCGGCCATAGGCGCATCCCTCGAACCAGCACGCCGCCCAGCCGGCCGCCGCAACGAGTGCCAGACCTGGTGCAATGAGATTCAGGTACTGCCGGCTTGGAAGCTTGACCCATCTGAGCCACAACGCATAGGTGAACAGACCCGCGAGTAGGGCCGCCTGTGCGTTTAGACCACCTTGCCAGACGGCCCAGGCCTGGCCGGAGTTCTCGATGAAATAATCCTGGTTGAGCAGCACATAGACAACCCGACCGGCAACCAGCGCTGCCCCGCCGCCAAGCAGCACGCCGTCGATCCACCCCGGCAAGTGCAATCGACGGCTGAACGCGGCTGTTACGGCCAAGGCCATAAGGATGCCGACGGCCAAGACGACAAAGTAGTTGGTCAGGAAGAACGGCCCATAGCGGCCGAGAATGGGTGACATCGTGGACGAAGACTAGCAGCCCATGCTTGCGTTTGCCACTCGGGTTCCGTCAGTTGCGATCCGGCTGGAGCAACGTACAATTTACTGGTGGGGCAATGCTCTCAGGATAGAGTGCCTCAGGAGATGCGTGTGCTATGCCCGACGAACGGCCGAAGATCACCATGGAACCGCAAAAGAATATCGCCCTGGTTGCCCACGACAACAAGAAGGATGACCTCGTCGAATGGTGCCTCTACAACCTCGACAGTCTGCGCGAGCACAACCTGTTTGCTACTGGCACGACCGGCCGGGTACTGAGCGAAAAGCTGGGCTTATCCATCACCCGCATGCAGAGTGGCCCGTTGGGTGGCGACATGCAGTTGGGGGCCAATATTGTTGATAACGTCATTGACTGCCTCATCTTCTTCTGGGATCCGCTGGAAGCGCAACCGCACGATCCCGATGTGCGGGCCCTCTTGCGAATTGCCGCTGTATGGAATATACCTGTAGCCACCAATCGCTCGACGGCTGATTTTCTCATCTCATCGCCGCTGATGACCACGACCTACGACCGTTTGTTGACCGACTATTATGATTACCGCCACCGGCTAGAGCCAAAGAGTTTGGATATCTAGCGTCAGGCTCGTAACCGTCAAGGAGTAAGCCCATGGACTTGCAGATCATCCCCCTGGATCCGGCGCAGGCACGTCCGGCCCCAACCACCAACTTTGGGTTTGGTAATGTATTTTCCAATCGCATGTTCACTCAGCGCTATAGTGACATCACGGGCTGGGATGAGGCTTGCATCGAACCCTACCACCCATTGACACTCGACCCGGCCACCTCGGCTCTCCATTACGCGCAGATGATCTTTGAAGGACTCAAAGCCTATCGCCGGCCTAATGGTGCCATCAATTTGTTCCGTCCCTGGGAAAACATGCGCCGCTTCAACAACTCTGCGAAGCGCATGGCCATGCCCACCGTGGATGAAGAAGAGCATCTGGCTGCTATCATTAAGCTGGTGGAATTGGAGCACGACTGGGTGCCCGACCAGCCGGGAGCCTCACTGTATGTTCGGCCGTTCATGTTTGCCACGGATGCGGCCCTCGGTGTGCGCGCTTGCAATACGTACCTGCATGCCGTGATCGTCGGCCCGGTCGGCGCCTATTTCAAAGAGGGATTCGCGCCGGTGCCGGTTTACATAACGGACGAGTATGTGCGCGCCGTCCAGGGTGGGGTGGGTGAGGCCAAGACTGGTGGTAATTATGCGGCCAGCTTGTATGCCGGGGAACGGGCCCGCGAGAAGGGATATTCCCAGGTGCTGTGGCTGGATGCCTTGCAACGGCGTTATGTCGAAGAAGTGGGGGCGATGAACATCTGCTTCGTCTATGAGGGCAACAAGATTGTCACCCCGCCGCTGACCGGCAGTATTTTGCCGGGCGTCACCCGCAAGTCAGTCATTGAACTGGGCCGCGACCTGGGGTACGAGGTGGCTGAAGAGCGGGTGGACGTAACGGACATGTTGGCCGACATTCGATCGGGGCGCATTACCGAGGTGTTTGGCTGCGGCACGGCGGCCGTGATCGCTCCGGTAGGCAAGTTTGGCTTCCATGACGATGAGATCCTCATCAACAACAACGAGCCCGGGCCTGTGGCTCACCGACTCTACGAAGAGCTGACGGCTATCCAGTACGGTCACATCCCCGACCGCTTTGGCTGGATTCACCCAATAGAGCTGGGCTAGACCCCCGGGGGCGTCAGCCATTCCCCCTGTCCTGTCCGGCCCTGCAATCCACCCTCGCAGGGCCGGTCTGTGTCTGGTGGCTGTCATTGGACGGGCCAATGGGTTTTCGATCGGGCCGACACGCTAACCTGATAGTTTCTGGCAGAGTAAGTCGCTACACTTAACGGTGGAGGTCACAAACAGAATGCAAGAAGTTGCTATCCTCGGTATTGGGCAGACGCCGGTTCGTGAACACTGGGACATGTCGCTGCGCCAATTGGCCGTTCAGGCGGGACGCCTCGCCATGAATGACGCGGGACTGGACCGCGTTGATATGCTGTACGTCAGTAATATGAACAGCGATCGCCTGAGTCAGCAGCGTCAGTTGGGCGCGCTGATTGCCGATCATCTGGGCCTGCGCGGGATTGAAGCAGTCAAGCTGGAAGCGGCCTGTGGCTCGGCCGGATCGGCCATGCGGCAGGGCTTGCTGGCCGTCGCCAGTGGCGCGGTGGACAGTGTACTGCTCATCGGTGTCGAAAAGCTGACGGAGACCCTGGGTCGCGAGACGACGGCCGCCCTGGCCACGGCGGCTGATGCTGATTACGAAGTGGAGCAGGGCATCACCTTTGTCGGCCTGAACGCGCTGGTCATGCGCCGTTACATGCACGAGTATGGCTACGAACATCGCGACTTCGCGCCGTTTGCCATCACCGCCCACGCCAACGCCGCCCAGAACCCCAACGCCCTGTTTCGTTACGCCATCGACGAAGAAGAGTATGAGGCAGGGCGTTCGGTGGCTGATCCGATTCAGCTCTACGATGCATCCCCGATTGGCGATGGCGCAGCGGCTATGCTGCTGGTGCCCGCCCACAAAGCCCCCGGTGCCGTGCGCGTGATCGGGTCGTCAGCCTCGACCGATACGCTGGCCGTCCACGATCGCGCAAACATCCTGCAATTGAAAGCGGCCGAGATCTCATCGCGCCGCGCCTATGCTCAGGCTGGGGTTGGGCCGGAGGACATCGACCTGTTTGAGTTGCATGATGCCTTTAGCATCATGGCCGCCCTGTCGCTGGAGGCTTCCGGCTTTGCGGAGCCGGGGATGGGCGTGCGTCTGGGTCTCAACGGTGATATCCAGCGCGGTGGCCGTATCCCGATCGCGACCATGGGTGGTTTGAAGGCCCGTGGCCACCCCGTTGGCGCTACCGGTTTGTACCAACTGGTGGAAGCAGTGCAGCAGTTGCAGGGTAAGGCCGGGGCCTTGCAGGTGGACGGTGCGCGCCTGGCTATGGCCCAAAACATCGGTGGCAGCGGGGCCACCATTGTGACCCATATTCTGCAGAAACCGTAAGTCGACAATCCTCTCTGCAGGCAGAATATTTGCGCCCGTTGGCTACGCTTATGGGCGCTTTGTCGTTATCATCGTCCGGTGCAATCTTACCGACTTGAACTCATCGGAAGTCTACGCGAGCAAGCGAGTTTTGCGGACGGGTACTCGCCGCTCTATGAACGTCTTTTCAGCGTCACTGCCGATTGGCTTGAAGCCGAGCCCGATGATCCAACCGTGTTTTGGCTGCTGGAAACTGTGCAAGACCGCGCTCCGTTCGACGTGACCCTGCTGCTGCCCGCCGGCCTGCATCGCGCCGTCCTGGCCGGCGAACCGGGAGCGGCCGATCTGGCAGCGTACTATCCTACGGCAGGCGGCACCGTGCCTGAGTCGGACAGCGATCAGTTCGCAGCGGTCTTACGGGCAGCTGTTGCCGGGCTGCGCAACGAGCTCGCACCGTTCTTGCGTGAAGCCACGGTTCAGACCAACGAAACGGCGCGTGGCCTGGTATGGCTGTGGCCGCTGGCCCAGACACGCTGGCCTGAGGTCCATTTGTTGGAACTAGGCGCCAGTGCGGGATTGAATCTGCTTGCTGAGCGCCGTGCCTACGCCTTAATCTCTGTAGCCGACCCCGATGGATCGGTGCTCAACTTGGGAGAAGCCCCGCCCCGCCAGTTCGTCGTGCCCACTGAAGGCATGGAGAGGGTAGTCGGCTCCGGCGTGATAGTGCCTCGGATGCTCTCGCGCACCGGCGTCGATTTGCGGCCGTTCCTGCTGAACACAACGCAGGACGAGTTGACCTTGGCCTCCTACGTTTGGGGTGATCAGCCGGCGCGGCTGCGACGATTACGCGAGGGCATCGCCGCTTTGCACACTGCCGAGGCCGAAGGCACACATCTGCATTTGGCATCGGTGGACATGCCCAGCCAATTGAGCGCCTTCCTGGCGCAGTGGGTACCGGAGCCGCAAGGATCGCCCCTGGTCATTTACAATACCACTGTCAGCATGTATCTGGATGGCAAGCAGCAGGGTCTGCGTGACGTCCTGGAAGCCTGGGCACCGCACCAACAGGCTCCTGTTCTCTGGCTACAGTGGGAGCCGCCGTCCTCTCTGGACGCCGGGGAGCCACCGGCATCCGGATGGGCGGCGTGGACGGCCGACTTGTGGCAAGCCGGTCGACACCACCACTATCATCTGGCCTGGGTTCATCCTCACGCCACGGGCCTGCATTGGCTGCCAGGCGCCTCCGATTGGGTAAGTGTTGCCCAACTTCTGCACTGATTTGCCCAAATTTAGTAAACTTTGCTATAGTTCGAGCGCGATTGCCCTTGACGGCGTATCGCGTACTTTGGGATGTATCTTGGGAGAGCAACGTGAACGACACGGCCGAGACATTTAGCTACCGCCGCACCCTGCGACTAAGCAGTTTCCAGATTGGATCCGCCATGGGTGACATTCTGGTTACCAGCATTTGGAACCGCATTCTTATCACCAACTTCGGCATTCCGGCGGCCCCGGTAAGCCTGTTGATCGCCCTGCGATACTTGCTTTCACCGTTAAGCATGTATGCCGGATACCTGACCGACAATCGGCTCTTCTTCGGTCTGCGCCGCACGCCGGTCATTTGGTTGGGTCGCTTTCTCATGATCGCGTCGCTGCCCTTGTTGGGCTTCAGCGTCATGCGCCTGGGCGAGTCCACAACCGATGTGTGGGGCTGGGGCTTCGCGCTGGCTTCTTCCCTGATGTACGGCACCGGCACCCTGATCTCCGGCAGTCCGTATCTCGCGCTCGTGCGTGAGTCCGCGCCCGAAGAAAAGCAGGGTGTAGCCGTCAGCCTGGTTGAAACCGTACTGATTATCTTCTTTGCCATTAGCGGCATCGCTTTCAGCATCTGGATGGATGTATACGATCAGCGCATCTTCTGGGAGATGATTCTGGCGACGATGGTCATAGGCGGTTTCTTCTGGTTCTTCGCCATTGTCGGCGTCGAAAAGCGCCAGGCTTCGGGTATCGGCCAGGATACGCGAGTCGCCGCCTCGGCTGGTGGTCGGCAGGAAGCATTTAGAGAAGTCCTCGGTGATATCTGGAACGACCAACGCACGCGATTGTTCTTCATCTTCTTGTCGGTAGCCACGTTGGCGGCCTGGATGCAGGATGCCATCCTGGAACCGTTTGGTGGCGACGCCTTCAATCTGGAGGTCGGCCAGACAACGCGGTTCAACAGCTACTGGCAGTCGGCAACCGTGGTGACTCTGGTGGCCGCCGGGATTCTCTTGCGTAAACGGCCGCCCGAGCAACAGAAGGGCGTGACAGGGTGGGGGCTTAGCATCATGGCCAGTGGCATGGCCGTTCTCACTGCAGCCGGCCTGACCCATCAGCCTCATCTGATCGAGCTGGGTCTGGTTATTTTTGGCGCCGGCTTCGGCATCTACACCTTTGGTGGCTTTAGCCTGATGGTAGTCATGTCACCCGATCGCAATGCCGGCGCCTATCTGGGATTGTGGACCGTCAGCATTCTCGTCTCCAAGGGACTTGGTACGTTCCTGGGCGGGTCACTGCGCGATATCTTCTATCTTGCGGTAGGCCTTCCGGCGCCAACGGCCTATGGGCTCATCTTTGGCATTGAGGCAATACTACTCCTGACGTCTGTCCTGATTCTGTCCCGAATCGATATCATCGGTTTCGCGCGTGAATATGGCCGCGGTGTCAGCCGGACGGACGTACAGATGGCTGCGGCCGACTGACGGCGCCATGCCCCCACGCGACACCTCCCCTTGGCCGCGCGCAATCCTGCATGTGGACATGGACGCGTTTTTCGTCAACGTCCATCTTCTGGAGCATCCGGACGATGCAGGACGGCCGATTGCGGTCGGTGGTCGGGCCGATAGTCGGGGAGTCATCTCTTCGGCCAGCTACGAGGCGCGCCAGTTCGGTGTGCGCTCGGCAATGCCCTCGGCTCGTGCGCTGCGTCTTTGCCCGGAACTCAAAATCGTGGGCGCGAACTGGTCCAAGATTCGCGAGTGCTCGCGGGCAGTGATGACGGTTCTGCGCGACTATGGCGAATTGGAGCAAATCAGCGTGGATGAGGCCTATGTCGATCTCGCCGACCACCCCGATCCTGAGCAGCAAGCGACGTCGCTGCCGCGGCACATCAAGCAAGAGACGCACCTGCCCGCTTCAGTGGGTCTGGCCACCAGTAAATTAGTGGCCAAAGTTGCTTCTGACTTTGACAAACCGGAAGGGCTGACCATTGTCTTGCCGGGGACGGAGGCGGCATTTCTCGCCCCGTTGTCGGTCCGCGTTATCTGGGGCATTGGACCACGCACGGCCGAACGGCTGGCGGCTATGGAAATCACAACCTGTGGGCAGTTGGCCCTGGCTGATGCCGATCAGCTGCGGCGCCGTTTCGGTCGAGAGGCCGACAGCCTCATCCGCCGCGCACGAGGGATAGATAATCGCGCGGTGGAATCCGAGCGCGGACCGGCCAAGAGTATAAGTCAGGAGTGGACGTTCAGTCAGGATGTGGCCGACGAGGTGCGCCTCCGCGAGCAGCTAAGGACGATGGCCGACGACGTAGCCCAATCGCTGCGCAGGCGGCGACTGGTGGCCTACACCGTGCGCATCAAACTGCGCTGGCCCGACTTCACTACATTCACCCGCCAACACTCCCTGGAAGTGGGTACGGATGATGCCGAAACGATTCTGCGCTATGCGGAAGTGCTGTGGCGCGATAACTGGCCGCCGCGTCAGCCGGTGCGCTTGATTGGGCTGGGCGTGGGCTCGCTGCGCGAGGCCGAAGAACGGCAGCTCGGGTTCGACTTCGGTGACGGCTGATCAGCCCAGGGTGATCAGCTCGCGCGGGAAAGACGACATGGTGCGGCTGCCATCGACAGTGACGACTAGATTGTCCTCGATGCGCACGCCGCCTCTGCCCGGCAAGTAGATCCCCGGCTCAATGGTGAAGACGTTGCCCGGCACGAGCAGAGCGGTGTTGACCGGGCTCATATCCGGCGGCTCATGGATTTCCAAACCCAGGCCATGACCGGTGCGGTGGATGAAGTATTCGCCGTAGCCCGCGCCTTCAATGACCTCCCGGGCGGCCAGATCAACCTCTTGCCCTGTAACCGTGGGCCCGGCGACGGCTCGTGCCGCTTCATTGGCCAGCCTTACTACCTCATGGACATGGCGTAGTTCATCGTCGATCTCACCGATGGCAAAAGTTCGAGTCAGGTCAGACGGATACTCATCGACATACACCCCCCAGTCAATCACCAGCAGGTCACCGTTCCGCAGTAGACGGTCAGTGGGCACGGCATGCGGTGAGGCGCTGTTCGGTCCGGTGGAGACGATCGGCGGGAAGGCCAGACTCTCACCCCCTGACAACAGCAGTTCTTGCGTGAGCATCGCTGCGACCTGCTTTTCCGACAAGCCGGCACGGATGCGGGGCATCACCCGGCGAAGCGCATTTTCGGCCACGGCAATCGCCTTGTCCATGGCTGCCAATTCATCGGCCGACTTGACCATGCGCAGAGCCGCCAGGGCCGGTTCAGCATGCGTAATCTGCAACCCCGGCGCAAAACGCTGCAGCATTTGCAGTTCCAGGACACGCATGTGCAGGGCTTCGACGCCCAACAAATAGTCGGATAACTCAAGCTGGGCGCACGCTTGCTGGAACGCCCCGGCATACCCCTCGCTGTCGTCCCAATCAAATATGCGATCTTCGGCAATCCCGGCGTCACGCGCCTTGGAGGCTTCCAGGGTGGGAATGATGATAGCCGGATCGTCATCGGCCGGGATGAACAGCAGAATCGGCCGTTCGCTGACATGGCTGTGAATTCCGCTGACGTAGACCATATTGGGTCCCGGCATAAGCGCCAGCCCATCCATGCCGTTGGCCAGAATCTGCTCGGTCAATCGCTCCAATCGTTCGTCGTTCATAGCGGTTCCAACTCCACTAACTGGTGCCCCGCCGGAACGGAATCGCCGGTGGCGCAGTTGATTTTGAGTACACGGCCTGCGGTGGGTGCCTGAATTGGTATGATCATCTTCATGGATTCAAGCAGGATGAGTTTGTCCCCGGTGGCGACTTCATCCCCTTCGCTTACCAGGATTTGTGATACGACCGCCGGTATGGAGGCCGCTAACGAGGTATCGGCGACAACAGCTCCCGCTGCTTGCCGGCGCACGCGAGTGGCCTGCAATGCTCGGCCGTCGATCCACAGTTGGCGCTTATAGGCCGATCGCAGTCCGGCAAACTGAATGCGTTTTGCCCGACCGTCCACATCCTCGTACTCCAGAAGATAGCGGCCGTTGGGCAGCGCCGTCACCGCGACATCAACAGCCGTGTCGCCGTGGACCAAATGCAGCTGTTGACCCTGGCGGGTAGCCGTATAGTCACGCTGCTCTTGGTTGATCTCTAGGAGAAATTGCGGCATCGGCTCCTCATAATCATTAAGGACAACACAAATCGCAGATACAATAATAGCGGCAAGGGCGAAAACCGGCGATAAACAAGTCACAGGTTTATCGCCGCGCGCATCGACTCGGGCAATGTGGTAAAACTAATTCTGATGGAAAGCTTTGCTCTGTATCTCCATATTCCCTTCTGCCGCCAACGCTGCACCTACTGCGACTTTAACACGTACACGACCGTACGCGAGTTGCAAGCACCGTACGTTGCGGCGCTCTTGCGAGAGATTCAGCAAGTGGGGGAGTCTGCCCGCGCCCAGAGCGGCGAGTCGGCTGTCGTGCATTCGGTATTCTTCGGCGGCGGCACGCCGTCACTGCTGACGGCCGAAGAACTGGCGGCCATCCTCGCGGCCGTGGGCGAATCGTTTGACCTGTTGCCGAATGTCGAGATCGCGCTGGAGGCTAACCCCACGACGGTCGATGGTGGCTACCTGCGGGCGCTGCGTAACCTTGGCATCAATCGGCTGAGTTACGGTGTCCAGAGTGCGCTGCCCGACGAGTTGGTCTTGCTGGGGCGCGACCACGACTTCGACACGGCCACGCGAGCGCTGCAAACCGCGCGTGATGCCGGGTTTGACAACGTCAATCTAGACCTCATCTATGGCTTGCCGGGTCAGACAGTGGCTTCCTGGGAGCAGTCCGTGGCCGCCGCACTGGCCTTTCGCCCGGAGCACCTCAGTTTGTACTGCCTGACCATCGAGCCTGGCACGCCCATGCAGCGCTGGCTCCACAACGGCACCATTGTTGCGCCGGATGGCGACGTGGCTGCCGATCAGTACGAACTGGCCGGGCAGCTGATGGCCGCGGCGGGCTATGACCACTACGAGATCTCCAACTGGTCGCTGCCGGGCCGGGAGTGTCGCCACAACCTCACCTATTGGCGCAACGAGCCCTACCTGGGCCTGGGTGCTGGGGCGCACGGGTACGCCGGAGAGTATCGCTATCAAATTGTGCGCCAGCCACGCGTTTATATCCGGCGAATGGAGGGTCTTGGCGGCGAAACGTTTCCGCTGTCAGCGGCCGTTGCCGAGTCGCATCGCGTGGACCGACCGGAGGCTATGTCAGACATGGTTATCACGCAACTGCGCCTGCTGCATGAAGGGTTGGACATGACCCAATTCGAGGCCCGTTTCGGATCGAGCATCGACGCAGCCTACGATGGAACTGTCTCGCAGTTGGCGGAGTGGGGGATGCTGCAGCAACGGGATGATCGACTGCTGTTAACCGAACAAGGACGTTTCCTCAGTAATCAGGTCTTCTATCGTTTCGTGTAGTGATGAACAGCGAGCGAGCTTCATGACTGTCCCCATACCATCAGACGCAGGCCCCAACGGCGTGACCGTAGCCATTCAGGCCGGCGGCAAGAGCAGCCGTATGGGTACGGATAAATCGTTTGTGCTGTTTCAGGGACGGCCGCTGATCGAGGTCGTAATCGAGCGCGTGGCCGGGTTGGGCGCGGAAACGATCCTGGTAACCAACAAGCCCGACGACTACCGGCATTTGGGACTGCCGATGGTCGGCGATCGCTATCCCGACCTCGGACCGTTGGGTGGCATACACACGGCTATCTACCACGCCGGGCAGCCCTATATACTGGTCGTGGCCTGCGATATGCCCTGGTTGAACCGCGACTTGTTGACCTATATGATTGGGATTCGCGACTCAGCCGATATCGTTGTGCCGCGCTGGGACAAGTTTCCGGAGCCCCTGCACGCTATCTACAGTAAGGCTTGTTTGGAGCCGATTCAGCACAATCTCGACGCCCAGCAGCTCAAGATCACCGGGTTCTTCGGTCGTGTGTCGGTGAACTTCGTGGATCGCGACACGATTAGCCGCTTCGACCCCGACGGCCGATCGTTCGCCAACGTCAACACACCTGATGATTTACGCGATCAGCAGGCTGGCTAACCGCTTCACCATGCCTTCCACGGTGCGCTGGTCTGCCAGATCTGCTCCAGTTCGTTGGCGTCCTTGAGGGTGTCCATTGATTGCCAGAAGCCGTGATGGCGATACATCATGACTTGACCCTCGCGCAATAACGCTTGCAGCACGCCCGTCTCCAGCGGCACATTGTCGCCCGGCCCAATACGATCAAGAACGGACCGCTCCAGGATCATGAACCCGCCGTTGATCCAGTAGGGCAGCTCGGGATACTGGACATACTCGGCCACCAGTCCTGACTCATCGGCATCCATGATGCCGTATTGATAGTGCTTGGGCTGGATGCCGGTGATTGTCACCAGTTTGCCATGGCCTAGATGGAACTTGAGCAAGGCGGAAATATCGACATCGCTGACGCCGTCACCATAGGTCACGAAGAAGCGGTCGGCGTTGAGGTAATCGGCCACGCGCGCCAATCGGCTGGCCTTGTCAGTGTGCAGACCTGTATCGACCAGCGATACTTCCCACGCCGGATGCTCCTCGCTGCCATGATAGGCAATGTCGTTTTCCTCCCGGCCAACGTGCAGCGTCAGATCCCGGTTCATCGCCTCATAGTTGAGAAAGTAATTCTTGAGCTGGTGGGCCTCATAGCCCAGCGGCAAGACAAACCGGTTGAACCCGTGGGCGGAAAAGATACGCATGACGTGCCAGATGATCGGCCGCCCGCCAATCTCAACCAGTTCCTTCTTGGTGAGGGTGCCACCGCGCATGCGTGTGCCCTCACCACCGCAATAGATGACAACAGGAATGTTCGTATCCATGAGTTATGCGACTGCTGACCAATCAATGTTCTGTGCGTCGGCCACCGCTTCCTGAAGGTGCTTCTCAAACGGCGGATAGACGATGCCTGCCTCGGTCACGATACCGGTGACATAGCGATGGGGCGTCACGTCAAATGCCGGATTGCGGGCAGTGATGCCCGTTGGGGCGATTGGCTGCGCGATCACGTTCAGTACCTCATTGGGGTCACGTTCCTCAATAGGAATGAGATCGCCGTTGGCCAGATTCAGGTCGATGGTGCTTGTGGGGACGACGGGATAGAAAGGGACACCATTTTCGCGGGCCACGACCGCCAGCTTGTAGGTGCCGATCTTGTTGGCAACATCGCCGTTGGCAGCGGTTCGGTCGGACCCAACCAGGACGATATTGACTTGCCCGGTGCGCATGAAGTGCCCGGCGGCATTGTCCGCGATCAGGTCAAAGGGGATATTGCGCTGCTGCAGTTCCCAGGCCGTCAGGCGCGCCCCTTGCAACCGGGGGCGTGTCTCATCGACGAGGACATGGATCCGCTTGCCTTGTTCGGCTGCAGCGAATACGACACCCAGCGCCGTACCCCAATCGACCGTCGCCAGAGCACCGGTATTGCAGTGATGGAGTATGGTGTCGCCGTCGCTGATTAATTCGGCGCCGAAAAAACCCATGCGCCGGTTGAGGGCGACATCCTCGTCGGCCAGCCGCTGCGCTTCCATCAGCAGGCCGGCGCGAACATCTTCCACCGATTCCAGGTCTTCGTTAGCAGCTACCCGCAGAAGCCGCCGCACCGCCCAGGCCAGGTTGACGGCTGTTGGCCGTGCCGCTTCCAGATACCGTCCGGCCTCTTCCAGGTCGCGCAATAAAGCCAGTCGATCAGTCGCTGCACTTTGACGGGCGGCAAGGACCATGCCAAAAGCGGCCGCTGCGCCAATGGCTGGGGCGCCGCGCACCACCATGTCGGTGATGGCCTCGGCCACACTTTGGTATGTTTCGTACTCAGGCACAATGAACTCCCAAGGCAACAACCGCTGGTCGATCATCTTCATCGTGCCCGTATCATAGTCCCAGTAGACCGTTCGCATAGTTCCTCCGCTGGTAGGGTAAGCTGCCGGCCAGTGTATGTCGACCGGGCGCTGCGTATTGTAGACCATGCCTTTCAGTGCGCCAATCATGCCCTGCTGCCCCTCGGCCGCTTTGACCGGCTCCCGCGCCATTGCTACACTTGGCTCACTATGGCGACCAAGGGGAGAGTTTGGCGATCACTGTACGTCCGGCGGCGCTGGCTGGCGCCGGGCATAGGCATCAAGCGCTGGCTGGCTCTACTCGCGGTTGGTGGGGCCATCCTCGGCCTCGGCCTTGTCTACCTGCTTCTGGCGATGAATCGATCCGGTCTGTTTCCGGAATGGTTGTTGGACCTGGTCACGCTGCAGTTTTTGCCTCTGGCATTGCGCATTGTTCTGCCGGTGCTGGTTGGCCTGCTGTTGATGGGCTATGCCATCGTGCGCCTCGGCCGTAATTTGGTCGAACCGCTGCGACCGGGCGAGGGCGCCGTGGTGGATTCACTCTATGACTACCGCATGCGCGGTCGTGGGCCTCATATTGTCGCCATTGGCGGCGGCACGGGTATGCCCGGTCTGTTGCGCGGCCTGACACCTTATACGGCCAACATCACCGCCATCGTCACCGTGGCAGACGACGGGGGCAGCAGCGGCCGTCTGCGTCGTGACCTGGGGTTGCTGCCACCGGGCGATTTCCGTAACAACCTGGCGGCCTTGGCCAAGGACGAGGCACTGATGACCCAGGTGCTGCAATACCGTTTTGGCTCCTCGTCTTCCGGGAACGGGCAAAGCGAACTGCAGGGGCATGCCTTTGGCAATCTCCTGCTGGCGGCCTTGACCGGCATCACCGGCAGTTTCGATGAGGCGCTGTTGGCGGCTCAGCGGGTTCTGGCTCTGCGGGGCCAGGTGTTGCCGTCAACCCTGGAGAATGTGACGTTAGTGGCTGACGTTGCTGTCGCGGCGGCGGTTGTTGATGCCACGCTTCCTGCGACAACCCCCGTTGGCACTACGACGGCTCAGAGCGACCATTCGGACCCACAACCGACAGAGCCGACACTGGTTCGTGTGACGGGTGAATCTGCCATCCCGGAAATGGGTGGCACGATCAAGCACGTCTATTTGGAGCCGGATAATGCGCGCGCCTATCCTCCGGCACTCAAGGCACTTTTTCAGGCTGACTTGATTGTGCTCGGACCGGGGAGCCTCTATACCAGCATCTTGCCTAATCTGCTGGTGCAGGATCTGGCCGAGGCGTTGCGGCACGCTCGAGCCCGCAAGGTTTATGTTTGCAATATTGCCACACAGCCAGGCGAAACGGATGGCTATACCGTAGCGGATCATGTGCAAGCCCTGCAAGATCATGTCCCCGGCACTTGGCTTGATGTCGTGCTGGCTAACCACAATCTATCTGTGCCGCCGGATACCGGCGGCGGCGACACCCATTTCGTGATCCTGGACCAACCGCAGGGCGTGGCGATGATCACGGCCGATCTGGTGGACGAGGATCAGCCCTGGCGACATGACAGCGATAAACTGGCGCGGATCATTGTGGGGCTATGCTAGATGGCAGCTTCGCCGCCACAGGTTCATGACGAACTTGCCGGTTCATTTCGGTGTCAGCGCACCTTGTTGTATAATAGGTCTTGGCATGATCTTCCCACAGATTGTGCCCACACAGCAGAACCTGCACACATCGCACCTTTCCCGACACAATAGACGTTTTGACCAAAGGAGATTCTCATGACTGTCAAAGTTGGAATTAACGGTTTCGGCCGCATTGGCCGCCAGGTCTTCAAGGCTATCCGCGAGAACTATGCGGGAGTCCTGGATGTCGAGGCTATCAATGACCTGATGCCGCCCGAAACAAACGCCCATCTGCTCAAGTACGATTCAACCTACGGCCGTTTCCCCGGCACGGTTGAAGTGCGCGACGGCAACATCTACATCGACGGCGAAATGCTCAAGAGCTACGCCGAGCGCGATCCTGCCAAGCTGCCCTGGGGCGAGTTGGGCGTGGACATTGTTCTGGAGTGCACCGGCCGCTTCCGCGATAAGGAAACCGCCGGCGCGCATCTGACGGCCGGGGCCAAGAAAGTCATCATCTCGGCGCCTGGTAAGGGCATCGACGGCACGTTTGTGCTGGGTGTCAATGAAGAGGCCTATGATCCGCAAAAGGATAATGTCATCTCCAATGCCAGCTGCACGACCAACTGTCTGGCTCCGGTGGTGAAGATCCTGCACGACGCCTTTGGTGTCGAGCGCGCCCTGATCTCGACGATTCACTCGGTCACCAATGACCAGAGCATCCTCGACGTGGCCCACAAGGACCTGCGCCGCGCGCGTTCCGCCGGCTACAACATTATCCCGACGACCACCGGCGCCGCCCGCGCGGTTGGTCTGGTTCTCCCGGCGCTGAACGGCAAGATCAATGGTATGGCCTTCCGCGTGCCCACCCCGACCGGCTCGGTGGTTGACATGACGGCCATTATCGGCAAGGATGCCACCATTGAAGAAGTCAATGCGGCCTACAGCTCGGTGGCGGGCAATGCGTCACAGGGGTGGCTGGGCAAGGTCGTTTCCTACACGGAAGAGCCTATCGTATCCTCCGACATCGTAGGTGACCCGCATTCAGCTATCCTGGATGCGCTGTCCACGGATGTCATCGGCGGCAATATGGTCAAGGTTGTGGCCTGGTATGACAATGAGTGGGGCTACGCCTCGCGCCTGTCCGACCTGACAGCCTTTGTGGCCGAGCGTCTCTAGCGTGAATCCTCGCTCGAGCGCTTTCTAGCTAGTCATCGATTCCGCCGGCCGTCAGATTATTCTGGCGGCCGGCGGTTCTTGTTATCCAGCTATGGAACTAAAAGAACTCGAGGCCCGCATGCATGCCTTTGTCGAAAGCAAGGGCTGGTATGCGCCAGATTCGGCCAAGCCTCAAACCCCTCGTAACCTGGCTATATCATTGGTGCTGGAGTCGGCCGAAGTATTGGAACATTTTCAGTGGCGCGCCGAAGCACGCGACACCGACGCCCTGGCCGGTGAATTGGCCGATGTGGCGCTGTATCTACTACAATTGGCTAGTATGAGCGGGGTGGACCTGGAACAGGCTATTCTCAACAAACTGGAAGAGAATAGACATCGGCAGTGGCCGGAGCCATGAAAATTCTGGCCGTTAGCGACCGCGTCGTCGATTCGCTCTATCATGGGAGCGTGCGTGAGAAGTACGCCAATGTCGATCTTTTAGTCGGTTGCGGCGATCTGCCATTTTACTATTTGGACTTTCTGACGTCGGCCATTGATGCGCCTATGGTCTACGTGCGCGGCAACCACGACAAGGGGCCGCAGCTGGGCGCCGGCGGGCAAGTGTGGAAGGATGTCCGCGGGGGGGTTGATATCCACGGTCGTATCCTTGCCCGCCGCGGACTAATCGTGGCTGGCCTGGAGGGTTCCATGCGTTACAAACCCCATGCACCGTACATGTACACGGAAACTGAAATGCGCATGCAGATTGCCCAAATGGTGCCACGCCTGTTGTGGAACCGACAGCGCTTCGGCCGGGCGCTCGACATCCTCGTGACCCATTCGCCGCCGTTCGGCATCCACGATCGCCCCGATTTGCCCCACACCGGGTTCAAGGTATTTCTTAGCTTCCTGCGCATGTTCAAGCCACGGTATCTGCTGCACGGACATATTCACCTCTATCGTTCAGACGCGCCCCGCGTTACCCAATTCGAAGACACCACCGTCATCAACGTTTACCCGAACTACACGCTGGAGTTTTGACCCGAGGCCTCTTTTGGTCTCCAGCCCCATTGCCGATTGACTGCCCATCTCCTACAATTTAGGCCGGGACAAGCGGTTAGCGCTCAATTCCGGGCCAGGTGCTCACTGCCCGGTCCCGACAAACGGAGGCGTACACGTCATGCAGGCAACCGGATCAGTCAGGTGGAATCCCCGCGAAGCGGTCGCCCCTGTGCTGAGCTATTTGCAGCAGCCGGTTCGCCTCGCTCGCGAGTACGATCGCTCCTTCCTCCAGACTGATCTCCTGGCCGGAATCACGGTTGCCGTCATCCTTCTCCCACAAGCCATCGCCTTTTCGTTAATCGCTGAGCTGCCCCCGGCTATGGGCCTTTATGCGGCCATCATCGGTGGCATCGTGGCTGGGCTGTGGGGATCATCCAAGCAGCTCTCCACCGGCCCTACGAACGCCCTGTCCCTCCTGGTTCTGTCGTCGCTGGCCGCCATTGCCGTGCCGGGCAGCGATAGCTACATCCTGGCTGCGGGCCTGATGGCGCTTATGGTGGGTGCCCTCCAGCTCATTCTGGGGTTGTTGCGGCTGGGAGTCATTGTCAACTTCGTTTCCTACTCGGTAATCGTGGGTTTCGCTACGGGCGCCGCGTTGCTGATTGCGGTCGGTCAGTTAGGGCCGCTGCTTGGCATTTCGACAACCGGCGGCAACGTGCTGGCAACATTACGAAGTGTGGCCCTGGGCATAACCAATACGCATCTAATGACCGCTGCCTTGGGGATCGGATCGATGGTCTTAATCGTCGTGCTACAACGCATCGATCGCCGCTTGCCGGGTCCCCTGATCGCGATGGTGGCGGCGTCCCTGGCGGTCTTTCTCTTGGGCGATCAGGCATCCGGAGTGGCTGTCATTGGGATCTTGCCAAAAGGGTTCCCCCCGTCGCGGATCTACCCATTACGGACCTTGAACTCATCGCCGAGCTATCGACCGGCGCGTTGGCCGTGGCCGCTATTGGACTGGTCCAGACCATCGCCATTGCCCGAACGGCCGCAGCACAGACAGGCCAGCGATTGGACAGCAATCAGGAATTTGTGGGGCAAGGGTTGTCCAACATCTTTTCCGGCATTTTCAGTGGCTATGCTGTCTCGGGGTCCTTTTCGCGCACCTCGGTGAACTTGCGCGTCGGCGCGCGAACGCCGTTTGCCTCTGTGTTTGCCAGCCTATTCGTCTTGATCATGATGTTCGTGGCCGCTCCGTTAGGCGCCTACTTGCCAATATCCGCGCTGTCCGGGGTGCTGATCATCACCGCCTTTGGCATGACCGATCGGGCCGAGATCGCCCGCATCCTGCGCGGTGCGCCGGGTGATGCCATCATCATGATTGTCACCTTCCTGGGCACGCTCTTTCTGAACCTGGAGTTTGCCGTCCTGGTAGGCATTATCCTTTCGTTTGTGCTCTATATCATTCGCACGAGCACGCCGCGGGTACACGTCGTTCTGCCCGATGAGTCCTATCGACATTTTGGCTACCAACCCGACAAAGCCCAATGTCCGCAGCTGGCGATCGTTGAGATTATGGGCGATCTCTACTTTGGCGCGGTCCATCATGTTGAAGATGCCATCTTTGACTTGGCGAAAGAAAATCCCAGCCAGATCTTTCTGCTGATCCGCATGCATCACGTCAATCAGATTGACTTTTCCGGCATCCATATGCTGGAAAGCGTGATCCATAACTATCGTGAACGGGGCGGCGATGTGTTCTTTGTGCGCGTCAATCCGCGTGTACGCCGGCTCATGGAATCGACCGGTTGTGCTGACTACATTGGCCCGGAGAATTTCCTGGATGAGGATACCGCCATCAGCACTATCTTCAATCATGTGCTGGACCCGGCTATTTGCATCTACGAATGTCCGGTGCGCGCGTTTAAGGAGTGTCAGAACCTGCCCAAGCGGCTCGACCTTATTGAGTTGCCCGACATCGGAAGCTGGAGCGAGGACCCGCTGACAGCAGTCGCCTCGTCCGATCTGTGGCAAAGGTTACACAGCAACGGCGCAACGCCCCCGTTCACCGTGGTGGATGTTCGCGAACCACGCGAATATCGTCAGGCGCACATTGCCGAAGCTGTTTCTGTCCCTCTATCGGACATACTGAAACACGAGTACTCGCTACCGCCCGATCAGACCATCATCCTGGCATGCCAGAGCGGCCGACGTAGTCGACGCGCGGCCACGGTGCTGCGCCAGGATGGGTACACGGATCTGGCCGTGCTCGACGGTGGCATGACCGCCTGGGAGGCCGCCGGCTTACTGGAAGCAACCGACCCATGGACACCTATTGCACCGCAAGGAGTTGAGTAGTGGAATCAATACCGCTTTCACAAACCGATGATTTCATGAGTACGACGATTGCCCCACGCAACATAGGTCTTGATCTAGTCCGCGTCACCGAGGGTGCGGCGCTCGAAGCGGGGCGGTGGATTGGGTCCGGTAATTTCAATGGCGCCCATCGGGCCGCAACCGATGCCATGTATGCCATGCTGGAGACGCTGGGACTAGACGGCCGAGTGGTTATTGGCGAAGAGCGTCGAATTGTGGACTGCCTGCCTCTCTGTTGGGGTACAACGTTTGGCACGGGGAGTTCGCCGGTTGATCTGGCGGTGGATCCCATTGACGGCACCCGCCTTCTGGTGCAAGGCAAGTCGGGGGCCATTTCGATCGTTGCCATTGCTCCCCACGACGCGATGTGGTCCCCCGGCCCGGCCAAGTATTTAGACAAGATCGTCGTTGACCGCGATGCTGCCCATGTACTGGTTCCGGAGTGTCTCCATGCGCCCGCGGCCTGGACCCTATCGCTGGTGGCACGTGCCAAGCACAAGCCCGTGCGCGACTTGACAGTGGTGGTGTTACAGCGCCTGCGCCACCACGATTTGATCGAGGAGATTCGGGCGACAGGCGCGCGGATTCTCCTGCGGGAGGAAGGGGACGCCGAAGGGGCACTAGTGGCTGCCACACCGGGCAGCGGTGTGGACCTGCTGATGGGCGTTGGTGGCGCTGCTCAGGGTGTGCTGTCAGCGTGTGCGGTGCGCGCCTTAGGCGGTGCCATGGTCACGCGTCTCCTGCCCCAAACGGCCGAAGAGCAGGTGGAGATCGAAGCTGCGGGCATTGATCGCGCCCATGTGTTGACCGAGAAGGATCTGGTTACCAGCAATGAGATCTTTTTTGCCGTGACCGGCATTACCGATAGCTTGCTCTTGCCGGGTGTAACCTACAGTGGATCACGCGCCGAGACCCATTCGCTGCTGATTCGCGCCGAGACGGGAACACGACGTCTCATTCACGCCGAACACTCGTTGGGCGATCAGGGCGATTAGGCTGGGTCGGTCGAGTGGACGGCCTCAGTCTGGACTTCGCCAATGCCGTAGGCGCGCCGAGTGTCCGGGTGGAACAGCCAGGCCAATCCCAGCAGCGGCTGGATGAAGGGGAAGAAGCCGTAGTCAGCTCCAAAGTGGCGCCAGACCGTGCTACCGATAGTATCAGGGATGATGAAGCTTAAGGTCCCGATAAGCAGCGTCATGGCCGTCTCAAAGACGAGCACGCCGACAGACAGATACCAGGCCCAACGGCGACGCACGACAAAACCGATTGTGGCCGTCAAATAGCAGCCGGCCGCAATGAGGCTCAAGTAGGACGGCAGCAGAAAGACGACATCTTCCTTGACGAATATCTGGTAGAGAGCACGCACGCCGGTAGACAGGGCCAGCACTGGATACGAGATGGCCAGGATGACGCCCGCGGCACGGATGAACCCAGACAGCCCACTTTCTTGAGGCTGTGTTGACATGGAATCACTTGTCTCGGTCATGGCCCGAATTGTAGCATAGTGTCCCGGGATTGTTGCAGACCAGACTTGGGCGAGTTACTTTACTGAATGCTTCGTAAGTTCGATCAAAGCCGCTCATCGCGAGTGCTACAATCCGCCTATGCTGGACCCAGAAACACCACCGAACAATGATGAGATGCGCTCACCGGATGAGCCGTATAGCCTCTCCTGGAAAGCGCCCGATCTAGACCACACGAAGGCCTTGCCCCCTTACACGGGCTATCGCGGCCAGAGCAGTTACGCGAGACTCACGTATAGCCACAGCTTTGATAGCCACCCGTTTGAAGCCTCTGCGGAGTTGACAACCAAGCGTGGCCGGTCCCGCTTGGCCGGCTGTTTATGGGCGGGCATTACCACACTCGTTATTGTCAGTCTTCTGGGAAGCTCTTTCCTGGCTTACTTTTTAGTCCGTCGCGACACGGGCCAGGCGCAACAGCAGCTGCAAGCGGCGTTGGCAGGCCGCACTGAACCGGCCGAAATGCCCTTGCGCGACACCAACGCCCCCATCTCGGACTCGACCGCCCCGCCTTTACCGACGACGGCCGCCGGCGCCGCTCCTCTCCTGGCGGCCGATCCCGCGCTTAATCGCCTGGTGCTGATCAACGATCGCGGCCAGGTAGAGACGATTGCCCCTGACGGTTCAGACCGGCAACAACTGACCCAACTGTCGGACGAGACGATTTTTCAGTTCCCGGCGTGGTCACCCGATGGGACGTCTGTGGCCGCCATTGGCACCGACCGCACCGGCGCAGGCATATTCGTCTTCGATGATCTGACCGGCCTGACACAACCGGATGAGTCACGCCGCTATTTCAGCGCTTCTCAACTGCCTATTTACCTCTACTGGTCGCCCGATAGCCAGAACGTGGCCTTTCTGGCCAATCATTCACGCAACACCTTCGGCCTCAATATTGTGCCGTCAAACGGTGATGAAGAGACTCGCGTCGTCGCGACCGGCAGTCCGCTTTATTGGAATTGGGCTGAAGATAGCGAGATTCTGCTGCTGCATTCCGGTGACACCGGTGCTGAGGCTCGCTTGATCGCCATTGATTCCCAGGGCAGCGAGCAAACACCGAATCTGGCCCAGCCCGGTTTGTTCCAGGCGCCCGGCATTTCGCCCGGCGGCCGTTACTGGACGTATGCCGAAGAGGAGGGTCGCGGCATCAGCACGTTGGTCGTGGCCCATACCGGCACCGGCGAACGGCGCCTGGTCGAGCAGGCCGGATCGATAGCCATGACCTGGAGCCCGGTCAATGAACAGCTGGCCTACACCAGTGGCGGTATCGGCGCCCATCCGTACTGGGGGCCGCTGCGCATCGTGGACGCCGAATCGGGCGACACGCGACTACTGACAACCGAAACAGTGCTGGCCTTCTTCTGGTCACCTGATGGCACACAAATCGCCTATCTCTACGCTCAATAGCGGCCGTCGCGATGATGTTTACGCGGCTTCCGACTCCCGCACCCAACGTGTCAGCCGGCTGGCTCAGCAACCAACTCAGCAAAGTGGTTCGGGGTTTCTGTCCTTGTCGGTCGTTAACGTGCCCAGTGGCCAGGGTTTGCGCCTGATGAACTTCCAACCAACGCCCGTGTTCGCCACGCAGTTTATGCCATTCTTCGCCCAATACGCGCTTAGCCATCAACTGTGGTCGCCGGACAGTGCCGCCATCGTCTTGCCGGTGCGCGATGACGGTGGTGACCTGGTGATGGTCGTGCCCGTGAACGGCGCTGCACCGCGGCCGATTGCTGAGGGCGACATCGCGTTTTGGAGCCACCGTTAGTCGGTGACCACCGTTAGTCGGTTGAATTGCAGCCTCAGCGCTTGACTGCCGGAGGACCGCCTTATCGCTCTCAGCCGTATCGTCTTCGTCGATCTTCAGGGCCGCCTCAATACCATTGCACCGGACGGCAGCCGACGTCAACAACTCAGTGACAACGGACTGATCTTTCAATACCCTGCCTGGTCACCGGATGGGAAGCAAGTGGCTGCCATTGGCGCGCAGCCTGGTGGCGCCGGTGTCTACACCCTGAGCGAAAAGCGCGGCCGATTCAGTCGCCCATCACAGCAGGAACTGTATTTCGGACAGGTGCAGGCGCCGCTCTATCTACGCTGGTCACCGGCTGGGGGACAGCTCGGCTTCCTGGTGGGCTATCCGCAGAGCATAGGCCTTTATCTGGCCGATACCTCAACAGCCAACGCCACGCTTATTGAAACCGGCCAACCCTTCTTCTGGGACTGGATGCCTGATGGAGCCTATTTGCTCATTCATAGCGGAGGCCGGGCGCCAAACGGCCGCTTGCTGTTCATCGACACCGAGGGAGAAGATTGGGGGCGGGATATCGGCTCACCCGGCTACTTTCAGGTGCCTGCCATCTCCAGTGATGGTCGCCTGTGGGCCTTCGCGGAACAGGATGTGGTCGGTCAGAGCTTTCTTACAGTGGAACACCATCTGACCGGTGAGCAGTGGTCGAGTGCGCATAAAGGCGTCGTGGCCATGGGTTGGCAGCCGAGCGGCAAGCGGCTGGCTGCCATCTCACCGACAACCGACAGCGAACACTTCTTCGGCCCACTGAGCCTCATCGACGGTGAAACCGGCGCCGCGGCGACGCTGACCGACGACACCGTGGTGGCGTTTTTCTGGTCGCCGGATGGCCGGCAGCTGGCCTATTTGACCTTGGCCGACGGATTGTCGCCCACCGGAGCAATCCTGCTCAATCTCTGGGTGCTGGAAGTTGCCACCGCACGACGCCGTCTTCTGCTAACCTACGCGCCTACGCCGGGCTTTGTGAACCAGTTCCTGCCCATATTTGATCAATACGCACTGAGCCATCGGGTGTGGTCACCGCAGAGTGATGCCCTGGTGGTATCTGTCGTCAAGCCCGGGAGCGCGGACATTGTCGTTGTACCGGCTGACGGCAGCGCACCATGGGTATTAGCGGAAGGCGTCATGCCTTCCTGGAGCCTTGCCTGACCCGTGTACGCGTTCTACTACGACCACCATCCGCTTGCGTTGCCGGAAGCCCATCGCTTCCCAGCGAGCAAGTATCGGCTGCTGCGTGAGCGCCTGTTGGCCGACGGGTTGATCGACTCCAAGCGTCTTGCCCCGGGACCACCACCGACCGATGGCCACATTGCCCGTGCCCATACGGCCGATTACATACGTAAGTTTGAGACCGGAACCCTTTCAGCCCAGGAGATTCGGCGGATTGGCTTGCCCTGGTCTCCCAAACTGGTGGTGCGTGTGCGGCATATGGTGGGGGCGACGATTGCCGCCGCTCGGACGGCGCTGCGCGATGGTGTCGGCGTCAGTCTAGGTGGCGGGACCCATCATGCCTGCAGCGACCACGGCCAGGGATTTTGTCTCTACAACGATGTGGTGATTGCCGCGCGGGTCATGCAGGCGGAAGGGCGTATTCGGCGGGCGCTGGTCATCGATTGCGATGTCCACCAGGGCAACGGGACGGCCGAGATTACGGCCGATGACCCGACCATCTTTACGTTTTCCATCCACGGCGAAAACAACTTCCCGTTCCGTAAGATTCCCGGCGACCTCGACATTGGACTGCCCGACGGAACAACGGACAATGCCTATAGGGACGCCTTGCAAGCGGGGTTGGCCCAGATTGAGCGCGCGTTCCATCCGGAGTTGGTGTTCTTCCTGGCCGGGGCAGACCCATATCGAGATGACGCCCTTGGTCGTTTGTCGCTAAGCAAGACTGGGCTGGCCGCGCGCGATCGGTTCGTAATGGATTGGTGTTTGAAGCGTAAGCTGCCGGTCGCGGTCACCCTGGCGGGCGGCTATGCCCGCAACATCAATGACACGGTCGATATTTACGCCCAGACTGTGACTGTGGCTATGGAAGCTGCGGCCGCCTGGCCGATTTAGGCGGCTCCGTCCACGGTTGCGTCGAATGCACCATCGCTAACTTGCACCGTCAATTGCCTACCCGGAACGGCTTGGGCCATGTGGTTGACAATGGAGCCGTCTTCCAGTCGAACGATGGCGTAGCCTCGTTCCAGAATTGCCAGCGGATTGGCCGACGCCAGACCGGTGCGAGCGATATCGAACCGTGAACGCCACTGGTCGAGGCGGCGCTGCGTATGACGAGCCAATCGCTCTGTCAGCACGTCGATATGCTGCTGCTCGCTGTCCAGCTGGTTGCGCGGGCTGAGTAGCCGCAGCCATTGCCGGCGCGCATTCAGCATCTCGCGCTGCGTCACCAATGAATCCACCATGGCCGATAGCAACCGGCGCTGAGCCTGGGCGAAGTAGAGGGGCATCTCAGACAGGTCCGACGCCGCCAGTTCGGCCGCGGCCGACGGTGTGGGGGCCCGTAGGTCAGCCACGAAATCGACGATGGTGAAATCCGTCTCGTGGCCGACGCCGCTGATGATGGGATGACGGGCGGCAAACACGGCACGGGCGACACGCTCATCGTTGAACGCCCATAGATCCTCAATCGACCCGCCGCCGCGAGCTATTAGAATGGTGTCGATGTCATCTCGGCCGTCCAGCCATTGCAATGCTCGAACGATTTGCTCCGGTGCCTGATCGCCTTGCACCAGCGTTGGCGCGATTAGTACCGACAGCAACGGGTTGCGGCGTCGCAACACATTGAGGATATCACGCAATGCCGCCGCATTGGCCGATGTCACAATGCCCAATCGACGCGGGAAGGAGGGGATAGGTTGTTTGGCTTCAGTGTCGAACAGTCCCTCTGCCGCCAGTTTTTCCTTCAGCCGCTCGAAGGCCACGGCCAGGTCGCCTCGTCCGGCCGGCTGCATCTGATCGACATAAAGTTGGTACTGTCCAGTCGCTTCATAGACAGAAATTCGGGCATGGACCAGCACGGCATCCCCTTCCGCTGGACGAAAGCGCAGACGTTCGGCCTGCCCGCGCCACATAACACACCGCACCTGGGCACCGGCGTCCTTGAGTGTGAAGTACAGATGGCCCGAACTGGCTCGCGTGAAATTGGATATCTCGCCGGAAACATCAATATCCTGCATCCGGTAGTCCAGCTCAAATAGCTGGCGGATGTAGGCATTCAGTTCGGCGACGGTCCAAATGGCCGGACCAATGCCGGGAAGTTCGTTTTGAAAGAATGACATGGCTTCCTGGTTGGGGCTGCAAGCGGCACGCCCCGGTCACGGAATCTACCCAACGCGGTGGCGATGGTCAAGCCTGGAAACGGACAATCGCGGGCTTTCGCCCATTGGTTACGGCCTGCGTTCGTGCTACAATGCGCTCAGATTTAGGTATTTGGAGGTGTTTTCTGGAAGGATTGGAACTGGCTAATCTACTGGTCGACGCGGTGGTGGAGAAGAAGGGGAGCGACATTCTTCTACTGGACATCAGCGACCAGGCTGTCTTTGCGGACTACTTTTTGCTCTGCACCGGAGAAACGGAACCACAATTGAGGGCACTCTCCCAGTCGGCACAAGGGGTCGCCAAGCAAAACGCCGGCGCATCCCCCCGTGGTACAGAGGGTGAGCCGGCGCATGGTTGGGTGCTGCTCGATTTTGGTGATGTGGTTGTCCACCTGTTTCTGCCGCGAACCCGTAATTACTACGATCTGGAGTCGCTGTGGCACGACGGCCGAGTCGTCATCCGAATGCAGTAGACGGATAGGTCTGGCCGGAGCGCCGTTTATTCGCGGATCCAGCGATCGGTGCTGCGTTCCCAGGCTCACCAACTCATCTTCGGAGAAGAATAGCGACACTTCCGTCGCGGCGCTCTCCAACCCATCGGATCCATGCACGAGATTGCGGCCGATTTCGACTGCATAGTCGCCTCGAATCGTGCCGGGGGCAGCATTGGCGGCGTTGGTAGTACCCATGGTCGTGCGCACAACCTGAATCGCATCCTTGCCTTCCCACACCATCGCCACAATGGGTCCTGAGGTGATGTATTCAACTAGTCCTGTAAAGAACGGCCGTTCGCGATGGGCACCGTAATGGGTCTGGGCCAACTCGTCACTCATCTGCATAAACTTCATCCCCATCAGCTTGAGGCCGCGGCGCTCCAGGCGGTGAACAATTTCGCCGATAAGACCACGTTGCACCCCGTCCGGCTTAATCAATACCAGTGTTCTTTCCATGTTTCAAAATCTCCAGTTTAGGTGGGCTTTGGTTCCGGCAGGCAGCCATCAAGCCGCTTGCAGTGCGCAGCCCGGTTAGTCAAAATGTGTGTGTTTTAATGATGCTACGGTAAGGGTTGCGTACGATAGGGCGCCGCGTCCTGTCGTCTATGAATCGGCACGCTCGCGTTTTGCGGCGAGGCTTTCGATCCAGGCGATGGCCGCATCCGGATCCTCAGGCATATCCAACAGATCAGCGTCACTTATATCAAGTGCTACGGCCGCATCGGTTATGGTCATGAGCGGTTCGCTGCCGTTGATCTCAGTTGGCTCCCCGGCCAATTGCTCCAGCCAAACCTGCGCTTCGTCCGGGTCGTCGGGCATAGCGGCCACGAGCGAGGCATCCAGGGAAACGGTCGCGGGCTGGCCGCTTGCAGCACCTTCCAGCCAGTCAAGCGTTGACTCCAGAGAGTATGGCGTAATCTTGACCGCTGTCTGATCACTGGCCAACAGGGCGCCGATCTCATTCAGCGTGATCGCAGCAGGGACGGCCAAGCGGTCAACGGCTGATAAAAGCTCCGGCAATGAGTGGGGCGTATCCTTTATCAGTGCCGCCAGCGACGGCTCGGCTTGCAGGAATGCATCGGTCGGTTGCTCGCTAAAGTCCTCAGTTAGTGCCGCCGCGACAAGCAACGGTTCAACACGCAGGTCTTCGGTTGGGGCGTCATCAATGACTGCCTCGTTGAAGTCGTCATCGAAGACAACGTCGTCGACACCGACCTCGTCGTCAACGACTTCCTCGACTACCAAAGTCTCTTCGACTACGACTTCCTCCGGCACAGCCTCATCTAGAGTGACTTCTTCCAGCACAACCGTCTCGACCACGTCGGGTTCGGGAATGACTTCTTCAGACGCCACGACCTCTTCAACGACCACCGCGACATCGGGCGCTGATTCGATGGCGACCGATTCGGCAAGCAGTTCTACCTCGGACGCCTCAGCGGTTCTGTCAGCTTCTTCTGTGTCGTAACTGTCCGTTTCGGTGGCCAAGATTATCTCAGCGTGAATCGCGCTATCTGGGGTAACATCGGCCGGGCCTTCGCCGACCAGCGGGCCGGTTCGGGCCAGCTTGGTCTTGCCGACGTAGATCCCCGACATGGCAATACCCAACTCTGAGATGTCCAGCCCGTCTATGACCGACGCACCGGAAGCCGCCTCCGCGATCAGCTTGGAAGCCAACGCGCGGTCGGCCACGCTGGGCAAGTCCTCGATGGGGGTGTCCTGACTGGCCGCCAGCTCTTCGAGCCAGGCCATCGCTTCGTCCAGGTCATCTGGAGAGGAGCCGGCAATATCACCCATCTCGATTGCCATGACATCGCTTTCGGATTCATCCAGCGAAGGGTCAGAGACGGGTGCTTCCATGACAACGGGTTCTGATTGCGATGCGGGCAGGGCAACATCACTGTCGGCCAATGGTTCCTCTTCAGCGGCCGGCGCCGCGGCTGCGTCTGCTTCCGCCATCTCCGTCATTAGTAGCACGACAGCTGGCGCGATATCCGGTTCTTCGTTGGCCGGCGCCGCCGCAGGTTCGTCGGCTTCAACGACCTGCTCAACCGCAACGACGTCAGCAGCTGCCACGGGTCCGGCACGCTGCTTTCTACTTCCGGTAGGCCGGCGATGGCCGCCGCTGCATCAGGCATGGCGTCGACGAGATCGCCGTCTTCATCTTCATCTTCCGGTCAGTCGACGCCATTCCAACGTGGGCAGTTCCTCGACCGATTCGCGGCTGGCCATGCGGGCCAGCCAGTCGAGACGGCTTTCACCTTCCAGTAGCGTCATCGCCAAGAAGGTCGTTGCAAAGTCGTCAATCTCGGTACTTCGCGCAGCCAGTCTGGCAATTCCTGCTCTTCGCTGTCGAACAGGCCCTTGAAAGGGGAATCCTCCAGCGAAGTCGTCATCCAGACGTGACCGAGCCCGTCGAGGCTCTTGCCTTGCTTGCCGGCCAGGTCTTCCAGCCAGCGCAACGCCTGATCCAGCTCGTCAGGAGTCATGTCCCGTGGCAAGTCAGATTCACCGGCTGGGAATGGTTCTTGCTCGCTCATTACCCTTTCCTCCGCACCTTTCAGTGCCGTGAGCCCTGCAGACGGTTGGCGGCGCGTCGTGACCAGCGCCAGTCATGCGGGTCGGATTGCGCATTATGGTCAACTAGGAATATTATGCGGATTCCCATCATTTTGGCAAGTGTCGGCGCTTCAATGGCGACAGCAAGTCGTCGATATGGCGTTCGCGGTTCGGGCATGGCGTCCGAATGGGTCGAGATAGTCGGGTGACCCAGACAGGGCGTGAAAGACATGTTGGTAATGCCGTTCGTCAGCACGTCCAGATGATAACCGCCTTCCAGGATGAAACCGATACGACCGTCGCATAGCGTTTCGGCTGTCTCGATCAGCAGGCGCGTCAGGCGCGAGTAGCCGGTCAGACTGAGCCCGGCCGATGCCAAGGGGTCCAGCCAATGGGCGTCGAAGCCAATCGGACACGAGCATGACGTCGGGTTGGAACTCCTCGAGGGCGGGAATGACCACCTCGGTGAAGATGCGTTCGATAGCCACGGTCACCGACACCGGGTGGCAGTGGAACGTTGAGCGTATAGCCTGTGCCTTCGCCCGTGCCGGTTTCGTCAGTATCACCGATGCCGGGGTAGAAATATGGGGCGAAGAGATGGACCGAGTGAAATGGACGGAGCGATCGTGGTAGAAGATGTCCTGGGTGCCGTTGCCATGGTGGACGTCGAAGTCGACGATGGCGACACGCTGGGCACCGTGAACGGCCTGTGCCTGTCGAGCGGCGACGGCTACGTTGTTGAAGATGCAGAAGCCACTGACCCGGTCTGTTTCGGCATGATGACCCGGCGGCCGAATGAGGGCAAACCCATTGGTCTGCCTGCCGGTCATGATCTCGGTCAACCAGTCCGCAGCAAGCGCCGGCCGCCAAGCGGGCCGACTGCATACGTTTCGGCCGTGGCGTACGTGTCGCCCTGGTCCAGCAGCCCACCGCCACGCAGCGACATTTGCCGAGTGAACTCAATCAGCTCCGGCGTGTGGGCACGCCGCAATTGCTCGATCGTTGCCGGTACTGGCTCCAAGGTGATCCACCTGATCCAGAATGCCGGCTCGCTCCAAGGCAGGCAAGTATCGACAGCATCCGGCGATGGCTTTCCGGGTGATGGGCTCTGGTGTGAGCTGGGGCCGGAGCGTATGTAAGCAGTGTCGTCATGTATGTGGGTTGCCGCGGATGTCGAAGTATGGCTTTCATACCTCGCGATTATAGTCCGCCCACGTCTGACGCAAAACTATTGCGCGGCGATCTCCATGTTCTCAACTGCTTGGGTTAACGGCGAAGCCAAGAAAGGCGACTGCCGGTTGAATCCGGCAACCGCCCTGACCGTGGCCGCGTAGACTTGACTTGTCTAGCGACTGACCAGGATGTACAGCAGACCCTGTCCGTTGGAGAAGAAGACGATCAGACCAGCAAAGACTACTGACACCATCGCCATCAGCTTGATGAGGATGTTGAGCGACGGGCCGGCCGTGTCCTTGAAACGGATCGCCGACGGTGTCGCCGACGACGGCCGCACTGTGGGCATCAGAGCCCTTGCCGCCGTGTTCGCCTTCCTCAATGTACTTCTTGGCATTGTCCCAGGCGCCACCGGCGTTGGACATCATGATGGCCAGGACGAAGCCGGTTGCCAAGCCACCGGCCAGCAGACCCAAGCACGCCGGCCACACCAAAGACAATACCCATCAGGATCGGGAATACCGATGCCGACCAGCGCGGGCGCAATCATTTCCCGCTGGGCGGCCAGCCGTGCTGATCTCGACACAGCGGGCGTAGTCGGGCTTCGATGTACCTTCGAGGATGCCGGGATCCTCTGCGGAACTGGCGGCGCACTTCTTCCACCATGCCGCCGGCAGCCCGGCCGACGGCACGCATGGTCATCGCCGAGAAGTAGAAGCAGGTCGCTGCGCCGGCAAAGAGGCCGATCAGCAGGGCGGGATTGAACAAGTTGATGTTGTAATAGGCCAGGAAGTCAGGAATGGTCATGCGTGGCCACCGCGACGGTGCTCCCGGCGATCTGGACGAGTTTCGACACCCTGTAGTTCGGTCAGTACCAGTCGAATCTCTTCCATGATAGGCGGCCAGCAGCGCCAGCGACGTCAACGCGGCCGAACCGATGGCGAAGCCCTTGCCAATGGCGGCTGTGGTGTTGCCGACCGCGTCGAGCTGGTCGGTGCGGCGGCGCACTTCGCGGTCCAGTCCGGCCATTTCGGCGTTGCCACCGGCGTTGTCGGCAATCGGACCGTAGGCGTCGGTGGCCAGCGTGAAGCCGAGCGTGGAGAGCATGCCGACGGCGGCGATGCCGACACCGTACAGACCCATCTGAATGTTGTCGAAGCCACCGACGGCGTAGAAGCTGATGGCAATGCCGATGGATACGGCCGCACCGGGCAAGCCACCAGACTCCATACCGACGGCCAGACCTTCGATCAGGCCGGTGGCTGAGCTGGTGTCGGCTTGCAGGGCGATGCCGCGTGTGGGCTTGTAGGCGTGGGAAGTGTAGTACTCGGTCGATTTACCGACGATGATGCCGACGATTAGTCCGACGACGACCGAGACCCAGATGGCAAACCAATTGGGTAGTTCGAGCAAGATAAAGCAAGGGCAGAGCGAGGACGGTAATGCCAATGGAACTGACATACAGACCCACGGCTCAGGGCATTGATCAGCTGGCCCTGCGTGCGCATCTTCTTTGGTGCGCACCGCGTAGATGCCGAGGATGGACAGAAAGACACCGAGCAGCGGAGAGGCCAATCGGGGCAGCGATGTAGCGCAGCTGCATCTCCATCAGCGGTACACCGATCCCAGATAGGCGACTCCTGCCGCGGCTACGGCAGCCACGCCCAGAGCGGAGGTGGCCAGGATCGATCCGGCGTAGGATTCGTAGAGGTCGGCGCCCATACCGGCGACGTCGCCCACGTTGTCGCCGACGTTGTCGGCGATGGTGGCCGGATTGCGCGGATCATCTTCGGGGATGCCGGCTTCAACCTTGCCGACCAGGTCGGCGCCGACATCGGCCGCCTTGGTGTAGATGCCGCCGCCGACACGGGCAAACAGCGCCTGGGTCGACGCGCCCATGCCGAAGCTCAGCATGGTCGCTGTGATGACCGGCAGACGGATTGGCAACGTTGACGATGCTATCCGGAAAGACAACCGGGAAGACATAGTACAGGAGAAGGAACCACACGCAGATGTCGAGCAGGGCGAAGCCAACAACGACCATGCCCATCACTGCACCAGCGCGAAGGGCGACTTGCAGGCCGTTGTTCAGGCTCTGGCTGGCGGCGTAGGCCGTGCGCGCCGAGGCATTGGTGGCCGATTTCATGCCAAAGTAGCCGCACAAAGCCAGAGAAGAAACCACCGGTCAGAAAGGCGAAGGGCACGACGGGATTCTGCAGACTGCAAGAAGGCCATGAGCAGGAAAAGCACAAAGAGGAGGGCAAAGACCGATCGCGACGACACGATATTGCTGGCGCAAATAGGCCCACGCGCCTTCGCGAACAGCCTGGGCAATTTCGATCATCTCCGCGGTGCCTTCCGGCAATCGCGTTGACTTGTCGCGAGAAGATATAGGCGAAGAACAGGGCAACGAACAGCCGCCACAAGTCCGAGCCACCAGATGAGCGGGAGACTGGGATTAAGACCTTGGGCAGCAGCGAGTGTTTCTTCCATCGGACTTTGCAATGCCTCCATGACTATGAGATTGTGTAAGCGCCGTTGTGAACTCGACCGGTTGATCGGACAAGACGGCGCAGGCTGACGTATCGGGGCAGGAAATCAGCCTTCCCCACCAAAGTCGCGAGATTGTAACGGCTTGAACAATTAGTGTCAAACTCAGCGTATGACAATCGACCCAAATTTATGTGACAAATTGCACTAATAATCGGCGTTTTCTCAGGTCATACTATACAAGTCTTGGCCCATAACCGTCACTATTACACAGTTGGCAATGGGATCTCAGCGGGCTTCCGGTTCCAACGGGGTAGTCAATCCGGCGTCTGTGGATGGTGGCGACTTACTTCATAGCAGTAATCATTTCGATACTTCAACAACAATTCCCAACCGTGTTTAGTTCCCTATAGCTCATGGAGGTAACAATAGACGTTATGAGTACATTGGGTTTGACTACGTTCGAGACGTTTGCAGTCTGGGCGGTGTTGATTATCGCGTTTATCGGTCTGGCCTATGCCTGGTTCTTGCGCAATCAGATCATGCGTGAGGAAAAGGGCACTCCGGAGATGCAGGCAGTGTGGGAGGCCATTCGCCAGGGGGCCAATGCCTATCTCAGCCGGCAACTGCGCACCATCATGCCGTTCATCGTCGTCCTGACCGTCGCGCTGTTTCTCAGCGTCTACATCGTTGAGCCATCACAGGCGGCCGTGGCCCGGTTCAGCAATCTGAATGATGAGCCAGATTCGTCTGGTGGTGGGCGTTGGCCGGGCCGTGGCCTTTGTTATGGGCGCAACGTTTTCGCTGCTCGTTGGCCAGCTGGGCATGCGCATGGCGGTGGAAGGCAATGTGCGTGTGGCCGCCGCGTCACGGACCGAGCTTCAGCGAAGCGCTGCGCATTGGTTATCGTTCGGGCACGATCACAGGTATGCTGACCGATGGGCTTGGACTGCTTGGGCGGAACGGTCATCTTCATTCTGTTTGGGGCGGCCGCGCCGGATGCCCTGCTGGGCTTTGGCTTCGGCGGCACGTTGGTCGCGCTCTTTCATGCGGGTGGGTGGCGGCATCTTCACCAAGGCGGCCGACGTCGGTGCGGACCTGGTGGGCAAGGTCGAGCAGGATATGCCGGAGGACGATCCCCGCAATGCGGCCGTGATCGCCGATCTGGTTGGCGACAATGTGGGCGACTGCGCCGGTATGGCCGCCGACATTTTCGAATCGTATGAAGTAACGATTGTCTCCGGCCTGATCCTGGGTGTGGCTCTGGCCTCAATCACCGGCCACAACGAGTGGATCCTCTATCCGCTGCTGGTCCGTGGCATTGGCGTGCTGGCGTCCATCGTCGGCACCTACATGGTGCGCAGCGATTCGCAGGAGTCGGGCGACGCCATGAAGGCCATCTTCCGCGGCTTCCTGACCTCGGCTGCAATCTCCGTGGTTTTGTTCGGCGGCATCGCGCTACTTCTATATGCAGAATGTGCCCGGCGGTTGGTGGCGGCCGTTCCTGTCGACGGCGGCCGGCGTCGCCTGGCTATTGTGATCGATCGGCTGACCGATTACTTCACCGGCACCCATTACCGGCCGGTGGAGGAGATTCGCAATGCCACATCGGGCGGCCCGGCCACAACCATTCTCTATGGATTGGCCAATGGCTATGAGTCGAGCCGTCTGGTCGGTGGTGGTGATCGCATTCACGATTGTCGCGGCCATCTTGCTGTACTACGGGCCTGGATGTGACGCCATACGTCGATCTGAGTCGTGGCTTTAACCGAGGCTTCATCGAGCTTCACCTTCATTCTGTACGGCGTGGCCATGACCGGTATCGGCATGTTGACGCTGACCGGTAACAATGTGGCCATGGACTCCTTCGGCCCGATCGCTGACAATGCCAACGGCATCGGCGAGATGGCCGGACTGGAGCCGGAAGCGCGCCAGATCATGGCTGACCTTGACGCGGTAGGGAATACGACCAAGGCCATTACCAAGGGCATTGCCATCGGATCGGCCGTTATTGCCGCGGTTTCGCTCTTCGGTTCCTTCATAACCGACGTGTCGGTCATTGACCCGAATGCGCTGGCCATGGGCATCCGGGCTTCTGAGCCGATTGTCTTTGTCGGCATTCTGTTGGGTGGCGCGTTACCGTGGCTCTTCTCATCGTTGGCCATTCGGGCGGTCGGGCGGGCGGCCGGGCAGATGGTGGAGGAGGTGCGCCGTCAATTCAAGATTCCCGGCATTTTGGAGGGCACAGTCAAACCGGACTATGCGCGTGCGGTCACAATCTCCACCGTGGCCGCTCAGCGCGATCTGATCAACCTGGCCGATTCTGGCGGTGGTCACACCGGTGGCGATCGGCTTGTTGCTGCAGGTGGAGGCGCTGGGTGGGTTCCAGGCCGGGATCATCGTTTCCGGCATGTTGCTGGCCGTGTTCATGTCCAACACGGGCGGTGCCTGGGACAATGCCAAGAAGCTGATTGAGGACGAACCGCGCGATCTGGAGGCCAACACCGGCAAGGGTTCGGAACGCCACAAGGCCAGCGTGGTGGGCGACACTGTGGGCGACCCGTTGAAGGACACGGCCGGGCCGGCGCTGAACCCCATGATTAAGGTCGTCAACCTGGTCAGCCTTATCATTGCTCCCATCGTGGTGCAGTACCAGGGCTATGGCGTCGTGTCGATCATCATCATCGTCGTCCTGTTGGCACTGCTGTACATCGCCATCCGGCGCTCCAAGCAGCCCGGCGACGTGCTCACGGCCCCGCAAACAGCCTCGGCTTAGAACAGAACGCGAGGTAGTAGCTGCAAGTTTGATGGTGAGGCGTCCAAATGGGCGCCTCACCTATTTGTGGATAAAAAATTATGCGGCCGGGTCGTCTTCCGTGTCGGGCTTGCCGGCAGCAGACGCTACCACAGCCGGCAAATCAACGAAGGCCGCGAGACGTCGAGGTACAATGGGTTGACCAAAGCGGTCGGCATATAGCTTGGTAAACTCTGCTCCAAAGAGCACTATGTGGGCTGAGACATTGACCCAGATGAGTAAAATGATGATTGAGGCGGCGGCGCCATAGAGAGATGCGGGGTCACTTCGCCCCAAGTAGAGGGTGAGCCCCCAGCGGCCGGCGAGGAAGAGTATTGTCGTCACAAACGCTCCGACAGCCATATCTCGCCAGCGTGAGTGAGCATCGGGCAACCACTTGTAGGCGGCGCTGAAGGTTAGAAAGGTCAGAAGCGGGATAACCAGACTGTTGATATGCGGTTCCAGACTCCCTACGACGGGTAGAATGCGCGCCAGGCTGCTGCTGATGGCAGTCAGCCCCGTATCAACTATAACGCTGACGCTGAGCAGGAGACCCAGGAAAAACACCATGACGAATGGGCCGAGTTTGCGCCGCAACAACACCAGGCGCTCTCCCATGGTCTGAGGTCGCAATGTATGGATGCCCCATAAGTCGTTGAGTGCCGTGTCCAGTTGACCAAAGATACCGGCCGCACTCATGAATAATCCGGCAACACTCAGCGCAAGGGTGCCCGCAGTGAAGGTCCGGTCACTAACCGTCTGGGTTAGTTCAACCAGAAAGCCGGCTAGCTGTGGTCCAACGAAATACTGAACTTGCTCCAGCAGCTGGTTGATGGCTTCCGAACGACCGATAAGGAGCCCGGCGAACCACACCACAAACACAATGAGCGGTGCTATGGCAAAGACCGCGTAATAGGCCAGCCCCGCGCCGTAAATGGCGGCGCGATCATTGAGGTAGGCCTTGATGGAATCGGTGAATAGCCTAAAGATTGAGTTCACGGTTTCTTGCCTTGACCGGGTGCACAGGCTGTTAACCTTCAGGACGCACAACAGAGGGCATTGTAGCATAGGCATGGCGGCAGTGACATTGAATTTGATTGCCTGGGGGATCCATTTGGGTTGGCTCCGGTAGCCTGAGAAATATAGCCGACGCCTGCGGTCGTTTGGATAAGTTGGCCGCGATTGCTATTATTGCAGCCTGGAACGTGCGCCTGACGTAATGAGACCGGAGGGCGACGAGTAGAGCTTATGACAGAACCCGTGCTAGATAATCTATCGTTTGAAGAGGCGCTGGCCGAACTGGAGTCGACAATTGCGCGGTTGGAAGCCGGCAATCTGACCCTGGAGTCGTCTTTGGCGCTTTTTGAGCGCGGTCAGCTTCTGGCTGAGCGTTGCAGTGGATTATTGGACAGTGCCCAGCTTAAGGTGGAACAATTGACGGAAGACGGCGAAATAGTTGTTGTGTCGATTGAGCCGGACGCTTAGGCTGCCGGGACTGACCAACGTCCGACTACTTACCTAGACAACCAATGAGGCTGATTTGTTTAAGAGCATTCGCGATTCACTGAGCCGCACGCGACAGTCTGTCTTTGGACAGATTGCGACTGTGTTAGGGGCCGGTGACATTACAGACGAGACGTGGGACGACTTGGAAGCGCTGCTTATCCAGGCGGATGTGGGCGTGCCCACGACCCTCTATGTGGTCGACCGGCTGCGTGACCGGGTGCGCGTCGAGGGCTTGCTAACCGCCGACCAGCTCTTTACGGCTCTGAAAGAGGAACTGCGCGCCATCCTCGTGGACCCGCCATCGTTCAAACTTGAAGAGCCGCGACTCCTGACCGTGGTGATGGTCGTTGGCGTCAACGGGGCGGGCAAGACGACGACGATTGGCAAGCTGGCCACCCACTACAAGGGCAACGGCCGCAAAGTGATGTTGGCCGCGGCCGATACCTTTCGGGCGGCGGCCATTGATCAACTTGAAATCTGGTCCAATCGGGCCGATGTGCCCATCATTGCCGGTCAACCCGGCGGCGACCCGGCGGCCACGGCCTACGACGGCATCCGGGCCGCACGTGCCCGCGGCTACGATCTGCTCTTCGTCGATACGGCCGGACGGTTGCATACGAAATACAACTTGATGAAAGAACTGGAGAAGATCTATAGCGTGTGCGCCAAGAGCGTCCACGCCGCGCCCCACGAGGTCTTGCTGGTGCTCGACGCACCCACCGGCCAAAACGCTTTGACCCAGGCCGAGAAATTCAAAGAGTCGGTTCATGTGACCGGCGTGGTGTTGACCAAGCTGGACAGCACGGCCAAGGGTGGCATGGTCTTTGCCATCTACCGCGAGCTAGGCTTGCCGGTGCGCTTCATTGGCACAGGTGAGGGTATTCAGGACCTGGCCCCATTCGACCCCGATGTGTTCATCGACGGTCTCTTCAATCAAACATCCTAAGCATTGCCCCCGGGCAATAAGGTTACACAGTCGATCATGGACGAGATCATCACCAACCTGCAAGAAATGAATGACGTCATCACCCAGCTCCGGAGGCGTCTTTGACATCGCGAGCAAGGAATCACGCATTGCGGAACTAGAGGCGCAGTCCTCGGTGGCCGATTTCTGGAATGACCCGGCCGCCGGCCAACAGGTCATGCGCGAGTTGACCCGTCTGCGCGAGCAAGTGGGCGTCTGGCAAGAAATCACCCAGCAGTTGTCTGACAATCTGGAACTGGCTGAACTCGGCGACGAATCGCTGGCTGCTGAACTCTCGGCTGAATCGCAACGCCTCCGTCGCCAGGTGAACGAGCTGGAGTTCCAGACCCTTATGTCGGGTGAATACGATGATGAAGACGTCATCGTGGCTATCCATGCGGGTGCCGGCGGCACCGAGGCTCAGGACTGGGCCCAGATGTTGCAGCGCATGTTCATCCGCTGGGCTGAAGCACACCGGATGAAAGTCGACATCCTCGACGAAAGCCCCGGCGACGAAGCGGGTATCAAGAGCACCACCATGTCGATTACCGGCCGCTTCGCCTATGGCTGGATTAAGTCAGAGCGCGGCGTTCATCGCCTGGTGCGTATTTCACCCTACGACTCGTCCAGTCGTCGCCACACGTCGTTTGCCAAGGTCGAGGTGTGGCCCGACGTGGCCCAGGAGATCGAGATCGAAATCGACGAGAAAGACCTGCGCATCGATCGGTTTCGGGCCAGCGGCGCGGGAGGCCAGCACGTACAGAAGAACGAAACGGCCGTGCGTATCACTCATATGCCCACCGGTCTGGTCGTCTCTTGTCAGAATCAACGCTCGTTGACGCAGAACATGCAGGTCGCCATGAACGTCCTCAAATCGCAGCTATTTGATTTGGAGCGGCGCAAGCAAGACGCTGAGATCGCCTCGCTGAAGGGTGAGGATGTTGACGCCGGGTGGGGGAGCCAGATTCGGTCCTACGTGCTTCACCCGTACAAGATGGTCAAGGATCATCGCACCGACTATGAGGTAGGCAACGCGCAGGCGGTCCTGGACGGCCGTCTTGATGGCTTTATGGAAGCGTATCTACGCTACCAACTGGGCGAGCCGATGCCGTTGCCGGCCGGTGATACAGTTGATTCGACGGGATCTGAGGACGAGTAACCTGCCCGGTTGAATGCCTCGCCGCTGTTTCCATCAGATGTGGTTGGTTGGCCCATTCAGCTACTGACGAAGCGCGTTGTGTTTCCTCCGGCTTGCAGGGTGCGGCGTAAGATCTTGGCTACTGTCGCCAACTTGACACGGATACCGTCATGCAGTTCATTGTCTTTTGAGCAAGCTGCACTAGACTAATGATACTGATCAATTCAGATCATGATGCCCCATCAGCGGGGGCACACCACTCATTATTTAAGGAGACAGATGAATAAGCTTACTCAAAGAGTTCTGTTTGCGTGCCTCTCGGCCGTTATGCTATTCGGGTTGGTAGCTTGTGGCGGTGCAGAGAGCAGTACAGTCGGTGACGCGGTAGGCAATGCCGCCACCGTCAGTGACACTGTTGTTCGCGTAAAGGAAAGTGCTTCGTTGGGGTCAGCCCCCCAGATTTTGCAGCCCAATGCCGAGGATGGCCCGGCCAATCGCGGTGCCACCGGCCAGACCAGTGACGTTGCCGGTGTCTGTCTGAGCGCCGAAGAGGGCGAACTGGCCCGCCAGGTCAATGCCTACCGGGCATCGCTCAACCTGCCGCCGATGCAGGTTTCGAAGTCGTTGTCATTGGTTGCCCAGCAGCACGTCTGGGACAGCGTGAACAATCGCAATTCGTATCCGCCGGCACCGACGGGCAAGACCTGCAATATGCATAGCTGGTCGGGGATTGTCAACCCGTCCTTGCAGCAGGGCACGTGGACTGCCAACTGTTACACCAGCGACCATGCCAATGCCGAGGGAATGTGGAACAAGCCTCGCGAGATCGCCGGCTTTCCAGGCGAAGGCGTGGAGAATTCATTTGCTTCGAGCGGCTCGGTCAGCGCATCCGGTGCGCTAACGGCCTGGAAGAACAGCCCCGGGCACAATAATGTAATCACCCAGCAGGGTGGCTGGGGCCCGATGGCGGCTATGGGTGTTGGCATCTCCGGTGGCTTCGCCCATCTATGGATGAGCGGCACGGCCGACCCGGCTGGTGAGGCGCCGCTGTGCAGTGGTGGCAGCGTCAATCAGCCGCCGACAGCCGTACCACCGACAGACGTTCCGCCAACGGCCGTCCCGCCGACAGCCGTCCCGCCCACGGTTGAGCCGACAGCCGTCCAGCCGACCGCGGAACCGGCTGCGACCACGGCCCCGGCTACGGATGTTCCGGCGGCAACAACCGAACCGACGGCCGTACCGCCGACCGCGGTGCCACCGACTGACGTTCCGCCGACGGCTGTCCTGCCAACGGCAGTGCCGCCCACGACCGCAGCGCCGACCGGACTGATTCTGAACGAGAATGGCACGGTGACTGCCGGCAGCACGGTGCAACACACGTTCAATACGTTCAGCGGCCGAAGCTATACGGTAACCGTCCAGCCCTCGGCCGAGTTTGATGCGGCCCCGGTGCTAGCTTGCTCGACTCCGGGCGGCGCATCCTCGTGGGCTGATTTTGACTGGCGTTGGGAAGGAGAGGTGGAGACCTATACCTTTGACTCCCTTGGTGATGGATCTTGCCGGGTTGACGTCAGCGGGTATGCGGGCTCGGTAGGCACCTACACAATCGAAGTAACCGCACGCTAGACTGCCTGGCTCTCCTGCCAAAGTGCCCCATGAGCGAAACCTTGGGAATCGTCATGCCCTTGGGGCGTAATGAAGTAGAATTGGGCCAATGACCTAACCGAATGGGGGCGATAAAGGTATCGTCCCCATTGTTGTTATGTGAAAACGACTTAATGAAAAGGACGCATTGGCTTCACCTTCTCTTGCTTGGCGCGATGCTCATTCTGGCGGCATGCCGCGCCGATGCCCCGGTCGCGCCGCCGCCGACATCGACAACGACGCTCACGCCCACCGCCGCGGCCGTTCGCGGCGAGGAGCTGCCCACTGCAGAAGCTATTCTGGTCGCTCCCGAAGTTGTCATTGAGGACGCAGCGATGGCCAATGAACCGGCGGATACGGCGACGGTTGTGTTTGCCGCACCCTTTGAGGTGCGGCCTGACGGGTTCAGTTTTCGCAATTATGGCCCCGGCTATCCGGAAGGCGCCTTCACTGTGGATGATATGCGCGAGCAGTTCGGTGATGATGTGTGCTCGCGTGTCGATCGTGACACCTGTATCCCGACAGCCGAGGCCCAACAGTGGATCGACGATCGCAATGCCGATATGCTGTCGGGCCACTGCATCGGCTTTACCGTGACGAGCTATCGCTTAGCCGTGGGCGAGCTGGAGCCGGGGGCGTTCACTCCGTCGGCGACCGTACCCTATGAGATCGATCAGGAGCCACCGATCATGCGCACCATCGCTGCCAATGGGTCGCTCTATTGGGTCCGATCCGTCTGGTCTAGCGAGGTGAAGGGCACGCCTCGTGACGTTCTGGATGCGCTGATCGCCCTGGCCCAGCCTGTAGACCTGAGCATCTACTTGCCCGGCCTGGTGGGTGGCCACTCCCTGCTTGCCTATGGCGTTGAACAGGTTGGCCCACAAGACTACCGAATCTTGGTCTATGACAACAACTTCCCCGGTGAGGAGCGAGTGGTCGAGGTGGACTACAACGCGAATACCTGGCGCTATGCCGAGGGTGCAGTGAACCCCAACGAAACGGCCGTACCCTATGTGGGCGACGCGACAACACAGACGTTGAGTTACATTCCGTTGTCGGCTTATGACTCCGTGAGCTGCCCTGTCTGCTCGGCTAAAGTTGACGGGGACAACAGCAGCGAAGGGACGACTCTGCTGTCCGTGCTTGGCCAAGGCGATGTCCTGGTCAAGACCGCCCTGGGCGTCATCAGTTCAGTGGCGGGGGAGATTATCAACGAGATACCGGGTGCGCAGTTTATATTTCAACGGGGTCAGTTTGCGGGCTCCGACTCGCCTGATATCGTCCTCCCGGCCGGGACAGATTATACGGTTGAGTTTAGCGGACTGGAGCGTGTCTCCAGTTTGGGACCGGACTGGTCCTTTGTCGTTGATCAATTGAACAGCGCTCCGGAGACGAACGTGCTCGAGGTCGTCCCCGTCGATCAGCGACTGGACTTTCAGGCCGGTGGGGACCAGTCACCCCTGGTGAACGTGACCATTCGTGAAGGTGAAGACGCCTATAGCGTAGTCCTTCTGGGGGTGACTTTTGCCGACGGGGAAGGGCTGTCGGTGGGTGCGGCGGCCGATGGCAAGGGTCTGGAATTTCGGCCGCAATCGGTCGACGTTAAAGATGCCACGCTGTTGGTGACGCGCCTGACCGCTGAAGACGAGACCCTGTTTGCCACAACGACGCTGAGTGTTAAGCAGGGTGAAGGCGTCGCCCTAGACATTACGGCCTGGGATGGCCGGGGCGCCATGGACCTCTATACCGATGGCAACGGTGACGGCGTGTATGACGACCCGCCGCAGACCCTGCCGAACGAGCCACTGCCCCAGGTGTTGCAGGAAAGTGATGCAGGTGAAGCGGCGACCATCATCGTCAGCCTGAGTCCCTATGTCGATGAGCAGGATCGCGAGTTTATTCTGGCTGATCTGGCCGCACAGGGTCTGACGGGTGCCCAGCTAGGGCGTATCCTGCGTCCGCTCCGGCCGACGAATGCTGAATTGCTGCGTCTGATTCCCACGTTTTCGCTGTCCATCCCGGAACTGGGCGACCTGTTGTTTGCGCTGCAGCTGCAACCGGAGCGACTGGAGACGATCATTAGCGAACTGGACCTCAGCGAAGAAGATGAAAGGGCTTTGCTGGCCTACCTGGCCGACCTGGCCCTCGTTCGCGATATTGCGGCCGACTGGCTCTTTCGAGAGAGTGACGATCTATCGTTGCTGGTAGAGCTGCTGGATGAACAGGGCTTGACGGCCGTTCAACTGGTTCTGCTGCTGCCACAACTGGAGCTGACGCCGGATGATTTGGCCCAGGTGATTGTTGACCTGGACCTATCGACGGCAGACCGGACGCTCGTGGCCGAACGGTTGGGTGTCAGTCTGACGGGCGTGCAACGCCAGGCGCCGGCAGACGTAACACGAACGACGATAATTACCCCTACGGCGACGGTGCGGGCGACATTAACCGTGACGTCTCCCACTCCGGCCGCGACACCGACGACCGTTGGCACACCCCGTCCGACGGCGACGCCGGACGCATATCCCGGGGTCTTGCCACCGCCAACCGGAACACCCGGCGCTTATCCTTATCCCGGCCCGCTGCCGCAGCCGACACGAACGCCGCCGCCTTATCCTTATCCCGGACCGGGTTCATTGCCCTCGCCAACAGCAAAGCCCAATCCCTATCCCGGACCCGCGACGCCCGAATTCGAAACGACCGCTTTCTGTGATGGGAATGACCTGCGGCTGGTGGTCAAGGAGCCGGGCTGGCGTGACATTGAGATAGAGATATGGTCGGGCGAGCAACTGCTGGCGGTCGGCACCATTGGTCCGGACGGAAAGCCATTCGAGGTCGTACTCTCCGGCCCCGCCACATGGTCAGATCTGAGTGTCAGGGCGCCTATTGCGCCGCTGCGCGTGCCGCTGGGCTCGATCAGCTGCCCCGCGCCACAGCCGTAAGGCGAGGCATCTCAGCGGCCTCGCGGGTGCGATTAGTTTTGGTGTATGGAAATGGCCCGATAGGGAAAGACCCAGCGGTGGTTTTGCCAGGGCGGTCCCTTCTTTCTCGTGATTCGCTCCGCCAGGGCGGTCAAACGTTGACAATCGGCTTCGGTAACGAGCTCCGGCCGCTGTTCTGACTTGGTTCGTGGCGAGTATCTGTCGTGACGGAGGCGGCTTTCAATCTCGCTCCATTTCTGGTTCCAGGTTCGGTTGCATAAGGCAACGCGCAGGGCGAGCATCGGATTGAGATTGGCTTCGGCCCAACGCATCCCCGCCTGTTTCATCCGTTTCTGCATGACCACTTTGTGACCGCTTTCGACTATCCCCGACCCAATCGGGAGTTGTTGACGACGAAAGTGGGGATAGTCAATCATCGGCAGGCGTTTCTCCAGATAGCGAATGGCCACGTCGATATCCTCGGCCTGCGGATGGCCGGGATGTTGGCGCTGCAGCAAACGCAACTCGTTCACCGTGCGCCGCGGTGGTTGGTGGCCCAACTGTTGCGACATTCGACCGTACCACTGGCGAAAGACATCTGTTTCCGGCCCATAGATGGCCCGCCCGACCGCGGCCACATAACTCTGAGCGTGGGCGAAATCAATCACCCGCGTTGCCTGCGGACAATGGTAATCAATGACTCCCTGAATCCAGTTCGCCCCGTCCTGAACAGCCACCACGGTGTGGGCGTTGTCGCCACCCCGTCGCTGCCATTCCACCAGCGACGTTCGGGTGAATTCCTCAGCCACGGCCACGCGCGAAAAGTAGCTCAGTTGCGTCGTTCGGGTCACCACTTGCCGCTGTTTGGCATCCCAATGCGGCTCAAACTCGCCCAAAGTCATCGTCTTCACTTCGCGCCACTCGCCACTGGTAGTCTGCACCATTGCCCCGTCGATACACACCACCACCTGCTCCGGTTTACCCATCGGCGTATCTCCGCCCGCTTCCAACCGGGCTACCTCTTCCAGGAGAAGCGTTTCCGCTACCCGCCCATGTCGCAAAGTCACGTGCCGTAAGCTGCTTGTACTTACCGCCACCTTCCACAACAACGCCAGTTCTTCCTGCGCTTCCGCGTACGGCATCCGGCTCCCCAAGCGCGTCATGGCCTCCTGCACCTGCGGTGTGTACGCGCCGTGGAGCAATCCCAAGGCTCTATCCAGGGGGGAAAAGCGTTGCTCCACAGGAGAGACAACGCCATTGCTGCCGGTCGAGTGTGACCGTTTGTCCTTCTTTGCCCTTCAGCTTTCGCGACCGTCGCCCATTCTTGACCATCCTCTCGCCACATCGGGGACAATCCGGCTCCTCATGGCTCGCTGCTTCTTTTTCCCGTACCATCTCTTCCACTATTCGCTGGCGTATTTGGGCCAGCTCCGCTTCGACCGCCTCCTCGATGTCGGTCAAGGTTGCATCGGGGTTTGCCCGTTGCCATTGGCTCATCTTTTGGATTAACTCGTCAGGTTGATCTTCATTGGAGGTCTGTTTTTCGTTCATACCCCTATTCTCGCCGTGACTCGCTCTTACACCAAAACTAATCGCACCCCGGCCTCGCCAATGTCTTGACGAATCGGCGGATATCTACTATACTATCTAATCGCGTATCGAGGTTATTCTTACGTAAGATTAATAGCAATATTGACGTCTGCCGATATAATTAAACTACATTGTACTTCGACTAGAGCGTTGGCGACCGGGCCATACGCTCTTTTGCGCGTTTAACGACCGAGCGGCGTCACCCAACGTCATGCAGCACATCACCATTTAGCGTTGGGCTGGAGCCTGTTATCAACTTTGGAGGTCACTAGGTGGAGTCAACAGATTTCCGCTCCCTACGGATTAGTCTAGCATCCCCAGAACAGATTCGTTCCTGGTCCTATGGTGAAGTCACCAAGCCGGAAACGATCAACTATCGGCGTTTGCGCCCTGAAAAGGACGGTCTCTTCTGCGAAGCGATCTTTGGGCCAACCCGAGACTGGCAATGCTACTGCGGTAAATACAAGAATGTGCGCTATAAGGGCATTGTCTGCGACAAGTGCGGCGTGGAAATCACCCGCTCTTCAGTTCGCCGCGAGCGCCTGGGCCACATTGAGCTAGCGGCGCCGGTGGCGCATGTGTGGTATACGCGCCGGGTACCCAGTTACATGGGCCTGTTGCTCAATATTTCGCGCCGCAATCTGGACCGCGTCCTCTATTTCGCCCAATACGTCATCACCCATGTCGATGAGGAATCCCGCCAGCGTGCCCTGAAGCGCCTTGATGAGGAACTGATTGAGGCTGAGGCGCAACTGGAGAGCAAACTCCAGGAGCAACTGGACGAGACGACATCCGACGCAGCTGATCGTTTGATTGAGCTGGAAGCAAAGGTCGAAGAATTACACAAGACCTTCGATGATCGCCTGTCTGCCCGCACCGACGAGCTGGTGCAGGAAGCCCGTAACGCCGAGCAACGCCTGAATAACCTCAGCGGTTCAGCGGCATCGGAAGATATCATTCTGGCCGGCGAGATGATCGTCGAGAAGGGTGAGAAGGTTGGCCGCGAGCACATCGTCCTGGTCCAGGAGACCACGGCCGACTTGCTGACCAGTACTCAGAAGGAATTCGAGGAAGAGCAGCAAGCGACGTTGGGCGAACTGCAGCGCGAGATTGAAGAATTGCGCGGCGAAATCGGCGTGGCCGGCGAAGGGTTGCGCGAACGCATGGACCAACGTCTGGTGCGACTGCGCCAGCAGGCCGCCGCCAGCCGTGAGCAACTCGAAGGTCTGGCTGTCATGACCTTCCTCAACGAGAACGAATACCGCGAACTGAAGCAAAAGTTCGGCAATGTCTTCCGCGCCGGAATGGGCGCTGAGGCGTTTAACGAGATCCTGAAGAACATGGATCTCGACAAACTGTCACGCGAGCTGTGGCGCGAGGTGCGCACGAGCCGCTCCAAGCAAGCCGCCAAGCGGGCCACCAAGCGTCTGCAAGTGGTTGAAGCGTTGCGCGCCAGCGGCAATCGTCCGGAGTGGATGATTCTGACGGTGCTGCCGGTGATTCCTCCCGATTTGCGGCCGATGGTGCAGTTGGACGGTGGCCGTTTTGCCACGTCTGACCTGAACGACCTGTATCGCCGCGTGATCAATCGCAACAACCGCCTGCGCCGTCTGCTGGAGCTGGGCGCGCCGGACGTCATCGTTCGCAACGAAAAGCGTATGTTGCAGGAGGCTGTCGACAGCCTCATCGACAACAGCCAGCGCGGCAAGGCGCTTAGCCGCCGCGGCCGTCGGGAGCTGAAGTCGCTGTCCGACATGCTCAAGGGCAAGAAGGGCCGCTTCCGCCGTAACCTGTTGGGCAAGCGCGTCGACTACTCCGGCCGTTCGGTCATTGTGGTCGGCCCGAAACTGAAGATGGGCCAGGCCGGTCTGCCGAAGACAATGGCGCTGGAACTGTTCCGGCCGTTTGTCATTAGCAAGCTGGTTGAGTATGGCTATGCCAGCAACGTGAAGGGCGCCAAGCGCGTTCATGGAGCGCCAACCGCCGGAAGTGTGGGAAGTTCTGGAAGAGGTTATCCAGGGTCGGCCGATTCTGTTGAATCGCGCGCCGACGTTGCATCGCCTCGGTATCCAGGCGTTCATGCCGATTCTGGTTGAAGGCAAGGCCATTCAGTTGCATCCGCTGGTTTGCGCGGCGTTCAACGCTGACTTCGACGGCGACCAGATGGCGGTCCACGTGCCGCTGTCCCAAAAGGCCGTTGATGAGGCCAAGTCATTGATGATGGCCACGCGCAACCTGCTCAAGCCGTCGGACGGCCAGCCCATCGTGGGCCCGTCGAAGGACATGGTCCTGGGTGTTTACTACCTGACCATGATGCGGGACGGTCTGAAGGGCGAGGGCGGCATTTACAGCAGCCTGGAAGAAGTTGAGACCGCCTACGAGTTGGGCTATCTCGACATCCACGCCAAGATCAAGAGTTCTGACCGAAACATACTGGAAGGAAGACCACCAGCGCTACGCGGACAACAAGCCGCGCACGCGCCTGATTGAGACTTCCCCCGGTCGCGTACTCTTTAATCTGGCGCTACCGGAAGAGGCCCGCTTTGTGAATCGTCTGCTGGACAAGGGCGGGGTCAACTCGCTCATCAACCGTGTTCACATGGTGACCAGTGACGACGTGACCATTGAGATGGTCGACGCCATCAAGGATGTCGGCTTCAAGTACGCGACGATCTCCGGCACCACCGTGGCCGTTTCGGACCTGACCATTCCTGAAGAGCGTCAAGAGATTCTTCACCAGCGCCCGCAAGCGCGTTGATGAAATCGACCGTCAGTATCGCCGCGGCCTGCTGACAGAAGAAGAGCAGTACCAGCGGACCATCGAGCAGTGGAACGAGGCCAAGGATTTGGTCGCGACGGCCGTGCGCGATGCCATGGACCCGCATGGTTCGATGGCCCTAATGGCGCTGTCCGGCGCGGGCAAGGGCGGCTTCGGCCCCATTACCCAGCTGGCCGGTATGCGCGGTTTGATGGCTGACCCGCAGGGACGCATCATTCCGGTGCCGATTCAGTCAAACTTCCGGCAAGGTCTGGAAGCACTCGAGTACTTCATCTCGACCCACGGCGCCCGCAAGGGTTTGGCCGACACCGCGCTGCGTACAGCTGATGCCGGTTACCTGACCCGTCGTCTGGTGGACGTGGCCCAGGACTTGATCATCATGTCCGAGGATTGCGGCACCACCAAGGGCATCTACGTTCGCCGCGCCGATAACTTCGGCAAGCAAACGTTGGCCGAGCGACTGTTGGGTCGTGTGGCTGCGGCCCAGGTGGTTGATCCCAGTACCGGCGAAATCCTCATTGAAGAGGGTGATTACTTCACGCCGGACACGTCTGAAGCCATTGATGTCTCCGGTATGGATGACATCTACGTCTACTCGCCGATGACCTGTGAGCTGCGTCTGGGCATTTGCCGCAAGTGCTATGGCCTGGACCTGGCCCGCGGCAAGCCGGTGGAGCTGGGAACGGCTGTCGGCATCGTAGCTGCCCAGTCAATCGGTGAGCCGGGTACGCAGTTGACACTGCGAACCTTCCACACCGGCGGTACGGCTTCGGCGGGTGGTGACATCACGCAGGGTCTGCCCCGTGTTGAGGAGCTGTTCGAGGCCCGCCAACGGCCGAAGGGTGAAGCAGTTATCACCGACATCGGCGGCACTGCCCGCGTGTATGCGGCCGATGGTGTGCGTCATGTCAACGTCGTGGATCGCAAGCTGGTCGATGATGTGTTCGAGCTGCCGGAAGGCTGGACGGTCAAGGTTGACGCCGATGACAAGGTCAAGGCCGGCGATACGCTGGCTGAAATGGAAGACCAGGTCATCTTCGCCCGTCATCCCGGTCGTGTCCAGCTTGGAGACAATGGCTTGACCGTTGTCTGGGAGAGCCTGGACGAACGCGACTACGAGATTCCGGCCGGTGTGCGCCTGCTAACGGCTGATGGCAGTGCAGTGAATGCCGGTGATCAGTTGACCGAAGGTTCCAAGAACCCGCACCGGATTTTGGACATTCTGGGCCGCGACGCGGTGACGCAGTACCTTCTGAAGGAAGTGCAGCAGGTCTACCGTCCGCAAGGCCAGAATATCCACGACAAGCACTTTGAAGTCATCATCCGCAAGATGCTGAGCAAGGTGGTTGTGACAGAGTCCGGTGATACGGAAATGCTGCCTGGTGATCTGGTGGAATCGGCCATCTTCCTGGAGACCAATGAGGAAGTCACGGCCGAGGGTGGTCAGCCGGCCCAGGCCGAACCGGTGCTGTTGGGCATTACCAAGGCATCGTTGAACACCGAGAGCTTCCTGTCTGCCAGTTCGTTCCAGCATACCATCAAGGTGTTGGCTGGGGCGGCCATTGCGGGTAAGGAAGACCGGCTTGTCGGTCTGAAAGAGAATGTCATTATCGGTAAGCTCATTCCCGCGGGAACAGGTTTCCGTATTCCTGGTGAAGAGGATGAGTTGGAGCTTCTGGCTGAATTCGCCGAGTTCGACGAGTTTGGCGCACCGGTTCCGATTCGTCTGACCAGTAGTGCGTTGATTGGTGACGACACCGACGACGAGATTCTGGCGGCTATTGCCGCGGCGGCGGCCGACTCGACTCGCCTTTCGTCGCTGCTCATCGAAGAAACCGACTTCGAAGGCGAAGTGGTTTACGATGCCGATGAAGAGGGCGACGATCTATCGGTAGACCCTGATAGTGAGGATGACCTGGCTATCGACGACGATGATGACGACGTAGCCTATGACGATGACGAAGACGAAGATGAGGAGTAGTGATGGCGGGCTTCTACTGCCCACTCACTAGGTGACAACGCATTCAACCGGCCCTGCTCAACCAAGTGGGGCCGGTTTTTTTGTGCCTAATAGTCGCGCCGCAGCAGCATGTCGGCCAGTTGGAACAAGGCTTCTCCGGCTTCTCCGGCTGGTTGGGCCGCTTCCAAATGGCCCAGGGCACTGTTCGAGTATTGGGCAGCCAGGTCCGCTGCAAAGGCCTGGGCCCCCACCGCATCCAATTCGCGAATGGCTCGGCGGACAAAGGTGGATTCGTCGCCATCGGCGGCGTAGAGGTCCCGCAGCACCTCGCTTTGGTCAAGTCCGTAGAGCACCGGCAGCGACTTCTTGCGGGTGACAATATCCGTGGCGGCTGACTTGCCGGTGAGTGACTCATCCCCCCAGATGCCGAGGATATCGTCCTGAATCTGGAAGGCCAGCCCCAGATCGCGACCGAACGTCGCGTAGTGGGCGATGGTCTTGTCATCAGCCCCGGCCACCAGCGCACCCAGCTCCGCACTGAGTGCGATCAACACGGCCGTCTTGCCGGTGATCATGGCCAGGTACTCGTCTGTGGTCACATCGTCGCGTGTCTCGAAGCTCATGTCGGCGTACTGGCCCTGCGTGAGCTGTACACAGGTCTCGTCGAATCGACGAAAGGCACGCACCACGGTCGCCGGATCCACGCCGTGATCGGACAACCGATTCAGGCCGAGATGAGCCATGGCAAACATGGCGTCACCCGTGTTAATGGCTTGTGGCTGGCCCCATAAGGTCCAGGCTGTGGGCCGGCCGCGGCGGGTGTCACTGGCATCCTGGATGTCATCGTGGACCAGTGAGAAGTTGTGGATAATCTCGATGGCCGACGCTGCGGGCACGGCCTGTTGCCAGTCGCCGCCGGACGCGTCGCACGTCAGCAAGAGTCAGCAGCGGCCGAATGCGTTTGCCGCTGTTGAACGTCATGGAGGCAAGGGCCACGTCTTTCCACCCCATGTGATAGTGGATCATGCCGTAGTAGACATCATCCGGTGGGGCCATCCCAGCCAGTTCGCACAGAACAGTCCGCATTTCAGTGTCAATGGGCGGGAGATACCGCTCGGTCAGGGTGTTCAATTGATTGGTCATGGGCGGTTAATGCTCCGGTTGCAACCGGCTGCTAAAAGGATTGATAAAGAGGTGTTGTCGCCAGTGCTGCGATGTCGCCGGCGCCACTGCAAAACATGGCCACACGCAGTTCATCGGTGATTGTTTCAGCCAGTTCCACGACTCCGGTCACGCCGGCCTGATCGGCCGCGCGCAGGAACTCCCCAGCCAGCCCGACGACGGTCGCGCCGAGGGCCACGCACTTGGCGACCTCGATGCCGTCGCGGATGCCACCACTGGCGAAGAGGGGTAGACCGGGCGCTTCTTCGCGGCCGTATTGCAAGGAAACGGCCGTTGGAATGCCCCAGTCGATGAAAGCTCCGGCCACCCGGGCATGACGGGCGGTTGGGGCACGATACATCTCCACCTGGCTCCAGGACGTGCCGCCCGCTCCGGCCACATCGATGGCGGCCACACCGGCGTCGGCCAATTGACGGGCGGCCCGGCGCGAGAAGCCCCAGCCCACTTCCTTGGCGATGACCGGCACCGGCAGCGCGCGACAGACTGCCTCGATCTTGGACAGCAGCCCGGCAAAGTTGCCGTCGCCTTCCGGCTGGACGGCTTCTTGCAAGACATTGAAGTGCAGGATGAGCGCGTCAGCAGCCACCATGTCCACCGCCCGCGCACACTGCTCAATGCCGTAGCCGTAGTTGAGCTGCACGGCACCCAGATTGGCGAACAGCAGGATGTCCGGGGCCACGTCGCGCACACGGTAGGTATCTTCCAGGGACACGTCCTCAATGGCCGCGCGCATGGAACCCAGGCCCATCGCCATTCCCGCCTCCTGCGCGCCTTCGGCGAGAATGCGGTTGATGTCGCGGGCGCGAGCCGTGCCGCCGGTCATCGACGAGATGAGCAGCGGTCGGGCCAGACGTTTGCCGAAAAGGGTCACGGTGGTATCGACCTGGGCCAGATCAAGTTCCGGCAGCGCCTCATGCATGAAGAAATAAGTCTCCAGCCCGGTCGTCAGCTGCTTGAACTTGACGTCTTCTTCGAGGTTGATACGGATGTGGTCGGCCTTGCGCCGGTCGTGAATATCAGGTTCGGCCAGCAGTGCCTCGCGGATGGGATCGGATATCTGTGTCATGGTTCATGGATTATAGCACTTCCTCCGGTTCGACCATAAAGCCGCCCGGCGATACAATTCGCCCTATAAGGCGTGGGATCGTGCTCGCCAGACGAGAGGAGTGGCCGCCGCCCCCCACTATCACCGGAGAAATTATGCGTGTATTGATTACCGGAGCCGCCGGCTTCCTGGGTTCCCACCTGAGCGATCGCTTCATTGCCGAGGGTCACGAAGTCGTGGCCATGGATAACTTGCTGACCGGGTCTATGGATAACATCGCCCATCTGTTTGGCCATGAGCGATTCAGCTTCATGAAGCACAACGTCAGCCAGTACATTTATGTGCCCGGGCCGCTCGATGCCGTGTTGCACTTCGCTTCCCCGGCCAGCCCGATTGATTATCTGGAACATCCCATCCCAACGCTTAAGGTGGGCTCGCTGGGTACCCACAACACGCTGGGTCTGGCCAAGGCCAAGGGCGCGCGTTACTTGCTGGCTTCCACGTCCGAAGTGTACGGTGACCCGCAGGTTAATCCGCAGCCGGAAACGTATTGGGGCCATGTGAATCCCATCGGACCGCGCGGCGTGTATGACGAGGCCAAGCGGTTCGCCGAAGCCATCACCATGGCCTACCATCGCTATCACGGCCTGGAGACGCGTATTGTGCGCATCTTCAATACCTACGGCCCGCGGATGCGACTCCATGACGGCCGGGCCGTACCCAACTTCATCTATCAGGCGTTGACGAATCAGCCGATCACCGTCTTTGGCAGCGGCGAGATGACTCGAGCCTTCCAGTACTACTCTGACCTTGTCGAGGGTGTCTACCGGTTGTTGTTGTCAGATGAATCGTATCCGGTCAACATTGGCAACCCTGACACGGAGATGACGATCAACTACCTGGCCGAGACCATCGTGCGCCTGTCCGGCAGTTCGTCGGAGATCATTCGCATTCAGCCGACAGATGATCGCATCGTAGATGATCCGCAGGTGCGCCGGCCGGATATTGCCAAGGCGCGCCAGTTGCTGGGCTGGGAACCGAAGGTGTCGGCCGAAGAGGGTTTGGCGGCAACGATTGAATATTTCCGCGAGCGCATTTGACCCACTCGTCACCCACCTATAGCCCTGTTGCGGGGCGACGCGTGCTCTGGCCGCAGGTCGCGCTGGCTGGTGCGGCCCTGGTGCTGGCCCTGCTCATTGCCCGCCTGCCGCTGCCCTATGCCGTCGCGTTGATTGCAGGCGTCGTGGTGGTCGGTCTGGTGCTGACCTATCCGTTGGCCGGGCTGGGGCTGGCCCTGCTGCTCGGCCCGTTCGGCGCGCTGGAAAATATCATCCTGGGCAATGCGCTGCTGGACAGCGGGCAACTGCTCCTGCTGCTGACCGTTGGCGCGTGGCTGGCCGCGAGTTTGGCCCGGCGCCGTGTCTGGCTGGCTCGCACACCGGTCAACCTCCCACTGGTGCTGTTCATCGGCGCAGCGGCTTTCACCCTGCTGAGCGCCGACTCGCTGCCCTTGGGCGCGCGCGAGTTGCTGAAATGGGTCGAGATGGCGCTGATCATCCTGTTGGTGGTGGATGTGGCCACAGACGGCGGGCGCGATCTCCGGCGACTGCCCACCACCGCCCGCTGGTTGTTGGGATTCCTGTTTCTGGCCGGGCTGACGCAGGCGCTCGTGGGCGTATGGCAGTTTGGACCGCGCGGGACTGGCCCGGAGACATTTCTCATCCTGGGCCGATTCTATCGCGCTTACGGCACGTTTGAGCAACCAAATCCATTTGGCGGCTACATGAACCTGACGGCGCTGCTGGCGCTGGGCACGACGTGGGGGCTGCTGATGGCCCGGTTCAGCTGGAATACCCGGATCGAAGACGACTCGGCGAATGGGCCGATTTTAAGCCCGCAGTGGCTCTGGTTGCTGGTCGCGGGGTTCGTGGCTGCGGTGGGCAGTCTGGCGCTGGTTCTGTCGTGGAGCCGGGGCGCGTGGCTGGGTTTTCTGGCCGGGCTGGCTGGTGCTGGTCCTGTTCAGTGCCCGGCGCTGGTGGGTGGGGGTGGTGCTGTTGGTGCTGGGTGCGGCCGTGGTTGGCGGTGGTCTGGTGGGCGGCGTGGCGGCGGGCTTCGGCCCGGCCCAATCCGTGGCCGACCGGTTGTTGGGCTTCCGCGATGATTTTACCTTCGGCGACGTGCGCGGTGTAGATATCAATGACGCCAACTACGCGGTGCTGGAGCGGTTGGCTCACTGGCAAGCGGCCGTTGACATGGCCCGCGATGATTTGTGGACCGGGGTGGGCATCGGCAACTATGAGGCAGCCTATCCACGTTACGCGCTTGATCAACTGGCCCGCAGCGTTGGGCCATGCCCACAACTATTACCTCAACCTGTTGGCAGAAACCGGGGTGCTGGGCCTGACGGCTTATCTGTTGTTGTGGGCGGTGATTGTGGGGCAGTCGATCGTAGTCATGCGGCGGCTGGAAGGGCCGGACCGGGGCATCGTGTTGGGCTTGCTGGCGGCCTGGGTGGCCTTGTCGGTCCACCACTTGGTAGATAAGCTCTATGTGAATAACATCTATTTGCACTTGGGCGCCATGATTGCCCTGTTACAATTGATGAGTTTGCGTGTTAATGGCCTGGGTCGCGGGTCTGACTGAGCAGGATGCAGGATTGTCTCGATGACTTCACTTATTACCGGCGTCTCGGAACGCATTGGCGTCAGCCCGAAGGAAACTGAGCGTTTCTTCAAGTTCCTCGTGGTGGGGGCGATCGGTTTTGTGGTCGACTTTGCCGTGTTCAATCTGCTGATCGGGCCGTTTGGCGCCTGGGTTGAGCCGGGGCACTGGCTATATGATCTGCTCACCGGTTTTGGTCTTTCCCACGATTTCGTGACGCATTTGGCGCCAACGCTGGCCTCTACGGTTTCGTTCACGCTGGCGGTCATCAGCAACTTCATCTGGAACCGCTACTGGACCTATCCCGATTCGCGCTCCAAGTCGCGGCGCAGGCAGTTCGTGATGTTTCTGGTTGTCAGCACCGTGGGCATCTTCATCCGCATCCCCATCGTCACTATCCTCAACCCGATCTTCAAAGAAGTGCTCAAGACCATGCCCCTCTTTGCCCCATACGCCAATCGTCTGGCGGCCAACATGGCTTTGGCGGTGGCGGTGTTGGTGGTGTTGTTCTGGAACTTCTTCGTCAATCGCTTCTGGACCTACAATGACGTCGATTAGATGTCCGCGCGGATAGGCTTCGACGTCACGGCCGCACTGGCGCAGGGTGGGGGCATTGGCCGCTATACCCGCGAACTCATCCACGCCCTGGTGGCCGCGGATACCGACAACAGCTACCGGCTCTTCTCCGCTCGACCACCGACCGAACCACCCGTCCCCAACTCCTTGCCCGTTGCGCCGCATGTGACTCATCGCCCGGCGCCAGTGGATGAGGCCTGGCTCTACCGGCTGTGGTATCGCCTGCGCCTGCCGGTGGCGGTCCAGACCGTAACCGGGCCGATTGACCTGTTCCATTCGCCTGATTTCGTGCTGCCGCCCACCAGCGGTCATATCCCCACGTTGCTCACTGTCCACGACCTGTCGTTCGTGCACTTTCCTGAAACGTTCCCGGCCCGACTGGTCGATTACCTCAACCGCGTCGTGCCCTGGTCCGTGGCGCGGGCAACGCATGTCCTGGCCGATTCTCAGGCCACCAGCGACGATCTGCAGCGGGTGTGGGGCGTATCGGCCGACAAGATCACCGTCCTCACCAGCGGCGTCAACGCGCGGTTCCAGCCGGAAACCGACATAACCCGGATCGCAGCCGTGCGCCGGCGTTATGATCTGGGTGAGACGCCGTTTTTCCTGTCGGTGGGCACGGTGCAGCCGCGCAAGAACTACCAGATGCTGGTGCGGGCCTTTCGCGGCGTGGCCGACCGCCTGCCGCATCAGCTGGTCATTGCCGGAGGACGGGGATGGCTGGTCGAGGCCTTGCTGGAAGAAATTGAGCGACAGGGGCTGAGCGACCGGGTGCAGCTTGTCGGCTTTGTCGATGACGAGGACCTGCCCGCGCTCTACTCAGCGGCGACGGCGCTGGTCTTTCCCAGCCTATACGAAGGGTTCGGCCTGCCACTTCTGGAGGCGATGGCCTGCGGCACGCCGGTCGTCTCGTCCGATGCCTCCTGCCTGCCGGAAGTCATGCGCACGGCTGATGAGACGTTCGGACTTCTGCTCGATCCCAACGACGAGCCGGGCTGGACGGCGGCCATGATCGCGCTGGCGCACGATGACGCTTTGCGGGCCGACCTGTCGACTCGCGGGCGGGTTCGCGCTGGGCAATACGCGTGGGACAAGACAGCCCACCATCTGCTGGATGTATACGAACGCCTGCTTGACTAAGCCCTGACCGACGCCTCGTCTGAAAGCCAATGCTGCCAGATCATCACCATGGCCAGCGTATCCAACTGACAATAAGCCTGCAATAGCTCCCGCCACGTCTGACGGTTCGCCTCGGTGTCCTGACTGTGGTCACCCATCATGTGGCCATAGGCCAGAATGGCTCCCGTTCCGTTGCGAACGGTGACTTCTTCGCCGTTGATGATGGGCCGGGGCAGGGCCTGGTAGGGGCTTTGAACGGCAGGATGATCGCCGCCGTAACTAGGATAGCGTGCCCGCAGGGCTGCGCTTTGGCGCCAGACGGCTTCGCAGACGGACTTCACGGTCGTCTTACCGGCCATGCTAGGATGGTAGTAGTATCGCGACGCCAGCCGGTAGAGGTCCAGCATGCGGCCCTTCGGGCGCTGGGCAACTGCCCGGTCAATCCAGTCGGATAGGTCACCGGCAGCTGCACGGCGCTCCGCAGCCTGATGCTGAATGGCGCGAAGGACAGTGCGTTCATGGCCGGACCACACCACGATAGTGCCGTCATCGCCCAGGTGCCGGCGCAGGGTGCGCACGAACGCCAGATTGGGATACTCATCGTCTCCCTGTAGCCATTCGCTATGGGTGGCATCCTGGCCGGGAGCCGCGATGGTGTGGCAGCTCCACTGGAAGGCGACGATTTCAGCCGGGCGCAGGCCGGCATAGCGCGGCACGGCCGGCGTGCAGGTCTCGAAGTCAACGAAGTGCAGGGGGTAGGGCACTGCCGCGAGCAGATCAGCCAGCGCCGGATCGCGCCATTCAGCGTCGAGGCAGGTCTGCTGAATCTGAACTCGCTGGCGAGCTGCCTGTGGCCCGTTGACGCCATCGATGCCGCCCAACGCCTCCAGAGGGATGTCGTACAAGGTGGTCTTGCGTTCGGCGATGAGGCCGTTGACCACGGCGTCTCCGCTGTCGCCGACGGTACCCACGCTATAGAGGTCGAGGATGTGGGGCCGGCTGTCGGCCATGTCGCCCCAGCACTCCCGGAAGCCGCTCGGCGCACCGTTACTCAACCGGTATTCGCACTCACGGCAGCGGGTAGTCAGGGGCGCCGGCAAGCGCCAAAGGTCAGGTGTCAGGCCGGCCAGCAAGAAAGCAGCTTGCGTGGCCACATCCGGCAGCAACGCAGCTACTTCGTGGGAGACGTCAATCTCGCGCAGAAAGAGCAGGTCGTCCGAAACGGTCGAGTTTACGGGCCGGCCATTGGCGCGCCACGGTAAATTCTGCGGTCGATCGAGCGAACTTGTCTGGGTGCTGTCAGGCACGATGAGCGCCGGGATGATGGTTGCATTGGGATAGCACGCCTGGAGCACGAGCAGCTGAAAGGCGATGTCCTCCAGGTGCGGCCGCCACGCGCTGCGAATCTCAGCCACGCCGTTGGATTTCCAGAACAGGTTGTCGCTGTTGCGGTCGTCAACGTGCTGCCACCTGACGGCGAGCAGGCGAAGGGTGCTGCCTTGTTTGACGAGGATATCGATGCAGGCCAGCTTGCCCTCGCTCAGGAGGGTAGCGTTGAACAACGTGACCGATTCGGCTGAATGGAGCGCCGCCACCGTAGCCTGGGATTGAGGTTCTACAGGGCCGTCGCTGAGCCAACGGCCGTCGGGATAGCGCCGTTGCGCCAGAGCAATCATGAGGCGGCCTTGCTCGGTGCTCAGGCTTTCGGCCTGATTATGTTCAGGCGTGGTAGCGTAGCCCAATTGCCGATAGTAAAGCTTGGTGTGGCAGCTTCGCGCTGCCTTGAAATCGGCCTGAGTCAAGTAGGCAGAGCTCGTCAAGCGAAGGATCCTCCTGATGACATCGATGGGTCTATGGTTTCGATTGCGGCCGGGTCAGGGTGGTCGCGGCGCCGGCGATATTGCCCGCCAGCCCGGCGCCAATCATCACCAGGGCAATGGTTTCCAGCCGGGGGTGGAAAGCTAACATGAGGCCGACCTGCAATACAACGATTCCGGCCAGGAAGAACACATAGGCCCGTCGTTCCAGCGACAGCGCGTAGTTGAGCCAGATGCTGACCCCGGCATAGAGCGTGGTGGCCAGGCCGACCAGAGCCAGCAAGATGCCCGGATCGGCGTAGGCGGGACCAAAGACGGTCTGCACGATCCAACCGGGAAACAGGTAGTAGAACACGGTCAGTATCAGGCCGGGGAGCAGCGTCGCACCGAGGGCCATCAACAGCACCGGCCGCGAATCCCGCCCCGCCGCGTGGCGCTGGGTGGCCTTGGGGAACAGCACCAGTCCGATGCCCAACGGGATGAACAGGTTCATTTTGCCCAGCGTAACGACCGGGCCATAGGCCTCGGCCGCTGCGTCGCCGAAAAGCCGGCGCACGATAATGGCATCGACGTTGACCATGATGGCGAAGGCCAGCAGACCGATCAGCGTGTAGAGCGAAAAGCGCCAACTGATGGGGCCGGGCAGGACCTGCGGTTGGGGGGCGCGAAAATAGGGCAGCAGCAGCCACAACGCCAGCCCGAGGGCTACGGTGCTGCCCAGCGGCAGGGCCACGACCGCACCGGTGGCCTGCAGACCGGCGGCCACCAGGACGATGGCAAAGACCAGGCGCAGGAATGACTGCAGGATTTGGACCGACCCTAACCCGAAGAAGTGCTGGATTCCCTGCAGCGTGCCGTCCGTCACCGGGCGCAGAAACAGCAACAGCAAGGCAAAGGCGGCGGCAACCAAGGGCCATGGCGTATCAATGCGCAAGAACTGGGCCAGGAGCGGGCTGAGCAGGGCAAAGGCCACGGCGGCCACCAGTCCCCAGCGCCAGGCCCAGCGCCAACTGCGGCCGAGCTGGACGCCAATGCGCGCCTGTGATTCCGGCAGCACGGTCGATTCGGCCGTGTAGTAAGCCACGACCGTCCGAATGACGTTGGTGACCTGGACCATGATTTGCACAATGGCCGTCACGGTGACGAAGACGAAGAACTCGGTGGGCACCAATCGACGGCCGACCACGATGTTGACCAAATAGTCGAACCCCCCGGCCACAACCATGGCCCCGGCCATGAAGGCGCCCTGGGTCAGTCCGGCGAAACGCTCCGGAACTTGAATGCGGCTGCGGGTGGTCATATTAGCGTGTGGGCGGGTCTCCATCGGGCAGGCGTTCGGCCACGACGAAGCAGTGGGCGCTCTGATCCGGCAGCGCTTTCTGCAGCGCCTTCTCGACCGAAACGGCCGCCGGTGTCAGCCGTTCCATGCGCGGTAGTTGGTCGGGCATGATTTCCCACAGCCAAAAGAGCACACTATACTGCCCGGCGTTCTGCACGTCGAAGCCCGCCCCGGCCACCGTGGTCTGCAGGGCGTCGTAGTAGAACGGCGCGTTAATCTCGTCGCCCAGCCAACTGGGGTAGAGACGACGACCCCAGCGGATGATGGGGTTGTCCTCGACGGTCTCCACCAGGAACAGGATGCCGCCCGGGCGCAGGACGCGCCGCACTTCGCTGAGGGCGCGATCGACGTTGCCGATGTGGTGGAGGACGTGCTGGATGTAGACCATGTCCAGAGAGCCGGAGGCGAAGGGCAGCTGCAAACCGTCGGCCAGCAGCGCCGGGCCGTGGGTGGCGGCCAGTTCGACGCGCTCAACGACCGCATCCAGGCCGATGGTCGGACGGCCGTACTGGGCGAAACGGCTCATGTTCCAGCCGTTGCCGCAGCCAATCTCCAGGATGCGCTGCATGTCGGGTCGGGCAAAGACCGACCGTTCGACAGCGAAGTAGGGCAGCACCTGATAGCGACTGGGCGACCAGTTTTGACCAAAGACAGCCGGTTTGCGATAGTCCATAGCGGTTAAGTCTGGCGTGGAGCGAGGTCGGTTGAGGCCGGATTCGTGAAGTGGTTGGTCTGGCGGGGCGTGGTTGTTATCTGCTCCCACCAGTTGCCGCCCACACCCGGCCGTAGCTGGACATCGGTGGCCTGCAAGCCGCGTTGGGCAATTGACTGCTCGCGGGCAACCCAGTCGGTGTCATCCCACGCGGCCAATTCGGCCGATAGCTGGGCCAGCGGCTCAAAGCCCGCCTGTGACCAGCCGGCGGCGACCAGGGCATCGATCGTTTGGACGGTTCCCGGCAGCGGCGTGGGCGGTGTGGCGTCGAGCACGATCAGCATGGCCGCCGTGGCGCTGTCGGCCGTGCGGATCCGCGGGGCCAGTTCCTGCATGTCGTACTTGGGTTGGGGCATGAGTCGCTGCAGATAGGTGTTGAGCGTGGCCGCGGGCAGCCGACGGGCGCCGAGCCAGATACCCACCTCGCGCACGCGCCGCGAATAGACGAGCCGCTGTAGGGCCAACGGGGCCACAGCGCGGGTGGCCGCCGAGGCCTGGCGCAGCATGGCCTGATTGACCGTCACTGGCTTCGGGAACGCGTAGACCAGCCCGGCGTCGCTGAGGATCACCCGGTCATCCCCCATGAAGGCCAGATTGCCCCCGGCCGCCAGCTGCACCAGACCATAAGCTCGGTCCGGCGCGCCGGAGACCAGCGTGGCCCGGCGCGGTTCATCGGGGGTGGCGATGGCGGCCACGGGCAGGAAGGCGTAGCCCTGGGCCACCAGCATCCAGTGGATCACCGGCTCAACGACGTTGGTGTAGAGAAACGAGGGCGAGCTTTCCAGCAGCGGTGAGACGACAATTTCGCTGTAGGCGCCCGGCAGCACCGTCAGGCCGAACCCGAATCGGCCGAGATGTTCGTCATAACTGAGCGCGCCGGCCGGATTGCTGGGCGTGCCGTGGCGATCGACGCGCACCTGGAGGTCGATGCGGGCTGGGGCCTCGTCCACCATGAAGGCCGCCAGTTCGTCCAGCGGCACTTGCGAGGCAATCGTCAGCAGGCCGTGGATGTCATAGTAGGTCTGCGTACGCGGCCGCATCATGAGACCGCGGGTCCAGATCCAGTATTCCGAAAACAGGTAGTAGACGAAGCCGGCCACGGACAGCGCCAGCAGCGCCGCCAGCATGTAGCCCACCCCCAGCCGGTTCAGGAGGGCCAGCATGGGCAAATAGACCAGCAGCAGGTAGAGCGAACTGAGCAGGAGCGTGACGACGAAGCGACGGGTGGTGTAGCCGGACTGGCGATCGTTGAAGACCCACGCCTCACCCGCCAGCAGGCAAATAATCGTGGCCGCCCCGGCCAGGGCCGCGCCGGTCAGCAACGGCCAGCCCAGACGGCCGACCAGCGCGGCCAGCAGCACCAGATTGAGGCCCACGGCCACGACGATGACCAGCAGGAAACGGGCCAGATGGCGGTTGACACTCCAACGCAGGCGAGTCAGGTGGCGGAAATAGCGCATGCCCTCGTTGAGGTCCGCCTTGCTTTGCCCTTCGTGGCGCGGGGCGAAGTCGAAGAAGATTTCACTGACGTGCAGTTCGGGATGGCGCACCAGAATTTCGAGCAGAATCTTGAACCCGTCGGGCTGAAGGGTGTCCAGGTCGAGCGCCGACCGTCGCACCAGGAAGTAGCCGGTCAGGGGGTCGGAAACGTTCTTGAGCACGCGCGGGAACAGGCCGCGGGCCAGGATAGTCAACGTCTGCGAGGTCATGGCTCGTGCTCGGCTCAGCCCTACCGGGCCGATGAAGTCGGCGCGGCGGCTGGCGACCACGAGGTCCGCGCCGGTGCGCTCGGCCTGACCCAGCAACTGGCTGACCGCTTCCGGCGGATGCTGCAGGTCGGCATCCATGACGCAGACCCACTCACCCTGTGCGGCGGCAATGCCCTCAACGACGGCGCCGCTCAGGCCGTTGCGCCGGTCGCTCGGCCGGTGGATGAGGATGATGGGATCGTAGTCAGGTGGGGCGGCCAGGGCGGTGACTGTTTCGGGTGTGGCGTCGGTACTGTCATCGACAAAGATGACTTCGTAGTCGACGGTGGCCAGCGTCTCGGCCAGCCGGTCGAGCAGGGGAGCGATATTGTCGGCTTCGTTGCGCGTGGGCACCACAACGGACAGGAGCGGCCCGTTGCCCTCTGCCCGCTTACCCATGGTTGTCCCCTGACCGCCGCGCGGCTTGCTTACCGACCCTGATCACGGCGCGATAATAGCACAACAGGCCGATGGCCTACAATGACGGCCGTCCTACGACGGCGTGACGGGTGATGGGCGCTGTGAGGCATGGACAACATGCTAGCCGCCAAAAAACCGGGCGATAGCGTCCGCCACCCGCTGGACATCGGCCTCGGTCAGATAAGGGTGCATCGGCAGCGACAGAATCCGCCCGGCAGCCGCTTCGGTGACCGGCAAGCTGCCCGGCCCGGAGCCGAGGCGGCGGTAGGCCGGCTGCAGATGAATCGGCATTGGGTAATGGATGCCCGTCCCGATGCCCAGTGCGGCCAGATGGGCCTGCAGGGCATCGCGACGCTCTGTCTCGATGACGTACAGATGGAACACGTGGCTGTCACCCGGCCGTTGGGCCGGTGTGGTCAACGGCAGATCGGCCAGCAGGCCGTCATAGTGCGCCGCCAGCCGGCGCCGGGTGGCGTTTTCACGGTCGAGCAGCTGCAGACGTACCGACAGAACCGCCGCCTGCAGCTCATCGAGGCGGCTGTTCCAACCCGCCACGTCGCTGATATAGCGCTCCCGCCAGCCGTACTGGCGCAGCAGGCGCAGTTGCTCGGCGAAGGCCGCGTTGTTGGTGACTACCGCACCGCCGTCGCCCATTGCCCCCAGGTTTTTGGTCGGGTAGAAGCTGAAGGCGGCGAGGTCGCCCAACGTGCCCACCAGCCGGTCGCCGCTGCGCGCACCATGGGCCTGGGCGCAATCTTCAACCACCACCAGCGCGTGGTCGCGGGCGAAGGTCAGGATTGGATCCAGGTCGGCCGGTTGGCCGTAGAGATGGACGGGCACTATCGCGCGGGTGCGGGGCGTGAAGTGCCCGGGGCAGCCAGGTCGGATCGAGGGTGTAGGTCGCGGGATCGATATCGACCAACACCGGTGTGGCCCCGGCCAGTTCGATGGCGGTGACGGTGGCCACGGCCGTGTGGGCGACGGTGATGACCTCATCGCCCGGACCGACTCCGGCCGCACGCAGTGCCAGCAGCAGCGCGTCCGTGCCTGAGGCCACGCCGACGGCGTGGTCGAGGCCCAGATAGGCGGCGAAGTCGCGTTCAAATTGCGCAGCTCGCGACCAAGCACGTACCAGCCACTGGCCATTACGCGGGCGACGGCCGCATCCAGCTCGGTCTGCTGGCGGGTGTAGGCAGGCTTGAGGTCGACGAAGGGAATGGGGTGATAGCGGCTGGGACATGGTGATGAAAGATGGTTATTACGCCAGGTAGGGACACAAAGCCTGAGCGTGACGACTATACAGTATTCGGTCAAGTTGGCGCGGAAGTAATTCGAGCGTGCGGGTCAAGCCGTCGCGCAGGCCAACCATTGGTCGCCAGCCCAGCTTGCTGCGGATCTTGCGATAGTCGCCGTAGAAGTCACCGATGTCGATGCGCCGACGGTCGTCCGGAAAGTCTACGAGCTCGTAGTCGCCGGAGCCGTTGACCTCAATCATCAGCCGGGCCAGGTTAGGTCAGGTTGATGGGTTCGTCGCCGCCAAGATTGTAGATCTGTCCTTCGGCCGCTTTGTGGGCCGCGACGAGCAGCAGCGCCTCGACCGCATCATCGACATAGGTGAAGTCGCGCACCTGCAGACCGTCGCCAAAGATGCGCAGTGTCTGACCTTCCAGCAGTTGGCGAATCCACCAGCCGATGAACGTCTGGCGGGCGTCCTTGATGCGCATGCGCGGGCCGTAGGTGTTGGTCAGCCGCAGCGAAGTGGTGCGCAGTCCGTAGACCTGGTGATAGACCATGTGATACCACTCGCCGGCCATTTTGTTGACGCCGTTGATGTCCGTCGGCTGCAGCGGGTGGCGCTCATCGACGGGCAGGTATTCCGGACGGCCGTAGATCTGGCGCGTGCTGGCGAAGACGATCCGCGGCGTCCGGGTTGCCGTGGCGACAGGCTTCCAGCAATGACAACTGGCTGCGGGCGTTGATCTCCAGGTCGGTATAGGGGTCGACCATGCTGTCGGTGTGGCTGACCTGACCGGCCAGATTGAAGATGACGTCCTGCCCCTGCACCAGGTACCGCAGGCCGTGCTCGTCGCGGATGTCGGCAATGTTGACCCGCACGTCGGTCCTCGATGCCGGCGATGTTGAACAGATTGCCGCCGTATTCGGGGATGAGCGAATCAACGATGAGCACGTCGGACCCCAGTTCAACGAGCCGGTGGGCCAGGTTGGAGCCGATGAAGCCGAGGCCGCCGGTGATCAGCACCTGCTTGCCGGCGAAGAACGTATGATGGTCAGTCGGGACAGCGGGCATGGAGCCGAACCTTAGCGGTTCTCGCGGCCTGGTTTCGCCGGAGGGTTGAGGTGTGGCGGTTGAGTTGAGATGCTCTTTGTCGAGCACCAGCTGTTTCCACAGGACCACCAAATCCTGGGCCACGCGCACCAGACGGCCGATAGTTAAAGAACTGCGACTTGCCATAGGCTCGATGGAAGTGGTGCACGGGTGTTTCGGTCAACCGGAAGCCCGCGTCCTGCACCTTCTTCATGAGCTCGACGCAAATGACACCGCTGTCGGCCGTCAGCTCGACCTTGTCGAACACCCGCCGTCGCATGAGCCGAAAGTCGCAGTCCACATCCTTGAGCTTGAGACCGAACATGGCCTTGATGACGTATTGATAGACGCGGCCGATGATGATGCGGTGGGCCGGGTCGTTGCGCTCGATTTTCCAGCCGTTGATGAAGTCGACGTCCTCGTTGACCAGAGCGGCCAGGTTCTTCAGCTCGCGCGGGTCGTATTGAGCGTCGCCGTCGGTGTAAAAAATCCACTCCTTGGTGGCGCTGGCGAAGCCGGTGCGCAGCGCGCCGCCATACCCGCGGTTCTGCGTGATGATGGACGATGCGCACTTCATCGGGATAGAGTCGGGCCAGCTCGTCGAGCACCTGCGGCGTGTAGTCCTGGCTGCCGTCGTTGACGACGATGACCTCGTAGTCGTCGGCCACCTCGCGCAGGGTCAGCAGCACGGTGATCACCATGCTGGGGATGGTGCCGGCGTCGTTATAGGCGGGAAAAAAGGCGGAGATACTTAGCTTTTCACTCATACGGTTTGCAGCCTTCAGGGTCGGGGCTCCAGCGTGGGAATCATAGCGGCTATTGGCCGCTTCGACCAGTGACGCTCATGTAGACAACCGTTTCCGGTTGCGGATGCTTTATAGCGCCAGCTGAATTCACGCATCACGCCATCTGGCAGCCGCAGCCGCTCCAGCGTGTCGCCGTCATAGACACCGAGCACCAGCCGGGCGGGATCGGTGGACGGGACAGGCAGTTGGTGGAACTGCAGGAAACGGTCGCCGGGCTGTAATGCGGTCGGGTCGATGCTGAGGCCGTCCCATTGGCTGACGAGCGTGCCGTTCGCGTCCAGGGCGTGGACGAATAGCTTAAGCGGCAGATCGGTCGCCTGGGCGACTTCCCAGTAGCTCAACAGACCAATCGCGCCGTCCGGAGGTCGACCGGCTGCGTACCCAGCAGGGTCAGTGTATCCCCGAACGTCTCGTTCTGTGTGGTCCAGGGAACGGCGGGCGCGGCATCCAGCCGGTAGAGCGATTGCCCACCGCCGTAGCCGTTGCCGCGTCGGGCAGAAACGGCCGAAGCGGGTCGGCAATGGGTTGTGACGCGGCCAGCCACAGGCCGTCGGGCGACCACACCAGCGCGTTACCGTCGCTCAGCCAACGCAGGCGGCGGTCGTTGCCCGGCAGCGCCCGGCGCAGGGTGTCGTCGAGTTCGGCCGGGGTCAGGCCCAGCAGGGCCAGGTCATAGGCCGGGCCGCGAGCCGGGACGTCGTAGATGCGGATGCTGTCGCCGATGCGCGCCACCGGCGTTTGATCGCGGAAGGCGACGTAGAGGTCGGGGTTGCTCAGCACATGACCGTGGAGGTTGGTGACGCTGAGGGCATACCAGCCCGGCGCAGGATCGGCCGGGTCGAAGGTTTGGCGATCGGTCGGCAGCTGTTCGGGACCGGGCGCCCAGGTCGGCAGGGGGCGATAGGCTAGGCCGTAAGCCGGCGGATGGGCCGTGCCGAAGTAGCTGACGTAGAGCGGACGGTCATCGCGCCGGGCAGCTTTCCAGGCGACCAGCGCGGGCAGGTCCTGGCCCCAGTCGATGTTGCTGTCCGACAGGACCGTCCAGCTGCGGTCGGGGCCGCCGGCCAGCCGATTGAAGTAGGGGATGTAGTCGGGCCAAATGAGCAGGCTGAGAACCACGACCGACGCGGCCAGCACTCCGGCCGCGCGGCGCGACCAGAGGCCGGTGGGTGCCGATTGGTCCAGCAGCGCCACGGCCGCCAGAACAGCCACCGACGGCAGCACCGGCAGCAGGTGGCGGTAACCTATGTTGAGCGGCCCGACGAGGCTGACGAGCACGTAGACAACCGTGGGCAGCGCCAGACAGGCCCAGGCCGGCCAGTCCATGCCGCTGGGTAGCCGCCTTCGCACCATGACCCATAGTGTGACGACGCCCGACCAGCCGACAAGAATCAGGGTGGCCAACGGTGTTTTGACTAGATAGGCCACGGGGAAGTAGTACCACCAGCCGCCGGGTCGCGATTCGCCCAGCAGATAGGCGCCGGACGGACGGCCGAAATAGTCCAGCGTCCAGCCCAGGTCGGCCCACAGCGGGGCCAGCGGCACGGGGCGCAGAACGAAGCCGTAGAGGGCCCAGATGACGACCACCGCCAGCAACCCGGCGACACCCAGCGCGGCAATCGGTCGCCATGAGCACCGCCGCCACGCCAGCCAGAGGGCAATCAGGCCCAGAGCCGGGACGAGCGTGACTGCGCTGTACTTGGTGCCTCCAGCCAGACCCAGTGCCAGACCCAGCCAGACGACCGCCATCCAACGGCCGGTCTGAGTCCAGCGCCAGAAGCTGTAGGCGGCGAGGGTCATAGTCAGGGTGACCGAGATGTCGTTGGTGAACAAACGGCCGTGGGCCAGGATATTGGGATCGAACAGCAGCACGGCCAGCGCGGCCAGACCGGCTGCGTGTGCGCCAAGTTGGCGCGCCCAGCGAAAGACCAGAGCACCCAGCAGCAGCGTCAGCCACATCGACGACAGCCGCCCCAGCAGGATGAGCCGCAGCGGATGGTCGTTCAGCTGCCACAGGAAGGCGTCGGCGGCGATCTCCCAGCGGCCGTCGGCCCAGGCGGGGGTGTCCAGCGGCAGGCGCAGGTCGGGTTCTGTCAGCAGGGGCAGGGCCTGCAGGGCGAAGCCGGTCGACGGGTGGACGTCGCGGAACTGCGTGGCCTGTTCGAGAAGATAGGCGGTGCCGCGAAAGAGGTGGGTCTGTTCGTCGACGGTGCTGCTCTTGCGCAGAGTGCTGGAGAGCATGAGGCTGAAAGCCAGCATGAGGAGCAGGGCCACCAGCAGGAGGGTGAGCGTGCGCCGGAGGGCGGGATAGGCATGAGGCAGGGTCATTGCTTAGGGGCCCACCGTGATGCGGCCGACGGCCGCCGCGTCCTGACCGCTCGGTGTGAGCAGGCGCGTGCCGTCCGGGCCATAGGCGCCGACGAGCACCTGATAGGTGCCCGCCGGCAGGTCGGGGGGCAGGGCGACGGCATAGGGATCGAAGATGGATTCGCCGGGTCGCCAGCAAGTGGTGGGCCATGCGCCGCCGACCGGCCAGTTGTCCTGTTGGGCCACGAGCGCGCCCTGGCTGTCGATGAAGTGGACGAAGACCGTCACTGGGTCGAGCGTTGGGCCGGCGCCAGTCCAGGCGAGCGTGAGGTCGACCGTTTCGCCCGGCGCAGCCGGCCCGGTACCGGCGAAACCGGTCAGGGCCAACGATTGCCCGCGGGGGTCGCGGAAGGTGATGTCCAGTGGGGTCAGATTGGCGGGAGACGCAGCCATGAGCGGCCGTTCAACGGGCAGAATGATGGCCTGCAACGGTCGCCAGGCCAGGCCGATAGCCAGCGCAAGCAGGAGCTGGGCGGTGATGATAAGGGCGACGTTCAGCCGGCTAAACCTCAGCGCTCTATCAGACCTCTGAGGTGGGCGAACAAGCGAAACCGAGCCGGCGACGGTCGCCCAGCCACCCCCGGCCAGCACGGCGGCCAGGGGCATGAACACGAGCCACAGCCGGCCGACTTCGCCGCGCGTGCTGCCGGAGAGCGCCAACACGAGCAGGACGGCCGTCAGCAGCAGGGCCAGCAGCCCGGCTTCGCTGCGGCGCCAGTTGCGGCGGAGGAGTGCGGCCAGTGTCAGCCCGCCCCAACCGACCACAACCGACAGCCCGGCAAACAGCAGCAGGTCGAGTGGGTTGTAGGCCAACCAAGTAGGTAATCGCGTTGGCTGGTGACGAGCTGGTAGTGTTGGTCCAGCCCGGCGTCGAGGATGGCCCACGGTGGGACGCCCCAGACGGCCCAGTAGATCAGCCAGAGGCTGAGCAGACCGGTCCCCAGCGCGCCGAGACCGAACAGTCTTTCAGGCAGTGTCCGGTCGCGCTGCCACAGGCTGAGCAGGGCGTAGAGGCCCACCAGACCGGCCCAGGCGGCGTTGCCGATGCTTAGCAGGGTCATGAGCGACAATACCACGCCGGCAGCCGAACAGCCAGAGCGGGCTGCGCCGGGCCAGCCCCTTGAGCACTAGCCACAGCGAGACCAGCGACAGCAGGGCATAGAGCTGGTCGGGAGTGGGGCTGAAGACGAGCAGCGCGGGAATGGTGGCGGCCAGCACAGCGGCCAGGGCCACGGCCGCGCCGCGCAGCAAGCGCCGGGCCACGCCATAGGCAGCCAGGGGCACGAGGGCGGCGGCCAGGACCGGCAGCCACGACCCGACAAGCAGCCCGGCGGCCGTCGACGGCGGGCGCGACAGGACCCACAGGTCGGTGCAGCGCCAGAGCCGGACGGGCGCACCGGCCCATTCGGCCAGCGCCGGCCACAGCCGGAAAGCGCGATCGCCCAGCCAGAAGGCGGCGACCAACCCCGGCGGGTGGGTGCGGGCGTGTTCGTTGTCGAAGCCGGCCATGAGCTGCGGATAGGCGCGCAGGGCAGGCGAGAGGGCGTCGATTTCTCCGGCGACGGCAGCATAGCCGCTGGTATCCTTGGAGAGCGTGCGGTCGACGAGTTCGGCGCCGATGGCCGGGCGGTCGGCGTAGATCAAGCTGAGCTGCAGGCCGAGGGTCAGGGCGACGATGATCGCTACTGGCCAGGCGCGGTCGGGCTGATGGGCTACCCACCAAACACCGACGATGGCCAATAGGCCCGCGAAGAGCATGGCCGGCCACCAGCGGACGATCGGCCGCAGGAGGTAGGGCCAGTGCCAGACGTCGGTGGTGGGGGCCGGGCCGCGCAGCTGCGGCACAGCGTCGGTGACGATCAGCACGGCCACGGTGAGGGAGGCGAGGAAGATGAGAACGGCCGCGATGCGCACGCGAGTCATGGGTCGGAGGATAGTCGAGAAGGGGGTTGGCGTCAAAGCGGGTAGGGAAATCGAACGCGGATGACACGGATCGGGCGGATGAGGACGGATCAGATTATTGGGGTCGGCGTTGGGGCGGCCCGCCTAGCGCAGGGGCATCACAGGCAGGTAGATGCGGCGGGGAAGGATGTCGATACGCCGGGTGGTCGTGTCCTGGCTGAGGTCATTGGCGGCCGTAAGGGTGATCTGGTAGGTGCCGATGCGGCCGTAGGTGTGGCGGGGGTCGCGCTCGGTGCTGGGCGGGCTGCCGTCGCCGAAGTCCCAGGTATAGCGCAGCGGGCCGGGACCGATGGTGGTGTTTTGTACCTGGACAGTTCGGCCGATGAAAACGGCATCGGGTGGCGCTGAAGGCGGTTTGCAACTGACCCAGGCGCAGGTCGATCAGCACCGGGTCGGCGGCGGCGGCACGATAGGGGTCGGCGGCGTACAGCGCGGGCGGGTTGCTGAGGCGGTCGTCGTATTCGGCCGATTCGTCGGCGTTGGCGTGCCAGACGGTGATCTGCGCCACCTGGGTGGCCACGGTCGATCCGGCGACGACGCGGTGGGGGGCGGCCGGTTGGCCCGCGTCGATGGTGGTGTAGGCGCCCGCGGGGGTGAGGTCGCTGAAGCCGAGGCCGGTGATGGCTTGCAGGGGGTCTTCGAAGCGATAGGCGTTCCAGGTACCGAGGAGCAGCGTCCGGGCGGCGTAGGGCTGGGACGCGAGCCAACTGCCGAGGGACAGGGCGGCCTGGGTGCGGGCGGCGCTGCGGCAGGCCTGGGCATCGCGGCGGTCGGCGTCGGGAGCGTCGGCCGGGCAGTCGCGCGGGGCCAGATGGACGAGCATCAGGGTGAAGGGATCGTCGGTGGCCCGGTCGCGGACGGTGAGCAGCAGGGGCGGGACGGCGAATCCGGTGGGGCTGAGCGGCGGCTGGGTGGGCGGGCTGATGAGGTCGACGCGATCCGGCCGGTAGAGGGCGATGGATTGGCTGTCCGACCCGGCGGCGCTGCTGACGGGGGCGGCGGCGAGGGCATAGGGCGGGCCGTCGTTGGCGGCATTGAGGGCCTGGAGCAGATCGTGGGCGGCGCTGCCGGATTGGGCGCCGTCGATTTCGAGGCCGGTGAGGGACAGGATGTCGGCCCGGAGAGCGAGCAGGAGGGCCACGCGTTTGTCCTGTCGGCGACCGAATTCGATGAGCGACGGGTTGTTCGCGGGGAGGCGGCCCAGATCGACGACGGCGATGCGCAGGGTATCGGGCTGTGGTGTCGGGGCGGGCGGGCGTGGGTTGGCAACGCTGCGGGTGGGCGGTAAGGTAGTATGGATGCGCGGCCACCCGTGGATACCGTCAATAATGCCGGTCACACCGGACACAATATCGCCGGCGCGAACGGGTTCCATATCTGACTCTGGGGTTAACTCATCGATTCGACCGTCATCAAGCAGTAGATATCCCTTAAGGGCCGTCTCCAGGGCGGCTTGGGCGGCCGGACCCGGCAACTGCTGCTCCGTGGGATAGTCGGATCGTGGGCCAATTTTCACTACCAATTCGCTGTGACCAAAGAACCTGTGATTGTCGATGATGGTGGCGGCCTGGGTGCTCGTCACGAGCATACCTTCCAGTGATTCCCAAACAGGTGGCGTGTAAGGCGGAAATGGTAATGGAGTGAGGCTGACTGACCCATTGAGACCGCAGCCGGCGGCAATGGTGACGTCACTGAGCGTCGTGCGTTGGTCTATTTCTGCAACCAGGCCGGTTACTTGCAGGGTGTCACCGATGTCCAACGGCTCCAGGATATCACCAAGCTCAACAAACAGGCCTTCTGATGTAGCCGGATTACCGTCGCTCTGATCATCCGGCGATTGAAGGAATATACCGCCGAGGCCATCGCGAAAATCGGCCGTTAGCACGCCAACCGTGGTGACAATACTACCCAGTAGGGGACTGGCAGAGCCGGAACCCTGGATGGCCGCAATGGGCGTTATTTGCCTGCCGCACTCGTCCTGCTGAACTGTGAATGTCCAGACGACATCGGATGCCATCGTATCCGGTGGATCGACAGCATCGGCATCATGAATCCGATCGGCAAGCACCCTGGCTTCACACGCATCTCCGGGGACTAGTGGATCGTCCGGCGTTGCAGTGAAGGTGTTTGGCCCGCCAAGGATCGTTAGACTCCGGATGCCGCTATTGGTGCAGGTCAGTTGCAACCAGTCAGGATCGGGCACGACTGCTTCACTGAACGTTATCGCCAAGGTAGCCGCAGGATCAACGTCCAGGGATCCGTCAGACGGGACAAACGCTATCACGGACGGTGCTGCGTCGTTGGGTGCGCAAGAATTAACAGCGCCTGGTGTCGGTGAGGCCTGCGAGAAATCGGCTGTTGTACGTGCAACGCCGGCCCCGTTCGGGCAGCGCTGATTGGCATCATCGGCTGAGTTGCCGCGGCTGCTCTCGTTGACCTGCGGTTGACCTGGCAGAAGCAATGCGAGCAGTCCCGGGGCGTCAGGATCATTCGTACCGTATACCACGGCGTCAACCAATCCATTGAGGCTAATGGCCGATCCGTTGGGAAAGCTTGCCGGAGAAGCCGCGTAGACGGCAATGGCATCAGGCCCGTTTTGCAGTGTGCTGTTGGGTAACGCGATATCGCTATTGCTTATGTCCGAGCCACCCAACACCAGATAGCCTTCGCTATCCGTTTGTTTGCCGCTCAAGTCAATCGTGCGATAGCTAGTGGACGTACCGCCGTTGAACAGCACAACAACCAAGCCGTCGAGTGACTGATTGCCCCAGCCGCCGTCGTAGAGCTCGATGAACTCGGCCGTATCGATTCCCGGAGTGTCCACATCAAATTCGTTGATGAGTACAGCGGTGACCGACTGCGCGGCGGTCTCAAACGACCAGATGATGTCGGCGGCCATCGTATCGGGCGGGTCAATTGTGTCAACATCAGCGACCCCGCCGGCGAGGACGGTTACCTGGCATGTTTCGGCCGCCAAGAATGACCCCACAGGTGTCATGACAAAGCTAGTCGGACCGCCTGTTGGCAAAAGGGTGTGCTTGCCACTCTGGTCGCATTCGACCGCTACGGCCGTTGTTGATAGTTCAACCGCTTCCGAGAAACTCAAGGCGATGGTGCTGCTCAGCGATACACCGGTGGCATCGTTGCCAGGCGTGAAGGCCAGCAGCAGAGGCGCTGTGTCGGCCAGGGAACAACCATTAGTCGCGCCCGGGGTTGGCGGCCCGATGCCGACCGTGTCGGTGTTGCGTGCTCCGCCAGTGCCATTGGGGCAACGTTGCAGGGAATCTGTGTCGGCCGAGCCGGTCGCGCCTTCATAGACCATTGACTGCCCGCCGTTGAGCAATTTCAACAAGCCGTCGTCGGCTGCTGCGCCATAGACGACCGCGTCAACCAGATTGCTTGTCGTCACGGGCGTATTGATTGGGAAGATATTCGGTGACGCGGCGTACAATGCGACGGCATCGGGCCCATTCTGGATAAGGCCATTGGCAAGCACAACATCTACGCCGGGAACGGCCGCACTGCCAACGACAAAATAGCCCGCTGCGTCTGTCTGCTGCCCGGTCAGATCAAGAGCCTGATAGGACGTGTCACCGTTGCCGTTGAACAGAACCAAAGTCAGCCCATCTAAGTGAGGTTCGCCCACGCCCGCCGTCGTACAGTTCGATAAACTCAGCCTGGTCCACGCCCGGCGTATCCGCATCTATTTCGTTGATCAGGACTTGGCGATCGGCCGCATTGGCCGTTGCGAACGACCAGCCATAGTCCTCGATCATTTGATCCGGTGGATCGTCAGTATCAACGTCCGTGACAAAGTTAGCCTTGACCGTTGCCGTACATGTTTCCGAGGGCGATAGCACCGGTGTGGGCAAGAGGGTGAAAGTCTGCGGGCCTCCACTAAGTTGCAACGTGTGCGTCCCACTGTCGGTGCAGTTGAGCGAAATGCCGTTGCCGACGATGGCCACCGATTCGCTGAATGTGATCGACAGGCTCGTGCCGCTGGGAACTTCCACGGCACCGTCCGCCGGGATAGTGGTTCGCACCTCTGGGGCGGCATCACTCGCACAGACATTGGGTGCGCCAGCTGTTGGCTCGCTCGGCCGAAAGGTCGCAGTCCGACGCTGGCCACCGCTGCCATGCGGGCACCGTTGGCCGGCGTGTTGCTCGGCAGCGCTGCGGCCGTTTTCATCTATCTGCTGTTGGCCCGGTTCGAGCAAAGCCAACAATCCGGTGTCCGGTGTCGAGGCATTGCCATAGACGTAGGCGTCAACGAGGCCTACGGTTGTGACGGTCGTCCCAGTGGGGAAATCGGTCGCCTTACGTGCGTAAAGGGCAACAGCATCCGGCCCGTTTTGCAGGGAGGCATTTGGCAAGGTCAGATCGCGTGCTGCAAGCGCCGGGTTGCCAATCACAAACGTCCCGTCGGCGTCAGTCTGCCCGCCATTGAGGTCAATCACCCGGTATGACTTGTCGGTGCTACCGTTGAACAGCACAACGATCAGGCCGCTCAGATCTGTCGCCCCGCCACCACCGTCATAGAGTTCAATGAATTCGGCCGTATCCTGACCCGGTGTATCGCTGTCGACTTCATTGATAAGCATATGGGTGGCCACCGGCTTGGCCGTGGCGAAACGCCACACGACGTCAGTTGCCACCAGATCAGGCGGATCATTGGTATCGAGATCATGGATAAATTGACCATTGACCGTTGCCACGCAGGGCTGGTCGTACCCTATCTCCGCTTGCGGCTGAGCGGTGAAGGTCGTCGGTCCGCCACTGATGGCTAGGGGGATAAGCGTGTTTGGCCCGCATATGAGCGTAATGGCTCCTTGCGCCAATCCGACAGGTTCGCTGAAAGTGACGATGAGCTCAACGTCGGCCGCTGGAACGACTGACCCATCAGCAGGCATGAAGCTGTTGAGAGTCGGTGCATCATCTTGGAGGCAGACATTGGTCCTGCCAGGGGAGGGTGTCTCTTGCGTATAGTCACTGGTTTTTCGTTGACCGCCGGCGGCATTTGGACAACGTTGGTTAGAGTCAGTAGCTGCCTGGCCGCGACTTGCCTCATGCACCTGGGGCTGCCCCGGTTCGAGTAAGGGGAGTAGCTCAGAATCATCCGGTTGGCCACTATCGTAGACGATGGCGTCAATCAGCCCTGTTTGAATCACCGGACTGCCAATCGGCAGCGCGCCACCCGGTGCCACATAAAGCGCCACCGCCGCCGGGCCATCCAGCAGTGCATCGCGGGCCAAGAGCAAGTCGGCCGTCGCCGGATCGGATGAAATCAGAAAGTAACCCTCGGCATCGGTCAGGTAGCCGTTAAGTAATGCATTCGTATAGATGGTATCTGTTTGACCGTTGTATAAGGCAAGTTGCAGACCGTCCAAGGCTGTTCCACCGAAACCGCCGTCATACAACTCAATGAATTCGTGACCATTACTCCCGACCACGGCGTCTACTTCATTGATGATCACGTCTGTCGCCACGGGCGCGCCAATCGCAAAGTGGAGTGAGGCGTCGGACAGCATCCGGTCCGGCGGATCGTTGGCATCAAGGTCGGCAACCCGATTGCCCCAGACTGTCACCAAGCAATCGTCACCGGGCGCAAGTGGGTCTACGGGGTCTGCCAAGTACTCAGTAGGACCACCGCTGACCGCCAGTGATACGATTGATGATAGCGAGCAGGCGAGTGAGATAGCATTCGGTTCCAGCCGCACCGGTTCCGAAAACGTGAGTTCAACGTCGAGCGTGGGCGGTAAATCAACTGCGTTGTGTTGGGGATAGGTGCCGGCCACAAACGGTGCGGCATCACTAAGAGGAACAGTGCCTGCACCAGATGCACGTTGAAAGTAGATTAGACTGAGCAACAGGGGCAGCAAAACTACGGCCGGTATGAACCGCCAGTTCCACTTGTGAGGTTGCCTCACGCGAGCCACAGGGCCCTTGCCCACCTCAAACCTCCTGTAAGCGCAGTCAATCGCGCTTCAGCAAATCATAATCCTAACGGCGCAAAACGGCAAGGCAAAAACCTCCGCCGACCAGGGTTTTTCAGTAGTCGGGACACGAGTAGATTCTTGTGGCCCTTGACCGCTTTGCAACGGGTTGACCCACCCGTCACGAGCGTAAAGGCACGGGAAAATGAGCTCGCGTCGGCCAAACATCTTTCGCTTCGTGTGATTAGTTGCTTCTCATACTGCAGCGACCGTTTTGACCGAGTGGAAACAGGCACGACCAGGGCTTAGCAACCGACTACTGAAAAACCCTGCTTCCGCCGACCGGCCTGCTTGACAACCCGCCCCAACGCCTGAATACTTGGCCTCCGGCTTCCTGCCGCTGTCCCGCGGCCGGGCGCCCACACACCATGAAGATCGACATCGTGTCCCTCTTCCCCGACATGTTCGCCGCCTACCTCGACGAGAGCATCCTCAAACGCGCCCAGGCGGCCGGCCACATTACCATCACCCCCCGCGCCCTGCGTCCCTTCGGGCTCGGCAAACACGCCGTCACCGACGAACCACCCAATGGCGGCGGCGGCGGGATGGTGCTGCGGCCGGAGCCTTTGTTCGCGGCCGTCGAAGGGCCATCCTGCCCGAGACCTCGACCGCGCGGTCCGCCAACGCCGCGCGTCATCCTGATGACGCCCCAGGGCCGCCCGTTCACCCAGGCGGTGGCCCAGGACCCTCGCCGCCGAAGACCACCTGGTGCTGCTCTGCGGCCGCTATGAGGGCGTCGATGAACGCGTGCGCGAGCATCTCGTCACCGACGAGATTTCTATCGGCGACTACGTGCTCACCGGCGGCGAGTTGGCGGCAATGGTCGTCGTCGATGCGGTTGCCCGGCTGCTGCCCGGCGTACTGGGGGCCGAAGACGCGGCTGAAGGATAGCCATGCCACCGGCCTGCTGGAAGGGCCGCACTACACCCAGTCCGGAAACCTTTCGGACGTGGACGGTGCCGGAGACGCTGCGAACGGGCCACGCGGCCAATATCGTCCGTTGGCGACGCGAGGCATCGCTGCGACGGACTTGGGAACGACGGCCGGACCTGCTTGGTGACGCGCTGAACTAACGGAAGATGACAAACGCTTCTTGCTGACATTGCTGGAAGAACAGAGTTTGCAGGAGGGTTGATGAACGGCAGACCGGTACGTGATTCACGAGTGACCCTGACCCAACTGATGGGTGTCACTGATGCTAATACACTGGGCAACGTCCATGGTGGCATGATCATGAAACTGTGCGACGAGGCGGGGGCTATGGCTGGAACGCGGCATGCCCGGCATCCGGTGGTCACGGTTGCCGTCGATTCGATGACCTTTCACTCGGCCGTCAACATCGGCAACCTTCTGACGGTCAATGCTGAGGTGACCTGGGTCGGCACAACCTCACTGGAAACGCGCGTAGTCGTCACCGCTGAGGATGTGCTAACGGGGCGTATGACCCACACGAACACGGCCTATTTCGCGTATGTGGCCTTGGATGAATCAGGTAAGCCGACGCCGGTGCCCCCGCTGATCTGTGAGACCGACGCCGAGAAGCAGCTCAATGCTGACGGGGCGGCCCGCCGTGCGCGCCGACTCCAACGGCGCGACCTGGACCGGCTTGATACCACATGGCGCGCCTAGCGGAATCAGATAGTCCACCCTTCCGGCTTGGCTTGCTGGTAGGAGGAATGACGGCCGTCCTGGTCGGCTACTTTGCGGTCTGGCTGCCCGGCCCGGCGGCCGGTCTACGCCTGATTGGCCTAGAACTGGGCGAATGGATTAAGTTTCTGGGTGTCGGTTTTGGCGCGCAATCTGTTCTACTTGCCGCCGATCCTGCTTGGTCTGATTATGGCTCTGCTCTCGGCCGGCTGGACCAACGGCCGATGGCAGACGTGGGTATTTCGGGGTTGGCTTTGTTGGTGAGCTTGCTTGCTTTTCCGGCCGTGGCCGCCATCACCATGGAACCGCGCAGCGAGTGGTTGGTCAGGATTACAGCTATTGGACTGGTGCCTTCTTACGATCGGTCTGGCAAGTGTGGTTTCTTCTTTGCGCCTGGCCGGTCGGTGGGTCTGGTGGCTTGTCCTGATTCTCGGTCTTCTGGGGATTCTGCTGCCGCTGTGGCAATATGCTCTCATCCGGCCCGTCGTTATGCGAGATTCTGCGTCGACCTATTGGTATTGGTCTAGGTCTATGGCTAAATAGCGTGGGCTTTCTGCTGATTGCGGTGGCAGCGGGGACAAGCCTGTTCGGCGGGAACGCAAAACCGGCCCGCTGGACCAGAAGAAAGCCACTCGTGAAGGCTCTCAGGCTGGTTCAGCAGGCCGGCTGCTCAATAGTGCGATTGACGACTATGTGGGATGCGGGCTAGCCCACCGTTGAACGCCGGCTAGGCTCGCATGTGGCTATCGATGTAGCCGACAGCTTCTCCCACGGTTGTGATCTTCTGCGCTTCCTCGTCCGAAATCTCACCCTCGAATTCTTCTTCGAAGGCCATGATCAGTTCGACTAGATCCAGCGAGTCAGCCTCAAGATCCTCACGAAAACGTGAATCCAACGCGACCTTGTCCTCGTCTACGCCTAGCAGATCGACAATAATCGCTCGAATCTTTACTTCAGTGTCGCTCATTACCAGCTACTCCTTCAAAAACGTGATGATATCTGGCGGCTGTGGGTATAAGTCGTTGCACTGCTTTTGCACTTCCCCTTGGATTTGTAGACATTCTCGGCGAGCGCAGCAGAGTCAACAATGCCACGCCAAGACAATTGCATGAAATTGTAGGGACATACCCGTGATTGTCAAGCGTTTGGCATTTACGCTTGATCACACGAAAACTATAACCGGTTGCGCGCGTGTTCGGCTTATGCCGGCGAATGGCGTCGCGCCGACATGCGTGACTGCACCGTAGAAGAACTGCGTACAGGTCCTAGTGAGTAATAAATGGCCAACGGGTTGGTCGATGTCCCCGAAAGGGGGATGACTGACCTGGAGTTACAACGGCCATAAGGAATTGGGAGGCAATCGTGGACAAGAAGCTAGTTCGAGTAGAAGACGGGCGAATGATTGCCGGTGTGTGCACCGGGCTGGGAGTCTATTTTGGGGTTGACCCGACCATCATCCGTGTGATCTTTATCGTCCTGTCATTTCTGAGTTTCGCGTTTGGCGCTTTTCTGCTCTATCCGTGCTGTGGGCGATCATGCCCATGGAAGCGTAGGAACCGTTGTCGGCCGCCGTTCTCCGGGGCGATTCCGTCTTGCGCCTCTCCCGCCAACCCATTTCTGACTGACGCCATCAGATACATGGTGGCTGCAGGTGTTTGTTGCTCCTGTCCATTGCCAGAGCGTTTCGGCAACTGCGGCGTGTCGCCAGCATTGCCCGTTGCGAGAGCCGGCAGATCCGCTTATACTCTGGGAGGATTACGCGCTCGTTCGTCAGATCGAGAAGCCGCACGCTCTGTCAGGCCGGACAGCATCAACGTTATGGATTCACTCCACGCCTTCATCCCGATGGATCGCCGCCTGGCAATGGCACGTGGTGAGTCACTGCCCGATCGGACCCAAGGGGCGGTGCTTTTTGCCGACATTTCCGGCTTCACGCCACTGACGGCCGCGCTGGCCCAGGAACTGGGCGTCCAACGCGGCGCCGAGGAAGTCCTCAATCAGATCAATCCGGTCTATGAAGCACTCATCGACGGAGCTCCACCGCTATGGCGGTAGCGTCATGGGCTTTGCCGGCGACTCCATCACTTGCTGGCTCGACGGCGACAATGGTCACAGGGCCGTCGCCTGTGCGCTGGCCATGCAGGCGGCCATGCAGCCGTTCGCCACGGTCCACACCCCGGCCGGCACGCCCATCACGCTGGCCATCAAGGTGGCTGTGGCCGTTGGCCCGGCACGCCGCTTCATCGTCGGCCGTCCCGACATCCAGCTCATCGACGTGTTGGCCGGGCTGACGCTCGACCATGTGGCCAGCGCCGAGAAACACGCGGAGAAGGGTGAGGTGGTGCTGCACAGTTCGGCTGTGGAGCCGCTGGCCGACCTGCTCGAAGTGGCCGAATGGCGATCGGACGATGGTAAGGGCGACCGCTACGCCGTGGTCACCGCCCTCAGCGTCATGCCCGAGGATGATCCGCACCCGCCCATGCCTCCCGGCGCCCTGACCGAGGAGCAATGTCGCCCGTGGGCCTTGCCGCCGGTCTACGAGCGCCTTCGTTCTGGCAGCTCGCTTCCTGGCCGAATTACGCCCCAGCGTGGCCATGTTCCTGCGCTTCACCGGCATCGACTACGATAACGACGAGGACGCCGGCGCCAAGCTCGACGCCTACGTCCGCTGGCAGCAAGAGGTCTTGGGCAAGCATGAAGGCTATCTGATCCAGCTGACCATCGGCGACAAGGGCAGTTACATGTATGCCAGCTTCGGTGCGCCGGTGGCCCACGACGATGACGCCGATCGCTCCGTGGCCGCGGCGCTGGAGCTGCTCGCGATGCCCGCCAAGTTTGACTATATTGAACCGGTGCAGATCGGTATCAGCAGCGGCCGCGTCTGGGCCGGAGAGTGCGGGGCCACCATTCGCCACACCTACGGTGTGATGGGCAACGAAGTCAATATGGCCGCCCGTCTCATGGGCAAAGCCCACCCTGACCAGATCTTGGTTCGCAGTCGCATCGCCGAAGCCACGGCCCACAGCTACAGCTACCAGCAGCTGGGTCTCATCACCGTCAAAGGCGGCGCGGAACCGATTCCTGTGGCCGAACTCCTGGGCAAGGTCGAAGGCCAGGCCGGGCAGACGTCGATCTACGAAGTCCCCCTGGTCGGCCGTGATACGCAAGAGGCGCAGCTGGCCCGCTTCCTCGACCTGAGCCTGGCCGGGCAGGGGCAAATCGTCATGATCAGTGGCCCGGCCGGTATAGGCAAGAGCCATCTCGTCTCGGCCTTTCGCCAACGCGCCGCGGCCAACGGCTTCCAGGTGGCCGCGGCCACCAATCAGCGCATGTCGCAATCGACCGCCTATTACCCCTGGCAGCAGATCCTGCGTCAGATACTAGGCCTGACCGGCAGTCCGGCCTCTGACGAATCGGCCGAGGAGTTCCAGCACGAGCAAGCGCTCCTGCTCGAGCGCACGCTAACCAGCCTGAATCCGTCCTGGGCGATTCGGCTCCCGCTGCTCGGCGACATTCTGGGCCTGCCGCATTCCCGACAACCCGACGACGGCCGCCTTCGAGCCAAAACAGCGTCAGGAAGCGCTGCTGGCTTATGTGATCGAGATCATTCGCAGCTGGTCCCGTTCCCAGCCCTTGCTGCTGGTCATTGACAATGCCCACTGGACGGACGAGGCGTCGCAGGCTTTGGTCGAAGGGCTGGCGCGCGATACGGCCGATGTGCCCGTCGTACTGTTGCTCGTGGCGCGACCGGAACTTGCCGATGAAACGGGCTCGCTTAGCCGACTAGCTGATTATCTCCAGTTCCAGCTGGTCGAACTCGATGACCTCAGCCTGGAGGCTGTCGGCGATCAGCTGGAGAATCTACTCGGCGGCCCAGTGTCACTGTTGGCTAGACTGCTCATCCACGCCAAATCGCAGGGCAACCCGTTCTTCGTCCGCGAATTGGCCGATTCGCTTCTTGAATCGCAGCAACTGGTCCAGACGGGTGGCGAATGGGCCTTGTCCGACAGCCTGATCGACTCACTGCGGGCGGCTAATGCTCTCACCTATGAAGGTGGCCTGTGGGTTGTGGCCCCGTCGGCCGATCTCAAGTCGATTAGCCTGGGCATCCCCGATTCCGTGCATGGTGTCATCCTGGCTCGTATCGATCGCCTTCCCGAAGCCCACAAACCCACCCTCAAGGTTGCCAGCGTGATTGGCTTCAGCTTTGAGCTGGGACTCGTGGCCCAGGTCCACCCTGCCCGGCTGAACGACCAGGTGCTGACCGATCAGGCCCAGCTACTCGACCAGCGTGACTTCATTGTGCGTGATTTTGAGGTCGAGCGGGCGGCACGGTCTCTGGGCTACTCCTTCCGCCAACAAGCCACCCAGGAAGTCTCCTACGAGACCCTGCTCTATACACAGCGACGCGAGCTGCATTGCGCACTGGCCGACACTCTGCAGCGTGAAATGCCGGATGCCACCGAGCAGATCGCCTACCACGCCTACCTCGGTGAAGATTGGCGGCTGGCTTTGCGCTATCAACTACTGGCCGGACGACGGGCCAAGGCACTGTTTGCGAATCTGCAGAGCATCGACCACTTCACCAAGGCGCTGACTAGTGCGGAGCGCCTGCCGCGCGAAGATACTTTGGCCGAGCGACAGGAGATCCACGCCGCGTTGGGCGAACTCCAACTCAATACCGGCCAGATTGAGCCGGCGGGTGATAACCTGCGTCTTGCTTTGGCCCTGGCCCGCGAGATGGGCAACGACGACGCCGAGGCTGAGGCCTGCCGGTGGATCGCCCGCTCCTTTGAAATGCGCGGCGAGTATCCCGAGGCGCTGGAGTGGATTGACAACGGACTGGGGGCATTGGGTGAGCGGCTGGTGCCTGCGTCGTTGGAGATGCGACTCCTGGCCGGGTTGATCAATACCCGGCAGGGCAATTACAAGGAAGCACGGCAGCAGGCGCTGGCAAGTCTGCTTGCTGCCAGCGAACTGGATGCCACGGCCATCGTCGCCCGCTCGCATAGTCTGATTGGGCACCTCGACCGCCTACGCGGCAATACCGACTCCGCACTCGACCATTTGCAGGAAGCGCTGACGCTTTATCGCACGTCGGAAAACTTGTCAGGACAGGCGACGGTCCTGAATCTGTTGGCCAACATTTATTTCGACAGTGGCTTGTGGCAGAAGGCCGAGGAGTTCTATCGGCAGGCCGGGCAGATCTTCAGCCAGTTGGGCGATGCCTACAACCGCTCCTTTGTGGATAACAATCGTGGCGGCATTGCGCTCAATCAGGGCCGGCTGTCCGAGGCGCTGGAATTCTACGAGCGTGCTCTTTCCATCCAGGAACGCCTGGGCAAATCGCCCTATGTTGTCGGGCTCCTACATTTGAATTTGGGAGCCACGCTCGTCAAACGCGAGGAACTGGACGAGGCGTTCCGGCATCTGCGCGAGAGTCAGTCGTTGTTTGAGCAGGCCCAGTCGCGTGATTTCGTGCCGGAAATGCACCGTCGCTTTGCCGAAGCATATTTAGTGCGTCATGAGCTGGCTGAAGCGCGCGATCACATCCAGAAGTCCCGTGACGAGGCGACTGAGCTGTCGATGAAAGGTGAGATCGGTCACGCCTTGCGCGTTGTCGGCAAGATCGAACTGGCGGCACAGAACGATGCCAAGGCTGAGGCGGCCCTGCTGGAGGCGGTGGAGTTATTGGACGAAGTGAAGGACGAGTATGGCGTGGCCCAGGCCCATCTCTTGCTGGCCCAGCTCTACGCCGCCCAGGCCGATCACGAACGATCCCTGATCCATCTGGATGCGGCTGAACCTCTGTTGGACATGTTAGGCGCCGAGCGCGATTTGCTGACTGCCCGCGAACTACGCGGCGCTACAGTCGGCAGGCAATAACGCAGCCGGCGTTTACTACCATCATTCAAGCGAAACAAAAAACGAGGGCCTACATCACGCAGACCCTCGTTTTGTCTTGTAAGCTGACGCCTGACCTAGTGCTTGATATGCAGGCCGTCAACCCCTCGGGTGAACCCTTGATCACCGGAGTCGAAGTACTCGCGATAGGTACAGGCCGTGTTATCGCCCAAAGAAGACGGCGCGCACACGAACACGGTATTGTTGGTCGCCGTAAACCCTGACAGGTTCACATTGTTGGTTGTCGACAGGTAGATGTCGCCGTTGGCCGTATCGATCCAGGCCGCATCCACATTTTCACCGTACAGCCCGACATCCGACCCGTCGAAGTACATCGACCACGTACCGCTGGTGGAATTCCCCAGGGAGCTCGGTTCGAAGGCAAGCAGGTCCTCACTGCGACCCGTCACAGCCTGTCCGGCCGTGACTACCTTGATGGCGCCGGTTGTGCTCAGAATCAGGCGGCCCGCACCGTCAATGGCGATGGCATCCACCGATTCGCTGCGCGTGCCCAACAGGACATCCGACCCATCAAAGTACATCTCGAACGTCCCGGCGGTATTGGGGCCGGTTGTAGTCGGCCGGAAGCGAACGATATCTTGCGGCTCGACGCGGCCGATCGTCGGGAGGGTAATCCGCTTGCCGAAGCTGAGGAGGATGGTGTTGTCCTCAAGGATGGCAAAGGCCTCGACCTGTTTGATGTCGAAGTTAGAGCCGTTGAAGAACAACACCTGATCGCCATTGGCGCGGAAGACGATGATGTCGCCGTCATCTACGGCCGTACCGTCATCCAGCTTGCCGGAGCGAGACGGACTGAAGTAGACGTCGTCGGTTGTCGGTGTCACGCCGTCCGGCGTGTTCACGAAGGTACAGATGACGTTCTCACCGTTGTCCAGGTCGATCTGGGCCTGATTTGCCGACACAATGGCTGAGCCGTTGTCGGGATCATCACATTGCAGGTCGACGATGGTCCAGCCCAGAGGGACGTTCTCATTGACGTTGTAAGTGCCTGTGGGCACGTTGCTGAACACAGTCGAGTTTTCACCCGACGTGACCGTCAACGAGAAGGGACCCAGGTCGCCGTTGAAGCCGAACGTGCCGCTGCCGTCGGTCACCGCTTTCACGATGGTGATCGTGCCCTTAGGTGTCGTCAGGTCCAGGCCCACGCCTAGCTCGATGCCGTAGATATCCTCACTGCCGAAGTCATGGTCCTCGCCCAGCCAGTAGCCACTATAGGTACAACTGGTGTTGGTGCCCAGGCTGTTGGGGTCGCAGACGAATACGTCATTCGACCCGTAGGCCGTACCGCCAACCGTGAACGATTTTTCAGTGGTCAGGTAGACTTCGCCGGTGATCTTGTCGATCCAGCTCGCGGCAATACTGTTGCCGGCCAGACCGGCGTTGCCACCATTGAAGTACACCTCCCAGGTGCCGCTGGTCCCGCTGCCCAACTGATTAGCATTGAAGGCCAACAGCGTTACCGCATTGCCGGAGATGTTCTGGTTACCGCTGCCGGGCACGGTAGCGTTGCCCTTGGTACCGATCACGATTCGTCCGGCCGGGTCAAGGCTCAGGGAGGTGATTCCTTCCTTGGCGCCCTGCAAGCCCACATCGGAACCGTCAAAGAACAGTTCAAACGTGCCGGCCGTATTCTGGCCCAGCGCAGACGGAATGAAGCGCACGATGTCCTGCGCCTGGACCATCTTCAGCAGACCCAGCCGACTGATGCGTCGAATGGGGCTGAAAAGCAGGCTGCCGTCATCCAGCAGGGCGAAGGCCGAGATATTGGCGCGAAGCCCGACATCCGAACCATCGAAGTACATCGACCATGCGTCATCTTCCGGCACATAAACCAGGATATCCTCGATGCCGAAGGACAGGCCGTCGACCGTGCCCTTGCCGCGCGGGCTGATGAATAACACCTTGTCATCGCCGGGAGGCGGCGGGGCGTCCGTGGCCGTCACCGTGAAGTACCGGCCGCGATTGACTGCCAGGGCAACGTTGCCCGCGTTGTCGGCCGCTTGCACGAAGTACTCGTACTGCCCGGTCTTGGATACGACAACGGTCTTGTCGGCTACGCCGGTCCCGGCGTTGTAGTTCAAGTCGGCCAGCGACCAGACGTTGTCATTCAGATGACGGTATAGCACAACCACGCGCATGATACCGCTGTCGCTGCCCAGTTCGGACACGTCATCGACCCGCACCCGGAAATTCAGGGTCTTGCCGGCGCCCGGCGTGGCCGAAACCTGCCAGACCGACGGTGCGATGAAGTCGAGTTCACTGGTCGGTGACTTGTAGACAGCCACCTTCATTTTGTCATACAGGCGCTGCGTCCCGCGCGTGTCAGCATTGCCGGTTGTGGACGCAAGGAACTGGCCGGGAACAACCACCACGCGCTGCCGGATGGTGCCGTCAACGGTCAGGAAGCGATTGATGCTAACCGGGCTGTTCGGATACCACTGCTGCAGGTTGAACTGATTCTCCTGGTTGGTCAGTTCGTCAAGCGCATCCTCGAACACGATGTTCTGGATGATCGGATTGAAGTTGGGGCCGATGTCGGTGAACTCGCCGCCGAGCATCATCACACCATGGACCACCTCTGTTTTTGAGTCGAAGCCCAACGTAGTGCGCGGCTGAATCGGCCGTCCGCCGGTGCGATGCAGGTCGTTCTCGCCGGTAATGGTGTAGTATGTGCCGTTCCGTGCCGGCTTGTTGAGCGTAGTCGCCGTATAGTCGAATTCCAGGTTCAGCGTCTGCGCGGCGACGGCGGTGGCAGACGCAGCATTGGTGCTCAGGGCACCTCGACGGTCCAGACCCAGCGATGTCGTGGGTTCCGGAGTCGTGATCGCCTGATCCAGTGTTGCCGCCGATGTGCCCGGCGCTTGATTGGTCTGATTCGGCATCTTGACGCGTTGCATGGGCAGGCCGTACAATGTCATTTCCGCCAGTAGCTTCTCGTCATAGGCGCTCAACGATCCGGCCGCAATGGCGTTGTAATACGTTTGCTTGGCCCGAGTCAGCGACATACCCACCGACGGGTCATCGCCATTGGTGGGCTTGTAACCCAGCTCCTCAACGAAGTGGACCATCAGCAGTTCGGAGTAGGCAATCAGGTCGCTGTCGCCATAGCCGAAGCCGGTGTTGCCGATGAAGGCCGCACCCTGCCGGGCGAACATTTGGGCCCAGTCGGCACCGCGCAGTCCGGCGTTACCAGCAAAGCCATCGGCGGCCGGCAAGCCCGATTGACAGCCTACCGAGAACACCAGCGAAGCGTCTAAGTCCCAGGTGGTCGTCAGGTCATCCAACTCGCTGCCGTAGACCAGATTTGGATCCACCGGGTCCCCGTTAGGGTAGAACAGATAGTGATCGAAGTGGGAGTTGAGGGAGATCAAGTCATACGACGCGCCCGATTGGAGGGCCGTCGTTCGGAAGTCATCTCCATCCCAGTTGTTGTTAATCAGCTCCTGGTTGAGATTGGCTCCGCTAATGCCTCGATCACCCAGTTCCGTCACGATGGCGTCGGCCTGGTCTTCCAGGAAGTCATAGCCGGTCACCAGCGCCGTTTCCGGTACCAGGACCGGGTTGGCCAGGAACGTGTCGATCATGGTCGTGATCTCGGAGGGAGATTCCAGCAGGCGACCCGTGCCATACTGCGGCAGGTAGATCTCGCGGCCGCTGTAGACCAGCGGCAGCGGGGCCGCATAGTAGTCGTCGGTCAACACGTAGCGGTTCTCGAACGCCGCCTTGATGGCCGGGTCTTCAGTATTGGGCGCATAATTGCGCTGATTGGCGACCAGGGTGTTGTCCACAATGCGCCGGAACGGCAGCATATTGTCGCCACCTACCAACACCATGTACTTGAGGTTAGGGTAGGCGGGTAGAATGTCGTAAAGATAGGCCTTGATCGTCTGGGCCACAAAGTTGGCCGCCTGCGGATTTGCGACATTGGCGTCCCAATCGTCATAGGCGGAACGGATGTAGTTCAGCGCCGCACCGGTCTGATTGGCCGGGGCATTTAGGTCGATGACCACACCGTTGACTTCGGTCGCCAGGGTCGCCAACTTGGTGGCCAAAGCGGCCGACTCGCCGATGTAGCTTTCCTCGATGCGCGCCTGATTCCACAGGATTAGGGTCTCGACGCTGCTGTCGGTCGGCGGTGTCTGGAACGTGGTCTGCAATGTTCCGTCAAAGGTTGGCAGCGCCTCTACTTCAATCTGAACGCTCAGATCGAACGGCTGGCCAATGGGTTCGGTGCCAAAGGGCAGAACGCCGATGTAATACGGCCCAGCCAATTCATGGACATCGTGCACGATGAGTTCGTTGCCGCTGCCGCTGGTGGCCGAGACGCCGACCAGCGTGCCGGAGATGTCACTGTCACCGATATTGCCCAGCTGACCGATGTTGCCGAGCTGGCCGATATTGCCCAACTGACCGATATTGCCGAGTTGGCCGATATTGCCCAGCTGGCCCAGGTCGACCAGGTCGCCGATGTTACCCAGTTGGCCGATGTTGCCCAGCTGACCGATGTTGCCGAGCTGGCCGATATTGCCGAGTTGGCCGATATTGCCCAGCTGGCCCAGCGGTACGATGCCGCCGGATAGGTCGCGGATGGTGCCCGTGTCAGGGTCTAGGTCCGGCGCATACAGGAACAAGTCATAATCGAAGTCACTTTCGAGCTGGATGGTCAGGATGGAACCGGGTTGAGTGACATCGATCTTGTACCAGTTGGGGTCGGTTTCTGTCAGAGCGGCATCCTCAACATCCTGATTCTCGACGATTTCGACTGAGTCTTCGCGGGTGTTGTTTTCGATGGCGATCGTCACCTTAGTGACGGCCGATTGGGCGACGCCGTCAAAGGCCCGATAGGTGAAGCTGTCAGACACAATTTCCGCCCCGTCGTGGGTATAGGAAAAAGTGCCGTTGGGATTGAGCGTGAAGCTGCTCGCGTGGCTGGGGCTGCTGACCAGTTGGGCCGTCAGAGCCGACGGGCCATCGCTGTCCGTGTCGTTGGCCAGGACGCTGGTTGCGCCACCGGTCAGCGTCGTTACGGTGCCATTGCGCGGCACAGAAGCCGAATCGGCGGAGGCCACGGGCGCGTTGTTGGCCGAACCGGTCACCGTCACGGTGAAGGTCGTCGAGCTGGTATCCGTCACTGCGTCATCGCTGTCGGTAGCAGCTCCGAGTGGACCCTCTTCTTCGTCTCCATCATCCACGGTCAGGGTAATGGTGGCCGTGCCGGTCTGCCCGGCGGCCGGGGTAATGGTCACCCAGCGGTCGCCATTGAATTCACACAGGGCTTCCGCTTCGGACGGATTCTTGGTGATGACAATATTGCCATTCGGCACCAGAGTCTGGTTATTCGATGTGCCGGTTACCTCAAGCTGATAGGCCTGCGTCTCCTCGTCACACACCTGGAACGGGATGGGGCCTACGGCCGTGTTGATGGGCGTACTTTGATTACCCACGGCACTGATGGTCGGCGCGTCGTTGCTGGGGGTGACATAGATGTACACATCAGCAAGACTGGTGTCGCCCAGGTCGTACTCACCCGTATCAGGCACCAGGCGGTAAGCGAAGCTGTCGGCCGGCCCTTCATTCCATGGCTGGCTGCCGTCATGGACGTACGTGAAGGTGCCGTCGGGATTGATGTCAAACTCGCCCACGGCCTGTTCGGGCGCCTGGTCAAGCACGGCGATATATCCTTCAGGAACCGTGTCGGCCTCGCCGTAAAAGCCATTGGCCACGGTGACATCGCCGTTGATGGTGTCGCCTTCGTCAATGTTGAACTCGTCATCGACGGCTATCGGCAGGCCACTCGTTTCCGACGGGTCATATTCATAGGCGCCCATATCGACTACGGCATCTTCATCGCCGTCGCCGTCAACAACCCGATCGTAGCCACGCTGGTCAAGGTAGGGATAGTACTCCACGTCCGTCGTCAAAGGACGGGTCGCCAGCATCGATGGCCGGACTTCCTGTGGCCAAGGCAATGGTGTAGGGTTGGACCGCCATTGTCGGCCAGGGCCACCAGTATGGCGGGCATGCCGGATATTCCGTCGCCCACAATATTGCCGTCGTAAACCTCATCAAATAGGTCGTTGCAGCCGGTACCGAGGCCGACGAGACTGTAATAGCCGGCGCCGTAGAGATCATCGGAGCTGTCGGAACAGTCCGGATGATAGGTTGGAGCCGAGATGTCCGTATTGCCCGCAATGATCGAATTAGTCACATTGAAGTCGATCGTGCCGGCGAGAGCCAGGCCCCCACCATTGCCGCCGGCCGTATTAGTAGCCAGAGTCAGAAACTGGGCATCGAACGTATCGTTGCGAACATAAATGCCACCGCCGTCGTCGCTGGCCGAATTACTGGCGATGGTGACATTGGTTAGATAGAGGGACTCAGGGATATTGAACTGACCGTCGGTGAAGATCGCGCCGCCGAGACCCTGGCCGGGTTCACCCGAGCCATCAATATCGCTGCCCCCACTGCCACCACTGGCCGTATTCGATACGAGTGTGCTATCAAGTAGTTCGATGTGGCCGAAATTGGCTATGGCCCCGCCGAGGCCGGCACCACCGCCAGCACCACCGGCGCCGCTGTGAAAACCCTGTTGGCCGTTGCCACCGGCAAAACCGCCCGCACCACCGATACCGGAACAGGGAGGAAACCCAGAATCTCCGCAGCCGCCGGTAGTGCCGCCGCCGCCACCGCCGCCGCCGCCATAGCCCCCGTCGCCTGCCGGCCCGCCTGCGCTCCAGGTTGCGCCACCTCCGCCGCCACCGCTGCCAAAGCCGCCGTCAGCAGCCGGTGCTGATCCAAACGATCCAGCGCCACCATCAGGCCCTCCACCGTTGCCACCGCTCGCGTCTTCCCCGCCGACGTAACCGAGCCAACTGGCCCCGTTTCCGCCAACGGACGAATTGTCGCGAAATGTACTGGTATAGACGACTGCATTGCCACCCGCGGCATTAAATAGCGCTCCACCAATTCCTGCGCCGCCGCCACCACCACCGGCGCGCTGCAGCCGGGTCGCCGCCGTCTTGCCCCTGTAGCCGCAATGGTCTTCCATGATGACGTTGTTCAGATAGAGATCACCCGCGTTGTAGATGCCCCCGCCCCATTGGGCCAAGCCGCCGCCCAGCGTGACATTGTTGAGATCTAGGTAGCCATAAGGCAAGATCTCAAATAATCGCAATGCCCCTTCGCTTTCCCTAACGATGGTGGCGCGAGCGCTGGTGTTGATGTCTGCTCCGTCGACCGTAATCGTGAGGTAGCTGCCGATAGGCGGCAACCCGTTATAGCCGCCATTTGACAACTCATCACTGTATTCATATGCGCCAGTGAGGTAGATCGTAGCGCCGTCGGCCAGGACGATTGTGCTGCTGTCGGTGCTGTCCGTGCCATTGGTTGTCGCTACGGCCGGGCCGCCAATTTCGTTGGCGTCCAGAATTGCCGCGATCAAGCACGTTTCATTCGTGATGGGCGAGCCGTCACAGACGACGTCGGCCGACACCTGGGCTGGGCCCATCAGGCCCATGCCAAACAGCAAGAGGCCCATGATGATCACAGGCAGACGCAACTGAACTGAATAGGGTTGTCAGTCGGGGGAGACGAGAGGACATATTAATTTTCTCCAATACAAGTCACAAGTCGCGCATTTCCATGTGCTGTGCGCCGGGTCTGTCATCCGGCCAATACGCCACCCATCGATCGAATGAGAGCGCGAAGGCATTATCATCAGTCGGACGGTACCAGCGTGAATAATCTATCCGGTTGTCATGACGCCGTGGCGGAAGAGTCCGGTGGGACTGTAGGCCGACGTCACTTCTCAGTTGAACCGCAATGCCTTGAGCAGCATCTATACTTTAACATACAACCAGGGGGGCCGCATGTGACCTGCTTTACACCAGCATAGTGAACTCGGCTTAACTTAGGCCTTAAGGATGGTCGATTGAACCACTCAATTGTAGTTGATTGCCGAACGGATTCCCTTATATCCGGTTCAAATCTACCTTAAGCCAGCCCAAGGCCGAACCGCATGGCCCAGGACGTCCCCGGCCATCGCACATGGCGAATAAATCGCATATTGGCTACCATAGGTAGCGGAGCAACGCATGACGGACAGTGACCAACCTCTCCCGGATGACTTCGACCCGTTTCAGCTAGTGAGTGCCAACGCGCTGTTCGGTCGTATGGATCGCGCGGCCCGGGCTGAGATTGCCGACGCCTTGGAGATAGTCACTCTCCCCCGCGGCGGAATCCTGTTTCGGCAAGGCGATCCCGGCGACAGTCTCTATGTCATCGACCGTGGGCTGCTGGATGTGCAGTTGCCGCAGGCGGACGGCCCGCCCCGCGTGCTCGACCGGTTGGATGCGGGCGCGACCGTGGGCGAGATGGCGCTGCTGACCGGGCAACCGCGTACGGCCGATGTCGTCGCTGCCGTGGACACGCGCCTGGTCAGACTCAGCCGCGAGGGATTCGAACGCCTGGCCGAAAAGCATCCGTCCATCGTTGACGGACTGGCCTGGGCCGTGACCCCGCGCGTGCAGCGCTCGCAATTGGCCGACATTCTGTACCGGTTGCTGGGCGATCTCGATGCGGCCACGCTGCAGGCACTGCAGAACCGTTTGCTGTGGCGACGGCTGGCTGATGGCGAAGTGCTGATGCGTCAGGGCGACGCGGCCACGTCGATGTTTATCGTCGTCAACGGCCGGCTGCAGGTGGTGCGTGAGGAGCCGGCGGGCGACCATGCCGACGAAGGCCCCTGGGAGCGTGTGCTGGATGAAGTCGGCTCCGGCGTCACCATCGGCGAGGCGGCACTGATCAATGACGATGTGCGCTCGGCCACCGTTTACGCCATTCGCGATACCGATGTGGTCGAGTTGACCCGCGAGCTTTTTGAGGAGTTGGCTCGGGACCATCCGCAGGTGATGACCGAAATCGCCCGGCTCATCCTGCAGCGTCTGCAGCGCACTCAGCGCATTAGCTCGGCTGGTGGGCCGCGAGCGCTGACCATCGCCGTTGTGCCCGCCGGCGACCAACCCGTGCCGCTGGTCGCGTTCGCCGAACAACTCTATGAGGTCCTGGCGTCCGTCGGCCCCACGGCCCTTTTTACCAGTGACCGGTTGGATGCTGCTTATGGCCGCCCCGGGGCAGCCAACCTTGACACCGACCATCCGTTGAGTCTGGTGGTCAACAGTTGGCTGCAGCAGCAGGAAGCCCGCTATCAGCACATTCTCTACGTAGCCGATGGCCGCGACACGGCTTGGACCCAGCGCTGTGTCAGTCAGGCTGACCGTATCTTGTTCCTGGGCGAAGCAGGTGGCGATCCCACGCCCGGTGGTCTGGAGCAGCGTCTCAATCCCCGAACGCGTCGCGAACTGGTATTGCTCTATACGTCGCCCACGCAGGAGCCATCGGGCACCGGCCGGTGGCTGGCTCCGCGCCAGGTGACCGCCCACCATCACATTCGCCAGGCGATGCCGGGCGACTGGGCCCGGCTGGTGCGGCGGCTTACCAACCGGGCGGTCGGCGTGGTTTTCAGCGGTGGATCGGCCCGCGGCATGGCCCACATCGGCGTTATTCGCGCCATGGAAGAGGCCGGGCTGGAGGTCGACTACATCGGTGGGACGAGCATGGGGGCCATGGTCGGCGCGGCCTGGGCCACCGGCCTCAATACCGATGAGGGCATTCGGCTGGCCGAGCGCATGGCCAACCCGGCCACGCTGCTGGACCGAACGTTTCCCTATACGGCCGTCATGGCCTCGCGAAAAGTGACCGAAGCACTGCAGCAGCTCTACGGCGAGCGTCATATCGAAGATTTGTGGCGGCCATTTTATTGCGTCTCCACCAATCTTTCGACGGCCGCGCCGGTGGTCCACGAGCGCGGCCTGCTGTGGCGCGCGGTTCGGGCCAGCACGGCGCTGCCCGGCGTCTTCTCGCCCATTCTCAACGAGCGCAATGAACTCCTTGTTGATGGTGGCGTGATGAACAATTTCCCCGTTGACATCATGGCCACCAGGCTGGATTGCGGCCTGCTGATTGGAGTAAATGTCAGCCCCCACATCCAGGACACCAGCCACTATGACTTTGGCGAGAGTGTGTCCGGGTGGGAAGTGCTGTTCAGTCGAGCTAACCCGTTTGCGACTTCGCGGGACGTGCCCAGCCTGGCCGGCATCATGCTGCGTACCATGGAAGTCAACAGCCTCTACCATCGCATCGCGGCCGAACGACTGGCCGATATCATCATTGAGCCCGACGTGCGCGATGTGGGGGCGCTAGACTTCACCGCTTATGAGACGCTGATCGAGCGCGGCTATACGGCCGCGCGCGACGAGCTGGCTCGCTGGCAGAGCACTTTGACCGGCCAATAGGCTGGGCCGGTCATCTACTGGCCGAGTGTCGCGGGCAGATAGGTGGCGCTGCAGACGTAGCCCGAATCCGTCCAATCGGGGATGGTCGCCAGCCATGCCTGCATGGTCTCATCCGTGGGCACACACACGTGGGTGCCGTCCAGCTTTAGGACCGTGAGATTCAGCGTCGTCAAGGCCTCCGGCAGCGGCCCAACCAGGGCGTCGTTGTCGGTGAACACCAAATGGTGCAGCATCGTCAGGTCGGCCAGCGCGTCATTCAAACGGCCGTCTAACCCGTTGCCCGGCAGTGACAACCCAACGACGCGCCCGGCATCGCAGGTGACGCCAAACCAGTCGCAGGCCGATGACTCCGACAGCCAGCCGGTTTGATTCAGCCAACCCGCTCCACCCGTGGCCTGATAGAACGCGCTGAGTGCCGTGCACTCGGCATTTTGCGCGGCGCTGCCGGAGGAGCAAGGCTCCTGGGTTGTGCCCGTTTCGGCCGTAATCCAGTCGGTGAACTCAGAGACGCGGGTGTAGACGCCGGGGAAGGCAGCCAGAGCACAGCCAGACCCCCAGCTTACGACGCCAACCTGTCGCCAAATCTGCGTGGCCGGGTCTTTGGCCAGCAGAGGGCCGCCGCTGTCGCCCTGGCACGAGTCTTTGCCGCCACTTACGTAACCGGCACAGAGCATGTTGGGCGTAATCTCATTGGAGTAGGCGGCATTGCAGGTGCTGTTGGCGATGATGGGGACATCAACCTGGCGTAGTGTGTCGGGAAAGAGATGGCCGCCGCCGGGGGCCGGTTGGACCAGCGTATCGCCCCAGCCAATGACCGTGGACATGACACCGACCAAATCGCCGGCGGAACTTGCCACCGGGGCCACTGCGCCTATAGGCAAGATCGCGCCCTGCCCGGCTCGGAAGGTCACCGGAACGGTCAGCTTGAGCAGGGCGATATCGCTATCGTCGGTGCTGGGATTATAGGCCGGGTGCATCCGAATCTCAGCCACGTCCCGTCGCTGCCAGTTCGGATCGGGAACAGCCAGATTGTGTAGGCCCGCGCCGACATCGATCATCTCCGGCGACCGGCCGTTCACGCAGTGAGCGGCCGTCAGCACCCATTCCGGAGCCACCAGCGAACCGCCGCAATACTGATCCGCAAAAGGGTCGCCGCCGTTGCGAATGAGCGCAACCTGGAACGGCCAGTCGCCGGGGACCGCCTCCTCACCGCCGACAATCAGGGGCGAGGGGTCCGGCTCGAAAGCGGCCGTTGGGGTAATGGCCACCAGGAGCAGCAGCGTTGCGCATAGCGATGTGAGTAGCCCCAATACGGTCGCCGGTGTGGCGGCGCGGGTGGGTTGCGGGAGGCGGTTGTTATTCATGACGGTATCCTCGTCGTACGATGGTTGGATAGGCGGGCAAGCGTTGGCGACTTGTCAGACAGTACGCTCATTATGACGTCCCGGACGCGGCTGCACAAGCGACGGTACGCCATCGAACGATAAGATTTGGCGATTCGGTCCCATCGGGCTACAAACTGCGAGCCATATCGTTGGCAAACGGACGCAGCAGTCTGCACCTGGAGAGGAGGTTTCGCGTGAGTTCACTTGCACCTGGATTTGATTGGCAGGAAGTGGCCCGGCTGGCTCTGGCCTCGCGGATCATGGACGAACTGGAGGAGAGCGAGCTGACGCCGCAGGGATTGGTCACTTACCAGTTTTCGGCACGCGGCCACGAACTGGGTCAGCTGCTGATTAGCCAGCTTCTTGACCGAGCCGCTGGATGCTGCCGGAGTCTATTACCGTTCGCGGCCGTTTATGCTCGGCAGCGGCCTGACGCTCGAAGAGGCACTGGCGTCAGACATGGCCCGCGAGGGGAGCATCAGCAACGGCCGTGATGTCGGGCGTCGTCTTCAATCTACCGCGGCGCGGGCGGGCCCCGTCCTGCCGATGGCGGCGGACGTGGGCTCGCAGTATACGCCGGCCGCCGGGTGGGCGCAGGCAATTCGCTACCGCGACGGGGCAGCTCGGTGAGCGCAAGGCGGCCCGGAGCATTGCTGTGGTCTTTGGCGGTGAGGGTTCGGTGGCCAGCAACGGCTTCTGGTCTGCTTTGACGATGGCAACGACGCTGGAGCTGCCGCTGTTGTTTGTTATCGAGGACAACAACTACGCGATATCGGTCAAGGGTTGGCTGCAAACACCGGGCGGCAATATCGCCGCCAACCTGGCCTCGTTTAGCGGGTTGACTATCTGGGAGGGCAGTGGGACGATGCCGGCGGAAACGGCCGAATTGGTGACATCGGCCGTCAACCATGTCCGATCCGGTGTCGGGCCGGGCTACTCCGGCTGAACGTTCCTCGGCTCTCCGGCCATTCCAGCGTCGACAATCAGGCCTACAAATCCGAGGACGAGCGCGCCGATGAGTGGTCGCGCGATCCGATTGAGGCGCTGCGTGCTTGCCTGGTGCCCGCGCTGCTGGATGAAGCCGGCTGGGCACAACTAGTCAAAGCGGCCACCGAGTCCGTAGATGCGGCTCGAACGGCGGCCGAAGCTCAGCCCATTGCCGACAAAGTCAACGGTCACGCACTTCGTTTTCAGTGATCCGAAGCAGCCGCAGACAGGCAGGTGGCTTATTGTCCGACGGAATCATCTTGCCCAGCGGCTCAGATCAACCCGCGACGGCCGATCCCCGCCGGGTCAATCTGATTGAGGCCATCCGCCGCACGCTCGATGTGGAGTTGGCCATGAACCCGCGCTGCCTGGTCTTTGGCGAGGATGTCGGGTCAAAGGGGGGTGTCCATGCGGCCACGCTGGGCCTGCAAGGCAAGTACGGCGACGAGCGAGTCTTTGACACCAGCTTGTCGGAAGAGGGAATTGTCGGCCGGGCGGTGGGCATGGCGATAGCCGGACTGATGCCCGTGCCGGAAATCCAGTTCCGCAAGTATGCTGACCCGGCCACGGAGCAGATGCACAATGGGGCACGATTCGCTGGCGGAACGGCCAACCGCTTTGCCGCGCCGCTGGTCGTGCGGCTGCCTGGCGGCTATCCGCAAGATCGGCGATCCGTGGCACAGTGTGACCGACGAAGCCGCGTTGGCGCATTCGGTAGGCTGGCTGGTGGCTTTCCCGTCCAACGCCGAAGATGCCGTGGGCCTACTGAGCGTCGGCACTGCGCGGCAACGATCCGGTCTACTTCTTCGAACACCGGGCGATGCTGGACGCGGGCTGGGCCAGACGGCCGTATCCGGGTGACGAGTTATGCTGCCGTTCGGCAAAGCGCGGATGTGCAGCCGGGCGACGACCTGACCGTGGTTACCTGGGGGGCCATGGTGGAGCGGTGTGAGGCGGCCGCGGCGGACCTTGGACGCGAGTGTGGAGATCATCGACCTGCGGACGATTGTGCCTTGGGACAAGGAAGCCGTGCTCGACTCCGTCCGCAGGACCTCGCGCTGTCTGATCGTGCATGAGGATATCGAGTTTGGTGGATTTGGGGCGGAGATTGTGGCAACCATTGTGGCTGAAGCCTTCCTTGATCTGGACGCGCCGGTCGAGCGCTGGGCGCCCCGGCAGTGCCTGTGCCGTTCAGCACCGATCTGATGGAGGGCATGATCCCCGCACAGCACAGATTCGGGAGCGGATGGAATCGTGTTCGGGTTTTGGGAGGGTTCGCGATATCGGCCGATGGCTGGGAACGGTCTGAATGCGTCGGGAGCCGGTGTCAGGTTTCTACCCTTAACAGGCAGATCCGTTTCTTGATCCTGTTGACTTTACCCCTCCAAACGCTATACTAATGTCACAAATAGCGACAGGCTATGATTGAGACGAGTACGCCGGACCAGTTTGGTCAGCGAGCCTGAATGGGTGAGAGTCAGGCACAAGCTCCCGGCCGAAGATCCCTCAGGAGCCGCCAGCCGAAAGACCTGCAGGTTGAGTAGACCTGGACGACCTGGTCCCCCGTTATCGGGACCGCGACAAGAGTAGTTGTCGCGTTGAGCGTCGGGCCGTTGGCTCGAAACTTGGGTGGTACCGCGGAGAGCTTCACGCCTTCGTCCCTTTATTGGACGAGGGCGTTTTTCTTTAGGGGCAAGATCATGACTGATTTACTGTATGTGACCGATGCGTATGTGAAGGAGTTTCCGGCGACGTCGTGGTCGAGCGGGTTGACGGCGGCGTTGTGACTGGATCGGACGGCGTTCTATCCCGGCGGCGGCGGCCAGCCCTGCGACGTGGGTACGCTGTCGGCGGGAGATGAGCCTGGACCGTGACGGCCGTCAAGAAGGTCAACGGCCAACCGGTGCACTTCATCGAAGGCGACCTGCCGCCGGTGGGCACGGCGGTGACCGGCCAACTGGATTGGGAGCGCCGCTATCAGCTCATGCGAACCCATACGGCCATGCACATTCTTTGCGGCGTGGTCTGGCGTGACTATGGCGCCCAGGTCACCGGCGGCAACATGGAGCCGGGGGCCGGGCGGATGGACTTCGAGTTCGAGACGATGCGCAGGAACTGGTGGCCGAGATCGAGGCCGCGATCAACGCCGAAGTACCGCGGCCGCGGCCGACGCGGGTGCGCATTTTGCCTCGCGACGAGGCCTTGGCCATCCCCGACCTGATTCGCACCAAGATCAACCTGCTGCCGGAAGGCATCACGAAGTGCGCACGGTCGAACTGGAAGGGCTGGATCTGCAGGCCGATGGCGGCACGCATGTGGCCAACACCAGCGAGGTCGGCCGTATTCGCGTGACGGATTACAAGAGCAAGGGCAAGATCAACAAGCGCATCTATCTGGCGCTGGAGTAGTGGCGCGTGCGATTCATCATCCACCAACTGCCGTACGAGAGGCCGATCGTCGCCGGGCAGCTGCGCTACGAGCGCGACGGCGCGCCGACCGGGGCCGTCGAGCAGTATCGGCTGACGGCCGCAGTCGATGGCTATCGCTTCCTGCGGGTGGATCTCGATGCGCGGACGGCGCCTTCCGGGCGGTCGACGCTTTACCATCTGACGCTGAACCCCGACGGGCAGCCCGGAGCAACTCAAGCTCCGCTTTTGGGGTGATGGCTTGGAGATCGCCGGCACCGCAACCTGGGACGGTGGGCAGATCACCGAATCGCGCCACGTCAACGGGCAAGATTACGAAGACTACCACGCGGCCGGCCCGTTCTGGTTTCCGTCCGCCGCAGGGCTGTCGCTTTTGGTTCCGTTGGCTGGTAGTGGGGCGCCCGTGGCCTCGGTGACGCTGAATCAGACTACGGCCGATCCCGCGCAAGCGATGGCGCTTCAGCCGCAGACGGTTGATGTGCGGGTGCTTGAACCGGAGACGGTCACGGTGAGCGGCGAACCCTATAGCGGCGCAGGGACTTGAAATTAGCTGGGCCGATCAACAGCGGCGGGTCTGGCTGCATGAGGACGGATGGCCGCTGCGCCTGTGGCGTGACGATGGGCTGACGGCCGTCGCCGCGCAATTGGTTATCTATCAGCATTCAACTGTTGAGTGAAATGGTAAGGACAAGGTAGAACGTATGGCATTTAAGGACGTATCCAATAAGGTAGATTTTGTGGCCCTGGAACGGGACGTGCTGCAGCAATGGGCTGAGAACGACTCGTTCAACGAGCTGCGCCGGCTGCGGGCCGCTTCCGAGGCGGAGTACGGCATCTTCAGCTTCATCGACGGGCCCATCACGGCCAACAATCCGATGGGCGTCCACCATGCCTGGGGCCGCACCTACAAGGACCTCTACCAGCGCTACAACGCCATGCTCGGCAAGAACGAGCGCTGGCAGAACGGCTTTGATTGCCAGGGTCTGTGGGTCGAGGTAGAGGTCGAGAAGCAGCTGGGCTTTAAGTCCAAGCGCGACATCGAGGCCTTTGGGCTGGCCGAGTTTGTCAAGCTGTGCAAGGCGCGTGTGCTGCGCTATGCGGCCGTCCAGACTGAGCAGTCCAAGCGCCTCGGCTACTGGATGGACTGGAACGACCCAGACACGCTGCGCCGCCTGGCCGAGCTCCTGGAGGAAAACCCGACGCAGGTTATCACGGTCGATGGCCCGCAGGGGCCGGTGACCGGCACAATCGAGCAGATCGTGGCCCAGTTGGGACTGCCCCAGTTGGGCGGCTCTTATTTTACCTTCAGCGATGAGAACAACTTCCAGATCTGGGGCTTCCTCAAGCAATGCCATGAGAACGGCTGGCTCTATAAGGGGCGCGATGTCATGCCCTGGTGTGCGCGCTGCGGCACGGGCATCAGCCAGCATGAGATCGTCACCGATGGCTATCAGGACGTGACCCACGAGTCGGTCTTTGTCCGCTTCCCGCTGGTCGGCCGCGAGAACGAGGCCCTGCTGGTCTGGACCACCACACCCTGGACGCTCTCCAGCAACGTGGCGGCGGCCGTCGGGCCGGACCTGGACTATGTGCGCGTTCAATCCGACGACGGCTGGACCTACTATCTGGCCGAGGCGGCGATGAAAAACTCGCTTATCGGCAAGAACAATGAAGTGGTCGGGCGTCTCAAAGGTGCGGACATGGTCGGTTGGGAGTACGTGGGTCCCTACGACGAGCTGCCCGCCGAGCAAGAGGCGTTTGCCGAGGGCGACTACACCCACCGCGTGATTTCGTGGAAGGACGTCGGCGCTGAGGAAGGCACCGGCATCGTCCACATTGCCCCCGGCTGCGGCGCGGAGGACTTTGCGCTGAGCAAGGAATTCGACCTGCCGGTGGTGGCCCCGCTGGATGAGAACGGCGTTTACCTCGCCGGGTTCGGCTGGCTAACCGGCCGTGAGGTGTTGACGGTGGCCGATGACGTCTTTACCGACCTGCGCGAGAAGGGCTTGCTCTATCGCAAACAGCGCTACGTTCACCGCTATCCCCATTGCTGGCGCTGCGGCACGGAGCTGGTCTACCGGCTGGTCGACGAGTGGTTCATCAGCATGGGTCCGGTCTACGACAAGCCGCGCGCGGAACTGACCGAAGCGGAAAAGGCGGCCAGTCTGCGCTATCAGATCATGGATCGGGTTGACGAGATCGACTGGCACCCCAGTTTCGGCCGTGAGCGCGAGATGGACTGGCTGCGCAACATGCACGACTGGATGATCAGCAAGAAGCGCTACTGGGGATTGGCCCTGCCTATCTGGGTGTGCGACGCGTGCGACGGCTTCACGGTGATTGGCAGTGAAGACGAACTGGAAGAACGTGCCGTTCAGGGCTGGGATGTGTTCGAGGGTCACACACCCCATCGGCCGTACATCGATGCGGTCAAGATCGCTTGTTCGCACTGCGAGGGCACGGCCACGCGCTTGGCCGATGTCGGTAATCCGTGGCTGGACGCAGGCATCGTCGCCCTCAGCACGCTGCAATACCGTGACGATCCCGCCTACTGGGATAAGTGGTACCCGGCCGATCTCATCACCGAGAGCTTCCCTGGCCAGTTCCGCAACTGGTTCTACAGCCTGCTGGCCCAGAGCACGGTTCTGGCCGACGAAGCGCCGTTCCGCAACCTGTTCGGCTACGCCACGCTCTTCGCCGAAGACGGCCGTGAGATGCACAAATCGTGGGGCAACTCCATCGAGTTCAACGAAGCGGCCGAAAAGATGGGTGCGGACACCATGCGCTGGCTGTATGCGAGCAGCAAACCGGAGCAGAACCTGTTGTTCGGCTATGGGCGTGGCGATGAGACCCGCCGCCAGTTCCTGATCCCGCTGTGGAACGTCTACTCTTTCTTCGTGACCTACGCCCAGCTCGACGGCTGGCTGCCCGGCGCGGACGGTGCAGTCAGCGAATCGCCGGTGGCGGCCAACGCCCAGATGGACCGTTGGATCATTGAGCGGCTGGACGAGACAACGCTGGCCGTCCACGCGGCGCTGGCGAATTACGACGCCGAGCGGGCCACTCAGCAACTGGAGCTGCTGCTCGACGACCTATCTAACTGGTACGTGCGACGCTCCCGCCGCCGTTTCTGGAAGAGCGAGGCCGACGACGACAAATCGGCCGCCTACGCCACGCTCTACCACGTGCTGGTGGCCTACACCAAGCTGCTGGCGCCGTTCGTGCCCTTTGTGACCGAAGCCATGTACCAGAATCTGGTGCGGACGACCGATCCCGACGCACCGGAGAGCGTCCATCACACGCTCTACCCGCAGGTCGACGCGGCAACGCTCGACCGACGCCTGCTGGATAAAATGCGACTGGCCATCACCACCGCCGCGCTCGGCCGTTCGGCGCGTGGGGCGGCCGATGTCAAGCTGCGCCAGCCGCTGGCCCAGGCCAAGGTGTTTGTCGGCAGCCAGCAGGAACGGGCCGACCTGATGGAACTGGCGGATGTGCTCAGCGAGGAGATCAACGTCAAGGCGATTGAGATCGTCTCCGAAGTGGGCGAGCTGGTGAGCTACAAGTTACTGCCCAACAATCGTGTCCTGGGCCCGAAACTGGGCCAGCGGTTCCCGGCTGTGCGGCAGGCCCTGGAGGCGCTGGATGCCGCCGACGCGGCTGTCAGGCTGCAGTCGGGCGAGGCACTTGATTTAGTCGTTGACGGTGACGTCGTTAGCCTGTCCGGCGACGACGTGCTTATCCAGACGGAATCACGCGGCGGTTTGGCCGTGGCCAGCGAGAAGGGCGTCACCGTGGCTGTGGATGTGGCCCTGACGCCGGAGTTGATCCAGGAAGGCTACGCCCGCGATCTGGTGCGCACGATCAACAACATGCGTAAGGAAGCGGGGCTGGATATCGCCGACCGGATACGGTTGGGATACGCGGCCGAGGGCGACGTGGCTGCAGCGCTGGTTGGCTACGCGGACATGATCACCCAGGAGACCTTGACGACCGAGTTGACGGCTGAGCTGTTGGGCGATGGTGCGTTCAGCCAGACAGCCGACATCGGCGACGGTCAGGTAACACTCTCGCTGGTCAAGGCTTAGATTCGCGACGGTCAACGCAAGTGAAGAAACAAGAGGGCGGTCTGGGACCAGCTGCCCTCTTGTGAGCAACGTTGAGCCTTAGAACTCGGGCCTCGGTTTCGGCGACAGATATTTTCAAGGTGAGGGTCGTGAAGGCATGGATTGTCGCAGAGGCCACGCCAGGCAACCAAGGTCGTAACCTTAGAGTTGTCCGACGCGAGTTGAAGGGTCTCCTTCAGACACACACTCTAGCGCGTGCCCAACCCGATCAAGGCTGATATGATAGCGTGGTTATGCAACGGTTTGCATTTGCCATAGCGATTTCTCTCGTGGCTATTGTCGCTGTCGCCGCTGGATGGTCCCGCAGCCTTGCCCAGGACGACCGAGCGAGCCTGCTCGTGATCCAGGATCCGCCCACGGATTGGCTGGAGACGGCCGTTCCTGTAGACACGCTCGAAGCCGTGGAGGGCAACCCGCGGGCGGCCGATGCGGGCGCCGGTGCCGACACGTGTGTCGATGCGACCGGTCTCACGTTGAGCTTCTTCAGCCCCGCCGATGGTGGCGCTACGCTGACCAATCCCTATACAGAACAGGACAGCGATCCCTTGTTGACCTGCATGTGGGGTACACCCTCCAACCCCCGGGGCTATCGGACCGTATGGTATCGTTATGTGGCTACGGATACCGGACAGGTCACCATTACGACCCGCGGTACCAATTACGACACGGTTGTGGCGGTCTATTCCGGCAGCTGCGACGCGCTGCTGCAGCTGGCCTGCAGCGATGATTTTCTCAGCCTGCAAAGCGAGGTGAGCTTCCAGGCCGTGCGTAATCAGACCTATTTCATTGAAGTGGCTGATTGGCAATCGGCAGCACCTGCGCCAGCCGTTTTGGCCTTTTCAGCCGTGATGGATGGCCGTGAGACACGATGGGCTCAAGTTGGCAACATTCCTCTGGGGGGCATCAGCCGTCACGCCGTTGCGCAGCAGGGTAGCCAGATCTACATTATCGGCGGTCAGCAGAATCTGGCCGCTTTACCTGTCCTTTCCAGTCAGCTACAGCGCTTTGATGCAAGCACCGGACAATGGAGCCCCCAGCCCCCCGACTTCCTGGCGGTCATGCCGATAGCTTATTCAAACACAACGGCGGTACAGATTGGCGGCAACATCTATGTTCCCGGCGGGTTCAGCGGCAACGAAACGGCCTATGACGGCAGGCACTGGCAATACAATATCGCCAACGACTTGTGGACTCAAGCGCCACCCATTCCGACTGCACTGCTGCCGGGCGGGCAAACCTTCGCCTGGTCAGCGGCCGTGGCCGATCCCTCCGACCAGTCGTACTACCTGGTTGGTGGCTTGCGGAGCCAACCGCCGCTGGACCCTGATGCGGCTGTAGTCGAGCGACACACTGCGCTTCACCCCGACCACAGGCCAGTGGCAGGCACTGACGCCGATGACGACAGCCCGGTATGCCCATACGGCGGGCTGGGTCAGCGGACAGAATCGCGGTCTGTGTGTGGCTGGCGGCCTGACCACCGGTACGGATGGCGACGGTACCGCAGTGACGATCTTGCTGACGAATGCCGAGTGCTACAACCCGAACGGCAGCGATGGCTGGGTGCCCACCGGGCCGATGAACTTTCCCGCGCTACAATGCCGGCAGTGCCATTGGGCCGGACGGTAACTGGTATGTGTTTGGCGGCATGGATGTTTCCGGGGCGGTGCCGGAGACAGAAGTCTACGATCCGGTAGCCAACAACTGGCGGCTACTGGACAGTAGCTACAGCCTCGGTGGGCGGCCGAATGATCCCGCTCGGGCGTGGCCGGTCGGCGCGTTCGCGGGGGGCGACCTGTGGGTATTCGGCGGTAATGATTTTCCCGAGCGCCGCGTCATTTCGTCGTTCAAGCGGATCACCATGCCCGTCTTTCAGGTACCGTTTGCCAATCGGATGCTAACCTTTCCCATGGTGACCGCCGGCGGGGGCGCCAATTTCCTGGAGTTCGCCTCACCGCTGGCCCTCAATGCCCCGGCGACCGGACAGTTCACTGAGGCCGATCCAGTTTTACAATCCCTATTACTTCGACTGGTTTCAATTCGGCCGGGCCAGCATCCGGCTGACCAGACATCCCGTCCGACAGCCACTTCAATGTGCTGGTTTATGACAGCCAGAAACGATTGCGTGGGAAAGGTGGCCCGGTGAATTCTTTGGTGGTGAGAAGTGGGTGGACGTGACGCTGGAACCGGGTCGCTACTACATGCTTGATCGAGCGACTGTTCCCGAAGGATCTGCCGGATCCCAACGACTGTTACACCGCTATCTGGTGACTCGTTACTAAGAGCGAATTGCCGGAAAAACAGAAATGACTATTCGTGTGCTTCACTTTGCCGATGCCCATATCGACATGGCCAATTACGGCCGTCATGATCCCGCCACCGGCTTACCGCAGCGCGTTGTCGACTTTCTGAACGCACTGGACCAGATTGTGGACGCAGCAATCGACCGAGAAGGTAGACCTGGTGCTGTTTGCCGGGGACGCCTATAAGGACCGCAATCCCCAGCCCACCTTCCAGCGCGAGTGGGGACGACGCATGATGCGCTTGTCCGAGGCGGGCATTCCCACCCTGCTCCTCATCGGCAACCACGATATCGCCCCGGCCGAAAACCGCGCCCACACGCTGCAGGAGTTCAAGACGCTGGGTGTGCCCCATGTCTTTGTGGCCGACGATGGTTTGACGGTATGGGGTCCGGACGGAGTTGGGACTGCCGCTGCAGATCATTAGTTTGCCCTGGGTCACACGCGGCCGCTTTCTGGCCCGTAATGAAACGGCCGGCAAGACGCCCCAACAGATTTTCGACGAGATTGGGGAGCGGCTGAGCCGGGGTCTGGAGGATGCGATACAGGAGACTGACCCCGCACTGCCGCTGATCTTCACCGCCCATGCCAGTGTGACGGGGGCCACGTACGGCAGTGAACGCCAGGTTATGCTGGGCCAGGAGCTAACCCTCAGCCCCAAGCTGGTCAATGATCCGCGCTTCGACTATGTGGCGTTGGGCCACATCCACAAGCATCAATCGCTCAACGACCGCCCACCGGTGGTGTATGCCGGTTCAATCGAACGCATCGACTTTGGCGAGGCCAACGAAAAGAAAGGCTATGTGCTGGCCGAGATAGGCAAGGGCGCGGCCACGTGGCGATTTGTGCCGCTGGCCACTCGACCGTTTATCGACTTCAAGGTGGAGGTCCGCGACGCGACGCGGTTCATGGATAGTGTGATGAACCAACTGCCCGACGGCCGATCAGGTGCGCGACGCGGTCTGCCGCGTTACTCTCATCTATCCGCAGGACCAGGAGTCGCTGCTGGATGAAGAGGCCGTTCGCGAGCATCTGCAGGATGCGTTTGAACTGCGCCTGGTTCGACAGCGTCTGCTCTCCAGACGCTCCCGCCTGGGCGATACGGTCTCCGTGGAATCCATGTCGCCTTATGAACTGCTCGATCTATACTGGCATACCAAGGACATGGAGCCGGCGGATATGGCTGAATTGACCGCGCTGGCCAAAGAGGTGCTGTCGGCCGAGTTTGAAGCACCGCCTTATAGCCCGGCGGACGTTACGGTATCGGATCCAGACAGCAACCAATCATGATCCCACTCGAAATTCGTCTAACCAACTTTCTCAGCTATCGCGAATCGGCGGTTGTCGATCTGCGGACCGTACACCTGGCCTGTATTTCCGGGCCCAACGGTGCGGGCAAGTCTACCCTGTTGGACGCGATGACCTGGGCCTTGTTCGGCCAGAGCCGGGCCCGCAGCGACGATGACCTGGTCCATACGGCCGCAGCCGCGGACGGTGAGGGAGCGGAGGTCGAGTTGATCTTCGATATGGAGGGAGTGGCCTATCGCGTACTGCGGCGCAAACGTGTGCGTAAGGGCACCGAGCTGGAATTTCAGTACGGCGCCGAAGGAGACGATGGCTTCAAGTGGCATTCATTGTCTGAGGCGCGAACGCGCGAGACGCAAGCGGCCATCGAACGTGTCCTGCGCATGAATTTCGAGGTTTTCGTGAACGCCAGCTTTTTCTTGCAGGGCAAAGCGGATGAGTTCACCAGCCGAACACCGGGCAAGCGCAAGGAGATTCTGGCGGAAGTGCTGGGCGTGACCCAGTGGGACGCTTACAGCAAGCGGGCCAATGCCGAACGCCGCACGGCCGAAAGCGATAGCGAAGTGCTGCGGCGTCAGATGGACGAAGTGGCGGCAGAGCTGGCGGAGGCTGAGGAGCGACAACGCCAACTGGAGGCGGCACTGACTCAGCAGTCGGCCGTGCAGGTACGCCTGGACGACAAGGAACAGGTCTTGCAGCAGGCGCGTCAGGTGCAGTCGCTGATTGATGAGCAGCAGAAGCGCGTCGATGAACTGGCCGGCAATTTGGCCGGCACGGCTCATGAGGTCGCTCGCTTGCAGCGCCGAATGGCTGAACTCACTCAACAGCTTGCCCAACACGAAACCATTGTGGCGGAGGCCGCCCGGATCGAAGCTGATTTTGCGGCTTGGACGGCTGCCGACACTGCGTTCCAGCAATGGCAGGCGCTCAGCGAGCAGGCCCACCGGCTGGAGCAGGAGCAGAACCCACTCAAGGTTCGTCTTGCCGCGGCTCGCTCTGCGTTGGAGCAGCAGCAGCAAAGCCTGGAGGCGCAGCGCGTCCGGGTGGAAGGGGCGGCCGTAGAGCAAGCCGAGCGGTCGGCCGAGCTGGCAGCGTCGCAAGAGCGCTTGGCCGCCCTCGGAGATCAGCTTCGACTTGTGACCGAAGCGGAAGCGGAGCTGCGCCGGCTGGAGCTGGAGGAAGAGCGCCTGCTCGGCGAGCGCAAGCAGCGCCAGCAGGAGTTTGAGCGACTGACGCAGGAACAGCAGCGCGTCACGACGGCGCTTCAGAAACGGGCAGTGACTGAGGCCGAACGGCTTGAAGCACAGGCCCAATTGGGCGAGCTACAGACGTCACTGGCCGAGCTGACCCGTCAGGGCGATGAGCTGGCCGGTTGGTCAGCCGAACAAAAGCAGCTCGCAGCCCAACGTGAGCAACTCAAAGAAGAAGCCGACCACGAGAAGGAGCGGATCGACCAGTTGTCCACGGAGACAGGCGGCGATTGCCCTTTATGTGGCCAGGTTCTGACCGTCGCTCATCGCAAGTCCGTGATTGCCCAGCTGAACGGCGAGCTTGACCAAAAGCGGCAGGCCTATCGCACAGCGCTTGAGCGGGAGAAAGAACTCATCGATCAGATTGCTCAGATAGGGGATCTTTCCGCCAAACGCGACCGCCAGCAACGGGAGCTTGAGGTCCAACAGAAGCGGATTGCTGATCTGGGAGCACGTTTGCAGACGATAGAGCAGACAACCGGCGCTTGGTCGGAGGGTGGCTTTGAGAAGCAGTTGGCCGAACTCAAAGCCTGGTTGGATGCCCAACCGGCACTGGATGCCCAACAAGCAACGATCGCCGAACTGCGTGCAGCCGTCGGCCGCAAGAGCGAACTGACCCAGGCGCAGTCTGCCTTGCAGCAGGCTATCACACGTAGCGAGTCCCGTCTGGAGCAGATCGAGCGCGAGTCGGCCGAATGGGCGGCCGAGGGCAGTGAAATGCTGGCCCGCGTAGCCGCACAATTGCAGTCGGAGACTTTCGCGCCGGACGAGCGCCAGGCCCTGGCCGAGAGCATGCAGCGCCTGGAGGCCTTGGGCTATGACGCTGCGCAACACGAGGCCACCCGGCAGCAGCGAAAGGCCCTGGCTGCGGCGAGCGAACGACAGCAGGCGCTGATCAAGGCTCAGGCGGCGCTGACACCCATCAAAGAATCGCTGGACGAAACGACTCGCCAGCATACTAAACAGGTCGCGCGCCAGACTGAGCAGGAACAACGAGTTCAGGCTGATGCGGCTGCCTTGCAGGCGCTGCGGGCGGGAGCCGTTGATCTGGTGTTCATCGAAGGCGACGTCATTCGTCTGCGCGAGGAACTGTCCATCGCCAGCCAGACCGTGGGAGCGACGAGGCAGAAAGTCGCGGTTCTCGACGACCGTCGTCGCCAAAGTCAGTCGCTGAAAGAGGAGCGTGAGCGGCTGGAACTGCGTATCCAGCGGTTGAAGCTATTGGAAGAGGCCTGTGGGCGCAATGGCGTGCAGGCGCTTTTGATTGAGAACGCCTTACCGGAGATCGAAGAACGCGCCAACGAGCTGCTGGATCGACTGTCTGGCGGCGCCATGCGCGTGACCTTTGAGACGCAGCGTGAACTGAAGAGCCGCGACGCTGTGGCCGAGACGCTGGATATCCACATTTCTGATGCGGCGGGCGAACGGCCCTATGAGAACTACAGCGGCGGTGAGCAGTTCCGCGTCAACTTTGCTGTGCGGCTGGCCCTGTCGCAGGTTCTGGCCCACCGCGCCGGGGCACGCCTGCGAACCCTTGTGATTGACGAGGGGTTTGGCAGCCAGGACCCGGAGGGGCGGCAGCGGCTGATCGAGTCGATCAACGCGGTGCAGTCAGACTTTGAGTGCGTACTCGTCATCACCCACATCGACGAACTGCGCGACGCCTTCCCGGCCCGTATCGAAGTGACCAAAGGCGTCCGTGGGTCTCAGGTCGCTGTAATTGCCGGCCTATAGTGATAGGTGGGGTCGGTTACTCGGTGGCGGCCGGTGTCGGCTGACGATAGCCGGTGGCGCGCAGGGACAGTTGCACCAGATCGCGCAGCGCCTGATGCCCTTCGTGTTCGGGGTTGTTATGGGCCAGCACGTTGTAGATGACCTCATCAATGGCCCCGACGAGCGCTTCTGCTGTTCGGCGCACGTTTTGGTCGGGGATGTGCTGTTGCTCGACAGCCTCCGCTAGCGGCTTCTGCCAAGCGCGCACCAGCTTGTCACGGAAATCCGCCTGCCGCTCGGCCAGCGCCGGGATCGAGCCCGGCCCACTGACCAGCACCAACTGCACCACCGCCGGTTCGTAGACGGCCACGTTCAAATAGGCGTTGACGGCCGCCTCGATTTGCAGCGGCAGCGTCCGCCGGCTATTGAGCGCCTGCTGGATGGTCTGCAGTAAGAACGTGGCGGTCTCATCAAACAGATGGACAAACAGTGTTTCCTTGTCGGGAAAGTAGAAGTAGAACGTGCCCACAGCGACATCAGCCGCGCTGACAATATCGCGAACGGTCGCGGCGTGATAGCCTTGATCGGCAAAGACCTTAACGGCCGCCTGCATCATGGCGGTGCGCTTGGCGTCTTTCTTCTGCCGGGTTTTCTCTGTGCTTTGGTAGGGCATGATGACGGGCATATGATAGAGGCAATGGGCTAAAATGACAATATGCGCCTGACTATCAGCATCGATCCCACCCAGGACGTACCCGTCTACCGGCAAATCTACCTCGCGCTGCGAGAGCAGATTCTGAGCGGGGATCTGCCGCCGGGATCGCGATTGCCTTCAGGGCGTAGTCTGGCTCGACAGTTGGGTGTGGCACGCATTACCGTGGCCCAGGCGTATGGTCAGCTGGCCGCCGAAGGGTATAGCGAGGCGCGGCCAGGTTCCGGCACCTACGTCAGTCCCGACTTACGGCAAGCGCGTGAGCAGGCCGGGGCTTCAGCCTACCGGACCGGCAATGCCCTGACATCCTGGGGAACCCTGGCGCTAGCGCTTGGCCGCGGAGAGACACCGTCGGATGAGTTGTCACGGGCAGAGATCGACTTTGGGTTGGGACGGCCGTTTGCGGAAGACTTCCCCTATGACATTTGGCGGCGATTGCTGGCCCAATACCTATCGACCGATGATGCGGTTTTGTCGCGCTATGGATCGGCGGCCGGCTTCCAACCCCTTCGGGAAACACTGGCCGATTATCTCAACACCGTGCGTGGCGTGCGCTGTACGGTGGAGCAGGTGGTCATCGTCAGTGGGGCCCAGCAGGCGCTGGACATCCTGGCTCGGCTGCTGCTCAACCCCGGCGATCAGGTGCTGGTGGAGTCGCCCGGCTATCCGGACGCACGCACGATTTTTCAGCTCCACCGCGCCGAGATAGTTAGCCTCGCCGTTGATGACGAAGGTTTGCCGGTGAGTTCCATTCCATCAGACAGCCGTGCCCGCCTGGTGTTCGTGACCCCGGCCCATCAGTTCCCGCGCGGCGGCACGATGCCCCTGGCACGTCGCCAGAAGCTATTGGCCTGGGCGGCTCAGCACAACGCCGTGGTCGTCGAAGACGATTACGATGGCGACTTGCGCTACGATGGGTTCTCGCAGTCGGCGCTGCAAGGCCTGGACCAGGATGACCGCGTGGTCTATCTGGGCACGTTTTCCAAGGTGCTGTTCCCGGCACTGCGGCTGGGTTACCTCGTGCTGCCGCCATGGCTTGTGGAGCCGTTCGTACGAGCCAAGGACCTTGTGGATCGAGGCGCGCCGACGCTGACTCAGGCGGCGATGGCTGACTTCATTCAGGAAGGCCACTTTGAACGACACCTGCGACGCTTGCGGCGGCTATATGGCGAGAAGCGTTCGATCCTGGTTGAAGAGTTGAACGCCCACCTTGAGAATCGGGTGCGCTTCTCAACGGTGGAGGCGGGCCTGCATATTCTCGTCTATCTGGAGCCGCATCTGATAGAAGCTCGTGTTGTGCGCGAAGCTGCCGTTCGCGGAGTACGCGTCTATCCCGGGGCGCCTTTCCATCTGGAGGCCGACCCGGCGCCCTCAATCATGCTCGGCTACAGTGGACTGCGCGACGAGGCCATTCGCGAAGGCGTGCGTCGCATCGCCCAGGCAATTGACGCCGCGGCCGCTTCAGTTGACTAAACCGGGCGGTTACACGATGTTTGAAACCCAAATCCAGACGACGTAGATCGCATAAAGCACGACCAGGATGGCTCCTTCGAGGCGGCTGAGTTCCCGATTCGTGGTCAGAAACACCAGAAGAACGAAGACTGTACCCAACAGAATCAGGGCCGATTCCCACAGGCCGTCGCTGCCAATGGCAATCTCGCCGCCACCCAGGACGAGTACGAGTAGCCAGGGCAGACCCAGACCGACCGTAATGTCAAAGATGTTGGAGCCGACGGCGTTAGCCACCGCCATATCGCCCCGTCCTTCGCGCGCTACGAGGGCCGAGGCGATCAGGTCCGGGGCCGAAGAACCGGCCGCGAGAACGGTCAGGGCTACCAGAATGGGCGGCACCCCGATAGCTTCGGCGAGCGAAATCGAGCTGTTGACCAGCAGGATGCTTATGCCGACGATAATCGCGATAGACACCAGAAAAGCACGCACAAAGCTCTGCCGCGGGTCGCCCGTCAATAAACCTATTCCTCGGCTGACGGTCTGCGTAACCCGATAGTAGACGCCGGAACGTGCTTGCTCGACCTCAATCTGTTCTTCCAGGACATCAATGTTGTCCTGTTGCTCTGCGGGTTCCTCGTGCACGAAACGCGGCCACAGGAACAGAACGATCAGATAGGCGGCATAGAGCAGCAGGAATAATGAGGCATCGAGAATGGTGGCTTGTCCGTCCTGGAAGGCGAGCAGCAGCAAGCCGATGCTGGCCACATAGAACAGCCCATCGCGAGCAGTGACGCGCCAGGTGACGGCTGCCGGTAGGATCATGGCCGAGATGCCGGTGATGACCAGGATGTTGAAGACGGCCGAACCGACGATGTTGCCCACGCCGACATCACTGTGCTGGCCGCTCGGCCGTAACCAGCGCCACCAGCGTGATCGTCAGCTCCGGCATGGACGAACCAATCGCCATGAGTGAAGCCCCGGCCACATTGGGCGGCAGCTTGGCACGACCGGCAATTTCGTCCAGGCTGGGGATAAAGTATTCGTCAGTTAGAACGGTCAGGACGTAGACGCACAGAACAATAACCAGGAGACTGGCCACAGCAGTTAACATAACGGCGAGTTACACTCCGTCGGCTTCGGTAATGAGATTTTCCGCAATGACCGATGAGGATAACACACCTGGCAACCCTGCGCCCGGATGAGTTCCTGCACCAACAAAATAGAGATTGTCAATGTCCTCAGAGACGTTGTGTGGCCGGAACCATGCCGACTGAGTCAAGATGGGCTCGACGGAGAAAGCAGAGCCCATATAGCTGTTGAGGTCGTTTTGGAAGTGCAAGGGGTCGATATAGTGCTCAGCGACGATGTTGGCCTGCAGGTCGGGTAGGTAGTTGTCTTCCAGAAACTGCATGATGGCGTCACGGTATGGCTTGGCGGTCTTCGTCCAATCCACATCGGCTCCCAAATGGGGCACCGGTGACAGCACGTAAAATGCTTCCTGGCCTTCCGGCGCCAGGGATGGGTCGGTGATGGTGGGCATGTGGAGGTACAGCGAGAAGTCCTCAGCCAGCACCTTATCCTTGAAAATGTTCTGCAGCAATCCTCGATAGCGCTCGCTCAGGATGATGTTGTGGTGCTTCAGATTGGTGTCCCGATATTGGCGTTTCGTGCCGAAGTAGATGACGAAGAGCGACATGCTGTAACGCATGCGCTTGACTTTGCGGTCAGAGTATTTGCGGCGGTACTGCGCAGGGATCATGTTGAGGTAAGTAAACGCCACATCGGCATTGGAGATGATGTGGTCAGATCGGTGAACGCTGCCGTCTTTCAGGCGTACGCCCACGGCTCGGCGATCCTCAACAAGGATTTCATCGACCTCGGTGCTGTAATGGAAACGGCCGCCCAGCTCCTCAATCAGTCGTACCATGGCGTCCACCAGCGCGCCGGTGCCGCCCATCGCGTAATGGACGCCCCATTCGCGCTCCAGATAGTGGATCATGGCGTAAATGGAGGGTGTATCGAACGGATTGCCACCGACGAGCAGTGGATGGAAGGAGAAACTGCGGCGCAAGAAATCGTCCTTCACAAATTGGGCGACATAGTTGTAGACGGTCTTGTAGGACTGCAGCTTGATGAGGTCGGGCGCGACACGGAGCATATCGGTCATGTTGAGGAAGGGCTGGTCGGCCAGCTCCACGAAGCCCTTTTCGAAAATAGCCTGCGTGGTGTCGACAAAGCGCGAATAGCCTTCCTTGTCAGCCGGGTTCCACTTCTCAATTTCGGTCAGGATGAACTCGTGGTCGTCATTGTAGTCGAAGTAGCGACCTTCATGGTTGAAGATGCGGTAAAACGGATTGAGGGGCACGAACTCGACATAATCTTCACGCTTGCGGCCAGCTAGCTCCCAGATCTCGTCGAACATGAAGGGCGCTGTGATAACCGTGGGGCCGCCGTCGAATTTGAAGCCGTCCATCTCATAGACGTAGCCTCGACCCCCGGCCTTGTCCCGTTTCTCAAAGATCTCCACATCATAGCCTCGCGCTGTCAAACGCGCCGCTACCCCCAGACCGCCGAAGCCGCTACCAATCAGAATCACTTTTTTCATACGATGCCGTACCCGATTGTGAAGAATTTCTCTAGATGTTAGGTCGAATCCGGGCCTGAGTCAAGCGGCGGCCCTTGAGCGAAACGCAGGGCATAGACAGCGATGCCAAAGGCCACGGCCGCATTGAGCGATCCCTTGTGACCCATCATTGGCAGGGGAATGATCCGCTCGCACAGCGACAGCAAGCGCCGGGTCAACGCCCGCCTTTTCATTGCCGACAATGAGGACAATCGATCCCGCAGTCGCATCCGTCGGGATAACCGAGGGTAGGGTAATCGGACTGTCGCTGTCCAGGCGCTCCAGCGCCCACAGCCGGCGGCCACTCGCTTTTAGGGATTGCGCCAAGTCCACGGCATTAGGGGTGTAACTCCAGGGGACTGTCTCGTGCGCGCCGAGGGCAGCCTTGGCCAGCTTCGGTTGCTCGGGCGTGGCCGTGATGCCGCACAGGTAAAGATGTCCCAGCCCGGCGCCATCGGCCGTGCGGAACATGGAGCCAACATTGTGGATACTGCGGATGTTATCCAACAAGGCGCAGAAGTGATCGACGCGCTGGTGAGGCGAGCCGGTCGGCAGGTCGGAAATCTGTCGCGTAGTCATTAGGTCCAACGCGGCACTACAACGCGGACAACGCTCAACGGCATTGGCACCAGTTTCCATGGGGAATCGAAAGCGGCACTCCGGGTTCCGGCACTGCGCGAAAACCCAACCTGATGCTTCCGGTAGAGTGTTAGATGGTAGCATTGGCGGCGCGACGGGGTAGGCGAGCTACTCCTGAGGTAGCCCGTCAATGACGGCCGCCACAATGTCATCCGGCAATTGGTCCGCATCCACGATCAAGGCGCCCGCTGGTTCTTCCAGCGCGTCGAACTGGCTGGCCAACATCTCGGCCTTCATGAAATGGTCGGAGCGACGGGCCAGGCGTCGGGCAATCAGCTCCGGCGAGGCGAGCAAATAGACATACTGCACGGTGGGTGGCCCCGCAGCCAGTTGCGCGCGATAGCTGTCCTTCAGCATCGATGCGGCTAGTACCACGGAGTTGCCCTGACGGACTTGCTCGGCGAGCGCACGCTGCATGGCGCTGATCCACGGAGCGCGGTCTGTGTCGTCGAGCGGTTCGCCGCGGGTCATCTTGAGAATATTCTCGGCGGGGTGGAAGTCGTCGGCATCCAGAAAGGTCCAGTGGAGTTGCTGCGCCAGCCGACGGCCGATAGTTGTCTTACCGGCTCCGGCCACGCCCATGATCACAACAACGATTGGTTCGCCCACCGATAACTAGCCTTCAAGCGCGCCCAGTACGGTGGGCAAAAGCTGCTTCTTGCGCGACACGACACCCTGAGCGCGCAATGTGCCGTCAGGCAGTAAGGAATAGGGTAGGCCACCCAATGCCGGTACATCAGACGTCAGCAACAGCCGGCTGGAGCCGCGGACCACGTCAGTCACCATCAGCATGCAGAAGTTCAGCCCCTTGGAATCACTCAAGGCGATCAGCGCCTGCCGTAACTCTTCCAGATGATCGTCCAGCTCCACCAGTGAACTGACTTCCACCTGGGCGATGCCGAATTGCATACCACCTGCCTCATAGAGCTTGAGGTCGGCGCTGACGATCTCCTGCGGCGGGCGAGTGGCCAACCCGGTTCCGGCGCTGAGCACCTGCTCACCATACGACTGAATGGTCTCCCCGGACAGCGGTGAGCCGATCACGAAAGCCCAACGGGCCAACTGTTCGGCTGCATCGCGGTCGCGTTCGGTTGTGGTGGGTGAGGTCAGGATGAGCGTATCGGACATGACCCCGGCCAGCAGCAGCCCGGCCAGATCGGGTGGCGCGCTCAGCCCGGCGTCGTTAATGCGCTCGGTCACCAGGGTGCATGTGCTGCCGACGACATCGACCGTAAACCGAATCGGGGCACGTGTGGACGGATTGCCCAGCCGGTGGTGGTCCAGGATTTCGATGATGTCGGCCTCGTCGATGGCCCCCACGGCCTGGCCGGACTCGTTGTGATCGACCAATACCAGCTTCAGTCGCGGTGGGTTTAGGGCTTCTCGCTGGCGACAGATGCCCACATAGCGCCCCGTCTCATCGACGACCCAAAACTCGTTCCGTTCCTCGCGCATGATTCGGTTCAGCGAGTCGCGGACGCGGTTGTTGGCCTGAAACATGGGCACATCACGGTCGCACGCTTCGGCCGAAGGCATGTCCATCAAATCACCGATACGTGTTTCTTCGCGGCGTGGGTGCGACCCGACTGTGCGGCTGAGGAAGTCAAATAGGCTGAGCACTGTCACCAGGCCAAATGGCTTGCCCTCTGAGTCAACCACGGGTGCCACGCCGCCGGTCTTGTTAGCGATAGACCACACTTCGCGGAGCGGTTTGTCCGGTGACGTGGTGTTCAGCCGGTGGGCTATGGCCGAAAAGCGCGGTGAGGCATCGCTGAGCAGAACCGGCGGTTCGAGATGCAGATGATTCAAGACCCACGTGGTCTGCGGGTTAAGCTGCCCGGCGCGGGCGGCGATTGCATTTTGGCCCTGATCCTGCAATAGCCAGGCATAGCCCATGGCTGACGCAATGGAGTCAGTGTCGGGGTTGACATGGCCGACGACGTAAAGGGCACCGTTATTTGATTCGCTCATAGTTCGCTCTCATTATCAGGACGTGTTTACGACATAAGATAACGCACGAATCTTACGCTGTTCCTGTCCCTCGTGGATCATAGGTAAACGCACCGGGAAAATCGACCGCTACCTCTTTCTTTTTGCCGGTCCAGGCATCAATGTCGATTCGCAGCACGCCGGTGCGCTTTAGCTCGGCGGCCGTGATGGCGTTGTAGTCGCGATTAGGTCTCAGGTGTGGCGCATATTTGTCCAGGAGTTGTTGCAAAGCGTCTTCGGCCTCGACGGAATCCGCCACACCAACGGCACGGCCGAATACCACGACACTGCCATACTCTACGCTGAACTCCAGCGCTTCTTGGGCGGGTAAGAGACGCCCCATCGTGGCCACGCTAAAGCAGACGCGATCGTGCTGAGCGATATTGGCCTGCGTTCGGCCGACGTTCGCCGTGTGCATATAGATGACATGTCGCGCGGCGTCATATACAAACAGGTTCGAATTCAGAAACGGCTGGTCATCATGGATTGTGGCCAGGAAGCCAAGCGGCGCCGTGTGCAGGAACGCGCGAATCCAGGCCTCGTCGTCGACGCCCCGGTCGGCGCGGCGCATTTCGGTCAATGGAAGGGCAGCGTAGTCTTTGGACATCGACAATCTCCTCAATCGGTCTGCCGATATCGTATCACACTCACCGCCGCCGTGCCGTTGACCACGCGGAGCCTTGGCGCAGTTGTGAAGCACCGGCCTTCTGGGGATAATCGCCCCCTATGGTCAAATGCCACGACAGGTGGACCGCGACGGCACTGCTCCTGATTCTGCTTCTGGCAACGGCCCTGAGGTTTTGGCGCCTGGGGGAGATGCCGCCCGGCCTCTATCACGACGAAGCCTACAATGGTCTGGACGCGCTGTCGCTGTTGCAGGGCAAGACGTTTCCGCAATTCTATGAGGGCTGGGAACTCTATGCCCAGGATGCCCACGCCGACCGCCCGGCCACACCGACGCAGTTCCCGGTCTTTTTTGAGGGCAATTACGGCCGTGAACCGCTGCATGTCTACCTGATGGCCTTGTCCATTGCCATCGCCGGGGCCACGCCCTTCGCGGTGCGGGCGGTGCCGGCCGCCGCCGGGGTGCTGGCAGTTCTGACGACATTTCTGGCAGCTCGCGTCCTTTACCCAGGTGCCAAAAAGCAGACGTCGGCGGCCTGGCTGTTGCCGTTGCTGGCGGCGTACACACTGGCTGTGATCTATCCGGCGGTCCATTTCAGCCGCTTCGGTATCAGGGCCATGCTGTTTCTACCTTGCGCCACGCTGGCCGTCTATGGGTTCTGGCAGGCCTGGCGGGCACAGGGTAATCGTGCGCTCAGTTGGTTTGCGATCAGCGGTTTCTTCGTGGGGCTTGGCGTCTACACGTATGCTGCGGCGCGGCTATTCCCGCTGCTGTTCATACTATTTGGGCTATATCTGTTGCTGTTTGACCGTGCCGGTCTGAGTGCCCGGCTGCTGGGGTTTGCCGTGATGGCGTTGGCGGCCTTCCTAACAACCTTGCCGTTGCTGATCTTCTTCTACCAATACCCCTACTATTTCTCTTTCCGGTTGGCCTATGTGGCCAATCGTGGCGCGGGGACAGTGCCCGACGCCCCGGCCCTGACCTGGCTGCTCAACGTTGGTCGCGTCGTGGGCGGCTTCTTCTGGCAGGGCGAAACCCATCTGCGCCACAACCTACCCGGACGGCCGTATCTCGACTTCATCCAGCGCGTGTTGTTTGCCGGGGGGTTGGTGATTGCTGCGTGGCGCTGGCGCAGTCCGGAGGCGACGTTTCTTCTGTTGTGGCTGGGCGTCATGCTGCTACCCAGTATTCTTAGTGGTGACGCTCCGCACTTCGGCCGCCTGATTGGCGCAGCCCCTCCCGCAGCCATCTTGATCGCTCTGGCGCGACGCGCCTGGTCGCCTGGCTGGAACAGCGTGAGGGCATTCCCGGTTGGGTCGTGCCTCTGCTCATCGCGGCGTTGTTTCTGCCCAGTCTGTTCTGGACCACTCGCGATTACTTTGTGACCTACGCCAACCATCCCGACCTGGCTCGGGACTTCTACCAGGCCGAATGGCAATTGGGCCTGATGGCCGCAGGGCAGCCGGATGACGCAGCGCTCTACCTGACGCCGACGCAGGAGGAGATGGCTACGATCTACTTTGCCCTGCAAGACCCGGATCGGCTGCGCAGTTTCAGTGAGGGCGGTACACTTCTCCCGGTGGGCTTTGCGGAGCAGCCGATCCTGTATCTCCTGCGGCCCGACCAAACGGCGGCGCTGGATCGCCTGGGCGTTCTGTTCCCGGAGTCAGACGCCGGGCCGTTTGAGAATGGGGCCATCCCCGTGGCGGTGGCGCGTGACGACGCGCGCGATTGGCCGGTTGGGCTTTTGCCCATCGCGATGGGTGAGGGCTTGCGTCTCACCGGCTGGGAGTTGACGCAAGCGCCGGAGTCACTGCAGGCGACACTGACTTGGCAGGCGACAACCGCCGAGGCGCGCGACCTGACGATGTTTGTCCACATCGAGGACGCAAGCGGACAGGTGGTGGCCCAAACGGATCGGCCGCCGGCCGGTTATCCTACCACTGAGTGGCGGCCGGGTGAGATCGTCGTTGATCAGGTCACCGTGCCGTTACCGCCGGACTTGCCGCCGGGAACGTATACGGTGACAACCGGCTTCTACTATTTGCCAACCCTGGAACGGATTGGCGAACCAATTCCGTTGGGTACGCTGATGATTGAATAGCGGACAGTGATGCAAACAATGACAGGACCAAGGATTCCCCGATGGGCTGGCTGAGACGGCATCCGGTTTTGAGCGCGGCGCTGCTGCTGGCGGCGTTGGCCCTCGTCTTCCTGGGGACGCGCTGTGGCCGTCTTCAGGGATGGTTTTGGGCGGCCATGATATGGTCGGATACTACTATCCCTACTACGACGCAGTACGCAACGCACTGCGCGAGGGGCGACTGCCGGTTTGGGAGCCGAACCTGTTCGGCGGCTACCCGTTCATGGCCCAGCCCCAGCAGAGTACCTTCTACCCGGTGTCGTGGATCAACCTGATCGTGCCCACCAATGTGGGTGTCAGCCTCTACATGGCCATTCACATCTGGCTATCAGGCCTGGGCATGTTTCTGTTCGTGCGCTTCATGGGTGCCAAATGGGTGCCGTCGATGCTGGCGGCGGTGGCATTTGCCTTCAGCGGGCTGCTGGCTGGGCGGTTGTGGGCCGGGCACAGTGCGGTGTATGCCGTGGATGCCTGGACGCCGTGGATACTACTGGGCACCGCCTGGAGCGTGAGGCGCGGTACGTGGACAGCGGCGCTGATCGGCGTGGCGCCCGTTGGGCTGTCATTGCTGGCAGGCCACATCCCCTCGTTTCTCTATATTTCCATGTTGTGGGGTGCCTTTGCCCTCTATCTGCTGGTGACGTCTCCCGGCCGGCGATGGCTGGTGGTGCGCCAAACGGCCGTCATGGCTATCGGCGGTCTGGCGCTGGCCGCCGTGCAGCTGGCGCCGTTCATCCAGTTCAGTCTGTCGTCCGGACGGCTGGCCGAGGCGGATTACGCTTTCGCCACCGACTATTCCCTGCCGCCGGCGCACTTGATCACCCTCCTTATCCCGGAATTCTTTGGTGAGCCGTTACGCGTCGGGTACTGGAGTGTGCCGACGTTTGAGGAACTCAGCTACTATGCCGGGGTCCTGGCGGTGCTGGGCATATTCCTGGCTCTCAGACGGCCGTCGCGCCTATCCGTGTTCTATATCCTTGTCATTATCTTCGGCCTGTGGCTGGCTCTGGGACGCTATGGCGTATTGTATGAGCTGGCTTACGAGTTCGTGCCGCCGTTCCGTTTGGTGCGCGCACCCGGTCGGGCGGCGTTCTTCTACCTGTTCGCCGGCACGGCGCTGCTGGCCCATACGTTGTCCCAATGGCGCGGGGTGCCCCTCGACGAACGCCGCACCCAATTGCGCACCTATTGGCCGGCATCGGTTGGCGTGGTGGCGTTGGGTCTGACCACGGCACTGGCGGCCACCGGCGCGGTTTTCATGGCTGTTCATCCGACCGATACCAGCGGCCGTTTGTGGCACCAGATAGGCGGCTACTCGTGGGCACTGGCCATCGTCCTGATCGGCGGAGGGCTGATTTGGCTGTACTTGCTGGGCAACGGCGCGCAGTCGCCGGAGTTGCACCTCCGGCCGCAGACACGCCGGATCTTATTGGGTGCCGGGCTCATCCTGCTGGTGGCCGCCGACATGTGGTTCTTCGCCTTCAAATTCGTGCGCCTGGAATCGAGCGCCCCTGACCCGGTGTGGACCGATGCCCAGGCCCTGCTGGGCGATAGTATCGACGGAAGGATCCTGCCCTGGGGTGTGCCTCTGTTCAGTCAAAATGGGGCCATGCAAGTCGGCCTCCCCAGCATCTTTGGCTACGATTCGCTGGAGCCGGCGGCCCATATTGCCCTGGCGTCATCGGTGCCGGATCCGCGCTCATCGGCGTATGATGTACTGGGCGCGCGCTATGTCCTGTCCGGAGGACCGCTGGATGACTTTACCGAAGGCGATCGGCCGTTGACGCTGGTGGGTACTCAGGGTGCGGCCTGGCTCTATGAGCGGGCCCGCGTCTTGCCTTTGGCGCGGGTTGTTCATTCCGTTGAGATTATCCCGGACGAAGCGGCGGCCATTGCCCGTATTCATGAACCATCCTTTGATCCGGTCCAGACGGCGATTCTGGCCGAACCACCACCATGCGATGTGGTAGACGGCGGCGTCGGTTCGGCCGAAATACTCGAGCACACGCCCACCTCTTGGGCGATACAGGTCACTACCGATGTCCCGGCGCTCCATGTGCTGACTGAGAACGCCTATCCCGGCTGGGAAGTGACTGTTGACGGCCAACCGGCCGAGATTCTGACGGCTTATACGTCGCTTCGGGCTGTGTGCGTTCCGGCCGGAGAGCATGTGGTCGACCTGGACCTATCGGCCGACCATTTACTGGATTGGGGGAGCGATCACGCTGGCTATGCTGCTTGTGTTGGCTGTGGTGCTTGTGCTTGCGCAGCGCAATGAGCGTCTGTCGGCGACGGACTAAGGCGCGAGCAGATTGCGCGCCAGCGAATCAACGTGGTCTTGCGCCTGGGCCAGCGCCTCGAGACTCGGCCCCTTGGCTTCCAGGGTGGATTCGTCGAAGTAGGCCGACATGGCCGCCCGTCCGGCCGCGATGAGTGCCTCGCGCCGGACCGGTGACATGTCAAACTCCGTTGTACCGTAGCCCTGGGCGGGCAGCCGGCAAACGACCTCCTGAAAACTGTCGATGACCATCTTGTCGTGGGCCTGGGTGGCGGTGTCGATAAGACTTAACAGGCGCTCCGGCATGGTAAGGCCAAGCAGGTTGGCGCTGGGCGCCTTGAGCACTTCGGCCCCGGCCACCGGCAGTGATTCGTCGATCAGCAGACCGAGCACACCCACGCTCGGTGTCTGGCCCATCATGGCCAGGACATAGGGGTCTTGCGAGATGAACAGTTCGATGGGGAAATTGGACAGCAACCCGCCGTCGACAATGCGATGACCGGTCAAGTCGCGACCCATGTACGGACCCCATGCCGATTGCCACAGCACTTCCTCCCATACCAGCGGCAAGCTCATGGACATCCGGACGCCCCATGTTATTGGGCATTGCGGGGCCGTGACGTGGTTGAGGACAAGCAGGGAATGGCCGGTGGTGTCGGCCGCCACCAGCGATAGCTCGTACCCCGTGGCCTCATAGAATTCCTGGAAAGTCATCTTGCTGAAGCGGACGCGGCGGCCGTTGCTCGTGCCCTGGTCCAGCTTGGCGCGCAACCAGGTCATGAAGTTATCAGTCGTAAACCAGCCCCCCCGTTCCAACAGGGAAAAGAAATAGACAAACGGATCGCGTGACATGAACCCGAGGATGACCTGATCGAGACGGCTCTCGACAAAACTGGGCAGCGCAGTGATGTCAATCATCTCCAGCGCGGCTTTGGTGGCGGACGCATCGATCTCGGCGCGGGTGAACGGTTTGGGGCGCTCCATGAACGAGGCAAACACGGGACGGCCGTTGGCATCTGTTTCACTGAGGGCCTCACGCATCTGGTCTACGGTGTACCCGGCGGCCACGAAGGTTGCCGCAATGGCTCCGGCGGAGGTGCCCAGCAGACGGCCGACCGTGTGGTTGTGTGCCATGAACGATTCCAGCGCGCCCACGAAGACCATCCCTTTGGCCCCGCCTCCCTCAAAGACAATGTCATACTTCATCGGTCGCTCCTTGCGCTTAGCCACACCGGTCCAATTCGACAATTCTAATGTTGAATGGCATCTGTGCCACCTTAAATGATTTGGCGCGTATTAGGGACTGTACGCAACCGGCTGCGCGGGCTGTGTTGTTGCCGCCGGGGCCGGGTGCTACTATCAATCGGGAATGGACAATGAGCACGAGGACTAATTGATGACCTTTTTTCACCTCCGACAAATTCGCTGGATTGTCGCCATTGTGGCGATGGTCACCGTGGCATCTGGCTTGAGCGCCCCCGCATGGGTAACGGCGCAATCGTTTGAACCGACGTTTGAACCCGCCCCCTGTATGTTTGAGGGCGTTGACTTGGGTGTGACTACGCTGGACGGCACAGGACTGGGGTTCGACTGTGGCTATGTGACCGTGCCGGTGCGGCATGAAAACCCCGAGGGCGACACCCTGCGCCTGCCGGTAGCCATCCGACCGGCGACAAACCCGAACCCACGGCCGGACCCGTTGTTCCTGGCCCAGGGCGGGCCGGGTGGCGACGCATTCGGTGTCTTTACGCTGCTTGTGCCGCCGACCGACATTGCCGCCGAAAGGGACCTGGTCATCTTCAACCAGCGCGGCACGGAGTATAGCGAGCCTGATTTGTCCTGTACTGAGACGTTTGACATCTTGCCCGAGACCCTGGCCGCCGACCCCGACACGGCCGAGCAGCTCTATAACGACGCCCTGCAGGGCTGCTATGACCGTCTGATAGCCGACGGCGTTGATATCTCGGCCTTCAATAGCTTGCAGAACGCGGCTGATGTGGAGGCCATTCGCCGGGCGCTCGGCTACGATCAGTACAACTTCTACGGTGTGTCCTACGGCACGCTGCTGGGCCTGCACCTTATGCGGCAGAATCCCGAAGGGCTGCGCTCTGTGATCCTGGATAGTGTGGTCCCAACCGATCTCAACTTCGTCGAGGAGGTGTCACGTAGCGAGAACCGTGTCTACGATACGCTCTTTGCCGCCTGCGAGGCGGACCCGGCCTGTCGCGAAGCGTATCCTGACCTGGAAGCGCGCTACTTTGCCGTCATTGACCGGCTAAATGAAGAACCGGTCACGTTGACGATTATGGACTCGGAAACGGGTGCAGCCTATGATGCCCTGGTAGACGGATCGGCATTGCAAAGCATCGTTTATCAGTTGCTCTACGTCCCCAAAATGCCGGCCGTGTTTCCCAAGCTGGTGGCCGATCTGGAAGATGGGGACTACCGCTACATCGAGGCGATGTGGCCGCTGTTTGTATTTGATCAGTCCGTAAGCGAGGGCATGTACTACTCGGTGATCTGTGCCGAGGATGCCGATATCGACCCGGCGGCGCTGCCGCTGGACAATCTCCGGCCGCAGATTGCTGACTTCGCACGCGATGACCTGCAATCATTCGTCGACACCTGCGACCTGTGGCGTGTTGATCAACTGCCGGCTAGTGTGGATGATCCTGTCAGCAGTGATATCCCCACCCTGCTGCTGTCCGGGGCTTTTGATCCGGTCACGCCACCCTATTTTGCCGACGCAGCCGCCGCCAATCTGACTAATGCCTTCAGTTTGCTGGACCCCACGGCCGGTCATGGCGTGGCCTTCCAGAGTGATTGCATCAATGCGATCGTCCAGGGCTTTCTGGATGACCCGACGACGGAGCCGGACAGCAGCTGCCTGGCCGCCCAGACCCTTCCGGAGACAATTCCTCCGGATGCCATCACGCTACCGCTGTTGGCTGAGGTCAATCGCTTCGACACCGGCCTCCTGGCTCAGGCCGGTGTTGGCGGCATCCTGTTGATGATTGTTCTTTCGGCCTTTGCCATCTGGCCGCTGGTCTACGTCATTCGGGCTATTCGCGATAATCAGCCGGTGTATGATTCCGACTCGCGCCGCTTGCGCTGGATCAGCCGGCTGCTGATGCTGGCTTTTGGCCTATTGACACTCATCTTTGCCGTGGGCCTGGCTGGTGTCGTGGGCACAAGTGTCTTCGACCTAACCTATGCGACCGCGATGAGCGTGCCTGGATCGGCTGCGCCGGTGCTGTGGCTGCCCATCGTCATGCTGCTGCCGGTGATTGGCGTGGTCGTTTGTTCAGTTTTGCTATGGATGCGACCCGGCGCGGGGTCGACGTGGGGCAGGGTCTACTACACCCTGCTGATGATTGCCGCCGTAGCCATAATGGTGCTCATCGCCGCGCAAGGGCTGCTTCTGCCGCCGCTCTAGCGCGACGGCCTGGAACCTACGGGCCGCATCGGACGTCTAACGATTCAGCCGAGAGGCAGGAGGCTTGAATCATGAAACGTTTGCTACGGTTGAGTATGACAGTCGTCTTGATGGTCGTTTTGGCCGTGCTGCTGGTCCGCCGGATGGGATTGGAGACAACAGATTCTGCGGCCGCGTCCCTGCTGCCGAATCTGCCGGAATACCGTCAGGTGGAGGGTCAGACCTTGACCACCTATATTGGCGCACTGGCTGAAGGCGCGGCGCTGCTGGGAGCGCAACCGCAGATTGCCGCGGCGGTGGCCGCCGTTGACGAAGCGGTTGCCTGCTATCAATCAGTCGGCGCTGTGGCGGCGCGCGTATACAGTCATCGCGAGAATCCTCTGGCGGCCGGAGCGGTGGCCGTGGCCGACCTGGATAGGATTCTGGACCCGGAGACGTTGGCCGCGTGCGTTGGACCGGGACTTCTCAGCCAGGAAAGCGTACTGGGCCAACCGGGTACGGCTTGTCTGATGACATACACCCTTGCCGGCGAAGACGGCCGTTTTGGTATCGCGCTTATGGGATCGACGGCATCCAGCTGCATCGATCTATGTAGCGATCTGGCCGGCTGTTCGCTTGCGGACCTTGATGTGGCCCCGGTAGAATAGTTGATAACAACCTCGGACCCGACCCATGCTTGGGTCCACATGCTTAGGAATTCACTTTATGGAGCTCTACCTCATCCGACACGCTCAATCGGAGAATAACGCCGAATGGGCTGCTCATGGCACCGACGCGGGTCGCAAGGCCGACCCGGCCATCACGGCGTTGGGTCATCAACAGGCGCAGCATCTGGCAGAGTACCTGGCGGCGGGCGAGCCTGACTCAGAGCCCAACTACTTTGCCCGGCGTCACAACCGCGGTGGATTTGGCCTGACACATCTCTACACTAGCTTGATGATTCGTTCAGTTGCCACGGCAGGCTATGTCGCCAAGAGCACCGGGCTGCCGCTGCTATCATGGGCCGATGTCCACGAACGTGGGGGGCTCCATGAGAAGCACCCGGAAACCGACGAAGAAATCGGAGTAAGCGGCCCTAACCGCGACTACTTTGCGGCTGAGTTCCCGGAGCTGGTGCTGCCTCCCGACCTGGGAGCCACGGGATGGTGGGATCGGCCGATGGAGCATGTCGAGGAGAGCTATCCGCGGGCAATGCGAGTGTGGGAAGAACTCATCGAGCGCCACGGGGGTACGGACGATCGGGTGGCGGTCGTTTCTCATGGGGGTTTCTTTCAATCCTTGATGGTGACGCTGCTGGGTACTGACCAGGAGGATGAGTGGCAGACGCTGGGGCTCAGTCGACTCTGGTTCGGCATGAGCAATACCGCGATTAGCCGCATCGTTTTCACCGACGGTTATGGGGTGATCAGTTACCTGAATCGGGTCGATCATTTGCCATCGGAGCTCATCACTGGCTAGACGTGGCCCTGATCGGGTTTAACCATCCTCCTATATTTCTCTAACATCGTTCATAGATATTCTGAGTATGATCTTGAGGATGGTGCAGTGTATCTGTAACTGCGCCATCACCAGATGACTTATCTATGGCTGCAGTTTGGCCGGCATGCTTTACATGAACAATAAGGAGAACCATGGGTAGATCCCTGCGGTTATTCAGCGTCCGTGGTATCGACGTAAAACTCCACATTACCTTCCCCATTATCCTGGTCTTCGCGGCCATTCAATTCGGCATGGCCACCGGGCTGGTGAGCGGCGCGGTGTTCGGGGTGGTTGCCATCTCCATCCTGTTTGTGCTGGTGACGTTGCATGAGCTGGGACATAGCTTCGCGGCGCAACATTATGGCGTGGAAGTCAAGCAGATTGTCCTGTCGCCCATTGGCGGTGTGGCCCAGCTGCGTGAAATGCCCGACAAGCCTGTACAGGAACTGGTCATTGCCGCGGCCGGTCCGGCAGTCAATCTCGCCGTAGCGGTCCTGATGGCGCTTTTCATTCCCTTGCTGGGTCTGAACGTGACCAACCCGCTGAACATCTTGAGCGGCCAGAGCGGATTTGGGGCCGTGGCACTGTTCTCGTATATCTTCTTCTACAATATTTTCCTGGCTGTGTTCAACCTCATCCCGGCATTTCCCATGGACGGCGGCCGCATCCTGCGAGCCCTGCTGGCCATGCGCCTGGACTATGTCAGAGCCACAGACCTTGCGGCCAACATCGGCCGAGTGATTGCCGTCTTCATGGGAATCTATGCCCTGCTAAACGGCGCATTCTTCCTGGCTTTCATTGCCTTCTTCATCTTCAACGCGGCCACGCAGGAATCGGCCATGGTGCGCTATCGCCGTTCCCTCGATGGCTATACAGTGGAGCAGGTCTATTCTCCGGCTGCCTATCAGTTGGACCCATCCAACACGATTCGTCAGGCGTCAGACCTGATGGTCCTGGGGCGGCAGAACAGCTTTGCCGTGGTCGAGGATGATGCCTTGCGCGGATTTGTGGCTCAGAGTGAGCTAATGCCCGCACTGCAAACCAAGCCCGCCTATACCGAAGTGCGCGAGATCATGCGCTATGATGTTGAGCCGGTTGTTCCCCATGACAGCCTCATCTCGGCTCGCACGAAGATGGACGAACTGCAACTGGATGCACTGCCGGTGGTCATGGCCGGGCGCTATGTTGGCTTGCTCAGTCGAGGGCAGATCGATCGCCTGCAGCAAATCATTCGCACCACACCCCGCACCGCGGCGCGGATCCAAACCGCTTAGCCTGTCGCCGGATAGATCGCGATCGTGATGAGGCCTGCTCGAACCCGAGCAGGCCTTTTTTTGTTGTACGATCAGAGCCTTTGGCCAGCTATTGGACAAGCAAGCAATAAGTCTGGGCAAAATATTGACAATATATTGATAAATGACTATACTAAGCCTGTTTGATCGGAGACAAGAAAGATCTTCTTGGGGAAAATGTGCATATGACCAACAGAGCAATTGTCGTTGAAGACCTCGTGAAGCGTTACGGGGATGAGGTGGTCGCCGTTAACGATATATCGTTTGACGTGAAGGAAGCCAGCATTTTTGGCTTCCTGGGTCCAAACGGTGCGGGCAAGAGTACAGTCATCAAGATTCTGACGACATTGGCCTTGCCCACGTCGGGCCGGGCGACGGTCGGCGGGTACGATGTGCTGAGTCAGCCCGAAGACGTCCGCCGTATCGCCGGGGTCGCCTTGCAGGACATTGGCCTGGATCCCCTGATGAAGTCGATGGAACTGCTTTCGTTGCAGGCCCGTTTGTTCGGGGCCAGTAAGGATCGTTCAATTGCTCGGGCCGAGGAATTGCTGGAGCTTGTTCGCCTGACCGACGCCGTGGACCGTCGCGTGGGCACCTACAGCGGTGGTATGCGGCGCCGGCTCGATCTGGCTCTGGCGCTGGCCCACGAACCGCAGATCCTCTTTCTCGACGAGCCCACAACCGGCCTTGACCCGGCCAGCCGCCGCGACATCTGGGAGGAAGTGCGACGGTTGAATCGCGAATTGGGCATGACCATCTTCCTGACGACGCAGTATCTGGAGGAAGCGGACGAATTGGCCGATATTGTGGCCATTATCGACAAGGGCCAGATCGCGGTACAGGGATCGCCGACAGCGTTGAAGCAAGAAGTGGGCAACGAATCGATTAACCTGGTATTCGAAGACGCAAGCACCGTGGAACGCGCGCAAACCGTTTTGGGCGACGTGGCGGCCAATTCACAGGTCGATCGCGATGTGCTCCGTCTCTATACCAGTAACGCCGCCGAGAAGATAGCCGGGGTTGTCACGCAGCTGCGAGAATCGGACATCACACCGATCTCTCTCACCTTGACCCAGCCCACACTGGATGATGTGTTCTTGCAGGTCACTGGCGAGCGCCTGCGCGCCGACGCACGCCCCGCCCATTCCCGACGCCGCTCCGCAAGGGCGGCCCACACGCTAGTTTATCTGACCTACTGTCGCCCTTTTCAGGACGAGGAGTCGAATCATGGCCGTACATGCGCCAACTCAAAGTGACGTAGTCCGAAGTCAACCTGCGCAAAGCGCGGGACTGTTGACCGAAATCGCGCTGGTGACCAGGCGCAATGTGATGACCATTTTGCGAACGCCGCAAGCCATCTTGCCGCCGCTGGTCATCAGTATCTTCTTTCTGGTAATCTACAATTCAACCTTGGGAGAAGCAGCCAGCTTCTTGCCCGGCCTCAGCGGCAACAGCTACCTGGGCTTCATCTTGCCGTTGTCGATTGTCAGCTCGTCGCTGTCTGGCTCAGGTATTGCCGCCCAGAACTTGGTGCGCGATATCGAAACCGGCTACTTCGACAAGCTGCTGCTGACACCGGTCAGCCGGACGGCGCTCCTTCTTGGGCCCATCATTGCCGGGGCGGCCGTTCTGGGACTCCAGGCAACCATTGTCGTCATCATTGCGACGTTCATGGGGCTGGAATCGGCCACCGGCATCGCGGGTATCCTCGTGCTCATTGGTTTGGCGGTCTTGCTGGGCCTCGGCTTTGCCGGGTTCACCGTTTCGGCCGCCCTGGGCAGTGGCAGCGCAGCCGTGACTCAGGCTGCCAGCTTCCTGTTCTTCCCGTTGACCTTTCTGACCGCCAGTTTTGTGCCGCTGGCTTTGCTAAGCGGCTGGCTGGAAGTGGCCGCCAAGATCAATCCCATTACCTATGTCCTGGAAGCGATGCGATCGCTATTGAACGAAGGATGGAATATGACGGCCCTGCTTCAGGGTGTGGCTGCCTGTTTGATCCTGGGGATTGCTATGTACGGCCTGGCCGTTTACGCTCTGCGTGTGCGCACCCGCCGCAAGTAAAGCCATGAACGAGCGCCACGTGAGAGCGGGCGCTACCATCTCTGGGGGATTCAAACTCTGGGGGATTCAAAGGCCTCGGCACAACTACGCCGGGGCCTTCTGGGCTTTAGGCGACAATGCGAAAGAACGCTTCGCGCTGGGGCAGGTTAACGCCTACGAGTTCCAGGTTAACCGTTGTATTGAGTGGTGGAATCGTCTTCAGTCGCAGATGGGTTTCAGTGCCCAACTCCGGGATGAGAATCGTCGCCTGCCCGTTCCGCTCGTCAGCAATGACTCCCTCCCCCTGCCATTGAGGATGCTGCATCAAGTAGACGCTGGTCCAGTGGGCGATAGAAAGGCGCTCCGCTTGCCGGACGGCCTGGCTGGGATCATCCACTTCCCCGATGCGAGCCACAAGGTCGGCGCTGCTCAACAGCGGTTCGCCGCGCAAATGGGCGCGCAGTTGTTGGTGAACCACCAGGTCCAAATAGCGTCGCAGCGGGCTTGTGGCCTGCACGTAGAGCTCCAGACCCAGACCGGAGTGCGGGCCGGGAATAGTCTGTTGCCGGCTGCGCTGCATGGCACGTCGACGAGCGAACATGCCCGCCGGGCCGGGCTGCGTGGCGTCGAACTCATAAGGGGCATCCTGAACGGTGTACGGCAATGGAATGTCGTTCTCCAGCGCATAGCGGCCAACCGCTTCGCCAACGATCAGCATAGCCTCGCGCACGACATCGCGGCTCCGCAGTGCCGGCAGGGGGCCAATGACCACCTGGCCATCTTCTTCCACCCGCACGCGCACTTCCGGCAGATCGATCTCAACCGAGTCGCGGGCGATGCGCCGTTCGCGCAATCGGTCGGACAGGGCTGCCAATGACGCCAGGCGATCGCTGTCCAGGTCTGCGTCTGCTTCATCATATGACAAACGATCGACGCGTACTGTGCTTACGGCAATCTGCAGATCGCCAATCGTCCCGTCGTCATGGAGGCGCAAGCCGAACGACAGTGCCGGCGAAACCGGGGCAAGCCCCAGCGCCAGTTTTTCCGTCGCCTCGTGAGGCAGCATGCGCACAGTGCCCTCCGGCAAATAGAGGTTGGCGCCACGAGCAGCGCGCGGCCAGGTCCGCTTCGCTTCCCGGCGTAACCAGCGCGGCCGCGTCGGCCACATGGACCCACAACCGACCATCGGCAAAGCTGATGGCGTCGTCGGGATCGCTGCTGCCCACATCGTCAATCGCCAGCGACGTCAGGTGAGTCAGGTCCAGCCGCGATTCGTCCGGCAGTGGGGGCAGGGGTAAAAGCGGGGTGGCGGTGAAGGCGCCTACACGGCTGGGATAAGGGTTCACTTGTTCATCCCAGTAGCCAATATCCAGCAGCAGTCCGTGCGCGGCCTCCGGCGTTTGGCCATGACCCAACTGGTCCAACACCCGGCTGCGTTCGCTTTGGCCCAGCGCCACTGCCTCCACTTCGGACAGATAGCGCAGATCCTGTTCAGACCGCGTCTTATCCTGGACTCGTGCCTCAAAGGCGGCCCAGGCGGCATCTTCGGCGGCGCGTGCCTCGCGCTTGGCGTGAATGGCATTGCGCGTGCCGGCGTCATTGGCCTCGATGGCCTCCGGCGATCCGTGGAACAATAGGCCATCCTCGACAAGCTGCCAGGCGGCCCAGGCGCTGGCCGGGGAAAAGTCATCGTATATCAGCTCGCTCAGGGTTTCCAGATCGAAGGTCTGCCCTTGCAGCAATTCCCACGCTACCAATGGTTCACCACCGGTCACGGTCAAATTCGCTAGAGAGCGGATTGGACCGGGATGCAGCAAGGCAATGTCCTTGGGCCGAACGCTGACGGCTTGACCGTCGCCCAGGACGATGTCGAGCTTGCGGCCGACCTGTTTCACCAGCGCAGGCTGGCCCTTGTACAGGGCCAATGCCCCGGCTGTAGGCTCACTCATTTGCCGTTACGTCCGACGAATTGCTCAGTCGTGGCGTGGATGCCCAAAATGTCCATTAGGCCGTCGAAGAGGTGTACGGGCAGCAGACGTAGCGGATAGAGTAAGTAGACGCTGGATGGGAGAAGAACTCGGGCGCGGTTCTTCTCGATGGCGTTGATGACTTCGGCGGCGACATTTTCCGGCTTCAGAATGGGCAGTAGAAAGGAGAACCGGGACTGCACGCCTTTAAACATGCCGGTGTCAATATAATAGGGGCAGATGATCGTCGTCTGGATATTGTCACCGTTCTGGGCGAACTCCATACGCAACACTTCGTCGAAACCAACCGCGGCGAACTTACTGGCCGTATAGTCGGTCAGCTTGGGCGCACCCAGGATGCCCCCGGCGGAGGCGATCGTTACCAGATGACCGCCGCCATTGTCCAGCATTGCGGGCAAAAAGGACTTGCTGGTCCAGAAGAGAGCGAGGGTATTGACGCGAAACGTCTGCTCGATGGCGTCGTCTTCAATTTCCAGAAACGGCCGCCCCGATACAATGCCCGCATTATTGATCAACACATCCACGACACCGTGGTCTGTTAGCACTTCTTCGGCTGCACGCTGAATGTCTTCACGGCTGCTCAGGTCCACGCGGTAGCAGTGAGCATCAAACCCCCAGCCGCGCAGCTGCTTCGACAGTGAGTCCAGGCCGTCGGGGTTGATGTCCCATAGAATGACCTTCGCTCCGCGAACGGCCGCCTTTTGGGCAATGAGACGGCCGATGCCGCTGGCGCAGCCGGTGATCAGAACATTCTTGCCGCGAAGACTGGTCATGGGGGCGATCTCCTGTGGTGAATTGGCCGCTGAATGGCTGGCATTATAGCCGCACAGGAGAGCTAGACCAAGGAATAGTTACCTGTGTCGTCAATCATGACTTAACCGGAGCTTTACAACTTCTTAACCGCGCGGGGTTGACGTCGTGCCTGCTCTTCTGTCTAATCAGGAGCATGACTGAAAACATGACGATAGCGACTGACTACCACATTCATTCCGACTATAGTCCGGATGGGCACGCCACGATCGAATCAATCTGTTGGCGGGCGCTGGCGCTAGGGCTGGATACCATCGCGATTACGGATCATCTGGAGTGGCGCGCCGATTGGTATGGCTTTGCTCAGGCAGGCGACTACCGGCGCGAGGTGGCTGAGTATCGGCGCCAATTTGAGCCGCTGGGCCTGTCTGTTTTGAGCGGGGTCGAGATGGGTAATCCGCACGAATATGCTGATGAGGCCAACGCCTTTTTGGCCGAGCACCCGATGGACGTGCGCATCGCGTCGCTCCATTGGCTATATGACGAAAATATCCACCTGACGGAGTGTTTTGAAGGCCGCGATCCGCAGAACGTCTATGCCGACTATTTCGTAGAACTAGGGCGCATGGTGTCCGAATTTGAGGCGATTGACGTGGTGGCCCATTTCGATCGCGTGTTGTGGCGCGGGGCGTTGCTCGGGGCGCCATTCAACCCGTTGACCCTGGAGACACTTATCCGCGATACGCTGTCCACCATCGCGTGGCGCGGCGTCGCCCTCGAACTCAACACGCGGCATCTCGACCATGTTCCCAACTGGCGTCCGGCCCTAACGACGATGCTGAGGTGGTTCGTCGAAGAGGGTGGCCGGCATGTCGTGGTCAATTCTGACGCCCATCGTGCGAGTCAAATGGGAACCAACCTGGACCTGGCCACGTCCGTATTGGCCGACGTTGGACTCAAGCCGTCGCGTCTGCCGCTGCGCAGCCTGGCCTGAGTCCGTCGCCTGTGCGGTCGGCAGGCTACTCGACCGTCACGCTCTTGGCCAAGTTCCGCGGCTGATCAACGTCACATCCCCGCCGTACGGCTATATGATAGCTTAGCAGCTGCAAGGGGATGACGTTGATGATGGGCGCCAGCAAGGGCGGCGATTCGGGTACGTAGATGACGTGGTCAGCCTCGTCCCGTATGGATTCATCCCCGTCGGTTGCCAAGGCGATGACCACGCCGCCGCGGGCCTTGGCCTGCTGTACCTGACTCACCATCTTGTCGTAGAGGTCATCGCGCGTGACGATCGCCAGCACAGGCATAGTCTCGTCGATCAGGGCGATCGGCCCGTGTTTCATTTCCCCGGCCGGGTACCCCTCGGCGTGGATATAGCTGATCTCCTTCAGCTTGAGCGCGCCCTCCAAGGCGATGGGGTAGTTGATGCCCCGACCCAGGAAAAGGAAGTTATCGGCCTTGAAGAATTCGTTGGCCAGCTCCTGATACGTTTCATCATTGTCCAATACCTGCCCGGCCAGCGCGGGGAGGTGGGCGAGGTCAGTGGCTAGCTGTAGCTGTTCAGCCGAACTCAGCGTGCCGCGCAGTTCGCCCAGCGCGCAGGCCAGCATATAGAGATCAGCGATCGACGTGGTGAAGGCCTTGGTGCTGGCGACACCGATTTCCGGCCCGGCGTGCATGGCAATGGATCCGTCAGCCAGCCGCATCGATTGACTGCCGATGGCATTGACAATGGTCCACAGGACCGCCCCTTGCTCGCGGGCCAATTCGCTGGCAGCCAATGTATCGGCCGTTTCGCCTGACTGGGTGATGGACAGGACGGCCGTGTCCGGCGTGATGATCGGGTTGTAGTAGCGAAACTCAGACGCGTATTCGACCTCGACCGGGAGGCGGGCCAGCGTCTCGATTAGGAACTTGCCGACTAGCCCGGCATAGTAGCTGGTACCGCAGGCGATGATCGTCAGCTTAGTGAGGCGATTGGCCAGCTCCGGCGTCAGGCCCATCTCGTCGAGGTGAACGTGGCCGGTCTCAAAATCCACGCGGCCGCCGATGGTGTCGATCAGCGCCCGCGGCTGTTCAAAGATCTCCTTCTGCATAAAGTGCTTGTACTCGCCCTTGACCGCGCTGACCGGATCCCAGGCGATGGTTTGCAGATCCACCTTGACTGACTTACCGTCGAGGTCCGTCAGTCGAAACCCGTCTCGCGTGACGATGCCCAACTGTTTACTCTCCAGAAAGACCATGGTGCGCGTATACTCGAGGATGGCCGGAATATCGGAGGCAATAAACATCTCATCCTGGCCCACGCCGATGGTAATGCCGCCGGCGTTGCCAATCCGGGCGCAGATGAGCTCGTCGGGAAAGGCGGCGCTCATCACGACGACGGCGTTGGCGCCATCCAGCATGGTCAGCGTCCGGCGGACGGCCGATTCCAGATCGAGACCGGTCTCCAGATACCGTTCGATCAGCTGCACAATGACTTCGGTATCGGTCTCCGACCGGAACGTTACGCCTTCGGCCGTCAGTTCCTCGCGCAGGCTACGATAGTTCTCGACGATGCCGTTGTGGACCAGCACCACGCCGCCATTCATGCCAATGTGGGGATGGGCGTTACGTTCCGACGGCGCACCGTGGGTGGCCCACCGTGTGTGGCCGATACCGATTTGGCCGGTCAGGGGCGATTGGGCCACCAACTGCTCCAGGTTGGACAACTTGCCAACATCGCGACGGATCGAGATGTGGCCGTTTTGCTCCAGAACGGCCACGCCGGCCGAATCATACCCCCGATACTCCAGACGCTTAAGGCCTTGCAAAACAACTTGCTGCGCCGAACGATCACCGATGTAGCCGACAATACCGCACATAGTTGAACCTCCGTTCCTTCTAGGCCGGATGGCAACAGCAGCGCGATGTCAGGTTACACGCAGCGGCCGACGCCATTGGCCTGTTGCGGCGTACCCAGGTTAGCGTTGGTCGTTGGGAACGCCCCTTCTGATGAAATGTTCTGACCACATGCCGTTGCTTTGTCGGCCGGTTACCCGGGCCGGTTTGAACACCCAGCTATCTCGAAGGGGCAAAAGATCAGAGTGTGGTCCACCCTGGGAGGCATCCGCTGATCCGTCGATGTTCGGATGATGGCCACGGCCACTATCCTTAGCTTCACCTTGCGGTGAAGAACCTCCACCTCGTCAACCCCGGCTCGTTTGAGTCAGGGTCCATGCGCTCATTCGCCCCGGGAACTTCGCCGACTCGGCGATTTCCCATTGGCGACAGGATAGCATGCTCATCACTGATGTCAAGCGGACCGGCGTGAAAACGGCGCACAAACCGCATGAGTCGGGGCTTAGCTGAAGACGGTGACCGTTAGAAGGCTGTTAGATGGCCGGTCCGAGGGTTGCGACGCCCCTAGGTGGGAGCATATAATCAACGGCTAGCGGTGTGCAGCGGGCGGTCTTTGGGATTGCCTGCGTCTAGGCCCGCATAAAAGGATTCTTACCATGGGCAACTTCACGATCCTCTGGGCAATCGCCGGTTTCTTGATTGTTCTGACCCCCATTGTTCTCATTCATGAATTAGGCCACTTCTGGGCCGCTAAACTGAGCAAGATCAAGGTTGATGAGTTTGGTTTTGGTCTGCCGCCGCGCGCTTTCAAGATCGCTGAGCGCAACGGCACCATCTACTCGATCAACTGGATCCCGGTCGGCGGCTTTGTGCGCCCGGCCGGCGAAGACGATCCCGATGTGCCCGGCGGTTTGGCGTCGGCTTCCAAGAAGGCGCGGCTGTTTGTGTTGAGTGCCGGATCCGGGGCGAACTTCATCTTTGCCCTGTTCCTGTTTTGGCTGGCCCTGGTCGTTGGTCCGCCGGCCATAGCCATCGACAACGTCGAGCCCGGTTCACCCGCTATGGCTGCCGGATTGTTGTCGGGTGATACCATCTTGCAGGTCAACGGCGAGAAGGTGGACAGCTCCAGTGTGCTCGTAAATACCATCTACGAGAATGCGGGGCAGCCGGTCAGCTTGTTGATCAACCGTAACGGTGAGGAAATCACCCTGACCATCGTCCCCCGTATGCCCGGCGAATTTGATCCGGAAGTGGAAGGCCCACTCGGTGTCGGCCTGACAAACGCTACCGGTGGCGAGCGCATTAGTACCAATCCTATTGAGGCAGTTGGCGGCTCGTTTCGCTTTATGTGGGAATACATTTCAATCTACGGCCGTTTGCCCTCGATGCTGCTCAACGGTGAGATAACAGCCCAGGAGGCACGACCGGTGAGCATTGTGGGCATCAGCCAGATCGCCGGACAAGCGGCCGAATCGTCGGCCACGACCGGCAACATCTATCCGTTGCTCTCGATTGCTGCGTTCATCAGCGTTGCCCTTGGCCTGACTAACCTCCTACCGATTCCGGCGCTGGATGGCGGCCGCATCATGTTCGTGCTGCTGGAAGCCGTACGTGGCCGCCGCATCGAACCGGAGCGGGAGGGCATGGTTCACGTTATCGGCATGTTGGTGCTGCTGGGCTTAATGGCCTTGCTCATTGTGCAGGACATCATCAACCCGATTATTCCAATGCAATAACGCTTCACACGCGCACTTTCGTTTTGAGCTCGTGTTGAGCATTCAAGCGCCCCCAGGTTGTGGGCGCTTTGTATTTCCTGCCACCACTGTTTTCATACGTACCGGTTGGTGGTTACAATAGTGAGTGCACTGAGGACAGTGCACGGGAGACATATGAACGGTTACGACGAACTATTACCCTTGGACGAAAGCGAAGACAAAGAGACGCCTTTTGAAACGGTCATGGACGATCTCTTCGCCGGTGAGACCGTGCGCATCCATCAACTCTACCGACTGTCTGATATGTCGGCCGATGAGATGGCGCAATTCCAGCGCGAATGGACCTCGGCCGACCTGGATCGCCGGGTAGCCATGGTCAAGCACATGGCCGAACTATCCGAGGACAATTACCTAGTCGACTTCGACCCGGTATTTGCCTTTATGTTCAACGACCCCGCGCCGGAGATTCGTCAGTCGGCGCTGGAAGGCATTTGGGACTCGACCGACACGGGTCTGATTGCACCGATTATTACCATGCTGCATTCGGATGACGCCATTGCCGTACGCGCATCGGCGGCCCGCGCCCTGGCCCATTACATCCTGTTGACCGAGTGGGGCCAGATCGACCCGCGGCGCACCAGTGCGGCTGTTGCCGCCTTGCTGGCCGCGCTGGATGATCCGATGACGGCCGATGAGGTGAGGCGGGCGGCGCTGGAGGCGGTGGCCGCGGCGGCCGAACCGGGTGTAACCCGCCACATCCAGAATGCCTATGAGAGTGGCGCGACTGATTTCCAGCTTAGCGCCTTGTTTGCCATGGGCAATTCGGCCGAAGATCAATGGCTGCCGATTGTGCTGGCCGAGCTAAGCAATCCTGATCCCGACATGCGGGCCGAAGCAGCGCGGGCCGCCGGTTCCATCGGCAATCAGGATGCAGTTAACGATCTCATGGAGCTGTGCGCCGACGAGGAACTGGAGGTGGCGGAAGCAGCCGTTCTGGCGCTGGGCCAGATCGGTGGTGATGAAGCGCAAGCGTTTCTCTCGCGGCTGGCGGAAGATGATGACTACGAAGAGCTATTCGACGCTATTGATCTTGCGCTGGAGGAAATAGACTCGGCGCTGGGTGATTTCGATCTTCTGGCACTTGGCGGGTTGGAGGACGATTTGGATGACGTACTTTACGACGAAGACGATGATGGGCTAATGGCTTGATCTTGCTTTGAACCAAATCGTTGCTGTCCTCACGCAGAATATCTTTCCAATCTTCTTGGTTGCCCTTTTTGGCTACCTCTTGCAACGACGGTTCGCTCTGGAGCCCAAGACACTGACCAGTGTCGTTTTCAACATCCTAAGTCCCTGCCTGGTATTCTCCTCGCTGGTCAGTTCACAGCTGCCGGCCAGCGAGTTGGGTTCTGTGGCGCTGTTCACAGTGATATGCATCGCCACGATGGGCCTGTTGGCATTTGGGGTTGGCAGGTTGCTGCAGCTGGATCGTGCAGCGACCGCTTCTTTTCTGCTGGTGATCATGTTTGTCAACGCCGGGAACTATGGCCTGACCCTTACCCAGCTGCGCTATGGGGATGACGGCGTGTCAAGGGCGGTCGTGTACTACATTACCACCACGTTGCTGGTTTACTCCGTGGGCGTTGCCATCGCCTCCATGGGCCGATTGACATGGCGACAGACGGGCGCGCGGATGCTGCGAATTCCGGCGCTCTATGCCGCCGTTCTGGCTGTCATCGTCTATGGGCTCAAGATTCAATTGCCCGAACCGTTGTTGGCCGGAGTTCGTCTGGCCGGTTCGGGCGCGATCCCCGTGATGTTGATCATTCTGGGCATGCAGATTGCCAATTTGCAACCCGGTCGGCCGGATCGCCTGGTCTGGCCGGCGATTGGCATGCGACTGCTGGTTGGCCCGCTGGTGGCAGTAGCCGTGGCCGCGTTGTTAGGGTTACAAGGCATCACACGCGGGACATCGATCATTGAGGCCAGCATGCCCACGGCCGTCATCACGATCGTGCTGGCTACTGAGTTTGGCCTTCCTACCGGGCCGGTCGCCACAACCGTGGTCCTGTCGACCTTGCTAAGTCCGCTTACCTTGACGGCCGTCATATCATTGCTGGGGTTCTAATGGTCACAAAAAGACTCAGTCTTCCAGTAGTGCTCCTGGTCGTGATCGCTTTCTTCGGTTGGGTGGGGCCTTCTTCAGACGCGAGCGCGCAGTCGGAGACAGAACTCCGGTCAACGGCCGACTATGATTATGGCCAGCAGATGCGGTTTCGTCTCCAGGCCAGTAACCTCGGCGAAGTGGCCGGGGTGACCCTGTTCTTTCGACCGCACACGTCGGCCGAAGCCTATGGCGTGGACATACCTACTGAGCCGGGCAGTGAGATCGATGTCAGCTATGCCCTGGATTTAACCCAGACCAAGCTCCCGCCCTTCAGTTCCGTGGCTTATTGGTGGGAACTGACGCGAGCCGACGGCGCGACCTTCCGGGTGCCGGAGCGAACCATCAGTTACGTTGACGACCAGTTTTCCTGGCAATGGGTCAGTAAGGCCGATCCTGAGGGCGGTGGTGTGGTTACGATACAATGGACGGGCGAAAACTCGGCCGTCGGCGATACGACATTTGACATCGTGTTGCAGGCGATGGATCGTTTGTCACCATACATCCCGGTCGAAGAAGCCCAGCCGTTCAATGTCTTCATCTATCCGTCGTCGGCTGATCTGGGCTCGGCCATGCGCCTGGCCGGGCAGACCTGGCAGCCGGGCCAGACCTATCCGGAGTTGGGCGTGGTGCTGCTGACGGCCGTCAATCAGGCCACAGCCGAGGCTGAACTGACCGTTGGGGTGGGTCGAGAGCTGACGGATCTTTTGCTCTATCAGGCGCTCGGTGAGGAGTACACGCGCGTTCCCCAGTGGCTGCGCAGCGGCCTGAGCGTGATTGCCGCCGGTGGGGCTGATCCGCGGGCCTCGGCGGCGCTTTCCGATGCCGTAGGCGCAGGCACAACGATGCCGCTGAGCGAGCTGTGCCAGGCCTTTCCGACTGACGAGACAGCGATTGGTCTGGCCCAGACGCAGAGTGCTGTGTTGGTCGCCGCAATAGGTGCTCGCTATGGGCCGGGATCGATTGCCGGTCTGATCGAATCGTTCGCCGGCGGCGCCACGTGCGATGAAGCATTCAGTATGGTCCTGCAGGCCACACCGGCCGAAGTCGAACGGAGTTGGATGGATCAGTTTCAGACGGCCGACCCACAGCAGAACCGCATTGGCCAGGCCATTATTTGGGTCCTGTTGGTATTGGCCGGGTTTGGTTTTGCGGGCTTGCTCGTGGCCCGTTCGTCTTCCGCTGCCCGTTCCGACCGGCGGTAAGTCGATTCTTAAGTGGGATAGGGTATAGTCAGAGCCGCCGCCAATATTATCGGCAGGAAACATGCGGATGAAAGAATACAACCAACAGTTTGCCCCCTTTGCCCAGCGGATGATTGAAGCCGGGCTACCGCCCATCTTTATCGACAATTTTGCCTACTATTACGATCGGCTTTGCCAGGGAGATGAGGGTTTGATCTCCGAGGCCGACATCATGCCGGTCCGCAATGTACCCAACGCTGAGAATCTGAATTTCCGGACGGCCGAAGTTGGTTCCGAGGCAATGCACCGGACTGTGATCATCAAGTTGAATGGTGGCCTGGGCACGAGCATGGGACTGCGCGAAGCTAAATCGCTACTAGTTGTCAAGGACGACCTGACGTTCTTGGACATTATTGCTCGTCAAGCAGTGGATGCCGAAGTACCGCTGGTGCTGATGAACAGCTTCGCCACTGACGAGGATTCGCTGAAGCTGCTGAGTGAGTATCCGGAACTGAATGACGGCCTGCCGCTCAGCTTCCTGCAGAACAAGGAGCCGAAGGTGGTCCAGGCCGATCTGTCACCGGTAAACTGGCCGGATGATCCCGAGCTCGAGTGGTGCCCGCCCGGTCATGGCGATATCTATACGGCACTGGTTACGAGCGGCATGCTGGATCACCTGTTGACCCGCGGTGTGGACTATGCGTTCGTCTCCAACGCCGACAATCTAGGCGCGGTGCTGGACCCGGCTATCCTGGGTTTCTTTGTGCAGAGCGGCGCGCCATTCCTGATGGAAGTCGCTGATCGCACCCCGGCCGACCGCAAGGGTGGGCATCTGGCGCAGCAGGCCGACGGCCGTCTGATTCTGCGCGAGTTGGCTCAGTGCCCCGCTGATGACGTCGCTGCGTTCCAGGATATTGACCGCTATCGTTATTTCAACACCAACAACCTGTGGTTGCACCTGCCGACTCTCAAGAGGATCTTGATCGAGCGCAACTACCGACTGAAGCTGCCCCTGATTCTCAACAGCAAGAACGTTGACCCGCGCGATCTGAAGTCGACGCCGGTCTACCAGTTGGAAACGGCGATGGGCTCGGCCATTTCAGTCTTTGATGGCGCGCAGGCTATTCGCGTGCCGCGTTCGCGCTTTGCGCCGGTCAAGCGCACCGATGATTTGTTGGCCATCCGATCGGATGCCTATGTGCTGACACCGGACTATCGCGTGGTGCTTGCTCCGGAGCGCAACGACATGCCGCCGGACGTCTCTTTGGATGTTGATTACTATCGGCTTGTAGCCCAACTGGACGAGCGTTTCGCTGCGGGCACGCCGTCGTTGGTTGATTGCGGCCGTCTGGAGATCAAGGGTGATTTCAGCTTTGGTCAGGTGGTGGTGGTTCGCGGAGACGTTGTCCTGGTGAACCCCGGTCCTGACCAGCGACGCGTGCCCGATGGCACAGTTCTCGAAGATGTGACGCTTTCGATTATGGCCGAAGTCGCAGCTTAGCATCGCGCGAGATCTCTGAGATCTAACCGGTATGAAAAACGGCCTGGGTTTGTGCCCCAGGCCGTTTTCAATTCTGCTATCAGTTTCTTCGAACGCTCTACACTTTGCCGGACGTGATCGCCATCTTGACTTCGGCAATGGCCTTGGTCACTTCAATCTCGCGAGGGCAGGCGTTGGTGCAGTTGAAGATGGTTCGACACTTCCACACGCCGAAGGTGTCTCCGGTGGCTTCCAGTCGCTCGGCCGCAGCCTGATCACGGGAATCGTAGATGAAGCGATGAGCCTGCACAATGGCCGCCGGGCCGATGTAACGATCGTCGGCCCAGAAACTGGGACACGATGAGGTGCAGGCGGCACACAAAATACACTTGGTGGTGTCGTCAAACCGCGCGCGATCCTCAATCGATTGCAACCGCTCACGGCCGTCGGCCGGAGGTGGTGAATTGTTGACGAAGTAGGGCATGACTGACCGGTAATGGTCAAAGAACGGCTCCATGTCAACAATCAGGTCCTTCTCCACGGGCATGCCCAGGATCGGTTCAACCTGGATTTTGACTTTGTCCTTACCATTGGCGACGCGAGCCACCAGGGTCTTGCAGGCCAACGCGTTGGCACCGTTGATGCGTACGGCATCGGATCCGCACACACCATGGGCGCACGAGCGGCGCATGGCCAACGTGCCATCAATTTCCCATTTCACCCGATGCAGAAGGTCTAGTACCGAGTCACTGGGATTCACTTTTTCCAGTGTGTATTCGCCCCAATAGGGCTTCTTATCGATCTCAGGGTTGAATCGCCGAATGCGAATGGTAGCTTGCATGGTGTTCTCCTACGGTTTAGTAGACTCGCTTCTTCGGCTCATAGCGCCCGAGGATGACCGGCTTGTAGTCCAGCTCGTAGCCTTTGTCTGTCTGGAAGCACAACGTGTGTTTCAGCCAATCTTCATCGTCCCGTTCCGGATAGTCGTCGCGCGCGTGGCCGCCGCGGCTTTCCGTGCGGGCCAGGGCGGAAACGGCCGTCACTTCAGCCAGCTCCAGTAGACAGCCCAGCTCCCATGCTTCCAACAAGTCGGTGTTATAGCGCGTGCCTTTGTCGTCAATTTGCAGCTTGGTATCGTAGTCGGCCCGCAGTTCACGGATGTCTTCCACGGCTTTGCTAAGAAGCTCTTCCGTACGGAATACGCCCACATTGGCGGTCATCGACTTCTGCATCCGGTTGCGCAGCTCAAAGGGTTTGACGCCGCCGGAGCCGTTGCGAATGCGGTCCAGGTCCGCCATGACTTCCTCACCGGTGCCCGTGGGCAGCGGCAGCAAGTCGGCTTGCCGGCAGTACTCCGCCAGGTGTTTGCCCGAACGACGGCCGAACACAACCAGGTCGACCAGCGAATTCGTGCCCAGCCGATTTGCACCGTGCACCGAGACGCAGGCCGCTTCGCCCGCCGCATACAGGCCGTGAAGTGGTGTGCGGTCGGCGTCGATGGTCACCACGCCGTCATTGTTGGTGGGGATGCCGCCCATGGCATAGTGAGCCGTCGGCTGCACCGGCATGGGATCATTGACCGGGTCAACGCCCAGGTAGGTGCGCGTGAAGTCGGCAATGTCGGGCAGCTTGGCTTCAATGTACTCACGGTCAATACGCCGGGAGTCGCCCGCTTTCTCAAAGTACTTGTTCACCGTTTCCGGGGTGATATCCAGATGGACATAGTTGCCCGCCGTTAATGCCCCGTCCGGCCTGCAGCTTCCAGGAAAATGGCCCGACTGACTACGTCGCGGCTGGCCAGGTCTTTGATGGTTGGCGCATACGTTTCCATGAAGCGTTCGCCCTGACCGTTGATGAGCACGCCACCTTCACCGCGCACGCCTTCGGTGATCAGGATGCCCAGCTTGAAAGATGCCGGTGGGGTGGAACTGGAAGAACTCCATGTCCTGCATGGGAACGCCTCGCCGCAAGCAGATGGCCGCGCCGTCGCCGGTCAGCGAATGGGCGTTGGAGGTGACTTCCCAGCAGCGTCCCCAGCCGCCGGTGGCAAAATGGACTGCTTTGCTGTGGAAGACGTGAAGTTCACCGGTGGCGATCTCATAGGCTACAACGCCGCGAACTGTATTACCAACGCGAATCAAGGTCAACGACGTGGAACTCATCGAAGAAGTTGACGCTGTTCTTGATGCATTGTTGGTAGAGCGTTTGCAGGATCATGTGACCGGTACGGTCGGCGGCGTGGCAGGCCCGCGTCACCGGTTTGCCGGTCTCGTTGTTGGTATGGCCGCCAAAGCGACGCTGTGAGATGCGGCCGTTGGGTAGCCGGTCAAACGGCAGGCCCATGTGTTCCAGCTCAATGACCGCGTCAATGGCGTCCTTGCACAGGACGTCCACGGCATCCTGATCGGCCAGATAGTCGGAGCCTTTCACGGTGTCATAGGCATGCCATTCCCAGCGATCTTCTTCCAGGTTGCCCAGTGCTGCGCCGATGCCACCCTGGGCCGCGCCGGTGTGCGAGCGGGTGGATAAAGCTTGGAGATGACGGCGACTTTGGCCGTAGCGGCTGGCGTAAAGCGCGGCCATAAGGCCAGCCCCGCCACCGCCGACGATTACTGCGTCAAATGTATGTGTCTTCATGAATGCCTTTTGGTCCTACGAACAGATTGGTCAATAAGGCCCTCCTGTTCACGGCCGTGATGCGTCTATTGAAACGGTGTTGGGTCAAACAGGATCATGCCGATTGTGGCCCAAATGACGGTCGCGATCACAAATAGGAACAAGCACGGCCGTAATGATCCGGTTCAGACCCGGGTTGTGGATGTAGTCCTGCAGCACATTGCGTAGGCCGTTGATGCCGTGCGGAATGGCCAGCCACAGCAGCATAATGTCATAGGCTCTTCCAGCCCCATGAGTTCCACTGGACGGCCACAAACTGGATCGTCAGATTGGCCGAGCTGTTGAGCACGTGCTGGATGACCATATGGCCTACAGCAAGGACAAGAAGCGCGACGCCGGAGAGGCGCATGAACATAGTAAGCATACCGTTCGCGGTTGCGTTCAACGTCCACGCGTACGAACGGTGACGCCTTCAACGTTGGGATTGGTTACTGCTGTCATGGTTAGTGATCTCCTTGCCTTAGCGGGCGTATTGGGCGAAGTCACTAAACCGGGGAATGGCCCAGCAGGATGAGCCCGCGCTGGCCAGCTCGGAGCAGTGGCCCAGCATACCGCTGAACATCAAGATACGCGGCGGGAATGAAGGCTGCGAAGAAGAGTACCCAGACGGCAATGGCGCTGGCGCGCTGATACTTCCACCATTCGGGCTTGAAGTCGAGAATGCGTAATGCGGATACCGTTGAATGCATGATAGAGAACGGCCGCCATTACGCCGATTTCACCCAGGCACGAAGAGGGGATCCTTGAACACAGGCGATGGACCAGGCATACGCCTGGGGCCAGAAGTAGGCGTTGGCAGTGTCCCAGACGTGGATGACCAGGAAAGCCAAGGATGGCGAGCCCGGAAATGCGGTGAGCTAGCCAACTGTATTGGCCGCTCCGACCGCGATAGCGAATGCTCTCGCGCACTGTCAAGACAAATGATGCCATGCCGAAAACTCCTTCGTTAGGGTGGATAAACCGTTGTTTGTGAATTATAGCATGAACGTCAGATATGTTTAGGAATAACATCTGCATCATGATTGCTGGGTTTGCGTTCTTGCTAAGGTGGGAGGGGGTTGCTAAACTAGCGGCAATGGTACGGCCGTTCGATCTACGCGATCTGGCCTTGGTCAGACGCCTTGGCACTCAGGGCGTTGCTCTTCATGCCGTTTCCGCGCTTGTTGACGATCTCCGCCCACTTCGTGATGCCTTTATGAGTATGGTCGTCGGTGGTGAATTCCCAACGTTTGTTTGGAAACAGGAAAACGGCGAAAGCTCCGGCTTCGTGCAATTGCGCGTTTTGTCGACAAGTCCACAAGCGTTCATTCTCTACATCAGCCCGCGGTATGAGCCACCGACGCGCATGAGCCGGCGTTAAGCGGCGACAATCTCCTGGATTCACAAGGATCCATGTGGCTGTCGTTGTTGGATTATGCCATCGTGGAAGCCGGTCAGCGTGGAGTCCATAGCGTTGTGGCTGAAGTTGACGAACTGGCTCCCGAGTTGGTTTTGTTGCGCCAGGCCGGGTTTGCCGTCTATACCCGCCAGGACATTTGGATGGTGACGCGACTTGACCGACGTAACGGCACGATTCACAAGTTGACCCTGGATCGACGCCAGCAGACTGATGATTGGGACGTGCAATTGCTCTATGCCAATATGGTGCCGCGGCTGGTGCAGTTGGTCGAGCCGATGCCGCTGTTAGCCGATGGTGACACCTGGGTATTGCGCGACGGCGCGAACCTGGCGGCTTTCGTCCACGTGCACCGGGGTCAGGCCTCAGCCTGGCTACGGTTCTTTATCCACCCTGACGCGGAGATGGATGCGGCCGAGATCGTGGCGGCCGCCTTGGATATGGCCTTCCAGAAAGAAACGGAGGTCGTCTACTGTTGTGTCCGGCGCTATGAGAGCTGGTTACCGAGTGCCCTGGAGGAAAGTGGCTTTACGTTGTCAGCCAGTCAGGCCGTCATGGTCAAACATACGGTACACCATACCCCACGGGCGATGGCCGACACGAGCGCTGTATTGGATGCCCAACGAGTCACGGCATCTTCGCCGCTTGTTCGTCAATATAAGCAATCTGGCCGCCGGAAAACCGTGCCGCAAAGAGAGGCGCGAGACGAAGTAGTTTTGAAATGAAAACTCTAGAAGCATACGATGATTTACGGACGCTTCTGTCCGTTTTACCATATAGCATTCGCGAGCGCGTGGAGGCCCACGGGCGTGAAGACGAATTGCTTGAGATTGTTCTCGATTTAGGTCGCGTTCCGACGGCGCGCTACGTGGACGGTGAGGTCATTCTGCGTGACAGCGAAGTCAGCCGCGAGGAAATCGATCAGGTGGTGAACAGTATCGGCGATTTTGACGATGATAACCGCGCGGGCATTGCCCGTACGCTGCACCGTATCTCCGGTATCTATAATCGACACCGACAGGTTGTGGGGCTGACCTGTCGTATCGGCCGAGCGGTCGAGGGCACCGTGGAGATCGTCGAAGACATCGTGAATGAAGGGCATAGCATCCTGTTGCTCGGCCGCCCCGGTGTGGGCAAGACAACCATGCTGCGCGAGATGGCCCGCATTCTCGCCGAACGCAAGCGCGTGATTATTGTGGATACCAGCAATGAGATTGGTGGAGATGGCGACATCCCTCATCCGGCGGTTGGTCGCGCCCGACGGATGCAGGTGCCCAAACCCTCGCACCAGCATGAGACGATGATTGAGGCGGTGGAGAACCACAACCCGGAAGTGATCGTTATCGACGAGATCGGCCGTGAGCGGGAGGCCGAGGCGGCACGCACGATTAATGAGCGTGGCGTGCAGTTGATTGGCACGGCCCATGGCAATACGCTGGAAAACCTGCTGCTGAATCCCACCCTATCAGACCTGGTGGGCGGCATTGATAGCGTAACGCTTTCTGACGAAGAAGCCCGCCGCCGCGGCACCCAAAAGACCGTGCTGGAGCGCAAGGCGCCGCCGACCTTTGACGTGCTTATTGAGATGCAAGATCGTCAACGGCTAATGGTCCATCGCGACGTAACGTCGTCGGTGGATGCCATGTTGCGCGGCGAACCGGCCGGCGTTGAGCTGCGCTTCCGTGACGACGCTGGCAATATTCGATCGGAGTCGCAGATGCTCATCGTGACTTCGGCGGCCGTGACTGGGCGTCGCAATACGCGTGGCGGTCGCGAAGGGCGCGGTGGGCGAGAAATCCGCGCGGGGGCACCGGCCGCACCACAAAATGAGGGGCCGGAAGCAAAGACCGGTCAGAACGGACGCACGTATGCTTCGCGCCCGCAAATAGAAGAGCCTCGTGCGTCTGTAGCCCCATCCGCCGGATCAAGCGCCAATGGCGAGACTACCACCAAGACCATCCGGGTGTTCCCTTATGGTGTTGCTCGCAATCGCCTCTATCAGGCAGCCAAGCAGCTGGGCATCAAGGTGGTGATTGTCGAAAACCTGCCTGAGGCCGATGTCTTGGTGACGCTCAAGAGTTACTATCGCAAGCGCCGCCGCTTGATCAGCGATGCGGAACATCACAATGTGTCGGTCTATGTGTTGCGGGCCAACACAGTTAGTCAGATGGAGCGATTCCTGATCGAAGCGCTCGGGCTAGAGGTGTCCCCATCCGACCCTTTTGAGCAGGCTGTGTCCGAGACGGAACGAGCCATTGCGCTGGTTCAGTCCGGACAGCCAAGCGTCGACCTGAATCCGGTGAGTTCGGCCGTTCGCCGCTACCAGCATCAGATGGTGCGACAGGCCAATCTGGTTTCCCATAGCTATGGTCAGGAGCCTTATCGTCACGTTCGGGTCTTTAACACCCGCCGGAACGATTAAGTCACTGTGGGTCTCTTTATCACGCTGGAAGGGCCGGAAGGCTCGGGCAAATCAACCCAGATGGTGCTGTTGGCCGAGTATCTTCGTGAACAGGGGCACACCGTTGTCACGTCGCGTGAGCCGGGGGGGACTTCCATTGGCGATCAAATTCGCCACGTGTTGCACGACACGGCCAATACGGAGATGACTTCCGCGGCGGAGGTGCTGCTCTACTCTGCTTCCCGTGCCCAACTTGTCGAGCAAGTCATACGCCCGGTGTTGGCGGCCGGTGATACCGTGTTGCTCGATCGGTATGCTGATAGCACGCTGGCTTATCAGGGATACGGACGCGGTCTGGACCTTGTCGCCCTGGAGGCGCTGACTCAGTTTGCCACCGGCGGTCTGAAGCCGGATCTGACGCTCCTTCTCGATATCGATGTGGCCGCAGGACTGGCCCGCCGGCAAGAGCATGGCGACGAGATGAACCGGCTCGATCTGGAGACACTGGCATTCCATCAACGTGTGCGTCAGGGTTATCATGCCCTCGCATCCCTGGATCCGGAACGCTGGGTCGTCATTGACGCCGATCGCCCGGTGGCCATGGTTCAGGCCGACTTGCGCCGGCATATCGACGGCCGATTCGAGGAGCACCTGTCTGTTGTGGTGGGTGAATGATCAGGCAAAAGCTGATAAAATAGCGACCTATGACGATTGCGCAAACGGTTGTAACCATCTCTGAATCCCGTCCGAGTGCGCCGGAAAGCGTGCTCGACCCCCACAGCATCATGGAAGCCGAACCCTTCGATTGCCCGTCCTATCCAATTGTACTCATCCTTTCCGGCCCTTCCGGGGTTGGCAAGGATACGGTTGCTCGCGGCCTATTGCAGCGCCGGCCGGATAGTTTCCATTTCGTCGTCACGGCCACAACCCGCGACCCGCGACCGGGCGAGGTGGACGGCCGGGATTATCTGTTCGTTGCCAACGATGAGTTTGCCCGAATGATTGAAGCCGACGAACTGCTCGAATACGCCGTGGTCTACAATGACTACAAGGGTATTCCCAAACAGCACATTCGTGGCGCGCTGGAGAGTGGTCGCGACGTTATTTTGCGGGTGGATGTGCAGGGCGCGGCCACCTTGCGCAAGATCGTGCCCAACGCAATCTCCGTCTTCCTGCGAACCCGCACCGAGGAAGCCCTGGTGCAGCGGTTGACCCAACGCAAATCCGATTCCGGTGAAGGGCTGGCTTTGCGCGTTGCCACGGCCCGCGGTGAGATGAAGCGTATGGCTGAGTTCGACTACTGCGTGGTCAATGCTCAGGGTGAACCGGACAAAGCCGTCGAGCAGATACTGTGCATTGTGGAGGCCGCCCACTGCCGCAGTCAACAATCGCCCATTGAGATATAGGCGTTCACAACACGGGTCTTTTATCCCACTTCTGATTTTTGCTATAATTCCACGTCAATATTTCCCGATTGACCGCTGATCCGTTGCTTCAAGTGCCTACGCCGCAATCTTGTTGCTTTGGTTTTGTTGTATTTGTCGTTTGACGAGTTCAGTTAGTGTTTAAGGAGAAGAAGAAGTGAAGATTCTGTCGAAAGTTAGTCTTGTCGTAATGTTGGGTTTGGTCTTTGTGCTGGCCGCTTGTGGCGGGCAGGCCCAGGAAGTGATGGAGCAGGCGGCCGACGAGATGGGCGCTGCGGCCGTCGAGATCAACGAGGCGATGGATGAAGCCATGCCGGCCAGTGATCTGCCTGATCTTGGCGGTCGAGAGATCACCGTTGCTGTCGAGAATGCCTATCTGCCGTTCAATTACATCGATCCCCAAACAGGCGAACCCGCTGGTTGGGACTACGAAGCCATCAACGCGATCTGCGCGCTGCTCAATTGCACGCCGGTGTATGTTGAAGCTGCGTGGGAAGGCATGATCCAGGCCGTGGCCGATGGCCAGTATGATATGGCTGCTGATGGCATCACCATAACCGAGGACCGCGCCCAAATTGTTGACTTCTCGAACGGCTACATCAACATCGACCAGCGCTTCCTGGCGCGTATCGATGAAGACCGTTTCGCTACTGTTAACGAGTTCGTAGCCAATGAGGACCTGGTGATTGGTACCCAGACCGGCACCACCAACTTCGAAACCGCATCAACGATTCTGCCGGCCGATCGCATTCAAGCGTTCGAGCAGTTCCCGTTTGCGGTTCAGGCGTTGATTGCCGGTGATGTGGACGCCGTTATTCTCGATGAGACGGCCGGCCAGGGCTACGTCGGCGTCAATGCCGACCAGCTCAAGCTGGTGGGCGAATCCTTGTCCAGCGACCAGCTGGGCTTCATCTTCCCCTTAGGCAGTGACCTGGTTGGGCCGGTTAATGCGGCCCTGGCAGTGATGGGTGAGAACGGCACGCTGGCTGCGCTAGCCGAGCGATTCTTCTCGGATCAGTTCACTATCACCTACGACGACCTCGGCGGGTAAGTGGGTCAAGGTTAATCTCGATTGACAATGCCAGGCTGGCTGCCTTCACAGGTAGTTAGCCTGGCGTTTTTTGTTTGGCGTCACGTAGGGTACTATTCGGCACCCAAGTTACAAGGCGCACTGCAATATCCGATCAAGGAGACCTCATGACTGCTGACGTTGACCGAATGCCCCAGGATACCGAGGGGCGTTTTAATGCACGTTCCTTCCCATGGTGGTTGGTGGCCATCCTCGGTTTCCTGGGCCTGATGCTGGCCCTTATCCTCACCAATCCTGATTACAACCGGGCGTTCAATTTCATCAAGGGTGGTTTTGGCAGCATCGAAGACCTCCTGGCCGGCGATCTGGCCGCGTTCATCGGCACGGGCATCACCGTTACGATCTATACGACACTGGTCGCCTTTGCCTTCGCCATAGTCATCGGACTGATTGCCGGACTCGGGCGCGTTAGCAATAACGTGGTTATTCGCAATGTGGCGATGACCTACATCGAGTTCATTCGCGGCGTACCTACCTTGGTGCTCATTTTCACCACGGCCTTTGTGCTGGTGCCCATGGTGTCCGACCTGCTCGGTATTTCCGGGCAGAGCATCTCCACCAATACCCGCGGCATCATCGCGTTGGCCGTCATCTACGGGGCGTTTCTGGCAGAGGTGTTTCGCGCAGGGATCGAATCGGTGCCCCACGGCCAGATGGAAGCCGCTCGCTCGCTGGGCCTCAGCAGTCGCCAGGCCATGCGCCATGTCATCTTGCCGCAGGCCATTCGCAATGTGCTCCCGGCGCTGGGCAACGACTTCATCGCCATGCTGAAGGACTCTTCGCTGGTGTCGGTTCTGGCCGTTCGCGATCTCACACAACAGGCACGTTTGTACTCCGGCAGCACGTTTCGTTTTCGCGAAAGCTACCTCGTTCTGACATTTCTCTATCTGTCGATGACGATCGCGCTGAGCTTGTTGCTGCGTTGGTATGAAAGGCGGTTAAAACAAGATGGCAAATAGCGCATCAACCGACGACATCATTGTCATCGAAAACCTGCACAAGTACTTTGGCAAGATCGAGGCAGTCTGCGGGTTTAATCTGACGGTCAAGACCGGTGAGGTCGTGGTCATTGTCGGGCCGAGCGGCTCGGGCAAGAGCACTGTGTTACGCTGTATCAACCACCTGGAAGTGCCAACCATGGGAGCGGTCTATGTCGATGGCATCCATCTCGAGGATAAGGCGACTGACATCAACGAGGTGCGGGCCGAGGTGGGCATGGTCTTCCAGCAGTTTAACCTGTTCGGTCATCTGACGGTGCTTGACAATGTTGTTCTGGCCCAGCGATTGGTGCGCAAGCGTAGCCGACCCGAGGCCGAGAAGATCGCCATGCAACAGCTGGAGCGCGTTGGCATTCCGGAGAAGGCCAATGTTTATCCGCGCCAACTGTCCGGCGGCCAGCAGCAGCGCGTGGCCATCGCCCGGTCGCTGGCCATGGACCCCAAGATCATGCTATTTGACGAACCGACCAGCGCCTTAGACCCGGAGATGATCAAGGAAGTGCTTGACGTCATGCTCGATCTGGCCCGGGGCGGCATGACGATGGTGGTGGTGACCCATGAGATGGGCTTTGCCCGATCGGCCGCAGACCGGGTGGTGTTCATGGATTACGGCTGTGTCGTCGAAACCGCCCCGCCCAATGTTCTCTTCAATAACCCGGAGCACGAACGCACGCAACTGTTTTTGAGCAAGATCATCTCGCATTAGGCGAACTGTACACGCGATTGGTGCGATCAGTCCAGGGCCGGTCGGAGGAGACAGACGCAATGACTGGAACTATTGCACCAGCCCGGATTCCTCGGCACCAGCGCCAACTTCGCGGCCGATATGACCCTATTGATGAGCGCGGTGGTGGCCTTGACCTTGACGCTGGGCGCGATCCTGGCGGTGCAGGGCCACTATACAGCCCATCGATGGTTGCAGACGACAGGCGTGGTCGTGAATATCATTCTGGTGCTGTGGCTGATGGTGTTGCCTTACCGTGACTTTGTGGCCGCGCCGAATAACCCGGGGATGCTGCCACTGTCGGCCATTGCCACGACACGTATTCACGCGGCCGTGGGCGCAACGGCGTTTCTTTTCGGAACGTTTGTCATGCTGCGCGGGAACGGACTGATGATCAAGCCGCTGCAGTTCAGCAACTACAAGGCGTTTATGCGCGTGTCCTATGTCTTGTATATGACCGCAACACTCATTGGGCTGTTTGTCTACATCACCTGGTTCGTGGGCAATCCCACGCCGCCAACTTACTAGGGCGCTAGACCCTTTCCATTTGGACGGCGCCGGTCCGTCGCATTTCCGGTAACTTGGCGATTAGGTCACGGGCCACGGCGATTACCGTGATTGGCGTGGTTATCATCTTTTCAAAACGGCCATCCAGCAAGACCTACGGCTCGACCTGCATAATTGCCTGACGCAGATCGGCCAACTCTTCCATCAGACGTTCGTTTTCTTCAGCAACCAATTCAACCATCGCAACCTCTCTCGGCCAGCACTCGCTGACAGCAGCCGATGCGTGTGACCATTGGCGTGAGCCGGGATGTCCGCGTCCCATGTCCAGGAACGCATGTCGTCCAGCACTGGATAGGCCGTCAGATCGAGTTGCAGGGGGGTCACCGAGGCATACCCTGCGGCCAGAGCACCAACATCGGTGCCTTCTTTCGGCACGCCGGTCGGCCGATCGCCACCAATCCAGTAGTAGTCGCGACCGCGTGGGTCACGCCGTTTGTCGAGCCGGTCATGATAGACACGCAGCCCTTGGCGGTAGGCATGATGCCCTTCAGGTCGCCCGGCTTAACGGCCGGCACATTGACGTTGAGGAAGGTGGTATTGGGCAGGCCATGGGCGAGGACACCGGCCACGACGCGCGAGGCCACGGCGACCGCTACGCTGTAATCGAGTTCGTCATGGTCGTCTTTCACAAGGCTCCATCGATACAGCGACGCCGGGAATGCCCCAGATGATGCCTTCCATGACGGCCGTGACAGTGCCCGAGTAGGTGACATCGTGGCCTAGATTGGGGGCCGGATTGACGCCGGAGACGATGAGATCGATCTTTGTCCTGATCAGGCCCATGACAGCGAGCGCAACGCAGTCGGATGGCGCGCCGTCGCTGGTCAGGGCGCTGCTGCCGTCGGCCAGGCGCAACCGCCGCACGCGTAGCGGCCGCTGGAGTGTCTTTACGTGGCCGCCGCCCGACCAGTCGTGGTCCGGCGCCAGAACACTGACTTCGCCAAAGGCGCGCATGGCCTGGGCCAGCGCCAATAGACCCGGGCGCTGTGACACCGTCATCATTGGTTACGAGAATGTGCATGGGCTTATTCCTCTTGCGTCGAGCGCGCAATGCCTGTGGGGTTGCCTGCCTTGGGCAGGAGAGCTGGCTTGGGCTCCAGTCTATGACACCGGGTTTAAGCGCCGTCAACGGCCGGTTAAGAGTGGAATAAGGCCGTGTTAACAGCGGTTTAACTGGGCCGAGTGGCCAGCCTGTCGGGAATATGGGTCGAGCGCAATGGCCAACGTTCTTGTTCCTAACCTGAGTCTGCTCAAACAGCTCGGGTCGTCATGCCCGCGTTCAGGCACAGGTCGCCGGCTGCTGGTACAATTGACAGCTATGGATTTGTCCGTCATCATCGTGTCTTATAACACGCGGCAGCTGCTTGATGATTGTCTGGCCTCGATCGCGGCGGCCGAATGCACCATCCGGTGGTCTGGAAGTGATCGTCGTGGACAATGCCTCTCGCGACGGCAGCCCGGAGATGGTCGACCGAGAAGTATCCGGAGGTTCGGCTTCTGGCTCTGTCTGAGAATCTCGGCTTTTCGGCCGCCAATAATCGCGGATCGGCCGTGGCTATCGGGCGACTACCTGCTGTTTCTCAACTCCGACACGCGCGTCAGCCGCGACGCACTGGCCGAACCGTTGGACTACATGCGCCGACCACCCGAACTGTTGGCGCACTGACCGTGCGGCTGGTCTATCCCAATGGAGAGCGCGATCCCGACAACCACCGTGGCTTCCCAACACCGTGGAATGCCGTCTGCCACTTCAGTGGGCTCAGTAAGCTGTTTCCCAGGTAATCCCGCGTATGACGGCTACTTCCGGTCCTATGAGGACTTTGCCACGGTCCATCCAGTGCCGGTCATTGCCGGGTCCTATATGATGATGCCCCGTGCGCTGGACGGACGCTGGGGGGATGGGATGAGACTTACTTCTTCTATGGCGAGGATATTGACTACTGCTACCGGATCAACGAAGCGGGTTATGAGATTATCTACTATCCGCTGGTCGAGGTGCTGCACTACAAAGGGGCCAGCTCCGGACTGCGGAAGGAATCGGCCGACATTGCCCGACCACCAAAAGAGACCCGCGTTCGGGTGGCCGAGGAGTCGGTCCGGGCGATGACCATCTTCTATCGCAAGTTCTATGAGGACAAATATCCGCGAGCAGTTACGTCGCTGGTCTTGGGCGGCATCCAGCTACGTGGCTGGGCACGGGTCATGCATCATCGCTTGACATAAGATCGCAAGAATGATGGCTGCCTAAGCGCGTATGTGGCGTTAGGGTTGGTGAGTTGGCGCGGTCGGGCTATCATTTCTATGTTGTGATTGAGACTCAGACTACGTGGATCGACAGCGGATTTGACTGTGATCACTGTGGTGGACGCATCCTCCGGCGAATTGATTCTGAGACAGGCCGGCCTGATGTCCAGTGTTATCAGTGCGAGCAGTGTGGCTGTCAGTGGACACTGGACAATCAGCCATTGCGCGTGGGCACGCTTGCGGTCCTGCCGCGCGGCCCAACGCAGTCGGGCCATCGTCGGGGAGACCGACACGGATCGCTATGCGCGCTGGATAGTGGTCGGGATTGTGGCCATGGCCGGGTTGTTTGTGCTGCGGTTTGCCGGACCGTTTGTCGTTCGCTTTCTGCTTCCCGCGGCCATTGTCGTTTCGTCGTCTACTTGGTCCTGCGCTATGTGCGGCAGATGAACGAGTAGCCCCGAATGCCCGGTTAGTCGTCCCAGACCGATTCATCGTGCGGACAGAGCGCTGCCTGGCGTTTCGGCCGCAGATATAGATCGGACCGAACAAGATGCGTCTGCGTGGCCGCGTGCTTCGCGTCGCTTGATGAGCTCCAGTAGGGCCAACAGCGATAGCGCCACCTCGGTCTGATCAGCACCCGTGGACAGAATCTCGTTGAAATAGAGCGACTGCCCTTCCGACAGGCGAGCCCGAAAATGGGATCAACTGGTCTTCGATGGTCAGCCGACGAGGCTGGATGATGCTGACACTGTCCTCCAGCAGGTCGGAGCGCGTCAGCGCTTCTTGCATGGCCGCAGCAGCGTATCCACTGAGACACCGGTCAAGTCCAGCTCGCCTTCGATACGCGGCGGCGGGGCGACACGCAGATAGGTGCGCCACCCGGCAGTCGAACGACGTTCCAGCCAACGGGCTACCTCCTTGAAGCGCTTGTAGGCGCGTAGCTGGCGCACCAGCGCTTCACCGGGGTCTTCCTCTTCCTCGTCGGCGCCGGGCAGGGCGGGCGTGCGCGGCAGCAGGGCCCGGCTCTTGATGAGCACCAGGCGTGCCCCAACGCTAAGAAAGTCGATCAGCTCGTCGACACGTTCGCCTTTCATCTGCTCGATTTGCTTCAGATACTGGGCCGTCACTTGGGAGAGCGAAACGGCCGTGATGTCCAGTTCATCGCGCTCAATGAGATGGAGCAGTAGGTCCAGCGGCCCATTGAAAACGGGTAGTTCAATGCTGGTAGGTCGTGGTCATCGCGGTAACATGATGCAATAGACAAAGCCGTTCATCTGGACCAGGTGCTGGGTCTCATAGCGCTGGCCGATCATGTCGAGCACCGGACCCGGATAGAATTGGGCCCGCAGCACGACCGTGTCAAACGCCTGAGCATCGAGCATCGCCAGCATCTCGGTCAGGTCAACGGCGTTGTTCTGGTACAGGTTGAGCAAGCTGAGTCGGATTGGTAACCACATCGCGGCCCAGATACAGATTGAAGCCGGCTTCTTCGCTGAAGGCGGCCGTTCGTCCCTGGGCGACCAATCGCGGCGATTTCCTGCCCGGCTGGCGTATCAGCGTCGGTCGGCGGCCGTCCCAGCAAGCGATACGCCGGCCGAGTCCACATAGGGGATGGCTTCCGGCGGACGCGGTGCTGAACAGGATGTTTGCGGGGCGATCATCGACTTCGGTGGGATAGCCCAGCGCATTGGCGACGCCGGCCAGGAAGGGTGTGTGCGTGGGCAGATGGAACACGCGGTAGGCCTGAAACAAGTAGAGGAGGGCGATCACCGACGGCACGGCCACCGAAGCCCAGAAAGCGGCCTTTCGGCTCGCCCAAGTGCGCGCGCGCGACCAATTGAGCAGGCGACTGAAGGCCAGTCCGGACAGAATGCAGCTCGCGGCGATGGCCGTGGCGAAATAGGATTCTCCCGCGCCCCACTTCCCGGCCGTGACACCATTGATGGCGGCAACAATGAACCAGATGGAGTAGGCGGATAGGCGTTCGAAGTAGAGTTGATAGAAGGCGTAGGCCACAGCCGCGACGGTGAGCACGATGTGGAGGCTGAACCACTGCCGGTAAAGCCCTTCCGCCTGACCGGGGATAAATGGGTTGAGGTTAGCGGTCACGGTGTTGAGCAGCCATTGCCCGTTGGTAGCCACATTAATACCCAGGAAAATGAGCCCGGTGACGAGCCCAAACGGTATGGCCCATTTGATGGCCCGCAGCGGTTCGCGCAGGAACAGAAAAATAAACACTGCGATGACGGTAGCGTAGGCCAGCTGTTTCGTATAGCCAGCAGCCAGAAGCAGGATCATGACACCCAGCAGTTGCCACGGCCGTTTGCGTCCGTCTTGGTCCTCTTGCTCAATCGTGACGGTGAGCAAGACCACGGCCAGCGTCTCGAACATGACCATGAACATGTGCTGCCGGAACAGCGCGCCGACGTGGTAGACATAGTTGGAGGCCAGAAAGGCCAGGCCCGACAACGACGCCAGCCACCAGCGACGCCCGCCCCGTTGGACGGCATAGCCGATGGCTGCGGCCGTGATCAATGTGCCCACAAACGACAGCAACCGGCCGGTCCAATACTGTGGACCGAACAGCCAGACCAGGGGGACGATGAGGACGTGGAAAAGGGGCGGGTAGTTGGATGAGTAAAACGGGTAACTGTTGTTGTCGCGGTATGGCCATTCACCCTGGCTGAACAGGATGGTGTCCATCAACTCGAACCCTTCGCCCTGATCGTAGTCAAAGGGGAAGCGGAACAGCTGCACGGCATAGTAAACGTAGACGATCAGGTAGCCAATAAAGGCCAGCAGGGCCAACGCGATGAGCACCTTGGGCACGTAGGCCACAATAGTATGCCACGTCGAGCGCGGCAGTGTGTCGGCCGTAGTGTCTGGGGCGAATGTCTCAGAGTTGGTCACGAAGTTGTACTTTGGTCGGCAATGGATTTACACAGTGGGTTTGCTGATCAGTCAGGCCGGTCGGTCGCCAAGCGGTAACAGGCTCAGGCCCACAAGAATGCCTAGCGCGGAGACCAACAGAATTCGCTGCTGGGCCGGGCCGATACCTTGAAATTGCCCCGCGCCGACGAGGTCAACCGCGAAACTGCCGATCACGGCCGCTGCGCCCAGGCCGATGAAGATCAGGCCGAGTTGTCGCTTGCTAATCATTGGCGGCAATGATAGCATGCCCAACCCTGGGAACAACTGTTATTGTCGGTTTGCGCCTAGACTCCTAGAATAGTCCAATCATGCTCACCACAGTGTTTGCCGGTAAACGATCTCCCATCGCGCGCCTTTCGATTGACGGTCGCAGCAGCCACCGTGTCCGAACTGTGCGACTGTTCGCCATCTTGGTTGGCGCCACGGCGCTGGTCGGTGGGTGGCTGATTTGGCGCTATTGGCTCAATCCGGCCTGGGTCGATCAACTGCCGCAGTCGATTGTGGAACTGTTAAACGTCTTGAGTCTGTCCGTGGCGGTGACCATTGGCCTCCTGTGGGCCATCATTGTCTATCAACGCGGTCGTGCTTTGTCGGCCAAACCGGCTGTCGCCAATATCGCCGTCCTGCAGGCTCTTTCCCCGGCCGAATTCGAGCAATTCTCAGCCGAACTCTTTCGGTCGCGTGGCTACAGAGTTGAAGTGCGCGGTCGCAGCGGCGATCTGGGTGTGGACCTGGAGATCGTCAAAGACAGTGGCAAGCGTGCCATAGCGCAATGCAAGCGCTACCGGTCAACTGTCGGGCCGGATGTGGTCCGCGAGCTGTATGGCACGATGATCCATGAGCGGGTTTCCCATGCGTTTCTGGTGACCACGGCCGATATTTCCGAGGGCGCGCGCGAATGGGCGGCCGGCAAGCCAATCTCCCTGATTGACGGGGCGACGTTGCTGGAACTAGCCAACAATGCCCAGGTAAGCGTCGCCTGATTATTGGTCTCCGAATACCGACCGGACGGCAAACCGGATATAGTCCGGCCAACAATTCATCACCCAACCCATCAAAGGAGCACTCATGCCCGATACACATAATTCAGACATTGAAGCGAAGATCGATGCTCATATTGAAGCCAATATGGATTACTGGATGGCGCAACTTGGCCGCCTCTGTGCCCAGCCCAGCATTTCAGCCCAGCACTTGGGAATTGACGCGTGTGCCGCTCTGGTGGCGACGATGCTGCAGGAACAGGGCTTTGCGGCCGAAGTGATGGCTACTGACGGCCATCCGGTTGTCTACGGCGAAGGGGCCGGGGCCAATGATCGCACGATGCTGTTCTATCTCCATTACGACGTTCAGCCGCCGGAACCCCTTGAATTGTGGGATTCGCCGCCCTTCGAGCTAACGCGCGTGGACGATCGTTACGTGGCCCGCGGCGTCACCGATGATAAGGGCCATATCATTGCCCGGCTGGCCGCGCTGGCGGCCGTCCGCGACGCCTATGGCAAGCTGCCGTGCAACGTCAAGTTCGTCATTGAGGGCGAAGAAGAAATGGGCAGCCCCAATATCGGGCCGTTTATCGAGCAGAACACCGCCAAGCTGGCCGCCGATGCCTGCATCTGGGAGTTTGGGTCGGTGGACTTTGAAGGACGGCCGACACAGACATTGGGCATGCGTGGCCTGTGTTATGTCGAGTTGTGGGCGACTACGGCGTCGCTGGATGCCCATTCCGGCCTGGGCGGTTCGATATTCCCCAATGCCGCCTGGCGCCTCGTCTGGGCACTGAATTCGCTCAAGGGACCGGATGAACGTATTCGCATCCCCGGCTTCTATGACAATGTTGTCCCTGCCTCAGCGCGCGATCTGGAGACTCTTGCCGGTCAGCCCGATGATTCGGCCGACATCATGGCGGCATATGGGCTGGACGGCTTTTTGAACGGCATGACCGGCGGCGTCGAGCTGCGGCGTGCGGCCGTGTTTGAGCCGACCTGTACGATCAATGGACTCAACTCCGGCTACCAAGGTGTGGGACCGAAGACGGTTCTCCCGGCCCAGGCCATGGCCAAGATTGACTTCAGACTGGTGCCGGACCAGACACCGGAAGAGATCGTCACCAAGCTGCGTGCCCATTTGGACGCAGAAGGTTTCAGCGATATCGAGGTGCGCGTTCTGGGTGGCGTTCGTCCTGCCCGCGTGGACCCTGATCATCCCTTCGTCAGGCTGACCAACGAGGCCGCCGCTGATGTGTATGGTGTGGAACCGATTGTGGAGCCGATGATTGGCGGCAGCGGACCGAACTATCCGTTCATCCACGTGCTGGGGCTGCCGGTCGTGTCCTGCGGGGTCGGGTATCCCGGTGGCCGCGCCCATGCCCCGAATGAGAACATTCGTGTCGGCGACTGGCTCAACGGCACTCGTCACACGGCGCGCATCGTCTCCCGCTTTGCGCAGGCCGACTGGTAGCCTCTCGCGGGTCTAGCGCTCTGCTTTGGCAATGGCCTCGCCAAAGTCGAGCAGGGCGCGTACCCGTTCATCATTGGGCGCCTCGGCGTAGACGCGCAGTACCGGCTCGGTGCCGGAAGGCCGAATCAGTAGCCAACTGCCGTCCTCAAGGTAGTATTTGATACCGTCGGTGGTCTGGACACTATCCAGGCCAACACCGCCAATCGCGTCCGGCGCCGTGGTCACCAGCTTCTTCACTAAGTCAGCTTTGGGTACCGGCCGCACTAACTTGAGGTCGGTCCGAGCGTATTGTGCTGGGCCATAGTCCCGCAATAGTTCATCTACCAGCACATGCAACGGCTTGCCCGCACTCGCCATCACTTCCATCAGCAACAGCCCCATGAGCACGCCGTCCCCTTCGGGGATGTGCCCCTTGACGCTCATGCCGCCGGATTCCTCGCCACCCATGACCACGTCTCCGGTCAGCATTAAGTCGGCAATGTGGTTGAAGCCGACAGGGGTTTCGGTGACGGGTAAATCGTATTCAGCCGCAATCCGGTCCACCATGCCCGTGGTCGAGACAGTGCGCACGACCCGACCGCGCCAGCCTCGTTTCTGTAACAAGTAGCGCAAGACAAGGCCATAAATGCGATGGGGATCGACATACTGTCCCAGAGCATCCACGGCGCCGATTCGGTCAGCATCACCATCGGTGGCCAGGCCGACATCAAAGTGCCCGGCCTGAATCGTAGAGATGAGCAGACCCAGATACTTGGCGATCGGTTCGGGGTGAATGCCGCCAAAGCCGGGGTTCATTTCGTCGCGGATGTTGAAGATATGGGTGCGGGTCCGCATCAGCACCTCACCGATGGCCCGCCGTCCCGCACCGTACATACCATCGGCCACGGCGCGCAGTTCGCCGCTGGAGATCACATCCAGGTCGGCCAGCGTCGTCAGGTGCTCGTAGTAAGTCCAGGCCGGGTCAAACTTGATAATCTGTTCCCGACGCAGGGCTTCTTCTAACCCAACCATATTTGGTTCATGACCACGCGCCAGATTCTGTTCAAGAATGCTTTCAACGCGCCGGTTCTGGTCGGGGCTGGCGCTGCCGCCATAGGCAGCTTTGAGTTTGACGCCGTTATAGCGCGGCGGATTATGGCTGGCCGTGATCATGACCCCGGCCGTGGCCTGCTTGTGGACGACTGAATAGCTGATGGCCGGCGTCGGCGTGTCCGCGCGGGCCAGCCAGGTGTGGATCCCATTGCCGGCCATCACGCGGGCCACCTCCATGGCATAGCGATCAGACAGGAAACGCGTGTCGAAGCCGATTACAACCGATGGATCGTTCGCCTCAGTCTCACGAATGTAGTCGGCCATGGCCTGGGCCACGAGACGCAAATTGGCAAAGGTGAATTCATCACTGATGACGGCGCGCCAGCCGTCTGTACCAAATCTGATGGTCATAGTGTTTCCTGTGGTGAATGGGTTGAGTCTAGTCCTGCGGATAGGTGAGGATGACCAGGATGTCGTTAAGGTTAGTGCCGGTTGGCCCGGTCGCAATCAAGTGCGCCGGGACACGCGCCTTCGTGGCGGCATCCAGTCCGGCATAATAGGTATAACTGTCGTTATTGTCCAGATAGAGTCGAGCGTTGAGGTTGCGGGAATAGCCAAGGGCTACCGTTTGGCCGGTGGCAATGGCCCCCGCCGCCGGCGTTGGCCCATCCTCGCCGTCTGTGGCAAAGCTGGCAACGACGGCACGCGACTCCCCATCAAGACCAACTGCCGCGGATAGCGCCGTCTCCAGATTGCGGCCGCCTTTTCCCTGACCGCGAATAGTTACAGTCGTTTCTCCGCCCATCACGTAGCAGGTACCGGGCACAGCGTCTTTGGCGATAGCACTGGCCAGCCGGCCAATCACCTTGGCCTCACCTTCCATTGACGCCGTCAGGAGCTGGCTGATGAAGCCCAGCTGGATGGCTCGCACCTGGACGGCTCGCGCAGCCTGACGAACGTCGCCGACCAGGATGTTGCGCACCGTTGGTTCGGGGCCGGAGCGAACAAACTGCGCCTGCTTGAGTGCGTCGCTTAGGCGCTGCCACTCCTCCCGTTCCATCTGCCGGGCGATGTCATAGCGGCCGAGAATGGTCACAACCTCAGCCACCGGATCGGCTAACTGGACGGCCGTCGGGCCGCTACCGATATCGGCCAGCGAATTGCCGATGACGTCGCTGAGGATGAGGCTATAGACCGTTGCCGGATAAGCGGCGCGCGCCAGCCCACCGGCTTTGATTCGATCCAGCGCCCGGCGCACCGTGTTGAGTTCGTTGATTGTGCAGCCGCTTTTGAGCAGTAGGTTGATGAGTTTGCGAAAGTCCTTGAGGGACAGCATAGGCTGCGATAACAGCGCCGACGTGCCGCCGGAGATCAGGCACAGCACGATATCTTCCGGTCCGGCCTTGGCCAACAGATCCACCACCGCTTGCGTGGCCTTGAGGCTGGCCTCATTGGTCAGCGGGTGTCCACCCAGCTGCACGTCAATCGGCCAGCCGCGGGTTTCGCCCCGCCAATCGCGGCCGCTTTCCTTGGTAATGATGACGCCGCCTGCCAACCGATTACCCAGTACGCGCAGCGCGGCCCGGGCCATGGGCACCGCTGCTTTTCCGGTGCTGACCAGGTAGACGGAGGATCGGTCCAGGTCGACGGCCTGGGCCGCCGGGGGGCGGCCGATATGCAGTACATGGTTCGTGCGTGACAAGTGGCGCAAGACGGCCTGCTCCGGATCGGCGGCGACCAACGCGGCGGCTACCAATTCGTCTACGTGGCGGCGATACTCGTCGTAATGTGGCAGGGGGGTGGACTCGTTCATGCGACTGCGCGAGTATAGCAGTCCGGTGAGGCCCGGCCAAACGCTGGGAGCGGAACAGCCATCACCAATCGACGCTGTCGGATCACGCTCGATCCTTGGTGCGATCGATCAATCCAGCGGCTGAATAAACTCCATGCGGTTGCCGAACGGATCGCGGCACTCGAAGCGGTTGTAGCCGGGTATAGGGACGCTTTCGCCAATCGTGGCCCCGGCGCTGATGAGTTTATCGCGCCAAACTTCCAGGTTATTAACCTGATAGGCCACGTGGGCTTTGGTGGCGCCACGATCCACTCCCTCTTCGCGGCTGACATGCAGCTCGCGATCCCCGACGCGCACCCAGAAGCCGCCGCGAGCCTTGAGCGAGTCGGGTTTGTCGAAGGCGACCAGGCCCAGCACGCCGCAATAGAAGTCGCGGGCGGCCTCTTCAGCCTTAGCCGGAACGGTGATCTGGACGTGATGAATTCCTGTAATAGTCATGATTCCTCGTGGTTGTCTATTGACGGATAGTGATGGTTCCCAGCGGCACTGCATCGCGCGTTACACCGTCTACCGTTACGGGTAAACGGGCTGACGGATCGGCCGGATCATAGAGGCCGACCACCAGCCGGTAGTCGCCGGATGGCGCGCCTAGCGGCACGAGCACGCCGTGATTGTCCGTGATCAACTCGCCCGGCGCCCAGGATGGCATCGGCCGCGAGCCGCCGGCTGGTTCGCTGTCCCGCTGGGCGACCAGATTGCCGGATGCATCAAGCAAATGAATGAAGACCTTGTACGGTTGTTCGGGCGTCGTATCAGCCGACCACACCAGTTGAACCTGCACGCTATCGCCCGGAGCAAGCGCTGTCGGTCCCATCGCGTAGGATTCCAGTATGATGGCGTCACCCGTTGCTGTCAGGAACTCATAGCCGGCTGATGTCATCTCGCCGATTGCGCCACTTGGCACAGCATAGGTAACGAAGCGCACATCACCGACCCACTCCTCGGCCGCTTTGAAGGTATGATTATCGAGCCAGCGTTCGACCACGCGCTGCGGGTCGCGCTGCGAATCGCCCCAGAAGAGGGCGTAGATTCGGTCGTGGGTCGCGGCAATCTCGGCCAGTTCCGGTTCCACCACGGCCGCGTCGGGCTGACCCTTGGGGATTGGATAGACCGGCGCGCCGTCGCGGTGGTAATAGGTGAACACTTCCCACTGATTCGGGGCATTGAGGATGACGGCCGCATTGGGATGGGCCTCCGTTTCAATACGCGCGGCCATGCCACGGTAATCAGCGCGAGCATAGAGTGGGTCCGTGGCCATGTTGATCAAGGATAGCCAACTGCCGGTCAGGACAAGGATCGTTAGTATCGCGGGGACCGCGCGCAGCCAACCACGCGCTTGCCAGGCCAGCCCTGCCACAATGCACAGGAAGGGCACGGCCGTAAGCAAGAACTTGAAGAACGCCGGGTCTGTGGTGCCGGCCAGATAGCTGCCGCCGATGGGCACTAGCGCCATGACCAAGGGAACCACTGCGCGTCGACGGCCGATGAGGACGCCCAGCGTGACCAGCGCCAGTCCCGCCAACAGCGCCCAGGTCGCTTGCGAAGCGGGCAGGGTCGTGCCAACTGCCAGCCATGCCCCGCTTTGTTGCAGATAAGCGAGCACACCTTGTTCGACACCGCCTCGTCCGCCTATCTGGCGCAGAAAGATAGGCACCCAGACCGCGTAGCCGAGCACCGCAACCACCACGGCACCGGCCCAGGCCACGGCCAATCGCCGGCGGCGTTCCGGCGTTTGATCGGCCGACAACAGCAGAGCGGATGGGGTGACAACAAAGAGCGCCACCAATAATCCGTGGGCCAGAATAACGGCCGGGAAGAAGTAATGAGTGTACAACCCGGCCAAAATACTTAGGCCGTAGGCGATCAGCCAGGGCCATGATCCGCGTTGATCTATAGCCCGAGACCCGGCCAGCCACTGCCACAGGGTCCAGGTACTAATCACCGCCAGCAGCGCCAGCAGCGCGTACATGCGGGTCTCCTGCGCATAGTAAACCAGCGGTGGGCTGAAGGCGGCCAGCAGGCCGGCGATCACCATGACCGCATCGGTTGACCGCGCTACAGCCCGGGCCAGAGCCATTGTCGCCGCCACGGTCAGCACGCCGGCCAGGGCCGACAGCGCACGCAGGACGAACTCGCTCTCGCCGGTGCCGGCCCGCCAGGCGTGAAGCAGCAGGTAGTAGAGCGGTGGGTGGACGTCACTGGCTGTGCCTTCGATGATCTGGGCGATGGGCCGTTCGCTAAGCCGAGCGCTGTTGCCTTCATCGTTCCAGAACGATTGAGCCTCCAACTGGTGGAAGCGCAGGAAGGCGGCCAGCAGCAAAACGGCGACGGCCGCTAGCAAGGTAGTTGGTTTCACAATGGACCGTCGAGGTCGCTGAACCCTTTGCGGGGCCAGAGGGCGCGCAGCAGGGCGAAGAAGAGGATGGCAAAGCTGATGAGAAACAGGGTCGATCGGGCGCGCTGCCAGGTGAAGTGCCATGATGCCCACGGGGCGGGCGGCTCGCCTTGCGCGGTGTGGTCACGCACAGCGCCGTAGACCGGCAGCGGTGTGAAGTCGGGCTCCATCATGCGGAAGTAATACCAGGCCTGATCCTTCTCCCAATCGGCAGGACGCTTGAAGAACCAATAATTGTTGACTCCCAACCATGGCCACTCTTCCTGACCACGCTGATATGCTTCGACCGCATAGCGTGCCTGCTGGTCTTCGGTCACGCGGCCAAAGTTGGGTGGGATGCCTTCGGGGACGGTATTCCAGCCCATCTCGCTGATCCACAGCGGTTTGTCGCTGTCGCCATGCCGCACCATCATGTCGCGCAAAAACAGGGTGTGGGGGTAGTTAATGACCGTGGGTCGCAATCGCTGATCAGTCGGGCCGGACCACAGGCCGTAGCCCTGAGCCGACATGATATCGAAGCAGTCAGCCGCCCCGGCGGCGTACATGCGCTCCAGAAAGATGAGGTCGTTCATATTGCGGCCGTTGTTGGCCACCGTGGGCGTCAAGGCTCCAGCCAGCACCACGGCCCCGGGATCGGCCGCCCTAATGCGGTCATAGGCCAGGCAGAGCAGGGCGGTATAGGCTTCCGGGTCCACGTCCTGCTTGCCCCACTCCTCGTTGCCATTGGGCTCGTTCCATACCTGATAGTAGGTGATCTCGCCCTGATAGCGATCGGCCACGGCGGTGACAAAGTCGCCAAAGTCGTTGAAGTTGTCCGGTGGGGCGTTGGTGCCAATGGTGTCGGTTAGGGCGCGCGTCCACGCCGGTGGGTTGCTGAGCCGGGCGATGAGTTCCATGTCGCGATCGGCCGTCATTGCCACAATCTGATCATACTTGGCCCAGGCATCGACGCCGGCCGGGTCGTTGCGCCGGTCGATGAAGTCGTCTTTGCCATGGATCTCGATGTCTTCCCAGGGAAACTCCTGACGCAGGAACACCATCCCTGCCTCTTGAGCCAAATCGAGGCTGCGGGCGCGCTTTTCCGGTTCCACTTCCTGCTGCAGGAAAGTGTTGACGCCATAGGACGATACGGCCGGGTAAGTCCAGGAACCGGTTTGGACGGCGTCGGGGTCAAGGATGGGCTGAGGGCGGACGGCCGTGTTGAGCCAGTGGACTACACCGGCCAACTGTCCGGGCAACTCCTCCTCGCCGGTGAGATCGTAGAGCGAGCGGGCATTCGGCCACAAGGCGATTACCAGCCCCAACAATGCGAACACGACAACTAATCGCCCGGCCCATGCTTGTTTCGGCTTTTCCTGCATCGGCGGTATTATATCGGTATCTGGCGTATTGTTTATAATGCAGTGCGTCAAATACACGTTACAATAGCGTCATTCGTGAGCATTCTCAGCGAATGCTCCCTTATCGGTCGTGGCTTGGAGCACCTCGCGGGTCGTTTTGCCGAACGCCTGCGATTTCGATGATCGCCAGCCACCCTGAGCAATCGAGGAAGAGGCTATGTTATCAAACTTTGAACGCATCATGTTCGTCCTGCTCGTTGCGATTTGTCTGATGGCCACGTACAACACGTTTGGGCAGATGTGGCGGGTGATCCAGCGTGGCCAGGGGTCGCTGCCCATTGATCAACTGCCGCGGCGCACCTGGGAGGGCATTAAGGCCCTCTTTACGCAGGGCAACATCATCAGTCACCGAACCGTCACATCGCTCTTCCACTATGGCGTTGCGTTCGGATTCATTTTCTTCTTGCTGGTCAATGCGGTTGAGGTGGCGGAGGGGATGATTCCCGGCTTCCACTTCCTTGAGGACACGTTCTTGGGCAATCTCTATCGCCTGGGCGCGGACCTGTTTGCCGCGGCCGTCCTTGTTGGCGTTGTGTACTTCCTGATTCGCCGCTTTGGGGCCCAGGACCGAGCCTTGTCCATTCGTGACAATGTGATGCTGCTGCCACGCGTTCGTGAGGGTGGCGTTGCGGCCGATTCGTTGATCGTCGGCATGTTCATTTTGCTCCATGTCGGTGCGGCAATGGCCGCGCAGGCGTTTCTCATGGCCGAGAGGGGGGGCAGCGCCTGGCAACCGATCGCTTCGGCCATCGGCACAACCTTTCTGAGCGGTCTTTCTGCTGACCAACTGGACCTGGGTTGGCATATGGCCTGGTGGCTCGCCATCGGGTCCATCGTATTGTTCCTGCCCTATTTCCCTTACACCAAGCATGCCCATCTATTTATGGGTCCGTTCAACTTCATGACCAGCCCGGACCGGACGTACCTGGGCCAGATGTTCACCCTGGACTTTGAAGACGAGTCGGTGGAGCAATTTGGGGCCGACACGTTGTTTGACCTGGCTGATACACGCATCGTCGATGCTTACGCCTGCATCATGTGTAATCGCTGTCAGGAAGTCTGTCCGGCCTATACGACCGGCAAGGAGCTTTCACCGGCGGCGCTGGAGATCAACAAGCGGTACTATATTCGCGGTAACATGGTCGGCTGGGCTGCCGGTATGCCCGACGAGCTCCCGCTGACCGACTACGCCATCAGCGAGAGTGCGGTGTGGGCTTGCACCGCATGTGGCCACTGCATTGAAGTTTGCCCGGTCGGCAACACGCCGATGCTCGACATCATGGATATCCGGCGTGACCTGGTTATGATGGACAGCGAGTTCCCGGAGCAGCTTAAGGGAGCCTTTGTCGGTATGGAGCGCACCGGCAATCCGTGGCAATCGACCGAAGATCGCATGGCCTGGGCCGCGCCCTTGCCGTTTGATGTGCCCACTGTCCAGGAAAATCCTGACTACGAGTACTTGCTGTGGGTTGGCTGTGCGGGCGCGTTCAACCCCGATTCGCAGAAAACCGTCCGAGCGCTGGCCACGATCATGCACGAGGCAGGCGTGAGCTTTGCCGTGTTGGGTGATGCGGAGACTTGCACCGGCGATTCAGCTCGTCGGGCGGGCAATGAGTATCTCTATTTCGAGATGGCTTCCGGTAACATTGAAACGCTGAATGCGGCCGGGGCCAACGAGCGCCGCATCGTCACCAGCTGTCCCCATTGCTTCACGACGATCGGCAAGGAATATGGGGAATTGGGCGGCAACTACACCGTCTTCCATCATACGCAGTTGATTGCCGACCTGGTGGGCAAAGGCACTTTGCACCTCAATAACAAGGTGCTGGAGAAGACGACCTTCCATGATCCATGCTTCCTGGGACGTCACAATGGCGTCATCTATGAGCCGCGTCGGGCGCTGGCCGAGGCCGGTGTGACCCTGCTGGAGATGCCGCGGCATGGCAAAGACTCGTTCTGCTGCGGTGCGGGTGGCGCGCAGTACTGGAAGGAAGAGGAACACGGCTTCGAGACAGTCAACGGCAACCGCTTCCGCGAAGCACAAGCCACCGGCGCTGATGTGCTGGCCGTGGGCTGCCCATTCTGCGGCACGATGATGAACGACGCCAATCGCGAACAGGGCGCGCCCATGCAGGTGCGTGATGTGGCCGAAGTGGTCGTCGAAGCCATGGGTGTTAACATGGCCGCCACAGCCGCCGACTAGAGCCTGACGTTCTAACTCCCACAAAAGGAACAAGCCGCCTGAAGAGGCGGCTTGTTGTTTGGCGCAGGGCGCTGGGTGGCGGAGAGGGCGGGATTCGAACCCGCGACCCCTTGCGAGGTACACGATTTCCAATCGTGCGCACTAGACCGGACTATGCGACCTCTCCGAAAATCGAATCGTAATTATAGCCATGTCGCGCCTGCGCGCCAATGACTTTTCCGGGTGCTTTTGGACGATATCTCAGGTTGCCCGCGGTCGGTAACATGTGGCAAGTCGCGCAGTCACGGGAGGAGGAATGACCTGCCCCTAAAGGCGCTTTTCCAGCGTTGGGGCGCCGGCATTCTGTTCCCCGATGCGGTTGGGTTCGGCCGATTCCAGTTGTCGCCAGGCAGCCCGTATGGCATCCAGCTCGGCCTGTGTCTCCGGAAACTCGCCGTAGCGTACGCGTATAAACGCTTCCGTGATGAGTCGGCTGTCGGCCGTGTTGGCCGGCCAGGTTCGCGCCAGCGCCTCAAGATACTCATACGGCGTCTCGGCTTCCAGCCGCGGATAACCCGCTGCGGCGGCGGCCCGGCACATGTTCTCATAGATGCGCCGGATCGAGGCAGCGGCGCGCCACTGCTGAAAGATTCCCAATCGTTCCAGGAGTCGATCCATGAGACCCGGCGCTTCTGTGCCGGATCCGTCGAGCGGATCGCTGCGGCGGCTGTCGCGCGCGGCGAACGTTGCTTGCTGGTACAGGCGGGTCAGCCCCCAGGCGATAAGGCCTATCAGCACCAGCATGAGCACAGCGGCGATGATCTTCGGTGCTCCGGATGGCGTGGTTATTGCTTCAACGGTTGATTCCGGTGTCGGTATCTCCGGGGATTGCAGAACCGTTTGCGAAAGGATGCGCACGCCTTCTGAAACCCGGCCCAGGAGGATTGCCAGAATATCGGCCACAAACTGCAACACGATCGCCAACAAGTCCAGGAGTGGCGAGAGCAGTTCAAAGACAGTCAAAGCCGTGACGGTTCCCGCAAATTGCAGCGAGCGCCACAATGGGGAGAAGACGTTCAATACGTCGAATAGGGACTCGCCACTGATAAATGCGGCTATCACAGCCACCCAGTAGAACCGTCCCCAGCGCGGCGGCCAACACGGTCAGAAACCACATCGGGTCCGAGTGTGGCGGCGTGGCCGCTCCGATCGCCTTCGATTTGCTCGGCCCGCACTAGGGCAACGGCCGACAGGGAAGCCAGGAAGAACAGGAGGATGAAGGGCACGACACTGTAGTCGAGAAAACTTGTGCCCAGCCAAGCGACGATTGGCGCTACAATCAGCCCTCCGACGCGCAACCGTAACCCGGCATTGCTGATCTCCAGCGGTTTGACCGCCAGGCGCATTCCCGCGCCACCAGGCGAAGAGGGTAATCACAAACACGGAAAGGTCGCGGGTCCAGACAAGATTACCGCCTTCGGCCATGTTGGCCGCGAATCGACCCAGCCAGCCTGAAGTCGAACGGCGACGCCGCCTCGTAGAGCAGGATTCGCCAGCTGAGAAAGACGGCCAGGATCATCGCCAGAGCCATGATGCGTTGTTGGCGCGTGCGGTTCCATTGCAGCAGGCTCATCAGGCGGAGCAGGTTGTAGCGGGATAAGCATGAGGAGCAGCAACCAGAGGAACACCAGCGCCGGCGGCCAGAAGCGCGACCAACTCATGATCACCATAGCCAATGGCGTGAGCAAGGATATCTCTTGCACGGCGAAACTAAGATAGACCAACTCATGGCGAATGCGGCGACCAGGTGAAGCTGCATTCGATCGTTGCCGCTCCGTGCCGCTGGTATCGGCGGGAAGGCCGGCGCTCATGACTGCCACCTTGTCGGTGCGGTCACCGTCTCTAAGTTCCAGTTCGACCGGCTCCGGGTCGGGAATGCGCGCAGCGCGGCTTCGGTGGCCGATGCCGCTAGACACTGTTCGTCCTGAAAGGCGGGGGTCGTCGACGGAATGTGATAGACGAGCAGAGGCGTCGCGATAATGCGCCGAGGGATCACCGGTGGCGGCTCTTCATCGAGCGAGATCAGCACGACGCGCCGTCCGGACTCTTGCAGTCGCAGCAGCGCGATCATGATCTCGTCCGTAACAATGGCCGTCACAAGCACCATCGTCGCCACCCAGGGCAGTTGGGCGCTCTCGCGCAGCAGCATCAGCTCGATGGAGCCCGTGGCGAATTCGGTAACGGCCGCCAGCGCTTCCAGGACGCGCGACAGTTGTTCCGGCGATCGGCTCGGCGGCACGCGGATGGGTTGGTCAGAGTTGGGTACAGCGCCATTGGCATAGACGCCGACACCCCAGCCCACCTGCGCGCCATAGTTGGCGGCCGATGCCGCGACACTGATGGCGCGCTCCAGCAGCGCGGGATCATAGCCCATCCAGTGACGCGCAAATGTGGCGACGTTGAGGAAGACGGCCATGGTCATGCCGGTCGAAGGGATCATAGACCTTGGTTTGCAGTTCGCCGCGCCGGGCTGTTGCCTTCCAATGGACATCGCGGAAACGGTCGCCGGGGCTGTAGTCGCGGATGCCGCGCGTCTTGATGGGGTCAGTGAACAGACTCTGGCGCACTTTGACTTCGCCGAAACGGCTCCTTGGCGGGCAGTCCCAGGTCTTCCAGCGGGAAGATTTGGGGGTAGACCACCAGCGTGTGGAGATATTTATATTCCCGTTCGACGGTGAACAGCGTGAAGAGGTCGCCGGACTCATAAGCGACCGGGCCGATTGTGTAGAAGCCCCGCGTGCCGATGGCCAACGTCGCCGTCCGTTCTATCTGCTCCCGTCGCTGCATGGAAAATGTGTTCTGCAGCGTGTAGCGGTTGGTCAGATCATTTTGGGTAATGACAAACGGGTCATCATAGTTGGGCGGCACCGGCATTTCGTCGCGAAAGCGCAGCCAGGTCAGCGGCAGCGCCTTGCGGTTCTGAACACGGATACTCATGGTGATCGGCTCACCGGGGAAAACGCGCGTGCGGTCAAATTCGCGCTCGTAGGTGACACCCCATAGGGAGAGATTCTTCCAGACGGTGCTGACGCCGACGATGAGCAGCAGCACGAGACCCAGGGCAATCATGGCAGCGTTGCGATCGGCCAGCAAACCAACAATGAGAAAGATAAAGGCCAGGGGAATCCAGGCATCGCTGAAGATGCTGTTCTCTCGCTCGCGCAGCACCAGGCCGCGGGAACGGGCCACGTCGGCCATGTCGACCGGTTTGCCCGACATCGCCGCCAGCATCAGATTCTGGCGGGCGCGGCGGACGCTTTCACGCTGATTGTCGCGTACAACCAGTTGCAGATCTTCGATGCTTTCGGGCATGGCTGAAGGTAGTGGACCTGGACGGCTTCCCGACCGGCACGGGCACGGTGTTGATGACGTCACGCACGATATCTTCCGGCTCACGACCGCGCAGGCGCGTTTGCGGGTTGACGACCAGGCGGTGGGTCAGTACGTAGGGCGCGATATGCTTGACGTCGTCGGGAATGACGAAGTCGCGACCCTTGATGGCGGCACGGGCTTGCGCGGTATGGTAGAGGGCCATCGTCGCCCGTGGACTGGCGCCAAGCAGAGATGTCGTCGTGGTCGCGCGTGCCACGACAGATGTTGACGACGTAGTGCCGCACGGATGCTCGACGCGCACCTGTCGCACGTCTGCTTGCATCGCCAGGATGTCATCCGGCGTGACGACACTCTTCGAGCGTGTCCAGCGGATCGGTGCGCTCGAACCGCAGCAGCATATCGTTTTCATGCTCGGCCGTCGGGATAGCCCAGGGCGACCTTCATGAGGAAGCGGTCGAGTTGGGCTTCGGGCAGCGGGAAGGTGCCTTCCAGCTCGATGGGATTCTGAGTGGCCATGACCAGAAACGGCCGCGGCAGCCGGTGGGTGGCAATGTCGACCGTCACCTGGCGTTCCTGCATCGCTTCCAGCAGCGCCGATTGGGTCCGGGGCGTGGCGCGGTTGATCTCATCGGCCAGAAGAATTTGGGACATGATCGGTCCCGGCCGAAACTCGAACTCCTGTTCCTTCTGATTGAAAGTAGTAGATGCCGGTCAGGTCAGACGGCAGCAGGTCGGGCGTGAACTGGACGCGACGGAAGGAGCAGCCCAGCGACGCGGCAATCGTCTTGGCCAGCGTTGTCTTGCCCGTGCCGGGAACGTCTTCCAGCAACAGATGCCCCTCGCATAGAATTGCAATGAGGGCCAGGTCGATGATGTCGGCTTTGCCGATGATGACTTTCTGAATGTTGTCACGGAGCGTAGTGGCAGTTTCTGCGATCATGAGGCGGCGATGATAGCGGATTGTCCGGACCTGACAGGTTTCAAAAACCACGTCAGGTCTGCCGGGTCAGCGAATTTGCGACGACAAGTAATCGAGGATATCGATTTTGGTCAGGATGCCCTGCACCCGGCCGTATCGACGATGATTACGGCCGGGTGCTCACTGAAGATCGACATCAGCGTTTCCAGTCCGGCATTCGGTCCGACGACCGGTACCTCATGGGTGATCATGTCGGCGATGGTTTCGTCAGGATCGTGGACATGATCGGCCGTCAGCATGTGGTTGAGCAGATCGATCTCGGTCACCATGCCCAATAGGTGGCCGTTCTCATCGACCACCGGCAGCTGCGAGACACTGTGGGCCTTCAGAATGCCGACGACGTCGCGCAGCTGTCGTTGGGTCGAGCTATTTGCAGTTCAATCTTCGGCTTAAGCGACTGAATGTTCCCCGCACGGATGTCGCTCCAGATTTGTTCCAGGAAACCGTTCTCGCGCATCCAGCCGTCGTCGAACACCTTGCTGAGGTAGCGCGAGCCGCTGTCGGGTAGGATGATCGACCATGACATCGTCCGCGCCAAGCTGGTGCTTGCTGCGCATACTTAGTGCCCCGGCCACGGCTGCGCCGCACGATCCCCCGGCAAAGATGCCTTCTTCCCGCACCAGTCGGCGGGTCATGAGCAAGCTCTCGCGGTCGGTCACCTGGACAACTCTCGTCGATGACGCTCAGGTCGGTCGTGGTCGGCAGGAAGTCCTCACCAATACCTTCGACTTTGTAGCTTTCGGCCTCGGTATAGGCGCCACTGCGGTGCAGTTCATAGAGGATGGAGCCATATGGATCGACGCCGACGACCTGAATGGCCGGGCTCTGCTCTTTGAGATAGCTTGACCGGAGCCGCTGATTGTGCCGCCGGTGCCCATGCCGGCCACAAAATGGGTCACACGGCCGCCGGTCTGTTGCCAGATCTCAGGGCCGGTAGTTAGGTAGTGGGCCTCAGGATTGACCGGGTTGGCATACTGGTTGGCCAGGATCGCATTGGGCGTTTCTTCTACCAGCCGACGGGCAACGGAGTAGTAGCTGCGGGGGTCTTCCGGTTCCACGGCCGTCGGCGTCACTACGACGCGCGCGCCATAGGCTCGCAGTAGCAGGATCTTTTCCTGGGACATCTTGTCGGGCATGACGAAGATGCAGCGATAGCCGCGCAGGGCGGCGGCGATGGCCAGGCCGACGCCGGTGTTGCCGGAGGTCGCTTCGACAATCGTGCCGCCGGGCTTCAGACGGCCGCTGCGTTCGGCGTCGTCGATGATGGGCCAGCCTATCCGATCCTTGACCGAGCCGCCCGGGTTGAAGAACTCAACCTTGGCCAAGACCAGGCAGGACAGACCGCTGGTGACGGAGTTCAGCTTGACGAGAGGTGTGTCGCCAATGGTGTCGAGGATGGAGTCATAGTAGCGCAGCGCAGTGGTCGCAGGATCAGAATGGTTTATCATGGATCTTTCCGTCTCCGAGTGCAGGATTCATCGGGTGCCGTGGAAACTGATGATGCTATCAGGACATGGGTCGTTCGGCATGTCGCGAAATGCGTGCCAGGTGACCAATTGGACGTGGCGGCCGATGCCCAGCTGGAATAGACCAATTCGCAAGCGCGCCATGTAAAAAAACGGGCGCTAATCTTGTGTTCATAACTAATCAGCATTACAATGTTCTCTAGCGCAAGTTGACATAGTGATTAAGGAGTTAGAACTTATGAAAAAGCCGCGCTGGGCAGTGCCCATTACCGTGTGCCATATTGCTGTTGACGGCCGTCGTTGCGTTTGCAGCAACCTATGTCGTTCAGCCGGGTGATACGCTTTGGGGTATCTCCAGACGGTACAATACATCAGTTGACGCGATTGTTCAGGCCAACAATATTCCCAATCCCGAACCTGATCTATGTCGGACAGGTGTTGGAGATCCCGGATGGAACCGGTCCAACACCAGTGCCGCCGCTGTCCGCCGACCGGCTCCGCCACCTACGTGGTCCAGCCCGGCGATACGCTGAGCAAGATCGCGCGCACAGTACAATACGACGGTTGACGCATTGGTGCAGGCCAACAATATCGCCAACCCCAATCTGATCTACGTGGGCCAGGTATTGATCATTCCAGGTGGGACTACACCACCGGTCGTGCCGCCGGGCCCAACGCCCGTGCCGCCTCCGCCGGGAACTGGATTCAACTTCGGCGGCCAGACACAAACGTTTGCCAACCAGGCGACGATGAAGGAATCGGGCATGGCCTGGGTCAAGTTCCAGGATAAGTGGAATCCTGGCGACGATCCGAATGGCCTCAAGGCTCAGATTGACTCGGCCCATGCGGACGGGTTCAACGTGCTGCTGTCGATCACCGGTGCCCAGGCTTATCCGCCGGCCAACGGCATTGACTTTGCTGGGTTTGTCCAGTATCTCGGTGGTGTAGCGGCGCTCAAGCCCGACGCGATCGAGGTCTGGAACGAGCAGAACATCGACTTTGAATGGCCGGCTGGGCAGATCGACCCGACTTCTTACGTCAACAACATGCTGGCTCCAGGCCTACGCCGCGATTAAGGCGGCTAATCCGGCGACGATGGTTGTATCCGGAGCCCTGGCTCCGACGGGTTTGATAACGGCACCAACGCCTGGGCAGACAATCGTTACATGGCTGGTATGCGTGCTGCGGGTGCAGCCAACTATCATGGATTGCATTGGTATCCATTACAACGCAGGTGCTACGTCGCCCACCGTCTCTACCGGGCATCCGGGCGGTACCCACTACAGTTGGTACTATCAGCCGATGGTTGACCTGTACTACAACACGTATGGCGGCGCCCGTCCGCTGTGCTTCACTGAGCTGGGTTATCTGTCCGGTGACGGCTTCAGCGCGTTGCCGCCGAACTTCGGCTGGGCGTCCGGTACGTCGGTCGCGGAGCAGGCTCAGTGGCTACGTGAGGCACGTGACTCTGTCCATCGCACAGGGCAAAGCCCGCATGATGATCGTCTACAATGTTGACTTCACCCAGTACGACCCGGCTGGCGATCCGCAGGCAGGGTACGCTATGATTCGTCCGGACGGCAGCTGCCCGGCGTGTGATGCACTGAAGTAGTCGCTCCGGCCTATGACCTGATATGAAAGGCGCCGGGGTTTTCCCTGGCGCCTTTTTGCGTTTATACTAGGGGTGTTAACAAGTCCCGCTCGTCTTGTCCTGGTTCCAGGAAGGGAGTATTCCATGAAGGTTCGCCACGTTCTGGCCGCTCGTCGCGGCCCGGTCATTACCATTGCCCCTGATGCACCCATTCGCGAGGCAGTAGGCGTGCTGGTGAGTCAGGGAATAGGATCTCTGGTTATCCTTGCCCCCTCCGGGGAGCTCGCCGGCATGATCACCGAGCGCGACATCTTGCGCGCGCTGGCGTCTGACGCGAGCGTGCTAGACCAGCCGGTCAATCGCGTCATGGTGCGCAATGTCATCATTGGCATGCCGCAGGATGACATCATGGCCGTTGCCCAAACGATGCTGGAGAAGCGTGTACGCCATTTGCCGATCGTTGACGAGGGTCAGCTGATTGGCATCGTCTCCATTGGTGATGTGCTTAAGGCCCAGCGCGACGCCTATAGCGGCAAAGTTGACACATTGGAAACTCAGATCATGGCCAAAGGAGAGAGCTAAACGATGTCCCCACTTGGTACTATCTCTAACCCGCTGCGTGTCGCCATTGTTGGCGCCGGTCCCGCCGGGTTTTATGCCGCGGAACGCCTGATGAAGGAAAAGGATTTCGAGGTCGAAGTCGATATGTACGAGCGCCTGCCCACGCCGTTTGGGTTGGTGCGCTATGGCGTGGCTCCGGATCACCAGAAGATCAAGTCTGTCACCGCCGCCTTTGACCGTATGGCCAAGGATCCCCACTTCCACTTCTATGGCAATGTGGAATATGGGGCCGACGTGACCCTTGACGAGTTGAAAGACCATTATCACCAAATCGTGTTTTCTACCGGCGCCCAGACGGACCGGATGATGGAAATTCCAGGGGAAGACCTGACAGGCAGCTACCCGGCGACGGAATTTGTCGCCTGGTACAACGGCCATCCAGACTTCCGCGACTGTCAGTTTGACCTGTCGGTGGAAAAGGCGGCCGTTGTGGGCATCGGGAATGTGGCGGTCGATGTGGCCCGCATTCTGTGCCGCACGCCGGAAGAGCTGGCCAAGACCGATATTGCCGACTACGCGCTGGAAGCGCTGCGGCATAGTAAGGTCAAGGAAGTCTATATTCTGGGACGGCGCGGACCGGGGCAGGCAGCTTTCTCGCCCATTGAAGTGAAGGAACTGGGCGAGATGGAAGATTGCGACATTGTGGTGTTGCCGGAAGAAGCGGCGTTGGATCCGCTAAGCGAAGCGTCGTTGGCCGACGCTGATCGCAACACCATCCGCAATGTCGAGATCGTGCAAGAGCTATCCGAGCGCGAGCCATCCGGCAAGTCAAAGACACTCTACTTGCGCTTCCTTGTGTCACCCACAGAAATCGTTGGCAACAGCGTTGGGCATGTGGCGGGCCTCAATCTGGTTCACAACGAACTGTACGCGACGGAAACCGGCAGTTTGCGACCTCGCGCTACGGACGTTACTGAGGATCTCGATGTTGGCATTGTTTTTCGGTCAATTGGTTACCGGGGTGTCCCATTGCCCGGTGTGCCCTTCCACGATCGCTGGGGGGTTATCCTCAATGACACGGGCCGGGTCGTGGACCCAGATAGCAAAGAGCCGATCACTGGGTTGTATACGGCGGGCTGGATCAAGCGCGGGCCATCTGGCGTGATTGGAACCAACAAGCCCGATTCGGCCGAGACCGTTGAGCTTATGCTGGAAGACGCCCGTGCCGGGAAGGTGCTGCAGCCTACCCATGCCGGTGTGGATGAGGCGGAGATCTATGTGCTCAGTCACAAGCCGACCTACATGTCATACGCCGACTGGCAGAAACTGGATGCCTATGAGATTGCCCAAGGCGTATCGGCCGGCCGGCCGCGCGTCAAGGTGACGGATGTCAAGGACATGTTGATCGCGGCCGGGAAGACGGAGTAGGCAGGCTTATCGACACACAAACGCATGACAAGGTTGTCATCTATAGCGACGGTGGCGCGGATCCCAATCCGGGCATCGGGGGCTGGGCGGCTATCTTGCTGTCCGGTGCCCACGAGAAGGTGCTGACCGGCCACGAGCCGCACACAACCAATAACCGCATGGAGCTCCAGGCGGCCATCAGCGCGCTGGCGGCGCTCACGCGACCGTGTGAAATCGAGTTCCACACGGATTCGCAGTACGTCCGCCGCGGCATCAGTGAGTGGCTTGACGGCTGGAAGCAGCGCGACTGGAAAACGAAGGCGGGCCGGCCGGTGCAGAACGACGACCTCTGGCGTCAGCTTGACGCCCAGTCCCAGAAACACACGATCGATTGGCAATGGGTGCGCGGGCACAGTGGCAATCCTTACAACGAGCGCGTCGATCGTCTGGCACGCGATGCCCGGCTCAGCATAACGCCCCAGCAGGATATTGATGACGCTACACCCAAACTCTTTGTACGGTCATCCTGCAAGGGTAATCCCGGTCCAGGCGGCTGGGGGGCCGTTTTCGAGACACCTGAGGGCCAGGAATCGACGTTTGATCACGTACCCTCGACGACCAACAACCGTATGGAACTGACGGCCATCATTGAGGGATTGATGATGGTACCGCTCAACAGCACGGTGGAAGTCTACACGACGTCGGACTACGTGTTTCAGGGCATAACGCAATGGATTCATGGGTGGCGAAAGCGGGGATGGCAAAAGAAAGACGGCCAGCCTGTAGCCAACGCCGATTTGTGGCAGGCGCTGGACAAACAGATGGGCAACTATCGTCCTCGATGGGTGAATGCCAAGAATCTGAGCAATGACGCGCTGGCCGCGGCAGGACGGTTGGCGGTAGAGGCCGCGGGTCAGGTCGGCCAGACGTAGTGGGCCGGCCAGGCGACCGGATCGCGCTAGCCATGAGCCCGCCCTTAACGATCCAGATCGGCCGTCGCGGTATTGACAATGAAACGGTTCCTGTTAGAATATCCGTCTACCTAGCCGAAGTGGCGAAACCGGCAGACGCGCTACGTTCAGGGCGTAGTGAGGGTAACCTCATGAGGGTTCGAATCCCTCCTTCGGCACACTCCCAATATGTTTCTTGACAGCCCAGACCCCAGCGTCCGGGCTGTTTTGTTTTTGAGAAAACTGGAACAATCGCTATAATGGCGCGGCATTTACAGAGTCATTATTTTGTGAAAGGATCGATCTTATGACGATACTGATCATCGTTGCCGTTGTTTTGATGGTATTTATCTCTGGGCGGTCTCATTGCCTGGCTTTTCACGCGAGTGGATAATGTCGTAGATAACACCAAAGCCGAGATAGTTGAAGAGCAGCGCGCTTACAACCCGGCCGTTACCATGGGACACGATATCCGGGTGGATGCTGACTACGATACGCAAATGAAGGAAGCCCGTCTGGAAGCAGCGCGCACGGCCGCGGCTCTGCCGCGCGGCGGCAATTTTGGTATTGGCAGCCTGGGTGACGTCCAGGTGGCTACGGCAAGCCAGGGGTTGGCCGAAGATCCCATGACGGCCGTGCGAATCGCCCACTACCATGGTTGGGATGGCGCTCGCAGCGGCATACCGGCCGGGGGTGTGCCTGCTGGTGCTGTCGCGGCACCGGCCGCTGTTGCCGCAGGGGCGGCTGTCGCCACCGAGATCGAACTAGTGCCCGGACGCGATTATCAGGTCATTGAAATAACCGATGGCATGCCGCCGGAAGAAATTCGCAAGGCACGGACGGCCAATGCCAAGGCGCGCTCGGCGGCCATGAAAGCGGCCAAGACGGCTCAGCAGGGCATGGCCCCCGCTGCTGCGGCGCCCGTCGCGGCGGCAGCCGGCGTGGCCGTTTCTGCGCCGGTTGGCGTCAGCATCGAACCGCCTGTCCTCATAGAGATTACGGACGGTATGGCGCCGGAAGATGTCCGCAAAGCGCGAGTAGCCAATGCCAAGGCGCAGTCGGCCTATAACAAGGCGCTGAAAGCGGCCGGCGGTACACCCGGAATGGCCACGGCTGCTGTGGCTGAGACTGCCGCCCCGGTTGTGGGAGCCACGCCGACGCCGGTTGCACCGGTGGGCATCGAGCCGCCGCAGTTGATTGTGATAACGGATGATATGGCTCCCGAAGATATCCGCAAGGCGCGGGTAGCAAATGCGAAGGCCCAGTCAGCCTATAACAAGGCGCTCAAGGCGGCCGGAATCGATCCGTCGGCCGTTGCTGTCGAGGCGGGGCAGGGTGGGGTGTCGGCTGCTGCTTCGAATGCCGCGCCTGCTGTTGCAGCGTCAGCTGCCGCTGCTGCGGCCGTGGCTATTGCGTCCGAACCGTCACAAGCCGATATAGAAGCATCGCGCACGGCCGAGCTTGCAGCGCTGCCGCCGGAAGATGCCGCGAAATTCAACGCGACCATTGCGACGGTTGAGGGTGTTGCCGCGGAGACGGCCGAAAAACTGACTATGGCCGGCGTCAACACGCCGTTCGACTTGCTCAAGCTGGGTGCTACGCCTAAGGGGCGGGCACAGATCGCGGCCGCGTCAGGGTTGTCTGCGGCGCAGGTGCTGACGATGATCAATCACAGTGACCTGTATCGAATTCAAGGCGTAGGTGAGCGCTATGCGGTGTTGTTGGAGAAGGCGGGTGTTGATACTGTGGTTGAGCTAGCCACGCGCAATCCCGGCAATTTGACCGATAAGTTAACCGAGGTGAACGCGGCTGAAGGGTTGGTCGAACAATTGCCCAGTTTGACCCAGGTGGATGCCTGGGTAAGCGAGGCCAAGGGTTTGCCGCGGGCAGTTTTTTATGACAACAAGGCTCCGGCCGCTGCGTCGGTCTCCGCCGCGTCGGCGGCTCCAGCGGCAGCCGCTGCCGGTCCGACGCCTGAGTCGCTGGGCATACCGCGTCCGGTTCTGGTCGAGATCACGGAAAGTATGTCGCCGGAGGAGATTCGCGCCGCGCGAGTGGGCAATGCCAAGGCATCGGCCGCGTTTAGCAAGGCGCTTAAGGCGGCCGGGATTGATCCTTCGACGGTGCAGTAACTGCGGCCGAACGATTGCAGAATTATGGAGTCCGTCGACCTTGGTGGTCGGCGGATTTTTGTTATGGCATAGGGCCGAGACGGAATGACACGCTATCTACGTCGGGCACTGATCATTGGCATAGCGGTCCGTCCTTATCGCCGTGCTGATAATGCGCTTCGGCCGCAACGCTCACCGACAGCCGCTCCGCTGACTTCCTGACCTGGGCCGGTGGCGACGATGACGCGCGTGAGGCGCTCATTACCGTGCAGCGAGACGCCTGCCCCGGCGCGCCGTTTGTCTTGCCTACTGACGGTTATATCGGGTTGTTGTATGCCGATCCCCGCGGTCCCTATTCGGCCGCCAATCCCCACCAGGGCATCGACATCTTTAGCAACGCCGAGCCGGGCGTGATGCCGGTCTATGCCGCTTACGATGGTTACATCAGACGCGAGAGCAGTTGGCGTAGCGCGCTCATACAGCGCGTGCCCGATGATCCTCTACAGCCGGGTCGCCAACTGTGGCTCTACTATGCCCACATGGCCGACCGGGACGGCAACAGCTTTATCGTCGACGCTTTCCCGCCGGGCACAAGCGAAGTCTTTGTTGAGCAGGGAACGTTACTGGGCTATACCGGTGACTACAATGGCGACTCCCTGCGTGATATCTGGGTCCACATCCACTTTTCGATTGTGCTCGACGACGGATCAGGCCGGTACCGTAATGAACTCGAGTTCGGCAACACCCTCGACCCGTCGCCCTATCTGGGTCTGGCCGTCCACTATGACTGCGGCGACGGATCGGTCGGGTGTACCGCGAACACGTCGTGTGGTGGCTAGGGGCCGATTACCTCGACGCCGCCCATGTACGGCCGCAGAACCTCCGGCACGACGATGCTGCCGTCAGCCTGCTGGTAGTTCTCCATGATGGCAATCATCACGCGGGGCAGGGCCAGACCGCTGGCGTTGAGCGTATGGACGTACCGCGGCCGGCCACCGTCAGTCGGCCGATAGCGAATGTTGGCCCGTCGTGCCTGGAACGATTCGGTGTTGCTGGCCGAGCTGACTTCCAGCCATTCGTCGCATCCGGCCGCCCATACCTCGACGTCGAACTTCTTGGCCGCCGCAAAGCCCAAATCGCCGGTGACCATCTCGATGATACGGTAGGGCAAGCCCAACTCTGCGGCGATGTCCGTCGCGTGCTCCACCAGCAGATCCAGGTCGGCGTAGCTTGTTCTCCGGCGTGGTGAACTTATACATTTCGACCTTGTCGAACTGGTGCCCGCGCTTGATGCCGCGCACATCCCGCCCGGCGCTCATCTTCTCGCGCCGGAAGCAGGGTGTGTAGGCCACGTAGTTGCAGCGGCAGGTCGGCCTCGTCGAGAATCTCGTCGCGGTGGAGATTGGTCAGGGCGATTTCGGCCGTGCCCAGCCACATGAAATCCTCTTCCGCGTCGCGATAGATGTTGTCGGCAAACTTTGGCAGCTGCCCCGCGCCGACATACATCGCCGACCGCACCATGAACGGCGGATAGATCTCGGTGTAGCCATGCATGGTCGGTATGGCGAGTTGAGCATGAACTGGATGAGCGCTCGCTGCAGACGCGCCCCGGCGCCACGCAAGACATAGAAGCGCGATCCACTCAGCGTGACGCCCTGCTCAAAGTCAATGATGTCGAGCTCCGGACCCAGGTCCCAGTGCGGCTTGGGTTCGAAGTCGAAGACGGGCAACGGCGCGCCTTGCGGTTCGTAGGCAATGTTGTAGCTGTCGTCCGGGCCGACCGGCACGCTTTCATCAGGGATATTGGGCACCCAGAGCATCAGTTCGTCGAAGCGGCCGTCGACTTCACGCAGCTCCTCCTCCAACACGGCGATGCGTTCACCCAGTTCGCGCGTGTCGTCCTTGGCCGCGTCGATTTGGGTCTGCAAGTGCGTTGATCTCGGTCAGCAGCGTCTTCGGCTCGCGGATTGACCGTCCGGCGCTGCTTCGATGTCGGCCAGCTCGCCTGCTAGCTTCTTCAGGCGCCCATCCACTGCCCCACCTGCTTCGAGCTTTCGTTGCGTTGGCGGCGCAGTTCTTCGAGCTTCCTGAATGACGGTCCGCCGGCGCTCATCGGCGGCCAGAATCTCGTCAATCGGTGCGGTGTCGTTGAGCTTGGCGATCTGTTCCTTTACCCACTCCGGTTTCTCACGTATCAAGTTGATATCTATCATGTGTTCTCCTCCACAATCGACAAAAGAGCCCCCTCGTCTACCAGGACGAGGGGGCCCGTGGTGCCACCTGGTTTTGTCAACAGCAACAGCCAACAGACCTTCATCTGCGCGATAACGGGCGCGACCGGCTATCCTTAGCAGCCGACCCAACATGGAAGTGTTGGCGCTTCGGAAGCGACTCGAGAGCGGATTTCGGAAAGGGCCGGTATTGGTTCACACCAATCACCAACTCTCTGGAACCGGACCGATTCGTACTTGACTCTGTCGTCGTCGTTCGTGTGTTGAATTGCTGGCATTATAGCGGTCCGGCATAGGCCTGTCAACGCGCCCCCAGGGCACGGGTGCGATTAGTTTTGGTGTATGGAAATGGCCCGATAGGGAAAGACCCAGCGGTGGTTTTGCCAGGGCGGTCCCTTCTTTCTCGTGATTCGCTCCGCCAGGGCGGTCAAACGTTGACAATCGGCTTCGGTAACGAGCTCCGGCCGCTGTTCTGACTTGGTTCGTGGCGAGTATCTGTCGTGACGGAGGCGGCTTTCAATCTCGCTCCATTTCTGGTTCCAGGTTCGGTTGCATAAGGCAACGCGCAGGGCGAGCATCGGATTGAGATTGGCTTCGGCCCAACGCATCCCCGCCTGTTTCATCCGTTTCTGCATGACCACTTTGTGACCGCTTTCGACTATCCCCGACCCAATCGGGAGTTGTTGACGACGAAAGTGGGGATAGTCAATCATCGGCAGGCGTTTCTCCAGATAGCGAATGGCCACGTCGATATCCTCGGCCTGCGGATGGCCGGGATGTTGGCGCTGCAGCAAACGCAACTCGTTCACCGTGCGCCGCGGTGGTTGGTGGCCCAACTGTTGCGACATTCGACCGTACCACTGGCGAAAGACATCTGTTTCCGGCCCATAGATGGCCCGCCCGACCGCGGCCACATAACTCTGAGCGTGGGCGAAATCAATCACCCGCGTTGCCTGCGGACAATGGTAATCAATGACTCCCTGAATCCAGTTCGCCCCGTCCTGAACAGCCACCACGGTGTGGGCGTTGTCGCCACCCCGTCGCTGCCATTCCACCAGCGACGTTCGGGTGAATTCCTCAGCCACGGCCACGCGCGAAAAGTAGCTCAGTTGCGTCGTTCGGGTCACCACTTGCCGCTGTTTGGCATCCCAATGCGGCTCAAACTCGCCCAAAGTCATCGTCTTCACTTCGCGCCACTCGCCACTGGTAGTCTGCACCATTGCCCCGTCGATACACACCACCACCTGCTCCGGTTTACCCATCGGCGTATCTCCGCCTGCTTCCAACCGGGCTACCTCTTCCAGGAGAAGCGTTTCCGCTACCCGCCCATGTTGCAAAGTCACGTGCCGTAAGCTGCTTGTACTTACCGCCACCTTCCACAACAACGCCAGTTCTTCCTGCGCTTCCGCGTACGGCATCCGGCTCCCCAAGCGCGTCATGGCCTCCTGCACCTGCGGTGTGTACGCGCCGTGGAGCAATCCCAAGGCTCTATCCAGGGGGGAAAAGCGTTGCTCCACAGGAGAGACAACGCCATTGCTGCCGGTCGAGTGTGACCGTTTGTCCTTCTTTGCCCTTCAGCTTTCGCGACCGTCGCCCATTCTTGACCATCCTCTCGCCACATCGGGGACAATCCGGCTCCTCATGGCTCGCTGCTTCTTTTTCCCGTACCATCTCTTCCACTATTCGCTGGCGTATTTGGGCCAGCTCCGCTTCGACCGCCTCCTCGATGTCGGTCAAGGTTGCATCGGGGTTTGCCCGTTGCCATTGGCTCATCTTTTGGATTAACTCGTCAGGTTGATCTTCATTGGAGGTCTGTTTTTCGTTCATACCCCTATTCTCGCCGTGACTCGCTCTTACACCAAAACTAATCGCACCCCCAGGGCACCATCGCCGCTAGGCCTGCGCTTGAGCCAATGCTGTGGCGATCTGGGCCGCAATGAAGCCGTTATTGCGTAGAAGCGCGGCGTTGGCCTCCAGACTTCGGCCGTCGGTCAGCTCGACCACCCGCCGCAGCAGCCACGGCGTGCTGGCTGTGCCGTGTATTCCCTGATCGGCTGCCTCCCGTGTTGCCTGGGCAATGGCCACCTCGGCCACGTCCGGGTCGAGCGCGTCGGCCGCGGGGATAGGGACGGTCACCAGCGTGCTGCTCTGCAGGCCCAGCGCTCGACGGGCCAGAATCAGAGCCGCGACATCGGTCGGCCTATCCATTCGCACATCCACAGCCAGCCCGCAATCAGGGGCGAAGAAAGCCGGCAGCGTGTCGGTGCCATAGCCGACGACTGTCACGCCTTCGGTCTCCAGTACTTCGCGCGTGGCTGGTAGATCGAGGATGGACTTGGCTCCGCTACAGACGACGGTCAGCGGCGTCTGGCCCAGCTCGCGCAGATCGGCGCTCACGTCAAACGGCTGGCCGCGGTGAACGCCACCGATCCCGCCGGTGGCAAATAGCTCGATCCCCGCCAGGTGGGCGATAAGCATCGTTCCGGCCACGGTTGTGCCCGCGTCCTCACCCAGGGCCAGGGCAATCGGCAGATCGCGGCGGCTGGCCTTGCGAACGAAGCCATGGCTGGAGGCCCGGGCGAGCTGTCCCAACTGGTCACTATCCAGTCCGACAATGATGCGACCCTTGAGAACACCGATCGTAGCTGGTGCCGCGCCGCCTTCGCGAACGGCCGCTTCCATCGACTGGGCCACAGCCAGATTCTGCGGGTAGGGCAGGCCGTGGGTGATGACGGTGCTTTCCAGGGCGACAACCGGGGCACCGTTTCGTAGGGCTTCTTGGACAGGGTGGGCAATGGTCAGTTCAAATGTGGTCATGGGCAAATTGTAGCAGAGGTCGGATGGGAGCAGTAGGCAACTGGAGCTTTCGACACGGGTTGAGTAGATGAGCGTTCGCAGGAAGCTGAAGGGGCAGCATTGCGACCGGACAAGTGCACCGGTAAAATTACCACTCTTGTGCAAACACCTCATAATCAAGTTATGTCTACTCGTCGAAGAGCTAATCTGCCCCTTGTCTTGCTACTGATTCTTGCCACCGCAGCATTGGCCGGATGTGGGCTGGACCTGACCAACCCGCCGCGCTTGGCAACGACCGAAGCCCCGGTCCTGGCTGTGCCGGTGTCTGCTCCTGTCTATTCGCCCGCGCCGACGGCCACACCCGGGCTTGCGGGTGGGCTGATTGTAGGCGAGACGCCGGCTGACCTGGCCGGGACCGATCTGACGGTCTGGGTTAACGAGGTCTCGCCGGAGCATGAGGTGATGATGCAAGGCCTGGCGGCTGAGTTCGCGCGTCAAACCGGGGCCAACGTGGCGGTGCAATTGGTGTCGCCAAGTCTGTTGCCGGAACTGGTCAACACGGCCGTTCTTTCAGGCACTTTGCCCGACATCGTTATCCACCCTGTGGAGTACACTGCCGGTTGGGCTGAGCGGGGCATCTTGGACCCGTCGGCCGGGGCCGAGATTGTTGCCTCAGTCGGCGCGGATCGGTTTGATCCGGCCGCGCTGGAGATGGTCACATCGTCCGGGTCAGGTGTTTCGGCCGTACCCTTGCATGGCTATCATCAACTATTGCTTTATCGTGCCGACTGGTTAACGGATCGTAATCTGGCTGCACCGGATGACTTTGCGTCGATTCTGGCCGCAGCGGAGGCAACTTACGACCGCGACCAGCTTGTTTCCGGCATCGTTGTCCCCACCGAATCGAACCTCATCACGACACAGCAGGCGTTTGAACAGTTAGCGCTGGCCAACGGCTGCGACCTGATTGATGAGCAGGGCGAAGTGCGGCTACTGGATGATGCCTGCCGTGTGGCGCTGGAGCAATACTATGCCGTGATCAACCAGTTTAGCCCGCCGGGTGTTCAGACAGACACGAGCGCCCGAAATGCCTATCTGGACGGTCAAACGACGATGATCATGACGTCTCCGTCGATTCTGCCGGCCCTGGCGGGTCTGGACCCATTACTTGTGCCTGACTGTGCCGAATGTGGCGGCGCAGACGGCGCGGGTTATCTGGCTCGCAATACGGGTATTGTTACCCAACTGGCCGGGTCCGATGCGTCAGACGCGCCGGTAGGCTTTGGCAACCTGACTAGCCTGGGCGTCACATCAGTGGCTGACCGCGAGGCTGCGATGGCTTTTGCGGAATTTTGGTTAGAGCAGGGTTACGAGCAGTGGTTGAGCGTAGAGCCGGAACGAAAGGTGCCCATGTTGTGGGGTACGGCCGACGAACCGCGCCGCTATATCGAAGTTTGGGGGACGACACCACTTCCGGATGCGGATGCCAGTCTGACAGATCTGTTCGGCACCGAGACGGTGGCGCAACTCCGCGACGGTATCGCCTCGGCTCCTCGCTGGGGAATACGGCAGGGAAACGGGCCATTAATGACCAAGCTGTATGAAGACCTGACGATGTCGATCGTTCTACAGGAGATGTTAAGTGGCTACTTCAACACGGCCACCACGGCCAGGGAGGCGTTCCGTCGTGTCGTCATGCAGATACCGACCTATGCTTTTTCGGCTGAGCTGCCGCCGGAGCCTACGCCTGACCCAACGGCCGAACCCTAGCTCCCACGCCGTCAAAGGTGCCGGCAACTGATTTCGTTGACAACGATGTCAATTGCTTGACGCACATGAGGGCGCATGCTATAGTGATCCCCGTATGCAAAAGGAAACCGTTTCTCGCGCTCAGCGCTCTAGCTTTTACTTTTATTTTGGCGACTCGCCCCAGCCGCAATTGTTGCGCATGGGTCAACCCGCCACGGCCAAGTACTAAGCCAGAAACGGGAAAACCACACGACAACAGGACGCGGCTGAGAAGCCGCGTTTTTTGTTGGCTTCTCGGCGCAACCAGGAGAAAAAGATGAGCAAGCAGCCGGAAGAATTGCAAGCAGACGAAGAGGAACACGATCAGCAGCCGCGACCAATGTTGTGTCGTGGATTGCGTGGGGCCATCACCGTCTCGCGTGATAATGAGGCCGAGATTTTGGAGGCCACGCGCGAGTTGTTGACGGCCATCGTGAAGGCCAATGACATCCAACCGGATGACATCGCCAGTATCTATTTCACCACGACGGCCGATCTTACTTCCACTTATCCAGCCTACGCCGCCCGGCAATTGGGTTGGATGGACATGGCTTTGTTGTGCGGGCACGAGATGGCCGTGCCCGAGGGGCTGCCCCGGTGCGTCCGCGTACTCATCCATGTGAACACCACTCGCACGCCTCAGGAGTTAGTCCACGTCTACCTGCGCGAGGCCAAAACCTTGCGCCCTGATCGCACCAACGTCCCACCCGTTCGGCCGCGACAGATATCAGCCGTTGAATCGGCCGTCAAGTTCCTTTCCCTCACCCTCTAGCCCCAAACACTCCAGCCAAGCCAACAACTCAACAAGAAAAGGAAGCAATTAATGATGATAATTATCATGCAGCCTGGGGCAACGATGACAGAAAAGTCGGCCGTGATTGGACGGGCCGAAGATAAAGGGTTCAAGGTCCATTTGTCCGAAGGGAAAGAGCGCACGATCATTGGTCTCATCGGCGATGACCGTATTCTCAACAGGGAGCAGATGGAACGGATGCCTGGTGTGGAACGGGTCGTGCCGGTTCTGAAACCGTTCAAGGTCGCCAGCCGCGAATTTCAGCCGGATGATACGACTTTTCGCATTGGCGATGTGATTGTCGGGTCGGATGAGTTGATCATCATGGCCGGGCCGTGCTCGGTCGAAAGTCGCAGTCAGATCATTGAAACGGCCATTGCCGTTAAGGAAGCCGGTGCCCACGCGCTGCGTGGCGGCGCCTTCAAACCACGCACCTCACCTTACGCCTTTCAGGGGCTGGGCGAGGAGGGCCTCCAGTACCTGGCTGAAGCCCGTGAGGTGACCGGCCTGCCGATCATCACGGAGGTCATGGAGCCCGCCATGGTGCCTCTTGTTTGCGAGTATGCCGACATCCTGCAGATCGGCGCGCGTAATATGCAGAACTACGCGCTGCTGCACGCGGTGGGTGAAGCCCAGTTCCCGGTCATGCTCAAACGCGGCATGAGCAGCCTCATCGAGGAGTGGCTAATGTGCGCTGAGTATATTCTTAGCCACGGCAACACGCGTGTCATGCTGTGTGAGCGGGGCATTCGTACTTTCGAAACCTATACCCGCAACACCTTCGACATCAATGCCATTCCCGTAGCCAAGCACCTGTCGCACCTGCCGGTCATTGCTGACCCCAGCCACGCCACCGGTAAGTGGGAATACGTGGCGGCCGCGGCCAAGGCCAGTGTGGCGGCCGGGGCGGACGGCGTCATCATTGAGGTTCACCCCCGGCCGGACGAAGCGATGTCCGATGGTGTGCAGTCGCTCAAGCCGGAGAAGTTCGCCAAACTAGTGACGGAAATGCGGGATATTGCTCACGCGGTGGGTCGGGAGATAAACTAGGCGCCTATGCCTCTTGAGATAGTCGCAGAGTATGACCCACCCGGTGGGGGCCCCGCCGGCCTGACCTGGGATGGTCAGCATCTCTGGCATGCTGATTACCGCGACGGCCGTATCTATCATTTGACTGACGCCGCCGAGATTGTCGATTCGCTATGGTGCCCCGGCAATCTCAGCGGTCTCGCTTGGGGTACCCAAGCGTTGTGGCAGGCGGTCTATGATGAAGGCATCGTCCGGCGGATTAATCCAGAGACGACTGACTTTGACCAGACGGTGGACCTGAAAGCCTATGGCCGAGTGTCGGGCGTCGCTTGGGACGGCAGTCATCTGCGGACGGTGGTTCAACAAACAGGTGACATTCTGAGTGTCGAGCCGGAGTCGGGCGCGGTGCTTAGCCACTTGCCCGGGCCCGTAGCGACTGGCGATATTGATTGCCGCGACGGCGTCCTGTGGTTAAGCGTGGGCGGGCCCATGATTTATTCGGTCGAGGATGACGAGTTTAATTGGGTCGACACCACCCGTTCCTACGCGTTGGTCGAGTTGGACGCGCGGGACGGGAGAGAACTCAGGCGACACACGGCAAGCGGCCTGTATACTGGGCTATCGTGGGGCGCGGACGGTGCCCTATGGTTGGCCAGCGCGTCCGAGGGCAAGCTCTATCGTGCCATCGTGACCCCAGCCTAGCGGCCCAACAGTTCCAGCATCCGGTCCGGTCGGTCAGTGATGATGCCGTCCAGCCCCAGGTCCAGCAGACGGGCCATGTCGGCCGTTTCGTTGATGGTCCAGGCATGGACCGCGATGTTGTTGCCGTGCGCGCCGTCAACAAACGGCTGGGTCAGAATTTCGATGCTGCCTGACGATTCCGGTACCTGGAATGCCTCACCGGGCGGCGTGTAGAGGCTGCCCAGGCCGACGCGGTTGAGGACGTAGAACGTGCGTATCTCCGATTCCAACATGGAGGTGGCCACCGTTGGGCACAGTTCTCGGAATGTCTGCAATGGCTCCGAGTGAAAAGAGGCGATCAGGGCCCGATCGGTCATCTCGTACCTCTTCAACATATCGCACAGGTCTCCGGCGATGGGTGGCTCTACCTGTTTGATTTCGATATTGACCGGCATTCCCGAAAAGACGGTCAGTATTTCTTCCAGCGCCGGGATACGAATGCCTTGCCCTCGATAGGGATAGGTTTGACCGTCGTCGTCCGTCCAGTAGTTACCGGCGTCCAGTTGCTGGATCTCGGCAAAAGTCAGGTCGTTGACGCGGCCGGTGCCGTCCGTGGTGCGGTCCACCGTGTCATCGTGTATGAGGACCAGCACCCCATCGGCCGTACTATGAACATCCATTTCCAGCACATCGACGCCGAGGTCCATCGCGTTCTGGAACGAAGCCATGGTGTTGCTGGGTCGCAACCCTTCGCCGCCCTGGTGGGCGATGACCAGCGGCCCTTCAAGGTCAAAGAAGCTGGCTTCGTCGGCCGGTTGGCTGAATAGCGACAAAAGCAGCAAAACAGCCGCACCAACAGCGAGGAAAATTAGAATGAATCGTCCAATACTTTTCATTAATCACGCTCCATTCGAGCTATACGGGAGACTGCTCCCGCGTTTCACGCGAGGCACCGGCGTACCGGTTGCCGGTCAAGGCTGACGGTTGCCCTCACTGCCCCTTGCAGTATAATCGCTTTCGGCATGGTGGCTAACCAATAACATGCCGCTTCACTGGGAGATAACCACTTCATGGCACGCAGAGCAGTATTCCCCTTCACAGCAATTGTCGGTCAGGAACGCATGAAACGCGCCCTGATCTTGAATGCCGTCAGCCCACGAATCGGCGGCGTCCTCATTCGTGGCGAACGCGGCACGGCCAAGTCAACGGCCGCTCGCGCCCTGGCCGCGCTTCTGCCCGATCTCGTTGTTCTGGCCGGCAGCCGCTACAACTGTGACCCCGAGCGGCCGGATGAATGGAGTGACGACAGCATTGCCCGCTACGGCAACAGCGAAATTGCCACCGAGATCCGCCAGACGCCCTTTGTGGACCTGCCGGTTAGCGCCACTGAGGACCGCGTCGTCGGTACACTGGATATCGAGAAGGCCATTAAGTCCGGTGAGAAGCACTTTGAGCCGGGTGTCCTGGCCTCGGCCAATCGCGGTGTGTTATACGTGGATGAGGTCAATCTGCTGGATGACCATGTGGTCGACTTGCTGCTCGATGCCGCGGCGATGGGCGTCAATGTTGTTGAACGTGAAGGTATTAGCTTTGCCCATCCGGCGAAGTTTGTGCTGGTCGGCACGATGAACCCTGAAGAAGGGGATTTGCGGCCGCAGCTGCTCGACCGATTTGCTTTTTCCGTGCAGATCGAAGGGCTTGAGGATCCCGAACAGCGCGTCGCCATTATGGAGCGTCGGCTGGCGCTTTGAGGTGGACCCGGAGTCGTTTCGTCACGAGTGGGCGGCGGCTGAGAAGGATCTGTCTGACCGGATTTCACGGGCGCGCGATATGGTTAATTCTGTGCGCTACACACGCCGCGACCTGATGTCGATTGCCGGCCTGGTGGCTTCGCTCAATGTCGATGGTCATCGTGCCGATCTGGTTATCCTGCGTGGTGCGCAGGCCCACGCCGCCCTCCAGGGGCGCAGCCAAATCACCGATGAGGACATCGTGCTGGCGGCCGAACTGGCCTTGCCGCACCGTATCAAGGGTCGGATGTTCCAGGACGCTGCGCTGTCCGGCGGCGAATTGTCGGAACGCCTGTCAGAAGTCCAGAACGAGATGGGCGTTAGCGAGATGGGCGACCCCGAAGAGTCCGAGGAACTTTCCAGCACGGGCAAAAAAAAAGCCTAGATGAGGAAGGCACAGGCGAGGAGACAGACGTCTCGCAGCGTGAAGCCGGCCCGCAATCGGTGCCCCAGACCCCGCAGGAAGGCCAGTGGTGGGAAGGGGGCCAGAAGATTGAGTCCAAGCAGGAATTCACGGCCCGCCGCCTCGATACCCAACTCGACAAACTGACCCGCAACCGGGCCGGGCGTCGCTCCCAAACCAAGACTGAGCGCAAACGCGGCCGCTACGTGCAGTCGCGCCTGCCCAAGGGTGACCGGGTGCGCGACCTGGCCTTTGACGCCACGTTTCGCGCCGCCGCCCCCCATCAGATTCGCCGCGATCGATCCCGATTGGCGCTGGCTTTGGAGCGCCAGGACTTGCGCGAGAAGGTGCGCGTGCGCCGCTCGGCCAATCTGATTTTGTTTGTCGTCGATGCCAGCTGGTCAATGGCCGTGGCCGAGCGCATGGAGGCGACGAAGGGCGCCATCATGTCCCTGTTGACCGATGCCTACCAGCGCCGCGACCGCGTGGGTCTGATTGTCTTCAACAAGAACGACGCCAACCTGGTGCTGCCGCCGACCAACTCCGTTCAACTCGCCAAACAGGCACTGATGGACATTTCTGTCGGGGGCAAGACGCCGCTTTCGGCCGGGCTGTATCTGGCCTATCAGGTGTTTCGCCAGGAAGCCTACAGCCATCCGGACGTGATGCCGCTGATGATTTTGCTGACAGATGGGGCCGGTAACGTGAGCATGACGGACATGCCGCCGCTGGCTGAGTCGCAGAAGATTGCCGAATTGATTCGCGAGACAGACGTGCGTTCCGTGGTTATCAATATGGAGCACGCGGCGTTTGATCAGGGGTTGGCGCAGGTGCTGGCCGAACGACTGGAAGCGCCATGCCATTCGCTGGCCGACCTGCGGGCCGACACGCTCTATCGCACAGTGTTGGGCGAGTTGGACTAGGCCGGAGGACCGCCTAGCGGCCGAAGTGCATCGGCATGATGATGTGGATGAAATCGTTGTCGCCAACGGGTTTGAGCACGCCAGGCTCCATGGAAGTCGTCGTCTCCACCGCCACCTGTGGGGTCTCAATCACATTCAGCACATCAGCCATGAACTTCACGTTGAAGGCGATCTCAATCGGGTCCCCGTCAACCATGGCATCAATTTGAGCCACGTTGTCGCCGGTGTCCTTGCTGTTGGCCGTCACTCGGGCAAAGCCAGTTGTCAGGCCGTCACCCGGCTCCACGGCGACGCGAGCGGTATTGCTGGATTCACGGGCGAAGATGTCGGCCGTCCGGCACGCCTTGCGGAACTCGGCCGTGTTGAGCACGGTCCGCGTCTTGTAGCCCTTGGGCACGATGGGTGAGTAGTCGGGGAAGGTGCCGTCCACCAATTGCGACACGAGCACCACATTTTCCATGTCAAAAATGATCTGATTGCGGCCTTCAGGCATGCTGATGTAAACGGCCTCGAGGTCGTCGCTGAGGATACGCGCTACTTCGCCCAGCGCTTGCGCCGGGATGATGACCGAGAACGGCTTCTCCACATGGCCGGCCAGATTGGCCGACCGGACAGACAGCCGAAAACCGTCGGTGGCGGCCATCATCATCTTGCCCTCTTCAAATGTGGCCTTGACACCGGTCAGTGTGGGGCGGGAATCATCCTTGGCTGCTGCAAACGCCACTTGCTCGATGACGCGCTTGAGCATGGCCGGCTCCATGCGGATGCGCTTCTCGCTGTCCGGGTCGGGCACCAGCGGGAATTCCGCGGCGTCGATACCCTTGACATTAGCCTGGACACGGCCGCAAGAGACGTGCAATGTTTGCGTGGTCAAGTTGAGGTCCAGCTCAACTGGTTCGGCGGGCAGAGTGTTGACCAACTCGGTGAAGGTCCGGGCCGGGACGGTGATGGCGCCCTCTTCCTTGATCTTGGCCCCCAGCCAACAAGTAATCACAACCTCCAGGTTGGTGGCCGACAGCCGCAAACGGCCGCCATCGGTGGCAATGAGCACATTGCCCAGTACCGGCAGCGTTGATCGCGAACTCACAGCGCGCGTTACGATGCCTAGTCCCTTCGCCAGATTATCCTGCAAGCATGATACCTTCATGGGTCGACTCCGTTCAATTGTTGTAGTGCCCCGCGTGAATAGATCCAAGTATATAGGCCGTCTCACGGAGAGGCAAGGAATGTGCGATGGGATTCAGCTAGAAGAAATTGACCCAGTTCAAGGTTGCGCCGGATGGAAATGGTCAACCGACCAAACGCACGGCCATTGGCCTGTGTCTGATGCACTCAATCTGAATGCAGGCTATGGAACACCACGATCCCCAAGGCTACGTGGACATTGAGGGACAGCCCTTTGCCATACATCGGAATGAATACGGCCGAATCACAGGCTTCGAGCGTGGTCTTGGTGACCCCATGATCTTCGTGCCCGACGACCAGGCAGACTTTCTCTGCATACTCGAACGCGTAATAGGGCAGGGCCTCTTCCGTTAGTTCGATAGCCACAATCTGGTAGCCGTCGGCCTTTAGCCCGTCCAGCGCGACGACGGCGTCCTGTTCATAGCGCCACGGCACGCGCAGGCTCTTGTAGCGTGCAACTTTGTCGATGGCCGGGTTGGGTGGTGTGGGCGTAATGCCGGTCAGAATCAGTTCGCTGACATGAGCCGCGTCGGCAATGCGAAAGGCCGAGCCGACGTTGGCCGGGTACTCGACACTTTGCAGCACGATGACTATGTCACGTGTAGCTGGGTGAACCCGGCGAAAGTCACGCAGAAACCGTTTGAGGTCGGTGCCTATGAGGGGTCTCATGTTTCCGCATTCCCGGCGCCGTCCAGGACAGCCAGAGCGGCCATGAGATGCTCCGTCAAGTCCGGTCCCTGGTAGATCTCGGCCACATGCCCGTCGGTATCCACAAGCACGGCGGCGATAGATTGGCTGGCATTGGCGATGTGATAGCCCTGAAAAAGCTGTCCGGTCCAGTCCGGCAACATAATCAGATGATCGGCCGGATCATAAGGTGCCGGAATCAGAGCGGCCGCTTCGGTGTAGCTGCTCTCGATGAAATGTTGGGCGGCGCCGCGTAGCATCTTGGGCACGTGGTTGAGGTCGATGACCATGGCGATTGTCAACCATTCATGATCGGGATAGCGTCGCCGCACGATTTCGACTAAATCACGTGCTGCGCGAGCCGTGTGGCGATCGACGAAAAGCAGCAGCACGTTTCGGCCGCGCAGGGCGGCCAGCTTGAACGTGCGACCGGATCCCAACGCGTCCAGTGTGAAGCGTGGGGCGGGCGCGCCAATGGCTAATGGAGGAGTTGACACAACTGATATTGTAGCTGGACGAACGACATATTGGAAATTCATGCCCATAAGAAAAGTACCGAGCGAGCATCGGCGTTTGCGCGCTTGCCTAAGTCGCTATAATGGTGCGCAGCTTATCGCCCATTCCACGGAGGTGTCTCATGCAGACCCGCAACAAGATTGGATTCTATCTTTCAGGCGATCATATGCCGGCGGCGCTGAGCGACTGGATGGTCCGCCTGGATGAGGCAGACATCCCGTTCTTCCTGACTGTCGATGCGCCCGGGGCGGCGCTGGAGCAAGCTCAAGCGATCACGCGCGCATCCGATGCAAGCCACACGGTTGTCTATCGCAATCTGGCTGGGCCTCAGGAGCCGGACTACCGCCGTTTGCCGGAAGAAGCGGCCGCTGCGTATTGGCAAGCTCAGCAGCGCACGCTCCCAGCACAATTCGACAAGGACACAACCTGGCTGGCGCCGATGGTCATCACCAAAACCACCGAACAGTGGGGCGACTGGCTCGGGGTATTTGCCTACGAATTGGGTCAGCAAATGCTCTCCGACGGCTTCAAGTTGGCGGCGCTGGGCTTTCCGGTCGGTACGCCGGAACTGCGGCTCTGGCAGCGAGATGCCATGCAGCGCTTCCTGTTGTTGTGCGCACGGCACCCGGACCGGCTGGGCGTGGCCTTGCAGGAGTTCAGCCGCCAGCCGGAGGACATCTGGTTCCGGCGCGACGATCACATCGGCCGTTTCTTTCGCCTGTTCGCCGCCTGCGATCGGGCGGGGATTGATAGGCCGACCTTGCTCATCAGTCACTGGGGCTGGACGCCGGAGCGGATTCCCAGCGGCGAGGACCGAGCCCTGGCCGGCATAGCTGAGGTCTCACGCCACTATGCTCAATTTCCCCAGATTCGCGGCGCGGCGCTGTGGCGCATTACCCCGGAGGATCTTGGTATTGGGTGGCAAACACGACGGGTGATTCGGCCGCTGACGGATTGGACATTGGCGACAATGCTGGATGTTGAGGAGTCGGTCGCGCCGGATACGACACTGCTGGAATCGGTTGGCCCGGCCAACGCTCGGTTTATCAGCGATGTGACCGTTCCCGACGATACGCGCATTGTGGCCGGCCAGAATTTTACCAAGACCTGGCGTGTCCGAAACTCCGGTGGCGTGGCCTGGGGATCGGGGTTTACGCTACGCCATGTCGGTGGTCTGACCTTGGGCGCCAAATCCAGCCAGCCCCTGCCGCCGGCCCAGCCCGGCGAGGTGGTTGATATTTCGGTGGCCATGACCGCACCGGTTGAAACGGGCGTCGCGTTCAGTGATTGGCGCTTACATGACAAGGTCGGCCACGTCTTTGGTGATGTGGTCTATACGCGCATTGAAGTCATTGCCCAGCCGGATCCCGTGGGCGGTGTGCTCAGCAGCCAGTTTGTCGCCGATGTGACGATCCCCGATGACATGGAGATTGAACCGGGGCAGGCGTTGGTCAAGACCTGGCGCGTGCGCAACAACGGTACCAAGCCGTGGGGCGCCGGGTTCACCCTCGGCTTTGTGGGCGGCAACATGGTTGCTCCCGCGGCGGCCGTTCCCGTGCCGTCCACCGCGCCGGGAGACGAGGCCGATGTGTCGATGCCTATTGTCGCGCCGGCCGCCCCCGGTGTCTACTATGCCGATTTCCGTCTGCGCAACGCCCAGGGCCAGACGTTCGGCGATATGATGTACGTGCGCTTCATCGTACCGCAGCCGGTCGGTGGGAGTCTGGCCATGCCCTTGTCACAGCGCGATCCATTGTGGGCCGGCAGGCTGTTGGGCGAGGTCGGCTCGACCAAAACAATCGGCGAATGGGGCTGTTTGCTCGTGGTGATGGCCATGACGGCACGCGCCCTGAAAAAGGATACCGACCCCATCCGTATGCAGGACGACTTGTTGGCCAACAACGGCTTCATGGATCTCAACCTGACTCGCTGGGATGCCCTAAGCCAGGTTTATGGCGACGTGGTGTTTGGTGGCTATGTGCTCTCGTCGAGCGAGCTGATGGACCGCATTAACGCCAGTCTGGCTGCGGGCGTGCCGGTGCCTATCCAGGTGGATTTCACGCGTGACACGCCATATACCGATTTCGACCAACACTGGGTGCTGATTGTCGGCCGTGATGGCGACGATTACCGGATTAATGATCCCTGGTTACTTCCTGCTCAGGAGGCATCGCTGATGGAACGCTATGGAAAGGCCGGGCTGAGCCTGCGCGAATCAATCATTGCCGCCATCTTCTACCGGCTTGTCGGCGTGCCGCGACCTGATGAGGATGAAGGTGGTCCCCCGGACGGCCGTCCGACCACCGGCTTGCTCGAGCGCGGTATGAACGTCAACCCCGATGCGCCGTTCAGCAATCCCTACGAGACGGATGATCTCAAGGGGCTAGAGTGGGTGCGCTTTGTGTTCAAGATTGCGGCGCGGCCCAATGCGGCCGAACGAGGCGACATCCAGGCGGCCTTTCGGCAGTACGATCCCATCGTTCAGGCCTATAACCAGATGGGCATCAAGTGCCTGATCGTGCTCAATCAGGAGACCGTGTGGGGTGTGGGTCCCTGGACGGGTAATAATGACTGGCGCACCTACGCCGATCAACTGGCCGCCACAGCAGGCGAAATCGCTGCCCATTATCGACGGTATGGGGATCGGGTGGCCTACCAGATCTGGAATGAGGGTGACAAGAAGAACAATCCGGCCTCGGTGTACGTGACGCCGGAAGATTACGCGGAGATATCTGGCCCGGTCGGCGGCGGCAATTCGCTCGTCAGCGCCCCAGGCACCGATCATTTTCAATGGCATGGCCACCGGGCCGCAGGAAACGGTGGTGTATGTCAAACGCTGCCGGGCAGCCCTGGGCGGCTCGCTGCCGGTCGATGCCCTGGGCGTCCATCCCTACACGCGTTGGGCGACGCGCGCACCGTTCGATTGGGGCCAGCGTTACGGCACGTTGGGTGACGCCATTGCCACTTATGAGCGCGAACTGCCGGACCTGAAGATCTGGATTACGGAGATTGGCGTGGCCGACGACAACGAGATTGGACCGGAGCATTACGCGGCTATCTCGGACTATTTCCTGGACGTGATGACCTATATTGAGCAGCGACACACCGGTCGCGTGCCGGTGGTGGTGTGGTTCGCTTGGTCAGACTGGATGCGTAACGCCGGAATCGTGCGGCGGGACGGGGCACAGAAGGAGCATCTCTTCGCCGCCTACCGCCACATCCGCAATCGCGAAAACAGCTAGATCGACAACGCGGCCGGCGGAGTTGGGTGTGCTCCCAACTCCGCCGGCCGCGTCAAACGTCGCTGAATAGCTAGCCTGCGAGGAATTCGTCCAGACTCGTCTTGCTAATCCGGTATGACGACCCCGATCTTCTTGGCCTTCAAGTCACCGGACTCAATGGCGGCCATGACGTCCTCAACGGGCACCTGCAACACGGCCGCCGCCTGTTCCGGCGTCATGACATCCGGTGTAGCCGTGGCTGCCGGTTGAGCCGTCTGTGCGCCGGCGGCTTGCTGTTGCTGAAGGAGTTGCTGTTGCAACACCTGTTGCTGTGCATTGCTGTTGTTGCATGGCGGCCATACCCATGGCGCCGAAGCCTATCTCACCCAAGTTGCTTCCTCCCGGGTTCTGGGCTGCCTGAACCATGGCGTCGGCCTGCTGCTTCTGCACATAGCTGGTCCCATAGCCCATATTGGTCACGACTTCCAGCGAGTTGGGGTGTAGGCCCAGATTGACGGCGAAGTCGATGAGGTTCATGCCCAATGCATCGAAGTCTTCCTGTAACAAGCCGACCAGTAGGTCGTTCATTTCTTTGGTAAACGACTGGAGCTGGGCCGGACCAAGCCCCTTGGCGATGGCCAAGTTCGCTAAGCTTGTCGGACAACATGACCGCCACCATGGGGTCTAGACGGGCCTTGACGTCCTGCAACATGACGCTGTCGCGGAAGGCGTCCATGGCGTTGAGGAAGCGCCACGGTTCTTTGACCTTGGAGATGTAGACTCCATTGCCGACGACAGCGCTGGCGCCGGGGGCGCGGTCTGGATGCTCGACGATGATCGGGTTGACTGTCCCCCACTTGAAGGTCATGTCGGTGGTCTTAACGAAATACACATCGGCCGTAAATACGTTGGCCCCGCCAAAGAGACCCCACTCCATGAAGTCCGTCAGAAACGGGACGTTCTCGGTGGTCAGTGTGTACCGGCCCGGTTCAAAGGTGCCCAGCGGCTCGCCGCCGCGAATGAAGATGGCCATTTCGCCGGGGTTGACAATCAACTGTGAGCCAAGCTTGATATCGCCCAGCCCGCCGCGGGGGAACTTCTGTACAATTTCATCGCGCAGCCAGGTGTCGACTGCGACTCGGTCGAATACTTTGGGCATATCGTTGTCTCCTTGCCTTTACTTAACCTTGTTCAGGACTTCCTGGCGCGAGTTAAATGTCTGATTGGCGTCGCGCAGGTCGTTGTTTAGGTCGCGAATGGCGGCACGAATATCGCCGTCGCCGCTATTCACCGCTTTCTTCAGAGTAGCTGTGTCGGCTGCAATCTGGTCAGTATGATTGAGCATTAACCCGTCAAACTCGTACAGCCGAGCGAGATCGTCAGCGTTCACCTTGACTGCGTCAAAGAATCCGGCGTAGCCTTGCGGCGCATCCTTGATCTTGGCTGTAAGTCCCATGAGCTGATTATCAGCCCGACCCAAGTCCTCAGCGTATTCTACAGCCTGGACGATATCACCTGACAGGGCCTGATGGACCGTGCTCAGGTCCAGGCGCACCTCAGTGAGTCGAGCCGAGATTGTGTTCCTCAGCAGCTGGTCAGCTTCACGCCGCCGGCCGCGCTCCATATAGCCACTTAACCCCGGGATTCTCATGAGCAGGTTGCCCAGCCCGGTTGAATCGCCGGTAATGGTGCTATAGAAATCAAGGACTTCAGGATTTAACTTGTCAACCATGTTTCTGTTTGTCTCCTTGCCTGTGGCCGATGATCAACCGCAGGTACCGATAATTGTTACGACAGGAAATATTCTGTCCCGCAGTAGGGACAGCGAATGACGCCTTTGCCGGCCAACTCCAATTGGCCGTTGCAGTTTCTGCAGCGGTCCAATTCTCGCAGTTCGCTGGCCTGTTCCGAATAGAGCATGCCCTCATCCCAATTGATGTAGCCGGAGAACAGACCCAGGCTAACCAGGCTGTAGAGCATGCTTTGGATCTCGTCCGTGCTTAGCTGCATCTCAATGGCGAGATCGCTGATGCGGACCTGGCCACGGGCCTCGATGGCGCCCAATAATTCGCGCTGTTGGGCGGCTTTGTCGGCCGTTTTCGCTTCCTCTTTGCCGCGAAACAGAATGATTGTGCCAATCGCCAATTGCGGCAGGACCAACACCAGGAAGCCGATGACCATTCCGAGCGTGGCCGCGCCGCTTGTGAGGCTGCCTTCGTTGACATACACTCGCATCAGCACAAATATCACAATGCCGACGACAATGCCCCCGGCGATTAGAATCCAACCCAATGTGCGTCCCATAGACCTCCTGCTGTTCAACTAAATGGCATGGCGGAAACGAACGCCAGACTCAGCCGAAGCCGCCACTGCCACCACCACCGCCGCTGAAGCCGCCGCCGCCACTAAAGCCGCCACTGAAACCGCCGCTGGACCCACCGAAACTGCCGCTGCCCGAGGATGCCGGCGGGGTGCTGCGCATGACCGTGTTGGCTGAATTGAGCATTTGGGTCAGCCCGACTGACATTCCCGCCAGACCGCCGGTGAGGTTGCCCGACATCGTCTCCAACGACGGACGCGGCATCGATCCGCCGCCAACTGACCCACCACCGCTGTACGTGCCGCCCGTGCCCATTGGTCCGCTCATGATGATCGGCGGGTAGGGGAAGTACCAGGTTGGCATCGGTGTTGTCGGGACGCTGGCGAACGTTGTAATGAACGAGCGTTCGAGGCCGAAGCAGACTGCATACGGCAAGTATTTCTCGAACTCGTCGCCCGCTTGTTCAATGTCCTTATACTGCTGGATATTCTTCAAGTACTCCTTAAATGCCAGCCAACGCGCCGTGGCGATCGTGCCCTTTTCGGTTTTGCGCGGCATGTGCCGACCGGCCAAGAACAGCGCCACGCTGGTCGCCATAACCGCCAGGATCGGTAGGCACGATAATACGGCCAGTTCTTCAAAGAGGACCGACATCAAGATGATGGCGCCAATTCCCAACACGGCAACAATCACGGCCAGTGCTGTATAAGCGGTACGTACATCCTGAGGCGAACGCGGCACATAGCCCTCGGTCACCAGCGCATCATAGAGTTGGGTGCGTAGGAGCGGCAGGTTGTTGGAGAACTTGAAGCGCATGCTCTCCAGCGTCACCTCTTCCTTGTTGCCGAAAAACTTCTTGAGGAACGTTTGCTCGTAGTCTCGCAAACCCTTGGCCGGTTTGTCGGTGCGCTTATAGAGATACCCACTCTTTTGCTGCTCCATCGTCAGATAGCCACGATTGGCTAGATCGATTAGCGTGGACGTAATGTCGTCCATATCGGCTCGCTCATCGACCAGTGTGCCGACCATCCCCGGGGGGAGATCGTCGGGCGGTTCGGTGATGTATTCCGGCACAACAATGCCCAGCTCCGGGTCACGGCCGCGCAGATACCACAACAAAACCACACCCAATGGGCCACCGACCAACAGCAGGAGCGAAAGCGCCAGCACGATCAGCCCGACGATATCGCTGCGCTGTTGCGCGGCTTGCCAGCCAGGTGTCTCAATCGGCAGTGGGCCGTGGGGCCATTGGACGCGGACCTCCAGCTTCTCCCCGGCAACCAACGGCCGGAGCAGTTCGTACGTGATAGTCTGTCCGTCCTCACTGACTGAAATCGCTACGTCGTTGGTCTCCACGCCGTCAATATAGGCGGCGACCAGATAGTCCTCGGTACCGATAAACTGTTGCGGGACGATTCCCCCCGGCAAGCGGATGGTCGTGGTACTGTTATTGACATAAGCAGGATGATCGAGGGGGATGGCCGTCCAGAATAGCTGATCGCCGTCGCCTTGCTCCAAAGTCCCGACGCGTACTGCGCCACTCACTGTATAGGAGAAGGTGTACGTTTGTTCACCGAGGGCCGGTTCGAAATACCAGTTAATTCGAGTTTCGTCACCCTGATCAACCACTTCGAATGTGCCGGGCGCGTTGGATGAGGATTCGCGGAAGATCTGGTCGCCCTGGCGCACGGAGATGTCCGTGATACCGTCGTTTTGGCCGGCGGATCCGATAGGAATGCTGCGATAGCCGAAGGTAAACGGCGCACCGGAGAAAAACAGCGTTTGCGTCTCGGTGATCTGCAAATCGCCGTTCTCCAGAACCGTCATGTCGACGTCCCAGTTTTCCCAATTGAAGGACTTGAACTGTGCCTGCCCGGTAGGCACGATCGCTAAGAACAGAACGACAAGCAAGGCCAGTAGCCCTACCTTGACTTGACGCATCGTCTGTGGTGTCACCGTACTAAACCCCTTTAGCCCGTTGGCTATCCGCTTACTCCTGACTTGTGTCTCATTATAGATCAAATCCGCGCTGCGTACAGATTGAGGAGTGGGGCGTTAGGGTCCCACCCAGTAGGTGATGAGTTGCTCTAGGCGGCCGGTGTCTTCCAGTTGAGCCAGCTCGCTGTTAATCTGCTGCAATAGTGCTTCATCCTCAATACGTACAACCACGGCGAAAGGTTCCGAAACCACTGGATCCGGCAACAGACGGAGCGGGCTGGCCTCCGGGGGGCGATCTTTGAGGAATAATCGGCCGCCGATACTGTCGATCAGCGTAGCGTCTGCCTGGCCTGCACTGACAGCATCCAGGGCTTCTGCAGCGCTACCGTAAGGGAGGACGGACAGGTTTGGCTGCGCACGGCTCATGGCCAGCGCCTCTACATGACCTAGCGCGCCCAGTTCGACCGCTACCCGTCGGCCGGCGAGATTGCCCGGGTCCGATATAGGTGAATCGGCCGGAACAATCAACACCTGTCCGGCATCGTAATAAGGTCGAGAGTAGGCAAAATCGCGGGTGCGCTCGGGACTGACGACCAGGGCCGAGATAAGCACATCCACTTGATCCGTGAGCAATGCATCATAGAGGCCGTCATAACCGAAATAGCTAAAGGATGGGTCCACACCCAGAGCGGCCGAGAGTTCCGCGGCCAGGTCTACATCAAAGCCGGTTACGTTGCTGCCGTCAGCTACCTCGAACGGTGGGTAAGTAGGATCGAGACCTACGCGCAAAGTGCCCGCCGACTGGATGCGTTCGAGCGACGTATCGTCCGTGTCACAGGCGGTTGCTGCCAGCAGTCCAATAAGCAGCAGGATGACAGGTAGTCGTTTCAAGAGGCTGGATTGCGTGTAGTGAATATGTGACACGTTAGTTTCCGTCGCCCTGGTTGCCGGTGTAGTTTTGCAGCGACTGATAGATGGGTTTGGCGACGAACTCCGGGGTCATCAGCGTATAGTAGTCCATGTAGCTGCGCGTGGGCGCCGGATAGCGAAACGACCACAGGCCGACGAGGTCGACAAAAGGCCAAGCGTCGCGCGCGTAATCCAGTGCGTTCAGGGTGTACTGAATGCGTTGCGCCGGCCGAACCGCTTGGGTCCAGCGCGGGTGATCGTTCCAGCCCGTTTCAGTGATGATCATCGGTGTGTCCGCATCCCCGTGCCGCACCATGACTTCGCGCATGAGCTCAACGCGCCGGAAGTTGAGCACGCCGGGGTCGGGGTCGGCTTCCGGCGGGAAGGTCAGGCCATAGACGTGAACGGCCAGGGCATCAAAATACGGTGCCGCCCCGGCTTCATAAAGACCGTCGAGGTAGATCAAATCATCGGTGCCCCACGGAGACCCTACAGGCTCAAGCGTGGGGGCCAGTGCCCCGGCCAGAACCTCGACCTCCGGGTTGGCTGTCTTGATTGTCGGGTAGACGGTCTGCAATAACTCGACATAATCCTCAGGTTGTGTCGGCCGATAGCCCCATTCGTAACTGAGGTTGGGTTCGTTGCCAACGATGATGCTCTGTACCTTGCCTTGGTAGCGCTCGGCGAAAGCGGCCGAAAACGCAGCAAACGCTTCATAGCTGTCGGAATCGAGGTATGTTAGCGGTGTGTCCGGCGGGCGGGCCCAGTCGGGCGTCAGGCCGATACGTGCGATGACGTTCAACCCCTGGGCGTGGGCATGGTTGATGACCATATCGGGATGCTCCCAGGCAATGCCGCCGTCCTCGGCTTGATAGTAGGCCCAGGGAAAGAACTCGATGATTGTGGACGCGCCCATCTCCCGTGCCAGTTCCAGCGTACGTTTGATCTTCCACTCCTCCACTTCGTCGGTCAGGCGTGTGTGGACGCCGAGCCGAGGGTAAGTCGTGCGGACGGCTTGCTGTGGGCCGATCGTCACCAGTGGCGGCGCGGGCTGCAGGGTGGCCAGAATGAGGGTCAGGGCCAGGAGCCGCAGGCCGGATCGCCAATTGACGCTGACATGAGATGAGATGCTGCGGGTGAATGGCGTCATAAACCAGTTACTACCCATTATAGTGGCTTTAAGGGGTGACGCCTTCGCTGCACAGATTGGACTAATGCCCAAACGCGAACACGGGTATAATCGCCTCCGACTTGGCTCACTGATTCACAGTACAACGAGCCGGACAGACGACAAGGATAGTCCATGCGAGCATTCATTACAGGCGCAACAGGATTTGCCGGGGCCCATTTAGTGGACCGACTGCTGGCTTCAGGCTATGAAGTCGCGGCGCTGGTGCACCAGGAGACCAGTCACCAGAGCTTACCGGATAACGAGGATGTCCAGCCGTATCCCGGCGACCTGATGAATCTGGCCTCGTTGACGGCCGCGGTGAAAGATGCCCAGCCGGACACGATTTTTCATCTGGCGGGACAAGCCTACCCGGCCCGCTCCTGGGGCGACCCGGCGCGAACCATTGCCATCAACACCGGCGGCACCGCCAATTTGCTGGAAGCGGCGGTGGCCGTGGGTCAACCGCGCGTCGTCATTGTGACCAGCGCCGAGATGTACGGCGTGATCAATGCCGGCGATCTGCCGTTGACCGAAGCGACCGTGCCCCTGCCCAGCCATCCCTACGGGGTGAGCAAGCTGGCCGCCGGTCAACTGGCGTCCGTTTACTGGCAGCGCTACGGGCTGCCGGTGGTGGAAGCGCGGCCGTTTAACCATATTGGTCCTCGCCAGGCACCGGGCTTTGTCGTGCCTGATTTCGCCGGGCAGTTGGCCGCCATCAGCCTGGGCCAACAGCCGCCTGAAATGCGCGTGGGCAACCTTGAGTCACAGCGGGATTTCACCGACGTCCGCGATGTAGTCCGAGCCTATCACCTGCTCGCCGAAATGGGTGAACCGGGCGAAGCCTATCTGATATGTTCCGGCCGGCCGGTAACGATTCGCGCGCTGTTGGATGAACTGTTGGCGCTGGTCGATCGGGACGTCATTGTTAGCCCCGATCCCAGCCGCATGAAGCCGTCCGATACCCCTTGCATCTACGGCAGTTACGCCAAGATACAGGCGCAGACAGGCTGGGAGCCAACCATTTCGCTCCAACAATCGCTGGCCGATGCGCTGGCCGACTGGCATGAGCGACTGGGCGGCTGAGATGGCCAACCCCAAGGAACGCCTCGACAAACTCCTCGTGGACCGCGGTCTGGTGCCAACACGAGCCAAGGCGCGCGGGCTGATCATGGCCGGCGAGGTCACGGTCAACGGCCAGCGCGTGGACAAGGCGGGCACCCCCATTGCCCTTGATGCCGTCATTGAGCTGACGGAGCCGATGCCCTACGTGGGTCGCGGGGGCTACAAATTGGCTGCGGCACTGGATGAGTTTGAAATTGATCCCACCGGCCGAATCTGCGCTGATGTGGGTGCCTGCACCGGTGGCTTCACCGACGTGCTTTTGCAGCGCGGCGCGGCGCGCGTTTACGCCATCGACGTGGGCCAGGGACAACTCGACTGGAAACTGCGCCAGGATGACCGTGTGCACGTCATGGAGCGCACTAACGCTCGCTACCAGGAGCGTCTCGACGAACCCGTCAGCCTTGTGGTGATTGACGTCTCGTTTATCTCGTTGCGGCTCATTCTGCCGGCTGTCGCACGCTGGCTGACCGACGAGGCCGATGTGGTCATGCTCATCAAGCCCCAGTTCGAGGCCGGGCCTGACCAGGTTGGCAAGGGCGGTATCATTCGCGATCCGGCCGTCCACCGGCAGGTGCTGCATGAGGTGCTGGGCTGGGCCGCGGCCGAATCGTGGGCTGTGTGCGGCCTGATGCTCTCGCCGATCCAGGGCGCGCAAGGCAACATCGAATTTCTGGCCTGGCTGCGGCCGGGCGGTGAGTCCGGCCCGCCATTAGCCGAACTGATCGATCGGCAGTTTAACTAGACCAGCGTCACCCGCGCGACCCACTTCACTTGCCGCAGAGCGTCATCCTTCTCTGACGGGACGATAAGCCGAATCAGCCCTTCGTCGCGTGTCATTGGCCGTCCGTCGATGCTCACGGCCAGGAGGCAGCAGCGATCCGCTGGCTCGGACTCCAGCTCCGCGCGGCTGAGTCGCGTGCCGAATCCGTCGGCACTGACCACTTCGACCTGAGTCCAGTCGGTGCCGCGGGCATAGGCGCGCAGCAGCACCAGCAGGGAGACACCGCCAAAAGTGAATGGGCCGGACGTGCCATGGCCGGTGCTGACGATGGTGCAGTTGGGGATAGCCAAGAGAGGCAGGCGCGCCAGCACGTCCGGTGTTAGCCGCCATTCCTGTTCGTCGGCGCGCAAGACAAAAGCGGGGTCGGCCGAAGGTGGCGCGGGATTGGGGTCGTGGCTGTGAGGACGGAGAGGATCATTCATGTGTCTGACTCATGGTATTTCTCGAAAGCATCGCTCTGCGTCTTTGTGAAAGCATGGTTGGTCTAATTTCTGAGGGTCGTAGGAGTCCCATAGCCATTCTGATATACTAGCGCCTATGGATCAACGCTTCATCCGCAATTTCTCAATTATCGCCCATATCGACCACGGCAAGTCCACCTTGGCCGACCGCCTGCTGCAGGCCACCGGCACCATCTCGGATCGCGAGATGCAGGATCAGGTGCTGGACACCATGGATATTGAACGCGAAAAGGGCGTAACGATCAAGGCTTCGGCCGTTCGTATGACCTACAACGCCAAGGACGGCAACGCCTACGAGATGAACCTCATCGACACACCGGGGCATGTAGACTTCGGCTATGAGGTTAGCCGCGCCCTGCTGTCGTGCGAAGGGGCTGTGCTCGTCGTCGACGCCACGCAGGGCGTGGAAGCTCAGACGCTGGCCAATCTCTATCTGGCCGTCGCCTCCGATTTGGAACTCATCCCCGTGGTCAACAAGATCGACCTGCCCGCAGCCATGCCCGATGACGTGGCCGAGGAGATCGAGAACATCACCGGCATTCCCGGTGAAGATGTCATTCCCATCAGCGCCAAGATGGGCACCAACATCGAGGCTGTGCTGGAGGCGGTTGTCGCTCGGGTGCCGCCGCCCACCGGCGACCCCGATGCGCCCCTGCGCGCGCTGATCTTCGACTCCCATTACGATATCTACAAGGGCGTGGTGGCCTATGTGCGCGTGTTCGAAGGCACCGTGCGCCACGGCGACTTTGTGACCATGATGTCCAACGGGGTGACGGTGGAGCCTATCGAGATTGGTATCTTTAACCCTGGCATGGTGAAGGTCAAGGAACTGTCTGCGGGCGAAGTTGGTTATATTGCCACCGGTCTCAAGACAGTTCGTGAGTGTCGCGTAGGGGATACGATCACGCTGCGCGATGACCCGGCCGATCAGGCACTGCCCGGCTATCAACCGGCCAAGCCCATGGTGTTCGCCGGTATGTACCCCAGTGACGGGGAAGACTACCCATTGCTAAAAGAGGCCATCGAGCGGCTGCAACTCAATGATGCGGCGCTGGTCTATGAACCGGAAACTTCCAATGCATTGAACTTCGGCTTTCGGGCAGGGTTCCTCGGCTTGTTCCACATGGAGATCATTCAGGAGCGGCTGGAGCGCGAATATGATCTCGACCTCGTGGTCACCGCGCCGAGCGTGGGGTATGAGGTCGTTATGGCCCAGACCAATGAAATCAGACTCATCGAAAGCCCGGCCGACCTGCCCGATGAGGGCACGATCGAGGAGATTCGCGAGCCGTGGATGCACGTCCAGATCTTCACGCCGGAGGAGTATTACGGCATCGTCATGGAGCTGGCCCGCAAGCGCCGGGCAGAGTTTGTCAAGATCGAACACCCCGCGCCCGGCCGGATCGTGATGCACTTCGAGATCCCGTTGGCCGAGATCATCGTCGATTTCTATGACAAGCTCAAAAGTGGTACGCGCGGCTACGCATCTATGGACTACGAGTTCATCGAGTATCGCGCCTCAAACCTGGTCAAGCTGGAAGTGCTGGTGGCCGGGACGCCGGTCGATGCGCTGGCGATGATCGTCCATGAGGATGATGCCTACCATCGCGGCCAGAAGCTGGTGACGGAGTTGAAGAACGTCATTCCGCGCCAGATGTTCGAGGTGCCCATCCAGGCGGCCGTCGGCAAGCGCGTGATCAGTCGTGCCAATGTTAAGGCAATGCGCAAGGATGTTCTGGCAAAATGCTATGGCGGTGACATTACCCGTAAGAAAAAGCTGCTGGAAAAGCAGAAGAAGGGTAAGAAGCGCATGAAGATGATTGGCAACGTGGAAGTGCCGCAAGAGGCATTTATGGCCGTTCTCCGACTTGGCGAAGACTAGCCCCGTTTTCGCGCCGGCGATAGGCCGTCGCGCCGCCAACGTGCCCCGCAATTGAAAACCTGGAGAGTGAAGCATGATTCATGTGGATGTCGCGTGCCCAAGTTGCGGCCACGCGGGAATGACGGTGTTCTATGAAGTGGTCGATGTGCCGGTCAACAGCGTGTTGCTGGTCGCATCGCGCGAGGAGGCACTGAACTTTCAGACGGGCGAGATCCGGCTAGCGGTTTGTCCCGACTGTGGTTTCATCTCAAACATCACATTTGACGAGAAACTGACGCAATATACCGACAGGTATGAGGCGACGCAGGGGTATTCACCTACCTTCAACAAGTTCCATCGCGCCTTGGCCGAGGAACTTGTCGAGCGTTATGACCTGCGTGACAAGGACCTGATTGAGATCGGCTGTGATAAGGGCGATTTCCTGACGATGCTGGCCGAGATTGGCAACAATCGAGGGGTGGGGTTCGACCCAGCCTATGTCCCCGGCCGTCATCCCAGCGCCGTGGCCGACCAGTTGACCTTCGTCGCCGACTTTTACGGCGAGCAATATGCCGCTACGCAGGGGGACTTCGTTTGCTGCAAGATGACGCTGGAGCACATCCCCACCGTCGGCGAGTTCGTGGGCACCGTGCGCCGCTCCGTAGGCGACAACCCGGAGACGGTCGTCTTCTTCCAGATCCCCAATGCCCGTTACGTCCTGTGTGATGTGGCCTTCTGGGACATCTACTACGAACACTGCTCCTACTTCACCAAAGGGTCTCTGGCTCGGCTGTTCCGGCGCAACGGCTTCGACATTCTCGACCTGTGGACTGCCTACGACGATCAGTACCTCATGATCGAGGCGCGCCCGGCCGCTGGCCTGCCCGACACCGCGCCACTCGAACAGGAAGAAACCCCGGCGCAAACGCTGGAGGATGTGGCCTATTTTGTGGAGAACTACGAGGCCAAGCGTGACGAGTGGCGGGCTATTTTGGGCGATATGAAAGCCCAGGGCCGCAAGGTAGTGTTGTGGGGTGGCGGCTCCAAGGGCGTGGCCTTTTTGACCACATTGGGTCTGACTTTGGACGACGTTGCCTACGCCGTGGATATCAACCCGATCAAGACCGGCACGTTTATGGCCGGGACGGGACAGGAGATCGTGGGGCCGGAGTTCCTGAAGACTTATCAACCGGATGCAGTCATCATCATGAATCCGGTGTACCGCGAAGAGATTACGCGCGACCTGCACGCTATGGGACTCGCGCCCGACATCTATACCATGTAGGGGGGATTGTGACCGAAAAAACAACGACGCGGGTGCCGGTGTGCGGCGACTCGGATGTGATCGAACTGATCGAGATGCGCGACCTGCCCGTGCATTGCAACGTACTCTGGCCGACTCGCGAGGAAGCGCTCAATGCCCCGCGCGGCACCATTCGGCTGGGGTACTTCCCATCCTGCGGCCACACCTATAACCTGGACTTCGACCCGACGCTCATGGAGTACACTCAGGAGTACGAGAACTCGCTCCACTTTTCGGCCGTCTTTCAGGAATACGCCGAGGCGCTGGCGGCCGGTCTGGTCGAGCGCTATGACCTGCATGGCAAGGATATCGTCGAGATTGGCGCGGGCAAAGGCGATTTCCTGATTATGCTCAGCCGGCTGGGTGACAACCGCGGCTGGGGTTACGATCCCAGCTATGTCCCAGAGGAAGGTTATACGGCCGACGGCGTCACCTTCATTGAGGACTTCTACACCGAAAAGTATACCGACCAGAAGGCTGACCTGATTGTTTGTCGTCATGTACTGGAGCACATCGAGGACCCCGATGCCTTCATTGCCCAGGTGCGGCGGGCTGTCGGCGATCGGCCGAACACCGTTGTCTTCTTCGAGGTGCCAAATTCCCTGTGGACGTTGAGCCGCCTGGGGATTTGGGATGTCATTTACGAACATTGCTCCTACTTCAGCCCGATGTCGCTGGCCCACTTGTTTGAGCAGAACGGCTTTCGCGTCCTGGCGCTGAACGAGGTTTTCGGCGGGCAATTCCTGGCCATCGAGGCGGTCCCGGCCCAGACTGATGCGCTGCCAGACGGGCCTTGGCAGGCGGGGTTGCCGGAATTGACGGCCGATGCCATCGCCTTCGCTGAGAACTACCAGGTGAAGTATGACGAATGGCGGACGCGGCTGGACGAATTGGCCGCCGCCGGAAAGCGCGGCGTCGTGTGGGGGGCAGGGTCCAAGGGCGTGACGTTCCTCAATGTAGTCGCGCCGGGATCGGTCATTGAAACCATCGTGGACATCAACCCGCGCAAGCAGGGCAAGTTCGTTGGTGGGACCGGTCAGGCGATTGTAGCGCCGTCGTTTCTGGCGACATACCAGCCCGACTTCGTGGTTATCATGAACAACAACTACCGCGACGAGATCGGCCGAACCCTGGCGGACCTGGGTGTAACGGCCGAGATCCTGGTCGCTTAGCAATCAACTGTGTGACGCCCAGCGTTGCGCCAGGTCGATTCCATTCACGGGGCGACCCTTGGGCGCCGCGGTGAGTTCTTTGTTTTTTGCATGTATACATGAGCGAACAGCAACCGGTGTTGGCGCAACGCCCGGCATCGGCTATACTTTGTTGTCGGCTGGAAGGTGCGACGTAAACGGCACGACGGCATTCCGGCCCAAAATCAACTCGCCTCGAGAGATGAGGCAAAGGAACTATTGATATGCCCCTAACAGTGGCACAGAAAGCCGAAGTAGTAGAAGAATTTGGATCACACGAAGGTGACACCGGCTCGACCGAAGTGCAGATTGCACTGATGGACAAGCGGATCCATGAATTACAGGATCACCTGGCGATTCACAAACATGACGAAAGTTCGCGCCGCGGTCTGCTGAAGCTGGTCGGAAAGCGCCGTCGGTTGTTGGCTTACTTGCGTAAGAACGACCCGGAACGGTATCGTGCGATTCTCGCCCGTTTGGGCCTTCGTCGCTAAACAATTGAGGTGTCTTGAAGGGGCGAAGCGAACTTCGCCCCTTTTTTAAAGCCGCAGGCTGGCGTGGTTTAGGAATTGGGTAGTGTCCCTTACCGCGCTGGGTAAGAGTCAGTCCCCAGTCCCTAACCCCAGACCTGCAATTCGAACAAGTTGCTAAGCGTGACCGCGGTCTCGCAGACGATTTCGGCCCCGACAGCATAGCTGTTGGAAAGGTGCTCGTTTGTCGCAGATGGGTTGGTCATGCACCGAATTGAGGAATTCAAATGTCTGAAGAAAAAACTTTCACAACACGAGTTGGTGAACACGATGTAACCATCTCGACCGGCAAGCTCGCGGAGCAAGCCGGCGGCGCGGTGACCTACCGAGTCGGCGATTCCATGTTGCTGTCCACGGCCACGATGTCGAAGAGCGTGCGCGAGGGGCTGGATTTCTTCCCCCTGAGCGTTGACTTTGAAGAGAAGATGTACGCTGCCGGACGCATTCCCGGCGGGTTCTTCCGCCGCGAAGGCAAGCCCACCACTGAAGCCATCCTGACCTCGCGTCTGACCGATCGGCCGTTGCGGCCGTTGTTTCCCGACGGCATGCGCAATGAAGTTCAGATCATTGTCACGACGTTGTCCTCGGACAGCATCTATCATCTGGACATCATGGCTGTCAACGCGGCCAGCGCCGCCCTGTCCATTTCTGATATTCCCTGGAATGGCCCCATTGGCGGCCGTTCGTGTGGGCTATATCGATGGCGAGTTGGTGGTCGACCCGACCATCCAGCAGATGGAAGACAGCAGCCTGGACCTGCGGATGGCCGGCTCTCGCGATGCCATCATCATGGTTGAGTCCGCGGCCGACGAAGTGCCGGAAGCGACTATCGTCGAGGCGCTGGCGTTTGGCCATAAGGCGATGCAGCCCATAATCGACCTGCATTGAGAAGATGCAGGCCGAGGTCGGCAAGGAAAAGCGCGAGGCTACTTTCGTCGGATACCCATGACGAGGTTGACCGCAGTCGTCAAGGAACGCCTGGGCGAACGCGTCGCGGCGTTATGGCCGAGTACACTGACCGCAGGCGGCCGCAACGAAGCCATGGACGTCCTGCGCGAAGAGCTGATTACCACCTTTGAGGACGATGGCGAAGAGCTGACCGACACCAAGGCGATTCGCATGGCTTTCGGCGACGAAGTCAAGAAGGCCGTCCGCAACCAGATCTTGTACGAAGGCGTGCGTCCCGACGGTCGTGGCTACAGCCGACATTCGCGAACTGTCGTCGGAAGTGGGCATCAGCCCCCGCGCCCACGGCTCCGGCCTGTTCCAGCGCGGCCAGACCCAGGTGCTGTCCATCCGCCCTGGGCACTCCGCGCGAGGCGCAGAAGCTGGACGGCCTGTCCCCGAGGATACCCGCCGCTTCATGCACCATTACAACTTCCCGCCCTTCAGCACCGGCGAGACCTGGCCCATGCGCGGCCCGAAGCGGCGCGAGATTGGTCATGGTGCGCTGGCCGAAAATGCGCTCCTGCCGTGATCCCGTCGAGGAGGAATTCCCCTACACCATCCGCGTGGTCTCTGAGGTCTTGTCGTCTAACGGCAGCACGAGCCAGGCCAGCGTCTGCGCCTCCAGTCTGGCTCTCATGGATGCCGGCGTGCCGATTAAGCGGCCCGTTGCCGGCGTCGCCATGGGGCTGGTCACTGACGGCGAGAAATACGCGGTGTTGACCGACATTCAGGGCATGGAAGATCACCTGGGTGACATGGACTTCAAGGTGGCCGGCACCAGCGAGGGTATCACGGCCCTGCAGATGGACATCAAGATCTCCGGCCTGACCATGGATATCATGACCGAGGCTTTGGAACAGGCGCGCATCGGTCGTCTGCAAATCCTGGACTCGATGTTGCAAACAATCTCCGAACCGCGTGAAAGCCTGAACGAGTTCGCGCCGCGTATGTTGACCATCAAGGTCAACCCGGAGAAGATCGGCGCCATCATCGGCAAGGGTGGGGCTACCATCCGTGGTCTGGAAGAAGAGTTTGGCGTATCGGTCGACATTCAGGAAGACGGCACGGTCTTTGTGGCTGGTGTCGATGGCCCGCTGGCCGAGGCTGCGCTCGAGCGCATCGAGATGCTGACCCATGACCCGACGCCGGGCGACCAGTTCACCGGCCGCGTTGTGCGCATCACCGACTTCGGCGCGTTTATCGAATTGATGCCGGGTATGGATGGTATGGTCCACATCTCCCAGCTCTCGTCCGACCATCTGCAGCGCGTTGAAGACGCGGTACAGATGGGCGATGAGGTGATGGTGATGGTGACCGACGTCAGCAGCGAAGGCAAGATTCGACTCTCGCGTCGCGCCGTGCTGGAAGGCTGGACATTGGAAGAGGCTCGCGAGCAAGACTCGCCGCGCAAATCCAGTGGCGGCGGTTCTCGCAACGGGCGTGGCGGTGGTGGTGGCGGCCGTCGTCGCTAGATAATCGGATCCATTGCCCTGTCGTTCCGGCCGTGGCGGTTTAGACCGGCCACGGGGAAGGACGGGTTGCTTGAAGTTTGTGACCGGCCCGATTCCCATTGAGGACCGGGCCGGTCTTTGCATGGCCGCCCGTGTGAATAGTTGCCTAATCTAGTCACTGTGGGCGACGGTAGCGGGCCGAATCATGATAAAATGCTAGGCACCACGACAGCGATTAGCCTGTGGATGTCTACACACCAGGACCACCATGAAACGACTATTGTTACCAATTCTCCTGCTGACGGTCATATTGCTGGCCGCATGTGGCGGCACAGACGTTGTGCCGACGGTCGGACAACCTGAAATTGCCGGCACGGTGGCCGTCGAAGAGACTTCTGACGCTGAATCCCCTGCGGAGACTTCGGCACCAGAAGCGACGTCCGACCCCGCGAACGTAGATGCTTCCGATGGATCCACGACTGCGCCGGTAGGTGATCTCGGTGACCCGTTGCTCGTACGCGACCGTGACTGGAAAGTCGGGCCGGACGATGCTGCGGTGACCGTAATCGAGTATGCTGACTTCCAGTGCCCCGGCTGCGCGGCATTTGCACCGACGCTGAAAGAAGTCGCCAATCGCTTCCCGGACGATGTGCAAGTGGTATATCGGTACTTTCCGCTGAACAGCATTCATCCTCTGGCCCAGAAAGCGGCCGAAGCGGCCGAAGCGGCCGGTACGCAGGGGCAGTTCTGGGAGTACCACGACGCCCTCTTTGCCCAGCAAACTGAGTGGTCGCGCCTCACGGAGAGCGACGCAATTGGTTACTTTGTCACCCTGGCCGGGACGCTTGGCCTGGATACCGACCGGTTTGCCGAAGAACTGAACAGCGGCGTACATGCCGCGTATGTTAGTCAACTAGAGCAGGAGGCGGTTGCCCTGGGTTTGCCCGGCACGCCTTCGGCCATTGTCAATGGCGAGATCGTGCCCGGCGAAGGATTGCCGCGCGACTTGCCAGTATGGGAGGAATTTGTGAGTAGTGAAAAGGCATTGAGTGATTTGGCCGCACGCCAGTATAAGGCTGCGCCCGAAATGAGCATCAACACGGACTCGCGCTATTTGGCGCGTGTCAAAATGGCGTCGGGTGATGAGTTCACGATCGAACTCCTGCCCAAGTCGGCCCCGCAAACGGTAAACAGCTTCGTCTTCCTGTCGCAGAACGGCTGGTTCGACGGAGTGACGTTCCATCGTGTCTTGCCGGGCTTTGTGGCCCAGACCGGCGACCCCAGTGGCACTGGCCGCGGCGGCCCCGGCTACATGCTGCCCAACGAAATTGACCCGGCACTATCGCATGACGGCCCAGGTTGGGTTGCTATGGCTAACGCGGGCCCCAACACCAATGGCAGTCAGTGGTACATTACCTATGGTGACGTCAGCCAGCTGGATGGTTCCTATACTATTTTTGGCAAAGTCACCGAGGGAATGGATATTGTCGAGGGCATCACCCCGCGTGACCCCTCGCGTGCACCGAACGCCCCAGCCGGCGACAAGATCGTCAGCATCACAATCGAAGAGATTCAGTAGGTTTCTAGCCTAATTAGCAGGAGACACCGCTCTTGATTTCGGAGTCTCTCCCCACCGATGACGGGCGTATTGCACGTCCGGCTCATACCTTGAGGCAGCGATCAGCGTTTCGGGTTGAGCCGGATGAGCGTGCGCCTCTACCTGATTTCTCGACCGTTCGCGACCTGCTGCCCGAACCTGTGCTGCCGGATCGCCCTCATTGGGTGCAACAGTACTGGACAAACTGGGCTGCGGTTTGGGCTGTCATCAGTTATCCAGCGGACCCCTCGACACTGACCGGGCCGGTCCTGCTTGAACCCTCAGGTGGGTCCATTCTGATGGGGGACAGCGCCTTGGTGGCGCGGCTGGCGGGCTATGCTGCGCGTGGCTTCGACCTGATTCATCTCCTTGACAACTTCTATAGCGCCCAGCTGGACAATGGCTTCATCCCGCGCGAAATCGAGATTCGTTCGGGGGATGCCTGCGTTGTGCCGTTCGAACCGAACAGCACCGGGCCCAATCTATTGGCCTGGACTGAATGGCGTCACTATCGATTGTTGGGCGACGAATCCCGATTGCGTGCCGTCTTTCCGTCGCTTGTGACGTATCATCGGTGGTTGCGCTTGAACCGTACCTGGCAGTCCGGGTTGTACTGGTCAACCGGCACCGCTTCGGGTGTCGTTGGGCAGACGTGTGTGCCGCAAGGAGACTTTCATCACCGCCATTGGGCCTGGCTTAATGCCACATTGCAAGCCAATGTCAGCGGGCTATTGCTTGGTCGGATGGCGGAGTTGGTGGATCAGCCCGCTATTGCGGAAGAAATGTCGGCCGAACGATCGACCTTGGGCCGCCAAATCAACGCCGATATGTGGAATGAAGCTACCGCCTTCTATCATCATACTGCGCCTGACGGCGCGTTCAGTTCGGCCAGGACAATGGCCGCTTATTGGGCGCTGCTCGACAAGCAACTGGTGCCCGAGGATCGCCGCAAATTGCTGATCCAGGCGCTTCGCGATGAGCAAGCCGATCGGCGTCACGCGAACAACGGCACCCGACCGGCCGGGATCGAACCTGAGGCTATCCCGGAGCAACCTGACCTTGAGCCCATTGTGGCCACGCCACTAACAGCTTATGTGGCTATGCGCGGGTTACAGACCGCCGGAGCCTGGCAGTTGGCACACACGATGGCGGTTGATTCTCTGGAAGGTCATGGTGCAGAATCTCGCAATGGGCATGCGGAATCGACGGCCACGCCTGAAGCCGCAACGCTCGCCAATTTGATGATTCTTGAGCAGGTAATTGGTCTGGCCATCGACTGGCCTTTGAGACAAGTAACCTGGCGCAATTATCTGGGTCACGAGGCCGAAACCGGTGTGCGCCGCATTACGTTGGGCGATGAGGGCACGGCCGATCTGCTGGCCGCCGACGGGGTATTGACCATTCGAACGGCCGCCCCGTTCACACTCAGCTACCGCGATCAAGTGCAGGAGTTCCAGAGCGCTATCCCGGCCGGTGTTTCCACGTTCGATTTACGCTGACCCACGCCGCCGTCTCGATGTACCCCATCACAGTTGCCACCATCAACCTCCGCAATCGCTCCGACCGCTGGTTGGCCCGACGCCGGCTGCTGGTCTCCGAGATCATCGAGAAATCACCCGATCTCATCAGCCTGCAAGAGATTAGCCTCTCGATCGGCCAGGGCAATTGGCTGGCCAAGCAAGTCAACATCCGCATGACCGGCTCGTCAAATGGCCCATACCGAATCATCCAGACACGCCGTTCACATCCCTCCCATTGGGGCGAAGGCGTGGGCGTGATGACCAAATTGCCGGTTCTGTACCATGATTCGCTGCCCCTGGGGTACGGCGGCCGGGTTGCGCTGCGCGTGAACCTTGAGATACCTGCGGCCCGCTCACAGGGTCGATACCAGTCACTGGACTTCGTGGCTGTACATCTCCATCACGAGCAGCACGAGGATGACATCCGGTTGGAACAAGCCATGCAGATGGTCGGCTGGCTCAACGACCGTCGCCGCGTGCCTTTGCAAGTCATTGCCGGTGACTTCAACGAAGTGCCTGGCGGCGTGGCGATTACCTTCATGAAGCAGTCTTACCGCTCCGCCTATGCCGAAGTGATCGGCCGCGAACCGTTGGCCACGTTTCCGACCTGCCTACCGCAGCCGCTGCTTGACTGGTCGGGTTGCCTCGACTACGTGTTTGTCTCGCCTGCTGTGTATACAATTAAAGTGGCGTCGTTGTTTTGTACAGAATCGGCCGTTGATGACGACACGCTATATCCATCTGACCATGTCGGTGTGCTGGTCGGGCTAGAGGTTTAGGCTATTGGTAAGTGAGCAACGTAAACTGATTTCCATTGTCGCTCCGGTGTTCAACGAAGAGAGCGTGCTGCCGGAGCTGTATCGGCGTGTCCGTGATGTGATGGAAGGACAGCCGTTTGATTGGGAGTTGGTGCTGGTGGATGATGGCAGCCGCGACGGATCGGCCGCAGTCATCGCCAATCTGCATGCCGGCGACGAGAGAGTCCGCGGGGTCAGTTTCTCCCGCAATTTTGGATTTCAGATTGCGGCCACCGCGGGACTGGACTATGCGCTCGGCGATGCGGTCATCTTGACGGATGCCGATTTGCAGGATCCGCCGGAAGTTTATCCGGCCATGATCGCCCAATGGCTGGACGGCTACGATGTCGTCTACGGCGTGAGGGCCAGTCGCGAGGGCGAGACATGGTTCAAGCTCTTCACAGCCAAGGCATTCTATCGACTGATTTATCGTATCACCGACATCAACATTCCGCTGGACACGGGCGACTTTCGCTTAATGGATCGGCGTGTCGTCGATGCCATCCGCCATATGCCGGAGCGCAATCGCTTCTTGCGGGGAATGGTGCCCTGGGTGGGCTACCGGCAGGTCGGCGTAGAGTATGATCGCGCTGCCCGCTATGCCGGGGAAGCCAAGTTCACCAGTGTCAAGAAGATGCTGCCGTTCGCCGTCGATGCCATCACCAGCTTTTCGTACTTCCCCCTGCAGCTGGCGACCATCTTTGGCTTTGCTATAGCCGGGATAAGCGCCATTGCCATCATCATCGTTATCGCAATTCGGCTGTTTGGGCCGGAGCATCCATTGGTGGGGCAGGCAACAACGCTTGTCTCCGTGCTGTTCCTCGGCGCCATTCAGCTTATTTCGCTGGGCATAATCGGCGAATATCTGGGGCGAATCTACGACGAGGTGAAGGGACGGCCGCTCTATCTGGTGCAACAATCGTGGGGGATTACCAACGGCGCAGGCGGGCGGTTCGATGCCCGCTCCTATACGCTGCCCTACGACGACACGCGGCCGCCGGATGATGACGTCAGACGTTGACGCAACTCCTGCAAAAAAAGCTAACCGCCAATTTCCGACATCACCCGGTTTAAGGGAATGATGTCTTCTCCGAGGCCGTGGCCCCACGGCTTCCACCAGATACCTTCGGTAATGAGATCCGTTAGCTGGCCGTCAGTTGCCCCGTCACGTAACGGCGTCATCAGGTCCACTTCCTTCTCGCGCAACAGGCAGAGGCGCAAACGGCCGTCGGCCGTCAGGCGGGCGCGGTTGCAGCTGGCGCAAAATGGGTGGGTAACGGAGCTGATAAAGCCGATGGTGCCGCGCGCATCAGGTAGTTCGTAGAGACGCGCCTCACCATCCAATTCACCCCCGTTGACCATCTCCAGCGGACCCAAGGCTGTGGCAATGGTAGTCTGCAGCTCTTCTTCACTGACAACGCCAGCCAACTGGAAATCGGCCACGTCGCCAAAAGGCATCATTTCGATGAAGCGTACCTGCCACGGCTGATGGAGCGTCAGGCGGGCAAGGTCGACCACATCTTCATGGTCATTGTAACCGCGCACCACGACAGCATTCAGCTTGATCTCCAGCCCCGCCTCCTCAGCGGCGTGGATTCCGGCCCAGACATCTTCAACTTCACCCCATCGTGTCAGCCGCTTGAATTTGGCTGGGTCGAGCGTGTCAATGCTGATATTCACGCGCTGCAGACCGGCCTCGGCCAACGGCAGCGCCAGTTTCTCCAGCAGCAGGCCATTGGTAGTCATGGCGACTTTTTCCACGCCGGGGGTAGCGGCCATTGCTTCGACAATCTCCACGATGTTGGCTCGGACAGTCGGTTCGCCGCCGGTCAGTCGGAACTTGCAGAAGCCAAGGTTCGCAAAGATGCCGACCAGCCGTTGGATCTCATCGTCCTGCAGTAGTTCCGCCCGCGGCCGAAAGGTCATATCCTCCGGCATGCAGTAAACGCAGCGCAAGTTGCAGCGATCTGTGAGCGAAATTCGCAGGTAGTTGATGTTACGGCCGAAGCGGTCCAGCGTCATAATGGTCCGTTGACAGGTATTGAGTGAGATTGGATGACGGCAACCTGTAGCCTTAATTTAGTCGGATTTCGAACGTCTGTCAACTAATTATTATCAACCTTTTCTGTTAAATTGAGGGTGGCGTGTGGTACCGCTGCTTGGGCCAACGCAACTCCAGCCTGTATGAGTAGTAGGCTAAGCGCATGGATAGCAAATGGAACGCAACCTGCAATAAATGCGTCTAGGGCTATAATGAATGATTGTGGCGAACCTATGCCATGTGATTAGTCAGTAAGGCGGCTTCGGCCCCACTGTGGAGTAAATGTTGCAACGCAATAGACAAGGAATTTTGCCAGGTTGGCTGAGTGTGCTGTTGTCGGGAGCCTTCGTTCTTTCGGCCCTCGCTGTGCTGTTTTTCGCCTACCTGACGTTTACGCACCTAATGGCCGGGCCAACAGAGACAGTTGAGGCCGAAGGCATTGTTATCTCCGGAGACGACGCGCTGGCCGCGGTCACCGGCCAACCGCCGCAGATCACTGTCACCCAGACGGCAATCGTCCTGGCGCCCACGCCTGCGCCCGTGTACCAACCGTGGGAGGGTACGGATCGCGTCAACATCCTGCTGATGGGAATTGACCGGCGGCCGGGTGAGTCTTTCGTCTCGCGCACAGACACGATGATGGTTATCTCGGTTGATCCCCAAACACAAACTGCGTCGATGCTTTCCATCCCGCGCGATCTCTATGTCGATATCCCTGGCTACGGTCAGGATCGGATCAACACGGCCTTCGTCTACGGGGCGATGAATAGTAACGATATTGAGACCAACTACCTGGATGGGGCCGTGTTGTCGATGCAGACCGTCGCCTACAACTTTGATATCCCCATCGACCACTTTGTATTGGTAGATTTCAGCGCCTTCACCCGGACGATTGATTTGCTTGGTGGATTGGACCTGAACGTACCCTATACGATTGATGATCCCTACTACCCGGATATGAACTACGGCTATGACCCGCTTTATATCCCCGCCGGGTTGCAGCACTTTGATGGGCAACAAGCCCTCAAGTATGCCCGCACCCGCCACGCCGACACCGACTTCAACCGTGCCGCGCGTCAGCAGCAGGTGTTGTTGGGCGTACGTCAGAAGGCGTTGGGTATGGGCGTCACCGAGATGTTGCGCCAGGCACCGGCCATCTACCGTGAGATCGACAGCGGTATTCGCACCGATATGGGTTTGGAGCAGTTGTTGCGTCTGGCCACGACCGGCAGCGATATTGCGTCGGAAAACATCCAGAGCGCAGTGTTGGATCAAAGCTACCTCACCAGTTACCTGACCCCAGGCGGCGCGTCGGTTTATCTGATGAACCCCGACCTCGTTATGCCTCTCATTCGGAGTCTGTTCGGTTGATGGGTATAATCGCCCATCATGAACCGGACAGACTTTCGCCAACGACTCGCTAGCGGCCCCATTCTTCTGGATGGGGCCTTCGGAACGGTGCTGCACGGGCGCGGCGCCCCAATCGACCAATCCTTCGACGCTGTCAACCTCAACGATCCCGGCCTAGTGGCTGAGGTGTATCGCGGCTACATTGATGCTGGTTCGGACGTCATTGAGACCAATACCTTTGGAGCGAACCGCTTTAAGTTAGGTGAGTATGGATTGCAGCATCAGGTTGTGGAGATCAACCAAGCGGCTGTGGCCATTGCCCGTCGGGTGATTGATGCCTCTTTCAAACCAGTGCTGTTGGCCGGGTCCATCGGGCCGTTGGGCGCACGGTTATCGCCTTTGGGTCGGGTCAGCATGGCTGAGGCCCAGGCCGCTTTCACAGAGCAGATCGAAGCGCTGGCCACAGCCCAGCCACAGGGCGTAGACCTGCTTATCATCGAAACGATGTCAGATTTGAAAGAGGTCGAGGCGGCGGTTCTTGCGGCGCGCGAAGTCGCCCCTGATTTGCCGGTCATCGCCCAGATGACCTTTACCCGCGATGACAAGACCCTGCTAGGCTACCCGCCCGATGTCGTGGCCCAGCAATTGGCTGCGCTGGACGTTGACGCCGTGGGCATCAACTGTAGCGGCGGACCGGCCCAGGTCTTGCGGCTGATTTCCGTCATGAAGCAGGTGGCTCCCGATATGCCCCTTTCGGCCGCACCCAACGCGGGCTGGCCGGAACAAATGCCCGGCGGTCGGGTCATGTATCCCGCTACGCCCGACTATTTTGGTGACTATGCCCGCGCTTTTTTGTCGGCGGGCATCTCGCTCATTGGCGGCTGTTGCGGCACGACGGCCGCCCATATCAAAGCGATGCGTACGGCTATCGATGTGCCTGGTGACAGCCACGTGAGCTTGCCTGTGGTGCGCGTAGTCGGCCGTCCGGAAAAGCGCAACGCCATGGTTGACCAGCCCACCAAGCTGGCTCAGTATCTGGAGAAGAAGCAGCTCATCGTCACGGTCGAAATGGATCCGCCCAAGGGTGCCGGGGCTGAGCGGTTACTGGAGGGCGCGCGCATGCTCAAGGAGTCGGGCGCCAACTTCCTCAACATTGCCGACAGCCCGCTTGCTCGAATGCGTATGAGCGCCTGGGCCGCAGCCTATCTCGTGCAGCAGGACATTGGGTTGGAGACGGTGCTGCATTTCCCGACGCGCGGCCGTAATTTGCTGCGTATTCAGGGAGATTTGCTGGCGTCGTATGCGATGGGCATTCGCAACCTGTTTGTGACCATGGGTGATCCAACGAGGATTGGTGACTATCCTGAGGCGATGGATACGTATGACATCGTGCCTACCGGCCTGATCGAGCTCATTAAGTTCCAGTTCAATCAGGGACTGGATAAGGCCGGGCAGTCTATCGGCCAGCCGACCAGCTTTGTGGTCGGTGGGGCGCTCAGCCTGACGCCCAAAGACCGGGACGCCGAACTAAAGCTATTGCACAAGAAGGTCTCGCACGGGGCTGACTTTGCCCTGACGCAGCCGGTGTTCGATCCCCAGGCGGCCATCGACTTTCTTCGAGCATATGAGGATACCTACGGCCAGCCACCTCCGCCGGTGGTCGCCGGCATCAAGCCGCTGTTTAACAGCCGCAATGCCGAGTTCCTCCACAACGAGGTGCCGGGCATCATTATCCCCGAGGCGCAACGCGAACGCATGCGCGACGCCGCCAATCCACAGCTGGAAGGGGTGAAGATCGCGCAGGAAATCATGGCCGCGCTGCGACCATATGTGCAGGGTTTCTATGTGATGCCCGCATTTGGCCGGTATGATCTGGTTGCCGATGTGCTGGATATTCTCGGCGAAGACGACCCCAGCGCGTAACTACCCGCGGCCGAAACGCAGCCGCCGCATCCAGGCCGGACGGCGCCCGCGAGACCGGTAACGACTGAAATAAGCATCGTTGTCACGGTGGGTCGCCAGAGTGGCGGCACTGCTGAAGTCAACATCAGTGACTCGTGCTAATGACAGTCCTTCGCCAGCGATCTCATGAATTACATTGGCCTCCATCGGCCGCATGACTTTGGCAAATGTTGCCCGCGCCGATCGGGCAGGACGGCTGGTCAACACCCATTCAGCCTTTAGGTGCTGCGGCTGTTTGGTAGCGTAGAGATCCACAGCGAATTCGATGTCGGCCAGGGCCGGCGCCAAGCGGGAGAGCACGTCCGGACGAATCTCATAGAAGGAGTCATAAACGGCCGAGCTGTCGTCCAGTGATCCGAGGCGAAACGTCCGGCGTATGTCCTGCAACGGCACCTGGAAGAACGCCGAATCCTGACGAATATGCGTGCCTGCGTCGCCAAAGCTGACTGTCAGAGAGTCGCGCGGAAAGACGAAGGTGCGCCCGGTAGAGGCGAGATAGCGCATGGTATCGGGCAGCCAATCGGTTGGCGGCATGTGGCTTACCAGGGGATGGACGAAAGTATCGGCCGTGTGGTGGTCGCTCCAGGCCAGCCAGGAGGCGTAAGCCTGCCACTGTTCGGCCGTATAGAGCTGCCCTTGCGGCGTGGCCAATTGAAGAAAGAATACATCAGCCGCGTCGGACAAGGGAATGAATGGCTGGTGGGTGAAACCGTTATACCAAAGTGTGTTGAGGGCGATACCGCCGATGCGGGAATCCCGGCCATAGGCAACCAACGCCTGCATCGCATAGGTATAAAACGGCCGCGCCACGACAAGGTCATCTTCCAACACTATAGCCGCGCCATAGTCTGTGGCCAGCGCATGGCAGAAATAAGTGTTGCCAATGAGGCCCAAGGGTTGGTCGTGCCAGATGAGGTCCAGCGGACCGTAGGGCCATTTGAAGGCACGCGCCAGTTCAACCACTGCCCGATTGTCACTTGCCAAGCGCTGATCTTCCGGCCGGTCTATGGCGATAATCAAGCGCACGCCGGACGGGATGTCAGCCCGCAGCAGCGACCGCAGCAGCCGCCCCAGCGAATCGGTGCGGCGAAAGGCGGGGATGACGATAGGGAAGGTCATGGGTTGTGGATGATGCGCCAGGCAACCAACAGAGCCACCATTTGGATGGCTTCGGCCAGGACACTGCCAATAGCGGCCCCCATCAAGCCATTGTGTGTGATGAGCCAGGCCATGAGCAACGCCGCCAGAGTCAACGCGGGCAACAAGACCGTAAGAACAACCCGCTCATTCCCAGCTGCCACCAGACGGAAGGACAGTGAAAGCGCAATCACTGAGAATGGCAGCGCCCACACAAGGACGCTAAGCACGGCCGCGGAAGGCGCATAGCCGGGACCATACAGCAGCGCGATAATTGGTTTGGCCAGAAACCCGGTCATCAGGGCCACAATGACCGTTCCGACACCGGCAGCAGCCAGCATGCGCCGCAGCGTGTGATCCAGATGTGTGGCTGCTCCGGCGTTGCCGGCCCCGCGCGCCATGACCGGAAAGAGCGCCCCAAGGACAGCCGCCGGAACCATCTTCAGCCCTTCGACAAGCCGTGCCGCGGCGCTGTAGAAGCCGGTGGCTGCGTCCCCATCGAGAAGGGAAAGGCTCAGGGTGCCCAATCGCCCCAGTACCAGCGTGGTGACCATCAATGCTGCCAGCACAAGCCCGGCCTGAGCGACGCTTCGGACAAGTGTGCCTGACGGCCGGGTCAAGCGCCAACCCAGCTCAGGGCGCAATCGCGCCACCAGCAGGGCTGCGGCCAGCGCCCCCAGAGTTTGACTCGCTACCGTGGCCAGAGCCAGCCCAAACAGCCCGCCGCTGCGCTGTACAACGAGCACAGCCCCAACCACAAGCGTGGCGGCGGTGACCAGGCTGAAGATGAGGTACAGGCCCATTCGTTCACGGCCGCGCAGTGCGGCACTGAGCACGCCGGAGAAGGCGGCGGGGACGAGCGCCAGGCTGATGAGTCGAAAGGCGGGGAGCGTCTCCGCGGTTTGGTTGGGCAGGCGACCGCCCCATAGCCAGACGGCAGTGATGATGACGGCCGAAAGCGCCAGCTGAATCAGCAGGGCCGTCGTTAGCAGGTCCGAGGTTGCGGACCTGGTGCCGGGCGAGTTGCCGGCAATATGGCGAATGACAATCGTATCGGTGCCCAGATTGGTGGCGATGTTGCCGATGAGCAGCACGGTACTGATGAAAGCGTATTGGCCCAACACCACTTCGCCCAAGCGGCGTGCTATGAGCAGGGCGAAAGCCAGAGCCAGCGCCTGACCGGCAACTCTGGCCAGCAATAGCCAGACGCTGTTCCAGCCAATGCGCCGCCAGGGTGTGATGGTCAGCGGCGGGGATGAGATGGGCTCAGTCGCGGTCACTTGCGTCCGAATGGGCTGCAGAGCTAGCCACGATATTCCATTGTCAGGATATAGAAGTCGCCCCAGCCGTTGAAGGGCCAATGACGGTAGAGTCGGTCATCAAGCCCCACAAGCCATCGGTAGATTTGGGGGTGATTGATGGGGAAGCTTTTGTTATCGGCCGGTGGCGTGAAGACCGACAGCCCCTCCAGACGAACGAATATGAAGTGAGGGCCGAACAGGTCGCGCACTTCCCGCGCCGAATAGTAGTAGGTGCGGAAGTAGACGCCTTCAACGTGGGCAATGACACCGTCTCGATGGAGGCGGCGTGTACCCACGCGCGCGTCCTTGGGAATGACCGCCAGCTCCCAAGGGCATATTCGAGGCATGATGACCCAGGTGACGCGCGCGCCGGGTTTCAGCAGCGAGGGCAAAGCCGCCACCACCGCGGGCAGATCCTCGGTGCAGTTGAGTCCGCCGGAGTTGCTATAGATCCCATCAAACGGACCACCGCGGATCTGGTCGAGCTGGGTGAACGAGCAATATTGGCTGGTGAGTCGGTCTTGCAGCCCACCGTCCGCGATCTTGCGCTCAATCTCCGCCAGCATGCCGGGGGCGATGTCTGTCGCATGAACGCGGTACCCGGCGTTTACCAACTCGACGGCATCCTGCCCCGTCCCAGCGTTGAGTTCCAGAAGTGATCCCCCGGCCGGCATCACAGCCTGGATATGGTCGTAGAAGCGGCGGCGCATTCGTTCCAGATTGGGATGGTCCCGGCCGAACTCGTCGTAGATGGTAGCCTTGCGCGAGAACGCCTCGGCCACGTCGGGGTACAGGTCACTCATGGCCCTATTCCGGTTGGGGGGTTGGTTGGGCCGCTTCATCATGGGCCATAGGCATGGGCAGGCGGTAGGGCGCAACTTCGGCGCGTTCGAGTCGAGCCAGTTGGCGCCTGGCCGATGGTAAAGTTGTTAGCCGCACCAGCGCCCCGGCCGACTCGCGGAGGTGACGCGGCCGCCATTGTGTGGGGTTGAAGGCCACGCGGCGCAGTTCACTCCACGCCCGTCGCGCCCGAAACTCCTTGTGCAACACCACGTGAAGCTGTCGGTAGTAATCAGTGCCGTAAGGACCCTCATAGAGCATGTCCAGGTCAGCAGAGTCTACCCAATTCTGTTTGTGGCCCAATTGAGTGCGCACGTTTTCGTGAAAACGGGTGCCGGGCAACGGATAGGACACCGACATGCCAATATCATCCGGCCGGCAATCGCGTACCATTTGCAGCGTTAGCTCCACATCTTCGGCCGTCTCGCCCGGATAGCCAAACTGCAGGAAGAAGCCGACCCGAATGCCCGCTTTGTGCAGGCTGTCCGCGGCGGCATAAATCTGCTCAACGCTCGTACCCTTTTCCATTGCGTCGAGGATGTGTTGAGCGCCGGACTCGGCGCCTAGCCACACAATGTCACATCCGGCACGCTTAAGGGCGCTCACATCAGCGTCACTGCGCACGATCAGGTCGGCGCGCGAAAGACACTTGAACGGCAGTCGGCCACCCTCGGTCTCCACTGCATCGGCGAAGCGCGACCACCAACCCGGTTTCAGGCCCATGATGTCGTCGGCAAACCAGATGTGATCCGGCCCGTAGGTGGACTTGAGCCAGGCCATTTCAGCGGCCACGTCCTCCGGAGATCGGGAATGATACCGTTGTCCCCAGATGGGCTTGGCACACCAGTTGCAGTGATAGGGGCAGCCGCGGGTCGTGACCATGTTCATGGAGAAGTAGCCGTGGTTGGCGAGCCAGATCGCGCGATAGCGCTCGACGTCGACGAGATCCCAGGCGGGCCAGGGCAACCGGTCGATGTCACCAATCACCGCCCGGCGCGGATTCGTGTGGCAGTTGTTACCTTGACGATAGGCCAGCCCGGCGATGGCCGCAAGGTCGCCCGGCTTTGCTCCGGACAGATGCGCCAGCAATTCGACCAGGGTTTCATCTCCCTCGCCCAATAGCACATACTCGGCGCCCGCGCGCAGATACTCTTCATAGTGGTCCGTGGCGTCGGAACCGCACAGAATGACAGTGCATCCCGCTTCAGCCGCCATCTCGATCATGGTGAAGGCCGCCTGTCGCATGCGCAGCAGGCACATTTTGGTCAGGTAGTTGAAGCTGTCCTCGTAAATGACCGCATAATTGGGTTGGTGCTGTTGCAGCGCGGCCGCCCACTCCGCTTCGGACTCGGCCAGCATAGCGTCGAACAAGGCCACTGAATAGCCGGACTCACGCAACGCGGCGGCGGCATAGAGCGTGCCCAGTGGCGCGTACGGTTGCTGCCCGGCCCAGAGCTTGGGGTCAAAGCGCAAATAGTAGGACTGGCCAAAGAGAATATCGACACTCATAGTCGGGTAGCGTTTGGGGCATCGTTGAGGCGGGTTTGATAGGCATGCAAGGTGCGATCCTGGTGGCTGCTAAAATGTCCCTTGCACCAGTCGGCCGTATAGCTTGTTTCACGAGACCCCTGATGAGCCTGGCTGAGTTTGCGAATTTTACGCTCCATCTCCCAGGCATTCAGCCGCTGGCCCGGCGGTGTTCGCAGTAGCCACTCGGACGTTTGGGTGAGCGGGTTTGCATTCGAGAGTTTGTCTTCGTTGACGAAGAGAGCCGATGACGGGGGCGGTTCAACTGCATTGGGAAGAAACGAGTCTGTCCAACGATTGGCGGCACGAAATGCGTCATACATCGCACGTCCGGCCAGGGGCACCATCTGCGTTACTTCGTGAGCGGTGTACAAGGTCTGGTCGCTAATGGCCAGGGCACGTTCGGAAAGGAAATAGTTAGGGCAGAGCCAAACACCGCGTTGTGCGGCCAGTCTCACAATGGCAATGGTCATGGCTCGTGTGATCCACAAATAATCGTTGGCGGTGACGATGAAGTAATCAATATCCTTATGCTCGCCCACATTATTGACCGCCAGTGAGCCAGTGACGGCCACCATCCGCACAAATGGCAATTGGGCAATAAGGCCACCATAGCGCACGGCGTCGATCCATAACCCTTCTGAGAGTGCTTGGCGTTCCCGACGTATGGCAACCAAGTTTGTGCGGCCATGTAGATAGGTGTAACCGTCTGATTGGGCCAATCGCGTCGAGTGATCAAGGGTGCGTTGCAGTTCGGCCGTGAGGTCAGTCTGTGACAGTAACATACCGGTCAAATAGCGCTGGATTTCCGCGCTGGTTAAGGGGAAATCAAAAATGTCTGCATACGCGACAGCATTGACGATCGACTGCTCGACGGAGTTGGGTGGGGGCGAATTGATTGGGATGGTAAACGGACCGCTAGCCACCACATCAAGTTTGGACGGGGCCACAGACATAGGTTACATTATAGATTGTCGGGTGGCACGCGTCGAATCATGCGCGTGACTGTGCCGGCCGTCTAATCCGGTCCCAAGTGAGCATAACCAATGACTGATCGTACCACCATCGTAATCTTTGGCGCATCAGGCGATTTGACCCGCCGTAAACTCATCCCGGCGCTCTACGACCTCTATAGCAAAGATCGGCTCCCTGAAGGCTGGCAGATCGTCGGTGTGTCACGCAGCGCAATGTCTGACGACGAGTTCCGCGCGCATGTGGAATCAGGCACTAAAGAATTCGCGCGCAAGCAGTACGATGCTGAGAGTTGGGCGGCATTTGCCGAGAACGTGCATTACATTGCCGGCGACCTGGGCAAGCCTGAGGATTTGCAGGCTTTGGATGAGGCGATCGAGGCGACGACGGGAGACGGCGCCGATAACCGACTCTACTACCTGTCCATCGCGCCGCGGCTATACGAGGAGTCGATCCTCAATCTCGGCAATGCCGGGTTGGCTCAAGAGACAGATGGGTGGCGGCGGGTGGTCATTGAGAAGCCTTTCGGCCACGATCTGGAGTCGGCCCAGGAACTGAATGCGGTAGTTCATAGTGTGTTGGACGAGTCTCAGGTGTACCGGATCGACCACTATTTGGGCAAAGAGACCGTCCAGAACATCCTTGTTTTTCGTTTCGCCAACTCGATGTATGAGCCGGTTTGGAATCGCAACTACATTGATCATGTGCAGATTACAGCCGCCGAGAGCGTGGACGTGGGCCACCGGGCCAGTTACTACGAGGGCGTAGGCGTCATGCGCGACATGGTCCAGAATCACATGCTGCAACTATTAACCCTCGTAGCGATTGAGCCACCGGCATCGTTCGAGGCCAATGCCCTGCGCGATGAGAAGGTCAAAGTGTTCAGTGCGGTGCGGCCGATTGATCCGGAAGACGTGGCCCAGCACACGGTGCGCGGCCAATACTTGGGCTATCGGGATGCCGAGGGCGTTGATCCAGAGTCGGAAACGGCCACCTATACAGCCATTCGCTACTTCATTGACAACTGGCGGTGGCAAGGCGTGCCCTTTTACTTGCGGTCCGGCAAGGCACTGGCGTCCAAGTCGACCGAGATCACCATCTTCTTTCGTCGTCCGCCCCATCTGCTGTTCCCGTTGCCGGAAGGCACGCGTATTGAGGCCAACAGCCTTTCTATTTGTGTCCAGCCTGATGAAGGCATCCACTTTTCGTTCCAGGCCAAGGTGCCGGACACCATTGCCGACATGGCCAGTGTCGACATGTCGTTTCATTACGCCGATGCCTTTGGCGAACAAGCGATTCCTGAGGCGTATGAACGACTGCTGCTGGATGTCCTGAAGGGCGATCCGTCGCTCTTCACTCGCAGCGACTCTATTGAGTTGGCCTGGGCGTTGGTGGACCCGATTTTGGAAGGCTGGGCATTGCCCACAGCCCCGCCCCTGGCTTTCTATGAGCCAGGCACATGGGGTCCTGTGGAAGGTGATGCCCTGATCAATCACGACGGCTATACTTGGACGATGGGCTGCGATCACGAAGACTAAGCCAACTCACCCAGAATTGGGTTTCTCAACTGAGCTTCTGTGACCATGCACAAGGACGAGGTGCCTACCGACACGTCGCTTGTGCGGCGCTTATTGGCGGCGCAGTTTCCTCTGTGGGCCCGCCTGCCGATTACACCCGTTCGATCAGCCGGAACTGACAACGCGCTTTATCGGCTGGGGGATGACATGGTCGTCAGACTGCCACGCATCTCATCGGCCGTGGGCCAGGTGGCCAAAGAGCATCGCTGGCTGCCGCGGCTGTCCACTTACTTGCCTTTGACTATCCCCGATCCATTGGCCATGGGAGATCCAGGAGAGACATTTCCCTGGCCGTGGTCGGTCTATCGCTGGATAGACGGTGAGACGGCAACCATCGATCGTCTGTCCGATGATCCCACTCAGGCTGCCCAGGATATTGCCCAGTTTCTGGTCTCGCTGCAGGGCGTTGACGCCACGGTCGGCCCTCCACCAGGTCCAGACAATGCGTTCCGCGGTGTTCCGTTGCGTACACGCGACGCTGCGACACGCCAGGCGATCGCGGCTTTGCAAGACACATACCCCAGCGACCGCCTCACCAGTGCTTGGGAAGAGGCCGTCAATGCACCCGTCTGGCCCGGCCCACCGCGCTGGATTCACGGCGATCTGCAATCCGGAAACCTGCTGGCGACAGACGGCCGAATTCGTGCTGTCATTGATTTCGGCTGTATGGGCGTGGGCGATCCTGCCTGTGATCTGATGGTTGCCTGGAACCTCTTTTCGGCTCCGGCCAGGGACGCTTTTCGATCAGCCCTTCAGGTCGACGACGCAAGCTGGACGCGGGGCCAGGGATGGGCACTGTCGTTTGGCGTGATAGCCTTGCCCTACTACCGTACTTCCAACCCAACGCTCGCCGCGATCGCCCGATTTGCGATCGACGAAGTTCTGTCTGACCGCGGGTTCTCCGGCTGAATGACCAGAAGGATACAAATCTACTCTCCTTGGTCATTAGATATATACCTAACCAACTGCACCTTTTCTGCTATACTTAGTACTGATTGTTTGTGACAGGACTGAAGATGGAAAGTGAAGCCTCACCCCAGCGAGTTGGTCTGGGGGCCACCGCACGACTGCTTGGCTACCTGAAGCCTTACAAGCGTGAGGTGATCATAGCCTACTCCGCTGTGCTCGCGGCGACCGGGCTGAGCCTAATCATTCCCCAGATTGTTGCCTATGCTATCGACTATGGTCTGGAGACTGGGCAGGCTTCGACGCTGTTTATCGCCGGTGGCATTATCCTGGGCATCGCCGTCATCCGTGGCGTGGTGGGGTTTGCCCAGCGCTACTACGGCGAATGGCTGACCCACCGTGTCTCCTACGACCTGCGCAACGACTTCTACGACAGCGTTCAGCATCAGCCTTTCGCCTTCCACGACGCCAGTCACACGGGTGACCTCATGAGCCGGGCGACCAGCGACATTGGCGAGGCCGAGCGATTTGTGGGCATTGGGCTTATGGACCTCACTGCGACCCTGTTGCTCATGGGTGGTGTCGTTGTCGCGATGTTCATCGAGTCGGTGCCGTTGGCCTTGTTGGGTCTTATCCCGATGCCCATCCTCATTCTCACGACATTGCGTTTTGGCCTGACCGTGGAACCAATGTTCAAGGCAATCCAGGAACAGATGGGTGTTCTGTCGTCGGTCATGCAGGAAAGCTTGACGGGTATTCGTGTGGTCAAGGCTTTTGCCCGCGAGCCGCACGAGTTAGCCAAATTCGACACGCAGAACGACGAATGGTTCGATCGGCGCTACGGGCTCATCCGCAAGTGGGCCAATAATTGGCCGTTCATGACGTTTCTCATTTCGATGAGTATCTTCCTGCTCCTTTGGTTCGGCGGTCCGCAGGCGCTCGACGGGACCATCACGGTTGGATCGCTATTTGTGCTCATCTCGTACGTTCTGATGCTGAGCGGCCCCGTTCAACGTCTGGGATTCCTGGTCAATTCCGCGGCCACCGCGGGGGCCAGTGCCGCTCGCGTTTTTGAGATAGTCGATCTGCCCGGCGAAGTGGTGGATGCGGCCGATGCGATACCATTGGTTGACCCGCAAGGTGAAGTCGAATTTGACAACGTCTCCTTCGGCTATCGGGATGGCCTGCATGTCCTGGAGGATATTTCGTTTATCGCCCATACCGGTCAGAAGACGGCGCTCATTGGGCCGACGGGTTCAGGCAAATCGACCGTTACCAACCTCATTCCCCGCTTCTATGATGTAACTGAGGGTGTGGTGCGCGTCGATGGCTACGATGTCCGGGACCTCAAGCTGCGTTCGCTGCGCAGCAACATTGGCATCGTGCTGCAGGAGCCATTTCTCTACAGCCAAACGATCGCCGAAAATATCGCCTATGGCCGTCCGGGTGCGTCGTTTGAAGACGTGGTGGCCGCAGCAGAGGCCGCCCACGCTCACGAGTTCATTCTGGAGCTGGAAGAAGGCTATGCTACCCGCGTCGGTGAACGGGGAGTAACCTTGAGCGGCGGACAGAAACAGCGCGTCGCGATTGCCCGTGCCCTGTTGGCTGATCCGCGCATCCTCATCCTCGATGACTCGACGAGCAGCGTAGACACAGAAACGGAACATATCATCCAGGAAGCGCTGGACGTGTTGATGGAAGGGCGGACGACGTTTGTGATTGCCCAGCGCCTGTTGACGCTTAAACATGCCGACCAGATTCTAGTTCTGGATCACGGCCGCATCATTGAGCGCGGTACACACGAAGAGCTGTTGGCCCATGACGGGCTGTACCGCGAGATCTATGACCTACAACTGCGCGATCAGGAAGAGTTCGTCGCGTTGGAAGACAGAATGGCAGCGGAAAAGGCGGGTAATTAGGGCGCCCAGCGACGTGGGGCCTTGATTCTACCATATCGACCATGACCACTGTAAAGGAACAGCCACCGCAAAACGGCAAGATTCCACTCGAACCACCCAGCACGCGCGAAGAGCGTGAGGAGCGGGTGCGCCTGCTGCTGCGTGAGGATGACGAGCTTCTGGGTAAAGCCTATGACGGCCGGCTGGTGCGGCGGCTATTCGGCTACATGAAGCCCTACCAGAGTCAGCTGATTGTGGCGATCTTGCTCATGATTGTTAGCTCAATACTGAGCGTGGCTGGGCCGTGGATCATCGGCCAGGCCATTGATGAGGGCATCAGCGCCGGTTCGTTTAGCGTCCTCCGCACCTGGACATGGATATTCCTGGGAGCGGCTGTGGTGGAGTGGATTACCAACCGCGCCCGAATTCGAATTATGGCCTTCGTGGGCACGAAAGTCGTCGCGGACCTGCGCAGTGAATTCTTCCGTCACCTGCACACGCTCACACTCAACTTCTACAATAACTACAGCATCGGCCGTCTGATGAGTCGGCTGATTGGCGACGTTGGTGTACTTCAGGACTTCGTGACCTGGTCGATTACCGGTCTGTTCCGCTCGGTGTTCATCCTGGGGGGCATCATCATTGCGATGCTGCTGCTCAACTGGCAGTTGGCCCTGGTCACGTTCTCAGTCATTCCGCTGATGATCTTGCTGACCAACTATTGGCGCGAACATGTTCGGCAGGCGTACCGGGCTACTCGGCAACGGCTATCACTCATCAATGGCTACCTCAATGAGTCGATCTCCGGTATCCGCGTCACCAAGAGTTTTTCGCGCGAGGATCGCAATCTGCGCTACTTCGACGATCTGAATCGCTCATTCTTCGAAGCCAACGTCGAAGCCACGCGGCTATCGGCTCTGTTTTTCCCAGGTGTCGACTTTCTTGGCGCGCTGGCCACGGCGCTCGTCGTTGGAGTCGGCGGCTGGTTAGTGATGCGCGACGCGTTGACAGCCGGTGTCCTGGTCGCTTTCGTTCTATATGTCGAGCGCTTCTTCGACCCCATCCGAGAACTGGCCCAGCGTTACAATGTTTTCCAGGCCACCATGGCCGCCTCGGAGCGCATCTTTGAACTGCTGGACTTGACTCCTGACATACAAGATTCGCCCGGCTCCGAACCTCTGCCGCCGGTTGTGGGTGAGGTTACCTTTGATGATGTGTCGTTTGCCTACAAGACAGGCGGCCGTTTGGTCCTGAAGGATATCAATCTCCACGCCGCGCCGGGTGAGCGTATCGCCCTCGTGGGCGAGACGGGTGCCGGCAAGAGCACGATCATTCGCTTGCTATCGCGCTTCTTTGACGTGACGGAAGGCGCGCTGCTCATCGACGGCCATGACATTCGGGACGTGACCAGCGACAGTCTTCGCAGTCAACTGGGTATCGTCTTGCAGGACACCTTCTTGTTCACTGGTACTGTCGCCGACAACATACGCTATGGCCGTCTGGAGGCTACCGATGAGGAGGTCGTCGCTGCCGCCAAGGCTGTAGGTGCCGATGCCTTCATTAGCCGAATGCCGGAAGGATATCAGTCCGAGGTGGGTGAGAACGGCAGCAATCTGAGCGTCGGTCAGCGCCAGCTGATTTCGTTTGCTCGCGCGCTGCTGGCCGATCCGCGCATCCTGATCCTTGATGAAGCGACCAGCAGTGTGGATACGGCGACAGAGAAAATCATCCAATCTGCGCTAGATACGTTGATGAGCGGCCGGACCAGCTTTGTCATCGCCCACCGCCTCAGCACCATCATCAATGCCGACCAGATTGTCGTGCTCGATCACGGTGAAATCGTCGAGCAGGGAACGCACGAAGAACTACTGGCGCAGCGCGGCCGTTACTTTAGCCTCTATACTATGCAGTGGTCGCAGCAACAGAACCCCTTTAGTGCAAACTGACCGGACCCGATTCGGGTTGACCGCTCCAGAGAGCGCGGTACCGAGCCTGACGCCCTGTCCCCGCGCCCTCCTCCCTGAGTCGATGGGGCGGCGGGTGTCTACTCCAGGACGTAGATATCCCGATCAGCGCACATGTCTTTCAGAACTTGCGGCCAGACGGTGACGCTAACCTCGCCTAGATGGGCTTTATGCAGCAGCGACATCATCGTTCGCGACTGCCCGATGCCGCCGCCGATGCTCAAAGGCACTTCCCCATTTAGAATGGCCTGGTGATACGGCAGGTCAAGGAAGTCGAGCTGGCCCGTTATCTCCAATTGCCTGACCAACGATTTGGCATCGACCCGAATACCCATGGACGTGAGTTCATGGCGACGCCGCGTCACCGGATTCCAGACGAGGATATCCCCATTGAGGCCGTGCGTAGGTTCGCCTGCGGCCGAAACAGTCTCAGTTACCCAGTCATCATAATCGGCCGCGCGCATTTCATGTGGATAGCCATCGGCCAGCGTCCAGCCGATGCCGTAGATGAAGATAGCCGGATAGTCCTGCAGGATGGCGGTCTCGCGCTGTTTGCGCGGTAGATTTGGGTAGCGGGCCAGGATTTCCTCGGCGTGAAAGAACGTCAGCTCATCCGGTAGCGCCGGATAGCCGTCTTTCGCCAGCGCCGGGAACAACTCAAACACGTGCTGCTCGGCGCCTTTGATGACCGTCCATAGGCGCTGAACAATGTCGGTAAGGAAGTCGAGGGTTCGCTGTTCACGCGATATGCTCAGCTCCCAGTCCCATTGATCGACATAGGCGCTATGGTCGTGGTCGAGGAAGTAGTCTTTGCGCACGGCGCGCATGTCGGTCAGCAGCCCCTCGCCGGGAGCCATGTCGAACTGTTTGAGGGCCATGCGCTTCCACTTGGTCGCCGCCTGCACGACCTCAGCGTCAATTGGGTGTTGATTGTGGTCGTTGTTGATATGGAATCGGATCGGTGTGCGCGAACCGTCTCGATCCAGATAGTCATTGACGCCGCTGTCGCAATCGACAATCAGGGGTACGGTAACCATCATGAGATTCAGTTCCTCAGCCAGATTCTCCTCGATGTACTGCTTGGCGGCGTAGATGGCGCGTTGCGTGTCTTTGATCGACAGCGTTGAACGGTAGTCCGTGGGGAGGATAAGCTCCAGATCGTCATAGTTGCCAATTCCCGGCCCGGCTAAATCTGCTTGCTTGCTGTCCATTGTGGGATCTCCTTATGAGTCTACGGCTATGTGGATTGACTCTAACTATCACCCTACACTAAACTGATCCTGACTGTCATGTACAGAAAGTCATGGTCGGGACCAGTAGAATGTCATGACCGGGTTTGTCACAATTGGGGCCGTGGCGGTGTTTAGAGGGGTGGATTCGTGAGGAATGATTTGACGGCGATACCAGACAGCATTTTATTGCAGCGCGCAGCCGGCGGAGACACGGTGTCATTCGATGCCCTTTTCTACCGCCACTACGATCGCGTCTACGGTATTCTGTACCGACTGGTAGGCACTCGTGCGGAAGCGGAAGACTTAACGCAAGAGGTTTTTCTGAAGCTCCACGCCCACGCCACAACACGGCACCGTCGCAACGATGACAACATCAGCGCCTGGCTCTATCGCGTGGCCACGAATCTGGGCTACAACGCCATCCGCGATCGCAAGCGGCAGTGGGAGCGCAATGTAGCGCTGGTACCGGAATCGGACGCGCCCGGCACTGAGCAGGAAGTGGTCCGGCGGCAGGAAGCGGCGGCCGTTCGCGCGGCGCTGGCCCAACTGAAGCCGCGCGACGCTCAGCTGCTCGTGTTGCGCCAGATGGGATTTTCCTATGCTGAGTGTGCCGATATCTGTGGTGTGGCCTCCGGTTCAGTAGGTACATTATTGGCACGGGCGGCGGAATCGTTCCGCATCGCCTATGAAGCGGGTGCGAGATTGCCAGGAGTGGCGCGATGAATGAGATGGATAGTGATATTCAAGATGTGATGGACCACTTGTCCACCCTGGCGCCCGGCACAGAAGATGCGCCGCTGCCCGCCGCACAAGCTCTGGCTCAAATGACCAGCAATCTAAACGCGCGCAAGCGCAACCCGATCGATGACTTTATGAGGAGCATAAGTGAGACGATGAATAAGCGAGTTTTAGCAATTGGTGTAACGGCCGTCTTGGCCTTTACTCTGTTACTGGTAGGGTTCCCTTCGGTGAGGGCCACGGCCAGTGATTTCCTGGGCCTGTTCCGCGTGGAGCAGTTTGCCCCTATTTCCATTTCCCCACAGCAAATCGCCATGCTGGAGCAGCTTGACACCGAAGGCATGAATCCGGGTGAAATGGTCATGGTGAAGGAACCGGGCGAACCGGTCGCCGTGGCGTCCCTGGAAGAGGCCGGCGCACAGACAGGCTACAATGTTCGCACATTGGCCGGTGTCATGGGTGAGCCGGAAGTGTACGTGATGCCCGATGCCAGTGGTTATCTAACTGTCAACCTTGAAGGCGCACGGGCTATCGTCGAGGCCACCGGTGTGGACCCGATGCTATTGCCTGATTCACTGGACGGCGCGCGCATCGACATGAGCGTCTCCCCCAGCGTCCAGCAGGTCTGGGCCGACGGCACCATCCTGGTGCAGACAGCCAGTCCGTATGTCAACTACCCTGAAGACGTCGATCCGGCCGTGTTGGGCGAAGCGTTGCTGCGCGTGCTCGGTATGGATGCCGATGCTGCCCGCCAGATGGCGCGGAGCATTGACTGGACGAGCACGATGTTGCTGCCTATTCCCCGCGAATTCGCCACTTACCAGCAGGTGGGTGTCGACGGCGTCCCCGGAGTGGCCATTATGCCCCTGGATGGTTCGTCTGAAGCAGCCATCATGTGGCAGAAGGGAGGCACGGTGTTTGTCCTTAGCGGGCCTGCCGGAATGGACGGCCTGATCTCTCTCGCTAACAACCTGCAATAGCGGGACCGCCAGGCCCCTGATATGATTCGCTTGTATCAGGGGCCTTTTTGTTTGTCTTATGAACGACCTAGCCATCAACGCCAGCCATTTGCGTAAAGAGTTCGGCACGAAAGTGGCCGTAGCCGATCTCACGCTGGATGTTCAGCGGGGGGAAATCTTCGGCTTTCTGGGACCCAATGGCGCCGGCAAGACCACGTCGGTCAAGATGCTGCTTAGCCTTACCTCAGCCACCAGTGGTGAGGGTCAGTTACTGGGACAACCATTGGGCGATCGGCCGACACGAGCCAAGGTCGGCTATCTACCGGAGCATTTTCGTTTCCATGAGTGGCTGCGGGCCTACGAGTTTCTCGACTATCACGGCCGACTTTACGGTATGAGCAAGGCCGAGCGCGAGGAAGCTATTCCACGCCTGCTCAAAATGGTTGGCCTGCAAGACAGGACGGAGACCAAGCTGAGCGCCTTTTCCAAAGGCATGATTCAACGTATCGGCCTGGCTCAAGCGCTGCTGAACCGGCCGCACATTGTTTTCCTGGACGAGCCGACTTCGGGACTGGACCCGGCGGGGCGCAAGCTGGTGCGCGACATCATCAGCAAAGCGCGCGACGACGGCACGGCCGTATTCCTCAACTCCCATCTCCTGAGTGAAGTTGAGAAGACCTGCGATCGTGTGGCTTTCATACGTGACGGCCGAATTCTACAAGTGGCCTCACTCAGCGAGTTTGATGTGGAAGCGTTTGAGGTCGTGGTTCGCGTGGGGCAGCCTACGCCGGCGCTGTTGTCCGGTCTGATGCCCTACAACGGGGGTGTCCTGCCGGTGCAGACGAATGGGCGCATTCACTTGACTGTCAATGACGAATCACAACTGCCGGCCATGGCTGACTGGATCGTCAGTGAAGGGTTCGACCTCTATGAACTGACCCCCAGCCGTCTGTCGCTTGAGGATCGTTTCCTGCGCATCGTGGGTGAGGATACAGGGGAATAGCCAATGGCCACCTGGATTATTGCCGAACTCACGGTCCGCGAGGCGCAACGCCGCAAAATCCTGTGGGTCGCCGTCCTGATGGGACTCGCTTTCCTGCTGGTGTTCGGTATTGGATTCCACTATATCGTCCGCGAAATTGAGGCCACCGGCGTACGCGGCGAAGACGTCACCATTATCTACGGTGTGCTGCTGACGGCCGGGCTGTATGCGACCAATATCCTGGTAACGCTTATGGCCGTCCTGGTTTCGGTAGCCACCATTTCCGGCGAAATTGACTCACATACAATTGATACGATCGTCACGAAGCCCATTAGTCGGTGGGAAGTGATTATCGGCAAATGGCTGGCGTTTGCCATGATGATTACGATCTATTTGCTCCTGTTGGCCGGGGGCCTGATGCTGATTGTGTACTTGCGGGCGGGCTTCATCTTCGACAACCTGTTGCCTGGCCTGGCGCTGATGATCCTGCAGGCGCTGGTTGTGCTGTCGGTGTCGATCGCCGGCGGCACGCGGTTATCCACACTGGCTAACGGTGTCTTGGCCTTCAGCCTGTTTGGCATCGCTTTCCTGGGCGGTTGGGTTGAGCAAATCGGCGCGCTGTTTCAGAACGAAGCGGCCGTCAACATTGGCATCGTTACCAGTCTGATCATGCCGGCCGACATCCTCTGGAAGAAAGCACTATCCTTGTTTCAGCCCACCTTTCAGTCGTCGGCCGCCTTCGCCGGACCGTTCGCCGTTACCTCCCAGCCTAGCGACCTGATGGTTGTGTATGGTGTCGTCTATATGCTGGTGCTGGTGGGTTTGGCTGTCTGGAGCTTCTCCCGCCGCGATCTCTAAACCTCAGGCATTCGCTGTCCAGTTCCGTTGCCGCACGGGGCCGTGTCTTGACGTGCTCTCGTCTGTGCCAAGCGCCGGTTCACTGTGGTAGAATTCATCTATGACAGTACCGCTTACGATTATCGGTGGGGGGCTGGCAGGCACGGAAGCGGCCTGGCAAGCGGCTGAAGCGGGCACAGACGTCAGACTCTATGAAATGCGGCCTGTTCAGCAGACGCCGGCCCATGATACCGAATGGCTGGCCGAACTGGTCTGCAGTAACTCGCTAGGCTCTGATCTGTCCCACAAGGCGTCCGGTTTGCTGAAGGCTGAACTCCGCGGTCTGGGCTCGTTGATTATTGCCTGTGCCGATGAATCGGCCGTGCCGGCGGGTTCATCTCTGGCTGTCGACCGGGAGGGCTTTCGCCCGTCGTGTCACCGAGCGCATTGAGGCCCACTCCGCGCATCACCGGTGTTCGCGAAGAGGTGAAGGCGATTCCCGATGGCCCGGTTATCGTGGCCAGTGGCCCGTTGACGTCGCCATCACTGACCAACAGCATTTCTCAGCTTAGCGGCGAAGACTATCTATACTTCTACGATGCCGTCTCGCCCATCGTCTACGCTGAGACGATCGACATGTCCATTGCCTTTCGGCAATCGCGTTACGATCGTGGGGAACAAGAAGAGGGTGACTACATTAACTGCCCGATGACCCGCGATGAGTATGCGGCGTTCGTCGACGCGCTGCTGGAGGCAGAGACCATCACCCTCAAGCAGTTTGAGCATGAGGATCCGCACTTCTTTGAGGGTTGCATGCCGGTCGAGGTGATGGCCGCCCGCGGTCGAGATGCACTGGCGTTTGGACCTATGCGTCCGGTGGGGTTGGTGGATCCGCGAAACGGCCGTCGGCCGTATGCCGTAGTGCAGTTGCGCCAGGACAATCTGATTGGGACACTGTTTAACATCGTCGGATTCCAGACTAATCTCAAGTGGGGCGACCAGAAGCGCGTATTGCGACTGATACCCGGTCTGGAGCGAGGCGGAATTTGTCCGCTACGGTATGTTACATCGCAATACCTATGTCAACGCACCGGCCATGCTTGCAGCCGACGCTGCAGTTCGCAATCGGGCCGACCTGTTCTTTGGCGGCCAGATCACCGGGGTCGAAGGGCTATGTCGGCAATGCCGGAACCGGTCTATTGGCCGGGATGAATGCGGCCCGTTTCGTGAGTGGGCAGCATCCGGTGATTTTGCCACCGCAGACCATGCTGGGCGCTCTGGTCACTATGTTACGCACACGCGGCCCAAGGACTTCCAACCGATGAAGGCCAACTTCGGGCTCATGCCGCCGCGCCGCCGAACATGGATCGAACCGATCGTGGGCGCGTACTATCGAGACCGATCACTGACAGCGCTACGCGGTTTGCCCGTGATTACGGACTGCGCTATGACGGGCAGCGGCCGAAGCTCGGCTCCGGAACGGAAAGCTCTGGTGAGCTAGTCGGACAATAGGCTCGCGATAAGCAACTAGGGAGGAGTTGGATGGAATATCCAGTAGCAGCGACAGTAACCGATGTCACGGTATATCCGGATCGGGCCCGTGTCACCTGTGCGTGGCAGGTGTGAGGTCGCCACCGGATGGCCATCATACCCGATTGTCGGTGATTTGCCGCTGGCGCTGGAACCGGATTCGGTACGTGCGCAGGGTGCGGGAACGGCCCAGGTTCGACTGCGCAGTGTCGATGTCAACCGGCACAACTATGCTGAGGCGCCCGTCGGCACGTGTCCGTGCGCTGGAGGCTGCGCTCCAGGAACGCCATGATGCGCTTCAGACCGTTACCGATACGCGGTCTGTTGCTGAAGCCGGCTTGGCCCATCTTGGACGGGATGCGCAGAGAAACCGAGCAGTATGCTCGAGGCTTGGCCAGGGGCCAATCGACCGTTGAGGACCAGGCGCGGTTGCTGTCCTTCATTCAGGAGCAGGATCGGGACCTCCGTCGACAAATGCGTGAGCTCGAAGGCCGGAGGCCCGCGACATTCAGCGCGAGATCGACAAGCTGACGGCCGAATTGAATCAGCTGCGGTCTGCCCGGCCACGACAACGGTATGAAGTTCGACTGGACGTGGAAGTGCTGAAGGCGGGAGAATTCAGTCCGGAGATCAGCTATGTCGTGGGCCAGGCGGGCTGGCAGCCATTGTACGACATGCGTTTCCTGCAGCCCGAGGACAGCAAGACGGCCGAGGCAGTGCTTGAAAGTGACCTATCTTGCCCAGATCAGCCAGAACACCGGCCAGCCCTGGGACCATGTTCGGCTCACCGTGTCCACTGCGCGCCCGGCGCTTAACCAGCGAATGCCCGAATTGCGGCCGTGGTTCGTGGATGAATACCAACCACCGGAACTGAGACCGCAGCCACGAACGCCATGCTGAAGTCGGTTGCTGCGCCAATGGCGATGGCCGACGCAATGCTGGCCGAGCCAATGCCGGAACGGTATGCAGCCGAAGTAGTCGTGGCTGACGTGCAAGGCGAGCCGGCGGCCGTGACCTTTGCCATTGGCGGCGAAGTGGACATTCCCAGCGACGGCACACCACACAAGACGGTCATCGGCCAATTTGACTTGACGCCGGAAGTGGACTACTTCTGTGCGCCTCGTCACACAGACGCCGTATTCCGCCGGGCAACCGTGACCAATACAGCGCCCGGTCCACTTTCTGGCCGGACGGGTGAATCTGTTTGCCGGAGATGAGTTTATCGGGTCGAACGCGCTCGACTACACCCCGGTCAACGGTGAGCTGGAGTTGCTGTTGGGCGTTGAGGAACGCATTGAAGTGGAACGCAAACTGGTCCGGCGCGACGTTGACAAACGGTTGCTGCGTGATGTCCGGCAGATCGCCTTCGGGTACGAGATTACTCTCCGCAATGGTCTCAAGACAGCCGCCGCAGGTGGTCGTCCAGGATCAATATCCCGCCACCAGACATGAGCAGATCAAGATCAAGCTCGAGTCAGCCACACCCACGCCGACCAGCCAGACCGAACTACACATCATCGAATGGGAGATGTTATGCCGCCGGAGTCGACGAAGAAATTGCAGTATAGTTATACAGTTGAGCATCCGCGCGACTTGAAAGTCAGCGGATTGGCCGATTAACGGATGATGCGACCGCGTCAGATGACCGGCGCGGCACGGAGGTGAGTTCTACGAAAACCACGACTTATGAAACGACACCGCCACGCGAGCGAGCCTTTCTCGTCGGCGCCGAATATGCGCGGAGATGACTCATTGCTGACTGTTGAAGAAAGTCTGCAAGAGCTGACACGACTGGCTGACACTGCGGGAATTGATGTCGTTGGACAGACCTATCAGCGCTTTGACAAGCCGAATGTCGCTACCTACATCGGGCCCGGCAAAGTAGATGAAGTCAAGCTTGCTGGTGGAGGAACTGGATGCCGGTGTTGTCATCTTGGATGACGAACTGTCACCGCGCCACCAGCGCGAACTGGAGAAAGCCTTTGGCGAGGACGTTAAAGTGCTGGATCGCACAGCTCTCATCCTCGATATCTTTGCCCAACATGCCCAGACTGCATGAGGGCAAGCTGCAAGTGGAGCTGGCCCAGCTTGAATATCGGCTACCGCGGTTAACGCGAATGTGGACCCATCTGGCGCGCCAGGCAGGTGGTCGGGCCGGTGGCGCCTCCGGCGGCGTCGGCCTGCGTGGTCCCGGCGAGACGCAGCTGGAGGTTGACCGGCGGGAAATTGGCCGTCGTATCTCACACATCAAGAGCGAACTCGACACCGTCAGAGCCCGCCGCGGACGGCACCGCTCCAAGCGCCAGCAGACCGAGCTGCAGGTCGTGGCCATCGTGGGCTACACCAACGCGGGCAAGTCCACACTGCTCAACAAACTCAGCGGCGCCGACGTGCTGACCGCCGATATGCTATTTGCGACATTCGACCCGACGACGCGCAAGGTATCAATGCCCGGCGGCCGCGAGGTGCTTTTCACAGACACGGTCGGGTTCATTCAGAAGCTGCCGACAGAGATTGTCGCTGCGTTTCGGGCTACGCTGGAAGAGATTGCCGACGCCGATATGCTGCTGCATGTTGTGGATGCGACGCATCCCAACGCTCCAGGCTCAGATCGAAGCGGTCGAGGATACGCTGGCCGAGTTGGAGGTCGACCATCTGCCCATGGTTGTTGCATTGAACAAGGCCGACCTGTTGCCGGACGACCACGACGTTGAAGCCGAGTTGTCGCTGAAGGCTCCCGCTGCTCTCGTGTCGGCGCGCACGGGGGAAGGAGTCGACGAGCTGCTTGTGCTGATTGAGGCGGCGATGGTCCAGTTGCTGGAGCCAGTTCACGTACTGCTGCCCTACGATCGCGGTGATCTGATGTCGCTGTTCTACGAACGCGGTCAGGTGGACCAGGAAGCACATAGTCAGGAGGGCGTGGATCTGTTCGGACGCATTCCCAAGCGCTTGATCCCTATCTACGAACCTTATCAAGTAACGAATGGATACGATCTCGAGCAATTAGCCGACTGCCCGGCGTGTCGGCGGCGCTGGAAGGGTTCTATACCGATTTGGAGCGTATCCTCGAACGGGTGGTGCTAATCCAGCAAGTGCCTGCACCGACGTTTGCCGAGGCGGACCGCGCCCAATTGGTAGAAGATGAGATGAGGGTGTTGGGATTGGCCGACGTGATGCAGGACGACATGCACAACGTCTTTGGCCGCTTGCCGGCTACAACGGAGCCAACGGGGCGGCCGGTGGTAATCTCGGCCCATCTGGACACTGTTTTTCCGGCCGAAACAGACCTGACGTTGACGCGCTCAGAGCGGTATTTCTGCGGACCCGGCGTGGGCGACAATTCAACGGGTGTGGCCGGACTGTTGAGCGTTGCCGAGACCATCTTGAACCACGGCTTGATCCGCCGCAGCGATATCTGGTTCGTGGCGAATGTCGGTGAAGAGGGCTTAGGCGATCTACGGGGAATGCGTGCAGTCGCCGATCGTTTTGGGTCGGATGCCCGTTACGTGGTTGTTGAAGGTGGACTGTTCGGTCAACTGTCCTATCAGGCTATCGGAGTCAAGCGTTTCAAGATCGAGGCAAGAGCACCGGGCGGACACTCATGGGGCAATTATGGTGCCACGAGCGCCATTCATATGCTTGCCCATCTGATTGCGGCTTTCGACAGCTTGACCGTGCCGACGGTACCCAAGACCACATACAATGTGGGCTTGATCGAAGGTGGAACATCCATCAACACGATCGCCCAGCATGCGGCCCTCTGGCTTGATCTGCGCTCGGAAGATACGCGTACTCTGTCGGACCTGGTGGCTCAAGTGGAGAATCTGGTCGAGTTGCATAACAAGCGACACCTTGTGCACGCTACCGGCGCGAGCCTGACCATGACCCAGGTGGGAAATCGGCCGGCGGGGCGAGCCAAGCGCAATAGTGCTCTAGTTGGCTGGGCACGGGACGCGCTGTGGCATGTAGGCCACAGCGATGTGCGCACCATCGCCAGCAGCACCGATGCCAATGTACCCCTAAGCCGGGGGTATGAAGCTGTTTGCCTGGGGCTGACCGAGTCGGCCAATTCGCACCGGATGGACGAATACATCGTGACAGATTTACTGCCCGCGGGATTGGGCCAGCTGCTGCTTGTGGCGCTTGCCGCGGCCAATGCCAACGAGGAATAGCCATGGACTTTGATTTGACAGCCGAGCAACAAGAACTACGCCACGTGGTGCATGAATTCGTCGCCAACGAAGTGCGCCCATTGGCGAAACACACCGACGAGACGGGCGAATTCAACTGGGCAGCCGTGGGCAAGATGGGTCCACTTGGTCTGCTGGGTATTGAGGTGCCGGAAGCCTATGGGGGAAGCGGTCTGGACTCCGATCAGCGCCGCGCTAATTATCGAAGAATTGGGTTGGGCGTGCGGTTCCACAGCGCTGGCTATTTCGGCCCACAATGGGTTGGGTCTTGGGCCAATTGTGGCTTATCGGAACCGAAGAACAGAAACAGCGCTGGCTCCCGCAATTGGCGACCGGCAAAGGCAAACTGGCCTGTCTGGGTCTGACCGAACCCGGCGCCGGTTCAGACCTCAAGGGCGGCGTCCGCACAACGGCCGTTGCCGAGGGCGATTCCTGGATTATCGACGGCAACAAGATGTGGATGACCAACGCCAGCATTGCCGACCTGATGGTCGTGCTGGTGCGCACCGGTCAGGAAGGTAGTCACAGCCTGAGCCACATCCTCGTGCCCACGGACACACCCGGGGTGACAATGGGTCCACCGGAGAAGAAGATGGGTTTGCGTGGCTCGCCGACCCATGCTGTTTCGTTCGAAGAAGTGCGCGTGCCCCGTGAGAACCTGCTGGGTGGGGAAGGTCGCGGGCTGGCCCAGACGCTGGCCGTGTTGGACGGCGGCCGGATTAGCATTGGCGCGCTTTCGGTCGGACTGGCGCGAGCGGCCTATGAAGAAGGCCTGAAGTATGCCCAGGAGCGCGAGGCATTCGGCTCACCTATCGCTGACTTCCAGGCCATCCAGTGGATGTTGGCTGACGCAGCTACCGAGATCGAGGCCGCCCGGCTCATGGTCCACAAAGCGGCCTGGCTCAAGATGCAGGCGAAACCGTATTCGACGATGGCATCCATGGCCAAGCTCATGGCCACCGAGGTCAGCGAACGCGTCTGTCGCAACGCCATTCAAATTCATGGCGGCTACGGATACAGCCGCGAGTTCGAGGTCGAGCGCATGTACCGCGATACGCGTCTGATGACCATCGGCGAAGGTACGAGCGAGATTCAGCGTCTCGTCATTGCGCGCAGTATCCTCAGCTAGCCTTTTCGGTATGTCCCTGCTAGCTGTCCCGGCGGCCAACTGCTGGGTCGAGGGAAGGGCGTAGGCAATAGGCCGGCGAGTTCTGGAGCAATGTTGGAATAGGTGGCCGGAAAATCTCCGCGTCAATTTGACCGACGCCGGGCGTGTAATGATAGTAGTGGCTGATGCTGTAATCGGCCAGTGGGGCGATTAGCCTCTGCGCTTTGTCGTCGATGTCGCTGAAACCAGGTCCCAGGTACCAGATCGCGGCGCCTTTGATTGTGGGATAGGCAGCATACAACCACGAAGCCCAGGCGATATCTTCCATTGCGCCGGCCGGCTCCGGCACACTGTTATATTCCCAGCCCCATTCAGTGATCAGCACTGTCGGCCGGGGAATGCCGTACTCGTCACAGACATCAAAGAGATCCTGGAAACGGCCGACCAGCGACGGATAACCGGCGGAAATGAAGTCGTTGGTCAGGCTGTATTCGTGGAGCGCCACGGCTACCTGGTCCGGGATGATCGGCCGCGTAGCGTAGGAAGTCGAGCATGGCCGGATTTTCCCAATCTTCGCGTTCCGGCACACCGGTGGACCAACTGAGGGCCGCGTAGCTGATAGCCCTCGGCTACGGCTTGTTGGGCTGTGGCCAGCGAGAAACGTGCCAGACGCTCGATCTGATTGTTGCCGTCGCCGCCGATGCGCCCTGGCTCATTCAGCGTCTCGTACCAGACGTACTCCTTTTCGAGTTCCTTTGGGAAATTGTCACGATTGAGCGGCCAACTGACGGCAGCGGCCACTTCCGGGCTGACACCGTAGTTGTAGTAGGGTGCTTCGTACTTGCGGATCCGTCAGACGGAAGACCAGCGTATGGGGCACGAAACCGACCGGCTGCTTCATTGGCTTTCATCAGTTGTTGCGACCTCGAAAAGCGGCCCACCGGAATCCACGCTCTTCAGGAAGAATGGCACACCGGCGTCGTTCAGCTTGCGCTCCCAGTCGCCCAGTCCGGTGGCATTGCCACCGTGCCACATGAAAACCGATCTTGACAAAGGCCAGGTCCAAGCCCTTCGACTGTGCATCAGCGCGGGCCGCGTCAAAGTCAATCGGCGGAACGCTGACAATGGTGGTCGGCGCAGGCAGCGGAGGTGGTAGCGGCGTGACCGATCCCGTCGGGTCAGGTGTGGGTGTGGGCGTTACGGTCGCTGTCGCCTCCGGCGTCGGCGTGACGCGATCCTCCGGGCTACCAAACAGCGCGGGCAAGAAGCCCGTTTCGGCTGATTCGAGGCTGGCCACGGCGGATTCGACGCGCAATTGGGGTGTGGCACAGCCGACCACAAGTGCGGCCATCACAGCCAGCGCCAATACGGCCGCCAAGGCACGTCCAGGCATTAGGTGGGCCGGTTGATTGTCTTCACGGGTTATCTTATTCATCGATCGTCCTCACGGCTGGTCGGTGGATTGGGCTGAAACAGGGTCATGTCTATCGCGCCGAAGCCCGATGTTACCCCGAAATAGTGGCTTAAACTGTACGTAGTCACGGGTTGGATCAGCTTGGCCGTCTCGTCTTCAATATTGCCCGGCGTGTCACCGAGATACCAGATGGCAGCCCCCTTCACTTGAGGATAGGCGGCATAGAGCCAGGATGCCCAAGCAATATCTTCCAAGGCTTCCTCGATAGTCGGGACCTTGTTGTACGTCCAGCCCCATTCGGTAATGAGAACCGTTGGTCGCGGGATTCCAAAGCGGTCGCACGTATCGAAGAGAAACTGGAAACGGCCGATCAAGTAAGGATAGATGGCGCTTATCTGGTCCGTCTCATAGCTGTACTCATGCAGGGCGATGGCCACCCGCTCCTTGTTGGCCGCGGCCAGCCGCAGGAAGCGCAGCATTTGCGGCGATTCCCAGTCTGCCGGCTCCGGTTCGCCGGAAGACCAGCCAAAGGCCGCCCAGCGAAACCCGTCAGCCAAAGTGAGCTGTGCCGTCTCATAGGCAAAGTCGCCCAGCCAGGGCGCGCGACCCTTGTCAACTTCGTTCACCGTTTCAACCCACACCAGCTCTGGGTCCAGTTCCGGCGGGAATGCGTCCTTGTGTTGTTGCCAATGGAAGACGGCCGCTGCCGCCGGACTGGCGTTGTAATTGGGTACGTTGTCGACGCCGGACACGCGCCGATAGACAAGCGTGTGGGGCATCCCACTTTGGCGCATCAACTCTTGCGCAATGTAAATAGGCTGCGCGTTATCCGTGCTCTTGAGAAAGAACGGAACGCCGGCCGCGTCCAGCGTGGTCATCATGTCCACCAGATCGGCCCAGCGGCCGCGGTCGCCGGCGTGAAAGCCGATCTTGTTATAGGTGAGCGTCAGGCCTTGTGCGCGAAGTTCGGCCGTTGCCGCCTGGAAGTCGATGGGTGGGTTGCCGGTCAACACCGTGGGCGGAGGCAGTGTCGGTGGTACATAGTAGGTCGCTCCGGCTATGATCGGCAGGTGAATTCCGAATGCGAGGTCGCTGGAGCTCTGGCCGTTGTTCGTAGAGACAGCGTAGACGGCTGAGGCGCTGAGGTAAGTGCTTGCCATCAGGCAAAGCCCTATGCAGAATGCCGGCAAGACACCGTGCCCTAGCCCGTTGCGGACGCTATTTGTCGTACTCAAATGCACCTTCCTTCCGGCGCAACTATACAACACTTTGCCTGGATGGCGTTCACAAGTCCTTAAAAGATGGTTCCGGGCGGTGCGTGCTATAATTGCACTCATGCAACGCGATTCCGAAGACGCTGGGATTCTCCGCGTCCTTCTCTTGACAACCCCTCGCTCGTATCGTCTCGCGGCATTTCGCCAGGCGGCGGCTCGGCTAGGGATAGAAGTGGTCACTGGTCTGGATGTGCCACCGGAGTTGGCCAACCAATGGCCGGATGCGCTCGCCCTTCGTTTTCATGATATCCAAGGGGCTACGGAGGCTGTCGTCACCTATGCCCGGCAACATCCCGTCGCGGCCGTACTGTCGGTGGACGACAGCGGCAGCTTGCTGGCAGCCGCGGCCAGTGCCGCGCTGGGATTGCCGCACAATCACCCGGACGCGGCGATTGCGGCCCGCAACAAACACCTTATGCGCCGGATGTTGCGGCAGGGTATGGTGGCGTCACCGGAATTTGAGGCCTACGATCTGGCTGATGATCCAGCGTCCATCGCTGCGGGGCTGACCTATCCGGTCGTGGTGAAGCCGGTTGACATGAACGGCAGTCGCGGTGTGATGCGGGCCAACAACCCAGAGGAACTGACTGGTGCTATAAACCGTCTGCGTCGAGTCATTTCAGCGGCGGGACAAACCGGGTCGGCGATCTATTTAATCGAGCGTTACCTTCCGGGCGTGGAGGTAGCAGTCGAAGGGCTGTTGGATGGCGGTAATTTCCATCTCTTGGCCCTGTTTGACAAGCCTGATCCGCTAGAAGGACCGTTTTTTGAGGAAACGATTTACGTTACGCCGTCTCGTTGACGGCCAGATCAACAGGTGACTATTCGCGTAGTCACGGCTGAGGCCGCGCAGGCGATTGGCCTGTCAACCGGCCCGGTCCACGCTGAGCTACGGCTCAATGACGACGGGGCCTGGATCGTGGAGATTGCCGGGCGCTCGATAGGCGGCCTTTGCTCGGAAGTATTGCGCTTCGGCGTTGACGCTTCACTCGAAGAACTGATTCTGCGTCAGGCCTGTGGTCTACCTTTGGGACTTACGGATCGCGCCGACCGGGCCAGTGGGGTGATGATGATCCCCATACCGGAAGCGGGCCTATTGCGGGAGCGTGCGGGGAGTTGAAGCGGCATCTGAAGTGGCGCTCATTGATCGCATCGAGATTAGCGCGCCACTCAATTACCCACTTGTCCCGCTTGCCGGAGGGCGACAGCTATCTGGGCTTCATCTTCGCCCGTGGTGAAACGCCCGCAGCCGTGGAGCAGGCGCTCCGCGACGCGCATGCCCGGCTGGCCTTCACGATTGATCCGATTATCGAGCTGACGGTCGCCTAGCCTTCCAGCAGCAGCGCTTCAGGGTCCTCAATCAGTTCTTTCACACCGGACCAGGAACTGCACAGCCTCGCGGCCGTCAACGATGCGGTGGTCGTAGCTGAGTGCCAGGTACATCATCGGCCGTATCACCACCTCACCGTTAATCGCCATCGGCCGTTCCTGTATGTTGTGTAGCCCGAGAATGCCCACCTGCGGTGGGTTGAGGATGGGGGTGCTGAGCATGGATCCGTAGACACCGCCGTTCGTGATGGTGAACGTGCCGCCGCGTAGATCGTCCAGGGTTAGCGTGCCATCCCTGGACCGGGTAGCGAAATCGCGAATAGTCAGCTCGATGTCGGCAAACGACTTGGCGGTCGGCATCGCGAATGACCGGCACCACCAACCCTTCCTCAGCGCCGACGGCCATGCCGATATCGTAGTATCCTTTGAGAACCATCTCATCGCCATCCAGCTCAGCATTGATGCGGGGATAAGCGCGTAGCGCGCCGACTGAGGCCTTGACGAAGAACGACATGAAGCCCAGCTTGACCCCATGTTGAGCCACGAACGCTTCCTGGCGGCGCTTGCGCAAGTCCATCACCGCGCTCATATCCACTTCGTTGAAGGTGGTCAGAATCGCAGCTGTCTGCTGTGCTTCTACAAGTCGCTCGGCAATGGTGCGGCGGCGGCGGCTCATGCGGACGCGTTCTTCAGGACGGCCGCCCGCTGATGCCGAAGGCCGTGGCTCCGACTGAGGAGAGACAGCCGATCTTGACCCCGCCACTGTTGGTACGGACACGGCTTCTGCAGGAGAGGGAGCCGTGCGAGCCGACGACGTCTTGCTTGGTGACCTTGCCGCCCGGCCCCGTCCCCGCGACTTGAGCGAGATCGACACCCTCGGATTCAGCAATTCGCCGCGCAACGGGTGTGGCCGGTTTGCTATCCGTGGCTGCGGTCGTCTGCGGTAACCTGGGTTGTGGATTCGATTGTCGCTTTCATGCGTGGGTTCGAACGCGTAGAAGCGGCCGTCTGACCGTTCTCGTCAATGATTCCCAGGACATCACCAATCCGGACATCGGCACCGGCTTGCTGGATGATTTCAGTCAACGTCCCGGCGCTCATGGCGCCAACCTCAATGTCGACCTTGTCCGTCTCCAGCTCGACGACGATATCGCCGACTTGTACAACGTCGCCAACGCGTTTCAGCCAATCGCCGACTGTGGCTTCGACGACCGATTCACCTAATTCGGGGACTGTGATTTCCTTGGCCATGAGGGTGGTTTATCCTTTGAATTCAAATGCTCGGTCCAGCAGAGCGGCCTGATTGCGCGCATGGGCCGCCGTGGACCCTTCGGCCGGGCTGGCGCGTCGCCGCCGGCTAATGGCTCGAGACGATAAGCGTGTCGCCGGCCAGCTCGGTTAGGTAGGGACGCAAGAAGTCCCACGCACCGGCATTAGCCGGCTCTTCCTGAAGCCAGACCAACTCGGTCAAATTGGGATAGTTGGCGATAACAGCGGCGATCTCGTCGATTCGCACCGGATACAGCTGCTCGAGACGGGCGATGGCCAGCCTGTGACAGTCCGCCCTCCGCTCGTCATTGATCAGGTCGATGTAGACTTTACCACTGCATACTATCAGACGTTCCACAGCCTCCGGATCCGCTGCGGCCAGCGGATCGTCAATGACCGGGTGCCACCGGCCATCGGCCAGTTCACTTAACGAGGACTGGGCCAGCGGATGGCGCAGAAGACTTTTGGGCGACATAACTATCAGTGGCAGCGGGTCGACGGTCAGCAACTGGGCCTGCCGCCGCAACAAGTGAAAGTATTGGGCAGACGTCGTGGGATTCGCGACGCGCATATTGGTTTCGGCCGCCATCGACAGAAAGCGTTCCAATCGACCGGTGGAATGGTCCGGGCCCTGGCCTTCGTAGCCGTGGGGCAGTAGTAGCACCAGCGAAGAAGTCTGTTCCCACTTGGCGCTGCCGGACACGAGGAATTCGTCGATGATGGCCTGGGCCCCATTGATGAAATCACCATATTGTGCTTCCCACAGCACGAGTCGATCGCGGTGCTTCGACGTTGTAGCCATACTCAAAACCGACGGCGGCGTTCTCGGACAGCGGACTGTTGCGCACCTCAAAGGCGGCCCTCGACTGCGGGATGTTTTGCAGGGGGATGTAGACGTTGCCGGATTCCTCGTCGCGCAGAAGCGCGTGCCTGTGACCGAATGTGCCCCGCTCTACGTCCTCACCGGTGAAGCGAATGGCCCTGCCTTCAGATAAGACGGTGGCGAAGGCCAGGCTTTCGGCCGTGGCCCAATCGACCACCGGCTTGTTGGGCTCGATCGAAGCCTCGCGACGGCGTTCCAGGATGCGCTTCAGCTTGCGATTCAACTCAAACCCTGCCGGCAATTCCAGCAGTTCGTTGTTCAGCTCGATCAGCAGATCCAGCGGTACGTTCGTCTTGACGTTGGTCGCGGCGCCTTTGGGCGGCGGTTCGAGTTGCGGTTCCTGGGTGGGGGCGGGCTCGGGCGGCAGTGACTGATAGACCTCGCCCAGATATTCCATCTTTTCGCTGCAATTTGGCTTCGGCCTCTTCCGCCGTGATCAGACCGCGTTGCGACCAATTCGTCAGCCCACAGTCGACGCACGCTGGGATGAGCGTCTATGGCCTGATACATGCGGGGCTGTGTGAAGCGAGGTTCATCCCCTTCGTTGTGCCCGTAGCGTCGGTAGCCTACCAGATCGATGACAAAGTCCGTCTGAAAGAGCGCGCGATAGGCACATGCCAACCGCGCCACCTCAATGCACGCTTCAGGGTCGTCGGCATTCACATGAACGATGGGCATTTTGAAGCCCTTGGCGAGATCGCTGGCATAGAGCATGCTTCGACCTTCCCATTGCGAGGTTGTGAAGCCGATCTGGTTGTTGGCGATGATATGGATCGTGCCGCCAATGCGATAGCCCCGCAACCGCTGCAGGTTCAACGTCTCAGCCACGATGCCCTGGGCCGGAAACGCTGCGTCACCGTGGATGACAACCGGCAGGACAATAGACGGGTCAAAGAACGGCCGCCCGGCGTGATCGGTATCAGTGCCCGCGGCGCGGGCCATTCCGGACACCACCGGGTTGATGTGTTCCAGATGGCTGGGGTTGGGCGCCATCTTGACCACCAGGTCAATCGGGCTGCCATTGGTCAGGGATCGGCTGGCCCCGGCATGATACTTTACATCGCCGCTCCAACCCACATGGTCCTGAGTCGGGTAAGCATCGCCCGACGTATCGCGAAATTCGCGCAGGAGATCGTCATATGGCTTGTGCATCACATGGGCGAGGACATTCAATCGGCCGCGGTGGGCCATCCCCAGCAACATCGTATAGGTGCCTGAACCGGCAGCTTCGTCCAGAAAGACGTTGAGCATCGGCACCATGACATCCAGCCCCTCGACCGAAAAGCGGGTCTTGCCCGGAAACACTCGATGGAGAAACAGCTCAAACGCTTCAGCGGCCGTGAGCTGGTCCAGCATCCAGACGGGGTCCATTGGCGCTTGCGGCGAACGAAAACGACCGCTTTCGGCTGATTCGCGTAGCCAGGCACGCTCCTCGGAAATGCGAATGTGATCGTAGTCGTAGCCAATGGTCGATGAATACACGTCGCGGAGGCGTGCGACGGCTTCATAAGCGTTGGCTGCTCCCTCCGCCACAGGACCGCCAATGACGCCGGCCGGTAGACGGCGCAAATCCTCATCAGTAAGCCCGTGGGCTTCCGGCCGGAGTGACGGGTCACCGGGCGGGTTGCTCATGCCCAGGGGATCGATTGAGGCTGCCAGATGGCCGTATTCGCGGATGTCGGTGGCCAGATTCACCGCACCCATGATGAGTTCGGTATCGGTTGAAGAGGCCGGCGCCGCTGCGATTGGTACTCGCGGTGAGCCGTCGCCGTTGACTGCGGGGCCTGTCGGAGGTTGCCACTGGTCAAAAAAAGCGCGGGTTGCGGCATCCAGACTGGCGGGGTCCGATTGGTAGCGGTCGTATAATTCAACAATGTAGCCCGCATTTGGGCCGTGGAACTCGCGCCAATGGTTCATAGGTTCGTCGTGAGATTGGATTACCCTATGGTAGCAAATTTCCAGCGGAGGGACATGGTCCTGTCACGAGGCCTAAGGTTTGAGGAAGAAGAAGGCAATAGCTGCTGCAACCAGCGGCAAGACCGCAATGGCCTGTAGGGCGTGGGCTAGTCCAACCTGATCGGCAGCGACGCCAAGAAAGAAGGTGCCCAGGGAACCGGCGAAGAACATGAAACCCAAGGACGACGCCGGATGCAGTGGCTCGGCGGCCCGGCAACAGGTTCTGCCCGGACAACACCAGAATACTATGCGGCATGCCGACAAAAAACCCGGCGGCGACCATGATCAGCAACCGCATTACGCCGTCTGTGACCACGTAGGTATAGATTGGAATGATGGCCAACAGCATGCTGACGATGATCACCTGACGCCCACCAATGCGATCAGCCAGCGTACCGCCGACTACCCCGCCCACCGCCGCACCCAAGCAGGAGCAAGCCCGAAAGCAGTCCTACTTGGGCGGTGGCGATGCCCATGTCGGTGAAGAGCACCGGCGCGAAGTTGATGGTTGCTATACTGACGGTCCCGGTGCAAATGATGATTCCCGCCAGCGCGATAGCCTGCGGCATCGATTCTTGAGGAATCGCCAGCGAAAAGCGTAGTCGCCGGCCTCCGTTCGCTGAAGACGCCACCGCGCCATAGTGGCTACCGTCACGGCTGAGACTGCGCCACCCCGCAATGAGGGCGGAGAGGGCCAACATCGGTAGCACCAGGTAGGCAGGTCGGCCGAACTGCTGTAGCAAAATACCGGTCATAATCGGGCCGGCAAACAAGCCCAACTGCCCAGCCATGAAGAAGATCGACGTTGCCTGCGTGCGCGAGCGTCGTGCTGGCGTGACTGGCAACCATGGTGCCGGATGGATGAAAGGCACCGGACCCAAACCCGGCGATTGTGACCGCGCCGAGCGCTACCCAGTCGCCGGCCAGGGCTGCCAGAGAGTAGAAGCCAATCATCCAGGCCATGCCGGCCAACACCAGGTTGCGTGGCCCAATGCGATCGGCCATGCTGCCGAAGAATGGCTGTGTCAGGGCGTTACCGATGTTGTAGATGAGGAGTGCCAGGCCGACCTGTGCGTTGGACAGGCCCAGACTTACCGCCAAAATAGCGACCAACAGGGTTCGGCTGCTGTTGAGGACATCAATAAAGAAATGGGTAAGGGCGACTGCTCGATAATCACCCTCACCCAGGAAGTTCGCTTGTGTTGTTGTCACGTACCCTAAGTCACCGCCAGTTGATAGATTCTAGAGTCTAGCAACTGTGGTGCCCGCAAGCACGCATTAACCGGCGTCGCAATGCATTTGCGGGATGCTGAGGGGTTGAATTGGCTACGCGGTTCCCAGCCCAACCCAGAAGTGATGGGGTAGGACCGTCTTGATTCGTTGCACCTTCACCTGGCCGACTGTCAGTTCTTCTTCTACAAAGCTCGAAGTGTTCACCAGGCATAGATCCGGGGCTCGGCCGTACTTGTCTTCATAGTAAGCGGCCGCCCGTATAACCTTTTCTTCAAACGTGCTCTTGCCATCTGCATCTAACCACAACATACCAACCTTCATGATAATCCTCCTGCCAACTCCTCGTCGGAATCAGCTGTTTCCAGTAGGAGACGCCACCGGATCAACCCAATGGACACCATTCTTGCGCTCGAATGTCCTGGGGGTGGTAGGCATCGGGTCCGGGGCCACAAGCGCCGGCCTCGTGTCAAAGGGTCTGGCCAAGAGCCGCGGCCGGGTACTGCCCAACAGCCTGTTCAACTCCCAATGCAAATCATAATCGCCGATATCGGCGGCTTGAAAGTACGTCTGTTGCCCGTTCGCTATGGCGATAAACTCACCGGCGCCACGCAAATACTGCGCCTGAAGGTCGTCGCTGCCGGTAATCTTCTTTCCCAGCGCTGCGTCGCTCAATTTACCGACAATCCGAATGGGTAGATTTGAGACATAAAGAGGGCATCCAGTACGGCCGACTGTGGTTGTGACGTCGCCAGAACCAAGTGAATGCCTGAGTTGCAGCCGTGCTGCAACAGGCGCAAGACATCATCGGTCACTTCTGGGCCTGCGGCCTCCAAGAGGGCCACGGCGTTGTCGATGAGGACCACGATGCGCGGCCAACGCACACGCTGATTGCGACGATAGGCCATCTCGCCCACCAGGAAGCGCAGTACCTCAGCGCCAACATCCGGGCCGGCAACGAGATCGGTCATCAAGTGAGGCAGGTAGGCCAGCGGCCGCCATGTGGCCGGAACCTCGCGAACATGCCCATTGTCAGATGCCCCATTAATCAACAGGAGCTGTACATCGCCCTGTCGGTTGGACAGCGCCAGCCCGGCAGCCAGCGATCGCAGCAGCGTCGTCTTGCCCGCGCCGGTTTCGCCCGCCACCAGCACATGGCTAACCGCGTCGGGACCGAAATTCAACAGCACTGGCTGACCCGTGTCACTGAGACCAATGGCCGCTGTGCATGGTTGAATTTCCGGCAGGCCGGCCAGCAGGCTCGCCAGAGGCACCGGGGGTTCATAGCGCCGCTCAACCTGCAAGCGCCAATGACCGTCCTGCTTCGAAAATGCTACATCGCGAACGCCAAGCGCTGTCATCACATGATCTTTCAGGCCGCGCATACGTTCCAGACCGGTCGAAAGCGGCGCCTGGACGTCGAATTCAACCGTGCGCCGGCGCACGGTGCCGGAGGTCACACTGCCCGCTACCTGATGATGATCCAGGACAGCATCAATCTGATGGGCTTCCAAGTCGAACCGATAGCGAGAACGCTCATCGGCTGTGGCAGGCGTTGCATTAATCATGGCAAATCTCAAGAGTGTAGAACAAGTGTGCTAATCATGAGCGAAAAAAGTGGGCGGTCAATTGACCGCCCACCTTAGTTATCTCCAAAAGGCTAGGCAGTCTGCCGCAAGACCATCATGACCTTGCCCTGGACCTGCACATCGCCGGGCGACACATAGATAGGCTGCATGGTCGGGTTCGCGGGTTGAAGACGGATGCGATTGCCCTCGTTGAAGAAGTACTTCAACGTGGTGGTGTCACCCTGAAGCCATACTGCTACCATATCGCCGTTGCGGGCTTCGTTTTGCTGCCGCATGATGACGATGTCGCCGTCATTGACCATGGCATCGATCATCGAGTCTCCACTGACGCGCAACGCGAACAGACCCTCTGTCCGGTCAGGAAGCATCGAACTGCTAAGTTCGACCGCATCATCTTCATCATAGACGCCGAAGCCGTCATGACCAACTTCTACCGGCTTGCTGGCGACAATGGTGCCGGCCAGCGGAATGCGAACCAGTTTCTCCATCGCCTGCGCGCACGGCGGTAGCCGTGTTCTGGAGCGACTGAGACGGCCGAATGACCAAAGCCATCAGCCTTTTCAGTCAGACGCAAGCCACGCGATACATCGGGATCGCGGTCGAGGTAGCCTCGTTCCTCCAGTTTCGCCAGGTTATAGTTGACGACGGAGGTCGAAGTGATGCCAACCGCACTGCCAATCTCACGAATGGTCGGCGGTCGGCCTTGCTCAGACATATAGTCCCGGGTGAAGTCCAGAATGTTCTGCTGACGTTTTGACAACGGTTTGTCATTCATGGTAGCCTTTCTCCACGGCGGCTAATCGTTCAAATTGCCTAAACCGCCTAAAATCGCTCATTTGTTCTGAAGTATAACACGAACAGTTGTTCGGTGTCAAGAGGTGTGGTCATCGTGAAATTTGAAGCCTACATTCATTCCCCAGCCGTCGGTCGACCGTCATTGCTCGCAATGGCCTGGTAGCCACCAGCCAACCGCTGGCCGCCCAGGCCGGACTGGCTATTTTGCGGGCCGGGGGCAATGCGGTTGACGCCGCCATTGCCACGGTCGCAACGCTGTGCGTAACTGAACCGTGCTCCACCGGAATTGGTGGAGACGCATTCGCGCTTATCTGGATGGCTGATGAAGGGCGGCTCGTTGGCCTTAACGCCAGCGGCCCGGCACCACAGTCGCTGACCGGCGACTGGATGCGGACCCAGGGTCACGACATCTTCCCGGCGCGCGGCGGCCTGGCCGTGACAGTTCCCGGCAGCCTGCGCGGCTGGGAACTGGCTCTGGAGCGATTTGGCACGATGGAACTGGCCCAGCTGCTGGCCCAGCCCATCGCCTATGCCCGCGATGGCTATCCCGTCAGCCAACGCATTGCCCAGGCCTGGCAACGCTCAGTGGATCTTATTGTCTGAGCAAGCCGGACTCGGCTCGCGTCTGGCTGCCGAACGGACGTGCGCCATATGCCGGGGAGATGTTCCGTAATCCGGAAATCGCTGACACGTTGTCGCTTATCGCCGAGCAGGGGTACGACGCTTTCTATGCAGGCGCCGTAGCGGATCAGATCGTCATGGCTGTTCAGGAGGACGGCGGGCAACTGACCCACGATGATCTGATCGACCTATCGCGCTGAGTGGGTCGACCCTATTGGCATTGACTTGGAGAATGGCTACGCTTTTCATGAGATCCCGCCCAACGGTCAGGGCCTGACGGCGCTTCTGGCGCTCAATATCGCCCGTGAGATGGCTGGTGACGGCATTCCGTACGGTTCGGCCGACTACTACCACCTGCTCATCGAGGCCACCAAACTGGCTTTTGCCGATGCCGAGACTTATATCGGCGATCCGCGACAGGTTGATGTGCCCATTGACGGTCTACTTGAGCCGCGCCTATGCGGAGCAGCGCGCCGCGCTTGATTGATCCGCGCCGGGCGGCATTGCCGCAAGCCGGTAATCCACCGCGTCACGGCGATACGGTCTACCTGACGGTCGCCGACCAATTTGGTAATATGGTCAGCTGGATCCAGAGCCTCTACATGGGCTTTGGCAGCGGGTTGAATGCCGGGCGCACGGGTGTTCAATTGCAGAATCGCGGGGCAAATTTCAGTCTGGTGCCTGGCCATGCCAACGAGGTAGCCCCGGGCAAACGGCCGTACCATACGATCATCCCCGGTTTCATTACGCACGACGGCCTGCCCTGGTCGAGCTTTGGGGTGATGGGCGGGTTCATGCAGCCTCAGGGCCATCTACAGGTCGGGCTGAATCTTGTACGGCACGAGATGGATCCTCAGACCGCGCTCGATGCGCCTCGCTTCAACTGGCTTGAAGGTCGCCGTGTCGCGCTGGAAGCGGCCGCGGGCGACGACGTGCGCGCTGACCTGCAACGGCGGGGCCACGACTTGCTGCCACTGGATATTTCCGTCCACTACGGCGGCGGACAAGTCATCGTTCGCGATCCGCAGTCGGGCGTGTTGATTGGCGGGAGCGAACCCCGCAATGACGGCGCGGCTGTCGGCTGGTAGTCGTCTACGGTACAGGTCACCGATGGGTTGATTGAGAAGCGGGCGCGGCGCATGGCTATCAGACCATCGCTGCGCTATACTCGGCCCTTGCTATGAGCATTGCCACCAGCCCAATCCACACCGACCGGCCCCCCGAAACCGAGGCGATTGCCGTTCGCTGTTCGCATCGGGCATCATGGCCTACAACGAAGAGGCCAATATCGGCCGTCTGCTGGAACGACTGCAACGCCAGGTGCTGGATACGTCCACGATTGCCGAGATCATCGTGGTTGCCAGCGGGTGCACGGATCGAACAGAAGCAATCGTGCGGGAGGCAGCACGCGCTGATTCGCGTATCCACCTGATCAGCCAACCTGTGCGCGAAGGCAAAGCGTCGGCCATGAACCTGTTCCTGCGCCAGGCGCAGGAGGATGTGCTGGTACTTAGCAGCGCCGATCTGCTGCCGGCCGAGGATGCCATGGAGAAGCTCGTAGCGCCGTTTGCCGACCCTGAGGTTGGGCTGACCGCCAGCCGTCCGGTGCCGGTGAATGATCCGACCGAGTTCATGGGATTTGCCGCGCATCTGCTTTGGGATCTTCACCATGCTATGAACGAAGCCGGTTTCAAGGCGGGTGAGATGATCGCCTTCCGGCGCATCTTCGAACGGATTCCGCCGTTTACGGCCGTTGATGAGGCCAGTGTCGAGCCGCTTATTCGCGGACAGGGCTACCAGGTTCGCTATGTGGCCGATGCGATTGTTTACAACAAAGGTCCTGAAACCGTTGAGGACTTTCTGCGGCAGCGCCGGCGCATCTACGCCGGCCACCTGGAACTGGAAGATCGTCTGGGTTACTCAGTCAGCACCATGAGCGGCCTGACGATTCTGGGGTTGCTGCTGCGCCATTTGGATTGGCGGCCGAAGCAGTTCTTCTGGACGTGGCGTGTCGTCGGCCTGGAGGTCGCAGGGCGCTATCTGGGCGCGCGAGATTATCGTGCGCGCCGCAGCCACACAGTATGGGACATGGCCACCACCACCAAGGAGTTGGAACCACATTGAATTCAATGCTAGGCGTCTTGACACGCGTACCCTTGTTTAGGGCCTATCGCAGTCTGGGTTGGCCCAAAATGCTACCCCTTAACATCACCCTGTCGCCGTCGCCACGCTGCAACTCGCGCTGCCTGACCTGCAATATCTGGATGAAGCGCGAGAACGAAATGACCCTGGAAGAATGGGACAAGGCGCTGGCGTCACTGGGGCAGGCGCCCTACTGGTTTACGATCAGTGGTGGCGAGCCGTTTATGTATCCTCACATTGTCGAGCTGGCGCAATTGGCCTACAAGCACTGCCGGCCGGGTTTGATCAACATCCCGACGAACAGCCTGCTGAGTAGCATCCCCGACAAGGTCGAGCGGATCGCCACGTCTTGCCCGGACAGTCAATTGATCATCAATTTGTCGCTGGACGGCGTGGGCGAGAAGCACGACATTATTCGCGGTGTGCCCGGAAACTTCGAGCGATTTCGAGGAGCGGCTGATTCAGCTGCTCGAACTGCGCGAACGGCTGCCCAATCTGACTATCGGTATCCATTCGGTTGTCTCTGTCTTTAGTGTCGGCCATCTCGATGAGTTGATTGCCTACGCCGACCAATCCGGCGCCGATCAGTTTATCACGGAGATTGCCGAACCGCGCGTCGAGTTGGACACCGTCGGCCTGCCCATCACTCCGGACAAAGAGGATTACAATGCGGCCATAGACCGCCTGATCGCCTATGTCCAGAGCAAAGAGTATCGCGGCGTGGCCCGCATTACCGAGGCTTTTCGTGTGGAGTATTACAAGCTGGTCAAACGCATACTTGAAGAAGAGGACCAGGTTATCGATTGCTATGCGGGTTGGGCCAGCGCCCAAATCTATGCCGACGGCACGGTATGGCCCTGTTGCGTGCGTGCCGACAACCTGGGCAATCTGCGCGACCACAACTATGATTTCAAGGAGATCTGGTTTGGCGAGGCGATCAAGGAAGTGCGTCGCAGCATTGCCGCCAAGGAGTGCTACTGTCCGCTGGCCAACGCCTCCTACACCAATATGCTCATTGATGTGCCGACGCTGGCTCGCGTGGGCACCAAGGTCATTAGCCCTGACCAGATCGCGGTCATGGCCCCAGCCGACAAGAACGAGAGTCTGAAAATACCCGTAAGCTGATTTAACCCGCCATGATCAAAGATCCTGATTTAGCCACGCTGCGCAAATTTCTGATCGAATGTTACGACGATGCTGAACTGACACGCCTCTGCTTCGACCACTTTCACGATGTGTTTCAGGACTTTACGGCCGACGCGACCAAGGGCCAAAAGGCGCTGCAGCTTATCGGCTTCTGCCAGCGACGCGGCTTGATGCCGGACCTGATGTCTGTGCTCGAAGAAGAGCGGCCGGTGCCCTTCATGGAGAAGTTCGGCTCGCTGGAAGATGCGCTCTTTGCCGACGATGTGCGCGTGGACCTGAATACGGCCAATCAAACCCAGTTGGCGGCCGTGCCCGGCGTCGGTCACCGCTTGGCCAAGACGATCATCCTGCATCGGCCGTATGCCGGCGTGGATGATTTACGCAAGGTGCCCGGTATTGGCCCCAAGCGCTTTGAAGCGATTCGCGAGTGGTATTGTGTTGTGCTGCCGGAGACAAGTCGAGGAGAACCATGCCGTTCAACTGGCTGAATGAGTTTCATCGGGAGATTGCCAAAGCCCCGAATTATGCGGAGAAAACACTCGCTGCCTATCGACTGGGCATGAAAGCCAAGGGCTCGATTCGCGGCGTACGCATCCAGATTGACCCCGATGGCTGCGAGGCCTGCTTGTCACTGGATACCACCACTGAGTACTTGCCGGACGACGCACCTCATCTACCTTTGACCACGTGTACGAAAGGATTGCAGTGCCAGTGTGTCTACCGCCCGGTGATGACGTACGAGCCCAAAGCATAATCGGGCCGGCCCTTCGTCCCAGATATAGATACCTCCCCTACCATGCTGACTCATTACACTGTCAAAGATCTATACGCGCTCGCCCTGGCTGAAGGGGAAGGGATGGGGACGGCCTATGAATATTTCGCCAAGCGGCGCGCACTAGCGCCGTGGTTGAAGCGAAAGGATAGACCTCAGTCAATGCTCATTGCCGGGCTGCCTCAGCGCTATGGATTGAGCCTCGACTTCCTCCTGTTAGCCACCGAGTTAGGCGTTGCGGTGACCGTTATTGATGAACGCCCTGCTGCCCTTGAGCGGCTCATCGCTGCCCGCGGAGCCCTGCTTGAGGAGGGCGACTTTCAATTGGCCGAGCCGGAAACGCAGTTGGTGGACGATCTGGCGCATCCCCATCTGGGGGACCGGATCTTCGATTTGGCTGTGGCATCGGAAGTCCTGCAGCGTCTGCCGGAGCTGGCCCGCGCTCCCTACGCCGCTGACGTCCTGACCCATAGCCGGGCCACTGCCTTTTTTGCCCCTAACGCCGACAACGCCGCCCATACGAATCGCAGCGGGCTGTCCGGCCTGCACCTCAGCGACCTACAGGAATTGACGGCCGTGTCACCCACACTCAGCGGCTACATCGACATGCCGCCGTTCCCGCCCGGCATCACGCGTTCCGATGATCAGCGGGAACAGGCCACGTCGGGGACGTTCGAAAGTCTGGTCATGTGGGGGTTGGGACACTATGCCCAGCGCGAGCATTGGGTGCCGAGTGGAATCCGTCAGTCGCAGTCCCATATTGTGTATGCCCTGACCCCGGCCTAGAGGTCGAGGCATGGCTCCTGCGCCACTCGAAGCAACGGCCAACCTCCGACCAGCGGGTGAGTCGCCCTACTTCATTCGCATAGACAACCGCAGCGGTTTACGCCCCTCGGCCGATGGGCTATACTACGGATTAGCCGGCCCAAGAGCCGAGACCGCAAGGAAAAAGATAGCTCATGCCTAAAGCACTCATAACCGGAGTTACCGGTCAGGACGGTTCCTACCTGGCTGAGTTTCTGCTCGACAAAGGGTACGACGTTGTCGGTATGGTGCGCCGGACCAGCACGATCAACTTTCATCGAATTGCCCATATCCAGGATCAGATCGAGCTCGTTCCCGGCGATCTTGGGGATCAGATTTCGCTCATCCGCATCTTGGAAGAGCACCGGCCGGACGAGGTCTATAATCTGGCGGCCCAGTCGTTTGTGCAAACGTCCTGGAATCAGCCGGTCTTCACCGGTGATGTTACCGGCCTGGGTGTGACGCGGCATTCTGGATGCCATTCGCATTGTCGATCCGCGCATCCGCATGTACCAGGCCAGCTCCAGCGAGATGTTTGGCAAGGTTGTGGAAGTGCCCCAGAAGCGAAACCACGCCGTTCTATCCGCGCAGTCCGTATGGCGTGGCCAAGGTTTACGGCCACTGGATTACGATCAATTATCGCGAGAGCTACGACATGCACGCCTCCTCGGGCATCTTGTTCAACCACGAGTCTCCGCGCCGCGGGCTGGAGTTCGTCACGCGCAAGATCTCTCACCACGTTGCCCGAATCAAGCTTGGCTTAACTGATGAACTGCGGCTGGGGAATCTCGATGCGCGCCGTGACTGGGGCTTTGCCGGTGATTACGTCCAGGCCATGTGGCTGATGCTGCAGCAGGACGAGCCGGACGATTATGTGGTCGCGACCGGCGAGACGCACTCGGTGGAAGAGTTCCTGGAAACCGCCTTTGGGCATGTCGATCTGGACTGGCATGATTATGTCGTGCAGGACCGCGCTACATGCGCCCGGCTGAGGTCGACCTGCTGGTGGGCGACGCCGCCAAGGCCGGCCGGGAGCTGGGCTGGGAACCGATGGTTGACTTTCAACAACTGGTCGAGATGATGGTCGACGCTGACCTGCAGTCACTGCGCGCAGGCGAGAACAATATACTAACCGATACACGCTCAGGAGGATGGGCCAACGATGGACAAAATCAAATTTGGAACGGATGGCTGGCGCGGCCGAATCGCGGAGGACTACACGTTTGACAATGTTCGACGCTGCGCCCAGGGCTTTGCTACCTTCCTCAAGCAACAGCGGGCCAGGCCGACAAGGGCGTGGTCATCGGCCATGACCAACGATTTCAGGCCGAGCATTTCGCGGCCGCCTCGGCCGAAGTTCTGGCCGGCAACGGCATCAACGTCTGGTTGACGCAGGGCGCAACACCGACACCGGCCATCTCCTACAGCGTGCTGGACAAGCCATGCCGCCGGGGCAATCAACATCACCGCCAGCCACAATCCACCGGTGGACTGCGGCTTCAAGGTGCGCGATGCGAACGGCGGGGCCATTCCCGCCGAATGATCTGAAGGCCATTGAAGCGGCGATCCCCGATGGCGTGCCGACTGCCCGGCTGAAGCTAGATGATGCCCTGACCGATGGTCTGGTCGAGAAATTTGATCCCGGATCCGGCTTACACGGCGTTGCTGCACCGCATGGTTGACATGGAGCCGATCAAGCAGGCGGGCTATCGCGTCCTGGTCGACTGCATGTGGGGCAACGCTGCCGGGTGGTTCCCGCGTCTGCTCGAGGGTGGCACGACGACTGTTCACGAGGTCCACAACGAGCGCAATCCGATTTTCCCGCACATGTCGCGTCCGGAGCCGATCCCGCCCAATGTGGATCACGGTCTGCAGTTTGTGACCATGCTGGAGGCCGATGTCGCCATCATCAACGACGGCGATGCCGATCGGGTTGGTCTTGGGCGATGAGCACGGCCAGTTCATCGACCAGTTGCGCGTCTACGGCCTGTTGGGCTACTACTTCCTGGAAATTCGCGGCCAGCGCGGGCCTATCGTCAAGACGATTTCGACGACCAAGATGCTCAACAAGCTGGGCGACATCTACAATGTGCCTGTCTATGAGACCGGCGTCGGCTTCAAGTATATTGCGCCCAAGATGCTGGAAGTTGACGCGATGATTGGCGGCGAGGAGAGCGGTGGCTATGCGTTTCAAGGGTCATGCCCCGGATCGGGACGGCATCCTGGCCGGGCTTGTATCTGCTGGACCTGATGGTCCAGACCGGAAAAAAGCCGTCTGAGCTGCTCGACTGGCTGTTTGAAAAGGTCGGGCCACACTACTACGACCGCATCGACACACCATTCGACCAGTCGCGCAAGCAAGAGGTTCAGGACCGCGTCAAGGCGGCGCGACCGGACACAATTGGCGGCCTGAAGGTGACCGAGATATCAACGCTCGACGGCTTTCAGTATCTCATGGAAGACGGCGGCTGGCTGCTGATTCGCTTCAGCGGCACCGAACCGATTATCCGCGTCTATGGCGAGACGACGGTCGAGGATCGTATGCACGATATTCTGGCTGACGGCTTACGCATTGCCGGTCTGGACCCGGCCTGAGCAACCAACGGCCTATGACTGACAAGGCGTTCCAGGACTACTATCCGGATGAGGTCAGCCATTGCTACGGCTGCGGCCGTCTCAATGAGCAGGGTCTGCAGATCAAGAGCTACTGGGATGGCAGACGAGACGGTTTGCGTGTATCAGCCTACGACCCTATCATACGGCCGTTCCCGGCTATGTGTACGGTGGCCTGATTGCCTCGCTCATCGACTGCCACGGCACCGGCACTGCCGCGGCGGCCATGTACCGTGACCAGGGCCGTGCGATGGATACGGAACCCCCGCTGCGCTTTCTGACGGCCTCGCTGCATGTCGATTATCTTCGGCCGACGCCGATTGACGGTCTGTTGGAACTTGCGCGCCACCGCACGCGAGATTAAGGGTCGCAAGGTAACGGTGGATGTTACCGTGTCCGCCGCCGGTGAAGTCTGTGCCACGGGTCGGTGGTGACGGTGTTGGCACCTGATGAACTGATGGCGCGCCTGCTGGGAACGTAATATCTGCTCCCTTAACCCCTATGCTGCGGCTAATCGATACCCACTGCCATCTCGACTTTGACTCGTTTGACGACGACCGCGATGACGTAATGACGCGTGCGCGTCAAGCCGGCGTGGTCGCCATGATTGTGCCGGCTCTGGACATGGGCAATATGCAGCCTGTCCTAGGACTTGCTGACCGGTATCCTGATGTCTACGCCGCCATCGGCGTTCACCCGAATTCAACGGCCGACTGGGATGACGCCTGGATCGAATCACTGCGAACGGCCGCTGCCCATCCCAAAGTCGTGGCTATCGGAGAGATTGGCCTTGATTACTACTGGGACAAGTCGCCCCAAGCGATTCAGCAACACGCTCTGAGGTCCCAGTTGAATCTGGCGGCCGAACTTGACCTGCCCGTCATCATCCACAACCGGGATTCAACGGCAGATGTCCTGGCGCTTCTGGCGGATTCCCCGTTGGTCGGACGGCCCAACGCCGGGGTGCTCCACTCGTTCTCAGGTGATTGGGCGGCCGCCGAGGTCGCTCTAGCGATGGGTTTCTATATCGGCATTACCGGTCCGGTCACGTTCAAGAAAGCTGAAGAGCTGCGCCGGATTGCGGCGCAACTACCCCTCGATCGGTTGCTGATTGAGACAGATGCGCCATTTCTGACGCCGCAGCCCTATCGCGGCAAACGCAACGAGCCCGCCTATGTGCGTTATGTGGCTGAGGCGATCGCGGCCGAACGAAAGATGACGGCTGACGATCTTGCAGCGCCGCACCACCGCCAACGCGATTCGATTGTTCAACTTACCGTCGGCATCCATCGACAGGGCAATCAACGTGCAGTAGGCGTTAGTTTGGCGACACCATGACTCCGGCAATACCGACTAAGCCACTCGACCTGTCAATCATCATCGTCAACTGGAATGTTCGCGATCTACTGCGTGCATGCCTGACATCGATCGAGGCTACGGCCGGTGAGCTGTACCTGGAGACTATCGTGGTCGATGGCGCTTCAGCCGATGGCAGCGTGGAGATGATAAGAGCGGAATTTCCTGAAGTCAGGCTGGTGGCATGCGACGAGAACGTAGGCTTTCCGCGAGGCAACAACATTGGCCTGAAAATGGCACGAGGGCGGCACGTCCTGTTGCTTAACCCGGATACCGAGGTTCTACCCGGTGCGCTAGCGTCTATGGTGGCGTATCTTGACGATCACCTAGACATCGGCGCGCTGGGTCCGCAACTGCTCAACACAGATGGTACTATCCAATCCTCGCGCAGGCGCTTCCCTACCATGACAACCATGCTTTATGAAAGCACCTGGCTTGAGGATCGGGCACCGATCGGGGTGCTTGAAAGCTACTACGTCGAGGACGTGCCGGACGACCAGATCGTCGGATGTCGATTGGTTGACCGGCGCGTGCATCATGGTCCCTCGACTGGTAGTCGAGCAAGTGGGCGGTTTGGACGAAGGGTACTTCATGTACTCCGAGGAACTGGATTGGTGTCATCGCATCAAGGACGGCGGCCAGCGGGTGGTCTACTTTCCGGAGGCACAGGTCATCCACCACATCGGCAAAAGCAGCGACCAAGCCGTGACCGCGCGGCACATCAATTTCCAACGGGCCAAGTTACGTTATGCGCGCAAGTATCATGGGGCAGGACAGGCAGCTTTGCTCCGGGCCTATCTGTTGGCCGGATACGCGGAGCAGTTGACCATCGAAGCCGCCAAAGGCATCGCTGGCCACCGGCGCGAGATGCGTTGGCAGCGTGTCCGGTCTTACTATGAAGTCTTGCGGTCAGGCCTGCGACCTGCCGGCTATTGAAACCAGCCTATGACTGATTCATCATTACGTATCGGCCTTGTTACTGGCGAGTTCCCACCCATGGAAGGCGGCGTGGGTGCGTTCACGGAACAACTGGCCCGCGCCCTGGACGACCTCGGACACGAGGTCCATGTGATCGCCCCCAAGTTGAGTCGACCGGCGGGCTCTCCGCGTCGTGCAGGTGACATCAATAATCCCATGGAGGTTGAGTACGGTTTCCTCCATCCTCGGACAGGCCGCTGGAAGTGGTCGACGATGTCTACCGTGACTGACATCGCTATTCGACAAGAACTTGACGTGGTCAATGTGCAGTATCAGGCAGCAGCCTACAACATGAACAGCCCGGCACCGAATTTCCTGCCTTGGCGTATGAAGGGAGTTTTACCGGTTGTCGTAACATTTCACGATTTGCGCCCGCCGTATCTGGCGCCAAAGATGGGGACGATGCGCGAACGGGCTCTGCAGTTTATGGCCCAACATGCCCGCGGCAGTATCGCCACCAACGCGGCCGATTTAGCCACCCTCCAAAGCTGGGGAGCCAACGCTCGCTCCATACCAATCGGCAGCAACATCGATGTCTACCAGCCTAATCACATCGAAATTGCCGAGGCCCGTGAGCAATGTGGTTTAGGTGAGGAGGATGTGCTCCTGGGTTATTTTGGCTTCCTCAATGAATCAAAAGGGGCCGACACGCTAATCGCTGCGCTCGCTCAAGCTGGACGAGCGGGTCCACCTGGTCTTTATTGGCGGGCAGACCGGCGCGAGTGACCAGGCCAATAACCAGGTTTTTCTGGATGGCCTTCGGCAGCAGATCGAGCAGGCCGGTGTGACTGACCGCGTCCATTGGACCGGTTTCCTGCCGCCCATGCGCGTGTCGACTTATCTCGCCGCCTCAGATTTGATCGTCATGCCCTATCGGGACGGCGCGTCGCTGCGGCGGGGGACGTTGATGGCGGCGCTGGCCCATGGTCGTCCGGTGATCACCACGCACCCTTCGCCGGAAATAGCGGAGTTTCGGCACGGCGAGAACCTGTGGCTGGTGCCCCCGGATGACGCGGCCACCCTGGTGCAGGCTATCACCGCGCTAAGCACCGATTCCGACACTCGTTTGCAGCTCAGCCGGGGCGCGGTCGCTCTGGGGCAGCAGTTTTCATGGGCAAGCATTGCGGCTCAGACGGCTGACTACTTCCGCGAACTCGTTGCGGGCTTTCCAAAGACCGCAGTTGCAAACGACGAGATGCGCGTGATCCAGTCTTCTCCGTATCATCCGCTTGACGTAGGTTAATCACGACCGATAGCACCGGTGGCACAGGCTACGGCGGCTGTTACAATCGCCTCCTATGGTTCAAAGTCAGCCTCTCGAACAACGTCTTCTGGCGCTCATCCTGGCGCTTTTCATCCTCCTGGGCTTTGTCTACGCGTTGACAACCCCGGTGTTCGAGGCATCAGATGAGCTGTGGCACTATCCAATGGTGCGCCATCTGGCTGACGGCAACCCGCTGCCGGTCCAGGTATTCGATCCCGCACTGGCCGGACCGTGGAATCAGGAGGCCAGCCAGCCGCCCCTTTACTATTATCTGGCGGCTGCTCTGACGTTCTGGATCGACACAACCGATATGGAATCGGTCCGCTGGCTCAATCCCCATGTCGACAACGGGGTTATTACGCGCGACGGCAATACGAATCTGGCCGTCCATGACCCTGATGCCCATCCGTGGCACGGGACGCTATTGGCCGTGCGGACTTATTCGCTTGTTTTCGGTGCTACTGGGGGCAGTAACCGTTTACTTGACCTACCGAATCGGTCGAGAGGCAGCACCGGAACGACCGGAAATCGCCTTCGGGGCGGCGGCCGTCAATGCGTTTCTGCCCATGTTCCTGTTTATCAGTGGAGCGGTCAACAACGACAATCTGGCCGTGCCCTTGACATCGCTGGCGCTGCTCATGATGATTCGCATCGTAACGGCCAGGACGGGCGACGGCTACAGGCCGGTGGCATGGAGGCTGTGGCTTGTCTTGGGGCTTGTGATTGGTCTGGCGGTGTTGACCAAAGAGGGGACGTTGGGCCTGTTGCCGATGGCGTTGGGCACGGCGTTCGTCGGAGCCTGGCAGTGGCTGGTGCGTGCTAAGCCCGACTCCATGAGTACGCAGCGCGTTTGGCCGGCTGTGGGTCGTTTTGCGGCCGCATTGGTACTTGTCGTTCTGCCGGTGCTGGTGGTGGCCGGGTGGTGGTATTATCGCAATATTGTGTTCTACGGGGACTGGTTGGGCTGGAACGCGTTCATCGCTGTCCTGGGCCAACGTGCGGTGCCGGCGTCGTTGGCGCAATTGTGGGGCGAACGGCAGGGCTTTCTCATGTCGTTTTGGGGATTGTTCGGCGGGGTCAATATTCCTATGTCCCTCTGGATCTATACGGTCCTCAACGCGATACTCTTGCTCAGTGTGGTTGGGTTCTTCGTTTATGCGATTCAGCATGTCGTTTCGGAGATGCGTTGTGGCGCGCTCATCGTCAAATTGGCCGGCGCGATTGCTCGCTCCGGTCGAGCGCAATTTCGCGCTTATCGTCTGCCTCATCTTCAGTGCGGCGGTTGTCTATGGCTTGATTCAATGGGCCACAACGACCTGGTCGTCGCAGGGGCGGCTGGTCTTTACGGCCATTTCGCCGCTGTCAGTGCTGATGGTGTTGGGCCTTGTCGGCTGGATGCCGCGCCGGCCCGCAGTGTTTCGTTATCCGGAGTGACCGGTTTCCTGTTCCTGGTGGCCCTCGCCGCCCCTTCCTGTGGATACGTCCCGCCTACGTCCCGGCAACGGCTCCGCACCACTGGCCAATCGGGCTGACGCCCGATTCGGTGATCAACTCCGGCTTGCCGGCTATGAGATCGAGACACCGGTCGCTCAACCCGGCGACGGTGTCTGGGTAGCCTTGGAGTGGGAGGCGCTTGTGCCGATGTATCGCGACTGGAGCGTCTTTGTCCATGCCAATGATCCCGTGCTTGGACGACCGATTGCCCAGCGCGACATGTTTCCGGGCCAGGGCTTGCGGGCCACGCGTCTCCTGCAGCCGGGCGACCGTGTCATCGATCGCTTCTATTTGACGCTGCCGGAAACGGCCGTTGCTCCGGCTGATCTGGAAATTGTGACGGGCCTATATGACTTCACGACGGGCGAACGGCTAGCCACGGCCGGAGTGCAGGACAGCGTGCCGATTGGGAGTATCGACCTCCGGCCGCGGGACGGCGCATACCCGAATGCCACGTCGATCATGTTCGAGCACGGGCTGGAGCTTGTTGGTTATGATGTTGCACCGCGTCGCGTGGCGGCTGGGGGACGGTTCGAACGACAACCTTCTGGCGACCGTCCGAGTCGTTGCCGGAGGACTTTACCTTCTTCGGCCAGATTGTTGATGAGGACACGACGCGCTACGCAGCGGCAGATCTGTCACCGGAGATGCCGACGACAGCCTGGCAACCAGGTGAAATATACCGGATTCAAATGGACCTGTTAGTCGATCCGCAAACGCCACCGGATGCCTACCCGCTGATCGTTGGGTTATACTCACGAACGGTCGATGGCGGTTTTGACCGACTGCAGCTGGTTACACCCGACGGCCGATTGACGGATGACTTTCTGGGACTTACTCCGGTCCGAGTCGACTGAACCAATCGCATGACGACACCAAAGAGACTACCCGACGCGACACCTTCCGGCCGCTACAAGCGACTCGACTACGGCTGATCCATCGCCCCTCATGGCTGGGGTTGATCATTGGCATCACCGCGATTGTCGGTGGCCTGCTGTTGGCCTTTGGTGGGCCACTCATTGCCGCGGCCGTCTTGTTGGGCGGTCTGGCGACGATGTTGGTCCTGCGCAATATCGAGCTTGGCTTCTTCGCGCTCATCGCCGTGGTCTGCCTGCTACCGTTTGCCACGATTCCGGTCGACATTGGCGTTACACCCACCTTCTTCGACTTCGCCTTGCTGGCCGTTATCTTCGTCTGGTTGACTTGCCATCTGACCGGACAGCAGCGTGCGTGATCACCGGCCCAATCGGCCTGCCCATTCTGCTGTTCATCATCGTCGCCATCTTTGCCTTCATCTTTGGGCTCAGCAACGGGCCGCTGACGCCCACACTGCTGCGCAAGTTCGCCGAATTGCTGCTTGAGCCTGTTCTTTGTCATTGTCGTGGTGGACTATTGCCGAACATGGCTGCGTCTGGATCGGTTGGTGAGGTTTTTGCTGTTCGCCGGGGCCGGGGCGGCCGTGTTGGCCATTGGATTGTGGCTTTTGCCCGAGGACACGACCAATACGCTGCTGAATTACCTGCAGTTGCTGGGTTATCCGGGCGGATGGATCATTCGCTATATCGAAGAAAACCCGGCACTGGCCGAACGTGCTATCGGCACCTCGGTTGACCCTAACGTGTTGGGCGGGTTGTTGTTAATGATTGGTGGTCTGGTCGCTCCCCAGGTCGTAACACGCAAGCCGCTGTTTCCCCGCTGGCTGACGCTTGTAATTGCCGGGCTGGTCTTCGTTGCCCTGTTGTTGACGTTCTCGCGCGGGGCCATGCTTGGGTTAGTGGCCGGTCTGGGCTTCGTGGCGCTGGTGCGTTATCGTCGCTTGCTGCCCTATATGCTGGTCATCGGCCTGATTCTCCTGCTACTGCCGCAGACGCAAGAATATGTCAGTCGCTTTGCCGAGGGCTTTCAGGGTGCGGACCTGGCCACCCAGATGCGGTTTGGTGAATACCGAGACGCCCTGCGACTCATCGGCCGCTATCCGGTCTTCGGCGTGGGGTTTGCCGGAACGCCGGATGTCGATCTGTACTTGGCGGTCGCCAGCGTCTACTTCACCATTGCCGGCTCCATGGGTATTCTAGGCCTGCTCGCCTTCTTTGCCGTTATTGGCACCGTGTTTGTCTATGCTTTCCTGAACCGGCAGGCGGCCAGGCTAGATGAGCAACACGATGCGGTCTGGCTGGGTCTCCACGCGGCTTTGGCAGGGGCGTTGGTGGCCGGCATATTCGACCATTACTTGTTCAACCTCGAATTTCATCACGCCGTGACTATCTTCTGGACAATTGTTGGTCTGGCCACTGCCTCGACCCGCCTGTTGGCTGAACATGCGGCCCAACTAGCTGAGGAAATCAACCAATAAAAAACGGGACTGGTCGAAAGGCCGGTCCCGTTATGATTTGAACACCTATGCAGTTGTAGCGTGTTGGCTAGACCGCGGGCAATAGCGCTTCCTCTTCGCCTTCAGGAGCCGTGTGGCGCAAGACGATCTCATCGTTCTCAATGTCGATGTAGACGGTGTCGCCTTCCTCAAACTCACCGGCCAGCACGGCATCCGACAGCTTGTCCTCGATGGTACGCTGGACCAGACGACGCAGCGGGCGAGCGCCATATTCGGCGTCATAGCCATTGTCCGCCAGCCAGTCCTTGGCCTCGTCGGAAGCCTGCAGCATCAGGACGTGCTCGTCCATCCGCAGGTTGACGTCGGCAATGACGATGTCGACGATCTGACGGATGTCCTCACGCTCCAGTTGACGGAAGACAATGACACTGTCCAGGCGGTTAAGGAACTCCGGCCGGAAGTGGCGCTTCATCTGCTCCATGAGCTTCTTCTGCATATCGCGGTAGTTCTCTTCCACCATCAAGGCCGAATCGCGTTGGAAGGAGAAGCCCATGCCGCCACCCTTCTTGATGGTCTCGGCGCCGACATTGGACGTCATGATGATGATCGCGTTGCGGAAGTTGACCTTCTGTCCCTTGGCGTCGGTAAGGTGACCCTCTTCCATAATCTGTAGCAACAGATTGAACGCCTCGGGATGAGCCTTCTCGATCTCGTCAAAGACCACGATGGAGTATGGGCGGCGCCGAACTGCTTCAGTCAGCTGACCGGCATCTTCATAGCCTACATACCCTGGCGGCGAACCCACCAGGCGGGCAATGCTATGGCGCTCCATGAACTCTGACATATCGAGCTGGACCAGTGCTTCTTCGCTGCCAAACAGGAAGCGGGCCAGCGCTTTGGTCAATTCGGTTTTGCCAACACCCGTCGGGCCCGAGGAAGATGAACGAACCAATCGGTCGGCGCGGATCCTTCAGACCGGCGCGAGCGCGACGCACTGCTTTGGAGATGGCTTCAATCGCCTCATCCTGGCCGATGATGAACTTGTGCAGTTCTTCTTCCATGCGGAGCAGGCGAGCCGACTCTTCTTCGGTCAATTGATAGACCGGGATGCCAGTCCACATGGACAATACTTCGGCCACATCAGAAGCAGTCAGCATTTCCGAGTCTTCGGCTTCGGTGCGCCCGGCACGCATCTGGTCGAGCTGCCGTTGCACGTCGTCCTCTTCTTCACGAATGCGGGCGGCTTCTTCAAACTGCGATGCTTCCACGGCCTCATTGCGTTGCACGCGCAGGTCGCGCAGCGTGTCGTAGGCTTCACGGACATCGGCCGGTTGCTTCACGCGATACATGCGTACGCGGGAGGCTCCCTCGTCGATGAGGTCGATGGCTTTGTCCGGCAGAAAGCGCTCGGTCACGTAGCGGGTTGAAAGATGAACGGCCGCTTCGATGGCCTCATCGGTAATCAGCAGATTGTGGTGCTGCTCATAGGCGCCCTTGATGCCCTTGAGAATTTGCACCGTCTCTTCCGGTGTAGGTTCATCCACGTGCACCGGTTGGAAACGGCGTTCGAGCGCCGCGTCGCTTTCGATGTACTTGCGATACTCATCCAGGGTGGTCGCGCCGATGCATTGCAGTTCACCGCGAGCCAACGAGGGCTTCAAGATGTTCGCTGCATCTACGGAACTACCGGCCGAACCGGCGCCCACCAGCATATGGACCTCGTCGATGAAGAGGATCGCATCGCTGGACTTCAGCTCCTCGATAACGCGCTTTAGACGCTCCTCAAACTGACCGCGGTACATGGTGCCTGCCACGAGGCTGCCGACGTCAAGCTGCAGCACGCGCTTGCCGTGCAGGGTTTCCGGCACATCGCCGTCAACAATGCGTTGGGCCAGGCCCTCGACAATCGCGGTCTTGCCCACGCCGGGCTGACCAATCAGGGCCGGATTATTCTTGGTGCGCCGTGCCAGAATCTGGATGACGCGCTCAATCTCTGTCTGGCGGCCAATGACGGGATCCAGCGCATATTCCTGCGCCAGCGCTGTCAAGTCGGTCGCCAGTTGATCAACCAGCGGGGTCTTGCTCTTTTCTTTCTTGGCAGGTTGCTGACGTCGCGTCGGGTTCGTGCTCGATTGTGTTTCCGTTGCCGCACCGGGGCTTTCTTTCAGCATGCGCCGTGTCTGACGACGGATCTGTTCCGCGCTGATGCCAAACTTACGCAAGACGTCAATCGCCAGCCCCTCGTTTTGGCGGGCAAGGCCGAGCAGCAAATGTTCCGTGCTAATGTAGTGCTGGCCCATCCGTCGGGCCTCTTCCACGGCGTATTCGAGGATGCGCTTGGTGCTGGGGGATAATTCGGTCTTGGTAAACAGGGTGCGGGTTTCTTGGGTGGGGGATAACCGCTCCACCATCGCCTGCACACGGCCGACTTCCAGGCCAAGTTCACGCAGGACGCGTCCCGCTACGCCGCCTTCTTCCTGCAGCAATCCGATGAGAACGTGCTCGCTGCCAATGTAGCTGTGGTTCAGGCGCTCAGCTTCTTCCTGAGCGAGGCTCAGCACGCGGCGGGCTCGTTGGGTAAATCGTTCCCAATTCTTGGAGTTCACAGCTTTCTACCTCTATTTGTCTCGACGATACGGACCAGTAAGTCCCTACGCAGAGTTCATACTGGCCAGATCTGCTTCGATGAATTCATCTGAAGTGACTTGCTTCAGACTCAATCCCACCTGCCGTTGCTTTGGATCCAGGCGGATGATACGGACAGTTACCTTATCACCCGACTTTACGACATCACGGGCCTGTTCCACACGCTCGTCTGCGAGTTCACTAATGTGGATTAAGCCTTCCAGCTGGTAATCGTGGTCGATCCGGGCGAACGCGCCAAACTTGGTCAGTCGCGTAATCTCAGCTTCGGCCAATTGACCTACCTGGAAGATGTCGTCTATGTGATCCCATGGGTCGGCCTCCAGACGCTTCATGCTTAGCGCAACGCGTTGTCGCTCATTGTCTACGCTCAGCACCTGTACCTTGACCGAATCACCCCGTTTGAGCATATCGCTGGGTGATTGAAGTCGCTTCCAGCTAAGCTCGGATAAATGGACCAGACCCTCAATGCCACCAATATCAACAAAGGCACCAAAGTCTGCTATATTGACGACCTTGCCGTCGTAAATGTTCCCCTCTTCGATAGCGGCCAACAATTCTTCACGACGAATCTGGCGCACTTCACGCGACGCTGCCTGTTCCGACAGAATTAGGCGATTGCGTTCACGGTCAACCTCAATCACTTTGAAGGTGATGGGCTCGCCAACCAGTGCCTGTAAGGCACGCTGCTTGCTATCTCCGCCGCCGTCCGCCATTTTGTCACGCGACAACTGTGAATTAGGCACAAAGCCGCGAAGCTGGCCGAGGGACGCCAGGACGCCACCCTTGTTGAAGCTAACAATCTCGCTCGAATGAGGTTCCTGGCTTTCGAGCAAATCAAAGGCCAGTTCCCAATCCTCTTCCTCCGCCGCTTTTCGGTAACTGAGGATGATGTTGCCGTGATCGTCTTCAGGGTCGAGGACATACACACGGATCTCTTCACCCTCTTGCAGCACCGCGCGGGTTGCGGAGTCAAGCGAATGGAGTTCCTGGTTCGAAATCAGGCCTTCGGACTTGGCCCCAATGTCAACCAGTATCTCATTATTACTAACGGCCACAATGTGACCCGAACGGATTTCACCGGCGGCTGGGAGGTAAACTTCTTCACTTAAGAGGAAGTTCATCGGGTGGTCGCCATCACCAAGTTCAGGATCTACTATCATAATGCTAAGAATCCTACCCAACCCCATTGGCTCCAGGGCTGTCGTCGTTTTGTTGAGATTATACTGGGTTTAGGTCTATTGGCAATAAAGCTAATGTATTGTATAAGAGGTTTCGATGGCCTGGCCGATAGTCTTACTAGGGGAGCAAGCCGGTCCCGTATCCCGTCATTGGGTGCGAGCGCTGTTTCCTTTCGCTCTCTTTTTATTGGCTCTGGTACCCCGCCTCGTTGCCATTAATCGCTACATTACCCCCGACGAACTTCTGTGGGTCTATCGGTCAATTCAGCTGCGCGAAGCGGTCGCCGACGGCCGCTGGGGCGATACCCTCGTGGCCGGGCACCCCGGCGTTACCACTACGTGGCTAGGGGCAGCGGGCATCTCCGCGCAACTGATCGTCGACTCCGGCTCCAGAGCGGATTACGATTGGCTGACGAAGATGGCGGCCCTATTGCCGGACAACCCCACAGCGTTCATCAAACTGAGTGGGTTCTTGACCGTCGGCAGAATCGCCGTTGCCTTAGTGAACAGTCTTTCCGTCGTGCTGATCTATCTACTGGTTCGACGCCTGTGGGGTTTTGGTGTGGCGGCGCTAGCCGGTTTGCTGCTGGCGCTAGACCCCTTCGCCGCCGGGCTTTCTGGCTTGATGCATGTTGATGCGCTGAGCGCCTCATTCGCGACACTGGCATTGCTCTCGTTGGGCATCGCTGTCACGTGGGATGAGGTCGCGGATAACCAGTGGGGCTTGGTGGGCATGTTGGCCCTGTCCGGCGTAGCAACCGGGTTGGCCGTATTGACCAAGACGCCGACGATACTGCTCGGTCTTGTGGCGGCCATAGTATTTGTTGTGTGGTTCGTTGCCCTGGGTGGCGAACTTTTCTCGCCCCGACGCCGTCAACTCCTTCTGGGCATCTTGGTGTACGGCGGCGTGCTAGGGCTGACGACGCTCGTCCTCTTGCCTGCCGTCTGGGCCTCGCCGGTGAACGTACTGGCTACGCTTAGCGGCAATGCCAATCGCCATCTTGACGAGGCCCTTCGGCCGACATTCTTTCTCGGCGACGTGGCCTTTGTGCATGGACCGCTCTTCTACCCGTTCGTTCTTCTGTGGCGCAACGGGCCGGTGGTTGTGGCGGCTGTTGTCCCTTTGACCCTTTTGCTGATTGGCCGGCGCCGGGCCAGGACGTGGCAGTTGGTCGGACGCGACTCTGTGCTGCCGGTGTTTGCGTTGGTGGTGTGGATAGGGTTGTTCCTGGCGCTGATTACGGTGGCAGCCAAAAAGTTTGACCGGTACGCGCTACCCATCATTCCGGCCGTGATCATTCTTGCCGCGCTGGTCTGGGTCGTCTGGTCCCAGCGAAACACCCGACGTCGCACGGCGCTGCCTTGGATTCTTGTCGGCGTTCAGGCGGTTTATCTGGTGATCTTCATTGGCTACCCGCTGGCTGCCTACAATCCGCTTGTGGGCGGGCCCTATACAGCCGTACATATTCTGCCGATGGGTTGGGGAGAGGGTATAAGCGCCAGTGGGCGGTGGCTGACGGCGACACAGCCATCGGCCGCCGACGACACCGCCATGGCCGGCATCGTGCCCTCATTGGCCCCCTTCTTTCCCGGGCAAACCCTGGTTGAGACCAACCAACCGGCGGCCGCAGCCACCTATATCATCCACACACTGACCGGACGTCAGGCTGACAGTGATGGCTTTGAGGCGGACACAGCCGGGCTTGACTTGCTGGAAACTATCCGCTTTGGCGGTCTGGATCAAGCCTGGGTCTATCGAAACCCGGATCCTATTGCCATACCCCAGCCCCCACCGTTGGCTAGCCCAGTGATCTTCGGCGAACGTATTGCGCTGAATGCCGTCTCAACTACATTCGTCGATGACTCGGCGCGGTTGGCGGTCGAGTGGGAGCGTCTGGCAATGCTGACTGAAGATGAGCGCTTTATCGTCCGCATCGAGGTCCGGGATGCGCAAGGTGCTATTTGGGCAGCCGACGAGACGGACTTGTTGAACAGTGTCTATTTCTACCCACCTGATTGGGAGTCCCCCGAATCCGGCGTGGTACATTACACACTCGAACTCACGCCGGCCATTCCGCCCGATACATACGATGTTGACATAACAGTGGTCGATGCGCGCAACGGGAATCAGTTGGCAGCGAGGACGGCCGACGGCACGTTTGGTGGGGTAACGGTCACCGCCGGAACGATTGAGGTGCCGCGGCCGGATTCTGTTGTATCGGCCGCCAGAGTTGTCATCCCCCAGGAACTCGACCAACTGTGGCTGGATGGATCGCTGCAACTGCTGGGAACGGGTATTGTGCCCGATGAGGCTCTGGCCGGTAGTCGCCTGCCACTCGACCTGTTCTGGCACACTGCTTCAGGCGCATTGCCGGCTGGTCTGGCGCTTCAGTGGTCGCTGCGACCTGCGGACGGCGGAGTGCCCTTGACTATCGACATCCTACCCTTGAGCCGGCTGGACTCGGGTGAATGGCGAACGGGGGAGACGATTACTGAGAAGGTCCGCTTGACGCTTCCGGCCGCTGCGCAGCCCGGCTTATACGACCTGGTCTTCACCTTGCAGGATGTATCGGGTACGGCCCTGGGTTCATCGACTGTATTGGATCAGATACGGCTGAACAACATTGACCGATCCTACAGCCTGCCGTCTGACCTACCGCTCCAGCCGCAGACCTGTTTCGCCGATATGCTCTGCCTGCAAGGTGTTGCCCCCGAAGGGGTTGTCGCACCCGCCGGAGGAACGGCCGAGTTTACCCTTTACTGGCAGGCGGAAGCCATCCCTGATGGTGTGTACACCGTCTTTCTCCACATGGTTGATGCGGCGGGGAATATTGTCGTCCAGGCGGATCATTGGCCGGGCGGACTGCCCACCGATATTCTCGATCAGGGACAGGTGATTACCGATGAAGTCGTCGTGCCAATCCCCACCGAGCTCCCTCCGGGCACCTACGACATGCGCGTGGGGTTGTACTCAACGACCGACGGCCAAAGGCTTCCCGTGAGTTCGTCAGTCGCGGTGTCCGGTGAGGACTATCTCTTGTTCCACGACTTTTTTGTGATTGACGGACCGTAGCTTTCCCTTAGCTTGTATGCCTCCCCTGTCACGTCGCGCACTTGCCCTGTTGGTTCTCCTGCTTCTGCTGGCCTACGCGCTGCGCCTCTTTCGTCTTGACTTCCAGAGCATCTGGTGGGACGAAGGGATTAGCCTCCATTTAGCCACATCCAGCCTGTCTGAAATCGCCCGCGATCGCCTCGACAACATCCACCCGCCGCTCTACTTCCTGGTGCTCAAGGGCTGGCTCGGTCTGACCGGTGTTACCGCCTTCACCGGCCGCTACCTGAGCGTGCTCGCTGCCATGGTGCAGGTGCCGCTGGTCTTTGCGTTTACACGCTATCTGATGGCGCGGATCCAACGCGGTTCCGGCAAAACTAGAGGTCATAGTCCGGGGCTTACTCTTGAACCGGTGGCGTGGATCGCAGCGGCGCTAATGGTCATTTCCCCACTGTCGATTATCTACGGACAGGAGATCCGGGTCTACGCACTTTTGCCGTTGGTGTTCATTGCCCTCCTATGGTTGGGCGAGCGGATGATCACGGGGGATCGCTTGGACACCCGTTCCCTGGTGCTGCTGGGCCTCGTGGAGTGGGTTGGCCTGCATCTGCATTATATAGCCGTGTTTGGCATCGCCTACATTGGCATCTGGGGCTTCATCCATTTCGCCCGCCGGCGTTCGAGCCAACTTTGGCGCTGGATCGGGCTACAGGTGGTGGTGGTTCTGGCCGGACTGCCCTGGTTTCTGGCCGTTCTTGGCAACTGGCAAGCGGTTCAGGCCGAAGCGAGCGCAGGCACGTTTGCCACGGATCCGGTTCCGCTGCCCTTTCTGCTGGCGCAGGTCTGGGCCTTCCAGCTCACCGGATTAGCCGGTGCCTTGGGTACGCCTGTGGTGCGCGTGTTGGCGACCCTGACGGCTGTGGTATTCGTCGCCCTCGTGCTGCTACGCCTCTTGAGCGATGACAGAGTGCAAAACGGCAACGGGCCGTCAACCGCCCACGATTTGTGGCAGCAGCGGGCGAGACTATTGGCCCACTGGTCAGTTCCTCTGATTCTGGCATTGGTCGTTTGGAGCTTGCGATCATTCTCTCATCCACGCTATGTCACCATGTATACCATTGCCTTCGGGCCGCTGGCCGCGGCCCTGATGTGGCCTGCCAGACGCAGGGGCACCCGAATCCTGGCCGCGCTATTTGCGCTTCTGCTGGTCATCGCCAGCCTGTGGGGTCTGCAGCGGTATTTCTTCAACCCTTCGACTGCGAAAGCCGATATGCGCGGTGTGGCGCAGTATCTGGACGCGGTAACGACGGCCGAAAACGTCATCGTTATTCCCGACACCGATTGGTCACTGCCGTTTGAATATGAGGGGGACGCGCAAATCCTGATGGCTGAGCTGGGTGCGTCGTCCACCGGGTTGCCGGATGCACTGACTCAGGCGCTCGATTGTTCAGGCGGACAACTTGCTGAAGCCGCAGTCTGCGCCCAACCGCTGGATGTCTATGCGGTAGACTATGCGCGAGGCACGCGCGATTGGCAAAATCGCGTGCCCTTTGAGCTGGAACGGCGCGGTTCGCTCGTTGAAACGATTCCCTTCGATGAGCTAATCCTTCACCACTATGTTGTTGACCGCACGGTGAGCGAGCTGCCAACATGTCCGGCCGCGGGTGCGGAATCGACACAGTTTGGCACGCTAGGTCAAACCGGTGCGTGGATTGAGCAACAGGCAGACGCCAACTCGGCCGTTGCGGTGGCGCTTTGTTGGGAGGCAACCGGTCCGACTGGCCAATGGACTGCACGGCTCACTGACGCTGATAGATCCTTTGACCGCCGAGCAAGTCGGGCAGACAACGACACCGCTAGTGGATGCGCAAGGACGTCCGACTCAGGCGTGGGCCGCGGGTCAACCGGTCATGACGTATCACCTGATACCCATGGTCCCCGGCACGCCACCGTTGACCTACGATATCCTGGCCGGTGCGGCTGTCGTCGCGGATGATACCGTTCAAGCGGTGTCTATCATCGGCGACAACGGGCTAGGAGGCAGGGCAACTAAGCCACCTGGGGGAGACACAGACCGCTCCGCCGATGATGCCCAGCAACAATCCATACGAGGTCGAGGAACCGCCAAGGTTGGACGAACCCGTGCCGCTGACTGGTGGCATGTTCTTATCGGGAGCCGTCATTGGCGGCGGGCAGTATCGCCCGGGACAGACCGTGCGCGTCGGCTTGCTTTGGCAGCGTGGCGACGGGCTTCTGGGTGACTTCGCGCCCGAAGTGCGGTTGGAACAGGACGGCCGCGTCTTGGCGATCAACGATGATGGGCCAGTGCAGGGTCGCTATTTGGCTGATCAATGGCGTCCCGGTGAACTCGTCCGTGAAGTGCGCGACATCCGGCTGCCGGCTGATACCGACGGTCCGGTTCAGGTGGTCGTCCGATCGGGCTCAACCCAGCTACCGATAGGCATAATTGACGTTGCTGGCGGGGCTGTCATGTTCGAGCGACCTCCCGTGGCCCAGACGGTAAATGTCACGTTTGAAAATGTCGCTGAACTCGTTGGGTCTACCGGTCCTGATGGCGACGTCATTGCGGGCAACACAGTTCCCATCACCCTTGTCTGGCAGTCACTGAGCAGTGCGATTGGGACGGACTATGCCGTCTTTGCCCATCTCGTGGACGAAGAGGGGCAGCTAATCGGCCAACATGACGGGCAACCGGACGGCGGGACCCGGCCGACATCGGACTGGCTGGATGGTGAATACATTCTGGACCGGCATCCTCTCATGTTTCAAGCGCTGGCCTATGAAGGTCCGGCCCGGATTCGCGTGGGCCTGTATGACCCCCAGACAGGTGAGCGCCTGCTCACGTCAGATGGGGCAGATGCCATAACGCTGCCCATTGTGCTGCAAGTTGTACCCGCCCCATAGCACAGTTGGCAAGCCGGCATCCGGATTAGCTCACCGGTGGCTTGCCGCGGCTCAGTAGGGCAATCAAGATGCCTCCGGCAATGAGCGCAATGCCCAAGACCGGCACAAACAGCGATGAGGTACTGGCGTCAGCAGTCTCGCTCGTCTCTATTGATGTTGATGTGGTATCCGCCGCTGACCCCGCCTCAGGTACCTGTTTGCCCACGGTTGACGCCTGGCTGTCAAATTCGGCCGCGCCTCCTGAGGACGAGCTGCCGTCTGTTGGGTTGCCGGCGCCTACAGCTTCCAGTCCCGCTCCCGGAGTTGAGTTAGTTGCGGTGGCTGTCGGAGTCGCAGTGGCCGTTGGCGTGTGCGTCGGCGTCGGAGTCGGCGTGCAGACGGGCGGGAGCGGCGTAGGTTGCCATAGAGGTCCCGGCGTCGGCGCTAAACCATTCAGCAGCGGTGGCTCGACCAGCGGGACCAGGCTTGTGTCACCCACTTCATTAACATCCAGGTCGTTTACCCAGCCTACAAGCTGTGGTTCTTCGGCGATCAACAGAATCTCCCACCATGGGGCAAACTCCGCGCGGCCGACGATCAAGCGTGTGTCCAAAGCGGCCAACGAACCGACGATGGGGTAGTCCTCGCCCGGGCCCGTATGCACGAGGGTCAAGTCGATCGTGACGATCATGGGAGCCATAGTGCAAGGATCCGCTACCAATTGCTCGGCGGTTGACCCTTCGACTGAGGCAGATGGGGTGGCAGTGCTTGTTGTGGTGGCGGTTGCGGCGACAGCGCCCTCAAGCGTGGCAGTTGCCGTGGGTGTCGTGGTCGCCGGATCTGCCGGAACGCTGGTATTTGTGGGTACTGCGGTCGGATTGTTATTGCCACCATTTTCCGACTCGCTTGTGGCCGTGGGCGGTGCGGCGTCGGTTGCGGAAGGCACCGGCGTTCGAGTGGGAATCGTTGGATCTTGGGCGCTGACACTGCGGCCAAAGGCGGCGACTGTCATTAGCCCTGCCAATAGCAGACCTGTGATCAGGCGAATGCGGATAATTCTAGACATTGTCCTTACTCCTCAAACCTATGTGCCTAGCGGTATCGGATGCGAATAACCGTATCGCCATCCATTACCATATCCAGCTGAACCGCACTTCCTGCTGGTATGGCCTCCGCCGGAAAGACTTCCAGAATCTCTGCGCCATCCGGTAATTGCACTTGCACCTGTAGCGGCTCGGGTCTTGTCCCGGCCTGCTTTTGAATATGCAGCTCATAAAGCGTCGTGTCGTCCGGCAAGGACGTGAGAATGGCCTGTGGCAGATCGTAGGCGACGAAAAACTCGGCCGATTCCCCCTGCGGTAGCAGCATGAAATTGGCAAACGTCGCCAGCCAGGTGGTATCCTGGATTGGAAGGGCGATACTGTCCCACTGGGTGCCACTGAATAGCGTTTCGGCCGGGACGACGTGCCGGCTCGAATCGGTTAACTGGCTGCCAGTTGGCGCGAAAACACGTACATAATTCCAATAACACTTGTTGGCCAGCGTCAAATAGCCTGTACCCGCCTCGAACTCCTGCTCGACTCCTTGATAGCAGGGCGTGTCGGTGGGCTCGCCGCCATGCGCATAGGTGGTCGTCAGCCGCGCCGAAGGTGCGTCGGGTGTTCTCAGATCGACTGTGTAGTCAAATGCGCGATTGATAAACAAGTTGGCTTTGTTGAAGCCCACGTTGGTATCCACCACCATCCAGAAGTCACCGGGCGGCGCCTCCGGCAGTCGGCCGTCCCAGCCGGCATCTGTCAGGGCCTGCGCGGTGCCGCCGTCGAGCATATAGACCTGTACATGCCGCTGATCCAGCGCAGCAAGCATGTTGCGGGCCAGCTTAACAGGATCGACGGATGTGAAATCGCTCTCCAGTTTGGTGCGGATGGCCCCGGCGAACCCACTCAGGAACGCCTTGCGGTCGCCGACCCAGTCGCCAATCGCCTGCCCTTCCTCGGGATCACGTGCCCGCTGCAGGGTGCGGATTAAGTTCTGTGCATTGATTTCCCGCGATTCGTCAATGGCGATTGGGCCGGTCGCGTCGATCAACAGTCGCATAAACTCCTGGTCGATGGCTACCGCCCCGTTGAGTGCCGATTCGTCCTGACCGTAGGCGTAGAGGTCCATCGCGGTCTGGGCTGATTGGGGAAAGTTCGCCCAGAAATTGGCGTCGCGAAACAGGAACATTTCGGAAAGCATGAAGTCAACCAGTGGTTGGGGGGGCAGATCATACGGCTTGTCGCGCCAGTTGTCGACGCCGTTGGAATCCTTGAGGGCGAGGTCCAGGATTCGGCCGTTCTCGATCGTGATCACACCGCCGCCCGTTAGAAAACCACCGGTCGGCCGCAGTTCATCTTCGTTCTGGGCCATGATCAAATAGCGTCGCGGACCGTTCGCGCCTAGCAGGAGCGGCAGTTGGGGCGCCAATTTCAAGCCCAGCCTGCCCAGCCGGTACCCACTCATCGGCCATCACTAACAGCTGGCGAACGCGCCAGGGCAAGGTTTCGGTGTCAACCGCGCCGTCCAGGGCGGTGCGCGCAGCGGCATACCGATCCAGAGCAGCAGCCGACTGCTCAAGTTGGGGAGCAGCGTCCTGCAGAATCGGGAGCAATGCGCCAATGTCGTCCGCGCCAAAAGTGTCCTGCTGAATGATAGCCAGGGCCGGTGCCAGCGCCTCAACGGCGATAGCGCCTGCCTGAGCTCCGGAATCGGCCATTTCCAGCAAGTGTGGCGCGGCCACTGCCAAGGGGCCAACCTGTGGGATCCCGCCGAGGAGTGGAGCTAATGCGCCCACAAAACCCAGTTCACGGTTCAAGGTGCCGATATCTTCCTGCGCGCCGGTCACAAGAGCTACAGTCGTTGCGGGATCCAGACCTTGCAATCCTCCACTTAGCAGCGCCTCAGCCTCACTTTGTAGGGACAGCAATCCCTGGCTTGCCTGATAAACACGCCAGCCCTTGAGCCCGGCCCAGCCAAGGATGAGCAGCAGTCCGCCAAGGATCAGAAGCCAGGCCCAGCGACCTGAGCGACCGTCGGTCGACTGCGTTGGTTCCGACGGATAGCCGTAGCCGTTTTCGGGTTCAGGAGGAATCGAATTGCGGTCAGTCACAATAATGGTTCTCGACAACTAAGATACGGGAACTGCCCCTGCGCTCCCAATCGATAAGTATAGCCGTCAGGTGCTGCTTGTGCAGACTCGGCGGCCAGCCCGGCTAAGCACAGAGGGCGATTGCGGTTCAGCGCTAGAAATGCGGGTATGTCGTCATGCTCCAGACCTCGCAGGAATGGAAACTGTTCATTCAGCCGCGAGCGATACCAATCGAAGCCAAACAAGCTGTTGTCTATGACCACCAAATCCGGACGCATTCCTTCAACATGATGAAAATACCATAGGGTGAAGACCGTGCGATCGCCCGGTGTCATCACGATGGCACTTTCCGGAGCGGTGGATAGGACGGCTTCCACCAACGGTCGAATAGGCGGATCATCTCGCAAGTTCTGATGATTAAATCCGGCTACCAGCAGCAGCACGGGAATGCCGAGCGCCAACCACCCGGGCAAGCGCGTATCGGCAAATGCGAGCCACACCAGGAAGAACAGCCCGGGGATCAAAAGGACGTAGGCATCTGGTGTTTGGTACATGAGCACAAACACCCCGAACACCGAGGCCGTGAGGCCCAGTGCCCAGCGTGTCGTAACGGCCTGCTTGCTCTGCGTCTTGCCCAGTAGAGGCAGCGCAATGCCGCCCAGTAGAACCAGGACAGCCGCCAACTGTCCCGGGCGTGCCAGGGATTGTGCTAATGTATTGGCGGAAGTGGTTAGCTGCAGGTTGGGCGCGTAAAGTTGCCCGCTGATCACCCACCACCAGCCCGACAAGGTCCGGGCATCACCCCAGACCACCGGACTGTCAAGACGGGCAAAGATCGCCACGAGAAGCAAGGGCAGTAAACCCACGCCTATGCCAACGGCTAATCGGCCGACCCGTCGATTCGGGGCCAGGATCAGGGCCATCGGCAGCAAAATCCAGGACGACAGGTGTGAGGTCAGGGCCAGTCCCAAAAAGACGCCACTGGCAAACGGCGCACGCAGGCCAATGAGACAAAACAAAAAGGCCGCAATAAGGGCCAGATTCAAGCCGTAGACCTCGGCCACAGTCGCCTGGCTCCAGACGGCCGGCAGCAGACCCACCGTTGCGCCCGCAGCCAAGGCTCTGATGTGGCCTCCACGATTATTGTCACCAACCAGCCACAGCAAGGCGGTCAACAATCCACCGGCCATAGCCACGGTGACGGATGAAAGCAGGTTGAGGCGAAAGGCGACGGTGCCCACCGGCAACCAGCTAAAAAGCTTACCAAGGGCAACATAGGTGGGGTAACCGGGCGGGTGGGGCACCCCGAGTGTGACGGCCGCAGTAACGAGTTCGCCGCCGTCTTGCGCGCTGTTGGCCCAGGTCAAATCGGGGGCCATGGTCAGCCCATAGACAGTCAGCAGCACCCCGGCGGTCACCAGACCCATGGCCAGCGCTATGGCTACGTCCTGAGTCGACCGAGCGGCATCATCATGGGCCCGTAGATTACGCAAGAAGCGCATACCGAGCTTGGCTGGGTCACTGGGTGCGGTTGTCTCAATTACTTCGACCATGGCACTAAATGCTATTCGTTAGCCTGCAACTTCGGATTGGCTTGATGGTTATGGCAAGGCGCATGGCAAAAAGCCACCGGTTTCCACAGGCAATGCTAGTGTACAAGGCTTGATTAGGAGTGGCTATGCACCAAACGTGAATATCGAGGCGAAGCGACCACGGCAAGACTACGAATTCTCTGCGCTGTTCGGGTTCGGCGATACCGATTTGTCCGGCGGCTGAACACGCGACGGAGGTTGCAACAACCCCTGTAGGGTTCCGATGCCTAAGCCCAGCGCCCGAACGAACAGGAGAGCGGGGGCGACAAGAGCGACTGCGCGATCCTTCGACCACGCCTTGCGGACAAATCCCAGGGTCGTTGCAAGGAACAGGATGATTGTCAGGGCTATCACCATGCTGCTTGCCGACCTGATGGGCGTGCTCCAATTCAACAGAAGCGACAGGCAAAGTAGCGTGGTTCCCGTGAGTAACATGGCCGCAAGTAGTATCTGAACCTTCATGATCTGCGGCGTATGGGAATCGCGCACCAGTTTATCGGGGAATGCCCTCACTACCTGTGCTTTCCAATAGCCAATGGTTATTTTCTTGCGGAAGTACGCCCACAGTGATGCTGCATGGCGATGGTAGACAACGGCCGACGGCTGAAACACCATAGGATGCCCTGCTCCTGCCAGCCGAAATGACAGCTCTTGATCCTCCAGATACGCAAACGATTCATTGAAGCCACCGATGGCGACTAGATCGCTCTTACGATAGGCAGCCGAATAGGTGTCGATAAAATCAATGGTGGCCTCGCCGGCCATCAGGTCATACTTGTCTTCGTATTCCAGCTGTACAAATCGCGCCACAAGGCTGGTCTGGCGAGTGGCATACGTCCCTTTGCAGGCTGTGATGTGCAAGTCCTGTAGGGGCAGAGTAATCTGCTCCAGCCAATCGTCGGCGGGTTCGCAATCGGCGTCGGTGCAGCAGATGATGTCGCCGGTTGCGGCTGCAATGCCCACGTTGCGGGCGGCGGCCGGGCGGCTGCGGGGAATGCTGATGACCTGGACGCCCGCGGCACGGGCAATGTCAGCTGTCTCGTCCTCACATCCATCATCCACTACGATGACCTCATAGGGCTGTACATAGGTCTGGCGAGCCAATGCCCGGAGGCAGGCGCCGATGGTTGCACCGGCATTGTAGGCGGGGATGATCACTGAAACCGGAGTCGGGGCGAGGTTGTCACTCGTCATGGCGAACTCGTCACCGGTGTATCGAAGGCCAGGTTCCAGCGCCAACGGCTGCGAGCGGACGCGATGATTCCCAGGACAAGCTGCGGCACAATGACGACCAGATAGAACAGGATCGAATAGGACACGATAAGCGCTTCATCCCGCACACCGAGCTGCCACAAGACAAACGCGGCGGCACCGTTAAACACCCCAATCTTGACCGGAGTGCTGGGTGGCGCAGCCACCACGCTCACGACCACATGGATGAGCGCTGCGTCCACCAACGACAGGTCCATGGCTAGAGCCGGAAAGATCAGGAAGGGTAGGAGGACCGACAGTCCGGCAATGACCAGCGATAAGACTAACAGGATTATGCTGAGCCGCCGATTGCGCAGCGCTGCCAGCCCCTCCAAACCAGCTACCCCTACACGGCTAATCCATCCTCCCAGTTTGTCGGGCAAGGGGGCGGCGATGCGCTCCAGCAAGCGCGCCGCGCGTTCAGTCTGAAAGGCAAGAATGTACAAAGCAACCAGGGCTATGACGGGCACCACCAAGACGGTCAAGCCCGGCTCGCCCATCTGCTCCGGCAGGACGACGTAAGGCAAAATCAGCAGAATGGTCAGGCCGAAAAAGATCAGGTCCAGCACTTTTTCAACCACCAGCGTGCCAATGGTCTGCGCGGCGTTGACCTGCGACTCGCGATTCAGGCTGTAGATACGGGCAATTTCGCCCAGGCGCAGAAACGGCACGATCAGGTTGACATATTGTCCGAGCGAGGCGGCCCAAAAGGCTGCGGCATACGGCACCTGGGCCTCGGTGCCGGAGTACAGAAGCTGCCAGCGCCATGCCTTCAGCATGAGAGTCGCCACCATGACCATCACGGCTATCGCGACAAAGCCGACGTTCGATCCGGCAAGCACGGTGGCGATGGTGGCCAGGCCCACCCGGGACGAGAGGTACCAGATACCGGCGACGATCAGAACCGCCGTCAGCGCCAGGCTAAGCCAGGGGAGAAGTCGGCGGGCCAAACCACGTTCGGTTGATGCCCCTTCCTGCACTGACAACGGCGCTCAACTACTCCACGCGACGGGCGAACAAGACCAGAGAGCCAACAATGGCTGTAGCGAAAATGAGAAGAGCGGCCAGAAAACTGCCCCATAGGAAGTATAGCCCGGTCGGAGACTGTTGTTGGGGGAGAACGGCCGTATCGTTGAGTCCTGAACCGATACCAAACTCATCCGCCGGAGCTACATCGATATCGCTGCCGACGATTCCCAGTACGTCCGAGGTTGGCGCTGGATAGGGCTGCGCTGAATCAATCGCCGGGAGGCCGTCGTCCATGGGGGCAATGTCGGGGACTGATGGGGCCGGATATGGGTCTTGGGCATACGCGCGGACAGTACGGATGGGTCGGGTGGCAGACAAGGTGAACAGCAGTAGCCACGTCACGGCCAATGTCGATATCAGGCACGCGGATTGGGCAGGGCGATGAAAAGTCCGGACGGGCAAGGGCCAGCGAATCATGGACGGTTCTCTCTTGTGCGTTGGTATAGGGTAAACAGTCCGTAGGCACTCAAGATGATCAGCCCACCAGCCAGCAGGATTTCAATCGAGGATGGATTGGTTCCTATCAACCCCACGCCGACCAGAATGAGTCCTAGATAGACAAAGCGCATGAAGGCGGGCTGCTGAAACATGGTACTGACGGAGATGCTCTCCTCAGTGGCAACCCAATAATAATAGCTAACGGCCGCCAGGATGAGGGCCAACCCGGCGATCCAAAAGCTATTGAAGATGACAGCGCCCCAGTCAATCATAGTTAACGCGCAATTGTAGCATACTCTGGTGCGGGTGCAGTCTGCAATGGGTCGGGTATACTTGCAACATGGCAAAACGGCAGACTCAATACGTATGTCAATCGTGCGGCCGAATTACGGCTGCCTACATGGGCCGATGCCCGCGCTGCAATGAGTTCGACACCATGGTCGAGCAACTCATCGAGCCGGAAACCCCAACCAAGGCCAGGCGCGTTCCCGGTGCCGCTGATTCCAGACCGACCCGACTCCGTGAAGTGGCGGCCGATGGACTGGATCGCCTGGCCCTGCCCGTGGCCGAATTTTCGCGGGTGCTGGGAGGTGGATTGGTCCCGGGCTCCGTCATCCTGGTAGGTGGCGATCCCGGCATTGGCAAGTCCACACTGCTGCTGGAAATTGCCGCCATGACGGCCAACGCCCATGGGTCAGCACTGTACGTGTCCGGCGAAGAAAGTGCGCGCCAGATCAAAATGCGCGCCGACCGACTGGGACTGCAATCGGAAGACCTGTTCCTGGTCACGGAGACCGGCCTGCATGCGATTATGGATCACATCCAGACAGTCAAGCCGGTGCTGGTCATCGTGGACAGCATTCAGACGACCTACAACGAAGAAATGAACTCGTCGGCCGGGAGCGTGAGCCAAGTGCGCGAGTGCGCCTCACGGCTGCAGGAAATCGCCAAACAAACGGGTGTGGTCGTGGTTCTGGTGGGGCATGTCACCAAAGAAGGCGCCATCGCCGGGCCGCGTGTTCTGGAGCACATTGTCGACACCGTGCTCTATCTGGAGGGGGATCCCTTTCACCGATATCGGCTGTTGCGCAGTGTCAAGAATCGCTTTGGAGCCACCAGCGAGGTCGGCGTCTTTGAGATGACGGAACAGGGCATGTCGGAGGTGACCAATCCATCGGAAGCGTTCCTGGCTGAGCGACAGGCCAATGCCCCCGGATCCGCCATTGCCGTGACCCTGGAAGGCACCCGGCCATTGCTGGTCGAAGTGCAAGCGTTGGCCAGCCCAACCACGTTCTCGAATCCCCGTCGAACAGCCAACGGCATCGACTACAATCGGCTGCTTCTATTGACGGCCGTGTTGACTCGTCGGGTCCACGTGTCGCTGGCTGATAAGGATGTCTTTGCCAACGTGATCGGCGGGCTGCAGATTGGCGAACCGGCGGCCGACCTGGGTGTCGCGCTGGCCATCGCCAGCAGCGTGAAGGACAAGCCCCTACACGCCGATATGGCGTTTATTGGTGAGGTCGGCCTGAGCGGTGAGTTGCGCGCAGTGGGTCAGCTAGAGGCACGGCTGAAAGAAGCCGTCAAGCTCGGCTTTCGCCGGACCCTGGTGCCCCGCTCCAGCCAGCGCACCAAACTGGTTCCGCCGGACGGTCTGGAAGTCATCCACTGCCGCACGCTCAACGAAGCGCTGGATATGGCCCTGCTCAAATAGACCTGTCGCGTTTATCTGCGCCGTGCAATGAGCCATATCGCTCCGCCTAGCGCCGCGATTCCAACGAACACCAAGCCAATCGGTAGAATGACCGGCATCGGTTCACTTGCGCCCGCTGCCGGCGGCGCGGGCACCGGCGAGTCGGCCGACGGGGCTTGACTTACGGCGGCCGGCCCAGCGGTCGCAGTGGGCGCCTGGGTGGCAGCCGGCTGCGGGGTTAGCGTGGCCGGGGCGATCGTGGGTAGTGCTGTGGGAGTCGGCGTGTTCGTGGCTGCCGGTTCCGGCAGGTTGACCGATGCGCTGGTGGCTTCCGGTTGTTGTTCCTGGCCCACAATGATTTCCTGCCCAATCTGCAACAACGCTCCGGGTGCCAGCCCATTCAGTTGGTTTAGGGTCTCAATCGTCAAGTCGTAGGTGAACGCGACATCGCCCAGCGTTTGTCCCTGGGCAATGAGGTGGACGATGGCCCCATCCGGCTTAATGCGCGCCTGCGGAAACCCCGTGTACGGCCGAGAACCATCCGGGAAGACGGAGTAGCCCACGGTAAGGGCCTGTCCCACCGACAACACGCTGTTGGACCCCAACGCGTTGAACGCCAGCAAATCAGTCAGTCGCGTGCCGAAACGGTCGGCGATGGTGAGCAGCGTATCGCCTGGCGCAACCTGGTAAACGATTCGGCCGTCGGGATCGGCCGTGGGAGTAATCCATGGTGTCGGGCTGGGCACGATTGTCGCCGTTGCCGTCGGTGCGAGAGTTACGGCCGCAGCGGCTGTGGCCACCGACGGATCGATGGTGGCCGGAGGGGCGCCACCCGATAAGCCGCCTGGTTCAGTGGGTGCAACTATCGTCGCTTCGATCGCGGGCGGCTGAACCGGCGCAACGACAACGGATGCCAACGACCCCGAACGGTAAGCCGACGTCAACTGTGCGGTCAGATCGAGATAGGCGCTACCATGTTCGGCCGATGGCTCAATCTGGCTGCCCTCCGCCCATTCGTTAAACGAGTTAATGATCAGCATGTCGGGACCGCTGGCCGCCGCACCGGCAAAACTGGCCTGATAATACTGGCCGCCGGCCCGATCACGCACAATTGACGCCGCTCCTCGGCCCAACAGGGAATCGTCAAAGCCGGGCTGGGCCGTGGCTACCCAGTACTTGTAAGCACCGTTTGACGCGCCGGCCGCGCGCGTATTGGCGGCCCAGGTGGCGGCGGTCTGGCCGGGTGAGGCCGACCAGGCAACGTTATAGAGATGGAGACCGTCGAAGACGTTGAGGTATTCGGTGCTCCCCCCTTCGGCAATCCAGATGCTCTGTCGGTTGGGATCGGCCGCATCGCGAATGCCCGCCCATTCCGCGGGAGACAGAAGCCAGTTGGCCCAGAAGAACACCACCGGCTTGCCATCTACGCGCAAATAGGCCGGGTGAGTGGCATGCGTACTCAACAAATATTGCAAAGCCGCGATGCGATCGGTATTCGAGCCAAAGAAGGGACTACCCACTTCGAAGTCTACCGCCGCCTGGAAATCCGATCCGCCGGCAATATTCAGCAACGCTTGAAAGTTCGTTTCGGTCTGGTTGTTCTCAACTTGCGGGCCATACCAGCTTTGCACAAAACCATTGATGCCGGTGGCCAGAGCCTGACCAACATGTCGCTGGATGGTGCCCGCATCGGCCGAGAAGTAGGAGGTGGTAGGTTGGAAGGGTGTGCGTCCTGGTCCAAACGAATCCGGCGAGTACCAGGCGTAGTAGAATGCCAGCACCAGTCCGGTCTGGCCCTGGGCCTGGGTGGATTGGGGCGGTTTGCCGACCAATACCGTCAGGGCGACCAACGTCAGGACGAAAAAGATTCGGGAAACAGAGGCAGAAACAGCGCGAGATCGTGTGATTTCCATCGCGGGCTATTATAACCGGCGGATGAATATGTCAATCCGGCGCTCACGGTCCCTTGATTTTTGGCTAGTGGCTGCTAGAATAGCGAATTCGTTGCACGGCATCGAAATTGTTCGACTGGCCGTTTCCGCTCCTGGGTGCGTTGCTGCGCGGGACCAGGGGCATAACTCGCAAGAGATATTCCAAGGAAAAAGGAGTTTGCAGCGTGCGTGATTACGAAGTAACCGTTGTTATTCAACCACAGTTAGACGAGACAGAACGAAACCAATTAATCGAGCGTATCGGCGAGATTTTGGTTCCCGGCCAGAAAGAAGAGGATCTCACTGTTGACCAGTGGGGACTCCGTCGGCTGGCTTACCCCATCAAGAAATTCGAAGAAGGCTATTACGTCTACTACGAAGCCAACCTAGACCCGACCACACTCACTGAGATTGAGAGGACCATGCGCTACATCGAAGATGTCATGCGCTATCTGGTCATCCGCAAAGACGAGTAAGGCTGGATCGCGGGACCATGTCCGCCACTAGAGGACTCAACAAAGTCATGGTAATCGGCTGGCTCCACGAGGAGCCAGAGGTGCGCCAAACCCCCAGCGGCCGTTCGGTCGCGTCTTTCAGCGTGTCTACCTCTCGAAGCTGGACCACCTCAGAAGGTGACCGGCATGAAGAGACGGAGTGGTTCAACGTGATTGCCTGGGGGAGTTTGGCGGATCTTTGTAGCGAACGCCTGGCCGACGGACAGCAGGTCTACATTGAAGGTCGTCTCCATACCCGAAGCTGGGACGACGAACAGGGTCGCAAGAATTTTCGCACAGAAATCGTCGCACAAGAGATCCTTGTGCTTGCTGAGTGAGAGAGGTAGCTAAACATGCAGTCATCCAACCGTTCCCAACGTCGCTTCCGCGGCTCGCGCCGTGTATGCGCATTCTGCGTAGAGAAAATGACAATCGATTACAAGCAGCCGGATGCGCTTGGTCGCTATGTCAACGATTTCGGCCGCATCCGTCCTCGTCGCCAGACCGGGACGTGCGCCAAGCACCAACGCGTGCTGGCTCGCGAGATCAAGCGTGCGCGTCACCTGGCGCTGTTGCCGTTTGTCGCCAATTAATTCGTGCCGGCTCTTTAGCGGTCAACACAACTGAATATGACGAAAAAGCGTCAGCAAACAACGAACAGTAGCGAGGAACAGCAACGTCAGTCTCGCAAGGAAATCCTGATCGCACGCAAGCAAGAACAAGATTTGCGTGTCGTGCGGATCGGAATGGCCATCATTCTGGGCATGATCGGTATCGTGCTGGGTATTGCCATTGTCAATGAACTGATCATTACCCCAAACCGATCGGTGATTACTTTGGGCGACAATGAAGTGCCCTTGAGCGAGTGGCAGGATCGCGTTCGATACGAGCGCGCCCAACGGGTGATCTTCCTGAATAATCAGCTGGATGCGTTCGGTGGCGATGTGGGCATCGTCCAGCAATTTGGCGGGCAGGTCATCAATGACTTGTTGGACCCAGCCACGTTGGGCCAAAACGCGCTCGATGCCATGTCGGACGAACTGGCCATTTGCAGTGCTCTGGAAGAACGAGGCATCACCATCAGTGAAGCCGACATTGACGCCGAGATTGGGTCAGCCTTTAGCTTCTATGGCGGGGCATCGCCCACAGCCTTGCCAGAGCCGACACAGACCGTGATGCCCACACCTTCGATTACGCCGATCCCTGTGGCCGGGGCAGACGATGTGGCTCCGACTGAGGTGCCGTTGCCCACCGCGACAGCCGGACCGACGGCGACCGCCCAACCGACGGCGACACCCGTCTCAGAAGAAGCATTCCAGGAAGAGTTTGGTGGCGTCTTGACTTCGTTTGAAGACCTGGGTGTTGACGAGGCCACGTACCGTTCTGTGGTGCGTGCGCAATTGTGCCGGGACCGCCTGGCTGAAGAGCTGGCGGCGGAACAGGGCCTGCCTACCGTTGCGCCTCACGCTAGTATGTTCATTATGGCCTTCGATTCTGAAGAAGAGGCTCTCGCCGCCGCTAGTGCGTCGAACAGCAGCGAGGCGTTCCTGACTCAATGGAACACTATCAACAGCCAGCCGCCGCCGGACCCGGAAGGTGATGCGCCGACTTCGGCCGCGTTTGAGTTGCTGTGGCGCACGGAGGATAACCTGCAAAGCACGGTTGGTCCGGATGTTGCTGCGGCCGCCTTCGCGCTGGGAATTAATCAACCCAGCGGCGTGATTACGGTGCCCAGTGGGGATGGCTCGACAGCCTACTACGTCATCATGGTTAGCGGCCGCGAGGATCGCGAGTTGTCATCGACTGAGCTGACATCACGCAGGCAAGGACTTGTTCAGGCCTATGTGGATGACGCGGTCATCGGCAACCTCGTCATTGACGAATCCTGGCGCAATCGCGTGCCGACTTCGCCGGTGCTAGATCCAAAATTCCTGGTCCAGCCGACGGCCGTTCCGACGCCGACGTTCTCGGCCGTGGAGACGTTAGTGCCTGAAGTGCCTGCGACTCCGGAAAGCGGCGAGTAAAATCGCAGTGAGAAACTGAGTTACCGAAGAGGCCAGATCCACTATCTGGCCTCTTTGCGTTTCTCTATTGAATTGACAGTGAACGATCTGCTACAACCACAGCGCCAATGGATTGGCGGGCTTGTACCGGTGCGTGCCGTCCTTGATGGCGGCAACCGCATGGTCTATCGCGTCTTGGTGCAGGATGATCGTCTGGATGGGCCTACCGCCATATTGCAGAAACTGGTCCGGTCCCAATCGATACCTTTGGAACGTCTGAGTCCGGCCGATATTTGCGCCATCGTAGACAGTGACCGAACCGACGCGGTGATGGCCGAAGTCGGCCCCCGGCGTTTCTTGCCCCTGGATGACCTGCTGACAGGCTCGTCAGCGCCATCAATCTTTATGCTGGATGGCGTCGAAGATCCATTCAACCTGGGACAGGCCATTCGCTCGCTCTACGCTGCGGGGGCTTCCGGTCTGGTATTGCCTCTGCGACAATGGTTAACAGCCGGCGAGACGATTATTCGCTCCTCAGCCGGCGCGTCAGAGTTGATGCCGACGGCGACGAGCGAAAGCCTCGATGAGACGGCGACGTTCTTTCGCGGTCACGGATTGAAGATCCTGGCCGCAGACCAGGGCGAATCGACCTCGGTGGAGAAAGTTGATTGGCGCGAACCATTCTTTCTCGTCATAGGAGGCGAGAAGCGGGGGATCAGCCGTCCCTTCCTGCGACAGGCGGATGAGCGTGTCTCGATTCCCTATGGACGGCCGTTCGATGGAGCGCTTGGAACGGTCGCTGCCGCTTCCATCTTCGGCTACGAGATGCTTCGCCAACGGTCCGGGGCCGGCGGCGTTCCGTAGTATGAGTTTCGCCGGGCCATCAGGGGCATGCTATAATCTCTGGTGGTTACTTTTCTAGTCGAATGTGGCAAACGTGAGCCTGCTTGCCACGCATCGAGGTCGGTGTGCCGGCCGGGCTGGGACGGCTTCCAGCCACCAACTACTACCAACCAAGGAGTGCTGAGTTGAATCTACATGAGTATCAGGCAAAGCGCCTATTCGCCGAGCATGGGGTGCCGATTCCGGACGGTGATGTAGCCACAACACCCGACGAGGCCCGCGCCATTGCTGACGAACTGGGCGGCAAAGTCGTCGTCAAGGCCCAGGTCTTGACCGGCGGCCGTGGTAAGGCAGGCGGTGTGAAGCTGGCCAAGACACCGGATGAGGCGGCGCAAGCGGCTGAAGCCATCCTGGGCATGGACATCAAGGGCCTTACCGTTCACAAAGTGCTGGTCGATGAACAAGCGCCGGGTGGGATTGATCAGGAGCTATACCTGGCGGTGCTCATTGACCGGGGCAAGCGCCTGCCGATGGTCATGGCGTCGGCTGCCGGTGGTATGGATATTGAACAAGTCGCCGAAGAAACACCCGACAAGATCTTTACCGTCCACATCGACCCCATGCTGGGTGTGCGCAGCTACCAATCGACGTATCTGGCGGCACAAATGGGACTGCCAAAAGAGCTTTGGCGTCAGTTCCACGCCATTGTCACCGGGCTGTACGAGTGTTTTGAAGCCAATGATGCCTCTCTGACGGAAGTCAATCCGTTGGTGATTACAGGCGACGGCAAGCTGATGGCGCTGGACGGCAAGATGTCGATCGATGACAATGCTCTTGAAGCTCACGCGGAACTGGCTGAGATGCGCGACCTGGATGTTGAACCGGAGTCCGAGCGCGAGGCTCGTGAGGCAGGCATAACCTTCATCCAGCTCGACGGTAATATTGGCTGTATGGTTAATGGGGCAGGGTTGGCCATGGCGACGATGGATATCACCAACCTATACGGTGGCCAACCTGCCAATTTCCTCGATATTGGCGGCGGTGCGCGGGCGGATCAGGTTGCTACCGCGCTGCGACTCATTCTGTCTGACCCCAAGGTAGAGGCGGTGCTGTTCAACATTTTCGGGGGTATCACCCGTGGAGATGAGGTGGCCCGCGGCATTTTGCAGGCGCTGGAACAAATAGATACCGATGTGCCCATGGTCGTGCGTCTGGCCGGGACAAATGCGGAAGAGGGTCTGGCGTTGCTGGCTGAGGCCGACATGGCGACGGCCACTACGTTATCGGAAGCCGCACAGAAGGCAGTTGCTGCGGCGAACGCGGTCGGCGGGAGGGACGCATGAGCATTCTAGTTGATAAGAACACACGCCTGTTGGTCCAGGGCATTACCGGGCGCGAAGGCACGTTTCATACCTTGCAGATGATCGACTACGGCACAAACGTCGTCGGAGGCGTGGTGCCGGGCAAGGGCGGACAGCTCTTTGAGCCGGGCAGCCAGGACATTCCAATCTACAACACGGCCGTTGAAGCTGTGGCCGAGACCGGCGCCAACGCCAGCATTATCTTTGTGCCGGCCAAGTTCGCACAGGATGCGATGTATGAAGCGGCCGACGCCGGCATACCGCTTATTGTTTGCTTGACTGAGCATATCCCGGTGCTGGAGATGATCTCCGTCCGCAATTATCTCGATCAGAAGGGCGTGCGGTTGCTGGGTCCCAACTGTCCCGGACTGATCACGCCCGGCCAGGCCAAAGTCGGCATCATCCCCGGTTCCATCGTAACGCCCGGCAATGTCGGTGTTGTCTCGCGCAGCGGCACGCTGACGTACGAGGTGGTGTTTGCGCTGACGCAGCGCGGCATTGGCCAATCGACCTGCGTCGGTATCGGCGGCGATCCCATTCAGGGCATGAACTTCATCGATGTGCTCGAGATGTTCGAGGCTGACCCGGAGACTGAGCAGGTCATCATGATCGGTGAGATCGGCGGCAACGCCGAGGAAAAGGCTGCGGCCTACATCGCTGATCATATGACCAAGCGCGTGACGTCGTTCATTGCCGGGCGCACCGCGCCGCCCGGACGTCGCATGGGTCACGCCGGGGCGATTGTCGAGGGCAAGAGCGGTACGGCCGAAGGCAAGGTCGAAGCGCTTGCAGGCCGCCGGCGTTTCGTGGCCGACAATCCGGACAAGATTGTGGAGATGATTGCCTGATCGGGCATCGTCGAGTCGACCTCGCGTTCATCATCTTAACTCTGACAGTTGAACGCAAGACGCAGGTGAATCGTATCCTGCGTCTTGCGTTTTGCGCTACAGTAGAACCATGACTACTCTCTGGCAGCGAATCTCCCGCAGCGAATCGATCCCGGCTACTTCGTCGTTCTGCTCATCGCGCTGATTGCCATCTGGCCGTTCATCAGCCGCGCCAGACTGCCCGAAGGCACCGATGCCGAACTCCATATCTTTCGCCTCTATGAGTTGAGCCAGCTGATACGCGGCGGGTGAGCTGTATCCGCGTTGGGCACCGGACTTCTACCACGGTTATGGTTACCCCATCTTCAACTACTATGCGCCACTGACCTACTACCTTGGCTTGCCGCTGGAATTGCTGCCGGGCGTGGATTCGGTACTGGCGGTCAAGGCATTGTTTGTGGCAGGGATCGTCCTGGCGGGCATCGGCTGTTACGGCTTCGTGCGCGATAACTGGGGACGGTCGGCGGGTTTCGTGGCGGCGGCCATGATGATGTACGCACCCTATGTCCACTACATCGATCCCCACATTCGCGGTGCCCTGCCGGAGTCGTTCAGCTTTGCCGTCTTTCCGTTGGCGCTCTTGGGCGCTGGACAGGCTGCGACGACGGCCAGCCTGGGCGCGTGGTCGGCTTCGGTGTTGCTGGTGGCCGCCCTAGTGCTCGACCCACAACTTCATGGCCCTACTCTTCTTCGGCATCCTGGCGGCCTGGATCGGGTGGCAGATTGGGCCTAATCTGGTTGGCCGCCCGACCGGGATCGCCTGGCCCAAGAGCTTGACCGCGTGGGCTTACCGGCAGTGGTGGCCGGCTGGTCAGTGGCCTTGGTGCTGGGTGTTGGCGACGGCCGCGTTCTTCTGGCTTGCCGGTGGCGTCTGGAGCGCAATGCCGTCAACCTGATCGACGCTGATTGGCGCCGGGCGACAATTACGACTTTCGCACCCACTTCTTGTCGCTGTGGGAGATGCTGTCGTTTTCGCAGACGACCTGATTGGGGCGCGACCCAATCACCATTTGTGTTCAATCTGGGCGTAGCCCAGTGGATAGGCGGCTGCTCGGTGTTGTCATGTTGCTCTTGGGTCGCGTACGACAGCGGGCGCAATTGGTCTTTTTCGCGCTGACCCTGTTGGTGCTGCTTTTCCTTATGTTGCCGTTTCGGAGCGTCTTGTGGGAAGCCTTACCGTTCATGGCCTACTTCCAGTTCCCCTGGCGGCTTCTGGGTGGCGCGGCCGTATTGCTGGCTATTCTGGCCGGCGCTGGTTTTGGCGCATTGTCGCCACTGGTGGGGGATCCGCCGGCAACAGTGGCTTCCGGCGATTGGTGTTGGGCTGCCCATGCTGCTGGCCCTGCCGCTTAGCCAGCCTACTCCGTGGGTGCCATTTGGCGAAGTCAATATGCTGCGTATGACGCTCATCGAGAATAGCGGTCGTTGGCTGGGAACAACCTCAACGGCTGACTACGTGCCGGCCACAGTCGAGATGCTGCCCGGCCGAAAAGGTTCGGTGGTCGAGAGCTTCTCCCAGGGCCTGCCGCCGGACCGGGTAAACCGCGAGGCAATGCCTGACGGTGCCATCGTCGAGACTGAGGTCGTGCGGCCGTTGTCGACACGATATAGGGTGTACTGCGCCTAAACAGTTTCGCCTGCGGTTGTTTCAGTTCGACTTTCCCGGCTGGCAGGTGACCATCGACGGTCAACCGGCCGAGACGGAACTGGCCAAGCCGGAAGGGTTCATCGTGATGCTCGTGCCGGAGGGTGAACACGTGGTCGAGGTACGTTCGGTAGCACACCGCCCCGCACGTTGGCCTGGCTGCTCAGCGGTTTGTCCTTGTTGCTAGCCTTCGCGTATGGTTGGTGGCTGACTCGTGTCATTGACGACGTACGCCTGCCGGAAGCCTGGCGACTGGAATCGAGTCGGCCGGCGACCGTCACTGCCGGCGCTGTCACGCTAGGCTTCTTGTTGCTTCAGCCGCTCGGCCTCTTTCATTACGTGTCGATCGGGCAAACTTTGGACCGTCCGGCAACGTCCATGGCGGTCAATTTTGGCGACCAGGTCACATTGCTGGGATTCGATCCCCTGAACGGAGACAGCCAAGCCGGGGGATCGCTTGAACCTGACCCTGTTTTGGAAGGCAGTTCGGCCCCTGGCTATTGACTACCAATCCTTCGTGCATGTCTTTGATGAAGTCGGAATCTCAGTGGCCCAGGCCGACAAATTAAATCCGGGCGAGTTTCCAACGCGGCGCTGGCCGTTGGACAAATATGTCCCCGACGAGTATGTTGTACCGTTGCCAAGCAATCTGCCCCCGGGAACCTACACGGTAGATGCAGGTCTTTGGGTTCAGAGTGAAGGCTGGCGATTACCGATATTGGATGAGTCCGGCGTGCAGGACGGCGACAGCGCCGTGCTGTTCACCTTTCGGGTGGAATAATATGCCCATTCGCGTGATCAGCGGTCGAGCAAAAGGCCGCAAGCTCAAAGCGGGTTCCCGGCGACAGCACTCGACCGATTATGGATCGCGTCAAGGAAAGTCTCTTCAATATCCTCGGCACGAGCGTTGTGGATCAGACCTGGGTCGACCTGTTTGCCGGAACCGGACAGGTGGGCATCGAGGCGCTCAGTCGCGGGGCAGCGGAGGTCATCTTCATCGACAACACACGGGCGGCCATCCAAACTATCCGTGACAATCTGCGCGTCCACCGGTTTGGAATCAGACGCGACCGTCATTCAGGGCGATGCCTTTGGCTTCTTGCGCGATCGGTTGAAGCGACCGGTGGATGTCATTTACATTGCCCCACCGCAATATCAGGACCTGTGGCGACGGCTCTGCAAGATTGTTGACGCAGACCCGGCCCGCTATTTGAACGGAAGAGGGCCAGTCATCATTCAGATTGACCCTCGTGAGATTCAGCCACTGGAGCTGACTAATTTGTCGCTGATCGACGAGCGGCGTTACGGCAATACACTCTTGGGCTTCTATGAGGTGGCTCCGAATCTGAGCAGGACTAGCGGTTATCGAGCGTGAACTGTGTTACACACTGGCCAACTTCGCTGCCCAAGCCGATCGGTCGCCCGAAGCCGCACGAGATAGGGGCCATCGGCCCATTGGCTTAAGTCGGCGGTCCCCAGTTCGCCTTCATCTACCGGCTGAGCCAACGGACTGTCGTGGTCAAGGGTGCCCAATCCCCTGCCGTTTGTGGGCCATTTAGTTCAATGACGTACAGGTGCGATTCACCCGTATCGGCCGTTCCGCGAAAGATGACGCTCGAAAATACCACTGATCCCTCGCGCGGTTCCGTGAAGCTCAGGGCGGCAGACAGCCGGTGAAAGGCGTCGCCACCGCTTCCGGGTCACGTCGATTTCGGGTTTGTCACGGTCCGATATCGGTTCCGGCGCACAGGCCCGCCCAGCTCCGCTGGCAGCGTTACCGTTGGCGCGGGCCGGTCGTTCGCCGGACGCGTCGCCGGTGGTCGGAGTACCGCCAGGGGCGTGGGTGAAGAGCAAGGGCATGGCAAAGATGTTCGGGGTTGGCGTCGGCGGGACAAGCAGGTCCTGCGGTAGTGACGGGGCAACACTGGCATTGACAAATAGATGACGCCGATGACCGCAGCGAAGAAGACGACAAAGCTCAGCGCATTGTTACGGACGCGCGTGGCGGTTTCGCGTTCGATGTTGAACATCGCACGACGCAACTGACGTTGCGCGCGAATGAGCTCAATCAGATACCAAACCAGACCGACGGCACTGACGATGTAGATCCAGACATCGTTGCGAATGAGAAAGAGATAGATGCGATCCATGAGAGGCTTACGGGCAGGACTTGACGGCGTACCGGTGCGGTCTGTTCCGGGATGGGTCGGGCATCCCACGGGGAAGGCTGCGCATAGTCGTTGGCCGGTGGTGGTGGTAGTTCAGGCGGGTTCAAGGTTGCGTAGCACACCGCGAATGACGGCAATGAGCCGAGGAACCGCCAGTCTGCCCGGCTTCCAGCACTTCTTCGTGCGTTTGCTCGGTGCCGGGAACCGGATCGGGCAGAGCCATGTTGCTGATGGTGGAGATGCCCAGGACGCGCATACCCATGTGACGCGCCGTCACCGTAGACGGGGCAGTGGACATACCCACCGCATCGCCCCCGGCGATTTGCAGAAAGCGCAGTTCGGCCGGTGTCTCAAAGCTGGGTCCGGCCACATAGGCATAGACGCCTTCGCGCATCTCGAAACCCGCTGCATGCGCCGGGTGTGGGCCAGACGTCGCAGCTCGGGATCATAGGCATTAGTCATGTCCGGGAAACGCGGACCCAGCGACTCGTCGTTGGGTCCAAAGAGAGGGTTATGACCGGCCATACCGGGGAAATTCAGATGATCGCGAATGACCATCAGATCACCCGCCTGAAACGATGGGTTCAGACCACCGGCAGCATTGGTCAGAGATCAGCGTCGTCACGCCCAGCGCGTGCATGACGCGTGCGGGCAGGGCGAGTTGGCTCATGTCATAGCCTTCATAGAAATGGGCGCGGCCCTGCAATACGACCACGAGTCTGTCCCTCCAGTGTGACCAATGACCAACCGGCCGGCATGGCCCTGAACGGTCGACACCGGCCAGTGGGGTATGTCGTCGGTGGGCAGGATGTCGGCATCGTGCGACGGTATCGGCAAAGCTGCTCAGACCGGAGCCCAGTACAATGCCGATCGCGGCCGGTAGGCTGTCTTGCTGCGAATGTCGGCCGCTGCTTCAGCAACTGTGCGCGGCGGTTATACGTGGTCCATAGGGTTTTCATGTCACTTTGGCCGAAGCGGATTGTCGTCAATCGCTGGAACCTGGCTTAGGAGGGTGATTCTTCAGCCGGTTCCAGTTGTGTATAGATTTGCGTGGTTGAAATGTTGGCATGGCCCAGTAAACGCTGAATGTCTTCCAGTTCGGCCCCGGAATTCAGACGGTGGGCGGCAAAGCTATGGCGCAATGTGTGCGGCGTAACTTCTGACTCCAGGTTGACTTGTTTGGCATAGCCCTTAATGATAAGCCATAGACCTTGCCGCGTCAGCTTTTCTCCCCGATGGTTCAGGAAGAGCGACCGCTCACTGTTCTGTTTGGCTAATTGAGGTCGCCCCTCAGCCAAATAGCGGGCCAGGAGCTCTGAGGTGTCATCTTCCAGAGGGATCTCACGCAGCTCATCCATCTTGCTGGGTGGATGGAGCATCTTGTCATCAAAATCCAGGTCTTCCAGTTGCAAAGAGACCACTTCGGATACCCGCATGCCGGTCGAATACAGCACGCTCAGAAGGGCGCGGTCGCGCAGGTTCTTGGGCGAATGGTTTTCCGCCGGGGCATCTAGCAGCCGATCGACTTCATCCAACGTCAATGTCTGAGGCAGCCGCTTCTTGACTTTTGGACTGTCAATGTCCAGAGCCGGATTCTCGGAAATGACTTGTTGGCCCGTCAGGTAGTTGAAGAACGACTTGATGGCGGCCACCTTGCGCGCGATCGTTGAGGACGCGTAGGGTTGGGGCTTGTTCTTCATGAAATCCAGATAGGCCTGGATGGTATCGCTATCGACTTCGGACCAGTCGGTTAGTCGGTTGCCCTGAGTTCCTGAACAAACGTGAGAAACTGGCCTAGGTCGTTTCTGTAGGCGGCAATGGTATTATCGGAGTATTGATACTCCTGCTCCAGGTAGTGTCAGGAAGGCGAGCAATTGCTCTTCCATGGCCTGTTCTCCCTGCCCGATTTCGGGCAGTCTAAATTACTAACGCTTGATGCTGGTAGCTGTGTGGCCGATACCGGTACAACATTCCGTATGCCCATGCCCGGCAGTCGGGCGCGACGGTGTAACCCACCTGCTTACAACGAAGACATGACAGATAATATTATGTCATGCAACTATTATGTCATTATAGCATTGCTTTTCATAAGATCAAATGACGCAGACCGGGAATTCGGGTAACATTCACGCGTTGGCCGGAATCGTTCCTTCGCGCCCACATAGTGCACGATCAGGTCGATTCCGGCTCCCGTACTCTCACCTTTTTCCAAACTGAATCACAAAGGAGACTTGTCTAAATGAGTGATCACAATCCCCATCGCGTGCTAATTGCCGGTGCCGCCGGTCGCGACTTCCACGATTTCAATACCTTTTTTCGCGACAACGAGGACTATCGCGTCCTGGCGTTCACCGCCACGCAGATTCCCAACATAGACGACCGACGCTATCCCCCTTCTCTTTCCGGGCCATTGTATCCTGAGGGCATTCCCATCTATCCGGAGTCCGAACTGGAGCACCTGATTCGCGAGCATGATATCGATGATGTCGTCTTTTCCTACTCAGACGTGTCGCACGAGTACGTCATGCACTTGGCTTCGCGCGTCCTGGCGGCTGGGGCCGGGTTCCGCTTCCTAAGCCCCGAAAGCACGATGATCAAGTCCAGCAAGCCCGTCGTTTCCATCGGCGCAGTGCGCACGGGCAGCGGCAAGAGCCAGACGTCGCGGCGCGTGCTGGATATCCTGAAGAACGATCTGGGCTATGACCGGGTGGTTGCGATTCGTCACCCAATGCCCTACGGCAATCTGGCCGAGCAAGCGGTGCAGCGGTTTGCCAGTCTATGACGACATGGACCGACACGAGTGCACCATTGAAGAACGCGAGGAGTATGAGCCGTATATCGACCGTGGGGCGGTGATCTATGCCGGTGTGGATTATGAAGCAATCTTGCGCGAGGCGGAGAAAGAGGCCGACATCATCATCTGGGATGGCGGCAACAACGACGTGCCATTCTATGCCACTGACTATCATATCGTCGTCGTCGACCCGCATCGGCCCGGGCATGAGGTGCGCTACCATCCGGGCGAGACCAATCTGCGTATGGCGGATGTCGTGGTCATCAACAAGGTGGACACGGCCGAGAACGAGAACATCAACACAGTCCAGACCAATGTCCGCGCCGTAAATCGGGCGGCGATTATCGTGCGTGCCGCCTCACCGTTGTTTGTCGAGGATCCGGAAGCCATCCAGGGCAAGCGTGTTCTGGTCATCGAGGACGGCCCGACATTGACCCACGGCGAGATGACTTACGGCGCGGGTGTCGTGGCGGCCGAGCAATTTGGCGCGGCGGAAATCATCGACCCGCGGCCTTATGCTGTGCGTCAGCATTGCCGACACGTATCGCAAGTATCCTGGTACCGGGCCGGTGCTGCCGGCGATGGGTTACGGCGACGCCCAGATGGCCGACCTTGAAGAGACGATCAACATGACGCCGGCTGACCTGGTCATCATCGCTACACCGATCGATCTGGCTAAACTGATTGACATTGATAAGCCCAGCCAGCGCGTGCGCTACGAGCTGCAGGAGATTGGACGGCCGGGGTTGCTGGAGCTGCTCAGTAGCCAGTTCGGTCGAAAGTAGGCCCAAAGCGGGTCGTCGGTTAATCCTCGTTCGCATCCATACGGAACGGAGCGAAGCGAGAGGCGATGCTCCGGGCAGGGACCGTACGAGTGGATGGCCGCCATATGAGCGGCCGTCCCATATCCCTTGTGCTGAGCGAATCCGTAGCCGGGGTGGGCTAGCTCCAGATACCGCATGTGTCGGTCACGACTAACCTTGGCCAGGATGGAGGCGGCGGCAATGCTCAAGCTCAGGCTATCACCCCGGATGACTTGTTGCTGCGAGAGGGATTTGCGCGACAGTCTCACGCGACCGTCGACCAGTGCGGCTTCGGCCGGCGGATCTAGCTGGTCGAGCGCTCGCTCCATCGCCAGAACCGTGGCCGGAACAATGCCTACCCGATCAATTTCCTGGGCACTGATATGGCCGATGCCAAAGGTTATTGCCTGGTCGCAGATAAGGGGGAATAGCTGATCGCGCTGACCGGGGCTAAGCAGTTTGGAATCCGTGACGCGAGCTAAGACCTCGACAACCGAAGCTCTGTTCAGAGGCAAAACGACAGCCGCCGCGTATACCGGCCCAGCCAGGGCACCGCGTCCAGCTTCATCCAGCCCGGCAACAATGGTCGCACCAGTTTGGGCGATCAGGTCAAGCTCTAGCTCAAGGGTAGGGTTGGGTCGAGTTCGCCCGTCGGGCATAGCGGTCTACTGGGATTCGCCGGCCACAGGGCTCGCTTCCGGCAAGCGATCATAACGGCCGTTCCAGCCGTTGGAACGAATATGTAGCACTTCGCGGATCATATTGATGGTGTCTCGAAACGGGCTGATACGGCTGTTGGCACCATAGTACCATTGCACCGGTACTTCCACCACGCGGTAACGGCGCTGCAGGGCGATGAACAGCAATTCCACATCAAACGCCCACCCATCAATGGTCTGGTACGGCAGAATGTCCAACGCCACCTCGCGCCGGAAACACTTGAAGCCGCATTGGGTGTCCTCGAAGCCGGGGATAGCCAGCACCTTCACGTAGAAGTTGAAGACGCGACCCATGAAATGGCGATACTCCGGTTCGTTGTAGCGCACTGCCCCTGTGGCCTCGCGACTGCCGATAGCGACATCGTAATCCCCCAATTGCGGGGGCAGAAACTTCGCTATCTCGTCAACCGGCATGGAGAAATCAGCATCGGCCATGAACAGGTATTCGCCTCGTGCCGCCAGCATCCCGGTTCGCACGGCCGCCCCTTTGCCCTGGATCGTCTCATCCAGCACGCGAATGAATGGATAGTCTTTGGCCAGGGCCCGCGCAATCTCGCCAGTCGCGTCCTGACTGTTGTTATTGACAATGATGACTTCCGACGAATAGGGTTGATTCTGTACAAACTCGATGACGGCCGGCATGGTTCGCGGCAGTCGCTCCGCTTCGTTGTAAGCGGGGATAATGAGGCTGAGGAGTGGTGTGCTGCCGGTCATGCGAATCACGTTGATCTCTGCCACGTTCAGGCAACATCAACCGGATGCTCCCCCAGGCGCGCAAACCTCTATATCTTACCCATGGTCGGAATCGGGGTCAACCTGCGTTAGCCGTTCGCTCAATGTACGGTCATCGATCGTTCGGCTCTGCTGGATGGCTTGGCGTTGAGACCACAGACGCGGCAGCGCCAGAACTCCGGCCGCTTGTCCGCGCAGACGCGCCCGCGCCGCTTCGCCGCGCCAAGCACGCAGGGCCTCGCGGCTAATCTGCCACTGCGCGGCCAGTAGCTTTGGCCAGTGTTGCCGAAGTAGGTCTGTGGGGTAGTTCTTCCAGATGAGATACAGGAAGTTACGGCCGTCGTAGTAGCTGCTGGTGGCGCCACTGCCGCCGGAGGCTTTCAGCTTATGATAGACAACGGCTGTCGGCACATAGAGCACCTGCCACCCGGCTAAATGCGCTCGCCAGGCCAAGTCCACATCTTCGCAGGAAAAGAAGAAGCTGTCGTCCAGGAACCCGATTTGGTCAAGCATTTCTCGGCGATACGCCGCCGCGGCGGCGCAGGCCCCAAATACCGGTTCCAGCTGGTCATACTGACCGATATCTTCCTGCCAAATGCCACGGTTCCCAGGCACGCCGTCGACGCGATAGATATCACCGGCGGCATGAAAGCGCCGGCGATCATCGAACAACAGCAGCTTGCTGGCAATAATGCCCACTTCGGGGTGGTCCTCAAACGTTGCCACGATCTCAGCCAACCAGCTCGGATCTGCTTCAGTGTCATTATTCAGCAGCACGACATACTGCACCTTGCGAAACGGCATAACCCGCGATGCAAGCACCCGTGAAGCCTCGATTCTCGCCTAGAGCCAACAAGCGGACTTCAGGAAAATCCTCCCGGACTAGCGCTTGCGAGCCATCGGTAGAACCGTTGTCGACCACGATGACCTCAAACTCCTGAAGCGTCTGAGCCCGCAGTGCGCCCAGGCAGGTCTCTAGATGGTGACGGCCGTTCCAATTAGGGATGATGACTGAGACCGACCGCGGTTGCCCGGTTGAATTCATGGCGTGGGAGCTTCGGCCGACAGATAGTCGGCCAGCGCATCTTGCCAGCTGCGGAGCGTGATACCGATGCCGGCGCCGGCGATGTTGTGTAGAGCGCCAAAGGGCGGAGGACTGGAGGGCCGTTGGAAGCTACTGCTAAGTATAGGCACGTTCCGCACCGTTTCGGCTAACCCAGCCAAACGCAAGATCTCGTTGGCGAACGCCCAACGTGAGCAAGCGCCGGCATTGGTAAAGTGAAAAGTGCCGTAGTGGTCCGATTCAATCAACTGCCCAATCGCCAGGGCCAGATCGCTGACATAGGTTGGATTGCCCACTTCATCGGTAACAACGCGAACCTCTCCGGTCTCTCGCGCGCGTTGAAGAATGGCGTGGATGAAGTTCCGCCCGCCCGGCGCATAGAGCCAGGCGGTTCGCACGATATAGTGTTGGGGCAGCGTGCTGCGGACAAAGATCTCGGCGGCAGCCTTTGATTGGCCGTAGGCATTGCGTGGGCTCAGGGGCATCCACTCCTCATAGCCGGTGGTTAGTTCGCCACTGAAAACCTCGTTAGTGCTGATGTGGACGAGCCGGGCGTCAATTGACGCGGCCGCCAGAGCAACGTGTTGCGTGCCCAACGCATTGGCTCGGTAAGCCAACTCGGGATCACGCGCGCAACCGTCGACGTTCGTATAGGCCGCGCAGTGGATGACGACATCGGGCCGGTAGTCATGAACGGCGGTGCAGGTCGCCGCCTCATCGCTTATGTCAACTTCCGGCAAATCGAAGCCGATGATGTCGTGAAAGGTCAGGGCAGCCTGCAGCGCCGTTCCCAACTGTCCGCGATTGCCGGTGATGAGTATTCGCATTGTGCCAATTATTAGGGTGTCCAACAAAGTTGTCAATTTCGTGTACGGGACGCGGTGCGGTGTCGTGGGCTGACCGTAGGGGGTGGGGCGATCCAACGCAAGCTTGTTTGCCGTGCTATTCATGATAGCATTTGAGACGGCCAACCAGCGTTGGCCCCAGGATTACGCCACCATGATTGAAGTCGCCGGGAACATGCACATCCACACACGCTACTCAGATGGGCATCAGTGGCATGAGACGGTAGCCGAAGATGCCATTGCTGCGGGGTTGGACTTCATCATCGTCACCGATCACAATGTGTGGGTGCGTGGGGTGGAAGGGTACTACGAACGCGAAAACGGCCGTGTCCTGCTGATGACCGGTGAGGAAGTCCACAACGTTCGCCGCCAGCCGCAAGCATCGCATATGCTGGCATACGGCGCCGGCAAAGAGTTGGCGCCCTTTGCGTCCGATCCGCAGCAACTCATCGATGAAACATTGACCGCCGGGGGATATTGCTTTCTGGCCCACCCGCACGAGCGCGACCTTGACCTCATTGATTCACCGGGACTCGGCTGGCATGACTGGGATATCGAAGGTTTCTCCGGCCTGGAAATCTGGAACTATATGTCGAGTCTCAAGAACGCTGCTGCCGAGCGACTTGAGCACCTTCCGATTCAGAACAGAATTCTGTCCAGCCTGGTTGGCTTGCGCATGGCGTTTCGCCCAGAAACGGCCGTCATTGGTCCGGACGCCGAAACACTGGCGCTGTGGGATAGTTTCCTGGCCAGCGGTATGCGTTTGACGGCAGTAGGCAACAGCGATGCCCATGGAACCCCCATGACACTGGGACCGATCAAGCGTGTCATCTATCCTTACGAGTTCCTTTTTCGCGCCGTGAATACCCACTTGTTGCTGCCGCGCGCGTTGAGCGGTGACCTGGAAACAGACCGCGGCATGATCTTGAGGGCCATCGGACGCGGCAATAGCTGGGTCGGCTACGACATGCCCCATCCAACCAGAGGGTTTCGCTTTACAGTGCAGGGTGAACGGCGGGGCGATATGGGTGATGAGATGGTGTTAGGAGGTGGAGCCACGCTGCAAATCAGCGCACCGGCTCGCTGTCATATCCGGCTGATTCGTCATGGCATTGTCGTCGCGGAGTCTGTGGGCGCTACCAACCTGGCCCATGTGCCGGCTGAGCCGGGCGCTTATCGGGTTGAGTGTCTGATCGATTATGAGGGACGCGAGCGGGGTTGGATCTATAGCAATCCCATCTATCTTCGCTAACGCTCTTGCTCTGTTTTGCCTCGTCTAAGGTTGCAACTGAGCCTGGCCCAGAACCGATTGGCCGATCTGTTCGGCCGCATCTGGATCCGTCGGCTGTTCCAGCACAACTACCACCACATACCGGGGATCGTTGCCGGGTGACAGACCGACATACCACTCATTCATCCGCCCGTCCGGAGCAGACAAAACCGGCGCACGAACCTCGCTGATGCCGTTTTCCTGTGGTAGTGCTCTTCGGACTAGCGAAGCTGTTGAGGCTGACATAGCCGGCGCCCCGAACGCCTCGGTGTCGATCGCCTGGTTAGATTGCCATGCGCCCGTCTCGGACTGTATGGCATCGACCAGCCGCACGGCCGGCACCTCACCCGTCCCGGCGAGCCCGGCATAGGCCAGACCCACTTGCAGGGGAGAAACAGTCAGCGCTTCCTGGCCCAGGGCAGCGTTGATAACGTCCGCAACCACCGGAGAGACACCCTCGGCCACTGGGATAGGGATCGACGGCGCGCCGGCGAACCCCAGGGCTTGAAATGCGTCAGACAGCCCCTTGATGCCAAGTATCTCGCCTAAATCGGCCGCTGCTCCGGGACAGAGCCAGTGAACGGAGTCAAGCCAGGTTGCCTCCTCGCTGTCCGGGGACGTGAGGCACCGCTGCACGACGCCGCTAACGCTAACGCCTCGGTCAGCGTCAGAGACCAGGCCCGCCGGATCCAGCAGACCCTGATCAATTGCCGTCCCCGCCAGCAGCGGCAAGAGGATGAGCCCCGGTTGATAGCTTCCCTGGGTGGCGCGGTTGAAGAGTGATGCCGCGTCGCTCCCGTCCGGGTCGGCCAGCAGCGTTTCCAGATCGGCCGGGTCATACCAGGGCTGGCTGACGAGTGCCCGGATGTCGGCCACGGGTTGCTCGTCTGATCCTGTCAGTTCGAGAAGCACCAGCGCGCCTTGCTGGCCCGTCATGAGTCGGGCGGCCGTTTCTTGAAGCGTTGCATCGAGGGTCAGGCGAATGTCACGGCCGGCAGGGGAGATATGGAGGAAGCCGGCCAGCGTCTTGGCAGCGGCCGACGTGTCCCCGCCGCGCAACACATTGTCATACGCTTCTTCAATCCCCGCTGTGCCAAACCGAAGGCTATAATGGCCGACAGCCGGGCCGGCTGCTGCTATCGGATAAACACGCTCCTGCCGATTATTGGGGCCGCTGTTCTCAGCCAGAATGACATTGTTGCGATCCACAATGCTGCCACGTTGGACGCGCAGCTCGGCCTCGACTGTCCGCGGATTGTCAGGTCTGGCCGCCAGTGCGTCCGTTCGTACGACTGACCAGTAGCTCAGGGCCAGGGACACAGCCGCGAAACCCAGCAGAATGGCCAGGAGAAGATGGGTCAACCGGCGGGCAATAGCCGCTTCGCTGAAGTCTTCGCGTTCGATCATGGCGATGATTCGGTTTCGGCTGAGAGATATAGCAGCAGACCGACGAGGATGAAACTGATAAGCAGTGAACTGCCGCCGTAGCTGACGAACGGCAAAGTCACGCCAGTCAGCGGCAATAGCTTCGTAACGCCACCCATGATCAGCAAGCTCTGGGCGGCGATCATAACCGTGATGCCGGTGGCCAGATAGCTGTAGAAGTGGCGCGGCGGATGTCCGGTGATGGCGGTCAGCGCCGTGCGAATACCCCGTTGAGCGAGTATGGCCAGGAGCGCCACCACCGTTAACGTCCCAATCAGACCCCACTCCTCACCAATCGCCGCAAACGCAAAATCGGAATGGACAACTGGGATGTAGTCCGGAAAGCCCTGGCCGATGCCCTGCCCCAGCAGATTACCCGCGCCCAGGGCGTAGAGCGATTGCACCACCTGGTACGCCTGATCATTGGCCTGGGGCCACGGATTGAGCCAGGTGTTGACTCGCGGCGCTACGACATCTCCAAACGCAATATAGGCAATGACAGCGGCCAGCGCCAGCAACAGCAAGCCACCGATTAGGTAGGACCTTTGCCCTGTGGCCACGTAGAGCAACGACAAGAAGAGTATGAAGAAGAGTGATGCGGCCCCCAGATCCTCTTGCCACACAAGCAGCACCATACAAAAGCCCCATACCAAAAGCAGCGGTCCCAGAAATGGCGCATTGTCAGCTAACGTCCTCACGAAGGGCCGGCCGTTTTGCCGGTTACCTAATGTGCCGTAGCGCAGTTGCGGCTCGCGTTCAGTGAAGTAGCTGGCGAAGAAGATGACCATGATGACCTTCAACAGCTCCGAAGGTTGAAAATAGATTGGCACGTCCAGAAACGGTATCGGTACGGGCAGCCAGAGCTGCGCGCCGCCGCCGGACGGGTTGACGCCGAACAACAAGGTCATCGCCAGCAGAAAGAGGCTGATGGTCAGGAGTGTGTACCGATAGCGAATGAGTGGCATAAGCGATCGGGGCCAGATAGCGATGGCCGCCGCCACCGCATAAGCCAACACGACCCAAACGACCTGCCGGCCCAGAAAGTTCGGCGCCAACCGATCGATGAGCAGCAGTCCCCACCCGCTGAGAAACGCCACAATCGGCAACAGATAGGGGTCTCGACGCGGTTTAAACAACCGGAGGCCCAGGTGGAAAGCGATGGTAGCCACCAGCCAAACAACAGGCGCCCAAAGATGAGCCCAACCCAGACGGCCGATGCTGACCAGACTGAAGGCGACGGCATTAAGCAACACAAAAGCTGCGCCCACAGCCAGCAATGACGCTTCGATTCGGTCACGCTCAGCTTCGCCTTCCTCGCGAACTCTGCGTCGGACGGTATCCCAAACGGATGTTGCGTGGCCCAATTGCATAGATGGTCCCTGATTCAGGGCGTTGGTAACTTAGGCGAAGTAACGGCCCACAATCGCCTCGATGTTGGCTCGCCCAGCGGCGGCTATGTGGGCTGGGTCGGTAATGAGGGCATCTTGCAGGGTGTGGTGGGCGGGGAAGTCGCCGGCCCATCGGTCCATGGACAATGCAAGCCGGCTGATGGCTGTGTGGGCTACATCTCGGTTATGGGCCAGAGTGCGAATCACCATCTCCACGGTCACCGGTTCTTCACTCTCGTGCCACACATCGTAATCGGTGACGTGGGCCAGACAAGCGTAGGCGATCTCGGCTTCGGCGGCGAGGAAAGCTTCGGGGCTGGTCGTCATGCCGATGATGTCCATGCCCCAGCTGCGGTACAGCTCTGATTCGCCTCGCGTGCTGAAACGCGGGCCCTCGACCGTAATGAAGCGCCCACCGTCGTGGGGATTGACGCCGGCAGATTGGACGGCCTCGGCCAACGCATGGCTGAGTTCCGGCGAGAAGGGTTGGGCCACGCTGACATGGGCGACGACACCGTCGCCGAAGAAGGAGCGGTCCCGCTGACCTTTGGTGAAGTCAATGAGCTGGTCGGGGATCACGATGTCGCCCGGGGCGATTGATTCGCGCAGGGAGCCGCAGGCGCTAACGGAGATGATGTAGCTGACGCCCAGCAGTTTCAGGGCGTAGATATTGGCGCGATAGGGTACTTCAGTAGGCGTCAGAATGTGCCCGCGACCGTGTCGAGGCAGAAAGGCCACTCGGTGGCCGTGTAAAGTGCCTAATACGATGTCGTCTGACGGCCGGCCGAAAGGTGTCGCAACTGCAACTGAATCGATGTCCGTCAACTCAGACATGCCATAAACACCGCTGCCACCAATGATTGCTAGTTCTACGTTTTCCATCAGCTTGTTTCCTCAGTCTTGGCGCCGCCCCGGCTCCTGGTACGCTACCGGGCTCCCACGAGGGGTGCGTCCGGCGCGAAAATTGATCCCCTAGCGTTATATCACATTTGCCGCCTCAAGTCGTCCGAGATGCCACTGCCTTGAACACGCTTTACCGATGAGATGCTGAAATCTGCCCTTCGGTCAACAACCCATGCTTGGCCGGTTAGTCCAGCTATTTGTCCAATGAAGGTGCGCCCCATTGCTTGTCACTACTACTCAACTGGACTATCATCATATGAGGATTAGATTAGTCCTAAAGCGATGGTTCTGGCTGTTGGAGGCATACCGATCATGAGAAAGTTAACAGGTTTGCAGTGGGTCATTGTCTTGTTGACCATGGCAACGGCAATCATCCACCTATTCCTTGGTGCATCGAGTTGGAGTACGAACCCGACCATGGGGGCTATCTTCGCCCTGGACGGCGTCGGCTATATCGTCATTTTGGCCTTGCTGTATTTTTCCGGCCGGACAGGCAGCGGACGGTCAACGATGCGCTGGATTCTTATCCTGTATACCTTGTTGACGATCATTCTGTACTTCGTCTTTAACAGTGGTACCGCATTCAGCAGCACCCTGGGCCTGATTACCAAGGCAATTGAGGCGCTGCTGGTCATCCTGCTGTTTCTGGATCGGGGCAGTGATGCCGTGGAAGCGCCAGTGCCGGCCACCGTAGCGACACCGACTGTCAGTCGCACAGTCGCCGAAGTTGATGTCACAACCCCCAAGGTTGGGACCATCGGCCGCCGCGGCCACGCTGGCTGCTGCCGCTGTAGCCGCCGAGACTGACAAAGCCCAACCGGCTGAAAGCGTCGATGAAGTGGACATAACGGCTACCAGATCCGCTGAAACCATCGATACGACCGGCGGTATGTCCCGCGAAGCGCTGCTGGATTTCTTTGGCGACATCGACAAGATGAGTGCGGAAGAGTGGCGAGCCACCCTGACAGGGCATCTGAAATTGATTGGCGATATGTCCCAATTCGATCGGCCGATCGAGTATATCGAGGGAATTGGGGATGTCTTCGGCCGCAAATGGCGCGTGGTCAACGTGACCAAGGCCGTCGACCTGCTGGTCTTCGGCGCCACACGAAAGGGTCGCGCTGCTCTGGCCAAGAAGTCCGGCTTTTCGGAGAGCCAGATCCTCACCTGGGCCAATCAGGTGGATCTCTATCGCATTAAGGGCGTGGCCCAGGAATATGCCGACTTGCTGGAACAGTCGGGTGTGGATACGGTGGTCGAGTTGGCCGGTCGTAAGCCGGAGAACCTCCAGAAGCGCATGGTCGAAATCAACGAGCAGAAGAAACTTGTGCGCCGGACGCCGACCTTGTCCGAGGTTGAGAGTTGGGTTGAACAAGCCCGCACGCTGCCGCGCGTTATGCACTACTAAGATCGTTAAGCGAGGCAATCGGCGTAGGGTTCACCTTGCGCCGATTGCCCGATACGACCCGACATCTCCTTGTGAACACTTGGTGCGTCCCTTGATTGACTGCGTTTCGTCTGGGGAGGGACAAACGGGACCTTTTGGGCTGACTGCCGTACATGGCTCCAGCTACGAATGGGCCGTGAAGATTACACTCATCAAGCCTTTTCAGCATCCGCCGTACCTGGCCGCCCACCATCGCTCCCCTTGTTTGTCCCCATGCACTCTGCTACACTGCGACCATCATGAGTGCGAAGGTGCGGTTTGCCTGGGTCGGCTTGGTCTTGTTGCTTGTTGGAGGGGCGGTTCTAATCTTCCAACGATCGTCTTCGGCCGAGTTGTATTCCGGTTACGGTAGCTTGAGCAGTGGACCACTCACGCTCGATGTCTCTCTCGTGCCGCCGGTTGCCCAGCCGGGTGAGCGGATAACCCTAACTGCCCGTGTCGCCGGCACCAGCGGCGATGTCCTCAACCCCGACGTGAGCCTCAAGCTGCCGCAAGGGGTGGCCGCCAATGCATTCGACCTGCCTGCTGGGGCAACGCTTAATCTTCAAGATGGCACGATAAAATGGACACCCTCCATCAGTCCCGCCAAACCAAGCAGCGAGTTGACCCTTGAGTTAACGGTCCAGACCGTCGATGTGGGCCGTCCGGATCAGCCGTTGAAGATGGCGCTCAGCGAAGGCGGATTGATTCGCCAGGGTGAGGTGTTGGTCTGGACAGGCATTCCACCGATTGCCAATGCTGTCCAGGCACGGCAGACGGTTGCCGTCGGGCAACCCGTCAAGCTATCTGCCGGAGTCTCCGGCCCGGGCCCTATTAGCGAAATGTGGGACCTGGGTGATGGTCGCCGTCTCTCGGTCAGCCAGCCGGAAGTCGCTTTTGCCGTGCCCGGAGATTACACCGTATGGGTCGAAGCGTCCAATCCGGTCGGTAGTGCGCGCCGACAAGTTGGCGTCACGGTCGTGGCCAGCCCGGTGGCCGGATTTGAGCCGGATGATGACAACCCTGGGGTCGGCCAGGTTGTGACTTTTCTCAGCAACAGTGGCGGACAGCCTCCCCTGCGAATCATCTGGGAATTCGGCGATGGCGCGTCAAGTGACAACATGCCGATGCCGCTACCCACACGTATCAGTCGCCGGGTACCTACCAGGTTCGACAGATTGTGGAGAACGATTTCGGTCGATCCGAAGCCTTCTGGACGATTAACGTGGGCTTGGCGCCGGTGGCAGACATGATCTTGATCGACCGCACCAGTGTCGGGCAACCTATCGAGGGCCAGGCTCTCGGTGATGCCAGTGTCAGTACCTATACCTGGGATATGGGTGACGGACGCGAGAAGCAAGGTAGTACGGTTTCACACCTATACCGTCTGCCAGGTGACTATTATGTCCGGCTGATAGCGGCCAATGACTATAGCCAGACGGAAGTCGGCCATTGGGTACGTGTCGACCCAGGCGTTACCACGCTTTACCTGCCCTTGATGTTCTTTGCCGCTGCGGATGCACCGCCGGCCGATTCACCCTTGAGCGCCGACTTCCCCACAGGGGTGATTGTCGATAGCCCTGACATCAAGCTCTCAGGCACCTATACTGTTCCGACACTCTCGTTCCCGCAGGGCACGACTCCAGCAGAACAGCTTTTCGGCTATCTGAATGAGGTGCGTAGCCAGTTCAATTTGCCGTCGCTGGCCTATACCTATGAGTTGACCTTGTCGGCACAGGGACACGTGGTCGATAAGTCCCGCTTGCCCGATGATCCCCACACCGGCACGGATGGCGCCAGTCCGGCCGAGCGCCTCTTGCGCGCCGGTTATCGCGGCGGCTATGCCGGTGAGGCAACGGCCTGGGGCTTTGCCGATGCGCGTCAGGCCGTCGAATTCTGGATGAACAGTGAGCCTCATCGCGTGTTGCTGCTCAATCGTAACACCAACGAGGTCGGTGTTGGCTACGCCGAAGATTACGGCACGCGCAATATTTGGCACTGGACGGCCGATTTCGGCGTCAGTTACGGCACGCCTCTGACCCCGGCCATTCGGGTCCAGTCGCCCGCCTCCGGCACAATGGTGGCTGATGGCGATGTCGTCAACTACACCTGGCTCTGGCCTCTGCCCCTGGCGTCTGATCAGTACTTCTCGGTCTACATCCTGAAGAATGACCTGGCTGTTCTGATGGGGACGGTGAACCAATCGGTAACAGGCAGTCGCTATATGCTGTCGGCCGAGCCGACTCAGCGACTGGCCGCTCTATGGGCAGAAGACGAGACGCTGTCCAATACGCAGTGGTTTGTGCGGCTGGAAGACGGCCGCGGCGCCCAGGTTTCGGAAACAGCCGGGCGGCCGATTGTTGTTCAACGCACGCTTGATTTGGTTCCTGTCGACCTGACAGTCAGCGCACCCGGCACAGTCGTACCTCTTATTGTGACGGAAACGCCGGTTCCTTCCCTGACTCCTGTGGTTACGCCCACCTCCGTGCCGCCCACGTCGCCACCGCCGCCGGTCGATCCACCGCCGGTGATTATCATGGCGACGCCGCAACCCTAATCGCGCTTGGCAAGTTCCGATTAGTCGATAGGGAGAGAGAGGCCAAGCGCCAGTAGTCTCTGTCGTTTGCCAAGATAGCTGAGGCAAGCAGGCTAGCGCTGCGGCGTGAGGTTATTCTCAGACTGCTTTCTGAGAGCGCTTGCGACTTTGACCCCTCCGCTTTACAATGCAAACATGGGAGAGCAGGATCTAGTTCTAAACGATCGTTACAAACTGCTGGAGCGCATCGGCAGTGGTGGCATGTCCGTTGTCTATCGCGCCCAGGATTTGTTGCTCGGCCGAATCGTGGCCGTCAAGGTGCTCCATGACAACCTGACCGATGACGACGACTTCTCGCGTCGCTTCCAGCGCGAAGCATATTCTGCGGCCAATCTGTCCCACCCCAACATTGTTACCGTCCACGACATCGGCAGCAGGACGACCGATACTACATGGTCATGGAGTATGTCGACGGCCGTACGTTCAAACAGTTGGTTCGCCTGCAGAATCAGCAGGGCCATCCCATGCCGGTTAGTCGGGCACTTGACCTTATCATCCAGGTGTGCGCGGGAATCGGCTATGCCCACCGAGCCAATCTGGTCCACTGTGATGTCAAGTCTCAGAATATCCTGGTCACGCGCGACGATCAGGTCAAAGTGGCCGACTTCGGCATCGCCCGCGCCATGAGCGAGGCCACGCAGCATACGGTCGATGACCAGATCTGGGGCACGCCGCACTACTTCTCCCCGGAGCAAGCGGCTGGACAACCGGCAACACCGGCGTCGGATGTCTATTCAATCGGCGTGGTTTTGTTTGAGCTGCTGACCGGTCGGCTGCCCTTTACGGCCGATACCCATACGGCGCTGGCTCTGAAGCACATGCACGAACCGCCGCCGCGCCCTTCGGATTTCAATCCGGCCGTGCCGCGGGCGCTGGATGAAATCGTCCTGAAGGTGCTGTCCAAGGAGCCGGCGGCGCGGTATCGGACGGCCGATCAGGTGGGGCGAATTCTAATGGCCTATCGCGAAAGCAGTCTCATGGCTACTGGGGCCTATGCCCTCGGTCGACTCTGGCCCCGTCAACGCCGGTCTATGAGCAGGCTACAGCCGTTTTTGCCTCGCCTGAGGCCCTAGGATCCTCCGCAACCTTTGCTGATGACACGATTGGTCGGACGGCACCCTAGCTGCTCAGCCTGGTCCGGTTACGCCACCGTTGATGGTGACTGAGGCATGGTCTATGCAATTGAGGACGACAGCGCAACAGCGCGACTGGGTCGCGGTTAGCCTGGGAATTCTGGCGGTCGTGGCCTTGCTGGGCCTCATACCGCTCTGGTACTTTGTCTACCAGGCCTACAGCGGCTAGAATAGGTGATCTATTCGGGACGGTCTATTCATGACAAATCCCTCCAAAATCACACGTTGGCTGACACTGGTTCTCCTCGGTGTCGCGTCCCTGGCGCTCATCTATTCCTTCGGTTCCACCACGGTCGAGGACGCAATGATTCCGGTCAGCCAATTGGCCCAGGAAGTCGAAGCCAACGAAGTGGCGGAACTGCAGGTCACCGGTGATGGGCAGCAGGTTGACATTGTCTACCAGGATCGAGAACCGCCCGCCGGCCAGCACCACCATTAGCGGCGTCAGCTCCATTGAGGAAGTGCTGGCTGCCTACGGTGTAGACAGCGCGGACTTACGCCGATGGCTCGCCAACGGTCGTCTATGCTGAAGTGAGTCGCTGGGCCGGTCTATTCCGATGCTCGGTATTTTTCTGCCGGCACTGCTGATGCTAGGCTTCTTCTTCTTCATTTTTCGGCAGGCGCAGGGTTCCAATAGTCAGGCTATGTCGTTTGGCAAGAGCCGCGCCCGCATGTTCACCGGCGATCATCCCACAGTTGGCTTTGATGATGTGGCCGGGTGTGACGAGGCCAAGGAAGAGCTGCACGAAATCGTTGAGTTTCTCAAGGAACCGGAGCAAGTTCGTCACCTTCGGCGCCCGAATTCCCAAGGGCGTGCTTCTGGTGGGCAGCCCCGGCACCGGCAAGACACTCCTGGCCAAGGCTGTATCGGGGGAGGCGGGCGTACCGTTCTTCTCCATCGCCGGTTCAGAATTCGTCGAGATGTTCGTCGGCGTTGGCGCCAGTCGCGTGCGCGACCTGTTTGAGCAGGCCAAGCGCAGTAGTCCCTGCATCATCTTCATCGACGAGATCGACGCTGTCGGCCGTCAGCGCGGCGCAGGACTGGGCGGCTCGCATGACGAACGCGAGCAGACCCTGAATCAGATTCTGGTGGAGATGGACGGCTTCGACACCGATACGCATGTGATCATTCTGGCGGCCACCAATCGGCCGGACATCCTCGACCCGGCCCTCATGCGGCCCGGTCGATTTGACCGGCGCGTTGTCATCGATCGGCCTGATATGCGCGGCCGCGAGGCCATTTTCCGCGTCCATGTCCGCGGTAAGCCGATTTCGAGCCGCGTCGATGTGATCACCTTGGCCAAGGCGACACCCGGCTTTGTGGGGGCTGACATTGAAAACACGGTCAATGAGGCGGCGCTGCTGGCGGCGCGGCGCAACCGGAAGAACATCGGCATGTCCGAGTTCCAGGAGGCAATTGAGCGCGTCCAGTTGGGGCCGGAACGCAAGAGCCGTATCATGACCGCCGAGGAAAAGGAACTGACCGCCTACCACGAGGCGGGACACGCTATTGTCAGCCACATGTTGCCCCATGCCCAGACCGTGCGCAAGATCACCATTATTCCGCGCGGCATGGCCGGTGGTGTGACGTGGTATCTGGATGAGGACAGCTTCTTCCACACGCGTTCCAGCTTTCAGGCGGTCATTGCGTCGGCCCTGGGTGGGCGCGTGGCCGAGGAGATCGTCTTTGGCGAGGTCACGACCGGCGCGACCAATGACCTGCAGCACGTGACGCGAACCGCCCGGTCGATGGTTACGCAGTACGGTATGAGCAACGGACTGGGGTTGCGGGTCTATGGCGAGAAGCAGGAGCTGGTTTTCCTGGGGCGTGAGATCAGTGAACATCGCGATTATTCTGATGCCGTGGCCGAGCAGATAGATGCCGAGGTGCGCCAGATTATTGACGAGGCACATCAGCAAGCCTACGATTTGTTGACCCAGAACCGGGACAAACTGGAGTTGATTGCCCACGCGACTGCTGGAAATTGAGACGCTGGAAGCCGAGGAGTTTGTGGCGCTAATGGAAGGACAGGAACTGTCCCGGTGAAGTCCGGGAAGTCCGTGACCGGCGGCAAAAGCCCGCCACGGCCGTTCCGTCGGAAGTCCATGATCGCCCGCGTCCGTCCATCGATTTGCCGCCGTCGCCGTCACCGGCCTGATTCGTGCCCGGTCGCACAAGACGCTGTTCGTCCGTTGACCCATGTTTGAAAGCAGCGATATTGCCGTCATACTTGCCTACGTCAATGATGTGCTCCAGTCCATCATTGTCATTTTTGGCGTGGCGGTAGTTCTCTATAATGTGCCTCGCCTGCCGCGTGGGGCGGTAATTCGTTCGTTTTCGGCCCTCATTTCGTTTGTCGTCCTGGTCTACCTGTGCCGAGCTGCTGGTTAGTCGCGCCGTGACCGCGTGAGTCAGCCGAGTTCTTTCTGCGGTTGGGCTGGCTGGGTGTGGCTATGGTGCCCGCCGCGCAGTTCCATTTGTCCGACGCACTTCTGGCAACAACCGGCAAGATTTCGCCGCGTCGGCGACGCTTGGTGATCGCCGGGTATCTGTCAGCTCTGGTGTTTGCCGGGCATGGGCATATTCACTGACTTCATCGTCGGCCCGCCTTCACCGACGATGGCCACACCACGATTGACTGAAGGTCCGTACTTTCTGATCTTCACGGTCTGGTTCTGGGCCGTCACGGCGAGTAGCGTCTACAACGTCTGGCGAGCACGCGGCCGCTGCCTAACGCGAACCACCCGCAATCGCATGACCATCACCTTGTTGGCTATTCTGGCCGCGCCGCTGGGCGTCTTTCCCTTATACCTTGCTGATGAAGACGCCGGATCAGACTGGTACCCATTTGGCTGTGGCTGGTGCTGATCCTGGGCAACCTCGTGGTCAGTATCCTGTTCGCGTTCCTGACGTCGCAGCTGGTCTATTTTGGCGCAATGTCACCGGACCGCGTGGTTCGTGTGCGACTGTACAAGTTCATGGCCCGTGTGCCGTTGGCGGCCACCATCGTTCTGCTGGTTTATGTATTGGTTAGCCGTGCCCCATCGATATTCGGATTGCCCAAGGAGGTGGCCCTGGGCTTTGCCGTGGTGGCCACCGTAATGATTGTCGAGTGGATTATCCACGCCTACAAGAAGCCCCTGGAACGTGTCTTTCAACTCAATGACGACCCCGACGTGCGCCGTATCCAGACGCTTGAGCGAGCGGTTGCTGACGACCAGCGACTTGCAGCAGTTCCTGGAAAGCGTGCTGGCGGCCATGTGTGAGGCGCTGCGTACACCGGCGGCGTTTGTTGCTGCGCTCGAGCCCGGATGGCGCTGAACTGCTGGCTTCGGTAGGCCCGCTCGGTCCGGTGGTCGATCTGCCGCCACCGGCCGATCTGCGACGACTCGATCGTGTTGAAAGTCGCAGTAATGGCAATCACGCGGAAGCCGGTGATCGTCACACGACTTCTATACATGGGGCGACTACTGGATTCAGGCCGCTGTACAGTCACCGTTAACGACGAGGTGACCACTGGGCATTCTGGGTATACGTGCTCGTCCGGAAGGCCCGGACTTCACGCCGGCCGAGATCGGCAGCTCTCTGAACGACTGACAGCTCAGGCCTCGTCGGCGTTGGAAGATCGGCTGCTACAACAGGATGTGTTTGCGGCCGTGGAAGGCTTGCTGCCGGAACTGGCTGCACTGCAGGAGAAGCGTCGAGCCGCGACGTTTGGCGGCTTACCGGCGCTGACTGCTCCGTCGGAATCCATCGACGAGGAGATTGCTGCAAGACCCGGAGTTCAACAATATGGTCCGTGATGCGCTAACTCATTATTGGGGTGGTCCGAAGCTGACTGAGAGCCCCTTGCTGCAACTGCAGGTAGTCCAGCGAGAACTGGAAGATCACGACAACAACCCGGTCAATGCCCTGCGGGCCATACTGGTGACGGCTATCGAACAGCAGCGCCCGGATGGGCAGCGGAACTTCAGCACCACAGAATGGATTCTCTACAATATTCTGGAGCTGAAGTTTATCCAGGGGCGCCGTGTGCGCGATGTGGCCCGCCGGCTGGCTATGAGCGAATCAGACCTGTATCGCAAGCAACGGGTCGCCATCGAAAACGTCGCCCGCACGATATCCAACATGGAGCGGGTCGTCCTGGAAGAAGGCGAGAGTGAATCGAATGAGTCTGTCCCTGACAGTGAAGCCGAATGAACCAACCTTGAACGAGCAACTATCGGCTGCCTGACCGTCACATCGCCTACCAAGAGGGCGAGCTTTCAGTTGAGGACGTGCCCTTATCGGCCATTGCCAAGCGATGGATACCCCGGCCTATGTCTATAGTTCAGCCGTATTGCACGAACGCGCCGCCGCCTATGTCGATTTCTGAGATCCGGCCATCGGGACGAACGCGGGTCAGCCATCTGACGTGCTATGCAGTCAAGGCCAACGGTAATCCGACCATCATTCGATGCTGCGCGAGGCGGGACTGGGCGCGGATGTAACCAGTGGCGGCGAGCTTGTATCTGGCCCAGACACGCCAGTGTCGCTCCTGACCGCACCATTTATTCCGGCGTGGGCAAGAAGCAGGCCGAGATCCGTGAGGCTCTGCTAGGCCGGTATTCGCGCCCTACATGTGGAGTCGGAGCATAGAGCTTTCCGCTGTCGCCGCAGTGGCCGAGCAGTTGCGGGAAGTGGCTCCGATTGGCGTACGTGTCAACCCCAACATCAACGCCGTGACACATCCTTACATCAGCACCGGGCTGCACGGTCACAAGTTCGGCGTACCACGCGATCGGGCCTGGCCATTCTCCAGACGGCCGACTGCGCATCCGTGGCTGCGGCCGGTTGGCCTGGCGGCCCACATCGGTTCGCAGATCACCGATCTGGAGCCATACGCCCAGTCGGTCGACTTTCTGGTCAAGTTGGCCGACGAGCTTGCGGGACACGCGGCATTGTCCTGGACTACATCGACGTCGGCGGTGGACTGGGTATCAGCTATGAGATCGATGCGCCGTCTATTGACGAGTGGGCGTCTGTTGTCGCGCCCGCAGTCTGGGCGTCGGGCTACACACTGGTCATGGAGCCGGGACGCTCGATTGTGGGCCCGTCGGGGCTGTCTGCTGACCCGTGTGGTCTACACTAAAGCGCAGGGAGACAAACGCTTCGTAATTGTCGATGCCGGGATGACCGATCTCTTGCGGCCCACGCTGTATCAGGCCTATCATCCGATGGTGCCGGTGCTAGATCCCCAGACATCAACGCTCGAACGCGTAGACGTGGTTGGGCCCATCTGCGAGACGGGTGACTGGCTGGCCCGCGACCGGGATCTGCCGCCGCTGGCTCCGGGTGATTTGGTAGCCGTGCTCTACGCCGGGGCCTATGGCTATGCCATGAGCTCCAACTACAATGGCCACCTGCGACCGGCCGAAGTCATGGTTTCCGGCAGCGAGTTTGAAGTGATTCGCCGTCGCCAGACCTACGCCGACCTCGTCGCCGGAACCGACCCTGTAGTGTTGTTCTAGTGACACGCCTCATATAGGTAGGCCCAGGTATAGATGCCGGTGCTGTGGCCGTCGCTCCACTGGAAGTTAATGGCGTAGCTGCCCACGGCCTCGAGGCTGTCCAGAGTTAGGCCGTCGTCCCTGGCCCCTTGCAGGAGCGACTTGTCGGTGGTTGGCCCATATTGTCGTGGCCGCCGCGACAGCTGACGCAGGGACAGATGGCCCGCAGCCCGGCAAATGGGTAGTCGCAGCTGGTGCCGTCACTCCAGTCGATTGTCATGACGCGTTTGGCCCGATCGGCCGTCACGTTGGTGGGTCGAATTTTGGTGTCCATAGGATACCTTACTCTAGACCAGCGACTTCAGCCGCTCGGCTGATCTCCGCGTAGCTGGCCTCCAGCTGGCTGAGTTTATCACGCTCCTTCTGCGACCACGGCCTCCGGTGCCTTCCGGCAAAAGGGCTGCTTAACAAACCCGACACCCGCTCGATTTCCTGAGCCAGCTTGTCCTGATCGGCCGCCAGGCGACCGCGTTCAGCCGCCAGATCGACCATCCCGCGAGCGGCAGGTAGCAGGTCACTGGCCCCATGGCAAGGGTGATGGCCTGCGCCGGGGGTTCGGCCGATTCAGATATGACGAGCTGCTCGCCGTCCAGCCGAGCCAGGAACGCCACGATTTCGGCCTGTTCGCGCAGGAACGCCGCCCGGTTACCTGCGGCAATGACGGCCGGGATTTGCTTGGCCGGCTCCACACTTTGCTCAGCCCGTGCGTTGCGAATACGCCGTACGAGTTCGCGAAGCTGCTCGAATTCGGCCGCGGCCACCGCGTCGTTCAGACCCACTTGGGGCCAATCGGCGATGATCAGCGCCTCAGCCCAGCCTTCGTCGGGGCCAATGCCCAGATCGGCTTCAAGGAAGGCTTGTCGCATCTCCTGCCAGGTGGCTTCGGTGACGAACGGAATGTATGGATGCAGTAGTCGCAAGGACTGGTCCAGCACGTCACAGAGTACGCTGAGGGTGGTCCAGGCTGTTGCGCCGCCCTGATTAAGCTGCACCTTGGCTATTTCTACATACCAGTCGGCGTAGTCGCTCCATAGGAAGTCGTAGATCTGCCGCCCGGCCTCGCCGAACTGATAATTGTCCATCAGCCGGTTGACGGTGGCAATGGTTTCGCTCAGGCGTGTCAGAATCCAGCGGTCGGCCACGCTATAAGTTGCCTCCGCGGGCGCATCCGCGCGGTTGACCTTGTCCACGCTGCGCGTCACGAAGCGAGCGGTGTTCCAGATCTTGTTGCCGAAGTTGCGATTACTGGCTACCCGATCGAGGGACAGGTTGAGGTCGTTGCCGGGTGTGCCGCCGGTGAGCAGTGTGAACCGCAGGGCATCGGTGCCATAGTCGTCGATGACTTCCAGCGGATCCTGCACATTGCCCTTGGTCTTGCTCATCTTCGAGCCGTCCTCGGCGCGCACCAAGCCCGTGCAGATAGATCGTGTGAAACGGGATTTCATTGGTAAACAGCGTCGCTGACATGACCATGCGCGCCACCCAGAAGAACAGGATGTCGTAGCCGGTTTCCATCACGTCGGTGGGATAGAAGCGCTGCAAATCCGGCGTATTCTCCGGCCAACCGAGCGTCGAGAACGGCCACAGCGCGCTGCTGAACCATGTATCGAGCACATCGGGATCCTGCTGAATGGCCGTCGAACCGCATACTTCACAGCGGTCGGGATCCACGGTGGCTACCGTCTGATGGCCGCAATCGTCACACGTCCACACCGGAATGCGATGGCCCCACCACAATTGACGACTGATGCACCACGGCCGGATATTGACCAGCCAGTTGTCCCAGACCTTCACGAAATGGTCGGGGATGATCTGAATGCGACCGCTGTGAACGGCGGCCAGCCCCAGCTCGGCCATCGGCTTGCTGTTCACGAACCACTGCTTGCTGACCATCGGCTCGATCACTTCGCCGCCGCGCTGGCTGCGCGGCACATTGAGCGTGTGGGGTTCGGTCTTAATGGTCAGACCGGCGGCTTCCATGTCGGCCCACAAGCGCGTCGCGGCACTCGAAGCGGTCCAGCCCGGCATAGGGTCCGGCCGTCTGCGTTCATGGTGGCGTCCTTATTCATCACCGAGATGACCGGCAGGGTGTGGCGCGGCCGATCTCGAAGTCGTTGGGTCGTGGCCGGGCGTCACCTTCAGTGCGCCGGTGCCGAAGGCCATGTCCACGTAATCGTCGGCGATGATGGGAATCTCGCGGTCGAGCATCGGCACGAGTGCCATCTTGCCCACCAGCTCGCGATAGCGGTCGTCGTCGGGATGCACAGCCACGGCCGTATCGCCCAGGATGGTCTCCGGCCGCGTTGTGGCCACCGGCAGGAAGCCGCCTCCGGCCACCGGGTAGTTGAAGTGATAGAGCTGTGCCTTGCTCATCGAAGTATTCCACTTCCAGGTCGGATACAGCCGTTTGCAGACCAGGCGACCAGTTCACGAGGTACTCGTCCTGATAGATGCAGGCCCAATCGATAATAGCGCACGAAGGCCTCGCGCACGGCCGCTGACAGACCCGTCGTCCAGGTGAAGCGCTCGCGGTCCCAGTCGCACGAGGCGCCCAGGCGCCGCAGCTGCCGCGTGATGTAGGTGCGGTACTTCTCCTTCCATTCCCACGTCCGGCGCAGGAACTCCTCGCGGCCCACTTCGCGACGGCTGGTGCCTTCTCGTGACCAGCATCCGCTCGACCTGTAGCTGGGTGGCGATGCCGGCGTGGTCGGTGCCGGGAATCCACAGCGCGGCGCGTGCCCTGCATGCGCGCGCGGCGGATCATCAGGTCCTCCAGCGCGACAAACATCACGTGACCCATGTGCAGCTCGCCGGTCAGGTTGGGCGGGGGGATGGCGATGACGAACGGCTTCGGCATCGCCGGGCGTGCTTCCGGCTTGAACCAACCGTTCTCTTCCCACCATGCATACAGTCTCTGTTCGGTACTACTGAAGTCATAGGCTTTCGGCATTTCACTCATGACACATCATCCTCATTGCCAACTAGTTTGCCACACGGTCAACGGACACAAAAAAACGCTCTCGTCCTACAAGGACGAGAGCGTCAAGCTCACGCGGTACCACCTTGGTTCCGACGACGAGACGATTGTCAACCGGCTCTCAATGACGCTGTAACGGGCTTACCCGTCTCCACTTACTGATCTGATTCAGCGGAGATACTCCTGGGCGACTTCGGCGACTCCTTCTGCACAGTGGCTCTCAGCCTCTGACCACTGCTCTCTTGTGTCCGGAACAGCGCCTACTACTCCCATTCAACGTATCTATATGATTGATTGCGGCAAGTATACTGCACAGTGTACGGCTAATTCGGCCGTTATACGCGGCAAAGTACCGTACCCGACTTGCGCTTAGGATGATTCCTCGATCATGATGCTCTGGATCACGTCACCCGGCTCGGACGGGAACAATTGCGGATCACGGATCGTGATGATCGACTCAGCACATCGTCGCCTTCGGTGAATTCACCAAAGATAGTGTAGCCACCATTCAGCTGAGGCGTGGCTCAAAAGTGATGAAGAACTGACTGCCGTTTGTGTCCGGTCCCGCGTTGGCCATGGCCAGAAGGCCGCGCCGGTCGAAGGTCAGATCGTTCTCAGTCTCGTTGGCAAATTGGTAGCCGGGGCCGCCCATACCCGTGCCGGTCGGATCGCCACCCTGAGCCATGAAGTTTGGTAATACGCGGTGGAAGGTCATGCCGTCGAAGAATCCCTGATTGGCCAGGAAGACGAAGCTATTGACGGTTATGGGCGACTCATCATCGAACAAACGCAGTCGCATCGTATCACCGTTCTCCATCGTGATAACGGCGTCGTACGTTTTGGCCGTGTCGATGGTCATCGGCGGTGGTTCGCTGAAGTAATCATTGCGCTCGGCCGGCGGCAGATCGGCCAACGGCCGCTCACCAGTCATGACTTCGCCGACGGCCGTGTTGCCGGTCGCCTCATCCGGCGCATCCTCCGAACGGGCCAACAGCCAGATCAAGCCCGCGACGATAATCAGCCCAGCCAACACGCCGCCGATAATGAGCCAGCGGCGACGTTCTTCTGCCTGCTTGCGCTTCTGCGCCTCTTCGCGACGCTTGGAAACGGATGGGGAGGTGCTTGCTTTCTTGGACATAGGGCAATGTCTTGAACTCCTTTGAAGTTGATGTCGTTGGTTTGCCGCCGAAACCCTTATGGCTGACTTACCATGGGGACATAGACTGGTGGGAAGCTGGCCAGTGAGACCAGAACGGGCGGGCTCTTACTATCTTCCCACATCGCGGCCAAGGTCTGGCCGTCCGCACCGCCTTTCTCGGCCAGGAATGCGATATATTCGCTGGACGTGGTCTGATAATACAGTCGGGCCACAATGCGGACTGCTTCGGCAGGCAGATCGTAAATGGTATCGTCCCAGTATTGACCGTCAGCGAAGGTCGCGCCAACGGGCCGCATGCCGGGTTGGTCAAATGCGGCGTTACTGAACCCGCGCGGCGGGATCCGATTATCTTTAATCGTCGTATTGTTCATGGCAAAATGGAACGATGCGCCCGGGGTTTCTCCCAGAAATGCCGCCAGCTCCGGGGTCAGGCCCTGCTTAACCTCATAGACCTTGGCCTCCGGGCCATGGGTCAGTAGCCCGGTGTCCCAATCGTAGGCGGCCGACTCGAACACTGAGCTCACCATCGGCGTCGAAGGCCTGCAGGTTGACCCACATGCGACGTCCTTCGGGATAGCCCGTGGGCAGCTTGTGGCCGGTCTCGTTGATGACACGGACGATGGCCGTCTTGCCGGCGATTGTCGTCTCCATGTCGGCCGTCACAACGGCGGAGCGTTCCAGCATGCTGCGCGCAGCGTCGGCCGTCGCGTCAAGATAATCAGCATCCACCGCGTTGTGTAGCCGCCAGCGTGTATCCTGTAGAATCTTGGGTATCCAGGTGTTGCCGCCAACCAGGATATGGGCGGGGAGGCAGCCGCTGGTTTCGCAGTCGCGCAGGGTCGGGTTCAGGAATGGCTGAGCGGCCTGGCCGATCTGGCGCTCCATATGGCAGTCCTGGCACGATTCGACGATACCGCTCGGTTTGGCCCCGGCAAACTGCGGCGCGAATACACCGCCCTGAGCATAGGTGCTGGCTAACCATTCATCATAAGTGCGCTCCAGCGGGAAGATGTCGCCCTTGGCGAACGACGGAGCCGGAGCACCGAATGTATTGGGCCAGTATTGGGCCGGGCCACCGCCGGGCGGGTTCTCATTCCAGCTCAGCAACGGATTGTCCACATTGTGACAGCTGCCGCACAAGCGGGAGGCAGCCACGGCATCGACACCCTGGTTCTGGAAATTGGACTGGAAAGCGGAGTGGAAGCCAAAGTTGGGCAACTGGAACGGCCCACGACGGTTGTCTTGCGGGTCGACGATGAGCATGGCGCTGCCAACGTGACCGACGGGCAAGGTGGCCGTCAGCGCTGCGCGTATGGCGATGTCCAGGTCGGTGGTCTCATCTTGCGCGCCCGCGACCGGGTCGACCATGCGGTGGCAAACCTCGCAGGCAACACCGGCATCGATATCTTCCATTCGCATGGCGCTGCCGTCGGCCGGTTCACTGCGACCCTCCAGCCACCCCTTGGGCATGTGACAGCGCAGGCAGAAGTCACCTGCTCCGGCGGCGTCATCGTTGGCGACGGCGAAGGCTGCCCAAAATAGCGGATCGCGCCCCGCCTGGGCCATCATGCTACCACGATAGGCACCATAGATGGGCTCGCTATGGCAAACCTGACAGCTCGTCGGGGCCGGGATCGTATCTATCAACGTGTGGGGCTGCGTACCGGGCAGGAAGAAATCATCTTTGGTCGTCGGAATAGGTAAGTCAAGCTCGCCAGCGCGGATATGGGCTAAGCCACCGGCCTGGGCCACAGCCGTCGAGTCGGCCGCTTCTGCCTGCCGCAAGCTCACGACGAATCCCATGGTTCCCAGTAGGCCCATCATAACGATGAGCAGAATGCCCAGAACTCGGGCTGCAGATTGTTTGTTGTCTGTCATCAGGATACTATGCCTTTGCTCCACTGTTGTTCCAGCCAAGCGATGGTGGCTGCGACCAGAAGGGCCGAAATAATGCCTAGGGCGTAACCTTCAAGCACACTGGCTTGAGTTACAAACAGTGCCATCATACCCAAAATTCCGCAGATAAGGTAGAGAAAGAGCACTGTTTCTCGCGGGCTAAATCCCAGGCGTACCAACCGGTGACTGGTGTGGTCTTTCCCGGCGGTGAGTGGGCTGATACTGCGACGCAGCCGCGAAACGACCACCAGCGTCATGTCGAAAATGGGTAAGCCAAACAGGAACACGGGCACCATCCACGTCACAAAGGCTGAGTTCTCCGGGAAGCGCAATTGTAGGCCCAGGATAGCCAACAGAAAGCCCAAAAACAACGAACCGACGTCACCCATGAAGATCTGTGCCGGGGGAAAGTTATAGCGAAGAAAGCCCACGCACGATCCCAGCAAGGCCGCTGCCAGCGCCGCGACGAGAAACTGATCGTTGACCAAGCCCAGAAACAGGATGAACCCGGCGATGACGGCGCTGATGCCTGCGCTCAGACCATCCATGTTGTCGGAAAAGTTGATGGCATTGGTGATGCCGAGAATCCATAGAAATGTCAGTGCAATGTTAAGGGGTTCCGGGATCGGCAGCTGCACCTGGATACCGAAATATATGAGGATGAGGACGCCGCCCACTTGGCCGGCCAGCTTGGCCCAGGCCGGCAGCGGCCGATAGTCGTCCCACAGCCCCACCAGAGCCACAACCGAAGTGGCCAACATCACGCCCAGTACCGTCTCCGGGGGTCGACCGCGATAGACCAGGAAGATGGCCGCCAGCGCACCGATCAGCATCGCCATGCCACCCAGCAGGGGCGTGGGCGTCGTGTGGGCTTTGCGCGCGGACGGGACGTCCACGAAGCCGAGCGCAATCGCCACCCGGCGCACCCAGGGGATGCCGATGGCGGTGACGGTCAGGGCCACCAGGAAGACGGCGATAAGTGTGATCATGGAGGAGTAGGGGCAGGCAGCCTATTCAGATGGTCCACCGCCGGCGTCCAAATCTGCCAAAAACGTTTCGATTTGTCCCGCCAGTTCGGCCGAGGCGCCTGCCAAAGCCTGGGTGGCCAGGACACGCGCTTCGGCGGTTTCACCCATGCCGGCTTGAATGCGCGCTTCGATGAAGTCCATTTCCGAGGTGGGGAAACGGCCGTCGCCGTTCAGCAATCGCGCCTCACGCAAGGCATCCAGCGCGGCCGGATAGCGCTCTATTTCACGATAGACCTCGGCCAGTTGGACCCACGCCCGCAGGTTGCTCGGCTGCTGGGAAAGCGCGGTCACCAGACTGGCTGCCGCTGTTTCATAGTGCGTTGTGCGGGCCGGTTCGGCCAAGGTGGAGCCACAGAGGACATAGGCATCGGCTCGCGCGAGGAAGGTCAGTGTGTAAAACGGGTCAATCTCGGCCGATTCGTCGTAGATCGCCAGCGCCTGTGGGCAATCCTGACGGAGCTCCAGAACCAATCGGGCCATTTCGTTTCGAATGACTGAGTTCTGGGGACTTAGCGCCAGGGCTTGCCGGTAAGCTTGCTCTGACTGATCCAGGCGCTGCTCTCGCTCGGAGTCATCTGCGGCTACCCCGTACCAGCGCGTGTAGAGTCGCGCCAGGTTGGCGGTATGGTCGGTGTTCAGGGGGTTGATGGCTTGCGCTTCCAGCAAGCGGGCCTCCGCCTCTTGCAAGTAAGCCAGCCGATCCAGGGCGTCTTGAGCGGCGCCGGAACGTTCCAGCAGGGCGCGCCCCAGGAACAGGTAGTAGAAATCCTCATTGGGGGCACGGTCGATGGCCCGGTTATAGACGGCAATCGCCGCATCCCATGTGTCGCGCAGCGCGGCGGGATCGGCTTGAACGGCGCGCGTGGCCTGGTCGTCGAACGGCCGTCCACGCTTAAAGATCATATCCGCCTGAATGACGCGCATGTTGGTCGTGGCTACCAGAAAGAACGCCCCACCCATGAATACGACGAAGGCAAGGCCCGCCAGCGGTGTGTTGAGAACGGGCAGTTTGTTCCCATGGAGTGACGGCCAGGCAATGGCAAACGCCATTAGAATTACCATCAGGAAGATAAAGGCGTAGAAGAAGGTAAGCAATCCTTCGGCGCCTAGAGCCTCCAATCCGCGCAACTCAGCTATATCGGTGATGCCGGCCGGCGATTGGAAAAAGATGGAGGCCCGATACCGTTGAGCGTGCAAATAAGTGTAGAGCAGGCCGCCGGTCAGTGACGCAGCCGCCAGTCCAATGACCGGCAACAGAGATTGCCCCCAGCCGGGTTCACGCAGTAGGAACAGAAGCAGTCCACACAGCCCGGCAAGGACGACTCCCCACAGCGGGTCACCGCCGATTGCCGCAGCTGGACTAAACGCAAGGCCAATGCCGGCCACAACGCCGCCCACAACCCGGGCGCTGGGTAGGCCCAGGAACAGGAACCCGCCGGCGAGCAGGCTCACGAATCCCCAAACCAACAGCAAGCTGCGGCCCAACACACCGGCGGCGTCGACCGGCCCGGGAAGCAAAAGGCGCCCGGCCAGCGCGGCCAGACCCGTAAGGACGAAGAGGGTTGCGGCAAGCAGGGGCTTCTGTACGGCGCCATTGCCGCGTATGCTCAGGCTAAACGGCAGCTCCCCATGTTTGGCCATCTCGCTCAGCGCAATGAGCCAGCCCAGACCCCAGGTCAGAATCATCATGGCGAAGATGAAGGGCGATCCAACATAGTCGCGACTGGCGTTCTGCAGGAACGCCTGCCGGAAGATGTCCATGGCGCTCAAGTCGGCGCTGCCGGTGATGACGGTGCCCGGTGGCAGCGAGTAGGTCATGAAACTGTAGCCCATGATGCCCAGCGCCAGTACCAGCAGCAAGCCGACCAGCACCAGTTGGCTCCACCCCGTTGACTCCGGGGCCACGCTCTGGGTGGTAACGGCCGTTGTCTTGGTTCTGCGTCGCCCTTTTGGGGTAACTGGTGCTGCAGCGGCCGGTACATCCACTGTGACAAGTCGCGGCAAACTGTGTGCCAGCGCGACCATCAGGGCCACGTAAACGAAGAAGTAGAGACGGGTGGCGGAGATGGCAATGCCGAAGTGAATCTCAACGTAATGAGCCAGAACTGCCGCCACGAGGGCGTTCATCAAGAGCCGATCGACGGCAAAGGGCTGCTGTCGACTGGAGAGCGCCCCGTCTGGTGCCGCGGGACGAGAAAAAAGGGCAAAGTAGATCAGATAACCAATGACCCCGGCCATCACTCCGGTAGGAACGGCTACCCCCAGATAAATGCTCTCGGCCAGGACAATGACCCCCACCGCGCCCAGCATTGCGCCACCAACCAGTAAGCCGATGAAGACCCATGTGTCACGACGCGAACGAATGACAGCCAGATAACGAAAAGCGAAGTAGATGACACTGAGGTAAACCGCCTGCCAGGCCAGGAACCCCAGCAGCCCGGTGATGACCAGTGCGTCAAAAGTTTCGTTGTGGGAGCGGTCGGGCGAGGCATTACGCGCCTCGACGGTAGCCAACTCGGCCGGATAGAATCGGTTATAGGCCACATACATCGACTCCGGCCCATAGCCGATCAGTGGACGGAGGAAGTTGAAGGGATCGGCACGCCCGTCGGGATAGCGGAGCGGGTCATGAGGCGCTATGAGATCGACCACGCCCTCCCATATCAGAACCCGCACACGGCCGCTTTTCTCACGACCGGTAGTCGCGCTGGCATCCAGCATACGGCCGTAGCTGCCAATCGTCGGCAGCTCGCGCCACTCGTCAAGCGACGCGACCACGCCACCGACGAGCGGTATGTGCTGCAAGGCGGCCGACCGCGCCGGCACAATGTTGAAGCCCACGAGCCATAGCCCGGCGAAAGCAGTTAGCAAGATCCAGCCCAGCCACAACCACTTCCAACCGCGGCCCATCGCCATCAAGATCACGATAGCCAGTACCGATATCGCGACGGTCCCCATGAAGAATACGAAGCCGATGAGGGGACTGGTTGCGTCACTGACCGGCTTGCTGAGCAAGAGGGCGACCAGAGAAGGGAGCAGTATCCAAAGAGCGGGCAATGCCTGCCGAATGGGGTTGGATTGGATGCTGCCTTCCTCTGACCCAGCATCGCGCAGCGACACCAGTAGCACCAGCATGAAGGCAAACAGGCCGACGACCAACCCGATTAGTGGCCCGCGGCTGCCCGACCAGTATATGGTCAATAGCTGAATCGCCAGGGCGAAGATATAGACCGACGATCGCGTGATGTCGGCCACGGAGAGATCATCCTGGGTGAGGATGTCGCTGAAAGCGTCGATAATACGCGCCACAGTCAGGGGCACAACCATGATGAGGTAGGCGGCAATGAAGATGGCGTTGCCCATATGCCCGGCCACGCGTTCGGTTACATCGCCACCCCAGGGGAGAGGATCAAGCCCGAAGTGTTGCAGCAGCCCGTAGAAAGCGACCGGGATACTGGTGATTATGGCCACAGTGACCACACGCCGGATCTGGGCCCGACTCGTTATGGTGGCGGCCATGATCGCGAAAATGACGACATAAGCGAAGGTCGTGTACGTTCCTTGCAGTCTTTGGTAGGAACCGGCCCAGCTCGCCGTAGGATTGATTGAGAAAACGGTGGCGACCAGGTAGACCGCCAGCAAGGCAAAAATGACCAGCGTCATCGGTCGATGCCAGATAGCATTGGGGTTCGAGGGTCTCAGCACGTCCAGTCGCTGCCAGCCCTTCCGATCCACGAACTTGACGCACCAGGCTGCGCCCATGACAAGGGCCAATGATCGCAAGAGGGCGATCTTGTCCGGCTCAAACACGCGCTCCGATTGGATGTTGAAGAAGAGCGGTATAGCCAGGATGGCGGCCAGCCAGGCGGCCTCCAGAAAGCCATCAAGCCAGCGCGAAAGGCGGGAATCCATAGATGCTGAGTGTCCTCGTCAAGTGGCGGTTGCGCGGCACACGCCTAGGTGCTAGAGGCTGACGTCATGCGGTTCCGCTTGCCCCAAGGTGCCACAGTGCCAACGTCGCCAAGCATAGCACAGTTGAGGTCAAAGCTAAAGCAGGGCGCACAGGCCGGAACCCCCCGGCCACTAGCCACGGAGCGACGCAATTTCAGCCACACGACGGCCGACCGCTTCCCAGCGGTACGTGTCCAGTACGAACGCGCGTGCCGCATCGGCCAGCTGGTTTGCACGATGATGGTCCTGTAACAGGGTCACAGTTTGGGTAGCGAAGAACTCCGCACTGTCGGCGATCAGCAACTGGTCGCCATCCTCCGCGCCGATGCCGGCGTTGACCAGACTGGTTGTAACCACCGGTGTACCCGCGGCCATGGCTTCCAGCACTTTGTTTTGCACACCCGCGGCGAAGCGCAGAGGCGCCAGGAATACGGCCGCTTTATTCAACACGGCGTTCAAGTCGGGCACGTGGCCCAGGACGGTAACGCCCTCAACTGTTCCCAATCGTTTAACGCGCGCGCTGGGGTCGGTGCCCACCAGCTGCAGGCGTGCGGCCGGTATCTCGCGTCGAATGAGAGGGAAAATGTCTCGTACGAGGTGTTCGGCCGCATCTTCATTGTGGGGCACACTCATATGGCCAACGAACAATAGCGTCGGCCGATCGCGCCGCTGGCCAATGGGATGATACCGTTCACTATCCACGCCATTGGGGACAACGACGATTTCACCTTGAGCGCCGGAGGCCGCGAGCGTGGCACGCTCGGCTTCTGAAATAACCCAGGTTTCGTCGAATTGTCCCGTAATCGTTTGTTCATAGCGGCGAATGCGGGGTAGCTCGTGGCGATAAAGCGCGCGACGTCGCCAACCCATATAGGGCAATTCACGCATAATCTCGGCCGAGATCACATCAGTGAGGTCAAGGACGCGATACGGTCGGGTGTGTTGCGCGACGAAGGGCGCCATACGAAATAGGTGCACGTAGAGTAAGTCAAAGTCTTGCCGCGCGATCAACGAATCAACGGCCTTTTGCATGGCAGCGGACTGGTAATACATTGCCTGCATGGGCTCTGAGCGCCAGGCGTGTGTGGCCGCGTTGATGGTCGATTGACGCTTGCTCAGATGCACCAGATGAATGTCGTCGCAGTAAGGACGCAGCCCGGCCAGGTGGGCCACTTCGTCCTCATCTTCGATAAACGATAGAAGGGTGATGCGGTGTTGGCGCGAAAGTTCCCGGATAAAGTGGAACACACGCAGACGATCGCCACGGTTGGGCGGGTAGGGGAGTCGAGCAGTGAGGAACAGAATGTGCATGGCGTCCCACGGCAGATGGCTTAGTGAAGCTGCTGGATGACCCTGTCATTATAGCGGCGGCGGCCCGTGAGGGCCATTGAGCTGATGTGAAAAGGGACAACGACCACCTACACCGGTCATCCTCTAGGGAGACAGCAATTGGTCGTATAGTGCCAGTAGACGAGGCGCCATCACATCCCAATTGAACTGCGTGAGAACGAGTTGCCGACCACGCGCGCCCATTGCCGAGGCTTCACCCGGGCGACGGATCAGGCGGACCAAAGCCTCGGCATGGGCCTGCGCGTCACCAGGCTCGACGAGAAGACCGCTGCTGTTTGGCTCAACGAACGGCCGAATTGATGGCAGGTCACTGACCACAACCGGCAGCCCGGCACTCATGTACTCGAACAACTTAGTGGGAATGTTGAGTTCATTCTTGCGGGCTGCTTGCCACGGTACCCATCCGATGGTCGCCTGTTGCAGGAAATCGGGCACATCGGCAAACGGCACGCGCCCGGTGATCGTTACGGCGTGGGCGATGCCGAGCGCTTCGGCCTGCCGGCGAACCTCACCTTCCAGGGCTGGGGGTGCGAAATGACCGACCAGCAGCAGCGTTGCCTGGGGCACGACTTGTAGGACGCGCTGAAATGCTGACAGCATTAGGTCAGTACCCCGATTCCGTTCCATGGCGCCCAGATAGAGAATAACCGGTGGCTGCGCCAACCCTGATTCGCCTACAGGCCGATCGGCGAAGTGGGTCAACTGCGGGAAGTTGAACAGCGTGGCCTTCGGCCGATCGATGGCTGTAAACGCTCCCGCAATCTGTCCGTCGGCAAAGATCAGGGCGCTTTCATGCCCGGCGAGCCACGGTTCTACAGCGCGTACCAGCCCGGCAATCGGACGTCGGCTCCAGCCCGGCAAGTACTCTTTGACCTCCACGAACTCCGGATAGACCTCATGGATGTCGTAAATGGTCGGCCGTTTGGTTTGCCGCCGCAAGAATGGGCTGACCAACAATAGCTCAGGGTCATGAAAGTGGTATATGTCAGCCTGGGTTTCGGTCGCCATTGCCAGGGCCCGGCGCCAAAGCCAGGGCCGCCGCCCGCGCGGCACACTGGGCAAGGCACGAATGGCTATGCCATCCCGCACTTCGTCGCGATCGTGGACGGCGATAACCGTGACATCATAGCCGGCTTGGGCCAGGGTTCGCGCTTCGCGATAGAACACGCGGTTATCAAGCGCCAGGTGTACTGTGGAAAGAACAGTCACTCGGCGCTGCCGGGTTCGGCTCGTCGTTGACCTCATCACCGGATTGTCTCCAAACAGGCGCGATAGACGTCGACCGTGCGTTGGCCGATAGAGTCCCAGTCCAGTTGCTCAGCTCTATCCAACGCGGCCGCACGCAAGGCCGCTGCGTCGCGCTGCTTCATGCCGACCAGCGCGGCGGAGAGGGAGTTCGCCTGAGTTGGATCGTACAAACTGCCCGCGTCCGGTGGCACCAGCTCCGGCAGACAGCCCAAGGCCGGGGCGATGACCGGCAGACCATAGGAAAGGCCGAGGATAGCGCTGCTTGAGGTGAGCACGGCCCGGTAAGGGGCGACCAGGACATCGGCGCTCAACAGGAAGTGCTGCATTTCACTGTCCGGCACATGGCCCAGGTAAAGACGGATACGTGGGTCGGCCCGGGCAGCGTCCTCGATCTGATGGGTGACCGCTCTGTCCAATGATCGCCCAGCAATGACGAGAACATCATCCGCTGACGCCGCCTGATGAAACGCGTCTATCAGCAAATCAACGCCCTTATAGGGTGCAAGAAGACCTAGAAATAGATAGACGTACTGGTCCGGCCGCAGGCCCATGATGGAACGGGCTTCTGCTTGATGCATGGTCAGAGGAAACTGGCCGATCATGTTGCCGATCGGAATGACTGAGATTGGACCGGCCCGCGAATACCGGTTCCGAAGTTCCGTCTCACCATAGCGACAGTGGACGATGACCGCGTCAGCGTCACGCATCACCCGCGCTCGAACGGCTTGGTGGAGAGGTCGCAGTTCGGTGCGGTGGGGGAGGATGTTGTGGGCTGTCCACACAGTGCGGTAGCCCAGTCGCTGTGCCAGTCCCAATCCCCGCCAGAATGAGGCAAGGCGTCGCGGGGTTTGCCACCGGCCCATGTAGATACCGTAGAGCCAGTGCAGGTGCAAAACCTGCACCGTGCCGCTGTTTTGCCGCAACCATTCGGCGGTGGGCATGGTTGGCAGCATCTGCACCCGCGCGCCATTAGCTTCCACGGCATCGGCCAATTGGCTCTGATACGGATTGGGATAAATGGGAAGGAACGCGACGTTGACGATCGGGTCAGTCATTGGCATCACAATGGCGCCAGCAAGTCATAGCGGCTGTTCTGTCGGGCGCAGAAGGCGTAGAACCGATTGCCATGTTTCCATGATTTGTTCTCGTTCAATAAGCAGGCTGGCCATGATGAAAGCCGCGGCAAATGTGCCGCTCTTTAGTAGTCCGGTTAGCCACAGATTGTCACAGAGTGTTTGGCCGGACGTTTGTCCGCAGAGCAGTTGCTGGGCAATCAAAGCCGCCGCAAGGCCGACCATGACTGCCAGCGTCGGGGCGGCAAACAGTCGGGTGACCGAAAAGTCGGCATGCGCCTTGGCCTGAGCCAGACTAATCACCAGTCCAACAACAACCATCAGGTCCACGGCCACAGCCACCCCATTGACGCCCCATGACCGGCCAAGAACAATCAGCCCAGCAATGAGGACGGTCAGCTGTACGGCGCGCGACCAGGCCAACTGCTCAGGACGGCCGACAGCGACGAACAGCCCACTCACGGTTGCTCGTACCGGATCCAGCAGGGCGTATATTAGCAGCAGACGAAAGGGTGTAATCATGGGTAGCCATTTTTCACCTAACAGAAGCGCCACAAATTCCGGTGCGATGAGAAATAGCAGTCCGGCGGCGAAGAAGCCGCTGCGCACGAGCAGGGCATTCGTGCGGAAAAACGTGCGCGACAACGCTGACCGATCGTCTTTGAGTTCGGCCATCGTCCCACTGGTTACGCTGTGCACGGGATAGGCCAGGACCCGTCGCGGATAGGTGGCAAAAGTATAGGCGCGTGAGTAGTAGCCGAGGGCTGTGGGACCGAGCACCGCGCCGGTCCAGATGTCATCGACGCGATCAATGGCCGCGCCCAGGCCGATGGCCGCGAAGTTGCGGCCGCCGAAATCGAGGTAGTAGGTGACCAGTATCCTGGGCCCACAGGAGACGCGGACGCCAAATGGGCTGAATGAAATAGAGTCCGACGACGGCCACCAGCAAGGCCACGAAATCCGTCGCGATTAAAGCGCCGACGGTGGCGCCACGCAGCGCTAGAATCAGGGCGACGGCCGTCGCCAAGAGTGTCTCGGCGATGTCGATGAGCGCCAGCCGACGATGGTCCACGCGCCGTGTGAGGATGAAGCGCGGTGTGTCGGTCAGATGCAGTCCGGCATAGATGAGCGTCAGGGCAATCAGCGTACTTGCAGGGCGCCTTGCGCCAGTACCAGACTGGCGGCTATCATGACCGCGGCCCATGCCAGTGTCAGAATCAGCGTGAGGGTGAAGTGGGTGGCGGCGGAAGCTGATTCGTCGGCTGATTCCGGGGCGCGATGGAGCATTGCACCGCCCAGCCCAAACGAAGGAATGATGCCGGTCAGAACCACTATTGACAGCGCCATTGTGTAGGTGCCGAACGTGTCAACGGGCAGCAGCCGGGCCAGGAGGATGGAGCGGCCGAAAAGGACCAGCACTTTGATCGCATTGGCGCCAACGCTCCAAGCGCCCGATCGAACGCTCCGTTCGGCGAGGTCTCATGCCAGTTCGCCTACCTGCGCTCACGGAAGCCATCTACGGCTCGGTGGTCAAAGACGGCAGCGCTTGGTCGGCGAGCGATGCCCGGTACCAGGCCACCGTGCGGGCCAGACCCTCGTCGAAACCGGTCGTTGCGCGGAACCCGAATTGCTCCCAGGCCCTGTCGGTGTTTAGTGCGCGTCGTGGGCTGTCCATTGGGTTTGGAGGTATCCCATTCAATGTGACCAGTGAAGCCGGTGTGCCGGGCGATGGTGGTTAGCAAGTCCTTGATGCTGATCTCGAAGCCCGATCCCAGATTGACGGGTTCGCTGTTGTTTAGATGCTCGCCGGCCAGGACAGGATGCCCTCGGCCGCGTCTTCAACGTAGAGAAACTCGCGGGTGGGCGGTGCCGTCGCCCCAGGCCGTGATCACCTCGTCACCCCGTTCCTGGGCCTCAATACACTTGCGAATCAGCGCCGGAATGACGTGCGAGGTCTCCAGGTCAAAGCTGTCGCCCGGACCATAGAGGTTGACGGGCAGCAGGAATACGGAGTTGTAATCGTACTGCTGGCGATAGGCCTGACTCTGGACAAGGAGCATCTTCTTGGCCAGGCCATAGGGGGCGTTCGTCTCTTCCGGGTAGCCATCCCAGAGCGTTTCCTCGCGAAAGGGGATTGGCGTGAACTTCGGATAGGCGCAAACCGTGCCGATGGCGACGAACTTGGCGACCTTGGCGCGCCAACTTTCGTGTAGCAACTGGGTGCCCATCATGAGGTTGTCGTAGAAGAACTCGGCCGGTTGCGCTCGGTTCGCGCCGATGCCGCCAACCGAGGCGGCCAGGTGGATGACCAGTAGTCGGCCGTGTCTTCGGCCAGCAGCTCGACGATTGCCTCATGATCCCGCAGGTCATAGTCGTGGCGCGAGGGACTGAAGATTTCGGTGGGTTGACGTTTCTCCAGCGCTTGAACTACATGACTACCCAAGAAGCCGGTACCACCTGTCACCAATACGCGTTGGTTGTCCCAGAAATGTCATAAGACTTAACTCCCACTCAGCCGGCTGGATTCAGTCGGCCAAATGAGTCCTGCTGAAGTCGACGCAGATCGTTGAGGCGGCTGACCACCATTTCGCGAGCGACCCGTTGTGGCCGCCACCCGGGAATGATGACGTCGGCGTAGCGCTTGCTGGGCTCGACAAACTTGAGGTGCATCGGGCGAACCGTGTTCATGTATTGTTCGACGACTGAATCCAGCGACCGGCCGCGTTCGTTCATGTCGCGCTGCAGCCGGCGGATGAAGCGCACGTCGGCGTCGGTATCGACGTAGACCTTGATGTCCATCATCTCGCGCAGTTTGCGTTTGGTGAAAATGAGGATGCCGTCGACCAGAATGATCGGTGACGGTTCGACGAGGACGGTTTCTTCTGTGCGGCGGTGGGCTGTGAAGTCGTACACCGGGACATGCACCGGAACACCCTGGAGCAGATCCTTGATGTGCGGACCAGCAGCTTGGACTCCAGCGAATCGGGATGATCGTAGTTGAGCCGGGCCCGTTCCTCGAGCGGCAGATCGCTGCGATCGCGATAATAGGCGTCGTGCGGCAGATAGGCCACGTCGGAAGCGCCAACTGCTTCCAGGACGGCCTTGGCCACCGTGGTCTTGCCGGAAGCAGTGCCCCCGGCGACGCCAAAGACAATGGGGCGATATTCGAGCACTGACGGTTGACGATCTTCCATGGTCATAATCCCTTGGCGATTACTCTCGTCAAACAAAAAGCCCTGGCTAAACCAGGGCGCGACTTTGAAGCCACCCATCGGAATTGAACCGATAACCTATCGCTTACGAAGCGATCGCTCTGCCGATTGAGCTAGGGTGGCGCAGCGTCCAAAGTATAGCACACTGATCTTGGGGCGGGCAAGCCGCCTGACCCGATTCAGACGATGCTCAACCTTGCGGCACCAATGGCTGAACTACAGGTGAAGAAACGGCCTCCGGACACTTGTAGATGGCCACGGCAACTATGCTACTATACGTTCTGGTTTTCAGCCAGCGCTTGAACCATGGCGGGTGTAGTGTAGGGGTTAACACGTCTGGTTGTGGCCCAGAAGATCGTGGGTTCAAATCCCACCACTCGCCCCAAAGCTGACGAGACTGCTTGTCAGCTTTTTTTATAGGCGCCCGTAGCTCAATGGACAGAGTATCTGGCTTCGAACCAGGTGGTTGGGGGTTCGAGTCCCTCCGGGCGTATCAGATGACTACAGTTTTCCCACTGTATTCCTCATTCAACGTGGCGTTGGGCTGCCATATGAGTCAGGTTCAAGTCAGTTGGCGCAGGATGTGCTTGCTGATCCGGTGTTGCACGCAGACGGCGGCTTGCCTAAAGTCTGTATGAGACCAGGGCGCTATTGCCCATCGAGGAGTACCAATTAATGTTGTCGGCACTAACGCGATTCATGCGGCCCCATACGATCATCGCTACGACCATTCAGGTCTTCTCACTATTTCTTATTGCCGGCGGCAGCCAGGTGTTGTCTCCCTCAAGTATCGGACCGGTTCTGTTGACATTGGTTACCTGTTTGGCGCTTAACGTCTACGTTGTGGGGCTGAACCAGATCACCGACATCGAAATTGATCAGATTAACAAGCCGCGACTGCCATTGGCGTCACACGAGATGACGCCGCGTCAAGGGTGGATCGTCGTTGTTCTGACCGGACTGGCGGCTTTGATTGGCGGCCTGATTGCCGGACCCTATTTGGCAGCTACCGTCATCCTTATCGGCTCCATCGGTACCCTGTACTCAGTACCTCCGTTTCGACTCAAGCGCTTTTCGTTTTGGGCGGCCATCAGCATTGCCGTGGCTCGCGGGATCATTGCCAACGTAGGTGTCGCCCTTCACTACAATAACGTCTTCGGTGGGCTGGAGAACTTCTCTGTGCCCACCCTGATCGTCTTGGCCGCGTTCTTCTTCGGGTTTGGGCTGGTGATTGCCATTTACAAAGACATCCCTGACCTAATGGGTGACAAACTGCATGGGATCGAGACATTTACAGTTAAGCTGGGACCAAAGCGCGCCCTGAATCTCGGCCGGCTTCATTCTGACTATCGGATACGTGGGGGTCATGGTCGTGGCGGTGACCCAGCTTCCGCAGCCGGACGGCGTCTTTCTGCTGATCGCCCAGATCGTCGCGTTGGCTCTGTTCTGGCTGGCCAGCAGAACGCGTTGATCTTCTGCAAGAACGCCTCGATCACGCGTTTCTACATGTTTCTCTGGGGATTGTTCTACGCGCAGTACATTGTGCTAAGTGTGTACCAGGTCGCCAATGGACTAGCCTAAGGAACTATGACCCCACAGGCCCAACCGCCCGTTGTCCTCTCACCTGCCCAACGTCTGGTTTACTTCATTCAGCTGGGAAGGCCGTTGCACCTTGTGGGCGGCTTTGTCTTCAACGGCCTGGGTATGGCGATGGCGGCGTCGTTGGGTGTGTCAATTAACTGGACTGCGGCCGTCTTGTGCCAGGTCGCCATTACGGCAACCCAGTTGATGACTCACTACAGCAACGACTATTTTGACCAGGATGCCGACAGTGCCACGCTGTCACCGACGCGCTGGTCGGGAGGCAGTCGCGTATTGCCTGACGGCCTTATCAACCCGCGTGCGGCGTTGGTGATGGCCCTCATGTGCGGCGGAGTAGCTTTGGTGGCCACGGCCGTGCTCGCCCTGGGTGGCAGAATCAGACACAGCCACGGTTGGCTTACTGCTGCTGTCGGTCATTCTGGCCTGGAGTTATAGCTCGCCACCGCTCTGGCTAAACCGACGCGGATTGGGCGAAGTCACCGGCGCATTACTCGTGCCGGGTCTGACGACATTGCTCGGCTTTATGGTCCAGGCTGGGCAAATCGACCGGCTGCCGTTGTTGGCTGTCGTGCCGCTTATCTGTTTTCAGTTCGCCATGCTGGTCAGCGTCAACTTCCCTGATGTGGAAGGCGATGCGCGCGTCGGCAAACGAACACTGGTGGTACTGTTTGGACCGGAGAAGGCCGCGCGGGCCTTTGTCACGAGCTTGGCCCTGGCCTATCTTTCTTTGCCGCTGCTGGTGCTAGCCGGGTTACCATTGCTTGTTGCCCTGGCTGTGCTGTTGATGCTGCCCATTGCCCTCTGGCAGATTTGGCGTATCCGGCATGGTGCGGCGACCGACCCAACGCAGTGGAACGCCCTCGGGTTCTGGAGCATTGGCCTACTACTCGGGTCGGCGATGCTGGAAATGGGTGCCTTTATCTACCTGGTCTTGTCCGGTCCAACTGTCTAGCTTTCCTTAGTTCCCTGCTTGCTCAACTCAGCATAGACGCGGGCCGGGGTGAATGGGATTCGCCGCAACCGTACGCCCGTTGCATCATAGATGGCATTGGCAATGGCCGGGGCCACCCCGTCCTTGGGAATCTCCGCGATGGCCTTCGCGCCGAACGGCCCGGACGGCTCGTGGGTTTGCACCAGTATCGCCTTCAACCAGGGCATCTCGTCGGCACGGTAAATGTGGTACGGACCGAGCGCCGCATTGACCAGGTTACCGGCGTCATCATAGGCCATCTCTTCGCAATGACCGTAACCCAACGCCTGAGTCATGCCACCTTCGATCTGCCCACTGGCGGTGATCGGATTAATGGGCACGCCGCCATCGACGGCCATGACCAGCTTCGTCACGGTCACCTGGCCGGTCTCTATGTCGACTTCTACCTCGGCAAACTGCCCGGCAAACGGCGGCGGCGAATCCATGCTGACGAAAGAGGCCGTAGCCATGATCTGCCGCTGCTGGTCCTGGTGGAGTGAATGGAGAGCGATGGCTTCCAGCGACACAGTGCGGCCGTCCGGGGCATGGGCTTGGCCACTGGCGAGCCGAATGGCGTGCGGGCGATCCAGCTCCAGCATCAGCGCCGCTCGCTCGCGAATCTGATCGGCCACCTGTTCGGCCGCTTTCTTCACCGCTGTGCCGGAGATATAGGTGGTTGAACTGGCATAGGCCCCGGTGTCGAAACGGGGTCATGTCGGTGTCACTGGAATAGATAATGATCTTGTCCAGGCCGACGCCCAAGACCTCGGCCGCCATCTGGGCCAGTACCGTATCCGAGCCGGTGCCCAGATCCGTCGCCCCGACCAGCACGTTGAATGAACCGTCATCGTTGATCTTGATCGACGCGGCGCCCATGTCGAGACCGGGGATAGCTGTCCCATGCATACACATCGCCGCGCCCAGGCCTCGCCGCAAGTGGGGTTTGCCCGGAACCATATGCCAGTTGGCGTCAAGTTTCCGGTCCCATTCGATGGCGGCCATGCCCTGGACAAAACACTCGTCCAGACCGCAGGACTGGATGATAGGAACCGTAATCACTGTTTCCTTCTCGCCCTCGCCCAACAGAGGCGCGATAGAAAGTGGGTCACCCGCCTGAACCCAATTCAGACGTCGAAATGCAATGGGGTCGATGCCCATCGCCGCGGCAATCTCATCCATGTGGGCTTCCAGGGCGAACAGCGCCTGCGGCGCCCCGTAGCCGCGGTAGGCCCCGGGGACGGGTAAGTTCGTGTAGACAACCAGGCAGTCATAGCGGCGGTTGGGGCAGTTATAGCTGCTGAGGCCGCGCAAGCCCGACACAGTCAGCACGGTCAGGCCGTGCGTGCCATAGGCGCCCGTGTTACCGATAACCTTCATCTCCATGCTGTGCAATCGGCCGTCGGCCATCACCCCGGTGTGATAGGTGATTGTCTCTGGGTGGCGCGTCCGACTGCTGCGAAACTCTTCCGAACGGGACAACTCCAGTCGTACTGGTCGGCCGGTCGCCAGCGTCAGGTGGCCGACGATGTCCTCGATAAGCATCTCCTGCTTCACGCCAAATCCGCCGCCAATGCGGGGCTTGATGACGCGGATGCGCCCGACCGGCAAGCCCAACAGAGGCGCTACCATCCGTCGGACATGGAACGGCACCTGGGTGGACGTGCGAATCACCAGCCGTTCGTCTGAATCCCACCAGCTGATGGCGATGTGCGGTTCGATGGGCACCTGCTGCACCTGATGGACGTAGTAGGTATGTTCAAATACGTGATCTGCATCCGCAAGACCCTGATCGACATCGCCGAGCTCAGCCTCGATGTGATGGACAATATTGTGCTGGGCATCGTGAATGTCCTCCGTGTCGGCTTCGTCGTGAATGACCGGCGCGCCGGGTTGCATTGCGTCCGTCTCGTCGAAAACGGCTGCCAGTACATCGTACGTTACCTGGATGCGGCGTAGCGCTTCTTCAGCGATCTCCGGTGTTTCAGCAGCCACGGCGGCCACGCGATCACCGACGTAGCGGACCTTGTTGTCGAAGCTTACCTGATCATAGGGGGGCGGGTTGGGGTAGGACTGCCCGCCGGAAGCGTACTTCACGCGCGCTACGTTCTGATAATGGATCACGGCATGGACACCCGGTAAGGCCCGTGCCTCACTGTCGTCAATGTCCAGAATGCGTGCGTGGGCGTGGGGGCTGGTCAGCAGTCGTGCATGGAGCATGCCGCGCATTTCGATGTCATCGACGAAGGCCGGGTTGCCCTTGGCCAGCTTGAGCGCGTCGACCTTTGTTTCACCTTTGCCAACAACGGCCGTTTCCGGGATTTGGCTTTGTAACACCAGATCCGTATTACGGCGGGTCATTTGTTGGGTGAGTGTGGTTGGCGTGGGGCCATCGTCGCCGCTGCGACTCGATCGATCAGGCAAGTCCTCGTCCAGGCCCCCATCGCCGCGTTCCGGCGCGACCAGAAAGCTGGCGTCGACGACTTCTGGGCCTTCGTAGGGAGGAACATCTTCGCCACGCATGACGGCCGCTGCACGCAGTACCGCCTCCACCGGCTTAATGTAGCCCGTCTCGCGGCAGAGGACGCCGGATAGCGCGTCGCGCACCTGCTCCTCCGTGGGATCAGGAATGAGATCGAGTAGCCCTTTGGCCGCTAGGATCATGGCTGGGGTCGAATAGCCGGACTGGATGGCACCGGTTTCCACAAAGGCCTGCTGGATGGGGTGTAGTTCGCCTATGCGGGCAGCCAGACCTTCCACAGTCTCCAAGCGGCTGGTCATTACTTGACCCACAAGCAGGTGGTCAGCACTTAGCAAACGGCCATCCACCAGTATCGCCGCAGCGCCGGTTTCGCCTGTGGCGCTGCCAAAGCGAACGCTAAAGAAGCCGTTCGCCCGTAGGGCATCGCGCAAATTGTCGGTCGGTTGGGCGTCAAGGGATTGCTCGCGCCCGTTGATGAAGATGTTAACGGTCATCGCGATCTCCGTTGCGACGCAGCTGTCGGTCGGCTACTTGTCTTCTTCCGGCCAGGACCGCTGCGTCAGCATGATTGCTAGATAGTTAGCTCGTTCCAGCGCAGCCGTATCCCCTGTCTGCAACTGGCACAGCCGGCCGCGAATGGCGTCTGAACTCTCGTAGCCCCGTTCGTCCAGCCAATCGTTTAGCTCCTTGAGGACGGTGCCCACATGAGCCGGCCCATGCCGCAGGACGGCTGAGGCCATCATAGCCACGTTGGCGCCGGCCAACAGGCTCTTCACGACGTCGGCGCCGCTGTGGACACCGCCGGTGATGGCCAATTGGGCATCGATCTGCCCGGCCAGCAGCGCCACCCAGCGCAAGCGCAGGCGAAGCTCGGCCGGCGTGCTGAGGTCGAGGGTAGGGGCAATGGTCTCGGTCTCGATGTCAATATCGGGCTGATAAAAGCGATTGAACAGGACCAGGGCATTGGCTCCCGCGCCAACCAAGCGCCGGGAAATATTGGCAATGGAACTAAACTCAGGGCTGATCTTGACCGCCACCGGTATACGTACGACTTGCCGCACGTTGCGGACGAGGTCGACATACATCTGCTCGATGTCGGCTCCGGAGATGTGGGCGCTGGTGGGCACATAGTAGATATTGAGTTCGATGGCATCGGCCCCGGCCGCCTCGATCAATTTCGCGTAGCGAGTCCAGCCGCTGCTATAGTAGCCGTTTAGGCTGGCAATGATTGGCATTTTGACGGCGCGCTTGGCCTGGTAGATATGCGCCAGATAGCCACCGGCACCCATTCGATACTCTTCCATCTTGGGAATGTGACGCAACGCTTCCGGCAGTTCACGTCGATGAGTCTCGTAGTAGTTGGAATAGCCCAACTCGTCCATTTCAATCTGTTCCTCGAACAGCGAAAAGAGCACGATAGCCCCGGCGCCCGCTTGCTCAAGCTCGCGTATCGAGTCCAGGCTTTCCGACAGTGGGTTGGAGGAAACAACAACAGGAGACTTTAGATGCAGACCGAGATAAGACGTTTGAAGATTTGCCATAGCGTTTTGGTTGTTCCAGAAAGTGGATTCGAGGCACAAGTTTAGTTCTGCAGCAACCGCGAATCCGGCTCAGATTAGGCGCTATTGTAACAGATATCGGGCACTCGACTATGAGTAGGAAGTGACCGGGATACCCGTCCGGCGCGAGCAACGGTATACTTCGCCGTTGGCGCGGATGCCTATGACTGAGCAAGAGATGACTGAACCGCCGGGCGCGCACCGTTGCCCCCAATGTGACACCGTAGTTCCCAACGACGCTGACAAATGCGTCATGTGCGGTATGCCGCGCGACGCGATGGCGTTCGCAGCCGCCATCACCGCGCAGGCGCCGGCCGACGTGACGGCCACTCCTACGGTTGAGACACAGCGAGTGGCTGAGGTATCGGTTGCCCCTCCCGATACCGCTGAAGAATCACCAAGTGTGATGAGGTCGGTCTTGCGAGAAGAGCGATCACCGTGGGCGTTTTGGGTTGTGGCCGGGCTAGTTGGGGTGGGCCTGCTGCTAGGCTGGTTAGCGCTGCGAGATCGCGGACCGGAAGTGATGGCTGCCTTTTTGCCGACACCGTCGCCCTTGCCGCCGACCATCACCTACACACCCACCTGGACCCCCATTCCTACCGAGACGCGGCCGCCGGAGGATACGCCCACACCCACGCCGATTCCACCGCCAACATCAACGCCGCGTCCGCCACGCAGCCATACTGTTGAGAGTGGGGAGACGCTGTTCGGGCTCTCGTTGTTTTATCGCATATCGGCCGAGAGCATCGCTCAAGCCAACGGCTTTGGGATGGAGGCGCCGATTCAGTCCGGCCAAGCGCTGACTATCCCCTGGCCCACACCAACACCGCCGCTGGAGTCGATGGTTATCGACATCAATGGTGAACCTGTGGTTGCTGACGTGACTGACTGCGAAATCATTACGATTCAGGACGGGGATTCGGCTTACGCGCTGTCCGCCAATCGCGGCGTGCCACTGGACGCGATCATCCAGGTCAATCGGCAAACGAATGACACAATCCAGCTGCTGCAGCCGGGCGACACTCTGTGCATCCCGCGCATTGTCTATGCCGATACGCTGCCACCTACACCCGGCCCTTCGCCGACGCCCTTACCAACATCGTTGCCCGTTGGTCCAAGCCTGCTATATCCCGTGGAGGGAGCACAAGTCGCGGATACCTTGACGCCATTGCTGCTGCAGTGGACGGCCGTTAAGGATTTGGCTGACAACGAGTGGTACATGATTGAGCTTCTGGATACCGGTGACGACGATGCGTTTCCCTACCGTGGTTTCACGCGCGACACGTCGTTTCGCATACCCGGTGAATGGCGACCGACACTTCCGGAAGTGCGTCCCATGCGCTGGCAGGTCAGCATTGTTCAGGTGAATGGCCGTCGCACTGACGGCGCCTTTACTTACACCTACGGTGGCGAGAGCAGCCGTCCCAGCCACTTCAGTTGGCTCGGCGCCGTGCCCACCGCAACCCCTCAACCCTCGCTCACTCCCAGCCCGACACCCGCCACATAACGGCTAGTCGCGCAGGTCTCTCAGGAAGGGATTTGCCTCGCGCTCTTCGCCGATGGTGGTGACAGTTCCGTGGCCGGACAAAACAACGGTCTCATCCGGCAAGGTTAGAAGTTGATCGCGAATCGAAGCCATGAGTAGGTCATAGTCTCCGCCGGGCAGGTCGGTACGTCCAATGCTTTGCTGGAACAACACGTCTCCGTCAAACAACAGATTGTGTTCGGCCAGATAGAAACAGACATGACCTGGCGCATGCCCGGGGGCAAACAGGACTTCGGCCGTTAGATTCCCCAACGAAATCAGTTGTCCGGCTGTGAGCAGCGTGTTCGGATCCCCCGGCGTCTCCATGGCAATATCCCACATCCGCGCACTTTGACCGGCCATGCGCAGCATGGGCAATGCTTCCGGGTGTATGGCCACCGGCACATCGGGTGCCAGCTGCTGCAAGTCAGCCAGGCCGCCCACATGGTCAAAATGGGAATGCGTCAGCCAGATGGCGTCGAGTTCCCAACCTTGATCGGTGATGGCATCCAGAATAGCACGGCCGTCCCACGCCGGGTCAATGACGGCGGCACGGCCGGTGGTCGTGTCGGCCAGGATATAGCAGTTGGTTTGCAGCGGGCCCAGCGGTAGATGCAGGACTTGAACGGGCAGGGGGTGATCAGTCATCATGAGGCTCCTGTCGATTGGACGGGGTGAAGCTCAAGCAGTCGGAACTGGGGCGGCAGTATTACCTGCGTGCGCCAGGCCAGGTAGGCCAACTCGGCTGCGGCCGCCAGGTTAAGGGCCAACGCGGCGGTGGGCAGACCGGGCCAGCCTTGTTGCACGCCGATAAGCAAAACGACGGCAGTGATGGCTAAGTTGACGACCATGCCAACATTGACCGGCCGGGTCGCGCGACCCTGGATGAGCAAGCCCCGCAGCCAGGAGGTCAATACCGCCAGCGCCGGAAAGAGCACAAACAGCGCCAGATTCGACAGGACCAGATTGCCCGCTGCGGGTGTCATGTCCTGAACGCCGAAGATGTAAAAACGACTTAACGGTGTGAAGGTGAAGACGATCATGACTACGGCCACAATACCGGTCAACCAATAGCTGAATTTCCGCAAGGCGGCAAAGTTCTCCCCACGATCGTAGCGGGCAATGACCACTTCCGGCAAAGCCAGTGCCGCTGCCCTCGCCATCAGCAGGATTTGGAATAAGACGGGCCAGGCTGCCAGCGACAGAGTGGGCTGGTCCAGTCGGGCCAGGCTGGATGTCACCAAAGGCTGCATCAGCAGAATCAGCACACTGGTTGCGGCCAAGGGTGTGTGGAACCGGACGAGCTCGCTATAGGTCAGTGCCGGACTGTCCGCAGGCAGCTTGGCGGGCATCACTTCGTCGCGGATGACCGGGCGGGTAATGAGGGTCGTGTAGAGTGCTTCGGCCAGGACACCGGCCATCAGTGCCAGCGCGCCATTGACAACGCCTGCCCACTGTCCCCAAACGGCCAGGCCGATGGCTGTGCCACCTGAGGCCACAAGCCGAATTACGGTGCCCCAGGCGATGAGTCTCGTATGGTTGTGGCGAATCAGGATACCCTGCAGAAAGCGGCGCCAGCCAATGGCCGCGCTCCAGAAGATCATGATCTGCATTCCCGGACGAATCCACTCGGCAATGGCTTCCGGGATGTCGAGTATTCCGAAAATGATGAGGTCAAAGAGAGGCGTAAATGCCACGGCGATCGCTACCACCGTCAGGATGATGCACAACTGGATAGTGAAGCGCCGGACCAGGGCAAAGGATCCGGCATCCTGCACCAGGGCAGTGGAGGTTGCGAGTAGGTTGATGATTGGGCTCTCGATCGTCACCGACAGGCTGGTGACGATGCCCATGGCCGCGAGCATGATCACTTCGTTGGGCAGGCGGTTGATCGAGGCACTGATGATAGGTCCTTCGGCCGTCATCAGCAGCCAGCTGGCGAATAGTGGAAACCAGAAAAGGAGTATGTCACGTTGACGCATTGAAGGACTCCCACGGTCGCGGCACCGGAAAAGGTTAGGCGCTGGGCGCATATCCGGTACAATATGACCTAATCGCAGAGTATAGCATGCCGACGCTTGGGAGGCTGCCGTGCTCCGATTGCCACCCACTTAACCGCATAGCCACAAAGGACGCGAGACCCATGCGCAAGAAGGCCATTCTCATCACCGGCGCCGCAGGCGAAATCGGGCAAGCTCTCATTGACAGTCTCCATGACTCAGGCAGCATGCCCATCCTGTCGCTTGATCTACATCCGTTGCCCGAAAGTATGAAAGGTAAATCTATTCATCTCAGTGGCGATATTCTCGACAAGAGCCTCATGTCGCGCCTCGTAACTGAATACGAGATTGACACCATTTTTCATCTGGCGGCGTTGCTGTCCACACGCAGTGAGTTCTCGCCTGAGTTGGCCCACCACGTCAACGTCGATGGGACGTTGATGCTGCTCCAGCTGGCGGCCGACGAGTCGCAGCATCGCGGTGTGCCGGTCAAATTCATCTTTCCCAGCTCCATTGCTGCTTACGGCCTACCCAACCTGGCGACGAAGGCGGCCGAGGGCAAGGTGCGCGAATGGCAGTGGAACAACCCGATCACGATGTACGGTTGCAACAAACTGTACTGCGAACAACTCGGCAACTACTATAGCAAGCACTATCAGCAGCTTGCCGCCAATCGGCCGGTTATGCTCGATTTTCGCAGCCTGCGCTTCCCGGGACTGATTAGTGCCTATACAGTTCCATCCGGCGGGACGACGGATTACGGTCCGGAGATGATCCACGCCGCCGCCAAAGGCGAGCCTTACGCTTGCTTCGTCCGCGAGGATTCCGTTCTGCCCTTTATGGCGATGCCTGATGCCGTGACAGCTCTGTTACATCTGGCCGGCGCTCCGGCTGAATCGCTGCTGCGGTCGGTTTACAACGTCACCAGCTTTTCTCTATCGGCAGGTCAGTTTCATGAATTGGTGCTGGAGGCGTTCCCGTCGGCCGAAATCACGTTCGTGCCCGACAAGCGGCGACAGGGCATTGTGGATAGCTGGCCGGCTGATCTGGATGATGGCGCGGCGCAACAGGATTGGGATTGGGAACCGGCCTTTGGCATGGAACGCGCCTTTCACGACTACCTGACGCCCAACATTAGACAGCGGTATGCAGGTTAGCGAGAGAACCTACGCGGCCGTCTGATTCTGGTGCGTGGCTTCGTAGATCAGTAGACCCGGCTGCGCCACCTACGACGGTCACGACGAGTGCCGCCAGGCTGCCCAGCGGCGCTAGAAGCGCAGATCCCGGCAGCGACAGCGCCACGTAGTTGTAGCAAAGCAGAGCGCCAACGGTGCCCCATAGCAGTCGGCCGACACGCCGATTGCGCGAAGGATCCCCCGTGCGGTCAAAGGCCATCCCCAGCACCAGAGTTGCCAACAATCCCGAGACCAGCGCCACCAGCGTCCGTAGATCGGACAGTTCGATAAGTAATCCTGCCGGTGGCGGTTCGACCGGCGTGATCGGTGTAGCTGGTGGTGGTTCAGGCGTGGCCGTGTCCGTCGGCTCTGGCGAAGGCGTGGGCGTTATGGTGGGTGTGGGCGTCTCAGTCGGCGCTGCGGTCGGCACAATAATGGCCAGTTGCGCTTCGTCCTCGATAACGATATCCACCTCTTCGCTCAGCGTGGCTTCCCCGGATTCGGCCGTGATGCGGAACTGGCCGGGACCCATGCGCGCGTCCAGGATGTAGTCGAGCCGGGCACTGCCGCCAACCGTCGGATTATCGCCAATGATTGTGTCGGTGCCCTGGACCCGGTCGCGGAGCATGAAACGTACCAGTGTGCCATCGGGAACCCGATTGCCGTTTCGGTCCGTGATGACGCCCGTCTGCAGGGTCAATGTCTCGCCGATAGCGGTATCCACGGGTTGTTCAGCCGGCGGCGCCTGCGTCTCGCCGTCAATCACCAGAAACAGCTTGATGATTTGCTCGGGATCCGGCTGCGTTTGCTGGAACAAATCATAGCGGATGCCATCGACGCTGACGGGCGGCGCACCTGCCAGCGGTGATTCGAGAAACAGTGCGCGAACGGCCGCGTCGATAAACGGTTCGGTTCGGCTGTACAGACCATAGAAGGCGGTAAGTTTGCTAATCTCGGTGCTGTCCAGATAGTAAGGCGCATCATGAGCGAGTACAACCACCTGCCGTGAGGCCGCAATATCCGGCCGCTGGGCTAGAAACCGGCTTAATGCCCCGGCGTAGGGATCGGCCGCGTTAACGCCGTCATTCAGCATGGCAAAAACGATCAAGTCAGCGTCACGCAGCGCTTCCTGCACGCGATACTCCGCCGGTGGTGTGGCGGTCGGGCCGGGAGTGGGGGTAAACAACGGCGGCGTTGGACTGCCTTCTGCCTCGCTTGTTTCGTCGGCCGTAACGGTTGGGGTAATGACGGCCGTTGGCAGGGCAATCGGCCCAGGACCGGCGTTCAAGAAAGCATCAAGGTCAGCGAAGGAGAAGCTGGACAAGTTGTCTGTTTGCACCTGAGCGCTGCCATCCGGCCCATAGAGGGCCAAAATGCGGTCTTCCAGGGCATCACCGGACAACAGCGGGACTTCAGGGCAGTCCGTACACTGCCGTGTCGTGCGGACGTCCGTAAAGATGACGATATTGTCATTGATGCCGGGTGGGCTGACGAGCCGACTGGCCAGTTCCTCGCGACTCGGCGAGAGAAGTGTGATGGCGCCTTCGGCCACGGCAAAAATGCGCTCACTGCCCGGCCACACCGACATCCAGCGGGATCTGAGCGGGAACGATGTTATCCGGAGTGAACTGACCGTCGTAGAGTCGCAGTTTGAGCTTCAGCACGCGCAAGCACCGCGTCGTCAACGCGGAGCTGGAATGTGGGGTCCGTGCGGTACTTTTCTTCGAACCAGCGTGTCGTGTCCTTGATATTGGCTAGTTCAGCCTCGGTGTTATTGCTGCCCAGAGCAAAGTCGGCCAGATACAGCAAGTCGTTGCCGGCCAGCAGGGCGTCTTTGGCTACTTGCCGATGCGGGAATTCGCTTTCGGTGTCATCGTAAAGGCGCTCGATGCTGCGGACACCCAGGGCATCCGATACGACGATGCCACCCGCGTCCCGCCAGGGTGCGAATTCGGGCAACGCCATCAGCGTGTTGAGCGCTTGCGGATCCAGGCTGACCGGTGCGGTCGTGGCGCGAATATTCCCCTGAAAGCCTTGATAGCGGATGTGGGTCGCAAGCAGCGCATCGGTGACCGGTGCATCGGCTGGGTCCCCGGCCGTCAAGGTGATAAAAGGCGCCAATTCGAGCTGCTTGAGTTGCTCGAACGATTTGCGCACCGTGGGCACTTCGTCATAGACCGATCGGTCACTGCTGCCCTTGCCGGGAAAGCTGCTGGCGACTACGGCTACTCGATCGTTACTGCCCAAGTGGACGCCATCGACGTACGCTTGACCCATGAGACCGACCCAATAGGGATCACCGCCAAATGAGCTGGTGCCCAGATCACCGGCACTGAGGGGTGACGGCCGTTCCAGGACATCCAGCGCCGGGCCCAGCAACAGGTTGATGCCGGTGGACACAAGCTCCTGACCGGCGATTTGTCCCATCTCCTGGGCAAACTGCGGCCGCCAGGTCGCGCCCAGCGCCATATTGGCCGGCAGTGCGGTGAAGCCACCTTTCTGATTGGTGCTGCCGGTGCTGTCACCGTCGTTCATCGTTCCAATAAGCAGTGGGACCGGGTTGATGGGCGCTGTGCCCAGAGAAAGTGGGGGTACTGCGTCGGTGTCTACACCCTCAGCCGGCTCGATCGGGACTTCCCCGCTTAACGCCAGTCCTTGCAGCGTGCTGGTTAGGTCAAGCGTCTGCTGCAGTGTGTTGGCGGGATTACCGTAGCCGGTGAAGTTGTCGTCGGCCGTCGACAGGACGACACCGCCAACATGGTAGTTGGTAATCAAATCGGCAATGGCGCTTTCATTTGTCACGGTGTCACCCTGGAAGGTGACCAGGAACAGCTGACCCACCCGTTCGGCCGGACTCAGGGACTCAAAGAGCGCAAGCGCCTGCTGGTCGTAGTCAGGCGCAGATCCTGGCTGTAGACGTTCGTCTGTCCACCGAGCACACGAGGCCGATAGGAGAACAGCCAGCCAGAGCAGCCGCGATAAACGTGGGCAGATGCATGATCATTACCGCGTTGGGACACGTTTGGCTTCCCAATCACTAAAGGGTTACCCGGTCTGGTGAGCGATACGAGGCAAAGCGGCGTCTTTCAGGTAATCGCTCGATTAGACAATCAAATCCGAACTATGAGTGCTTGTGGCTTAGAGGTATGATTACCAAACGCTCAAACCACGTTACTTTGAAGTATAGCGCAGATTGCTCTATCGAACACCTGTGTTACACTTTCCGTCATTTTCCACTTAGCCTGGCGGGCGGAATAGGGTTCTCTGTCTCATGTCGAATCAGCTACGTAATGGACTCACGGTGTTTATGCTCGTCTTGCTGGCGGTCAGTGCCTTTGTTGCCGGCTACCTGACGCGCGAGCTGACCGGAGTCCGCAGCGATGCCTATGCCCAGCAGGACATGTCTCTATTCTGGGAGGCGTGGGGCCATATCCAAGAGACAGCTTCATTGGCGAGATCCCCGCGACACCGCCGTCACCTATGGCGCGATTCGCGGATCGCTCAGCGCACTCAATGACCCCTACACCGTCTTCATCGAACCGGCGGTCCGCGATCTGGAGCGCGAGAATCTACAGGGGCGTTTCGGCGGCATTGGCGCCTATATCCGACGGGACGACACGACCGGAGTGGTGACGCTGGAGCCGATTCCCGGCAACCCGGCTGAGGCTGCAGGTATTCTGACCGGTGATATTCTGCTGGCGGTTGATGGACAACCCATTCCACCGGAGTTCACCGTGCCGGAGATTGCCGACCTGATCAAGGGCGAGACAGGAACCACGGTAACACTTAACCATGCAGCGCCCGGACGAGAGCGAACCGTATGATGTCGAGGTAATCCGCGCTGACATTCTGCTGCCTTCGGTGACTTATCAATTGCTGGAGGTCGATCCGACCATTGGTTATGTCAATCTGAGCCGGTTCAGCGGCGAAAGTGGCCAGGAAGTCGGTGCGGCATTGGCTGACCTGATGGGCCAGGGAGCCGAGCGGTTTGTGCTCGACTTGCGACAGAATGGCGGCGGGCTGCGCGACGCGGCCGTTGATGTTGCTGATCACTTTCTGTCCGGCGGTCCCGATTCTTTATCTGGATGCTCGGGATGGCGGTGAACGCGCTTACGAGGCCACCACGCAGACACTCGTTCCGGACGCGCCGCTGGTCGTTCTCATCGACGGCGGTACGGCCAGCGCATCGGAGATCGTCGCCGGGGCCTTGCAGGATCGCGAGCGGGCGACACTGATCGGCAGCAAGAGATTCGGTAAGGGGTCGGTGCAACTGGTCTACGATCTCAGCGACGGTTCGTCGGTTCATGTGACCTCGGCCCGCTGGCTGACACCGAATCCGAACGCAAATTGACCAGTCCGGGCTGGAACCGGATATCCCGGTTGAAGTGACCCAAGAAGATATGGACAATGGTCGTGACCCGGCACTGGAGCGCGCAATCGAATTTCTGCAGTCCGGCCAATAGCTCCGTTCCGATTAGTTCGCCAATCATTCTGCTCAAATCGTTAATCGAAGGTCTGAACCCAATGACAGTATCACAACAAGATCCGATTGGACGATCGCATGCACCACAACGGGCGCAGCAACAGAGCCGTTTGGCTGTTCGGCGGTCTGGCCGTTCTGTTGGCCGCGGTTCTGATCGGCTACCTCCTTGGCCCGAGCCTCAGAACCCGCGATAGCCGCAAGTGAACCCGTCTCCATCGTGGAAGTAACCACGGAAGCCGTTGTGGTTGACGTCGAAGTGTCTCACCCACCGACGTTCCACCGACAGCCGTAATGGAAGCCGCTGCACCGACCGCTGAACCACAACCGACGGCAGTGCCCAGATACGGCTGAACCGGCGACAGCCACCCCGGTCCCAACCAGCGCGCCGGTGGTCGTATCGGATGGCACGAGTCCGCTGGACGAGGCGGATCTCAGCACGCTGTATGATGTTTGGGAACTGATCGCTGATCAGTATGACGGCAGTGTGCCGATAACGCAAGGATATTCTGGATGCCGCAATCACCGGATCGATTGAAACGCTTGATGACCAGTTCACTCGATACGTACCGGCCGATATCGCCGAGCGCATGCGTCAGGATATGACCGGTGCCGTCGAAGGTATTGGAGCGTTTGTGCAGGAGAACGACGATGGTTTGTTCGAGATCGTACGGCCAATCGACGGCCAACCCGCCGATCTGGCCGGTATCAAGGCCGGTGACATCATCATTGAAGTGGACGGCGAATCCATGCTGGGAATCAGCTTCGACGAGGTCATATTGCTCGTTCGCGGACCGCAGGGCACGTCGGTTAACCTGAAGGTTCTGCGTGAGGGAGAAGAGGAGCCGCTGGAGTTCGACATCATTCGCACGCGCTTTGAGGTGCCGGTGGTCGAATCCGAGATGTTACCGGACGAGATTACCGGCGGCGTGCCGATCGGCTATGTGCGGCTAACCGAATTCAACCTCAATGCCGACGAGAAGCTGCGCGAGGCGCTGCAGGAGATTCTGGCGCAGAATCCACAGGGCCTGATTTTTGACCTCCGCGACAATCCCGGTGGTTTTCTGGACCAGTCCGTGGCCGTGGCCGATGCCTTTCTCCCGGATGGTGTGGCTCTTTTCGAGCGCAACATTCGCGGCCTGGACGAAACATTCACCACTGATGACGGTGACCTGGCCGAAGCCATTCCGATGGTTGTCCTGGTCAACGCGGGCAGTGCCAGTGCTTCGGAGATTGTGGCCGGGGCCATCCAGGATCGCGACCGGGCCGTGCTCGTCGGCGAGACCACTTTTGGCAAGGGCTCGGTGCAGCAGATCTATACGCTGGGTGACGGTTCTGAGCTACGCGTCACCATTGCTCGATGGTATACGCCCGACAATAACACGATCGACAAAGAGGGTATCACGCCTGACTTCGAGGTGGAAAGCCCGGAAGATTTGGGCGGCCCGGAAGACGGCCAACTCATGCGCGCGGTTGAGTTTCTTCTCACGGGACAATAGGGAATGAGTACCGAACCGGGCATCAAGATCATCTATAACAACAAGCGGGCCAACTTCGACTACGAACTTCAGGATCGATTCGAGGCCGGCATCGTCTTGACCGGAACTGAGATCAAGTCGATTCGCGACCACAAGGTCAGCCTGCAGAAGAGCTTCGTTCAGGCGCGGGGCAAAGAGCTGTGGCTGATGGAAGCCAATATCGCCCAGTACGATCATGGCAATATTCATAACCATGACCCGGAACGGCCACGCAAGCTGCTCCTTCACCGGCGTGAGATCAACAAGATCCTCGCCGGTTTGGGTCAGAAGGGCCTGACGCTGGTGCCAACCAGGCTCTATCTCAAAGACGGTCTGGCCAAAGTCGAAGTGGCGCTGGCCCAAGGCAAGCGCAAGTATGATAAACGTGCCGATCTGGCCAAACGCGATTCCGAACGCCAGGTTGAGCGGGCAATGCGCGAGAAGTATCGCTGAGTTGTTACTCGGTCGCACTGCGCCGTTGCCGCAGTAGCAACACCAAGCTCAGAATTAACACGAGGCCAAGCACCAGTAGTTGCACTGTTACCAGGGGTGAGATGCCGGATGATGGCTCCTTGGTGCCCTTAGGGGCGAGCTTGCCGGCCGGGGCTGCCTTGGCCGCGATCACAGCATCGATTGTGGTATCCGCCCCAATGGTTTCCGGCGCCGGAATCACCTCCGTCTGCTCCAAGAGATAGTTAACGACAATCTCCAGTTGCTCGGCCGATAGGCGCGTGCTGTAATCCTTGGGCATGATGTTCGGTAGACAAGGTCCATTGGGACACGCCGGGGCCAGGTACGCATTCGGGTTGACAATAGATTGATGAATGTACTCCGCCGCACTCATGCCCGGCACGCGCCCCGTGGCTTCAAAGCCGATGGCTGAGAGATCAGGACCGACTTTGTGGGATTCGCCCAGCTCGCCGATCACATGACACGCGCCGCACCCGGCGTTTAGGATAATCTCTTCGGCAGTGGTGCCCTCGATCGGGCGCGGCGTGGGCGTTGGTGCCGGGACAGGCGTCTGCAGCCGGTGCTTCCGGCGTGGGTGTGGCCGCTAGTTCTGATCGCGGCCAGTTCTTCGGCCGTCGGCTGGCGAAGCGTGTCGCCCGGTTCCGCCACCAACACGGCTTCGCAGGGCGAAAAGTCCGGATCGGGGTCAGGCATACACCACCACGGCCCGCCCTTCTTTGTCTTCAGCAGCGGCACAAACCACAGGACCGGATCCCCGCCGGATAATGCGTCGCCGTTGATCCACTGCCGCGGCGGGATAAACGTGTCGCCAGGGCCCGTGACAATAGGCCCTTCGCCCTCGTTCTCATTGCGGGCCAACAGAAATAGGTACCCTTCGTCTAGACCCAGCGGATCCGTTCGTTCCATCGACCAACGATAGCGGACATCCCCATCAAAGGTAGCCAGCTTTTGGCCCTCAGGGGATAGGTCATCGACGATGGGGAACGTCTCGAACTCTTCGGCCGCTTCGACCCACTGGTTCTGTTCCCACAGCCAGACATCATCTCCACCAGCGCCATTAAGGGTCAAATCGATGCGCCAGAACGGCCGATAGATGGACAGATCATCGCAGCCTGGGCCGTTGGACACGAAGCGCGGTTCAAAGCGGCCGTCTTCGTAGAACTGGATGACTTGCTCATATCGGTAGCAGCAGATGCAGTTAGGCCAGCGCGTGAACTCGGTGAACACCTGACGCACTTCAAAACTACCGCCCAGGTCAGTCATGATCGTCCCGCCAAAGGGTGGGACTGACGCAGCAAAGCCAATTTCGTCGCGATAGCCACCCGGCCAACTGGGATACCAGGCTTCGATCTGGCCGATCTTGGCGCTGGCAAAGATGGGGGTGCTGTTGTAGGTTGCGTCCTTGAAGTTGATTCCGTCGTTGGCCGTCATCTCCCAGCAGACGTTCCAGCCGTATTGCTCATGACACCCATCATCGAAGGCGTTGCGCTGGGCCAGAGGCTTGGCTGCCGACCGATCGTCTCGGCCGCGAGTATAGAAAAGGCGGGCAACCTCTTCAGTTTCCAGGTTAACGAACACATGGACAATTCGACCGGTGCCCGCGGGGTCATGGAACGTCAGATCGACACAGAAATCTTCAGCACATAAGTCATCAGCCAGCCAGCCGGACATGGGGATCATGGCTGGGTCGACGGCCCCGATGTCGCCCAGGACCGCCTGCACCTGCGGATCGGCCGCGGCGATGGCCATGGCGACAGGCATGACTTCGCTGCTACCGCCGGGTCGCGCGGCCGCGTTTTCCCAGCTGGCGACCACGCGCCGACCGTTGAGATCGACGACTGCTTCGACCGCACCGCCATTCGTGTAGTCATAGTAGATCGCATGGGCGCACGTGCCGCGCGAGCAGCCATCATCCTGCCAGAAGCGGGCCTCGCCCTCGCTGAGCGGCGTGGCCGACAGGAAAGTGAAGTCGCCCTCGGCCAGGATAGCGTTGAGTAGGATGTCCTGTGCGGCAATGGACTGAACATCACGGGCGTCCAGCATATACTCTGCCGGCAGGCTCATCAGCGCGGCTGGCATGTCCATCATTTGCTTGGCTTTGGCCACGGCGACGGCAACGGTCGACGTTTGGCGTTGGTGATTCCAAAGCAAGACAAGGGCAAGTAGGAGAGCGTTCACCAGCAGTAGCCTGATGACGGTTTGACGGCGCATCGTATTGATCACAAGCAGTGATTATAGCCCGACATCGGCTGCTCATCATCTCTTGACGGTGTGAGACTTGATGCTCTGGCAACGGCCTCTCATTTTTGTGTTTTACCCCGTCCGCGCTACACTGCGGACTATGGAACCGATCACGTTGTTCACTGATAAACGCATTGTTCTAGCCGTTTCCGGATCAATTGCTTGCTACAAGTCCATCGACCTTGCTTCCAAGCTGACGCAGGCCGGCGCGGTCGTGGATGTCATCATGACCGATGCCGCGACACGTTTTGTGGCGCCCTTATCGTTTCGATCGGTCACTGGGCGGCCAGTCTATAAGGACCTGTGGGATCTGGGCGATCATGTGCCCCATGTAAGTCTGGGAGAATCGGCAGATTTACTGGTGATTGCCCCGGCAACAGCGCATACACTCGCTAAACTGGCCCACGGACTGGCCGACAATCTGTTATCCGTGACTGCTTTAGCGGCACGATGCCCCATTTTGATTGCTCCGGCCATGGACGGCGGAATGTATGAGCACCCTGCCACGCAGGCGAACGTTGAAACGCTCAAGCGAAGAGGAGTGGCCTTTGCCGGGCCGGCAGCCGGTCGCATGGCCTCGGGATTGAGCGGTGTAGGGCGTATGGTTGAGCCGATGGAACTCCTGGGACACATCCGCATGACCCTGGCGCAGGGAGGCTCATTGACTCGGCGCAAGGTCGTGGTGACCGCCGGTCCAACGCGTGAACCTCTGGACCCGGTGCGTTTTATCAGCAATCGCTCAACGGGCAAACAGGGTATCGCCATTGCTCAGGCGGCGCTGGACGCCGGGGCCGACGTGACATTGATTACCGGGCCGATAGGCGAAGAACCCCCGTTTGGGGCGACAGTTATCTCAGTGGAAACGACTCAGCAGATGGCCGACGCCACGCTCGAAATGGTCAAAGACGCCGACGCGCTCTACATGGTTGCCGCCGTGGCCGACTTTCGGCCGGAAGCCGTGTCCGAGAAAAAGATCAAGAAGACGGAGTCGGAGCAGTGGGGTTTGGCGATTGGTCTTGAGCGGACGCTGGATATCCTCACGGCGGTCAAGGAACAGCGTGACCTGACCGGTTATCCCCACATCGTTCTCGGATTCGCGGCCGAAACGCACAACGCCTTCGAATATGGTCGTGACAAGCTCCTCCGGAAGGGACTCGATTTCATCGCGGTGAACGATGTGCTGGTGGCTGGGGCCGGCTTCGCCGTTGACACCAACCAGGTCATTTTGCTAACGGCTGACGGTGTTGTGGAAGAGATGCCGCTGCAGAGTAAGACGGCCGTCGCCGAGCGTATCGTCGCCGTGACGGCCAAAGCGCTACAGACAGCCGGCTAGACACAGCAACGACGGTGTCGACCGCTCGGTAACTGTCCCCAGCTATCAGGAAAGTCCTAGTCGCGATCGCGGCGACGGGTCCGAGGACGCGCGGCAGTTGCTGTCACATCCATGCTGGTCGCGGCGTACTCCGCCAGCAATGCAGTCTCTTGCGCCTCATCAAGGGGCATCGCGATGGCTTCCGCAATAGATCGAATATGATCCGGTGTGTTGCCGCAACAGCCGCCAACGAAGCTGGCCCCCAGCGCCCGTACGCGCTGAGCGTAATCACCCATCACCGGAGGCGTGGCGTTATACAACAGCTCGTTTTCCTTCCAGATCGGGATCCCTGCGTTTGCTTTGGCGATTAAGGGTATATTGGGCGCCGCCTGGTGCATCTCATAAATCACGCGCTCGATCTCCTCGATGCCGTTGCCGCAATTGCCGCCCACAGCCGCCAAGCCCCATTGGCTTAGCGTTTCGACAGCCTGCACGGGCGTCACACCCATCATGGTTCGGCCGTTGGTGTCGAAGCTCATGGTGGCACAGATGGGCAGGTCGGTAACGGATTTCGCCCCCTCAACGGCCGCGCGAACCTCTTCCATGTCGCTCATTGTCTCGATCCACAGCAAATCGACACCACCCTCGGCCAATCCCTGGGCCTGCTCGGCGAATGCGGCTACAGCGTCATCATAGTGCATGTTGCCCATGGGTAGCAGGAGTTCGCCGGTTGGACCCATTGACCCGCCGACCAGCACCAGACGGGGTGCGGCGTCCGCTTCGGCCCGGGCATTGGCCGCCGCCGCCCGGTTAAGCTCCAGCACGCGCTCTTGCAAGTTGTGGAGCTTGAGGCGATAGCGGGTTCCACCAAACGAGTTGGTCAAGACGATGTGTGACCCGGCGTCGATATACTGCCTATGGACCGCGCGGATACGATCGGGATGAGTAACATTCCACTCCTCCGGCGGTGCGCCGGATGTCAGGCCCGCGGCCATGAGCATGGTACCCATCGCGCCGTCCAGAACAATGGCAGACTCGGTAGCGAGCAGTTCATCCAGTCTATTCATGATTTCTCCTTACTCCCCGGCAGACCAGCCCTAGGCCCGCGCCTTATCCCGCTTGATCTGCATGAACTTCTTGGCGGTGTCTACGGCCACCGCAGCATCACGGCAGTAGGCATCGGCTTCAATGTCTTCGGCAAAGGCCTCATTTAGTGGCGCGCCACCGACCATCACGATCAGCTTGTCGCGGATCCCAGCCTCTTTCAGCGCCTCAATGACCACACGCATATAGGGCATCGTCGTCGTCAGAAGGGCACTCATCCCGATAATGTCCGGGTCATGTTCTTCAATGGCGGCCATGAAGTTCTCGACGGAATTGTTGATACCCAGGTCGAACACTTCAAAGCCGGCGCCTTCCATCATCATGGAGGTCAGATTCTTGCCGATGTCGTGAATGTCACCCTTGACCGTACCAACGACCATCGTGCCAATTTTCTCTGCACCCGTCTCGGTCAGCAACGGCCGCAAAATCGCCATCCCCGCCTTCATGGCCTTGGCCGCCATCAGCACTTCCGGCACGAACAAGATGCCGTCACGAAAGTCCGCACCGACGATATCCATCCCGGCCACCAGTCCGTTGGTCAGAATGGTATAGGGCTCATGACCCCGCCCCAACATCTCGTTGACTTCTTCAACTATTTCTTCCGCATAGCCGTCGTAGAGATCTTCCTGCATGAGTTCGTAGATCTCATCATCGGCCATTTCCTTCAGGTTAATTTCGTCTTCCATCGCGTCTACCCTCGTTATCGGCAAATCTTGTGACATCATGTGCGCCCGGGCCGGGTCCGTCGTCTGGTGCGCGTGCCGTCGCCATTCGACCGGAGCATGCCATTCGTCCGGTCGGGCGTACGGTAGTAACCCATCCAGGTGGGGAAATGAGTCGGTGGCATGGGGGATGTGGATGGCCCCTACAAATTCATTCTGAAACTCCGGGTCGATGGCTGTCTCAATGTAAGTAACCCAGCGAGCCAGCTCCTGAGCTTGCTCCCGCTGCCTGCGGTTAAGCAAGGCGATTCGCGCCCCATCACCCGCCGCATTGCCCACGGCCGTCACCTTTGCCAAATCGCAATCCGGTATCAGCCCCAGAATCATGGCGTATTGTGGATCGATATAGCTGCCGAATGCCCCGGCCAATACGATCTTGTCGACTGACGCAACGCCTGACCGAAGCATCAGTAGCTTGGCTCCGGCGTATAGAGCGGCCTTGGCCAACTGGATACCACGAATGTCGTCCTGAGTGACCAGGATCGGCTGACCGCTGGTCGTTTGATCACCCGTCGCCAGAACATACGCCCCGGCCGCGGCCTTGCCAGATGATGCGATCGTGAATGACATCGGGCGCAAAACGGCCGTCGGGTTGAATAATGCCGGCCAGCATCATCTCGGCCACCGCTTCGATGATGCCCGAACCACAGATGCCCGCGGCCAGGTGAGCCGGCTGCTCGTCCAGAGGAACGTCCGATCCGCTGGGCCACCCGTCTGACCAGCGTTCATCACCAATAACCCGAAAGCGGGCAACCTTTGTCACTGGGTCGATACGCACGCGCTCAATAGCACCCGGCGCAGCGCGCATACCAAAGGCAATCTGCGCACCCTCGAAGGCCGGTCCGGTGGGGCTGGAAGCACTATAGCAGGCGTTCTCGGTTGCCCAAAACGATCTCGGCATTGGTGCCGACATCGACCAGCAACACCATCTCGTCCTGATTGTGTGGTTCCTCGGCCAATAGAACTGCGACGTTGTCGGCGCCCACATGACCCGCCTCGGCCGGGAGCACGTGAATATAGGCGCCGGGGTGTAGCCGTATATTCAGGTCGCGGGCCTTGATATCCATCGCATCCCGATTGGCCAGAGCAAACGGCGCGCCGCCCAACTCTTGTGGGTTGATGCCCAGCAAAATGTGGATCATCGTCGTATTACCCACGAGGACGGCGTCGTGAATATCGCGTGCGCGAATACCGGCGGTCCGTGCCGCACGCGTGGCCAGCGTATTCAGCGCCTCGATAATGGCTTCATGCATCCTGGCCAGACCCTGGGCGTTGCCCATGGCATAGGACACCCGGCTCATCAGGTCTTCTCCGTAGGCGACCTGGGGGTTCATCATCGATTCAGTCGCCAGAACCTGGCCGGTGCGCAAATCACAGAGGTGGGCGGCAACCGTGGTGCTGCCGATATCAACTGCCAGACCGAAGATGCCGTCGTGATAGCCGGGCTGCACGTCGATGACTTCCCGATCGTTCCACAAGACTACTGTGACGCCCCACTTCTCCTTGCGCAGGGCCGGCTGGAGGCGCTGCAGAACTTGCAGGTCCACTCGCAGGTCATGAAGTTCCCATTGCCCGGCCAGGGCTACCTGCAGCCGCCCCAATCGCCCGCGATGCTCGCCCAGCTCAGCCTGTTCAACTTCGACGTAGACACGACGAATCATCGGGTCGATATCGATAACGCGATCGGTAGCCGCCTTGCGGATGACTTGCTTATGGGCACGGCTTTCCTCAGGCACATAGATTAACATATCGCCGTTGACCAGAGCCGAACACGACAAGCGGCAATCATCGACCGCTTGGCCATCAGTCGGTGCGCCCCAGGAGTGCCAGTTCTTCGTCAGCGGAGGGGAAAGATGGCTTTCGTCGGACGGATGCCATGCTTGGCAAACTCACCGCTTTCAACGCGCACCTTGCACTTGGCGCAGGTCAGACGGCCGCCACAGATGCTCTCGATTTCAACACCCAGGCCACGCGCAGCGTCGAGCAGTGATTCGCCCGGCGGCTACCTGCCCGCGTCGTCCGGAAGGCATGAAAATGACCTGATGTGTTGGTGTCGTTGTCATGCGACTCGTACTTCTATGCTGTCCTCGATGAAATATCGTCGACCCTTGCTGCGGTCACGAAGAGGAATTCTAGCATGAAAAAGGCCGACGCACTTCGCGCGACCTTGACCGAAGCGGCAGTCCGGTGTGGATTCCGGGCTCAACGAGTCAGAGCCCGGCTTTGTCTGACGAAGTCGCTCTGCCGTACGACGCCAATCGACTTCCGCGAAAGCCGTCTCTAATTCAGCGGCTACCGCGGCGGCAACGTCCTCGAGGGGTTCCGTCGCGTTCCTGCATCTCGCCCCACACAAAGCCTTCCAGATAGGCATCCGTGCCGGTCAGTTTGGATGCCATCGCCGCGCTGTCGACGGCTTCCTGAAACCGGGCGGGCAGTTCAATGCTGACCCTATCCCGGCGACCGCCGACCCGCACTTGCATGGGGATATCGTGCCAATACAAAATTTGATAGCTAGCCATACCTACGCCTCGATGGAGATGTTTTTCCGGTTGAGCTATACTAGATGCAAACTTGCCGGTGAAGAACAAGGCTAGCTGCCACGTCTTCACCGGCAAGCAACAGTTTGGATTGGCTATCGCCGGACCTGCAGATTGGTGCCCGGCTAGAACAGACCAACGACGCGGCCGTCTTCGTCCAGATCAACGTTCATGAAGGCCGGACGGGTTCCCAAACCAGGCATGGTCCGCATCTCGCCCAACAATGGGTAGATGAACCCGGCTCCGACTGAGGCCCGTACTTCGCGAACGGATAGAGTGTAGCCGCTGGGAGCATTCTTGAGCAGCGGATCGTGACTGATGCTGAGATGGGTTTTGGCCATGCAGATGGGCAATCCGCCAAACCCGTTGGCTTCGTAGGACTTAATCTGCTTCTCCGCCAACGGCTCATAGACGACTTCGCCGGCCTGGTACATATCCTTGGCAATGATCTCGATCTTCTCTTTGATGGGCAGATCGAGCGGATAGAGAAACTCAAAGTTGGAGGGTTGTTCGCAGGCCGCCACGACTGCCTCGGCCAGTTCGATGGCGCCGTCACCTCCTTGGGCCCAATGGTCGGTCATGACGGCCGTCTCCGCACCGGCGGCAATGGCCGCGTTGCGTACCATCTCAACCTCGGCGTCGCTGTCCGTGGTAAATTTGTTGACCGCGACCACGACCGGAATGCCAAACTGCTTGGCGTTCTTGATGTGAACTTCCATGTTGGCCAGTCCGCCCTGTAACAGATCGAGGTTCTCATTGGTGTAGGCTTCGTCCAGCGGGCGGCCGGGAACGACCCGCGGGCCGCCACCATGCATCTTGAGGGCGCGAATAGTCGCTACCAGAACGACGCAGTCGGGCTTAAGGCCGGAGTAGCGGCACTTGATGTTGAAGAACTTCTCCATCCCGATATCGGCTCCAAAACCGGACTCGGTGACCACGTAATCACCCAGCTTGAGCGCCAGGCGATCGGCCAAAATCGAAGAGTTACCGTGGGCGATATTGGCAAACGGCCCGGCGTGGACGAACGCGGGCTGCCCTTCCAGCGTTTGGAGCAGGTTCGGGTGCAGGGCGTCCTTCATCAACACCGCCACAGCTCCCGCTACTTGTAAGTCTTCCAGTGTAATCGGCGTGCCGCTCTTGCTGTTGCCGATGACCACCCGGCCGGCCCGCTCGCGCAGGTCGCGCAGCGCACTCTTGTAGTCCTCACCGTTGACCAGAGCCAGAATGGCCATGATCTCGCTGGCGACGGTGATGTCGAAGCCGGTCTGGCGCGGACGGCCGTCCAGTTCCGGCCCCAGTCCCACAATGATATTACGCAGTGCGCGATCGTTGACGTCCAGTACGCGATTCCAGGTGAGGCTATAGGGATCGATGTCCAGGCGCTCCAGCCCTACTTTGGCCAGACGCTCGTCGTTCATCCGATCTTCGTGGAACCAGCGTGCGTCGATGGCTGCGCTGACCAGATTATGGGCGGCGGTGATGGCATGGATGTCGCCGGTCAGATGGAGGTTGAAATCCTCCATCGGTATGACCTGACTGTAGCCGCCACCGGCAGCGCCTCCCTTGATACCAAATGTCGGACCCATGCTGGGTTGGCGAATGCAGGCAATGGACTTCTTGCCGATCCGGCCCAAGCCCTGGACCAATCCGATGGAGGTTGTGGTCTTGCCTTCGCCCAACGGGGTGGGCGTAATGGCCGTGACGTCGATGTATTTGCCCGTTGGCCGATTGGCCAGCTTGGGCAACGTGTCCAGGTGGACTTTGGCCTTGGTTGAGCCGTACATGATGAGATCATCGGGCGTCAGGCCTATCTGGGCGGCGATATCGACAATGGGTTGAACAGTCGCGGCTTGAGCAATGTCCAGGTCGGACGGGACGGGAAACAGTCGGTCAGTCATGGGTTCTCCTGATACTTGACGAGCCTTTTCTTGAAGTCATGCGCGGCTCGCAACGGATTGTATACTATTTATTAGTGTAACGTACGGACGAATCTTGCGCCAAAGATCGCGTGGTGTGAATAAGATCGCTTGACGTTTGACGACGATAAGGGCAGAAGGCGGCCCCCATGCTTGTCTTGCTACCAAGGGTCTGCGAATTCCCAATGGCAATCCTCAAGACGTTTGCCGGCAACTTTCTGCTAGGGCCGAATAATCAGCAAAGCGATCTCAGAATTGTGGAGCACTTTCTCGGTCACACTGCCATAGACCCAGCGCCTCAGACCGCTGCGCCCATGGGTGCTCATGGCGATCAGGTCGATTGTCTCGCCGACGGCAAACTCCAGGATGGCATTGGCCACGCTTGTTGCCCCTGAACCGTTTTGAGGCACAACAATTGCAGTCGCCTCAACGCCTTGTTCACGACATGCACCCGCCATCCGCTCCAGATAGTCTTGTTCTCCGGTCGATGGTGAGGGGCCGTTGCCGGTACTCGCTTCGGCGGCAGAACCGGCTACACGCAGCAACACCAGGCTGCCCCCGGTCTGCTTGGCGACGGACAGCGCCGGCGGCAGGGCAGGTTCAGCCAGTTCCGACCCATCCAGAGGCACGAGGATGCGCTGAGCGAACGCCGGTGTCGGCTGTTCCGGTGTGCAGGCCGGTTCTGCGCGCACGGCCAGCACGGGACAGGGCGCCTCATGGAGCACGCGCTCCGTGATGCTGCCGATCACCCATCGAGAAACGCCGGTTCGACCGTGGGTAGTCATCACGATGAGATCGGCCTTCTCGACCCTGGCGACATCAATGATGGCCCCGGCGCGGTCGCCTTCCTCAACCTGTATGTCGACGGTTAGACCGTCGCGGCGAAAGCGATCAGCCACATGCGACAGATAGGCTAATGTATCCTCGTAAACCTGCCGAAAGGTTCCGGGGGTGTCGCGTATCTCGGGCCAGAACATGTTGTATTCCGCCCCCATCGGCGCCTGCGTTTCAGCATAAACCGGCACACGCATGAGTATCAATCGGCCGCCCTCGGCCGGCAGCAAGGTGAGAGCCACCGGAACCGCACATTCAGCGAGAGCCGAGCCATCCAGGGGAACAACAATGGTTTGCAATATCGAAGGCTTCACGAAGCACTCCTCACTAATCAGAGATCAAATAATCGGTGGACCTACTTACGGGGCAGCAAACTGCCGTACGGCATAGCCACGCTCAAGTACCTGGAGGTTAGCGTCCAGAAGATGCTGCTTCTTCTGTCCAATGTGCTCGCGCAGCGCTGTTTCCAGCTCGGTTTTGGTCAGCACCGGTCGTGCCGCCAACATGGCACCGAGCGTGGCCATGTTCAGCATCTTGACGGTGCCCCATTCCTCGGCGATTGCATTGGCCGGCACCATGACGGTGTCGATATCCGGCCGCTCAGGGCCATTATCCACTAAGGAGCTGTTGACGACCAGCAGACCGCCCGCTTTGACTAGGGACTGATACTTGTCGAATGACGGCTGATTGAGAACTATGGCCACATCCGGTTGAGCCACGACGGGCGCACCAATCGGATCGTCACTGATGATGACGACGCAGTGGGCAGTGCCGCCGCGCATTTCAGGCCCGTAGGACGGAATCCAGGTCACGTGTTTGCCCGCATCCATACCGGCGTAGGCCAGCAATTGACCGGCGAAGAGGACGCCTTGTCCACCAAACCCGGCAATAACAATTGAAGTTTCCATTTGGTTATTACCTCGATCCACCGGATAGCCTAAAGGGCCAGTTCGAGTTCCGGCGATAAGTGGGCTGAACGCTCGGAGGTGCGCTCTAATGCTCGAGTTAGCACGTCCCCCAGACGGCCGATGCCGACCTCAATGAGATCGGGGCTGCAGTAAGAGAAGTTCAACCGAAACGTGTTGCGGCCGGCGCCGTCAGGATAAAAGCTCTGGCCCGGTACGAACGCCACATTGTTGGCCAGCGCGGCCGGCAGTACTTCGGCGCTGTCCACGTGGTCGGGCATCGTTACCCACAGGAACAGACCGCCCTGGGGATGAGTCCACGTGACACCGTCCGGGAAGTGTTGCTCCATGGCTGCCAGCATCGTGTCGCGCCGTTCGCGATAGACGCTGCGAATCAGGCGAACATGATTCGGCAAGAAGTCCTCACCTTCATCTGAACCCGTCAGCACTTCGTGAGCGACCATTTGGGTGAAGGTGCTTGTGTGCAGGTCCATGCCCTGTTTGGCCACGCCACATCGCTGGATCACCTCCACCGGAGCAACAATCCAGGCCAGCCGCAGGCCAGGCGCCAGCGTCTTGGAAAAGGTGCTGAGGTAGATGACATTTCCCCGGTCGAAGCAGTCCCCGCGGCCATTTAGTTGGTTGCAGTCGATAACGACCAGGGGCGGCAGATGCTCGCCCTCAAAGCGCAGTTCGCCGTAAGGATCATCCTCTATGATCGGCACTCCATACCGATCGGCGATAGCGATCAGGTCGCGACGCCTTTCGGCCGACAAGGTGACGCCGGCCGGATTCTGGAAATTAGGCAGGATGTACATGAACTTCGGCCCGGCACAGAGCGCCTCCTCCAGCAGGTCCACGCGGATGCCGTCGTTATCCACAGGCACAGTCGTGAATTCGGCCTGATAAGCCCGCCACGCTTGCAGCGCGCCAAGATAGGTCGGCTGTTCGGTCAGGATCAGATCGCCGGGATTGATCAGCAGCTTGCCAATCAGATCCAGCGCCTGTTGGGAGCCGCTGGTAATGAGAATGTTTTGCGGCGTGGCGTGGATTCCATAGCGGGCCATCCGCCGCACGATCCACTCGCGCAGTGGATAATAGCCCTCGGTGGTGGAGTATTGCAGGGCCTCAGTGCCGTGGGAACTCAAGACACGATCACTGGCCGCCTGAAATGCTTCCACAGGGAAGACGTCGGGTGCGGGCAGCCCTCCGGCAAACGAGATAATGTCGGGATTCTGCGTCAGCTTCAGCAGTTCGCGGATGGCAGAGCCGCCCATCTGCTGCATGCGTTGGGCATAGCGTCGGTTCCAGGGGGTGGTCATGGATACTCCTTGGTCGAACCGTCAAGTGACTAGCGACGGCGACCGGCCAACTCGGCCGCCACTTTGAAATCTCCCAACGGATACTGGGGAATCATGGCATCCTTGACCCACTCCAGTGCTACCTTGGGGGTCATGCCCCAGTTGGTTGGACAGGATGACAGCAGTTCGACGATGCTGAAGCCGAGTCCTTGCATCTGCGCTTCAAAGGCTGTGCGGATCGCCTTCTTCGCCTGAAGAACGTGGCGTGCATCGTGCAGACTGCGGCGCACGCTGTACGCTGTGCCTTGCATGCCGGCCAGCAGTTCGGCCATGTGGATCGGATAACCCGAAGTACTCGTATCACGGCCGAAGGGTGACGACGTGGTTACCTGGCCCGCCAGGCTGGTCGGGGCCATCTGTCCGCCGGTCATGCCGTAGGTCGCATTGTTGAGGAATATCGTCGTGATATTCTCGCCACGAGCCGCGACGTGCATGATTTCACCCATGCCGATGGAGGCCAGGTCACCGTCACCTTGATAGGTGAAAACGATCTTGTCGGGATGCACTCGCTTCACACCGGTGGCCATGGCCGGAGCGCGACCATGGGCCGCCTCGCAGGCGTCCACATCGAAGTAGTTATAGGCGAAGACGGAACAGCCGACCGAAGCGACCAGGATCGTATCGTCGCGGATACCCAGTTCGTCAATCACTTCGGCCACCAGCCGGTGGGCTGTGCCATGGGTACAACCGGGACAGTAGTGGGTGTAGACGTCCACCAGCGAATCCGGTCGTTGGTAGATTGTTTCTTCCAGCGTGCAGTCAGACGTCAATAATGTTCTGTTTCAACTGCCAACATAGTGGCCATTCTTTGCCTCCCTGTCGCAGTGCGGGTGAGTCCGATGAGTTCGAGTTGGTTGCGAAGCTCGGCTTCGATCTCGCCGGGCAGCGGAATTGAACCACCCATGCGTCCTTTGAAGGCCACCGGAACACGTCCGGCAACCGCTTCGCGCACATCGTGGAACATCTGCCCGGCATTCATCTCGACCACCAGGAACGTTCGCACCGATGGAATACGTTGAGCCAGTCTGACCAGTTCCTTTTCCGGGAACGGCCACAGGGTGATCGGCCGGAACAGACCGACCGGCAACCCTTGCCGGCGCATGCGCTGGATGCTGGTCTGGGCGACGCGAGCGGCCGTGCCAAACGCGACCACGACCACTTCAGCATCGTCCAGGTACTGGGTTTCATAGCGCACTTCGTTGGACCGCTCGATCAGGTGCAGCTTTTCCTGCAGCTGAAGGTTCAGCGCTTCCAGCTGGTCCGCGCCCAGGAAGAGAGAACTGATGACATTTCGCGGCCGATCAGCCGGCGCCGGTCAGCGCCCAGTCCGGGCTTCTTCTCCGGCAGCGGCCGCATCTCCGGCAGTTCGGCCGGTTCCATCATCTGTCCGATGGCCCCGTCGGCAACCACAAATACCAGGGTGCGATACTTCTCGGCCAGGTCGAACGCCAAAACCGTCAGGTCGATCGCCTCCTGGACCGTGGATGGAGCCAGCACGATGGGATGAAAGTCACCGTGGCCGGCCGATCGTGTCACCTGAAAGTAGTCGGCTTGGCTGGGCTGGATATTGCCCAGACCGGGGCCGCCGCGCATGATGTCGATAACCACGGCCGGCACGTTGGAACCGGCCATATAGCTGAAGCCTTCCTGCATCAGGCTGATGCCGGGGCTGCTCGACGATGTCATGACTCGCGCGCCGGCCGCGGCCGCACCGTAGACCATATTGACCGCCGCAACTTCGCTCTCGGCCTGCAAGAACACACGCCCCAATTCGACCATACGCCTCGACATATGCTCGAGCAGTTCTGTCTGTGGCGTGATGGGATAGCCAAAATATGCCTCGCACCCGGCCCGAATAGCCGCCTCGGCGAAGGCGACATTGCCTTTGAGTAGTTCTTTAGCCATGGGTGATGACCTCTTTGTGGGCGGCTTGCACCGAACCTTCAGATGGGGCGCCGACAGCGCGTGAGCTCAACGCGCGGCGAAGCGTGGGAACTCTTCGTCGGGTGTCACGTCGCGATAAACAGTGATGCAGCCGTCCGGGCAGACGGTTGCGCACAGGGCACAGCCTGTGCAGTCATGGTTGGGATCGAGCAGAATGACCGGGCGATAGCCCTTGGCGTTCAGGTCCTCAGCCAGAACCAACACGTCCGGTGGACAGGCGTCGCGACACAGCTCGCAGCCCTTACACCGTTCTACGTCGATTACAACTCTTCCAGTTGCCATCTAGAGTACCTCCAGTCCAACGTGGGAATCAGCCTGGGTGCCCCCTAATACGGGATCAACAGCATGGCCCTCTTGTGACCATGAATGGGTCAAGAGCACCAACAGCCGGATGGCAAATCGCTTGTTAATCTGCTAGGGGTTCCAAGTGAGAGTGTTAGTCTGACTTTAGTATCGCACAGCTCACCCGGTTTCTATAGTGACAAATGGCAGATGTTCGCACGCGGAATGTCACATGTCGGAGCCGAGTCCGTGAATCAAACCAACCGGCCATGGATGAGACATGACGGATGTCAGTCCATAATCGTTACATTATTCACTGCCACGTCGGTGCCAAGCGGCTACACTTTCACTAATGCTGTCCATCAGATCCTTGAGCGCCGTTGGCGCATGCCGCCAGGCAGGGGGAGCCGCCTCGCACGGATACGACAGCCAGGACACGAACAAGGAGTGATAGCCATGGAATTTGGCATTCCCAAAGAAGTGCGCGACTTGGAGGCTCGAGTGGGCCTCACACCCGCCGGGGTTTCCGGTTTGGTGCGCGCGGGTCATAAAGTTTATGTCGAGAAGAACGCCGGCGTCGCGGCGGGCTTCAGCGATGAGGATTACCGTCATGGTGGGGGAAAGATTGTTTATTCCGCCGCTGAGGTCTACGGCCGTTCGGACGTTATCGTCAAGGTCACCCGCCCCACAGCGGCCGAACACGCACTGTTCCGATCCGGCCAGGCCATCGTTTCTTTCTTGCATCTGCAAGTCGCCTCAGAGGACCTACTAGAAGCCCTGCGCGAAAGCGAGATTACAGCCATCGCCTGTGAAATGATCGAGCGGCACAACGGCGTTCGTCCGGTATTGGTGCCTATGAGCGAAGTAGCCGGACGTGTTGCCCCGACCATTGCCGGGCGGCTGCTGATGACGACGAGCGGTGGTCGGGGCACCTTGCTGGGCGGTATCCCCGGCGTGCCCCGCGGCAGCGTGGCTATTCTGGGTGCCGGTGTGCTGGGTTCCAACGCCGCGCGGGCCTTCCTCGGCAGTGGCGCGCAGGTGATTGTTCTCGATAACGATATCGAGCGGCTGCAGCATATTGAAGAGACGTTGAACGGGCGGGTCACTACCATGGTGGGTTCCAAGTACAATCTCAACCGCGTGACCGAGTTTGTCGACGTGGTTGTGGGTGCCGTCATGACCTCCGGTCAACGGGCGCCTATCTTGATCGACCGCGAGATGATCCGCCACATGCGCCCCGGTACAGTCTTGATCGACTTCTCAATTGATCAGGGCGGCTGTTCTGAGACAAGCCGGCCGACAACGCTGCGCGATCAGACGTATGTGGTTGATGATGTCATCCACTACTGTGTTCCCAATGTCACGGCGACTGTGGCCCGGACGACGAGTTATGGGTTGACCAACGCCTTGCTACCTTACCTGAAGGCGATGGGTGAACATGGCTTCCTGGGGGTACTGGAGTGGTGTCCAAGCCTCTTACCGGGGATTACCCTGTACCAGGGCAAACTGGCGAATTCTGAAATCGCCGGGGCTTTGGGCCAGGAGGTGGAGGTCACCCTCCCGAACGCGGCCGTCGTTCGCGGAGGTGGCGCATGAACTGGGAAGAGATCTACCGACGCAAAGTTGTGGACGTCGATACGGCTGTGTCGTGCATAGAAACCGGTCATAAGGTGTACATTGGCGGCGGCTCAGGAGCACCGGCCGTGCTTGTGGAGGGTCTGTGCGGCCGCGCGCCGCATGTCAAGGACGTGGAGCTGGTCCATATCCTCACGTTCATCGACGCTCCATACGTGAATCCGAAATATGATGGTGCATTTCGCTCCAACTCGCTGTTCATCGGGACCAACGTTCGTAAGGCCGTTCAGCAGGGTCGGGCCGACTTCACACCTGTCTTCCTGTCCGAGATACCGCTGCTGTTCCAGCGGAACATCATTCCACTGGATGTGGCGCTTGTGTCACTTTCCGCACCGGATGAACATGGCTTTTGCAGTTTCGGCGTCGAAGTGGGCACAACCAAGCCTGCTGCCGAAGCGGCACGAATCATTGTCGCTGAGGTCAATCGACAGATGCCGCGCACTTTGGGCGACAGTTTCATCCATGTTAGTCGCTTGACCCACATCGTGGAGGTTGATTACCCTGTCCCGGAGACCTTGCAGGGGGGGAGTTCGCCGGTTCATATGCGTATCGGCGAGCTGATCGCCGAACTGATTCCGAATGGTGCGACCTTGCAAATGGGCATCGGCAGCATCCCGGATGCTGTCCTGCAGAACTTGCGCAATCATCAAGACCTCGGCATCCATACTGAGCTGTTCTCGGACGGCGTGGTCGAGCTGTTTGAAGAGGGCGTCATCAATTGCAGCCGCAAGTCGTTCCATCCCGGCAAGCTAATTGCTGGGTTCTTGTTTGGCTCCAAGCGGCTCTATCAGTTCGTCGACAACAACCCCTTCGTTGAACTACATCCGACTGATTATGTCAACGACCCCTTCAATATCGCCAAGAACGACACGATGGTGGCCATTAATTCAGCCATCCAGGTTGACTTGACCGGCCAGGTGTGTGCCGACTCGATCGGGCCGGTGTTCTATAGCGGTGTGGGTGGCCAGGTGGATTTCATCCGCGGTGCCGCAAGGTCCAAGGGAGGACTGCCGATAATCGCCTTGCCGTCGACGGCCAAGAATGACGAGGTTAGCCGCATTACACTTATGCTTACTGAGGGATCCGGTGTGACCACGTCACGCAATGATGTGCACTACGTCGCTACTGAATACGGCGTGGCTAAGCTCTACGGCAAGACCATCCGGCAGCGCGCCAACGAACTGATCAATATTGCCCATCCCAAGTTTCGCGATGAACTGCGGGTGGCGGCCAAGCAAATGGGCTATCTGTAGCACTGACAATCGCCAGCGGCTATTTAAGAGGCGGACCAGGTGACTGTCACTCGGTCCGCCTTCTTTGACACGGTAATGTACAACCGGCAGCTTACGCGCGTTTGACGGTTGCTTCGGGCTTCTCAGTCCAGTCAGGATGGTGTGTCCAGCTCGGCCGCAGGTAAATGAACCAGTACACAAGACCGACCATAAACGCTCCGCCAATGATGTTGCCGATGGTCACGGGAATCAGGTTGACCACGAAGAAGTTCTGCCAGGTCAGATTGGCGTAATCAGCGGCTGAAACCCCGATCTGGGTCCAGAATTCCGGCGCGGCAAAGTTCTTGATAAACAGCGCGACCGGGATGAAGTACATGTTGGCCACACTGTGCTCGAACCCCGCCGCCACAAAGGCGGTGATCGGAAAGATGATGGCCAGGATCTTGTCGGTGGTTGTGCGGGCGCTCATGCACAACCACACGGCCAGGCAAACCAGCGCGTTGCAGAATGCGCCCAGGAAGATAGCCTGCGTGAAGCCCAGGCTGACCTTCGCATTGGCGATGTTGAGTGCGTTCAGCCCGACGGCGCCGTTGCCGAAGAGGTACTGCCCACTGAGGAAAACGCCCAGGGCCGTCACGATCGCGCCGATGAAGTTCCCAAAATAGACGATGATCCAGTTGCGGAGCAGAGCCCAGGTGCTGACCTTCTTGTTGGCCCACGCCATGACGATCAGATTGTTGCCCGTGAACAGCTCTGCCCCCGCAACGACCACGAGGATGAGCCCCAGACAGAAGACCAGCCCGCCAATCAGCTTGCTGATGCCAAAGGGCAAGACACCGGCCGCACCGGTCGTGGCGACCGTGGCAAAGACCGCCCCAAGGCCGATGAAGGCGCCGGCGAGAATCGCCAGAGCCATCATGCGAAAGAAGCCGAGGTTGGCCTTGGCCACGCCGCTGTTTTCGGCCTTGGCGGCCATTTCAGGCGGGAGGAAACTATCAAACGACGGGGATCCATTATTGTTGTTCATTCAGTAACTCCTCTTCAAGTTTGGGTTCGTAGCGTTCAATTTGAACGGCGCAGACTTTGTATTCCGGTATCTTGGCGACGGGATCAAGCGCATCGACTGTCAAGAGATTGACCGCGGCTTCGGCATAGTGGAAAGTCATGAAGACCGTTCCCACCGGCGAGCGTTCGGTTATGATGGTCTTGGTTGTGACTGCTCCCCGACGCGACCGAACAACGGCCATATCGTCATCGGCCAGCCCAAGATCGGCCGCATCCAGCGGATTGATCTCGACCGTGGCTTCAGGGGCGGCTGCTTCCAAACCGGGCGACCGCCGCGACATCGTACCGCCATGCCAATGAAACAGGATGCGGCCGGTGGTCAGCAGGAAGGGATAGTCCTCATCCGGTTCCTCGGCTGGTGGGCGAAAGTCAACCGGAGCAAGCAAACCCAGTCCCCGAGCAAATCTGTCGGCATGCAGCACGGGCGTTCCCGGATGATCGGCGGTTGGGCAAGGCCACTGCAGCCCGCCCTGTTCGAGGCGAGTGTGGCTCATGCCTGCATACTGCGGTGTCAGCGTGGCCAGCTCATCAAATATCGCCGCGGGTGAATCGTAGTCCCATTTCGCCCCCAGCCGTTGAGCGACACCGCTGAGAATAGTCCAATCAGGAAGCGCATTGCCGGGCGGATCCATCGCCTGACGCACCAGCTGGACACGGCGCTCGGTATTGGTGAAGGTGCCGGACTTTTCGGCAAAGCTAGCGGCGGGTAGAAGTACATCGGCCATTTCGGCCGTCTCATTCAGGAAGATGTCCTGGACTACCAGAAAGTCGAGATGCCGCAGCGCCTCGGCTACATGGGTGAGATTGGGATCGGACAGCATCGGATTCTCGCCCATGATATAGATGGCCTTAATGCGGCCGTCGAGAATGCCCTCCATCATTTCAGTCACGGTTAGGCCAGGTGTTGGCGACAAGTGGGCCGGGTCGATCCCCCATCCTGCGGCAAACTTCAGGCGGATTGCTTCGTCGGCTACTGACTGGTAGCCGGGAAAGACATTGGGTAATCCACCGAGGTCACAGGCTCCCTGAACGTTGTTTTGGCCGCGCAGTGGGTTCAGGCCGGTGCCAGGTCGGCCGATGTTGCCGGTTAGCAGGGCCAGATTGGAGCATGCCTTGACATTGTCGGTGCCGGTGGTGTGCTGGGTGATGCCCATGGCCCAGAAGATCATGCTGTTGGTTGAGCCCCCGTACAGTCGAGCTGCGCGGACAATGTCTTCTGCCGGGACGCCCGAGATGATCGCTGCCCGCTCCGGAGTCCAGTCCGCCACGGCGTCGGCAAAGGTCTCGAAGCCTTCTACCCGTTCAGCGATGAACGCCAGGTCCGCTAACCCGTCGCGGATAATGACATGGGCGATGGCATTGAGGACGGCCACGTCGGTACCGGAGCGGTGACGCAAGTGGAGCGTGGCGAATTGGGCCAGGTCTATTTCACGCGGGTCCAGCAGGATCAATTGGGCCCCGTGCCGGCGTACAGCCTCTTTCATTCGCAGGCTAATGACCGGATGGGCCTCAGTCGTGTTTGAGCCTATAACGAACAGCACCTCGGCATCGACGATATCACTGATGGAATTGGTCATTGCTCCCGAACCGACTGTTGCGGCCAGACCGGCCACACTGCTGCTGTGTCAGAGACGGGCGCAATGGTCTATGTTGTTGGTGCCGATCAATCCCCGCGCCAGTTTCTGCATCAGATAGTTTTCTTCGTTGGTGCACTTGGCCGAGGTCAGGAACGCGATGCTGTTCGGTCCATAGGCGTCGCGGGTGAGGCGCAATCGTTGGGCCACATGGTCGATGGCTGCTTCCCAAGTCGTATGGGTCGGGGCCGACCACGGGTGGTCGCGCTCGGCCGAACCTGAGGGTAGCGCAACCTGTCGGGCGCATGGACGAAGTCGCACCCAAAGCGCCCCTTGACACAGAGCTGGCCCTCATTGACATCGTTGTCAAAACGGCCGTTGACACGATAGATGAGTTCGTCTCTCAGGAGAAGGTCGATCTGGCAACCAACACCACAGTATGGACAGGTCGTTGCAAGGACCGATCCGGCTCAATCATGTTGCGAACTCCCTGCAAGGCACTCGAGACCGAAGGCACGATTGCCATTCAGTGTTCGAGCTCGTAATGCCACGCCAGTGTAGAGGATCAAGTTCGCGTTATGGTTAGTGACAAAATTCACAAACAAAGCCTGATGAATGTCACGTTATCATCGTGACAATTGACACTGTGTACGAGAGACGTCGGCGATACGCTCACGGTAGCATTCACCTCATTGGTCAGGTTTGTCTAGCAGACTATCTGGAGGAGAAGCAATGGCACACGAAACCTGGGTGACAGTCGGAACGAAATATTGTGAATATATCGAAATGAACGTAGAAATGCGTGAACTTCGACTTTATCCGGCGGAGACGCTGCCGAGCCGCAGACCGACGGTGGATTATCGCGTTGTTGGAGCGTCATTGCACCGGCGCAATTCCCTGCAATATGGCCGGCATTCCGTGCGAATGGGCGTTCAACAACCCCGGTGTCGATAAGTTCAAACATGCCCTGAGCAGCCATCAGACCACATTGGCAAGGGAAACAGGCCCGGACGTCCGGGCCGTTTTTTGTGATTCCGCAGGATGGACTCTACGGCGCCCGAAGACGTCCATCGCGGCGCTCTAGTTGAACGTGGGCTGATATGAGCGAACAATCTGGATGTAGTTAGCCCGTTCGAAAGCTGCCGGCGCCGCCACATTCTGTTGGCTCAGAGCTGCCTCGCAACTGGTCGATCGACTCATACTCGTTTTCGATCAGCCACGCCGTCCATTTCGGCCAGAATGTCGCTGATACGGCCAATACCGTTCATCAGCAGCTCCGACGTCGTCATGACCACGTTTGCTCCGGCCGCGATACCCTTGAGCGCGTCCGATCCATTGTGTACACCGGTGGTCAGGGCCAGATCGGCTGCATATCTTGCCGTAGAGGATGGCAATCCAGCGCAGCGGCAGTCGGATTTCGTCCGACGTGCTGAGCTTCAGATTGGGCACCACTTCCAGGTTCTCCAGATCGAGGTCGGGCTGATAGAAGCGATTGAACAGGACCAGCCCAGTCGGCGCCCGCCTTGGACAGGCGATCCATCATATTGGCGGTGGCGCTGAAGTAGGGACTTAGCTTCACGGCAATCGGGTATGTTGATGCGATTGGCTGACGTCCTGCACGAGATCGATGTAGATCTGCTCCACTTCCGACGCTGCCCAGGTTCGATGCTGGTCGGCATGTAGTAGATGTTCAGCTCCAGCGCATCGGCGCCGGCGCCTTCCATCTCCTTCGCGTAGCGAATCCAGCCGCCGGTGGAGACACCGTTCAGGCTGGCGATGATGGGAATGTTGACCGCCTGCTTGGCCCGATAGATGTGCTCCAGATAGGCATCCGGCCCGATCGCTCGATAGACCGGCGCCTCCGGGAAGTAGGACAGCGCTTCTGCAAAGCTCTCGGTGCCCTCGTTCAGAGTAGCGATCGAGGGTATGGCTTTCCAGTTGATTTCTTCCTCAAACAGGGAGTAGAGCACGATTGCGGCCGCGCCGGCATCTTCCATCCGCCGCAGGTTCGCGATCTCGCGGGAAAGCGGTGACGCGGACGGCACGATGGGATTCTTGAGTCGCAGGCCCAGATACGTTGATGTAAGGTCCATGATATTCTCCTAGTTCAGCCTATCCTAGTGGCCGTCGTCTTCGTCTCTTCGTCAACGACCGGGGCAGGCGCCTCTGCCAATGCGGATCTTTGCCCAGCGATCTTTCACATCCGCTTGGCCAGATCTTAAGCAGCCGTTCAGCCGCTTCCGGGCTGCTCTGCGTGAGCATCCGGTAGCGTCCTTCACGATACATGTACTTCTCCAGCGGCAGTGACGGTGGCTTGGAATCGAGGTGGAACGGATTCTGCGAGCGGTGGCCGTTGGCTTCAGGCGTATGGGCATCGTCCGGGTTAAAGCGGAACAACGGCCAGTGACCGGAGTCGACTGCCGCTTGCTGCTGCTCGAGTCCGAACTGCAGGTCATAGCCATGGGCGATGCAGTGGCTGTAGGCGATGATGAGCGATGGCCCGTCATAGGCCTCGGCTTCCAGGAACGCCTGTACCGTCTGCCGGTCATTGGCGCCGAATGCCACCTTGGCCACGTAGATGTTGCCGTATGACACCGCGAGCAGCCCTAGATCCTTCTTCGGTGTGGGCTTGCCCGCCGCCGCGAACTTGGCTACCGCCGCACGCGGGGTCGACTTCGACATCTGGCCGCCGGTGTTGGAATAGACTTCGGTATCAAGGACCAGGACGTTGACATTGCGACCGGAAGCCAGGACATGGTCCAGACCGCCGTAGCCAATGTCATAGGCCCAGCCGTCGCCACCGACAATCCAGACACTCTTCTTGACCAGTGTGTCGGCCTTGCTTTCCAACTCGCTGAGGGTCATGGCGATGTGCGGCCAGAGCCTTGTCGTCACTGCGGCGCAGCTCGGCGAGCTTGGTCTTCAAGCAGTTCGACGCGCTCACGCTGGGCCTTCATGTCGGCGTCGGTGATCTGGTCGGCATAGAGAATCGCTGTCGGCCAGCTCGGCCCCGAACGACCGTGCGCAGTTTGCGCAGCGCGTTGGTGGCCGCGTCCAACCGTTGGTCCAGCGCAACGCGCATGCCCAGACCGAATTCAGCGTTGTCTTCGAAGAGCGAATTGGACCAGGCCGGTCCGCGCCCTTCGCCGTTCTGGGACCACGGGGTGGTCGGCAGATTGCCGCCATAGATGGACGAGCACCCGGTCGCGTTGGCCACAATGATGTGGTCGCCAAACAGCTGGGTCAGCAGCTTCAGATACGGTGTTTCGCCACACCCGGCGCAGGCACCGGAGAACTCGAACAGCGGCTCCAGTAGCTGGTTGTATTTGATCTGATTCATCGGTAGCAGCGTGCGGTCGACGTTTGGCAGTGACTGGAAGAACTCCCAGTTGGCCTTCTCAGCTTCGCGCAGCGGTGGCTGAGGTTCCATGTTGATTGCCTTTAGCTTCGGCACGCTTCTTGTTCTTGACCGGGCAAACATCCACACAGAGCGTGCAACCGGTGCAATCTTCCGGCGCCACCTGCAGGCTGTAGGACATGTCCTTGAACTCTTTGTAGCGGGCCGGCGTCGACTTGAATGTGGCTCGGGGCGTCCTTGGCAGCGGCCGGGTCAAAGATCTTCATGCGAATGACGGCGTGGGGGCAGACAAAGACGCACTTGCCGCACTGGATGCAGATTTCCGGATCCCAGACCGGGATCTCGGTGGCGATGTTGCGCTTTTCCCACTTGGTTGTACCGGACGGATAGGTGCCGTCGACGGGCATCGCGCTGACCGGCAGTTGGTCGCCCAGCCCTTCGATGATGCGCGCGGTTACGGACTGGATGAATTCCGGTGCGTATTCGGGCACTACGGGTGGGCGCTCAAAGTCGCTCGTTGCCATCGGCCGGCACGGTCACTTCGTGAAGATGCGACAAGGGCGGCATCTACAGCCGCATAGTTCTGCTTGACCACCACGTCTCCGCGCTTGCCATACGTCTTCTTGATGGCGTCCTTGATTTCATGAATCGCTGCTTCGCGGGAGAGAACTGGCCGTTCGGTCGTGTTCTCCAGCAGAGCAAAGAAGCAGGTCTGCATGATCGTGTTGATGCGGCGGCCCATGCCGGTCTCGGCCGCAACCTCGTACCCATCGACCACATAGAAACGCAGCTTCTTGTCGATGATGGCCTGTTGCGTGCTGCGCGGCAGATGATCCCATACCTCTTCGGGTCCATAAGGGCTGTTGAGCAGGAACGTCGCGCCCAGGCGCGGCGATGCGCAAGACATCATACCGTTCCAGGAAGTTGAACTGGTGGACGGCCACGAAATTCGCTTGCTGGATCAGGTAGGTCGAGTGAATCGGCCGTGGTCCGAAGCGCAGGTGCGAGACGGTGACGGCGCCGGCCTTCTTCGAGTCATAGACGAAGTAAGCCTGAGCATAGTTGGGTGTGTTCTCGCCAATGATCTTGATCGAGTTCTTGTTGGCACCAACCGTGCCATCGGAGCCCAGACCGTAGAATACAGCCCGCACGACATCGTTCTGATCGGTGGAGAAGTCGGGTCATAGTCCAGGCTGGTGTTAGTGACGTCGTCCTGGATGCCAACCGTGAAGTGATTCTTGGATGCCGGCTTCGGCAGTCTCGTCGAAGACGGCCTTGACCATCGCCGGGGTGAATTCCTTCGACGATAGGCCGTAGCGGCCGCCGATGATCTTGGGCATGGTCGGGAATGGGCCGGATCCGGCGGCAACCTGTTCAACCAGTGCCGTGACCACATCCAGATAGAGCGGTTCGCCGGTCGCGCCGGGTTCCTTGGTGCGATCGAGGACAGCAATGGCCTTGGTGCTTGCCGGAAGGGCGTTGACAAAGGCCTCGCGTGTCAAACGGCCGGTACAACCGAACAACGACCACGCCAACCTTCTCGCCCTTCTCAGCCAGATACTCGACCGTTTCGCGCGCAGTATCAGCACCGGAACCCATCAGGACGATGACGCGCTCGGCATCCGGTGCGCCGAAGTAGTCGAACAGATGGTACTGTCGGCCGGTCAGCGCGGCGAACTCATCCATGGCTTCCTGAACAATGCCGGGGCAGGCGTTGTAGTACGGGTTGGCGCTTTCACGGGCCTGGAAGAATACGTCCGGATTCTGGGCGGTGCCGCGAATAAACGGATGGTCCGGCGACAGGCCACGGTTGCGGTGGGCCTTGACGAGGTCGTCGTTGATCATGGCCCGCAACACACTGTCGTCCAGCGATCTCGATCTTGTTGATCTCGTGCGAGGTGCGGAAGCCGTCGAAGAAGTGGATGAACGGCACACGCGATTTCAGCGTGGCGGCCTGGGCGATGAGCGCAAAGTCGGTCACTTCCTGCAGATTGGTGGAGCACATGAAGGCGAAGCCGGTGTTGCGGGCCGCCATGACATCGCTGTGGTCGCCGAAAATCGACAGCGCCTGCGATGCCAGCGAACGCGCGGCCACATGCAGCACGGTCGAAGTCAACTCACCGGCGATCTTGTACAGATTCGGGATCATCAGCAGCAGACCCTGCGAGGCGGTGAAGGTCGTGGTCAGCGCCCCGGCTTGCAGCGCACCGTGGACGGCGCCAGCGGCGCCACCTTCGGACTGCATTTCGATGACGAGGGGCACGTCGCCCCAGATGTTGGTTTCGCCGGCGGCCGAATACTGGTCAGCCAGTTCGCCCATGGGCGAGGACGGCGTAATGGGGTAGATAGCAATGACCTCATTGACCTTGTGGGCGACGTTTGCCGCAGCCTCATTGCCGTCAAGTGTAATCATTTGTTTGGTCATAATATCTCTCGGTAAGCGAGTAGACCCGGCCGGTTGGTTAGACCGGCCGAGTAATGACACTAAAGCTCGTAGTTGGCCGTTGTTCTTCTCGGCCAGGGCGGCGTGGGCCGCTGCCAGCCGGGCAATCGGCACTCGGAACGGGGAGCAAGATACGTAGTTCAAGCCAATCTGATGGCAGAAGGCGATGGTGCGCGGGTCGCCACCGTGCTCGCCGCAGATGCCGACTTCCAGGTCCGGGCCGTGTCCGGCGACCAAGCTCAACGCCCATCTTCATCAAATTGCCGACACCCACAGTGTCCAGCGTGGCGAAGGGGTTATCTTCCAGGATGCCGCGCTGCTGGTATTCCACCAGGAAGCCGGCCTCGGCGTCGTCACGGGAGATACCGAAGGTTGTCTGCGTCAGGTCGTTGGTCCCGAAGGAGAAGAACTGGGCCACTTCGGCGATTTCGTCGGCCGTTAGAGCGGCGCGCGGGATCTCAATCATCGTGCCGAACTTGTACTCGACCGTGATCTCCTGCTCCTCCATCACTTCCTTGGCCACTGCTTCCAGGGCCGTCTGCTGGACCTTCAACTCGTTGACATGGAAGGTCAGCGGGATCATGACTTCAGGGTGAACGTCCACGCCGTCTTTGGCGCATTGGCAGGCCGCCTCGAAAATGGCGCGAACCTGCATCTTGGTCAATTCAGGAATGAGGATGCCCAGGCGGACGCCGCGCGTACCCAGCATCGGGTTCTGCTCGCGCAAAGATTCGACACGCTCCAGATAAGCTTGCTTGATGCGAATCTCGGACAGCGCTTCGTCAATCTCGCTCAGCGTGTGGAAGTGCTGCAGCTGGACCTTCAGGTCAGCCAGACGCTGTACCAGTTCTTCATAGGAGGGCAAGAACTCGTGCAAAGGCGGGTCAATCAGGCGGATGATAACCGGTTGGCCGTCCATCGCGCGGAAAAGACCATCAAAGTCGCCACGTTGCAGCGGTAGGAGGCGTTCGAGCGCTTCGTTACGCTCGGTCACGTTCTTGGCCATGATCATCTGCTGCACAATCGGCAGACGCTCGGTCTCGAAGAACATGTGCTCGGTGCGGCACAGGCCGATGCCTTCAGCGCCATACTCGCGGGCACGCTGTGCGTCACGCGGATAGTCGGCGTTGGCCCATACACCCAGCGTGCGGATGTCGTCCGCCCAGCTCAGGACATTGAGCAGGTAAGGGTTCTTGATGTCGGGCACGACAGTGGGCAGCTTGCCCAGATAGACATTGCCCAATGTACCGTCGAGCGATATCCAGTCGCCTTCACGGACGATGAGTTCCTCGCCGATGGTCATGTAGCGGGAGTCGAGGTCGATTTCCAGTTCGCTGACGCCTACAACGGCCGGACGGCCGAATTGGCGAGCAACCAACGCCGCATGGCTTGTGCGGCCACCGCGGCTGGTCAGAATGCCTTCCGCGGCCAACATGCCGTGGACGTCGTCGGGCTTTGTTTCCGGGCGCACCATAATCACCGGCGCGTCCTTCTTCCTTGGCCCAGCGCTCAGCAGTATCGGCGTCAAAAGCCACCACACCGACGGCCGCACCCGGCGAGACGTTGAGCCCGGTGGCGATCTTGCGGGCCGACTTGACAGCTTCGTTGTCGAGCTGCGGATGGAGGAAGAAGTCAACCTGGGCCGGCTTGCACGCGCCATACAGCTTCTTCTTTGCTGATCAAGCCTTCGTCGACCATGTCAGACGCGATGCGAACCTCGGCCTGCGCGGTGCGCTTGCCGTCGCGGGTCTGCAGCAGCCACAGCTTGCCGGCTTCAATGGTGAACTCCATGTCCTGCATGTTGCGGTAGTGCTTTTCCAGCTTGCGGGCAATGGTGTCGAACTCTTTGAAGACAGTCGGCATTTCCTTTTGCAGGTCGGAGATCGGCTGCGTCACGCGAATACCGGCCACAACATCCTCGCCCTGGGCGTTCATCAGGAAGTCGCCTTCCAGTTCTTGCTTCGCCGGTGGAAGCGTTACGCGACATGGCGACGCCGGTGCCGGAGTTGTCGCCGATATTGCCGTAGACCATGGTCTGAATGTTGACGGCCGTACCCAGATCGTGGGCGATACCGGCAGCGTTGCGATAGTCGAATGCACGCTTGCCGTTCCATGACTTGAAGACAGCTTCGGTTGCCAGCTTCAGTTGCTCATACGGATCGGTCGGGAAATCGCTGCGGGTGAACGTGCGGTAGATTTCCTTGAAGCGGCGGGTGACAACTTCCCAGTCTTCGGCCGACAGCTCAGCGTCGGTCTCGACCCCGGCCAGTCTTGCGGCGGGAAGTGATGACGGCTTCGAAGGCCTCATCGGGAACGCCCATAACGACGCTGCCGAACATCTGTATGAGGCGGCGATACAGGTCGAATACGAAGCGGCGGTCGTTGGTCAGCTTGACCATCGTTTCGGCAATCTCGTCGTTCAGGCCGATGTTGAGGACCGTGTCCATCATGCCCGGCATGGAGAACTTGGCGCCGGAGCGACAGGAAATCAGCAGCGGGTTGTCGGTGCCGCCAAATGTCTTGCCGGTTAGCTCTTCGATTTCCTTAACGGCGGCCAGCTCCTGGTCCCACATATTGCCGGGAAACTGGTTGTCCGCTGCCAGATAGGCATTGCAGGCTTCGGTGGTGACTGTGAATCCCGGGGGAACTGGGATGCCCAGACGGGTCATATCGGCCAGGTTGGCGCCCTTGCCGCCCAGGAGACCGCGAACGGCATCCCATGAGCCGCCGACGTATTCTTCGGCCTCGGCGACATCGCCGAACAGGTAGACCCAGGTGGACGGGACTTTTGGCGCTTTCCCGTTGCCGGTTTGCTTCGCTGCCTGCGATGGCGTCATTGTTGATTGTGACATGTGTTATTTCTCCTTCGATAAGTCTGTGGCGAATCCGATTTGTTGTGGACGCGCGCGAATTGGCTTGTTGATGATCCTAAGCAATGATAGGTTGGCGGCTCGATTCTGATTAGTGACAGATGGCACATGATCCCGCGACAAAAGTCACTCTCATACATGACATAGTCATATGGAGTCTCGCCGTCCCGGCATTTGCCGGGTTACCGGCCGGGAAGTATCCTTATTGGTATGGATAGCGCTGGTCAATTTCCGGTTGTCGATGCTAATCAGCCCTGGTGGCGGGATAGAGCGGCTGACCAGCTCGGCACCTGTCCGCCGCCGCCGCAGCCCCGGGACATCTGTCCGGCATGTCGAACGGGTCGACTGGAGTACAACGGCCTATTCCAACTGATGTGCGATCGGTGCGGCGCAGTTGCAGACGCAGGCACGTTTACCTGATAGCTTACGCTAAACGGCCGTCGGTCGTTCTCGCCAGTTTCTCCTAGCGATGTTCTCTGCCGTTCGGCGCTTTGTGCCGATCTGACACATTCGCTATACTCTGATGTATGACAAACTTGCGGCTGTTACTGGTCGACGATCATGAAGTGGTGCGGCTCGGTATGCGAGCTTTGCTGGAGCGCCACCCCACCTTCACCGTTGTTGGCGAGGCTTCCTCCGAAGACGAAGCGCTCGCACAGGCACTGGAACACGTGCCGGATGTTATCCTCATGGATATTCGCCTGGCCGGCGGCAGCGGCATTGAGGCTTGTCAGAAGATCAAGGAAGTTCTGCCGGAGACCAAGGTCATCATGCTGACATCCTTCGCCGAAGACGAGCTACTCTTCGCGGCCATTCGCGCGGGGGCCAGCGGCTATTTGCTTAAGCAAGTGGGCGCCGGGGAGCTTGTGCGAGCCATCGACATGGCCTCGCGCGGCGAATCGATGCTGGACCCTACGCTGACCCAACGCGTATTCTTTGAAGTGCGACGGTCCATACAGAAGGAAGAGGCGGTTGCCTTTCAGGATTTGACCAGTCAGGAGCGCCAGGTGCTACAGCTCATCGCCGAGGGTAAAACCAATCGCGAAATAGCCACCGACCTGTTTTTGAGTGAGGGCACGGTGCGGAATTACGTCAGCAGCATCCTTTCCAAGCTGAACGTATCCAATCGTGCTGAAGCGGCTGCTTATGCCATCAAGCACCATTTGCAAGACCACATGTAGCTGCACGCGCTGAAACATCTGTCAATACCATGTTAACCCCGACGGAAGATCCCCTCCCGACGTTTGAAGCCGAGTTCGCGAATCGCGCCTTGCGGGCGCTTAATCAGGCAGCTCTGGCGATGGCTGCCGAGCTCGATATTGAGAAGGTGCTGCAGCTAATCGTGGATTCGGCTCGCGATCTGATTGGCAGCCACTACGCGGCGTTGGCAGTCGGTGATTGGCGAGAAATGAATGCGGCCGAAGTTCACCGCTTTGTGACCAGTGGAATGACGGATGATCAGATCAGCGGTATTCCCCACTGGCCGCGCGGCAAGGGCTTGCTAGGGGCCGTCATCCATGAACAACAGGGCATTCGCGTCGATGAAATCCGGGACGATCCGCGCTCGATTGGGGTGCCGGAGGGCCATCCGGAAATGCATACGTTTCTAGGCGTGCCCATACGCGGATCCGGCGAGACATTCGGCAACTTATATCTGGCTGACAAAAATGACGGGCAACCCTTTTCGGAAGCCGACGAACAACTAATCGAAATGCTGGCCGGTCATGCGGCCGTGGCCATCCAAAACGCACGTCTGTATTCGCAGGTAGAAAGATTGGCGATTCTGGAAGAGCGTTCGCGTATTGGCATGGATCTGCATGATGGGGTTATTCAAAGCATCTACGCCGTTGGTCTGACATTGGAATCAGCGCGGCTAACGCTGCCCGACGGATCTGAAGAGTCGGAGGCGCTTCTGGATACTGCAGTCGGCGGCTTGAATGAAGCCATTCGCGATATCCGCAATTTTATCCTCGACCTACGGCCACGGCGGTTTCCAGGTGATGTCCAGATGGGGTTACAGCAGTTGGTCCGCGAATTCCAGGCCAATACCATGGTGCCGGTGACGCTATCGATTCCGGAGGGCATCAGCGAATTGCCGCTGCCTTTGGCTCGGGCCATCTACCTCACCACGCAGGAAGCACTGGCCAACGTTGCCCGTCACGCGCGGGCGGGCAGTGTGTCCGTCTCGCTCTTTTGCACCGATCAGGATGTCGCCCTGTCCGTCAGTGACGACGGTCGCGGGTTTGATAGCGAAGCCGAGACGGTGCGCATCGGCCACGGTCTGGCCAATATGCAAGCGCGCGCCGAGGGTTTGGGCGGCACGTTCAGACTCCGTTCAGTGCCACGACAAGGGACCTCAATCACGCTGCAACTGCCGCGATAGCTTGCAAATACGGCCCGGCGCTCAACAAAACCTTCGTAGTTTCCTACTGCCTTGACAACAGATTTCAGGTCCCACAGGGTGCGTATGACATGTGTCATATGATTACGTGATGGATGACGCTCGCATTTGTGACTTTTGTCATTGAGTTTGGTTTTGGCTCGGTTTTATACTCCAGAAGATGGTGGATGTTTTCTGTCCGACGTGGCCGCCGCCCGGGTGACGTGAACGCCAGCTCAGGTCGGCCAAGCCCACTGAAAGGACAGATGACACATGATGCAATTACACACCGGCACAGTCAAGATGGTCCGTCCAGATAGCAGCCCACCCGTTAAAGTCCTCATCGTTGAGGGGCATCCCGCGGTTCGCAGCGCGTTGCGCCAGCGACTTGCGGCCACACCGCAGCTAGACGTGGTTGAATCGGTGAGTGATGTGGCCGCAGCGCTGTCGTGGTTGGAAACGATTGGCATGTCCCGTAGTTTGCACCTGGAGCCGGACGTCATCATTTTGGGGCTTCAAAATGGGGCTGATAGTGACTTGCTGGATACGCTGCACGAGATCCGCAGTCTGAAGAATCACCCGGCAGCGATCATTGTCTTGGCGCCTTACGCCGACGAGGTAGAGCGCGTACTTCTACAGACAGCTGGCGTCAAGCGCTATCTTCTCAAACACATCAATTCCCAGCAGTTGATCCGCGAGATACAGAAATCGGCCGCTGAATCAATCGGCGGCACTGACTGAGTCCTCCCGCTTGTTGGATATCAAAGCGCCAGGCGACGCCGTCTACCCGTAGCGCGCATAGGGCTCACTTTCCTCTCCGGCCTTGTGCATCCAGTCGTGAACCACCAGCCGAAAGATGTCAGACTCGGTGATAATGCCCACGAGCATCCCGCCGGCATTAAGTACCGGCAACCCACCAATGCGATTCACCAACATGAGCTGGGCTGCTCGACCAATGGTGTCGTCTTCGTTGACCGTCAAGGGATCGGCCGACATGATGTGAGCCACTGTCAGGACGCCTGGATCGCCACTGCGGGCGGCGCGAATGTCAGTTGACGTGACAATCCCAACCAGTCGGCCGTCAGTCAGGACGGGCAAGCGGCGGATGGTATGTTCATCCATCACGTTGCCTGCGTCAACTGCCGGTGTCCCGGGCTCAACGGTCAACACGTCTCGTGTCATCCAGTCTCTAACCAGTTCCAGACGCATGGTGTAGTTCTCCGTCTTCCTGCCCATTCGCACCGCGATTGGCGTCGCGCAGGAAGCTAACGGCCAGAATTAGCATGACCGTGATGATTGCCGCTGAGATAAGGCAGAAGCGGCAGAAGGCATGGATGACAAAGACCTCCAGCCCGGTCAGGCCAAGCGTAAACACGAACGCCAGGCCGGTCAGTCCCAGCAGCAACTCAGGCTGATAGCGGTCTACAAGGTCTGACCAAGGGGCCAGCCATGTGACCAGGAAGATCAACGCATAGCCGATGAACCCAATCAGGGCGACCGGGATAGGACCAATAGCGGAATAGGTCGCATTGGGCCCACTGACCAACCCGCAATCTTCCCATCCACTGGCGTGACAGATATCGGGAATGATGCCGTTATGGTACAGCAACAGATAAAAGGCAAGCAGCAGGCCGGGCACAGCCAAAAGCTGGATGACCCGGGCCTGCCAATTCTCTACTCGCATAGGCTCCCCCTTTGCGAACAGTTCGGGCGACTAAGAGCCGCTGCTAAGCGCCGTGGCAATTGCCCGTTCGAACACGGTGAACGGTTGGGCGCCACTGATGACTTCGCCATTGATAAAGAACGTCGGTGTGCCGGTGACATTGACCCGTCCCGCAGCGTCCCGATTGTCAGTCACCGCACTGGCATGACGGCCGGAGTCGAGGCAGCTTGTGAAGGCGTCAATGTCCAAATTGAGGCTTTCAGCCGCCTGGCGCAGGCCGGCCGAGGAGATACGTAACTCTCGGTCTGGAATAGCGAACAGTGCCTGTGCGTAACTGTAGTAGTCCGTTTGCTCCGCCGCACATAGTGCGGAGGCCGCGGCGGGAACTGTCGCAGGGCTAAGGGCGTAGGGCACGGTGATCCAGCGTACCTGTCCGGAGTCCACGTATTGCTCCTTCAGCTGCTCGGCCGTCTGGTCATGAAAGTCCTTGCAGTGGGGGCAGCCGAAGTCAGAGACCTCAACCAGCGTTACCGGGGCGTTGGCATCGCCTTCGATGGCGCAGTTTTCCGGGTTCTCCTCGCAGTAGTCGGCGAGGGGCAACAAGGTTGCCGGCGGCGGGGTGCGCAGCGCCAGAAACAGCAGGCCGCCAAAAACCAGGACGCCTATACCGATAAGACCACCGATGACAACCCAGTTAGTTTCTCGCTGCTGTGTCTTGCGACGTTGTTGTGTTTTGGCCATGAAGCGTTTTTCTCCCTAAAAGAATAGTTTGGAATCGAATGAGACTAAGACAAATCTCCCGAAAGTGTAGCCACCCGCCAGCGGCTAGGCAACCGTTCTCATTGCAGTCTGAAACTCCCGATGAATGTCATCCTTCAAGGGTGACATTTGCCACCCTCGGAAATGGGCTAAATGGTGTACACTGGTCAGTAGATTACAACGAAGTGCAGCATAGGTAGCTGTAACGACCCATGCCACACAGTCGCGTTGGAGAAGGAGACGTCATGCTTACTGTCAATGACCTAATGACCCCAATCCCGAACACAGTTGCCGCCGGCACACATCTACGGCAGGTCATGGAGATCATGAAAACTGAAAACTGCCGCCAGCTCCCGGTCCTTGAAGACGGCAAGCTCGTGGGCATTCTAACGGACCGGGATATTCGGCTGGTGATGAACTCACCGCTGGTCTTGCATGGCCGTTGGCAGGACGAGGAAATCCTCGACCAGGTAACGGCCGAAAGCTGCATGACGCCGAACCCCATGACGGTCACGCCGGATACACCTGCCTACCGGGCGGCCGATATGCTCAGCATGTATAAGTTTGGGGCGATGCCGGTGGTTGATGGGGACACATTAGTCGGTATTATTACGGTTACTGACTTTCTCGACTATTTCGCTGAGCAGGCCCCGGCCACCGTCAATCGATTCGTGATTAGCAGCCGGAGTTGTAACGGAGGTCACCATGGATCTGTTTCGCCACATTGTCGTTCCACTAGATGGGTCAGAGTTAGGTGAACGGGCGTTGGAGCCGGCTTACCGGATTGCCCGGGCGATGGCGACCCTGGCCACCAAATTCCCGGAGGATGATGGGCCGGTTAGGCTGGTGTTGCTGCGCGCCTCGTCCCCGACAAATCTCGTTGCGGCCGATCCCTATCTCTACGATGAGCTGGCACGCATGGCCGTGGATGAAGCACAGGCCTACTTGAACGCCACAGTCGCGGCGCTGGCGCCGTCTCGCGTTGAGGTGGAGACCCGGGCCGTGGCGGGCCGGCGGCCGAGGCAATTGTCCACTATGCTGAGGAAAACGGGGCCGATCTGATTGTCCTTTCCAGTCATGGTCGAACGGGCGGTAGCCGCTGGGTTTATGGCAGCGTGGCCGAGAAAGTGCTGCATCATGCGCCGTGTGCCGTGCGCCATCATACGCGCCCAGGCCAAGCTGGATATGTTTCAGAATCGGGCCATCTTGGTCCCGCTGGATGGCTCAGAGCTGGCCGAGCAGAGCGCTGGAACCGGCGATGGCTTTGGCGCAGGGCGTTGGGTCGGATGTCATCCTGTTGCGTGTCGTACCCTCACCGGAGCCGCTGCCGGAAGGTCTGGTTAGCCCGGGTGCGCCAACGGCGGATCATCGAAACATGGTCGAGCAGAAAGAGCGCGAGGAAGCGGAAGCCTATTTGCAGAAGATCTACAGCGGCTTGCCAACGGCCCATTTGTTCTTCGACGTTGCCGTAACGTCCGGCTATGTGGCTGACGCTATTGTGGACTATGCCACGGCCCACAATACGGACCTGATTGTGATGTCCAGCCACGGGCGATCGGGTGTCAGCCGTTGGCTATATGGCAGTGTGGCCGAGAAGGTGTTGCGCGGCGCCGATTGTGCGACATTGATCATCCGCAGTCCGGCCGCTAGGTCGTGCACGAGAGGTTTGACGCGTCAACCCGTCCGAAGTCGAATGCTGATTGTTCGCCGTTCTCCTGGTGCGCTCGTAAACGGAAGCAGATTCTGGGCGGCGCGGTAATAGCGGGCCGGCTGGGATTCTCGGCTGTATTTCAGCGGCTTATCCTGTACAATCAGGACAAATGAGCTACTGACACCGCCACAGCGTGTTCAGGACATCCTGAGCAATCTGCCGACCAAACCGGGCGTCTATCTGCACAAGGACGCGGCCGGCAATGTCCTCTATGTCGGCAAGGCACTCAACCTGCGCAGCCGGGTGCGATCCTACTTTCACACCAACGTCGATTCCACCAAGACATTCCGCTTGCGGCGCCAGATCGAAGACATCGAGATCATCACAACCAACTCGGAGCTGGAAGCGCTGCTGCTGGAGATGACGCTCATCAAGCAGCACCAGCCGCGCTACAACGTCCGGCTCAAAGATGACAAGCGCTATCCCTACATCAAGGTCCACTGGGCGGATCCATTTCCAAAGGTTACTGTGACCCGACGAATGGTGCGCGACGGTTCGCGCTATTTCGGCCCCTACACATCCATTTGGGCGGTCCATCAAACACTCGACTTGCTGCGCAAGGTCTTCCCGTATTTGACCTGTGATCGCGTGATTACGGGCAATGACGAACGCGCTTGCCTCTACTTCGACATCAAGCTTTGTAACGGGCCCTGTATCGGGGCGGTCAATCAGGCCGAATACCGCGCGACGATCCAGGGGCTAATGGATTTCCTCGATGGTAAGTCCGACCACATCGTCCGCGAGATCGAATCCAAGATGGCCCAGGCGGCCGAAACGCTGGACTTCGAAAGCGCAGTTGACTATCGGGACCAGCTCAAGGCGATTGAGCGCATCGTCGCCAAACAGAAAGTAATTGGGGCTACGGAAACCGACCAGGATGTGATCGCGTTTGCCCGCGAAGACGCCGACGCCTGTGTCCAGGTGTTCTTCATTCGCCACGGCAAGCTCATCGGCCGCGAGTACTTCATGCTGGACAATGCCGAGGGTGAAAGCGATGAGGATATCCTCACTGATTTCATGACCCAGTTCTACGATGATGCCGCCTATGTCCCGAAGGAAGTCTTGCTGCCTCGGGAAATCGAAGAAGCCCGCGTTATAGAAGAGTGGCTGCGCACCAAGCGCAGCAAGAAGGTGGCCATACAAGTTCCGCGACGGGGCAAAAAGAGAGACCTGGTTGAGATGGCGACGGAGAATGCGCGGGATACCTTGGGCACGCTGCGTGATCAATGGGCGGCCGATCGCTCCAAACACGTGACGGCCATGGCTGAGCTGCAGGAGGCGCTGAAGTTGCCCTCACCGCCCTCGCGGATCGAGTGTTACGACATCAGCCATACGCAAGGTAATCAGACCGTTGGCTCGATGGTTGTGTTCGTCCAGGGTGCACCGCAGAAGAGCGACTACCGCCGGTTCAACATCCAAACGGTTACCAACGACGATTACGGCGCCATGAAGGAAGTGCTGACACGCCGGTTCCAGCGATATAAAGACACCCTGGCCGGAGAGTTGCATGATCCCAGCCAGATCGCGCAAGCTCGATCTGGTCGGCCCACGGCGTGGGCCCTGCTGCCTGACCTGCTCATTGTTGACGGCGGCAAGGGGCAGCTCACAATGGCCCAGGACGTCCTGGCTGAGTTTGGGTTGCAAGACGACGTGCCTCTTGCAGCGTTGGCCAAGCAGGAAGAGGAGATCTTTCGACCAGGCAGCCCCATTCCGGTCTTGTTGCCGCGCCGCTCCGAAGGCCTTTACCTGGTCCAGCGTGCCCGGGACGAAGCCCACCGATTTGCCAACGAAGGCCACCGCAAGCGACGGGCGAAGGTCGGCGTAGCCTCTATTCTGGACAGTGTGCCCGGCGTTGGGCCCAAGCGTCGCCAGGTACTGCTAAAGCATTTTGGCTCGCTGGAGGCGCTGCGCTTGGCGTCACTGGAAGATATTCAGGCTGTGCCGGGAATTCCACCGGATGTGGCCGAGTCGGTTAAATCACACCTGGCGTAAGGGATAGCGGCTTAGGTGTCGCTGTTCGGTTTGGCAAGCGCAAGCAGGCGCTCGCGACACAGCAGGATGGCCAAAGCCGACGGACCATCACTAATCTCGTGCGCGCTAACCATGGCCAGCACACGCTGGATAGGCAGTGTGTGGATCTCAATGACCTCTGCCGGTTCATGGGCCGGCGCTCCCAACGTCACGCCGGTGGCCAGAAAGAAGTGGCCCTTTTCGTTGCAAATACCGTTGGCCAGGAAGTAGGGTGCAATGTAATCCAGCTGCTGAGCTGTGCCGCCCACCTCTTCAAGCAATTCGGCCTGAGCGGTTTCTTTCGGCGATCGGCCATTCTCCACGCTTCCGGCCGGAATCTCCCAGCACCACGTGTCAATGGTATAGCGATAGTGATACAGGAGCGGTATCGTGCCTTCGCTAGTAACCGGCAAGATCCAGACGGCATCGCTCTTTTCGATGGTGTTGTACGTCCCCGGCTGCCCGTCCGGTGTTACGATGGCGTCCTGCCGCACACGGTACCAGGGGCACGACCAGACGATATCGCTGGATAGTGTCTGAAACGGCCGCTCGTGTGTTCTCATAGGTCAATTGACTTGTCGGCGTGCTTTGCGGCTTCAATGAAGTGCTCCACTTTCACGTGATCCTTGCGCCCCGGGCCAGCCTCGACACCGCTGGCGACATCTACGGCGAACGGCCGCACGTGCCGGATGGCCCCCGCGACGTTGCCCGGCGTCAAGCCACCGGCCAGCATGAGGCGGGGCGTGGCCTTGCGAAGTTCAACCGCAAGCTCCCAGTCGGCCGTCTTCCCGGTGCCGCCGCGGAGGGCAGGGTGATAGGTGTCAAGCAGAAGGGTGGGGGCGACCACCGGTGTCGGGGCCGAATACAAAGGCGCAGCCCCACGCGCTTCGTCGGCCGACTGAGGACGCAGGGCCTGATAGGCTTGGCCGACAATCGGCGACTCGCTTCCGGTTACTACCTCAGCCGGTTCGTCGCCGCTTAGCTGGGCCAGATCCAGCCCGCACGTTGCCAGCGTGGCCGCGATGACCTGGGCCGTTTCATTGACGAACACCCCGACCAACAGTGCCCGGCTCTCACCGGCCAATCGTGTGGCCGTGTCGGGGTCTTTCCTGAGACGCATTGCAATATCACCGGCTGCACTTGCCGTGACCGCGCGTGGACTGGACGGATAGAAGATGAAGCCCAGATAGTCGGCGCCCGACAGCAGCGCGTGCCGCGCATCCTCGAAGTTGGTGATGCCGCAAATCTTAACTTTGGTCATTGGCGGTTTCGACGTCGGGAACAAGACCGACAACTGTATATCCGGCTCTGGGCGTCATCTGATTATCACCGGCCATAACCAACAAGTTCTTGCGGTCGCTTATGAGAAACAGGGGCAAGGCTTCGTTGGCATAGTAGGCCTGATAGTCGGCATAATTGAACTGCTCGGTCAATGCCGTGGCCTTGATAACGTCCCCAGCCTCCAGCCGCTCGTTCAGATAGGCATAGGTGACCTCGGGACCGAACAGAAAACGACCGCGCAGATGGGCCGGCACAGCCGATCGCTCACGGCCGTTGGGCGACATCGGCAGCTGGTAGACTTCCGTGCGGCTGAACACTTCCGGAAAATGGAGCGAGGCCAGGGAGTTCACTTCGTCGTTTGGAGTCAGAGCCAGCAGTCGACCGATGCCGGTAAACTCCAGGTCTTCAAGCACTTCCTCCGAAATGGCACTGCCATAGTGGGCCTGGAGGCCGGCCATTTGACTGTCGAGAATATGCGCGGGATTTGTGTCAACGACCACTGTGCGAAACCCCTGATCCTGTAAGGCGAGGGCCACACTGCGTCCTACGGTGTCGCCACCAACGATCAGGACACCCTGGGCGTTTTGCTCGGCCAGATCCAAGCGTTTGGCCACGAGCCGCGCGGTGAGACTGTAGAATAGCACGGTGCCTACGATTACCAGAAAGGTCATGGGCAGGAGCAGATCCGCGTCGGGTTCGCCGAACTCAGCCAGTTCAAAGGCGAACAGCGACGCGACCGACGCGGCGACAATGCCTCGTGGGGCCATCCAGGAGAGGAACGTCTTTTCACGTGTATCCAGCCCGGATCGCCAGGTTGACAGCCAAACCGCCACGGGGCGGGCGATGGCAATCATGATGACTAGAAAGACCAGGCCCTGCCAACCGATGCGGGCAAAGCTTTCCAGATTCAGCCGGCTAGCCAACAGGATGAAGAGAATACCGATAAGAAGCACTTGCAGTGTCTCTTTGAAGTCAACGATGTGCTTTATCGACACATAGCGCTGATTGGTCATGGCAACTCCCATGACCGTAGCCGTCATCAGGCCGGATTCAGGGGAGATGACATTGGACAGGGCAAAGATTGCCACGAGGATCATGAGCGTGACCGGGTTTTGCAGGCTGTCGGGCACCCAGTACTGACGCAGAAGGAGCGTCAACAGCGCTGCCCCGGCAAACCCCAGCACGAGCCCGACGACCAGGCTCGCTATCACGCCGAAGGCAATGGCGCCGCCGGCCTGGTTCAGCTCGCCCTGCAAGATCGCTTCAAAGACTAGGACGGCCGTGATCGCGCCGACCGGGTCAATAAGAATCCCCTCCCATTTGAGGATGGTGCCGACACGGCCGACGGGTCGAATCTGACGCAATAGGGGCCCGACAACGGTCGGTCCGGTGACAATGAGGATTGCCCCCAGCAAAATGGACATTGGCCAGGTCAGTCCCACGGTGAAGCGGGCCGCCAGCGTTCCGATGAGCCATGTGGCCGCTGCCCCCAGCGTGATAAGACGAAACACGACCGAAGCATTGGCCGGCAGCTCGCTGAGCTTGAGGCTCAATCCTCCTTCGAACAAGATGATGGCCACCGCCAGCGATACGAACGGAAAGAGAATGTCATTCGGCAGGACGTCCGGCGAGAGGAATCCGGTTATAGGTCCGGCAATAAACCCAAAGAAGAGCAGGATTAGTATGGATGGTTGTTTCAGTCGCCAGGCGAGCCATTGCGCGCCAACGGCGAGCACAATGACTCCGGCAAACTGGACGAGAATGTTTGCGTGCAAAACGACTCCTCAGCTGATGGTTAGGCTGGCTTACTCACCAGCGATGAGATGATATTGGGTGAAGTCAGCTATCGGTTGATAGCCGATCGTCTGGTAGATGTGATTCGACGTCGGATTGGTGAGGTCCGTGAAGAGTGTACAAAATTGCCAGCCATCTTCCAGTAATTGCTGGCTGAGCGAGGCGACACAGGCTGAAGCATAACCGCGACGACGGTACGCGGGCGGTGTGTAAACAAGGTTGATCGCGACCCCTGTTTCTGTCGGGCGAGCCTTCGCGGCCATCGAAACCGGCTGCGGTCCATCACCGTCGGCCGATGCCAACCAGATAAACAGGTTCTCATCCATCAATAGCCTTTCAGTGATGATCATGGCTGTTTCCAGGTCAGTGGCTTCGGCGGGAACAGCTTCGGCCTGGAAGGCCGCAATCCATCCGCCAAGCAAGTCGCGATTCCACATGACACCTACGTGAAGCGAACCTTCGGCCATTGATTGCGGCAAAACAACCTGTCGCAAGGCCATGAGTCTTTGCCGAAGGCCTGTCCGTACACTCCCGCCGCGTTCGTCAACCCAGGCGTGGGCGAACCGCCTTGCCAGCTCTGCAGGGCCGAAAACGACACCGGGTCGGCCGCGTTCCGGGCCAAGCTGACCAATGAGCTGCATGACGGCCTGACTGCCGACCGGCGTATGGGTTGACAGTAGCAGCTTGTGCGGCAGCGTCCAGGCCATGGCCAGAACCGGTTCCCCGGACTCTTCAACGAGCGCGAAAAGCGGGCGATGCCGACGACGGCCTGACGGCTGTCGGGCAACGGCCGTGACAGCGCCCAACATCAGGCTGTTGACGATCTCATCTTCCATGAGAAATACCTCGGCCCGATTGAGGAACTCATGGCTGTTCTCAAACCATATGACGCGTGTGACCATGGGTGCACGAATGCGGTTACGGCGAAGGTCAGCTATTTCGAAGTGCCGGATTGAGCGTGTAAGTGCCGGTCCACTGCGCTTCGGCCAGGATATGACCACCCAGCGCTTCGCGCGCGGCAAACCCATCGAAAGCATCATCCAGGCCCAAACTCTCAACGTCCACGGCAAACAGTGTAAACACGTAGTGATGGAGTCGTTCATCGTTCCACGGGGGGAACGGGCCGTCATAGCCTCCGTATTCACCGGCCATATCCGGATTCGAGGCAAACCAACCGGTATAGCTGTTGAGGCCTCGAATGCCGTAGCTGGTTCGGCTGGCTGCTTTGCCATGCTGGGTAACACCGAGACCATCCAGACCCTCTTCCAACTCAGTGCGAGACACCGGAATATCAACCAGGACCCAGTGGAAGAAGTCTACACGCGGCAAATCGTGGGGCACTGTGTGACCTTCTTGATTCACGTGATCGCCAACGGACGGTGTGTCGGTATCGTGACAGATCAAGGCCAGGGATTTGGCCCCGGCCGGCACATTGGACCAGGTTACGTGGGGGCTGACATTGGGTCCAAATGTCGCGTGTCCCTCATCGGCCGGTATACCCATGGCGTAGGTAGCCGGAATGGGCTGACCGTCGTCAAATGATAGGATTGTCAGGTTCATCTGCTTCCTCCTTCTATGATCAGCAGTCTGCTGATCACGCCCGCTATTTTCCGACGTTTAGTGGGTCGGAGCAAGGTCGGGCAGCCCCGTCAGCTCGAGACTGACCTCCCAGAGGCGCTGGGCGACCTGCACGTCGTAGCTCTCCGGCGACGACTGCACAGCCTTGCAGTCGGAGAAATACTTACCACTGATACCCTCGACTTCCGGCGAGGCGGCAAGGTAGATGGATGTCTCGGCACCCTTTTCCGGACTGCGGGCCGCGATTTTGCCAATCACGCTCATGACGCCGCGCATGATGCCGCCATTGTTCTTGGCGAAGTTTGTGGCTACAAAGCCGGGATGCAGCACATTGGTTACAATGCCCGTCCCGGCCAGACGGCGGTCCAGTTCGTACGTAAACAGAATATTGGCCAGCTTCGATTGCCCATAGGCGCCAAAGCCAGTGTACTTCTGCTCACCCTGCAGATCGTCGAAATTGATCTTGGCTCCGCGGTGGGCGTCGGACGAGACATTCACAATGCGCACAGCTGAACCCCGCTGCAATGATTCCATCAATAGCAGCGTGTTCATGAAATAGCCCAGGTGGTTGACGGCAAAGGTCGTCTCTAGGCCGTCAACAGTCGTCTCGCGGGACATATTGATTAGGCCCGCGTTGTTGACCAGAACATCCAGGCGAGGATAGTCGCGATTGTATTGCTCGGTCATCTGGTGGATGGATGTTTGCGAAGAATAGTCGCATAGAAGCAAGTCAACCATCTTGCTGCCGGTTGCGGTTCGAACTTCGTCAACGGCTTGTTCACCGCGCTCCCGGCTCCGGCTCACCATGACCACGTGGGCCCCCATTTCTGCCAGGGCCAGCGCTGTTTGTAAGCCAATACCTGCATTGGCACCGGTGACCATGACAATACGGTCTTGCATTTGATTCATCTAGATACGTCCTTGATTGGGTAGTTGTTGCGTGTCGACTATTGATTGTAGTAACTGGGATAACGGTTCGACCGCTATCTCAATGGTTTCTAAGTAAGGTCGCGGTCGATTGCCCTGGTTACTCGCCGGATGGCTTCCATGAATGGGGGCATTGCCTCAAGTGGCAGCGCCTGATCTCCATCAGATAGAGCCTCCGGTGGGTTGGGGTGGAATTCTACCAGCAATCCGTCCGCACCGGCGGCGACCGCTGCGCGCGCAGCAGCAACGACCAGGTCCGACCGACCGGTGCCATGACTGGGATCGGCAACGACCGGGAATGGTGTGGTCTGTTTGATGAGCGCAATGGCATTCACGTCAAGTGTATTGCGTGTAGCCGTATCAAACGTGCGAATCCCGCGTTCACACAGGATGATGCGTTCGTTGCCACGGCTGATGATATGTTCCGCCGCCAGAAGCCATTCGTCAATCGTTGACATAAAGCCTCGCTTCAGGAGAATGGGCATTTTTGTCTCTGCGGCGGCCCAGAGCAGGGGGTAGTGCTGCATGTTGCGACTCCCAATCTGGATAATATCGGCGTATTGAGCCACTAAAGGTACTTGCTCGACTCCCAGCGCTTCGCTGATGATCAGCAGACCGAATTCATCACCGACTTGGCGCAGAATCTCCAGGCCTTCAACACCCAGGCCCTGAAACGAGTAAGGCGAGGTGCGAGGCTTATAGGCGCCGCCGCGCATGATGCGACCGCCGGCCTGAGCCACGGCCTGAGCTACGGCCCAGGTCTGCTCATAAGACTCGACCGAGCAGGGCCCGTTCATGCTGACAATGGTCTTGTCGCCAATGGCCAGGTCTCCGGAAATCACTACTGGTAACGTGGTTGGGTCCGGCGCCCAAGTAGGTGTTGTGGGTGTAGGGCTAAAGAGTTTGCTCATGTTTCTGCTTGATTTCTGGTTGAATAGTCACTATAAGTAAGCGACATGGTCGTTGAATCACCTAAACCGACGCGCAGCGGTGTCTGGCTCTCAGCCATGCGACCGCGAACGCTGCCGCTGGCCGTTGCCAGCATCATCATGGGGTCATCGCTGGCTGCCGCGCACGGCGCGTTTAGCTGGTGGGTGGCGACGCTATGCTTCATAACGGCCATCCTGCTCCAAATTTTGTCCAATCTGGCCAACGATTACGGCGATTCGTTGCATGGCGCGGACAGCGTTGATCGGTTGGGACCGCCGCGCGCTGTGCAGAGCGGCCAGGTGACGGCCGATCAGATGCTGCGGGCCATGATCATTGTGGCTGTCATGGCCATTGCCTGCGGACTGCTGTTGCTGTGGTTGGCGTTTCGTGATGCGGCCGTTTCGTCGACGCTGGTGTTTGTTATTTTGGGTGGCGCGGCCGTTGCGGCGGCCATCACCTACACCGCCGGTAAATTGCCCTATGGCTACGTCGGCCTGGGCGATTTGGCGGTGCTGATCTTTTTTGGTTGGGTCGGTGTTTTGGGCAGCTATTTTGTCCAAGCCAACGACTTGGCGCCGTGGTTGATTCTTCCGGCTACAAGCTGCGGTTTGTTGGCCGTCGCCGTTTTGAACGTCAACAACATCCGCGACATGACGTCTGACGAACTGGCCGGCAAACGGTCCTTGCCTGTTCGTCTGGGATTGGAGCGCGCGAGAATTTACCATTGGATCTTGCTCATGTTACCGGTCGCGTTGACGGTTCTATATGTCATATTGACGGGCGGCAGCGTTTGGGAATACCTGTTTCTGCTAGCGCTGCCGCTTCTTGTGCGGAACGGCCTAGCCATCAGCCGCACCACTGACCTGCCGACGCTGAACCCGTGGCTCAAGCAAATGTCCCTGGCCACGCTGGTCTTCGTCATCCTCTTTAGCGTCGGTCAACTGTTTGGCAATCTCGTCTTCGCTCCGGCCTAAGAACCGCAAAACTAGGTCGGTAGTTTCGCCGGGCTGCTCCAAATGAATTGCGTGACCCGCGCCGGTGACGATCTCCAACGTGGCCCCGGAGATGTTTTGGGCCATCCGCAGGTTGATAGCCGTGAACTTCTCGTCCAAAGCCCCGGCAATAAGCAGGACCGGCATATCCAACTGGTCGAGCTCAGCCCAGAGAGACGGTTGCTGTCCGGTGCCCATGCCACGCAGGCTGTTAGCCAGCCCCTGACGATCATTGGCCATTCGTTGCGCGCGCTGCGCTTCTTGCACTTCAGTCGGCAGCGTTTCCTGACTGGTGAAAAGCGGCAAGTTCTCCCAGCGATCGACGAAGGCGCCGATTGACTGGCCCTCAATCCAGTCGGCCAGGCTGCTATCAGACGCGACACGGGCCGCGCGTTCGGCCGAGTTGTCCAGTCCGGGAGATGCGCTTTCTAGCACCAACGATCGCCACAGTTGCGGCCGAGTCACCGCCAGATAAAGTGCCAGGCGCCCACCCATGGAATAACCTAGGAGGTGGGCCGGCAACACATCCATGTCACTCAAGAGGCGCTCCAAGTCAGCGGCGACGGCTGCCATTGCATACCGTTCCGGCTGGGCCGGGGCATCGCTTCGACCATGACCGGGCAGATCCACAGCGATCAACTGAAACCGCTCGCCAAGCGGTTCGACGATCCCTCGCCAGCTCTGGCTGCTGCCGGTGAAACCGTGCAACAGCAAGAGAGGTGGACCCTCACCCCACTGCTCAACGTTGTAGGCCAGCCCGTTGACAATTAGGCGGGTCATGTTGGCCACTCCTGTGTTTGCCGAAACGCATCGCGGACGGCCGATCGCGAGACCTTGCCCGAGCCGGTCAAGGGCAGGGCGTCGGCGAACCGGATCGTGCGCGGAACCTTGTAGCCCGCCAATGACTGTCGGGCGAAACCCTCTAGATCAGCAGCCGTTAGCGTAGTGTCGGCCACGACCAGGGCGGCCACTTGCTGACCCCATTCGGGGTCGCCAAGCCCCACAACGCAGACTGCGGAGACGGCCGGATGATTGGCCAGCACCTGTTCTACTTCAGCCGGGTACACATTCTCACCCCCGCTTACGATCAGGTCGCTCCGTCGCTGTACGACCCAGAGATCTCCGTCGTCATCGAGGTAGCCGAGATCGCCGGTGTGAAGTTCGCCTGATCGCAAGGCTAATTGGTCGGCATCATCATCATGGTAATACCCGGCAAAGACATTAGGCCCACGAACACAGATCTCGCCAATTGTCCCGGCCGCCACGGGCTGTCCGTCGTCATCGACAATGCGAAGTTCGCTGAACAGTAGCGGGCGGCCGACACAGCCTGGCTTATGGTTGGCTTGGTCCGGCGTCATGGTGGCCACTTGTGAGGCGGCCTCAGTGAGTCCGTAAGTTGTCGCCACCGGCAATCCTGCGGAGCGTGCCGCGGCAAGAATGTCCGGTTCGACCGCCGCACCACCAAGCAACACGAGCCGCATGGCAGGCCATTGCCTGGGGTCGCTTGATCGCAGCATGCGCTGCAACATTGTTGGAACCAGCGAGACGATGCTTACCTGCTGCTTTCTCAAAGAGGCATCAACCTGGTTCACATCGAATCCGGCATGCAGGACAACGGCCGTCCCATAGAGGCAGGCACGAAGGATAATCGCCAACCCACCGACATGATAGAGCGGCATGCAAGCCAGCCAGCGATCCGTCGGCAGCACGCCAAGGCGAAATGCCGAGCCGACGGCGCTGTAGAAGTGATTGCTGTAGGACACCATCGCCGCCTTGGGTCGGCCCGTTGTCCCCGAAGTGAACAGGATGACCTGAATCTGGTTCAGGCCGCTCTCAGCAGGTGAATAGCCACCGACTGCGCGTTGCTGATCGTTGCGAATTGCCGCCAAGTCGCTCTCAATCGTCAGGACCACAACAGGGTGTTGCGCGGTTATCAGCAAGGGCGACCCGGTCGACGGTGGTGACCACGAACGAGCAGTCGGCCTGTTCCAATTGGGCCACCAGTTCGGCCGTGGTGAGGCGTGTATTGAGGGCCACCAGGATCGCACCCGCTCGTGTCAGGGCATGGATCAGCGCCACATAGGCGAGGCTGTTGGGCAACAGGACCCCGACACGATCGCCCGGTGCAACGCCCTGCTCTCTTAGCCATGCGGTAGTTTGGTCGACCAGGCGATCCAGTGCGCCATAGGTCCACTCGCCGCCGTCCTCGATGAGAGCGAGGGCGGCCGGAGAGGCAGCGGTGCGGGCCGCCAACCAGTCGCGTGTCAGGGCGAAATCAGTCATTGTCGTTCGCCAGGTGAAGGTGTGTCCGCCAGGACCTACGGCCGCCAAGGGTACTGCTTGAAGTCCGGATCGCGCTTTTCAACGAAGGCATTGCGGCCCTCGGTGCCCTCTTCGGTCATGTAGAACAGCATCGTGGCGTCCCCAGCCAACACTTGCAAGCCGGTTTGACCATCCAGCTCGGCATTGAGACCTGCCTTCAGCATCCGTATGGCAATCGGGCTTTTGCTGAGGATCTCTTGTGCCCACTGCACGCCCTCAGCCTCCAGCTGAGCAATCGGCACCACGGTATTGACCAGACCCATTTCCAGGGCTTCATCCGCGCCGTATTGGCGACAGAGATACCAGATTTCGCGCGCCTTCTTCTGGCCGACAATGCGCGCCAGGTAGCTGGCCCCGAACCCGCCGTCAAAGCTGCCCACGATTGGCCCTGTCTGGCCGAAGATGGCATTGTCGGCGGCGATGGACAGGTCGCAGATCACGTGCAATACGTGACCCCCACCAATGGCATACCCGGCCACCAGGGCAATCACCGGCTTGGGCATGGTGCGGATAATTCGCTGTAGTTCCAGCACATTGAGCCGCGCAATGCCATCGTCGCCAATATAGCCGGCATGGCCGCGTACTTTCTGATCGCCTCCGGCGCAGAAGGCATACTTGCCGTCGGCCGCCGGTCCGTTACCGGTAAGCAACACGACGCCGACTTCCTGGTCCATCCAGGCATTGCGAAAGGCGTCGATCATCTCGTCAATGGTCTGCGGCCGAAACGCATTGCGCACTTCCGGCCGGTTGAAGGCGATTCGAGCCATCCCATCAGCCTTGTGGTAGGTGATGTCATCGTACTCTTTGGCGGTTACCCATTCAGTCATCTGTGTACTCCTTGTTGTTTCGCCGGCAGCGGTAACATTGTTGCAGCCGGCATGTTTTCACTGTTTGAATCCATCGTGTGTTGTTGATGACACTGCTTTGGCAATGGCGCGGATCAGCCGGCGATGGTAGTCCAGGTCGACCTGGCCGTCGGTGATCACTTCGAACAGCGTTGACTTTGGCGATCCTTGTGCGACCGTATGCAAAGACTGCAAGTGCTTTGTCAGCCACGCCAAGTCTGGCTTGTCCTCGATACGTTGGTAGTCCAGGCCATAGAGCGCCGCGGCATGCTCGAACGTCAGCCCGTGCGGTGTCAGGAAGGTCTGCGTGAACGGCGGATCAAACTTGGCTACCGGCAACCGTCGGAAAATGCCCCCGCCGTCATTATTTAGCACAACAAATGTGACCGGCGGGATGCCTGGCTGATGCAGGGCGAGCAGGCCGTTCATATCGTGGTAGAACGTGATATCCCCCAGCAACGCCACGACGGGCGAGGATCCGCCCGCGGCAATGCCGATTGCGGTTGAGACATTGCCGTCAATCCCGCTGGCACCGCGGTTGCCAAATAGGGAAATGTCTCTGACGCTGGAGCGACCGTAGGCATCAACGTGCCGGATCGGCAAGCTATTGCCAACGAACAAGGTGGTCCCGGATGGCAAGCCCTGCCAGAGAGTGGCCGCAACCAGACCGTCGTATAGCGGCGCGTCATCCAGAAAGTCCGCTGCGGTCTCGCCAACCATGCGCTCAAGTCGCTCAAATCGATCACGCCAAGCGCTATCGGCTACTTTGATGGGGCCAATGGATGATCGCTCGACGATCGCCCGACACAAGAGTGCCTCATCGACCCGCCAATACTGCCGGACCAGATGGAGATCATCAGCCCAGACGCCGTCGCGTCGCACGTGGAGGTAGTGTTCCGGTGCGCATCGCTCCACATAGGCGTTCAGGGGTGCCGACGTCGGCACATCCCCAAAGCGCAGGATGACCCGGGCTTGAGGCCATGCGGCGGGTGCGGCCTGAAGCAGCAGATCGTAGCTGCTCAGAACGGCCGCGTTGGTAGTCCGCGGCGAGTGCCGTAGACCGGAGAGCGGGTCAGCGACGATTGGATAGCCGGATAGACGCGCGAGTTCAACCACAGACTCCGCAAACACGGGGTCTGATCGGCCAGGCCCGCATAGGATGATTCCTTCCGGTTCGGCAGCGATCAGGTCAGCTAACCAACGGACCTGCGACTCCGACGGCGCAAGTCGGCCGCTTTCAAACCGGGTGAACGGAGTCATAGCAGATGGGGTCGAGATTGGCTGTGAATAGTTGTCCGCGCCCATTGGCGGTTCCAGTGGTTTGCGGAACGGGAAGTTGACGTGAACCGGCCCGGCAATCGGCCCGGATGCAGCGGCATGTACCCGCGCCGCGGCCGTGCGCAGATGTCGCAAGGTGACAGCGGACGCGTCTTCTTGAGGCACCGGCATGTCGATGAACAGGTGGATGTGGTCCCCAAACAGTTTCAGCTGATCGATGGTCTGGTTGGCGCCACTGCCGCGGAGTTCAGGAGGGCGGTCGGCCGACAGAACTATCAGCGGGACGTGTGATTGAAACGCTTCGATGACCGCGGGATGAAAATTAGCGACCGCCGTGCCCGATGTGCAAATAAGGGCCACCGGGCGGCCAACGGCGTGAGCCAGACCCAGGGCAAAGAACCCGGCGCTGCGTTCATCCAGGTGGCGATGCAGTGTGATGTCGGGATTTGATTCCGCCGCCAGCACCAGGGGCGTTGACCGCGAACCGGGCGCGAAGCAAACATGACGCAGCCCCGCACGTCCCAGCTCGGTGATGAATATGTCCGACCAATGCGTATTGGCATTGGCGGTGAGATCCAGTACGTCGGTCATGCGCCTAGCTCATCCCCACGATAGCATTGAGCATTGGTTTGAATTTCAGTTCAGTCTCCGCCCATTCTCGGGCTGGGTCGGACCCGGATACGATGCCGGCTCCGGCGTAAAGCCAGGCGCGTTCGTGTTGGCATACGGCCGAGCGGATCGCGACAGCAAACGCCCCATCCAGATGACGGTCCAGCCAGCCAACCGGTGCGGCATACCAACCGCGCGGCACCGGTTCAATGTCCGTCAGGAAGCGCAGCGACTGCTTGGTCGGTAGGCCGCCCAGTGCCGGCGTGGGGTGGAGTAGTTCGACCAGTGACAAGATGTCCCATTGATCTCGGTCGACGCCATAGCCATGAATTGGGGTGAGCAAATGTTGAATAGTAGGCAGCCGCATCACAGTCGGTTGAGACGATGATCTGAGGTCGGGAACAACGGCCGCAAGACGCGAAATCAAGTCGGAGGTAACCAGATCGTGCTCGTGCAGGTCTTTGACCGAGTTCAAGAGCTGACTGGCCATCACGTCGTCTTCATGCGCCGATGCTCCCCGACGTACAGAGCCGGCCAGGGCCATGGACTGCACTGTCGTCTGACTCAGCGACACCAGAAGTTCCGGAGTTGCCCCAAGGATGAAGTGGTTGCGTAGCGGTTCAAACAGGAACCGATAGCAATTCGCGTAGTCATTAGTCAGGCTTGCCAGTATACTGACTGGGTCGATTGATTGATCCAACCGAACCTCACCAACCCGGGAAAGGACAACCTTTTCCAGCCGCCCGTTATCGATCGCGGCGGTTGCTTGGGTTACCATGATTTCCCACTGGGCACGCGACATGGGATAGCGCGTTTCGTGACTGCTACCGGGCTGCGTGAGCAGAGGCTGCGCCTCAACGGGCGCGTTGGCAGCCTGAACCACGAGCAGCTCGTACCCAGTCAATAGCGCTTCCCTGATGCCGTCTTCCACTGACGGCAACGATTCGGTTGGTGCGAGCAAGGTGTTGATCGTCAACCAATTCTCGCCCTCAACAGAAACGAGCTGGAAATGGGGGAGGATGAAGTGGGCCGGTCGAAAAACGGACCAGGTATTGTCAGGCACAAACTCCGGACTAAAGGCAAAACCGCCGAATAGTCGTGGCCGGGCAGGGTGGTCCGGCTGGGCAACGGAGGAAGATGCACCACGTAGTACGTGATGGATACTGCTATCAAACAAGGTGTGTGCCTGATGCCGTATCGATTCGAAGCGGCTCTGGCCGTCAGGGCTATCAGGCGTTGTTGACCGCAGCAAGGGCGGTGTTACCAGTTCGGCAGCCACGCCGCTACCAACCAGGGTGACACCGGGCTCAGCCCAATAGAAGCGCTGGTTCGGGGGCATTTGGCGCAGGAGCTGCAGCCCGTCCAAATCTGGAGCGGGGATCGATAACGAGAACAAGTGCCCAGCCTCGACTGAAAACTGATCAGGCTCAATCGCCATCGAGTCAAAGACCGAATCGGCGGGCCACGACTGGGGGTGTGTTCGGGATGCGCTCGTCATGGTGTCTGGTGGCTCCAGTGCCGGCCGCGGCCTATTGTTCTCCGGCCTCCGATTGGGTCGCTACGGGTACGGACTCATAGCCGACACTTTTCAGAAGGACCGGGACCAGCGAGCTCATGATGCGTTGTGGTTCCGGCTCACCGGTCGTAACCCAGCGGATGATAAGGGCGTAGATAGCGCCCATCCAGGCCATGGAGACTACTTCCGAATCCACTGGCTCAATGTCGCCAACGGCAATCGCCTCGAGAAGATAGCTTTCAATTAGTCGGGCGAAGCGATCGGTTGTCTCGGCACGCTTGTTTTCGAATACGCTGCCCAGACCGACCGCCTGTACGAGCAAGACCTTGGCCGGTCGCCGATAACGGCCGAACGTATTGAGCACTTCTTCTATCGCTGTTTGGACGCGAACCATCCCGGCCGGTTCGGTGGCGATGGCTTCCTTCACTCGTCGCTCCAAAAGGTCGGCGAACTGATCCACCAGTGCCAGGAACAGCCGCTCTTTGTTGGCAAAGTGAAAGTAGATGGCCCCTTTGGACGTGGCTGACTCTTCAACAATGTCATCGAGCCGGGTACCATGGTATCCCTGTCGCGAGAACGCCATCAGCGCCGCGTCCAGAATCCGCTCGCGAGTGGCTGCCGGGTCCCGCAGTTGACCCTGTTCGGCATCCTTGTACGTTTCGTCGCTGCCCATTATGCCCTCTAAACCGACTGGTCAGTCTGTCACTTAGGTCGAGAAAAAGTACCTCACGGTACCACGGCGGACAGACGACCTTTCAAGTCAATGATCGTTCAAAATATATTGAAACTTCAACCACGAATTTAGCATGAACTCGGCGCGGATTCAATGATGTTCGGCATAAACTAAGCAAACCTCCCCAAACTTGCCCGAAATTCTACTGGACAATCATTCTCTGATCGCTATACTTTGCGCGTTCGGTAGACGAGTTGGCGTTTAGTGTGGATGTTTGCCGCATTCACACTGGTTAACACGAAGATCATTTGACCCGCGACAGTGCGTGCCGAATAGGAGCTGTGAGGAGCTTGTGCTAGAGACGACGACCACGGGTGATCAAGCTGCCAGGCATGATCTTTCGCAGAACATAGATGCGCCTGGCATCAATCCGACTCGCAGTGGACCGACGCGCTGGTCCTGGCTGTATGCCTTGGTATTTCTCCTTACCGGCGCCATTGTTGCCTTCAACATCTTTCGTCCGATAACCGTTTTGCCCCGCATTACTCCCGCCCCGGGATATGCCTTCGTCAATGAACTGGGTGAGCTCGCTACCAGCGAAGACCACCGGGGCAAGTTAACTCTTTATAGCTTCACCTATGCCGACTGTGCTGAGGGATGCCCGCAATCGGCGGCACAGATCGCCCGGGTGCGCCAGCGAGCTCGTCGATCGGTTTCCATCTGACGTGGACCTGGGCCTGGTGACGATATCGGTCGATCCTGAACGGGACACCCCTGCGCGGCTGGCGCAGCTCAAACAGTCGGTCGGAGTCACGGGCGACGAAGCAGCCATTCCCTGGAGCCTGCTCTCGGCCGAATCGTTGCGGACGCGCATGGCAGTGGGCCAGGGATTCAGTGTTTACTACGCAGAACCGAAGATGACGCAAAGCCAGGACGGGAATCCTGTCCGCGCCATTACCTTCGACCCCCGCTATATACTCGTGGATGGTTGGGGAATCATCCGGGCTGAGTATCGAACGGCCGAGCCCGATCCTGATCTACTGGAACGCGATGTCAACTTGTTGGTCCAGGAAGCGCGCAATAGCAATGGCCTTGTCAAGCTGGGCTATGAGGCGGCCCATTTGTTTGCCTGCTACCCGCGGTAAATCGTGGCCTAGGTGTACCCGATAGTAACCATGAACCTGACGGAAACAACGCCCGACCGCAAGCCTACCGGCACCCGCTGGCTATTGATTAGCGCTGCGCTTCTGGTGGTCAGTATTGCTGCCGTGGCTGTCTTTTCAGTTTCCCAGGGACGCCTACCGTTTGGTGCGCCAAGCTTCAATGGTGTTCTCATGCAGTCGCCCGAGCCGGTGCCCGATTTCGAGATGATGGCCAGCACGGGTGAGCGAGTCAGGCTAAGCGATTTCCATGGCAAACCGGTGCTGCTGTACTTCGGCTATACCTATTGTCCTGATGCTTGTCCGACAACCATGAATGAACTGCGCAAAGTGATGGAGCAACTGGGGCCGCGGGCAGATGATGTGCAGGTGGTCATGGTCTCCGTGGACCCGGAACGGGACACGCCTGATGCCCTGCGAGAGTACCTGGCTAATTTTGGTGCGACGTTTATCGGTTTGTCGGGCAGTGAAGAAGAACTGCTGTCGGCGGCGACTCCGCTCGGTGTCTACTTCCGCAAGCATGACGGCACACCCGCGTCCGGCTACCTGGTTGATCACTCCACGACGTTGATGGCTGTGGACCCGGATGGCTTCTTGCGGTTGCTCTATCCTTATGAGACCCCCGCGGATGCCATTGCCGAAGACATGCGAACCATGATGCGGTGAGTTGGTTTGCGAATGGCCTGAACCTGGCCGGCGCATGGTGAGATTGGCGACGTTGAACACAGTTTTAGAGGAGGTAGGATGAACGAGAAGGATAAGTATAGGACTCCGCAGGGAACGATCGCGATCTTGGTGATCTATGTCATCCTGATTGTGGCATTATGGGGCAGCGCCTATTTGACGTTGCTCTCGCGAGGGGCCACACAATGATGCACATAGACCGACGCGAGCGCATTTATCTGGCGGTCACGATTGGGCTGTTGACTGATCTTTGTGTTGACGATTGCGGTGAGCAGCTTTGCCTACGGCATCCAGGTACCTTCACCCTATGAGCAGGTGGACCCGCGGACGGTGGCGACCCCGCCATCTCCGTGGGGCCTTTCGGAGGAAGAACGGGTTCGTGAACTGGCTCCCGGCAAGTACGAAGCCTACGTGTTGGCCCAAATGTGGCAATTCACGCCACGCGAAATTCGCGTTCCCCAGGGATCATCGGTGACGTTCTATCTGGCGAGCAAGGACATCACCCACGGATTCAAGATCAGCAACACCAATATCAACATGATGGTGGTCCCGGGCCAGGTGTCTGTCCTGACGGCGACGTTTGATCAGCCGGGAACTTACAACATCATTTGCCACGAATACTGTGGTGCGCTCCATCATACGATGATGGGCCAGGTGATTGTTGAGTAACGCGACGAATAAGACTTCACTGGCAAATTAGGAGGCGTAGGAACTCATGACCTACAAACGCGAGGACAGACTCACTATTTGGTTTATTGCGGTCGCATTCGTGGCCTTGTTCATTGGCGGATCGATGGGCCCGCTCCAGAAGTTGGAGCATGTCGGCATCAATCTGTACCCGGCTCTCAGCAATCTGGGTATCGCCACCTATTATCAAGGGCTGACGCTTCACGGCGTACTCAATGCCCTGGTTTGGACGACATTCTTCATCGTCGGCTTCTTCACCTTTGCCATTCCCCGCAGCCTGGAGACACACCTGACCAAGCCGTGGCTCAATGTGGTGGGTTTTGTTCTGATGGTCCTCGGGGTCATCAGCGCTGCCATTCCTATCCTCATGAATCTGGCGTCGGTGCTCTACACCTTTTATCCACCGATGCAGGCTAGTTTCTGGTTCTATCTGGGACTTGTGCTCGTCGTGGTTGGTTCGTGGGTATGTGGCTGGGGCTTCTATTTTACCTATTGGTCGTGGCGCAAGGCCAACCCTGCACAGCGGACACCGTTCATTGCTCTCGGTTCGCTGATCACGATGGTGATGTGGCAGATCGCCACCATCGGCGTTGCGGCCGAAATCCTGTTCCTGATCATGCCGTGGTCCTTGGGCTTGGTAGAAGGCACTGACCCGCAGTTGGCACGCACCTTCTTCTGGTTCTTCGGCCATCCGCTGGTCTACTTCTGGCTGCTTCCGGCCTATGTATCATGGTACGGCATGTTGCCCAAGCAGGCTGACGGCAAAATGTTTAATGAGCCGCTGGCCCGATTGGTCTTCTGGCTGTTTTTGGTACTTTCCATCCCGGTCGGTTTCCACCATCAGTTTGTCGATCCCGGTGTGCCGAACGGTTGGAAAGTAATCCATTCACTACTGACCTACGCGCTGTTCATCCCAAGTATGCTCACGGCCTTTACCGTGGTGGCTTCGCTGGAAATCGGCGGGCGCAATCGGGGGGGCAAGGGTCTGCTCGGGTGGGTGCCCAAGCTACCCTGGGGCGACCCGTCCTACGCCGCTCAGAATCTGGCGATGATCCTGTTCGCATTTGGCGGCATCGGTGGTCTGACCAATGCATCCTATAACCTCAATCTGGCAGTCCACAACACATCATGGATTCCCGGCCACTTTCACCTGACAGTCGGCTCGGCCACGACCTTGACCTTCTTCGGCATTGCCTACTGGATGATCCCGAAGTTGAGCGGTAAGCAACTCTTTAGCCGCCGCATGGGATTGTGGCAGGCATGGACCTGGTTTGCCGGCATGCTGCTGATGTCCAACGGTCTGCACATACTGGGACTGAACTTTGGATCACCGCGGCGTTCGGCCTTGGGCAACGCACCCTATGTCGATCCGTCTTGGAATCCCTTGATGATCGAAGCGGCAATTGGTGGTATTATACTGGGCATCAGTGGCCTGCTGTTCTTTGGCAACATGTTGGGCACTGTCCTTCACAAGAAGCGTCTCGAAACGCCAATCGAGATGCCGATAGCGGAGCCGCTAGACCCCGTTCCCGCCCCTGCCTGGCTAGATAGCTGGCGCCCGTGGTTGGTGACGGCCGTTGTCTTGATTCTAATCGCATACGGCCCCGTCTTGTTTACCATGATAACCAATATTAATCTGACCTCACCGGGTGTTCCCATCCGCTAGGTCGGACTATTGGCGTTTAATATTAAGTCGGAGGTAGATGAACTATGAAGAGCAAAGTGCTGATGATGGCGCTGCTCGCCCTTGTAATCGTTGGATTGGCTGCTTGCGGTGGTGGCGGTAGTACTGCGCCCGCCGAGGGTGGTGAGATGGCGTCCGTTGGCAACGCAGCCAACGGCGAAAAGCTGTTCAATCAGGCGACCATCGGCCCGAATAGCTCGCCCGGTTGCGTAACCTGCCACTCGCTGGAAGAAGGCGTGGTCGTGGTCGGCCCGTCGCAGGCCGGATTGGCGGCCCGCGCCGCGCAGCGTGTGGCTGGTGAGTCGGCCGAAGAGTATCTGCACAACTCCATTGTGAACCCCAATGCGTACTTAGTGGAAGGGTTTGCCGAGGGAGTTATGTACCAGAACTACGGCGCCGAACTGACGGAAGAGCAACTGAACGATCTGGTTGCCTACTTGCTGACGTTACAGTAAGGAATTGTGGTGTAGCGGCGCGTTTGATGGCGACCGCTACACCGTGATCATGCATTGCAAAAGGGGCGGCGCCTGCCGCCCCTTTTGCATTTACTGCCGAGCGTCCGGCGCGGGTCACCATGCTGCGGCCATTGTCGATGTGATGAAGTCTAAACGTGGAACCGAGCCTGAAGTGCTGCCTGGCGCGAATGATGAGCTTGACTGCGGGCCCGGGGCCGAGCCCGTCAACGACGTCAGCGAGCCATCAGATGCAGTGTCTCAGACGACCTCGCTGGTGGACCCAGGTCCAGTAGCGCTGCCTGATGACAGTGTGGATGAAGATGACGAAGACCATCATGACGTCGCGTGGGACACGGTCGGCGTTGAGCGAGTGGCTGAAGATGTCCTGGCTTCATGGCGTCCCGTTCGCTCCCGGTGGTCGATCGCGCTTGAGCGGGTAGCGCTGGCTGCGGAACGCCCCGTCAACCGCCTCACGACCGTTCAACTCAATCCACTCTACCATACCGGCACGATTGCCTTCTTTCTGCTGGCCCTTGTGGGTCTGACCGGCGTCTATCTCTTCCTGTTCTTTCAGTATGGTTTCGATGCTTCCTATCAAGCTGTGGCCCGGATGGAGTCCCAGTTCATCGCACGTGTGATTCGCGCCATCCATCGCTACGCCTCGGGTGCGCTGGTCATTGCTACCCTGCTCCACGCCTATCGCTCCCTGTTCCTTGAGAAGTTTCGCGGTCCGCGCTGGGTGGCCTGGCTGACCGGTATGGTTGATGACGGCCATGGTCTGGTTGGCAGGCGTCACCGGCTACTGGCTCATCTGGGATGTGCGGGCATTTGTGATTACCGACTACTTCCGCACTCTGCTCGATAGCCTGACCGGTCTGGGCCCAAATCTCCTGGTGGTTCTGACGACAGCCGGCGAACGAGGCAGCAGTTGGGCCTTCTTTCTAGTCATTCTCGCGGCTCATGTCATCCTCTTCCTGGCTATCGTGGGTTTCTTTGTGCTGCACATCAGGCGACTGAAGCGGCCGAAATGGTTGCCTCCGGTCCATTGGGTGGCGGCTGTGACGGGCGTGTTGCTGGTTCTGTCGGCTCTGTTTCCGGTTGGCATGTTGCCTCAAGCCAGCCTGGACAGGTTGCCTTCGACATTTGACATCGATCCCCTATTCCTGTTCTACTTTCCGTTTGGAAGGGCCTGGTGGGCGTGGCTCTTGCTGGGCGTGGCATTCCTCGCGGTTGCGGCTCTACCCTGGCTTAGTCGTGCCCGGCAGGGTGGATCGTCGGCTCAGAAGACTGTTGGGGCAGAAGCCGGCCGAGCCAACGTGGCCCGATCCATGCCAGTGAGTCCGTTGCCTCCGCCGGTCAGCATCATTAAGGAACGTTGCACCGGCTGTACGAAGTGTGCGCTCGATTGTCCTTACGGGGCCATCGAAATGGTCGATCGCCACGACGGCCGTCCGCACAAATACATCGCTATCGAGGACACCTCGCTGTGCGTTTCTTGCGGTATCTGCGTCGGATCTTGCGATGGGGTGGCCGTGACGCTCGGCAGTGCCATGCCGGAGAACCTGTGGCAGCTTGTAGAGCAACAGCCGGGCTTGCGCCCAGAAGCATCGCCCGCGCCCACGGTTGGCACGAACGAGTTTCCGGTGCCGGCGGGAATTGCCGGGGCTACTGTCGTCTATACCTGTGATCGTCACGCCCGCCACGGGGCGCGCACTTACGTGCAGTCAAACGGCGGCGCCCAATCACCTTCCACCGATCCCGTTGTGATTGTCCTTCCTTGCGTCGGAGCCCTGCCGCCCGACCTGACGGTGCGAACGCTGAAGGCCGGTGCGGCCGAGGTGCGAGTCATCGGTTGCCCCCCCGACGACTGCACCAACCGGGAAGGCAATCTGTGGACGTCCCAGCGCCTGTCACGCGAGCGACTCCCGCGCCTTAAGAAAGCCTATGCCGACGCTCCCATCGCTGCTTTCTGGATGGCGCCCGACGACTTCGAACGCGGATTATCCGCCACGATTCCGGTTGCTGAAGACGGCGGTCTCGACTATGCCGCAACTCGCGAGCTACCGACCGGAATATCCTGGCGCAATCTGGTACCGGCGGTAATGATTCTGGGTGCTGTTCTATTAGCCCAAATCTTGCTCAATGACATTCCGTTCACACCCTACTCCAATCCCCCGGCCACCATACAGATGGTGATCGAAAACGCTGCAGCGCCGTTTGGTATGCTGGCGCCGGAGGAGAGTAGTGACACGTTATACACGATGGAAATAAGTGTAGATGGCACGGTGGTCACCAGCCAGTCCATTGCGGCGGCCGATCTCTTGTCGGCCGAGTTGGACGGCTCATCTCCCCGCCTAATCGAGACAACGACTGCGCCGGGTGAGCACCAAGTCACCATTCGGATCGTCGGTAATGAGAGCGGCAGCAGCTATAGTCTCTTCGATGACATTGTGACGATTGCGGCGGGTCAAGTCCTGCGACCCAGACTCAACCTGGGGTATGTTTCGGATTGTCCGGCAGGGGTGATTGATAATCAGCGAATTCAGTGCGAGCGTTAGGTGGTGGTCGGTCCCAGCTCTTGCAAAAACTCGTCTATGTGGCGCTTGAGTTCGTCTGGCTGGTCGTCCTGAATTGCGTGTCCACACGTTTCCACGAACACCAGCCGGCAGTCGGGGATTGTCTCGCACAGGTGCATCACATCGCGGGGTGTATTGCCGATCTCGCCGACACCGTTCAACAGCAGCACCGGGCATCGGATTTCTCCAGCCTGTTCGAGGCAGATGTTGCCCCCGGCGGCCGTAATGGCCCGAGCTGCACCGACCCAGCCTTCAATCATGCTTTCCAATTGCTCGGCGCCCTGGAGGCGAACGATCTCGCTACGCCAGCGCTCGCGCTCCGACCCCCAGCCTGATACGGGCAGCCAGGTCTCAACCTTGGCCAGCTCTTCCGGCGAAATGACCCCGGAAACGCCCCAGGCAACCACGCCGCGCACGAGGTCCGGCCGCAGCGCGGCCAGCAGCACCGCAAGCTCTGAGCCATCACTGAAGCCCATGACAACGGCGGGCCCGATGCGCAGAGCGTCAAGCAATGCCGCCACGTCGAGCGTGTCGCGTTCATAGAAGTCGGCCGGGAAATCGCGGTTGGGTGGGCGGCTGGCGCCATAGCCGCGCAAGTCGGGCGCAATGACACGGTGGTCGGCCGCAAGGGTTTCGATCAGATCGCCCAGGTGCCCCATCGCTGTCCCGGTGAAGCCGTGGAGCAGAACGATCGGATCCCCTTCGCCAATATCCCAGTAGGCCAGCGCAATATCATCGCGGATGGGTAGACGGAGCTGTGTTGTGTTAGACATAGGCTTAAACACGGTTTGAAGTGTAATGCGCTACATGCGGAATGTGCCGTAACGGTCGTCGGGTAAGGGGGCGTGGCTGGTGATGGCAAATGCCAGCCCAAGCGCCGCACGTGTCTTGACCGGGTCAAGAATACCATCGTCCCATAGGCGCGCCGTCGAGAAGTAGGGACTGCCTTCACGATCATACTGTTCCAGGATGGGCGCTTTGAAGCGAGCTGCCGCCTGCTGGATTTCGCTCTCGGTGGGGTCATCCATCTGGTGGAAGAACTGTCTTTGTCCCACAGTCCACAATGTGTCAGCGGCCGAATCGCCGCTCATCACACTGATGCGGCTGTTGGGCCAACTAAACAAGAACCGCGGATCGTAGGCGCGGCCTGACATGCCATAGTTGCCGGCCCCGTGACTGACGCCGTGAAGCAACGTAATTCGGGGTACATTGACATTGCTGACAGCCATGACCATCTTGGCCCCGTCTTTGGCAATTCCTCGGTTTTCATACTCCCTGCCGACCATGAAACCGGCGATGTTCTGCATGAAGAGCAGCGGCGTACCGCGCTGGCCGCACAAGCTGAATGAAGTGGGTGGCCTTTAGCGCTGATTCGCTAAAGAGCAGCCCATTGTTGGCCACAATTCCTACGGGAATGCCGAGGATATGGGCAAAGCCGCAGACAATGGTGGGGCCAAATCGCGCCTTGAACTCACTCAGACGCGACCCATCTACCAGCCGAGCGATGACCTCGCGCACGTCATAGACCTGGCGCGGATCGGCCGGGATAATGCCATAGAGTTCATCCGCCGGATAGAGCGGGTTCTCCGGCGTGGAGACCGGGAGGGGCAGCGAGCGCGGTTGCATGCGTCACCGATTGGCTAATGTGACTCACAATTTCGCGCACATGCTCCAGCGCTTCACTTTCGGTCTCGGCAAAGTGATCGGCCACGCCGCTCATCCGCGTGTGGACGTCGGCGCCACCTAGCTCCTCGGCCGTCACTTCCTCGCCTGTGGCAGCCTTGACCAGCGGCGGGCCCGCCAGGAATATCGTGCCATTACCTTTCACGATGACCGTCTCGTCGGCCATGGCCGGAATATAGGCGCCACCGGCCGTGCACGAACCCAGGACGGCTGCAATTTGCATGATGCCCTTGGCCGACATGCGGGCCATGTTGTAGAAGATTCGGCCGAAGTGCTCACGATCAGGAAAGACGTCGGCCTGCAGGTGGAGGAAGGCACCGCCGGAATCCACCAGGTAGATGGTCGGCAGGTGGTTTTCTTCGGCGACGGTCTGCGCGCGAATGTGCTTCTTGACCGTTTCCGGGAAATAGGTGCCGCCTTTGACCGTGGGGTCGTTGGCGATAATCATGCAGTCGACGCCGGATACGCGGCCGATGCCGGTGACGATTCCTGCGCTGGGTGCTTCGCCGTCGTACATGTCCCAGGCCGCGAGCGGTGACAGCTCCAGGAAGGGACTGCCCGAATCGAGCAGCGCTTCGATGCGTTCGTGCACGAGTAGCTTGCCGCGCTTGCGCTGCAGTTCAACGACGCGAGCCGGTCGATCCAGCGCGACCTGCGCCTGACGCTCGGCCAGTTCCTCGGCCAGCCGTTTGTTGTGCTGCGTAGTTGGCCTTGATATTCGGAGCTGTTTGGCTTGATGAGGCTGGGAATTTCAGACATGTGACAGGTGCCGCGTAATCTAGTCCAGCTCGCCGCGAAGTTCGTCACGATAATATTCAATGCGCGCCGGCGTAAGCCTTGATGTCCGGATCATCGCTGGCCTCAGAATGACGTCCAGCAGAGTGGCCACGGCATCGTTCTCTTCACCGTCTTCGAGTTGGGCCAGCGCCAGAAACACCTTGGCACTTGGCCGGTCGGGATACTCATTAATCGCGTGCTGCAAGTGTTGTGATGCTTCATCAGTCTGACCGACTAACGCGCAAGCGAACTACCCAGGCACACCAGGCACTCCTGACGATCGTCTCCCATCCAGACCTTCCACAAAGCGCTTTGCGATAATAGGGGATGGCCAGTTCCTCTTCGCCCATCACATCATAGGATCCACCGACTTCGAATAGGACCAGCGGCTGATCAGGATACTCTTCCAGCAGTGCCAGTAGCAATTCCTGTGACTCTTCGAGTTCGTCCTGTTTGCGCAGTATGCGGGCGGTGGCAATCCGTTCAAGTATGTCTTCTGGGGTGTCATCGGAATAATCGTAGTCTGAGTCTGTCATCTTGTGCCTTTGAGCTAATTCCATACCGTGTATTTGCAATCGGGTTTGTGCAGAATGGTACGTGAATAATAGACCCGCAACCATGTGGGGGCAAGCAATAGCCGTTGCGATTCGCCGGACGATTGGTACACTTAGGACAAACCCTTCGCTGACAGACCGCCTGGGTGCCGGTAGATCGGGTGGAATCTGTTGAACAGTTCCGGAGTGTAGAGCAGTGAACGTCATCACCGAAAAGATAGCGGCTGAATTGATTGAGGACAACGACCTGCATGCTATTCGGTTGCTTGACGACGACAAGCAATCCATTTACTTGGCCTATGCGTTGGTTACGCTTGGTCGGGAAGAGCATGTCTTCCCGTGCTCCGTCATGGACGACTGGGGTAAGGAAATGACCGGTCTCCAGGCCTACGAATGGATGCGTGAGAACGGCAATCACTTTCCTCGAGCCGATATCCTGGCCGTGGGCTTGGCTGGTGACGAGCGGCAGCATTTCCTGCGCGAGTTTGATCTGTATGTGCGCTACCCAGTTTATGCGCTGAGCAGACTCGTCTAGTAGTGATTGTGGACGCCGTGCCGGTCAAAGCGGTGTTGATGAGTGATGCAACCGTCGCTGTGGCCGCCCGGATGAAGCGGCCATCGGACATTACCGGACCTCTGGCGAAAGCACGCGTGACTTGGTGGCTGGTACCGGAAGATCAGACTGGTCTTGACTTCCTGCGTGTTCCGGCTGAGCCAACTGAGCAGACATGACATCCGCCAATTGCGGACCGTATCGCATCATGTACAGGCTGGTGATGGTCTTCAACTTGGGGGCTGTCTTGCTCTTGGCGCATGGGCTCCATCGGCGGGATACCTTCGGCCGTGGCTCAGTCAGAGGAGCCGGATTCCAGACGTTACTCTCGACCGCCCATGAGGGCGAAGCCGTTCTCGAACCGCACACGCTTTCGCCCTACTGGCGACCCAGCATCCAGCGCTGGGCCGACTACATCGAGGCCCTTTCCAATGCGTATGGCTTCGATCCTGACTTCATTGCCGCCGTTATCAAGCATGAGTCGGATGGCGATGAACAGGTCGTCAGCCATATGGGCGCCGTCGGTTTGATGGGAGTCATGCCCTACGGGCCCGGATTGGAGTGGCGACCGCTGCCGGATGAGCTGCTCATTCCGGCGACCAACCTGCGCTGGGGCATGCTAATTCTGTCCCATGTTGTGCAGCAATCGGGTGGCGATCTCTTTGCGGCGCTGGCAGCCTACAATGGTGGGTGGAGCAGGTCAACAGCCGTGAACCGCGTGAGTACGCCGCCAGTGTACTCGACAGTTATGCGCGAGCGGTCATTGCCCGGAACGGACTCTCACCGGACTTGGCGTCCCGATGGACCGTGGCCATCGAGGTTGGTCCGGCAATGTGCCGATGGAGGAGTTGCTAATACTCGGCCAGCAGCCGGTTTCGGATACCGACTTTTTGCCGAGCACACGGTCTACGCCCAGACTGATGATTACGGGCGGCCCTATTTTGTGCGAGGCTACATTGTACCGGTCGGTCTGACCGATATCGTAGAGAACATCGCCCAGCCAGACGAAGCCCATAGTCTGGAAGCGTCGCTCCAGGCTCGCTCGGGGACAAGGCGTATCAGAAAGCTGCTCGCAATACGCGCGTCTTGCTGGTTTGTTTACCTAGCCTGACCGCTTACGCGGCCATGTCAATACACGCTGGTACTCTCCTTCATACTGCCCATCGGCCCAGCGATAAGAGGCTCCGTGTCAGCGCCAGACGTTCCTTAGCCCCTTATTCCCCGTCATGCCCACGCCGTTCATGCATCTGTATTTGGCTGATCAGCTTCGGCAGCGAGTAGATGGCGGCCGAGAACAGCACGCCTACGACCTATTGCAGATGCTGCGAGAGCCTGGCCGGCGTTTTGCCTCGGCAATGTCGCCGCGGACTTTCAAGTGCTTGTCGATGTCCCGCGCGAGGTAACCCATTTCTACCGCTGCCGTTACCTCTGTGTGGATGCCGGACGGGAGATGCTGGCGCGTACCCGAACTGCGGCTGCCTGCCATAGTCCGACCAAAGGCTTTTGTAGCCGGCTATCTATCGCACTTGCTCGTTGACCTGGCCTGGTTTCGCGACGTCTTGATGCCGCACTTCGTGACAGCGCGAATACTGGGCGAGACCGTGATCGAGTGTTTACCTGCACAACATGACCTTATGCAGATTGACCAGCGATTCAGTCGAATGGCCTGCCTTCAGAGACGGCTGAGATTCTGCACGCTGCCACCCCGGATCACTGGCTGCCATTTGCGACCGATGCTGACTTGTCACCTGGCGCGACTATTTGGCAGCCCAACTGGGTACCGGAGGTGTCGTGAGACGGTGGAAATCTATGCCGAGCGAATGAGTATTTCGCCGACCGACCTGCATGAAAATCTGAATGATGTAGAATGGATGAACGCCAATTTATACGCCAAAGTGCCGGTTCGCATGATTAAGTCAATACTGGAATCGACGGTAGACCGAAGCCTTGCGGCCGTTGGCGACTATCTGATTATCTGACCACAATCCGCTGGCGGCTGCTGTGGTTGACAACCCACTAAACGAAACGATGACAGTATACGAGACACAACGCAGAGACACTGTTCAGGCGCGATTTGACGACGGTCGCATCTTTGAAGGGCCCCGCGGTACACCAATTGAGGAATTCGTGCTCGTCGCCCAACCGTTGGCCACGGGCAGCATTGTTGCCAGCCTAATGAACGGGCGTTTACGCGAACTGTGCTTGCCACTACAGGATGATGCCGACTTGGAGCCTGTGTCCAGTGCTTCTTCGGATGGGTCGCGGATTTATCGACGGTCACTTACGTTTCTGATGATCGCCGCTGCTGCTCAGGTATTTCCCGGACAAGTGATCACGGTCCATCATTCCATGCCGTTTGGCGGCTACTACTGCGAGCGGGGCGACGGCGTGCCGCTGGCGCCGGCCGAGCTGACGGCTCTTCGTGAGCGTATGCGCGAATTGGTGGCAGCCGATCTGCCTATCAGACCTGTGCGTGTTCCGCTCGAAGAAGCACTGGCGCTGTTTCGGGAACAAGGCGATGAAGAAAAGGTGGAGCTGTTTGCACGGCGGCGCAAGGGGTACCTGACGCTTTACGAGTTGAATGGCGTCCGCGATTATTTCCATGGTTTCATGGTTCCGCACACCAGCTATCTAAGCCTGTTTGATTTGCACGCTTATCAAAACGGGTTCATTCTTCAGTTTCCCAGACGCCAAGCCCCTGATGAATTGCAGCCCTTTGAAGATGAGCCTCGACTGGCGTCCATCTTTGGCGACTATAGTGAGTGGCTGTCGATCATGGGTGTTTCCAGCGTGACGGCCCTGAATCGAGCCATCTCCAGCGGCCGTGCCCGAGAGGTGATCCTGGTCGCCGAATCGTTGCACCAGCGCTATGTGACTAGTATTGCCCAGGAAATCGCCCGGCGACGGCCGACCGTACGGTTGATCAGCATTTCCGGGCCTACTTCGGCGGGCAAGACAACCTTTAGCAAACGCCTGTCACTCCAGCTAATGGCCCAAGGCAAGTTCCCGATCGTCGTCGGCCTCGATGACTATTTCGTTGACCGCGACGCCACACCACGCGACGCGCAGGGTCAATTTGATTTTGAGGCGCTGGAAGCTGTCGACCTTGAGCTATTCCAGCGCGACATGCGCGCGCTGATGGCCGGTGAGAAGGTGCGCTTGCCGCGCTATAACTTCCGCACTGGCCGGCGCGAAGAAGGGCAGACTCTGCAGATCGGTCCGGAGCATGTGATCGTAGTCGAGGGAATTCACGGTCTCAATCCGCGTCTGACCAAAGGTATCCATGATTCGGTTATCTATCGCGTGTTCATCTCGGCCTTCACCCAACTCAATCTTGACAAGCACAACCGGGTGCCCACCACCGATACGCGCCTGCTGCGGCGCATTGTGCGCGACGCCGCGTATCGCGGCTATACAGCCGCGGACACCATCGGCCGTTGGGCCAGTGTGCGCCGTGGTGAAAAGAACCATATTTTCCCCAACCAAAGTAACGCCGATGTCTTCTTCAATTCGGCGTTGGTCTACGAGATGTCTGTGCTGAAACTCCTGGCCGAACCGCTCTTGCAGCAAGTGGAACCCGGCACCCCCGAACGCCTGGAGGCCAACCGGCTGTTGGCGTTCTTGCAATGGTTCGAACCGATTCCGTCCGGTGACCTCGATGCCATTGCCAATGATTCAATTTTGCGCGAGTTCATTGGCGGGTCAGTCCTGGAGAACTTCCAACCCAGCCTGTGGTATGCAACCTAACGCCGGTCGGAACGTACTGTCAGTGGAGTAAAATACATGCGAATCATTCTTTATCTTGGCAAAGGCGGCGTCGGCAAGACGACGGTGGCTGCAGCTACGGCCCTGCGAAGCGCCGAACTGGGCTATCAAGACACTTGTCGCCAGCACCGACATTGCCCATAGCTCTGGCGGATTCACTCGACGTTCCGCTCTCGGCCGTTCCGACACAGGTCGCTGAAAACCTGTGGGCCCAGGAAATTAGCGTTGTGGCGGACATTCAGAACTACTGGGGCACGGTTCAGTCGTTTGTTTCCGGCATGATCAGCGGCCCAGGCATTAGCAATGTGGTAGCTGACGAACTGTCGGCGTTTCCGGGCATGGACGAGATCGTCAGCCTGCTGCACATCAACAAGTACGCCAACGAAAGCGACTTCGACCGGGTAATCATTGACGCGGCGCCGACGGGCGAGACGATCCGGCTGTTGACGATGCCTGACACATTTCGTTGGTATGCCGGGCACCTGACCCGACTTGAGTCGGTCGTGGTCATGAAGGCGCTCAAGCCTTTGGCCGGACGATTCCTGCAGGGACCAAGCGAGATCATCAACGCCATCAATTCACTCGACGCTGCAACGGCCGAACTCCGCAAGACGCTGAGCGATCCGGCCATCAGCAGCTATCGCGTGGTGTTACAGCCGGAGAAGATGGTGCTGCGCGAGGCGGAGCGTGCCATCAGTTATCTCGGTCTATTCAACTACCCGGTTGATAGCGTCATTGTCAATCGCATCTTGCCGGAAGCGGCCGATGAGGGCGAATTCTACCGTCAGCGCCGCGCTATCCAGGCGAAGTACATGCAGATGATCGAGGACAACTTCAGCCCTCTACCGATCTGGTATGCACCGTACTATGCCCATGAGGTCGTGGGCCTGGAAGCGCTGTCCCAGTTAGCCACCGACTGCTTTGGTGACGAAGACCCGTGTCAGATCTTTTATCAGGGTACCGTGCAGGAAATCGTGGAACTGGACGATGGCGGCTATATGCTGAGGCTGCCGATTGCGTTTGTGGAAAAGGACGACGTCAAGCTACGCAAGCGGGGCGATGAACTCTTCATAACGATTGGCAATTTCAAGCGCGAGATGATCCTGCCGACTGTCCTGGCCAAGCGCAAGACCACTTCCGGCCGTCTCCATGACGGCACGTTGGAAATAACCTTTGCGCCGCCGGATCCTGAGCCGGCCACGGCGTAAGCCATCAGACAACTTAGGCCTTACTGTTGATGCAGGACACGCTGTTCTTCCTGACGACGTGTCCTCGCATCGCGTAAGGTAGCGAAAATGTAGACGGGCGCTCCCAGCAGGCTCGCCGTCCGTTCCAAACCAAACACCAACAAGGTCAGGGCTACAGCCTGTTCGGGCAAGATAACGCTCCCAAACAGGGCCGGTGCCAGCGTTTCACGCACGCCGAGGCCGCCAACAGACGGAAATAGCAGGGCCAACGCCAGGATTGGCACAACCAGCATATAGTAGCTGTAAGAAACTGTCAGCGACAGTGCCCGGCCCGTTGTATACCACCACCCGACCTGCATCAGGTTGAAAAGCATCGAGATTAGCAGGGCAATGCCCAGGGCTCGCCAACTGCATCGATCCACGGCTTCTACCGTGCGGGGCATGATGTCGTTGCTTAGTCCCCGAACGCTCGCGGGCAAGCTATCGACCACTTTGCGGGCCAGACGACCGTCTACCAAGAGCAACCCAGCGACCAAGCCGGAAACAGAGAGCGCCCCGATCAACCAGGTAAGTCCTTGGGGAAACGAAGCCGGGCGAAATGGCAGGACGGCCAGGGCCATCACGAACAGGGCCATCAGCCCGGTGAGCCGATCGATGACAACCGTGCTAACGGCTACTGTGGCTGGGACATCCTGGGCTGCTTCGGCCGCACGCACCACATCGCCACCAAAGCCGGACGGCAGGAATGCGTTGAAAAAGGTGCCCACGAAATAGAGTTCCACGAGGCGGCGAAAGCGAATCTCCGCTCCGCTGCCGCGGAGAATCACCTGCCAGCGCCACGCCCGCACGACGAGGCTCGCGCCGATCAGCAGTAGGCCGACGGCCATCCAGCCCCAATCAGCCGCAGCCAGAGCGCCCACGATCAGCGCCGGGTCGATGCGGCTGAGCACCAGGTATAGCCCGCCAACTGTCACGCCCAACTTTAGCAGCGTGACGAGACGCCGCCGCCAAACGCGCGCCGGCTTCTGAACATCATCGGTGGGGGAACCGGTATTCTCACTCACTGATTGATATTCTATTGCAAACCGCCTCTGGTGACATCGAGGCGATCATCCGACATGCCTACGCTGCCGCGCTCGAGGTATAGCGTTAGCGTATGAAACACGGCCGCTAGACCGCAGCGTGGTTGGGGTATAATCCGCCCTCGTTATGATCGAGGAAGTGAACATAGCTGCACCAACTGAGCGAGGCCCGCGCGACCACCTGCTCTTTCGTCTGGTCGCGGTGGCGGCGCTGTTGCTGTTTTTCTTCCTGGCCCTAAATAGTCTCATCGACGACAGCCCCACAATTGATGAACAAAATCATATCGCCCGTGGATTAGCGTTCCTCCGAACAGGCGATCCGCGTCTAAGCCTTGAACATCCGCCTTTGATCAATGTCCTGTCCGCGTTGCCGCTCTTGACCATGCCGGAACTGCGGCTCCCGACTGATCATCCCAGCTGGGATCGACGGGAAGGGTGGTACGAGTTCGCTGACCTCTTTCTGTGGCAGTACAACGACCACGATGTCGATCGCATCGTATTCCTCGCGCGGCTGCCTATCGTTTACCTGACCATGATGTTGGCGTTGGCGGGCTTTGTGTTCAGTCGGCTGCTGTGGGGCCGGGTTGCCGCGCTGGTGGCGTTGCTATTTTTCTTGTTTGAGCCTAATCTGCTGGCCCACGGCCGTTATGCCACTACCGACATGGGTGGAATCCTGTTAACGTTCGTTACTACGCTGCTCTTGTGGCGCATGTGGCAATCGGGCGCTTCGTGGAAATGGCGATCGGTACTAGGCGTGGCCGTGGCGATGGGCCTGGCCTTTGGCAGCAAGTTGTCGGCTCTGGGTTTCTTGCCCATTTGGCTGTTGTTGGCAGTTCTCCCACTGTATCCAACCCATCGTAGTTGGCTCAAAGATTCGATGTGGCGTGTCTTGCAGACACTAATTGCTGCGACCGTGTCACTCTTGGTCGTATGGGCTATTTTCGGATTTCAGTGGGGGACTTATGACGTGGACGGGCCTCTGGCCTTTCTCTCCGGCTTCAGCGGACCGGCTCCGACTTATGTTGGCGGTATCAGCCAAATTCTCACTCTGACTGGCGGCAGTGGGCGTCCATCTTTTCTGCTGGGCCAGTTTTCTGAGATTGGATTTCTCAGTTACTTTCCGGTGGCGTTTGCCGTCAAGACGCCGCTCGTCCTCCTGGCTCTGATTGTCATTGCCGCGGGTGTGCTCCTTTGGCGGCGCGATACACGCCCATCGGCCGCTTTTCTGCTGGCTACCGCTCTGTCATTCTACGCCCTCACCATGTTCAGCGCGCTGAATATCGGTTATCGACACGTATTGCCGTCGTTGCCATACCTGCTGGTTTTGTCGGCCGGGCTGGCTTCGCCGAAGCTCTATTCGCGGGCCTCGGCTGGTGAAAGTGATGAATGGCGCACACGCGTCTGGCAATGGGTGGCGGTCGGCGGAACCGTTCTGTTGCTGATTACAACACTGAGTATCCATCCCCACTACCTTAGCACCTTCAACCAGGTGGCCGGCGGTCCTGAGAACGGCTACAACGTGCTCGTCGATAGCAACATTGACTGGGGCCAGGATCTCATACGGTTGCAGCGGTGGATGGACGACCATGACGTGGACACGGTCAATCTGGCCTGGTTTGGTACCGCCGCCCCGGCCTACTATGGTATTAACTACACGCCGCTGCCAGGGCTTGGCCGCGATGAATTCTTCCGACGCTGGTGGGATGTCCCGTTTGACCGCTACTCGCCGGAGCCAGGCATCTACGCAATCAGTGTGACCAACTTGCAAGAGATGCCCCTGCGTGAGGACGAGAAGACGGTGTTCGCCTGGTTTCGGGAGCACCCGCCGGATGATCGGGTGGGCTATTCGATCCTGATTTATGACCTACGCAAGTGATATGACCAACGGCCGTCACAGGCAATACCGGTGGATCGCCGCCGCTACGGCTCTTCTGCTGTTGGGAGCGGTGTTCAGGTTGGTGGCGTTGCAGGACGTGCCGCCGGGCTTGGCTCAGGACGAGGTGCTGAACGCCGACATCGTCACCTTCATCCGAGGTGGCGAACATGCCTTCTTCTTCAGCTATGGCTACGGCCACGAGCCGCTCTACCACTATTGGTCGGTGCCGTTTCAAATGCTCCTGGGAGACAACTATCTGTCGATTCGCTTGCCTGCAGTGGTATTGGGTATGTTGCTCATTGCATTGGCCTTGCGCTGGGCGAGGCGAGACTTCGGAGCCGTGGCCGCCGTCGTGACCGGCTTTGGCCTGGCAGTTGGTTGGTGGCCGGTCATCTTTAGCCGCATCGGTCTCAGGCCGATTATGGAGCCGGTGTTGATTCTCGTGGCGGTATTGCTGTGGCCTGTGGCCGGCGCAGGGCACCATCAACATCGCATCCCGCGAACCGTGTTGGCCGGGGCGGTCCTGGGGCTCACGCTATACACGTACACCGCCGCTCGCGTTCTCTTTGTCCTGCCACTTCTTTTCGGTCTGTATAACTTGGCTATGAGCTGGTTGTCGGCACGCCGGTCTAGTGCCAGTGTGACTACGAGTTTGACGCCGGCCGCCTATCGCGAACAGGCGGCGCTGGCTGCCATTGTGCTGCTGATCATGGGAGTGGTCTCGTTGCCGCTCTTCCTTACACTGCGATCGGACCCCACACTGCAGCAGCGAGTCGACCAACTGTCCGGGCCCCTGGACGCTTTGCAGGAAGGGGATCTCGGGCCGGTGATGACCACAACAACGGCAACATTGGGCGCGTTTGGGCTGACGGGCGATCCGCGTTGGACCTACTCCCTGCCGGATCGGCCGCTGTTCCAACCCGTCATTGCTGTCATGGCTATCGTCGGCTTGGCCCTGGCGCTCTGGGGGTGGCGCCGGCCTCAGATGGCTTTCGCGGTGATCTGGCTGGCTGTCGGTCTCGTTCCCAGTGCCGTGACTCCCGATGCGCCTAGTAGTGTGCGCCTCGTTGGAGCGATGCCGGTGATCTATTTGATGCCCGGCATTGCCCTGGCCGCGGTCGTCTTGCGTTTGCGTCAACGACAATCTAGTCGACCTGATCGCGTCGCTGCCTACCGGATCGCCGTGGCGCTGGGATTTGGCATACTAGGCATTATCGCCATCACCCGAACAGTACGCGATGGTTTTACCTTGTGGCCGCAAGCTCTGGAGACCCGGCTCAAGTATCAATCCGTATTACTTGACATAAGTCGAGACATAAGACTGACCGGCGACGGCCCCCAACTCGATGGCACGGCCTCTCAGGTATCGCCCCCTGTGATTGCCGATGGATTCTTCGAGCCTATAGACGATGCTTCGCTGCGCCGAGACTACAACGGGGATTTGCAGGCCCGTTGGGTGCAGACCGGTGCCGAATTTGGTGGCGCTATCGTCTGGCCGGACGCGAATCGACCCGGTAGCCCCGTGGCGTCGTATCTCTACGTGCCGGAGTTTGCCGCCGTGGCCCCCGGACTTCTGGCTCAGGCCGGGATAGATGAGATTCCCACTTTTCGAAGTGACGGGGATCCGTCGTATGCTGTGTACCAATTGTCCCCGCCGGCCGATCTCATACCATCGCCTTTGCGATTCACCGATGCGGGCACGGTGCTGCTGGCGTTGAATGGCGTCGCGTTACGGCCGAGCAGGGACGCGGACGAGGCATCAGAAGCGATCATCCTGTACACAGATTGGTTTGTCGAGTCAGAGCTGCCGGCCGACCTGGCGATCTTCATCCACCTGGTTGATGCGTCCGGACAGGTTGTTGCCCAATATGATGGACTGGATGCGGCCGCAAGTACATTGCACCCAGGTGATCGGTTCCTGCAGCGGCACGTTGTCGACTTACCGAATGATTTATCCGATGACTCCTACTCTTTGCGATTGGGACTTTATCGTCGGACTGATGGGGCTCGACTGTTAACGCCCGATAAGCGAGACGTGATAGAGGTCGCGCAGTGCCCAGTTCTTGTGGGTGAAGACAGTGGTTATGAGTTAAGATGCGAGTTGCTTGAAGAATGGTAGCTCGCTACTATTCAGTCTTGTGTATTCAACACATTTCAGGGAGAAAAACTATATGCGAGAGAATTCAGAAGCATCAGAGCAGACACGACCCAAGAGAGGCCGTCTCTACCTGATCAGTCTCATATCAGCGTTTGCCTTAGTTCTAGTTGTCGTTGGCCTCAGCGGCGCGGCTGAAGCGCAGCCCGACCGCCGTCCGACGCCGGAACCGGGTATGGTCATTGAACGGTCGCCTTATGCCGATGTCGTAAGCAGTACGCTTGAACTGTTGACGATGGAACCGTCAATCGAGCGGTATGTTGCCGCTCAGTCAATCCCGGCCGATATGTTGTTGCCCGCGAATCTGGCCGACTCCAGTAAGACGGTCTCGCCCGAAAGCGCGCCACCGAATGGCGTCGTCGAATTCACCATTACCGTGGTCAATACCGGCAACACCGATGTGCTGGCAACCGTTACCGATGAACTACCCGCAGGACTGGTGTATATCAGCAGCGAGTGCGATGCACTCTTGACCACGACCTGTGACGAAGACGGCGGTACCATTACCTGGGAAGGCACTGCGATTGCTGGTCAGGAAGCAGTCATCACGATCTTTGCAGCCATCGATGAAGACGCGGACCTGAATAGCACGATCACGAATACGGCCGTCATTGATGCTGACGGTGACATTATCGAGCGTCAAGCGACGGTCGATATTGTGGCTATGATGAGTTCGCCGTTCCAGTACTTGCCATTCACGGTTTTTGGCCTCGCGCCGGAACCGCAACCCGTGGTATTGACAGCCGGTGTGCCGAATGGCAACAACGAATGGGTCATGTCCTGGACGCCGACGTTTGGCATTACCAACTTCGAACTGCAAGAGGCGAAGAGCCCCGACTTCTTTGGCGCCACGACATATGTGCTGACGGCCGCCGAAACGAGTCTGCTCATTTCACACGACCCATCCACCTCCAATGAGTACTATTACCGCGTGCGCAGCGCCAACGGTCCGATTCCTAGCGCCTGGTCCAATACAGAGCGTGTTGTCGGTGGGTACCTGGATACGTTTGACGATGTCAACAGCGGTTGGGATATTCGTCGGACCACGTTCAAAGAAGAAGTCCGCGGCTTCTACGAGCCGCAGGACAGTTGGTACGTGATTCAGGTCGAGGACCGGTGGGACTGGGGTATCTCCAGCCCCGGCAAACCGGCACCGCGCCTGCCCTACGTCATCACCTATGATGTCTGGATCGCCAACACCGCTAATTTGCTATCATCCGGTTTTGTGTTCGGCGGTGACTGGCCCGGTGGCCCGGGTGGACAATGCCCATCAGATCCCGATAGCTACGACGGTATCTACACGCACAAGGAGTGCTTCAACCACTTCTACAACACGAATGTCATCTTCTACTCCTGGCTGAAGATGCTGTTTGAGCGGGTTGATGAACTTGTCTGGTGTCCCGACTGTGGCGGAAGCGCGATGAAGCGCCTGGGTGACATTGATAGCAGCTCGGCCAAAGATCTGAAAGGCATCGATCCGGAGGGCTGGAATAGCTACCGAATCGAAGTTCGACAGGAAGGCATCAAGGTCTTCGCGGCCAAGCGGGGTGCGCCTCTGGAACTGCAAAAGGAGTATGGCGATACGCGCTGGGTCAATGATCACTACTTTGGCGTTTTTGCTTCAACGGACGAATATAACAACTCGACGTGGCGCTATGACAATGTCAAGGTCATGCCGCTAGACAACTAATCCGGCGACAGATTGACACCAAGCGAGTGGTCGGTTTGGGCTGAAAATGCCTGAACCGGCCACTCTTTGTTTGACGTGACCGAACACACCAACAGCACGCGCGCCTGGCGTATTCTGGCAACGGCCGCACTCCTCTTGCTGACTTTCGGGCTGGCATTGAGTAGCCTGACGCAGAAATCGCCCACGTTCGATGAGCAAGGGTTCATTGTGCGCGGTGTGGCCTATCTCCGACCGGCCGACGAGGGTGGGACGCAACGGATTCGCGTAGGGCATCCGCCGGGACTGAATGCCTATAACGCTATGCTCCTTGCCGGGGATCAGAGTGTGGTCCTACCGATCGATGACCCAAGCTGGCAGGGCACCAGTTTCCACCGCCCGGCCGAGCTGTTCATGTGGGAAATCGGTAATGGCGTCGACCATATCATGTTCCTGGCTCGCTTGCCGTCCGTTTGGCTGGGCCTCTTGCTGATTGCGCTCATTGGTCGATGGGCGGCCGACATGGTGGCGAGCAGCAATCTCTGGGTACGGCGCCAGAGATCCCGGTCGGCTTCAGCCGGCGCTGCTGGTGTGCTGGCCCTGCTGGTGGCCGCGTTTGATCCCAATTTGATGGCCCATATGCGCCTGGCCACAACCGATCTGGGGCTAACTGCCTTGGCGGCGCTGGCCGGCTATGGGCTCTGGCGTCTGGTGCGCCAGCCTTCCTGGGGTTCGGCCGTTGTGGCGGGTGTTGGGCTGGGCCTGTTGCTCAACACGAAGTTTACGGCGTTGCTGTTTCTGCCACTGTTTGCAATCGTGGCCTTGCTGGGCATCCTCAGCCATTGGCGTGCGATGCGCGACAACCAAGGCAACCGCCGGTGGAAGGTCTTGGTTTCCATTCTCTTCATCTATCCCCTTGTCGCCGTGGTGACCCTATGGGCCGGGAATGGCTTCAACATAGGCGCGCTGCCGGCGGAGTTGCCGCTTCTGCCACAGCTGGCCGAATTGCGGATCCCGCTGGCCCCCTACCTTGAGCAACTGCTTGATATCGGCGGCCGGCTGCAAGTGGAAACGCCTGCGTTTCTTCTGGGTCAGTATCGGACGACGGGTTGGTGGTACTACTTCCCGGTCGCGTTTCTGCTGAAGACGCCGCTTCCCACATTGTTGCTCCTGTTCATGTCAGCCGTTGCCACGGGAGCTGCCCTGTGGAATAGACGAAAGCAGCTCTCCGCCAGCGATGCGCTGGACCTGACAGCGTTGTTGATACCACCGCTTGGCTTCTTCGCCATTGCGCTGACCACAGATATCAATCTGGGCTATCGTCACATATTGCCTGTCTTGCCGTTTCTGTTTGTCTTTGCTGGTGTGTCGCTTGGACCCCTTGCCGTACCGGTTAGGCGGGGCGTTGAACTGCCGGGGCTCCGGCGTACGTCAATTGTCTCGTGGCTGGTCCTGGGCTTGACTGCTGGGCTGGCTGTCGTCTCGCTCTGGATCTATCCCCACTACCTGGCCTACTTCAACGTTTTGGCCGGGGGGCCAGACAATGGCTGGCGATCGCTGGTAGACAGTAACCTGGACTGGGGCCAAGACCTCGAAGCACTCGCGCCCTGGATGGCGGCAAACGGAGTGGAAGAGGTCTGGCTAAGTTACTTCGGTGAGGCACGCCCGTCGACCTATGGAATTGTCTATGAGGGGTTGGACAGCTTCCCCCCGTCTGATGAACCCGGCAACACGGCCGTTCGTGCCGTCAGATCCTGCGCCGGGCTGGTATGCAATCAGCGCGACCAATCTGCAGGGCGTGCACTTCGCTGATCACGATCAGTTCGCCGTGTTTCGCGAGCGCCAATCCGTTGACAAGTTAGGGTATAGCCTGTTCCTGTATGACGTTGACCCATACGGTAGCCCCGTGAACCTGCTGCTCAGCGGAATACAGCCGGACGAAATTGATGCCGCCGACTTTGCTCTGCTGGCTACCAACGATGTGGGGATTCGATGGTTGGATGGCCAACAAGCGGTCGTCCTGCCGCAGAACGGTCAGCCAACATGGCTTATCGCGGCCGACGATGTGCCGCTCGCCGACGACTGGTCGGTTATTCTCAACGGAGCTGAATCGACTACGCCGGCGCACTCAACCGGTTATCGCATTTGGCGACTGCCGGACGTCTTGCCCCGGCCTGATCCGACGCAGGACGTTTTTTCCTTGCGGGAAGGGCGGATTGACTTTCTGGGATCGGATACGGCTATGGTAGACGGTGACGTGCTGACGCTGACGACGACATGGCAGCAGCAGGCCGAACCCGCGCCTGTGAAAATGTTCGTTCATCTGCTCGACGAAACGGGTGACCTTGCAACCCAATGGGATGGGCTGGGACTAGCCTGGGAAGGGTGGCGCCAAGATGACGTTGTGCGACAACAACACAGTCTCACCCTGCCTGCCGACCTGCCGGCGGGCACGTATCGACTTGTTGCCGGTCTGTATGATTCACAGACCCAGGAGCGGTGGAGGTTGCCGAACGGGGAGGAGTTCGTAGAATTGATGTCTATCACCTTCCCCAGCGGCTAACACAGGAGTAAAGGTATGGGTATGCACGGCGGCGGATGGTTCGCCTTTTTGAGCTACGATGAAAAACAGGATCGCCCCGTCGTCACGCGCGATCTATTGGCGCGTGTGTGGCAGTTTTCGCGGCCCTATTGGCCGCAGATTGCGGTCATCTTTGTCCTGATTCTCATCTCCACCGGCATCGGCCTTCTTTCCCCGTTGCTCATTCGGGCGCTTATCGACACGGCCATTCCGGAGGCCAACACGCAACTGCTGAACTTTCTGGCCATTGGCATGATCGCTATTCCGCTGATTGACGGTGTGTTGGGGGTCTGGCAACGACAGCTGAATTCTGTGGTGGGTGAAGGCGTGATTTTCGACCTTCGCTGTCAGCTGTATGAACACTTCCAGCGGATGTCGCTGCGTTTCTTCACGCAGACGCGGACCGGTGAGGTCATGTCGCGGCTGAACAATGACGTGGTCGGCGCGCAACAGGCCGTCAGCAGCACCATGCTATCGATTGTTTCGAATATCGTCGCAGTTGTCAGTACGCTGATCGTCATGTTTGCTCTGGAATGGCGCCTTACGCTTCTCGGATTGGCCATCATTCCGCTGTTTATTCTACCCGCGCGCAGAATCGGCCGTGTCTTGCGTGACCTGCGCCGCCGGTCACTCGAGCTAAACGCGGAAATGAATGCGACCATGAACGAAACGCTGAATGTGAGCGGCGTACTATTGGTGAAATTGTTCGGCCGAGAGAACCAGGAGCTGGCCCGCTTCCGGCGGGATGCGGCATCCGTGCGCGATCTTGGGGTTCGCTCGGCTGTGGTCGGCCGCTGGTTCTTCTTGATGCTGAGCATCGTTGGCGCGATTGGCACGGCCGCTGGTCTATTGGGTTGGTGGCTATCTGGTCATTGGCGACGTGTTTACGATCGGTACGATTGTGGCGTTTGGCGCCTATCTGAGCCGGCTGTACGGACCGCTGATGGCCTTAACCAATGCACCGGTTGAATTCGCCCAAAGTATGGTGAGCTTCGAGCGTGTGTTCGAAGTACTGGACATTCCGATTGAGATCGCGGAAGCGCCCGACGCTATTGAGCTGACCGACGTGGCGGGTGATGTGCGATTCGACGGGATCTTCTTTGACTATCGCCAACTTGCGGAAGGTGTCCGTGGCGGGCTAAGCGAAGTGACGCGCTATACCAGAGCGGGTTCTGCTTCACTGGTTAAGCGAGGCAATGCCCGCGAACGTGACGGCGAAGACGGTGCCGAGGAGCCTGTGGCGCCGGTGATGGCGCGAGAATGGGCCCTGGAGGATGTCAATTTCCACATGAAGCCCGGCCAGTTGGTGGCCTTGGTTGGTCCGAGTGGTGCCGGTAAGAGCACTATCACGTACCTCATCCCCCGACTATACGATCCGACCAAAGGATCTGTCTTTATCGATGACGTCGACATCAAGACGGTTACGCTAAAGTCCCTGTCGGACAATATCGGCATGGTGACCCAGGAGACGTATCTCTTCTACGATACTATCCGCTCCAACTTGCTCTACGCCCGACCGGACGCCACCGAAGCTGAGATGATTGCGGCGGCCAAGGCGGCCAACATCCATGCGTTCATTGTGTCGCTGCCGGACGGATATGAGACCGTTGTGGGCGAGCGCGGTTACCGGCTCAGCGGCGGCGAGAGGCAGCGTATCGCTATAGCCCGTGTCATCCTCAAGGATCCGCGGATCCTGGTGCTGGATGAGGCCACCTCGCATCTGGATTCACTTTCTGAGGCACTGATTCAAGATGCGCTGGAGACTGTTATGAAGGACCGGACCAGTCTGGTCATCGCCCATCGCCTTTCAACAATTCTGGCAGCCGATCTGATTCTGGTGCTGGATCAGGGTCAATTGGTGGAAACCGGGACGCACGAGGAACTTGATGGCTCTCGATGGCCTCTATACCTCGCTGTATGAGACCCAGTTCCGTGGCGAACGCGATCCGTTGCTGGATGCAATGCCGGCCGATTAGTAGTTGCCAGATAGCGACAGCGTTAAGGTCGCAGGATTTGGGGTAGAAAGACTCGCTCCGATTCCGTCATGTTGGTGATGTCGAGAAAAGCGGCGGTTACTGCGCCCCAGTGACCTTCACTGTCTTGCCCTCGGAAGTACACGATGTGGCGGCCTTCGCTCAGTCCGGTGATGTCGAAGGTGGCCGTCGCCAGTTCTTCTGAGGAATCGAAGGCACCGTCGGCCGGTATAAGCGGTTTGGCTACTATGCGCGTCATCCCAGAACGGCAGATCTATGGAATACTCCCCGGTGACGATGGTCGCGTTGCCTGTATCCGTATCGTCCAGGACAACTTGCAGGTCAACCACGCCGATTCCCGCGGTTGCTTCCGCTGCACGGCTGTCCGGGCCGAGCGCGGTGAGGTAGGGGGTTCGAGCGATGCGCGCCGCATAAATGAATGCCGGTTTGTTGTCCGGCCATTGGACAGCGTCGATTTCAGAATAGGGCGGCATGAACTGTCGGCCGACCTCAAATGTAAACGCCGGAATGCCAAGTTCACCATAGGCCCAGTCATCGGAAGCCCCGCTGGCGGCATACAGGCAGGCAGTTGGCTGGCAGGACAAGTACCCGTTGAATGAGGCCAGTTTGTCGCCGATCGCTTTCAATCCGTCGCGGTTGGGAGCGGGTTCATAGAGGTACCCCCAGGGCCACAGAACCAGTTCGCTGTAGCTATGAACGGTGATGAAAATGCCGGTGGTGTCGGCCGGTGCCGCATCGTCCATTGCCGTGCCTCGTTGATCCGGGATTAACGCCGTGACCAAGTCTTGGAGCGACGACACCTCCAGCTCTGAGTGCGGCGCCGGGCCTCGGTAGGTCAAGTCACAGGGAATGCCGCTTGAGCCGGAATATCCCCAGCCCACCGTATGATTGCGATTGAGATCTACGCCGAACTGTGCGCTGCCGGTCGACGGCCATGTCGTACAGTCGGGCAGCCCGTCCTCGTTGGCGTCCTGGTTGAAGTTCTTGCGATGAAAGAGGGGGGAGTTACCGTACTCCGGCGTGCCCCCAAGTTCGACAAGCCAATGGCCGTCCGGGTTGGCCGTTGGCACGATCCAAACCTCATGCGAATCGACCAGCCAGGTCGCGTCGGCATCAACACCATAGTTTTCCAGCAGCCAAGCGGCGAGACGCATGGCCAACTCCGGGGTCGTGATCTCGCGGGCGTGAATGTTAGCCATCAGGAAGAAGACCGGTTTTTCACCGGGTATGATGGTGGTGTCGGAGATGATTGAGGCGCCTGCCTTCGTCTCGTTGGTGATACGCAGCGCCCTCAGGTCGTGCCCGGCCAGTTCGTCACCGGCGGGAGTGGTGCAGCCACCGGCGGCCAGGCATTCGCTGCGGCCGTAGGTTACGACTTCAACGAGCGTCGGGTAGGTGGAGGCCAGGTCATCCAGTTCCTGGTAGAGCTCATCGACCGTTCGATAGCCATCGCCAAACATATTACCCTTGAGGGCAGTGCGGGCCGCGCCAGTCGCGTCGGCATCGACGGCCGTTGGCCAACCGGCGGCGTGCAGGTCGGCCAGCGCCGCCTGATCGACGGCCGCCAGCACATACTGTTCATCCAGGTTGTTGACTTCCCACACATCATACGAAGCGAGTTGTTCGAGGTCGCGGATAGACTCGTAGTACACGCGAACGACGGCAGTCTGATCGGTCCGGTTCTCGGCTCCGTCAGCCGACCGGGCGTGGGCAACAAAAACAAGGCCGACCGCTGCAGCAAAGGCCAGCATCATGGCCAAAGTACGACGATGGGCACGCGTGCCGGCGACCATTAGAGAGATTGCGACGAATCGCGATTGCGCGTGAAGCGCGGCACGATGATGGCCGTCAACATGAGCAAGATGAAAATGCCAAAGACGACGTAGGCCACAGGGTCCATGAGCTTATCTCCTTTTTGCGTTGGGTCTTTTCACTTGTCATTATAGCTGTAGATGGAATCTATTCAATCCTTGCGGTTCATTCCCGGCGAAATAATTGAATGCGTCGCGGATGATCCGATCAGGCGCAGCTTTAGCCGCTGCGGCGTCACGAGCTATACTTGAAGCCCATGACAAAGCAACTGATTGTAATTGGAGGCGGCCTAGGGGGCAGTGAGGCGGCGCGCAGCGCGGCGAGAGCCGGTGCAAAGGTCACGCTGGTCACTGACGGACCAATTGGCGGGCGGGCCGGGTGGCATAGTTTGCTGCCTAGCAAGGTCTGGTTGGCTGCAGCGGAGATGGCCAGCGGTCTGGCCCTACCGGAAGATATCTTGGCACGTCTGCAAGCCACGCGTACCCAGTGGAATGAGCAGCAACAGGAAGCGCTGCTGGCATTGGGTGTAGCGATCGTGTCCGGCGCCGCGGCATTCGTCGGCGCGGACAGCCTGGAAGTGACTCAAGACGGGATAACCACACGGCTGGCGGCCGATAGATTTGTGGTAGCCACCGGTTCGGTACCGGTATTTCCGGCAGGGCTAAAGCCTGATGGACGCAAGGTGATTGCGCCACGGCTGATGAGTCAGTTGAACGAGCTGCCGGATTCGATGGTAGTCATCGGCGGAGGCTCAACGGGCTGTGAGTTTGCCCACTTGTTCAATGTGCTAGGCGTGAACGTGCACTGGGTCATCGATGCCTTTGGTGTCCTGCCTACGTATCATCCCGATGCCGGGCGTTTCTTGATGGCTGCGCTCATGGAGCGGGGCGTCAGCGTCTATATGGGGCAGGTCGCCGAGACTATCGATCGATCCGGTGAAGGTGTGGTTGTCATCTTGTCAGACGGCACACGTCTATCGGCCGGTATGGCCTTTGCCGCCGTCGGCCGACAACCCGATGTCTCGCGCTTGCAATTGGATCGGGCAGGCATCGACAGCGAGAACTGGCCCCTGGAACTGGATGAATTCGGCCGCAGTAGCAATCCGGCTGTCTACGTGATTGGCGACGCAGCCGGTAGTCCGATGGTGGCCAATAAGGCGATGGCTCAGGGACGGATTGCCGCACTCCATGCGTTGGGTATTGCAGCGGAACCGTTCGATTTCAGCACCTTGCTGCTGGCAACCTACACCCGGCCTGAAGTAGCCCAGATCGGTGATGTGGCCGCCGGTGTGCTCGCCCATGTGCGTTTGCCTTATGATCAAGCGCTCAAGCCATGGCTGCTTAACGACACGTCGGGATTCGTCGATATCGCTTATGAATCCTCGTCCGGTCGGGTGACCGGGGGGATCGCGGTTGGAGAACATGCGGCCGAAGCCCTGGCGCCGCTTGTTGTTGCCCTAAGGGCACAGCTTCGTATAGACGATCTGGCGGCTCTCTATTCGGCCCATCCAACCTTGAGTGAGCTGGTGTTCGCAGCGGCGCGGCTGGCCGGCTAATTTTGGCGACCTTAGGCGCCTTGGCGAAGAGTCCGGGGCGTGATATACTTTGTTGTTGCTTATGAAGACTGTACAAAAAGGGGGTGAATACTATGCCTAAGGTAACTCTGCGATCAGATGAATCGCAAGAACAACTGCTGCGCCGCTTCAATCGTGAAGTCATTAAGAGCCGCGTGCTGACCGACGTCCGTCGGAAGCGCTGGTTCATTTCCAAGAGCGAGCTTGACCGGATTGCCCGCAAAAAGGCGGCCCGCCGTTCGCGCAAGACCCAAAAGGAAACGCAGCAGGGCGTTTGATCGGTTAATCACCCTGTTTTGTTGCTAGAATACTCGCCCCCTGATGACCCCCTTCATCAGGGGGCTTTCGTTTTCTCGACTACGAAAGCTGCTATAATGCGCGCTGAGGTCCTGGCTCAATGATTGTCCCCGCTATCAGAGGTATCGGCACACTTGAATTAGGGCTGCTCGCTGCCATACCATTGCTGCTTCTCTGGCTGGCGGTAGTCATTTGGGCGCTTCGTGACATGCGCCGCCGTAGCCGATCGGCCTGGTGGGCTGCCGGAGTGCTATTGCTCGTCCTGTTGCTGCCTGTGGTCGGGCTGCTCATCTATCTGCTGCTACGGCCACGAGAGACATTGGTCGAGCAGTATGAGCGCACACTCCGGCAGGAAGCGCTGCTGCTACAGATTGAGCGAGGACACAGTTGTCCCGGATGCGCCAGACCGGTCGAATCATCGTGGCTTGTGTGCCCGGAATGTCATGTGACGCTGCGACGTCCATGCCGGCAGTGCGGCACACCGCTTGAGATGCACTGGCACATTTGCCCCGTTTGCGCCCATGTTGTTGATATGCCGGAGTCGTTGGCCTCGGCTGACCATGACAGTGCGGCTGACGGATTTGTGGCGCCGGGTGTATCAATGGTCGGGACAGAGGCTGAATAGGCGTCGGCAGTTGTTCGATGCAGCCTTCACCCACTATACTTACTAGCATCGTCAGTAGTTAGCCCCGTGATGCGAGTCGCGGTGGGACACCTGATCGTCCATCCATCTTCATTAGTTCGCGTTTTGTCGCAAAAGGTAGGCACCCATGGCTGAATCCGCATCACAACCTGAAGTTTATTATCCATCGCCGGAAGTTGTTTCGCAGGCCTATGTCAAGGATTATGACCGGCTTTGCGCCGAGGCTGAGGCCGATCTCCCCGCGTTTTGGGGCAAGATCGCGGCCGAGAATTTTGAGTGGTTTGAGCCGTGGAACAAGGTGCTCGATGACACCAATGCGCCGTTCTACAAATGGTTTGTTGGCGCCCGGACCAACATTGTCCACAATGCACTCGATCGCCACATGCGGACGGCCACGCGCAACAAAGCTGCGCTTATCTTCGAAGGCGAGCCGGGTGATTCGCGGACCTACACCTACCAGCAATTGCAGCATGAGGTCTGCAAGTTTGCCGGCGTCCTGAAATCGCAAGGGGTCGAGCGCGGCGACCGGGTGACTATTTACATGGGTCGCATTCCGGAGCTGCCAATCGCGATGCTGGCCTGTGCCAAGATTGGCGCCATCCATTCGGTGGTTTACGGTGGCTTCTCCACCGAGGCGCTCTACGATCGGATCCAGGATAGCCAGTCGAAGGTTCTGGTTACTTGTGACGGGGCGTGGTTTCGCGGCCAGATTGTCGAACTGAAGCAGATTGCCAACGAAGCACTGGAGCGCGATACGCCCGTACAGAGCGTCGTCTGCGTCAAGCGTACCGGCCAGGACGTGGAGATGGTGGCCGACCGCGACCATTGGTACCATGAGCTGATGGCACTGCCTATTGCCGATGCCCATACGCCGACCGAAGCGATGGATGCCGAGGATCCGCTGTTCATGCTCTATACGTCCGGCACAACCGGCCGGCCAAAAGCGATTCTCCACACCCACGGCGGCTACATGGTGGGCACGGCGACTACGCTGAAGTGGGTGTTCGACGTCAAAGACCACGACATCTACTGGTGTGCGGCCGATCCGGGTTGGATCACCGGGCACAGCTATATTGTCTACGCGCCGCTGATCATTGGCGCGACAAGCTTCATGTACGAAGGCGCACCGACACATCCTAACCCCGACCGCTGGTGGGAGCTGGTGGCCAAGTACGGCGTGTCCATCTTGTACACGGCGCCCACGGCTATTCGCGGCCTGATGCGCTTTGGCGAAAGCTGGCCGGCACTCCACGATCTGTCCAGCTTGCGGCTGCTGGGTTCGGTCGGCGAGCCGATCAATCCCGGAGGCATGGCGCTGGTATTACACGGTCATCGGCAAGGAAAAGTGCCCGATCATGGACACGTGGTGGCAGACGGAAACGGGTGCGTTCATGATCACGCCGTTCCCCAGCGTACCGCTTAAGCCCGGTTCGGCCACGCGGCCGTTTCCTGGCGTCGAGATGGATGTTGTCGACGAAGACGGCGAGCCGGTGGCTCCAAATGAAGAAGGTTACCTGGTCATCAAGACCCCGTGGCCGGCCATGCTGCGGACCATCTTTGGCGATCCTGACCGTTACGTGCAGCAGTACTGGAGCCGCTTCGAGGAGCAGGGCTGGTATCTGCCGGGCGACAGCGCTCGCAAGGACGAGGACGGCTACTACTGGATCATCGGCCGTATTGACGACGTGATCAAGGTCTCCGGTTACCGGCTGGGAACGGCAGAGATTGAGAGCGCGTTGGTCAGCCATCCCACAGTGGCCGAAGCAGCCGTCATTGGCGTGCCTGATCAACTGCGCGGCAACATCATTAAGGCCTACGTCATCCTGCGTCAGGGCACAGAGCCGACGGAAGCACTCGGCCGGCAGCTCATTGACCATGTCAGCCATGAGATGGGTCCGATTGCCAAGCCGTCGTCGGTGGATTTTGTCGAGAATCTGCCCAAGACCCGGTCGGGCAAGATCATGCGCCGAATTCTGAAGGCGCAAGCAATGGGCCAGGAATTAGGAGACCTGTCTACGTTGGAGCGTTAGGAGCTGCATGGCCAATCATCTTGGTGTGCCCGGCTACTCGGTTCAGGCGGTGGCCGAGCTACGTGCGAGTGGCGCCGCTCCCCGGCTCGTGGATGTTCGCGAACCGGTTGAGTTGACCTATGCCAATCTGGGGCCGGACGTGGTCCTGGTGCCGATGAGCGACTTGGCCGCCCGGGGCTTGGAGGCACTACCAAGCGAGCTGAGTGCCGATCCGGAGGCCGAACTCATCGTCTTCTGCCATCACGGGGTTCGCAGCGCTCAGGTCACCGCCTGGCTGCGCGGCAACGGCTTCAACAGGACAATGAACATGGACGGCGGCATCGATGCCTACGCTCGTGTATGTTGACCCATCAGTCGGCTCGTATTGAGGGAAACAGTACCTATGACCACACCCCGAATTGAATCACTCTTGTCCGCGCGGCTGTTTCAGGTGCCGCAGCTGGTTGGCGATCGACTGTTCTTCGTCAGTAATCTGGGCGGTTGGCTGAGCCTGTATGCAATGGACTATGGCGGCAGCGTGCCCGAGCCGCTTCTCCCGCCTGATGTTGCCCTACAAAATCCGCACCATGTGTCCAGGCTGTTTCACGTCTTCCCCGACTTGGGTCGTATCTTGCTCATGCTGGACTCGAACGGCGACGAGAACTATCAGCCGATGCTGATTCCGCTGGAAGGCGGCTATCCAGAGCCCGCCTTTCCCGATTTGCCGGAGAACCATCGCTGGCACTGTGGAGAAGCCGACAGCGCGGCCAACGTCATCTACCTCGTGGGTGAATCACGCGCCGAGGCGCATTTCCGGAGTTTTCGTGCCCATCTGGATACGGGGGAACTGGTGCCGCTGTACGACTCCAAGTGGGGCGGATTCCCGACCGGCCATGGTGCCGACCATCAGCAGGCCACCGTTGTCGAAGGCTATGCCAGCGGCGACTCCGTGCTCTATCTGGTGACTCCCGGGTCGGAGCCAGTGTTGCTCTACGGCAAGCCGCTGGAAGCTCGTGAGACGGGGGAAGAAGTTGCGCTCAACGGCATCAGTTGTGCCCTGTTCGCGCCGTCCAACGAGGGTCTACTCCTCTTGTCCAGTCTCCACAGTGATGCCTATGCGCCCGGCTACTTGCGCCCGTCACAGCCTCAATCCGTGCAGCCTGTTGAAGTGATCGGTTTGGTTCATACAGGCTCAGGCGAGCTGGAAGAGATTGAGCACCTTGGGGATAGTCGTTACAGCTTGCGATATAACATTGATGGCGCTTCGTGGTTGTATGAGACCGAGTTTGACGAAGAGGCCCTGCGCCTGACCGTGACGTCGGTCATCTCTGGCAAGCCACCGACAGCTGACGGAGTGCTGGATCACGCACACTACGATCCCGACAGCGATCGGTGGGTGCTTGCCCATTCCACAGCCATCAGCCCCACGCAGATCTACACCGTTGAGGGGCCTGAGCGCCAAACGGTCGTACGGCATACGCGAGAGCGCGTCCTGGGCCTGGACGACACGTGGCTCTCAGTGGGCGAAGATGCTTCCTACACCTCGTTCGACGGGCTGCGTATTTCGGCACGCCTCTATCGCCCGTCGCCTGAACTTGGCTATGACGGTCCGCGTCCCTTGATCTATTACGTTCACGGAGGGCCGCAAAGTCAGGAGCGACCGGACTTCGCCTGGTTCTCCATGCCACTCATCCAGTACCTGACTCTCAATGGGTTTGCGGTGTTTGTCCCCAATGTGCGCGGCAGCAGTGGCTACGGCCAAAGCTATATGAAGCACGTCGATCGGGACTGGGGCGGCCAGGATCGACTGGATCACGTTTATGCGATGGGTGTTCTGGCCCAGGATGAACTGATCGACACGTCGCGCGCGGCCGTCATCGGCCGATCGTATGGCGGCTACATGACGCTTACACTGGCCGCCCGCCATCCTGAGCTTTGGTCGGCCGCCGTGGACATGTTTGGTCCTTATGATCTGTATACCTTCATTGACCGCCTGCCCGAGACGTGGAAGCCCTACTTCTATCTGACAGTGGGTGAACCGGGAACCGATGACGCCTTCCTGATCGAACGATCCCCGCGCACCTATATCGACGCGATTGCCTGTCCGCTACTGGTCATACAGGGTGCCAATGATCCGCGCGTCATTGAGCAGGAATCGAGGGATGTTGTTGACCAATTGCGTGCGGCCGGCAAGGAAGTTGAATACCTGATGTTCCCGGACGAAGGCCACGACGTCCTCAAATACGCCAATCGTGTTCGTTGCTATACGGAGATTACCGAGTTCTTTCGCCGCCATCTGATGTCTGACGGAGGCTGATGGACGACCTGATCAAGGTCTATGAAGTTGGGCCGCGGGACGGATTGCAGAACGAAGCCACCTACCTTGCCACTGATACCAAACTGGCGCTGATCGACGGACTCATCACCGCCGGATTGCGCCACATCGAAGCCACCAGCTTTGTTCACCCTCAAGCCGTGCCTCAATTGGCCGATGCCGATGAGGTCATGTCTACCGCTATCTCGCGCCACCAGGGAGAGCCGATACAACTAACCGGTCTCGTCTTCAATGACATCGGCTATGATCGTGCCATTGCCGCCGGCTGTCGATCAATGGCGTTTGGTGTGGCCGTCAGTGACACGTTTAGCCGGCGCAACACCCGCAACAGTCGGCACGATGCGCTGGCTTCGGCACGACGTCTAATCGCTCGAGCCGCCACCGACCACATTCTCATTCGCGTTTACGTCATGACCGCCTGGGTTTGCCCATTCGAAGGGGTGATCAGTTCGCACGAAACGATCTCTCTCGTCGACCGGCTGTGGGAACTTGGCATCGACGAATTGTCTATTGCCGACACCATTGGGCATGCCCAACCACTGGCTGTCGGCCGACTGATCGATCAGTTGTCGCACCGCGTCGATATCAACCGGCTGGCTGTTCACTTGCACGATACGCAGGCGCTGGGCCTGGCCAACGCCTTTGCCGCACTCCAGGCCGGTGTGAGAATCTTTGATACCAGCCTCGGTGGCTTGGGCGGCTGCCCGTTTGCCCCCGGCGCAGCAGGGAACCTGGCGACCGAGGACCTGGTCTTCATGGCCTATAAGATGGGCTTTGGAACCGGCGTGGATTTCCGGCAGTTATGGTACGTCATTGCGGAGCTCGAGCGGGCATTGGGACGGCCGATCGGTGGGCGAATACGGTCGTGGTGGGAAAGCGATACCGGCCGCGAACCGCAGATTGAATTCGGCTAGTAAACCGATATGATAAGGATCCGTCTGCCAAGAGGCGTGGTCCCCATCGATGATGAGATTGAATCCTGAACTACTGCTGTCCGCTTACGCCCAGGGAGTCTTTCCTATGGCTGACGAGAGCGGGGCCATCCACTGGTATCAACCCGATCCGCGGGCTATCTTGCCTTTGAATCGGCTCCACATTTCCCGGTCACTACAGCGCCTACTGCGTCGGAATCTGTATGAGGTCGTTGTGGATCGCGACTTTGAGGGCGTAATGCGTGCTTGCGCGGCCGCCGGCCCCGGCCGTGAGGAAACCTGGATCAATGAGGAGATGGTGCGGGCCTACGTTGAACTACACCGGTTGGGCTTCGCCCACAGTGTTGAGGTCCGCAGCGGTGATGGGGAGTTGATTGGGGGGCTTTACGGCGTTACGGTTCGCGGGCTTTTTGCCGGGGAAAGCATGTTCAGCCGGGTTCCCAGCGCCAGCAAGGTGGCTCTCGTGTTCCTGGCTGAACGATTACGGCAAAGGAACTTCACGTTGCTTGATGTGCAGTACCTGACCCCGCATCTGGTTGCCATGGGCGCCGTCGAAGTGACTGCGGTCGTTTATGATGACCTACTGAAAGAGGCGCTGGCAATACCGGCGCGATTTGAGTGAGCAGCCGGAAACCGGTTGCCTCACGCGGTTGCCTTCGCGATAATTGAGACGCGTACTGAACATAATCGACACTTCATCGTCCGCGAAAGGCGGGAAGCGTAGCCAGGGGACCCTATGACGATAGAATCGCTGCCACTCGACCAGAAAGATGTCCGTTTGTTTAGTGGGCGGTCCAACCTGAAGCTGGCGGCCGAGTTGGCCCAATCCCTCGGTGTTCGACTGGAAAACACAAGCTTTTCAAAATTCAGTAACGACAACCTCTATGTGCAACTGGGCGCCAGCGTGCGCGGAAGGGCAGTGTACATCGTTCAATCGCTAACCCCACCCGTGAGCGACCATCTCATTGAGCTGCTCATGATGCTTGACATCGCCAAGGGTGCTGCTGCCCGCGAAGTACACGCCATCATTCCCTACTTTTCTTATGCGCGCTCGGACAAGAAGGATGCCCCCCGCATCTCCATCACGGCCCGTCTGGTGGCCGATTTGCTGCGAACCTCCGGGGCCACGCACGTGATGACCATGACGCTCCATTCGCCACAGGTTCATGGCTTTTTCGGCGTTCCGGCTGACCCATTGACGGCGCGTGGCTTGTTTGCGGGTCACTTTCTGCCGCGCCAATACAGCCCAACTGACACGGTAGTGGTTGCGCCGGATATGGGCAGTGCCAAGTCGTCGGCACGTTTCGCCGAGATGCTGGGGTTGGGTGTGGCTGCAGCCAATAAGACACGGCTGGATGACAAACGTGTCCACATCAGCGGGCTAATCGGCCGCCAAGTGAGTGGCTTTCGTCGGGCGATTATCCATGACGACGAAATCGCGACCGGTGGGACCATTGCCGAACTGAGCCGGACACTGGTGGAGTTTGGCATCGAGGAGATTCATGTTGTGTGCACCCATGGCCTTTTCCTGGGGAATGCAATGGATCGTCTGGGTGCGGTGCCGGAGATCGTCGAGATCGTGACGACCGATACGGTGTCCATTCCCGGCCAAAGACGGCTTCCGAATGTAGTCACGCTATCGACGGCGCCGGTGTTCGCGGGGGCTATTCGTCAGAACTATTACAGGAAATCGATCGGCGAGCTCTTCGATTTCGCCGATGATGAGATCGAGGACGACTAAGTTAAGTTCCTGCGGGCTGGATGCAAGGCCGGTCAAGGGCTTCTAGTATCCAGCAGGCCGTATCTTGATCCAGCCAACTCATGGCGTCTACCCAGGTGCCGTTGACGATCAGGTCCCAATGAAGGTGGTTGCCGGTCGATAGGCCGGTGGTGCCGACGCCGCCCAGTTGGTCGCCCGGCTGCACAATCTGACCGACGGCTACATCAACGGAAGACAAGTGATAGTAGCCTGTATAGATGCCCAGCCCATGGTCGATAAGGACCGCCCCGCCGCGCACGAAGAGCGGCTCAGCCAGCACAACGGTTCCCCCGGCCGGTGCAAAGACCGGCGTGCCGCTATAGGCACTGAAATCGACGCCTTCATGGTAGCTGCGATAGGGACCGCCGTTGTATGACCGGCGCGCACCGTAGTCGGCTGAGATCTCCAAGTAATCCTGAATGGGCCTCAGAAACGCGCCCGTCCATTGTGGCTCCGGCGTCACCTGTGACCATAATCCTGACAGCCGTTGGCGCTCAGCGAGGATAGACTCCTGATCGATGGCCGCCGCTTCGCCGGTCAAGGTGAGTTGTTGGAAGACCCAGTCTCTCTCGCCGATCGACCACGGTTGCCGCCAGACCGGGGCGCCGCTCAATCTGCACACTGAGCTCCGGCTGGCCAGGTTCAGCGAACGCACCGATTCCCCCAACGGCGACTGAATTCCTGTTCTGTGTGGTGGTCGCCAAGGCGATGTCATCCAGGGCCACCTCGGCAATAGCGCCGGCTTCATCTAGGCCGATGTGGGCTACCAATGCCTGGCCGGGCACCGGTATTGCGGGCGTCAATGCCAGAGTCTGCCCGCTGACCGGCAGCTCGCGCAATAGTTCGCTCCCCGGGACAAGCAGCGGCTGCCACAGCCCCGGTTCATAGGGCGACACCATGCTGTTTAGCAGGGCCAACTGCCACGGCGACTGTTGATTGCTAAGTGCCGTCTGCAGCAAGCCGCCGTCGGCCGTACGTCTGAGTGCTCCGGTGACTTCAGGCTCGGTTGGCTCCAGTTTGATGCTCGTGCCAATAGCCGGTTGGCGCGACGTATTGATGTGACCGTAATCGGCCTGAAGTACATCCACCTCAATGCCGTAGCGTTGCGCCAGGGCATCCCAGGTATCACCGGGCTCGATCATGTGCGGAAGCGGGGTGCTCTGCCGTGCGAACGCATCCGCTCGGTGTCCGAGAAGTGTCCCTCCGGTAGGGCTCGAAAGGGGCGTAATCGCAATTAGAAGCAGGAGAACCAAGCGCATCTCTGTATTCTAGCGCTGCCGCTCAAAATGTCGCCACTTCGCCAAAGTCCTTAATGCGGGTTCAATGACCCGGCGGTTGACACTCATGACGCACCGTGTTATAAATACTTCATATAATGCAGTGCGTCATATTGGGCAGGATGCCTAATGATTGCCCACGACCGGTATCGACTGGGGAGCTATAGGCTATGGCAAATTCAGTGTATTTCAGCCTTGGAACGAATCTGGGTGATCGTGTTGCCAATCTGCAGCGTGCCTTGAGTTTGCTGCAAGAACAGATGACCATAACGGCCGTGTCACCAATCTACGTGACGGAACCTTGGGGCGACACAAACCAGCCGGAATTCCTCAACATTTGCGCCGCCGCCGTGACCGACCTGCGTCCCAAAGAAGTTTTGACGACCATTAAGTCTATTGAAGACGACATGGGGCGGGTTGCTTCCCGGCACTGGGGACCCCGGCTCATTGATATCGATCTCATCCTGTACGGCCGTGAAGTGGTGCGTGACGGCGATCTCACTGTCCCACACCCACACATGGCTGAGCGTGCCTTTGTGTTGGCCCCTCTGGCCGACATTATTCCCAATTTTGTCCATCCTGAAAACGGTCAGACCATCCAGGCATTGTTAGAAGCAGTTGACCAGGAAGGCGTGGAGCGTCTGGGGGAACTGCCATTTCCTTTGGTATCTGTCCCAGGGCGTGCGGCACTCTAAATGGTTGACCTCGCTACATCTTCGCCCTTCGTCTGGGGCAGCCGGACGTACGTGATGGGCATCATCAACGTCACGCCGGATAGTTTCTCCGGCGATGGCGTGCTGGGTGCGAACGCAATCGATCGCGCAGTTGAGCAGGCCCGGCAGTTTGCGCTTGCCGGGGCCGACATTTTGGACATTGGTGGAGAGAGTACGCGGCCCGGTAGTCAGCCGGTGGCTGAAGCGGAGGAACTGGCTCGCGTCGTTCCGGTGATTCGCGCGGTGCGGCAGGCTGTGGACCTGACGGTATCGGTCGACACTTACCGCGCCTCCGTCGCCGGCGCAGCGTTGGATGCCGGAGCGGACTGGGTGAACGATGTCTGGGGTCTGCGGATAGATCCCGCGATGGCGCCCTTGGTGGCTGAGTCAGGTTGTTCGATAGTCATTATGCACAATCGCAGCAAACCGAAAGACGTGGCGCAGGAAACCCAACTGGGCGGTCGCTACGTCGGCGTTGACTACGATGATCTGATAGGCGACATCCGCCGAGAGTTGCAGGATTCCGTCGGAATGGCTCAGCGGGCCGGCGTCCGTGATGAGCAGATCATCCTGGACCCGGGGATCGGATTCGGCAAGACCGTGGAGCAGAACCTGGAATTACTGGATCGGGTGGGTGAACTGCGCGATCTAGGTTACCCGATTTTGATTGGACCTTCGCGCAAGTCGTTCATTGGCTACACGCTAGATTTGCCGCCGGAGGAGCGCGTGGAAGGCACCGCGGCTACCGTCGCTATTGGTATAGCACGTGGGGCCGACGTCATCCGTGTGCACGACGTATCTGCGATGACCCGTGTGGCCCGCATGACCGACCATATTGTCAGACGATAAAGTCGCGCGGCCGTCTAGATGCGTCGCGTAGACTACCTTACTGGGAGAAACAAACATGTTGGATTTTCGTCCCGATGAAGAACAGAAAATGCTGACGGAGACCATATCTCGTCTGGCCACTAACAAAATTCGCAAGGTATACCGCGATGCCGAGGAAGCGGGTGAGATTCCTGAAGACGTGGTACAGGCCGGGTGGGAAATTGGCCTGCTGCCGACAGGCATACCGGAGGAGTACGGCGGGTTTGGTGAATACTCGTCCGTAACCGGTGCTCTGGCGTTTGAGGAGTTTGCCTGGGGTGATCTGGCGGTGACGCTGCGTGTCATGCAGCCGAATCTGGTCGCCGTGCCGATCATGCTATGCGGCACGAATGCTCAGAAGGAACAGTATCTGCCGCAGTTTTGCGAAGAAGCACCGCCCGCAGTGACCGCGGCTGTCATCGAGCCGCTGGTGCAGTTCAACCCGTATCGTCTGGCCACCACAGCCACGCGCGACGGGGATGCGTATGTCCTTCAGGGTACCAAAGTCTATGTGCCCGGCCGCCAATGAAGCCGAGCTATTGTTGGTCTATGCCAACGAAGACGGTGTTACTCAGGCGTTTCTGGTGCCGTCGGATACGCCCGGCCTAACAGTTGGGCCGCGCGACAAACTGATGGGCATTCGGGCTATGCCGACCAATAGGGTCACACTCGAAGCGTGCCGTATCCCGCTAGCCAATCGCCTGGGCGGCGATATGGGCAGCGACCCGAAACTGCTGCATCAACCATAGTCGCGTGGCTTTGGGTGCGGCGGCTGTTGGCGTGGCGCGTGCCGGCTATGAGTACGCTCTCGACTATGCCAAGCAACGTGTCCAGTTCGGCGAGCCCATTGCCCACCGCCAGTCGATCGCGTTCATGCTGGCCGATATGGCCACTGAGATTGACGAGGCACGGCTGCTGGTGTGGGAAACGGCCTGGCTGTTGGACCAGGGCAAAGACGTAACGGCTGAAGCGACCATCATGAAACAACAGGTAGACCGCATGGTGGTCCAGGTCGCTGACCGCGCCCTCCAGGTGCTGGGCGGCTACGGTTACATTCGAGAATACCCGGTTGAATTGTGGCTACGCAACGCGCGCGGCTTTGTGGCCTTCGACGGCCTGGCCATGGCTTAAGCCAACGATTAACGGCGACACGAGGAGAGACTCCATGATCAGTTTTGAGATCCCCGGATTCGTAGAAAATCAATTGCAATTGATCAAGATGGTGGCCGAACAGGCGATGCGGCCTTATTCGCGCCAACTTGATGAGAACGAACACGAGCGCCCTGAGGCGTTTGTCCAGATGACCTGGCCCTTTACCCAGGAGATGGTAAAGCGCAGCTTGAAGCCCTTGATGGCTAACGGCAATGGCACCAACGGCACAAATGGCAGCGCCAAGCCGCAGCGGGAAGGCCCCGATTTTGGCATCCTGGCCTTCATCATGATGATCGAGATGTTGAGCTGGGGCGATGCCGGACAGTACCTGTGTCTTCCCCACCCCATGCTGGGTGGCGCCGCCGTCGACTCGGCCGGTACGCCGGAACAACGCGTGCGGTTTCTGCAGAAGTTTACTGAAGGAACCCCCAAATGGGGCGCCATGGCCATCACGGAGCCTGGTGCAGGATCGGATAACAGCGCCATGCGTACCACGGCCATTCTTAATGAAGAGACCAAGGAGTGGGTGATCAATGGTGAGAAGATCTTCATCACTAATGGCTCGCTGGCTCTGCGCGAGTCAGACGGTCTCTGTGTGGTGTGGGCAACAGTCGACCCCAAGGCGGGCCGGGCCGGCATCAAGTCCTTTGTGGTCGAAGGCAACACGCCCGGTGTGAGCATTGCCAAGCAGGAGCACAAGCTGGGTATTCGGGCCAGTGATACCGTAGCGCTCCATTTCGACAACGTCCACATTCCGTACGAAAATGTGTTGGGCGATCCGGAAGTGCGAACGGCTGAAAGCCGCAAGGGCTTTGTCGGCGCGATGAAGACCTTTGACGCTTCACGCCCGGCAGTGGCCGCCAGCGCTATCGGCATTGCTCGGGCGGCGCTTGAGTTCACCAAAGAACAGCTGGCTGAGGAAGGCATTGTAGTTGACTACACCAAGTCTTTACACGAGATGACGGCCGTTGAGCGTGATATCATTGAGATGGAAGCGCGATATAAGGGTGCCTGGTTATTGACGCTGCGCTCGGTGGCCAAGATGGCCCATGGAGAGAGCAATCGCCTCGAAGCCAGCATGTGCAAGTATCGCGCCGGTGATGCCGTAACCTGGATTACACAGAAAGCCGTCGAATTGCTTGGCCCGCGCGGCTACTCCCGTGAGTGGCTTGTGGAAAAGTGGATGCGTGATGCCAAGATCAACGACATCTATGAAGGCACGAAGCAAATCAATCAGTTGATTGTGGCCCGCAGCATCCTGGGCTACTCGCGCCGTGAACTAAAATAGCTCGCGTGCCCTGCTCAAAGGATCGCATTGCCGAGAACTGACCGCAGATTGCCCGTCGGACTAACCCAATGACCGATGAGGGCAATCTGCGCGTGACCCAAACAGGAGAATCGCACATGACCTATCGCATAGACAAAGTGGGGATTGTCGGGGCCGGGACGATGGGCGGCGGGATCGCCGCGCTGCTGGCCAATGTTGGCATTCCGGTTGTTTTACTGGACATTGTACCGCCGAATCTGACCGCCGAAGAGCGACAGAATCCCGAAGCACGCAATCGAATCGTCACTTCGCTGTATGATCGAATGACCAGGGCCAAGCCGGCCAATCTCGGCCGGCCTGATCGGGGCGATTTGATCATCATCGGCAACCTGGAAGATGATTTCGACTTGCTGGGCGAGTGCGATTGGGTTATCGAAGTGATTATCGAGCAGCTTGGCCCCAAGCAGGCACTCATGGAGCGCCTGGAAGCGATTCGCAAACCGGGCAGCATCGTCAGTAGTAACACCTCCGGTATTCCCATTGCCCAGATTGCAGAAGGCCGGTCCGACGAATTTCGCGCCCACTTTCTTGGTACCCACTTCTTCAACCCGCCGCGCTATTTGAAGCTGCTCGAACTCATCCCGACTAGGGATACGTTGCCGGAAGTGGTGGACTTTATGCGGCAGTTCGGCACCGAAGTCCTGGGCAAGGGGGTAGTCGTTTGCAAGGATACACCGAACTTCATTGGGAATCGGTTCTTCGCCGTTGCTTCCAGCTACGGTCTGGAGTACGCGCTGGAGAATGGCTACTCCATCCCTGAGGTGGATGCGATTACCGGCCCGACGATCGGCCGTCCCAAGACGGCAACCTATCGACTGCTGGACCTGGTTGGGCTGGATGTCATGGCCCACGTCAATGATAACCTATACGACGCGGTGCCCGATGATCCCTATCGCGAAATGCTGCGGCCGACGCTGACCACGGCACTGATGGAGCAGATGCTGGCCAACAAATGGCTTGGCAATAAGGTCAATCAGGGTTTCTACAAGCCGGAGATGGTTGACGGTAAACGTGAATTCTGGGTGTTGAATCCGGAGACGATGGTTCACGAAGCGGCGCCCAAGATTCGGTTTGAATCGGTTGGCGCGGTACGAAACATCGAAGACCTGGGCCCGCGCCTCCGCAAGTTGCTTGAGTACGATGACAAGGCAGCTGACTACATTCGCAGCCTCCTCTACTACGGCTTCTCCTACGCCGGGTATGTTACGCCGGAGATCGCGTACCGGCTGACGGACGTTGACGATGCCATGCGCTGGGGCTTTGGACACGAGGCCGGGCCATTCCAGATATGGGACATGCTGGGTGTGGCCGAGACGGCCGAGAAGATGGAAGCGGCCGGCTTCAAGGTAGCCGATTGGGTCAAGGAAATGCTGGCTGCCGGGCATGATTCGTTCTACACATCGGCCGACGGCAGTGGCCAAACCAGTTACTATGACTTTGACAGCAAGAAATACCGCTTGTTGGAGCCTGACAAGAACATCATCCTGGTGAGCGATCTTCACGATAAGGGCAAGGCCGTGGTAGAGAATAGTAGCGCCAGTCTCCTCGATATGGGCGACGGCGTACTGCTGTTTGAGTTCCACGCCAAAATGAATGCCATTGACCAGGACATCATCGACATGAGCTTCAAGGCCCTGGAGTGTTTGGACAGCGATTTCGATGCCTTGGTCATTGGCAACAACGGCGATCACTTCTGCGCCGGCGCCAATCTGTTTGCCGTGGGTGTGGCTGCGGCCAATGGGCAGTGGGAGGCGCTCGATGAGATGATCAAGGCGCTGCAAACGGCTACGTTCAATCTGCGCCACGCCCCCAAACCGGTGGTCACCGCGCCACATCAAATGGCGTTGGGCGGCGGCGCGGAGATGGCGATGGCGAGCTGGCAGGCCGTGGCTGATCACGAGACCTATATGGGTCTGGTGGAGTTCGGTGTGGGCCTGATCCCGGCCGGGGGTGGTTGCAAAGAACTACTGCGACGTAAGGTCAACCCCGCCATGCGAACGGCCAATGCTGACGTCTTGCCTGTGATGCAGGAAGTCTTTGAGCAAATCGCTCTTGCCAAAGTTGGCACCAGCGCCTGGGAATCGCGCACGCTGGGTTATCTGACGGACTATGATCTGGTAGCCATGAACAGCGACCATCGACTGGCCAAGGCCAAGCAGTTGGCCCTGCAACTGGTGGCTATCGGCGCCCGTCCCCCTGAGGTCGAACAGATTTATGCCGCCGGACGCGATGCACTCTATGCACTACAGTTGGGAGCGAAATCGCTATTCTGGGGCAAGTACGCCTCTGAGCACGACTTGTTGATCGCTTCCAAGCTGGCCTATGTGCTTGACCGGCGGCGATTTGAGCGCGCCCGCCTGGGTCGATCCCTGGCATATTCTCGACCTGGAACGGGAAGTGTTCTTGTCGTTGCTTGGTGAGGAGAAGACCCGCGACCGAATGATGCACATGCTGCAAACCGGCAAGCCATTGCGTAACTAACTCGCGCATTGGGAGATTGTTTGATTAGAATCAGACTATAGGAGACAGACGCACTATGACGCGAGAAGCAGTGATTGTGGCCGGATTGCGAACGGCCGTCGGCAAATCGAAGCGTGGCACCACCCGAAACTGGCGCTCGGACGAGATGGCTGCGGCGGTGATTGAAGAATTGATGAACCGGGCTGAGGGCCTGGACCCGCAGGAGGTGGATGATGTTATCATCGGCTGCGCCATGCCCGAGGGGGCACAAGGCTTGAACTTTGCGCGCACGATCGCTTTGCGGGCCGGGCTGCCTGTAGAAACGCCGGGTATGACCGTGAACCGGTTCTGCTCCAGCGGCCTGCAGACCATCGCCATGGCCGCGGAACGGATTATCGCCAACGGCGCTGATGTGGTTATTGCCGGCGGTGCGGAGACGATGAGCATGGTGCCTATGACCGGCTTCCGTGTGAATCCCAACCCCTATATGGTTGATAACATGCCGGAAGTCTACATGGGCATGGGCCTGACCGCCGAACGCGTGGCCGAAGAGTTTGAGGTATCGCGTCAGACCCAGGACGAGTTTGCTCTAGCCAGCCACCAGAAGGCGGCTATGGCGATGGCTGACGGCCGTTTTGTCGATGAAATCGTACCGATTGAGATTGAGGAAGTCACCGCCGGACCCGACGGGCTGGTGCGCAGTACCACGGTATTTGACCAGGATGAGCATGTTCGGCCCGGCACGACGCTGGAGGCACTGGCCAAGCTCAAGCCGGTCTTCATGCAAGGGGGCACCGTCACGGCGGGTAATGCTTCCCCCTTGAGTGATGGTGCTGCGGCCGTAATCGTCATGGAACGACAGAAGGCAGAAGCGCTGGGCCTGACACCCATTCTGCGCTTTGTGGGCTTCAACGTGGGCGGCGTACGGCCGGAAGTGATGGGTATCGGGCCGGTGGAGGCTGTGCCGCGGCTTCTGAAGCGCAGCGGTATGTCGCTTGAAGACATCGATCTCATCGAGCTGAACGAGGCGTTTGCGTCGCAATCTGTGGCCGTCATCCGTGAGCTGGGGCTAGATCCGGCCAAGGTCAACGTCAACGGTGGTGCTATCGCACTGGGTCATCCCCTGGGGTGCAGCGGTGCCAAGCTGACCGTGCAGCTTATGCATGAGATGGGCCGTCGCGGCTCCCGTTATGGGTTAGTGACGATGTGCATCGGCGGCGGCATGGGGGCCGCCGGTCTGTTTGAGCGCCTGAATTAGTCCCGCGGGCAATCCACCTTTTCTGAACACAAAGAGCGCGATCCATGTGGGCCGCGCTCTTTTGTTACACTATGGGTCCGTGGGGTTACCTAACCCAATTCACCTCAATCCTCAAACTTGAAGGACACCATGACACGGGCACGATACTCTACGACCTCGCCGTCCTCATCGAGGCGCATATCGAGTTTGGTGATCTCCGCCACGCGTAAATTGCGTAGCGATTCCCCGGCTGTCGAGACCGCCTCTTTGGCCGCGTCTTCCCAGGAATTTGGGCTGGTACCGATTACTTCAATGACTTTGTAAACACTCATCGTGGATCTCCTTTTCGGTCAAATTGGCCGCCTGACATTTTGGGCGGCAGAGTCAATAAACGCTGGGCCGACGGTCCTCATTTCAACGCGAGGTAATCACGGCCCTGCAAGCGATCATCAATTCGCAGCCAAATCTGCTCCAGATGCGAATCGTATTGCACATAATCAAGATTGTCTGTATCGACAATCAGCACCGGACTCTGTGAAAAACCGGTGGCCCATTCGTCATACAGCTGATTGAGTTGGGTCAGATATTCCGCGGTAATCTGCTGCTCGTACGTTCGGCCGCGTTGGGCAATGCGCCGTTGCAGGGTGGGCACAGAAGCACGCAGATAAATCACCAGATCGGGCGGGGCCAGCATGGTCACCAACGTTTGGTATAGCTCGTGATAGCTCTCCCAGTCGCGCGTGCTCATGAGGGATTGCCGGTATAGGTTGCGGGCGAAGATCTCAGCGTCCTCGTAGACACTACGATCCTGGAGCACGGATTGCCTGTTTTGTAGGAGCTCGTTATGTTGTTGGATGCGCCGAATCAAGAAGAATATCTGAGAGTGAAAACTCCAGCGCTCCATGTCGGCGTAGAAGTCTTCGAGATAGGGGTTCTCCGTGACGGCCTCGAGAACGGCCTCCCAGCCCTCTCTGTCGGCCAACAATTGGACCAAGGTTGATTTGCCGACGCCAATATTGCCGGCGATGGTAATGAAGTAGCCACTCATGGTGTGCAGGTCTGCTTAGGCTCCCGAATCATTTGTGTGATGGTCATGCGCGAATTCTCGACGCAAGAATGTGACAAATCGTATGGCAAAACCTGACATTTGTCACTAGAGAGTAGGCCCGAATTTGCTACAGTAGGGGTGGGCAGCCGGGTTGAGCCACATCATTAGCTGGGAGTAGGCTACCCAGGAGAACCAAAATGCGTGTAGTCATAGATCGGGATATGTGCGACGCCAGTCTGCCATTCTGTCAGCGCTGTTCGGCCGCTTTCATCCGGTATCCGGAAGGCATCGATCGTCAGTGCATCACGGATATCGTGGAAGATGGGAGCGATTTGTTGACGATTGAGATGAAGACAGACGGGCGAGTGTTCGCGGTTGAACTGACAGAGGAGCAGCGCGAGCTGGGTAGTGTCGAGGGCTGGGAAGCGTTGGCCGACTTTGACCCCGCTTTGTTCCGCACCGGAGCGATGGAGCGCTGGCACCAGCTCGCCAAATTGCCAACCGGCCAGCATTAGAATTCTGCCTCGCGGGACTATCATTCGGTTTAACCGGCCGAGCGCCAGGCGGCATTGACGTCCGGCGCCCATACCATCCTGACCTTATGCTCTTCTTCCGAGTCGTCCACAAAGCCTAGCTCCTCATAGAAGCGATGAGCCGGCGTATTGGTCTTGAGCACATGAAGCGACATGGGCTTCTTGGCGAGGGCGGCGCGCGTCTGTAAGTCGTTGATAATGGCTGTCCCCAGTCCTTGACGCTGATAGGACGGGGCGACTTCGATCAGAGAAAGATACAGTTCATCGGGACGGTCTTCTGTCACCAATACGCCGGCATACTGGCCGTGTAGTTGGATGATGAAGCTCTCGTCGGGATTGAATTTCCGCTCGAAGTAATCGCGTTGCCACTGATCGTTCCAACCCCAGGTTGCATCGACATACTCTCGCATTGTGGCGCGATGTAGATTGAACAGATACTCCATGTCGCTGGGTGTTGCTTGTCTTAGTGTGTATTCCACAGGGCTCCTTGCTGTCTTGCACTACCTGCCGTTTCTGCGACGGCGTTATTCGAGCGTTGCCAGAACCGCTTCAATCTCTCCAATCATTGTCTCTTCATAGAGAGGTCCGATCCACATCTGAAGGATCGTGCCGTCTTGGTCGATCAGCGCATACTGGCTCCGCCGATAAAGCTGGTATTGAAAGCGGGCGTCTTCATTGGACTGGTCATTGATATCCAGCTGAAAGAAATCCACCCGGTCTCCAAACTGCTCGTGTAGCCTATTCACGATAGGCGCATTGGCTTGTCAGGTTGTTCACCATGTGGCGAACGAGTTCAGGAACTGCGGCCTTCCGGTATTGGCGATGAGCGCAACATCGGTCAGGAAGGGTGATACGGATGGAGTGACCTGCGTTGCCTCAGCTGCTGTTGGCGTTGGGTCCACCTCACTCGCCGTTTGGCTGCACGCGGCCAGAAAAGTCAGGCCAATGAGCAAAATGGAACCGAACCACCGAAATCGCCCTGAGTTGTTCATCCTTGGAAGTCCATCACTAAAACACTATAAGCCCGCGGGCAATATCGCCGCTGAGCATGACCGTATACGCTTCATTGATTTCGTCGAGCGAATAGGTTTGGCTGATCAGGCGGTCGAGATCCAGCAGACCGCTACGATAGAGAGTAGCATAAAGTGGGAAATCTCGCGCGGGATTGGCGGTGCCGTAATAGCAGCCTGTCACTGTTTTTTCTTGCCGCGTAATGATGGCCCCGGGTAAATTGGTATCACTACCCATGGGAGAGATGCCGGCCAATACAATAAGCCCACCCGGTCTTGCGGCCAGAAGACACTCTTCCTGCACGGACGGTAGGCCAATGGCTTCGAAGACGTAATCGGCGCCGCGTCCTTCGGTCATGGCCTGAATAGCTATTACCGTGTGCGGCCCGGCCATCAAAACATCCGTGGCACCAAAGGCCTGGGCGAGATCGCCTTTTGCCTCGCTCGTATCGACCACGATGATGCGTGCTGCTCCGGCTAATTTGGCGCCCATGATGATACTCAGTCCCACACCGCCCGCGCCATAGACCACGACGCTGCTGCCGGGCTTGATGCGGGCCGTGTTGAGCGCGGCGCCGACGCCCGTTGTGACTGCACAGCCGATTAGTGCCGCGACAGTCAACGGAACGTCCGGATCGATCTTGACACAGCACTGCTCGGGCACAACGGTGTGGTCGGCAAAACAGGCCAGGGCACTGAAGTGATAGACCGGCTGTCCGTTCTTGCTCAGTCGCGTGGTGCCGTCCATCATGGTTCCGGCCCAGATTGGCTCCACATAGGTAGCGCACAGGCTCGGCCGATCGTTGAGGCAGTAGAAACAGTCGCCGCAGCTTGGCGCCCAATTTAGGGCCACATGATCACCGGGTTGTACCCGGCTCACGCTCGGTCCGACCGCGACCACAACTCCGGCCCCCTCGTGCCCCGGCACGACCGGCACGGCGTGCTTGGTGGCGCCGGTCATCAGGTGCCAGTCGCTGTGACAGACACCGGCCGCGGCCACGCGCACCAGGACTTCCCCTGCCTGCGGTTCGGAGAGGTCGAGTGTCTCCACGACAAACGGGACATGAGCTTCATAGAAAACAGCCGCGCGAACCTGCATTCAAGTCTCCTGCTGCGTATGGACGGGTGAAGGTGCCTATTCCACTGATAAGACGTGGAGCTTGGCGTGGGGAACCGTCTCGTAAGCGCCGAAATGCATCTTGATGGTGAAGCCGTTGGCAAATTCCGGATGTTCGGCCAAATGGGCTTGTGTTTCGGCGATGGTCCATTCTACCAGATCCAGGAACCTTTCGCGATCCTCGGCCTGCAACTGTTCGGTACTCAGGCCGGCTTCGTAAGGCATTGCGAGCCAGTGAACGGCAGCCTCTGGCTCCATGCTGGCGATGAGGGCAAACTGCTTATCGTCATCTCGCGCAATGACTGTGCCGGGTTCTTCGCCGCGAAGAATGCCTACGAACGGGCTATAAACGTTGGAATTGTCGGCCATGGTGGTTTATCCTTCCTCAGTTGGTCTATTCCTGGCTGAGCCGCCTATTGGCCCTCAACCACAGCTTCATCATTGATGGCATAAGCATACGGCATGGCGTTTGTGTTGAACGAGAAGCCAACCTGACCGCGGGCATCAACGGCGATGAGCCCACCTTCCCCGCCGGTCCGCTCTTCAAGCAAGCGGATGGCCGCGTCGCAGGCTGCCTGCGCTGAAAGCCCGGCGGCCACAAAGTCACAGACGCGCTTGCTAATAACCACCCGCATGAGCGCTTCGCCGTGACCGGTGGCGCTGACGGCCGATGTCCAATTGTCCGCATAGGCGCCGCACCCAACCAGCGGGCTGTCGCCCACACGCCCCGGGCGCTTGTTAAGCGTTCCCCCGGTGGATGTGGCTGCCGCCACATTGCCGTCGAGATCCAGCGCCACCGCCCCAACCGTGTCTCCCAGGGTAGGCGCGACCGATTGCTCCGTGATCGAAGGACTCCCGTCGTCACGAACGGCTTTGAAGCGCGTCAGTGCATCACCGACCAGCAAGTAATCCAGATCACAACGAGGGAAGCCGATGCTGTCCGCAAACGCGTCAGCTCCGGGACCAACCAGAAAGTGGTGGCCGCTTTCGACCATCACCCGTCGCGCCAGGCTGATAGGATGGCACACGCGCTGAATTGCCGCGATGGCGCCCATCGACAGCGTCTGACCGTCCATGATGAGCGCATCCATCTCGATGTTACCTTCGGTGTTGGGGTAGCTACCGCGACCGGCATCGAGTACCGGGCAATCCTCAAGAATCCGGACGGCCGCTTCAACGGCATCCAGTGCCGAGCCGCCGCGCGTCAAAACTGCGCGGCCTTCGGTTGTAGCTTCAGTGCAGGCGGCCAGGGCTTCAGTCGAGCCGATCTTCCGATCGATTCCATGCGCCCGCACCGCCATGAACTATGATGGCGATACCCATTTAGTTGAACCTCCAGGGACGCCATGTTTAACACTGATCAGGGTTTTTGTCGACAAGTACGTGCGCTGCTCGTGTCGACAATGTGCCGGACTCCGGATGGTCTAAATGGCTTGACAACCAACTTCGCTTGGCTATAATTCTGAGTCGATATTCCTCAGTAGCTCAATGGCAGAGCATGCGGCTGTTAACCGCAGGGTTGTTGGTTCGAGTCCAACCTGAGGAGCTAGAATTCAAGTGAGCGACAGGGGGGCCTGCCGCTTTTTTGTTGTCCCACTGCTCTGTTCAGATTGCCTTCGTTGTGGTAATTGTTGCCTATGACTGCTAACGGAAATGCTTTTCACGCCTTCACAGAAGATGCTGTCAGCTATATAGCCGGTATCGATGCCCTGGAATACTACCGCCAACCATTGCCGTCGGAGTTTGATGCTCGTTTTCTAGCCATGGTCGAGCGATACCGTGCGGCGAGTGCCACCGAGCGTGCGTTGTTTATCGAAGCACTCTCAGCTTCACAGCGATCGCTGTTTGGACTGTTTGCCCATCGAGCGGCTACCATGGCGGTTCGCGAGGAGAACGAGGCCCTGCTGCAGGCGGCTTTCCTGGCGGTAGTCATTGCCAACAAGGAGTTGGACCCGACGCGCACAGTCGAGTTGCTGTTGGCGGTTCTCCACCACTGCGCGCGCAAACTGGGCCAAAGCCCCTCCTATCTCTTTGACTGGGCGGCAACGTTTGCCGACGAACCGCTGGCGACGCGCCTGGAAGCGTTCGGCCACCTGGAAGACGTGACGCTGAAGAAATACGGTTGGGTTGAACGTCGCACGCCGGACGGTGTTCAATACGCTTATCAATGGCGTTGAGGAAACCGGTCCCCTCGTCTCGATGAAAGGCCCGCTTGTTAAGTATGTTCGCCTAATGAGTTGCTGCACTTTAACCATGCAGCGGCTTATTCTTGTGGCTGAATAGGGCAGGGGTCTCGATGCCCAAAGCAGATCGTTTCAACTGGCAGACGGAAGACGAGGACGCTTGGGTTGAACCGGCCGCGCATCGACGCATGCCCCAGCCGCGTCGAGGCGTGTGGGCGGCGCTACTGGGTCTGATGATTGTCGCCGGTTGCTTCGCGGTGCTCTATCAGCTGGGACAGTGGCGAACCCTGCAGCGCGAGCTGGTCATCAAGCGTGAGATACTCGCCGTTCATACGACGTGGCGACGAGCGGTTGTCCGGGGCGATGAAGAGCTTTTTGCAGCGTTGACCGCCCGCGACGACCCCCGCTGGTATGCCGCCCAGCGACAACTCCTTCAACTAGGCCGGACGCTCGATCGGCAGGCGCTTGGTCTGACAGCTTCGCCCGAACCTGGACCGGAGCCGGTCATCACCCTCTCACCCGACCTCGACACGGCCTTATTCGTTTATCAACAGCCCTATTCGAGCGTATCGTCTGATGCTGTCGGCGTCTTTTTGCAGCAAACAGCATTTTACCGGCGGCAAGGATCCGTCTGGGTCCAGCAGGCACCCCCTGCCGATGTATGGGGTCCGACTCAAATGATCACATCTGCCAACGTAGTGGCTGACTTTCCAGAGCGAGATCGGTCATGGGTTGAGCGGATCGTTGCCGACCTGGACCGCGATCTGGGGGAGGTGTGCGGTCAGATTGGAGAGGGCTCGCCGTCGAAACCTTCCCCGCTGTGCGACGCAAACGGCCGTATCCGGATCGACTTCCTCACCGATGCGTCGGCGGTGGCCGCGTTTCTGGATCGTGCGAGGCCATCGCTGGACGGTCTTTCCTTCAGCCTTCCCTCGCCGACCTTAATTGGTGTTCCAGTTGACGAAGCCGGCTATCAGGTCGTTTATGCGGGTTACACCGGCCATATTCTTGAAACGCTGCGCCACATTGCAGCCCAGCCCATCCCACTGCCGGATCAAGACATTGCGGCGCTTTGCTTCACGTCGCCGGGGAGCCGCCTGGATCTCGTCACTTATCGACTTGACGAAGAACGCTGGGTGGAGGAAGAGGCCGACCGCTCCTATCGCTACCTCTGGCCGACGCCGGACGATGAAGGACTGTTGCTGCGTGTAGGGCTTCCGGGCATTGACCTGGACCGTCTGCAGGTGACGTGGCGACGACACGACCAGGAAACGGCATTGCTTGATGTTGGTACAGCGCTTGTGACCGCCAGCCTGACGACGTTCGCGCATACGCTTGACGGCAATGGGTATGTGGTCCGCTTTGTTCAAGGCAGCACCGGTGTCGCAACTTACGAGTGGTTTCCATTGGCGACCTGCGAGGACGGCGCATGCGCGCCTCGGCCGTTGGATGGCTTCACCATCTGGTCGCCGGATAGTGAGCGGACACTCATAAACGACGTCGGCGAGCTGAAAGTAGGCGATTCGCACGGTAATGCGCTCTATTCGCTGGGCGCTGGATTCAGCCCATTCTGGCTGTCGCCAACGACATTCGGCTATGTTGAATTGTCCGATCCTCGCCATGGACCTGACATGCGTATCGCCGTGCGCACTACGCTCGCGGATGAGCCGGCGATCGTTGCCGATACTGAGAATCTGATGGAGCGTGTATACCCGGACCGGGAGGGTCGTCTGCGCATACGTTATGTCACCAGCCATCCAACTGATCCGTCGCTGGTGTTGGTCGCCGTTTCACCCACCGGGAGCAGTTCACGCGACTATGCCATTGTGGCCCTGCGGCTTTCCGTCGAGCCAACCGGCAGGCAGTCGGATGGTGGGATCAGCGCGAAGGTCGTGCTCAGGCTGCCAACGGCGCCGACTGACAATCCGACGACATCCAGCCCAACCGGTAGCCCACCATTCACCTTATCTGAAGACGGCCGCTGGCTTATGGCTGTGAGGTTCACCGATCCCACCAGCAACAGTTGGGAGGTCAATCTTGTCGATTTGACTACCGGTGAGATACAAGTCATCAAGACAAACCATCCGCCCTATCCGGCTCAGTTTCCGTTCTTTGACTGGTCGGCTGACGGGCAGTGGTTGGTTGTTGTGGATGACGGGTACGTCCGTTTGCTGGCCCCGGCCTATGGTTATGAGCGAGTCATTCCGCATGAGTTCGGAAGTTGTCGATATACCGGGTGGGTGAACCATTGAGGTAGTCCTTTGCTTCGAAACCGGGACTTGCCCGCGGCTTGACGGAACGCGGCGTGAATGATAGACTGCGCGATGTAAGCTATTAACCCGTCTCAGGTTGCCCGAGCCCCGGAAGGCAGGGCGTAATTGCGAAACTGGTGACCCACTTCGGTGGGGAGTCCAGTGCTGTTCCCGCAACTGTAATTCGATTGGATGTCCTATTGACTCTGATCGATGAGCCAGGTCGACACCCCGAGATGAGTTTCGGCCCTCGTGGATAAGGGTTGGGAACTGTCTGGACAGATTCTCATGACTCGATGCCCGCGGCATCGAGTTTTTGTTTTTCACCCACCCGTGTCCACCCATTAACCTGCGCTTGCTGTGCGCGGCTCATCAGAGATGAGCTAACAGCAGGCAGCGCAATCGTATGGGAGGATTGATGATGTTGCGGAATATGTGGTTGATGGTGCTAGGCAGCCTGTTTGGCACTCTATTCGTCGTCAGCGCGCTTGGCGCTATGGAAACTGGCAGAGCGGGGGAGCCGCCTTCGGAAACCCGTGCTAACAGTGAAGAAGGGCAGGCCGATCAGGGGCAGGCAGCGCGTAAGGCTGCGATCTGGCTTGTGCGGGCGCACCAAAACGCGGATGGTGGGTATACCAGTTTCAGCAGCGGAGCCAACGAGATGTCGTCGACCGTCGGGGGAAGCGTCGATGCCATGTTGGCTATTGCAGCGGCTGGGTTCAATCCGGCGACGGCGTTTCCCGGTCAGCAATTTACCCCTGCCGACTATCTTGCCGCTAATCCTGCTGACGTCGCGGCGTTCGCCGAGACGGATGGGGCGCAGGCAGGCAAGATGCTTCTGGCGCTCACGGCTGCGGCCGTTGATCCTCGTGATATCGGGGGCTATGATGTGGTTGCAGCGCTGAGGAACCAGGCACAGACTGATGGCAATTATGGCGTGGCTGATGTGTTCAAGCAGTCGTTGGCAGTTCTGGGGCTTGTGGCCGTCAATGAACCGGTGCCGGACGAGGCAGTGCAGTGGATTGTCGACGCTCAGGCCGCTAACGGGGCATGGGACGACGGCTTCGGGACAATAGACAACCCGGACGCCACGAGCATGGCCATCATGGCTCTCCTGGCGGCCGGTCGTGCCGTCGATGATCCGGTTATCGTCGCTGCGCGCAACTTCCTCGCAGGAGCCCAGCTGACCGGCGCAACATGGGAATATGGCACCGGGCTGGGCGGAAATGCCAATAGCACGGCACTGGTCATTCAAGCGCTAAGCGCGATGGGCGAAGTTTGGTACGACGACAGCAGCCCTTGGGCGCAAGGCAGTACTAACCCGCTTGAGGCGCTGCTGGCGTTTCAGGGACCCTCCGGGGCGTTTCAGGCTGATTTCGGCCAGGGCCCGTTTGATGACTTTTTCTCCACAGTCCAGGTTCTGCCGGCGGTTGCCGGGCGAGCCTTACCTTTGTCGGGCCGGTTCGAAGCAGCACGGCAAGGACTGAGTTGTCTGGAGTCACTTCAAGACGATATGTCAGGTGGTTGGGAGCAGTTTGCCGGGGTCGGTGTGAACGCCGCCGGTACTGCCCGTGCCTTGGAGGCAATTCGCGCCGCCGGCAACAATCCGCAAGACGGCCGTTGGACCACGGCTAGTGGTGCCCGTGCAGTGGAGCACCTGGAAGAAGCAACCCCCGACTATTTGGCCGGAGGACGTGGAGGGCGTGTTGGAATCGTCATGCAAGGTGTGATCGCGGCGGGTCAACCTTATACCGTTGACTCTTTTGCCGGGTTGGACTTGCCGGTGCAAGTTAGTGGCTATCTGTCGCCGTCGGGTCAGTATGCCGACACGGCGTTTGGTATTTCGGCACATGCCGAGGCAATGCTCGGGCTGCTTGTATCCGGCAATCCCGTCGACGTGAGGGCGGTTGAATTTCTGAAGAGCGCGCAGCAGAAAGGCAATTGGGGGGACGCGGACCAGAACGGCATTGCGCTAAATGTACTGGGTCGCCTGAAAGAACGTCCACCGGCGCAGGCACTTTCTGTTCTGTCCAGCGGTCAACTGCCTGAAGGTGGCTGGGGGTATGGAGACGAGGCGAGTCCCAGCTCGACATCAGAAGTTGTCCAGGGGTTGATTCAGATGGGACAGAATCCGTTTGGGCCGTCTTGGAGCCAGGTAGTCGACGGCCGGCTGATCAGCCCGGCTGACGTGGTTCTTGGTCAACAGACTGACAATGGCTGCTGGCCGAACCAGTTCGGACCCGGCCCTGATCCCTTTGGCACGACAGATGCCGTGGTTATGCTCAGCATCGGTCCTGCCTGGGACGTGGCTATCATTCAGCTTCCCATGATTGCTGGTGGCGGTGGATGAAATGAGACAATCGTGGTTGCAGGGGCTGGCTGTGCGGCAGACGAGGGGTTATGTCCAAGCGCGCTAGCATTGTCGTACTGGCGGCCGTTTCGCTGCTGATCGGTCTCTCGACGTTGACCCGTGCCGCCGATGAGAATCGGGCGGCGGTGGTCGTGGCTTACGGCGACGGCTTGGTTTCGACACAGTGTGTCAGCTTCGTAGAACCGGAGTTGACTGGCTTTGAGCTGCTGCAACGCTCAGGCCTGGGGATCGTTGTGGAAGATCAGGCGGCCGGGGCGGTTGTTTGCCGTATCGATGGAACCGGCTGCCCCGCCGATGATTGTTTTTGTCAGTGTCGGGGCGGAGCGGACTGCATCTACTGGTCCTACTGGCACCTGTTGAACAACGAATGGGCCTATTCGGCCGCCGGGTCCAGCATTTATCGCGTCGCTGATGGCGATGTCGATGGGTGGGCGTGGGGACCGGGATCGATTACAGAAGCTATCCCCCCACCATCCCTCATATTTGAGGATGTCTGTGAGTCGGATAACATGCCGACAATCACATTGACACCGTCGGTTACGCCGACTCCGCTGGTTGTGCCGGGACAGCCGGTTGTCACGGAAACGAGTGTCAGTGCTGCCTCCCCTACGTCACGAACGACTGGTACGCCGACGGTCTTGGCCTCAGGTGCCACTCCGACAGCTACCTTGCCGGCCTCCTCTGAAGTTGGAACGCCGGTGGCTACTGTGATGGCTACCGCACCAACGACGTCACAAGGAGCACCACCTTTGGCAACCGTACAACCTGCGGCCGTCAATGAGCCGGCAAGTGCCGGCGGCGATAACACACAGCCGGAAGTGCCGCCTACGGCCACGGTTTCTAGTGCGTCGGCTACGTCGCTGCCTGGCGGCTATCCTGCCAGCGCCGTGGCCGTCACTTCGAGTGATGACGCGACCGGATTCCCGATTTCTGAAGTGGGATCGGCCTCATCCGGCGAAGTTGCCGGGATAGCCATCGAGACACCGAATGCGATAGCGGTTATCGGTGCGAGCGCAGCTCCCCCGGAAACAACTGATGCGACTGTGATCGAGGCTGAAGTGGCTGTCGAAAACACCGGTTCCTGGGTGCCGTACGTTGCACTGCTCACAATGCTTCTGGGGCTGGGCGCACTGGCATTGTTGGCAAGAGTGCGCGTGGGTAGACGCGGGGGCCAAGAATGAACAGGGCTGATCGATTCATGGGTCTGGCGCTGCTGATCCTTGCGTCGTTAACCGGGATTGTGGCGCTTCTGTTCCCGTTTGTCATGCCCGTGGCTCAGGCATCGGCCGACTTCGCACCCGTTCTGCGAACCGAACAAACGCCGCTGTTGACGTTGATTCTGGTCTCCCTGTGCCTGGCCATTCTGCTTGTAGAGTTCCAAGGCAGCCGTACCAATGCCAAAATCGTTGCAGCACTGGGTGTTCTCGTGGCTGGAACGGCCGCTTTGCGGTTCATCGAAGTGGGGATTCCCGGTCCGGGCGGCTTTTCGCCCATCTTTCTGCCGATTATCATTGGCGGTTACGTGTTCGGCCCACGGTTTGGTTTCCTGTTGGGCGCGATGAGTATTCTCGTTTCCGGACTCATAACCGGCGGGGTAGGGCCGTGGTTGCCCTATCAGACGCTGGCGGCGGCGTGGGTTGGGATGTTTGCGGGCTGGCTGCCCAAACCTGAGCGGCCGCTGTATCAGCTCATCATTCTGGTTACCTATGGTCTGATGTGGGGCTTCTTGTTTGGGATTATTCTCAATCTCTACACGTGGCCCTATCTCGTAGGCGACCCCGCGCAGACTTGGCAACAGGGCAGTGGGCTGGTCGGAGCGCTGCGTAGCTACGCTGCCTATTACATTGCGACGTCGCTTATCTGGGATGCGGCGCGGGCGGCCGGCAACGTGGCCCTGCTGGTCATTCTCGGCATTCCATTAGTCCGGGCACTCGCACGGTTTCGTGACCGACTGCAGTTTGAGGCGGTGACGGTGTGAGTCAACCCCCCGTTAGCGCTGTGATGCCAGTTTCCGTTCGCACCGGTGCCGATCTGGATCCCCATGTGTGGGCATTGTGGCTTGTCGTTGGTGCCGCGCTGACCATGTTCACGCGCAACCCTCTCTACTTGCTCCTGTTGTTGGCTATTTCGCGCACCGTCGATGGTGTGTGCGGCAATCGCTCGGCACAAAGTTGGTCCCTGCCGTTCTGGCGCATTAGCATTATGATCGTGCTGTTCTCTATGGCCTTTAATATGCTGATGGCCCACGCCGGCAACACGGTCCTGTTCAGATTCCCGCAATCGTGGTGGCTGGTAGGTGGTCCCATTACGCTGGAAGCGGCCGTATTCGGTTTTGTCAGCGGCCTCAGTCTGGTCACGCTGCTGTCGTTCTTTCTGGCCTTTAGCCACGCTGTGCCACCTCACCGCCTCATTCAACTGGTGCCGCGTGCCCTCCATGAGTTAGGTTTAGTGACCCTCATTGCCGTTACTTTCCTGCCGGAGACAATTCGGCAGCAGCAGCGCATCCGCGAGGCGCAGGCTATTCGTGGCAATCAGCGCAAGGGACTGGCCGGTTGGCAGCCCGTCGTTATCCCGTTGCTTGTCGGTGGGCTGGAGCGCTCGCTAAATCTGGCGGAAACGATGGTTTCCCGCGGATTTGGTTCGACCGAGACCACGCAACAATCGACGGGTGCTCGGCTGCTACTGGGTCTGTCGCTGGTTCTGGCCTTGGGCGGTGCTTTGTGGTTGGCCTGGGGTGGCCTACAAGGCTGGATCATCGTTGCAGCTGGCGTTGCGCTCGTGGCCGCTGCCTATTGGCTCATTGGCCGTAATGTCCATCATACGCGCTATCGACCACAGACTTGGACGTGGCGTGATACTGTGGTTGTGGTAGCCGTTCTGGTCCCGCTGTTACTCCTGATTGTCCCCGGCGGCTTCGTGGACAGATCCACCCTGGCTTACGCGCCTTATTCAGGCTCTCTCGTACCGCAGTTCAGCATCATCTTGGGTATGGCGTGGCTGGCTTTGGCGGCGCCGGCGGTTGTGGAGTTGGTATAAATGATTCAATTCGATGATGTGACGTATACGTACCCCAAGCAGTCCATCCCGGCGCTCAGCGGAATTGATTGGCAGGTTGAGGCGGGTGAGTTTGTGTTGCTCGCCGGGCCATCCGGTAGCGGCAAATCGACGCTGCTGCGTCTGATCAATGGGCTTGTGCCACACTTTTCCGGCGGCCGGGTCAGCGGCCACGCGACGGTGGCCGGGCTGGACCCAATTGCCGTCGGTCCGGCGCACGTGAGCCGCCTCGTTGGCTTCGTGGCCCAGGATCCGGAGGCACAGGCTGTGCTTGACACCGTGGAAGCGGAGATTGCCTTCCCGCTGGAGAATGCGGCCGTTCCGCCGGCAGAGATGCGCATCCGCGTCGAGGAGGTGCTCGATCTGCTCGGGCTGGCGCAACTCCGAAATCGGCCGATACACACGCTATCCGGCGGCGAGCGGCAGCGTGTCGCCATTGCCACGGCGTTGGTCTTTCGGCCGTCAGTTCTCTTGCTGGATGAACCCACGAGCCAGCTGGATCCGCAATCGGCGGAAGATGTGCTGCGTGCCCTGGTTCGATTGAACGAAGACCTGGCGCTGACGGTTGTTCTGGCCGAGCATAGACTGGAGCGCATTCTGAGCTATGTGGATCGGGTGACATATCTTGAATCCGGCCGGATCACAATTGATGCACCGGCACGTCAGGCGGCCGAGCGCATGCCGGTGTCACCGCCGCTGGTGGAACTGGCTCAATTGCGGCACTGGCGTCCCATCCCCCTGACCATCAAGGAAGCGCGGCAGCACGCGGCGCGCGATAGTGCCCGGGCAATGCCTGATCAACCGTCAAGTGAACAGTCAGGCGGGCCGCGACATGGGCCATCGACGGCATTGCTTACTATCGATCAGCTTGGTTTCGCGTATAATGGGCAGCCAACGCTCAAGAACGTAACGCTGGAGGTTCAGTCGGGCGAGGCGGTGGCCCTTGTCGGTCGCAATGGTTCCGGCAAGACAACGCTGTTGAAGTGCGTCGTTGGGCTACTTCCCCAGCATAGCGGCAACATCCAGATCAACGGCCGTTCGGCCGCCCGACGTGCGGTGGCTGACATTTGCCGCGAGGTCGGTTATTTGCCGCAGAATCCAGATGACCTGCTCTACGCTGAGACGGTACACCAAGAGCTGGAGGCGACGCTGGATAACCACGGCCTGACAATCGAGCCCGTAGAGATTGACCGTTGGCTCGATAATCTTGGCCTTGAGGATGTCGCCGATCGCTATCCTCGCGACCTGTCGATTGGGCAACGCCAGCGTGTTGCGTTGGGGGCGGTTACGGTGACGCGACCGCCGATAGTTTTGCTGGATGAGCCGACGCGAGGGTTGGACGGGATGGCCAAGAAGGCGCTCGTGCGCGTATTGAGACAATGGCTGGACGAAGGCACGGGCATCTTGCTCGTGACCCATGACGTGGAACTGGTGGCGATGATCGCCGATCGAACGGTCATGCTGTCAGACGGTGAAGTCATCGCCGACGGTCAGACACACACCGTGCTGGGCGCGTCACCGCAGTTTGCGCCCCAAATCGCTCGGCTTTTTCCCGGACAAGGATGGCTGACCGTGGATGATGCCATGCATGGCCTATCTCCGGTAACGTCAAAGGAGTAATATATGCCAAGATTAACCAAAATATACACTCGACAGGGTGATGAAGGCTTGACCAGCCTGGGCAGTGGCCAGCGCGTCCCCAAGGACTCACTGCGGGTAGCAGCCTACGGCACTGTGGACGAGCTGAACTCATCGATTGGGGTTGCTTTGGCCGGCGGCCTATGTCCCCAGCTGGCCGACGTGCTGCCCCAGATTCAGAACGAACTATTTCATCTCGGCTCTGACCTCAGTTTTCGTGAGGAAGACAAAGCGCAATTCCAGATTCCGCAGATCGAAGAACGCCACATTTTACGGCTGGAAGCGTTGATTGATGAAATGACCGAGGTTGTTGGCCCACTGGCTAACTTCATCCTGCCCGGCGGGTCACCGGGCGCAGCCAACTTGCATGTGGCCCGCACGATCTGTCGCCGCGCCGAACGAGATGTCACGACATTGGCTAACGAAGAGGCGATTGGTACCTATGCACTTCAGTATCTGAACCGGCTCAGTGATGCGCTGTTTGTGATGGCTCGCTTCGAGAACCACGAACGTGGCGTTCCGGAACCCCTGTGGGACAGCCACGCCTGATTGCCGCGAGCCGTTTGCGTGGCATAATATGTCATTTGTTTGATTCTCTGTTGAGCTATGCTCATGGTGGCTCGGCCGAGATCATTACTGATGGAGAGGATTAATGTTGAATTCATTGCTGATCGCCGCTCTTATCGTGATAGTCATCTGGGTTATCATTATGGCTATCTATCTGGCGACCTCGCGCCGGCAACTCTCGATGGAAGATACGATCGAGGGTTTGGAGCGAGAACTGGATAAGCTGGAAGACGACGCACAGTAAGACCTTGGTGGGGGAGACGCGGACCAATGGGAAGACGAAGGATAGGGACACTTTTCCTGGGACTGGCGGCGCTGCTGGCCCTCTCGGCCTGTGACGTCATCAGCAGTGAGCCTGACACATGCGAGACTGAGGGGTATTTGTTCGAGGATGAGTTTGATGGCACTCGCGACTGTGGTTGGGCTACCTATAATCGCGGCGGGGCAATCGTCGAGATCACCGATGGGGCGCTGCAAATCAGCACGAGTCAGCCGGGCCAGATATGGTGGTCGAACCCAGGCAAGGATTTCGACGATCTGATCATCACCGTCGAGGCTCGGCAAGCAGACGGTCCTGATGACAATGCCTATGGCCTCATTTGCCGTTATCAAAATGAAGAGAACTTCTATCTCTTTCTGATAAGCGGCGATGGCTACTATGCGATTGGTAAGTATCAATCCGGTAGTCCGGAGGTTGAGTACCTGACCGAGAACCAACAGTTCCAGCCTTCGGACGCCATCAACCAGGGCAACGCGACCAATCGCATCGAAGCCAGTTGTATTGGTAATGAGCTGAGCCTGTCGGTCAATGGGTTGTCACTGCTGACCGTCACCGACCCAACCTTCGTCACCGGCGACATTGGCGTTGCGGCCAGCACGCTGCAGCCGGGCACTAGCCTGATTGAGTTTGATAGCATACGTGCGCGCCTACCGTAACCCACTCCCGTGGTTGGTCATCGCGTTGTTCCTGGCCGTGGTCAGCTGTGATCAACAGGTGCTGCCGGGTACGGCCGATACTCCAGGGCAAGCGCTGTTCAGCGATCAATTCGTCGTCGGTCAGACGGGCAAGTGGTTACTGGAAAAGGACGAGCTGACTTCGTCTGAGATCGCCAATGAGCAGCTGGTGTTGACCGTTAATGAGCCAAACACGATTCAGTTCGCGACCTTGCAGGAGCCACAGTTCACGGACTTCGTCGTGGAAGTGGACGGGCGCCAGCGGGCCGGGCAACCGGATAGTAGCTACGGCGTGCTGTTTCGCGTTCAAGATGCGCAGCGATTCTATCGGTTCTCCATCACGGCCAATGGTCTGTATGTTATCGAACGGCACAATGCCGATGGTAGTTGGACGCGACTGGTGCAGGAGTGGCTACCTTCAACGGCCATCAATCAGGGGCTAAACGTCGCGAATCGTCTGAAAGTAATTGCCAACGGTCCTGAGTTCACCTTCTTCGTCAATGATATCCTTTTGCAGCAGCTGAGTGACCCAACCTACGACTCCGGGGCCATTGCCTTAAGTGCGGGCACCTTTGGCGGCGGCAACTTGCAGGTGTCGTTTGACGATCTCGTTGTGTACGGCTACGAGCCAGGTAGCTAGCCGGCCTATGACCCCGCCGGATTGGTCGCACGAAGCGGCGACCGCCCTGAATGCGCCAATCATCGACATCGCCCCACTATCCGGCGGCTGCGTGGGCGAGGTCTACAGACTGTATCTAAAGGACGGCCGTAGGGTCGTGGCCAAGGTGTCGCGCTCCATTGCGACGCAGCAGTCGCTCGGAGTGGAAGCGTACATGCTGTCGTATCTAGCTATCCACAGCAATCTGCCGGTGCCCAGGGTCTTGCACTCCGGCGAGCAAGTGCTCCTCCTGGGATACATGGAAGGTGAAAGTCACTTCACACCGGCTGCTCAATACTCAGCTGCGGAGATGCTGGCAGCGCTTCACCAGAATACAGCTGTCAGCTTTGGCCTTGAGCGGGATACCTTAATCGGTGGCCTGCATCAGCCCAACCCGTGGACGGACTCTTGGATTGAGTTCTTTGCTGAGCAGCGCTTGCGGGCCATGGCGCAGCAGGCTGTAGACGCCGGGCGCTTGCCGGGTTCCGTGCTGGCGCGTGTTGCGGACTTTGCCGCGCATCTGGATCGCTGGCTGGAAGGGCCGGGCCGGCCCGCGCTGCTTCACGGTGATGTCTGGACAACCAACGTGCTGGCTACGGCCGACCGCGTCACGGCCTTTCTCGATCCGGCAATCTACTACGGACACCCGGAAGTTGAGCTGGCGTTTATCACGCTGTTTCAGACCTTCGCGGAACCTTTCTTCGAGCGATATACGTCGATTTGCCCGATTCGCCCCGGCTTCTTTGAGGAGCGCCGGGACATCTACAACCTCTACCCGCTGCTGGTCCATGTCCGGCTCTTTGGTGGTGGCTATCTGGCGTCAGTTCAACGAACCTTGGACCACTTCGGCTACTGAGTCGGGGTGGAGTCGGATAGGCCATGAACGATACAGTAGCCAAACAGCTCGTTGCCCTCAACAAGGCATTCTACGCGTCGTTTGCACAACCGTTTGCCGAGACAAGAGCCGATCCACAGCCGGGTTTTGCCCGGCTACTGGAACATTTGCCGCCCGACCCATTGCAGGTGCTCGATGTCGGGGCAGGGGACGGCCGATTCGGCCGGTTCCTGCGCTCCACGGGAAGAACTATCCACTATACAGCTGTTGACATAACACCTGGACTCCTGGAGCATGCGCATGCTGTCGCAGACGACGTGCTGCTGTGTCGTGACTTAAGCGAGGCCGGAAGCCTGGCCGGCCTACCAACGTTTTCAGTCGTGGCCTGCCTTTCGACGCTGCAGCATATCCCCAGTCATGAAAATCGCGTACGGCTCCTGCGTGAAATGGGTGAGCATTTGAAACCAGACGGCCGACTGCTCCTGGGTAACTGGCAATTCCTCGATAGTGCGCGACAACGACGCAAGTTGCGCGACTGGTCACTGGTGAACATCGATCCCCTGGATGTCGGACCGGAAGACTATCTCTTGAGCTGGAATCGGGGTGGTAACGGGCTACGCTATGTGGCTCATCTGGACCCCATCATGACCCAGCGCCTCCTCGATGATGCCGGGCTTCACCTGATGGCATCCTTTCGCAGCGATGGCCGGGAAGGGGATTTGAACCTCTATTCAATTGTAAGCAGTTGACAGCCGGTGGGCCGGTGTTAGAATCGAAATACGGAGAATTCTGGCAAATGACCCTTAAGGAACAGTTGCGATCGGACATTAATGCAGCCATGCGCGACGGTGATTTTCAGCGGCGTGATGTATTGCGCATGGTGAGCGCAGCTATCCAGCAGACCGAGGTAGACGATCGCGTAGAGTTGGATGACGCCGGGGTCGAAGAGGTGTTTCGACGCCAGGCCAAACTGCGCCGAGAAAGCATCGCCGATTTTGAGAAGGCCGGGCGCTCTGACTCTGTGGCTAAAGAAACGGCCGAATTGGCTATCATCGAATCCTATTTGCCTCAGCAATTGTCTCGCGAAGAAGTCACAACTATGGCCGCGGCTGTTATCGCCGAATTAGGCGTGACTGATGTCAAGGGAATGGGCCAGGTCATGAGCAAGCTGATGCCGCAACTAAAGGGTAATGCCGACGGTCGCATGGTGAACGAGGTCGTCCGCCAGCTTCTGGGTTAACCCGGTCAGGCAGCCCCACCCCATGTCAACAACCACATCAAGTTTCAGGGAGTACCGCGACCGATTCCGCAACTTTGTCCGACGGTGGGCCGTGTGGTTATTTGCCATTGGTATGACCTTGGCCATGACGTTGATCCTGTCGCTTGATCTGGGCGGCGCGTCTGAAATCAATGTGGTGGTTGGCCAGCCTGCCCCCAATGACGTTCTGTCCCCCAGAGCGCTGTCTTATCCCAGTCCACTGCTGACTCAGCAAGCGCGCGAGCAGGCCATGCGCAACGTGGCCGATATCTACACGCCGCTTGACCTATCCATTGGCCGCGCACAATTGGCTGAGGCTCGTGCCGTGTTTGCCTTCATCGATACCGTACGCGCTGATGCCAGTGCGCCAATCGAGCGCAAGGTCGAATATCTGCAAGCCGTGGACAGCCTGCGGGTCGCCGATGATGTTGCCCGCGGGTTAATCAATCTCAGTGCAGCCGATTATGATCGGGTGCAGAGAGATGTGCTGCGTATTGTCGAGGATCTGATGCGCGAGGAAATTCGACCCAGTCAGTTGGGTGATTTCCAGCGGACCGCCAGGCGGTTAGCCAGCCTCGACCTTTCGCCGCTGCAGACCGGCATCGTTACCGAACTGGCCTATCAGTTTGTTGTACCTACCGTCTTTCCCGATGCAGACGCCACGGCCGTGAATCGCGAGAGCGCTGCCGATGCCGTAGAACCCGTCGTACGCCAGGTTGCACCCGACCAGCGAATCGTTCGTGCCGGTGACATCGTGACCGAAGCCGATATGGAATTGATGACGGAGCTGGGTTTGTTGCAGCCCGAGCGAGGCTGGACATTTGTGGCCAGCATGTTCATGGCGTCACTACTGTTTGTCACCTTGGTCACAATTTACTGGGTGCGTTTTCAGAGAGCGGATTTCCCAAACGGCCGCTATGTTCTTGTGCTGGCCATACTGATCTTGCTGTTTACGCTGTCGGCCAAGTTTATGATGGGGACAGACTACCTATCGTATTGGTATCCGTTGGCCGCGCTCTCGATGCTCCTGGCGGTTGTCTACGATACACGGTTCGCCATTCTGGTCACCGCGCTCATGGCGATATTGGCTGGGTTCATCAGCCCCAACTCGCTTGAACTGGCCTTCTATTTGCTAGCCGGCGGGCTGCTAAGCATCCTGACCTTGCGCGACGCGCAGCGGATAACGGGTTTCTTCCGCGCCGGGCTGTTAGCGGCTGTGGGCTATATCTTCGTGGCCGTCATGTTCTGGTTGCCTCGAGACCTGGACTTGGCGTCTATTGCCCCCATTGCCCTCTATGGACTTGGCAACGGTATCCTGTCCTCTGGCCTAACCTTGGCGGGTTTCTACATCCTGGGCGGCCTGTTTGGCATTGTGACTGTGCTCCAGCTTCAGGATCTGTCACGCCTGGATCATCCTTTGCTGCGCGAGTTGCTGCGGCGTGCACCGGGCACCTATCATCACAGCATTATGGTGGCCAATCTGGCCGAGCAAGCAGCCGAACGCATTGGCGCCAACAGCACGTTGGTGCGCGTGGGTTCCTTCTACCATGATGTGGGTAAGATGATCCGACCACCATTCTTCACTGAGAATCAGGAAGGGGTGAATCCACATGACTCGCTTGATCCTACGACGAGTGCCCGGATCATCATTGCGCACGTCAAGGACGGGCTGGAACTGGGAAATCGGTACCGACTGCCATTCCGGATTACTGACATCATTGCCCAGCATCATGGCACACGAACCCTCAAAAGCTTCTACCACAAAGCCAAGGAACAGGCCGGTGAGGACGGAGAAGTCGACCCACGTCCTTTCACCTATACCGGACCGCGGCCCACGACCCGTGAGGCGGGCATCGTCCTGCTGGCCGATGCAATTGACGCAGCCTCGAGTGCCGTGCGGCCCAACACCGAAAAGGCTATTGAAAAGCTGGTTAACTCGATTATTGAGGATGATGTTCTCAATAATCAGCTAGTTGATTCCGGCCTTACCCTGGGCGACATCGATCAGCTGCGCATTTCGTTCATTGAAACACTCAAGGGTCGCTTCCATGTTCGTGTCCAGTATCCGGGCAACGAGGAGCTGATGAGCGAGAACCTGCCGGCCGTGTTACCGGCCGGCTCCCAGACCGCACTGCTCGAAGAAGGCAGTTCGCCGGATTCGACGCCGCGCAAGAGCCGGGCCTTTAGCGCCAACTGAGCGACATCAAGCTTCGGGCCGTTCAGCTACCACCTGCCATGCCCTACGCAATTGACATAGACACGCTAACCGCTGTGCCGGACGATGCGATCTCGCGATTGGAGACAGCTGTGTCTACGGCTCTAGACCAGTTGCATAGCGCCCCAAATGCAAGCCTGGCTATCATCCTGGCTGACGATGTCTATCTGCAGGCCCTCAACGTTCAGTTTCGACAAGAGGATCATCCCACAGACGTCTTGAGCTTCCCTGCCGGGGAGCCCATGCCGGGAATGCCGGAAGACCTACTATACCTGGGCGATATTGCGATCTCTGTACCTTATGCCCAACGCCAGGCCGGGCGACAGGGGCATTCGGTTGAGGATGAGATCCAGCTACTGGGCGTACATGGCGTCCTACACTTGCTTGGGTACGATCATACTGATGACGTTGAGAAAGCGGCCATGTGGCAACAGCAACAACTGATCCTGGACCAGCTTGGCCTGGGGCATGTACAGCCTACGGAGACGGACGGTGGGTCTTAGTGTTAAAGCGCGGGAAGAGGCAACACGACGCGCCCGCAGCTTTCGCTATGCGTTTGACGGCTGGTGGTATGTGTTGCGTACCCAGCACAATGCCTGGATTCATGCCTGTGTCAGTATCGTCGTATTTGTTTTATGCTTTTGGCTAGGGCTGGACCGGACGGAGTGGGCCATCATCTTGCTTGCGGTGATGATTGTCTGGATTGCCGAGTTTCTCAATACCGCGATCGAAGCCGTTATCGACATGACCAGTCCCGACTATCATCCGCTGGCCAAAGTGGCCAAGGACGTAGCCGCCGCCGGCGTTTTGCTGGGGGCAGTAGGGTCAGTCATCATCGGCTTGCTTATCCTTGGGCCACCGCTCTGGGGGCGAATTCAGTTGGTTCTTGGACAATAAAGCTACAGGTGCCGGAAGTGCTGCAATCCACGACCTAAATAGTCGGCCGTTGTGCCGCAGGAATGTCGCGCCATAGCGGGTTACCGGCGTCGCGCGCTGACAAGTTTGGTGCAACAGATACGCCCCACTCAGGACCAAGGTCCGGGTCGTTCCATGCAAGACCGTGCTCGTCACCACCATCGTAATAGTTGTCGACAACATAGAGCAGGGTGACGTCGCTTAGCGCATAGAACCCATGCGCAACACCGACAGGGATGAAGATGCCCATATTATCATCGGCCGATACATCGAGCGTAGCGGTCATGCGGTAGGCGGACGAGAAAGGGCGAAGATCCACCATGCCCACGCGAATGCTGCCGGACAACAAGTACCAGTAGTCAACCTGGCGAAAATGGTAGTGGAGACCTCGCAACACACCGGCCTTGGAGTCAGACCGGTTCATTTGGATTGAATCCCATGTGCGCTGCGGAAACCACTCTTTACGGAAAATCTCGGTGAAGCGGCCCCGCTCGTCGGCGTGGGCGCCAAGGAAGGCCAGCTGAACGCCGTCGATGCGCTGGAAATCGCTGATTTGGGGCATAGTGTATCTCTAGGTGCGGATCAGATTGCTGGCAAAGAAATAGAGGTTGGCGGGGCGCTCGGCCAAGCGGCGCATGAAGTAGGGGTACCAGGCTGTGCCGTAAGGCACGTAAACTCGAACGTTATACCCTTGCCGGACCAAGTGCATCTTGTAAGTCTCGTCGAATACCATAGAGCATTTGAAACTCAAACGCATCAGCCGAAATCTGTCTATTTTGCGTATAGTCAAGAATATCGGTTACCATCTTCTCGTCGTGGGTTGCGAAGGCGGGACGGACGCTGCCTTCATGGGATTCTGCACTTAGCATCATACGGCTCAAATGCAGATAACTGGCATCGGTATCCGCTTTGTCGGGGAAAGCGACGTCGGCAGGTTCTGCGTAGGCACCCTTGCACAGCCGAATTGATACGCCTTCATCGAGAAGGGCTGTGACGTCAGCCTCGCTGCGGAACAGATAGGATTGGATGACCACGCCGACGTTCTTCAACCCGTATTCATCTCGAAGGGCGCGGAAGATCCGTAGGGTCGAGTCCACAACCGGACTATCTTCCATATCGATGCGAACAAACAATCCGTATTGGGCGGCGCGCTGGACGATCTGGCACACGTTTTCCTGTGCAACGGACTCGTCAATGTTGAGTCCGAGCTGGCTCAACTTCACCGAAACGCCGGACGTCAGGTCTTGTTCGTGGATGGTATCGACGAGGCGCAGAATCTCATCTCGTGCCCCGGCAGCACCTTCGAGACTGGTCACGCTCTCGCCCAGAAAGTCCATGGTCACGTTGAGGCCCTTGCTGTTTAGGTCTCGACAGACGCCTGCGGCCGCCTGGCGATCCGTGCCGGCCACGAACCGTGAGGCTACCCGCCAGGCGAGGTCCATATCGGTTACCATCGTTCTGGCCCAGCCTGCGTGGGACAGGTATAACAAGGAGTGTCGCAGCCAGCTTTCACCATGGCGAACCGTGAGTAATCCGGCTCCGGCCGCGGCGGCCACAACGAGTAAAGACTTTCCGCGATTGCGTGATGATTCAGCCATGCGTCCCATTTTACATGCACAACGACTGAAACGAAAGAGAAACCGTTGAGTTAGGGCAACTGTTGACCCCGGGTGCGTGCGGGAAACTAAATAGTAACCGCGACGCACCCGTTGGGTTATATCACCCACACCACGATTACAGAGGAGATGAAAACAATTATGGGATTGTTGACAGGAAGAAAGGCGCTGGTTTTCGGTGTCGCCAATAAGAACTCTATCGCCTGGGCCATTACCGAGGCACTTGTGCACGAGGGGGCTGAGGTGGCTTTGAGCTATGGCATCCCCCAACTCGAAAAGCGCGTCAAGCCGCTGGCTGAGGAAGCGGGCATTACGTTTGTCGAGAAGTGCGATGTGACGGCCGACAGCGAGGTGGATGCGCTCTTTGAGCAAGGTCACGGATCAGATAGGTCACATAGATGTTCTGGTTCATGCGGTGGCCTATGCGCCCTCTGAGGAGCTATCAGGTCGTTTCTATGACACGTCGCGCGAAGGTTTTCGTGTAGCGATGGAGATCAGCACCTATAGCTTAATTCATCTGACGCGCAAGGCCCTGCCTCTGATGTCGACTGGTGGCAGCATCATGTGTCTGACGTACTACGCGGCCGAAAAGGTCGTCCCCCATTACAATGTCATGGCTGTGGCCAAGGCCGGCCTGGAAACGAGCACGCGCTACCTGGCTGCCGAACTAGGGCCTAGGGGCATTCGAGTCAATGCCATCTCGGCCGGGCCGATCAAGACGTTGTCGGCATCCGGCATCGCCGGATTCCGCAAGATGCTGGCACTACACGAGCGAGCGAGCGCCCTTGCGGCGCAATGTGGATCAGGAAGAGGTTGGCCAAGACGGCGCTGTGGCTGGCCAGCGATCTGAGCAGCGGAGTTACCGGGGAGATCATCTACGTCGATGCAGGCTATCACATTCTGGGCATGCCCGAACCGCCGGAGCACTGGGAGTAGGTCGGCCATGTTCCACGTGCTTAATAGTCATTGTAAGTAGTGCGCTCTATACTGCTTGACAATTCAGGCAGTTGCGCTATGATGCGCAGTGTTCGTTGCAAATATTCAATAATCACTCTTATAGGGAGCAGTCGAGGGATCGGCCCGTTGAAGCTGCAGCAACCCCCGCCTTGTGGGAAGGTGCTAACTCCGACAGCAATGTGCTGAGAGATAAGAGGCAAGCAAATAGACTCGATGCGCGCCTCTTGACCCAATCAAGAGGCGTTTTTGTGTTTCAAGTCGCAAGTACGTGCCAACGGTTCCCGGTTAGACAGGGCAGCCAGTTGGCGGACCCAGTGTGGAGGTTAATTCAGAATGACAACAAGTTTCATGTCAGCGCCCAGTATGCTGTTCACTTCGGAATCAGTAACGGAAGGACATCCGGACAAGATGTGCGACCAGATTAGCGATGCGGTGCTGGATGCGCTATCTGGAGCAGGATCCGATGGCCCGTGTGGCCTGCGAGACGGCCATCAAGACCGGGTTTGTCCTGTTGGCCGGGGAGATCACCACCACCGCGTTTGTCGACTTCGACAAGCTGGTCCGACAAGTGGTGATCGAAATTGGCTTCGACGACAGCAGCAAAGGGTTTCGACGGCCACACCTGCGGCGTTATTGCGGCCATTGGCGCCCAGAGCCCGGACATTGCCCAGGGTGTTGATCAGGCGCTGGATATGCCGTCATAACGGCGACAGCGAAGCCGAGGTAGATTCCATCGGCGCCGGTGACCAGGGTATGATGTTTGGCTATGCCTGCAATGAGACCGACGTGCTTATGCCGCTGCCGATTCACCTGGCTCATGGGCTGACTCGCCGTCTGGCCGAGGCGCGCCGAGATGGTACACTGCCCTGGGCACGGCCGGACGGCAAAGCGCAGGTGACGGTTGAATATCGCTTTGGCAAGCCGCACCGTATTCACACGGTGTTGGTCAGCACCCAGCACTCGCCGGACGTGGACCTGAGCACGATCACGGAGAGCATTATTGATGACGTCATCAAGCCGGTGCTGCCGGCCGATCTGGTTGATTATCAAGACGTGGTGATCAATCCGCGTCAGGCCAATGACACGACCAATACAGGCTTGAACATTTACGTCAACCCGACCGGCCGCTTTGAAGTTGGCGGCCCGATGGGCGATGCCGGTGTGACCGGCCGCAAGATCATCGTCGACACCTATGGTGGCATGGGCCGTCATGGTGGTGGCGCGTTTAGCGGCAAGGATGCACAAAGGTCGATCGCAGCGCCGCCTATGCTGCGCGTTGGGTGGCCAAGAACCTGGTCGCCGCCGGACTGGCCGAGCGTTGCGAAGTCCAGGTGGCTTACGCCATTGGCGTGGCCCATCCGCTGAGCGTCAATGTCGAAACGTTCGGCACCAGCCCGCTATACGACTGAGCAACTGGTTGCGCTGATTGACGAGCACTTCGACCTGCGCCCGGGCGCGATTATTCGCGATCTCGACCTGCGCCGACCGATTTATCGCAAGACGGCCGCTTATGGCCACTTTGGTCGTGACGACATCGAAGCACCGTGGGAAAACACGGATCGTGCTGAAGCATTGCGCCAGTCGGCCGCGAAGTTCGCGACCCTGTTGCCTGAGTCGCGCACGCGACTACAATCGCCAGCAGAACATGATAGCGCTACTACATCCTAGCCGGCAGTGGCGCTTTTCGTTTTGCGCCGCTTGACGCAGAAGGGGCCTGCGTTAGAATCGTTAATCTTGTGAGTATGACGTTTTTGCTGGGAAATACTAACGTGTTTGAGACGCTTGGTACGCGGTTGCAGACGCGTTTTCGACGGTCTGCAACGACGCGGTAAACTAACGGAAGCTGACGTTGACGTCGCCATGCGCGAGGTCCGTCTTGGCGCTGCTTGAGGCCGATGTGAACTTCAAGGTTGTCAAGGATCTTGTCGCGCGCGTTCGCGAGCGGGCTGTGGGCCAGGAGGTCATGCGCAGCCTGACACCCGGCCAGCAGGTCGTCAAGATCGTCCAGGAAGAACTGATTGCAGACGCTGGGCGAACCGGGTCGCCTTAATTTGGGCGCTCAATCACCGGCGGTCATCATGCTGGTTGGTCTGCAAGGCGCCGGCAAAACGACGATGGCCGGCAAGCTGGCGCTGCATTTGCGCAAACAGGGTCGTCGTCCGCTGCTGGTGGCGGCCGATGTTTATCGTCCCGCGGCCATCGACCAGCTGGAGACGCTGGGCAAGCAGTTAGATATTCCGGTCTATAGCGAAGGCGCCGACGCCATTCCGGTCACAGGTGGCGACCAACGGCGTGAAGCAGGCGGTCGCAACAGGTGCGACGACGGTCGATCATTGATACGGCCGGACGCCTTGAACATCGACGACATGATGATGGATGAGATAAGGTCCATCAAGAGCCAACGTTCAGCCGATTGAGACGCTGCTGGTGGCGGACGCCATGACCGGGCCAGGAAGCCGTGCGCGTTGCGACCGACTTTAACAATGCGGTGCACGCTGACCGGACTGATCATGACCAAGATCGATGGTGATGCACGTGGTGGTGCGGCCATCTCCATGCGCGAAGTCACCGGCGTGCCGATCAAGTTCCTGGGTACCGGCGAAAAGCTCAACGCCATCGAATTGTTCCATCCGGACCGTCTGGCCAATCGCATTCTGGGCATGGGCGATGTGCTGACCCTGATTGAACAGGCACAGTCGGAAATGGACATGGAAGAGGCCCAGCGCGCTGGTGAACGGCTGGCCAGCGGCCAGTTCGATCTGGACGATTTCCTGAGCCAGCTGCAGCAGGTCAAGCGAATGGGACCGATCGGCAAGTTGTTGGAAATGGTCCCGGGTATGAACAAGATGGCCGGGGATGTAGACTTGAGTAATGCGGAAGGCGACCTCAAGCGCATTGAAGCCATCATCCAGTCGATGACGACGGAAGAACGACGCAATCCGAAGCTCATCAAGGCCAGCCGCAAGCGCCGTGTTGCGACAGGTTCCGGCACCAGCGTTCAGGAGGTCAATGTGCTGCTCAAGCAACATCGCGAGATGCAGGATATGATGAAACAATTACAGAAGGGTGGGCGGGGCCGTTCGGCTCTGGGCTCACTATTGGGTGGGCGATTACCCACCATGAAAAATTAACTAGTTGGAGTAGAGAGTTACACTATGCTGCGTATTCGTTTAACCAGAGTCGGCAAAAAGCGCCAACCCTATTATCGTGTTGTTGTGGCCGATGTCGAAGCCAAGCGCGACGGCCGTATTGTCGAGCGAATTGGCATTATAATCCGTTGACCGATCCGGCGACCTTCACTATTGAAGAAGATCGCGCCCTATACTGGCTGAGCGTTGGCGCCCAGCCATCCGATGCCGTGCGTCGCTTGCTGGAAAAGCAGGGCACGATCGCGATCGTCTCGCCCGATTCACGCTGGCGAATCCATCGACTCGCTGGTAGCCGAGTTTGAGGGCGTGACGCTGGATGAAGTGCGGTCGGCTGAAGGTGGCGGGCTGTTCCGAGGTAGTGGCCGAGATCGGTCGCGTCGTCGAAGAGGAAGAGTAGGCGTCTCATGAAAGACCTCGTTGAGTATGTGGTGAAATCGCTGGTCGACAATCCCGATGATGTCCAGGTTGTTGAAGTACCCGGCAAGGCTTCGACGATCATTGAATTGGAAGTAGCCGCTTCGGATATGGGTCGTATCATTGGCAAGGGCGGTCGCGTCATCGACTCGATACGCAGCATTGTCCAGATTCGCGCCGCCAAGGAAGGCATACGGGTCGATCTTGAGCTATTGGAGGCCGGTGAGCTTCGTTAGTGATGGATATAGCACGTGAGTAACGATTCATCAGTTGAATTGCCGGATCAGGAATCACGCACTTTCAGGAGGCTCCGTAGAACATTCTGCTGAGCCTCGTTTTTTGGTTGTCGGGCGGATCTCGTCGTCCCCATGGCGTGCGGGGTGAGGTACGCGTGGAGATGCACACAAGTGATCCCAGCCGCTTCAAGAGACTCAAGAGCGTGCACATAGGGGATGCCTCTGCCAAGCCGACGGCCATCACCGGTGCACGCCTGCACCAAAATGTCGCACTGTTGACCTTCGCCGGCATTGACGATCGGGATGCGGCGGAGCTTCTACGTGACCAATGGCTCTACATTCCTTCTGAAGAAGCCTTGCCACTCGAAGAAGGTGAGTACTTCCTGTATCAATTGGAGGGTCTCATCGTGAGTGATGTTGAAGGGCATGAGTTGGGTCAGCTGGTCGAAGTGATGGAGACCGGCGCCAATAATGTGTTTATTGTGCGTGGGCCGCTTGGTGATATTCTCATCCCGGATATTCCTGACGTTGTGCGGGTGCTGGATTTCGATAGCGGCCGCATGGTCGTCGAATTGTTGCCTGGTTTAGTGGATCCGTCACTCCTCGGAGGTTTAGAGGGGGGAACGGAGGATCAAGTTTCCTGATTGCAGCTGTCACACCTGTGCTCATGGCAACAGATGAAAAGAAATACTGGCTGGGTTTTAACCAGGTCAAGGGCATTGGCCCGGCCAAGTTACAGGCTCTGCTCGGGCACTTCGGGAGCATCGAGCGCGCCTGGCGGGCGACACCGGCCCAACTGGCAGCCATTGGCGTCGATACCCGCACCGTCCGCAGCTTTATTGAGACACGCGAATCGCTCGACCTGGATCGCGCCCTGGCGCACGTCACCGATTCCGGTATTTCCGTTCTGACCTGGGATAGCGCCGACTACCCTGAACTCCTGAGGCAAATAGCCGCCCCACCACCGGTACTCTATATTCGTGGCCAGCTGGAGCCCGTCGATCAATGGGCTGTTGCCGTGGTTGGCACCCGGCGCCTGTCGGCCTATGGCAAAGTGATTACGCGCGAGTTAGTCGCCGGGCTTGTAGCCAACGGCATTACCGTCGTCAGTGGCATGGCCCGTGGGATTGACGCAATCGCGCATCGCACTGCCATTGAGCTAAACGGCCGTACCATTGGCGTACTTGGTTCCGGTCTCGATCAGCTTTATCCCCCGGAGCACAAAGGGTTGGCAGATCAGATTTGTCATGGTCAGGGGGCAATTCTCAGTGAGTATGCGCTCGGCACGGTGCCCGACGGCAGCAATTTTCCAGCCCGCAACCGGGTTATCAGTGGCCTTTCGATGGGAGTGGTTGTCATTGAAGCGGGCGAAAGAAGTGGCGCACTCATCACGTCTCGATTTGCGGTAGAGCAGAACCGTGAGGTCTTTGCCGTGCCGGGCAACATCAATAGCCCGGTTAGTATCGGAACGAATCGCCTTATTCAGCAGGGCGCAAAACTGACCACCGGCATCGATGACATATTGGACGAGCTCAATCTGCGGATGGTTCCTCAGCAGGCCGAACTGTTGACCGTGGTCCCGGACACGGCTGAAGAGGCGGCGCTACTGGCCCAGCTGTCGACCAACCCAACCCATATCGACGAACTTTGTCGCCTGTCCGGGTTGCCGAGCTCGATGGTCAGTGGTACGTTGACGCTGATGGAACTTAAAGGCATGGTCCAGCAGGTTGGCGGCATGAACTACGTAAAGATCAGAGAAGTTGGTCCTGACTATGACGTCGGCAGCTAAGGCTACCGGTCATAAGGAGCAAGCGTCAGAATGAGAACTCTTATATTTGCCGGTGGTAGTGGCCGTCGTCTATGGCCCATAAGCCGTCAGATTTCGCCAAAGCAATTTGAACCGATCGTCGGTGATGAATCGACGCTGCAAATGGCGGTCAGCCGCATCCTGCCGACGTACGGCGCAGATAGCATCTATATTTCGACCAATAGCGGTTATCTGGACTTGGTCCACAACCAACTGCCGCAAATTGAGGCAACCCATTTGGTTGGCGAGCCAACGCGACGCGACCTTGGCGCAGCTGTGGGTTTGGCGATGGCGCACGTGGCCAAGCAGAATGAAGACGAGCCGGTCGCCATCCTGTGGAGCGATAACATAATTGAAAATGTGACGTCGTTTCTGCACCTCATGTCCACGGCCGAATCGCTTGTGGTCGACACCAGTGCGGAACTGGTGTACTTGGGCGAAACGCCACGCTATGCCAACGAAAACCTGGGCTGGATTCGCCTGAGCGATCAACTCGGTGTCCATGACGGTGAGCCCTATTTCCGATTCGAGTCCTTGACCTATCGGCCGTCGTTGGAAAAAGCCGAGGCGATGTTTGCCAGCGGTGACTACGTGTGGAACACCGGGTTTTTTGTAACCCGGCCGCGATTCATTCGTAAGTTGTACCGTCGCCACATGCCGCAGATGTGGGAGCAGTTAGCGAAGATTGAGGCCGCCATCGGAACCGATAGCTATGAAAGCGTGTTGGCCGATATTTACCCTGAGTTGGAGTCCATTAGCTTTGATGATGCGGTGCTGACCCACATGGAACCGGGGCAAGCGCTGGTGCTTCATAGCGATATGGGCTGGAGCGATCCGGGCACGCTGTATGCGCTTAAGGAGACGGTCAAACCGGATCCGGAGGACAACGCGACCAAGGGGCTGGTCGTCGATGCCTCCTGTCGCGACAGCCTCATCTACAACTACGAACCTGAGAAGCTTGTAATGGCCATTGGACTGGATGGCGTAATCGTAGTAAACACCGAAGACGCACTGCTGGTGGCCCACAAGGACAGCATTCCCCAGCTAAAAAACGAAGTAAACAAGTTGGAAGGTACTGAGCTGGAAGGCTTCAGTTGATATCTTTCAGAGAAGCAACATAAATGACTGAACTACAATTGGAAGGCTATTGTTTCAAATGCAAAGCCAAGCGAAACATTCTCAATCCTTCCGCGGAGTGGGCGGCAAACGGTTCGCCGGGTACACGCGGCACTTGCCCGGTGTGCGGCGGCACCATTTACAAGACAGGCTACACGCCGGCGCATGATTCGCTGCCCAAACCTGAGATCACGGCGACGGCCAAGCGGAGCGGCAAAAAGAAGACCAAGGCAAAGACGGCCGAGCGTCGTTCGGGCAAGTTGGTCGTTGTAGAATCGCCTGCCAAGGCCAAGACCATCGGCAAGTATCTCGGCAAGGGCTACACGGTGAAAGCCAGCCTGGGCCACGTGCGGGATTTGCTCAAGTCGCGGCTCAGCGTGGATGTGGACAACGATTACACACCGGAGTATCGCGTGCCCAAAGAGAAGCGGGCCGTGGTGAAAGAACTCAAGACGGCCGCAGCCAAGGCCAAGGAAATCTACCTGGCGACGGACCCGGATCGGGAAGGTGAGGCGATTGCCTGGCATGTGCTGGAAGCGGCCGATATTGATCCGGCACGCACCAAGCGCGTCGTCTTCAACGAGATCACCAAGCCGGCTGTGCAAGCGGCCTTTGAACACCCTCGCGAGATCGACATGGATCGGGTGGACGCGCAGCAAGCGCGCCGCATCCTCGATCGGCTGGTTGGATATAACCTCAGCCCGCTCCTGTGGCGCAAGGTGCGCGGTCGCCTTTCGGCCGGGCGTGTGCAGTCGGTGGCTCTGCGGTTGGTTGTGGACCGCGAACGCGAGATCGATGCGTTCGAGCCAATTGAATACTGGACGGTCGAAGCCGATGTCAGCCAGCAGCAATACACTGGTTATGGCAACGGCAGTGGCAGCGAACGCCCGTACTTCGTTTCCCGCCTGCACAAGATTAACGGCCAGGACCCCGATCTCCATTCCGAAGAGGAAGTTCAGCCGCATGTCGATGCCCTGGAAGTTGGAGACTGGCAGGTTAGCGCCGTCAACCTGGGCAGTCGGACGCGCCGGCCCGCGGCGCCGTTTACGACGAGCACCATGCAGCAAGAGGCGTCGCGTCGATTGGGTTTTGGCACCACCAAGACCATGCGGATGGCCCAGGAACTCTACGAAGGTGTAGACATCGGTAATGAGGAAGGCAACACCGGCCTCATTACCTACATGCGAACTGATAGTGTTACGGTGGCGGCTGAAGCGCAGCAGCAGGCGCGCGCGTACGTGGCTGATCAGTATGGGGAAGAATACCTTCCCGATACACCGCCGATCTATAAGACAAAGTCCAAGACGGCCCAGGAAGCGCACGAGGCCATTCGACCCACGGCGGTCGAACGCACGCCCACCAAGATGAAGCCATTCCTCGGCCGTGATCAGTATCGCATGTACAAACTAGTCTGGGATCGTTTCGTGGCCAGCCAGATGGCACCGGCACTATACGATACGGTTTCGGTCGATATCCATGTGGGCCTGGCAACGACGCCGGTTCTTGATCGGCCGTATCTGTTCCGCGCTACCGGCTCCAGCTTGCGCTTTCGCGGGTTTCTGATCGTTTATGAGAGCCAGGAAGAAGCGGAGGCGGCCGAGAACCAACCGGAAGGCGAGCACACCGTGCCAACTGATCTACGACAAGGCGAAGAGATCGACCTCTTGCGTCTGCTCCCGGAACAGCACTTTACGCAACCGCCGCCGCGCTTTTCTGAGGCGAGCTTGGTCAAGGAGTTGGAGGAGAACGGCATCGGCCGACCCAGCACCTACGCCGCTATCGTGTCTACCATCCAACAGCGGGGCTATGTGGAGCAGGAACAGAAGCGGCTCCATCCGACGGAAATTGGCGCTATCGTCAACGACATCCTCGTGGAATACTTCCCCGACGTCGTATCTGTTGACTTCACGGCCAATCTGGAGGATGACCTGGACGAGATCGCCGACGGCAAGGCCTGGGTACCGGTTATCGATGATTTCTATCGGCAGTTCTCCCAGGAATTAACCGTGGCTGATGCCGCCATTCCCAAGCTGGACCTGAAAAAGGAAGTTGAGCCGGTTGGCCGCGATTGCCCGCTTAGTGCACACCCACTCGTCTATCGCGATGGGCGATTCGGCCGGTTTATTGGCTGTAGTGATTTTCCGCGATGCCGGTACACGGAACAGGTCCTGGTGAAGGTCGGCGTGACTTGTCCGCAATGTGGTGGTGATCTTATCGAGAAGCGGACGCGCAAAGGCCGTGTCTTCTATGGCTGCTCCAGCTATCCCGAATGCGACTGGACGAATTGGAAGCGACCGGTGCCGCAACCGTGTCCGATATGCAGTGGTGTGATGGTACAGGAAAACAAGACGACGCTGAAGTGCACGAAGTGTGAGCACACCGAGGCCTTCCTGACAGAAGAAGAGAAGGAAGCCGTCTAGGCCACACTCTTGTTCTATAGGCGATAAAAGAGAGGCTGCACTCAAATGGGTGCAGCCTTTTTGCGTCTTAGTTCGTGATGCCTAGTTTTCCCAGGGCGGCCTGTAGGTCGAGTACCGGTGTGAACTGAATGGCCTTCAGTCCCACATGTTCCGCGCCGGAAATGTTGGCCGGTGCGTCATCGATGAAAACACATTCCTCCGGCTGCCGTTGGAGACGTTCCAATGTGCGCTCGTAGATAAGCGGCACGGGCTTCATGACTCGCTCATAGGCTGATCCGACAATCAGGTCAAACTCGTCAGCGATAGGGTAGACCTCGGTTAAATTGTAGTTCAGGGCATCGGTCGCGTTGCTGATTATGGCCGTTTGGTACTTGGGCCTAAGATCGCGGATGAGCTCAACCAGCGATTGATCCAGCTCGTCACCCGCCCAGAAGTCAGTCCGAAAAGCCTCCAGGTCGTTTCCCAATTGCAGATCGCTGCCAATCCAGGCCCACAGTTCTTCGTCGGTAATGGCTCCTTGCTGGGCAAGGGTTCCCATGCGACTATTGAACACGAGCTCGTCAGCGCCACCCTGTGGCAGGCCAAGCTCCTGCTCCCACTTGCGACGGCCGCTGTGATCGTGGGTACGAACCAGCACTCCGCCCACGTCGAAAATGACTGCTTTGATTTCATTACTCATCTAGCAATACCACCGGTTCTTGATAGTAGCGAAGGCGACTGCGTGACAGCTTGCCCGCCAAAAACTCGTCAAACCAGGCGCGTTTCTGAACCAGCGGTTCATCTTTGCGCAATCGTTCCAGGTCGGCGTTGAGGCGCAGGATGCGCCCCGGGATGACGAACCTTGTCATGCCGGCGGGCAGTAGTTTGCCGTTGGCTGCCGCATCGAACACCTCGGCCGGCGCGAACTGCGGGAACACCGCAACGGCCGCCAGCGCCGGAAACTGGGCCTTCAAACGATCCAGATCCGTGAGAAGGGTACGTTCGACGTTCCCCCAATCTGAATAGCGAGCCACAAGCTGTCGCATAACGTCCAGTTTGTTGGAGCCATCGGCCGCAGAGGCACGCGTGAGCCGGCCATCTCTACCGATGAAGTAGCAAATGGTCTGCGGGTCAGCCAACGTGGCCCGTGACTGATCAGGTGTAATTGTTTCCCAGGCGAGTCCTTCAATGGACGGTAGAATATCCAGGAATTCCGCGGAGGCTGACCCAGACTCGGCCGTGTCGGCCATGCTAATGGCATGGTACCAGGTGTGCAGTTCGAAACCACTCTGGTCTTCTTGTACAACCTGTACTATCACATAGGGATAACCTAGCTGCGAGAGTGCGCTGTAGCGCGTCGCCCCATCCAGGATGATGTATTGCCCTTTCCAGTAGGTTGTAACGGGCGGGTTGACCAGCCGTCCGTCATCCTCCAGACGTCCTACAAGTCGCTCTACACGCTTGTAATCGATTTCCTCGTGCGGTATGACCTGATCGACGCTTACGACCTTGAGATCGAGCAGTTCGCTCGTCTGGCGCTGCTCCAATGCCTTGAGGACGCCCTCTACCACCGAGGCGGACATGTCCTGGCTTTGCTCATCAAGAACCGTCGTGATGTGCGGTGTGACGAGGACGCGCGGATGTTGACGCACGACACCGGCTACGCTCGCCCCGGGTTGGATGCCGTCCGGCAACTCGGCAATGGCGGCACCGGCAAGCTGCTTCCGGTCTAGGGCCGCCAGCAAAGCCGTCTCATCCACGAGATCTGTGTGGCCGCTATTGATCAGGAGGCCGCTTGGTTTCATGGCTTCCAGTTCAGCCTGACCAATTAGTGCATCTGTTTCCAGACGAAACGGGACATGGAGGCTGACGAAATCCGACTGCCGCAAGAGTTCCATTAAATCTACCTGGCGAACGTCTTGCTCTAGGGCCAACTCCGGCGTCAGACGCGGCTGATTGACCAGAATCTTCATGTCAAACGCGCGAGCGCGTCGGGCCACCTGCTGCGCGACGTGCCCATAGCCTACGAGACCAACGGTCTTGCCTGCCAGGCGGCCGTCGCCAAACCGGTCGGCTAGCTGCAGCATGCTACCCAGGGTGTGTTCGGCAATGGCCACGGCCCGATTGCCCGGCGCTTGAACCACGGTGATGCCCAATGAGCGAGCCAAACTGACATCAATCGTGTCGAGATTATCGGAAAGCAGGCCGATGGCTCGAAGGTTGTGAGCGTATTTCAATATGTCGCCGGTGAGACGCTGATGTGGGCCGACAATCAGCGCTTGGTAGTCACTCGCATGACGGGCCAGTAACTCCGGTGTCGGTTCAGGCAGCCACTCAACATCGGCGTTTTTTTTCAGCCTGTCCAGGGCCTGCCGGCTAAGCGGAGCACACACGAGTACGCGTGCCGGGTGCCGGGTTACGCTCGATTCCAAAACAGGCTCATCTGCAACGGCGGCCGAGGCGCGAACGGTTGTCGTCGGTCGATGGAGGAAGCCGCAGGCGGCTACGTCAACATTTCCACCGCTGAGGAGTACACCGACGCGGCTGCCCGCAGGAAGGCGGTATGCGCCGGTCAATAGCGGAGCTAGGGCCACCGCTGAACTCGGTTCCACAACGATCTTCAAGCGTGACCAAATGAACTCCAACGTTTCCAGGATGGCCGCTTCCTCCACCGTTAGCATGTCACTGACCAGTTCATGCATGATGGTCAGATTGCGCTGACCAATGGCACGAGTTCGGAGCCCGTCGGCAAGGGTGACCGGCACGCTATCGAGTTTGTGGATCGTATTCTCACGCCAGGAGATGCCGGCGTCAGGACCGGCGGCCGGTTCAACACCGATTACGCGACAGGTCGGTGACAAAAGCGCGGCGGCCAGCGCTGATCCGCTGATCAACCCGCCACCGCCCACCGGGACGAACAAAGCGTCCAGCAGGCCGACCTCCTGGAATAGTTCCAGTGCGGCCGTGCCCTGTCCGGCGATAATGTGGTCGTTGTCGTAAGGATGAACCAAGGTGTAGTGATGCTCATCAATGAGCGCCTGTGTCACCTCTTCGCGAACCAGGGCATCGCAGGAAATGATGCGCGCGCCATACGCTTCGGTGGCGGCCCGTTTGTTGGCCGGTGCATCCTCCGGCATCACAATCGTGGCAGGCACGCCCAATAAGCGAGCTGCCAGTGCCACACCCTGGGCATGATTGCCGCTAGAGTGGGTGATGACACCCTGCTGCCGCTCCTGCGCGCTGAGTTGGCTGATGGCGTTATAGGCGCCACGGAACTTGAATGCGCCAACGCGCTGGAAATTCTCGCACTTGAGGAATACCTGGCACTCGACGAGTTGGTCAAGCGTCCGTGAGGTCATGACCGGCGTGCGATTGGCAATTCCCGCCAATCGAGCAGCCGCATCGACAACGTCTTGGGGAGTAGTCATGGGTAGTGGGGCAAGGAGAGCGTCTGACAAGGGCTAGCCGGCAGACGGCGGCGGCACCGGTAGCTTATCGACAGGCGTTGATTGCCATTTCTCACCTTCTTCAATAAGCATGATGGGAATTCCATCGCGGATGGGGTATTTCATACCGGATTCGTTACTGACGAGCCAGCAGTCGTGGATCAGTTCCAGCCGCCCGGGATCGTCGCCGAACTCGGTTGAGCGCACAGCAACGGGACAGCGTAGTATCTCGAGCAAGACGGGATTAATGGATGGTACGTGTTGGGCATCACTCACGATAGTAACTCCTTGGCAAATGTGATTGGGAGATCATACGCGGCCTCCGGCGAAGGCGCAACTGGGCACCGGCCGACGCCTCACGCTCCCCAAACCACTTCGACCAGCTGCGGCAGGATGACACCGGACGGGCCACGCAACTGGTACGTAAGCCGGTCACTGACCTCCGTGGGTATTGGGTTTATTTCTACCGTCACAGCACCGGCTTCACCGGCCATAAGCGGCAATCTGGCGGCAGGCACCACCAGTCCGACGTGCCGACTGTGAGAAAGACATCGGCCGACAGGCTGGCGGCAAATGCCTGCTCCAGGGCCTGCTCCGGCAGCGTTTCGCCGAACCAGACAACGTCCGGTCGCAGATCGCTGCCGCAAGTTGGGCACTTGGGTGGGTGGCCTGGCAGATCGCGCCAGTCCGCCACGTCATGATTATTGTCAAAGCATTTGACGCGTGACAGGTTGCCGTGCAGTTCGATCACATCTCGGCTGCCGGCCGCCGTGTGCAGACCGTCAATATTCTGGGTCATAAGCGTGAAACTGGGTACCCGCGATTCCATCGCCGCCAGCGCGAAGTGGCCCGGATTAGGTTGCACGCCCGCAACTAGCTCCCGACGCCACTGGTACCAATCCCAGACCAGCCCAGGGTCGCGCTGGAAAGCTTGCGGTGTAGCCAGTTGGACAGGATCGTATTTCGCCCACAGGCCGGTCTGAGCATCGCGAAACGTGGGAATACCACTTTCCGCCGAAATGCCTGCGCCGGTAAGCACAACCACACGGTCGGCTCCGCGCAATGCTTCAACGAGGGCGAGGGGAAAGTTGTTTCAGTCATGGTCTATAGCCCCAGGATGTAGATTGCCAAGTTAAAGTAGATCAATAAGCCGGTCGCATCGACGATCGTCGTAATCATCGGTCCGCTGATGACTGCTGGGTCAATGTGCAGCCGGTCGGCAACGATCGGCACAACCGTGGCCGTGATGCAGGCCCAGATTACAACGATCGGTAGGGTGAGTGCCACGACAAGCGCGACCTCGTAACCGGTGTCCCATAGAATAGCGCGTACAAAGCCTAAAGTGCCCATGACCAGACCCAGCAGGATGGCGACGCCAACCTCTCGACCGAGCGCCTGCCAGAGCGTACTGAGTCGTACTTCACCGAGGGTGATGGCGCGAATGATGGTCGCCACCGTCTGCGAACCGGCGTTGCCGCCGGTGCCAATGATCATCGGCGTGAAATAGGTCAGCGCAATGACCAGGGCGACTTGTTGTTCGTATAGTCGAGTGACGGAGCCGGTAAGGGTTGCGCCGATAAAGAGGAGTAGCAGCCAACCGACACGCTTGCGGAAGACCTGGAAGATCGAGACCGAGAAGTAGGGTTGATCCAACGGCTCGGAACCACCCAAACGCTGAATGTCTTCCGTGGCTTCCTCTTCGAGAACGTCGAGGATATCGTCAACCGTTACAACGCCCAACAGCCGGCCGTCCAGATCGACGACGGGCATGGCGTTGTAGTCGTAACGCGAAATCATGTCGGCCAGCTCTTCCTGATCGATGTTGACAGGGACGGAAACGACTTCCGTGCCCATGATCGACTCAATCGTTGTGTCCGGTTGGGAAAGGACGAGTAGTCGTAAAGGCACGACGCCCAATAAGCGGTCGTCGCGATCAACAACGTACAAGTACTGCAGGGTCTCGGCGTCGTCGAGCGAGCGCAAGTAGTCCAGCGTCTCGGCGACGGTCCATTGGCGGCGAAGAGCAACAACATCACGGGCCATCAATCGCCCGGCGGTCTCTTCTTCGTAAGCCAGGAGTTGGCGAATGTCGTCGGCCGCTTCTGGCTCCATCAACCCCATCAGACGGTCTGCAACGGTGTCGGGCAAATCCTCCAGGAACTCTACTGCGTCATCGGCCGGGAGCTCCTCCAGCAGATCGGCCAGGCGCTCGTCGTCGACCTTCTCAACCAGATCGTTACGAACAAAGCTGCCTGTTTCGTCCAGCACTTCACTGGCCGACTCGTTGGGCAACAGGCTGAAGGCGATAAAGGCTTGTTCAGGTGAAAGCTCGTCCAGAAACAGGGCGATGTCGGCCGGATGTTCTTCAGCCAACAACGCGCGTGCTTCGTCGAGCTGTCCTGTTTCGATCAGTCCTTCGAGATTGTCCAGGATTGCTTCGAGTTCCTCGTCCATGTTTCCCAGCCTTGCTAGTTGGTTAGTCGATCAAGATGTTGTCAATCAGGCGGGTCTGACCGAAGCGCACCGCCAGCGAAATCAGAGCCCGGCCTGTTGGGGGTACGGCTTCGGTCCATTCGACCAGTGATTCAGGATCCGCGACGCTGACGTAGTCAACCGTGGCCAGCGGTTCGGATGCCAGTGACTGCTGCATCGTGTGGCGCAAGGTGTCGGCATTACGCTCGCCGCGCTCCCATAGATGTCGGACTTCCTGTAACGTACGGAAGATCAGCGGGGCGGCTGCCCGCTCGGCCGTGGTCAAGTACTTATTGCGGGAGCTCATTGCCAGACCGTCGGGCTCACGAACGGTGGGGCAGATGATGACGTTCACCGGAAAGTTGAGGTCGGTGACCATTCGTCGCACGACCACCGTTTGCTGGGCGTCCTTCTGGCCGAAATAGGCCCGCGTTGGCTGGATGATATTGAACAGCTTGGACACAATCGTTGTGACGCCGCTAAAGTGGGTGGGGCGGGTCGCCCCTTCCAGGTATTGGGTCACGCCGCCGACTGTTACGGTGGTCTGAAATCCGTCCGGGTACATCGTCTCATTGCTGGGCGTGAAAACGATGTCCACACCTTCAGCCGCCAACAACGCGATGTCGCGTTCTAAATCGCGCGGATATGTCGTCAAGTCCTCATGGGGGGCAAATTGAGTGGGATTGACGTAGATGCTTACGACGACCAGTTCGTTCTCTTGCCGGGCGCTACGCGCGAGGCTGACGTGTCCTTTGTGCAGATAGCCCATGGTCGGTACCAGTCCGACTGACTGTGAAGCGGCTTGCCGACGCAATTCTCGTAGCTCCTGAATACTTCCTGTAACGATCATCGCCCATCTCCAGTTACGACAGCCCCTGAAATGTCAAACAACCCGTCGAATTCGCGTTGCAGTTCAGTCGCATCCAGCGTCGGGCCGCCCTGTTCTCGCTTGTGCACCAGTTGTGCCAGCTGTTGGTTGACCGGTGCCTCTAGCCCAAGTTCGCGCGCACGAAGGACAATGGCGCCGCAGATCGCATCAATCTCGGTCGGAACGCCACGGCGCATATCCTGCAGCATCGATGACTGGTTATCGGCCGTACGGCCCGCCACTTGCATGGCCCCGACAATGGCCTGCTCGGAGGTCAGGTCCATGCCGGCGGCTTGCGCCAAGGCTGCAACCTCACCCGCCGCCGCTCGCATGATGGCTAAAGAGATGGGGTCGTCAAGCAGTGCGCCGTTGCGGACCCCCAGGATTGCGGTTAGCGGATTGATGGCCGCACTGATGGCGAGCTTGGCCCATATCAGCCCTTCTACCTCATCGACCGTATCACACACCCACCCAGCACCACGAAACTGCCTGCAAAGCTCGGCTGCCAGACCCCGCTGCGTCCGGCCCAGTTCCGGTGGGCAACCAATCAGTGTGGGCCCATAGCCTGCATGTCGAATATGGCCGGGAGCAACGACCGTGGCCCCTTGCGATGTCACCGCTGCAGCGGTCCGATGCTCGCCGAGCACCGTTTGCAACACCGGCAGATTGCCCAGACCGTTCTGGAAGGTGATGCCTAGCCCCTGATCGTTCAGAACCGTGATGGCATCGTCGGCTGCGTGTTGGGAACCGGCGCTCTTGACAGCGACCAGCGCCAGGTCACAGGCGCCGGCGAGCGAATCTGGGTTAGACGTAGTCGCCATCTCTATGACGCGGCGGCGGCCATCCGGACTGCTAACGGTAAGTCCGTTGGACGCTATGGCGTCCAGCTGCTGGTGCCAGCGGCCGACGAGCACCACCTCGCTGGCAGGGCTTAGTGCGGCGGCCAGCAAGCTGCCCAATGCACCGGTTCCAATGACGGCAATCTTCATGGTTCCTGCCCATCTTCTAACTGGTCAGCCAGGAGCGCCTCCTCACCCGGAGACATAGCGTAGGTATGTTCACTAGAGGGAAACTGTCCACTAACCACATCATCGCGATAGGCCGTGAAGGCGTCCAAGATCGGTTTACGTAGTGAGGCGTATTCTTTCACAAAGCGCGGCTTTAGCTCATCAAACAGGCCAAGCACATCATGAAAGACCAGCACCTGCCCGTCGCATCCGGCCCCGGCGCCAATGCCTATCGTGGGGATAGCCAGGCGCTTGGAAATGGCCGTGGCTACCGTGGCGGGCACGGCCTCCAGCACCACGGCAAAGCAGCCGGCAGCCTCCAGCGCCAGCGCGTCTGTGAGAAGGTGGCGGGCCGCTTCGGCCGTCCTGCCCTGGACCCGATAGCCACCCAGCCGGCTCAAAGTTTGCGGCGTCAGACCAATGTGGCCCATCACCGGAATGCCCGAATCGACAATGCGTCTGACCGTCGTCGCGATTTCTTGTCCGCCTTCCAACTTGACCGAGTCCATCCCACCTTCCTTGAGGAGGCGACCGGCATTGCGTACGGCCTCGGCCGCATCCGGTTGATAGGAGAGAAACGGCATATCGCCGACAAGGAATGCCCGTTTGGCGCCATTGGCTACAGCGCGGCAATGGTGGAGCATTTCATCCATGGTGACTGAGATGGTGTTGTCGCGTCCCAGCATCACCATTCCCAGCGAATCGCCGACCAGGATGACATCGATGCCGGCCTGGTCCACAAGTAGGGCGCCGGTATAGTCATACGCCGTGAGCATTGTTATCGGAACACGATCGTCCTTTTTCTGTTGAAGCGTGAGCACTGTAACTTTCTTATCGGGCATGATAGAATCCTTCAGCCTGACGCGGTGTCATAAACGGGTCGTTGCAGAGTTCGGAAGATGGTAGAAGGTTTACTAGAGCCACGCTTGGTCCGCATGCCGGAACTGGCTGCGGGAACGTGGCTGAACGCGGCCCACCCTCTTGACAAGCGACAATTGCAGGGCCAGACAGTCTTGATCGACTTCTGGGATTATACCTGTGTGAATTGTTTGCGCACCTTGCCGTATCTCAAATTGTGGCATGAACGTTATGCTCCATTGGGATTGGTGATCATCGGTATCCACTCGCCGGAATTTCGCTTTGGCCGGATATCAGAGCAGTTGACCGCTGCCGTCGAGGAACACCAACTTCCTTATCCGATACTCCTGGACAATCGCCATGAGAATTGGGAACGCTTTGCCAACAAGGCTTGGCCGACCAAGTACCTGGTGGACAGCGACGGCTATTTGCGTTTCCAGCGGCGGGGCGAAGGGCATTACCGACAGATAGAGGACGCGATTCAACAGCTGCTGTTGCAGGCCAACCCTCAGGCGACAATGCCGCCGATCCTGGAACCGCTCCGCCCGGAAGATAGCCCAGGTGCTGTGTGCTACCGGGCTACCCCGGAGCTGTTTGCCGGGTATCAGATGGGCGGGTTAATGGGTCACGCTTTGGGCAACGAGGCCGGCTATGCGCCACAAGGGCCAATGCTCTATGCTTCGCCACCCTCGGAGGAGTGGGTTGAAGGGCGCTTCTATCTGGACGGTTTATGGCGCGCCTGGCCGGAGGCTGTGGCTTTTGTCGGGCACCAACAGGGGCGGGTATCACTGCCATACCGTGCCGCGACGGTTAACGCGGTCATGAGTCCATCGGCTGATCCCTTTGAGACACAGCTAGGCCTCAGACCGACTGCCGTTGATACCGTGATCGAAGTGCGGCAGGACGGCCGATTTCTGACGCAAGATAACATAGGTCAAGATGTGGCGATCCAGGCTGATGGGCGCAGCGTGGCTGTCGTCACAAGAGCCCGGATGTATGAGCTCGTTCGCAACGCGACATTTGAACCGCATGCACTGGAACTCACGTTCACGGCCAATGGCCTGGCGCTTTACAGCTTCTCTTTCACGAGTTGTATGGTCCCTGATAGGGACGTTGGTTCTGTTGAAACCCTTACGATACACTGAACCGGCAAAACAAGAAAAAGGAGTATGGCAATGGACCTCAGACTGAAGGGACTTACAGCAGTGATCGCAGCGGCGACGGACGGACTAGGACTGGCTGCGGCAACTGAATTGGCCCGCGAGGGCGCGAATGTCGTGATCTGCGGCCGATCAAGCGATCGACTTGAAGCTGCCTTGACTACGCTGCGTCAAAATGCGGCCGATCCGGCCGCGATTGCTGGCTGGACAGCCGATATCACTGACGCCGATGATTGTCAGCGCCTGATCGATAAGACGGTCGAACAGTTTGGCGGCCTGGACATTCTGATTACTAACGCCGGCGGTCCACCGGCAGGAAGTTTTGATGCGGTTGATCTAGAGGTATTTGAAACTACGCTGCAGTTGACCTTGCTAAGCGCGGCTCGGTTGATCAAGCTCGCGTTACCCCACTTGCGGCACAGTCAAGCGGCCAGTGTGCTCACCATCACCAGCATCTCATTGAAGCAGCCGTTAAGCGGGCTGCTGATGTCCAACACGTTTCGCCCGGCCGTCGCCGGCCTGACCAAAACCCTATCGCAAGAGCTGGGGCCAGAGAACATACGCGTTAATTCCATCTTGCCGGGGTGGACATCAACTGATCGGGTGGTAGAGATATTCGAGTTTAGGGCCGAACAGAAGGAGACGTCTATTGAGGAAGAACGCGCCCGCGTGACGACCAATATTCCCCTTGGGCGCATGGCCGAGCCGGAAGAGTTTGGCCGCGTAGCCGCGTTCCTGGTTTCTCCGGCCGCGAGCTACATGACCGGTGCCATGGTTCCGGTCGATGGCGGAAGCTACAGCGGTCTACTTTAGAGTGGGGCAAGCCAGCCGGATCAACGACTACTCTGTTGACGAGCGGCGTCCAGCGCTCGATTGAGTTCGAGCACCAGCAAAGCGACTTCTTTGGGTGTCAAATAGATTGACACTTCGTCTGCTCGGAATAGTTTTTCCTCTTCGACGCAGTCTTCGACGAAGCAGATGCAAATGTCGTCCTCGAACTCGCTGTCAGACTCGTCGTAGAAAACCTTCATTAGCAGGCTTCCATCCAGTACAGAGATTGCAGCCATCGGTTCACCCTCGCTTTCGTTATCAAGAATCCTCGGCCGGTGTGCCGACAGTCGAGCACTCGAGCGTCGGCCATTATTCACTGTAATACTATCAATCTTGCCGCTTCAAGCAAGCGTGTTCGTGCTGCTGAAACAACAAACCCCACAGCAAGTTGTTACCTGCTGTGGGGTTTCGAAGACGAAACGAAGGAATTATCTAGCCGTTAGTTGGCCAGGACTGGCAGTGAGGCTATCGGCACGTTGGTTTCGATGTAGTAACCGTTGGCCCAGCCTTGACGGCCGTCGGGCATGACGATCTTGAGCCAGGTCGATGTATGGTCACGACCCAAGAGGGCTACGGCCGTACCGCCGGGCAAGGTCGTAATGACCGGGAAGCCAACGTCCGGGCCGGTGCGTACGTTCAACCAGTAGGCCTTCACGACACCGGCCGGCTGCCCACCGGTCGGCGGGGGCGGCGTTGTTCCGGTAATCGGAATCAGCGTGCTGATCGGCACAGATGTGCGGAGATACGTCGCGCTGACCCAACCGGTAGTGCCGGGTATGACAATCTGCACCCACGATCCGCTACCATTGCGGTAGCCTGTCAGCGGCACAACATCGCCATTGTCGAGTTTGGTGATGATCGGGAAGGTTACGTCCGGTCCTGTACGCACATTGAGGCGATAGGCCGTTACCGTGCCGGTGGCGGTCTGCTGACCACCTGTACCGGGGCTGCCGACCAACGCATAGGATACGCGGGCCTCGGCGACACCAAGGCGTTCGTAGTACTCAACGCGAATGGTTGTGGGTCCCGACAAATCCTTCTGAGCCGTAAAGGTCGCCACAGCACGGTCGAACCAGGCATCAATGATCGCAGTATCGTTGACAAAGACGCGAATGCCATCGTCCGAGCTCGCGATGAACTCGTAACGACCAGCCGGTAGTGTGACGGTCGTTGTCCAGCGCGCGGAGAAATTGTCGACGGGAACCTGGGGCGCGGGCGATCCGAAGCCCCAGTTGTAATCGATCGCCTGTTCATCACGTACCAGCAGCGGCGCGCCGGACAGCGTGGTATTACCGAAGTACTCGGCACGCCAGGCGCCGGTGGGCGGCGGCGTCGTGCCGGAGACTTTGACCCACGTCAATTGCGCCTCCGCCAGTTGGTCGTTCTCGAAGTACTCCATGACCACAGGCGTTCCGCCGCCGGGCACGTCAACCTCAACCGTATAGGCCGTGGCCGCTTGAATCTGCCATTTGTCGAGGATGCGCACACCATTGACGGACAATCGTACGCCATCATCGGTTACAGTCGTGAACCGATAACGACCGGCTTCCAGATTCAGTGTACGGCTCCAGCGCGCGGAGAAATTGTTTACTTGCACGACAGGGGCCGGAGAGCCGTAACCCCAGTTGAAGTTGATGTTGGCATCATTGCGAACAAGAACCGGCGTGCCAGCCAGATTCGTGTTGTTGAAATACTCCCCGACCCAGGTGTCGGTTGGCGGAGCAGGCGGGCCGGATATCAAGGCAATACTCAATTTGGCCACGGCAACGCCGCCGGCCTCATAGTACTGCACCTTGACTTCGTGGTTTCCGGCACCTAGATAGACATCGGATGTTACGGTACGCGCTTGACTATCGAACCATGATTCGATGATCACGGTGTTGTCGACAAAGACGCGCATGCCGTCATCGGTCGTCGCGGTGAAGCGATACGTGCCGGCCGGGATATTGACCGTTTGAAGCCACTCGGCCGAGAAGTTATCAACATTGACTTCCGGCGCCGGCGAACCCGTGCCCCAATCGTAGTTGATGCTGCTCTCAGTGCGGGTCAGCACCGGGTCGCCGGATAGCGTCCGATTGTTCCAATAGCGGGCCTGCCAATTACCTTCCTGGGCATTTAGGTTCATGGAACTGCCGGTCAATAGGGCCACAACCAGCAACGCGAAAAGTCCGACCATGATGGCCGGATGAACTCTTCTTTGCGGGATCCACCGTTTCATCTTGCAAACTCCTTGTCTGGGCCGGGCAATGATTGCAGGTGCGGCAGAACGAAATCGCCGGTGAGACCTGGCCCACACGAATTAGACCGTGCATCGCCAAATAGGCATGTGCACATGACATAAATATGATAGTCTGACGCCTGATCTATGTCAAGTAGAGGGAAGGGGCGCTATGTAAAAATGTAGCTGATTTCACGCCTATTTGGCGGGGTTGAGGATGCGCTCATCGCCCACGCGTCGCGTTATACGGAGATCGTCCAGATGTTCCAACAGCGCAATGGCATATTTGCGGCTGGTGTTGAGAAGATCGCGGGCCTGAGCAGCCGTAATCGACCCATGTTGCTCCAAATGGGCGCGCAAGTCCTGCATAAGCTCGGCATACGTAGTTGACCTATAGACGACATCTGAACTGATCTGAACAAGGTCACCGCGATCCACCAGGGCCGCATAAACCGGTTCGGTTGCCAGGTCCTTGCATTCTTTGATGCTGGGCGAGTTGACGCCACCTGCATTGAGGGCGGACAACAGACGGTCAATACGCGACTGCTGCTCAGATGTGAACGTAACCGCATGGTCGGGCAACTTCAACAGTGCATTGGCTTCCAATATCTGCCCCTTCGAAACGAGGTCTTCGACCAGTGGCCCAAACACCGCCGGTAGCAATTGCAGCCGACTTCGCAGCTCTTCGCGGCTCATCCCCAAACGTAAAGGGTTATCCCGGTGATAGGTAGAGACGGCTTCAATGGCTCGCATGCCAAGTTGATTCCAGGTTGGCGCGGCAACCACATATCTACCGATGGCGATCGCTTGGCCGTTGTCGATGAGTTGAACCAGGACGTTCTCGCCCTCGGCCACTGGCACCCCAGAACGTTCGAGCAGCGCAGTCCTCTCAACGGCACCGGTGCGCAGCAAGGTCTGGAGGACCAGCTCTTCCGGTGTGCCGGCCTCTAGCGCCTCCAACCGTGCCAGGACGTCGGCACGGAAGCGCCGGTGGCGACGGCCCGGATTGCTGTCCAGAATGGTGCCACCACCAATGGTCTCGCCGGGCGACGGCCGGCGCAGTATGAAGTGATCGCCACGCATGACGACCACCGGATCGACAAGCGACAATTGTAGCCAGCCGGTCTGACCCGGTTCTATCGCGTCTTGCCCCAGCACTCTGGCGCGGCCGGAAATCTCGGCCGATCCCACAAAGACCTTCACATCGGCGTGGTGCTTGAGCGGCTGATGGGCGTCCGGCAGATGGCGATAGGCGACATCGACAAGCATTGTTGGCCGCATCTGACCCGGCAACATGACAACCTGGCCGCGCTGAAGCTCATCGCGGTCGACGCCGCTAAGGTTAACGGCCACGCGACTGCCAGGAAGGGCGACTTCGCGCTTGGTCTTGTGCGTCTGCAGTCCACGGATGCGTGCGGTCAATCCCTCCGGCCCAATCTCAACCGCATCGCCGACCTGTAGCGAACCGTCCAGCAACGTGCCGGTCACGACTGGTCCAAATCCGCTAAGGCTGAAAACGCGATCGATGGGCAGTCGGGGGTGGCCACTATCCAGCCGCGACTCCGTCTTGGTCAACTGCGCAATCAAGACATCGGTTAGTTCAGGCAGTCCAGCACCGGTCCTGGCTGAAACCGGTACGATTGGCGCGTTAGCCAACGATGTTCCTTCCAGAACTTCGGCGATTTCCAAACTGACGAGCTCAATCCACTCGTCATCTTCCACCATGTCGGTCTTCGTCAGGGCGATAATGCCTGACCGCACGCCGAGGAGATCCAGTATGGCTAGATGCTCGCGTGTTTGCGGCATGACGCCCTCATCGGCAGCAATGACGAATAGGGCTAGATCAATTCCACCAACCCCCGCCAGCATATTCTCGATAAAGTCACGGTGACCGGGTACATCGACGATGCCCACTTCTTCGTCACCCAACTGAAACCAGGCGAAGCCCAGATCGATGGTCATCTCGCGCGCCTTTTCTTCCGCGAGGCGATCCGGGTCTATTCCGGTGAGCGCGCGGACAAGCGTGGACTTACCATGATCAACGTGTCCGGCGGTACCGATGACGTGCATAAAGGTGGGGCTTGGGTTAGGTCACGGACCTGGTGTCCGGACGTCTACTCTTCACGAACAGACGTGGCGGCCGGTTGGCGACGACGATTCGGATTCTGCTCCATCGCCTTCTCGATCTCTTCCAGCCAAAGAACCGGCCACTTCTTGATGGCTTCTGCCTGAGCACTTTGAATTCGCAGCAGTTGGTCCTTATCTTGTTGGAGTCTGTCGATGGCGGCGTTCAGCTCGAGGAACGCTTCTTCGATCTGACGCTCGCGGCGATCGCTGATGGCCTGACGCTGGGTGAAGTCAGATTCGAAATTCTTCCACTTCTTCGCTTCTTCCTGGACGAACGCCTCCCATCGCGATTCCATCCGCTTGGTTTCAATGCGAACTAACTCGCTGGCTTCTTTCTGGCGCTGTTCCAGGTGTTCCTGAATGACCTTCAGATTGTCCATGGCCGTGCGAGCTTCGCTGTATTGGTTGTTGAACTTCACCCACTCTTGCGTGAATCGCTGCAATGACGCGTCGTGTTCGTCCATGGTACGTTGCCAGGCAGACAAGCGTTGATTGCGTTCATGTTCGCCAATTTGTACCTGCTCGGTCCAATCCTTGATGCTGTCGCGCAATTTCTGCTGCGCGGCCTCTAGGTTCTGCTGTGTCGCCTGAACCTTCAACGTTCCCTGAGTGGCCAGCTCGATGCGACCGGCCAGCGTATCAAGCTTCTTGTTCGCCTCCGGCAAAACGGCCTGGACGGCGCTGATGTTCTTATTGTTCTGCTTTTCCTTCTCTTCCAGAAAGCCAATGGTGCGTTCAGCCTGTTCTAGTTGGGAGCGGAATGTGGTGAAGCTGTTCTGCACGGTGCCGATAAGGGCCGAAAGGCGGGCGTCCTCTGCCTGGCGTAGTTGTAGATCCTGCTCAAAACGGGTGAATGGCGGCAGTTCCTTGCGCAAGTCAGCCAGCTCGCGGGTCATGGATTCGTGCTCCACGCGGCGCACCCGATCCAGCTCGCGTTCAGCTTCGATGCGTCGGCGATCGTACTGCTCAATCATCTTGACCAAGTCATCCCGAAACTGAGCCAGTTGCAGGTCTCCCTGGGGCGCGCGGGCGGCTTGTGAGTTGAGTGCAGTGACCTGCCTCTCCAGCTCCTGAACACGTTGATCTCGGTCATTGATGGCGCGTTCCTGGGTCACAAGCTTCTGCTCTAGCTCAGTTTGCTTGCGCGAGACTTTGCGCCGCTCTTCTTCAAACCAGTCCAGCCGTTTGCGCAGGTCATTCATTTCCTGCTCGGTTGTGCTGATCGACGGTGGCATATTGGCATTGTTGGCCATTGATTGTCTCCTGAGACCCGCAGCGCCAGCCGCTGAGGGTACGTGGGCATTATACTTGCCGTACACTAGGCAGGCCAACTTGCAAACAATGGCCCGGCGGTCCTACAATTCGCTATATGCGCATTGGGATTGACTGTCGGCTGCCTTATTATCGGATGGGGGGAATAAGCCAGTATGTGATATTTCTCCTCCAGGCTCTGGCTGAACTGCCGGGCGACGATGAGTTCCTTCTGTTTCACAGCCGTAAGGATTCGCGTAGTTATTGTCCGGCCGATGATGCACGCTTCAGGCGCGTGAACTTGTGGACACCGTGCCACCATCAACGAGAGCGTCAGGCGCTGGCCGTCGAATTGGCTCCGCATCGACTTGACGTGTTCCATAGCCCCGATTTCATCCCGCCGAGTGGTGGCGCGCGCCGACGTGTCATCACGGTGCATGATCTGACCTTTCTCTACTACCCACAGTTTCTAACTGAAGAAAGCCGCCGGTACTACAATGATCAGATCGCCTGGGCGGTGCAGACCGCTGATGCGATTTCGGCCGATAGCGAAGCCACTCGGCAAGATATCCTTGCCTTGTTATCGACTCCGCCGGAGAAAGTGACGACCGTCCTGCTGGCGGCGAACCCACTCTATGGCGAGCCGCTAGTGGCCGAATCGGGCGAGGATACACTGATCCGATTGGGACTTCAGCCGGGATTCGTGCTGTTTGTCGGCACGCTGGAGCCGCGCAAGAACATCCCGACGCTGCTGCAAGCCATGAGCCGGCTGCGCCGGTCCGGCCGAGGAGCGCCCCTGGTCCTGGTCGGGGGGAAGGGGTGGGTCTATGACGAAATCTTCGCCGCCATCCAGTCCCTGGGTCTGGAAAACGACGTGCGGCATTTGAGCGGCGTAGGCGACGATGAGCTAAAGCGTCTCTACTATGCTGCCGGCGCGCTCGCCTTGCCGTCTCACTATGAAGGGTTTGGCCTGCCCGCACTGGAGGCGATGCATTGTGATTGCCCCGTGATTGCCAGCACACGCGGATCGTTACCGGAGATTGTTGGTGACGCCGGAATACTCCTCGAACCGGACGACGTCGAAGCCTGGGCTGCGGCTATCGATCTTGTGCTTACGGATCAAAGTACCCGTCGCGACATGATTAAAAAGGGTCGGCAGCAGGCGTTACAATTCACTTGGCAGACCACAGCCGAGCAGACTCTACGCCTCTATCACGGCTGATGACAGTCATATGGCACGTATTCTTCTGTTGACACCTCAACTCCCGTACCCACCGCAACAAGGGACGAGTCTGCGCAATTGGCACATATTGCGCGGCTTGGCTGAGCGTCACCCTATCAGCCTGTTGAGTTTCGCCGAAAGCGATCCGGCGTTTGTGCCTTCAGTATTGACGAGTCTGTGTCAGCGTGTTGAAACGGTAGCAACACCACAACGGACAACGGCCGATCGCTTGGGACAGTTAATGCGCACGACTCAGCCGGACATGGCGCAGCGGCTAGCCAGTGATGCGTTTGCTATGGCCCTGCGCCGCCAACTTGAGACAGAAACGTATGACATTGTCCAAATCGAAGGGCTTGAGCTGGCTTATCTGATACCGGATATTCGTGTAGTCAGTCAGGCAGCCGTCGTTCTAGACAACCACAATGCTGAGACACAACTGCAACGGCGGGCATATGAAACAGCCGCCGGACAGCTGCGCCGATTGCCCAGTGCTGTTTACTCACGTCTACAAATCGGACGTTTGGAGGCATTCGAACGTGCCGCGCTGGAAGCTGCGGATGGGGTAGTTGCGGTTAGTGATCATGATGCCGAGTTCCTCCGCGCATTGGGAGGCGACAGCGCTCGGCCGCTGGCGGTCATACCTAACAGCATCGATATAAGTGAGTACGCCAACATCCCGACGCCGACGCGTCCTGAGCAGCAGTTTGATCTCGTGTTCAGCGGCAAGATGGACTATCGGCCGAATGTCGACGCCACGCTCTGGTTTGCCGACGAAGTATGGCCGCGGCTCAGGCAATCATACCCGACACTGACCTGGGGAATTGTCGGCCAGAAACCTCACCGGCAATTGGACCGATTGCGCACAATACCTGGCATAACGCTGACCGGCCGAGTTGAGCAGGTCCAGCCCTATCTCGCTGCTGCTCGTGTCGTGATCATGCCGCTTCGCATAGGCAGTGGCACACGCCTAAAACTTATTGAAGCTATGGCTGGTAGTAAAGCTATCGTATCAACGACGGTAGGGGCGGAAGGGTTTCCCGTGGTGGACAGAGAGCATGTCCTGTTGGCTGACACGCCGAGCCAACTTGTCTCGGCGACGTCGCGCCTGTTGGACAATGCCGAGTTACGCGCGCAGCTCGGCCGGTCGGCACAACAGTTTGCCGAGGCCTATGATTGGCGTGTCGTGGTTCCGCGCTTTGATGACCTGTATCGTTTGGTTCTCGACGGTCGGTGAGTCAAACTCCTGACCGCTCGCCTCTAGCTCAGCGGAATGAGAGGCGATTTGGCGGCGTGGCTCAGCAGCGTGTTGGTGTCTTCGCCAACGATCATCAAATCCTCAATTCGAACACCGCCGAAGTCAACAACGTAGATTCCGGGCTCGACCGTTACGACGGAACCGGCAGGGATCGTTTCAACCTCACGGATGCGCGATAGCCGCGGTTCCTCATGGATGTCCAGACCAACCCCATGACCCAGGCCATGGCCAAATTGCTCACCGAACCCGGCCGCAGATATGACATCGCGTGCCAAGGCATCGCCTTCCTTACCCGTCATCCCGGCCCGTAGATTGTCAATTGTCGCCGTCTGCGCCGCTAGAACCGTATCGTAGATGGCCGAGTACGCTTCCGATATCGTCTCGCCCAGAAAAAATGAACGCGTAAGGTCACTCTTATAACCATTGACCGCCGCGCCCATGTCAACGATAAGCGCATCACCCAACTGCAGGCGCCGATCACCGGGATGATGATGGGGGAGTGCAGCGTTTGGCCCGGAGGCGACGATGATGTCGAAGGCCATCGCATCGGCGCCCGCTTCACGCATGGTCCTTTCGAGCTGCCAGGCCAGCTCCGCTTCTGTCATTCCCAGCCGCACGAGTTGGGGGATCTGTTCGGCCGCCTGATCTGTGATGCGTGCCGCGGCGGCGATAATTGCCACTTCTTCGGCCGATTTGACCTGACGTAGGGCTTCGATGGGACTGCTGAGAGGCACCCAGGCGTAATCCTCCAGCTTGAGCAGTGACCAGAACTCGTTGACGGGCATGGCGTTGGCTTCGACGCCGATTCGTTTTGCGCCGCCCCGTGCCAGAAAGTTGGCCATATCATCAGGATTGTCGCGTGTGCTAAAGAGTTCAATACCGGGCGCCTCGCGGCTAACCTGGGTCCAATAGCGCGAATCCGTGGCCAGGATGGCGTTGTCACGAGTGACAAGCAGCCGCCCGGCAGAGCCGGTGAAGCCAGTCAACCAGCGTCGATTGGCTGATGTTGTGATGAGGACTGCATCGACTTCCCATGCGTCGAACATGTCGCGAGTCTGATCCAGAGGTGTTTTCATTTAGAGGATTACCTGCCTTTCGACACGTATGCGGCCGTCACCGGGTGTAACTCGTCCCACCAGCGCAGCCCCACCAAATTGTGATCGAAAGTCGTCAATTTTGTCCGGGCTCAGGGCGATCAATAAGCCACCGGAGGTTTCCGGCGTATAAAGCATGTCTTGCCAAAGAAGGTCGATACCATCGCCAAAGCTTACCCACTGTGCGAAATGGCGCTGGTTATTGCCCATACCACCGGGAAAAGCCCCGGCCCGTGCATAATCGATGGCGCCTGGAAGGAAGGGCAGCGCTTCCAGTCCGAACCAGAAGTCTACTGCGTCCTTGGCTGCCATCTCACGGGCATGACCCAGGAGGCCAAAACCGGTGATGTCGGTCATAGCGTGGGCATCGGCGGCCTGTGCAGCCATGGCTGCGGCGCGATTAAGCTCTTTCATACTTGCCACGGCCGCGGCAACATCCGCTGCCTCAGCGCTCTGTTGCTTGAGGGCCGTTGTGACCACGCCCACTCCCAGCGGTTTGGTCAACATGAGAACATCGCCGGGCCGGGCACCCCCTTTTCGTTTCACCTTTGCCGGGTCGATGATTCCGGTAACGGCCAGACCATACTTGGGTTCTTTGTCATTGACACTGTGGCCACCAACAACAACTGCCCCCGCTTCCGCAACTTTCTCAGCGCCACCGCGCAGAATCTCGGCAAGAATGGCACTATCGAGTGTGTCCGGGAACGCTACCAGGTTCATTGCAAAGAGCACGTCGCCGCCCATGGCATAGATATCGGACATGGCGTTGGCGGCGGCGATGGCGCCAAAGTCATAGGGGTCATCGACGACCGGTGGAAAGAAGTCGGTCGTCGTGATGATAGCCTGCGTGTCGTTTAGTCGATACACAGCAGCATCATCGGCCGACGCCAGACCAACCAGAAGGTCGGGGAAAGCCGCAGCGTCAAACGTCGCCTTCAACGGCTGCAATATGTGTTCCAGCTCCGACGGAGCCAGCTTGGAAGCTCAACCCGCGCAGCTGGCGAGGGATGTGAGCCGAATGTCGATGTTTGTCATATACGTCTATTCTTTCATCAGAACGCCAATGGCTACAACCATTGGTCACGTCAAGGTGGAATCTTGCGCAAAGTATACTGTTTGACAGCGTTTAGGCAATTCTCGTTGCGGCCCTGTTGGTGGAAACCTATAATCAATCGCGTATGTCAAACTCACCATTATCGCGATTTGAGTCGTTGGTCCGACGGTTGGTGGAACAACCGTTCACCTGGCTATCCGGCGATTCGATAGATCCCTTTGGTTTGGCCAACCACTTGCTGCAGTTAATGCTTGCTGAAAAGCAACAGGGTCGGCACGTCGCCGAATTCATGGTTCTTGTCAACCCGGCTTGTCTGGGTGCAGATAACCCGGACGCGGAACAACTGTCGACCATGGTGTCGGCCTATATGAGCCTGTTGGCCGAACGGACGGGTATGCCTCTGGCGGAAGTGCCGATTATCCGCATAGAACCCGATACGACGGTAGATAGACGACTGGCTACAGTTGTCGCCCATGAGGAAGCGATTGCCCCGGCCGCACACACGCAGTTGTTGGCTCAAGACGCGACCGACAACGTGACGGAGTTGATCCGCGAACTGGATGCCTTTCTCATTGTTCAGGGACGCCAACATGCACCGCTAGACCAGCCTGTCATCCGAATCGGCCGACGAACCGACAACGACATTGTCCTTGATTCGCCCGCAGTTAGCCGACATCATGCCCAGATTCGCTGGCGCGATGCCTACTTTGTCCTCTTTGACACCAGCAGCCACGGTCGGACGATAGTGAACGGCGAGCGCGTTCAGGAGCATGTGCTGCAGCCGGGTGATGTGATCGCCCTCAGCGATGTATTGCTGATTTATGGTGAAGAACGTGCGTTGTCTGAGCCGCTTTCGCCGCACACAGGCGACGTATCGAGCACGCTTCTGAAGCCCAGCGAATGACTTTGCCTCAGCTCCTGTTTCTCATGCGCCTGGTTAGCGGAGCGCTGCTGTTGCTCCTGTTGGGCTTCATCGCCTACTATCTCTATCGCGATGCGCTGGCCGTCGGATTGCGAGCGGACGTTGGGCGACACATGGCGGCACTGCGGGTCGTAGCGAGCAAGACCTCGGAGCCGGCGGCGGACACTCGTTTTCCTCTGGGCATGACCTGCAGCATTGGCCGGAGCAGCCAGAATCACATCGTGTTAGACGATTCCTACGTTTCTCAGGAACATGCGCGTATCGTTCGGCGTGATGGGCACTGGTGGTTGGAGGACTTAGGCAGTCGCAACGGCACACTGCTAAACGACATACCGCTGGCGGCCGAAACCGTCATCACCCCCGGGGATCTCATTACCATTGGTCAAGTGACCTTCAAATTGGAACCGGCCAAGTAGATTTCGGGTTAGCCTAGGGGAGTTGAAAGAGCGGCATACGGGATTCGAACCCGTGATAACAGCTTGGGAAGCTGCTGTGATACCACTTCACCAATGCCGCATAATCACCGGAAAGTGTGTCCGCATTATACAAATAAAGACCGGACACGCCAATAGCTCACGTACTCTCGCTTGGCGGCCGATAGCGCATCCTGGGGCGTGATCGCGGCCGTTCTTCGGGAGCTTCCTGCATCAGTGTGGAGACTGCGGACGGAGCTGGGACCAATGGTGCCGGACCCTGTGCCGGCTTAGGTCGATTGCGTCGCCGTCCTTGGGTTTCCACCTGATACATGACCAGGTAGTGGACGCCGCCTGAGAGAGCCATGACGATCCACCACACGAAGCCAGGTCGCGCTCCCAGTGCAACTGTATCTACCAAACCGAAGATCCAGCCGGCAAGCACCGATCCGGACAAACCAACCGTCAAAGCATAGTAAGCATGCTGGTCAGCCTTGAGGTGTAGCAACCGGCGCAGGTTGCGCGCCAACATCCCGGCCGCCAGGAACCAGAGTGACAAATAACCTACCAATCCCGGCAATCCCAGATCAAGTGCCACCTGCAGGAGATGATTGTGTGCGTGCCCCAGATCCAGTGTCGGATTCACCAGGAATGTAGGATAGAGGACCTGGATGATCCGTCGAAACCCATTGACACTGACTCCGGTAATTGGGAAGTCACCGATTGCGGCTAGGGCACGCGACCATATCTCCAAGCGGCTGCTCAGTTGAAGGGCGTCCACGCCCGGGGCGACAGCATCCAGCGCGTTGCCATAGGAGAAGTACCAGACAGTCGAGAGAACGACGGCAATGACCAGGACGACCAAGCGCCACTGCCGCGGTACGTTAAGCGTTATCACAAGCGCCGTGCTGAGCAAGAGCGCCAACACGCCGGCTCGCGACTGGGTGGCAATGATGACACCGCACAGCAACAACGTCCCCAGCGCCAATGCGATGAAAATGAGGGGGCCGTGTTTCGGGACGATACGTGGCAATCCGATCAGGCAGGCAACAAACAATGGGGCAATCCAGGCTAACGTGCCGGCCAACTCATTCTCATTGATGACGCCATTCACAGCGCCTGGAATGGCCTGAAGGGACGCGGGGAAAGCCGACTTGATGCTGTTTAGCGCATCGAATGGATTCAACCAGGACACGCCGATGAGGCCCATCACAGCTATCGCCACGCCCAGGGTCAATACACCGGCCACGATCCACCAAATACCTCGGGGGGTCTGACGGATCAATCGCGTGAAGGCCATGAGCAAAGCGATCCCGTAGAGGATGCCCAGTATCTTGCTCAGACTAAGCGAGAAGTCAAAGGTGACGGTCATGCTAACCAGCAGCATGACTCCCATGAGTACCAGGGCCAGGTTGAAGGGGGTGCGCGGAAAAAGCTGCTCCCCGGAAATGAGATGAAGCACCCAGAAAAAGGGGATGAGCAAGAGAAGGACTGCCTGGGGGCCGGACGGGAACAAGACAGCCGGCATGAGCAGGAGCAACGCGATGCACTCCCAAGTGGTCACAGACGTCCAGACCCCTCGGCTTACACTCATGATTCGCGACTCACATTATGAGCGCCTGGCGCTTTAATAGCAAGGCAAGGGGAGTGAAAATTGCGTAGGGAAAACGCAAGTTGCCTTCATTCCTTTAAGGTTTATAATCTGATTACTTCATTGGAGGAAAAGCGAAGGACAGGGCATGGGGACCACACCACTACTCTTACTCATCGAGGGGCACTCAGCAGGCAGCGATTCATTGACGGTCGCGCTGGCTCGGGCTGAATATCAGGTCCTTACACTCAACACCGGTTCAGAAGCCACCGAGTGGCTGGTTGATAACACGGCCGATTTGATCATCTTTGACGCATCAACCATGCGGTCGAGCGGTATTCGGATTTGCCAGAGAATTCGCAAGCTGGCCGAGAGAACGCCCATCATTCACAGCCGCGGATCGGATGACGAGGAAGACCGTTCGGCCGGCGCCGATATCTATCTGCAACGGCCGTATTCCGGGCGAAAGCTTCTCAACCGTGTGCGCGCCCTCCTCCCGGCAGATAGTGACAGCGAGGAAATCGTCCACTATGGCCCACTTACTCTCTATCGTACCAAGCGATCAGTCGAGGTGGCTGGACGTGGAGAGTACATCTTGACACCGAAACTGGCCCTGCTACTGGAGACGTTCATACGACATCCGAACGAGCTTCTGTCGCGGCGCCAACTGATGCAGGACGTCTGGGATACAGACTTCATTGGTGATACACGAACGCTAGATGTCCACATCCGTTGGATTCGAGAGTGTATCGAGGATGATCCCGGCACGCCTGTCTATCTCCGAACGGTGCGAGGCAAGGGTTACTTGCTTAGCGTCGTCTAGCATCGCCCCCACGGCCCGCGACACCTCTCCAACAAGAAAAAGCACTGCCTGGTCAGGCAGTGCTCATGGTTCACGTCATGCGCGCCTTGTGGCGCAATCGACCAATCAGTTTGCGGATTCAGCGCGGGCGGCAGCCAGGGCAGCCATTAGACGACCTTTACGGCGTGCAGCGTTCTTGGGATGCACAATGTTGCGCCGCGCCGCCTTATCAAGGGTCTGGTAGGCTTGATTGGCAACCAATTCTGCTTCATCCAGCTTGTCCTCAGCAATTAGGCGGCGCACCTTGCGAACATAAGTCCGGGCCGATGCACGATATTGCCGATTCGCCAGCGTACGCTTTTCGGTTTGTCTGATTCGTTTCTTCGCAGATTTCGTATTAGCCACTATCGTCCTCCGAGCAATGAAAAACCCCACGCTTCCTCATGGAGGCGTGAGAGCGAACGAATGATACCAGTATTTTTAGTTGTCGGCAAACACTCTCATGTTTTTGCCGGGCCAGGTTCCTATCAAGGTGCAGCTTTAGCCGCATCGGGGACATAGGTGCGGAGCAGCGTGGACCCGGTTGCTGAATGCACGCGATACGAACCCATAGCTGCGGGGAGAAGCGCGAACTGGACTGCCTCCAACGTGACGTCGTTCAGCTCAGCAGTTCCGGTCAAGACGCCCCAGATCTCCAACGTTCGGCCGTCGCAGTTGCCGTCAAATGTGGCGCCCGCGGCCAGCTCGATGCGCTCCGTTGCAAAGTACTGATTATGACACAACAGGGAACGACGCACGCCGTGGCTGTAGGCGATGAGCTGTGGCTCTGGTAGGGCAGGGGCCACCTGATCGAAATTCGTGACGTCCAGCGCCTGGCGTATGTGCAACGGCCGTGATTGCCCATTCTGTGTACGATTCCAATCATACACGCGATAGGTCGTGTTTGAGTTTTGCTGAATCTCAGCGATAAGGGAACCCCCAAGCAAGGCGTGCAAGGATCCACTGGGGACACACACTGCGTCACCAGCCGCGATGGGCATTATGTGTAAGAGCGATTCCAGCGTGCCATCGTGAATGGCTTTTTCAACGAGTTCCGGTGTCGTACCTGGACGCACACCCAGGCTAATGGCCGCGTCGGGCTCGGCGTGCAAAACAACCCACATTTCTGTCTTGCCCAATTCATTGCCTTCATGAGCCAGCGCATAAGCGTCATCTGGATGGACCTGGACCGATAGCTTGTCGTTGGCATCCAGTAGCTTCACAAGCAGGGGAAACTTATGGCGCTCCTGGGCCCACGTGTTGTTCGTGCCAATGAGCTCCAGTCCGAGTTGTTGATGCAATTCGGTGAGCAGCAAGCCGGCATAGGCACCATTGACAATGCGACTTGTCCCGTCCTCATGTGCGGCAATCTCCCAGCTCTCGGCCACCGGCCCGTCGGGCAATGGGCGGCCCAGCACACGCTCCAGATTGCGGCCGCCCCAAATATAGTCCTTAAATACAGGCTCGAATAGCAGGGGATAGAGCCGTGGCAGGTTTGTATCCGACATGCGGATCAACTCCTTTGTCGTTTGAGGTAGACGGCGCTAAGCGGCGGGACCATCATTTCAATTGAATGGGGCTGCCCATGCCACGGCACATCCATTGACGGACGCGGTGTGTTGACGATATTGCTGCCGCCGAATTGCTCTGCGTCACTATTGAAAAGCTCCACATACTCACCTGGTTCAGGCACACCCAGCCGGTAGCCATGGCGCACGATGGGCGTGAAGTTGCAGACGACAAGAATATGCTCCCCCGTCGACGGAGCAATGCGCGCAAAGGCCAGGATACTGCGCTCATAGTCGTGCAGGTCCAGCCATTGGAAGCCGTCCCAGGAGTAGTCATCTTCGTATAGCGGACGCTCTGACACCAACAGCCGATTTAACTCACTGACTTCAGATTGGAGCTGCACGTGACGCACGTCTTCTTCCAGAAGGAACCAGTCCAGGCCGCGCGCTTCACTCCACTCACGCCATTGTCCAATCTCGCCGCCCATAAAGAGCAGTTTGCTCCCTGGATGACTCCATTGGTAAGCATAGAGTAACCGCAAGTTGGCAAAGCGCTGCCAGACGTCTCCCGGCATCTTGTCAAGCATGCTGCGTTTCAGATGGACGACTTCATCATGGGAGAAGGGGAGCACAAAACGCTCGCTGAAGGCGTAGAGCAATGAAAAGGTCAAGGTACCATGGTGGTAAGCACGATAGACCGGATCATTGGCAAAGTACTGCAGCGTGTCGTGCATCCAGCCCATGTTCCACTTGTAATCGAAGCCCAGCCCACCGTCAGCCACCGGCCGAGTGACCGCTGGCCAAGCCGTGGACTCCTCTGCAATGGTTAGCGTGTCGGGGTACTGCTCGTGCACGACCTGGTTGAAGCGCTTGATGAAGGCAATCGCCTCCAGATTCTCACGCCCGCCATAGCGATTGGCAATCCACTCCCCTTGTTTGCGAGAGAAATCGAGATAGAGCATCGAGGCCACAGCATCGACCCGCAAGCCGTCGATATGGTATTTATCGAGCCAGAACAGCGCGTTACTAACGAGGAACTGGCTGACTTCATTGCGGCCGTAATTAAAGATCAAGGTGCCCCAATCGGGATGGCTGCCTTGTCGCGGATCCTCGTGTTCGTATAGATGTGTGCCATCGAAGAAGCCAAGCCCATGTTCATCGGTGGGGAAGTGGGCCGGCACCCAGTCAACAAGCACACCAATGCCGGCCTGATGACAAGCATCGACAAAGGCCATGAAATCGTCCGGCGTACCGAATCGGCTGGTCGGCGCAAAGAAGCCGGTCACCTGATAGCCCCAGGACCCGTCGAACGGATGCTCGGCAATCGGCAATAACTCGATATGAGTGAACCCCATTTCCTTGACGTAAGGCACAAGCTCACGGGCAAGGTCCTGGTAGCTATTCCACTCCCAGCCTTCCTTCAGTTTCCAGGAACCCAGATGCAGTTCGTAAATGCTCATGGGCGCATCATAGGCCTGCCGGCTGGCTCGGTCGGCCATCCAAGCGTCATCTTGCCATTGATGCTTGTCGATATCCCAGACCACCGACGCATTTTTCGGCCGCATCTCGCCGGCAAAGGCAACCGGGTCAGCCTTGGTCACCATATAGTCCCTATATCGTGTCTTGATCTCGTACTTGTAGATGTCACCTTCAGTCACGTCGGGGATGAACAGTTCCCAGATACCATTGCCTGGGTGCAACCGCATGACGTGTCGTCGGCCGTCCCAGTTGTTGAAGCTGCCGACGACACTGACGCGAATCGCATTGGGAGCCCACACGGCAAAGCGAACACCCTTGACACCATTGATCTCGGTCAGATGGGCGCCCAGTTGGTCGTAGATGTGCAGGTGGGTGCCCTCCGCGAGCAAATGCGCGTCAAAGTCGCTTAACTCTGCGGGAAACGCATAAGGATCATCGTATAGCCATACACTTCCGTCTTCCCAAACAGCCTCCAGCTGGTATTGAACCTTGGGAAGCTTGCCGGGAATCGATGCTTCGAACAGCCCATCAGGATGGACCCGTTGCATTGCCTCACGGCCTTTAGGGGTAACCACCGTCAATTCGGCGGCGCCGGGCACCAGCGCTCGAATGACGACGGACTTGCCGGCCTGGTGTGGTCCCAACAAGTCAAAGGGCGCACCGTGATAGCCATTCATTAACGCATCGATTGTTTCCGGAGTCAGTGTTGTGGAACTCATGTGTCACGCTCCCTTGCTTGAACAGATGCCAGGATTCTACCTCGCTTCGGCCGATGAACCCTATTGTGAATCGTGCTGTGCGGGCCGTCAAGTAAGCGAGCCTGCTAATCGGCACTTATCCGACGCGGATACACCGCACCACGGCTCTGATTCAAAAGTATCATTAATAAACCTTAGTGTTAGTATAAGAATGGCGTTGCCGCCAGCCTCCCCCTTTTGACATCACGGTACCATCAGAACTAGACTTGACACGTTCGGGTCGGTGCACGTCACGCATGACAGATCGAGTGGTCGCTGTTACAGTAGTCACCCTATGTCCAGGGCATCATGAATCAGAAAGGCCTCCTACCCATTTCCCAACGGCCGTTGCCGGAAAGCGCGGCCTGGTTCGACGAAGCGCCGTTCCTGCGGGAAGCCGGCGCGCAAAGTCTCAAGACGGAGGCTACCTATCGCAGCGGCCTGCGTCTGTTTGCCGACTGGTTGCAGCATTACCGCAAAGGTAGCTATAGCAAGGATGATGCGTGGCCTCTGGCACCGGATGGATTGTCCACAGAAGTCGTGCTCGATTTCCGCAATTGGCTCCTCGCCAACCGCTCCCGGGCCACGGTAACGACGTACATGGCATCGGTCATGGGCTACTTGAACTACCTTGATGGCCACGACAACCTTCCCGAGACCGTCCAATTAGGCAAGCTCTCGCGACAACTTGCTCGACGCCAGGTGGAGCGCAATCAATCTGAGACGGTTATCGACCTGGATGTAGCCCGACAGCAGATTCCGCGGATTATCGAATACTACGATTCACTGCCCCTCCCCCCTGAAAATGACCAGTACAATCGTCGGCTGACCTTGTTGCGTAATCGCGCAATCGTCAAGACACTCTACTCTACGGCCGCGCGCATTTCAGAGGTTGTCTCGCTCAATCGCGCCAACGTCAACAACGGCCGTTCGCCCTACGCCACAATCACGGGCAAAGGCAACAAAGGACGCACCCTCCACTTTCGCCGCTATGCTCTCGATGCCATGGTGGCCTATTTGAGCGAACGAACGGACAGCAACCCTGCCCTATTCGTCTCGCACAGTCGCAATTCGCAGAATGCCCGACTCACGATTACGACCGTCCATAACGCCGTCAAGAAAGCGGTACGCGCGATGGAGCTGCATGACAGCCTGTCGGCGCATGATTTCCGCCACTATCGCGCCACGCAACTGCTCCGCGCCGGGATGCCGCTAGAAGTGGTGCAGGAGTTTCTCGGTCACGCCGATGTCACAACTACACGAAATATCTATGCGCCGGTGCTGGGGGTTCAGGTGATCACTGAGTGGTTGGACAGCCTCGATGTGACGCCGGACAAGGCGCTGGATGCGGCCAACGACACGATGTCAGCGACCACTCCGGCCCTGGCCCGACACATTACCCTGGAAGAACTCGGACTCTAGACGATAGCGACCCGCACGTGAAACGGCCAATTCGCCCAGATTACCGTCGCCGTTGCCCATACCCACCAGGACCGCGTCGGCTTGCAGCGCGGTGGCAACGTCCAGGAGAAACTCAACCTGACCTGGCGTGGACAAGGTGCGGTTGGTCAGAATTGGCCGTTTGCCGGCATCCTGAAGCATGATAACTGCGTCATGCAATCGAGCCAGCCCCCCCCACTCTTCTATGGACAAGCAAGCGCCGTCGATGGCCTCGGTCTCGCACAGCATTTGCAAACCTTCCAGTTGGTTCGTGTGTGCGCGGCCGATAATGCGTGTATCCATATCTCGGACGCGCATATAGTCACGTAATTGATTCAACGCCGCGGCGTGCATGATCTCGTCATCAATGACCAGTGGATCCTCCAGCCATAAGGCTAGCGCTCCGGAGGCCCTCTCCAGCCCGTTCATATGGCCCAGGACGTGGCCTAATTCGCGCCAGGGATCCGATGTCAGGTCTCCCAGCGCACCGTTCAATCCCAAATAGATGACGGGGGGTGAATCGGCCGGATAGTCACGACCCAATAGCAGCATGGCTAGTTCGCGCACAAAGCGCTGTAGGAATTCGCCACTTTTGCCAATCGAATCGGCCGGCTGCCCCGCTGCCAATCGATAGCCCAGGCCGTCCGGCGCAAGGGACATCATGCGCTGTACGACGGTTGCCGTGGCCACATGATTGTCTACTTCAAGAATGAGGGTTGGAGAGGCTGCGCTGCGATCCGTCGTTTTGTCCAAGACTCGCATAAGCATGTCGGCCGCTGGGCTGCCGTGGGCATGGGCCATGGCGAAAACAAGGGCTTGTTCGACTGCCAATCGCAGACCAGGATATTCAACAGTCACCGACCCAGGCGCTATCGAATCCAGTCGTCCGGTGAACGTAGCAAACGTCTCGTCAAGACGCTGGCCTACCAAGGCGTCGCTGACGGCCAAATGCCAACGCGTGACAAGTTCAGGTGATCCAAGTGGGCCGCCAGGTGCACCAAAGTCGCCCCACGCGACAACCTGATCGTCCACAACGAGACCGACTGATCGTGGAGCAACCGAACGAGAGGCAGGCTCGAGGACAATGGCGGTAATGGTCGAGTCAGTCATGGGCGGTCAGTATAGGCCAAGATCATGGGATGTCGACAAATTGGACATCTGCCAAGGTTCATGGCCCTATGCACCTAAACCAGCTAGGAAGTGATCGGCGGCATCGCATCGATCTGACGCAGGGTGTCGATGGGGATGTGGCAGTAGATGCGATGGCCGTCGCCGGCGTCTTGCCAGGGCGGCTGTTCCAGCTCACAGACACGTCCGTTATCCGGCAGGATAGCACGGCGCGGGCAGCGGGTATGGAAGCGACAACCGCTTGGCGGGTCGATTGCGCTGGGCACCGTGCCTTCCAGCCGAATGCGTTGTGGTGAAGCCGTCGGGTCTGGCACGGGCACGGCGGACAGGAGCGCTTCGGTATAGGGATGAAATGGTGGCGCATAGATGGCGGCAGCCGGACCGATTTCCACGATTTCGCCCAGGTACATTACCGCGACGTGGTCAGACAGATACCGCACCACGCTCAAGTCGTGGGCGATAAATAGCATTGTCGTGCCGTACGTTTCCTGGATGTCCAGCAAGAGGTTCATGAGCGCCGCCTGCACGGAAACATCCAGCGCGCTCACAGGTTCGTCACACAAGACCAGATCCGGCCGACTGGCCAGCGCCCGTGCAATGCCAACACGTTGCTTCTCACCGCCACTGAGCTGCCGCGGCAAGCGGTCGTAGTAAGCGGCTCCCAGGCGGACAGCGTCCAACAGACGGATCACTTCCTCAAAAATCTGATCCTTGGGTACGGTGCCAAAGCGGATCATCGGCCGAGCGATCTGCTGTCCCACAGTGTAGGATGGATTCATCGTGGAATCGGGGTTCTGGAACACCATCTGCAATTCTTCGATGAGCCTGATAGTGCGGGTGGTCAGGTCGCCGGTGATGTCGAAACTCATGAACTCAGCGTCGCCGGCCGTACTTGACTCAAGTCCGATGATCGTCTTGGCCAGAGTGCTCTTGCCTGAACCCGACTCTCCGACGATTCCCAGAGTTGTACCCGGGGGAACCTGAAAGGTCGCGGACTCCAGAGCCTTGACGTAGCGCTGTTCACCACGTCCAAGCACGTCCTTGAGGGTGTTTCCCTGTATTGGGTAATACTTCTGGAGTGCATCGAGCTGCAGAATCGGCGCTTGATCAACGGACACGGTGACGTCGGTCGTAGGTCGATTGCTATCCGCTGGGGGCTGCCACGCCGCAGGATCGATCTCCTCTGCAAAATGGCAACGCACCAGGGTGCCGTTGGCCAACGGGCGAAGTCTCGGCCGATCGGACAGGCATCGTGCCTGAACATAGTCGCAGCGCGGACCGAAAACACATCCCGCCGGTCGTGCATTGGGCGCAGGGACTCGCCCCGGTATCGGATAGAGCACATCGCTATCCTTTTCGTCGCCTAACCGCGGCACACAGCGCAAGAGGCCCTGGGTATAGGGATGCTGCGGATCGGCGAACAGGTTGGCGACGGTCGCCTGTTCCACCAACTCCCCGGCATACATGACGCCGACATTGTCACAAATCCCGGCGATGACCCCCAAGTTGTGGCTGATAAACAGAATGGCCGTATCGAAATCCCGGCGCAGGTCACTGATGAGATCCAGAACTGCCGCTTCGACGGTCACGTCAAGCGCTGTTGTCGGCTCGTCCATGATCAAGAGGGCCGGGTTGTTGAGCAGCGCCATCGCGATCACCACCCGCTGCTGTTGACCCCCGGAAAGCTGATGAGGGTAGCGGGTCATGACGTCGGCTGGGTCAGGCATGTAGACTCGATTCAGCATCTCGATGCAGTGCAGGGTCGCTTCCTCATCGCTGATGCCGCGATGAACGGTCAAAACCTCTTTCATCTGATTGCCGATACGCATGGTCGGGTTGAGGGCCTGCATCGGGTCTTGATAGACCATCGCAATGTCGTCACCCCGCAGCCGACGCAGCTCTTCTTCACTGCGTCCCAGCAACTCTTCGCCCTGAAACTGAATACTCCCTCGCTTGACGTACCCGTTGGCGCCGAGAAAGTTAACGATGGCCCAGGCGGTCGTGCTCTTGCCGCAACCGGATTCGCCCACGAGCCCAAACGTTTCGCCCCGTGCAATTTCAAACGAGACACTCTGGATCGCCTCGACCTCGCCACCACGCACTTTGTAAGCGACGGCAAGGTCTTCGACGCAGAGCACCGTCTTTCGCAGCTCGGAGTCCGATTTAGCGGCTGGCATGACCAGGTGTGTGGGTTGCTCTTCAGGATTCATTAGTTCTGATAGCGCGTCAATTCTTCACGCAGGCCATCGGCAATGAGGTTCAGGCCGACCACCAGCGAAGCAATCGCAATAGAAGGGAAGATCACCGGGTATGGGGTCGAAAAGATGAAGCGACGCGCATCATTCACCATCGAGCCCCAGTCCGGGTCCGGTGGCGGCAACCCCAGACCCAGGAAGCCCAGCGTTCCGATGGCAAAGATAGCGTAGCCTACACGTAGCATCGAATCCACGAGCAGTGGTCCCCGCGCATTAGGCAAGATCTCGCGGAACATGATATACCAGCGACTCTCGCCGCGCGTTTCAGCGGCACGTACGTAGTCGCGCGTACTGATGTCCATCGTGAGGCTTCGCGCCAGACGGGCGACTCCGGGTGCACCGGTCACCGTGATGGCGAGAATCACAACGAGATCACCCTGCCCCAAGGCGGCAATGACCACCAGATAGAGCACAATGCGCGGAAATGCGATGAACGCGTCGAGCACCTGCATGATGCCCTGGTCCCACCACCCGCGCCGATAGCCGGCTATCTGGCCCAGTACAGTCCCCAGAACGAGTGACCCCAACACACCCCATATTGCCACACCCAGCGGAAACGAGATCGTGCGATCGCCTACCGGAACACGCGTCTTAAGCAGGATAACCTGTGTCCCGGTCATGAGGCGCGAAAGTTCATCGCGTCCCAGGTGATCGGTTCCCAACCAGTTGACTGTGTTGGGCGGCAGGTTTTGCTCAAAAAGCGAGGCATTTGGCGGATACGGCGTCCATACAAGGGAAATCAGCCCGACGATGACCCAAAACAGAACGACGATCAGACCAACAACAGCAACGCGGCTTTCGAACAGAATCGAAACGTTTTGCGCCATACGCTGCCGCCGTGTTGGCCGGCTCGGCTGGGGCTCGACTTGTGACTCTATGGTTGACATGGTAGTCAAAGGGGATGCGTTCTTGGCTATGCGTAACGGATCTGCGGATTCAACACCGTATAGAGCAGATCGCCGATGAGACGGGTAGCCACGGCAATTACCACCATGATCATCGCTGCTGCCGCGACGGCATTATAGTCACCAAACAGCGCCGCATCATAAATGTATTTTCCCAGGCCCGGATACCCGAAGATAACCTCCACTACCACCAGCCCCCCAATCAGCCAGTTAACATGCAGCATGATGACGGTAATGGGTGCCAGGAGCGCATTGCGAACGGCATGGTGAAAGATCACACGTCGCCGCGGCATTCCCTTAATGATGGCTGTGCGAATATAGGCGGAATCCATCACCTCAACCATGCTGGCCCGTGTCATGCGTGCAATATAGCCCAACTCAATGGCCGTCAGAGTCAGCACAGGCAAGACGAGCAGGCTGGGGTTTTCAAATATTGCGTTGGGTGTCGTGAAGATAGCGACCGCCGGTACCCACTGCAACCAGATGCCAAATATCAGAATCAGGAAGATTCCGGTCACATACTCCGGCGTGGCCGTCAGGGTCAGCCCGACGATGGATACAGTTCGATCTACAGGCTTACCTTCGTTGACTCCGGCGAGTATGCCAAGGGCCAGAGCCAGCGGCATGACTACCACGAACGCCACCCCAGCCAGGACCAGCGAGTTGCGCAGGCGCGGCCATAGCGTTACCGACACCGGTCGCCCGGTCTGAAGCGAATTGCCCGCATCACCGCGAAGCAATCCACGCCGCAGTGGGATGTACTGCTGAGGGCCGTCCCCCTCGCGCCGCAAACCGGACCCAGTCAGAACCCAGACCTCCGCGCCCGCACCGCGCACCCATTTGACCGCATTGTTGCCTCGATCCAGGCCCCAGAAATACTCAGAGCCATCTTCGTCACGCGACCATTGAACATCGGCCGCCGCGACGCCAATGGTCCCATCCAGCTGCAATTGCAGAGCCATAAGCACGCCGTCTTCCATACGCCAGCGCGTCAGAGTGCCATTCACGTCGGCCCACCAGACCTGCTCCCCGGTCACCTGATTCCTGACGGTGACCAACGGAAACCCGACCTCAGATTCCGCACGCCAGTCGCTTCCCACCAGCCAGTCAAAGTAGCGCTGATAGGATGGCGCATCGAGGCCAAGCTGGGCGCGGTAGGATGCCCGTTGCTCCGGCGTAGCGAAGACGCCGAGCACCTTGATCGACACGTCTCCGGTGCCGACGTCGAGCAGTAACCATAGAATGATCGATACCAGGAACATGGTGACGACCGTGGAGATACTGCTGCGTATCAGGAATCGAGCCATAATGGCTCCTTTCAAACACAAGCAGCCGGCTCAACCATAGGGTTGAGCCGGCTGGTACGGTTAGCGTTCGGTGCTAGGCCTCTTCTTCCCATACTTCATAGTAGAAGTCATAGGCCGTTGGGTGAGCTTCAATGCCCTGGAAGCGCTCATGGGTAATGTTCCAGACCTTCTTCCAGAACGCATTGCCGATCGGACCGCGTTCCTGCATGATATCCTGAATCTTGCAGAAGATGTCACGACGGGCTTCGACGTCCAGCGTACCTGATGCTTCCCGCAGAAGCGTTTCGAATTCCTGGTCAACCCAGCGCGTTTCGTTCCACGCGCCAATACTCTCCTCGGTATAAGCCAGGGACAGAACCATTGTCCCTAACGGCCGATGGGTCCAGGCCGTAATGCCAAGCGGCACCTCGGTCCAGCGTTCCCAGTACGCATTCGGCTCGGTAATGTCTAGCGTGATTTCGAACCCACCGGGCAAGGCCAGCTCCTTCAAGGCCTGGGCCATCTCCGGTTCATTCTGATCGTTCTTGGTGGCCAGGACCACTTTCAACGGTAGCTCAACGCCCTTCTCGGCGGCATATTCCTCTAGGAGCGCCCGTGCGCCCTCAGGATCATAGCCGGGGATTGGCATCTCGCAGTACTCCGGGTGAATTGGGGCTACGTGGGCATCAATCGACAGGTCTCCCTCGCCAAAATAAGAGAGCTGTAGAATCTTGGCCCGATCCTGCACCATCCGCAGGGCCGTACGCACACGATTGTCGTCCCACGGCTCCAGGTCGACGCGGGCACGCAGGACCAGAGACTGGGCCGTACTGACCGCTCTTGTGGCCAGTCCCGGCACATCCTTCAGTGCCTGCCAATCGCTGGGGCGCGGATCGTACATGGAGTCCACTTGCCCTGACTGCATCGCGGCCACGGCGGCATCTTTGTCGGTGGACACATAGATGATCTGGTCCAGGTATGGCAGTGACTGACCATCAGCCCCATTGCGCCAATAGTCCGGCCGGCGCGTCAAGACGGCACGCTCGCCTTCAGCATACTCCTGCAGCAAGAACGCACCCGTCCCTACCGGCTGACGAACGATGTCGCCTTGAAAATCTCTGTTTAGGATAACCGCCGGGTAATGGAACAAGTCCTCCGGGACGCTGATGTTGGGTGACTGCAAATTGAGGCGAATGTGGTAATCGTCAACCTTTTCAAGGTCTTGCATACCGCTCAGGTATGACATCAGACTGAGCATTGATGAGCCTACATCCGGGTCAAGCCATTGGCTGAAGGTGAACATCACATCATCGGCCGTTAGCTCCTGTCCATTATTGAAGGTCACACCCTGCTTCAGATAAAGATCCCAAACGGTCACATCGGCATTGGCTTCCCACCGATCCAGCAAGTAGGGTCGCGTAATGTTGTCAGTGCCGGTCTCGGTCAGGTATTCGCTGATTTGGCGGACGACATTTGCGCCCTCCAGCCAGGCCAGGCGTGCCGGATGGTCGAGCAGCTGCAGGCCCATGGATTTGGTGATCGTTCCGCCACGGCGTATCTCACCAGTCGCGGCCGCGCCCTGTACGGCTTCGCCCACAGCAGCGGCCGTTGTCGGCGCAACCTGCTCAACTGCCTGCTGAACCTGGCCACCACAGGCCGCCGCGATAGTGGCCATGCCGGCGGACATGCCCAGCAACGTGGCAAAGCGCATAAATTCACGACGAGTTATCCGCCCCTGCTCCAACTTTTCATACGCGCTGGGAATGGCCGGATGGATTCTCTCCATCTGCTTCTTCGATACCTTGGGTGCTTCCATTGCTTCTTCTCCAGATTACTTGTTGCGTCGCGCGCAAACAGACAGATCATTCAGCGTGCGACAAATCGCTTATTGCCAATCGTAAGTGGGTGGGACGGCTTCAATTGTCCTCATCTTAACAAATGATCGATGTTTCGCAAGCGCGAAAACTTACTTCTAACGCAGCAGCCTCGCGTGATTCCTTGTAGGGCCCGCTAGGTATGCGTACAATCCCGTTGGCAACGCGGCCGCCAGCCTCAATGGGACGCACGGCGCGAACCCAACCATGACGAAGATTACTGTCTCAATCCCATTCTCGGCCCCATTTCCACCCATGGGACGTACCCGATGAAGATCGCCTTCATTCTGTGTGGCGCCCTCTCGCGCGAGGTTTTGGCCATCATCAAGCGGCAGGCGTGGGACGTCGATGTCTATGGCATTCCGGCCATCGACCATATGTTTCCCGACCGAATCGCCCCGGACGTTGCCCGCAAGCTGCTGGCCATCCGGGACAGTTACGATGATGTGCTGGTCGTGTTTGGTGATTGTGGTTCCCGCGGGGCTCTGGACAGTTTATTGCGGGAGCAGGGACTTGAACGGCTGGAAGGGCCACATTGCTATGAGATGTACGGCGGCGATCAGTTCCAGCAGCTGATGGATGAGGAGCTGGGCACCTTCTTCTTGACCGATTTCCTGGTGCGCGGGTTCAAAGGCACCATCTGGCGGGGCATGGGACTTGATCGCTACCCTGAACTGCTCGATGAGTATTTCCACAACTATCGACGCATCGTCTATCTGGCCCAGACCCATGATGAGGAACTCGAATCGCGTGCGGAAGCTATTGCCCAACAGCTCAAATTGCCTTTGCAAATTCGCTATACCGGCTACAACCAACTCGAAACAAGGCTCGTTGACTGGATGGCCGGCCGGTTGGACCCATCTCCCGAACCCGTGTAGTAAGCTCTGGTTTTTGCCTACGAGGCTCCAGCCACTTCGCGCTCCATGATTCGACGTCGGACATCGCGGTGGGCTATGGCGATGGCCAGTTCGTTGGCAACGAGCATCAATAACGAACCCACCACCAGCACCCAGCCAATGCTCTCCAGGCCGGCGCGTTCCGCCAATACGCCCGCGAGGCCGGGCATGACGGCAAACCCAATACTGGCCGCGCCGGTTTGGTAGCCTATGGCGTTGGCGGCGTGGCGGATACCCACACGGTGTGGGGTTTCGGACGTCAACGTTGGGAAAATCGCCGATAGCGACAAGCCCATCATGGCAATGCCAACGAAGCCGGTCCAGACGGTGCCAATCACCACCAGAAGCGACGCGAACACAGTAGCGATCATGCTCAGACGCAAGAGGCGGTTAATGCCGATACGCTGCGCGCCCGCACCAAACACGATACGCCCTAAAGTCAACATAGCCCAGAAGATGCTGGTCAGGGCACCCGCGGCGGCAGTGGTAACGCCACGCGATTCCGTGAACAGAGTAAACGTCCATTGACCGGCCGTCGCCTCTACGCCCGTATACAGGAAGAATAGCAACACGGCCAGCCAAACAGCTAACATGCGCAACGTGCTGAGCGGAGAGGCAGCATCCAGAATATTCTCGGCCGTCTGGCCAACTTCCGGTATTCGTGCCGACTGGTGAGCGGTAGAATAGTCGCGGCGCAGCAAGGGCACATAGGCGACCGCCAACGCCAATTGCGCGACACCAATGAAGGCATAACCAAGGCGCCAGCTCAGGCCCGCAGTCAGCACGGCTGTCATGACCAGTGGGCCAATTGCCGCACCAATACCAAAACAGGCGTGCATCCAGTTCATGGTGCGAACGCTCTGGCTGCCGGCCATGAAGATGTTGAGGCCCGTGTCCAGCATGCCCGAGCCTAACCCAGCCAGCAGTCCGACGGCCACGAATACCCACCAACCGGGTGACACGGCATAACCTAGTAGCCCGATGGCCGCCAGGACGTTGGCTGTGAGCAGATAGGGAACGATGCCGCGCCGTGAAATTACGTTGCCCGCAATCACACTTCCTACAACGAAGCCCACGGTTGAAGATGCCAGTACGGCCGCGATGGCATCCAACGACAGGCCAAATTCGGCGCGTAATGAGGGCCAGGCAACCCCTAACAGCCCGGCGGCAACGCCCAGTGCCCCAAAGCAGGCGAAGGACAGGATGACGAGGATGCGGCTATCCTGCCGCGCGGAATCAGGAGTCATTCAGGATTCAGTGGGGTCGAAAAACACCACAAGTCGGCGAAGGGCAACTTGCCCATGACTAACGACGCCAAGTATACTGTTTCATGCGAAAGGGGGTACTGTGGAACGACGATCATTCGGACAAACCGGGCTTAGTGTGACCCGATTGGGATTGGGATTGGCAGCGTTGGGACGGCCCGGTTACATCAACCTGGGCCATGCCCGCGACCTGGAAGGCAGCACGGACGTTGCGGCTATGGAGGCCAATAGCCATGAAGTGCTTGATGCGGCCTGGCGCCTAGGCATACGCTATTTTGACGCGGCCCGCTCCTATGGCAGGGCCGAGGACTTCTTGGGCTCGTGGCTCCGTTCACGCAGAATCGAGCCTACTGACGTATGTGTCGGGTCCAAGTGGGGCTACGTCTACACCGCGGATTGGCAGATATCGGCCGAGCAGCACGAGGTCAAGGAACATTCACTCGCCAATCTCGAACGCCAGATTGCCGAAAGCCAGGCGCGTCTGGCGCCCTTCCTGCAACTCTACCAAATCCATTCGGCGACACAGGCCAGCGGTGTCCTGGACAACACGGCGGTGCTCGACCGACTGGCCGACCTGCGCGACGCGGGGCTCATCATTGGCCTTTCCCTGAGCGGTCCGGGGCAATCTGACACACTGCGGCAGGCATTGACCGTTCAACGCGGAGGACGGCCGTTGTTTGGTGCCGTACAGGCCACCTGGAATCTTCTGGCCCAGGAAGCCGGATCGGCTATGGCCGAGGCACATTCAGCCGGATTGGGGGTCATCGTGAAAGAGGCCCTGGCCAACGGCCGATTGACTTCGCGCAATACAACTCCTGACTTCCAATCACAACTGGCTTTGTTGTCGGCTACAGCCGAGTCGTATGACGCAACCGTGGATGCGGTAGCCCTGGCCGCTGTCATGGCCCAGCCCTGGGTCGACACGGTCTTGAGTGGGGCCACAACGGTTGATCATCTGGCATCGAATGTCACGGCAACACGGGTTGAATTGGGTGGCGAGTTGGAAGAACTGATGGCTGCTCTGGTGGAGCCACCGCAGGCTTATTGGACAACACGCAGCGGCTTATCCTGGAATTAGTCCCGGCCCCGCGACGTGAGACCTAATCCGTGTCGAGGCTGTCAGGTGGAGCGGTAGTGGGCGTGCGCGAGGTGCCGGTCGGTGGTCGCGGTTCGAACCGCCCCGTGTCCGGTCGAGTCGCGCGGGTCACCACGCGTGCTTTGGCGAGTGTCTCCTGCGTTACCTCGGCGTCCGTCAAATCCACCTCGACAAGCTCAGCGCCAGTCAAGGTGGCATGACTTAGATTGGCCCAGCGCAGGTTGGCCTTGGTCAGATCCGCTTTGCTGAGGTCGGCATCGCCCAATATGGCCCCACGCAGAATCGCCCCGCGCAGAATCGCCCCGCGCAATTGCGACGCACGTAGGTCCGCCCCGCTCAAACCGGCCTCTTCCAGGTTAGCCCGATTCAGCACAGCTCGACTGAGATTGGCGACACTGAGATTGGCACGGCTCAAGTCGGCGCCGGTGAAATCGGCGCCACTCATCGCCACACGTCCCATGATAGCATCGCGCAGATTGGCTCCGGGCGCCACAACCTGATTCATGACTGCGCCTCGAAGATTGGCAAGGGCCAGGTTGGCATCGCGCAGCGTCGCGCCCGACATATCAACCTCACTCAAGACCGCGCCGCTCAACAGAGCGCGATCCAGATGGGCAGCCAAAAGTGTGGCTCCGGTCAGATTGGCGCCGCTGAGGTTGCTGCTGACGAGGCTGGCCTGATCGAGGGTTGCCTTACTAAGGTTAGCCAGGCTAAGGTCAGCACCATCCAGCGTAGCGCCTGACAGATCGGCCCCGCCTAGCTTGGCCCCGGCCAGGAAAGCCTCCACAAGAATGGCTTCTTGCAAGTTCGCACTCGTCATGTTGGCATCACCCAGGAGGGTGCGGGTCATGGTTGCGGACTTGAGTGACGCCTTCGTCAAAACGGCAGCGTTCAGTGTGGCATCAGTCAGATCGGCCGAATCAAGCCGAGCGCCACGCAGGTAAGAACCGGCCAGATTCGTCTGCTGGAGATTGCCCGAGCTTAAGTCGACGCTGCGTAGATCCGATGACGACAAATCGCTCTGGCTAAGGTTTGCGTTGTGCAGATTGGCGCCACGCAAACTGATGGCCGGCATTGTCAGCCCCGACAATTGGGCATCAACAAGATCGGCCCCTTGCAGGCTCACGATTGGTGCCTCGGCGTTCAGGAGCCCGGATTCATAGAGAAAGCGCACAACCTCACCCTTAGCCACCCCATCGAGTTTCGGTAGCACAGTCAAGGTTTGTGCGCGGGCCACGCGCGTCGCTTCGTCGTCAGGCGAGGAGAGGCGCAAATCATGATCCAGCATGAGATCGCTCAGGCGATTGTAGTAACCCTCCAGGGAAACACGCTGCTCCTGCGCCTGGGCCACATCCAGTTCGGTTTGTCGCAACAGATGGGCCAGCCAGAAAGACCCCGCCAGGAGCGCACCTGGTATGAGGAGGAGATTCAACCACAGCCAAGCACCCCCACCCTGATTGGCCACCAGTTGCCAGATGACAAGCCCAATTGCCAATAGTCCGATGCCGGCTAACCCGATATAGGCAAGACGATACGGATTCTGGCTCGTCTTGTCTGCTACTATAACCGTGGGGGGTAACTCTTCAACATCAGCATTCATAAAACAACCGAATTCAGTTTAACAAAGCCCACTCGTCAAGCGTGGCCTTCATTCCCTGCCGAATCATGGGCGCATCAGTCGCCTGCGGTGCCTGGGTCAAATACTCGTTGAGAAAATAGGCGGCCTGGGGCATGGACTGCTGCCGGAAATAAACAAGTCCCAGATCGCGCAGATGTTCAGGGATCGTGGGTTGGATAAGCCGCAGCTGGCGAATGACGGCCGCGGCCTCTGCCCATTGCTGCCGGTGAACATACGTGACACGCAAGTTATTGATCATCCGCACAACCGTGTCTCGGGGAGAAGTTGGCGCAAACCAGGCCGCATCAAGCGGCCCCTCATAGCCGACAGCAACCTGGATGATCTCGGAGCAATCATTGAGCGACAGCCATCGTCCGCCATGATAGGGATCAAGCCAATGGGATTCTCCCGCTGCCTGTATCCCTACAATAAAATGACCCGGCAAACCCACGCCGTATGCCGGCAGGCCTAGACGATTGGCGATATCAATATAGACCGCGGATAGCGTAATAGGCAGACCGGTACGGCGTATGAGTACGTCATTGAGATAGCTGTTGCGCGGATCATAATAGTCCTCGCGATTTCCTTCAAAGCCCAGGCGGTCAAAAAGGAAGTTCGCCAGCCGCTCCGCATTTTCCACAACCGTCCCCCCTAACGAAACATGATCACTCGCCAGGTCGGCCAGCTCGGACAGATGGACCAGGTAGTGGCCAACATCCAGGTCGGGATACACCGTCGCACGCGCGAAAAGCAAAGCGGCTCGAGGCACGTTCACCACGTCCGACTGCCATTCATCCTGGAGTGTCCACTCAGTCATCGGTATCCATTATGGGCGATTGTGATACGTTTGCCAAACGGGCTGCCAGGGAAAGGCGGTCGGCGTTATAATGGGTTTTGTGTTACTGTGATTGGCTATGCGAACGAACTGCTTATTGGCACACGTTGCAGTGCTCATCACCATAACCGCAACGAGAGTGCATCCCCTATGACCCCATTTGTCGAGATTAATCTGGGCGACGTTGTGCGCCTTCGCAAGCAGCACCCCTGTGGCAGTACAGACTGGGAGGTGGTTCGTGTCGGTGTCGATATTGGCCTCGTCTGTCTGGGCTGTAAACGGCGAATCATGCTGGAGCGCGGCACGTTCAACAAACGTGTCAAAGCCATCGTGTCTCGCGCGGCGGATCGTGAATGACCAACCTACTAGGTATCATCTACACTACGGCAATCTTTGGTCTGGCCATCTATGGCGCTCTCGGATTTCTAACCCTGGGGCTTTTTCTTCAACACCGGCGGGAAAGCCCGCAAGCGCCTGAATTCGACCCCGCGTCGCTGCCGCCGGTAACCGTCCAGTTGCCTGTGTTCAATGAGAGCGTCGTTGTCGAACGACTGATCGCGTCAGCTGCTCGGCTGGACTACCCGGCCGACCGCCTGCAGATTCAGGTACTCGACGACTCAACCGATGAGACCACAGCCATCGCCGATTCGCTCGTCAGCCAGTTGCGGGCGGACGGCGTCAACATTCAGCTTATTCATCGTCAGGACCGGGAAGGCTACAAGGCCGGCGCCCTGCGTGCCGCCCGGCCGCATATCGAAGGTGAGTTCGTGGCCCTGTTCGACGCCGACTTTGAACCCCAACCCGATTTCCTGCTGCGCACAATTCCCTACTTCCTGGCTGACGCTAGCCTCGGTGTCGTGCAGACGCGCTGGGGACACGCCAACGGTCAGGCGTCTGCGCTCACCAGCATGCAGGCTATCGCCCTGGACAAGCACTTTGTGATGGAGCAACTGGTTCGCCACCGGGCGCACTTCTATCCCAAGTTCAACGGGTCAGCAGGCGTTTGGCGGCGTGACTGCATGGACGATGCGGGCGGCTGGCAAGATGATACCGTCTGCGAAGACCTCTGCTTGAGCACTCGCGCCGTATTGCGTGGCTGGCAATTCCAGTTTCTGCCGGATGTTGTCGCACCGGCTGAACTGCCGCCCGGCATTTTGGCCTACAAGAATCAGCAGGCCCGCTGGGCGGAGGGGTCGTCCCAATGCCTGCGAAAGTATGGACGGCAAATCGCTTCAGACCGGCAACAAACGCCGGTGGCCCGCGCCTACGCGTTGCTCTCCATGTCAGCTTACGCGACGCACGCGCTCTTTCTCATTCTGTTGCTCATCCAGATTCCGCTGTTGCGGTCCGACTTCCAATATCCTCCCTGGTTCATCATCGCCACGATTGCCGGTCTGGGTCAACCCATCTTGTTCGTCATGGCCCAGCAAGTACTATACCGTGACTGGATCCTCCGTCTGCGACATTTGCCGGCCCTCCTGCTCGTAGCTATCGGCATGGCCCCCAGCAACACGCGAGCGATTTGGCGCGGCGTCTTTGGCCGGAAGCACACATTCATACGAACACCCAAAGGTATCGGCAATCGGTACGCCCTGCCCTTGGATGGGCTGTTCGCAGTGGAAGTGGCTCTCGCCGCCTATTCGGCCGTCGCGCTCGGTCTGGCTGTGTCCGCCGGCACCTATGGCCCGATCCCCCTGCTGGCCAGCTGCGTCCTGGGTTTTGGCTATGTGGCCACGCTCAGCTGGCGAGATTCGCGACAATCCACGCAAAAACTCTAAATTCTCAACGATTTTCAACATTGATGTCAATATTTCTTATTTGGGTATTGACATTTCATATATCGAACGTTATGATGCACTTATGGTTGACGTCATAAACCCACATGTTCGAACAGCAGTAAGAGGAATCACGTTATGAGACCCGTCATTGGCCAGTGCCCCATTTGTCAAGGCACCTTACATGTCACCCGGCTCCACTGCCGAGAGTGTGATACAGCGATCGAAGGGCACTTTGCCCTCGGCCGTCTTTATCAGCTCTCGCCTGAACAACTGGAGTTCGCGGAGATCTTCATTCGATGTGAAGGCAAGATTACGCGTGTTGAGCAGGAGATTGGCATGTCCTACCCCGCCGTCCGTGCCCGGTTAACCGACGTTATCCGCGCCCTGGGCTATGAGGTGGGCGACAGCAGTCCTAAAGGAATCAGCGAAGAAGCCCGGCGTCAGGTCCTGGCCGATCTGCAGTCCGGAGAGTTGACCGCTGACGAAGCCCTGCAAATGCTGCGTGGTGATGCGCCCTGAGCCAACGACCCAATCGTTTGGAGGTTAGTTATGTCCCACCCGGATATCGAAAGTCAGATCCTCATATCGATGGCGAGAGAGAGGACCGGCAATAAGGGGCCCGTTGAAGGGCTACGCCGGCACCGAGTTGGCCGCCGGCCTGTAGGACGAATAATAGAACTGAGTGGGATCATGTTGATCTCGCTGGGAGGTTGGTTGCAGGCGCGTGGCGCTCAATCAACAAGCCTGGCACCAGCCGGCCCAACCGGCCCAATTATGGAGGCATGAACAAAATGAACGACAACGATAGACTGGAAATTTTGGAGCTGTTGGCAAACCAGAAGATATCAGCTCAGGAAGCGGCCGATATGCTGCGCCAGGGAGACCTTGCCGCATCAGCCGATGAATCGGTGAAGGTGAAGACCACGGCGGATAATGCCGATCCGGTATACAAGGCCGAATCTCAGGACGAGACGGCTGATGAGCCGGAAATTGAGATGATGCCGTGGTCCAACGACACGCTCAAATCCAATGGCAAGAAACCCAATTGGCTGCGCATTCGCGTTCGCGATTTGAACTCGGATCGCAACAAGGTGACGGTCAACATCCCCCTGGCTCTGGTCAGCTTCGGGCTGGGCGCTGCCCGACGTTTCGGCGCCGACATGGGCGGCGTGGACACTGAGATGGTGCTGGAGATGATCAAGCACGGGGAGCGCGGAATCCTGGTTGATGTGCAGGATGAAGAAGACGGCGAACACGTCCAGATCTATCTGGATTAGGAGCGTTTAACCATGAGTAAAGAAAGAATTGAGACAGGTCCGGCACCGGCCATATCGGTCACATGCCATGGTGACCTCGTCATTAGCGGCTGGGCAGAACAGGCCATTGGAATTCGCGGTGCCTATACGGTGGATGATAGGGGCAAGACCTGGGTTATCAGTAGTGATGAAGATTTGGTGCTCCAAGTGCCGATGGACAGCGCGCTCCACATAGCAGAAGTGGTGGGCGATCTGGTGATCAAGTATAGCCAGGGCGACGCAGCCATCGACACAGTACACGGAGATGCAGTCCTGCGCGGTCTGGGTATCGCAAAGGTAGGCGTCGTTCACGGTGACTTGTCCCTCAAGCACTTCACAGGGCTCGCCCACGTTGAGAAAGTTCACGGTGACGTGTCGGCTGCCCATATGCAGGAACTGGCCGTGGGAGACGCATCCGGTGATCTCAGTTTGCGTCATATCAACGGGTCTCTGCAAATCGATCGGGCTGAAGGTGACATCGATCTACGACTGGTGGCCGGGGCCGTTTCGGTTGGGGTGGCTTTGCGAGACGCGAACCTATCTGTCGTAAGCGGCGTCGTGAATCTTCCGGATGTCAAGGGCGACATCCGTTTGAAGGGTGGCTTGCAACAAGGCAATCATGTCCTTACCGCCGAGCGCGACATCGTGGTTCGGTGGCCCAATGGCATGCCTATGAATCTGATTGCCACCGCACCCGCCGTAACAAGTCGAGCCACGCTTGATGAGTTCGAACAAAAAGGTGACGCATGGATAGGCCGCATTGGTGACAGCAAGACGAATGTCGAATTGACCGCTGGTCGGCAGATCCAGTTGAAGGACGCTGAAGCGTTCGACAGCCGATGGGGTGAATCTGAGGGTTCTGACGCTGACTTCGGCTTTGATTTTGACTTCACCACCATTGGGGAGCGAATCAGTGCCCAGATCAATGAAAAAATGGCGGTGTTTACCCGTAACATGGAGCAGCAGTTCGGTCCGGATTTCGGCCGCGAAATCGGCGAGAAGATGGCCCGCAAGGCAGAACAGGCTGCCCAACGCGCGGAAAAGGCGGCCGAACGCGCAGCACAGCGCGCGGAGAAAGCGGCTGAACGGGCGCAGAAGCAGGAGACACGTCATAACCCCTGGCAAGACTTCTCCGCCTCAGCCCCGTCAGCCGGGCCCGCTGCGTCGAAACCGGCCTCCCCAGAGGAGCAGCTCAAAATTCTGCGGATGGTGGAAAAAGGGATGATATCGCCCGAAGAGGCGAGCATGCTACTCGAGGCATTAGAAGCCTAGCGATACCGAAGGTGGTTGCGGGCCAGGCAGTTCAGTACAATAAGGTCACACTGCTTACCTCAACCACCTTTGGTAGTTGATTCACTGAGTCACTCGGATGAAAGTGCGTCTGTTCTGGGATTAGGAATGGTCATTACAATTACCGCCGGCCAAACGGCAACCGAGGGTATTCGTGCCATTGATTTGGGTCGGGACATCCCTCAGGTGCTGGATTTGTTGCGGCAGACGTTTGGCGAATCGCTCGATAGCGATGAGCGCAAGGCGTTTGGTGATGCGGCGATTCGGCCCGACTTCTTGTGGCGACTGGACCCAGCGGCTTCCCGGCTAGGCAGTGGCTTCGTATGGATGAGCGACGGCCGTATTGTCGGCAACGTGACCCTGTTGTCCACACGAGTGTTTGGCCGTTTCCTGGTCGCCAATGTCGCGGTACACCCCAGTTATCGACGGCGCGGCATTGCGATGGCTCTCATGCGTGCGGTGCAGGACGCAGTCCGTGCCCGGGGTGGCCGAGTGATTCTCCTGCAAGTGGTCAAGGATAATGCCCCGGCCATCACTTTGTACAGGACGCTTGGGTATGCGGAGTTGGGCAACATGACGACGTGGTCGGCCGCTCCATCGCGTCTGCGCCAGATACCGGCCAGCGTGGCCGGTGAACCGGTTCCGGATATTCGGGCCTTGCCCAACAGCTTGTGGCGGCGCGCCTACGATCTGGATGTGGCTCGCCTCGCCCCTGACCTCAATTGGCCGGAACCACTGGCGCCCAATGCCTATCGCCAAACACTATTCGGCCGCATCAGTGACTTCATGAACGGTCGACAACGCGAGGTTTGGGCCGTAATGGACAACCGCAGCCAGTTGACTGGATTGGCCTCAATATCGAGTGAGTGGACCCGATCCCATGTGGTTACGTTGCGAACCGCCACAAGTGATATGGGTCAACTAGAGCGACCGCTCCTGGCAAAGGTAGTCCGACGCCTGGCCTACCTGCCTCGGCGCAATGTACGAATCGACCACCCTGAAGATGATATTATCGTCAACGCCCTGCTGAGCGAAGCCAACTTCTCACCTCAGCGCACGTTGACGCACATGCGATACGACCTGCCCTGAGGGCAAGTCGGAGGTAGTAAGCGTCATGGCAACAACAGAAGAAAGACTTCAGATCCTCAAAATGATCGAGGAAGGCAAGATTAGTGCGGCGGAAGGCGCCGAACTCCTGCGCGCTCTGGACCAAAAGGGCGATCGCGGGCCACAATTGGAGCCGCTGCGAGGCGCCAGCGCCCCACGCTGGCTGCGTGTTCGCGTGACGGACATGAAGACCGGACGCAACAAGGTCAATGTGAACATTCCTATGGGTCTGGTCAATGTGGGGATGAAAATGGGGGCGCGGTTTGCTCCGGAGATTGAAGGGGCGCAGCTTGAAAGCGTGATGGAAGCGATTCGCAGTGGGCAACAAGGCAAGGTCATCGACGTAATGGATGATGAAGATGGTGAGCGCGTCGAGATCTTTGTCGAGTAACGCCTGCCGTGGCTGACTCCCAAGATCGCGCCTATTTGCAGGATAGCCAGTACCGCACCAGCGACCACCTCACGGCGCGCGCCGACCTGCACCGCCGTTTCACGGTGAGTCCATTTGAGTGGCACAGCTGGGTTCTAACTCAGCTTGCCATCCAGCCCGGTGAAGCTGTGCTTGAATGCGGCGCCGGTCCGGGGTGGCTATGGGCTGCGGCTGAGGCGCTGCCGGAAGGTTCGTCGCTGGCGCTGACAGACTTGTCCGCAGGGATGATGAACGAAGCCACGCTCCGGCTGGATCACGCCGGCAATCGCGTTACCTTGACAACGGCCGACATCCAGACCCTGCCCTTCCCCGACGACGCATTCGACGTCGTCGTCGCCAACCACATGCTCTACCATGTGCCCGACATCCCCCGCGCCCTGACCGAGATCGCTCGCGTGCTCCGACGCAACGGCCGATTCGCGGCGGCCACCAATGGCGTGGGCCACATGCGAGAACTGTTCGATCTGGGTCTGATGTTGTTTCCCGGTGCACCCAACGATTTGCGGGTTGCTATGCGAAGCCTACCTTTTGCACTGGAGAATGGCGCTGATCTGCTGGGTGAAGTGTTTGGCCAGGTGGACCTCCATCGGTACGATTCGTACCTGGAAGTCGATGATGCGAGTGCGCTGATCGATTATATGCTGTCTTCGGCCGAGTCGGCGGCATTTGTATCACCCTCGCAACGCAGCTCGGCCGTCAACCAGGTTGCAAGGCAACTTGCCGTGGAAGGTCCCTTACGGATATCAAAAGAAACCGGTCTATTCATCGCCCGATCGCCATTCAAAAATGCTTGACAGTCGCAATAGAACTATGATAGACTGCCCGAAGTTAGTAAACCAATAAGGAGGTGCTCAACGATGCAAGCAATTGTCATAACTTACAACAATCTTTCCCCGCGGCATTGTGCGAGCACGCCTGCCCCTTCTCACTGACCCTATTCGTCTTGAATTGAGAATCCTGGCGACCGTGGCCCATCAATGCCCTCGGCTATGAGTTCGCGTGTCTGCGCAAACTCATGCCTTTCGCTGTCGCCATTCCTTGCACCGAGACCGGCTAGTCGGCGGTGCAAACAGGTTGATCAATTCAGGAACTGAAATGGAAAGTTACGACGAACTGGAGAAGTACGAAGCTTACGCGGCTTCCTATGACCCGAACGATGACTATGGGCGCAATCGAAAACCACGCCCTGCTCACCGCAAGAAGAAACAACCGGACGAAGCGCGTGCTGAACTAACCGATGTGAGCGATGACGTGGCCGATTTCGTGCCAACATACGCAGCATCACTCGATCCGCAACACCACGAACGGCAGTGGGTTATCGAATCAATTGCCCCGTTTTATCGCGACAATCAGATCACGGACGTCGCACGCCGGGTCAAGGCAGGCAAAGAGGCCAACGTCTACTGCTGCATGGCCAACCCAGCCACCGGTGTTGACTTGATCGCCGCCAAGCTGTATCGACCGCGCATGCTGCGCACGTTGAAGAACGACGCTGATTACAAGGCCGGGCGACAATTGCGCGGCGAAGACGGCAAAGAGTTGCGCGGTCGGCGCGAGAGGCTGGCTGTCAGTCAGAAGACCAACTTCGGCAAGCATCTGGACATGGTCTGGTGGATTGGCAATGAATTCAACGTGCAACGTCGCTTGCTGGCGGCCGGCGCCGATGTTCCGTTGGCGATCGCCCATGGCGGTAACGCCATCCTGATGGAGTACATCGGCGACGAACAGTTGCCCGCCCCGACATTGAGCGACGTGACAGTAGGCCGTCATGAAGCACAGCAGTTGTTTGACCGGATCATTGACAATATCGCGTTAATGTTGGAACTTGGCCTGGTCCACGGCGATCTGTCAGCTTACAACATCCTCTACTGGAACGGCGAGATCCGAATTATCGATTTCCCGCAGGTAGTGGAAACGGCCAAGAACCCCAATGCCCGCCGGTTTCTAGAGCGCGATATCAGCCGGATCTGCGGTTATTTCGGCCGTCTGGGGGTGAAAGGTCATCCCATGCAAATCAGTCAGGAGTTGTGGCGCACGATCGTTGGCTCTGATGATGTCACTGGATAACACCGGAGCGCCGGTCAGTTCGCCCGCTGAACTGACCGGCGCATCCCGAGCCCTAAACGAGCCGGGTAGAGGAGTAGACGATTGGCAGTCAGTGCGAAAGGCAAACGCAAAGTTAATGTCAAAGGGCGGCAGTATCTCTGGACGGTCGATGACCAGGCACCCGCCCCTGTCCCCGACCAAGGTTTCGTGGTTCCGGCACGGGCAAGGCGCCGGCTCCACATCATTTCCAGCAACAAACGATTCATCGTCCACTATCATCTACCCCAGTCCGGCGATGCTTATGCTCGACTAGAGGTAGAAGGCAGCGAGTTCCCCCGCCAGCCCGGCGCGCGGGAAGTTCAGGTCCCGCGCTGGCACCATGACACCAAGCCGTATCCGACGGCCGATTTTGTGCGCCGACTCATTGGCTGGTGTCTGGGTTTGGAGTGAGGGTTTTGCGACCAACGATGTGGCAGAAACGTACAGACAGACAACATGAACACGTCAGGTCTCCTGCCCGCTGGTCGGTCTGTTGAGTGGAAGCGAAACGCGGTGCTGCTGCTGGGTTTCGTCGCCGCTATGTGGCTGCTGGAACTCGTCGATTGGGCGATCTTTGGCAACCGCCTCGATGCCTTAGGAATCATCCCGCGCCAGACCGTCGGGTTGATTGGTATCCCGCTGGCACCTTTCTTGCATGGTGGGTCGGCTCACCTGATCGCCAACACGGTCCCGATTCTGGTGTTGGGCATGCTGGTCATCTTGCGCAATGGCCATCGGTTCCTTCTGGTCACCGGCATTATCATCGTAACGAGTGGGCTGGGGACCTGGCTGATCGGCCCGGCCAATTCGGTCCACATCGGGGCCAGCGGCCTAATCTTCGGCTATGTGGGGTTTCTGATGGCCAGTGCCTATTACGAAAGAAGCGCGGGCGCCATCCTTCTGGCCGTCCTGGTGATTGCCCTGTACGGTGGCATCATTTGGGGTGTTCTGCCACAGGGAAACGGCATTTCGTGGCAGGGTCATTTGTTTGGGCTAATCGGGGGCATGTTGGCGGCTCGCTGGACCAAGCCGCGCGTCAAACCGCTCTAGGCAGAATCAAGGGCCCGCTCATACTGGCGTTGACCAATCCCCGCAAGACCGATGCTCAAGAGGTAAAGCACGACCAACGGCGCCATCGTCAGCAGCATCGTTACCGGGTCAATCGAGGGTGTAATGACTGCCGCCAACACCGCAATGGCCACGATGGCAATGCGCCACTGGCTCTTGAGGATGGCCGGAGTGATCAGCCCAACGCGAGCGATCACATAGACGACCACGGGTAACTGAAAGGCCACGCCAATCCAAAGCAGTAACCGCGTGATGAAGCTGATGTACTCCTGCCCTGTCCACTCGGTGCGGAACACCTCCGGCATGAAATTCGCCAGAAAATAGATCGCTGCCGGTGCAAGGACAAACCAGGCGAACGCGAGACCCAACCCAAATAGGAGCAGTGCGCTGGGAATGAACAGGTAGATATAGCGCTTCTCGTGTTTGTGCAGCCCCGGTTCAATGAACCGCCAGAACTGGAACAGGATGATTGGCATCGAAATGATGATACCGGCCATCAGACTGACTTTGAAGTAGGTTTCAATCCCTTCAGTCGGCCGAAGCGTCTGTAACGACCCGCCCGAGGGGCTACTGGCGGCATAGGGTTGGAGCAGGAATTGCAAAAGGCGCTCCGCGAAAATGAAACTGAGCGATGTCGCAACCAGAATGCCGACGCCGGCATAGGTCAGCCGGACGCGAAGTTCCTTTAAATGGCCGAGAATTGAGAGATCTTCTCCCTCTAGCTCAGGACCGTCAAACTCTTCGCCAACTTGCTTGGGAACGCTGCTCATTCAGGGTCGTCCGATGTATCCACACGCTTGGGCAAGCTGGTCGGCGGCGAAGTGACCACCGTCCCGTTGCCATTCGATTCCGGCATCGGCTCCAGCAAAGAAGGCGGGCGGTATGTCTCAACCGCCGCAGACGGATTGGTATTCTTCAACAATGACGGGGGCGCGATCGAGCCGATGGTGTCTTCCTCGACCTGTTTGAGGGTTTGGCGCGTTTCCGCGCTCAGCCCCGTGGCGACACCAACAAACTCTGCCCGCAGGTCATCTACCTGCCGCCGTAACTGATTAAGTTCCTCAATGGTCTCTTTTAGTTCGCCGGACTGGTCAATGCCGTCGATCTCCGCATTGAGTTGACGGAAGAACGATCGTGAGACACCCTGGAGTTGGCTGGTGGTGCGACCAAGCCATCGGGCAGCGACAACGATTCTCTCCGGGCCCAGGACAATGCCCGCGATGATCATGACGAGGATCAGCTCAGGAAGCCCAACGCCAAAGATGTTGTCCATGGTAGGATCAAACGGTCAACCGGCCGACGCCGGCGTTTATTCGACCGATTCAGCCTGCTTCTTCTCGGATACAACTGCGGTCGCGTCATCGGCTGGGTTATCGAGCTTTTCCTGACCCTCTTTCAACCCTTCACGAAACGCTGATACGCCTTTGCCCAGCTCACCACCCACGCGAGCGATGCGCCCGACACCAAAAATCAACAAGACTACAGCCAAAATCAGTAGCAACTCCGGCCAACCAAGACTTCCAAACATGTCGTTTTCTCCTTCAAATCGCTAAGCGTAGCCGCATTCAGCAACTTCGGACCCTATTGTAGCGCAAGACCAATCAATTCGAAATCGCTTGTGGGAATCTTAATCACAACGCTAAAGGCAGGGAGGACCAACTCACTATGCTTCCGGCGCCGGGCAAGCTACCGTAACGTCGCGATAACGCGTGAACCAACTACCAAACGACGCCAACAGATCACGTGGCGAGGACACTCGGCCAATCTCGGCATCCTGCACGGCACTGCTGAGACCCACTGTATTCACATGCTGATATAGCGTCAAAGCCGGCAAATCGGTATCAAACTGCCGCAGAAACGTGTCGTAGTAAACCTCACGCTCCGCCTGACCCACGATCTGCCGCCCGCTTTCGAGCGCCTCACTGGCCCGGCGGTTGTTCCAACCGGCGTAGTTCTGTCCTCGCACAATCGCTTCCTGACTCCAAAAATCGTAGAGGTCCGGATCATGCGTGGGTGTGACTTCAGTTAGCGCTAGGTCAAACTGGCGAGCCGCAAGCAGTTCCCGAAACTCCTGCCAGTTGGCCGCTGCCTGGAAGTTGACGCCAACACCGACATCCGCCAATTGGCGTGCCAGGCTCTCGGCCAGTGCGCGATGCGTGACGGTATCGTAGGCCAGCAGCGTCAGCACCAACTCGCGACCGTCGCGCTGCCGAAACACTTGCCCTTCCGGCCACGCCCAACCTGCTTCATCCAGCAGGTCTGCCGCCTGGTCTGCGTCAGGCGTGTAAGCCGTCAGCTGGGTGGCATCAAACGCCCAGGAATCGGGCAAATAGGGGCCCTCAAATACCACGCCCTGTCCGTTCAAGGTCTCGTCGACCAGCGCCTGTCGGTCCAGGGCAAAGGCAAGGGCTTTGCGGACGTTGACATCGGTTGTCGGGCGCGTGGCGCGCTGCGTCGCGTCCAGATTATAGAGGAGCGCGCTATACTGCGGGGCCAAAGAGGCCACCAGTCGCACGTTCGATTCGGCCGCATACTCCGGCAGCAACACCGGCGCTACGTCCGTCACAAGCTCAATCACTCCGGCTCGATAACCATCCAGCAGCGCCGCCTCATCTGCCAGAAACCGGGTTTCGACGCCGCTGAGCTGAGTTCCTTCACGCCAATAGTCGGGGTTAGGAACCAGGCGAATCTGTCCGCTTTGCTCCCAGTTTTGTGAACCGTCCACAGCAAAGGGTCCAGTGCCCACAGGGGCGCGGTTAAACGACGTAGTCGCCAGTTGATCGACGGGGAAGTCGGACAGCAAATGCGCCGGCAGTATGCCGCGCGCTGTGGCTTCCAGGAACGGGCTGAACGGTTGTTGCAAGGCGAACTCAATCGTCTGCGCGTCAACGACTGTGATGGTCACAGCCTGCCACAGCCGGTTGAGCGAGGGCGGTCCGGGAAAAGTGTCTTGCTGCATCAGGCCGTAGGTGAAGGCGACATCTTCGGCCGTCACAGGTTCGCCATCATGCCAAGTGACACCATCGCGCAATGTGAAGCGAATGGTTAATCCATCGTCACTATAAGACCACGACTCGGCCAACGCCGGGCGAGCCACCCCGCTCTCGTCGAAGCGGATAAGCCCATCGAACACGAGGTCATTGATCTGACGATCAATGGGAAACGCATCGGACAACAAGGGGTTCAGGGCCACCGGACGGCCGACAATCCCGGCCGACAGATACCCACCGCTGGCCGGCACCGTGACCGTGCAAAGTGCGGCGGATTGGACCTGGTACGAAAGGAGCCCCAGTACCAGAATGAAACCCGTGGCCGCCAGCAGCAGCTGCCAGCGAATATCAGGCTTCATGATTCAACTGTTCTCAAGGGAATGTGGGTGACTTCAGACGATCTGACCCCAGGCCAGGAAAGCAAAGAACGTGTTGATGAAGAACACAATGGCCGTAACGATCGTAACACGGTGTAGCGTCGCCTCGACCCCGCGTCGGGTGCGGAAACCGCCGCTGATATCAGCGCCGCCGCCGCCAAAGAAGCCGCCAAGATCAGACCCTTTGGCCTGAACGATAACCAGGACAGTTATGGCTATGCCAAGAATGATTTCAATGATGCTCAAATAAGGTGCCCAAGGCTGAAAGTTCATTGGATGTTTCCTCTTGCGCCGCAACCTACGCGCGGATTAATAGCTTAGCAAATGCCGAAGTAGTATATCCAAAGGCGCCGCTTGCGTCTACCCTTCTCCCTTCAACTCATCTGCAGATCAGCATCCAGCCATGGTTGGTCACGGCCAATTGCCGGCACTTACGGTTGTGATACACTTTTGATTGGTCGAGATGTCTCTCCCAGGATAACGTCCGCTATGATCGATTTCCACCATGTCACCAAGCGCTATTATACGCTTACCGCTCTTTACGATGTTTCCATTGACTTTCCGCAGGGTGAAATCATCGGGCTGCTGGGACCCAACGGCGCCGGAAAGTCGACGCTCATCAAGCTGATTGCCGGGATAATCTTCCCCACCGAGGGTGAGTTGCGACCGACGGAATCGGTGTGGCCGACCATCGGCTATAAGCCGGAACGACTGGTGTTTCCCGGCAACATGAGCGTGAGCGGATACTTGGAGATGGTGGCCGGGCTTTGCAATATTGATCGCTACGCCGTGGACAACACGGTCCTGGAGAGTTTGGCCCGAGTGAACATGCTCGGAGCTGCTCATCGACAAATCAAGACCCTTTCCAAAGGGATGCGTCAGCGGCTCGGACTTGCCCAGGCGCTCATCGGTGATCCGGCGCTTCTTCTGCTGGACGAGCCATCCAGCGGGCTGGACCCGGAAGGACAGGCCGAAATGCTGACCTACATCGAGGAATTGAGGTCCGCCGGCAAGACAATTCTCCTGAGTTCTCATCTTCTACACGAAGTGACACAGGTCTGCACCTACCTCGTCATCCTGAATGGCGGCCGAATCCACTACCAAAATCGGGTGGCAGATGCCCTGACGTTGCAACCCCATGTCGTCATCCAGACCGATCGGCCGTTGCAACCGGCGCGCGATCTGTTGACGATGGTTCACCCCGACATCAGCATCGAAGGCAACTCGGTCATTCTCCGCAACGGTGCGATTGCCATGCGGCGGCAGGTTCTGGCCATTCTTATCAATAACGGCTTCGATGTCCTGAAAGTAGATCAGAAACGCATAACGCTGGCTGAGATCTATGCGGAGGCAGTTCAATGATTCAGCGCATTGTCATACTGGCCGGCTATTTCTTACGCACCTTCTTTTTCTCGCTAATTGGGTTGCTCTTTCTTTTGGCTGCGCTCGTCTATTGGGCGGTCTTCTTCCCCCCGGACAATCGACGCCCGATTTTGAGAATTACGTCTTGTTGATCGGCGTGTTTGGCGCGGCGGCCACTTTTCTGGCTACGGTTACGATTGCGACTCGCGCTAACAGATTAGAGAATTATCCCTTCGTGACGCGCTTGCAGAGCCGGGTTGAATACCTGGTTGCTGTGCTGCTGGCGGCGCTGGTGGCCGGCGGGCTGCTTCAACTTCTCGTGGGCGGCTTGGCGCTTATCCGCGGCCCGGAGTTAACGACGGCCGGACTGCTGTCTCTGGGACCTATCTGGTTTGGCATTAATATCCTGGCCGGTGTCCTGGCCCTTCACGCCACCGACCTGGTTGCCTCCGGCTGGTCGCGGGTGATTATCTTTGGCTTGTTAGCCTTGTTGCTGATTCTGAACAGCATGGGCCAGAGTTCGGAGTCATGGTTTGCTGACCGCCTAAACGATGTAGGCACCGTCTTTGCCAACATGAACCTGGTGTTTTTTGCCGACTTGTTGGACTCAGCCGCGGGTTCGCTTCGCGGCGAAAGCCTGGGGATGCTCTCGTCGGCCGCGGGAACTGTCTTTTGGCCGTTCCGATCGATCACCGATGCCGTCTTTAGTGGGTCACTCTCCCCGGCCCAGGCGCTCGCTCCGGCCGTACTGCTCCTCTACGGGACAATCCTCTTCCTGATCGCCGCCAATTTGTTCGCCACCAAGGATCTTGAGTTTTGCGAATAACTGCGTCTCTAGTCGTCTTCGTCGTCCAACTCATCCACGTGATTGGGAAAGAAACGGCCGTTGAGAAAATTGATCAGCGCCAATGCACTCTGCTGCGTCAGTCCATCGCCGAAGTATGTGTGGCGATAGCCATAGTCAAACGCCGGGCCGGCCGGTTTCTCGCTCAGGTAGAATGGCGTGACATGCCCCATATCGTAGGCGTCGGTGTTGCCAAAAACCGAGATCGGCCGTCGCAGAATCAGGATGTCCTTGTTGATGAACATGATCTCCCGATTGGACACCAGATGGGCCCATTGCCGGAGCAAATAACGGCCGAATCGGTAGAGTACGAGGACCAGTACCGCCAGCATGAACGTGAAGACAAAGGCATACCGTTCGCCCGACGTCGCGATTTGGATGGTATAGATGATTCCCCCCACCATCATGCCCAGCCACAGGATCACCAGGAAGGAGTAAAGAATTATGAGGGGGATGCTGTGCTTGACGGGCAACACAATCTTGAGCCTATCGGGGAGCTGCTCAAAATGGACGTCCGTCAGCATGGGGGGCTTGTCGCTCATAGGTGGGATGATTATAGCCAAGTAGCATAGCCCGCCAACTCGCCAATGCGTTGCCCACCCGGTCATGGAGGGTACAATTCGCTCCCATGGTGCGCACACGTCACCTCCTGCGATCCTCCGTTGTCGTCATTTTCCTCTTCGCTCTGGGCAAACTGACCGGCCTGATTCGTGCCCGACTGGTGGCCCAGGCATTCGGCACCAGCCCGGCGTTCGACGCGTTTACAGCCGCCAACCAGCTGCCGGAGGTCTTCTTTGTCGTCATTGCCGGCGGATCTCTGGCGGCGGCCTTCATCCCCGTCTACAGCCAGTATCTGACCCAGAAGTCCGATAGAGAAAGCGCGCGGCTGGCCAACACAATCCTGACACTAGTGATTCTCGTCTTGGGCACGGTGTCGCTCGTGGGCGCCATCCTCGCCCCGTGGCTGACGCGCGTCGTTCTGGTCCCCGATTTCCCGCCCGAGCAGCAACTATTGACCGCGCAAATTATGCGCGTCATTCTCATTCAGACGACCATCTTCGGTGTCAGCGGGGTCTTCAGCAGCATTCTCAATGCCCACCAGCATTTTGCACTTCCTGCGCTGGCGCCCGTGGCACTGGATGTGGGCTATATCCTTGGTCTTTATTTCCTTGTGCCCTCAATGGGCATTATTGGCTTGGCCTGGGGCACGGTCATTGGAGCCGTGCTGCACATCCTGATCCAGGTACCAGCCCTGATCAAGTATCACATCGGCTACCGACCTCAACTTGACTTGAAAATGGCGGGCGTGCGCGAGATGATTCGACTCATGGGCCCGCGCATCGTCACGCTGGGGACGGTGCAGTTTGCCGACCTGGTCACTATCCGGCTGGCCTCCGGATTACCCAGCGGATCGACCTCCGCCTACTTCTACGCCTACGCCCTAATGCAGTTGCCGCAGACGCTGTTCGGCACAGCAATTGCCCTGGTTGTGTTTCCAACCCTGGCAGAGCTATACAATGCCGGAGACATTCGTGGATTGCGCAAAACCGCCAGCAACACGATTGCGATTATCTGGACCCTCACGATCCCGTCGGCGGTTGTTACGGCGCTGCTGGGACGCGACATCATCAGCGTCCTGTTCCAGGGCGGCGCATTCGATGCCGCCGCCACCCAGCTGGTCTATACCATTCTCGTCGTGTTCAGCGTTCGCATTGTCAGTGAGTCTACGCTGGAAATCGTCGCCCGTCTCTTCTATGCTCAACACAACACGCGAACCCCCATGCTGGCCTACCTGGGTTGGCTGGCAGTCACAGCCGTTTTGGCCGTCGTGCTGGTCAATCGGATGGGCATTGCCGGACTGGCCCTGGCGACGACGATCGGGTTCACGCTACTCGCTGCTGTTCTCTTTGAGCTCAACCGTCGCGCGCTCGGTGGTATGGGCGGCCGGCGCTTGTGGCAGACCTTTTGGCGTGTGGCCCTTGCATCGGCCGCCCTCGCTATCACCATCGTCTTCACCGGCCGTCTTTCGGACAGCCCTCTCATCGACCTGGGCCTCGGCATTGCTGTCGGTGGCGCGGTTTATCTGGTCGTCCTCTACGCGTTGGGCGGTTCTGAGATCCGCTCCCTGGCAGCCATGGCACGCCATCGCAGCGCCGATCCAAGCCAACTGTCATAGATTGAACTCTTGTTCAGTATTGTAAGTTCGGTATTGACACAGACGAACATCTGTGCTAACATGCTTGTGTATCACAGCCGAACGGCTCCACATTTCAGTCCCGTTCCGCACCCATTTCAACGAGCACCAAGGAGTGTCTTTACCATGAAGCAGCAATGGCAGTTCCGACGGTCGCCAGTCCACCCTGGACAAGACTATCGACTCCCTGACCAAGCGATTCGGCGAAGGCACCATCATGCGACTGGGCGAAGCCCACAATCTGAAGATCGACGTCATCCCCACCGGGTCCATCTCGCCTGGACATCGCCCTGGGTGTCGGCGGTGTGCCGCGCGGCCGCATCGTCGAGATCTACGGCCCGGAATCTTCCGGCAAGACCACCCTCTGCCAGCACATCATCGCCGAGGCCCAGGAGGCAGGGCGGCCTGTGTGCCTTCATCGATATGGAGCACGCCCTCGACCCCATCTACGCCGCCCGCTGCGGTGTCGATGTCGACAATCTCTATGTCTCCCAGCCCGATACCGGCGAGCAGGCGCTGGAGATCGCCGACGCCCTCATTCGCTCCGGCACCATGGATGTGGTGGTCATCGACTCCGTCGCCGCCCTGGTGCCGCGGGCCGAGATCGAAGGCGAGATGGGCGATACCCATGTCGGCCTGCAGGCCCGGCTCATGTCCCAGGCCCTGCGCAAGCTGTCCGGCGTCATCAAGCAGACCAACACCTCCGTCATCTTCACCAACCAGCTGCGCGAGAAGATCGGCGTGATGTTCGGCAGTCCGGAGACCACGCCCGGCGGCAACGCCCTGAAGTTCTACGCCTCGGTGCGGCTGGACATCCGGCGCATCCAGGCCATCAAGTCGGGCAACGACGTCATCGGCAACCGCACCCGCGTCAAGGTCAAGAAGAACAAGGTCGCCCCGCCCTTCACCGAGTGCGAGTTCGACATCATGTACAACGAGGGCATCTCGACGACCGGTGATGTGCTCGATCTGGCCACTGAGTTCGGCTATTGTCGACAAGCGCGGTGCCTATTTCCGCTACAACGACATCTTGCTCGGCCAGGGACGCGAGAATGCCAAGGTATATCTGGCCGAGAACCCGGCTATGCTGTACGAACTGGAACAGCTCATCCGCAGTCAGGCTCATTTGCCGGCCGGCATCATGAACGCCGAATACGAGAACGGCGAAGAGCAGGAACTGGAAGCGGAAGAGTTCTAGGTCGCTTCCGGACCGTGGTCGGCCGGGCAGATGCGCGCTTGTTTTTCAATGAGAATAGGGTTGACACGGCCTAAGCGGCTGTTATAATCGCCTGCGGTGTGTTGGGAATCTTTTCACAATTCCACGACTGAACAATTCACCACATATATTCCGGGCACGGCCTCCCGTGCCCGTTCATGTCTTTTGTAGGAGAACGCTGTCATGAGTGCAGAAACAACAATAGAAGCACCGGCCGAAGAAGAAACCATGGTTGTCGAAGCGGTTGAAGAAGCCGTGGTCGTTGAGGCCGCAGCCGAAGAGGCCGAGGCGATGGAAACCGAGGCCGAAGAGGCGGCGGAAACGGCAGCACCTGTTGAAAACCCCACCAGCATTACCGAGCTGAAGCCCAAGATGAAAGTTGCCGGCACGGTAAAGCGAGTTGATTTGTACGGCGCCATCATTGATTTGGGCTTTGACGCCACGGCTCTGGTCCATATCTCCAAGCTGGGCACCGAACAGGTTAATCGCGTTTCCGATGTCTTGAACGAAGGCGATGCCATAGAAGCCTGGGTAGAGAAGGTTGATCCGGAGCGTCAGCAGGTCATGTTGACGATGGTTGAGCCGGTAGCCGTTGATTGGGGAGACCTGAAAGAAGGCCAGACCTATACCGGTACAGTGACGCGCCTGGAAAACTTTGGTGCGTTCGTCGCCATTGGCGCGGAACGTGAGGGCCTGGTTCACATCAGTGAGCTTAAGCCACGATTACGTCAAGAGTCCCGGCGAGGTCGTCAAGGTTGGTGATGAGGTAACCGTCAAGGTGCTGGGATTCAACCGACGCAAGCGCCGCATCGACCTGAGCATGAAAGCGCTGGTTGAACGGCCCGGGAGCACCAATTCCGGTGGCGGTGGTGGTCGTGGTTCGCAATCCTATGCCCAACAGGATAACAGCAGCGACTACGAAGACGTCGAAGAAGACTTCGAAGAACTCCCGACTGCCATGGAAATTGCCTTACGCCGTGCGCTGGGCAGCGAAGGCAGCAGCTCAGCTAAAGACGAGAAGGGTACCAGCAAGAAGCAGAAGAAGCAGAGCAGCACCAAGCGGCAAAAGCAACAGGAAGTTATCGACCGCATTTTGGCCATGCAAAGCGACAACTAGCTGTACCGCCACAAGTAGATATCTATCAAACGCCCTACCGACTGGTGGGGCGTTTTTGTGTGCCTGCGCAGCTAGAAGACGCTGTTGGGCCAGTCGATCATCATGGCCTCAAGCGATTCGCCTGCAGGCACGTGACGAACACCCTCCGGCACGACCAGCAGCGCGTTGGCACGCACGAGTGACGTCATCAGATGCGAGCCCTGCGCGCCGGTAATAAATGCTTCATACCCGGCAGCACTGCGCGTCACAATGCCGCGCACATAGCTTTCACGTCCGTCTGAGTGAATCTCATCGAGCAACCGGACCATTACCCGCGGTCGCTCCAGCGCCGTATGTCCAGCCATCTTGAGAATCGCGGGGCGCGCAAACCGCTCGAATGATACCAGCGCCGATACCGGGTTGCCCGGCAGGCCAATATAGGGCACACCGGCATATTGTCCGTAAGCGAGTGGTTTGCCGGGCCGCATCCGCACGCGCCAGAAATTCATACTGCCGGACGTCTCCAGGACCGCTTTGACCACATCGTAAGCACCAACCGAGACGCCGGCTGAGCTGATGAACAGATCGACATCCTGGTCCAGGCCCTGCTGCAGCTTCTCGCGGACCGCATCCTCGGTGTCACGGGCTACACCCAGTAGCAGCGGCTCGGCACCGGCGGCCAGAATATGTGCCGCCAGGCCATAGCTGTTGCTATTGCGTATCTTGCCCGGTGCTAAGGGTTCATCAATGCCGACCAGTTCGTCACCGGTGGCCAATACGCCCACGCGGGGACGCCGCACAACAGGAACCTCAGCCACGCCAAGCGCGGCCAAAACGCCAATCTCCTGCGGACGCAGGACGCGCCCGGCATCCAGGACGACATCCCCTTGGCGAATGTCCTCACCGGGATAGCGCACTGAATCACCCGGACCTACACTGCGGCGGATACGAACCGTGGTCGGCAATTCGGCCGTCTGGTCACGCCAGGGCACCGATGTATCTTCGACCGGCACCACGGCATCCGCGCCGTCCGGCATCGGCGCGCCAGTCATAATGCGCGCGGTTTCACCCGGCCCAACGGGCACCTGCGGCACAGTACCGGCGGCAATATCGCTGATGACGCGCAGCTCGACCGGAGTCTCAGGAGCGGCTGTGGCCACGTCAGCGGCGCGTACGGCAAATCCATCCATGGATGAATTGGCAAACGGAGGCAATGTGTCACGAGACACTACCGGCTGCGCCAAGACAAGCCCTAGCGCCGACGACAAAGGCACCAGCTCTGTTTCCAGAACATCGACGCCATCCAGCACAAGCGACAGCGCTTCGATTACGGTCAGGTATTCACGATCGGTCATAGTCTGGGGATTAGGGAGCGTGGCCCCTTAGGCAGTCGGCTGTGCCAGGCGGCCGTCCAATTCCAGTTCCGACGCGGACGACTGCATTGCGGCCAGCACATTGGCGATATGATCCCAAAGCGGCAACTGCCCGTCGAAGCATGCCTGACTGAAATCATCCGTCACAGCCGTGACTTCATCCCGATCCACGCCGGCGGCAAAGTTACGGTTCTTCCACTTCTTCTGGATCGATTTGGTTGTGACATCGGCAATGTTCATCGACGGCCGAACCAGCGTCGTCGCGATCACCAAGCCCGTAATCTCATCGCAGGCCATGAGCGCAAAATCCACCGGCTTCTCCGGCTTGACGCCTGTTCCTTCGGGATAGTGAGACAGAACAATGCGAATGGTCTCTTCCGGCCAGCCTTCGTCGCGCAAGATATCGGCGCCCTTGATGGGATGACGACCCAAATCAGGATGAATCTCCCAATCAAAGTCATGCACAATGCCAACGGTCTCCCAGGCGTCACCGTCTTCCCCCAGGCGCTCAGCGTAGGACCGCATGGCTACGCCCACGGCCAGCATGTGCCGCCGCAGTCCTGCGTCCTGAACATGCCGCGTTACCAGCTCCCAGGCATCAGCCTTGTTCTTGTTGCCATTCATGGCGGCGCTATTCCTCGGCCGGCGGTTCGGTCTTGTTCTTGGCCGCCCCGCAGTCACAGCCGCCGTTCTCATGACGGGAACACCCGGCCTCGGCCTTGTCCTTCAACGCCTTAAGCTCTTCCATCGGTTCGATCTCATGCTGGAACACCTCGAAGTCCTCGTCACCAACGACTACTACGACCGACTCTCGTAGGACGCGGACTTCGACGACGCGGCCCTCGCCATAGGGCGTGCCGATCGTCTTGCCATATCGCGGCAGTTCCTTCTTAGCCTGGACGTACTGCTCGTATTCGTAGACCAAGCAGCAGCGCAAACGGCCGCACATGCCGGTGATCTCCTGCGGGCTGAGCGAGATTCCCTGCTCTTTGGCCATGCGTATGGAGATCGGACTGAACTCAGTTAGGAACGTCGAGCAGCAACGGGGAATTCCGCAGGCCCCATACCCCCCCATCATCTTGGCCACATCCCGCGGCCCGACGACTTGCATTTCCACCCGCGTATCTAGCCTGCGTCCGAGCGTGCTCTGAAGTTGGCGCAGTTCAAGTTTCTTGTTGTCAGTCGTATAGGCGATTGTCAGCCAACTGCCGTCAAAGTTGAAATCGGCTTTGACGAACGTCGCATCAGTGATTTCTGCCCTGCTGGCTTCTTCACGACAGGTAATGAGAGCGTCCAGTTCTTTGGATTCCCACAACTGGTTCATCACCATATCGCGCGGATTGGCAACGCGCTGGACGGCGCGGATTCCTTTGCGGCGGTGAATCTGGTTGGGATCGATGAAGGCGATCACTTGGCCGAGTTGCTTGCCGCGTCGCGTTTCTACAATAACATGATCGCCCGGCACAACTTCTGTGTTGCTGCCGACCTTGAAATGGTAAAGTTTGCCGAGTTTTTCGAAGCGAACCCCGATGAATTCAGAGGTGTCGCCAGGTGCCATCACAGTGGCCATAGAGCCTTATCCTCATTGTGAGCTAGGTTGAGATGATTATGCTCATAGTTATAACGAAAACGGTCAATTGTGCCAGCCTGCAAACCAACCGCGATCATCCGTTGTCGAGCGTTGGACAATCACTCTGATTGTTAGGTCACCACCGCCTCGTTTGCACCGACCCACGTCCTGCACGCAGGCAATGGATCGGCCGACTGCCGCCGTTTCCGTCCTTTCACCAATTGACGATTAACCAATCATCTGAATGGGAATGAAATTGTCAGACTGCTGCTGCAGCGTGATCACGCTAACACGGGCTGCTACGTCGCGGGCAATAGACCGTAGCGCCTGCGCTGCTTCCGAGTCGGGGTGAGCCACCACGATGGGTTGGCCCGCGTCGCCGCCGATACGCACATTGGCCTCCAGGGGCACAGACCCCAGATAAACCGTGTCGTATTGCTGGGCCAATCTCTCACCGGCCCCGGTGCCGAAGAACTCGCCACTCATGTTCTCGATGACGCCGATAATGGGCACTTCGAGCTTCTCAAACGTCTTGAGACCGCGCACCGCGTCGGTAGCCGCCACTTGCATCGGCTGGGTAATGACGAGTGCCCCAGTCAGCGGCAATACCTGCGCCAGCGTCAATTGTGCGTCGCCGGTGCCGGGCGGCAAGTCGACGATGAGATAGTCTAGCTCACCCCAATTGACATCAGTTAGGAGCTGGCGAATGGCGCTGTGAAGCATCGGCCCACGCCAAATCAGGGGCTGGTCGGGCCGAACCATGAAAGCCATCGAGATGAACTTGACGCCGTAATTCTCTGCCGGAACCATCTTCCCATCGCGAATGGGCGGCATCTTCTCGACACCCATCATCATCGGTACGTTGGGGCCGAGGATGTCGGCATCCAGCAGCCCGACCCGCGCTCCTTCCTGAGCCAGCGAAACAGCCAGATTGACGGCGACGGTGGTCTTGCCTACGCCACCCTTGCCGCTGGACACGGCGATCGTATTGCGAAACTGCTGACCGATTTGCGCGCCGATTCGATTGTCAGAGGGCACATTCGAATCCCACTTAATCGTGACCTTGCCCATGCCGGGCACTGTGGACAACGCTGCGCGCGAATCTCCCTCCATTTTGCCGCGCAGCGGACAGGCCGGAGTTGTCAGCATAATCGTAAATGTGACGTCGTTGCCCTTCAATTCCAAATTGCGGATCATGTTGAGCGACACAAGGTCGCGATGTAGTTCCGGTTCGATAACGGTTGAGAGAGCTGCCATGACGGCCGCTTCAGTCAGGCCGCCGGTCTGCATATTGTCTGCCATAAGTGGGACCTCAAGTTCCTTGTACTACAAAGCGAAATCGCTCCGGTGGGAGCGATTTCGATATCGTTAGGTAAGTGCGCCGCTCCGGGCGCAGGCGAATCGATTTTTCCGACACCTTGCCGGCAGCCAGACGCTACCGGTTGAGTCAGGACAACGGCGGCCTAATATAGGGCGCCGCGATAAACTAGCTGTCGTTCCATCGCGTCAGCAATCCGCGCCTCGCGATCGTCTGAATCCTTGTCTTTCTTCTTGCCCTTGTTGTCCTCAACGAACTGACGCGCCACCGCTTCGGCCGCAGCTCGCTTGGGGGCAATCTCGCGCCAGTAGCTAATTGGCTTGCTCAGGCGCGCCTTGTCGTGGATATGGGCCGTCGAGCGATCGTAGCTGGCCAACTCATAATCATGGTCCATCTTGATCGCGTCAAAAGGGCAAAACTCGGTGCAATAACCGCAGTTCATGCAGATGTCGATATCGATGAAGAAGTTGACCGGCTCGGGCTTCGGCCGACCGTTAGGCTGCTTGCCACGAATGATCCAGATGCACTGCGGCGGGCACACCTTGGCACAGATACCGCAGGACGTACACCAGTCATGGCCCCAGCGCTGTCCCGGCGGCGGCTCGTCTGTCACCAGGAACGGCACAAACCGAAAACGCTCGGGCACCGGTAGTTTTTCCTCAGGGTAAAAGACCGTGATGATGCCTTCACCCTTCAGGCTCTGCCGTTGCAGCAGAGCCTCCTCATTGTAGTAGCGGCCGCCCTTCCCTAGCCAGCGCAGGTCATCGACATAGCTATCAATGAAATGGCGCATAGTCGTCGCCAGTCCTTGCAAAATTCCTGTTCCGTACATGCAATCTCCAACTGTCGGTTACTAAACTGGGGGCTACCCCATCTAGCGGTCGACCTCACCCAGGACGATGTCAATGCTGCCCAAAATACCCACCAGGTCTGCTACTTTATAACCGCTGCCCATGGGGCCAAGTGCGGTCAGGTTGATGAAGGAGGGGGCACGCACATGATAACGCTCCGGGTTGCCACCACGCCGTTTCGACGTGACGTAGAAGCCCAGTTCGCCCTTCGGATTTTCCACGCGACCGTAAGATTCACCGGCCCGCGGCGCGCGCAAACCGTATTGCGGCTTCTCGCTGACAATGGGGCCACCCTGCGTGCGTTTCAGGTGGGGCAACACCTGCTCAAGAATCCGCAAACTTTGGCGCATCTCATCCATACGCACGAGATACCGGTCGTAGATATCCCCGTTGTAGCGCACAGCGACGTCAAAATCGAGGTGCTCATAGTAGGAATAAGGCTCAGCGCGACGGACATCATAGGGCACGCCGCTGGCACGCAGCACCGGACCAGCCGTGCTCAATGCGATGGCATCTTCGGCCGACAGTACGCCTACACCGATACTACGGGCCTTCACAATCTCGTTGCCCGTCATGAGCGTATCACCCTGATCCAGAGCACGCGGCAGGCGTTCGTAAATCAGTTCTTCGAGGAACTTCATGATGGGCTCGCCACGCAGATCATCGGGCAAATCATAGGCCACACCACCAAAGCGCATGTAGTTGCACAACATACGCGCGCCGGATGTGGCTTCGAAGAAGTCGAGGATTAATTCGCGCTCAATGTAAAAGTAGAGCATCGGTGTCTGGAATGCACCCAGGTCATTGAGCAAGAAGCCCAGCGCCCAAAGATGATTACAGATGCGGGTCAGCTCGACCATCAGGATACGGATCCATTCCGCCCTTTCCGCCACTTCCATCTGGAACAGCTTCTCGACGGTAATGGCGTAGCCGTGGTTATTGGACATCGACGACAGGTAGTCGAGTCGATCGGTATAGGGCATGTTCATAATGAACGTATTGCGCTCGCCAATCTTCTCGTGATTGCGGTGCAAATAGCCCATGACCGGCTTCAGGTCGATCACCGTCTCGCCGTCCAGCGTAACCACCATGCGAAACACGCCATGCGTGGAGGGATGCTGCGGACCCATGTTAACCGTTACCGTGTCGGTCTTGATATCCGCAACCATATCGCGCTTATACGACAGACCCAGATAGACGTCGGTCTCCACGTCGTACTCATCACCTGATGGTAACCAGCCCGGTGGGTACTGGACATTCTTGCCATAGGGGTTGCGCTCTTCCGCACGAAATACCTCACCGTCAGGCCAACGGCTGCCGAAGGGCTTGGCCTCTTCCTCAAAAAACGCTTCCTTCCAATCTTTGCGCAGCGGGTGGCCATTGAAGCCATCCCACGTCAAAATGCGCCGCATGTCGGGATGCCCGGCAAAGTGGATGCCCATGAGGTCAAATGCCTCACGTTCCTGGAAATCTGCGCCTGGAAAGACGGAAACGATCGACGGGATCACCGGGTCCTCGCGGTTCACCTGCGCCTTAAGGACCAGCGCACCGCCGCCTTGAGCAATGCTGTAGGCGTGATAAACAGCCTCCAGCTTGTTGTCCTCGATTAGGTCCACGCCTGTCACGCTGGACAAATAGTTGAAGCCCAGGTCGTCGCGCACGGCCGTCATGATGTCCACGATCTGATCGGCGTCGATGATCAGGCCCTCGTAGCCCTCACGATCATCATCGCGCACAAAATCAGGGAATCGCTTCTTGAGGCCGGCGATCGCTTCTTCCGCAGGAGTCATGGGCGCAAAATCGTCGCCACCGGCTTCCAGAGGTTCTGCAACTACATCACTCATCGCCGGATACTCCCTCATTGATAATGGCTGATGCCTCAACCACGGTAACGCGCTCGTGGGCTGTTTCGGCCGCAGCCAGGGCTGCCGCGGCTGTCTCCGCTTCCATCTGAGCCACAGCTTTGGCCGCCTCGCGCCGAATTACATCCATTTGCCGCACATCGACCAGATCCGGGCCAAGCACCGGAATTGGGTATAGCCCGGCCGTCGGATCATCCTTGCGGTAATAGGGAACCGTCGCCAGCGACTGTTGCCCGATCTTCTCCTGCAATGCAATCAGTCCGTTGATCAGCGCTTGCGGGGTAGGCGGGCAGCCGGGGATGTAGACGTCCACGGGCAAGAACTTATCGATACCATCGACCACGCTGTAACCCTCTTTGAAAGGGCCGCCGCCGGACGCGCAGGCACCCATGCTAATGACGTAACGAGGCTCCGGCATCTGGTTGTAGAGCCGGACAATCGTTGGGATCATCTTCTTGGTTACCGTGCCGGAAACAATCATCAAGTCCGATTGTCGCGGCGTGGCGCGGAAGACTTCCATACCGAAGCGCGCCAGGTCATAGCGGCTTGCGGCCGTACAGATCATCTCAATCGCACAACAGGCCAGGCCAAAGACCATCGGCCAAACAGAGTTCTTGCGCGACCAGTTGTAGAATGGGTCCAACAACTTGGCGATATTGGTGATGAACACGTTGTTCGCCACTTCATCCGGGACAGCGATGTCGCCGGTGGCGCCCGTGTCAGCTACAGTCATAGCGGTGTCGCCTCCTCATACCATACAGTTAAAATATCAAGCAGAAATTGCTCTGTGACTAGATTGGGATCGTCCTGAAATCCAGGTAAGGTAACGATGAGTTCTTCAAGTTGCTTAAGACCAACCATCTCCGGCGTCAGATCAGGGTATTGTTCCATCAACGACAGGGCGATGGCATAGGTTGAATCCCAGTATAACTCACGTGTTTCAGTCATAAACGGTTACGATACGCCCTGACAGCCAGGATGGACTTAAGTATAAACAAAGCAATGAATATGGTCGAATTATAGTACAGGTGTTTGCCCGGCCCGACCAAATACCGCGAAACAGCAGAATCGATGCGCATCCTACTCCTATCACCCTACCACGGCGGCAGCCACCAGGCCTGGGCCGAGGGCTTCGCCGCCCACAGCAACCACGACGTCCAGGTGCTTGCGCTGCCGGCCCGCTTCTGGAAGTGGCGCATGGAAGGCGGCGCGCTGACTCTGGCCAGAGAAGCGCGGACCCAATTGACCGATCGCGAGACTGCCCCCGACCTCATCCTGGCCACCGACATGCTGGATGTCAGTCGCTTCCTGGCGCTGACCCGGCCGCACACGGCGACCACCCCCGTTGCGCTTTACATGCACGAGAACCAGTTGACCTATCCTCTGCCCAAAGACCCAGGCACCGGGCCCATGCGGCGGCAGCATGGCGAACGCGACCGACACTATGTTCATATCAACCTGGCTTCGATGCTGGCGGCCGATGCCGTGTTCTTTAACTCCGACTACCACCGACAGACATTTTTCGAAGCACTACCGGCATTCCTGCGACACTATCCGGAGCACAATGAACTGGAGATGGTCGATATCGTGCGGACCAAGAGCATCGTGCTGCCGGTGGGTATTGACTTCAGCCCGGCTGGACCCGCCCATTCCCGCGCTGGAGGATCGGCCGCCGCTCATCCTGTGGAATCAGCGCTGGGAGTATGACAAGAACCCGGCTCGCTTCGTAGCCACATTGCAAACATTAGCCGATGAAGGTCTGGCGTTCGAAGTCGCCTTCTGTGGTGAACGGTTTGGACTGGAACAGCCTGAGCTTAACCGCGCCATCGAGGCTTTGGGTAATCGTGTTGTCCATAATGGCTATGCGAATGAACTGGACTACAGGCGGCTTCTGTGGCAGGCAACAGTGACGTTCTCGACTGCCTGGCATGAGTACTTCGGCATCAGTATCCTGGAAGCCGTTCACTGCCCATACCCTGCCCCTTCTACCGCCACGCCTGAGCTATCCCGAGATCATCCCGCGCGGAGTTTCACGACGTGTGCCTCGTTGATGGACCCGACCTGCTGCCTCGCCTGCGATGGGCGCTGGACAACCCGCATGCTGCCCGCACGATCGCCGCCCGCCTGGCTGTTGCTACCAGCGGGTACGACTGGTCACACATGGCACCCCGTTATGACCAAGAGTTCGAAACTTTGCTCAGTTCCCCAAGGTTGGCGTTAGCGCTACGTGCGGCGAAACCAGAACCAGCCCGATTCCCACGCCGGACGATCCTCGACCTGGGTTATCCCACGCACAAAGCGTTCCATGGTGAAGCCGTCCGCAAACAAACGGTGGATGGTCGTCTCAGGGATGCCGCTAGGGCCATCCTCGGGGCTTTCTTCGGTGCGTAAGTGGGCAAATAAGACATACCGTCCGTCACGGGGCAGCAACCGCAGTAGCTCATCACGGTAAGCGCGCAGATCGACATCATCGAATGAGTGCATACAGCCGATGTCGAGCGGCCAGGTCGAACGGGGGTTGCAAGAAAGGTAGTTCGGCCGCCGACGAAACCGTGAACGTCACTTGGTCCGCCACTCGAGCCTCAGCCGCACGCTTCTCAGCTACATCAATCGCTTCCGGCACGAAATCAACCCCGGCGGCCGTCCAGCCCATGGACTGCAAGATAGATACTCGTCCGGCCGTATCCACAGCCCAGATCCAGGGCGCGGCCGGGCGGCAGCGCCTGTGCCAATTCCATGATCTCCGGTGGCGGTTCGTGGTCAGCCCACGGCACTTTGTTCTCTAGATAGCGTTGGCGGAATCGTTCGGTGTTGCTCTGTGGTTCATCCATAGTTGCTCCCTTTGCTTTCTCTCTATACACCAGTGTCTCGTGTCGGCGGCCGCAGTGGCGCACGAGTAGGTATATGTCATGCTCCAAGGCCATATAGCGGCTTATCGGCCGCATACATTACAATAGCGACCAGACACCTGCCCAGACCGAAACCAAGTATAGCCCATGTCCAGCGATTTCAGTGACACACGCACCTTTGTACGCAATCGATGGCCCATCTATGGGAGTCTCTACGGTGTCTGCATTTTGGCGCTGCTGGGTCTGGGCCTGGGACTCGTCACCGGATGGTATGCGCTGGTGCCTTTGGCGCTGGCGGCCGTCCTCATAGCAGCGTACTTCCTCATCGCCATGACTTGGGCCGCGCATCTAGCCTATGATCGTCATGATCCGCTGCGTCTTCTCTTCGCCATGAGCCACACGAAACCCGAAGATCACATCGCCAACATCGAGCTGGGTGAGCGATCAACAAGCATCTGGCTGGCTCGCCACCTAACTACCGGGTCAGTTGCCGCTATAGACATCTACAACCCGGAATCCAATACCAGCGGCCCACTGCGCCGGGCGCGAATGCGGGCCGAACATCCCGCCAGCGACCCGCGTCTCTCCTGGATCGACGGCAGTCCTGGGTTGCTGCCTCTGGCTGACCGCAGCGTTTCTTGCGTCTTCCTCAATGAGGTGTTGTCCGAGTTCTGGCAAGATTCGGAGCGCGAGCGGCTATTACGCGAAGTGCATCGGGTACTGAAACCGGACGGCCGAGTCTTGTTCGTCGATCGCGTTCGCACGCAAACCAGCTTGCTGCTGTGGCTGCCGCGGGCCATCGACGCCCCCGCCGCAGCCTATTGGAAGGCACTGCTCATCCGTTCGGGATTCGATGTGCAACAGGAGCAAGACATCGAGGGTCTGCTCGTTGGCCTGCGCGGGGACAAGGCTCTGCCTACACTCGCCCGACAGCTAACCCTGGGATTGGAGTATTCTTGATTCCTAGCTCAATCACCAGAGCTTCGCGCCAGATCGCCAGGGATTCGTCGAACGTCAGCGTGCGGCGCTCCAGCAAGTTACCCAGCAGACCGCCACATCCTTCGCAGAAACTTTGGCTGTCCCCCGGCGGCACGGCCGAAATAGGCGGCCACTCCTGCGCTGAGGTCGCGTTCTCGCCGGCGGCCAGGACCAGTATGACGTCATGGGTAAGCGACTTCATGTTAGCAATGTGGACAGAAATTGGGTGCTCGGCGTGGACGACATAGCGATTGATGAGACGAAATCCGGCGGCGTGCAGCGCATAGGTCAGCGAGGCCCATGCCTCAGGGTGCCAATGATGGAAGGTAAACACTAAGCGGCCGTTCTCCGGCCGCAAAACGCGTCGCACTTCGCACCAGATCTGGCGCATGTGCTCGGCATAGTCCCGACCCTGGTCATTGCCGCTGGTATCGACGGCCGTATCGTCACCGTTGCCTGACCACCGCGCCGCGTCCGGCACCATCTGCTGTAGCCAGACACGAAAGTAGGCTGCCAGGTCATCGTACTGGATACTGTTGTAATAAGGCGGATCGGTAACCACCGCATCGACCGAAGCATCGGGCAACGGCAGCGCCGCGGCTGACGTCTGGCTCACCAGAAAGCGCTGCCCCTCCCCGTCCATCAGAGCCTCAGCCGAAGGGGCTTCCACACCGTAATCCTTCTCACCCTCGATCGCCAGAAACTCACCTTTCTCGCCGTCGAAGATTCGCTCGCGAGGCAATTCAGCCCATTCGCGACCACGCAGAAGTCGGCCGTAGAACAGCTTCAAGAGTGTCCCTGAAGACCGGCGCGGATAGACCGGGTTGTTCTCCAAAGCTGTGTAGGGAAAAGCGTAGGCGTGATGCGAGAATGTGTGACGCACGGCTCCGGCCCGCCTTGTTTCAGACCCCTTATACCCGGCCAGCATTGAGTTGAACTCCAGCGACGTCGAGACTAGGAGCGCCAGATTCAATCGCAGGACTGGATCCGACGCGGGCAAGTGGGCAATCACTGACTCAAGAAAAAGCAGCTGCCTGCTGCTGTACAGGTCCAAGTAGTTATCGATGCCTCGCCGCAATAGCTGCTCTGACTTCTCACCGGGAACGACGTCAAAATCTGTCCGGCTCTCGCCAAACGCCGGCCGCGCATCCTCCAACGCCTGCCAAATCTGTTGATCAACCGCATCAGGTGACTTATAGAAGAGCCCATGGTCAGGACAGCGACCGCCAACGGCCAGCATGGTATAGCGAGCGTAGTAGGGTGAGTCCGTGATCTCGTCATAGGGGGCGCTACAGTTGGGGCAGGCTCGCTCACGGCGGTCCACCAACGGCGGCAGACCACCGGGGCGCGGGCAGGCGTGATCGCCGTTGCTGTAGACAGCGGCACATTGCGGACAAAACCGGCGCACTGTCCCATTCGCCTCGCGCCGAATAACGAGAGAATCAACTACAACAACATCGCGACAGGCACAGCGCCGCTTAAGTCCATAGAGCACGTGGCGCGTGTCCACCGTTCGAGCGCACTCCGGGCAAGCGGTCATAAACGCCGGTCCAATAGCCTCTCGAATATGCTCAAAGAACGTCAGAAATCCGCGCTCGAGGTGGCCCAGGTCCGTCTGGGTAAGGGTGGCGCGCGCCTGCACCACTGGAATCGGGTCCACATCCACACCGACGACATTGGCACCAAGGCGAATTGCCTCATGCAGCGTGGTGCCGCCACCCATCATAGGATCCAGGATGAGTTTGCCCTCCAGCCCACCGGCGCGGTAATAAGCTTCTGCATTGGCAGGCGCGGCGAGGCCCTTCAATATCAGCCGGAAGGTGCTGCCGCAGCGCCGCCCCCACCATTTGTGCAGGTAGGTGTTGGGACGATAATGGTGCTTGTTGTAGGTCTCGTAGTGGGCCAGCTTGTTGGCGAAGTCCGTATCAAACTGATCATCAATGGGCAGGTGCTGGCGTGGGGCGGACATCCGGGCAATTGTAACGCGGTCGAGAACTTTGGCGAGAAGGTTGCGTCGTACGGTTCGCGCGCCGCATAATCAGGCTACCGCGTCCTCCTCGGGCAGGCCCGCGAACCCATGGCGCAGTTGGGCGCTTAGGGTCCGCATGCGCCGCAGAATCCCCGCTTACACTTGGCCAGTTGGTATGATAAGATAAGCGGTGAAGACTCGCCCAGGACACGATTTATCTATGACAGATGTACGGCAATTTGCGGGACAAATAATTGACAATGTTGAGCACGTGATTATCGGCAAACGTGATGTGCTGGAGTTGATGCTTGTCGCGATCTTGTGCGAAGGTCATGTGCTCCTGGAAGACGTACCGGGAACCGGCAAGACCATGCTGGCTCGGTCGCTGGCCGTTAGTTTGGGGCTGGACTTCAAGCGGCTGCAATGCACGCCTGACCTGCTGCCCAACGATGTGACCGGCGTGTCGATATTTGATCAGACTAGTGGCTCGTTCACATTCATTCCCGGCCCGGCCTTCACGAACATCCTTCTGGCCGACGAGATCAACCGGGCCACACCGCGCACCCAATCGGCCCTGCTTGAGGCAATGGGCGAGCGACAGGTCACATCTGACGGTATCACACGGCCCCTGGAACGGCCGTTTTTTGTGTTGGCAACACAGAATCCCATTGAGTATGAGGGAACATTTCCTCTGCCGGAAGCCCAGCTGGACCGTTTCTTCATGAAACTGTCGCTAGGCTATCTGACCGAAGCATCCGAGAGTCAAATGCTGCTCAACCTGGGTGGCACGCATCCGGTAGAACAACTGGAAGCTGTGGCGACGGGACAAGAAATGCTGGCGCTCCTTCCTAAAGTCTGGGCCATCCATGTGGACGAAACATTGCGTGACTACATCGTTCGGCTCGTCTTCGCTACCCGCAACCATCCCGACCTGATGCTGGGCGCCAGCCCGCGGGGCAGCCTGGCTCTCTACCGGGCGTCACAGGCTTATGCTGCCATGCAAGGTCGTGACTATGTGCTACCCGATGATGTCAAACGCCTGGCGCCTTATGTGCTTGCTCACCGCTGTTTGGTTCATCCGGAAAGCGCGCTGCGGGGTGTAACGGTGGATGCCATTTTGACAACCATTTTGCGCGAAACGAAACTGGACATCGGAGAGCTTGACTGATGACGCAGTACGTGTGGCTGGTGCTGCTGCTGACGGCCGTAGCCCTGCTGTTGCGTGTCGATTTCATCGTCTACATTCTCTACGTCATTGTCGGCATCTTCCTCTGGAGCCGCTTCTATACGCCACGCGCCGTTAAGGGACTCGTGGTATCCCGCGACTACGCGAGCCGTGCGTTCCTGGGCGAAACGGTTGGGGTGACGCTTACCGTGCGCAATGACGGCCGCCTGACCATTCCCTGGGTACAACTAAGCGAGAGTGTGCCGCCGGAGCTGCGAATGGAGGACCAGACACAGCGCGTTGTGTCCTTGCGCGGCCGTTCGACTGAGACCTTCAGTTACCATGTACGTGCCCAGCAGCGCGGCTATTACCAGTTGGGCCCGCTGCGCATCGTCAGCGGTGACGTGTTCGGCCTGTCGCAACAACAGCTGGGCTATCTGCCCCCCGACTATCTGACTGTCTATCCGCGTATCGTCTCATTGGCTCAGTTGGGGCTGCCGTCACGGTTGCCGTTTGGCACGGTGGCCAGCCACCAACGTCTATTCGAAGACCCGGCTCGACCCATGGGCGCGCGAACGTTTCGATCGGGCGATTCTCTTCGCCAGATCAACTGGAAAGCCTCGGCGCATAATCAGCAGTTGCTGGTACGGACTTTTCAGCCGGCCATTTCGCTGGAAACGGTTGTGTTGCTCAATCTGCATCAGGCCGACTATGAACGCCGCGACCGCGTCTTCGCTACTGAATGGGCCATCGTCGTGGCGGCTTCGTTGGCTTCCCACCTGGTCCGGGAGCGCCAGCCGGTTGGCTTATCCAGCAACGGCGTAGACCCGCTACGGATTCAGGAAGACGATCGCCACTATGACGACGTAACCGGACGGCTGATGTTCATGGCCGCCTCCGGCAACACAGAAGCGCTCAAATATCTGGGCTCACCCATACGGCCGCATGCCGGCCGGGCCCAGCTGATGAAAATCCTGGAGCAATTGGCTCGGGTTGAGACGGCCGAAACGGTGCCTTTTGTCCAATGGGCCCCGCTGGCGGTGCTGGACCTAAGCTGGGGCGTAACCATCTTGGCCATTACAAGTCGTGGAGACCCGGAAACGTGCAATACTCTCCACCGGCTGGCACGCGTCGGCTACAATCCGGTGCTAATCGCGGTTGAACCGGACCGTGACTTTGGGCTAGTGCGCGAGCGCGCACGTCGCCTGGGTTTCAACGCCGTTAACGTCAGCGGGCGGGGCGGGCTGGATCAGTGGCGGCAGAAGCGGCCGCGGTCGGGGGTGGCCGGCTAATGATGCAGCGATTTCGCAGCGACCCTGGCAAGGTGCGCAAGGTCACAATTCGAGCAGATTTGGCCCGGCGGCGCGTGCCAACCGCCAACCAGCGTCAGTTTACGATTGACCCCCTGACCCGCCGTTTGATTCGGCCGTTTCTCATTGGCGTCATGGCCACAGCCTTCGCCGGATCTCTGCTGGTCATCGTGAGCATCGGCACACCGGAACAGAGCTGGGGCTGGTTGGTGCCTTACCTGCTGGTGGCGTCGCTGGCCGGGGCCTATTCGGCCGCCTGGTTGGTCAATCCGCAGAGTCGCGCCGTGGACAAAACAGTCTATCGCGTCTCCGAGGTCATCGTCATCCTGGCTCTGGCGCGGCTCGTCAGCTGGCTGTTGTTTGCCGATTCCATTCCCACTATCGCCGATTTACGGCTCTATTTGCAGCAGCCGATCCAGTTCTTTTTGGCGGGCGGCTTCCTGTCCACGGCACTTATGGGATTGGTGGCCTGGTGGTATGCCGGAAGCATCAGTCAACTGTTTTGCCAACTGGATGTCAGCGAGGGCGAGCTAAGGTTCTACACGTTACCCAGTCAAGGCCAGAAGGCGATGGCCGATGACCAGCCCATCCAGATTCCACGTCAGGACTTACAAGATGCCTATCTCCGCTACTTCATGGGCGGCGGCATGATTTTGATCATCTTTGCGGCCCTCAGCACATTTGAGGTTCGCGAGTTCGCGACGGTGTCCAATCCACTCGCCATCGCCCGACTCGGCCTTGCCCCGGGCATGTTGGTCGTGCTGTTGCTCTTCTTCCTGATCGGTGTCTGGCTTCTGACCCACGCCCGGCTCCTGCGCCTCAACGCGCGCTGGCTCATGGAAGGCGTAGCGATGGACGGCGGCTTCGAGCGAAGTTGGCAGCGCATAAGCCTGGTATGGATTACCCTCATTGCCACAGTCGCTGCCTTTTTGCCCATCGGTAACACCCTGCCCATCAGCCGACTCCTTGGACTGATAGTCAGCGGCGTTCTGTACTTGGTCAACCTGGTGGTCACGCTCATCACCTTTTTGTTCGGCAGCTTTCTGGTGGCCATTCAGGGCGCGGTGGAAGAGCAACCCATTGAACCTCCGCCTCCCTACTCACCACCACCCTTTACACCGCCACCCGCGGCAGCCGAATCCAGTCCACTGGTTGGCCTTGTCTTTAGTTCCGCATTCTGGGCTTTGCTGGTTGCCCTGGTTATTGGTGCAACAATCTTCGTAGCCCGTGAACGCGGCTACAACCTGGGCTGGGACCGCGTGAAAGCCTCGGCCACCCAGACAGTGCCTGGTTGAGCCTCTTATGGGCCCGGATGCGCGGACGTGTTCGCCAGGTCAGCGACGCCATACCGGATCGCCTGCGCGGGCTGAGACCGGACACCGTCTGGCCGGCCGGTCCGGACTCTGCGCGCCGACGCTTTTTGCGACTGAACGGACTCTCTCCGCGCGAACAGATCATGTACTTCTACCTGTCCACGGTGAAGCGCGCCGGTGAGCAGGGGTGCCGCGCCGCCGGCGAAACCCCGGCCGAATACGCCACCGACCTTAAGCAGCATTGGCCGGACACCGAAATGGATGTTGACGATTTGACCTCGGCCTTCATCGAGGCCCGTTACAGCCCAGCGACATCCCACCGGAAGCGGCCGACAGCATCAAGGCGCGCTGGAAACGGCTGCGTGATCGTCTGCGGCGCACCGGACAATCGCCTGATGAGACGGGTAGCTCCTAGTCCCCAATCGTGATAAAACCGGCCCGCTTTGGTGAATCCAGCAAGGAGACGGTTTCATGCAGCCCCTAGTCGAATGTGTCCCCAACTTTAGCAACGGCCGCGACCCGGAAGTCTATAACGCGATCGCCGATACCATCCGCGCCGTGGATGGCGTCCATGTGCTGGATGTCAGCGCCGACCGCGATCATAACCGCACCGTCATCACCTTCGTCGGCGCTCCCGCATCGGTCGAAGAAGCGGCGTTCCAGGCGATTGGTGTGGCCGCCGACCTGATCGATTTGGACAAGCATGAAGGTGAACACCCGCGCATTGGTGCGACAGACGTCTGTCCGTTCATCCCTATTCGGGGCGTGACCATGGTGACTGCAGTAACATGGCTCAGCGCGTAGGGCAGCGTGTTGGCGAGGAGTTGGGATTGCTGTCTATCTTGTATGGCGCGGCGGCCTCTCGGCCCGACCGTGAGTCGTTGTCGGCCATTCGCAAGGGGCAGTATGAGGGCTGGAAAGCAGAAGTGGCTTCCAATCCCGACCGGCAGCCCGACTTCGGCCCGGCCGAACCGAGGCGCTGGGGCGCCACAGTCATTGGCGCCCGGCCGTTTCTGATCGCCTACAACCTGTACCTCAACACCGATGACGTCGCGATCGCCGAGTCGATCGCCAGAGCTGTGCGCTATAGCAATGGCGGATTGCGCCATGTGCAGGCCCGCGGATTTCTGGTGGAGGGGCAAGCCCAGGTTAGCATGAATCTGACTAATTTCGAGAAGACGCCCGTCTATCAGGCACAGGAAATGGTCAAGCGCGAAGCAGCCCAGCGCGGCGCGCTCGTCTCGCGCGCTGAATTGGTCGGACTGATTCCCCACAAGGCCCTGACCGATAGTGCTCTATGGTATCTACAGCTCGGTGATCTGCCGGATGAGCAGATTCTGGAACTCAAGCTGCAGCAGGTAGCCGCAGAAGAGAGCCTCGATACGGCTGACAATGGGACTAACGCCTCGTCAGAGGCATCACCTACGGCCTTCATTGACGCCGTGGCTGCGGCCACACCTGCTCCCGGTGGCGGGTCGGTGGGTGCATGCGCCGGGGCGTTGGGTGCTGCACTCGCGCAGATGGTCGCCGGGCTGACCGTTGGTCGCAAGAAATATGCTGACGTCGACGATGAGGCGCAGCGTCGTGCTGGCTGAGGCAGCGGCGCTGCAAGCGGCACTGGTGGCCGGGATTGCCGAGGACGCAGCCGCGTTCGCTCAGGTGATGGCCGTTATGCGTGACAAATCTCTCGACGACCTAGCCAAGGCGGAGGCCATGGAGGCGGCAACTATCGTAGCCTGCGAAGTCCCCTTGCGAATGGCGCGTCTCAGCCGCGATGCCGGGCGCCTCGGCCGAACCATCACCGCTATCGGCAACGTGAACGCGACGTCCGACGCGTGCAGCGGCGGCCGTGATGGCCCGCGCTGGGGTCCAGATCGCCTCGCTAAACGTCAAGATCAACGCCGTCAACCTTGGGATCAGACGCGGGCAGACTGAGTGGCGGCCGAACTGGCCGACCTAGAGGCCGAAGCCGAACGCTGGCGATCGAAGCGATGGCGATTGCCGCCGAACGGAGTGGATTCTGATTGAACGCCCTGATATGGCGGCTGAGACAGCTCGACCGGGGAGCTGTGGCGGGGCTATTGCTGGCCGGCCTGTTGGCAAGTTGTAATATTGAACGGGACATTGGCGCAGGCACCGGCGACACCGACCCCGCAACAGCAGTACAGTCGCAGCCGGCTATTACCCGCATTGCGCCTGACGTTACCCTGGTCCCCACCCTGTTAAGCTCGGTCTCGGCGGCGATCCAGCCAACCGCTGCACCCTCGCCACAACTGCCCACGGCCGTGGCCACGGTCACGCCGGATGTCACGGCCCAGCCCACCGATCCGCCGCCTTCGTTGACGCCGTCCATTACCCCAACGCCAACGGAACCGCCGCCGACCTTCACGCCGCCACCGCCACCGCCGGCACCTGCGGGAGAACACCTCATTTTCGACCGTCCAGTGCCCAACGACACCACGCAGTGGACCGACAAGACCTATCCTTACGGCAGCACGCGAGGTGGAACTCTGGCGCCCCACCATGGCGTCGAGTTCGCTGTACCCACGGGAACGCCGATATTGGCGGCAGCCGGGGGGATGGTGCGCGTGGCCGGTGCCTGACGACCCGTTAGTCTATGGCCCGCAGGCCAATTTCTACGGCAATGTTGTCATCATAGAACATGCGCCCGTCAACGACGGTCTGCCGCTCTTCACCGTCTATGGCCATCTCTCTGACGTTCAGGTGAGCGTCGGGCAGAGCCGTAGCGGCCGGCGAGGTCGTTGGGTTGTCAGGCGATTCCGGTGTGGCCTATGGGCCTCATCTGCATTTCGAGGTACGTGAGGGAGCCAACTCGTACATGGCTACACGAAACCCCCTGCTCTGGCTGCGCCCGCTGCCGGGCAGGGCATCGTCGCCGGACAGGTTGCTTTCGCCGATGGCCAACCGGCCCATGAGACGCCGCTCACCCTACGCCGTATTGACGGCCTGGCTCCCTACACGGCCACTACCTCGTATGCACAGGCGCCCGTCAATGGGGATCGCGTGTGGAACGAGAATTTTGCGTTCGACGACGTGGTGCCCGGCTACTATGAACTTACAGCCGGTGTTGGTCGCGACACGCGTGACGCAGGAACTGTGGGTCTTTTCGGGGCGGACGACCCTGGCATCGTTGACCCTACCCTAGCGCAACGACCGACTAGGCCGCCTTGGCCATCGCTGATGTGTCGACGTCAGGCGCCGTACGCTTGGCCATCACGTAACCAATCAACGTCAGAAAGGCAGCCAATACAATGGTCGTCCCCACGATGATGATTCCGACTTCGAACCAGAATTGCTCCGGGAACAGTCGGATGAGGGAGTCGGGTAGTAGAAAGGTCCACGTCCCGGGCGGGAACAACAGCTCGTGGAAGTCTCGAAGAACATCTGGCCAGGCAACGACGATGAACAACCCGATCAGCCCCAGCGCCACAATGGTGAACAGACCCGCCTGCATCATCGTTTTCCATCCGATTGCGCGGGTTGCGGGTTTGAGAATCAGATAAGCAACCCACCGACGACGATAACACCAGTGACCAGCACAATAAGGAGGATGGTGTCGGTCAGATTCTTGACATCGATCATGTGCCCTATCTCGCTTTCCGTGTAAAGCGGCTGATCGGTGCCGGGCAGAGCGCAGGTCTTCCAGCATGTAGATGACCTCTTCGGCGGGTTCCAGGCGGCGCATGTAGTCCAGCGTTCGTGGGCCAGATCAAGGCGTTGGTCGAGCGTAAAGCCATATAGGTCGGGCGCTATACGACTATACGAAAAGGCCGGATAATCCCAGGCGACAACCAGCCGGACGACACCGAGTCCCAGCAGGAACGGCATCGAAAGGATGATTGCCCAGCGAAGTATGGTGAGTAAGGTTTGTTGTTAGACATCGTTATTCCTTATACTCCCGTTTGCCCGCGGACTCACCCAGCTTCAGGAGAGGGTGCTTCGGTTCAGGGTGTGGTCTCAAAAGATGGCAGGCCGCTTGGCCCGGTGTCCAGTAAATAGCGCAGCACAATGGAATCGCTGATGGCTTCCACCGGCGCAAGATCGTCGGTCAAATCGGGCCGTCGCCGTCCAGGGCTACCCGGTTGCCTGCCGCCGCCAGAAGCGCGTGCGCATGATGGCCGGTGTGTCGGTGCGCTGCAGATTCTGCAACTGGTCGGCGATTGCTTCGAATGAAGTTGGTTGCCGCGTAGCTATGAGCAGCGTATTGAGCGAGCCGGGCACGTCTATCGCGTGGACAGTCGGAAACACCGTGCCCATCGTGGCCGCCAATGCTTCCACCAGCCGACGGTCCCCGGGGGTCGCGGCCCACATTGACCGCCAGAGCTCCGCGATCGGACAAACGCTCGGCCGCCGCAGCAAAGAACTCGCGCGTGGTCAGGTGCCACGGGATGTAAGGCACCTTATAGGCGTCAAGGGTGATGACATCGTACGGCCCGGTCAGTCGCTCCAGCTCGTAACGGCCGTCGCCGATGATCGGCCGAATGTTGGCGTCGTCAGGTCGAAGTAGGTTGCCGCTGTTTCGACAATGGCCGGGTCCAACTCAACTCCGTCGATGGCGATGGGACCATAGACCTCGGTGAAATGCTTGGCGATGGTACCGGCTGCCAGACCGATGACCGCCACGCGCTGCAATCCACCGGCCCCGCAGCAAAGTATGGCGCCGCCAGCATCATGCTCCAGACAGTGGGCCCACCCAATGGTTCACCACCGCAGTAGTAGGAATGATAGGCCTGTCCTTCGTTGAGCAACAGATAGTTGCACGGTCCGTCGCGAATGACCTGAATGTAGTTGTAGGCCGATTCACGCTCATACAGCTGACCAGTCTGGGCCTTCAACCCACCTCGCAGCCCAACGATGACAACCGGCACCAGCAGTGGCACAGTCAGGAGAGCCACCATGGAACCGGTCGCACCGTCCATCTGGGATCGCGACAGCCACAGACCCACCAGTCCAACAACGAGCAGCAGTGACCCAAAGATGACGGCCGTGGCACTCGAACCGGCCAGCGGGATGGTGACCAGGACGGGCAGATAGGTACCCAAGCAGGCTGCCGATAGTTGATAGGGCGTAGACTGCGGCCGCTAATCCGACCCGCATGGGCGATGTCGGTCATGGCCAGGCGCACGGCGTAGGGCGAGAGGATACCCAGCAGCGTGACGGGCACCACCAGCACTGCAACTACCAGCACGAGCGACCCGGCCACCGCGCCAACCTTGACTGCCGCCAGCGCCGAGGCTGCCTGCGCGCAGGACGAAGCTGGTCAACAGAAGAAACAGGACACTGCAGAAACCGGCCGGCAACGACGACCATGTAGAACGTCTGCGGCCGAGGATTACGATCGGCCAAACGGCCGCCGATGAAATAGCCGATCGAAAGGGCAACCAGTACCAGCCCGATCACGTTCGCCCAGACGAGGTTGGACGTGCCGTAGACCGTTTGCAGCATGCGACTGGCAGTGAATTCAACGGCCAAAGTACTCATGCCGGCGACGACAACTGTCAGATAGAGGTAGCGTCGATGATTGGTGTCCAGAATGAATTACCTCGCGCGTGGAGTGTAGCGCAGTTGGAAAATTGCACGTGGATGATGCTGACCAATGCCCAAGCTGCTGAGCTACACAACATTCCCTTCATTCTCGCGGGGATGTCGGTCGTTCAGTCGCCCTCGACATCAAACGCTGATCTCAGCGGTCAACAGGTAGCCGGGCCGTGTTGCGAAAGATCATCGTCAGGGGTTGGTCATAGACTGTGAAACTCTCATCTACCCGGCCCATTGACCATGCCGGTGACTGGTCCAGGAAATCGGTGACGCCGTTCGGCGGAGTCAGCCCTGGGCGGACCAAATAGGTCCGGCTGCAGTCCGATGCCGAAGCCATTGGGTCCACGGCCGCCGATCCATACCGGTTCATAGCCTAGTTCGCCGTCAAACAGCAATTGGTGATAGCGACTGGATAAGGGATAGCGGTCGGCAAGCGCGGCACCACACCATAAATGCGTTGCGATAGCACGGTCAGGTAGTCGGCCTCAGCAAGAAGCGCCAGGTTCGCGTCCAACTTGGCCGCGTCGTCGGCGCCATCGGGATGGCTCAACCAGGTCAGCTCTGCGTTTTCATAAGCCGAGCGCCGTCGTATTTCGCCGTCGACGACCATCGATACCGGCAAGAAGTCGTCCCACTGTTCACTGAGAATAAGAGTGCCCGGGGGAATCGTTCGATGGATCCACACCGACGCATTGTTCCAGGGATGCGGTTCGTCATACAGATTGACGAAGGCCAGGGCATAGACGGCCGTGCCCGCCAGCACCACGCCTGCCACAGCGCCGCGTATGGCCCGGGAACGGACCTGCCAGAGCGCCACAACACCGAGCACAATGAGCGGTGGAATAATCGGCTGCATGTAGCGCATGAACTTGACGTAGAACGACCCGGTGACGAGAAAGTAAGGGATAATCCAGAGCAGTAGTGTCATCAGACCGGCAGTGGGCGTCGTACCGGCGCGGCGCATCGTTGCAGCACAGACTCGACCCACACGCCAGGTCGCCCAACCACCGCCGGCCGAGGCCCAACAGACCCAACGCCCAACCCATTCCCCACCGCAGCTGCATTTCGATGAAATAAAGTAGGGCAGGGTGCCCTCATACTGGCGCGTGAACCCAAGATCCAGTTGACCACGGACCATCGCGTTCTGGACAGTGACGTTTTCCAGATAGCAGGAACCCACGTTGAAGTCACCCAGGACCGGCAGACTGACCGGTACCGAACAACTGGTAGTCGAGCAGGGCAAAGGGGTTGGTAATCGCAAACGCGATCACGCCGGCCAGTATTGCCGCCACTCCCCACAGTAATCGACTTCGCCACGAGTGCGTCGCCAGCCACACGATCCAGGCGAGGGGCAGGATGAGCAAGACGGCCGAGAACTTGGAGCCTACCGCCAGCCCCATGGCTGCTCCCGCCGCCAGCACATAGGCCAGCGCCTTACCCCGATCTTCAGCCTGTTGCGCCGCCACCATCATCAAGAGTGCGCCGGTGACAAAGGCGGTCAGGTAGGGGTCAGAAACAAAGAAGTGGGCCAGCTGAATGTGCATCACCGTCACAGCCAGCAACGCCGCGGCAACCAGCCCCACCGCCCGCCCACCAAGACGTTTGCCCAGCAGGTAAACCAGAAGAACGGTCAATACGTCAATCAACGCCGTCAGCGCTCGACTGACGGCCGTCAGATGCTGGAACTCGACACGTCTGGTCGCGTTGAAGACATCGGCCGCCACGGTCCAGGTTGAGGGCAACAGTGGTTCCAGGGACGGGCCAAGCCGTTCTGCTGCACGCGTGGCCAGGACGCCGAGGTAGAGCGGCAGATGACCATAGGCGAAATCGCGGGGCTGGTCTTGTAATACAACAATCCCTTCACTGGCGGCCTCAGGGGGCCAGCGGAAGGGATTGAGCGTTGAGCGAATTGGGTCCAGCACGTCGGCCCAGGCCGCCGTGCCAGGTGTCGGAAACTCGATTGTCGTGGCTACCCAGGCGATGTAGCGCTCGTCGGGGTGATGGTGCTGATAGTCGTCCCAATTCAGCCCGGTCAGGCGCAGGCCGGCGGCGATAAGTAAAACCGCCACCAGCCCGGCCCGGTAAAGCCACTTCATGGCTGAAGATTGGCTAGAAATCCTCTTCTTCTTGCTTGCCCTTGGTGATGACTTCCACGTCTTCGGCCGTCGCACCGAATTCGTCCTCGAAGACTTCTTCCACTTCCTCTTCTTCCTCAAGGGATTCGTATTCGAAGCGGGCAATCACGAGTTCCGGGTCAGCCAGGATGGTGACGCCCTTGGGAGCCACCAGGTCGCCTACCAGAATCTGGTCATCGGGTGTCGCAATTTTGCTGATGTCGACGTCCAGATGGGAGACAAGTGCGTCAGGCAGGGCTTCAATTTCAATGATACGCATCGGCATCGTGACGACACCCAGGCCGTCTTCCTGCGGCACAGACTCACCCACCATAATGAGTTCGACTTCCATCCGAATGGTGTGGGTCATATCGACTTCAAAAAAGTCTACATGCAACACATCGCCACGCGTTAGATGCTGCTGGATCTCGCGCACCAAAACCGGCCGCACACTGCCATCAACATCAATATCAACCAGATTGGCCGTGCCGACAACACGCAAGGCGCGGCGCAGCACACGCTGGTGCATCTGGATACTCTGGGGCTCGCCCTTGCCGTAGATCACGCCGGGGACAATGCCCTCGCGACGCAACTGGCCCACGCCCTTTCGAACGACGTCGCGCGCTTCTGCTTCAATTACAATTCTGTCAGACATACTATTCTTCCTTCGCCACAATGCAGGGTTTTCGTGGGCAGCGCGTATACCGCCACCGAACCACCACCTGTTATTCTAGTCATTGAACGCGTATCGGTTATAATTCGCGCTGGCTGGGCTCATGAAAATGACCCTGACCGTTGCAAGGACGCGGCAAACGAAACGGCCACGACCAAACTTAGAAGTATAGCGGCATTCATCTGATAGTCAACCGCCATGGGAAAGATTTATATGAGCAACGAAGCCCTGACCCTTGAATCATTTTACCTAAACGTCGAGAACGATGCCCATCTGCGTACCGTTGGCCACGCGGAGCGCTGGACCGAAGCTGTCCTGCGCACCATGGGCTTTAACATGGGCGGCGGCACGAAGCGCGATCTGGCCAAAGCACTGCCTGACGACCTCAGCCGTCAGCTGACACGGGGATGGAAACTCATCAATCTCCACAACTCCCGTATGACCCAGAAAGCCTTCCTGAACGAAGTTGCGCGACGCAGCGGCAATACAGATTCAGCTTACGCCCGCATGGCAACACTCGCTGTCTTTCGCAACTTGAAGAACTACGTCGACGACAATCTCGAACGCGATATTGCCCGCAGCCTCCCCAAAGACGTAGGTCAGCTGTGGGACGAGGCTAATCCAAACGCCGTCAACTAGGCCGGGCTGGTTCGTCCTTCAGATCCGCCATTTCCCCCCGTTCGGGTCTACCCGGTCACTTGTGGACATCTGGGTCATCCAACCTCATGACTTTGCCACCTAACCGCGTGCGGCAAGCCCGCGTTCTCACGGTGTTGTTCGCTTTGCTGGCAGTCTCATCGCTGCTGGCCATCGGTGCCGTCAGTGCCCGGCGTGCATTCCTGGTGCGCGGCATCCCGGCGGGCCTCCCGTCGCCAATACCCCAGGGCGGTGTTCAGATGGGGGTCAATGTGGCCCTGGAAGCTTACGAAGATGCCGCGCTGGAAGCGGCCCTCAATGAGATAGCCGCGATAGGTGTTTTTGTCGTCAAGCAAGCATTCAACTATCAAGATGACTTTGATTGGTCCACGGCCGATCGCCTGTTCGCGGCTGCCGCAGTGCACGGTATCACAATCATCCCCTTGTTGGATGGTGATCCAGCTGATGGATATGCCCCACCGGATGACGTCAGCAGCTATGCAGCCTGGGCCGGCGACTTCGCGCAACGCTATCGCGACGACCTGGATGCCGTCATTATCTGGGACGAGCCCAATCTGGCCGGCCACTGGGGCAATCAACCGGTAAATCCCGCCGATTACGCAGCCTTGCTGGCCGAAACGGCCGCCGCGGTCCGTGCCGCCGCCCCCGGTGTGGCGATCATCGCAGCTCCCCTCGCTCCCACAAGTGAGACCGGCCCGCAAAACCTGTCCGAAGCGCTGTACATGAGCGGTATGCTGGCGGCCGGCGCGGCCGATTCATTCGATGCGGCCGCGGCCAAGCCCTATGGCTTCGACACGGGACCCGACGACCGCCGTGTGGCAGCCGATGTGCTCAATGTCAGTCGCGTCATACTCTTGCGGGAGACACTTGAGGCAGCCGGAGCCGGGGACAAAGCCATTTGGGTGGGCAATTGGGGCTGGAACAACCTGCCGGACGATTGGGCCGGGACACCATCCATCTGGGGCCAGACCAGCGATGCCCAGCGCGCGGCCTGGGTGACCGGGACCCTGCAACGGGCGCAGCAGGAGTGGCCGTGGATGGGCCTCATGTTCCTGGAAAACTGGAATACGTCCGCTGCTCCCGACGATCCACGCCGCGGGTTTAGCATCGCCGGTACTGGAACCGCCACCGCACTGGGTGATTTCAACGCCGGCCAAAACCCACTCGTCGCACTGCCCGGCTACCGTTCGGCCCGCGAAGAGGACCCAGCGCAAACCTACACCGGTCAATGGGAAGTGTCGCCCGAGTTCGGGGCCGACATTGGCCAGAGCGGTGACAGGGTCACATTTCGATTTTGGGGTACTGATGTGGGCGTCCTTGTGCGTCGCGCCGACTATCGTGCTCGCCTCTATGCGACGGTCGACGGTCTGCCCGCCAACGCCCTACCCCGTGATGAATACGGGGCGGCCCTGGTGTTGACGGCTCCCGACCCGACTGAAGAGTTCATAAGTCTGGAAACAATTGCGCGCGATCTGGAACCAGGCGAGCATGCTCTGGAACTGGAAGCCGCACGCGGATGGGACCAGTGGGCTCTTTTGGGATTCAGCACGGGCTACACACCGCCACGCGGCAACACCAATCTGGTTATTGCCCTTCTGGCGGTTTTGTCGCTAGTGTTTGCCGCGTTAGCGGTTCAGGCAGGGCGTGGCGGGGCGTGGGTCGACGCCGGACAACAGGCGCACACCACTTTCGACCGCTTCAGCGATGGCTTCCAACTGGCCACGGTATCAGCCGCGGCGGGCCTGGTGGCTCTGACCGGTTGGATGACCTGGGGATCAGAGGCAGTCGGTCTCTACCGGCGCCTCGGGGATGCGGGCCAGCTTGCCGCAACGGCCGCGGCCGCAACCCTCTTCTATGTCACGCCAACGGTCTTCGTCTTCTTGGTGGCTTTGGTGATTCTGTTCTTCTTGCTTCTGCTACGCCCGGCATGGGGCATCCCGTTGATCGTCTTTGCCATGCCGTTCTATGTGGCGCCATTGCCCAAAGCGATGTTCGGCTATCGCTTTTCGCCGGTCGAGATATTCACGTTGGTGACGTTTGCCGCGTGGGGGTTGCGAACTGTGCTGGACGCCGGCACAGCGTATCGCCAGACCCGTACGCTGCCAATGCGGGCCAAATGGATATCGGCCGATTACGCAGTGCTGGCCTTTGTCGGCGTGGCTTCGCTATCGTTGTTCTTTACCGAACGGTTGGGCGTAGCGACCAACGAGTGGCGCGTCATTATCATCGAGCCGGCGATCTTCTACTTACTGTTGCGTGCCCTTCACCTCACCGACCGCGAGATGTGGCCGACCCTGGATGCATTTGTGCTCAGTGGGTTAGTGGTGGCCGGATTTGGTCTGTGGCAATACGCCACCGGCCAGGACCTAATTACGGCCGAAGGTGGGTTGATGCGTCTGCGGTCGATTTACGGCTCACCGAACAACGTCGCCCTTTATTTGGGCCGGCTGCTGCCTTTCCTCGTGGCAATGCTTCTGCTAGGTGAGCGCTTGAGCAACGGCCGAAGATGGTGGCTCTACGGCTTGGCCATCGTGCCCATCGGCCTGGCCATCCTGCTCACGTTTAGCAAGGGAGCGCTCTTCCTGGGTGTGCCTGCATCCCTGTTTGTCGTCTTCTGGCTATGGCGACGTCAGCACAACCGGCGCACTTGGCCCTGGGCATTAGCCGGGCTGGCCGTTGGGCTGGTCACGCTGGCCGCGGTCTCCCAAGTTCCTGCGCTGGCCGCCCGGCTGGACTTATTCGGCACCACCGGAGTCTTTCGCGTCAACCTGTGGCGTTCGGCCGTCCAGATGTGGGTGGATCATCCCTGGTTTGGGGTTGGGCTGGACAATTTCCTGACTGCCTATCGCGGCCGGTATATCCTGGAAGCCGCCTGGCAGGAGCCTAACCTCAGCCATCCCCACAACATCATCCTGGACTTCGGCACGCGACTTGGCGTCTTTGGGCTACTGGCTGGGCTGTGGCTCTTGTGGGAAGCCGTTCGTGCCGATTGGCGCGCCATCAATAGCCAACGGTCGCCGTGGCTGCCCGTAGCGGTGGGTATCGCTGGGTCCCTGGCGGCCATCGTCGCACATGGTCTGGTGGATCACAGCTTCTTCCTCATTGACCTGGCCTATGTCTTTTTCTTGCTCTTGGGGACGGCCGTCTGGTTGTCGGCAAGAGAAGAAATCGAACGCGGATAATTCAAGTGGGGCATGTGAACAAGGCGCTGATTCCGTGCTTTCAACCAGGGTTTTGCCCCCGGATCGGTGTGGAAAGTTCCGCACATCGGGTCTCTTGATTGATGTTCGTTTTTCGCAGCTTGCCACGTCCCCAGCATCGCATCGACCCATTTCTTGCGTCGCTCCAGTGAGAGTACGGTTAGGTCTGCCCCTCGAAGCCTATGCAGCCGCCACTTCACGATTACAATACGTTTCACAGCACCCAGACTCCGTCACGGGGTACTCGGTGCTGGATGCATTATGCGAAACACACGACTGGCTGCCATCGCTATACTCTTGCTTGCGGGCATTGCCGCCATCATGCTGCTGCCGATGGCGCTCAAAGCACTACCGACCCGCTATGCCATGCGCTTACCTGAACCACTTCAGGCGCTGGCCTTGCCGGGCGATCCGACACCGGTACTTCCGACCGCGTCTGCACCCCGCTATAGCGCCGCTGCGCTGTTGTTGAGCCTGGAATCCACCGCCGAAGCTGACACAACGGTTGCTTCAGGTGAGGAAAGTGATGCGCTCAGTGTCCCGGCAGCAACTGCCACGCCGCCCCCGAGTCCGACGCCGCAACCGGTCGCCGGTCTGTTTGTCTCCACTGTCATTAACGAATCCACGCCAATCGGAACCGCAGTGGCAACGCCTGAGCCGCTGCCCACGGTCGTCGTCCTGCCCGTGACGGCTCGACTTGAAGGAATCACCCACAAGTTTCAAGAGTGGAACAATTGCGGCCCTGCCACACTGGCGATGGCCCTGAGCTACTTTCAATTGGCGGTCAGTCAGACCGATACGGCTGCCATCCTGAAGCCTAATCCTGAAGACCGCAACGTTAGCCCGGCAGAAATGGCGGCCTATGTCAACGACCATACCGATCTCAACGCAATCGCTCGCGCCAACGGCAATCCGGCGATTCTGAAACAGCTGATTAGCGCAGGCATACCCGTCATCATCGAACTGGGTATCGAGCCGCCGGGTGAGTTCCGCTGGCTCGGATGGTATGGCCACTACCTGCTGCCGGTCGCCTACGATGAAATCCAAGAGCAGTTCTGGGTCTACGATTCCTGGTTTGGCACCAGTGAAGAGCCACTCAAGAATGCCAATCCGGACGGCCGTGTTCTCACCTACGAGCAGTTGGCCATGGACTGGCCGCAGTTCAATCGCAACTACATCGTCCTTTACCGCGACGACCAACAATCACAGGTCGCGGAGATCCTGGGCGATGAGCTGGATGACGCCGTCATGTGGCGTCGCAATCTGACTGACGCGCAGGCCCAGGCCGTGGCCCAACCCGACGACGCGTTTGTCTGGTTCAACCTCGGCACAGCCTATAGTGCCAGTTGGGCAGTATGACAATGCCGCCCTGGCCTATGATCAGGCGCGGGCCATCGGTCTACCGTGGCGCATGCTGTGGTACCAGTTTGGCCCGTATGAAGCCTACTATCAGGCCGGGCGCTATGACGATGTAGTCCTGCTTGCGGACGTAACCCTGACAGATCGCCCATACTTTGAGGAATCGTACTATTACAAGGGACTGGCCCTGGCGGCTCTCGGCGACGAGGCCGGTGCGGCCGAGAATCTTTCGCAAGTCGGCCGATCTGAATCCCAACTTCACCCCGTCGCACAACCTCACCTTGGCCGCGCCGGAAGGTTAATCCACTTTCTGGTGGAAGTAGAAAACTATGAGTAAACGAACCAAAACCCTAATCATGTTCATCGTCGGTGTGCAGCTGGTCCTCATCATCGGCCTGCTGGCCTTGCCCAACGTTGTGGGTGCCATTCCCGGCCGCTACCGTGTATGGCTTCAGGAAAATCAACCTGCTCTGGCTTCCGTCACCGAAGGCGTCATTGATCAAGTAGCACCTGTGGCAACGGCCCTTCCTGCCCCGGCAGCCGGTGCCTCAAATAGCGTCGACATTACATCTCTGATTGCCGCTGAGCCGCAGAACATTGTCGCTTCGGCCGGGAGCAGTGAGACCAATTCTGAGGCCATTGCGCCGATCATCACAGCCCAACCATTTCCCACCACTATACCGGACACCATTCCAGAGCCTTTGGTAGAGGCTGCGGCGCCGCAACCAACACTGGAACCGACAGCCGAACCGACCCAGGCCCCCACGCCAACCCCTGCCCCACTGCCCTCGCAGGCCATTCTGGCCGATATGGGCATCGTCAAGCAGTCGTTCAACAACTGCGGCCCAGCTAATCTGACCCAGGTGCTGAACTGGTATGGCTCTGACATTACCCAGGAAGACGTTGCCGCCTATCTGAAACCAAACCCCGAAGATCGTAACGTAAGCGCCTGGCAGATAGCTGATTATGTCAACGAGTATATGCCCGGCTACCAGGCCCTTGCGCGCAGCGGCGGCGACCTCGAGATGATCAAGCGATTCGTGGCTGCCGGCTATCCCGGTGGTCGTCGAAAAAGGCTATGAACTACCGGAGTCCGGTTGGTGGGGCCATTACCTAACAATCTATGGGTATGACGACGACCTCCAGGAACTCTACAGCCAGGACTCCTATCTCGGACCGTTTGATGCCAGCGGGCGCACCGACTCTTATGAAGAACTGTCCGGCTTCTGGCAGCAATTCAACAACACCTTCTATGTCGTTTTCCGGCCGGAGCAGGAAGCCGAGGTGGCCGCGATTTTGGGCGAGGACATGTTCGACGACTTCAAGATGTGGCAGAAGGTGGCTGGGGTGGCCGAGCAGGAAACGCGCGATCGGCCGGACGACGCCTTTTCCTGGTTCAATCTGGGCACCGCGCTGACCCGCATGGGCGGACTGACCGGCGAGGCCAGGTACTACGAGGGTGGCGCGCAGGCGTTTGACAGGTCCCGCGAAATCGGTCTGCCGCCACGCATGTTGTGGTACCAGTTCCAGCCCTATCTCGCCTATCTCAAACTCGGCCGATATCAGGACGTGATCGATCTGGCCGATGCCACGCTGGACACGCAGGGCGGCCGCAATGTTGAGGAGACGTTCTGGTATAAGGGTCACGCGCTGGCCTACCTGAGCGACATCCAGGGCGCCATTGACGCCTATCGGCAGGCGCTGGTCGTCAACGAAAATTTCTACCCCGCCCAGATTTCTCTCGATTCGTTGGGGGCGGGCGGCAGCTAAGTCACTCGCTTTCAGATCCAGAACAGGCAACAAAAAGAGTGCCCCGAACTATCGGAGCACTCTTTTCTTTTGTGATGATATGGTTGGTTGCACCCAAATCGATGCAGTCCAATACACAGTGGTGAAAGATCTGTCTAGAACAGGCCCCAGTCACCGCCGGCGCCCTCTTCCATCATGGAAGGATCCCACAGCTCAGTGCCGATCTCAACACCAATTCCACCCGGCATGACGGAGTTACCCACCAGCCGCACCTGTTCAATTATTTGCGGCCCATAGGGGCAGAACGGTGTGGTCAGAATCATGGTAATGTTGGCCTGTTGCGCTTCCGGATCGATTTCGACGTTGCGAACCAACCCCAGCTCAATGATGTTCAACCCAATCTCCGGGTCGATAACGTTGCGCAGCGACTCAATCAATTCTTCTTCTTTATTTGCGATCATTAGGTACCTCGTTCTACGGCCCGGCGACGGCTAGGCCGCCACCAGGTCTAGTTGTTCAACCGGCATTTCTGTTGCGCTGGCAACGGTGAACTCGCAGCAAGACGCACCGTTGAGCATGCAACTGCGTTGCTGGATCGGCAGTTCCAGAACCCCTGTAATGAGTTGTTTGTCGAAGTGGCAGATCTCGTTGTGATCACTGCCGATGGAGATATAAGGACAGCTATATTCAATGACTGTATAGCCTTCCGCGGTGCGCTCCCATTTGGACAGAAAGCCCTCTTCGGTCAACAAGCCAACCAGGTAATCCAGACGCTGCTCCATGCCCAGGTGCTCGAATTCACCGCGATGCTCTTCCAGCACAGAGTCGACGACCCCTTGGAAGACCTCGCCAATCACTTCATCCGGCAGCCGATCTTTGAGTTCCGACAACAAACGGCTGGTCAAGCGTACGTAGCGCTTGGGAAACAGTTCCTGGCCCTGCTCGCTTATCGAATAGACGTAATAGGGACGGCCGACTTTGCGCCGCACGCTTTCGGACTCGATCAGCCCAGCCGCCTGCAGTCCATTCGAGATGATGGCGAACGGTAACAGGTGACACATCGGCCGCTTGCGCCAGCGCCTCTACGGCGATCTGGGGCGACGACTTAATCGTATGGAGAATGATCTCTCGTGTACTCTGCTTTTTCTGTTCGTTCACCAAGACCTACCCTGCTACGCCAAAGCTCAAACTATCGGCAAAAGGTTGACAAAAACGTGCGACAAACTCTACATGCGCGACGATTTCTATCACATCCATTATAACAATCCGCCTGGGCGGTGTCAATTTAGCGCATTTTTATCATTTTTATGATATTTATTGACGCTCCCCAGGGGCCGTGTTATAATTCTTCTGTCTAACTATTGTCAACCAAAACTACCTAGCGCCTCCCGGCGCCACAGGAGCGTATTACGAAATGACTGTTGCTTTGGAAATCAAGAACCTCCACGCCAGTGTCGGTGACAACCGCATTTTGAAGGGCATTGACCTGCTGGTGAAGCAAGGCGAAACTCATGCTCTGATGGGCCCGAATGGTTCTGGTAAGAGCACGCTGGCCTACACCCTGGCCGGCCATCCGGCTTACGAACCAACCGCCGGACAAGCGATTTTTGACGGCCAGGATCTGCTGGATATGGACGCCGACGAGCGTTCCCGCGAAGGCCTGTTTCTGGCTTTCCAGTATCCCATTGCCGTCCCTGGCGTGACCGTGGCCAAGTTCCTGCGCCAGGCGCTCAATAGCCGCCGCCAGGCCGAAAATCCGGAAGATCCGGGCATCTCCATCCCTGAGTTCCGCCGCCTGCTGAAGAGACAAGATGGACTTACTGGGCATTGACCAGAAGTTCGCCGGTCGCTACCTCAACGAAGGCTTTTCCGGTGGCGAGAAGAAGCGCGCCGAGATTCTGCAGATGGCCATGCTGGAGCCGAAGATCGCCATTATGGATGAGACGGATTCCGGTCTTGATATCGACGCCCTGCGCATTGTGGCCGAAGGCGCCAATCGCCTGCGCGAGATGAACAACATGGGCGTGTTGGTCATCACCCACTACCAGCGCATTCTCAACTACATCCAGCCGGACTATGTCCACATCATGCTGGACGGCCGTATTGTCGAGAGCGGCGGCCCGGAGCTGGCCTTGCAACTGGAAGAGAGCGGCTATGACTGGCTGCGTGAGAAGTACGGCAGCGCCGAGGAGGTGGCTTCCTGATGGCTGACCTAATGATGGATCGTGATGCTAACCGAAGATGAGTTGCTGTCCGGCGTTAATGAGGATTACGCCACCAAGTATGGCTTTTCTGATGTCGAAGATTACGTCTTCAAGGCCGAGCGCGGCCTGGATGAGGCTGTTATCCGCGCATTGTCGCTCGCAAGAATGAGCCGGAGTGGATGCTCGACATCCGTCTGAAGGCCTATCAGCACTTCCTGGACCGGCCGATGCCCAACTGGGGCGCCGATCTGTCCGGCATTGACTTTGACAACATCTACTACTACATCAAACCCAGCGAGCGTCAGGAAGACAACTGGGAAGATGTCCCCAGCTACATCAAGGACACCTTCAACAAGCTGGGCATTCCCGAAGCGGAGCAGAAGTTCCTCTCCGGCGTGGCCGCGCAGTATGAGTCGGAAGTTGTCTACCACAACATCAAGAAGGAACTGGAGGAAAAGGGCGTCATCTTCCTGGGTATGGACGACGGTCTGGCCCAGTATCCCGAGCTGGTGAAGGAATACTTCACGACCATCATCCCCCACAATGACAACAAGTTTGCCGCGTTAAACACGGCCGTTTGGTCGGGCGGCAGCTTCATCTATGTGCCGCCGGGCGTCCATGTTGAAATGCCGCTGCAGGCTTACTTCCGCATCAACGCCAAGAACGTCGGCCAGTTTGAGCGCACGCTGATCATCATTGACGAAGGGGCTTACTGCCACTACGTCGAAGGCTGTACGGCGCCGATCTACTCGTCCGATTCACTGCATTCGGCCGTCGTTGAGATCATCGTCAAGAAGGGCGGGCGTTGCCGCTACACGACCATCCAGAACTGGTCGAACAACGTCTATAACCTGGTGACCAAGCGGGCCGTGGCCGAAGAGAATGCCACCATGGAATGGGTTGACGGCAACCTGGGCTCCAAGGTCACGATGAAGTATCCGGCCGTTTACCTGATGGGCGAAGGCGCCCACGGCGAGAGTACTGTCCATTGCCTTTGCCGGACCGGGCCAGCATCAGGATGCCGGCGGCAAGGTCGTCCACATGGCGCCCAACACCACCAGCCGCATCATCTCCAAGTCCATTAGCAAGGGTGGTGGCCGTTCTTCCTATCGCGGTCTGCTCAAGATCGGCGACGGCGCGTACAACTGCGCGCTCCAATGTGGTCTGCGATGCGCTGTTGCTCGATGAGAACAGTCGCTCCGACACGTACCCTTATATTGAGATCGATGACCAGGATGTGACCGTTGGCCATGAGGCGTCGGTCAGCAAGGTCGGCGAGGAGCAGCTGTTCTACCTGATGAGCCGCGGCATTCGCGAGGAACAGGCCAACGCCATGATCGTCAATGGCTTCATTGAGCCGCTGGTCAAAGAACTGCCGATGGAGTATGCCATCGAAATGAACCGCCTGATCCAGCTGCAGATGGAGGGTTCCATTGGCTGAGTTAGCTCCACTTCACCCGCGACGCGGTGCGCGAGCTTTCGGCCGCCTTGAATGAGCCGGAATGGATGCTGGAAAAGCGCCTTCAGGCATTGGAGATCTACGAGAGCCTGCCCGTACCAACCAATCGGGACGAGGCCTGGCGGCGGACGGACATCCGCCGGTTCAAGATTGACGAGTTTGGTCCGTCGATTAACGGCGATGCCGCGTTCAACGGCGCTGACGTGCCGGCCTACCTGGGCGAACAACTGACCGACGATGCTGCCGGCGGCGTGCTGGTACAGGTCAATGGCGTCACCAAAGAGTATACCCTGAGCGATGCCCTGAAGGCCCAGGGGGTCATCTTCTGCGACATGAGTACGGCCGTTCGCGAGCATCGCGACCTGGTGCGCAAGCACTTCATGACCGAGTCGGTGCTGGCCGACCGAGGGCAAATTTGCCGCACTGCATGGCGCTTTCTGGCGTGGCGGTGTGTTCCTCTACGTTCCCAAGGGCGTTTCGGCCGTGGCGCCGTTTCATAGCGCGCTGTGGGCCACAAACGGCCACACCTTCACGCATACGCTTGTCGTCATCGAGCCGAGCGCCGAGGCGACGTTCATTGACGAATACGCCTCTCCGGCAGCGGCGAAGGACCAGGCGCTCCACAATGGCGTCATCGAGCTGCTTGTGCGCGACGGCGGCAGCTTGCGCTACGCTTCGTCTGCAGGACTTTGGCACCAACGTCTGGCAGTTCAACCACGAACGTGGTCGTGTCGGTCGCGACGCCAAGCTGGACTGGATCACCAGCGTCATGGGCACACGCCTGACCAAGGCTTTCCAGACGTCGGAGTTGGACGGCCCGGTGGATGGGCGCGCATGTCGGGCATCTTCTTCACCAACGGCCGACAGCATGTCGATCTGGATACCGAGCAAAACCACAATGCGCCAGACACTACCAGTGACCTGCTTTATAAGGGTGCACTGAAGGACAAGTCGCGGTCGGTCTGGCAGGGTATGATCAAGGCGTTGCCCGGTTCCCAGCGCATCGACGGCTTCCAGGCCAATCGCAACCTGATGCTGGACAAGGACGCACGCGCCGACTCGATTCCCGGTTGGAGATTCAGGCCGATGATGTGCGCTGTACCCATGCTTCGACGATCGGCAAGCTGGATGAGGAAGAGATCTTCTATCTGATGAGCCGCGGCATTCCGCGCAGACCGATGCGATGCGCATGGTGATTCAGGGCTTCTTTGACCCGGTCATGCAGCGCATCCCGTTTGAAGGTGTGCGAGTACGCATCTTCGATCGCATTCTGGAAAAGGTTGGCTAGCGGCTAGCCGTCGGACTAGCCGGATCCATCACAACACAATAGTACATCATTCCGCCGGTTGCCACACCTCGCACACGCCACCACAACGAGTGCACCGGGTCAGACAACCGGCGTTTGCTATTGCCGTGAACCATACCTATGAACTCGCATAAGGGAGATGACCATGGCCGCGAACGCATTTGCCAATCCTGAAGTTCTGGTCAGCACCCAATGGGTTGCTGATCATCTGGGCGACACCGACACCATTCGTCTGGTCGAATCCAATGAAGACGTCCTGCTCTACAGCACCGGCCACATTCCCAACGCCGTTCACATCGATTGGGTGGCCGATCTGAACGACGCCATCCGTCGCGACTATCTGAACGAGGAGCAGTTCGCCGCGCTAATGTCGCGCAACGGGATCAGCAACGACACGACTGTTGTCTTCTACGGTGACAAGAACAACTGGTGGGCCACCTATGCCTTCTGGGTGTTCAAGTTGTTCGGGCATCGCTGATTGCCGCATCATGGACGGCGGCCGCCAGAAGTGGCTGGCTGAGGGGCGCGAGACTGACGAAGGGTCGGCCGTCCTTCCCGCCACCGACCTACACGCCCGCCGCGCGCACCGACTACAAGATTCGCGCCTTTCGCGATCAGGTGCTGCAGCACATTATGGCTGACCAGCCGCTGGTAGATGTGCGCAGCCCGCAGGAGTTCAGTGGCGAACTGCTGCACATGCCCGGTTCGCCCCAAGAAGGCGCCTTGCGCGGCGGCCACATCAAGGGCGCAGTCAATGTGCCGTGGAGCAAGGCGGTGGCTGAAGATGGCACCTTCCGGCCGGCGGGCGAATTGCGCGAGCTGTATGAGACCGCCCAGGGTCTTGTCACCGCAGGACAATGTCATCGCCTACTGCCGCATTGGCGAACGCAGCTCCCACACCTGGTTTGTACTGACCTACCTTTTGGGCTATCCTAACGTTCGCAACTACGATGGCTCCTGGACCGAATGGGGCAATCTGGTTGGCGTACCCATCGAGAATCCATCGAAGACCTGATACCCCTATGTTAAACGTTGAGCGCGTCCGGGCGGACTTCCCCATCTTATCTACCGAGGTCTACCCGGGCGTGCCGCTGGTCTATCTGGACAGCGCCGCCTCATCGCAGAAGCCGGCGGCCGTCATCGACGCGATGGATGACTACTACCGGCGCTACCACTGCCAACGTCCACCGCGGCGTCCACCGGCTGAGCGAAGAGGCCACCACGGCCTATGAAGGCGCGCGAGCAGACGTGGCCCGTTTCATCAATGCGCCCGATGAAGCCGAGATCATCTTCGTGGGCAATGCCACCGAGGGCTTCAACCTGGTGGCCAACAGCTGGGGGCGGGCCAATCTCCGGCCGGGTGATGAGATCCTCGTCACGGAGATGGAGCACCACGCCAATATCGTGCCCTGGCAGCTCATTGCCGCGCAGACCGGGGCGGTGGTTCGCTACCTGCCCTTCACCGACGATGGACTGCTCGATCTGTCGCAGCTCAACGACTACCTGACCCCGCGAACCAAGCTATTTTCTTTCACAGCCGTGTCGAACGTCTTCGGCACGGTCAATCCGGTGCGCCAGTTGGTCGATGCCGGGCACGCTGTGGGCGCGCTACGGTAATGGTGGACGCGGCGCAATCGGTGCCCCACATGGCGGTCGACGTGCAAGCCATCGGCGCTGACTTCCTGGCCTTTTCCTCGCACAAGATGTGCGGTCCCACGGGCATTGGCGTGCTGTGGGCCAGGCGGGAACTGCTGGAAGCGATGCCGCCCTTCATGGGTGGCGGCGACATGATCCGCCGCGTCACGCTGGAAGGCTCAACCTGGAATGAGCTGCCCTGGAAGTTCGAAGCGGGAACGCCACGCATCGCCGAAGCCATCGGCCTGGGCGCGGCCGTTGCGCTATCTGAGCGCCATCGGCATGGAGGATATCCATGCCCACGAGCAATCGATCACCAATTACGCCATGGAATCGCTCAGCGAGATCCCTGGTCTAGCCATCCTGGGGCCGTCGGGCACCTTACACGGCGGTCTGGCCGCCTTCACGCTCGACGGCGTCCATCCTCACGACATCGCCGAGATTCTCGACAAGGACGGCATCGCCATTCGCGCGGGACATCATTGCGCCATGCCCCTGCACCAGCGGCTCGGAATCTCGTCATCGGCGCGGGCCAGCTTCTATCTGCACCACAACCACGGCCGAGATCGACCAGCTCGTGCGCAGCTTGCACCGGGTGCGCGAGGTGTTTAGACTATAGGCGTGTGACGGCCGATTGATGGCATTCGGCCGTGGCGAGGAGCACCGACCCATGGACCCCGGAATCTATCGCGAGCAAATCATCGACCTCTATGAGCATCCGCTCAACCACGGACAGCTTGAGGACCCCAACTTCACTTACGAAGAAGACAATCCGCTCTGTGGCGACGTCATTCGCATTGATGTGCGGCTGGATGAGGACGGGCGTGTGGCCGAGGTCGACTGGAGCGGCGATGGCTGCGCCATCAGCCAGGCCTCAGCTTCATTGCTGACCGAAGAGATCAAGGGCATGACCCTCGATGAGGTCAGGGCCTTCTCCAAGGATACGCTGCTGGAACTGATCGGTGTGCCGCTGAGCATGGCCCGTGTCAAGTGTGCGCTGCTATCGCTCAAAGTTCTTAAAGCCGGCGCCTATGGCATACCGGATGCCGACGAGTTGCACCCATGACCTTATTCGTACGCGTTGCCAACGTCGAGGATCTTCAACCCGGCCAGCGTCTTTGGCATGAATTCGAGGACGATACCGTGGTTGTCTTCAATGTCGACGGTGCAGTACTATTGCATCGCCGATGTGTGCAGCCACGACGGCGGTCCGCTTGAAGACGGAGAGCTAATCAAGTGCGAAATTGAATGCCCCCGTCACGGCGGCCGTTTTGATCATTCGAACCGGCAAGCCCACGGCGATGCCCGCAGTTGAAGCCATTCCCAGCTATCAGGTTAAGGTAGAGGATGGTGGCATATACGTTGAATCGCCTGATTCCTGGTAACCGGGCGGGCGAATCGATTATCTCCAGGCCTGCTTGATAAGGGGTGCCGTTAGGTGCCCTTTTTTGCCGTTTGACAATGGCGGACGCATCGCCTATAGTTGCGATTTATAGAACAAATATTTCAGTAAGCGTGCCTAGCTTACGTTGCCAATACCAAACACCATGGAAGTCGGACTCGTCAAGCAAATCAATATTGAAGGCGAGATGCGCGAATCGTATCTCAGCTACGCCATGAGCGTCATCGTCTCGCGCGCCCTGCCGGATGCCCGCGATGGCCTCAAGCCCGTCCAGCGGCGCATCCTCTACGCCATGTACGACATGGGTCTGCGCCCGGACACGTCCTATAAGAAGTCAGCCCGCGTCGTAGGCGAGGTGCTGGGCAAGTACCACCCTCACGGGGACTCGGCCGTCTATGACGCCATGGTGCGCCTGGCACAGGATTTTTCCATGCGCCATGTGCTGGTCGACGGCCAGGGCAACTTCGGCTCCATCGACGGTGACAACGCCGCAGCCATGCGCTACACCGAAGCACGGATGTCCCAGATGGGCTACGACCTGCTGGCCGACCTTGACAAGGATACCGTCGATTTCGGGCCCAACTTCGACGAGTCGCTCATGCAGCCCACCGTGCTGCCCGCGACCGTACCCAATCTACTGGTTAATGGCTCTTCGGGCATCGCCGTCGGCATGGCCACCAGCATTCCACCCCATAACCTCAACGAAGTTATCGGTGCGCTGGTCTACATGCTCGACCAACTGGAAGTCGCTGGACGACGTCACTGTGTCCGACTTGATGAAGTTCATTCAGGGGCCGGACTTTCCCACCGGCGGCATTGTTTATCGCAACCGGGATGGCGACGAAGACTCCGATGCCCTGGCTGCCGCCTACGCCACCGGTCGCGGCCGCATCACTGTGCGGGCCAAGGTCCATATCGAGCAGATGGAGCGCAACAAATCGCGCATCGTCATCACCGAACTGCCCTACCAGACCAACAAAAACAACTTGATGGGTCGTATTGCCGACCTGCACCGCGACGGCAAGATCGAAGGTCTGACCGACCTGCGCGATGAGTCCGACCGCCACGGCTTGCGCATCATAATCGAGATGACCCGCAATGTCGAGGCCGATCAGGTGCTGGAAGACCTCTACCGTCTGACGCCGCTCAAGTCCACCTTTAGCATCGCCCTGCTGGCCCTGGTCGACAACGAGCCGCGCGTGCTGACGCTGAAGCAGGCATTGCGCGTCTACATTGACCATCGGTTGGAGGTCGTCCGCCGTCGCAGCGAGTACGACCTGGAGAAGGCCCGACAGCGAGCTCACATTCTGGAGGGGCTGCTCATTGGGTTGGACAACCTGGATGAGGTTATCGACATCATTCGCCGCTCCCGCACGGCCGAAACCGCCCGCACCAACCTCATGAAACAGTTCAACCTGAGCCAGATTCAGGCCCAGGCCATTTTGGACACACAGTTGCGCCGGTTGGCCGGGTTGGAACGGAAGCGGCTGCAGGAAGAGTACAAAGAAAAAATCGCCCTCATCAAAGAGTTGCAGAAGCTGTTGGCCAAGCCTGAGCTAATGCGTGGAGTGGTCAAGCAGGAACTCATTGCCGCGGGCGAGAAGTTCGGCGACAAGCGCCGCACGCGCATTGTTTCCGGCAGCCACGCAGAGAACGGCGCGTCCGGCGGCCTCATGCCCGACGAAGCCGTCTGGATTATGGTTGGCGACCAGGGCACTATCGGCCGAACCCACACCTCTGCCGAACCCACGATATCGCGCAAACCGGCCGAGAGCCCTATTGCGCTCCTGCAGGCCAGCACACGCGACACGCTCTACTTGTTCTCGGCCAGCGGCCAGGCCATTGGTGTGCCTGTCTTCCAACTGCCTGAAGCGGAAGACATCGGCAGCGGCAGCCACTGGGCCACGTTTTCCGCCCTGCGCAAAGGCGAACACCTCGTGGCGGCGTTGGTACTCAGTGCCGATGACTTCGAAGAAGGTGAGGAAGCCTATTTGTTCCTCACCACCATCGGCGGTGTGGTCAAGCGTATTCGGCTGACTGATTTGCCGGGCGTGACGTCAGAGGCGTTCACAGTCATGAATGTGGCCGAAGATGATGCGCTGGGCTGGGTGCTGGAAACTTCCGGTGAGGACGAAGTCATCCTGGCCACTGCCGCCGGCATGGCTATTCGCTTCCAGGAAGAAAGCGTTCGGCCGATGGGCCTGCCCGCCGCCGGTGTCATGGGCGTCAAACTGGGCAGCGAGGAAGACGGTGTCACAGCGGCGGACGTCGTCCAGGCCGACAGTTATCTGCTAAGCATCACTGACAACGGGCTGGCCAAAGCGACGCCAATTGACGACTATCCCCTGCAAAATCGCTACGGTCAGGGTGTCATCAACATGCGCCTGCCGAAGGGCGCCACCGAAGTCGTGGCGGCGACCGTGGTCAATAGTAGTAGTAACCTGATTATCACCACCAGCAACGGCACCACCAAGAAGCTGTTGCTGCGAGACGCCACCTCAGGCGGTCGCACAGTAAAGCCGAGCGTGGTCATGGCGCTGGCCTTGCGCGCTCGCGTTACCGGCATTGTGACGGTTGGTGGTAATATAGAGAAGGATCGGAAACAAACCAAACAGCAGAAGACGACCAAGACTAAAGCCAAGGCGTCGTAACGAATCGTTGGAGTGGCAACATGAACTTTCGTGATGAGTGGGTTGAGACAGCAGACGGCAAGAAGTTTATCTTTACCGTGGAGATGCAGCGGCGCTTGAGTGAAGCCGGATTACCGGTGGAACCCGCCTCGCTGGAGAACATCGACATGAGCGCGCCGCCACCGCGTGGCGACCGTGACAGTTACAGGGATCGCGACCGCGACCGTGAACCAAGCCGTTCGGCACCGGAGCAGCGCGAACCCGTCGGCCCGGAGAGCATCCAGATTGACCCGGAGACGGGCAAGTATATCGGCATGCTGAAGTGGTTCAACACCAAGAAAGGCTATGGCTTTGTGGTGAGGGGCGCAGGCGAAGAGATATTCTTCCACGGCTCGAACTCGGCCGTTGACCCCACGACGCTGGATGAAGGACAGTGGATCCTCTACGATGTGGAGGAGACAAGCAAAGGCCCGGAAGCCACCGAAGTGGAGCCGTACCAGGCGCCGGACGCCTAGACCCGGTGAATCAGCGCGGCCGGGGCCGCAACAACATGCCAGGTAACGCGCCTGCGGCGTTGCTTCCAAATAATACGAAAGCAGCGCGACCGAGACAGTGTCCCGGTCGCGCTGCTTTGCTTGTAGTCGGATCAGATGGCTCTTTGTTTGAACCGCAGCTACTCTTTTGCGCCATGTACCAGGCGCGGGTCCAGCGCGTCGCGCAACCCATCGCCCAACAAGTTGAAGGCTAACACCGTGACCATGATGGCCAGGCCGGGCAGAAAGACGAGATGCGGCGCCGTGAACACTTGATTGCGTTCGATGGCCAACATTGAACCCCATTCTGGCGTCGGTGGCTGCGCCCCCAGTCCAATGAATGACAGCGCGGCTGTATCCAGAGATCGCGGTAGCAACACCCAAAGTAGCCACAACAATCAGCGGAGGCAAGGCATTGGGCAGTATGCGGCCGAAGAGCAGTTGGGTGTTACTGGCGCCCAAAGCCCGCGACGCTTCAACAAAGTCCATTTCGCGAATGGACAATACGCTGGCGCGGGTTACGCGAGCATAAATGGGAATGCTGATGATGGCAATCGCCAACATGGCATTGGTCAGACCTGGTCCAAGCACGCTGACAATCGCGATGGCCAGCAAAAGAAACGGAAACGCTAGCACGACGTCCAGAATGCGCATGATGATGTTGTCACTGGCGCCGCCGCTGAATCCGGCAATCGCACCCAGCAGCGTGCCGACAATGACAGCGAAGCCGACCGTGACGAATGCCGACCATGAGCGAAACACGGGTGCCGTAGACGATACGGCTAAACTGGTCGCGGACATTACCGTCCAGGCCCATAATGTGCTGAGGCTGGTCTTCAGGGCACCCCAGCAGGTGAATACAAGGCGTCTCGCGTTTGCGAACATCTTCCACGCCGATCAGCACTTGTTGCGGATCGTAGGGAGCAATCAGTGGGGCGAAGACGGCCGTCAGAACAAGCAGGCCGATGAGTACCATGCCAACAACGGCTGAGCGCTGCTGGAATAGCCGCCGAAGTGTCAACCGCCACAGGCTGTTGGATCGATAGTCGCCGATAGTTCCCGCACTGGGATCGTCGAGGATTAGTTCAGCCACGGAAGGCGTGGGCGGTGGTGGTGCAGATGTGGGTTCGGTGTCGATAGCGCTTGACATGTCTTAGTCCATTTGAATCCGTGGATCCAGAATTGCGTAGGATAGGTCAACGGCCAGATTAACCAGCACGTAGCCGATGGCGATGACGACAACAAACCCTTGAATGATGGGATAGTCGCGCGCAGTAATCGCATCATAGAGACTTCGACCAACGCCGGATAGCCCAAAGATCGTCTCAGTCAGAATGGCGCCACTGAGCACAAGGCCCAATTGCAGACCGACGATTGTGACAATTGGCAGCAGGGCGTTGCGGAAGGCGTGTTTCATCACCACCTTGGATTCCGTCAGTCCCTTGGCCCGTGCCGTGCGGACATAGTCCAGACCGAGCACTTCCAGCATCGCCGACCGAGTCATCCGGGCGGTGATCGCCAGGGGGATGGTGGCCAAGGCAACCGCGGGCAAGATCAAGTGGCGCACCGCATCACCCAACACGTCCCAATCCCCAGTAATGATTGAGTTAAAAATGTAGAAGTTGCTGATGAATTCGAACAGGCTGGCGCGCGATGTTCCCTCGACGACTTGCCATCCGTACACTTCAAAGAACGGAATGGGATTCACGCCCGGCGAGAGTCGGCCACTGGGCGGCAGCGCAAACGGCGTGTCCTTCAGACAGCAGGGCGAAGACATACACGAGCATGAGGCCCAACCAGAACACGGGCATGGACACGCCGATGTTGGCGCCCACCATCGTGACCACGTCCACTGCCTGAGTTCCGTTTGATAGCTGAGAGTGATGCCCAAGGGGACTCCGACCGGATCGGCGAGCACGAGCGCGGCAAAGCCCAATTCCATGGTCAACGGCAGATCGCTCGATCATGATTTCGCTGACCGGTCGCTTGAAGCGAATAGACTCACCGAAATCACCTCGAACCATGTTGGCCGCGAAGATGGCAAATTGGGTCGTGATCGGCTTATCAAGACCGCGTTCGGCATTGAACTCGAGCGCAGATTTCCGGGGTCGCCTTCTCGCCGAGCATCGCCGTACATGGATCACCCGGTATAGCGCGAGCCAAGGCAAAGGTCACGATGAGAACGCCCACGATGACGGGGATGGCAGCCACCAGTCGACGGAGTGAGTATTGAATCATAAGGTGTCTTGCCCCGGGCGCAGAAGCTTAAGGTGTCAATATGGACAAGGCAGGATAGCCTGCGCGCGCTATCCTGCCTTGATCGATTACATCAAGGATGGCGCCACCAAGTGAGCAGCATCCCCGGAGCTAGATCAGATTACTCGGAGGGCGCGTTCAGGAAACCGCCCCACAGAGCCGAGAAGTACGTGAAAGCACCGGTGTTGCCGACGTGCAGCGGATGCGATGCATCCCACTGCAGTCCGTATGACACCACGACGTCATTGGCGTCGAGCGTCGGAACCGTCGCTGAAGGTGACACCGTCACGCAGGTTGCACGTCCAGACAGTCAGGTCTTCATTGGCATCGCAGGACAGTCGCCAGAGCAGGCTTCACGGCCGTACCGCCGATTTCGTAGGTCAACAGGGCTTCGGTGACCTGCTCGCAAGCACGCAGCGATTCACCGTCGGTCTCGTCAGCGCAGAAGAGGCTGATAGGCTCGGCGTTCTGCATCCAGACAAACGTGTCCTTGCCTGAGTCCATCAGCAGCGAAGTACTCGTTGCCCAACGGGCTGACATGGGCGTTCTGAACGGCGGCCTGATAGGCAGCGCCGGAACCACCATGAGCGACCGGGATCATCGGTACGTTCTCACGGATCAGGTTGTTGGCCTGCTCGTAGAGCGGCATGCGGGCGTCATCACCGGCCAAGGGAGGCGGCTTGCGGCCAGCGTGTCAGTCAGCTCGGGAATCTTGTCACCGAACTGCAGCGACGAGCCGGCACCGAAGTGGAAGTCCAGGAAGTTGGTCATGTCGGGGTAGTCAGCGCCCCAGCCCAGCAGATGCAGACCCGGCAATTCACCACTGTCAGAAGCATCCAGGAATGCGCCGGATTCCATCACGTTAATGGTGGCGTCGATGTTCAGGTTTTCCTTCAACTGAGCCTGAATGTCCTGGGCGACGATGTTGGGATCGGGCAAGTAGCCACGAACCACATCGCGGTAGGCGATCTCGGTCTCAAAACCATCGGGGAAACCGGCTTCGGCCAGCAACTGCGCGACCCATCTCCGGATTGAACTCCCACCAGTCCTCGCCCACGCAGCCATTCGGAATGGCGCAAGGGGTGAAGTGGGCTGGCAACTTCCGATCCCGGCGGGTAGAAGTTGTCGACAATGCGAGCGCGGTCAATGCTCATGGCAATGGCCTGGCGGACGCGAACGTCGTTGAACGGCTCATACGTGTTGTTCATACCCACGTAGAAGATATTCAACGCCGGGCGCTCCAGCAGCTGCAGGTTCGAATCGTCGCCGATTACGCGCAAAGTCGTCCGGACCGGGGTTGTCAATACCGTCAACGGTGCCGGACTGCAGCTCGAGCAGACGAGCGGCCGATTCGGACTGCCAGCGGAAGACCAGCGTGTCGGCGGCGGCGGCATCACCCCAATAATTGGGGTTGCGCTCGAAGACCAACTCTTCGCCGCGATTCCAGGAACTCGACCATGTAGGGGCCGGTGCCGATCGGCCGTTCCAGAATGTCACCGGTTGCGCCGGTCGCCTCAAGATACTCGGACGGCTGGATGGCGAACGCGGTGAACGCTGCCTTGGACGGGAAGGCCGGATCCGGGGCGCACATGGTGAACTGCACGGTGGACTTGTCCACAGCGGCGATTTCCTTGAACAAACCACCGTATTCGCAGTCCGGCGCAGACATGACCATGGGCTCGAACTCGGCCATGGCTTCTTCAACGACCGCCTCGACGGTCGGGGCGACTTCTTCAACGACCGCTTGCACGGTCGGGGCAACTTCTCGACGGCCGCTTGCACGGTTGGGGCGACTTGCTCAACGGCATCCTGAACGGCTGCGCCACCACCAGTACAGGCAGCGGCCATCAGGCCGATCATGAGCAACAAGGACCCAGAAGAAAAACTGACGATTCTTCATCTTTCTATCTCCTTTTCTCCACTGAAACTTGGGTAGGGGAGTCCTTCTTCGGACGACTCATGCCTACTCCCTCTTATGAAGGTAACTAAGAATATCACGCAAAACGAAAACTGACAAGACGGAGCGGGCATAATAGGTGTCATTATGGTGGCAAGTCTGGTGTCTAAACTCGCCAGGCTGTCGGAGCGATATGTGTCGGCTGCATAGTCGGCTGCAGTGACCGGCTACATTCTCGGCCCGATCGGCCGACATCACGCTATAATACGCCGCGTGAGAAATCGAGAGATCGTTGACACGTTTGCCCAGATTGCCGATATGCTGGCCATTCGTGGTGACCAGATCCATCGCGTGCTGGCCTATCGCCGCGCGGCCGAAAGCCTCGATGCGTTGGGGCGAGACATCAATCAGGTTTATGCCGAAGGCGCGCTGACTGATATCCCGGCGCATCGGCGATACGCTGGCGGCCAAGATTGAAGAAATGCTGACGACCGGGCGGCTTGAGTTTCTATGACAAGCTGGCCGAGGAAATCCCGCCGAGGCTGGTCGATATGCTGCGCGTCGAAGGGCTTGGCCCCAAGCGCGTCAAGCAGATTTACGACACACTGGGTATCGACAACCCTGAGAACTAACTGACAGTGGCCGCCGGAAGGTCGGCTCGCGATCTACCCGGCATGGGCGCCAAGTCCGAGGCCAAGATCATGGCCGCCATCGAAGCCCTCAGCCGCCACGGTGATGATCGCACACCGCTGGGTGTCGCCTGGCCCATTGCCCAGGAGATCCTGGCCGAATTGGCCCAACTGCCCGGCGTCATGCGACGACGTGGGCGGTTCGCTTGCGTCGCATGCGCGATACCATCGGCGACGTCGATCTGCTGGTGGCCGCGACCGATGCCGCGCCGGTCATGGACGTATTTCCGCGCCATGGACAGCGTCGAGAGTGTCAGCCGCCGCCGGACCAACCAAATCGCGTGTCTTCTTCAACGGTCTGGGCGTCGACCTGCGCGTCCTGCCGCTGGACCGATGGGGCACGCTGCTGTCCTATTTCACCGGCAGCAAGGACCATAACGTGCGCCTGCGGGAACTGGCTCTCAAGCAAGGTCTGAGCCTGAACGAACATGCCTTCACACCCGGACAACGGCGACCCGGAAATCCTGTGCGTGACGAGGAAGTCGATGTCTATCGAACGCTTGGGCTTGCCCTACATCTACCCAACCTTGCGCGAGGATCGCGGCGAGATCGAGGCCGCCCAGGCAGGACCGGTTGCCCGCCGTCGTCGAACTGGCCGATACTCCGTACTGGATCTCCATATGCACACGACCTGGTCGGACGGTACCCTGAGCGTGCTAGACATGGCCCGTGCGGCCCAGGCTGTCGGGCATGACCGCCTGCGTCATTACCGATCATTCGGTCAGCCTCGGGCATTACCAACGGACTTTCGATTGAGCGGCTGCGGGAGCAGGCGCCGAAGTACGCGCCGCTGACAACGCGATGGGCCCCGACTTTCGCGTGCTGCATGGCACCGAGATGGAAATTCGAGCCGATGGGTCGCTCGACTTCCCGGATGACGTGTTGAGTGAACTTGGATTTTGTGATCGCCAGCCTCCACGCTCATTGAACCAACCGCGTGAACAGGTCACCCAACGGATGCTTAATGCGATTGAGAATCCCCATGTGGATATGATTGCCCACCCGACCGGCCGTCTCTTGCCCGATCGACCCGGGGCTGATCTTGACATGGACGCCATTCTGACCGCGGCTGCGCGCACAGGCACGATTCTGGAGATCAACGCCCATTACAGCCGGCTGGACCTGCGCGACGTACACGTGCGCCGGGCGGTCGAACTGGGTGTCAAGCTGGCGATCAACACCGATGCCCATCGGCCGATCGACTTCGAGCAGCGCCTCTTTGGCGTGGCCACTGCCCAGCGCGGCTGGGCGACGGCCGGCCGATGTGGTCAATACTTGGCCCATTGAACAACTGCTGGCCTACGTCGCACTTCGCCATCATAACTGATGGTTAGTGTATCTCTATGACATGCGTAACAATCTGCCATGAATGCTGACACCCGCAGACTCCCCACTTGATGATCAAACCCTCGTCAATGCCGTTCGGCCGATCGGTCGACAGCACCGCTATCCGGCCGGACACGTGCTGGCCAAGCAGGGACAGGTTGAGCACTGTTTCTATCTCATTGAGGATGGGGTCACGTCGGTGACGCGCGTGGATGAGGATGGCCAGACGTTCTTCTCGACAAGTTGGGTCCGCCGTCCTATTTCGGCGAAATGGGCTTGCTGGACGATAGTCCGCGTTTCGCCACGGTTCAGGCACTGACCGATGTCACCGTTCTGGAGGTTGATGCGACGGGATTCATGACCCTGGTGAACAGCCATCCAGCGCTCGTGTTGAGCATCGTTCGGCGCGTGCTCAAGTCGTTTCGCCAGTTGGACGCTCAGACCATCGAGTCGCTGCGCCTGAAGAACACCCTCCTGGAAACCGCCTATCGCGAGCTCCAGGAAGCCCAGGCCCAACTCATCGAGAAAGAGCGTCTCGAACGCGAGATGGAACTGGCGGCCGAAGTACAGCGACGGCTGTTGCCGGGGTCGCTACCGCAAGTTGACGGTCTCGTCGTTTGCCGCCTACCTGGCCCCCGCGCGCATGGTCGGTGGCGACCTGTATGACATCCGCGTGGTTGACGACGATCATGTGGGCGTGCTGCTGGCAGATGTCGCCGACAAGGGCCTGAAGGCGGCCTTGTTCATGGCTGTTGCCCGTACACTCTTTTACCAGGAATCGCGCCCTGTCGCTGTCGCCGTCGGCTGTGGCTCTGGGCGTCCATCGCGGCCTCATGGCCATCGGCGGCGCGGACGACGGTGCCTATAGTGATGTGTTCGTCACGGCGTTTTATGGCGTACTGAATCATCGAACCGGCGAACTGACGTATGTTCGCGCCGCGCAGGATCGGCCCTTGCTTTTGCGAAATAGCGAGGATCCGTATCCTCTCCCCGGAGACGGTCGGTTCCTAGGAATGATCGATGAGCTTATCCCTTGAGGAACAAACGATTCACGATGCAGCCCGGTGACGTGTTGCTAATGATGAGTGACGGGATTCCCGATGCCCACAACGCTGCCGGTGAAACCTATGACACCCCTCGCCTTCTGGCTGCGTTGAAGCAAAGAGCTGCATCCAACGCCGATGACGTCGTGGAAACAGTTCTGGCTGATGTGAAGCGCTGGACGGGCGACACACCGCTGTTCGATGACTTGACACTCGTCGCCCTCAGCCTCGATGCCGATCAGGACTTGGAAGGAGACCACCCGTCATGAGCAATCGTGACGAGCGCCGCGTCGAACCGATCCCCTGGTTATGGTTGGGACTAGGGGCCCTGATCACTACGGCCCTGTTGGTCGGCGGGGTGGCCTGGCTGCTGTCGTTTCTGGCTGAACAGCCGGCCGAAGCGGCCGCCGTACCGGAACCGACCATTATTGTCTTGACCGCGCCGCCGCGGCCAACGGGCACGCCCACAATCCTACGCCCCACTCCAACCGTATTGCCTACATCAACGCCTCAACCAACCATCGACATTTCCGTGGCTCCGCCAGAATTGACCGCTGGGTATTACGCAACAATCGTGGACACCGGCGGCGTTGGTCTGACCGTGCGCAATGGACCCCAGCACGCGCAATGTACGCCTTGTCGTGGCCCCGGAAGGCGCGAAGGTTTATGTGCTGGAAGGGCCGACTGACGCGGATTCGCTTCTGTGGTGGCGCATCCGGCTGACCGACGGCACGGAAGGCTGGGCAGCCGGTGATTTCTTGACACCGGCAGCCGGACCTTGAGTTTCGTTAATTGGCTATACGAAAGTTACTTGTGAGATCATTGCTTTTTGAGGTCATATGAACCCAGAGGAACGCGCCCAAGTGCTGCGCGAAGAATTGCGCTATCATCTCTACCGTTACCACGTTCTGGATGCGCCAGTCATTACCGACGCCGAGTATGATGCGCTCTACAGGGAGCTGTTGGCGTTGGAAGCGCAATATCCTGATCTGGTGACGCCCGATTCACCCACGCAGACCGCCGGTGCGCCGCCACTGGAGTCATTCGAAAAGGTCGCCCACCCTGCGCCCATCCTCAGCCTGATGAATGCCTTCAATGAAGAGGACTTGCGCGCTTGGCGCACTCGAACCGGCCGCCTGCTTGATGATCCTGCAACCGATCTCGATTACGTGGTCGAACCCAAGCTGGATGGGCTGACCGTCGTGCTGACCTACGAGGACGGCCGCTTTGTGCAGGGGGCGACACGCGGTGATGGTTCCGTAGGGGAGAATATCACCACGAATCTGCGCACGCTCAAGACATTGCCCAAACGCATACCGGTTGATACCAACGAATCCATCAGGCCACCCGCCACATTAGTCGTACGCGGTGAGGTCTTCTTCCCACTGGATCAAGTTCGAGGCGCTTAACGAAACGCGCTTGGCGGCGGGTGAAGCCGCCTACATGAACCCGCGCAACACGGCTGCCGGATCATTGCGCCAACTGGACCCAGCCAAGACCGCCGAACGGCCGTTGCGCCTCTACTGCTACGACCTGATTGCCTGGGCAGGTGGCGATGTGCCCGACACGCAGTGGGATCGCCTGGACTACCTTCGTCGATTGGGTTTTCCCGTTTCGCCCGACAACCGCTTTTGTTCCGATCTGGACGAAGTCAGTGTCAGTCTATGAAGAGTGGCAAAACAAACGCAATCAGATCAACTACGAGGTTGACGGCATCGTCGTCAAGATCAACGATCGTGTCCTGGCCGACAGCCTGGGCACGGTTGGCAAAGACCCGCGCGGAGCGATCGCCGTCAAGTTCCTGGCCCAGGAGAAGACGACGACCCTAATCGGCGTGGATGTCAACGTTGGACGGACGGGGATTCTGGCGCCGACCGGTTTACTGGAGCCGGTCGAGATTGGTGGCGTCATCGTTCGCAATGCGACACTGCACAACTACGATGAAATCGAGCGCAAGGATATTCGCATCGGCGACCGGGTCATCGTCAAGCGCGCCGGCGACGTCATCCCCTATATTGTCGGACCAATCGTTGACCTGCGCGACGGAAGCGAAAAGCCGATAGAGCGGCCAACCATCTGCCCTGTCTGTGGCGAACCGGCCGTACAGCTGCCGGGCGAGGTCGCCATCTACTGTGACAACGCCGCCTGCCCCGCCCAATTGGTGCGCCGCGTGGAATATTTCGTCGGCCGATCCGCCATGGATATCGACAGCTTCGGTTCCCAAACCGGCGCGCTGCTGCATGATCAGGGGCTTATCCACGATGTCGCCGACATCTACTATTTGGACCGCGACGCCTTGCTGGGCATCGAGGGCTTTCGCGACAAGAAAGTTGATAACCTGCTGGCAGGAATCGAGGCCAGCAAGGCACAGCCACCTTCTCGCGTGCTGACGGCTCTGGGTGTTCGATTCGTTGGGGGCGTGGTAGCGACATTGCTCATTGACGAGTTGGGGGGCATCGATGCAGTGGCCGCGGCCGGGACGGAAAAACTGCAAAGCATCGAAGGCGTTGGGCCTCAGATTGCCGCGTCAGTCGTCGATTGGTTCAGCAGCGAACGCAATCGAGCCATTTTGGAGAAGCTGCGCGCCGCCGGGCTGCGCTTCGCTGCCGAGCCGAAGGCGTCTGTTGCCGCCGAAGATCAGCCATTGGCCGGACTAACCTTCGTCATCACCGGCACACTACCCACCTGGTCCCGTGACGAAGCATCAGCTTTTATACAGGCCCATGGGGGCAAGGTCACCGGCTCGGTCAGCAAAAACACGGATTATCTACTCGCCGGGGAAGCTGCCGGCAGCAAGCTCACCAAAGCCCAATCGCTGGGCGTACCCGTTATCGACGAGACAGCTCTACGCGAGCTTGTAGGCGTATGAAATTAAGCGACACGTGCCATGCCTGAGTTTTTCAATGTGTTGCCGCCGGATGAGGCGCGGCAACTGCTGCTTGACCATCTCAGTTCCGCTGGAACGGCACGAGAGCGTGCCGACAGACGAAGCTCAGGACCGCGTCACGTTCGAAGCCATCACATCTCCGGAGTCCCTACCTGCCTTTCGCCGGAGCACCATGGACGGCTACGCGGTTCGTGCGGCCGATACGTTTGGCGCCGGGGAAAGCTTGCCGGCATTTTTGCGTGTGGTGGGCGAAGTTCCCATGGGGAAGCCGGCAGCCGTTATCCTGGGCACGGGCGAAGCCGCACTTGTTCATACCGGCGGTATGCTGCCGGATACGGCCGATGCGGTGGTGCAGGTGGAGCATACGCAGCTCATTGGGCGCACAACGGAGGGGCACTTCCCGGTGGAGATAGAGGTTCTGAAAGCTGTCGCTGACGGTCAGAATGTCTTGCAAGTCGGCGAGGACGTCGCTCCAACAGCGCCTATTCTGAAGGCAGGCCATCGCTTGCGGCCGCAAGACCTGGGTGGACTACTGGCCGTTGGTCTAACCGCCGTCACTGTGAGAGCCCGGCCCCGCGTAGCCATTCTGGCGACAGGAGACGAGGTCATCCCCCCCTCAAGTCAAGCAGGGCCAGGGCAAATCCGCGACATCAACAGCTATACAATCGCCGGACAGGTTCGGCGGGGCGGTGGCGAGCCAGTCGTATTGGGTATCGTAGGCGACGACTATGAAGCGTTGCGTGTCGCAGCGGCCAGCGCCTTGGCATCCAGCGACATGTTGGTCATGACGGCTGGGTCATCGGTCAGTGTTCGCGATGTGACGGTCGAGGTAATTGATAGCCTGGGCCAGCCGGGCGTCCTGCTTCACGGCGTTGCCACCCGACCAGGCAAGCCCACCATCGTCGGCGTTGTCGAGGGCAAGCCGGTGCTCGGACTGCCGGGCAATCCGGTTTCAGCCATGATTCAGTTCGACATGTTTGGCGTCCCGGCATTGGAACGGCTACTGGGAGTGGAGAATCCACGCGCCACGGCCACAAGTTTGGGCACGGCTGAGCCAGAATATTGCCAGCGAAAGCGGCCGAGAAGACTATGTGCCGGCCCGACTCCAGGCCGACGGCGAATCATGGATCGCTGTGCCGGTCTTTGGCAAGAGCAATCTCATCTATACGCTTGTGAACGCCGATGGGCTGATCAAAGTGCCGCTGAACAAGAGTGGTCTGGCGGCGGGAGAACTCGTCGCTGTAGGGCTATTCTAGTCGGCTATTGACCCGCCTCACGGGGCCGATGACGTCGCACAACGAAAGCCGATAGTCTTGTCCGCGTTCTCCGGGGCAGAGGGAAAACGAATCAGGCCGCTGGTGAAGTTACCTGTGTCGAACCAGGAACCGCCGCGAACAACTCGCTCAGTGCCCTCATCAGGTCCCAACGGATTAGCCGTCGCAGAATCAGCATAGTACGTCTCGCCAAACCAGTCGGCAACCCACTCCCAAACATTGCCCGCCATGTCGTAGGCCCCAAACGGGCTGCGGCCGTCGGGATAACTTCCCACAGGTGCAACAACGGCGAAGCCATCGTCATAGTCGGCGTTGGCTTGCGGGGCATCGCAATTGACGTCGCAGAAGTTCACCAGCGTACCGTCGAAGACATCGCCCCAAGGATAACGGGTGTTGGATTCGGTGGTCGGATTCCAGAGCGCGACCTTTTCCCACTCAGCTTCGGTGGGCAGACGGGCCCCACGCCATTCGCAATAGGCTGCCGCACCAAACCAGGTCACGCCGGCAACAGGGTGTGTGGCTTGCTCCGGCGCAATCTGGTAACCACCTGCATCGGCTGTCTGCAGTTCAGTCTGTTCCTCGTCGATACACGGTAAGTCACCGCAACCACTCACGTCAGTTCCCGCGCCATTGAGAAACGCCAGGTACTCAAGGTTTGTGACCTCGTATTGGTCAATATAGTACGGCGCGAGCAACAGCGTATGGGCCGGTTCAGACGCAGAGAACCAGGCCGCATCGCAGCCCGGGCGGAACGTGTTGCATTCGGCAAAGATGTCGCCGGCCGCAGCGCCCATCTTGAAGAATCCACCGGGGACCAGGACCATAACTGACCCGCCGCTGTCAATTTGGGCGGGTAGCGGTGTTGGTGATGGTTGGGGGGTGGGCGAGGGTCGAGGCGCGGTTGTCGGGCGAGGTGTTACCGTCGGCAAAGGAATGTCGGTTGGCGTTGGCTGGGCTTCTTCATCGCCCTCCACCTGGGTCAGCGCGCCCGCTTCGTTCAGCACCGGCGCCAGGCTCGTTAAAGATTCGGGTGTCGCGGTGGGCCGGCTCACGAGACCACCGGCTTCGACAGTGGCGCTCAGGGGTTCCAGGGTGGCCTGCAATTCAACCACCACAGTCGCCATAGCGTCTACCAAATCCTCACGGGTGCAAGCCGACAGCAACCCGGTTAGGCCGATGGTTGCCACCAGCAAGCTTGAAGCCAGCACGCGACGTATCGCGCACCGGGTCATTCCAGATTGTGCCGGCATAGGAATCCTCCGAGGCGAAGGGAACGTGGAACAAAGCGGGGTGACCGATAGAATCGGTCACCCCATCATCAATCAGGCTAATGCGCTAACGCGTTGCTTCAGCGTCCCAATGGATTTCCGTGAAGCTATTGCAGGCTTCGTCGCCATGGACCTTTACGTCTTCGGGGCTAGCGTTACACCAGTTGAAGAACCCGTTCGCCGTATCAGTCGTGCCGTCGGCGGCCACAATGCTGATGTCGTCTACGACAAACATCGTCCAGCCAAAGAATTCGGGGAACTTACGGCCGACCATCACATGGAAGTGCTGGCCCGGCGTAATCCAGACCGTCTCATCGCGGCCGACATAGTTGCAGCGCTCGGCGCCATTGTCACAGACATATTGATCCGGGAAGAGTTCCTTCCAGTCTGTCACCATGCCCGGGTTCTCCTCATCGCTGATGGCGTACCAGGCAACACTGTTGTACGGACCGGTGTTACCATCTTCAAAAGCGGTCAAGCTCGTGGAGACGTAGTAGTAACCGGCGACCGGAATACGATTGAGCTGCTGATGGGCACCGGCGTAATAGCCGCCTTCGGGCGCACCGGAGTGCTGGATAAACCAGCCCATCGCATTGTTGATACCTTCCGGGTTGGAGGGTAGAGCCAGGTCGAACTCGTGCAACCGTCCGGCGGTCCAGCCGGCTTTGTTGTCACGCCAGAATACCCACGGGTCCGACGGTCCCAAGTCAGTGCCCCAAACGGTGAAATCACCGTTGTCAATGAGGCTTGCCGACGCATCCTTGCCCCGGTCCGGCGTATACTCGCTACGGCCGTCATCACTAGATGTGTAGGTCACGACTAGCTCAGCGAAGGCACTGGCAGTGAGGGCCACAACCAGCAAGGCACCAAGCATGATCGCTGCTTTTGCTCTGTTCATTTGTAAATTCTCCTTGTCATGTCACCAATTGTTATCTGTCATCGCAGTCCTGTGGCAGGGCCACAAGCCGTCAGCAATAGGGCCAGGCGGGACCATCACCAGGCAACTAGCTACCAATACACCTCATCAGTTGAGATACAGTGCTATCGATACGATTTCCCCTCCTGTACCGCTCATTGAAGAGCTGCCGGATTTCCTGCACTCCGCGTGAAATACCAATACGAGCACCTACTTTTTACCATAGCAATCGGTCGCGCTGCGTGAAGCGGCGGTTAAATTCCCGTGCAAGGGTGGCGAATGGTTGTGTAACGGGTGCTATGTGCCATTTTGTCCGGCCTCCTTTACAATCCCGTATGCTCCGCTGCTCGGCATCCAAGTTGCTCTTCAATCACCTCGATGCGTGGGTGGTGACCATGGCCATCGTAGTCGCTGCCTTATTTGTTCACGCACGCCTGGCGATCGAGACCATCCCGCTGCTTCTGGCGGTGGGCGGTGCCTATTGGCTGGGCTTCGCACTCAATGACTATTACGATGCACCCTACGACCGGTTGGATAGTCACAAGGCAGGCGGTAACTACTTCACTCGTGACAGCCCATCCAACGGCTGGTTCTGGGTAATCAGCGGTTTGCTGATGGTCTTCGTGGCGCTTGCCCTGGGACGTTACGGGTGGGTCGGTGCGTTGGTCGCCGTTGTCGGCGTTGGGGTCGCTTGGTCCTATTCCGCGCCACCTCTGCGGCTCAAGGAACGACCGGGACTTGATGTGCTAACCCATGCGGTATTCGTTGAGTCTTTTCCCTACGCCGCCATCTTGTTGCTACTGGGAGTGGCCTGGACAGCTCTAGATGGATTCATCCTTGGCGTGCTCTTTTTAAGTTCCTTGTCCGCTCAACTGGAACAGCAGCTGCGCGACTTCGATCTGGATCTGCAGACGGGTCGCACATTTGCAACCACGTTGCGGGACGGCCACTGACCTATGGACTATTGGTCATTGCTACGATGGCCCTCATCGGCGGCGCCGGATTGTATTACCTCCGGATTGGCGTGCCCATCTATCTCGTCCCCTATGGCTTCATTCCTCTGCCTATCCTGCTGCACCGTCTCATCCGCGGGCCACATCAACCCCGTTCGCCGCGGCTGGTGTGGCTGACGGCCATTACCGCACTGGGTTACACTGTCTGGCTCATCGGCCGAACCCTGACCCTCCTCACCTCGGATGAGCGGCCGGGATCAGTGGTTGCCTCATCGTTGCCCGTTGTTATAATGCACTGTTTGTCTGAAAAACTCGTCGGCGGTGCCGACCGCGGAAATGGACGTATTATGCGACGCAATGATTTTCTTTGGCTCCTTGTAATTCTCGCCGTCATCATCGGCGCCAGTCTGGCTGGTGACAATCCCAGCTACCCCATTCGGCTTGGTCTTGATTTGCAGGGTGGCCTACAAGTTCTCCTGGAGGCGGATGTGCCACCCGATCAAGACATCACGGCCGCGCAGATGGACACCTCTCGACAAGTTGTCGATCGTCGTGTCAATGCCCTCGGCGTCACCGAACCGTTGGTTCAGGTTGAGGGCGATCGGCGCATACTGATCGAATTACCTGGTGTGGACGACCCTGAAGAGGCTATCGCGTTGATTCAGGAAACTGCGCTACTTGGAGTTTGTCGACACGGGTGATAATTCCCTGCCGGAAGGATTCTGTATCCGTACATCGCTGAGTGATGAACCATCGCGCTGCGAATTCCAGCCCGGTCAACCCATTACAAGCACGTTGCTTACCGACGGCCCCTACGTTCCCGACGGTCATGACTGGGGCAGGCCTGCGGGATGCGACGGTCAACTCCAATGAGTTCGGTCAGTTCTTTGTGGACTTTGTCCTGACCGATGAAGCCAGCACCGTCTTTGCCGAACATACGCGAGAGAATCAGGGCAAGTTCCTGACGATTGTGCTCGACAAGGAAGTTGTCTCCAGCCCGGTCATCAGTGCCGTCATCGAAGGGTCCGGTCAGATATCCGGCAACTTTACCCTTGATGAAGCGCAGCGCCTGGCACTTGCAGTTGAAGTACGGCAGCCTGCCGGTCCCGTTGCGCATTGAAAGCACCCGTCAGATCGGTGCGACGCTGGGCCAACAGTCTATCGACGCAAGTATTCGGGCAGGCATCATCGGTGTCATTACCGTGTTGCTGTTCATGCTTATCTACTATCGATTACCCGGTGCGCTGGCTGATATTGCGCTCATCATTTACGTCCTAATCAGTTTCGCCATCTTCAGAGGGCCTGTCGGTGACCTTAACTCTACCGGCGATCACGGGTTTCCTCCTGTCAACCGGTATGGCGGTGGACGCCAACGTGTTGGTCTTTGAACGCATCAAAGAGGAAGTGAGGCGCGGCGCCCATCTGTCTGACGCCATCGATACCGGCTTCAGCCGGGCGTGGTCGTCGATCCGTGACTCCAATATCGCCACCCTGGTCATTTGTCTTATCTCTGTGGACATTCGGCCGCAATTTCGGTGCCAGTTCTGTAGAAGGCTTTGCCATTACACTGGCAATTGGTGTGGTGGTCAGTATGTTTACGGCTGTGCTGGTGACCCGCACGCTGGTGCGCGTGGTGCTTGGGCAGCAATGCCAAGTGGCTCAACGAACAACCGTGGCTGTTAGGCGCCCAATAGACCTTGGCGAACGACAGATCCAGCTCTGCAAGAATCATAAGGCGTAAGTTACCATGTCCTTTATCTTTCACATCGTAGAAAATCGGCGCTACTACTTCATCCTTTCCGGTATCCTGATCTCGCTGGGAATCCTGGCCATGATCATTTCAACGTTGCCACCGGCTCGCCGTTTCGTGTCGGCGTAGACTTCCGCAGCGGTACTCGATTCGAACTACAGTTCAGTGAACCGGTCACGGAGAACGAGATTCGAGACGTGTTTGCCCAGTTCGGCATAACGAATCCTTCGATCATCGCATTGCGCGGCGATGACCTGACAAACGCCTGGCAAATCCGTGGCGAGTTCGTGGAACCTGGTGTGGGCCTTGCGGTACAAGAGGCATTGAGTGAACAAGTTGCACCGCTCATTCCTGGCACCAGTCTGGTGACAAGCGTTAGCCCTTCAATTGGCAATGAAGTGACACGCGCCGCCATTGTCGCCGTCTTGGTAGCGGCGTTGAGCTATTCTCTTCTACATCATTGTCGTTTTTCGACAGGTGCCCAATCCGTTTCGCTATGGCGTCACGCTGTCGCGGCTCTGTTCCACGACATCTTCATCGTTCTGGGCTTTGCCGCCGTCACCGGTCTCGTGCTTGGTTGGGAAGTGGACGCGCTGTTCCTGACAGCCGTCCTGACCGTGGTTGGATTCTCCTTCCAGGACACCATCGTTCTGTTCGACCGCATGCGTGAGAACATCGCCACGACGTCCGTCAGAGAGCCTGGAAATTGTCGCCAATCGGTCCATCCTGGAAACCATCCACGGTTCGCTCGTCACGCAGCTCAGCGCCATGTTCGTCATGGTCGCTATTCTGCTCTTCGGTGGTGCGTCGATCAAGCCCGTTCATTGCCACGATGTTCGTCGGTCTGCTGAGCGGAACCTACAGCTCGATCTTTATCGCCGTGCCGCTACTGGTTTCGTGGGAGAAACGGCGACATTCCCTTCCTGAAGGGTGCCACTGCGTAAGCATTCAGTCTAATACCGATGCAGGCGCTTGTCGTTCAATCCGGCATGCTAACTGTCCGAGACGACTACCCTCGGCCACGAACCGGGTCCCGGCGAGGCTCTGATACGGGTGTCACTGTGCGGTATCTGTTCGACCGACCTGGAGATTGTGCGCGGTTATGCCGGCTTCAGCGGCGTCCTGGGTCATGAGTTCGTCGGAGTAGTCGAAGCGTACCGGGTCGGCCTGAGGACGAGCAGTGGATAGGCCAGCCGCGTCGTCGGCACCATCAATATCGGTTGCGGCACCTGCGCGGTCTGTCTGGTGACGGACCGGAGCACTGCCCCACCCGCATCGTGCTGGGCATCATCGATCAGGACGGTATCTTTGCCGAGTATGCCGTTTTACCTGTCAGTCAACTTGCTGCCGTACCGGATGCCGTTCCCGATGAACTGGCTGTCTTCACCGAGCCGCTTGGCGGCGGCACTGCGCATTCGCGATCAGATTCGGCATCGAGCCCACCGCGCGCACGGCAGTGGTTGGGCCCGGACGACTCGGTTGCTGATCGCGCAGGTGCTGGCTTGGCCGGGACGGAAGTCACGATGCTGGGACGGCGTGAGGACACGCTGGCGTTGCCGCGCGAGTTGGGTTTAAAGCGGCCGAACTGGTCACGAACCAGGCCGACAACCACTACGATCTAGTGGTCGAGGCGACAGGTAACGAAGCCGGTTTTGCCCATGCGCTGCGCATCGTCCGGCCGCACGGAACGCTGGTGCTCAAGTCTACCTTTGCCGGAGACGCCACGCTCAATCTGACCAAGCTGGTCGTCGGCGAAGTGAAGTGGTGGGATCGCGCTGTGGCCCGTTTGCGCCGGCTTTGCGGCTGCTGGAAATTGGCGGCCGAGACTGGATGAGTGTGCCGCCCGCGCAGGAACAACGATTCAGGTTCGGCCGCTTATCGAGGCCGAATACCCGCTTAGCGATGCGCTGACCGCCTTTGACCATGCAGCTCGACCCGGCGTGCGAAAAGTGCTGATTCGGCCGTATCCTAGCGGTCTAGTTCTTGGACTTCGCGATGTTCTGTCGTCAAGCCCAAGTCATCTGCGATCAGATGCTTTGTCCTAGCTACCCAATTCGCCCACAATTGCTTCGCGCAGCAAGCCCACCATCTCCGCGCATTGGGACTTCGGTGATGATCAGCGGCGGGCCAAGCATGATGATGTCGCCGTTCTTCCCGTCGGCACAGCCCTGCGAATAGTAGACTACCAGGCCCAGGTCAAAGGCGCGCTGCCAAATCGTTTGGGCCAATCCGCTGGACCGGCTCGGAAACGGTTCCTTGGTCTCTCGATTCGGCCACCAGCTCGATGCCCCAAAACAGACCGCGGCCGCGAATGTCACCCACGTTAGGATGGTGCCCCAGGGACTCACCAGCATCTCGCCGAGTAGCCGCGCCGACGGCAGCCGAGTTCTCAATCAAGTGTTCGTTCTGCAGGATGCGCAATGTCGCCAGACCCGGCCGCCGCGCCGACGGCGTGATGGCTAAACGTCCCGCCGTGATTGAAGTCGCCCAGCTTCTGGCGCAATAACTCCACATCATCACCCTTGGCAGCCACGAAGCCCAACGGGAAGTAGCCCCCGGCCGTGCCCTTGGACGTGACCAGAATGTCCGGGACGACATCCCAATGGTCGATCGCCCACCAGGTCCCTGTGCGACCCAGACCAACCAGTACCTCGTCGGCGATGAGCAATACGCCGTATCGGTCACATATCGCCCGTACGATCGGCCAATAGTCGTCCGGCGGCACGGCTGCGCCCAGTGATGCACCGCTAATGGGTTCGGCAATAAAGGCCGCGACGTTCTCCGGGCCGAATGCCTGAATTGTCTCCTCCAGTCGTTCAGCCAGGGCTGCGCCGGTCTGCGGATGCCGATAGCTCATACGGCATGTGAATGTGGGGCATATCGCGCAGCATATCCAGGTACGGGCCGCGCAAGTCCCGGACGGCCGCTAACCGCCAGAGCACCCAGCGTCATGCCATGGTAGCTGTTCCAGCGAGAAAGGACGAGATGGCGCTTATCCTCACCGCGCGACATCTGAATCTGCCGAGCCAATTTGATCGATGCCTCTACCACCTCCGAGCCACTACTCAAGAAGTAGAAACGCGCGCTCGGGCAACGGTACAACTTTCGGCCAGTTCCGCGGCGTAGGATTCCAGCGGCTCACTGGTAAACATCAAGGCATGAACATAGGCAGCGGCGGTTGCCTGGCGTGTCATGGCTTCGACAATCTCCTTGACGGCCATGCCCGACATTGACAACCAGTGGACCGCCGGAGCCGTCGATGTAGCGCTTTCCGCTGTCATCATAGAGATAAAGGCCCTCGCCGTGAGAGATCATCGGCCGAGGATGGTTCATCGATCGATAGAACACACTGCCGTGTGGGTGGGAATACTGCATAGGACTTCGTCCCTATCGCCCTTCGACTAGTTGCCGGACAGTTTCAGGAGCATGTCGACCGTCGCCATGGCCGTGATCCGCCGTTGCTCTTCGGCCGAGATACCGGCCGGATTGTCGCCGCGCTGCAATCCTTCACCATACGATCCGAACTGCGTATGGTTGCCTCCGGGCACAAGGACAAACACAGTATCCGGCGGCAGACGCTCTGCGCCGGCCAAGACTTCTTCGGCGGAGGCCACACCGTCGTTATCGCCATAGATCGACGTCGCGGCAATCGGCGCGCATGGAAAGGTCGGTGCCGGCGGCCGGGTAGGCCGCATAGAGAGCCAATCCCTGAGCCTTGCCGGGGTTGGCGTCGATATACTGAGCGGCCATTGCGCCGCCCAAGAGAGTGGCCGCCAATTCCCCAGTGCTTCAATTTCTGGAAACGCAGGCAATGACCCGATTGGCGGCGTTGAAGTCAGCAATAGCCAGATTGAACGGAGCCGGGTCCAGCACGACCATGAAGCCTTCGGCGGCAATGTCGCGGGCCAATGGTGCGTAGGCCCGTGGGATCGACCCAGCCACCGGGATAGAGCACGTAGCCTGTCGTCGGTGCGGGACCGGTCGGCGTGAAGAGATCCAGTCATTGTTAGCGGATTGGGTCACCGTTACCGTTTCATCCGATTCCAGGGCTGCCAGAGCCTCGTCCTGGGCTGTGTTTCTGCTAGTGCGCAACGACCGTGGTGATCATACTCGCGGCGATGAGCACCAGTACCAGGATCAACAAGGCAACAATCAAACCGCGCAAGAATCTCATAGCACTCCTTACCGATACAGTCCATCTGGGTCAAGTTGTTCGCGAATGATGACGAGCTCGGCCGGCAGGGGTGGTCGCATGATACGCACTTCATCAGCGACACGCAGCGGCCAGCCAACTTCGGCCTGGATGCTCTCGACCGTCTCACCCGGCGCCAATTCGATCAGCATCATCTCTCGCTGTGGATTGTCAAAACTGAACAGGGCCTTGTCCGTAATGACCAGGTCGGGCCCGGCCCCGGGCATCCCCAGCGCCTCACGCCGGCCGGGGCCTGAAAGATGGCCACCACTGGTCATAAAGTCGAGCTTGTCGACGAACGCCCGTTTGGAGAGGCGCATGATCATCAGGATGCGCTGGGCATTGATGGCGATTTCGCACGCGCCACCGGAGCCAGGCAGGCGAATCTTTGGGTGAAGCATAGTCGCCGATGACGGTCGTGTTGAGATTGCCGAACCGATCGATCTGCGCGCCGCCCAGCAGAGCCACGTCGATCAGGCCACCTTGTAGGTAGAGCATAAACAGGTCGGCCATGCTGACCACCGAGGTCGCACCGCTGACCAAGGTCGGGATCGCCGATGGACAAAGGCAAACGGGCCGGTTGAGCGCCAAACACACCGCTCTCATAGACCAGCTCCATATCGGGCGAATGACTGCGGCGGGCCAGGTTGCAGGCAATATTGGGCAGGCCAACACCGACAAACACGACGCGGCTGCCTTCCAGGGCGCGCGAAGCGCCGATGATCATTCGTTCGGATGGTGGAAACGGCTGGGTGATCTGAGTTTCATTCATGGTCTGGCTGTGGCGGCCAGGTCCGAGGGCAAGAGTTGCTCAGTCAAGAGGCGGCGGAAGACTGGACCCTTGTCCGGCTGCCGGTCGATGAGTTCATAGCCTTCGGAGTAGGTGAAGATATATGAGCGATAGAGCGGGTGCGAGAGAAAGCTGAAGCTTTTCTCGGCGCGTTCCCGTGTGGTCAGCCCATACGTCTGAATGTAGTCAATGGTCTGTTCTCGCGTCAGGCGGCCGGTATGATACAAGATAGCCGCATTACCCGTCACCCGTCGCAGACTGTTTCAAGGCATCGGTGATGACCGGCAGCTGATCAGCCGCTTGCAGCGCTTCGTCACTGAGCCCGGCCGCCGGAAACAACACGTCGCGATTCCACTCGTAATGACTGCCATCGCGAAAAATCATCTCCAGCGCGGTGGTGGCAATGCCCTCGGCTATGACCGCCGCCGGGGAATGCAGAATCATGACCGACTGCTCAGCATAACCTTTCTGGTGGTAGAGCACTTGCTCCTTGAGGATAGCCTCGGTATGGTGGCCGGGGTAACCCTCATGGGCAAAGGTGCCCAGCAGCGCGGCGGCTGACAGGCGCATGTCGGTATTGAACTCAATCAGTGAATGGCCATGGCCTTTGTACCAGTTGTAGGCACTCCACGGTTGGCCGCTGGTCAGCGTAACCTCGACCGATTCATCGTCGGGCAGGTCGATGTGGGTCAACGTACGGGCCCGGGTCTCGGCACGGGCCAGGTCCAGGAGAGGCAGCGCGTCGGCCGTGTCGATCTCAAACAGCCGGCGGTGGCGCTCCAGACGCTCGGCCAGGGTCTCGCCCGATTGGCCGGGCGGCAAGGCCGTGTCCAGCACACGATGGGCCGTCGGTGAAAACGGCCTCTTCCACCAATGCCGGTGTAGATGTCGTAAATGCGGGTCACTTCATCGAGGTACGCCACGGGTTCCCCGGCGATGAGATCCAGCGAACACGCCATCGCTCGCAGCGTGGCCTGCAAGATAGCGAGTCGCGGGCAGGATCTTCAACAGGAACGACAGTGCTGAAGGCGATGTACCTCTTCCCGCAACTTTGGTAATGGCGGTGGATCGGCCGCGTCGACGGCAGCTTTAATGTCGCCTGGGCCATAGTAGGCATCGACGTAGCCGGGAAAGTGGCGATCAATGGCTAGCGGCAGGCTGCAGGTAATCACGGCCGAAGGGTCATTGAGGGGACATGGTGGAATCTCCGACCGGCTCAGTCATAGCGACCATAGTTGACGGGTTCGGCCATTAGCGTCCCTGGCGCCAGGCTGTCGATACGCTCCTGCCCCAAGCTTGGCCAGATAGGCCGCGCGATCGGGCAGGCCATAGACCCATTCTTCAAGCCAGGCCTCGGTCGTGGCCTGTTCGCGGGAGAAGTCTCTCCCACTCCAGGTAGAAGGCGTTGTCCCGGTCATAGTAACCCTGGACATAGCTGGGATGCGCGCCGTAGGGTTCATGGACAACGGCATCGACAATCAGACCGGGGATCGAGCGTGCGGTTGGGATCGCGGCGAATGACGTCCTCATCGACGATCTCCTCGGCCACAATGACGACATGCTTCGAGGCAAAGGCCGCCTCCTTCTGCGTGCCCAGCAGACCCCACAGGTGGGTGTTGCCCTGGCTATCGGCACGCTGCGCGTGAATGAAGGCCACATCCGGGTTAAGCGGCGGCACAACGGCGATCGGCCCGTCGCCATAGGGACTGTCGACAAAGCGAATGTCGGGGTTGACACCGAGGCCATGTCGCTGCCGGTGTAGCTGCGCAGCGGGAAGAAGGGTAGCTTGCTGGCTCCGGCCATATAACGGCCGACCATGCCGAAATGGCTGAATACTCTTCGATCTCTAGCGGGTGGGGAATGCCCTTTTCGATGGCGCGACGAATGCAATGCAGGCTGCCGACACCGGGATTGCCCAGGTAGCTAAAGACGAGCTTGCGGGCCACACCGGCGGCAATCATCTGATCATAGATCAGATCGGGCGTCAGGCGGCACAGGGTCAGGTCTCGTCTTGCGCTGGCGAATGATCTCGTGGGCCGCGGCAAAGCCGATGAAAGGCGGTGAAGCCCTCGATGGCAACGGTGGCCCCGTCGGGCACAAAGCGCTGCACCGCGTCGTGCATGCTGGTGAGTTTGGAGGTGGCAGGTCATAGCGATTTAGGGAAAACTAGAAGAAGCCGGGCGGTGTTCTGCGGATGACCGCCCGGCCCGTTAGGTTGAATTAGTCTGATGACGGTCTGGCTCTGCTCGTGCATGTACTGTTGCACATAGTAGAAGCTGCCGGCGGCCTTGCCGGTGGAGCCACTGCCCTTCCAGCCGCCAAAGGACTGGTAGCCCGGCCATGCGCCGGTGGTGGCGCCGCTGGATCGATTGACATAGAGGACACCGGCCTCGATGTTGTCGAGGAACCACTGGATCTCGTCGTCGTCTTCGCTGAAGAAGCCCGGCCGTCAGACCATAGTCGACATCGTTGGCCTTGCTCATGGCCTCGTCGAAGTCTTCAAATTCCTCGACCATGACGATGGGCAGGAACATCTCTTGTCTTCCACAGGGGGTGATCTTCCGGCAGCGTTGTCGGCAATGGTCGGGCAGGACATAGTAGCCCTTGTCGTCCAGTGTCTCGCCGCCAAAGACGATGCGCTGTTCGGCCGGAGCATGTCGACAAAGCGCTTGTAGTCTTCGAAGCCGCTCTTGTTGACGACCGGGCCCATGAAGTTGTCCTTGTCCGTGGGGTCACCGACATTGATCTGCGAGGTCAAGCCCGACGAATTTCTCCATGAACTCGTCCTTGACATCCTTGTGGACATAGATGCGCGACAGCGCCGAGCACTTCTGACCCTGCAAGCCAAAGGCCGAGCGCATGCAGCCCAGCGCAGCCTTATCCAGGTCGGCCTTCTTGCTGATGATGGTCGGGTTCTTGCCGCCCATCTCGGCGATGCAGGGGCGCGGATACTGGCCCTGGGCAAAGGTGCGAATGATGTCCATGCCGACGTCGTAGCTGCCGGTGAAGGTGATGCCGGCTACGTCGGGATGATCGACCAGCGTCTGGCCAACGGTACGGCCGCCGCCGGTGACGAAGTTGAACACACCGTCGGGCATACCCGCGTCACGGAAGCATGTCGTCAGCAACCAGCCGGTGAAGGGCGTGTCCGTGGCAGGCTTGAAGACGACGGTATTGCCCGCGACCAGGGCCGCGCTGCTGGGGCCGCCGGCCGAGCGCGCCGGGGAAGTTGAACGGGCGAAATGACGACCCATACACCGTAGGGCTTGAGCACGCTGCGGTTATGATGCTGGTCGGTCTCGCTCTTGAGCGTGCAGGCAAAGCCGTTATTGTACTCGACTGCGTCGCAGTTGTAGCGAATGAGATCGGCCGTTTCTTCGACGTCACCGAGCGCTTCCATGCGGTTCTTGCCGACTTCCAGGCTCATGACGGCGCCCATGTCGAACAGTCGCTCGCTGATCAGATCGGCCGCGCGACGCAAGATGGCGACTCGTTCTTGCCAGGGGGTGTCGCGCCAGCCGGGAAAGGCCGCCTTGGCGGCGGCAACGGCGTCGATGGCGTCTTGCTCGACGCCCTTCTGAAAGTAGCCCATGACGAAATCGGTGTCGGTCGGGGCTGATCTTGCTGAAGGTCGTCTTCGGCCGTGCGTTCCTGGCCGTTGATGTACATCGGATATGTCTTGCCCGGCGTTGGCTCGCGCGCGCTCAACTGCTTCGTCGAAGTACTGTGCAGCAAGGGATCGGGACTGGCCAGGGTTGAATAGGTGACTTTGAACTTGTGGTCCGTTGTCATGAATGCCTCCTCTAAAGGGTTAGGATGTGGGATACTTGTGGAAATGAGCCGATCGCCCACGAAGGACGACCCTTTGTCAAATGCTGATGGTGATTATAGCGCCGATCATTTGGTTTAGGCTAGGCAAGTCATAGTTGGCACCCCGCAGGAAGAATGATTGATCACGCTTCTTCCGGTGCCGCGCTGTCGATGCCCTTGAGATACCGATAAAGTACGCCCATCACCGTCGCTGGGGCGCTCTCGCGGTCCTTGCTGTACTGTCGCGTCGATCGGCTGCGACTGATTCGCAGGAGCCGCCGAGCGCGCGTGATGCCCACATAGAGAAGGCGCAGGCGTTCCGAAATCACCTCGATGTGGGCCGATTCGGTCGCTGTGCGTTCGGGAAAAAGCCCGGCCTCACCCCGCATCAGATACTCCAGCTGAGCCACCGCCTCGGCCTTGGCATCACCACCGATAAACTCGCTAACTCCCAGGAAAGTTGACTCCAGAGTGCCCGGAATCCAGAACCCATCGACGCCTACCAGAAACACCGCATCCCACTCCACACCCTTGGCGCTATGCTGCGTGGTCAGGGTAATGCGGCCGGGCTGCGGCTCATAGCCCAGTTCATCGGTGCGGACAAGCGTCAAATTGCGGCGGCCGGAAGCCACCAGTTCCAGCTGGGCGACCAGTTCGGGCAGCCGCCACTCCGGCTGCGCCTCACGCCATTGGCGTAGTTGGCTGGCTATCTGGTAGGCAATGGCCAGATCCAACTCATGCGAGGACGCACTCAGCGCATCTCCCGGCTCCTCATCGTCACGGCCCGGCCCAAACACCTCGTCGGCCAGAGCCAGCGTCAGGTCATCGACCGGTAGCGACCGCAGGTCAAACAGGCGCCCCAGGAACGCGGCCAGGCTATCGAGTTGCGCCAGTTCTTCTTCGTCGGCCACGCCGGACGGGACGGCCGTCAGCAGCGCCTCGGCGTCTTCCGGGAACAGCACCGATTCCGGCCGATAGATACTTCGCAGAATCGTCTGAAAATGGCCCAGGTCCTCCAGCTCGCCGGGAATCGCCGGGTGCCAACCAGACTCCTCACGCAGGGCATAGAGTCCCGCGTGGGCATTGACCAGTGCCTTGGTGTCCAACGGATTAGCTAACAAACCCAAAATAGCGTGCAGGACCGACGCCACCTCGCGCTCGCGCCCACTGCCCCGCAAGAGATTGTCGTAGTTAGCGTCAAGCGCATCCAGGTGGTCGGCAATGGCAAAGCCAATCTGATTCGTGGGCACCAGAATTGCCACGGTATAGTCGGCGTGCAGTTGAGTCAATTCATGCGCCTCGGCGGCCACGGCCGGGAGTTCCTCATCTTCGCGCTGGCGAAAAACCCGGATGCGAATGTCGGCTTCCGCATCGGGTGGGTTAGGTTGAGCGTCGCCGGGCGGTGTGGGCAAGATGTCCTGGCGCCGAAACGTGTGCCGTCGCACTTCAGGCACCGGATGTTCATCCATGGTCCAGTGCAGCATAGCGTTGGCCACGCCCATAATGAGCCGCGCTGAACGGCCGCTGTTGGGCAATGTCCGATCGACCACATCCTCACGGTCAATGAACGCGTTGAAAAAACGAGGGTGGGCGGCGGTAAAGGTGCTGGTGATGGCCTGGTTGGGATCGCCCACACGCACCCAGTTGCCGTCCTCACCTGTCAAGCGCTCCAGCAGCAGTTCCTGCAGCGGCACGCTATCCTGGGCCTCGTCCTCCAGAACATAAGGCCAGTGCAAGCGCAGCGCTTCGGTCAGGTCGGGGCGGTAACGAAGCAGATCGGCCGCCTGCCAGATGAGATCATCGTAGTCCAGCCCGCCGATCCGCGTTAGACCGGCCTGGTAACGGCGATAAATGCCGGTCAGCATCTGCAGCAACGGCGATCGGCCGATTTGAGCGTAAGGATCTTCCCAATCACCGTCGGCCGTCTCTTGCCGACGCTGATTGAGAGCCGCAAGAATCGTATCCGGCGTGTACTGCTCATTCTTGGCCGCGCGGATGAAGGTCGCCGCGGTCGATTCGGTGGTGTCTCGCCAGCGGGCGCGAATCTGCGGGCTGGGCGAGCGTCCGGCATCCAGCAAAAATGCCTCCCACAGTTCAGCATTGTCGCCGATCCAGCCATCAACGGCCGCGGCCAGATTCTGGTTTCGCTGAACATCATCAAGCACGATGAGCTCCTCGCCGCTGGTGTCTCCGGCGAAACGGATGATCTCCAGCGAAAGGCTGTGCAGGGTGCGCACATCGTAGCCGGCATCTGGTAGGCCAAGCTCCACAAGGTGGCGGCGCACGCGGGCGCGAAAGGCGTCCACGCTGGCGTTGAGATAGGTGACGATGAGGACTTGTTGTTGGGTGGCGGGGTCGATCAGACCATCGGCGATAAGCTGAGCGGCCAGCATCGACAGCGTGAACGTCTTGCCGCTGCCCGGCACCGCACTGACTGCCATCTTGCCACCGCGATAGGCAAGAATCTCCTGTTGAGCCGGTCGCAATACTAACTCGCTGTTCATTCTGGGTCACTGGTTAATGGCCGAACGGTTGAATGCCATTATAATCCGCGCTTGGCTGATTGACACCCTCACACAAATGAAAGGAGCCACGGCCGAAACGTACTGACCGTATCATCGTCAACCATCATCGGCGCAAACTGGTCCGATACCATCGCAGTCGCAACGCCTCTATGAAGATCATCTCCTCCATCATAGCCATCTTGATTTTGGCCGGTATCTTGAGCAATCCCGTCCTTGCCCAGGAAGCCCCAACACCTTCACCTGACAGTTTGACTGGATTGCCGGTCGACGACCGCTTTGGCCTGGTGGAAGCGTTCTGGGGACCGGAAGATGCGGCCGAGCTCAATGTGGGCTGGGACCGCATCCTGTTCTATTGGAACGAGATTCAGCCGACGGGGCCCGACGACTGGAACACGCTCCACGTGCTGGAAGAGTGGCTCATCGATGCCCAGGCCCACGATCGGCGAGTGCTGGGCTTGCTCAAGAACACGCCAGTCTGGGCAACCGACGGCGAGCCGTTCTCCGGTGTCCCGCGGGGGCTCTACCTGCCGATTGACGACCCGGGCAATCTATGGGCGGGCTATGTCCGCAAAGTCGTGCAGTACTACGCGCCACGTGGCGTCCATGACTGGATTATCTGGAACGAGCCGGAGATCGACGCCGGCGTCTACGGCCATGAGTTCAGCGGCAGTGTGGCCGACTACTACCAATTGCTCAAGGTCGCCTATCAGGTGGCCAAGGCAGAGGATCCACAATCGGTCATTCACCTGGCCGGGTACTCCTATTGGCACGAGCCGGGATTCCTGGGAAGGTTCCTGAACGTCATGGTGGCCGACCCTGAGGCCAAAGACAACAATTACTTCTTCGACATGTTCTCGCTCCACATCTACTTTCGCGTCGAGACAGTCGAATCGCTTATCAACGAGGTGAAAGGCACGCAGCGTTACTTCGGTATAGACAAACCGATCTGGATTAACGAGACCAATGCCTCACCGAATCTGGATCCCGGCTGGCCGGTGGAGCGCCCGGCGTTTCCCATTGATCTAGATCAGCAGGCATGGTATATCGTGCAGGCCTACGCCTTGGGTTTCGGCAATGATGCCGAGTCGATCGGTGTCTACAAGCTTATCGACGTGCAACTACCGCCCGGCGGTGAGTCCTTCGGCATTGTCCGACCTGATTTCAGCCGTCGTCCGGCATTCGACGCCTATAAGACCACAGTCAGGTACCTGAGCGGGTTCAGTGGCCCAGTCGGCCGTCAACAGACGAGCAACTACTACCTCTTTACCTTCAAACGCGACGAAGACGTGGTGCGGGTGCTGTGGAGCCGCCGGCCATTGCCCATGACGCTCAATGTGCCGGCACTGACCGATGGTGCGCTGCTTGTATCGGCTACAGGAGAGACGCAGACGATCACCCCGGAGGAGGGCGCCTATGCCGTTCGTCTGGAAGCGGCCCGGTGTGACGGAGAATGTCTCGTCGGCGGGCCACCCGTTTTCCTGGTCGAGTCGGCCGATGTCGCGCTAGACGTTGTGCCGACGGCTCCCGCAGCGCAGGTGATTGCCGAAACCCCCACGACAGTGCCTACCGTGACCAATACGCCCGAGCCCACGGCCACACTGCCGCCCACAGCCACCCCCACCATCACACCCACACCTGAACCGACCCTCACACCAACCGCGACGGTCACCCCTTTGCCAACCGACACGCCGGCCGCACCGCCCACACCGCAGGTCACACCAGAAGAGGAAGTCATTGCCCAGGCCAATCAACCACAGCCCGCGATCAGCCCGTCCGCGGAGACCGGCAACGACCCCGGTTCAGCGTTCCTGTTCTTGGCCGCCGCCGGCGTCCTGGCAGGGCTGCTGTTGATCATTTGGCGGCGGGCCAAGTCCTAGCGCTTCTATACCCACGTAGCCAATTGACCATGAACAAGAGTACCGGACAGCACGTTTCGAGAAGCACATCCACCAGTTGGGGTTAAGCATGGACCGAAATAGTCTTGACGTCCTCATCATTGGTGCAGGAATGGCCGGGCTAACGGCCGCCCGGCAAGTGGCCTCAGCCGGGTTAGACGTGGTGGTCATTGAAAAGGGGCGCTCGGTCGGCGGCCGTCTGGCCACGCGACGCATCGATAGCGGCGTGGCCGACCACGGCGCGCAGTTTTTCACGGTTCGCTCGCCACAGTTCGCCGCGTTCGTGGAAACCCATGCCGCTGCAGGCGACGTGTTTGAATGGTCGCGCGGCTGGTCGGATGGCTCCCTGGCGACAACGCGGCCTGATGGCTACCCTCGCTACGCCGTGCGCGGCGGCTTCAACCAGCTGCCGAAAGACATGGCCCGTGGTTTGTCGATTCGACTGTCGGAGCAGGTCGCCGCGGTAGGCTTAGTGGACTGTCGGTGGCGAGCAACAGCTGAATCGGGCACCAGCTACAGCGCGCGGGCATTGGTGCTCACACCACCTGTCCCACAATCGGTCGCTCTACTGGACGCAGGTGAAGCAAGCCTGTCGGCGTCTACCCGCGCGGCACTGGAAACCGTGAGTTACGCTCCCTGTCTGTGTGGTTTATTTGTGGTGCACGGGACCACAACACTGCCCGAGCCCGGCGCCTTGCAGCGGCCAGACCAAGACATCAGCTGGATTGCCGACAACCAGCGTAAAGGCATCTCGCCCGGCGCTCGCGTCATCACCGTCCACGCCGGTCCGGAGGCCAGCGCAGCGCGATGGGACGACGCGGAGGCGGCAGTGTTGGACTGGCTGGAGGACGGGCTTCAACCCTTTCTGACGCCGGGCTCGACCGTTGAGGAGCGTCAACTCAAGCGCTGGCGGTATGCCCTGCCCGTGCAGATACACAGCGAAGTGATCCTGGTGGGCCAAACTGATCCGTTGCTTGTTTTTGCCGGTGACGCATTCGGCAGTATGCGTGTGGAAGGGGCTTTCTTATCCGGCCTGGCCGCAGGACAATACGTTCGTTCGAATCTGGGCTGATGCCATCAAGAAGGCGCGATCGTCGCTTCCCATGTGGTCGGCGGCTCGCGGCGCAGCACATCCCACACGGCAACGAGCGTCGCCGCGGTTTCACGGAACTCATACCAGCCCGCGGCACGATACGGCCGACGATCGGCGGCCGCCCCTACGGCTTCGACGCCCAACGCCTGGCAGGTCAGCAAGGCCCGCGGCAGGTGAAACGCCTGGGTCACCAGCACCGCCTGCTCCACGCCAAACAAATGGCGCGCCCGGTAACAGGTGTCGTACGTTCGCAGGCCCTCGTAATCGGGCACAACCGCTGACGCAGGCACCCCTTGCGCGACGGCATAGGCTTTCATGGCGTCCGGCTCGTTGTAGAAGGCGTCGTCCGTTCCACCGCTGACCAGAATGCGCTCCACCAGACCCGCTTGATACAGATCGATCGCCGTGTCCATGCGGTCGCGCAATACAGAGCTCAGTCGGTCCCCATACACCGCCGCGCCAAACACAACCGCCACTGGCTGGGCTGGTGTCTCCAGCGGCACATAGATGCGTCGGTCAAACATCAGGTTGACCGCTCCGCGCACCAGAAAAGGCGAAACGGCGACAAAAGCCGCGAACAGCACCAAGCCTAGACAACCCTTCTGACCCCGTGACATGCCGTGATTATAGAGGGATAGACCGTGTCGTAACGACGCCCTATGGGATTACTCACACGTGCAGCAGCCAAACCTGGCAGGAGCGGCAGACTTGTCAGGCTTTCAACCGCATGTGATTCGCAAATACATTGACAAAACATGGACATATCAGGTACAATCCAGGTGTGATTATCAAACTAAGGGTACAAACACCATGAACACAGCATTGATATGGGGCGCCAACGGCGGCATTGGCCGCGCCCTGGTCCAAGCCCTTAAGGCGCAGGACTGGGCAGTTGTCGCCATTAGCCGACACGAAGATGCCCTCGCCGACCTGGCCGATGTCAGTCTGTCGGCCGATGTCGCCGAAGCCTTCAGTGTGCGCCAGGCCGTCCTGCGCGCCGGGCAGGAAGTAGGCGAGGTCGATCTGTGGATCTACGCCGCCGGAGACATTATCTCCGACCCAACGGCCGATATGAACCCGGACACCTGGCAGCGCATCATCGCCGCTAACTTGACCGGTGCCTACCTGACCACCCATTACAGCCTGCCCCTACTGGCCACTGATGCCCACTTGATCTACATTGGCGCAGTTCAGGAACGTTTGCGCCTGCCCGGTCTGTCGGCCTACGCCGCAGCCAAAGCAGGCCTGGAAGCCTATACTGAAACGGTGCGAAAGGAACTGCGCGGCCGAAAGGTGACAAACGTGCGGCCGGTGGCGGTGGACACGCCGCTGTGGGCCAAAGTGCCTATGCGCTTACCCAAGGAAGCCGGCACGGCGGATCAAGCCGCCGCCCGCATCCTCGACGTCTACGCTACGGGCCAGACGGGCATTTATGACTTTCACCCGACAGGAGCCTAACGATGCCGACTTTTGACTACAGCTTCACCGTAGACGCGCCGCTGTCGGCCGTATCCGGCTTTCACCATGACACAACGGTCCTCAAGAAACTGACCCCACCACCGATGGCTGTCCAGGTGCATTCGTTCGAGCCTTTGGGCGAAGGGTCCAAAGCTGAGTTCACGATTTGGGCCGGACCGGTGCCGATGCACTGGCGCGTTGTCCACTCCAATGTCAGCCAAAACGGCTTTACCGACACGCAGGTAAGCGGCCCGCTGAAGTCATGGGCCCACACCCACCGCTTCACGGACATCGGCAACGGCCAAACACGGGTTGACGAGCACATTGAGTTTGAACACGACAGTGGTTCGCGTGGTCTGTTCAGCCGTGCTTTGTTTTCGCCCGCCGGATTGACCAGCCTCTTTACCGCCCGCAAATTGCTCACAAGGCGCTATGTGGCCCAGCAACTGGCTAAGCAGCCGGCAGCCGATGGACTTTAGTCTCATGAGCACAGCCACTCCCCATACGATCGTCATCGGCGCAGGCGTGGGCGGTCTGACCACAGCTGCACTACTGCTGAAGGCCGGGCATCGCGTGATAGTTCTCGAAGCGCAGACATATCCTGGCGGTTCAGCAGGAACCTATTTTCACAAGGGCTACCGATTTGATGCCGGGGCCACCTTGGCCGGCGGCTTCTCGCCCGGCGGCCCCCATGCTCGCGTGGCCGACGCCCTGGGCCTCGAGTGGCCCATCTCGCCGGTGGACCCGGCCTGGGTCGTTCATTTACCTAACGGCCGATCGGTCACACAATGGGCCGATCCGGACCAGTGGACGGCTGAATGGCAGCGCGTCTTTCCTGAAACAGGAGCGTTCTGGCGGCAGCAGGAACTGCTGGCCGACATTGCCTGGGACAGTTCGTCGCGGCCGTTTCCCTGGCCGCCTCGTTCGACGCGCGATCTGGCTACATTGGCCGTGGGTTTGCGGCCCAGGACGTTGCTCTCCCTGCCCTATCTAACCCGAACAATTGGCAGCCTGACCCGAAACAGCGACCCCATGTTTCGCGCCTTTCTCGACGGCCAATTGCTCATTTCGGCTCAGACAACGGCCGACCGGGCCAATGCGCTCTATGGCAGTGCGGCGCTCGACTTGCCCCGGCGCGGGGTCAATCATGTCCACGGCGGCATTGGCGCGCTTGCCGACACCCTGGTGGCCTGGATTCGCACGAACGGCGGCGAGGTGCTATTTCGGCAGCGAGTCGAGCGCATCGATCGGGGTGTTGACGGCCGTGTCCTTTCCGTTACCACGACCAAGGGACAGACATTCACCGGCGACCGCTTCATCGGCAATCTGACGCCCTGGGCGCTGGTGGACCTATTGGGCGAGGGCACACCGCCGGCCATGCAGCAAGCCGTTTCGCAGTTAAAGCCAACCTGGGGTGCGTTCACGCTGTATGTGGGGCTGGAACGAGCGGCGCTGCCTGCCGATGTAGTCGGCCATCACCAAATTATCGTCGATGAAACTCGGCCGTTGGGCGAAGGCAACTCGGTGTTTGTGTCGCTGTCCGATCCGGCCGATAACAATCGTGCGCCGGAGGGCATGGTCGCAGCCACGCTCTCCACCCACACTGATATCAATCCGTGGTGGGCGCTACGCAATGGCACCGATGAGGACGCGTACTTGGCCCAGCGGGAGGACTACACCAATCGCCTGCTCTCGGCTGCGGAAACAGCCATTCCCGGCTTGCGCCGGGCGGCGAGGCTGATCATGCCCGGCACACCGGTGACGTTTGAATTCTATACCGGTCGGCCGATGGGTATGGTTGGTGGATTTGCCCAGACGTCTATCCTTAACGCCCGTAGTCCGCAAACGGCTTTGTCAAACCTGTGGCTGGTGGGCGATTCAATCTTCCCCGGCCAATCGACCGCCGGGGTCACGCTGGGAGCCATGCGAGTGGCGGCCGATGTCGTGCGCGCCGGTAATTCCACGACCACACACATCACACCGGCTAAATTGCCGCGTCTGGCCCACGAACCGTAAGGGCTGCGCTTCCGTTTACGTGCGCAGGTAGGATGCCCCATTGACATCGAGTATGGCGCCGGTCATGAACTGCGCACCTTCCGAGGCCAGGAATAACACCGCGTAGGCTACTTCCTCCGGCCTGGCCACCCGGTTAAGGGGACTTTGGGCACGTATCTCTACGCCCGATTGCCCTTGCAGACTGTCGCGGGCCATCTCCGTTTCCACAAACCCCGGCGCCACCACGCCCACAAAGATGTTGTGCGGTGCCAATCGTCGAGCCAGTGACTGACTCATGGCGTTCATGCCGGCCTTGCTGGCCCCATAGGCCGGAGCCTCAGGCTCGCCCCGAAACGCACCCCGTGAAGAAACATTGACGATGCGGCCCCCGCCCTGCGGTATCATCACTTGCGTCGCGCAATACATGGCATTGGCCGGGCCAATCAGGTTGGTGTCGATGGTCTCGCGCCACGCGGTCTGCCAGTCGTGATAGTCTGCCAAATCGGCCGGATGCTCGACGAAAATGCCGGCATTGTTGACCAGGACATCCAGCCCGCCAAGCTCCTGCACCACGCGCTGGACCATGGTAGCCACAGCCTCAGCGTTTTGTATGTCCGCTTGAATCATTAGATGCGGCCCACCGACCAGAGAATCTAACGTCTCCTGGGCTGCGGCGGCATTGCTGTTGTAGTGAACGACCACCTGCGCGCCCTGCTCAGCAAACTGTCGCGCGATTTCACGCCCAATGCCCCGCGACGCGCCGGTGACCAGAACCCGCTTTCCATCAAACTGCATAAGTTCCATTAAGACCTCTACGTTGCATCAATCAGCTGCGGCCGATTCCAGGTCCAGGGCCACCGCAATCGCCTCAGTGGGGGCATCGGCCGGCACCATGGGCACAGCCAGTCGCGTTTCCTGCCGCTCGACAGCCGCGGCCAGGAAGGCGTTGAACAAGGGATGCGGCCGATTGGGCCGGCTCTTGAATTCTGGGTGAAACTGGCTGCCGACCATGAACGGGTGGTTCTTCGTCTCCGCGATTTCCACCAGACGGCCATTGGGTGACAGACCGCTGAAGACCATGCCCGCCTCTGACAGCATTTCGCGGTAGCTGTTGTTGAACTCCCAGCGGTGGCGATGGCGTTCGGCAATGAACTCCTGGCCATAGGCAGCGTGGGCCTGGCTGCCGATGATGAGCCGGCAGGGATACGATCCAAGCCGCATGGTGCCCCCCATGTCGGTCAGCTCGTGTTGGTCAGGCATGAGGCTGATGACCGGGTGTTCGGTATGGCGGTCGAATTCGGTGCTGTTAGCCTCGTCGGTCCCGAGCACGTAGCGGGCCAGTTCAATGCACATCACCTGCATACCCAGGCACAGGCCCAGGTACGGGACGTTATTCTCTCGCGCCCAGCGCGCCGTCTTGATCTTGCCCTCGATGCCCCGTTCACCGAAGCCGCCGGGCACGACCACGCCGTCCAGCCCCTCAAATCGCTCCCATCCCTTGCCCTTTTCCAGGTCACCGGAATGGATCCACTCGATCTCGACATGGCGGTTGTTGGTGATACCCGCGTGATAGAGTGCCTCGCGCACGCTCATGTAGGCGTCGTGGAGTTCCACATACTTGCCGACAATACCCACGCGAATGGTGGGCTTGGGCTGGCGAATCTCCTCGATCATCTCCACCCACTCAGCCAAATCTGGTTCAGTGGTTTGGGTCAGCCCCAGGCGATCAATGACCACATCGGCCAGAGGGGTGTCCTCCAGTAGCAACGGGATATTGTAGAGGATATCGGCCGTTACCGCCGGAATAACCGCCTCGCGATCGACATCGGTAAAGAGAGCGATCTTGTTGAGATGTTCCTCCGGAATCGGGTGATCGGCGCGGGCGATGATGACATCCGGCTGGATACCGATACTGCGTAGCTCGCGCACGCTGTGCTGCGTTGGCTTGGTCTTGAGCTCCTGGCTGGCCGCAATGTAGGGCAGATACGTGACATGGACGTAAAGCGTGTTCTCACGGCCGACTTCAGAGCGCATCTGCCGCAGCGCTTCCAGGAAAGGCAGACTCTCAATATCGCCCACCGTGCCACCGACTTCGACCAGCACGACCTCGGCCTGGCTCTTTTCGGCCACCTGGAGGATGTTGCGCTTGATTTCGTTGGTGATGTGGGGGATGACCTGAATCGTGCCCCCCAAATAGTCACCGCGCCGTTCGCGGGCAATGACCTCGGCGTAGACCCGGCCGGTGGTCACGTTAGACGCCTGATTGAGGTTGATGTCAATAAAGCGCTCGTAATGACCCAGGTCCAGGTCTGTTTCTGCCCCATCATCGGTGACAAACACCTCGCCATGCTGATAAGGCGACATGGTGCCGGGGTCAACATTGATGTAGGGGTCGAGCTTCTGGGCTGTGACCGTCAGGCCGCGGGCCTTTAGCAGTCGCCCCAGGGCGGCCGCGGTAACCCCCTTGCCCACGGAACTAACTACGCCGCCGGTGAAGAAAATGTACTTGGTCATCGGTGTCTCCCTAAAAACAGAGATGGGACATGTCAATCCGGGTGACATGCCCCATCCTTTCGTTTCAGCTTCGTCGGTGCGAATACCGTATTCGCGCGCTGTTCTTCATGACGGGACGCTAAGATAGCAGAGTGTGATGACGAATGCAACATCGCCGGCGATCAGCGGGACAGGTCTATGGCAGCGTGGCTTCACCGGCCGCAATCAGGCGCGCGCCGGTCACCTTGACCAGATCCTTCACCGGCACCTTGAGGTTGATCCCACGCTTTCCGGCGCTGACGTAAACGGCTTCCTGAGTGAGAGCGCTCTCGTCCAGATAGACGGCAAAACCACGATTGAGCAGGGCCAAAGCGGAGATGCCACCTACCTGCAGTCCGGTCAGGTCTTCGGCTTCGCGATGGGTGGCCATACGAACTTTCTTGACCTTCAGCGCCGCGGCCATGCGCTTCAAGTCCAGCTGTCGATCCGCAGGGACCATCACCAGAAGTGGCTTCTGGCCGGCCGCCGGCGGCATTGCCACCAGTGTCTTGTAGACCGATGAGGCCGGAACCCCCAACAGCGCTGCGATGGCCTCGGCATCGTGCATGTCGTCGGGGAAGGTCACGACGTCGAAAGGCACTTTCTTGCCCTCCAACACCTTCATAGCCAGGGTCTTCTCTACAGGCATCGTTGGATCGGCCGTCACTTAGTCGCGGTAACCCAGGTCACGCAGGGCCTGCATAATTGGCTCATCAGAGGCCATCGCCATGGCCCCAGCCAGCCATTTGCCGTTGTTGCCGATGAATACAAACCGTTCACCCGAATTGCGGCCCTCAATGGGGATCAACAGCTGATTGATGGTACGCATTCGGACCGGGGTATTGAACTGAATGTTCTCAGGGTAGCGGATCTCAAGGACGAAACCCGACTCCTGATATTCGTTGAGCGTATTCTCAGACAGTCCAACCGGAATCAGATCAGCATTGGCAAAGTCGGAGAAAGCCTCATTAAGGGCATCGGTCAACTCCAGGAATCCAGGCATCCCCTTCTTAAGAACGGTTTCCTCACCATTATCGCGAATAATGATGGTACTGGGCTCATACTCAGGTTGCACCGGGAACATCCACAATGGGTTGCCCGTATTGAGCCAGCCCACCAGATAAAAAACGCCCAGAATCGACACAGCAACCGTGAGGAATAATGAAGTTAAGCTGCCACCTTGTTTCATAGTGTATCCAATCGGCCAGGACTTGAATTGCCTCTACGCGCTAGTGGTCTAGAATTCTTTGTTTTGGCGGCCAAAGGTTCCTGGGAGGCACCTAAGTAGCCACGAAAGTCATTATAGCACTACCCATAAGGAGACTCCATGACCGTTCACACACCAAACTGGGTCCGAGACGCAGTTTTCTATCAGATTTTCCCTGACCGGTTTGCCCGCGCTGAAGACGCCACGGTGGCCAATGCATTGGCACTGAGCGCCGTCCTGGAGACTTGGGGAACAGTTCCCACGCCTTACGGTTATCAGGGCGGCAACTTGCAGGGCATTATCGAGCACTTGGACTACCTTGCCGATTTGGGCATCAACGCCATCTATCTGAACCCCATCTTCAGTGCTGGCTCCAACCACCGTTACAATACCTTTGATTACTACCGGATTGATCCATTGCTAGGTGACAACGCGACATTCGACCGATTCCTGGCCGCTGCCCACCAGCGAAACATCCGAGTCGTGCTGGACGGTGTATTCAATCACGTTGGTCGAGGCTTCTACCCCTTTGTCCACGTACTTGAGCTGGGCGAGAACTCGCCCTATCGAGACTGGTTCAGCATCCCTGGATGGCCTCTGGCTCCTTATGGACCGGCGCCTCTCAACTACGCTACTTGGGAAAACGTAGCCTCAATGCCCAAGCTCAACACAGACACTCCCCAAGTGCGCGAGTTCATTTATACCGTGGCCGAGCACTGGCTGGAGCGCGGCATTGACGGCTGGCGGCTTGATGTCCCTTACGAAATCGATGATGACGACTTCTGGCGCACCTTTCGCGATCGCTGTAAGGCTGTCAATCCCGACGCCTATATCGTGGGTGAATTGTGGTATAACGCCGAACGCTGGCTGGGCGGCGATCAGTTCGACGGCCAGATGAATTACACCTTCACCCGCGCCATATTTGGCTATCTCGTCGGCGATGCGCTGGACCGCAGCCAAACGCGCACAATGGGTTACGGTGAGATACCCACGCTCACGGCGGCCGAGTTCGGTCAATCGTTAGAGGATCTGTTCAACCAGCGCTATGCACCAGAGATCGTCCTGTCACAGCTAAACATGCTCGGCAGCCACGACACGTCTCGCCTCCTGACGCTGGCCAACGCTGATGCCAACACGGTCCACCTCGCGTTTGCCTGCCAGATGACAGTTCCCGGAGCGCCTAATATTTACTATGGGGACGAGATCGGTATGACCGGCCGCAATGACCCGTACTGCCGGGGTGCCTTCCCGTGGGATGACGAGTCACAATGGGATCACAGCTTGCGAGATTATGTCAAACAACTGATTGATCTGCGACACCGGCACGCGGTACTGCGGCGCGGAACATTCACCGTTCTGACCAGCGTCGACACTGTTATTGCCTACCAGCGGCAAGCAGGCGAAGATTCAGCCGTGATCGCCATGAACGTGGGTGATCAGCCTGTTACACTCCAATTGCCGGAGTTGACTTCTGGCTCGCTATACGAACAAATGTTGCCGGTGGGGCAAGTTGAACGCCCAATCGACCCGCTGAAAATCGTGATTGCCCCCCGCAGCGTGCGAATATTGGACCAGTCGTCCATAGGTCTGAGTCTGTTTTCTGATGAATCTCCAATTTCATTGCCTGCCGCTTCTGGCTATAATCGCCTATTGAAGTCTTTGACAGGGAGAGTTTATGGCGACATATTGTATTGAGGGGCCGGCCGCATTTGCCGAATTGGCGGCCGAATGGGACACATTGGCCCAACAGGGGATGACCGATACCCCCTTTCAGACTCTGGCCTACCAAAAGGCATGGTGGACCCATCTCCATCCTCAAGATGCCATCCTCTACACCTTTGCCACGCGTGATGGCCACGGCGCGCTTAAAGGCATTGCATGTCTCTATCATCACAACAATGCCCTGCACTTCAATGGCTGTGTGGAAGAAACCGACTACCTGGACCTGATTGCCGCCGCGGAAGATGCCGTCTGGGTGTGGTCTGAAGTTCTGGATTGCATTGCCACTAGCGACGTACCCCCTTGGTCAGTAATTGAACTTTGCAACATCCCTGCCGCCTCGGCCACACGCACGGCCCTGCCCGAGACGGCGTCAACTCATGGTCTCGCCGTGCAAGAGACGCTCATGGAGGTTTGCCCAATCATCGCCCTGCCCGACACGTATGAGGCATACCTCGATGATCTGGACAGCAAGCAGCGGCGTGAGATTAATCGCAAGATGCGACGCGCAGAGGCCGCCGGAGTCACAACCACGGTCATCGGGCCGGATGAAGATGTCCACGCTGCCGTGGACGAGTTTCTGACCCTTTTGCAGGCGAGCACTTTTGAGAAACGCGATTGGCTCAACGACGGCCGCAGGGCGGTCTTTCATGAAGTCGCTGAGGCAGCCCAGGAGGCCGGGACGCTTCAACTGATGTTCTCGGCCGTAGATGGGGATCGGGCCGCCGGTCTTTTCAATTTCGACTACAACGGCCGTATTTGGGTCTACAATTCGGGACTTGATCCGTCGCAGTACGGTGGGCTCAGCCTGGGCGTGGTGCTCGACGGCAGCTTCGATTGAACATGCAATTGCCGCTGGCCGCGATGCCTTTGATTTTCTCAGAGGTGACGAAGAGTATAAGTACCGTTTCGGTGCCGAAGACACCACTATCTACCGCCTGACCTTGACTAAACCGTAGGCGGTCTGGGAACTGGAATGGATCATATCTTGCTCGACAACCTGCCGGACATCAACTGGCAAACCTATATCGAAGCATTGCCGGTCAAACGCGTCGCCATGCTAAGCGTCCACACATGCCCGCTGGCCATGTTGGGCGGCAAGAAGACGGGCGGCATGAATGTCTACGTGCGCGATTTTGCCACGGAGTTGGCGCGCCAGGGCATCCAGGTTGACGTCTTTACGCGTTCTCAAGACGACTGCGTGCCGACACTCAATCATGATTTGGGCTATGGCGCACGTGTCATTCACATTCCGGCCGGCCCGGAAGCGCCCATTCCTGTCGCCGACGTGGGCAACTATCTGGATGAGTTCACCGCCGGCGTCGTGGACTTTGCCAACGCGAGAGGCTATCCATTACGACTTGATCCACAGTCATTACTGGCTGTCCGGCATGGTCGCGGAGCAACTGCGTGATCGCTTGGGGCGGCGTGCCCATTGTGCAGATGTTCCACACCCTGGGACATATGAAGAATCGCATCGCCACCCTGCCCTCAGAGCGAGCACCGCAGGAACGGATCGACGGCGAAACGCATGTGATCGATGTCGTCGATCGGATCGTGGCTGCCACCCCGGCCGAACAGGCCCAGCTAAACTGGCTGTATGGTGCCGACATGCGCAAGGTCGTCGTCGTACCGCCGGGGGTTGACCTGAATCGTTTTCGTCCGATTGCCTCCGATGTGGCCAAGAAACGCGTTGGCATCTCCTGCGGCGACAAGGTGATCCTATTTGCCGGACGGATCGAGCCGCTCAAGGGAATCGACACGTTGTTGCAGGCCATGGCCCTGATTAAGGCGCGCTATCCCGACGTCGTGGAGGATACTTGCGTCGCCATTGTCGGCGGCGATCCCTGGTCGGACAATCCCGATCATGAGATGGCACGTCTCCAGTCGCTACGCGAAGAGTTGGAGATACACGACGTTGTGACTTTCCTGGGTGCCAAAGATCAGGAAATCTTGCCCAACTACTACGCCGCGGCCGAAATGGTCATCATGCCGTCCCACTACGAGAGTTTTGGCATGGTCGCGCTGGAAGCAATGGCAATGGCCCGACCGGTCATTGCCTCAGAGGTCGGCGGCCTGGCGTACCTGGTACGCGATGGCTACAACGGCTTCCACGTCCCCAGTCGCGATCCTGAGGCGCTGGCGGCCCGCATCTTCGAGCTGCTCACCAATGAACCCTGCCGCGCTGGCCATGGGTGTCAACGCCCGCGACTACGCCCACCACTTTGACTGGACCAACATTGTCCATCGGATGTTGCCGGTGTACGCGTCTGCTATCGACTATCAGCCGTTTCACGAACTCCTCTCCCTACCCGACGGTCTGCACTAACCGTACACAAGGGCCGAGGCGAATGTGTCATAGGGTAGTCGCGACGAAGGTCAGCCGCACGACGGCGTGACCTCATTACGCAGCCCTACCATGCCGGCGGTTAGTCTTGCAGGCGTGGCCGTGCCGACGCCGACAGCGCAGGCCGATGCCGCGCAGCAGCCGATGCTATTGTCGGAAGGCAGCGATCGTACGCTCCGCGATCGCCTGCGGCGGATCGTTGGTTGCCAGACACCTCAAACACAGCGCTACCCAACGCATCCATCAGCTTGTTGGTGGCGGCAATCGGAAAGGCCTCGGCGCGCTCCAACTCCTGGCCAACAAACGAAAAGTAGGGGTCGATCTCGGAGAAGCCAGCGACGACATCCCGGCGCGGTGGCAAAACATGGCTGACGGCCGTCCACTCGGCCATGTTGTCGACTCTCGGTCAGATACAGCAGCAGCTCCGTGGCAATCGCCTGTCGCGGAGCCTCAGGCGATGTGACCGACCACAGCCAGGTGTTCATCAGCGGGAACAAGGGCATTACTGGGGCCCGGAACGGCGGCAAATCCACGATTTGACTGCGCCCGATAGCCACATTGCCCTCCAGCAGCGAGCGCTCGCCCAAGCAGGTAGTCAGACCGCATCCATACATGGTTGCTCGTACCGACCTGATAAAGTTGCCACGCCTCTTCCAGTGATTTGAGTTGATGAGCTCTGCAGCAGATTACGTCTTGCCCAAGGCAATGGTTTCCAAAGCCTGCGTCAGCGGCTCTCGACCTGCAGGTCCGGTTGTCCGGCTTCGTTAACAAGACTACCGCCTTCGGCCAGGTAGAACTGCAGATCCAAAGAATGCTCCCTTCGCGACTGTCGGCCGGTAGCAGCAGCGTATTCTCGGTGCCGGAGACGAAACGCGTCCATCGCAATGGCACTGTCCGGTGATGACATCCGGCGGATAGACCAGATGGCTAAGGCCGGTCATGGCAAATGGATAGCCCAGTACGTCAGTCTCAGTCTGAGCTCGGGCTGATGCTGGCCGGGTAGAACTCCGTCTAAACCAGTCTCATCAATAAACGGATTTAGCGGGTAAACAAGTTCCTGCACCGACGGATCGGCCAGAAACGCCGCCGGCAGGGCGATCAAGTCCGGCAGAATGCGCGGGCGCCACCGGTCGCCCGGTGCGAAGATAGCTGAGAATGCCACCCTGCGCCATCAATCGTCTTCCGCTCGACGACAATTTCCAGCTCCGGATAGCGCGTGTTGAAGGCCTGAATCTGGCGGGACAGAACTTCGGCCGAAGCCTGCGTGCGGGCACCAATCTCCGGCGGAATCCAGACGCGCAATTGAGAGAGCGCCTGTGTGCCGGTTATCAGTGGATCGGGACGACAACCGGAGTTGCGGCGTCGCAACGTCAACCACGGCCGTTGGGGATGGGCTGGGTGTCGGCAGTGCTTCGTTCGGCCAGCTGCAGCACGTCGCAGGCCGCCATAGCAGAAGCATCGGCATAGAAAAGCAAAAGCAAAATAGAGGTTCGGCGCAGATGGAACATGGTAGTCGCAGTATATCATCTTTGAATGACCTTGCCTCATATGGCCGTCTGCGCTATCTTTAGGGCTATGGCATTCCTGAATGGCTACACGAATCAGATCGTGGTCGCTGCACACACTGGCATCCGATTCGCCGCGCGATTCTCGAGGTGTGCCGGGCGCTTGATTGTTATGTAAACTAGAGCGCATTTTCAGACGGTTTTTACGGCCGGGGCACACAAGTGTCCCCGGCTTTTTTTATGATGAGGGTAAGATCGATCATGGCCGAAATACTCACCGATCTCGACGACATCGCCGTCAGTCTCGCCGGACGGCCGATCCTGCAGAACCTTGAGCTGGGAGATCCAGCGCAATCAGCGGATGGGACTGGTCGGACCAAACGGTGCCGGCAAGTCGACGCTGCTCAAAGCTGTTCTCGCGCGATCTCGACCCCGACGAAGGCAGTATCTACCGTCTGCCGGGGCTGACTCTGGCGCGACTGGAGCAGGAGCCAGAGTTACCGCCGGGCCGGACGGTGTTCGCCGAAGCCATGACGGCGGTCCCTGCCCTGGCCGAAATCGAAGAGCAAGCTCGAAGCCTTGGCCGACAAGCTGTCAGAACCGGAGGTATATGAGAATCCTGGTTCTGCTCGAGCGGCATCTCAAGACGCAGGACCGCCTGCTCCAGGAATATGAGCGGCTGGACGGGCCCGAGCTACGAGAGTCGCATCAAGGAAACACTGGTCTCTTGGGCCTGGACCACGACGCATGGCGCTTCAAGACAGAACACCTCGAGCGGGGGGCAGAAGAAGTTGGTCATGCTGGCCAAACTCTTGGTCCTGCAGCCCCAGCTCCTGCTGCTGGACGAACCTGACAATCATCTCGACCTCCCGGCCAAGCGTCGTCTGGAGCAAGGTGATCAGCGAGCTATGAAGGCTGCGTCGTCATCATCTCGCACGATCGCTATCTGCTGGATGAGATTGCCACTGATATCGCCGAGCTGGATGCGGGCAAAATCACGGTGTACCAGGGTAACTACACCGCCTATGCGACCGAGCGCGAGATTCGCCGGCTGCGGCAGCAGCAACTCTATGCGGCCCAGCAGAAGGAGATTGCTCGTATCGAAGCGGCTATCGCCCGCTTCGAGCTGTGGGCGTCCCTGGTAGTCAACGAGCGTCATATCCGTCAGGCGCGAAGTCGCCAGAAAATGCTCGACAAGATGGACAAGATCGAAAAGGTCAGCGAGTCCCGCAAAATGCAGCTGGAATTGGGTGGCTGGCGCGGCAGCAACAAGGTGGTGGAACTGAGCGACGTTGGCAAGACGTTTGACAACGGGTATTCCGTCTTTGACGAGCTGAATCAGACCATCTGGCACGGCGAGCGTGTCGGTCTGGTCGGGCCCAACGGGGCAGGCAAATCGGTCCTTCTCAAGCTTCTCCTCGACCCGGAATCAGTCACCACGGGTGAAATCCGCATCGGACCCAGCATCCAAATCGGCTACTATGCCCAGCAGCAGGAAACACTGGATCCCGGCAAAGACCTGATTGCTACCGTGCGCGAGGTTGCGCCGCTTAGCCGCGAATCGGCTGTCGCGTTTCTCATGCGCTTCCTGTTCAGCTACGATCAGATGCAGCAGCCGGTCGGCAAGCTGAGCGGCGGCGAGCGCAGCCGGCTCCAACTGGCCCGGCTGGTGTTGCAGCGGCCGAATCTTCTGGTGCTCGATGAGCCGACCAACAATCTCGACATTGCCGCCATCGAGGTGCTGGAGGAAACGCTGGACGAGTTCGTGGGCACCGTGTTGGTCATCTCGCATGACCGCTACTTCCTGGACAAAGTGGTGGATCGCGTGGTGGAACTGCGCGACGGTCAACTGTCCGAGTATGTGGGCGGCTATACGGACTATCTGGCCGAGCGCGGCTATGAGGAGTAGACACCTCGAACTGGGGAAGGAAGCGGTCACTTTCTAACAAGCGTATAGGGATTCAGCCTCGGTCATTGCGTTTCCGGTCTGAAAGGCTAACATTGTACGCTGGTCCTAGTTCCGGGTGCGACCACCACGCCGGACCATAGAGACCTAAGAGTAGCCCTGATGACATCCCCATCGCAATCCTACCGGCAGCCCGAGCCTAATGACGACGATCACGCTTCGTACGCCGAGACGCGGAAACGCATGCTCTGGGTTCTGGCCGCTGTTTTCGGCATCCTGGCGCTAATCGCGGTCGCGTTTGCCATGGTATCAGCCGCAAATCGGGGCGGGCGTCTCTATCCAACGCTACCATCCCCGACGCCTCCGGACCGCGAGATCGGAACTCAAGTGGATATGGTCAGCTTTACAGCGTTGAATGAGAATCCGGCCGCCTTTCTCAATAGGCGCATTCAAGTTACCGGTGATTATACGCCTCTGGAACTACCTTCCTGCACACCTTATGCCGGTCCCCACATTGCCTGGAGTCTGGTGGCAGACAGTCTACAGCTTAATGCCGCCGGGTTCGAGAGAGTCTTGCGCTTGGCTGAACCGGGTCTTGGCTTAACCGTTGAGGGATTGTGGCGCGTCTACAGCGGGCCTGTCGGCTGCGGTAAGGAGCCACCGGAGGGCGTGGTGTGGTATCTGGCCGTCACGCGCATCGTTGAACCCAATCCCCTCTTTGGCGGACCGCAACCTGTGCTGACGTTTGTTCCCGGGGATCCGACTCAGGTCGTGCCCCCCACAGCGACACCTGAGCTAGCGCCGACCGACGAAATCACCGACACGGTCACACTGGAACCAACGGCCACATTAGACACCACACCTGGTACCGGCGTGACCCCCCTGCCAACGGCCACGCCGCTGCCTCTGACACCATTGCCCACCTCTGATAATGGGTTGACCCCCGAACCTACGGGCGAGGGAACGCCGCCACCTGACGCGACGCCGACCGGCACCATTGACCCAAACGCGACGATGACCATGACCCCTTCAGGCACAGTCACGCCGGGCCTACCAACCAACACGCCGCCACCGGGTGGCTATCCTGTACCAACGACACCACCCGGAGGTTACCCTTAGTGATCATGAACCCGACAGCCTCATTCACGCCGGTCATTGACCTGCCTGACTCCCTGGCTCCCGATGCCCTGTGCTTCGCTTTCCATCGGTATGACCTGCTGGTGAATGACGGGGAATCGGGGGTGACTGTACCGACAATCGCCCGGTTGGAAGAGGTTGACCTGATGCCGAAGCATCGGCACTTTCTGGGCTACTGGCAGACAATCCAGAGCTCCCAAGCCTGTTACGCAGGCGATCTGGGTGACACGGCGCTGGCCCCGCCGGACATGGCATTCATGGGTTTGCGGCCCCTTTTCAGCCGTGGCGAAGAGGGTCTGTTCCAAGTTGCCGGGCGGGCAGTTCAGATCATCGACTGGGATCGAACGCACCAATACTGCAGCCGATGCGGCACCCCGACGCAAGACCAGCCGCACGAGCGGGCTCGCATCTGCCCCAATTGTGGCCTGACCAGCTATCCGCGAATCGCACCGGCCATCATCGTGCGCGTCCAACGGCGTGCGCCGAACGGTAATCGCGAGATTCTGCTGGCGCGCAACAAGCGCTATCCGGGTGGCATGTACAGTGTGTTGGCCGGGTTTGTTGAACCGGGCGAGACGCTGGAAGAGTGCGTGTCGCGCGAGATTGGCGAAGAGGTTGGCATTACCGTCACCAACATAACCTACTTCGGCAGCCAGCCCTGGCCCTTCCCACACTCATTGATGATTGCCTTTACCGCCGATCATGCCGGAGGTGAGATCGCAGTAGACCAAATCGAGCTGGAAGAGGCCGACTGGTTTACGGCCGATTCCTTGCCCAAGACACCCCCTCCACCCAGTATTGCGAACCAACTCATCCGGGACTGGCTGGCGCAGGTGTCATCATGAGCAATTTGAGCGGGAACTGGATTGCTTTGTTTACGGAACGGTCCCGTTAGGCTAGAATTTACTGTAGCCACCTTTACCAATTCAACGTTCGACAACCCACTAGGCGATTGCGTGGTTGAGTGTCATTGCTAGGCACAGGCGGTCGGGTAGGCCAGGGAAGTCAACGTTGGGCGGAGGGAGTTTTGCACAATATCCTTGTAACCGGCGGAGCGGGCTTCATCGGCTCTAATTTCGTCCAGTATATTCTGAATACTTACGACACGTATCAGGTCACAGTGTTTGACAAGCTGACCTATGCTGGGAACATGGACAACCTGATCCCGGTAAGCGATAGTCCCCGTTATCACTTCGTGCGAGGCGACATCTGCGACAAAGCGGCCGTTGATGCCGCTATTCGTGACTACACCATCGACACAATCGTCAATTTCGCCGCCGAAACGCACGTCGATCGCTCCATCATGGATCCGGATGCGTTCATCCAGACCAGCGTCTACGGAACGTACGTCTTGCTGGAAGCCGCCCGTGCCCACGGCTTGGAACGCTTCATCAAATATCGACTGACGAGGTTTACGGCCACATCCCGGCCGGGCAATCGAGCAAAGAGACCGATAAAGTTGATCCACGCAGCCCCTATGCCGCCAGCAAGGCCAGCGCCGATCTCCTGGTAAACGCCTATTTCGTCACCTACAGACTTGCCCGTGACCGTTACGCGCGGCTCCAACAACATCGGCCCCTATCAATATCCAGAGAAGGTCGTGCCGCTCTTTGCCACCAACGCCATCGATTATGAGCCGCTGCCACTTTACGGTGACGGCCGTCAGATGCGCGAATACCAGTATGTGACCGATCATTGCGAAGCGATTGACCTGGTCTTGCACGAAGGCGACACTGGGTGAGGTTTACAACATCGGCACCGGGGTCGAAGTTGAGAACGTCGACCATGGTCGACATCTTGCTGGACACACTCGAACGGCCGCGCGATCTGATTCGACACGTGACGGACCGTCCGGGGCATGATCGCCGCTATAGCCTGGACATCACCAAAATCACCGACCTGGGCTGGAACCCGCGTCACACGCCGGAAGAAGCCATTGCCAAGACTGCTGTTTGGTACCGTGACAATGAATGGTGGTGGCGCAAGATCAAGAGCGGCGAATTTCGACAGTATTACGAGAAACAGTACGGCGAGCGGCTGCGTTCAGCCGCCTGAAATTTGTTATTATTTCCACAGCAGTACAGGAGAATTTGAACATGAGTGAAAACGCAAAGGGCTTGGCCAACGTCACGGTAGCCGATACCCGCTCCAGCCACGTCGACGGCGAGCAGGGCATATTGATTTATCGCGGCTACGATATTCGTGACCTGGGTGCCAGAGCCTCCTATGAAGAAGTTGTCTATTTGCTTTGGTACGGTAAGCTACCTACGACCGACACAGTTGGACAAGTTTCGACGTCGAAATGAAGGCCCACCGCGCTCTGCCGGCCGAGTTGCTGTCCATGATGCGCACCTACCCACGCGACGCCGAGCCAATGGCAGTATTGCGCACGGCCGTCAGTGCGCTGGGAATGATCGACCCGACTGCCGATGATATCGGCCTCGATGCTGTTCGCGACAAGGCCCTGGCCCTCACCGCCAGCATGCCCACCATCGTCGCCGCCTGGGAGCGCCTGCGTCACGGCAACGAACCCATCGAACCCAACCTCAATCTGGGCCACGCCGCCAACTTCCTCTACATGCTCGATGGCGAGGAGCCGAATCCGGATGCCGTGGCCGCACTGGATTCCTACCTGGTCATGCTGGCCGACCACGGTTTCAATGCTTCGACTTTTGCCGCCCGTGTAACGACCGGCACCGGCGCCGACATTTACTCGGCCATCACCAGTGCCATCGGCACCCTTAAGGGTGCAGCCCACGGTGGCGCCGCCCAACGCGCCATGGAACAGTTCTTCGAGGCCGGTGAATCGTATAGCGTGGCCGACTGGTACAACAACGCCCGCGCCACCGATCGCCGCATCATGGGTATCGGCCACCGTGTCTACAAGGTGGAAGACCCACGGGCGCGCATTCTGCGTCCTTTGGCCGAGAAGTACGCTGCCAGCAGTGGCAACAGCCAGTGGTATGATGTCGCCTATGAAATTGAACAGCTGAGCCGCCAGGACGACTACTTCATCGAGCGCAAACTGTTCGCCAACGTCGATTACTATTCGGCCGTTGTGCTCTATACGATCGGCCTGCCTGTCGACCAGTTCACCTGCGCTTTCGCCATTAGTCGCGTGGCCGGCTGGACCTCCCATGTTCTGGAGCAATTGGCCGACAATCGCCTGATTCGGCCGAAGGCCAATTACGTCGGCGAGATGGACAAGCCGTTCGTCATGATCGTCGATCGCAAGTAACCGGCGACGCCGACACACGCTGAATCTAAGAACTGGCCGAAACGCATCCCGCTTTCGGCCAGTTTTTCTATAATGCCTTACAGTGAGCCGACATTTCGCACCTCTTGCTTTGTTTCTCGTCTTGTTCCTCGCGGCTTGCACGCCGTCAGCCTCGGAGGCACCGAGCACCCCTGCCGAACAGCTGACGTTCATTGAGCCGCCGCTCGTGGTTCAGTCCACAGCCACACCCGAATTCGCGTCCGCGTCAACCGGGGAGGCCACTGAGACCTTTGTGCCCATGGTGCAATCAGATGAGGGTGCCGAAGCCACCGAGGCGCCCGCCACCCCAACATTCGTACCGACACCTCAGCCCAGCCCAACACCACGTACCCCCATCTCAGCCGTGCGCCTGGAACCATATCCAGTCAGTGGCCTGGATCGGCCCCTTTATCTGACGCACGCGCACGACAACCGGCTGTTCGTTGTCGAACAACCGGGCCGTATTCGCATCATTGATGAAGGCCAACTCCTGTCTCAGCCGTTTATCGATCTGCTGGATCGGGTCGGATCATTGGGATTTGAACAGGGGTTGCTTAGTGTTGCCTTCCATCCCAACTATCACAACGAGGGTACGGGCGGGTTCGGCAGGTTTTATGTCAACTACACCGACTACTCAGGCACAACCCATGTATCACGCTTCTCTGTTGATCCGAACGATCCCAATCGGGCGGACAAGAACAGCGAAGTGATCCTTTTGTCGGTCGATCAGCCCTACATGAACCATAACGGCGGCCAACTCAAGTTTGGGCCGGACGGCTATCTCTACGTCGGGCTGGGCGATGGCGGCGCGGGCGGTGATCCATTGAGTAACGGCCAAAATCCCGGCACGGCGCTCGGCTCCATTCTGCGTTTAGACGTCACGGATGGGGGCGAGGCTTATGGCATCCCGTCCGATAATCCGTTCCTGGAAGACACGAATCGACTGGCTGAAACGTGGGCTTATGGCCTGCGCAACCCCTGGCGATTCAGTTTTGATCGACTAACCGGTGATATGTATATCGCCGACGTGGGCGAGAGTCAATGGGAAGAGGTGAACTTCCAGCCCGCAAATGGCAGGGGCGGCGACAATTACGGCTGGAACATTACTGAAGGAACTCACTGCTTTCCGACCGATCCTTGCGATTCCACTGGACTGGTCATGCCCATCGCTGAATACGGTCACGATCAAGGGTGCTCGGTGACCGGTGGCTATGTCTATCGCGGACAGCAGTATCCGCAAATGACCGGCAACTACTTCTTCGGCGACTACTGTACGGGCATCATTTGGCGGCTCTATCCAGGGCCAGACGGAGGATGGGAAGCGGCGACGGTCCTGGACAGCGACCTCATCTTATCGTCATTTGGTGAAGATGTGGCTGGGGAACTGTACGTACTGGACATCATCAGCGGCAGCATTTTCCGCGTGGTGCCTGGCGGCTAGCCCTTCACGTCGCCTAACGCGCCAGTTGAATTCAAGTCTCACTCAACCTGGATAAAGACGGACCCGTTTTCTTCACGGGTCTCATACCGCTTGAGCCGGTAATTCTCGTCTTGCGGCCATATGATCTGACCGCTGCGAATGTCCCAGCAGTATTCGTGGTCCGGGCAACACAACTTCCAGCGGTGGAGTGAGCCCTGACCCAGATCGGCCGCAGCGTGAGGGCAGACGGCGTCGATAGCCAGAATGCTCCCGTCCCAGCGGGTGAGCAAGACAGAATGCTTGCCGACACGCACCACCCGCAACTCTGCTTCCAGAACTTCCTCACTGCCGGCAACCCGCACCAGGCCGCTGTCGATCTTTCTTGCCAAGTCCACATCCTCCCGCCGCCGCGGGCGGGCGTTTATCTGTCGGCCGATTCGGCCATCAGCGCTTCTATGGCGGCCTCCGCCTGGGCAGCCAAGCGTTCATTGAATTCCCCGATGTGTTTATAGCGGATGTGCCCGGCCTTATCAATGAGATAAGTGGTCGGCCAATAGCGTTGCTGATAGGCCCGCCAGGTTCGACCGTCGTTGTCAAGTGCGACCGGATAGGCAATCTCAAATCGCTGAGTAGCGTCCACGACGTTGTCAAACTCCCGTTCGCGGGCGAATTCCGGGTAGTGAATGCTAATGACCTGAAAGTCGTCGCCCATGTAGTCGTCATGCCACTGCCGCACATAGGGGATCACCCGTTGACAGTTGATGCAACCAAACGTCCAGAATTCCAGCAGAACCACTTTTCCGCGCTGCGAGGCAAGGGTCAGCGGAACGTCGCTATTCACCCAGATATCATTGTCGATCTCCGGGGCGGGACCGGCATCATCGAGCGGGGGCAGAGACACGGGTGCAACACCAGTCGGTACGCGAGAGGCTGCCGCCACCAATGGCGCGGCGTTTGGCTGGTCGGCGGCAGTCTCCGAACCGGCAGAATCGGCCGCAGGTTCGCTGGCCGGTGCCTGGACACAAGCGGCCATTACGATAATCAGTGCCAATAACAGCGTCACAAGGGCATAAGGTTTCATACGGACCATCATGCCAGATCGCACCAGGCAATTCAACCGCTCGGCGGTTACAAGTCTCTTACAGAATCGTCAAAGGACACCCGACGCATGGGTTCGCCGGCCATCGAACAGATGTCGAACGGTGCGCACGAACCCTTGCTCCGCTATAATGGCCCACAATGACGATCACCGAAGTGCGATCCTTCCCCGTCAACTCGACGGTAGTCCTGCGCAGTACCCTGTTTGCCCTGGCCAACATGGGTGCGACGCTGCAGATGTATAACGAAGAGAATGGTGTGGTCGTTGCGTCTGTTTCCAGTTGGCTGGGCATGCGCAAACAAGAAGTTGTTGTGCGTGTGCGTGCTTTCGACGAAACCAGCCAGCTTGAAGTGGATGCGCCTGACGTCGAGAAAGCCCAGGAACTCCTGCGCCTCATCTCCAACTATGTCCGAGACGGCGCGCGTGTCCGCTCCAACGCGACCATCCAGTGGGTTGACCTGGCTCGGCAGGAAGCTACCAAGGCCAAACGGCAGGAAGTGCTGACCAAAGCCAAAGCGCTTATGGGCAGTCCAAATGTGGCCGCCCCACCAAGCAGCACGGACTTGCCCGCGACGACTGCCCTGGTCGCAGTCGATGAAAACGACCCTGCCCAGCCGGTCGAGCTAACCGGCGGAGTCGTAGCCATACCCGATAATCCCGGCGTTCTGGTGAAGAACCCCCAAAACATGCTCATCGAACTCAAGGTGGACCCGCAGGTGTTCACCGACCGGTCAGCTTATCTGGTCAGTTGCTCGGTCTGCCAGGCGACCGCCCTGCGCGGCAGCGCTTACTGCCCCAACTGCGGCCGGCCGCTGACCATCGAGGCTGTCCAGCCGGAGTTGCGCGACGGCGCCGAACGCTCAGCGGGCCGCAGCCTGATGTTTGGGCTGGCCGGCGTCGCGTTCAGCATTGTTCCCTTTCTAATCCTGATCCTGCCGGCCCTGTTGGGTGACCGGTCGATAGCGCTTTTGGACAGTATCCAGGCGTCGCTCACACCGATCAACCTGGCCCTGGTCGGGTTGCTTGGGCTACTGCCGGCCGCAGTGTGTGGCATTACCGCGTTGCGCCATGGGCAGCGCGCTTCTTGGTATCTGAATCTATCGGCCGTCTTGGCCCAGGATGGTCGCGGCAAGGCAACCATCGGCAATGCATTAGGTTGGTTGTCAATCTATCTGGTCATTGGCTGGCTTCTGCTGATCATCATTTCACTCATCTAAACGACGGCGCTGCCTGAGCTGCGGGTTGGAATCTGCCGCACCGAGGCGCGCGTGAGGTATACTTTACGACTATGTCCGACAATCAAAATGGTTCTGCTCCAACACCTACTACATCACCGGAACGCATCCAGCTAACGCCGGTCAACTATGGCGGTCAGGCTGTCATCGAAGGCGTCATGATGCGCGGCTCGCGGGCGCTGTCGGTCGCCGTGCGTAATCCGGAGGGTGACATCGTTATTCATACGGAACCGCTCGACCCGCGCATCTACGGCGGCGGGTTGGCCAAGGTGCCGTTTGTTCGCGGGGTCACACTGCTGTGGGATGCCCTCGGTTTGGGTATCAAGAGCCTGATGTTCTCGGCCAATGTCGCTCTGGAAGAGGAAACGGCGCCGGACGAGGAACCTTCCAAAGTATTTGAAGGCCCGGTCGAGTGGACGCTGGTCGCCTTTTCATTGAGCATGTCGATTTTGCTCTTCTTTGTACTGCCGACGTTTCTGGCGCATCAGATCGAGCGGCTCTTGGGGATGACCGGTCAATCCTTCCTGGTGAACTTCATCGAGGGGATGATTCGCCTGTCACTGCTGGTGGCCTACATTTGGGCCATAGGCTTCATGCCCGACGTGAAGCGTCTGTTTGGCTATCATGGCGCCGAGCACAAAACGATCAACGCCTACGAAGCCGGGGCCGAGTTGACACCGCAGTCGGTCGCCCGTTTTCCGCTGGAGCACCCCCGCTGCGGGACGGCTTTCCTGCTAACCGTGGTGGTGATCTCCATCATCATGTATAGCTTCCTGCCGCCGCTGCCATTACTGGCACGCATCGCGACACGCCTGATTTTGCTGCCGGTCGTGGCCGGAATTGCTTACGAGTTCCTGCGCTTCACCGCCCGTCATCAGGACAATGCCCTGGTTCGACTGATTACGAAGCCAAACCTCGCTCTGCAGCGCCTCACCACGCGGGAGCCGGACCAAACCATGCTGGAAGTAGCCATAGCTGCGTTCGAGCATGTCCTGGCCTTTGAGCGCAGCACGGCGGCCGTGCCGGATGACAACACGGTACTGGAGCGGGCACCGGCCCCAGCCGCATCGGTCTCCTCAACCTGATTCTACTGAATGGGCAAAGGCATCTGCCAATTGGGACCGGTCTCGTTAACCGTCACGGCCCCGATCCACTTGACCCATTCCACGCCTCGCTCGTCCGGCGCAACCAGGCGCACAGGGAACCCGTTGCCATGGGCCAGCGGCCGAAAGATCGCGCCGGCGCCCTCAGCCCCTGGCGGTGATGCAACGATGCCCAGGGCCAGTATATAGTCGGCCGCAGCCACGAGACCAAAACGTCGTTTGTAGCCCGATACTGCCTCAAACGTCACACTGGCCGCTGATTCGTCTAATCCTGCTTGCCTCAGCAAATCGCCAACGCGCACACCGCGCCAGACTTGGGACGTGTACCAGCCGCCCGTGCAGTCCAGCGTCGCCTGAATCTCGACCTGCGGCAGCGCAGCCAGTTCTTTGTAGGAAAGCACCAAGGGCGAATTGACCCTTCCGTTGATACGTAACCGCCACGCACTCACATCGACCGGCGGTGGCCGGTCGACAATCCAGCTCACGGAAGGAAACTGACCGGTGAAACTACCGGTCTCGTAGGACCCCGTGAAGCGACGCCCGGCGCCTGGCCATCCCTGCCACCCCTTGACCCGATCGACGGCACCCCACGACAGCAGGCCGGCGGCCCCGGCCACGGCCGAGCCCAGGAAGAGCCGCCGGCCCGTCGCCTCAGGGACTCGCCAAATAAAGCGCATGTGGTACGTGTGCCACAGCATGAGCAAAAGCAGGGGGATAGCCAGGTAAATGTGAAGACTGACCAGACTGAACCCGCCCAGGTAGATCGGCCCCGCAAACGTCCAGATCAGGCCGAGCGCGGTGGTGAGGATTAGCAGCACGAGCAAAGCCACGAAGCCCCTTCGGCGGCCCGTCCACCGCTTCTTGCGCCGCCAGGCATCGATGATTACGCCCATTTTGAGGACCATCACCAAAATCAGGGCGTAGGCTCCGATACCATGCAGCCATAGCAACCACGCTTCCGGCGGGCGATTGCTCGTCATGCCCAGGTAGCCTGTGGCCGCCTGAAATAGAATAAGCGCCAATAGCGCGATGTTGACCCAGGGAGTTTGCATGATAACCGGCACTGTGCCTGCTATCATTGTAGGAACTCGGACGCTTCCGAGACATCGCGTAGAATAGAGTCTTCATGATTTCTAACCAACACCATGCCATCGTACGCGTTCCGGCAACGTCCGCCAACCTTGGACCCGGCTACGACTGCCTCGGGATTGCGCTAGGTCTCTACAACATCGTCCATCTCAGCGTAACAGGCGACTTGTTGCCCGAGCGACCGCCGGCCCAGATCCCGCTGACTATCCATGTCAGTGGTGTGGACGCCGACAAGATTCCCACAGACACCAGCAATCTTGTCTATCAGACGGCCGCGTTGGTGTTCGAACGCGCGGGACGCTGGCCCAGAGATCTCACGATCGAGCTGGATGGCGACATCCCGGTCGGCAGTGGCCTGGGTAGCAGTTCGGCCGCGATTGTCGCCGGGCTGTTGGCCGCCAACGCTTTGACGGGCAAACAGCTGACGCAATTGAACTTGCTGCACATGGCGGCCGAAATCGAGGGCCATCCCGATAATGTGGCCCCCGCGATTCTGGGCGGTCTGGTGTTGGGCATTATGGCTGACGGTGAAGGTGGTGTACCCAAGCTAACCCTCGAGCGCTTACCGACTCCGTCCCTGCGGGCAGTGGTCGCGTTGCCCGATTTCCACTTCCCCACCGCTACCGCCCGCACGGTGGTGCCGCAAACACTGTCGCGACAGGATGCCATACACAACGCCAGCCGCATGGGACTTCTGGTTCATGCCCTTACCACCGGAGCTTATGGATATCTGCGCACCGCGATGGACGATCGTCTACACCAGCCCTATCGGCTACCGCTAATCCCCGGGGCGCCGGAGGCAATGGCCGCGGCCTATTCAGCCGGTGCTGCGGGCGTTGCGCTGAGTGGCGCCGGACCCAGCCTCATCGCCTTTGCGCCTGACCATCACACACGCATTGCCGAGGCCATGGTCGCGGCCTTTGCTTCCGCCGGTCTGGCAGCCCGCACATGGACTCTGCAAGTCGAATCCGAAGGAGCGCAGCTCATCGATCCGCTATCACCAACCAATTAGACTCCGGCGGCAGAAATACCCTTCGTTGGGGTCGCCGGATAAATGGTAATTTGCTAAACTCCCATGAGTTGCCGAAGGGTATCCTCGGCACCTGTCCTCGATTACACCCTTCGAAGGAGATTTGAATGGATAAGGCGACAATGTTGGATTGGTACCGCCAGATGGTGCTCATCCGCAGATTCGAGCAGAAATGTGCTGAACTGTATCAGCTAGGCAAAATCGGTGGATTTCTCCACCTCTACATCGGTCAGGAAGCGGTGGCGGTTGGCTCCATCAACGCTCGGCGCGAAGGCGATCACGTCATCACCGCTTATCGTGACCATGCCCACGCCCTGGTCACAGGGTCCGACCCCAAGTATTTGATGGCGGAACTGATGGGCAAGCAAACCGGTGTTAGCAAAGGCAAAGGCGGCTCCATGCACCTGGCCGAAAAAGCCAACCTCTACTGGGGTGGCTATGCCGTAGTTGGTGGCCATGTGCCCCTCGGCACCGGTATCGCCCTGGCCGAAAAGTACAATGAGACAGATTCCGTCGTGCTTTGCTACATGGGCGACGGTTCGACCAATATTGGCTACTTCCACGAATCGCTCAACATGGCCGGCGTTTGGGACCTGCCCATCATTTACCTGGTTGAGAACAATCAGTATGGCATGGGCACATCAGTTGCCCGGGCATCGGCTGCACCGGATATGATCACCAAGGCCTTGGCCTACGACATGCCTGCCTGGAAGGTCGACGGTATGGAGGCGCTGGAGGTATACGAAGCTACCGGAAAGGCGATTGAAGGGATTCAGGCTGGCGAAGGCCCGCAGTTCCTGGAAGTCATTACCTACCGCTTCGAGGGCCACAGCATGGGTGATCCGCTACGCTATCGCACAAAGGATGAGGTCGAGAAGTGGCGCGATGACGACCCCATTGGCATTCAGGAACGCCATATCCTGGAAGAGTACGACGGAACGCGCGAAGAGCTGCAACAGATTGATGACGAAGTCGATCAGGTCATGGAAGAGGCCGTCGAGTTCGCTGAGCAGTCGCCCTTCCCGCCGCCGGAAGCCCTGTACGAAGACATCTACGTAGACAATTAACGGCCGGCTTCCGGCAATCAAACCAACAGTCGTTACTATCAGGAGTGAACATGGCACATATTACCATGCGGCAAGCAATTACGGATGCGCTGCGCGAAGAGATGCTTCGCGATGAACGTGTCTTTATCATGGGTCAGGAAGTCGGCGTTTGGGGTGGCACTTATGCCGTCACACGTGGCTTCTATGACGAATTTGGCGCGCGCCGCGTGCGCGATACACCTATCTCTGAGATGGCGATCGGTGGCGTCGCCGCCGGCGCCGCCATGAACGGACTTCGGCCGGTCGCCGAATTCATGACGATCAACTTCGCCTTCCTGGCGCTGGACGCAATGGTCAATCACGCGGCCAAGGTCCACTATATGTTTGGCGGGCAATTCACCGCCCCGGTCGTTTATCGTGCGCCGGGTGGCGGCGGCCGTCAGCTGGGCGCAACCCACAGCCACACACCCGACGTTATCTTCGCCCATTTTCCAGGGCTCAAGGTTGTCTCTCCCAGCACCCCCTACGACGCCAAAGGCCTGCTCAAGGCCAGCATTCGTACTGATGATCCAGTCCTGTTCATCGAGCACCACACGCTGTATCAGGTGCGCGGTGAAGTACCTGAAGATGATTACATCGTGCCGATCGGTGTATCGGACATCAAACGAGAAGGCCGTGACGTGACGATTATTGGGTACGGCCAAGGGTTGCAAGTAGCGCTTGAGGCCGCCGCCGAGTTGGCCAAAGAAGGTATCGAGGCGGAAGTTGTAGACTTGCGCTCGTTGCGGCCTCTGGACATGGGCCCTGTGCTGGCATCGTTCAAGAAGACATTCAAGGCTGTGGTCGTGGAAGAGGGCTACGGGACATACGGCGTGGGGGCCGAGATTGCCGCCCGCCTCCAGGAAGAAGCCTTTGATTATCTGGATGCACCGATTAAGCGCGTTGCCCAACGCGAGGTGCCGCTGCCCTATTCACGGGAACTGGAGCAAATGGCTCTGATCAACAAGGACCGTGTGATTGAAGCGGTGAAGGAGATTCTCTAGATGGCCGAGTTCATCGTGATGCCCAAACTGGGCTTCGACATGCGCGAGGGAGTCCTCAATAATTGGCTCAAGCAAGTCGGGGAACCGGTTGAAAAAGGTGAAGTGGTCGCCGAGATCGAGTCGGACAAGGCCACACTCGAACTGGAAGCCCAGGTTGCCGGTACGCTGCTGCATATTATGCAGAATGCCGGTGACGTCGTGCCGGTGGGGGCCAATATGGCCATCGTTGGCGAAGCGGGTGAGGATGTCAGCAGCCTCATTACCGAGAGCGGCGGCAACGGCGCCGAACCGACAACGACCGACGATTCGGCAGAAACTGTCCCAGCTGCGGCGGGCGCGGCAGCACCCACCCCGGCAGCGGCTGTATCCGCGCCCGTTGACACCAGTGAGTTTCCCGGCGGCGTCAAGGCTACCCCCTTAGCTCGGCGCATTGCCGAAGACCAAGGCGTCAGTCTGGCGAGTGTTCGCGGCACCGGACCCGACGGCCGTGTTCGCAAAGCCGATGTCGAGGCGTACCTGGCTGAGCCGCGAGCGGCGGCAGTGACCACCGCCACAACGCCTGTGCCCACAGGGCCGGACACAACTGAGGTGCAAACAACACGCCTGCGTCAGGCAATTGGCCGGCGCATGGTTGAAAGCAAGACAACCATCCCGCACTTCTACGTCACGAGTGACATTGACATGGCCGAAGCGCTGGCCCTGCGCAAGCAGATTAACGCGACGTTGCCGGACGACCAGAAGGTTAGCGTCAACGACATCGTCGTGAAGGCCGCCGGTCTCGCCCTGCGCGATTTCCCTAATCTCAACGCGTCATTCGCCGGTGACAAGCTCATTATGCATAACACGATCAACGTAGGTTCGGCCGTCGCTGTCGAAGGTGGACTGTTAACCGTCGTCCAAAAGAACACCGATACAACCACGCTCTCCAAGGTTGCCGCCGATAACAAAGAGATGATCGAACGCGCCCGGGCGGGCAAGGTCCGGCCGGAAGATGTCGAGGGCAGCACGTTCACGGTCAGCAATCTCGGCGCGTTCGACGTCGATCACTTCATCGCCATCATCAATCCACCGGAAGCGGCCATTCTGGCGGTTGGGTCGGCTGCGCAAGTACCGGTTGTGGTCGATGGTCAGTTGACCGTGGGCACGCGGATGAAGGCGACAATCTCGGCCGATCACCGTGTGACGGACGGCGTTGAAGCAGCACGCTATATGCAAACTTTTAAGGCCCTGCTGGAGAATCCACTGCGCCTTCTGATATGATAGGCATGCGCGGGGTGACAACGCCTGGCGACTTATGTATACTTGAGGCCCAATAGCCATCATAGCAAGGGGTAGTACTATGGCCCTAATCCTGGTCATTGACGACGACGATTTGGTTTCGCGCACGTTGCAGCGGGCTTTAAAGATGTATGACCATCAGGTCATGACGGCCAACAGCGGCATTGAAGGCTTGCAGTTGGCTCGCCGCCACCGGCCGGACCTGTTTATTCTGGACATCATGATGCCCGGTGTCGATGGTTATCAGGTGTGCCGTCAGATTCGTGGTGATCCTTTGCTGCAGGACTTGCCTGTCCTCTTTCTAACGGCCAAGGCCAAAGACGAAGACAAAATCGAAGGGTTCCGCGCCGGCGGCGATGATTATCTGGTCAAGCCGTTCAACATGCAGGAACTTGAGCTGCGCGTCAAGGCCATTTTGCGACGCGCGGTTCCGGAAAAGGTTGAACCGGAGTTGGCCAACGAAGTCGTTGTGGGCAATGTCGTTCTCGATTGCCGCACGTTCAAGGTCGCCACGCCCCATGACACCGTCTTGCTAACGAACGTCCAGTTTGATCTGCTTTATCACTTGATGACGCATGCTGATCAAGTCTTCAACAGCCAACAGCTCCTGCAAGATGTCTGGGACTACCCGCGTGATACAGGCAGCCCGGAACTGGTGCGCGCCCATATCAAGAATTTGCGCGAGAAAGTTGAGCCGTCGCCCAGTGATCCACTCTATATTATGACCATACAAGGTCATGGGTATACCTTCTCTTCTGAGGCGACGAAGTGACCCCGGAGCGAGATACTTCTCGTTTGTTTTCCGCTGAAGACGAAGTTCTCTTGGACGACCATGCCAATGGAGTCACGGAGGAGGCAGTCACATTGACGGCCCAACGGGTATTTACGGCTGCCTCTGAGGGTGTGGCCGCTATGCCGGCCGCGCGGGTTCTCGTTGTAGACGACGAAACCGAGATAGCCGAGTCCCTGCGTGACTTTCTCACACGCAAGGAAGGTTACAGCGTTGCCATCGCCCCCAATGGCAACAAGGCCATCGATTATCTGGAAGAGACAGCCGGGACCTCATCCTCCGTGGATCTGGTACTGCTCGATATGCGGATGCCCGGGCTCTCCGGCTTAGAAGTGTTGGCCTGGATTCGCAGTCATCCTGAGTTGAGCTACACCCGTGTCGTCTTGCTGACGGCCGCCGCCAGTAATGAGGAGAAGGTCCAGGCCCTTTCGGCCGGTGCGGACGATTACATCACCAAGCCCTATTACATGCAGGAGTTGTTGGCGCGCGTCAAGACGATTCTGCGAACCCAACAGTTGGAAAAGCAGCTCCACCGCCAAAGTCGTCAGCTGGCAGCCTTGAATCGCGTGGGTCAAATGGTCGCTGCGACGCTGGAGACCAGCGAAGTCTATGCGGCGGCCGTGCGTGGCGTGGACGCTGTTCTAGAAACGGAACTGGCGGCCGTGCTCATTGTTGAAGGCGGCCGTTTGCACTGTCAGCACGTGCGCCACTTCCGCGGATCAATGCCCGCCCATGTCTTCCCATCGGTCGACCGCGGCCAAGGTATCCTGGGCCGCACATGGAGCGAGCAGCAGACCTTCTGCCTCAATAACCCAGAAGACGACGAACGGTACGACGCCGCCCAGGATTCTCCCATTGGCTTTCGGGTTCGCTCTATTTTGTCCACCCCACTCACCGTGCGCGGCCGTCCCGTCGGCGTACTGACCGCCTACAACAAACGAGACGGTCACTTTAGCGACGTAGATCTGGACTTATTTGCTTCGCTTGCCAGCTCCGTTAGCGAGGCCATTGAGAATGCCTGGCTATTCCAACGGATCCGCATGCGCCAGCAAGACTTGTTGGAAGGTCGCAACACGTTGCAGGCGCTCATCGACGGCATCCCCCATCCCATCTATACCATCAGCGATGAATGGAAATTGGTCGCCGTCAACAAGAGCAAGGCCGACGAACTAAACACGACGCCGGAAGCATTGGCCGGACAGGTGTGCTATCGGGTCTTCTACCAGCGGCGTCAACCCTGCGAGCACTGTTCTGTCGCTATCACACTGGCCGAAAAGCAAGAGCAGCACTGGCCGGTGCGCTGGCTGGGAGACGACCATTTGCCGCGAGAATGGGAGGTTAGCGGCTATCCCATCCCCGGCAAACAGGTTAGTTCCGCGCGCGCCGTGGTCGTCTGGCAAGACAAGACCGAAGAACGCCGGCTGGAGAATTCGCTGATGCAGGCCGGCAAGCTGGCTGCTATTGGTCAACTGGCGGCCGGTGTAGCCCACGAGATCAACAACCCACTGACGGCTATCAACGCCAATGCCCAAATGCTAAAGATGCTTATCCCGGTTGAAGATGAGAATTACGAAGCAGTCGATCTGATCGGCCGAGCCGGCGAACGGGCCGCCAAGGTCGTCCGCGGATTGCTGGATTTCGCCCGCCAGGAGCAGTATGCCTTCTCTCCGGGCAACATCAACGGTTCCATTGAAGAGGCCCTTGAGTTGGTCAACTACCAGCTCCAGTCGGCCAACATCCACGTTGAGACGGATTTTGGCGAGCGCCTGCCGCCCATCGTAGCCAGCTGGGAGCACCTCAAGAGCGTCTGGCTCAATCTCATTCTGAACGCGCGTGATGCGGTTCAGCACCTCGAAGACTCGCGCCACATCGAGATCTCGACCAAATTGCTCCGTGACAGCGACATGGTCCAGGTCCTGGTATTTGACAACGGCAAGGGCATGTCGGTGGCCGAAACAGCCCACATATTTGAGCCGTTCTATACAACCAAAGGCCCTGGCCAGGGCACTGGCTTAGGGTTGGCTACCTGCCACCGCATTGTAGAGCAGCATGGCGGCGAAATCAGCGTGGTGAGCAAGCCCAACGAAGGCACGACTTTCTTAATCCTACTTCCCCTAGTACAATCAGAAAAAGAAGCGCGTTCAGGCAATCATCTGAATTCAAACTCTCAGAGCTTCCCATCGCTGGCCGCTTAGACTTCCATCGCCAAACGTAATCACGCCAACCAACGACGATGTCGCCTGAAACCGCACCATGACTATGCGTAACGATACCGAAATGGGTGATATCAATATTGGCGATGTACTTCGCCTAGCCCTACCACTCAACACGCTCTTGCTGGGCGGTGGTGCCCAAGCACGCCGCAATGTCAACTGGGTCGCCCTGCTGACCAGTTGGGATGATCTGGAAACCCAGATCAAGCCCAATGACCTGGTCCTTGTTCCGGAGGCGCTGCAGGCGCAATTGACGGCCGATTCAGCACGGGCCAAGCTGACGCCGCTGGCCGAACTGCCCGCCGCTGGTGTTTTGTTCCTCTACCCGGTTGACGAAACGATGACCGCGCTCTTCGACGAATTGAGGCTGCCGGCGCTCATCACCCCGTCCACGACGAGCATCCGCGATATGCATCAGGCCATTACCCTGCTCCTTCTGGATCGTCAGACGGCCACCAGCGAACGAGCCATGCAACTCTACCGGCAGCTATCCGAGATGTCGCGTGAAGGCCAGGGGTTGGGCGCCATGACGGAAGTCATGAGTAAGCTGACCGGCAACATCATCGTGGTCCAGGACAAGCGCATGGAGATTCAGGCCATCAGTTGGCCAAGCAACACTGCTGTGGACCGTGACGCTTTGGTCCAGGCGCTGCAGCAGCGTGAAGACCTGCCACCCGTCCTGCTCAATCGCAAAGCAGCCGCACGTGCGCGGCAGAGCTATTGGCAGCAGCTGCTACCAGTCGAGGGCATGGGCCGCCTGATCAGCCCCATCATCTCCGGTGATCGCGCTCGCGGCTACTTGTCGGTCGTCGGCCCGGCCAGCGATCTGGACCTACTTGATAGTCTCACGGTTGAGCATGGGGCCGCCGCCTGCGCGCTGGAAATGGCCAAAGCAAAAGCGGTCAGCGAGGCCAAGAAGTCGTTGCGCGGCGATTTTCTCGAAGGCTTGCTGGCAGGCACGTTGCCGCGCAAAGAAATTGACCGCCTGGAAGGAAGACTCGACCATGATACCCGTGAGCCACACGCCGTATTAGCCATTGCCTGGAACGATGCTGATGCGCCCAGCATGCGCCGCTTGGAGACGTCCCTTCACTGGGTGCTCGACCAATCACCCCCGTCCGGCCCTGGTGCATATTTTCGGCAATCAACACATTGTCGTCTTCCAGGCCGTCAAGTCGACCGAGGACATGGAAAGCGCTCATCAATTGGGTCGACGCCTAATCGAGCAAGTCGACTCCGAATTCCCCGGGGCCAACGTCTACGTGGGTCTCAGCGGCCCAGCGCGCAGCCTTGTGGATTGGCAGCAAGGGTATGAAGAGTCTCTTCAGGCGATGCAGTTGGCCCAGCGCCTCAAGATCGCCAATCAGGTGGTAGAGTTCAAGAGTCTGGGTGTTTACAAACTGCTTTATGAACTCGAGGGCCAGACAACCGTGCGTCGCTTCGCCGAAGAGATCATGCGGCCGTTGGTAGAATATGACGCCGGGAACCGTGGCAGCCTGGTCAAGACCGTCGAGGCCTACTTCAACCATCATGGCAACATCAGCCAGACGGCCGAGTCGCTTTTCGTCCACCGCAACACCTTGCTCTATCGCATGGAACGCATTCAAGAGTTGACACAGATGCAGCTGGACGAGGCCAACATGCGCCTGGCTTTGCACCTGGCTCTGAAGCTGTGGCAATTGCGCCCTGAAGAAGAACGCCCCTAACGAACGAATCCGCCCTACTTGTAAAGAATATACCGAATAAAGCACCTTCCGATTCTGGTAAGTTGCACGTAGATTGAGCCCGTGTCAGCAAGTATACTGTCTTCAGGCTTGCGCTAGAGTGCGCGGTTCAGTGGGAAATAGTGGGAACCAGAGGGAACGGTATTCGAAAGAAGACCGTTCCCTTTGGCTTTGGCTACCTTTACGCTTTGACGCAAAGCGTTCAGACTCGACCACGCGATGCGCTGTACATTTCGCACAAATGAACACCGCTACCTTGTGGCTATTTGTACATAGCGCCTTTCGAATTGCCCCTCTATACTGCTTATCATTAACTCTACGAGTAACCATTTGTGAGCAAGAAGTTCGTTTACCATCAATTTGACCTGATTATTAGCCTTCTTAGCGGCCTGGTCCTTATTACGCATAAGGACTCAATGGTTGTTGGGTAAGGGTCACAGGCAAACCGATGGCTCCACAGGACTAGGAAAGTAACCGAAACCGCCCAACAGGGCGGTTTTTTTGTTCTAATCGAGGAGAAGTCACATGAGCGAGATGAAGACAGGCGGGCAGATTATCTGGGAGAGTCTGATTCATGAAGGGGTCGATGTGGTCTTCGGACTGCCGGGCGGAGCCATCCTACCACTGTATGACGATCTGTACAAGTACGATTACCCGGTTCACCACGTGCTGGTCACCCACGAACAGGGTGCGTCGCACATGGCCGATGGCTATGCGCGAGCGACGGGTCGCGTGGGCGTTTGTATTGCCACTTCCGGCCCGGGCGCAACCAACCTGATCACCGGTCTGGCGACGGCCTATATGGATTCGACCCCCGTGGTGGCCATTACCGGCCAGGTGCCGACCAGCCTGCTGGGGCGTGACGGCTTCCAGGAAGCGGACATCCGCGCGATCAGTATGCCGGTCACCAAGCATAACTATCTGATTACCGACATCCACGACCTGCCGGATGCCCTGAAAGAAGCCTTCTACATCGCCCGCACCGGCCGTCCCGGCCCGGTGCTCGTCGATATCTGCAAGGATGTGCAACAGGACTCGATCCTGTGGGAGTATCCCGACCGAGATCCATTTGCCTGGCTATCGGCCGAACGCCGTCACACCGGCCGCCCCTATCATTGAGCGAGCCGCCAAGCTCCTCAACGAAGCCCAGCGGCCGGTTATCATCTCCGGCCAGGGCGTCACCATTGCCCAGGCCGAAGCGGAACTGCGGCAGTTGGCCGAGAAGGCCAATATCCCGGTCGCCACCAGCTTGCTGGGCATCGGCACTTTCCCGTCAACCCACCCGCTCTCAATCAGTTGGGGCGGTATGCACGGCGAAGCCTATTGCAACTACGCGCTGCAAGAGTGCGATGTGCTGTTTGCCATCGGCGCGCGGCTGGACGACCGGCTGACGGGCGCGTTCAGCACCTTTGCGCCGAAGGCCACGCATCATCCATGTGGACCTGGACCCGGCCGAAATGGGCAAGAATCTGACCATCGACACACCGGTCGTAGGCGATGCCCTCATGACACTTCGCGCCTTGCTGCCACAGGTGGAGCCCAATGAGCATCCCGCCTGGCTGGGCCAGATCAACGAGTGGCGCAACGACACAGTCGAACCGTGACATTTTGTCCCAGGAAACAGATGAACTGGTCGCACCATATGTCATGCAGCAACTTTGGCACGCGACCGACGAGGGTGATTGCATCGTGGTCACCGATGTAGGTCAGCATCAGATGTGGGAAGCCCAGTATTTCCAACACACCAAACCGCGGTCACTGCTAACCTCCGGTGGTCTGGGCACCATGGGTTATGCGCTGCCGTCGGCCATTGGCGCTCAGATGGGCATGCCTAGCGAAGAAACATGGGTGATCGCCGGGGATGGTGGCTTCCAGATGACCATGGCCGAACTATCCACTGTCGTCCAGGAGCGCCTGCCCATCAAGATCGCGATCATCAACAATGGCTATCTGGGCATGGTGCGCCAGTGGCAGGATGTGTTCTATAACAAACGCTATGTCGGTACGCCGCTGTTTAACCCCGATTTCGTGAAGCTAGCCGAGGCCTATGGCATTCCGGGCCGCGCCGTGACGCAAAAATCAGACGTCTATGATGCCATCCGTGAGGCACAGGCCACCGAAGGTCCGTTCCTGCTGGATTTCCAGGTTGAAGAGTTCACTAACGTTTACCCGATGGTCGCGCCCGGCAAGAGCAATGCCGACATGATCCGGCGCAATCGGTCAGCCGATATGGAGGAGCCCAACGCATGAGCACCCAATTGCACAAACGCCGCACGCTTGTCGCCTGGCTGGAAGACAAGCCGGGTGTCCTGAGCCGGGTGACCGCCCTGTTCAGCCGCCGCAACTTTAACATTGAAAGTCTGGCAGTTGGCCACAGCGAGCAGCCCGGCGTCAGCCGCATGACCTTTGTCGTGCGCGGCACCGACCGCGATCTGAACCAGGTCAATACCCAACTCGACAAGCTGATCAATGTCATCGGTATCGAAGACGTCACCGACGAGGCAACCATCATCCGCGAGATGGCTCTGATCAAGGTCAACGCGCCCAGCGACAAGCGCGCGGAGGTATTGCAACTGGTCGATATCTTCCGGGCCAGCGTTGTGGATGTCTGCATGGACGCGGTGATCGTGCAGATCGTCGGCGCCGAGGATCGGGTAGACTCGCTCATCGATCTACTGGACAATTTCGGCATCCTGGAGATGTCACGCACGGGTCGTGTGGCTATGGTGCGCGGCGCCACTATCCACGGACCCAACTTGTTTCGCGAACCTGCTGTTCCCGTGACCAACGGTAACGGACATTTGATTTAGGGAGAATCGTTTTGGCAACTATCTACTATGACAACGATGCCGACGCCAATCGCTTGGCGGGCAAAAAGGTAGCCATCATTGGCTATGGCAGCCAGGGACACGCCCACGCACTCAATCTGCAGGATTCCGGTGTGGACGTCCGCGTCGGCCTATATAACGGTAGCCCCTCCTGGGCCAAGGCTGAAGCGGATGGTCTGAAAGTGATGAACACCGCCGACGCGACCCGTGAAGCGGATGTGATCATGATCCTCGCACCGGACACATCCCAGGCGGCCATCTACCGTGAACACATTGCCCCCAATCTGACCCCGGGCAAGACGCTCATGTTCAGCCACGGCTTCAACATCCGTTACGGCCAGATTGTGCCGCCGGAGTTCGTGGATGTGACCATGATCGCCCCCAAGGCGCCGGGCCATCGCGTTCGCGAACTGTACATTGAAGGCAGCGGAACGCCTGGACTGCTAGCCGTTCACCAGGACGCATCGGCCAGGCCCGTGAGAACGCTCTGGCCTATGGCAAGGGCATCGGCTGCACACGCGCAGGTGTCATCGAGACGACCTTTCAGGAAGAGACTGAGACCGACCTGTTCGGCGAGCAGGTCATCCTGTGCGGTGGCGTCAGCGCTCTCATCGAATCTGCTTTCAACACGCTGGTGGACGCCGGCTATCAGCCGGAGATCGCCTACTTCGAGTGCCTGCACGAGCTGAAGCTGATCGTCGACCTCATCTACCAGGGCGGGCTCAACTATATGCGCTACAGCGTCAGCGACACGGCCGAGTACGGCGATTACACCGCCGGACCGCGCATCGTCACCGACGAGACCCGTACCGAAATGAAACAGATCTCTGACCGAGATCCAGACCGGCTCATTCGCCGAGGGCTGGATCGACGAGAACGCCGCCGGCCGTCCCTGGTTTACGGCCCAGCAAGCCACAGCGCGCGACGCACAGGTTGAGGAAGTCGGCAAAGACTTGCGCCGCATGATGCCCTTCCTGAACGCCAAAGAGATATAGACCGGAGAAACCCACCATGACCGACCAACCCACGCCCCCGACCGACAGAGTCATTGTCTTCGACACCACCTTGCGCGACGGTGAGCAATCGCCGGGCGCGACACTTAACGTGGAGGAAAAACTGGAGATCGCGCGGCAACTCTCACGACTTGGCGTGGACATCTGCGAGGCCGGCTTTCCCATCGCCTCGCCCGGCGACTTCGAAGCGGTCCGGCGCATTGCTCAGGAGGTCGGGCCGCTGACGGACGGCCGCAAGGACGGTCAGCCGATGACCATTGCCGGGCTGGCCCGCGCGAGTCGAGCAAGACATCCAGCGCGCCTATGATGCCGTCAAGGTCGCCCCACGCCATCGCATCCACACCTTCCTGGCCACCAGCGACATCCATCTCAAGCACAAACTGCGGATCGATCGCGAAGAGTGTATTGACCAGACCATCAAGGCTGTCACCTTTGCCAAGAGTCTGTGCGACGATGTGGAGTTCTCGCCGGAAGACGCCGGGCGGTCGGATCCCGATTTCCTGGTGCAAGTGCTGGGAGAGGCGATCAAGGCCGGTGCGACGACGCTCAACATCCCCGACACCGTCGGCTACACCACGCCGGAAGAGTTCGGCTGGCTGATCAAGTACTTGATTGAGAAGACGCCCGGCGCGGACAGCGTGGTCTGGTCGGTCCACTGTCACAACGACCTGGGCCTGGCCACGGCCAATACACTGGCCGGTGTCCGCAACGGCGCCCGACAGGTCGAAGTGACCATCAACGGCATTGGCGAGCGCGCCGGCAACACGGCTCTGGAAGAGGTCGTCATGACCCTCAGCACGCGGCCGCAGGTCTTTGGCCTGACCACCAACATCGACACAACGCAAATCGCCCGCACCAGTCACATGGTGAGATGTACACCGGCATGGCTATCCAGCCCAACAAGGCCATCGTCGGGGCCAACGCCTTTGCCCACGAAGCCGGAATCCATCAGGACGGCATGCTCAAGAACCACCAGACTTACGAGATCATGCGGCCGGAGACGGTCGGCCTGAACACGTCACGCCTGGTCCTGGGCAAGCATTCCGGCCGCCACGCCTTTCGCGTGCGCCTCAACGAGATGGGCTACGACGACCTGACCGACGACGAGGTGGGCAGCGCCTTCAAGCGCTTCAAGAAACTGGCTGACAAGAAGAAAGTGGTGACCGACGCCGACATCGAAGCTATCGTGGCGGATGAAGTCTATCAGCCGCCGTCATTTTGGCAGCTCAACCACATCCAGGTCTCCTGCGGCGATCACAGTATCCCGACAGCCACGGTCAACCTGACCGGGCCGGATGACGAGGTCTATCAGGACGCCGCCATCGGCACCGGGCCGGTTGATGCCGTCTACGAAGCCATCAATCGCATCGTCGGCGTCAAGAACAGCCTGACCGAGTTCAGCATCAACGCCGTGACCGAAGGGATGGACGCTGTGGCCGAAGCCACCATGCGCATCCAGCCTGACGCAGATGAAATGCCCTACACGCTGAATCCGCAAACAAACCGGCCGGTGTTTCGCACCTTCAGCGGCCACGGAGCCAGCACGGACATCGTCGTGGCCAGCGCTCGTGCCTACTTGAGCGCGCTAAACAAATTGCTGGCCGCGCGCGAAGGTCAGACGGCCGCCCGCCAACCATCTAATGAATCGTCCGAGCTTGAAGCCATGAGTCATTAATCCCGTACACAATATCCATATGACATCATCACAACCACAGACCATCCTGGATAAGATCTGGCGCGACCATATTGTCGTGGCCGAGCCGGGCAGTCCGGCCATCCTCTACATCGATTTGCATCTGGTGCACGAAGTGACGTCGCCTCAGGCGTTCAGCGGCCTGCGGGCGCGCGGTCTGACAGTCCGACGACCCGACCACACGGTGGCCACGGTCGACCATAGCGTGCCCACCACACCCATTGGCATACCCATCGCCGATCAGATGGCTGCCCAGCAGATTGCCACACTGGAGAAGAATTGCGAGGACTTTGGCATTCCGCTCCTGGGCCTGGAGAGCCACCATCGTGGCATCGTGCACGTCATCGGACCGGAACTGGGTCTGACCCAGCCGGGCATGACCATCGTCTGCGGCGACAGCCACACCGCCACCCACGGCGCGTTCGGTGCGCTGGCCTTCGGCATTGGCACCAGCGAGGTCGAACACGTGTTGGCAACTCAGTGTCTGTTGCAGACCAAACCCAAGACTTTTGCCGTCAACGTTGAAGGGCGCTTATCTCCCGGCGTTACCGCCAAGGATATCATTCTGGCGCTGTTGGCTGAGATTGGGGTCGGCGGGGGTACGGGCCACGTCTTTGAGTATCGCGGCCCGGCCATTGAGGCGCTCTCGATGGAAGAGCGTATGACCATTTGCAATATGAGCATCGAAGGCGGCGCACGCGCTGGACTGGTGGCGCCGGATGACACAACGTTCGATTACATCGCCGGACGGCCGTTTGCCCCTCAGGGCGCCGACTGGGACCGGGCCGTTGCCTATTGGCGCACGTTGCCCAGCGACCCCGACGCCCAGTTTGACCGCACCATTACGCTCCACGCCGATGACCTGGAGCCAATGATCACCTACGGCACCAACCCCGGCATGGGCATACGCATCACGCAGCCCATTCCCGACCCGCAGGCCGTCGGCGATCTCACCCAGCGTCATTCCCTGGAAAAGTCACTGGCCTATATGGATCTTCAACCGGGACGGCCGTTGCTGGGCCATCCGATCGATGTGGTGTTCATCGGTAGTTGCACTAACTCTCGCATTAGCGATCTGCGCCTGGCCGCCGGACTGATGCGCGGGCAGCAGGTGAAGGAAGGCGTGCGCGTTATGGTCGTGCCCGGTTCGCAGGATGTCAAGCGCCAGGCCGAGGCCGAGGGGCTGGATACGATCTTTAAGGAGGCCGGGGCTGAGTGGCGTGAGGCGGGCTGCAGCATGTGCATCGCCATGAACGGTGACCAACTCCAGCCCGGCCAATACGCCGTCAGCACAAGCAACCGCAACTTTGAAGGGCGTCAGGGCAAGGGCGGGCGCACGTTCCTGGCCAGCCCCTTGACCGCGGCCGCCGCCGCTATGACCGGCCGGATCACGGACGTTCGCAAGTTTGTTGCCGACCAGCCGCAAGGAGCTTAACCATGAAACCGATTGCGGCCCTCACCAGTACTGTCGTTGTCCTGCCGGTTGACAACATCGACACCGACCAGATTATTCCGGCGCGCTTTCTGAAGACGACGCAGAAGACCGGTCTCGGCAAGAACCTGTTTGCCGACTGGCGCTATCTGCCGGATGGTAGCGAGAATCCCGACTTTGCACTGAACCAGCCGGAGGCACAAGGCGTCAAGATACTGCTGGCCGGCGACAACTTCGGCTGTGGCTCAAGTCGGGAGCACGCGCCGTGGTCTCTGATGGACTTCGGCTTCAGCGCCGTGATCAGCACCTCCTTTGCCGACATCTTTCAGAACAATGCGCTCAAGAACGGCCTGCTGCCGATTGCGGTGGATGCCGCTACCGTCCGGCAGTTGCAGAGCCTGGTTGCTGAAGATCCGACGACGGAAGTGACGGTCGATTTGGCCAACCAGAGTCTGGTGCTGCCCGACGGCCGTGCGGTGCATTTTCCGATCGACGCTTTCAGCAAGACCTGCTTACTGGAAGGCATTGACCAGTCAGGCTACCTTGTGAAACATGAGCCGCAGATAGCCGCCTATGAAGAGGCCAATCCGGCCCGAGTTAACACTAAACTGCATCCTCTATCATGACTCAAATCTTTCTCTACGATACAACGCTACGCGACGGTATGCAGCGCGAGGGCATTTCGCTCTCGCTGGAAGACAAGCTTAAGGTCGCTCGGCGCCTGGACGAAATGGGCGTGCATTACATCGAAGGTGGCTGGCCGGGGTCCAATCCCAAGGACGTAGAATTCTTCCGTCGCGCCCCATCACTCGGCCTCAAGCATGCCAAAGTCGCTGCCTTTGGTAGCACGCGCCGCAAGCACTCGCGCCCGGAAAACGACGCCAACATCCGCGCACTGTTGGAAGCGAACACGCCGACCGTCACCATCGTCGGCAAGAGCTGGGAGCTGCACGTGACCGGGGTGCTGGAAACCACGATGGAAGAAAACCTGGCCATGATCGGCGACAGCGTGGCCTTTTGCAAGGCGCAGGGCCGGGAAATCATCTACGACGGCGAGCATTTCTTCGACGGCTATAAGGACGATCCGGAGTACGCCATCGCCACGCTGCAGGCCGCCTTTCACGCCGGAGCAGACAGCGTTGTGCTGTGTGACACCAACGGTGGGTCGTTGCCCTGGGAAGTGAGCGAGATTACGGCCGATATCTATCGACGATTGGGCGCCGGGGTGCCCATCGGCATCCATACCCACGACGACTCCGGCTGCGGTGTGGCCAATACGTTGGCCGCCGTCCTGGCCGGAGCAACCCACGTGCAGGGAACCATTAACGGGTACGGTGAACGAGTGGCCAATGCCAACCTGTGCACCGTGATACCCGACCTGCAGCTCAAGATGGGCTACGAGGTGCTGCCCCCGGAAAAGCTGGCCCACCTGACCGAAACCTCACGCTACGTGGCCGAGCTGGCCAACCTGACCCACGACGACCACTGGCCATTTGTCGGCAGCAGCGCTTTCGCCCACAAGGGCGGCATCCATGTCGCAGCGATGCTCAAAGACAGCCATAGTTACCAGCATATCGACCCCACACTGGTTGGCAATGAACAGCGCAGCGTCGTGTCGGAACTATCCGGCCGCGGCAATCTGGTGGACAAGGCCGCGCAGTTCAACCTGAACACAGAGTCACTCGACCTGGGTGGCGTTCTGCAACAGATTAAAGAACTGGAATCACAGGGCTTCACATTCGAGGGGGCTGAAGCTTCGGTGGAACTCATGCTGCGCCGCACCCACCCCGCCTACGTGCCGCCATTCGAGATGATCGACTACTCCGTCGTCGTCCAGCGCCGCCGCGGTCGGGGGCTGATGGCCGAAGCGACTGTCAAAGTACGCGTCGGTCCCCAAATCATGCATACTGTGGCCGAGGGCAATGGCCCGGTCAATGCGCTCGACGCCGCCCTCCGCAAAGCGCTGGCGGATATCTACCCGCAAATTAACGCCGTCAGACTGGAGGACTACAAGGTCCGCATCCTCGACGGTGAGAACAATACGGCGGCCACGACGCGCGTGTTGATTGAATCCAGGGACGGCAAACGTCAGTGGAGCACAGTCGGCGCCAGTCCAAACATCATCGACGCCAGCTGGCGCGCCCTGGCCGACAGCATGGAATTCGCCCTTTTGGCAGGTTGAGACAACGATGCTCCATCCATCTGCCCAACGTGTGGCCGACGCCGCCGAAGCACGCGGACTAACCGTAGAAATCGTCACGTTTGCCGAATCTACACGCACGGCCGAAGACGCCGCCGCGGCCATCGGCTGCGAGGTTGGCCAAATCGTCAAGAGCCTGGTCTTCACCGTGGCCGATCAACCTTTGATCGCTCTGGTGTCCGGCTCCAATCAACTGGACACAAGGAAGCTGGCCGATCTGCTTGGCGTCGGCCGCAAACAAGTCAAGCGCGCCGACGCTGAAGTCGTCCGGTCGGCCACAGGCTTTGCCATCGGCGGCGTACCACCCTTCGGTCACGCCACAAGCATGCCGGTCTTCGTGGATCGGGATCTGACGCAGTACGTCACGATCTGGGCCGCGGCCGGCACACCGAATACCGTCTTTGAAATCACCCCCGTGGCGCTCATTGAGGCCGCCAATGGCACGGTCGCTGACCTGGCCGTCGAATCATAGGAAACATCATGGAAGCAACGATTGTCCTTCTGCCCGGTGACGGCATCGGTCCTGAGGTGGTTGCCGAAGGACGCAAAGTCCTGGAAGCGGTCGCCTCTTGCTTTGGCCACACTTTCATCTTCAACGAAGCGATCTGCGGAGGTGCCGCCATCGACCTGACCGGGACGGGACTGCCCGACGAGACGCTGGGTGCCTGCCTGTCGGCCGATGCCGTGCTACTGGGAGCGGTCGGAGGGCCAAAATGGAGCGATCCCAAGGCAACTGTACGCCCGGAACAGGGTCTGCTGAAGCTGCGCAAGGAGTTGGGCGTGTTTGCCAATTTACGGCCGGTTGTTGTGTTGGACGCGCTTATCGACGCCAGCCCACTGCGCGCCGAGCGTGTGCGAGGGGTGGATATCATGATCGTCCGCGAATTGACCGGCGGCCTGTACTTCGGGCAGCCGCAGGGCCGCGATATGGTAGACGGCCGTCGCACGGGCGTCGACACCATGCGGTACACTGAGGACGAGATCCGTCGTGTGCTCGCCGTGGGCTTTGAACTGGCCCGGCAACGGCGCGGCAAGCTGACGTCAGTTGACAAGGCCAACGTATTGGCGTCGTCGCGTCTGTGGCGCGAGGTCGCTCACGAGATGGCCGCCGACTACCCCGACATCGAGTACGAGGACATTCTGGTGGACGCCTGCGCCATGTACCTCATCAATCGTCCGGCCGACTTCGACGTCATCGTGACTGAGAACATGTTCGGTGACATTCTCTCAGACGAAGCTTCGATGATCACCGGATCGTTAGGGATGCTGCCCTCTGCCTCCATCGGGGCTCCCGGCCAGGTTGGTCTATACGAACCCATTCATGGGTCGGCGCCCGATATTGCCGGCAAGGGCATCGCCAATCCGCTGGCGACTATCCTGAGCACAGCCATGATGCTCCGGTCAAGCCTGGGTCTGACCCAGGAAGCAGCGGCCATCGAATCGGCCGTTAGCGCGGCGCTGGCCGCAGGGTACCGGACTGCCGATATTGCCGCAGCCGGCGAACCGCCCGTGGGCACGTCCGAAATGGGCGACCACGTCATTGCGGCGCTGATGGCCTAACCTGAAGCACAACCGCAACCCTACGATCGGGTAAAACTGATTGTCTCCGCCGGTCGGCCGAAACTTGCTATAATCCGCCCGCAACGCAACAAGGAAACGCCGACCTATGACACAGCGAGTAACCGTTCCCGACGAGACAGGTAAGTTTGGCCCCTACGGCGGCCAATTTGTGCCCGAGACCCTCATGCCTGCTCTGGAGCAGTTGCTGGCGGTCTATACGGAAGCCCAGCAAGACCCGGCGTTCATTGCCGAGTTCAATGGACTACTGCAGTCCTATGTCGGTCGTCCGTCGCCGATCTCCTATGCCCGTCGCCTCAGCGAGCAACTGGGCGGTGCACAGATCTACCTCAAGCGCGAAGACCTCAACCACACCGGCGCCCACAAGATCAACAACGCACTGGGCCAGGCCCTGCTGGTCAAGCGGATGGGCAAGCGCCGCGTGGTCGCCGAGACCGGGGCCGGGCAGCACGGTGTTGCCACAGCCACCGCCTGCGCTCTGCTAGGGTTGGAATGCGTTGTCTACATGGGTGACGTTGACATTGCTCGGCAGCAACCCAACGTCTACCGGATGAAACTCCTCGGCGCTGAAGTCCGGCCGGTAACATCGGGCAGCCGCACGCTGAAGGACGCGATCAACGAGGCTATTCGCGACTGGGTGACCAATGTTGAAGACACCCACTACCTGCTGGGCTCCGTCCTGGGACCCCACCCCTACCCCATGATCGTGCGTGACTTCCAGAGTGTCATTGGCCGGGAAGCCCGCGAACAGATATTGGCCATCGCCGGCCGTCCTGCCCGACACAATCGTTGCCTGTGTCGGTGGTGGCAGCAACGCCATTGGCATCTTCCATGCTTTCCAGGGGGATGAAGCAGTCGATCTCATTGGGGTCGAGGCCGGTGGGGAGAGCATCAGCAGCGGGCGTCATGCCGCGCGTTTCGCCGACCTCGATGTGGCCAAGATTGGCGTGCTACACGGCACGAAGAGCTTTGTCATGCAAACGGCCGACGGACAAATTCGCGAGACCCACAGCATCAGCGCTGGGCTGGATTATCCCAGCGTCGGCCCCGAGCATGCCTGGTTACGTGATCAAGAGCGCGCCGGCTACACCTATGCCACCGACGAGGAAGCCCTCGCGGCATTCCACCGGCTGTCGGAAACTGAGGGAATCATTCCGGCGCTGGAGTCAGCCCACGCTGTGGCCGAGGCGATCAAGCTGGCCCCGACGATGCGGCGTGACCAGATCATCCTTGTTAATCTTAGCGGTCGTGGCGACAAGGACCTCGATACGGTCATTGGTCTGGATCAGGCCGCCCGCTAGGTGCCCCTAGTCGCTTTGGCTGTCAACTTTGCGCTGTAGCCGCTCCAACCGCCGCTTCAATTCGCCTCGTTTCAGGAACAAAGCCGAGGACGGCCGTCGTTTCTCCACCAGAGCCAACGCTTGTTCCGTCCACAGGATAGCCTTGCTTAGGTCTATCTCATGCCACTCGTAGAACTTGGCCAGTTCCACATGCGCGTCGACGCTGTCCATGCTGATGACGGCAAGCTGCTGCCAGTAGGGCACCGCCTCATTGCGCCGGTCCGACTGCTTGTACAGCATCGCCAAACGCCACAGTGCTTCCTGATAGGGTTCAAGCTCCAGATCGGTTGCGAGTAGCTGTCGGAACGTCTCTTCAGCCTTGTCAACCTGCCCGATGTCGGCTTGCCACTTAGCCAGACTAAGCCGATCACGCGGCTCCTCGATCGCCTGCGGCTGGTGAATCTCGTTGAGCAGCCGTGTAGCCAGCGTCACCATGGATAGCAAGTCCAGCCGGTTGTGATAGAAAACGCCGGTCAACGGCTGTACGTCACCGCTGCGGAGATAGTTCTGATAAAGCGTGGGGATTAACCACCCAGGGACATCCTCACCCGTGCGGTGCACACCCAGTATGGACTGCTCTAACGATCCCAGCGCACACGAACCAACTCTCGCGCGATACATGCGGCGTGACAAAGGAAGCAGGTCCATGTGGGGCATATCCAGCACCCGGCCGTTACGTCGATTCATCATGTAGCGGATATCGAGCAAGGGAAGGTCAAACGAGCGGCCGTTAAACGTCACCAGCCCCGACTTACGCGCCAACAGCTCGTCGAGCATGCTCAGCATCGGCACCTCATCACCAGGATCGCGCAAGAAATACTGGCGAACAACGAAGACCTCGTGGGCGCCATCGTCGTCCGGCACCGGTTGTCGCTCAAGGTAGCCCACGCCCACCATGAATGCCAGGGTGCCCGCACCGGAAAGCCCCGTTGTCTCCGTATCCAGAAAGACAAATTCGCGTAGGTTACGGCCGCTAAGTCGATCATCTCGCGCAAAGGGGATGGCCTGAGTCAGCTCCGTCGCGGGCAGATTCGCCAACGTATCCGCCCCATGGGTCGTTGCGAGCGGATAGACCTGATCCACCACGAAGCAGCTCCCCTCGTCCGTATGCGCTTCAGCGCCGCCGGGCAGAAAGGTCTCCAGCGGGAGCACCGACCGGTCTGCACGCGAAACAGGGCCGGGTGACTGCAGATGCCGTGCACCCTTCACCACGCCCAATCGCTTGAGTCTTGCCTGCAGCCCCTCGTTCATTTGTTCGATTGTATTCACGCGCCGGTGCCCGCGCAACCGTGTTGGTTAAGCCTACGCTCATTGCTCTACCATGATTGGCCGTTCGGGATTAGAATAGGTGTGCTTATGAGTGCAGACAATCCCTTCTATCATCGCGGCGCAATTCGCCGTAAAGAAGACTTCGTCGGTCGGGGGACGGAGTTGAGCCAGATACTGGGTCTCTTGCGTAATGGCCAGAGTGTTTCGCTCATTGGCCCGCGACGCATCGGCAAGAGTTCGTTGCTGCTCCATCTGGTTCAGCCATCCGTGCGCGGCCCCTATAACCTCGATGGACCCAAGGCGCTGTTCGTGATGCTGGATTGTCAGGAACTCGCAGGATCCCCGCCCGAAGAAGTCTACGAATTGCTACTCGATGGACTGGCCGAGGCCGCGCTTGATTCGCGACTGGATCTTTCAGAAATGGCACAGCCCGGCACGTATCGGGCGTTGGACCGTGCCCTTCAGCAAGTGATACAACAAGGGGCCAACGTCGTAGTCTTGCTCGACGAGTTTGAGCTCTTGGCGGCCAATGATCATCTGACGCCGTACTTTTTTGCCCGCCTGCGTGGCCTAACGACAAAGTATGGTCTCGCTTATCTCACGGCCAGCCAGCGGCCGTTGTTCGCCATTACCGCTGAAGAGGAAATCCTCAGTTCGCCGTTCTTCAACATTTTCGTCACCGTACCATTGGGTCTCTTCGACGAGCACGATGCGCGCACACTGCTTAACAAACGTTTGGATGGTAGTGCCATTCAATTTAGCGAGCGGCTGATCAATCATTTGCTGTTCCTGGTCGGCTACCATCCCTTCTTCCTACACATCGCTGGGTATCACGCCTTCCAGACTATGGTGGAAAAAGGCGTCGACCCAATGGCCGATGTCGAGTCCATCCGCCAATTGGATAACGCGATCGAATTGGAAGCTGAGTCGCATCTGGGCTACCTTTGGCAGAATCTGAGTGGCGAGGAGCAACATGTGCTGGCTATTGCCGACGGCCCAGTGGACAGTCTGCGGCAACTTGAACAGCAGTCGCTTCTGCGTAATGATGGGGGGCAGTATCATTATACGAGCGAAATCCTGCGACGGTTCGTGCGGCGCCAGACGGTGCCGGGTCTGATACAGGCCGGGCCGTTTGTCATCGACGAGCAGCGCCATCAAGTTTGGGGCTATGGGCAGCAGCTCAATTTGACTACGTCCCAGTTCAGCGTTCTGGTGCGCCTTTGCCTGCAACCGGGCCAGGTTGTGCGCGGCGAAGACCTGGAGATTGCCGTCTGGGGCAACGCGTTGGTGGATGACCCGGATCGGCTCAAGACCCTGATGAAACGTCTGCGGCGAGCGGTGGATCCGTTCGGGAATTGGATCGTCAGCGAGCGCGGCGTGGGGTACACCTTACGCCCGCCCGAGCAGGAGTAGGCTTGCACCGCCGCGTGCGTTCTGATTCCGTATGGGAGTCAAGCTCCCAGCATTCGGGCCAGCCATTCAGGCCATTTGGTCGGCTGATCTCTGTGGTCAGCCTTCTGTTCTTGGTCCTCCTAGCCGGCGCTGCGGCGCCACTTAAAAGTTCCGCACAAGGCACTTCAACCAGCTATTGGGAGTACTCCGCTTCCGGACGACTGCAAAGCGCAGAACTGGCCGATCTCGACTACGACGGCGTCGACGAACTACTGGTCTCTGACGAGAACGGACGTCTGGCCCTCATCGCCGCTGATGGTCAGGTCGTCTGGAGCATTGACGCTCCGGGGCCCATCGTCTCCTTTGCCTATCTCGACTCCGAACCCAACACACCCAACTCAGCCCGGATTGCCCTGGCCGGAGAGGGATGGTTTTCGCTGGTCAATCCTCGCGGTGAGACGGTTTGGCAGCACTCGGATCAAGTTCCTCCAGAGTCAGCCGACGCCGGCCCAGCAGATGACGTTGCACCCGATCTCATTGCCAAGCTGGTACCCTACGACGTAGAGAATGACGGGATCGATGAGATTCTCACGCTGTATGACAGCGGCCGTCTGGTGGCCTTTGATCGGACCAACGGAACGGTAACATGGCGCTATTCGCCACCGGAAACACAGGCCAGTGGCGTCACCCCTTTGCTCTTGCTAGACGATTTCGACGCTGACGGTCAGGTCGAAATCGTCCTGGGGCTCTTTACAACGCGCCGCTTTAGCCAGCTTCTGTACCTGGATGGCGGACGACTTAATTGGCAACAGGCAGTATCTCGCCGGATCACAACGATTGCCGCGACGGCCTTTCCGGGCCTTGGCAATGGCATTGCTGTCGGTACCAATTTCGGACAAGTCAATCTCTACGATTCAGATGGTAGTCTCGTGTGGTACCGAACCGTCAATCGGCCGATTACAGCCCTGGGCTTCGCTGTGCTGGCGGACAATCCGGTCCTAGCCGTGGGCACCGATGCGGGCAGCATTATCACCTATACGGCCGACGGCCAACGTTTCTGGACCAATCATCTTGCTCGCGACGCCAATCGGGCAGTTGTTCAACTATTGCCAACGAATGGCCAGACAGCCACGGGCCAGTCCGGCTTGGCCGTCTTGCTTGAATCCGCGGCGACCATCGGCGAAGTGGCTGACGTGTTGCTCCTGGGCAACAACGGTCAAACGCTGTTGCAGTTGGGCAGCACGGATCTGCCTGCCATCACCCGGCTGGTCGATGTGAACCATGATAACCACTATGAGTTGCTGTTGGCTCGGTTTGCCACGTTGCAACTGCTTGGCCTGGGTGTGGGCAATAGTGAATACGTGGAGGAGTGGCAGTATGGACTGGATGCGATACCTACCGCCACCCTGCTTGTGGATCTCGATCGTGACGGTGAAGATGAAATCGTGGTGGGTACAGCCGACGGTCGACTCCATGCGCTCTCGAGTGACCGAGCTATCCGTTGGCTCCACGCCGCCAACAATGCCATAACCGGCCTTGCGGCAATCCGAGCACCATTTGGCGAACCGCCGCGAATCGTCGTCATCCGTTCGCAAGCGGCCGATGAAGACCCCGAAAACCTCGGACCCTCCAGCTGGCTGGAACTGCGCAGCGCTCAGGGTGAGCGGGCATGGGAAACGCCCATCGACGGGGAAGTCAGCGCCATCGCTATCAACGAAAGCAGCGCGGGTGAACAACTTTCCATCCTTCTGGGAACAACCGACGGCCGCATACTCACCTATGACCAGCTAGGTCACCAACTTTCGTCGTTTCAAGTAGCCGGTGAAGGCGATGCCGTCGGGCAAATCCTGGTCCTGGAAAATACGGGCGAACAGGCGGATCAGATTCTGGCCAGCAGCGGCAAAGGACTGTATGGGCTGCGCACGATTGATGGCACGGTCGTTGCCCTGCCTTTTGCCGACCTGCCTGAAGACATTGTCTCCGTCTACGCGGTGCAACAGCCCGGTGGCAGTGAGCTGTCCCTGAGCCTGATTGTTTTCACCGATACCGGAGCAGTTCACGGCTTGAACCGTCGCGGGATCGAAATGTCGCACTGGCCCTGGCCTTATCAATTGGATGATGCTACCACGGCAACTATCTCTTCCAGCACTGGGTCAGTGGAGGCCTTTCAGGAAAACGCCACGGCCTTCCTCGTTACGACCCGCGGTGGGCACCTGCTCCAGATTGGCGTCGTTGACAATCAACCAGCCCTGGTCTGGCAGAAGGATGCAATCGATGGAGCCACCGCCATGTATTGGGATGATTTGGACAAGGATGGCCGACCTGACACTGGTTTGATAGGCACGCGCGCCGGAGAAGTGTTCATGTTTGAACAAATGAACACGGCCGATCCGCGCCAGTCGCTTGATCTAGACCTGGGCAGTTCCGTCGTCACCTTATCACTCCTGCGCCGCACCGCCAGCCAATCTCCTGACCTGCTGACGGTGACGGAGAACAGCCTCATCCGCCTGTTCCGCGAAGAGGAGAACCGCCCGCCACTTCTTACCCAGCCGAAAATGGTCGTCGAAGCAGGACAGTTGTCCGCCAGTGTGTCCGTGGCCGATGTTGAAAGCGACCGCGTGACCGTGATACTGGAGCTGTTTGATGGTGATTCCGGCGCGTGGCAGCCGGTGTCCGAACAGGTTCTGGAGACGGGTAATGGGCCGCTGTTCTGGCCTTCCATTACGCCTTCAACAGGCACGGAGCAGGTTACGTATCGCTTCCGGTTTGACGATGGGTTCTATCGCGGCTATTTGGCCCCGCCAAACGGTCCCCAGGCTCCGATAGCGCCTATACTGGGCAATTTTGCGCCGTTCATGCTGGGCCTGATTGGTGTCGGAGTGCTGGCTGGAGCCATCTACTTTGCCCAGTATTCGCGGTCGACAAACTCCCGATCGCGACGCTTCTACCGGCAGTTGCGCCAATATCCGGTTGACACGCTGCGTCTGCTCGAAGCCAAGTATGAAGAGGTGAAGGGATCACCAGACTTCTTGCTGCAACTGGCCAGCCTCGGCCGGCAGCATGGCGACAGTCATGTTGCCGGGATGAGCGACGGCCTGTTTCTGCTGGCCAACCGCCCGCAGGCAGGGCTATCCATCATTTTGCGCACGCTGGACGATGTCGCCGCCAGTGATCAACCATGGGCGCCGATTGATCAACGACGGGCACTTTACAAGAGCGCCTATGCCCTGCTTGAGGCCCCGTCCATTACTGAGCTGACGCTCTTGCGTCCGCAACTGCTGGACGTATTGGCCCAGCTTGACCACAACAATGAATGGTCGCCGGTGCTGGACAGCCTGCTACCTGTGCTGGCAAATTTGCGCGACAGCGAGCGTGTAGACGCGGTCGACGATCGTCTCGTCTATCTCAACCAGGCCGCTGTCCGCCTGCGCGAGTTGCAGGAGCAGTTGCCGGAGTTCAGCCATGACGTTGAGCGCACCCTTGTGCGGGTTATCGCTCGACGTTGGTCGGGTTTGATCAGCGCCGAAATTGAAGACCTTCGCGGTCGGGCCGAGCTGCAGATTACGTTAAAGACCAAGCGTGTGGTGCCGAACGGCCAAACCCATGTGGCCATGGAGATCCGCAACACCGGTCGCGCCCCGGCCGAAAACATCATCGCCATGCTGGAGCCGGATGCCGCCTATCACGTATTCACGCCGCCCCAGAGCATCGCATTCCTGCCCCCCGGTCGGTCGCGCCAGGTACGGTACCTGGTCGAGCCCAAGGTGCCGGATCGTTTTCGCGTGGCCCTGTCCCTCACGTATGACGATCGCAATCGCACCGCAAAAACACAGGCGTTTGGCGACATGGTGCATCTGCTTCCGCCGGTGCGAGAGTTCTCGCCGATCGCCAACCCCTACGTCCCCGGCACTCCCTTGCGCCGCAACAGCCAGCTCTTTTATGGCCGGGAGGAGCTGTTCGAGTTTATCCGCGAGGCAACGCTGGCCACGGCCGGGCGCAACGTCTTGATGCTGGTAGGTCAGCGACGGACCGGCAAAACATCGGCCTTGCTTCGTATTCAGGAGTATTTGCCGGCTCATTTGATCCCTGTCTACATTGACTGCCAGGCTCTGGGCGTGACACCCGGCATGCCGGCCCTGTTGGAAGAGCTGGCCTGGCAGATTGCCGATACACTGAGCGAACGCGGTATTGAATGCGACCTGCCGGACCACCAAGCCTGGGAAGCAGAGCCCACTCGCCTGTTTCAGCGGGAGTTCCTGCCCCATGTGCGCTCGCTCCTGCCTGAAGAGGCGATGCTATTGCTGGTGTTCGATGAGTTCGAGGCGTTTGAGTCAATGGTCGATGACGGCCTGCTCCCGCGAACGTTATTCACTTACATGCGTCACCTGATGCAGCACAGTGAAGGGCTCAGCTTTGTGTTTGTCGGCACGCGCCGATTGGAGGAGATGAGCACTGATTACTGGTCGGTTCTCTTCAATATTGCCCTCTATCGCAAGATCGACTTTCTATCAGACCAGGCGGCCACGCGCCTCATCACCGAGCCCGTGGCACCGAATCTGATCTATGATGATCTGGCCATCGACAAAATCCTGCGCGTCACGGCTGGTCATCCCTACTTCCTGCAGCTGGTGTGTTACACCTTGGTCAAGCGTGCCAACCAGGAACGGACCGGCTATATCACGATTTCAGATGTCAATGAAGCGTTGGAGGAAATGCTGCGGCTGGGTGAGGTGCACTTTGCCTATCTCTGGCAGCGCTCGACCTACACTGAGCGCGCGTTGCTGACGGCTGCGGCCCACTTGGCTGACCGCAACGAACCCCTCTTTCCGGAAGAGCTAACGGAGTACCTGCAATCGTACGGCGTGGAGCTGGATCCGGCCGAAGTTACGACCGGCCTGAATAGTCTGGTCGAGCGCGACATCATGCGCGAGGTCAACGAAGAAGGATCCACGGTCTATGACCTGCGGATCGGTCTTGTCGGCTTGTGGGTGGCTCAAAACAAGAGCCTGGCGCGATTGTTGGCTCAAGCCGAAGCGTAGGTCAAGATAGGGTCTTAGGCAGCCAGAGGTGAAGCAGCCGGGCTTCGCTGTCGAGGGAGAAATCCGCCCACTCTGCAACATTCAGCGAAAACACGGCCAACGCCGCCGTGGGTAGTGGCTCGGCATGGCCGCTCAGCTCCGCCACCAGTTCCTCCAACCCGGGATTGTGACCCACCATCAGCACCGAGTTGACTGTGTCATTCAGAGATCGAGCCACTTCCATATACGCATCTGGGTCAGCGTGGTATAGGTCACGCGTGTAGTGAATGTCACCCTCAAACCCCGCCGCCAACGCCACGGATCCAGCCGTGTCGGCGGCCCGTTTGGCCGTTGACGAATAGATGACATCGGGCACCAGATCCTCGCTATACAACAGGCGACCCATTCGAGGCGCGTCGTTCAGGCCACGCGCATTAAGCGGCCGATCGTGATCGTTAAGCGACGCGTTGTTCCAGCTCGACTTGGCATGACGCAACAGCATCAACGTTTTCATGCATACCTCCGATACTCACCTGGTAGTCGTTTCGGCCGTTAAAGCGAAAAGGGCGTGCCCGACGCAGAGCCACCGAACCGATGACCTGCGCCTGACGCGCCCCTTGTGATTCTATGTCCTGACCTTTAGAGAGCGTCAGCCGATTCGATGATGCTACCGACCAGGCCGTACTCTTTCGCCTCGACCGCCGACATCCAGAAATTGCGATCGGTGTCGTTCTCAACCTTCTCCAGCGGCTGACCGGTTTGCCTGGCAAACGTCTCATTGAGGCGCCGGCGCATCTTGAGGATTTCCTCCGCTTCGATGGCGATGTCTGACGCCTGGCCGCGTGTCCCGCCGGCCGGTTGATGGAGTAAGAAACGTGTGTTCGGCAAGCTATAGCGATCTTCCACCGGAACGGCCGAATAAACAAGCGCGCCGGCGCTGGCCACCCAGCCGGTGCCGATTACGCGAACCTTTGGTTTCACAAAGCGAATGACATCAAAGATGGTGTCGCCCGATTCGACATGACCGCCGGGGGAATTGATGAACAGGTTGATGGGCTCATCAGATTCAGCTGACAGCACCAGCAGGCGCTTGGTAATCTCCTGGGCAACCTTCATGTCGATCGGCCCATAGAGCAAGATCGTTCGGTTTTCCAGAAGTCTGTCCTCGAGAGGCCCCGGTCCCTTATCAACCGGTTTGTCTTTCGACTCCTCTTCCGGCGCATCCGGGTCTTCCGGCTCGTCAGGGTCCTCGTCCGGCATCTCTTCGAGTATGGGCAGCATGAGCTGCCATTCAAATTCTCGCATACGTCAATTCTCCTGCAACGCAGGTACGACGGCAGTGTCGCACCTTAACTGTACTTAATGCTGGTAAACGCCTTCATCCCGGGATAGATAGCAGCGTCTTCCAGGTCTTCTTCAATGCGCAAAAGCTGATTGTACTTGGCAACGCGATCGCTGCGGGCCGGGGCGCCGGTCTTGATCTGTCCGGCATTCAAGGCGACAACCAGATCCGATATGGTCGCGTCTTCAGTCTCGCCGCTGCGGTGAGAAACAACGGCCGTCCAGCCGGCATTTTGCACGGTACGAACCGCTTCGATGGACTCCGTCAGGGTGCCAATCTGGTTCACTTTGCACAGCAAGCTGTTGGCAACCTTCATATCAATGCCCTTGGCAATGCGCTTCACGTTGGTGACCAACAGGTCATCGCCAACGATCTGGACGCGATCACCCAGTTTTTCCATCATGAGGGCCCAGGTCTCCCAATCATCTTCATGAAAGGGATCCTCAATGGAGATGATGGGGTACTTGTTGCACCAATCGACAAAGAAGTCAACCATCTCCGGCCCGGTCAGAATCTTGCCTTCCGTATTGAGATGGTATTTGCCGTCCTGATAGAACTCAGACGCCGCGGCGTCCATGGCCAGCATGATGTCTTCACCCGGACGATAACCGGCACGCTCCACGGCCATCAAGATCAGGTCGAACGCCTCACTGTTGGCTGACACACTGGGAGCGAAGCCGCCTTCGTCACCGACTGTCGTGCCATATCCTTTTTCACTGAGGACTTTCTTGAGGCTGTGGTAGATTTCCACGCCCCACCGCAGTGCCTCGTGGTAACTGTCGGCTCCGACGGGCATCACCATAAATTCCTGCAGGTCTGTCGAGCCGGCCGCGTGCTTGCCGCCGTTCATGATGTTCATCATGGGCACAGGCAGGGTGCGGGCCGAAACACCGCCGAGATAGCGGTAAAGTGGCGCTTCCTGGCTCGTAGCGGCCGCTTTGGCAACAGCCAGCGAGACACCCAGGATGGCATTCGCGCCAAGACGGCTCTTGTTCTCAGTGCCGTCCAGCTCAATCATAGCGTAGTCAATTCCAACCTGATCAGATGCCGACCAGCCAACAACCAACTCGGCCAGTTCACCGTTGACCGCATCAACGGCTTGCAGTACGCCCTTGCCACCATAGCGGCTTTTGTCGCCGTCCCGCAATTCCCAGGCTTCGTGAACGCCGGTAGAGGCACCGGAGGGAACAATCGCCGTACCAACCGCACCGTCAAACAGGGCAACTTCAACTTCCACGGTTGGATTTCCGCGTGAGTCTAGAACCTCGCGCCCATGCACTGATTCTATGTAATCCATGGATATTCTCCTTGTAAAATAAGAGGGACCTTCCGAAATGTCCGGTTACTAGACTATACAGAATCCGGCAAAGGGTAGCAAGCCAAAGCGACCAATCCTAATCGGAAACGTCGGATCCTGAGCAACGCGTTTCGACCCGCCGGTATGGTCTGCCATTGGCCTAACAGCAACGGCCACAACACCCGCTGTTTCGCCGTCAGGCTTGTCAACTCAACCCTGCACCGCTATAACTCACGTCGATGGCTGTTATCCCATACGTACCGGTCAGGCAGGACATCCACGCCCTGTGGGCCGGTCTGACCGAGTCTTTACTCGCGATCTTTGATGCGCACAGTGTGTGTGCCCTGTTGGCGCAGCAGATAGCCGCGTTCAGCAATACGCGCACGGCTGTTTGCATTAGCGATGCCGACCGTCAGCACTATGATGTTTGGGTGGCCGCACCCGATGGCGAACTGGAACAGGTTCGTTGGCGGCGCGAGGCTTCGGGGCTGGATCCGATTGTGGCGGCGGAAGAAGCCCGATACTGGGAAAAGCTGTCCCGCCCGGCGGCCGAACTCCTGCGCAGCGAATTATGGTTGCTGCCTCATCACGCGATTACGGCCGTCCCGCTGCCCTATCCCGCCAACGAGCATAGCCTCGTACCCGGCGGCGCGATCATCCTCATCGATCCGCCGGCTGATTGCGCCATCTCTCCGGAGGCCTTTAGCCAACTGGCCATGATGGCCACAGCGTTCCTGGACCGTGCCTACCTCCGGCGCCGCGTGGATCGGCAGAACATCGAGTTCAGTGTCATTTCGGACATCAGCCATTCACTTAGTTCCACGCTCAATTTGGGGGCGATATTCGAGCAGTTGCGCGGGCCCATCCGCCAAACACTCAATGTCGAAACGCTGTCCGTGGGCCTGTTGGAACCGGCGACCGGGGATATCGTGTTTGTTAATAGTTTGATGGGGCCGGAACATCGGGCTCTGCCTTCGGTTCGTGTCAAACAGGGACAGGGTATTGCCGGTTGGGTGGCCCAACATGGGGAGCCGGTTGTCCTCAATGACACCTATTCTGACCAGCGCTTCTTCTCCGGCGTCGATCGCAAGACCGGCTTTCGGACAAGTTCCATGATGTGCATACCGCTGCAGGTCGAAGAGAGGACCATCGGCGTGCTGCAAGCGATCAACCGCCAGTCCGGCGAGTTTTCCGACCATGATCTAGGTTTGCTGCAGGCTCTGGGTGGCCCACTCGCCGCGGCCATCGAAAACGCCAATCTCCATGCCAGCGTCGTTACGGAGAAGAGCCGCATCGAGACGGTTCTGTCGAGCATGACCGAAGGTCTCGTCACATTGACCCCGGAAGGCATTATTCTTCGCGCCAACGATGCCTTTGCAACATTGCTCTTTCCGGAGCCGCTTGACCTGACCGGGCGCCTCATCACGGAGATTGTTGAACTTCGCACCGGCGATCTGGCGGAACTAATCAATAGTGTGGCCCACGGTAGTAGCGAGTATCCCCAACTGGCGACCGATGTACGTCGCACGAATGGCCAATTAGTGCCGGTCCTGATCAGCGCCGCTCCAATGCTGGACGATGGCGCGATTCTCACTGAGATCCTGCTGGTCTTCAGCGATCTGACCATGATTCGTGAAGTGGAGCGAATGCGGGAGGACCTCTTCCAGAGCATCATCCATGAACTGCGTACGCCGTTGGCGACAATCCTGATGTATACGCGGTTGATACGCGAAGGCAAAGCACAGCAGCCGGAAAAGGCCGAGCGCTTCCTGGGGGTCATCGAACGCGAAAGCGACCGCCTGCAGAAAATGGTCCGCCAAATGCTCGATATCGCCCGGCTAGAGGCCCGCGAGACACAGCGGGGACCACAGGCGGTCTACATCAACCCTATTTTGGACGATCTGCTCCCCGCCATGGCCGACCGGGCGGTGCAGAAAGGGTTGCAGTTCCGACAGCGAATTGCCGAGGATCTGCCGCCGGTCTCGGGTAATTCTGAAACCTACCATACAGTTCTGAAGAATCTGGTCGACAATGCAGTAAAATACACGCCATCAGGCGCTGTGCGAATCAACGCGCGGCAAGAGGATGGCTTCGTCGTCATTGAGGTCAGTGATGACGGCATCGGCATCCCTAGAGAGGCATTGCCCCATCTCTTCAAGCGATTTTATCGGACACAGGCGGCTGTTGAACGCGGTATCGCCGGCACCGGATTAGGTCTCTATCTCGTTAAGGAAAGCCTGCAGACCTATGACGGACGGATTGAAGTCACAAGCGAACCGGGCAAGGGGTCCACATTTGTGGTGCGCCTACCCGTTACTGAGGAATAGCGATGGCCCGATCGGCCCAGCAAGGAAACGCAATCTATCTCGACCACGGCGCGACCACACCGACCCACCCGGCAGTAGTGGAGGCGATGGCTCCATTCTGGAATGGCCGCTACGGCAATCCCTCCTCGCACCATGCCACCGGCAATCTGGCTCGGCAAGCGGTCGAAGTAGCGCGACAGACCGTAGCCGACTGTCTGGGCGCACCGGCTGAAAGCATCGTGTTCACCGGCTGCGGCTCCGAGAGCAATAACCTGGCTCTTCGCGGCGTCATGTTAAGTGCACGCGCCGTTAAGCGGGGTAAGCATCTCATTACATCGGCCATCGAGCATAGTGCCGTGCTGGAGACTGCCCGTCAACTACGCGACTATTACGGCTACGACCTAACCATTTTGCCCGTCGACGCCTTCGGCCGAGTAGCCGTCGCGGATGTGGCCGAGGCCATTCGACCGAACACGGCGCTCATTAGCATTATGGCGGCCAACAATGAGATTGGCACCATCCAACCGTGGCGTGAAATCGGCGCGTTGGCTCAAACGCGCAACGTGTTATTTCACACGGACGCAGTGCAATTGATCGCCGCCATTCCGTGGAATATGGCCGACGATCCGGTTGATCTCATGACGCTCGCCCCACACAAATTCTATGGACCCAAGGGCGTGGGCATCCTATATGTTCGTCCGGGTGTCGAGCTGGTGCCTTCGCTGACCGGTGGGGGGCACGAGAACGGCTTGCGAGCCGGGACGCTCAATGTGCCCCTCATCGTAGGGGCAGCCGAGGCATTGCGATTGGCGACGGTCGAACGTCAACAACGTGTGGGCCATGTGCAAACCTTGCGCGATCGACTGACAAAAGGGCTGCTGGCTGTGCTTGGACCTGAGTGTGTCCTGACCGGGCATCCAACCGAAAGACTGCCCCACCACGCTAGCTTTGCGTTTGAGAGCTTGTCCGGGAATGATCTACTAATTCATCTGGATCAGGCAGGCATCGCTGCCAGCAGCGGTTCCGCGTGCAGCAGTGGCGACCCGAAACCCTCGGCGATTCTGGAAGCGATTGGCCTTGATACGGCGTGGACCAAGGGCGGGCTGCGTCTGACACTCGGCGCGCAGAATACGGTGGCCCAGATAGACGAAACGATCGTCCGGTTATCCCAGATAGTGAGCCGGCTTCAATCACTGGCGGCACTGGCGCCTGCCTGAGATAGCCATCCGACTCTTCAAATGACAACCACCGAAAACACACCTCCACGCGTCGTTGTTGCCATGAGCGGCGGCGTCGACAGCTCCGTGGCCGCGGCCCTGCTTGTCGAGCAAGGCTATGAGGTCATCGGGATGATGATGCGCCTCTGGAGCGAGCCGGGCCAGGGACCGAACGCACCGGCGAACCGTTGCTGCACACCGGACCAGATGGCCGACGCTCGCCGAGTGGCCGACCATTTGCGGATCCCCTTTTATGTGATTGATGTGCAGGATCACTTCCGCGAGACAATCGTCCAGTATTTCATTGACGAACATCTGGCCGGGACGACTCCAAATCCCTGTATCCTCTGCAACCGGCAGATACGCTTCAACCATCTGTTTCAGCGCGCTATGGCGCTTGACGCTGACTATTTGGCCACGGGGCACTATGCAAGAATCCAGGAGGGCCCGACTGGCCCTCAGCTAACCAAGGCCGTGGACAGTCACAAGGATCAGTCCTATGTGCTGCATGTCTTGCGCCATGAGCAACTGGACAAAGTACTCTTTCCTTGTGGGGACTACACCAAAGATGAGATCCGCGACCTAGCCCGATCCCATGGTCTGCCGGTGGCCACCAAGCAGGAGAGCCAGGACCTGTGTTTCCTGGGCGATGGCGACTATCGCCGCTTTCTGCGAGAGTATGCGCCGGCCGTCGATACACCGGGACCCATACTCGACATGACTGGCCGCGAGTTGGGCACACACGATGGCCTGGCATTTTACACAATCGGCCAGCGCAAGGGTCTGAACCTGGGATCACCGGAGCCGCTATTCGTGGTGCGCAAGGACGGCCGTCGCAATGCACTGGTCGTCGGGCCACGCTCGGCCTTGGGTCACAGCGAACTGGTCGCCCATACAGTGAACTGGCTCATCGGACAGCCGCCCGATGAACCCATTCGCGCGGAAGTCAAGATTCGCTACAAAGCGGACGCGCTGCCTGCCTGGGTAACGGCTTCAGACGGTACAACTGCACGCGTCCAGTTTGACAGCCCGATCCAGGCAATCACGCCCGGCCAGGGAGCGGTTTTCTATGATGGCAACGTTTGTCTGGGCGGCGGCATCATCGACTTTGTGGTGTCGGCTGCCGGTGAAGACTCCCGATCCCACTCAGTGCCGCTTACCGTGCATGTGGAGGTAACATGAACACAGCCATGACCGGCGCTGCGTCGGCCCTGATCCTTGGCTTCCTGGTTGCCAGTGCTTACGCAGCAGTGTTTCACCTGATCATAGGCGGGCCGATCCGCAGGCTGTTCATTTATCTGATCGCCGCCTGGGCTGGTTTTGCTATAGGTCAATTCGCCGGTAGTCTGCTCAACCTCGATTTGTTTAAGCTGGGTACCCTGAACCTGCTAACGGCCAGTCTGGGCGCCTGGGCCGCATTAGTGCTCAGCTGGTGGTTGGCCGGCACGCGTTAAGCAAAAAGGCGATCGACCGGAAGCCACCTTCGACGCTTGCCCCGCCACGTTTATGCATGAATTGAGAGACTGGGCTATTGCTGCTATACTAGCGCTCTTTGGAAAGCCCTATGAGCAACCTGAATTACACGCCCCCGCCACTGGCTCCAACGGAGGAGTTCGAGCCTGAACCGTTGGTGCCGACCGTCTATATCGTCATTGGTACGATAGTAACAATTGTAATCGCGGTGTTGTTTACCGCGCTGCTTGTTTATCTGGCAGTCAATTACTCTGAGATCATTCTCGTCATGCGTGACATCTTCATTATCGCGCTTGGCTTGATGTCCTGCGTATCGGGCATTGTCTTGATCTTGCTGCTCATCGCCATCATCCGCCTGGTCAATATGCTGGAATACGAACTGAAGCCCATTCTCTTACGAACCAATGAGACTTTAGGCACGATTCGTGGCACGACGGTGTTTGTGAGCGAAAATGTAGTCAGACCTGTCACTACCGCCAGCAGCTACGTTGCCGGGTTCAGGCGGGGTGTCCAAACGCTTTTCGGCAATCCACGACGCTAACAGTCCAACCTATCGGCAACCGGAGTACAGACGAACATGGCAAACAACGACAGTAATTTCGGCTCGTTTCTGGCGGGCTTTCTCTTTGGTGGGCTGGTCGGTGCGGCCGCCGCCCTCATCCTGGCGCCGCAGTCCGGCCGCGCTACGCGTAAACAAATCGCCGACATGGGCACTGATGTGCGCGATGAAAGCTTGGAACGGTTTGAAAACGTCCGCGGAATGGCCGACACCTACGCCCGCGAGTACCGGGATATGGCTGAGTCCGTCATGACCGATACCCGCGATCGGGCCCAGTACCTAGGCGATCAACTCCAGGATCAGGCCCGCATTGTGCTGGATAACGGCAAAGATGACGTTTCGACCGCCACCAATGGTAACGGCAATAGCTAGACGCATTGGGAACGCCCAGGGCGCTGAACGCCCCCACCGGCCACAAGTGCATATCGTGCAAAGCATAAGCCCTTTGCCGCAAATAGTGCGTTCCTCACGGAGCGATTGACCATCCATAGCCCGATGTTAACTCCGACTGCTGTCCCCACAACGGCAGATCCGATTGGCAACCTCGCGCTTCGCTTAAGCCCGGCGGACGCCGAGGCATTGCGCGCCGCCCACGAGTATGCATTGAGCGCACATGGTGATCACCTGCGTCCCAGCGGTGAGACCTTTGCCGAGCATGGGCTGGCGGTTTCGGTGGTTGTCTCGGAACTGGGTGTGGAGGATATCGACTCGCTGCGTGCGGCCGTACTACACGATATCCTCTTGCCTCACACGGGCGAGACTGAGGCCAAGCTACTCAAGGCGTTCGGTGCGCCCGTCACCGGTCTGGTTCGCAGCGTGAACAATCTGGATGAACACGCCAAACGTGCCCTGCAGAATCGGCCGGTGGAAGCCCTTCAACTCGACGTCCAGGGCGATCCCCACGCGCTCGAAGTCATTCGTCGCGCACTGCTGGCTATCATCGAAGGTGATATTCGCGTCATCCTTATTCGGATGGCCGACTGCCTGCAAGACCTGCGTCGAGCGACACGTATGGATCGGTCCGACCAACGTCGGATTGCCTATGAAGCGATGCATATCTACGCGCCGCTGGCCAACCGACTGGGCATCTGGCACCTGAAGTGGCAGCTCGAAGATTTGGCTTTTCGCTTCCTGGAGCCGGAAAAGTATCGGGAGATCGCGCGACGGTTGGACGAGCAGCGCGACCAGCGTAGCGTTAAGGTCAATCGTGCTGCCGATAAGCTGCGCCGGCAGCTCACAGACATGGGCATAAGGTCCGTCGTAACCGGGCGACCGAAGCACATTTATTCCATCTACCGCAAAATGGTCCGCAAGCAACTGGATTTCGACAACATCAATGACATCCAGGCCTTGCGAGTTATCCTCGAACCACCGGACCTCGCAGCCTACGATGCCATGAGCAGCAAGGCGCGCGATGATGTCGATCGCAGCATCTGCTATCAGGCCCTGGGCGCCGTGCACAACATCTGGAAGCCGCTGCCGCGGGAGTTTGACGACTATATCGGCTCGCCGAAGGCCAACGGCTACAAGTCACTGCACACAGCCGTTGTTGACAACGATACCGGCCAGAAGCTGGAAATCCAGGTCCGCACTCAACGCATGCACGAGGAAGCGGAACGCGGCATTGCCGCCCACTGGGCCTACAAGGAGTCCGGCACAAAAGTCAGTGCCTCCGCACAGCGCCGCATCCAGAACTTGCGCGAGCTACTGGCAACCTTGCAGGACATCGATGACGACCCGGATTCGACCACGCTACTTGATGAAGACAGGCTGCACGAGCGAATCTATGTCTTCACGCCCGCCGGTGATGTTATCGATCTGCCGGATGGTTCAACGCCCATCGATTTCGCCTATCAGATTCACACCCAGATCGGCCATCGCTGCCGCGGAGCGCGGGTCAACGGGCGCATGATCAGCCTCGACTACAAGCTCCAATCAGGTGACAAGGTCGAGATCATCACCGCCAAGCGCGGCGGTCCCAACCGGGACTGGATGAATCCCACCATGGGCTATACCGGAAACGCACGCACGCGGGGCAAGATTCGGCAATGGTTCCGTGAACAGGAGCGGGAGCAGAACATTGCTCAGGGCCGAGAGGTGGTCGAACGAGAACTCAAGCGGATGAGCCTGAGCGATACCTACGATGTCGATGACATTGCCCTGGCGTTGCGGTTCGACGATGTGGATGACTTTCTGTGCCAGGTGGGCTTTGGCGATATACAAACTGTGCAGATCACTGGCGCCATTGCCGTGCTGCAACAACAGCTGAGCCAGCCGGATGCAGAACTGCTGCCGCTACTGCGCCCAATTAATCGGCCGAAAGGGCTGACCGTGCGAGGCGTGGGTGGGCTGCACACGCGCATGGCCGGGTGCTGTAATCCCATCTCACCCGAGCCCATCATCGGCTACGTGACCCGCGGTCAGGGCGTCACCATCCATCGAGCGGACTGCAAGCAGATTAAGGGCATCAACGATCCCGAACGCCTGATTGAAGTAGATTGGGGCAGCAATGCGGAGACCCATCCCGTACCGGTGGTCTTGACCGCCTATCGCCGATCGGGCCTCATTGAGGAAATGGTCAATATCTTGCGCGGCCAACAGATTGGTGTCCCTAAGACGAAGCTTCTGACGCAAGACAACATTATGACCGTCTATCTGGTGGCTGAAGTGACCAGTCTGGAGCAGTTGACTTGGCTCTTGGGAAGGCTGGAGAGCATCCCCAAGGTCATTGAAGTACGTCGCCAGCGTTGGAGCTAGGTTCGGCGCGGCGGCTACAACCACACCCATCTCATCCAGTACAGCCTTCGTCTGCCCCGCTGCCGTATGCACCGTGATTTCGCGGCTCAACATATCATAGTGAAACGACTGCGTCCATTCGTCCGGGGTGCCCGACTCAAACACCAACTCACCCCAGACAGCTGCATCGTCCCGTCCTCGCAGCCGTAGCTTGGCGCTTTGCCAACGGCAGTAGTAGACCAGTGGCTGCATAGGGACGCTACTCCTCCACCGAATCGTACTGCTCGAAAATGTGACGATAGGCCGGAGACGTAGCCATCAGCTCGTCGTGATTGCCGGACGCTACCAGCCGGCCCTTTCGCAGAACGAGGACCATGTCAGCCCATCGAATCTGTGACAGGCGGTGGGTGATGAGGAACGTCGTACGGCCGGACGAAGCGGTCTGGATCGCCCGCTGAATCTGATCTTCGGTGGCGCTATCGACAGCACTTGTTGAATCGTCCAGCACCAGGATACGGGGCTCGGTTAGGAATGCCCGCGCGAGAGCCAGTCGCTGTCGTTGCCCGCCGGATAGCGTCACACCCCGCTCACCCACCACCGTCCCATACCCATCCTTGAAATTGAGTATGAAGTCGTGGGCCTGCGCTGCTCGGGCCGCGGCAATGATGTCTTCCTCCGTGGCTCCGGGTGCGCCAAAGGCGATGTTCTCAGCCACAGTGCGTGAGAACATAAAGATGTCTTGCTCGATGATCGAGATCTGCCGCCGCAGAGAGTCGAGGTACCAGTGGCGTACGTCGACATCATCCACAAACACCTGGCCGCCGTCGACGTCATAGGTGCGGTTTATCAGTTTGACCAAGGTGCTTTTGCCCGACCCTGTCTGGCCGACAATAGCCACAATCTGTCCCGGCTCCACACTGAAGTTGATGTCCTCCAGCACATTGACCCCATCGACATAGCTGAAGTAGACATGCTTGAACTCCACAGTGCCGGTGATTTCCTCATCACGTCCGGTAGGATTTTCATCCAGGAGTGTCTCGGTGTTCATCAGTTCCAGAATGCGACGCGCCCCGGCCATGCCCAGGGATATCCGCGAGTAGGCCAGCAGCGAGATGAACGTTGGAAAGCCAAACAGCTGCAGTAGACCCATATAAGCTACCACATCACCGACCTGCAACACGCCCTGATTCAACAGGTACAGCGCGTGGGCAAAGCCAATGGCCTCCGTAATACCCAGGAACAACAGGGGCAGGAACCGCGCTTCAATGTGTCCCTGCTCTACGGCTGCATCGCGGTACGCGGTGGCGTTGCGCTCAAAACGGGCGATCTCGTTGTCCTCTTGAGCAGTTGACTTGACCAGCTCTACGCCATCAATGGCCTCGGCCAACCGGGCGTTCATCTTGCCAAATGTAGCCCGTACCCGATCCGATACGCTTTGCAGCACATTCATATAGCGGATAAGGGACAGGATGTAAGTCACGATGAAGAACAGCGGCGCCAGGATGAGCTGCCAACTATACCGCGGCGCCAGCAGCAAGGGCATGATCAGAAAGTTCGCCGAGCCAACCACCAGGTTAATGCCGGGATACATCAACAGGTTCATCTCGTGAACGTCATTGGTGGCGCGCGCCATCGTCTCGCCCACGGCCTGGCTGTCGTGAAAGGTCATCGATTTGCCCAGCAAGCTCACGTAAAGCTCCTGGCGCATATCACGCTCCAGCCGCTCGCCGATGACTGCGCTGGAGAAATTGCGGCCCAATTGCAGGATGGCCCGCGTAAACTGGCTGGCGATGATACCAATGGACACCCAGCCAATCGTGGTCATGTTAGCGGGGACTTGCAGGGCGGCATCAAAGGCGATTCCGGTCAGTATGGGCAGCGCCGCAGCCAGCAAGGCATTGCCAAATGCCCCAATAAACATGACGATCAGCAGGGGCCAGTGACGACGCAAATGCGACATCAACCAGCGCGTTGGCGTGCTGGGATCCGAAGTGAAGGGCACTTCGGCCGCGAATTCAGTCATTGCCTGAGCCGTCATGATAGATGGGTGTTCGCGGCTTCGTCGTCCCTGGATAGGACCTTGAGTGGTAGCGAGCCGTCCGGAAACACGCCCGGACGATACACCAGCGCCCCCTGACCAATCAGCGTGTCCCACACATCACCGAGCGAATCAGCCAGGACGATAGTTCGCTGCAGCCGGTTGGCAATGTCCTGGGGGCTGATGTCGTCCAGGGCAATCATGTCGGGATGATCAAATGTCACGCGCGGCAGCACCACCACATCGCCCAGGGTTTCGCCGGCCAGCTGCTCCAAAATGTCGCCCCCCATCAACAGCCCGGCGACGGTAATCGATTCCCCCAAGCGCTGGTTGCGAATCGGCATCACGGATACATCGCATTGGGTCAGTGCCGCGAACTCGGCCGCCTTTTCGCGCAAGACATCTTCAAACAATGTCGCCGTCACCAGCGTAACGGTCTGCGGGTCAGGCAGCGCCGGGGCCGCCACAATCTCGTCCTGAACAACGATCCAATCATCGAGAAAGGCGCGGACCATACCCAGGCCATTCTCGTGTAACTGCTGGCCATCGTAGGCCGCCAGCGGCGGCACTTCGCGGCCGGTCACCAAGTACCACTCGTCGGTCGGATAGACAAACGCCAGCCCGGTCTTAGCTCGGTACTCACGCTGCAGCGATTCGATATAGTCGAGCGTTTCGGCCGCTTCTTCGCGGGTATGCGGGCGCATGCTGTACTTGTGATGGCTTGTCAGTCCGACAGGCACCACACTGATCGACAGCACACCGCCTTCACCTTCATCTTCGGGTCGCAGAGACTCCAATTCGCGCACTGACCGGGCCAGCCACTCCCCATCATTGAAGCCCGGCACGACAACCAGTTGGGTGTGGACGTCAATGCGCCGGTCAGCCAGCCACTGCAATTGCTCCATGATGTCAGGAGCAGTGGCGTTGCGCAGAAACTTCCGTCGCAGATCGGTATCAGTGACATGTACCGACACGTAAAGCGGTGACAGTCGCATGGTTTCCACGCGCCACCAATCATGTTCTGAGAGATTAGTCAGCGTGACAAAGTGACCATACAGGAAGGAATAGCGGTAGTCGTCATCTTTTATGTAAAGTGTACGGCGGAACTTCGGCGCCATCTGTAGCACGAAGCAGAATTCGCAAAGATTGTTGCAGCGCCGGATATCAACATCAAACGTTGGGTGAGCAAATTGCAGTCCCAGCGACTGATCATATTCCCGCTCGGCCTCGAACAGAAGAAGATCGCCATTCCGGCGTATCAACAGTTCCAGTGATTCGTCGGCCGCATAGAACTGAACGTCGATAATATCTTCGACAGTCTCGTCGTTGACGGCCAGCAATTCGTCACCGGGCTGCAGGCCAATATCTTCGGCCAGACTCCCCGGCTCGATGCCCACGATCTGTCCACCGGCGAAGGTAGTTAGGTCAACTTCCTGAAAAAGCGCCATGTTCTCCCGCCGCGACCAGATCAATACGGTGGATAAGCTCAGCGACAACGTCGTCGACAGCCCTTCCCGTTGTGTCTACCTCTATCGCATCGTCGGCCACCCGCAACGGCGAATGGGTTCGTGTGGAATCAATGGCATCGCGCCGTTCCACATCCGCCAAGATGGCGGCCAGTTCATCAGGGTGTCCATGCTCGCTGCGATCCAGCCAGCGACGGCGCGCGCGCTCTTCGGCCGAGGCGGTTACATAGAGCTTTATCGGGGCGTCGGGCACAACTACCGTGCCAATATCCCGGCCGACCATGATGACTGATCCGCGTTCAGCATATTCACGCTGTCGCCGCACCATCTCTTCCCGAACACCTTGATAACTCGACACGAGTGATACAGCGGCGTCCACTTCGGGCGCGCGAATATCCCAAGTAACATCGCGTCCGTCTAGCATGACCGTGTAGTGGCGGCCGTCATCATGGTCGCCGGCCGGCACGATGGCCAAGTCAAGCGAATGGGCTAGATTGACCAGATCTGTTTCGTCGTGCAGGTCCAGCTCCTGCTCCTGAGCAGCCAGCGTCAGGGCACGGTACATGGAGCCGGTGTCCAAATAGAGATTGCCGTAATGCTGGGCCAGTTTGAGGCCGATTGTGCTCTTGCCGGATGCGGCCGGGCCGTCAATGGCAATAACCGAGGGTGCTGCGTCGGTTGCGTTCATCGTGTCTTACCCTTGGCTTGCTTTGACGTGGGTTGTGACGCGGACTTTCCGCCGGTTTCCAGGCCGGCCCCTTTGCGCAGCGCAGTCACTTCGCGGTCGGTCAGATAGCGCCACTGCCCAGCCGCCAGATCACCCAGTTCGATTGGCCCAATGCGTTGTCGCACTAGGCGGCGAACAGGATGGCCGAGGGCCGCGGCGACTCGTCGAATCTGGCGCTTGCGCCCCTCACGAAGAATGATGCGCAGCCAGGTCGTGTTGAGGCCACGTTCCAAAACTTCGATGGGCGCCGGTGTCGTGATTCGGCCGTCCAACATGACACCCCGTCGCCACTGATCCAGAATTTCATCCGGTATCAGACCATCAACCGTAACTTCATAGACTTTTTCGTGACCATAGCGGGGATGCGTCAGCCGGTGGGCCAGTTCCCCATCGTTGGTCATGAGAATCAGCCCTTCGCTCGGCCGATCCAAACGGCCGACCGGATAGATGTGGATCGACGGATCGATGGGCACCAGATCGCGGACAGTCGTTCGCCCTTCACCGAGTTCGTCCTCCAGCGACGAAATGACCCCGCGCGGTTTGTTGAGAGCAACGTAGACATGGTCGCCGCCGGGCACTCGCACCGGCTGGTCATCCAGCAGGATGGTGTCCTGCAGCGGATCCGCTTTGTCACCCAGCTGGGCTACACGACCGTTGACCTTGACCCGGCCGTCGGCAATAATCGCTTCACTCTCGCGGCGCGACCCAATTCCGGCGCGCGCCATGAGTTTTTGCAAACGTTCTTCCATCAGATTACGTACTCTCGTCTAAGCCGCAGGGAACTAGACCCTGCGACCTGGCTCATTCTTCTTCATCACCGTCACCCAGCGGAGGCAGTTCCCCGAGTGACGAGATGCCGAAATGCTGCATAAACTCCGGCGTTGTGCCATAGAGGATCGGTCGGCCCGGTGTTTCCATACGGCCGACTTCTTCGATCAGACCCTTGCTGAGCAAACTGCGCAGTGCGCCGTCGGAGTTAACACCACGCACCTGGTCGATCTGCGGTCGGGTGACCGGCTGCATATAGCTAACGATCGCCAGTACCTCAAGCGCGGCCTGGCTCAGCCGCGTTGTCACTTCCAACCCCAGGAAGCGCTCAATGGCACCGCTGGCTTCCGGAGCGGTGGTCAGCTGCACCATTCGGCCGCCACTCCACTGCAAGCGCAGCCCACGGTCCACATAGGTCTCTTCCAATTCGCGCAGCTGCTTTTCGACCGCTGCCGGGGTTATCTCCAGGGCGGTCGCCAGACGGTTGGCCGAAACGGGACCGCTGGCGACAAAAAGAAGGCTCTCCAGGAGAGCCATGGGTGCGAGGGGGATGTCCTCATTGGTTTGATCAGTCATGCTATTCACCAATTGGGAATGGCCGCTATCCGGCCGGTATCGCAACGCCGACAAAGTGAGTATCTCACCGTCATGGTTAGCCCCAGCTTCTGTCTGCGCGTTGTGCAAACCCAATCATCGCGATTATACTCGGACCAAGGTAACTCTGCCTAGTCAAGGAATACATCTATCATGACCCCACAACAATATGCTCGCGACAATGAACCACGATTCCTCGAAGAACTGATGGCGTTTCTGCGCATCCCCAGCATCAGCACCCAGCCCGAACACGATGACGACATCCGTGCCGCGGCCGATTGGCTGGGCGCTGCCATGACGGAGGCCGGACTGGAAAACGTCCGAGTGATCGACACGCCCCGCCACCCGCTGGTGTACGGTGACTGGCTTCACGCCGGGCCGGACGCGCCAACGGTGCTCATCTATGGCCACTACGACGTTCAACCCCCGGAACCACTCGAGCTGTGGGAGTCGGCCCCGTTTGACCCGGTCATTAGGGGATCGCATCTTTATGCTCGCGGATCGGCCGATGATAAGGGCCAGCTGTTTGTCCACGTCAAGGCGATTGAGGCCCTGTTGAAGACAGACGGCAAGCTGCCACTCAATGTCAAGTTCCTGGTAGAAGGTGAAGAGGAAAGCGGTGGCCAATCGCTGCGGGCGTTCATCCCGGCCAATGCCGCGCTGCTGGCCGCAGATACCGCCCTGGTTTCAGACACGCACATTCTCGGCCCGGACCAGCCGGCTCTTGTCTATGGGCTGCGGGGCAACTGCTACATCTTGCTCGACCTCTACGGCCCGGCCCGCGATCTCCATTCCGGCAGCTATGGCGGCGGCATCAACAACCCGCTGAACGCCCTGGGACATGTCATTGCTAAGCTGAAGGATGAGAACGGTCATGTGATGATCCCTGGATTCTATGATCGCGTACGGCCGCTTTCGGTCGAGGAACGTGACCTGCTCGGCCAGTTTCCGCTGAATGAAGAGGCCTGGTTGGCCGAAGCAGGAGCGCCCGCCCTTTGGGGTGAGCCTGAATACAGTCTGCCGGAGCGCATTGGGGCCCGGCCGACACTGGACGTCACCGGCATTATCGGTGGCTATACCGGCCCCGGTGGCAAGACCGTTCTGCCGGCCACTGTGCATGCCAAGTTCTCGATGCGACTGGTACCCGATCAGGATCCGCAGGAAATCAGCCAGCTATTTATGGAGTTTGTCCAATCCATATTGCCTCCGTCGATAATGGCCCAGTTCAAGGTCCAGGGCACGTCACACGCCTCCATTAGCGACCGCGACACACCCGCCATGCAAGCTGCGTCGCAAGCCTACGAAACGGCCTTTGGTCGCTCCCCGGTCTTCATGCGCGAAGGGGGATCGATCCCCGTGGTGGGTGAATTCCAGGAATATCTGGGATTGGAGACAGCGCTGATGGGCTTTGGGCTGGACGATGACCGGATTCATAGCCCCAACGAGCGCTTCTACTTGCCCAACTTCTCGCGCGGCATCCAGACCAGCATTGCCTTTCTGTACGCGTACGCCGAGTTGGCGGCTCGCTAAAGGGCCCAGGGCATGCAGATTTGGCTGCTGACGGCCGTCCTCGGCATCCTGGTCGTCGTCTTCACCTGGGTTGGCCGGCGCGCCCAGCATCGGCTGCTGGCTACCATTCGGGTGGTGACGCTACCCGCCGTGGCCGCCACGGTGCTTGGCAACCAGCGCGACGTATCTGTTTATCTACCACGCCATTACGAGGCAGATCCGGGCCGCGCCTATCCTGTGCTTTATGTCAACGACGGTCAGGATAGCCAGACTCTCGCCCTCCACCTTACGCTGGCCAGGCTCCAGGAGCGGCGAGAGATGCAACCCGCCATTGTGGTCGCCGTCCCAACCAATGACGACCGACTACGCGAATATGGCACGGCCATAGCCGCCAATGCTCAGGGTTTAGGCGATTTGGCTGCAGCATATTCAGCGTTCATAACCGACGACTTGATGCCGCTGATCAACGATCGATTCCGCAGCTGCGGGCAAGCGCTGATCTGCGGGATGTCGCTGGGCGGACTATCGGCGTTCGATCTGGCCTGGAATAACCCGGCTGCTTTCGGGGCTGTCGGTGTGTTCTCGGGCAGCTTCTGGTGGCGCGCGGCGGAGGATGAGACTGCGGTCCTTCCCAACCGCCGCATTGCCCATTCACTGGTGCAGCGGGGACCTCTCCGCCCCGGGCTGCGCTTCTGGTTTGAGGCCGGGACGCGCGACGAAACCAGTGACCGTGATAACAACGGGGTCATCGACGCGATTCAGGACACCACGGAGCTTATCGATGACCTGATGGCCCTGGGCTACGAACGGGAGATCGACATCGTTTACTGCGAGGTGCCCGGCGGTCGTCACAATTACGCTACCTGGTCCTGGGTACTGCCCGATTTTCTGCGCTGGGCGCTAGGACCAGGGGCGATTGTGGCCGGCTGTAGCGACTAGCCCGGTATTTCGCTGATCAATCCGGCGAAGACAAGAACGGTGCTGCGGTTATCACCACTCTCGGTTATGACCCAAATGCGATAGCCACGAACCGGATACTCGGAGATGATGGATCCCAGCCCCGACAGCGCTCCGATCTTGTTCAGCACGCCGATCGTTGTGGCCTGTGGGCTGCCACGTCGCAGCTCATCGTCGGTGAGGTCAATCTCATAGAAATCGCCGTGCTGCCCGAAATCGCCGGTCGTGTGGCGGGTGACGAGATCGCGGATCTCATCGGCCGTCAGTCGATCGGTAACCCCTGTGGTGACGACGATCTGCCCGGCATTGACCAGCTTGCCGGTGGCGGCAAATGGCGCGGCCTCGTTGGGCAAGCCCTCCACGTCTGACAGACGATAGAAGCCCAGATCATGATGGAAGCCAAGGTCGGCATAGGGGATGAACTGGCCGTCTCCGAACAGCACGCCGATCTCATCGTCCATCAGACGCGGCCGGGGGATGTCCACCGGCAACTTCCTCTGCGTGTAATATAGTTCGCGCGCTCGGTCGGCGACCATTCGGACAATATGGGGTTTCTGCTGCATGTGTCCCTCCGCTACAAGAATATGGGTGTCGGCCGTCGGCAGGGCCGCAGCTACCAGTACGATTTGCCTGCTACCAGTGTAGCGGGAAACACGCGGGGCGCGGCGAAATTTCTCGTTGCTTTCACACAATCTTGACGGCCCTTTTTTGGGCACATTCGACCACCAATCGGCAAGACACAAAGCAAGGATTAACTGTTACAATACGCCGCTATGGCATCTTCAGACATCCTCATTGTTGGCGGCGGGATAGTGGGTCTGGCAACAGCCTACTCGCTCTGCCAACGCTACCCTAGCAAGACCATTACCCTGCTGGAAAAAGAATCCGCGCTGGCCGCCCACCAGACCGGCCGAAACTCCGGCGTCCTCCACTCAGGCATCTACTACAAGCCCAACTCGCTCAAGGCGGTCAACTGCCGCACGGGCAAGCAAATGATGGAAGACTTCTGCCGCCAGAATGGCATCCCCTATGAGTTGGTCGGCAAAGTCATTGTCGCCACCGACGAATCCGAGCTGCCCGGCATCAAGACGCTATTGGAGCGGGGCCAGGCCAATGGGGTCAAATGCGAACAGATTTCGCGCGAGCGGCTGCTCGAACTGGAGCCTCACGTCTGGAACGCCATTGCCGCGATCCATGTTCCGGAAACGGGCATCGTTGACTACACGCAGGTCTGTGAGACATTGGGGGCGTTGCTGCGCGAGCACGGCCACACTATCGTGCTGGGCGCGGAAGTAAGCGATATCCAGGAGAGCGGCAGCCAGGTAACGGCCGTCACCACCCAGGGAGACTTCACGGCCGACTTTCTTGTTAACTGTGCCGGGTTACACTCCGACCGGGTTACACGCATGTCGGCTGGTGACTCACCGGCGCAGATTATCCCGTTTCGCGGGGAGTATTACGAGCTTAAGCCGGAAGCGTGGGATTTCTGTCGATCGCTGATCTACCCGGTACCTGATCCGGGGTTTCCATTTCTAGGCGTCCACTTCACGCGCATGATTCACGGCGGCGTGGAGTGCGGTCCCAACGCGGTGCTGGCCTTCGCCCGTGAGGGTTACCATCTGACTGATTTCAACGCCAAAGAGCTATGGGAAGTATTGAGCTACCCGGGCTTCCGCAAACTGGCAACGCGCTACTGGCAAACCGGCCTGGGTGAAATGTGGCGGTCGGCCAGCAAGACCGCGTTTGTGACGGCCCTGCAGCGGCTGGTGCCAGAGATTCGAACTGAGCATCTGGAATCTGCCCCGGCAGGCATTCGTGCCCAGGCGTTGGCCCCGGATGGCGCACTTCTGGACGACTTTGCGTTCTACGACAGCAACCGCATTGTCAACGTTGTCAATGCCCCCTCCCCTGCAGCGACCTCAGCATTTAGCATCGGCGAGATGATCGTCAACGATCTCGAAGACCACTTCTAGGCAACAATAGCAATCATGACTGAACAACTCAACAAATACAGCGCCCACATTACTCAGCCCAAGGTCCAGGGAGCCTCCCAGGCTATGCTTTACGGCACCGGCCTGACTGAGGACGACATGAACAAGGCCCAGATCGGCATCGCGTCGATGTGGTACGACGGCAACACCTGCAACATGCATCTGGGTGATTTGGCTGCGTATGTCAAGCAAGGAGTAGCCGCAGCCGATATGGTTGGCATGCGCTTCAACACCATTGGCGTCAGTGACGGCATCTCCATGGGCACCGACGGCATGAGTTACTCGTTGCAATCGCGCGAGATCATCGCTGATTCCATCGAAACAGCCATGAGCGCCCACTGGTACGACGGTCTGATCGCTATCCCCGGCTGCGACAAGAACATGCCCGGCTGCCTGATCGCCATGGGTCGGCTCGACCGGCCGGCGATCATGGTCTATGGCGGCACCATTCGCGCCGGCTGCACACCGGAGATGCCACAGCTCGATATCGTGTCGGCCTTCCAGAGTTATGGCGAAGCGATTGCCGGGACCATCACCGAGACGCAGCGCCGGGCCATTGTGCGGCACAGTTGTCCTGGGCCGGGTGCCTGTGGCGGCATGTATACCGCCAACACGATGGCCAGCGCTATCGAAGCCCTGGGCATGAGCCTGCCCTACAGTTCGTCCTCGCCGGCCGAATCGGCTGAAAAGCTGGCCGAGTGTCAGGCCGCGGGGGCCGCCGTGCGTCTGCTGCTGGAGCGTGATATCAAGCCCAGCGATATCATGACCCGCGCCGCATTTGAGAATGCCATGGTGGTGGTGATGGCCCTGGGTGGTTCCACCAATGCCGTGCTGCATCTCATCGCTATGGCTCGCTCGGTTAGCATCGACCTAACGCTGGAAGACTTCCAGGCCGTCAGCGACCGCGTGCCGTTTCTCGCCGACCTCAAACCGAGCGGCCGTTTTGTCATGGAAGACCTGCAGGCGGTCGGCGGCACACCGGCCATCATGAAGTATTTGCTCGACCACGGCTTACTGGATGGCAGTTGCCTGACGGTCACAGGTCGAACCATTGCCGAGAATCTGGCCAATTTGCCCGCCCTGGCGCCTGGACAGGAGATCATTCGGCCTCTGCAGGATCCCATCAAGGCCTCCGGCCACATTCAGATTCTGCGGGGCAACCTAGCGCCTGATGGAGCGGTAGCCAAGATCACCGGCAAAGAAGGCGAGCGATTCGCCGGTCCGGCCCGCGTCTATGACTCGGAAGAGGCGATGGTGGCCGGCCTGGAAGGGGGCGAGATTCAGAAGGGCGACGTAGTTATCATCCGCTTCGAAGGACCAAAAGGTGGCCCGGGCATGCCGGAAATGCTGACGCCGACCTCGGCCATCATGGGCGCCGGGTTGGGCAAAGACGTGGCCTTGTTGACGGACGGCCGCTTTTCCGGCGGGTCCCATGGCTTCATCGTCGGTCACATCACGCCTGAGGCGCAGGAAGGCGGCCCGCTGGCGCTGGTACACGACGGCGACATCATTACCTTAGATGCCGTGCGCCGTCTGATCGAAGTGGCCGTTAGCGAAGAAGAGATGACAGCGCGCCGCCGGGCTTGGACCCCGCCGCCCTACAAGGCGACGCGCGGCACGCTGTTCAAGTACATTCGCAACGTCAAATCAGCCTCAGAAGGCTGTGTGACCGATGAAGCCTAGGTAACGGTTGCGACCGCTATTCTTTAGTGACTGACTCGAGAACGGCGTGGCCGCCGAACTGGTTTCGCATGGCCGCCAACAGCTTGGCGGCATAGCTTTCGTCCTGACGACTGACAAAGCGCATTTGCAACGCAAGGGTGATGACCGGCGCAGGTACGTCCAGGTCGATGGACTCGAAGACCGTCCAGCGCCCTTCACCGCTATCGTTGACATACCCTCGAATGTCGGTCAGGTCCTGGTCTTCGGCCAGGGCGTTGGCCGTCAGGTCCAACAACCAGGACCGGACAACGCTGCCGAAGCGCCAAACCTCGGCAATTTGATGCAGGTCCAGGTCAAATTCCTCTTTGGCCTTCATGATCTCGAACCCTTCAGCATAGGCCTGCATCATGCCGTACTCAATGCCGTTGTGGATCATCTTCACAAAGTGCCCCGTGCCGGAAACACCCATATGACCCCAGCCCAGATCGGGCGCCGGGGCCAGCGTCTCCAGAGCAGGGCGTATCATGGCCACCGCCTCATCGCGGCCGCCCACCATCATGCTGTACCCTTCAGCCAAGCCCCAGACGCCACCGCTGGTGCCCACGTCCACGAAGTACAGTCCCTTGTCAGCCAATGTGGCGGACCGGCGTACGGTGTCTTTGTAGTTGCTGTTACCACCGTCGATGATCACGTCCCCCGGTTCCATGAGGTCTGACAATTCATTGATCACATGCTCGGTGGGGGCGCCGGCAGGAACCATCACCCAGACCACGCGCGGGGCGCTCAGCTTGGCCACTACTTCGGCCGTCGAGTGGGCGCCAATGGCCCCCGCAGCTTCGGCCACGGCGATCGGCTCCGGCGAGCGATTGGTCACCACAACCTCGTGGCCACCCTGCAATAAACGCAGGACCATGTTCCCGCCCATCTTTCCCAACCCAATCATTGCCAGTTCCATTGTATATTTGCTCCTTTCTGCTTTGTGGCACGTTACGGTCCAGCGGTCGCACTGCCAATCGAAAAAGTGTACCCGGTCCGGATACGCTACGGCACCTGCGCACCATCAGCTACCGGGCCAGTGTGTGCGACACGGTGCTGTGCCGTTCATTTGAGAGAAACTAGCCCGGCCTCTCAATCGGCGCACCAAAGTAAAGATGCGTATCATAGTGAATCGTGACCAATCCGTCCTGCGCATACCGGTCAAACAAGCCTCGCAAGTGGGCAATCATCGGTTCAAACTGCGGGCTTTCAGCTGTCGGCGCATAGGACGATGATAGCAAACGGCCCTTAAACCCTGCAAAGTCGAAGACCTGCTCGTTGGAAAATGCCCGCGCTGTGTAATTCTCGCCGAATACATGAGTGATGTCGCTCATGCGCGATGACTGTTTGACATCGTTGTAGCTCAATCCAAATTCCTGAAGCATCGTCTCGTAGTCGGCCATCAGGCCGGCCTCATGGTAGCGACGCATATTCCACAACAGAGCAACCATCCCGTCAGGCTGCAATATCCGGCCGAACTCACGCGCGCTCGCAGCCGGATCGAACCAGTGGAAGGCCTGACCAGCCACGACCATCCCCACAGCGGCATCGGGCAGGGTGGTATGTTCGGCCGTTCCTTTGATGCTGTTGAACCCCTTGTAGCCCGAGAGATCCGCTTCAGCCGCCGCGCGCATGGCGTCGTTGGGCTCGGCAGCAACTACCGGATTACCATTGTCCAGAAACAGCCGGGTCAGGATTCCCGTGCCGGAGCCAATGTCAGCCACAAGCGTATCGGCGGTCAATCCTGCCTCGTCGCGCAGGCAGTCAATCACCGCCTGCGGATAACTTGGGCGATAGCGAACGTAATCGTCAACGCGATTGGTAAATCGCTGGGTAGAGTCCAGGTGTGTCATGGCGTGTCTCCGCTGTTGTTGTCATGGTACAGTTAGATAGTACTCGTTGTCAGGACAGCGTCAACAGCCACACGCGGCGGTTGACGCGAACCATGAATGGTAGTAGAAATCACCGTAATTCAAGTTTCGAGGAGTTCCACTATGAACATCGCCGTATTTGGCGCGACAGGCGGCACGGGCCGTCAGGTTGTTGAGCAAGCGCTTGACCAGGGTCATCATGTTACCGCGCTGGTCCGAGATCCGGCGCGCCTGCCCATCGACAATCCCAACCTGACCATGGTCCAGGGCAATGTATTGGATACGGAACCGGTCAACCAGGCCCTGATGGGAGCTGACGCGGTCGTTATCTCGCTGGGCAACACCCCAAACAACCCCGACTATGTGGTGTCGCAGGGTACGGCCGTCATCCTCGATGCCATGAAGGCCCAGGGTGTGCCGCGTGTCGTAGTAGTGACTTCCCTTGGCACAGGTGAGAGCATCCAGCAGGTTTCGCTGCCGTTTCGCATGATGATACAGACGGTGCTGAAGAAGCCGATGGAAGACAAAGGCCGGCAAGAAACGTTGGTCAAGGACAGCGGCCTGGATTGGATCATCGTGCGCCCGGGTGGCTTAAGTGACGGTCCGGCCACAGGCCAATACCAATCCGGCCTGGATCCCAAGATTATGGCTGGGCAGGTGTCGCGGGCGGATGTCGCCGGGTTCGTCCTACAGCAGCTTGACGACGACACCTTTCTGCATGAGGCGCCGGCCATCTCCTAGTCATACCGAAGCCAATTGCACCCTTCGCGCGTCAATTGTCTTGAGCATTCCCACGCCAATCAGGCCGTCTGACGCAGCGCATCAATTAAGCTCTGGAATCCAGTAGCAATTCGGTCATTGCTGAACCCGCGCACGTCGCGCTGGTAGCGCAGCGCATCCACCTGTGATGGAGCGATCAACGCTTCGGCGAAGAACTCAACGTCGAGGTCAGGGGCAATTTCGCCATGTCGTTGAGCTGAGCGGAGTAGCGCCGTAATGGTCAGCGAGTGCCACAGGTGCGGCAGTTCGGGGTGGGCGTTTTCCAGTAGCAAGCCACTGCGCTCCACTTCACACAGGAGTGGCGCATGTCGCTCGGCAAACACAATCAAGCGTGACATGTAGTGTGCTAATTGTGTCAGATAGGGTACTCCCTGGGTGCTCATTTCCCGCATATCAGTCAACATCCCATTCTGAAACTCCGCCATCTGATCATCCATCATCGCCAGGCAGAGCTCAGCCTTGTTGGCAAAGCGCCGGTAAAGCGTGCCCTTGCCAATGTCAGCCGCCTGGGCAATGTCGGCCATGGTGACCGCCCCTACCCCTTGTTCGGCGAAGAGGCGCTCGGCCGTTTGCAGCACAAGCACCCGATTGGCAGCAGCGTCCGCGCGTTCATGACGATTGCCGGGTTCGCTGCTGTCGACGGTGATGAGGGAGATTGGTTTGATCATGTCGGTTTCCACGAATAAGATGAGCAGCGGCTGAGTTGAACGGGCTGTCGTTGACAAGCGGACCACCGTCCGCTAATATAACCACATAAGTGGACTTTAGTCCGTATAACACAGTTAGTCAATTTAGCTTAGGAGAGTATAACCGATGACATGGCAAGTAGATAAGTCCCATACCCACATCTTCTTCAACGCCCGCCACATGATGATTTCCAAGGTTCGCGGTTCATTTGAGGATTTCGACATTTCGTTTGATTTCGACCCGCAGACCCCGTCGAACTCCGTCATCACGGCCACAATCGCGGCCAACAGCATTGAGACACGAGACGACAAGCGAGATGCCCACCTCAAGTCACCCGACTTCCTGAATGTTGATAAATACCCCACGCTGACGTTCAAGAGCACGCGCATTGAGCAAGACAGCGAGAATCATGGTCGCCTGGTCGGCGATTTGACTATCGGCGACGTGACCAATGAAGTCGTGCTGAACGTTGAGTACGCCGGGTTACAGACCGCTCCCTGGGGCGCCCAGAGCGCCGGCTTCTCGGCCACCACAACCATCAACCGCAAGGACTGGGGCCTGGAATGGAATGTTGCGCTGGAAACCGGTGGTTGGCTGGTGAGCGACCAGATCAACATCGAAATCGAACTGGAACTTGTGCAGGTGCCGGAGACAGTCGCAGAGTCGGCTCAATAAGCGGTCATTGACCATATTAGAGAACTCTGGCATCCGGCATCATGCGTGCCGGGTGCCTTGTTCGCATTGGATGGGCACCGCCCGGAGCCGCTTGCTATACTCATTTCCCACAGACCGGTATGGAGACGCAAAATGCACACTGACCCACTGAGCACTCACCTTGTTGGCGTGCCGGCGATTGGCGCGATTGGCCACTTTCCGGCCGATTCATTCCCGACTATTCACCCCATTCACTGGTTGACCTCTCACTTTGCTGTTGGCGGCTACAGTCCGCTGCGCAGATTGAGTGGTATGCTGACGGCTCACATGACTCAGATCGCGCCGCGAAATGGGTTCACGTGGCATCCACATCGCGGTCTGGAAATATACACCTATGTCATTGACGGTGAACTGTATCATGAGGACAGCACCGGGGGTAAGGGCATCATTCGCGCCGGCGAAGTCCAGCGCATGTTCTCCGGCAACTATATTGAGCATCAGGAACTAAACCGTAGTGATGCGACGACACGCGTCATTCAGATCTGGTTCGTTGCTGATCGAAGTGCCGTTGGGTTACCACCTCATTATGAGCAAGTAGCCCTCCAGGATATGCCCGCACATACCAACCAAGATGCGACGGTCCGCACGATCATCGGCCCCAACGGTGCGACTGACTCACACGTCAACGCGCGCCTAACCAGTACCGTAGTGCCTGTGGGTGGGCGGGCCAGATTAGATAATCCGCTCCCCGGTGAAGAGCTATTCGTCTACATCGTTGACGGTCAGGGCATGGCCACCTGGGAACAGCAGGCGCAGCCGCTCGGTCTGTACGACGTTCTGGTTGCCACGCCAAACGCCCCGCACTTGACCCTATCGGCCGTCGATTCGACCATGACCTACTTATCCTTCTACCTGCCGCCGTTTCTGGCTGAGGCAGGACTGGAGATTTCTTGATGCAACAGCCCCGAATCGGTCGCGTCGATCTTACGGTAAGCGATCTTGATCGGTCGACTCGCTTCTACCTGGACGTCATCGGCTTAGAGTTACTGCATCGTGGCGAGGCAGCGGTCCTTCTGGGCGTGGGTGATCGGGAGCTACTGCGCCTGGTCGAATTGCCCGGCGCTCGACCCGCACCACGCACGACCGGACTCTATCACTTCGCCCTGCTCCTTCCTTCACGGCGCGATTTAGCTTTATCACTGGCCTATCTTCACCAGACCAATGCCCCAATCTCGGGCTATGCCGACCACGCGGTTAGTGAAGCCATCTACTTGACCGACCCCGACGGCCACGGCATCGAAATCTACCGCGATCGGCCGCGCGAGGAATGGGAGTTCATCAACGAAACACTCAGGATGACCGTCGATCCGCTGGATGTCCGTGGTATTTTGGCTGAGCTTCCGCCATCGCCGTCCTGGACCGGTCTGCCACCGGAGACGATGATGGGTCACATTCACCTACAGGTGAAGGATATTGCCCATACGGAGCAGTTCTACACAGAGCTACTGGGATTTGATTTGATGATTCGCTATGGTCCATCAGCCACCTTCATGGCTACCGACGGCTATCACCACCACATCGGGGGCAACACCTGGGCCGGCGCCGGCGCGCCACCCCCACCACCCACAGCCGCACGGCTGTTGTCCTATGAGATTTTGCTCGACACGCCGGCTAGCCGCGACACCATCGCCGCACGCCTGGCCGCCGCCGGCGTTGAGGTTAGTCATGATGGCAATGCGCTGGTGACAACGGATCCATCCCATATCACGGTGCGTCTAGTTCTAAGGCAATGAGGTAAAGACGCATTCAAGACCGTGGTCCCTGCCCGTGATCGCGTCACGCTTCGCGCCGTTCCCAATCCCCTGCTTCCGGTTGCCCATCAAGGGTGCAATGCTACAATCTCAACCATGACTTCCGTCGGAGAATCCCGAACCGTTCTCTACGCCGAGCAGGAACATGGCGGCATTCGCATGGTCGTTTTCCTCAGCCTGTTTGCGGCCTATGGCATTGGCTTCATTCTGGTGTCCTGGCTGATTCGGACCTTCGCCCCGGCCGGTCTTTCCGACTATGCGACATTCTTGTCTTGCGTCGGAGCCCTCCCCTTGGCGCTTCTGGCCATCTGGGCCATCGAACGCACGCTGAAGAACGTTTGGCATAGTGGCTTAACGCTCATCCTTGACCCGGTCGGTATCTATGTAGAAGACACGCGCGACGGTGGCAAGCCCCTGGCGCCGGATGACCCGCCGGTGATCACCTGGAATAAACCCTTTGCCCAAACCAATTGGTACTTCCGCCTCAGCGGCTACCCGCGCGGCGGCCGTGAGCGACGCGTATCTGAAAAGTGGTTGTGCCTGTGCACTGAGTTGCAGCAGGACGAAGAGCGCCTTAGCACCTTTGCCTTCATTTCGCCCGAGGACGCGGCGGCCTGGATTAGCCCAACCAACGGCAAGTCGGCAACCTTTCACATAATTGATCCCGGCGAGGTCTACGATAAAGGTGTCCGTTCACGCTTCGGGCCTCCCAGCCGCCCCAACGTACCGACGTCATTGCTGCACGCCAAAGACGGCCGCTACTGGTTGGCCGAAAGACGACGCTGGGAAGTGGGCATCGAGCTGACGCCGGAGGACTTTGTCACGGTGATGACCGATACTCGACGTGCCGCGGCAGCGAATTTGGCAACAGTCGCCGATATCCCACAACTCTAGCCACCGGATTAGCCATCCCGTCGGCCCGGTAGCCCATGCCTCAGGAGGCAACCATGTTTGACTTTATCACCGACGAACACCGCATGATACAGGACGCAGCCCGCGAATTTGCGCGCGAGGCCATTGCCCCCATTGCCGCCGAGCACGACGAGACAGCCGAGTTTCCCCTGGCGACGATCCGCCAGATGGGCGGCCTGGGCTTCATGGGCATTGAAGTACCGGAGGAATACGGCGGGGCAGGCATGGACACCCTGGCCTATGCGTTGGCGATGATTGAGATCAGTAAAGCCGATGCCAGCCACGGCACTATTATGTCGGTTAACAATTCGTTGTTCGCCCATGGCCTGCTCAAGTTCGGCACCGAGGACCAGAAACAGCGCTATCTCGTGCCGGTCGCCGGCGGCCAGAAGATCGGCGCCTACAGCTTGACGGAACCGATGAGCGGCAGCGACGCCGGCACCATGAAAAGCCGGGCGGTCCTGAATGAGGCCGGCACCCACTACCTGATTAACGGCCGAAAGTCCTGGGTCACCTCCGCCCCCTATGCTGATTTCATCATCCTGTTCACCATGACGCAACCGGAGAAAGGACACAAAGGCGTCTCGGCCTTCATGATCGAGACAGACCAGCCCGGCTTCACCCGTGGCAAAACAGAACCCAAGCTCGGCATTCGCGCCAGCGCCACAAGTGAAATCATCTTTGAAGATTATCTAGTGCCCGGTTGAAAACCGCATCGGCGTCGAGGGAGATGGCTTCAAAATCGCCATGACCGTCCTGGACGCCGGGCGCATTGGCATCGCTTCGCAGGCGTTGGGCATTGCCGAAGCCGCGTTCGAGGCCAGCGTCGCCTATGCCCAGGAGCGCGAGGCGTTCGGGCAAAAAATCGGCGAGTTTCAGATGATCCAGCAGAAACTGGCGGATATGAAGTGTCGCGTCGAGGCCAGCCGGCTGCTCATCTACCAGGCCGCTCTGGCCAAAATGGCGGCGGCCAAGACCGGCGGCCGTTACAGTCTCGAAGCCAGCATGGCCAAGCTCTACGCCAGCGAGACCGCCATGTGGGTGACAACTGAGGCTATCCAGATTCACGGCGGCATGGGCTACAGCAAGGAAATGCCGCTGGAACGCTACTTCCGCGACGCGAAGATCACCGAGATCTACGAAGGCACGAGCGAGATTCAGCGGATGGTCATTGCCCGGGCGCTAACGGGGTTGCGATGAGCCACCTGACTCAGATTATCGATAAATATCTCGATACCTGAGGGATTCGAACTGATTTTGAGTAAAGATCGGGAGCGTTTTGCTGCGGTCGTTGGCCGGCTGGCCCCACGTGCTCAACTTGAGCACCATTGGCCGTTGATTGGTGGCATATCAGCCGACGTACAAGCTCTTGCTTTTCGCCACCAGGACGGCCGCCGTGAAACGGTTGTGGTCAGGCAATTGTCTGACTGGCTTATCGAACCAGATCCACAAATTGCCTCACGCGAGTTTAGTGTCCTGAAAGCTGTATATAGCGCAGGTGTCTTGGCCCCGGAGCCGCTCTATTACGAGGAGAGTGGAGGCATTTTCCCATTACCATATTTGGTCATGCGCTATGTGGATGGCCAGCCCGAGTTTTCGCCGACGGACAAGGCTGACTATGCACAGCAGCTCGCTGAGCAGCTAGCCAGGATCCATGGCGTTGGTCCCCACGACCATGAGCTTTCGCTGTTGCCGCGCCAGCCCTATTGGGTGGAAAGAAGTCTCTCGGAATCGAGACAGCAGAATTACGACGAGTCGATCGAAGAGCATCGAATTGTGGAATTCCTGCGGTCGGTCTGGCCACTACCCGCGGTGAATCCGGTCGCATTGCTTCACGGAGACATTTGGCCCGGCAACCTGATCTGGCGTGATGGCCGGCTGGCGGCGGTGATCGACTGGGAAGTTGCATACGTTGGTGAACCACTGACCGATCTGTCCGTTACTCGACTTGACATGTTATGGGCCTTTGGCTGGGAAACGATGGAGATATTCACGGCGGCATATTTCTCACTGACTTCGCTTGACCATTCGCAGTTGCCCTACTGGGACTTGGTGGCAGCCATACGTCCTGCCCACGAACTCTCGGAATGGGCTACCCAATGGCCCATTGTCGGAAGACCCGATATCTCGTCAGCCACCATGCGCCGTGATCAGCGCGAGTTTGCGGACCGGGCGCTGGCGGCTGCGGCCCGCCTCAGCTAGAAAAGGGCGAGATCAAAAATGGCCCAGACGATGCGCCTGGGCCGGCTATAGAAAGGGTTGTGGTTCGGATCAGGCCACCAGGCCGATCAACAGCCCCTGCAACACCCGCGCCAGTAGGAAAACGATTATCGGTCTAAGGTCCAGCCCGCCCATGCCGGGCATCGCAGAGACAAGGTACACAGCGCTTTGAGAGCAGAACTATGACCGACCACTTACACGAGCAGCAAGCCGAAACCAGCACCGATCATGGCGATCACAGCCACGATCACGCGAACATGGACGATGCCATGCATGAGGAACACGCCGTGGGGGACCCGCATGAAGAGCATGCCGACCATGGCAATGGCGGCAGCCACGGCAGCCACATGGGTCATGAAACCATGTTCCGGAATCGCTTCTGGATTTGCCTCGTTCTCAGTGTTCCGGTCCTGTTTTTCAGCCCCACACTTCAGACCTGGCTGGGCTACACAGCCCCGGTTTTCCCCGGAAGCACCTGGATTACACCGGTGTTGGCGATCGTCATCTTCATCATCGGTGGCGTGCCGTTCCTGCGGATGGCGACCTGGGAGCTGCGCGACCGACAACCTGGGATGATGACCCTGATCTCGTTGGCCATCACCGTAGCGTTTGTCTATAGTCTGGCAACACTGGTTTTCGACCTTGGAGAGAGCTTTTTCTGGGAACTCGTGACGTTGATTGACGTCATGCTGCTCGGGCATTGGATGGAAATGAGAAGCGTCCGACAGGCATCCGGGGCACTAGACGAACTTGCCAAATTAATGCCTGATGAAGCCGAACGGATTAACGAAGACGGCGTTACGCAGACCATCGCCTCGAATCAACTTACCGACGGCGATCGAATACTTGTACGTCCCGGAGCAGTCATCGCGGCCGATGGCGATGTCTATGAAGGCACTTCCGATGTTGACGAGTCCATGATCACCGGCGAGTCTCGACTGGTGAAGAAAGAACCGGGAACTCGAGTCATCGGCGGCACCGTCAACGAAGGTGACGGTAGCCTGCGGGTAACTGTGACTGCCACCGGCGATGAGACCGCCCTATCGGGCATCATGCGCCTGGTCGCCGATGCGCAATCCAGCAAGTCCAGAACACAATTGTTAGCTGACCGGGCTGCGGCGCTGCTCTTCTACGTGGCGCTGGGTGCAGCAATCCTAACGGCAATCCTTTGGACCATTGCCATTGGCTTCAATGTTGAGACGCTGACCCGTGTTGTCACGGTGCTCGTGATCGCCTGTCCCCATGCACTTGGCCTCGCGGTTCCTTTGGTCGTAGCCATCACAACGTCCCTGTCGGCCCGAAACGGCATTCTCGTCCGAGACCGTCGCTCGCTGGAGCAAGCGCGTACTGTCGACACCGTCATCTTCGACAAAACCGGCACGCTTACCAAAGGCGAACAGGGCGTTGTGGGACTGATAACCGTCGATGGCATGACAGAGGACGAAGCAATCTCATTGGCTGCGGGGTTGGAGGGCGACTCTGAACATCCTATTGCCAAGGCTATCATCGCCGCGGCAGCCGCAAGGGATGTCCCCCCCAGGGAAGTGAAGGACTTTACGGCCCTAAAGGGTCGCGGGGTAAAGGCGACGGTCAATGATACAGTCTACTTGGCCGGCGGACCGCGTCTACTGGAGTTTCTGGAGGTTCAGCCTTCCGGGCCGATTGTCGATTTCAGTCGCAATGCCGGAGATAAAGGGCAGGCAGTCATCTACATTATTCGTGAAGATACGGTTGTAGCCGCCTTTGCCCTCGCTGATGTGCTACGCATTGAGAGTCGCCAAGCAATCGATCGGCTTCATGAAATGGGTATTGAAGTCGCCATGCTGACGGGCGATAGTGAAGACGTTGCGCGAGCAGTAGCCGACGAATTGGGCATCGACCAATACTTTGCGGAGGTACTGCCTGAGGATAAGGACAAAAAGGTCATTGCGCTGCAGAAGCAAGGCAAAACCGTCGCCATGGTAGGCGATGGAGTCAATGATGCGCCCGCATTGACCCGCGCTGACATTGGCATTGCGATTGGGAGCGGCACGGACGTCGCCGTTGAATCTGCCGGGCTCATCCTCGTACAATCGAATCCAATGGATGTGGTGAAGATCATTGAACTCAGTCAAGCGAGCCAACGCAAGATGGTTCAGAATATCTGGTGGGCAGCCGGGTACAACATTATCGCCATCCCGTTGGCCGCGGGCATCCTTGCCCCTTGGGGGATATTCATGCCCCCGGCAGTCGGTGCTCTGGTTATGTCTTTGAGTACCATCATTGTTGCAATTAATGCCCAGACGCTCCGACGCGTATCGCTAAGCTCATGAATATTGCTTATCAACGAGTAACTAATGTCTTGAATCCGTTGACTTGACAGCCGTAACTGCTGTAAAGTGTCGCCCGGCTCATCACAATCGGGAGAGCTCTATGGCCAAGAAGACAGCAGAACCTGCTAAGAACTCCGGTTCCAACAGGAACTTAATCGTTATCGGCGGTGCCATCATCCTCGGTGTACTTGCATTGGGTTATCTGATATTCGCCAACCTGCAGGGGGATACTGAAATCGCCGGACTTACCCAATACGCAGGACTCTCACGGGATCACGACAACACGACCACCTACGAGGGGACTCTGCCGCCTGCTGGGGGTGAGCACTATGATGTCTGGCAGACGTGTGGCGTCTATGAGGAGGCTGTCCTGCCGGGTTACGCCATTCATTCCATGGAGCACGGCGCTGTGTGGATTACCTATGATCCCGCCTTACCAACGGATGAGATTGCCGCCTTGCAGGACAAGGTTATGGGCGAAACCTATCTACTTCCTAGTCCTTTTCCCGATCAGGAAAGCCCGGTTGTGCTAACCGCCTGGGGCGTTCAACTGGTACTGGAGTCAGCCGACGACAGCCGCGCTCAAGAATTTATTGACCGTTACCGTCAGGGGCCGACAACACCGGAAAGAGGAGCGTCTTGCGCCAATGGCAATGGCTTGCCGTTGCAGTAACCAATTGCTACGTAACAGTCTATGAGTCGAAGGGACAGAACTCTATGAGCAAACATCTGGAGCGACAACGAAAGGCCGCAGAACGCCAACGAAGGCAACGCAATCAACGTATCCTCTGGATTGCCGGCGTTGTTGGCGTCTTTTTGCTGATTGCCGGCGGGCTGTATTTGATTTCCACTGAACCCAGCTACACCGTCAACCCAACCGATCAACAACTTGTCGCACTAGGTGAGCAAGTGTACGACAGCCAATGCGCCAGTTGCCATGGTCCTGACCTGGAAGGGGAGATTGGTTGGAATCAACCAAGCCCTGATGCCCTACTGAAGGCGCCGCCGCACGATGAAACGGGTCACACCTGGCACCATGATAACGACTACCTGGTGGAATCGATTGTGCGAGGGGGCGCTCGATTGCCGGCCGAGATCGGAATCAGCCCGATGCCCGCATACGACAGCCTCCTGACACCGCGCGAGATCGGCGCTGTCATTTCCTATATTCAGAGTCAGTGGCCGTCCGAGATATTGGCTCGTCAGTCCGGAAATTGAAATGAGGTCTAGATGATTAAGCGCTTGTTCTGGCTGGCTGCGGCCGTATTGCTCTCTTTAGGACTTACTGCCTGCGGCGGTTCATCCGACCCCGCGGACGCGCCTGAGATGAGCATCAGCGGCCCTGCGCTCCTGGTGTTCTTCAGTGATAACTGACTGCCTTGAGAGCAATTTGCCCCCATCGTGAATGGGGTACAGCAGGAATTTGACGGGCGCGCTGAGGTACTTAGCCTCAACGTCGATGAACCCGACAATCTGAGGATTCAACAGCGTTATGGAGTTCGCGGCCACCCGTCGGCCGTCGTGCTTGACAGCGACGGTCAGGTGACCGAGCGCTATCTCGGACCCGTGGACCGTGATACATTGATAGCTGCCTTAAGTGCAGTCACATCGCCGTAATCGAAGCTATCTCCCGAAAGAAAAAGCCCAGAGCATAGGTGCCCTGGGCTTATTCATTTACGGATTAATGGGACTGGCCTTAGACCAGGAAACCCAACAGCAGCCCCTGCAAGACACGAGCCAACAAGAAGACGATTAGGGGACTGAGATCCAACCCACCCATACTTGGCAGCATTCGACGGACTGGGCCCAGGATTGGCTCGGTCAGGTCGTAGACGAGGCGCACCGCCCAGCCGTAGGTCGGATTATACGGATCCGGCCGAATCCAGGACAGGACAATACGGGCAAACAACAGGATATAGAAAAATGCGAATAGGTAGTTGACGATGGTTGCTAAGATGGTCATAACTGCTTGTGTTCCTTGATAACTGTCGCGCTGATAATTGCGGATAAGGTTACTGCTGCCCTTTGAGCTCGGCCGCAAGTTGGCTACTCATCGGCCCCTCTACGGCGCTCGACACCCATTAAGGCGTTCTCTCACCGAAAAGTGCTCGGCCAACCCGGATGTGCGTCGCCCCTTCCTCGATGGCCAACTCAAAGTCGTCGGTCATCCCCATGGACAGCGAGGCGCCCACCACGCTCGGGCTCTCGGTCTGCAACCAGTCACGCAGTTCACGTGTCCGGCGGAAAACGGCGCGAATCTCCTCCGGTGGAGCATCCCAGGGTGCCATGGTCATCAAACCGACGACCGACAGACCAGGTCGCGCACCGACTTCCTGTAACTCAGTACGCAGCAATGCGCGCTGCGTTGCATCATTCTCCCAGTTTCCACAATCATAGCCCGCCTTGCTGGCCTCGCCGGAAAGGTTCACCTCGACGAAGACGGGCAGCCGACGGCCGATAATCTCCAGGTCACGTGACAGTCGATTGGCGATCTTGAGTCGATCGAGCGCATGAAACACATCGGCATGGGCCGCGACCAGATCAGACTTGCGACTTTGCAGGGTGCCGATCATGTGCCAGGTCATTGCTTCGGCACCCAACGATGTCTCCACCATCGGCCGCTTTTCTGCGAGCTCCTCCGGCCGATTCTCGCCCACATGAAACAGCCCTGCATGATGTGCTCGGAGGACTATTTCGACGGGCCAGGTCTTGGTGACCGCGATCAGCGTCACCTCCTCTGCCTGGCGTCCTACGCGTCGGGCAGCCCGGGCCATACGCTCTCGAACGGCTGCGGCGCGATCGGCGATTTCTTTGGGTTCCAGCATGAACTATCCCGTGTAACTAATGCGAAAAACGATACCAGTCGCCCAATCGGCGACGAAGAGGCTTCCGTCCGGTCCCACGGTGAGGTCAATGGGTGCGGCAAAGCCGGTAGCCCAATCGGTGGCGTCTTCGCCACCTGGCGCAAAGTAGACAACCTTCTGCGCACCCTCAAACGCACTCCACAATACGGCAAAGATGCTGTCAAAATATCCGGGGAATTGTTGCGCCTGATAGGTGGTGACGCCCGTTGGGGAGGTATGCGCCGGAAATTCGTATATCGGTGGAACAATCTCGACGTCGGCCGGAGCGGCAAAGCAACCGTCGCAGTCGTACCACGGATAGCCATGCTCTGCGCCGGGAACGACAAGATTGAACTCCTCCGGCGGACCAAAATCGGGCATATTATCGGTGGCGTAAAGGCGTCCCTGGCTGTCAAAGGCGATGTCATAGGCATTGCGGAAACCACGCGCATAGGGAGCCAGTTCTGTCCCGTCTGCTGGATTGAAGCGCAGGATGCTGGCCTCCACGTCGTCGCGCTCGTCCTGTTGCCCATTGTTGGGCCCGCCCAGGATTTCACCATGGTCAGCCCGGGCACCAACCGACACATATCCGTAGCCATCTGGCCCGAAGGCAATCCCGTTGGCGGCGTGGAAGGAAGTGTAACAGCACGGCAGCCCGCCAATTAACGTGGTAATCTGACCGTCCTCGATGACTGATACCTGCGATTCACCATCCACATTCTGGTCCAGTACACGATTGGACACAAAAAGCTTGTCGGTGCCCGGTTGAAAAGCCATCCCGGTCGGCACCAGTAGGCCACTCCAGAACACCTCAGTCTGGCCTTGTTCGTCCATGGTATAGATGGTCCCGTCCATTGTGGAAACATACATCAAGCCATCAGAGCCGAAGGTAAGTGACGTTGGCTGGCCTTCGATCCGCCCGTAGTAATCCACCGTATATCCATCCGGCACCCGCATACGGGCCAGCCACCCTTCGACATCCTCATTACAGGGGTATTTGTCGCTGCACTCGCTTTCAGCATACGGCGCTTGCTCAATTACACCAATCGCGGCGGGGGCAGAGAGCGTCGGCGTCGGCGTCGGCCCGGCCGTGGGGGACAGCACCGGGGTAGCCGTGGACGTGGGCTCCGGCACGTCAGTCGGCGGGGCAGTCGTTGGCTCCGGCGTGATCGCCGCGCGAGCCGTGGCCGTGCCCTCCAGAATGCTGATCGTTGGAGAGGCATTGACCTCAGCTACGGCCGTTGAGGCCGGAGTAGGTGAGGTCGCTCCGGAACAGGATGTCAAAATCACTGTAGTCAATAGGGCAATAACCGTCAGGTTGAAAAATACCTGACCTGTTGAGGATAAGGTTCGTTTCGTATTCATCGTTCCAAAAGTAATGTAACAGGGCCGTCGTTATGAAGAGCGACGTCCATCATGGCTCCAAAGACACCGGTCGCTACGTCCAGGCCGTGCTCGCGCAACGTGGTGACGAAATATTCTACCAACGGCTCGGCCACTGCCGGGTCGGCCGCATGAGTGAAAGACGGCCGCCGTCCCTTGCGCGCGTCACCATAGAGCGTGAATTGGGACACAACCAGCAGCGCACCGCCGACGTCATCGAGGGCGAGGTTCATCTTGCCATCCGGGTCCTCGAAGAGGCGCAGGCCCGCTATCTTGTTGGCCAGCCAATCCGCCTCGGCCGTTGTGTCCTCGTGGGTCACGCCCAGAAGCACCAAATAGCCACGGCCGATCGCTCCGACCACTTCCCCCTCGACGCTGACCGAGGCGCGAGAAACCCGCTGCAGCACCGCGCGCATACTATCTCGCCTAGAGAATTCCTACCTGGCTATGATCGGCCAGCGTCAACTTGAGTGCCTTGGGCCGGATGGGTGACTTGGCAATACGCACTTTACGGCCGATCAGGCTGTCCTGAATACGCGCTTCAACATTGCTGATGTGGCTGTGTTCCAACACCATGGAGTGCTCAATCTCACTTGCCTCGACAATGACGTGGTGGTCGATACTGGTATAGGGGCCAATGTAGCTATCCACGATGCGCGCGTTCTCGCCGATGATGGTCGGGCCACGAACAATACTGTTGATAACCTCCGCGCCCTTCTGCACCGTAACACGGCGATCGACCTGGCTGTCGCGATCGACATATCCATCGATGCACGGCTCAATCTCTTCCAGCACCAGATCGTTGGCATCCAACAGGTCACCCGGCCGCCCGGTGTCGATCCACCAGCCGGTGTGGACGTAGGGGTGCACCGACCGATCGTTATCCACCAACCACTGAATCGCGTCAGTAATCTCCAGTTCGCCACGCCACGACGGTTTGATGTCATCGACCGCTTCGAAGATATGATGATCAAACATGTAGATGCCGACCAGGGCCAAGTCGCTGGGTGGATTCTTGGGCTTCTCGATGAGGCGCAGAATACGACCGTCTTCACCTAGCTCGGCCACACCATACTGCTCCGGGTGTTCGATGCGAGTGAGCACAATCTGACTGTTCCATTCACTGGTGGAAAACTGACGGATAAGGGGGCTAATGCCACCCTCAATGACGTTGTCGCCCAGAAACATAACGAAGCGGTCGTCGCCCAGGAACGGCTGCGATACCTTGACCGCATGGGCCAGGCCCAGGGGCTGATCCTGATGGATATAGGTGATGTCCACGCCCCAGCGGTTGCCGCTACCGACAGCCTCTTTAATCTGGTCGGCCGTACTGCCCACCACGATGCCGATGTCGGTAATACCCGCATCGTGGATAGACTCGATCACCCGGAACAAGATAGGCTTGTTGGCCACGGGAATCAGCTGCTTGGCATTGGTGAAGGTCAGTGGATAAAGGCGCGAACCAGTTCCACCGCTGAGAATTAGTCCTTTCATTGTCCCTCCTGATTAGGCGTAATAATCGCCGACGGCGCTTTCCTTGGGTGCGTTGGTGAGCGTGGCTCCGATTACCCGCACCTTGGCTTTCTCCAGAAGCTCTTTGGCCCGCTCTGAATGATCCCGGCGGGTCTTGCCGGCTTGAATGACCAGCAGTACGCCGTCAACTTTGCCGCCCAGAATGGCGGCATCCGTAACGGCCGCTACCGGTGGTGCGTCAAATAACACGATGTCGGCTTGTTCCAACAGCGATGCAATCAGGGCATCCATCTTGCTGGTGCCCAATAGATCAGCCGGATTCGGCGGCGTAGGCCCGCTTGCCATGAGCCACAAATTCTCGACGCCCGTAGCTTGCAGAGGCAACTCGGCCAAATCCTCCAGCATCAGGTTCGTCAATCCCGGCTCAGCCGGCAGACCAAACAGGGTGTTTAGCTGCGGGCGACGTAGGTCACAGTCGACCAAAATGGTGCGCTTGCCGCTCTGGGCCATGGTCACGGCCAGGTTGGCGACGGTTTCGCTCTTGCCCTCATCGGCCGAGGGTGAGGTAACGACAAGACTCCTGATCGGCTGATCAAGGCCGTAAAACGACAGGTTGGTGCGCAGCGTGCGATAAGCCTCGGTAACCGGCGAGCGTGGGTCAGTCAGCGTGATGAGATTCATAAATCAGTCTCTTATTCCTGGGGGATGCTGCCAATGACGGGGATGTCGAGATAGCGTTCTACGTCCTCAGAACGGCGCATGACACCGGACGCCACCCATTCCAGCAAGAAGATGAGCAAGAGGCCCAACAACAGGCCAAACACAGCCCCGGCGGCCGTATTGATCATCGTCTTCGGCCGATCCAGACCAACTTGGGGATCGTCGAGAAACTCAATGTTGATGCGGTCTTCTTTGCGCAGGGCATCATTATTGGCGTTTTGCCACTGGATGAGCTGGTTACCCCATGTCCGGGCAATGTCGTTGCCGAGGTTGGGATCAGTGTTCTCAATCGTCAGGTTAATCACAAAGCTGGCGTTATCCGACGCCACCTGCATATCGCTCAGCAAGGCCGGGGCAGTCATATCCAACTGCAGCTCGTCGATTACGGCCTGGGCGCGATAGCTGCTGCGCAGCCATTGCTCGTAACTACGGAGTAACTCCTTGGCCGCTTGAGCCTGACCGAAATCCGTCCGCGAGGGCAGAACGAGTAGGCGCAAGCTAGACTGAAAGACTTCCGTCTGAATCCGACTGAAACCAAAAGCCGCCGCCGCCACCAACAGCATCATGAGCAGAATAATCCACCCACGTTGCCGCAAAATCCGCAAATAGTCACTAATTTCCACGAGTCGTACCTCAGGGATAGGTCGGCGGCTTCACACCTGTCATGGTTGATAGGTCTGAAATCACGCCACTTCCTATTTCTCTTTCGGAATTACACCCAGCAGCTCCAACCCGGCGTCTTCCACATCACGACGATCGCGCACGGCTGGGTCCAGATATTCGGCCAACAGCGCCAATCCGAATCCGGCAGCCAAAGCCAACGCGACGCGCAACGGCAGATCAAGCTGGCTGCGCAGCCCGGCCGAAATAGGATTCACCACCGGCTCATCCAATAACACCAACTCGGCGTTCATTCCACCCAGTTGGGGCAGGGCCTGAGCGTTCTGTTCAGTGATGACGGCGATCACGCCACGCATCATCTGCTCGACCATCAACGGGTCAGCGCCGTTCAACGACACTGTAAGCATGCTGCGCGTGTTGTCGGTTGATATGCCACCGCGAATAGCTTCCGGCGGCATACCGATACCTTGCGTCAGCAAGTAGGCACTGACGGCTTCGGCAAATTTGCCGCCGCGCACCCAATCCGCCAGTCCATTGACGATGTACTCGGACGTCAGCCAGTTATAGTAGCGCTGCTCGTCCAGATCCAGCGCGGCCGGACCCGGCGTCTGTGCGCTAATGAAGCGCACGCCGGTGTTGTACGACGTCGGTGTCGGACGGTAAGTCACCAGACCGATCAGCAAGACCAGCGCGGCCGGCGCAACCAGCCATAACCAGCGTCGGCGAATTATTGTCCAGTAGTGGCGTAGCTCCATTCTTCTGCCTTCTGGGCCACAAACGTCTCCAGCCGTCGCTTGAAGACACTCACATCAAATTGCTCCGCGTGAGCGCGGATGACAACCGGATCAACGACCGTCGGATCAAAGCCCTCAACCGCGCCGATGATAGCAGTAACCGACTGCTCGGTAAAGAACGCCCCAGTCACACCGGGCACAATCGTTTCCAACGCGCCGCCCGCGCCATAGGCAATCACCGGACGTCCGGCGGCCATGGCCTGTAAAGGCGAAATGCCAAAATCTTCCTCGCCCGGCCACATGAAAGCCTTGCACCGCGCCAGCAGGTCAGGCAGTTGGTCATCGGGTACGAAACCCAAGAACTCAACTGTCGGCCCGGCCAGCGCTTCCAGGCGTTCCCTATCGCGGCCGCTCCCGGCGATGAGTAGCGGCCGGCCCATGTGATTAAACGCATCGATGAGCAAATCCAGCCGCCGGTATGGCACCAAACGGCCGACGAACAAATAGTAATCTTCAGTCCGATTGGCCGGCTCAAATCGGCCCGTATCGACCGGTGGGTAAATGATAGTCGCCTCGCGCCGGTAGTATTTGGCGATTCGGCGACGGACTTCATCCGATATGGCAATGAAATGGTCGACCCGATCGGCCGCCAGCCGATCCCATTGGCGCAGGTTGGTCAGGAACGGCACCAGCGCGGCGCGGGTGAATCGGCCGAGTTGTTCCTGTTCGGCGTACTGGTGGTAACGCCACACGTAGCGGGTCGGCGTCAGACAGTAGCAAATGTGGAGCGTTTCCGGACCGGTGATGATGCCATGGCAGAAGCCGCTCTTGTTGCTCAGCACCACGTCATAGCCGCGAAAGTCGAATGATTCGAAGGCCTGTGGATAGAGAGAGAAGTAGAGCTGCTGCTTGCGGTGGGAGCCGGGCAATCGGTCAATGAACGATGTGCGAATATCCCACTGCCGCCAGCGGTCGGGCATCTTGTCCGGCCAGTAAAGGGAGGTGTAGAGTGGAGCTTCCGGGTAAAGGCCAACGATGGCTTCCAGCACATCCTCGGCCCCGCCGAGCTGGTTAAGCCAGTCATGGACAAGGGCAATGTTCATAGGGCGAACGCAATTATAGCAGAAGATGGGAAAGGCGAAGGATGTACTGCCGCCGACTCAGGTATCGAGCCCGTTCCCGTGTGAGAAGTAGACGCGGGTGCTTGCCGGCGTCGGCCCATAAAGGCACAATCCAGCGTTGATTAACCCATGAAACCCTGGCGACATTCTCGCGAACTCTGGCTTCTGCTTGCAATTACCGCGCTCGGTGCCTTTTTGCGCTTCTTTCGGCTGGATTCACTGCCTCCCGGCGATGGCTATGATGTAGCTCAATATGGCGTGGACGCCTTACGTATCCTAGGCGGCGCGCGGCCGATCTTCCTGGAAACCAACTTCGGCCGTGAAGCCTTGTTCAGCTATCTGGTGACAGTAGTCTTCTGGTTCACCGGGCCTGGAACCTTGGGCATTCGGATTACCAGTGCATTGGTGGGCACGCTGACCATCCCGGCGAACTTCCTGGTTGCCCGCGAAATGGTTCCTGACCGTCGTGACGTATTGCGTTATCTGCCACTGCTGGTGGCGTTTCTGACGGCCGTTTCCTATTGGCACCTGACCTGGAGCCGGCTGGGACTCAGGGTCATTCTGGTGCCGCTGGTCGCCTCGCTGCTCTTCTACTTCCTTTGGCGCGGACTGAGAACGCAACGTTGGGTTGATTTCGCCGTCGCCGGCCTGCTATTGGGCGCAGGATTCTATACCTATCAGGCCGCCCGGCTCCTGCCGTTGCTGGTCGGCATCGCCTTTGCCCTCTATGCCCTCGCTCGGCGGCAATGGACACGTCACGATACGGCCTCTGTTCTGCTGGTGACAGCTACGGCCATGTTGGTCTATATGCCCATGGGGCTTTACGCGCGCGCCAATCCGGGGGCACTCACCAATCGTATCGATCAGGCGGTCTTGCTAGACACCGGCCAGCCAATCGTCAACCAGGTAGGTACGGTGGCCGACCAGGCCCTCAATGCGCTGGCCATGTACGGCCTTCGCGGTGACACCGACCCCTTGTTCAACATTCCAGGACGGCCGTCGCTCAATCCGTTTCTATTCACATTTCTCTTGGTCGGCATCGGCATAGCCATTTGGCAATTTCGCAAACCGACCTATCTCTTCCTCTTGGCCTGGCTTGCCGTGATGACCGCCCCGGCCATGATTGCCGATCTGGCGGCTACGGCCAAACGCGCACTGGGCGCGTTTCCGGCGGCGATGATCCTGATCGCCCTGGGACTCCTCGTGCCGTGGGTCTGGTTAAGGGTCAAGCGTGAGGGGCGTCTTCCGGCCCTGGCCTATGCTCTGGTCTTGATTGCGGGGCTGGCCTACAGCACCTGGGCCACCACTCGCGACTACTTTGTTGTCTGGGCCGCCGATCCCGATCTGCCTAATCACTTTCAGGTTGACCATGCTGAAATCGGGCGGGCAATGGGCCCACTTCCGGCCGACGAACAGGTCTACCTCTCACCCTACCCGCCCGACCAACCCGTCATCCAGCTGCACTCGGCGTTACGGCCTGATGTACGCGGCTACAACGGCCGTTTCTGCCTGCTTTACCCTGACCCCACCGGTCCCACACCTCCCGCGACCTATTTCATAGTCCCAGGTCTACAGGATCAAAGCCTCGAGCTACTACAGTTGATGTACCCGAACGGAGTCACCTCAGACGGGCCTCTGCGACCGAACAGCGATCGGCCGATGTTTCAGACGTTTAGCATACCGGCCGATTCCATACCGGCCAGCGAGCCGGACGTCGTTAGCGGGGCTCGATGGGGAGATGCCGTCGAACTGATAGGCTACAGTTTGAGCACAACCACGCCGACGGCCGGTGAGACATTGGTCATCGACCTGTTCTATCGTCCGATGTCGGCCGATTTGCCGGATTACACCGCGTTTGTCCACTTACTGGGTGAACCCAACCCGAGTGACGGTAGCCCGTTGTGGGCCCAATCGGACAGCCAGCCCTGCCAGGGCGCCGTGCCGACCAGCGTGTGGCAACCAGGGGACATCCTGCGCGATACCGTTACGCTGACAATTCCGGCCGAAACGCCGCCAGGTGACTACCGGCTGGCAACCGGCCTCTACAGTTGGCCTGATCTCGTGCGATTACCCTTAAGCGACTCGGATGAGACGACGGCTACACTTCAGATGGTGACAGTTTCTCCGGCGGAATAGTCTCCAGCAAGGCGCAGATACGGGATACGGCCGTGGGCACGGCCGCCATTGCCGCAACAGAAAGGTCCTCGGAGTGCTCAAACCGCTGACCCCCGATGGCCACCAGCGATGCCGGCGGCGCATGACCAAACAACCGCACAGCCAACGCCAGCGAGCCGGCCGGGTCGAGTTCGTGGGTGCCTCGACTCAGATCGGGCGTGGTGCGGACCACGGCAGAAACGGACACTTCACCCGCACAGTGGGCCAAGCTGGCATCCACAAAGATGACCTGGGTTGCTTCCGCGACCGGTTCTGCCATCTCCGGCAGGAGTTGATGACACGTGACGACAGTCGTGTCCTGTGGCAGCGGACGCAGGCGCAGGGCCTCGGCCACATGCCAGGCCACACCGTCATCGCCCCGTAATGGATTCCCAATGGCGATGATTAGTGTGCCCGGCATGGTGCCTCGCGATTGGCGTCTGTGGCCGGGGCAGTGCTAACGCCGGACCTCATCACAGACGAGCCCGTCGGGGTCAAGAAGCTGAATCTGCAGCGGCATCTGCCCAAAGGCATGGGTTGAGCAGCTCAGGCAGGGATCGAACGTGCGGATAACTGCCTCGACACGGTTGAGCATGCCTTCCTGAATCCGGTCGCCGCGCACAAAGTGCCGGGCCACCTGATAGACGCCTTTGTTCATGGCCAGGTTGTTGTGCCCCGTGGCAATGATCAGGTTGGCCCATTGGATAAGACCGTTGCGATCGATTTTGTAGTGATGCATGAGCGTGCCCCGCGGCGCTTCGGATGTGCCGATTCCCTCGAGGCGATTCGGTTGGGCATAAGCGCGGACATGCTCGTCCAGGATATCAGGCTCATTCAGCAATTGCTCGATCTTCTCGGTGCAATAGAGCATCTCGATGAGGCGGGCGTAGTGATACTGGAATGAACTGAGTTGGGCACCGCGCTCCATCATACGAAACTCCGCCCATTCCTGGTCGGCCAGACGTGTTCCGCACCGGTCTATAATGTTCAGCCGCGCCAGCGGGCCGACACGATACATCCCGTCAGGATAACCCATCGGCTTGTAGTAGGGTGACTTCAGATACGTGTCCGGTTCCACCGCTTCTTCGATGAAGTCGGCGTAACGACCCGGATCCAGTTGGTCAGCTACGATGCGACCCTGCGGGTCCACCAGTCGCAACTTGCCGTCATACATCGCCAGCTCCCCTTTGGCATCCACAAGACCCATAAACAACGAGGGGAAGTTGGCAAACGTCCGCATCTCCGGCTCAAACGCCTCGAACGTCTCCTTATACCATTCCAGCGATCGCTGAACGCGTGTCAGAGCTTCCGGAATGGCTGCCAGGATAGTGTCGCGGTTTTCGGCCGTTAAAGGCGCGCTAACCCCGCCGGGCACGACCCATGACGGGTGAATACGCTTGCCGGCCAGCAGCGCAATGACTTCCTGTCCAAACTGCCGTAGGCGAATACCGTCGCGGGCCAGATCTTCGTTGGCCTGTGCCACACCGAAGACATTGCGCTGGGCCGGGTCTGAGTCCATGCCCAGCACAAGGTCGGGCGAGGACAGGTGAAAGAAACTCAGGGCATGGGACTGTAGAATCTGGGCCAGGTTCAGTATCTCACGCAGGTGGACGGCCGTCGGTGGGATCTGCACGGCCAGCAACGCATCACAGGTCTTGGCCGAGGCGATAAGGTGGCTAACGGGGCAAATGCCGCATATGCGGGCAGTAATGGAAGGCATCTCAGTGAACGGCCGTCCTTCCACCAGCTTTTCGAAGCCGCGAAACTGGGTGACGTGGAAGCGCGCCGAATCGACTCGCCCCGCCTCGTCCAGTTGGATAGTTATCTTGCTATGACCCTCAATACGAGTCACAGGATCGATGGTAATTGTTTGTTTCATCATTCGCTTCCTGTCAGCTTCCTATGATCCGAAGTGGGTCTTGGATCGTAGGTCGGGCGTCCGCCCCGCGAGTAGTTCGATTAGCGTGTAATAGATGATATCGGCCGAGGGCGGGCAGCCGGGCACAAAGAGATCCACAGCCACCACCTGGTGCACCGGTACGGACTTGGGCAACAACGGCGGCACCACTTCGACCGGGATCTGCTGGTTGAGCGCCGCGTTCTCGAAATAGGCCCGATCATAGACGGCCGACACCTTGAAGCGGTTACGCATGCCGGGCACATTGGCGGTCACGGCGCAGTCGCCTAGTGACACAAGTATCTTGGTGTGAGCCCGGACCTTCTGGATCTTGGCCAGGTCATCGGTAGAGCTGACTGCACCCTCAATCAGGGTGATGTCGACCATCTCCGGAAACTCCTTGTTGTCGACCAGAGGGCTATAAACCAGATCAGCCAGTGCGGCCAGCTCAAGAATGCGCTCGTCGATGTCAAGAAAAGACATGTGGCAGCCGGAACAGCCATCCAGCCATACCGTTGCTAGTGTCGCTTTATCACTCATTTCTGTTCCTCCCGCATCAATCGCAAGTACGGTAGGAACTCGCGGCGCTTGGTCATCTCGCCCACGGCCTTACCCTTCTCAAACAGCGCACCGGTCGGGCAAACTTGAACGCATTTGCCGCAGCTCGTGCAGCTCTCGGACGTGCCCCAAGGCTGATTCAGGTCCGTTATGACGCGGGCATCCACGCCGCGGCCCATGACATCCCAGGTGTGAGCGCCTTCGATCTGGTCGCAGACCCGGACGCACCGAGTGCACAAAATGCACCGGTTGTGATCGATGCCATAATAAGGATGCGAGGCATCGACAGACAGCTGTGGATAAAGGTAAGGTACGCCCACATGGGTCATACCCAGTTTCTCACTCAACCATTGCAGATCGCAATGGCCATTGGATACGCAGACCGCGCAGACGTGGTTGCGCTCAGAGAACAGCAAGTCCAGTGTCTCGCGCCGGTAGGTTTGAAGCCGCTCGGAATTCGTGACGACTTCCATGCCTTCTTCAGCATAGGTCATGCAGGCCGGGAGCAGTTTGGACGTACCTTTTACTTCCACCAGGCACAGGCGGCAGGCTCCGATATCGCTGACGCCCTCCAGATGGCACAAGGTGGGGATGAAGATCCCATTCTCCTGAGCCAATTCCAGAATTGTTTCGTCCTCTCGGGCGCCGACATCCATGCCGTCGATCTTCAGCGTCTTGACCCGCATCTTGTATGGCCGCTTCATGCTGCCACCTCCTCGGTCACCAGCCCATTCTCAGGGGCAAAGCCGTCAGTGTATTCATTTCGGAAGAAGCGCAATGTGCTTGTAACTGGATTGGGCGCTGTCTGGCCCAGCCCACACAGACTGGTGTTGCGCACCATATCGCATAATTTCTCCAGCAGCACCAGATCATGGGGCGTGCCTTCGCCCTTACTGAACTTGTCCAGCAGATTGTGCATGTGGACCGTGCCGACACGGCAAGGCACACACCGGCCGCACGACTCTGACATGCAGAACTCCATGAAGAACCGGGCCACGTCGACCATGCTGGATGACTCATCCATGACAATCATGCCGCCGGAACCCATGATGGATCCCAGCGCGGCCAGCGACTCATAGTCAACCGGCGTATCCAGATGTTGTTCGGGAATGCAGCCACCCGATGGTCCACCGGTCTGCACGGCCTTGCAACGGCCGCCGTCCGAAACACCGCCGCCAATCTCAAAGATGATATCGCGCAGCGGTGTGCCCATCGGCACCTCAATAAGGCCGGTGTTGTTGATGCTACCGGCCAGGGCAAATACCTTTGTGCCCTTGCTGGTCTTCGTGCCAATCTGCGAATACCAGTCGCCGCCGTTACGAATAATCGGCGCGATGTTGGCGAATGTTTCGACGTTGTTGATGAGTGTTGGCTTGCCCCATAACCCGTACTCTGCCGGATAAGGTGGGCGCGGTCGTGGTTGGCCGCGACGACCCTCGACCGAGGCAATGAGCGCGGTTTCCTCGCCGCACACAAAGGCGCCGGCACCCAGGCGAATATCTACACGAAAACTAAAGGGCGTGCCGCCGATATTGCCGCCGAGCATGTTCAAGCGGCGTGCCTGCCGGATGGCTGTCTTCAGGCGTTCCACCGCCAGCGGATACTCACCGCGAACGTAAATGTAGCCTTCGCTGGCGCCCACCGCGTAGGCAGCGATAGCCATTCCTTCCAATACGCGATGCGGATCACCTTCCAGCACACTGCGATCCATGAACGCGCCGGGGTCACCCTCGTCGGCGTTGCAGATGATGTACTTCTGGTCGCCCTCAGCCTTGGCCACCGTCATCCACTTCAGGCCGGTGGGATAGCCGCCACCACCCCGCCCACGCAGACCACTGGCCACGATCTCATCAATGACATCAGAGGGCTGCATCTCCGTCAGAGCTGTCAATAGGGCGACATAGCCATCGCGCGCGATGTATTCTTCGATGCGCTCAGGGTCGATCAGACCGCTGTTCTCCAGGACAATGCGCTGCTGGCGGGCGAAGAAAGGCACGTCGGTCGAGCAAACCAACCGCTTGACGGGTTTGTTGTCGAGAGCATCCACCAGTTCCGGAACATCATCAACGGTCACATTCTGGTACATGACCGCTTTCTCCGGGTCCGCAGCGTCAACAGTCACAAGCGGGCCCTGCGCGCACAGCCCCATACAGCCCGTACCTCGCACATGACAAGAGCGCTCCAGGCCGCTACGAGCGATCTCCCTTTCGAATGCTTCTTTGACTTGACCGCTCTGAGACGACATGCAGCCCGCCGCCATACACACGTTGACGGAATGCTGATACTGCTCCTGGGAATCCTGCTCAATGGTAGCGATTTCCTCAAGCTTCTCGTACATGATCTGCCTCCGTAATGGTCTCCAGTCGATCCATCGCTTCCTGGATACCGAGCTTGCCGACGATCTCGCCGTCGAAGACAGCTACCGGGGCCAAACCACACGACCCAAGGCACCGAGCCGTCAACAGCGACAGATTGCCGTCCTCGGTGGTTTCGCCCGGCGCTACCTGGTAGCGTTCGCGAATCTCAGCCAATAATGCGGGCATACCCTTGATATAGCAGGCAGTACCCAGGCAGACGACACAGGTATGGTCGCCGGCCGGTTTCAAGCTGAACAGGTGATAGAATGTCGAAACGCCATAGACCAAACTCAGCGGCACACGCAGGGCTGACGAAACATAGCGCAAGGACTCTTCATCCAGGTAACCAAAAGACTCCTGCACGGTGTGTAGGGTCTCGATTAGCCCGTGACGCTCATAGCCATTGCGTTGCATCGTTGCCTGGACAATGCGCCACCGCTTGTCGTCTGTGGGGGGTTCCACTTTTTCGATACGCGGTAACATTTCTCTCCTTATCTCACCTTAGCCAATTGTCGAAACGACAGCCAAGGATAGTTAGATCAATCGCCATCACGGGACACCCTCAAGCGCTTCACAAACAGAAACGCCTGGTTGTGTCCCGAACTGTCTTGATTATGACGGAGAGTGGGAAAAGGTATTAGTGAAAAATGTCACAAATAGATGTGACACTTGTCATGTTTATTCGAGGAGGGTTCCAACCGGCCGGTCTGGAGCCTGGAGAACGGTGGTGAGCAATCCCGGTTTTAACCCGCTGAAGATGCGAATGCCCAATCCGTCATGCTCGGCCGCGAGGTCGAGCATCTGGCTCACTTTGCCAACCATGCCACCGGTGACATCGGTACCGCGTGAACCGCCCAGGGCCGGGAGCAAATCCGGCAGCGTGTCGGCCGAAATACGCTCCACTACGACACCTTGTGCGTCATAGACACCGTCGGTTTCGCCGGCCAACAATAACCAGCGCGGTTGAAGCGAGTCTGCCAGAAAGCTCATCACTTCCTCGGTGGAGACAATTGTCCCCCCCAGCGTATCGTCGAAAGCCACGTCGCCGTAAACGACCGGCACCAGGCCGGCGCCCAGCGCAGCCTTGATGGTATTTTCTATTGGCATCGTCGTAATCTGTCCGTCTCGACACACGGCCGATGCCGAAGGCTGAAACGCGACCGCCGGAACCCCGGCTGCAAGCAACGCCGCAATGACATGGCGGTTGAGTCGTGCTGCTGCGTCGCTAACTTCGGCAAAGCCCTGCCACTGTTCAATAGTCTCGACGCCTTGCCGCGTATGGTGGCGCGCGGCAGCCACATGACCAAACGAGCCACTACCGTGGCCCAGCACCAACTGCATGGCGGGATTGGCCGCACGCGCCGCAGCGATTTCGGCCGCCACACGGCCTAATACATCAGTACGCAGTTGCTCGGTGCCGGTCTTGTCAGTTATCAGGGAACCACCCAGTTTGAGGAACATTAGATTGCTCATGCCACAACTCCTTTATGTCCGCTCACCGTCCACGCAGCGTCACGTTAATGTAGGCCACGGCCGTTTCCGGTGAAGACGCGAAGTGAATCAGGTCCATATCGCGCATCGGGATATGGTCATCGGATGCGTAGGCCCAAATCGCTTGGCGCCAGGTCGGGCCCAGCAGGGCCAGCGGTCGCGGGCTAATCTCCCCGACCTGCAACCAGCTCCAGGCCAGCGTGACCTCTGACAAGGTGCCAATACCGCCGGGCAGCGCAATCATCCCGTCATTGTGCTCAACCAGGTGGATGAGGCGGTCGCGCAGGGTCTCGTATTTAATCTCCTCAGCCACCCACTCGTTAACGCACAGCGGTCTATAGCGTTCGATCTGCACGGATGAGACGCCGATGACATGGCCGCCGGCCTCAGCCGCGCCCTGACTGGCGCCGGCCATTGTGCCGCTATAGCCGCCCGTGGCCACACTGTAGCCGGATTCGGCCAGCAATCGGCCGAGTTGTCGGGCATCCTCGTAGGCAGCGCTGCCCGGTATAGGCGAGGCGCTACCGAAAACGGAGATGGTTTTGCTCATTTGACGGGACTCCTAGCATCGATCCTTGACCCATCTCAGTCGCCCGCTAAACCGGGAATGCCCAAAACCGTATTGCTGTGTCGCACGGCGTTGCGTATCGCTTCCGATACCGCTTCGACGGCCAGGGAGTAAACAAGCAGGTCATCGACTTCAACCTCGCCTGTGGCGAGCCCAAAGGCAACATCCCCATCATGGCGCGTGTGCACCGGCCGAATGGCAATGGCCATGCCGTTGTTGGCCTGTTGTGGCAGGCGCGCCAGCTGACTACGCGATAATTTAGCGTTCGTCATGACGACCACCAGCGTGGTATTCGTCCCCCAGCCCGGCAGCAGGCTGGGATCAACGTAGCGATACGGATATTGGTCGACCATCCACCCGCCGTCAGGATTGCGCGCTCCGGCCAGCACCGTGCCGTCCTTGTTCACCACATCGCCGACCGCGTTGACCACTGCCACTGCACCGACAACCAGATCGCCCTCGGTCAGACTTGCCGCCCCGAAGCCGCTCTTCATCAGATTGAAGAAGCCCGACCACTTGCCGACCGTCACACCGGCTCCGGCCCCGACATTTCCCTGTTGTAGATCGACGCCCGATTCGGCCGCGGCACAGGCGGCATACCCCATTTCGGGCCCAGGGGTGGCCTGCGGATCCCCCAACCCCAGGTCGAAGACCACTGCGGCAGGCACAATCGGCACCGGCCGAATCGGTGTTGGGTAGCCAATGCCCCGCTCCGACAGGTAACGCATGACACCGTCAGCCGTTGCCAATCCGTAGGCGCTCCCGCCGGTAAGGACAATCGCGTTGATCGGCTTCTCTTCCGGCTTGTCGTTGCCCAGGAGAGCAAACTCACGACTGCCGGGCGCCGGGCCGCGTGGGTCCACGCTACCCAAGGTATTCGGTGGGCACAGCAGAACCGTGCACCCGGTGTGGTTCTGTTCGTCAGTGGCGTGACCAATTCGCACGCCGGCATAGTCCAAAGGCATGTATCTATCTCCGTACTCGTTTCTAAATCACTATCCGAAAATCAACCAGGTGATATCGCCTGGTTGAGGAAGAATTTCTGCAGTGCCTGATTGACGGCTTCCGCTTCTTCAAGAAAGAATAGATGTCCCGCCCCAGGATAAATGATGAGCTCCGCGCCCGGGATTCCTCTCGCCAAGGCCAGCCCGTTTTCCAGGGGAATCAATACGTCGGCATCGCCATGCATCACCAGCACCGGCAGGTCGAGTGTGCCCACGTCGGCGGCCACATCGTGACTCAGGACGGCTTGAAGCTGCCCGACGTAGCCCTCCGGCGTCTGGGGGAAGCGCACGGTGATCTCAGCCAACCGGTCAATCGTTTCCGGGTTCTCGTCCACAAACGATTGCGAGCAAGAGAGCCACACCCCGTCTAGATAGTCACGATAGCGGTCGCCGGTTGACAACGGGTTGACCATTGTCGTCATAACCCGATCGTCAGGCGAGAAGGCCAGGTCGCCGCCCGCAGTGGTGCAGCCCAACGCCAACCTGCGCACCAAATCCGGCCGGCGCAGGGCAAGGTTGAGAGCCACCATCCCGCCCAGGCTGAAGCCGAACACGTTGGAGGCGGTGATGCCCAGGTGATCCAGTAGCGCAGCAGCGTCATCGGCCATCAAGGCCGTTGTGTAGCCCGGCGCCGGATTGCTGCTGCGACCTGCGCCTCGATTATCCAGCACGATCACACGGAACCCATCGGCTAGGGCATCACTCTGCCACACGCACTTGGCCGTCGGATCACCGAGACCGGGGATGATGAGCAGCGGCGGGTTTGCGGGATCGCCCTGGTCTTCGTAGTAGATGTCGATGTCATTGATCAAGATAGTCGGCATAACGCGCTCTGGAGTTCCCAGGCTCACTGTCAGGACTATATTAGAAGGATTTTACGTGATTCCAAGACTCCTGGCCTATCATTATGTCTGCCGTGGCCGAATCGCTGTGCTACAATCCAGTTTGCCCGAACGGCCGCCGAATACGCAACCATGTCAAAAGCACTAGTCGATATACGAATCTTGCAGCGGGAATTCCTGCTGGCCATTAGCCGTGCCATGACGGCCGAATTAGACTTGCCCGATCTGCTGCGCTTGATTCTTAAGTCTGCCGTCGAACTCGTATCCGGTCAAGCAGGGTTGATCGCCCTCGTAGACCCGGAACAGGAAACCCTGCGAGTGGCGGCTGTCTATGGAATCCCGCCTCATCTCGTGGACCACTTTGCCCCCCTCGTGCGTGGGGTACCCTATAACGAGGCCAGCGAGGGTGAGGCATTTCCTGAACTCGTTGAACGCCTAAAAGTAATTGCCCAAAAGGCCGACCTGGGTTTGACTCAGGTAATTCGCTTGCCCTTGCGCGCCGGGGACGAGGTTATCGGCCTTATCTATGTCTTTCAGACCGGCAGCTATTATTTCGTCGAGGACGCCCCCAACCTCCTGCGCAGCTTCGCCGAGCAAGCAGCCATTGCGGTTAAGAACGCCCGACTGTATCAGGAAGTCAACAAGGAGAAGCAACGACTCGACGCCATTCTGGAGCAAAGTGCCGACGGGGTCATGATCCTCGACCCACAACTGCGCATCAAAGTCTTCAACAAGGCGCTAAGCCAGATGACGGGTTGGCCCTCGGCCGAAGCGCTGGGCAAGACGCACGATGAGGTCATCCAGTGGCTGTCACTCAAGACCGAGACTGACCTGACCGAAGCCATCGACAACGGCTGGCCGCTGCCTAACGCGGCGCATTTGTATGTAGAAGGCGACGCCCGCTGCTACCGCGAGAAGTGTCTGCAGGTGGATCGGCCGTCGGTCAGCCTGGGCATTACCTATGCGCCTCTCCAAGACTCCGACGGCCGTATGACTGACATCATCGCCAACGTGCGCGATTTGACCCGCTATCGTGAAGAAGAGGCACTACAGAAGACGTTTATTTCGGTTGTCAGCCACGAACTGAAGACACCGGTGTCGATTATCAAGGGATACGCGGGAACCATGCGTCATCCCGATGCTCATTGGTCGCCGGAAGTGCTGGACGAATCGCTCAACGTGATCGAAGAGGAAGCGGACAATCTTAACGGGCTAATCGACAATCTACTGGAAGTGTCTCGTTTGCAGGCCGGGACGTTCTCGCTTGAGATCAGCGACGAGGTGAGCCTGCCGCGCCTGGCCGAGACGGTCGCGCGACGATTCGGCAGCCAGACCGACAAACACACCATCACCGCAGAGTATCCGGCCGATTTCCCCACCATTATCGGCGACGAACGGCGGTTGACACAGGTGCTGAACAACCTGGTCAATAACGCCATCAAGTACTCGCCGGACGGCGGGTCCATCGTCATCAGCGGGGCGATCCATCCCGACTACGTCACCACATCAGTGCGCGATGAGGGCATCGGGATTCCCGTGCGCGAACAGACCCGCATCTTTCAGAAATTCTCACGCCTGGACAACGCGCTCAGTCGCAAGACGGAGGGCACGGGCCTGGGCCTTTATTTATCCAAAGCCATTATCGAAGCCCACGGCGGCCGAATCTGGTTTCAGAACAACAGTGATAACCAGCCGGACGCCGCCGGCACGACTTTTACATTCTCGCTGCCGCGAGACTAGAACACTTAGTCAATAACACGCATCGATAGCCCGGCCATTGCAACCCAGAGGCCACGCTTCGCTGCGTCATGTTTTGTTAAGGAGACAACATGCAAACTCAACTCACTTGTCCCAATTGTGGGACTCCCTATATGGCCGACATCTACCAGGTTATCGATGCCGGCCGCCAGCCGCAGCTCAAGGAAATGCTGCTTTCGGGGCAACTCAACTATGCCGTCTGCCCCAACTGCGGCGCGGGTGGGCGCGTTGCCACCCCTTTACTCTACCATGATCCCGCGCACGACTTGTTCATGGTTCACATTCCGCAGGAGATGAATCTCGACCAGGTCCGGCGTGAAGAGATGATCGGTCGAATGGTCAAGCAAGTGATGGACCAGACTCCGGCCGAGCAGCGGCGCGGTTATATGTTGCAACCGCAAACAATTCTGACCATGCAAGGCTTCATGGAGAAGGTGCTGGAGACCGAGGGGATTACCCCCGAAATGCTGGCCCGCCAGCAGAAGCAAGTTGAACTGATTAACACCCTAAGCACCGCCTCCCCCGATGTGGTGGACTTCCTGCTGAAGGATCGCGCCCGCGAGATTGACGAGACTTTCTTTGCGATTCTGCGTGCCCAAATCGAGGCGCTCAGTCAGAGTGGCGACCCCAATCAGGTGGTACCGTTGCTCAATCTGCAAGCCAAACTGATGACGACCACTGAAGTCGGCCGAGAGATTGAGAAACGTCAAATGGCCCTCCATGCCTTCAATCGGGAGGTACAGAAGAATGAAGGGCTAACACCGGCCATTCTGCTCAAGCATATCCTGCTCAATCAGGACGACGAGAGCCTTGTGAATGCGTTGGCCCTCAACGGTCAACCGGCCATGAACTACGAGTTCTTCACTCAGCTAACCAACAAAATCGAAAAGTTGGAGAAAGAGAAAAAGACGGCCGAAGCCAAGAAATTGGGCGAGCTACGTGACAATTTGCTGGAATTGCAGAAAGAACTACGCGCCGCATCGGAAGAAGTCTTGAAGAACGCCCAGCAGGTACTGGACACAATTCTGGCGTCCGACGATGTGGAGTCGGCCGTCATGCAAAATGCCAACCGTATCGACGAGGCTTTCATGCATGTACTGTCAGCGCGGATGGCCCACGCCCAACAGACGGGCAACAAAGATCAGATCGCATCGATGCAACGCATCGAACAGTTCATCCTATCATTGGCACAAACGGATGTGCCGCCCGAATTGGACCTGCTAAATGAACTGGTGAGCGCACCGTCGGCCGATGTTCGGGCCCAGATCATGCAAGCCAATGAGGACATGATGACGGAGGATTTGCTCGATTTGATTCAAGCGCTGCGTGGCCAGGCGGAGTCGGCCAACCAGATGGACCTGTCTGATCGGTTAGATGAAATCGGCCGTGAAGTAGCGGCGGGACTGCCGCAAAGCTAGGCGATGAGGTGATGATGTGGTCGGCGGCTACCGGTTGGCTTTGTCCAGCCGAAAGCCGTGGCCGCGGACCGTTACGATGTAGTTGTGGTCATCAATCTCGGTTAGGCGATCGCGCAGGCGACGGACGAGCGCATCAATGGCCTGTTCCGACACGCCAACGCCGCCGGTGCCGGGCCAGACCACCTCGACAATATCATCACGCGAACAGACCGCGCCGTTGGCGTCAGACAACATACGCAACAATCGGAACTGGGCCAGCGACAATGGCGGGTCCAGTTCCTTGCCATTGATGATGACGGTGCGAAGATCCTCATCCAGAATCAGACCGCCCTCATCAGCACGGGGCAAATCGAAACTCAAGGGGAGTGTGGCATCGCTACCGACAAACAACAGTTTGACCGCCAGAGCAATTTGAATCTCGTCACCATCGGTGATGGGCACGGTGCCTTTGACTTGCTGGCCGTTAAGATGTGTGCCGTTCTTGCTGTCGAGATCCTCGAGCAAGAAGCTGCCGTCCTCACGCAGAATCTTGACGTGGTAGCGCGAAACCTGACGCTCAGGCAAGACGATGTCACAATCGTTGCCGCGCCCGATGAGAAACTCCGGATTGGCAATGACCCAACGTTGCCCGGAAAGCTCCCCTTCGCGCATGACTAATACCGGTTTGTCATCCATGGTTGTTGTCCTCACTCAGTCCGGCGGGAATAGCAGTCGTCGGTTTGGCGTGCATGACGCCTGGCTGACCTTTGCATTATAATGAATGAAATGGAGAATCGTCCACTAAGTGAGCAGAATGAGTTGGTGACGGAACCCGGCGATGTGACGACCGTCGTGCCTGGACCGGGTCCGCATCCTCCGGGAACGGTTTTACGGGAACGGTATCGACTGACGCACATCGTTGGTCAGGGTGGTATGGGCAGCGTTTACCGGGCCGAGGACCTGCGCCTTCCCGGACGGCTGTGTGCGGTAAAAGAGGTGCCGCTCGATGCCCAGTTGACGCCGGAGTTGCGCGCCCAGGCCCAAAGCCAATTCCTGCAGGAAGCCAGCATCCTGGCCCAGCTCGACCATCCCAATCTGCCCAAGGTGTCGGACTACTTCAGCGACGACACGCGAGACTATCTGGTCATGGACTTTGTCCCCGGCCACGACCTGAAAGAATTGCTGGACGAAAGCCGCGCTACCGGCAATCTGCTCAGCGAAGCCGTGGTACTGCGCTGGGCCACGCAAATCATCGATGCGCTTACCTATCTCCACCGGCAAGACCCGCCGGTCGTTCATCGCGACATCAAGCCCAGCAACATCAAGCTCACACCTGATAGTCGCATCAAGTTGGTCGACTTCGGTCTCGTCAAGCTCTTGGCCCAGGATGACGCGCGTACGATCACGGTAGTTCAGGGCCGAGGAACGGCCCTCTATACGCCGCTGGAGCAATATGGCGGCGACAGTGGACACACCGACGTACGCACCGACATCTATGCCCTGGGCGCCACACTTTATCATCTGATGACCGGCAATCCGCCCCCCGACGCCAAAGCCCGCTTCTTAAACCCCAATGCCCTCCGTCCCCCACGCGAGCTAAACAGCGAGATTTCGGCAACGGCTTCTGAGTCCGTCTTGTGGGCAATGGAAATGCATCCGGACGATCGGCCGCAGACAGTTGAAGAATTCGAACAGGCGCTATTCGGCCGCCGGCGCATGGTACGGAGTTCAAGAGCTGAGCCGCCAACCATATGGGATGCAATGGCCTCTAACCGCGTAGCCGTGACTGTGGCAGCTCTACTCTTGCTGCTGGCCCTGTTTCTGACCTTACGCTGAGTTCGACAGCCATGACTGAGTCGCCGGTATCTTGCCCCAAGTGTTTCGAGTCTACCAGGCAGGTGAAAGACGGCCGCACCGGGTCCGGCAGCCAGCGTTACCGCTGTCGCCATTGTGGCTGTCGTTATACGCCTTTCCCCCAGACCAACGGCTATGACGAAGAAGTCCGCTTCCAGGCATTACAGTTATACCTGGAAGGCATGAGCATCCGGCAGGTGGCGCGATTGCTGAACGTCAATCACCAAAGTGTTGCCAATTGGATGAAAGACTATACGCGTTACCTTCCCCCCGACCTGCCTCCGAGCATCGCTGAAATGGCCCGCCTAGAAGGTCTCTACGTCCTGTAGCAGGTCCTAACTTTATCACCACACTCTTAGACATTTGCTCGTGTTTTCGTTGACATAGGGCCGACCGGTCGATATAGTGCGTTGTGTAAATTGCCCATTCGTTTTCGGCATTTTTGCACAGGAACAACCAGCACAGAATCACATTCGAGGAGAATATCTATGGCAAGTGTACGCTACCAGCATGTGTTTAAGCGCTTCGGCGATGTGTCCGTCATCAAGGACTTTACGCTTGACGTGGCGGACCGCGAATTCATGGTTTTCGTTGGGCCGTCCGGCTGTGGCAAGTCTACCAACTTGCGCATGTTGGCCGGTTTGGAAGATGTATCCGAGGGTGAGATCCTCATCGGCGACCGCGTCGTCAATGATGTTCCCCCCAAGGATCGCGACATTGCCATGGTCTTCCAGTCCTACGCTCTGTATCCCCATATGAGTGTGTACGACAACATGGCCTTCGGTTTGAAACTGCGCAAGATGCCTAAAGCTGAGATCGACCGCCGTGTGAAGGAATCGGCCGAGATTCTGGGTCTCACCAACTTGCTCGATCGTAAGCCAAAAGCGCTATCCGGCGGCCAGCGGCAACGTGTGGCTGTGGGTCGGGCCATCGTTCGCGAACCGGCCGTGTTCCTCATGGACGAGCCTTTGTCTAACCTGGACGCCAAGCTGCGCGTCACGGCCCGCGCCGAGATTAGCAAGCTCCACCAGCGGTTGGGCACCACCTTCATCTACGTGACCCATGACCAGGTGGAAGCGATGACGATGGGCGACCGTATTGCGGTGTTGGCCGACGGCATTCTGCAGCAGGTAGACTCCCCGCGCAATCTGTACAACGCACCAGTCAATGTGTTCGTCGCCGGCTTCATCGGCAGCCCGAGCATGAACTTCTTTAACGGTACACTCGTCGGTGAAGACGGTAAGCTCTTTATCGATACCGGTGATTTCCGCGTGCGCGTGCCGGATGATCACAAGGAACTATATGCTTCCTATGTCGGTAAAGAAGTTGTGTTGGGTATTCGGCCGGAACATGTTCATGCACCGGAATTCGCACCGCCCAATATCATCGGCGAGCCGGTCAAGGCCACCGTTGAAATCGTCGAATTGCTGGGCCATGAGCTTCACCTGTTCATGACCTCCGGCTCACAGTCGTTTGTCGGCACTGTGGACCCCCGTTTCACCGTCCACGCAGGCAACACGATCGATGTTGTGTTCGACATGAACAATATGCATTTGTTCGACAAGGCCACAGAGCTGGCTATCCGCTAATCTCAACCGCGCCATTGCAGTTGCGTAGTCCAGGGGCCGTCGCTGTTGATAGCGACGGCCCCTTTTTATTGCTTTGCCACGAGCGCGCCGCGTGCTACAGTCTGTTTATGATGCCTGAAGCCCATTTCTCCCCCGGTGAATCGTTTCCTATTCAGTTCGCCTGGCGCTTGCCCGACGGCAACATGATACGCGCCGTTTTCCAGGCCGACGTATTGGACATCGTACCCGCAGCTGACAAATATGTGGTGCGGTTGAGTGAATTCGTGGCCGGGCGCGAGGAAGACCTCAGTGGACAGGCGCTGGCGGCGGAAGACACCAGCCGTGACTACTGGACACTGGTTGGCCGCCTGACCGGCAAGCGCATCACCGTGGCCTATGAAGTCGATGACGGCCGCGCGCTTTACATGCGACTGGAGACTTTGACCGGCGAGCACAACTACTTCACACGCTACGAGAGCGCGGAGGCTGTAACCCGCGGATTGGAAACCCAGTTAAGGCGCAAGCAATCAGGCGAAGACCCGACGCCATAAATCGGTCTGGAAAAGCTCATCCGGGTCGCAGCGTTGCTTAAGTATCTTGAAGCGACTGATCCGGTCCTCACCCAAATAGGCGTTGGCCACTTCCGGCCGCACAGTGATGTCCTTGGCGAAGTAGAAGCGCCCAGCCGCCTCCAGTACAATCTGGTCCAGTTCCTTGGTCAACCACACCATCCGGTTGCGATTGGCGTCGTTAACGCGAAAGTCCATGGCTAGCGAAAAACCGTCGACGGCGTAGCTCATCAGAAAATCGTCCGGCCGGTGGCGCTTGAGCACGGTAAGAAAATTGGGCAGACCGCGCTTCTGGCACAAGGCCAAAATTTCGGCAAAGGCATCGGCGGCGGTTTCTTTGGGAATGAACGGCTGATACTGGATCAGGCCACCCGGTTCGTAGGCACGCTTCCAGTCCGGGACGTAGTCCAGCAGGAAGTGGAACTGAACATGCGGCTGCTGATAACGCTTGAAGCCCGACAAATTACCGGCAGCATATTTGCCAAAGTTGACCAGCTTCACGCCGCTGTTGCGAATAAACGGCCGCATAAACATCCACGTGATGGACCGTGGCACGACACCAAACATATTGGGACCCAGGTGCTGGTTCTCCAGTCGCAGCGTTTGCGTTGGATTAGGGTCTGCGCCGGGCGGCAGGTAGTTGGCCTTGTGTACATCGCCGCGGCCAAGCGATGACCCCCCGGCCAGCGAATCAACCCAGCCAACCGTGTAGTTTGATTCAGGCACATTGTCATAGAAATAGTCAAACATCTCGCCCAAATCACCGAGCGGGCCTGTCTCCACATCCAGCAAGCCGGAGTAGACCCGCTTCATCTGCAGGGTGAGACTGGTAAAGATGCCCAGCATCCCAAACCCGCCGATGGCGGCGTGGAACTCGTCGGCGTTTTCCTCGCGGCTGCAGGTAATTATCTCCCCTGAGGCCAGCATCAGGTCAAAAGACTGTACATGGTCGCCGAACGGCCCAACCTGCCAGGCATTCTTGCCGTGGACGTTCATGGCCGCGCAACCGCCCATGGTCGTCATACTGGTTCCCGTCGCCACCGGCGGCCACCAGCCATCCTCCAAGACATACTGCCACAGATTAGCCAAGGTCACGCCCGGCTCTACACGAATCCGACCGGTCTCCGGCTGCCAATCCAATATGCGATTCATGCGACGCAGGTCAACCACAATGTTCTCGGCGTTCATGGCGGCGTCACCATAGCTGTTGCCGCCGCCACGCAAGCCAATGGATCGGCCGTTTTCACGCGCCAATGTTAGGACATCCTGGAGCGCCTCAACGGTACTCGGCCGGTAGACATGGGCCAAACTACCGGCGGCATTGCCCCAAGCCGATACCCACTCCAGATGATCGGGAGACAATTCCCACGCGTGGCTTGTTGTCGTGGCAGGTGCCTGGAGTGTATTGGTAGCAGATTTCGATTCAGTCATGTTCATTGCTCCGTGCCTTGTCGTGCAACAAGGCGAATCACCCTAGAAGTTCAATCGCCGAAAGATGGGCGAAGGAATGGCGCGGACGATGAGACTAATTAGCTGCCAGCGACGGGGCGTGTATACGACCTGTTTGCCCGCCCCAGCATTGGCCAGGACGCGAGCGGCCGCCTCTTCCGGGGAAATAACCCAGAAAGTTTTGGCCGCATTCTTCAGCAATTCTGTTTCCACAAAACCCAGTTTGATTGTCGTGACCGTAACGCCGCGTCGCGAGAGGCGATTGCGCAGCGCTTCCAGGTATGTGTCAAGGGCCGCCTTGCTGGCGTTGTAGACCGGGCTACCCACTCGGCCGCGGTCACCGGCGATGGAGCTGAGGCCGACGATTTTGCCACGCCGCGCCCGTTCGAAGCGAATGGCCGCCTGATTGAGCCACGCCATCGCGCCCAGCACATTCGTCTCCATCATGGCTTGGTCTTTCTCAAAATTGTATTCGGTCAAAGCAACGGGTGGCTGGACAGCAGCCGCGTAAATGATCATATCCAGACCGCCGAGTTTGCGCGTAATATCCTCGAATAGTGCCGGAACGGCTTCATAATCACGCACATCATGGGCCACGGTCAACACACGGGCCTGGGGCATCGAACGGCAGATTTCTTCCTGCAAGCGGGCCAGTTCTTCTTCGCGACGAGCGATCGCCACGACTGCATAGCCTTGCGCTGCCAGGCGCCGAACCAGCGCCGCGCCAATACCCGACGACGCACCAACGACAATTGCCGTAAGCGTTGGTTCGAGCGGACGATTGGCGGGGATATTCTCAATAGCCATAGTTTTCTCCGGCGCCCCCAGCCCGGCCCTTGCGTTGGCCGGCCGGCACACGTCATCATTAGCAGAATACGCGGTCAATGCGATGCGACTGCACACCATTAACCAACCCTCATTTTACCAGAAACAGGCCGCGGCGCATGTGGGTGGCAGCGTATCGTAGCCCTGTCGTGGCTTTGTCACGGGGAACTACGCAGGATACGCCGGCGGGTTTCTGAGGCAATTGGGATGCCGTGTTGGGCCACATCACCGTCGCACACTATCGTCACTAATCGCCAAAGACCGCTGCCACTGGCATTTTCACTCAATATCTAGCATACTATGGGAAATCCCAATGGGTGCAGCAGCTCAACTGCGATACCCGCAACCTCATTTGAATAGGAGTAAGAAGAGAGATGAAGAAATCATTGTGGCTTCTCGTCATTGCCCTTATCTTAGCGGCAACGCTGGTTGCTTGCGGCGGTAGTGATGCCCCGACTGGATCTGCGCCTGTGGAAGCCGCCGCTGAGGTCGTTGAAGACGTCGCTGAGAGCCCGGCCGAAGTGGTAGTCGTGGAAGAGGCTGTCGAAGAAGCTGCCGCCGATATGCCGGAAGAACCCCCGGCTACCGAAGAGCCAATGGAAGAAGTCGCAGCGGAGGCAGACGCGGCTTCGGCGGAGGTTGATGCAACGGATGGCATGCAGATGTCCGGCGTGGACCCGGACACCGGTCTTGAGATCAACCCGGTTCAGATCGCCCCCGGCATTGATTACATTATTCGCGGCCGGCTAATCAGCTTCAATCTAACGCCCCAGGACAGCCCCGAGTTCCTGATCGAGACCCCGGACGGTGCCCGTTTTCGCATCAAGTCCCAACCGGCGCCCGATATCTACTTCGATGACGGCACCCAGTTGTTGCCGCACGAGTATCGGCGCGGCATCCTGGCCCAGGCAACAGCCCAGTTGGAAGAAAGTGCCCGGGCTACGTCTGTGATGCTATCGCCCAACTTCACGTTGTTGGTCGAGGCACCCTAACTTTGAACCCTTCTGAATAGCAAGACCAACCCGTAACCGTAAGTTACCCACCGCCTCAGGCCAACCGGCCCGAGGCGGTGTTCGTTTATCTGTCAGCCGATAGCCAATCCGTTACCAGTCCGGCAATCTCGACGCCGTGTCCGGCACGTCGGCGGTGGACGCCTTACGGGCTTTTGTAGTCACGCTCCACCCAAGCACCATCAGGGTTTTTCCAAAGTCAGGCAAATGCTAGGGCAAGAGTCAGCTTGGCCTCAAAGGTTCGCTGGGCAGCGGCCAGATTGGTAAAGCCCAACTTAGCTGACAGGGCAACGATGAAATTGTTCAGGGTTGCCATCGCTTGGGCTTGACTGCGGCTGGTCATGCGTGTGGCATCTTCCTGCAAGGTCACATCGCGTCGATAGTGAAGCCCGTTTTCAATACCCCAATGATGCCGGGTCCATTCGAGTAGCTCCTCTGCAGAAGCTCTCTCCGGCGGAAGGCTGGTCAAACCATAGAGTTGTCTCAACCCGCTTGACTCCGGTGGTCTGGCTGGTCACCTTGCGCTCTAGCTTGAAGACTTGTCGCACGCCAGGCCAGTCGATGGAAACCGGCTTCATCGACTATGGCCGTAAGTGTGCGCTGTTCAAGCCGACCGTGGGCACAGGTTGCGGACCGGGCTTGGGTCTGCGGCAACCGGGGACGGTACCAGCCGGTGGCTTGTCGAGGCGGGACAAAGAAAAGTGCAATATCATCCTTTAAGCGGCGTTGGTTATCCTTAGCATACCAGATGTAATCACCCCCCTGAGCGAGAATATCGACTGACAGATTGCGCTGGGTGAAGAGGGCATCACCGCTGACCACCCGACCGCGCAAGTCCAGACTGCTCAGCAACCGTGGCGCGGCGACCAGTTCATTCTCTTTGGTTTCTACAGCAACCTGCATTAATACCACGCCCTCGGCCGGCAGGTAGGCGGCCAGCAGATGCACGCCTTGCGTCGACCCCTTGGGAATTGTTCCTCGGAGGGTTTTGCCGTCTATCGTCACCTGAATGCTGTGTTGGCCGCCGTACGTTTGGTGCAAAAACCGGTTCAGACTGGGTGCCAGTTCCTCGACGTTCATCGTGTCAGACAAGGTTCGCCGGATCGTATTGAGTGACGGTACCGTGGCTCGCGGGCATTGAAACGCGTTGACCAATACGTCGGAACGCAATTTCAGCCAGTCAGCGATGGCCGATGGCCGATTCTGTCCCGAGAGCTTGGCTAGCACGATGACCGATAGCAGAAACGAAAGCGAATATCGCTTTCCTCGCGCTTGACGTCGGTCCGTCAGCTTTTCCAGATGCGCCCCAAGGGCAACCATGTCAAATATCCTACCTTCAGTGTCCAATGTGATATGATGAGCCATGAGAACCTTTCTGTTATGTGGTGGTTTGGTGATCCCATAATAACAGCTAAGGTTCTCTTTTTCCTTTCAGTTCACGACTTTGGAAAAACCCTGCAAGCACCATTTCTCATTTGACAAGCGTGTCACGCCTATGCTAATATGTGACCGGTAACATGTGACCGGTCACAGCCTATCCCATGGGCTGTGAAGTTTCCACTCTCCCAACTCCCACTGTTTCCGGTTACGTGGATTTAGGCGGTGCAAGCTTATGTCTCGATCCCGCATTACCATCCGTGATGTTGCTGCCCGTGCAGGTGTATCCCACCAGACGGTCTCGCGGGTCATCAATAACAGCCACGCTGTTCGTCCGGCAACGCGCGCCCGTGTCGAGCAGGCGATTGCTGAGCTGGGCTACCGACCTGACGCACTGGCTCAGTCAATGGCCCGTGGTCGTAGTGGCTATCTCGCCTGTCTTTCGCCTAATCTGACCGACTACACCTTCGCCAGCATCATCCACGCAGCAGAAACTGAAGCCCGCGAACATGGCTATTACCTTATGTCGGCCTCAGCACCGGACGCCGGGACGTTCAGTGAGTTGATCCGCGATCTGGCGGAATCAGGGCGTGCCGAGGGCATCATGGTGATCAATCCCTATGCCGACGACCGCCACCAATTCTTACCAACTGACTTCCCCACCGTTTTCGCCGGTGCTCGTCCACGGCAGGAAGCGGCCGACTCCGTTGCCCTAGATGATGTGTCGGTCGCACGACAGGTGACAGCGCACTTGCTGGAACGCGGCCATCGCCGCATCGGCATGGTGACCGGTCCTCCGGGCGAGGACTGCACGCAGGATCGAACGGATGGCTTCTATCAGGCCATGAAAGACACCGGCCTGGCAGTTGAGTCCAGTCTGATTCTGGAGGGCGACTGGCTCGCCCCATCCGGCTACGAGGCATTTCGGCATTTCTTTGCTCTTGCAGATCCCCCCACCGCCGTCTTTGCCCAAAACGATCAAATGGCCGTGGGCGTGCTTCGTGCGGCGCGTGACGCCGGATTGCTGGTTCCCGACGAGCTTTCGGTTATCGGCATCGACGACATTCCTTTGGCGGCATATTTTGCCCCGCCATTAACAACTGTACGCCAGGATTTCGCGGCGATAGGCCGCCGCGCGGCGCGATTGCTCATTCGCGCAGTGCAGGAACCACAAGCGGACCACGAACATCTGTTGCTATGCGGAGAGATAATTGTCCGTCGTTCGACGGCGGCGCTGTCCAACGCGACAGCACCGGTCGATACCGACCATCCTAAGGAGGTGATTGCAGCGCACGAGCCTACCCACATTCAAACCCATCCTGTTGGCAAGTAGAAAAAACAATTGCGAAACTTAGCTACTCTATTCTAGGAGAGAAGAATCGATGAAACACATGAGACAATGGCTTATTCTGGGCGTAGCCTTGACCTTGGCATTTGTGCTAGCGTCATGCGGCGGCCAAGTGCAGGAAATTGCTCCCACGGTGGCGGCAGCAGTCGAGGAAGCTGTCCCGACCGTTCAGGCAGCTGTTGAAGAGGTCGCGCCGACCGTTGACGAGGCCATGAACGAAGACATGGTGACGTTGCGCTGGCGGACTCGGCCGGACAACCAGGCTGAGATCGATGTCTACCAATCGGTCAGCGACAGCATTGAGATCCCCGGCGTGACCTTGGAGTACGAGCCGGGCGGCAGTGAGACTTCCAGCTACCAGGACGTTCTGAAGACAGAACTGGCGGCCGGAACGGCCCCGGACGTCTTCTGGATTCCGGGAACAGACATCGCTGACTTCGTGCAGCGCGGCTTGCTGCTCAACATGCGCGATCTGGCTGACGCATCGTCCGGTTATTCAGACGATCAGTTCTACCCCGGTCCAATGTTCCACCTGACCTACAACCCCGAATCAATGTCAAACGATGGCGCATTGTGGGGATTGCCTCGCGACGTATCAGCGTTCGCCCTGTATCTGAACCTTGACCTACTGGCCGAGTCCGGTGCGCCGGACCCGCGTGAACTGGCCGCCAACGGCGAGTGGGACTGGGACGCCTTCATCGAGGTCGCTACGGCCATCGATGCCCTGGGCGACGACATTAAGGGTTACGGCCAGAACGCCTGGTGGGGTCCGTACGGATACTGGCTCAATGCCGCCGGCGGTAGCTTCTTCAACGAAGACCGCACCGCCTGCGCCCTCGATACACCCGAAGCGCTGGCTGGACTGGAATTCGAGCAGCGCATCTACCAGGAGTTCGACGTCGCTGTGCCGTATGGCGAAGACAGTGAGCCGCCGTTCCTGGCCGGCAATGTGGGCATGTTCCAGAACGGCCGCTGGGCCACACCTGGGACTCGCTCCAGCGCCGACTTCAATTGGGACGTCGTCAAGCTGCCCGACGGCCCGGCCGGCCCGAGCAACTGGTTGTTCTGGGGCGCCTATGTCGTCAATGCCAACACTGAGAATCCGGAAGCAGCCTGGCAATTGGTTCAGGAACTGACCAGCGCTGAAGTGCAGGGCACCATCTCTGAACTGGGCGCCAATATCCCCAGCCGCGTGAGCCAGGATGCCATCGATGCGTTCCTGACCTTCTCGCCGCCGGCCAACAATCAGGCATTCATCGATGGTCTATCTCAGAATCCGGCAACGGAAGGCCCGCTGTGGGCCGGCAACTGGCCGGAGTTCGACGCCATCATGGGCCCGGCTGTGGCCTCAGTCCTCAATGGCGAGACCACTATCGAGGAATATGCCGCAACGATATGTGATGAAGCCAATAAGACCTTCCCCGAAGGTGCCGCAGCCGTTGCAGCGCCAGTTGCCGCCGCCGGTGACGACGTGACGTTGCGCTGGCGGACTCGGCCGGACAACCAGGCTGAGATCGATGTCTACCAATCGGTCAGCGACAGCATTGAGATCCCCGGCGTGACCTTGGAGTACGAGCCGGGCGGCAGTGAGACTTCCAGCTACCAGGACGTTCTGAAGACAGAACTGGCGGCCGGAACGGCCCCGGACGTCTTCTGGATTCCGGGAACAGACATCGCTGACTTCGTGCAGCGCGGCTTGCTGCTCAACATGCGCGATCTGGCTGACGCATCGTCCGGTTATTCAGACGATCAGTTCTACCCCGGTCCAATGTTCCACCTGACCTACAACCCCGAATCAATGTCAAACGATGGCGCATTGTGGGGATTGCCTCGCGACGTATCAGCGTTCGCCCTGTATCTGAACCTTGACCTACTGGCCGAGTCCGGTGCGCCGGACCCGCGTGAACTGGCCGCCAACGGCGAGTGGGACTGGGACGCCTTCATCGAGGTCGCCACGGCCATCGATGCCCTGGGCGACGAGATTAAGGGTTACGGCCAGAACGCCTGGTGGGGTCCGTACGGATACTGGCTCAATGCCGCCGGCGGTAGCTTCTTCAACGAAGACCGCACCGCCTGCGCCCTCGATACACCCGAAGCGCTGGCTGGACTGGAATTCGAGCAGCGCATCTACCAGGAGTTCGACGTCGCTGTGCCGTATGGCGAAGACAGTGAGCCGCCGTTCCTGGCCGGCAATGTGGGCATGTTCCAGAACGGCCGCTGGGCCACACCTGGGACTCGCTCCAGCGCCGACTTCAATTGGGACGTCGTCAAGCTGCCCGACGGCCCGGCCGGCCCGAGCAACTGGTTGTTCTGGGGCGCCTATGTCGTCAATGCCAACACTGAGAATCCGGAAGCAGCCTGGCAATTGGTTCAGGAACTGACCAGCGCTGAAGTGCAGGGCACCATCTCTGAACTGGGCGCCAATATCCCCAGCCGCGTGAGCCAGGATGCCATCGATGCGTTCCTGACCTTCTCGCCGCCGGCCAACAATCAGGCATTCATCGATGGTCTATCTCAGAATCCGGCAACGGAAGGCCCGCTGTGGGCCGGCAACTGGCCGGAGTTCGACGCCATCATGGGCCCGGCTGTGGCCTCAGTCCTCAATGGCGAGACCACTATCGATCAATACGCCGCAACAATCTGCGACGAAGCCAATAAGACGTTCAATCCGTAGTCGTCTGTTTCATGAGTAGACGGGAGAGCGGCCGTCCAACGGTCGCTCTCCCGTCAAGATCGGCCCGCTGCTGTGTGGGTAACTCCAACAGCAGCGGGCCGGAAGTGACCTGCATTGACCGGCCTCCGACAGCGATGAGTACATAGAGGAGAGAACTATGGATATAGCCACAATGGATGTCGAGCGAGAACCGCAGACTGGCGGTAGCGTTGACATGTGGGTCATGATCCTGACGGCTTGGCATGCCCTTCTGGTGATTGGAAGTCTGGGGGCCATCGCTTTCCTCTGGTCGGGGGGCAATGCCGACATGGCCCAGTGGGTGCGTATTCTGCTCACGGTTGGCGCCTCTCTCGTGGCTGTGGCCAGCGCCTTCGCCACGATTCTGGTCATGCGCCGAGATCGCCGGGGCCGATTACTCTCGCTTGGGATCAACTATCTCCTGTTTATTGGGGCGCTAGTGCTGCTTCTAGCGGCCTGGGGTGTTTTTGTCGGCCTGGATTCATTAGCCGATACGTTTATTCGCGGGCTGCCGTTTCTCGTCATCATCTTTCTGGGCTGGTTTGTCAGCAGTTCCCTGTCCGAGCGGTATGAAGACAAACCGGAGCGTCGTCGTTGGCTGCAATTGGCTGGTCGACTTGTCTTCTGGCTCGGTTTAGCCGGGTTTCTCTATTCAATCGGGATCCTTTCCGGTCTGTCCGCGTTGGCATCCAAATACACCGATCTTCGGCCGATTCTGCTGACCATCCTTCTGCTCCTGCTGAGCGTCATGCTCTGGGCCATGTGGCGGCAACCGATGGCCGAGGCCATGGGCTCCACAAACGCTGACGGAGAGATGCTCAGCGGCTATCTGTTCCTATCGCCCAACCTCATCGGGTTTCTGTTGTTCTTCGCCGGGCCGCTATTGTTGTCGCTGTACTTCAGCTTCACCAATTGGGATGCATTTGGCACGCGCGACTGGATTGGATTCGACAACTATGCCAAGCTGCTTAACCTGACCGCTGCCAGTCTGCAATCGCCTGACCAGTTGGCCCGCGAAGTGATCGACATTCGTGTCTACGATGAGCTCACGCGCTTCACCGTATTCGGCAACAGCTTTGTCATTGGGGCCGAGGACAAACTATTTTGGCTGGCGATGCGAAACACGCTTAAGTATGTCTTGCTGGTTGTTCCCCTGGCGGTCATTCCCGCTCTGCTGCTGGCCAACCTGCTGAATTCTAAGCTGCGGGGCATGAAGTTCTTCCGCTCGGCTTTCTTCGTACCCAGCATCGCCGCGGTAGTAGGCATTGCCCTGGTCTGGCAGTGGCTCTTCAATTCGCAGATTGGCTACGTCAACTATTTCATTACAACGGCCGTCAATTTCCTCAACAATCTCGGGCTAGATGTAAACGATCCACAGATTCGCTGGCTGTCTGACAGCCGCTTTGCCCTCATTTCCGTCATCATTATGGCGGGCTGGCAAATGATTGGCTTCAACACAGTCTTGTTTCTGGCAGGACTACAACAGATTCCGGGAGAGCTATATGAAGCCGCAACAGTGGACGGTGCCGGTTCGTGGCGTAAGTTCTGGAGCGTGACGCTACCGCTATTGGCGCCAACCACGTTCTTTGTCCTGACGACGACAGTTATTCGAGCCATGCAGGTATTCGAGGAGATATTCATTCTCATCCCTACCAACCCAGCCGGGCCCAACAATTCGACCCTGTCTATTGTTCTGTATTTGTATCAGAAGGGTTTCCAGCGGTTCGAGCAGGGCTATGCCTCGGCCATTGCCTGGGTGCTTTTCCTGCTCATATTTGGCGCGACTCTGTTCCAGTTCCAGCGCCAGCGTCGCGCAGGTTCAGGCTACGACAACTAGAGGGAGTAACCGCATGGGATCATATCGCCTGACAACAGTGCTCAAGAATACGGCCATATACGGCACTCTGGCGTTCTTCGCGTTCGTCATGCTGTTTCCGTTTATCTTCATGATGGCCACATCCCTTAAATCGCCCAAGGATACGTTCCGCTATCCACCGCGGCTACTTCCACGGGAGTCGATTACCATTCTCCCGTCCGAGCTTGGGTTGGAGGGTGAGGAGGCGCTGCCGCTCTACAACATCGAGGTGGATGGTGAGACACGACAGATGGCGCTGGTGGAAAGCTCCATCCGTGTTGGAGTCTTCGCTCCTGTGGATAACCCGGAGCAGACCGTGGAACGCCGGCCCACCGAAGTCGATCCTGTCGGTGGATTCGTGAATCAGGAAAAAGTGATTATCAACGGCGAAGAGTTTCCACTCTACGAAGTCGTCGTAGACGGACAGACGGTGCCCATGGCGCAAGTTGGCCAGACAGCATTCGGCCGCTTCGTGGATATTGCTGACCCGGAAGTCGAAGTGCTGCGCAACGTTCGCCTGAGCGAACCGGTCGAGCGCTTCACCTGGCATCCAGAGAACTATCGTGAGGTTGTTGAGCTGCAAAACATGGACCGCAGCTTGTCCAATACGGTATTGGTGACGTTGGCCGTCGTCTTGGGCACGCTGACAACGTCTGTACTGGGTGGCTATGCCTTTGCCCGGCTGAGGTTTCCGGGCCGCGATATTCTGTTTGTCATGTATCTAGGCACGATCATGATTCCGTTTGTGGTGCTTGTCACGCCGATGTACCAGTTGATGGTCAGCATTGGCTGGGTAGATACGATGGTGGCGCTGATCGTGCCGTGGATTTTCAGCGCCTACGGCACATTCCTGATGCGCCAGTTCTTTATCACAATCCCACGAGAGATCGAAGAAGCTGCGCTCATCGACGGCGCCTCACGTCTTCAGATTTTGTGGCGGATCTTCATTCCCGCCAGCACACCGGCGTTGGCCACTCTGACAACGTTCACGTTCCTATACGCATGGAATAGTTTCTTCTGGCCACTGGTGGTTATCAATACCGGCAATACCGACAATCATGTATTGACCCTTTCTCTCAACGTGTTGCGTGGGCGTGCTTCTGACAGCCCCAACCTCATTCTGGCTGGGGCGGCCATTGCCATCCTGCCACCATTAGTCATCTATATCATGGGCCAGCGGTTCTTTGTGGAAAGCGCGACCAGTAGCGGCGTGAAAGGCTAGGCCAGGCGCGAGCGGCAAATGGATGTAAGAAGGCCAATGGTTTGTTGACGAAGGCGGGCGGGCGGTGCTGCTACGCGGGGTGAATCTGGCTGGGAGCAGCAAGGTGCCCGTCGTGCCGAATGGCGCTACTCACATCCCGACCGATTTCAGCAACCATCGTCAGGTGTCATTCGTTGGGCGTCCTTTTCCTCTGGGCGAAGCTGACGAGCATTTTACGCGGTTGCGCCGCTGGGGATTCAACTGCCTGCGTTTCCTGGTAACCTGGGAAGCCGTTGAGCACGCCGGGCCGGGTGAATATGATGAAGCTTACCTCGATTACTTGGCAGCAGTGGTGCGCCAGGCCGCCGATTTTGACCTGAGCATCTTCATCGATCCTCACCAGGATGTGTGGAGTCGCATGAGCGGCGGGGACGGCGCGCCGGGCTGGACGCTGGAACTGGCCGGCTTTGACGTAACGCGCCTGGACGCCGGCGAGGCGGCAATCACCATGCAGGGCCGTTATTCTGACTACGGCACGATGGTCTGGTCGTCCAATCGGCGAAGACTGGCCTGTAGCACGATGTTCAGCCTATTCTTTGCCGGCGAGCACGTGTCGCCCAATTGCCGTGTGGGCCATGAAAACATCCAGACCTTTCTGCAGCGTCATTATTTTTGTGCGATGCAGCAGGTGGCCGAACGTGTTAGTGGCTTGTCCCATGTGCTTGGCTATGGCACCATGAACGAGCCGGATAGCGGCTATCTCGGCTTGCAACGACTGAGTGACATCCGGCCATTGACCAATAGCGGCCCGCTGATGACCGGCTTTGAGACAATGATTATCCCGGCTGGGTTCACGCGTTCCGTACCCTATCAGGAACGGCACAGCGTTGAACTTCGTCGTGTGGGCAACGTGGTGCTGAATCCTGACGGCATCTCTGCCTGGCGAGCACCTGCGGACGATGTCTGGCGGCGGCATGGTGTGTGGGATGTCGACAGTCGCGGCGAACCGGTGTTGCTGCGCGATGATTACTTTGCGGGTGTAGATTTCGCGGCCGATGGCTTGCGGCCGTTTTTGTCAGGCTTTGCCAACGCAGTACGCAGCGTAGACTCGGGGGCGGTCATCTTCGTGGAAGCACGGCCCAATGTCGATGATGTCATCAGTCGTGATATCGACGAGCCGATTGTCTATGCCGGACACTGGTACGATTCGCTGACAACTCGTCGCAAACAGTACGATCCCGCCCGGGCGCTGAATCCCGAAACAGGCGACGTGATCAACGGCGAAGCGGCCGTAAGTCAGGCGTATCGGGAACAACTTGGGCTGCATAAGGCGCGGGCCAGGCGTGATGGTTTGCATGGTCCGGTATTGATCGGCGAATTCGGTGTGCCGTTTGATCTGGATGGTGGCGCGGCTTTTGCGACGGATGATTTTTCAGCCCAGGCAATGGCCCTATCGGCCTATTACGATGCGCTGGACGCCCACATGCTCCATGCGACTCTCTGGAACTATACACCCGATAATACCAACCAATGGGGAGACGGCTGGAACGGTGAGGATTTTTCTGTCTACAGTGGTGATCAGCAAGATGATGTACTCACCAACCCGGATAGCGGCGCGCGAGCGCTGCGTGGCTTCTGTCGCCCAGCCGTTCAGCACTGTGCCGGAATTCCTTACTCGCAGAAGTTTGATAGCGCCGGTGGTGGCTTCGAATTGGTCATAGACGCCGATCCGCGTCACAATCCCACGGTGGTTTTTGTGCCAAGTGTCCATTACCCATCCGGCGTCCGGCACGATGTCAGTGATGGGCAAGTGACTTATGACCGATCTGCCCAACAGCTATCTTGGGCATGTCATAAACCCGGCCGGCACCGGTTGCGCCTGCGACCGTCCGGACCTGCAAAACGCCCACAAGGATGGACAGGAGACATATGATGGCAATATCTTCGGCCGCAACACCGGTCCCCGCGTCACAATGGTTGCGACCGGATCGTTTGTACGATGCCTATATCTTTGACCTGGATGGTACCTGCTATTTGGGTGATGCGCTCCTGCCTTCGGCCGAGGAGACGATCAGCCGGCTACGCGAATTGGGTCGGCGGACTGTCTTCCTGTCTAACAACCCAACCCGCACCCGAGAGGCCTACGCAGAAAGACTGACCCGACTGGGCTTGCCTACTCCAGCCGACGACGTTGTTAACTCCTCATTGGTTATGGTCGACTTCCTGAACCGGCGCATGCCTGAGGCCAACCTGTTTGTGGTAGGTGAAACATCCCTGGAGCGCGAGCTGCAAGCCGCCGATTTCACGCTGACTGAGGACCCGGCGCAGATCGATGCGGTCATTGCCAGTTTCGATCGAACGTTTTCGTATCACAAACTGCAGGTAGCTTTCGATGCGATTCGCGCCGGAGCACACTTCTATGCCACCAACGGCGACAGGTTCTGCCCTGTGCCCGGTGGTGGGCAGCCGGACGCAGCGGCGATGATCGCCGCCATTGAGGCGTCTACCAACACGAAAGTCGAGGCCATTGTGGGCAAGCCGTCTAGCTATATGGCCGACGCCATTCTGTCCTTGCTACATCTGCCGCCCGAGCAGTGCATCATGATCGGCGACCGACTGGAGACCGACGTCTTGATGGGACTGAACGCGGGAATGGCCGGGGCGTTGACTTTGACGGGGGCAACCGATCCGGACATGCTGTCCGCGTCCGATATTCGGCCAACCTACATCCTTCGCAACCTGGGCGACCTTATTCCCCTAGCCAGTTAATTTTTCACAAATGGTAAAACCTTATCTACTTGGAATTGACCAGGGCACCAGTGGCAGTCGCGCATTGGTCATTGACGACAGCGGACATGTGCGCGGCTATGCCTACCGCCCGTTGGCCCGACTTCACCCGCAGCCTGACCGCGTTGAGCAAGATCCGAAGGCGGTGACTGATGGCGTGGTAGAAGTCATCGCTGATGCGCTGGATGCCGCCGGCTGCGCGCCGGACGAGATTGCCTCGGTTGGTATCGCCAGCCAGCGCAATACCGACTTTGCCTGGGATGCGGAGACGGGACGACCATTGACCAACGCGATCACCTGGCAAGATTTGCGGACACTGCCGCTGCTGGATGAACTCAATACCTGGGCCCATGCTGCCGAGGCTCGCTATCGTCTGGGCTATGCGCCGGGGCCATACATGACCGGACTACATCTGGCCTGGCGTATGCGCCACGACGCCGCAATTCAGTCAGCCGCCCTGGACGGGTCACTGCGACTTGGACTGTCAGCCGCCTGGTTGATGACCGCGCTAGGTCGGCCGTCTTCCCACTGTATGGATACTTCGCTTGTCCAGGCCATGGGTCTCTATGACTTTCGTGCCGGTGACTACTGGACTGAGTGGCTCGATTGGCTGGGTGTGCCACGGGCGGCTCTTCCGTCGGCCGTTCCGACGATTCATGACTTCGGCTCCATGCGCCTGACAGACCGGCGCGGCCGAACCGCGCAGGCGCCGGTCCGAGCCATGATTGGCGATCAGCAAGGAGCCTTGTTTGGGCAAGGGTGTCGAGTGCCCGGCGCGGCTGAATGTACCCAGGGCACGGCCACATTTGTGAAGGTCTTCACGGGGACCGACGCCCCCCGCCAGGAGATTATTGACGTTTTCTATGCCTGGGATACGGGTCAGGGTCAGACGTATTGCCTGGAAGCGCCAACCACGGTGATTGGCGCCGCGATTCGATGGATGCAGGAAATTAGGCTGTTTGACGACTACAGCGAAATAGATCCTTTGGCTGCGTCGGTATCTGACGCCGGCGGTGTGATGTTTGTCCCTGCCTTCACCGGCCTCAACGCACCTTACAATGATCCTCGCGCGCGCGGCACCCTGCTGGGCATGACCCTGGGGACGGGCAGCAGCCATATTGTCCGCGCCTTTCTCGATTCGCTTGGTTACCAGATTCGCGCCATCCTGGAAACAATCGCCGTGGATACCCAGACTGTGGTTGAAGAACTATTGGTCGACGGTGGGGTCACGGCCAGCGACGTGGCCTGTCAGATCCAGGCTGACCTAACCGGCCTACCCATTGTGCGACCTACCTTTGCGGAAACGACGGCCTTCGCAGCGGCCACTCTGGCTGGATTAGGCAGCGGCATCTGGGCGAACGAAGCCGCACTGCCGCCGACCCCCGGCCAGCGAACGGTCTTCGCTCCTTGTATGAGTCAGGACCAGCGCGACGTTGGATATGCGCGTTGGGAAGAGGCGGTCCAGCTGGTCGGCCAATGGGGGGCGTCGGTCAGCCAATCATCGGGGCACAGCTTCTAATATTCACTGCATCGACTTGACGAAGGGATTCTATGAAACTTGGTGTTTGCTATTACCCGGAACAATGGCCCGAGGATCGCTGGGCGACTGACGCGAAACTGATGGTCGAGAGCGGCCTCAGCCTAGTGCGCATTGCTGAATTCGCCTGGGCGCGAATGGAGCCGGCGCGGGGCCACTATGAATGGGAGTGGCTCGACCGAGCGGTAGCTGTATTATCCGAGGCCGGACTGCAGGTAATCCTGGGCACGCCGACGGCTACCCCGCCGGCCTGGATGACCCAGCAATATCCTGAGATGCTGCACGTCGATGCCAACGGCCGTGCGCGCAAACATGGCTCCCGCCGTCATGTCTGCATCAATAACCCGATCTATCGTGACGAATGCGACCGAATTGTCCGGGTGATGGGAGAACGCTACGGTAGTGATGAGCGCATTATCGGCTGGCAGATCGATAATGAGTTTGGCGGCGGCAAGACCGGTCGGTGCTATTGTGCAGCCTGTGCGGCAGGGTTCAGGGTGTGGCTGCGGGCGCGCTATGGTACGCTGGAGGCGCTGAACAAGGCCTGGGGCACAGTATTCTGGTCGCAAACCTACTCTGATTGGAGCCAGATCGAGGTGCCGGATGACGCCATCGATAAGCAGAACCCCAGCCAGACCCTCGATTATTACCGTTTTTCGTCTGATAGTTACGTGGACTTCGCCCAATGGCAAGTTGATCGCCTGCGTCCGCTGACACCCGGCTTCATCACTACGAACTTCATGGGGCTATACCGTGATCTGGATCAGTTCGAGCTGGCGCGGCCGTTTGACTTCGTCACCTGGGATAACTACCCCACCGGCAACCCTGGCCGCTGGCGGCCGTTGCTCTATCCCCTAGGGCAGGACATTGGTCAGGATGACTCGGTCTATGCCTACGACGTGGGCGACGCCATCATTGTCAGCATGGCTCATGCCTTGACCCGGGGGCTGAAGAACGCGCCATTCTGGATTATGGAGCAACAGTGCGGTCTGATCAATTGGGGCGACGTCAACCCGGGCATTCGTCCGGGCACGACGCGTTTGTGGACGTGGCATGCACTGGCTGAGGGGGCCGATACGTGCGTCTACTTCCGTTGGCGACCGACACTGTTTGCTCAGGAACAGTACCACTCCGGACTATTGCGTCATGACGGCGACCCGGCACAGGGCCTGGATGATGTCCTGTCTATGGGCGATGAGCGCGATCTGATGGCCGCAATCGCGGCCCAGCCATTCACCGCCGACGTCGCGCTGCTCGTAGACTTCGCCGATCTTTGGGCGATTGAGCTGCAGCCGCAACGCAAGGACTTCAGTTACCTGCGACACCTGTTCACCTACTATGCCGCCCTTCTGCGAATGGGCGTGGCGGTAAATCTCGTTCCATATTCGGCTGATCTGTCACCCTATCGATTGGTGATCGCGCCGACCATCCACGTGCCCGATGCGGCACTTGTGAACCGACTGACGGGCTACGTCCAGTCAGGCGGAACGCTGCTGCTGGGCGTTCGTTCAGGGTTCAAGACACCGACCAACCTGGTCACCGACCAACCATTACCCGGGCTGCTGCGTGAACTGGCGGGGGTTAAGCTGACGACCTGGCAGTCCCTTCCGGACGGTGTCGGTGTGCCGGTGACGACAGCAATTGAGGGACTCACGGGCCCGGCAGCGATCTGGTATGAGACACTGTTGGCTGAGGCAGCTCTTCCACTGGGGCATTATGACGTCGGTGGGGTGGCATTGGCCGCCAACCAGGTCGGCGACGGACGCGTCGTCACGCTGGGATGGTACCCTGACCCGCGACAGGCGTCCGCACTATTGCGCTCACTGCTTGACGATGCCGGTCTTTCCGCAGCTGCGGACTTGCCGCAGGGTATCCTTAAGTTTACGCGCAGGGGCTACACGATCCTGCTCAATTTCACCGACCATGATCAAGCTGTTACCCTTGACGACATATCGTATGCAGTGCTTTCACGGGACGTGGTTGTGGTCGCGACGAGGGCGGTGTGATTGCTCAGCTCACATACCACTGGAATACCCGCTAGAGTAAGTTGTCGTCAAGCGCAAGCACTCGCTGGTGAAGCCCTGCGCGAACAATCTTGATCCCATCTCATTCTCCATGAGACGGATTCTCATCGCTATGAGACAGATTCTCATCGCCTGCGAGACATTCTCAATCGCCATGAGATACGACAGACACCATGAGATACGACAGGATCCCTACCCAAACATGAGAATCTCTACCACGCCCCAAATTACTTCTTGACGGAATAGTTCGGCTTCGTATAATTCCACTTGGTATTAACGACTTCCCCACAGGAACAAGCTGAATTATGTTAAGCCCACAACAACGCGCCGAGTGGATAGATTTCTTTCGCTCGCAGTACCCCGAGATAGACCCGCGAACCATGCGACTGATGGATGAGCTCCGGATGGTCTCCCACCTGCTGTATCAGATTGGGGAAACCAGTGTCGCTGCGGCCGATCTGTCCTATGCCCAGTACCGAATTCTGATGATGCTTTTTTTCACCGAACGCTCCGGCAATCGGCCGGACGGTCTCAACCCCTCGGAGATCAGCGAGAATTCGGGCACGAGCCGCAATACGATTAGCTCCCTTATTCGCACGCTGGAGGAAGACGGCTACGTCGAACGTCAGTTGGACAGCGAAGACCGTCGCAAATTCAATATCACGCTAACCGATCCCGGCCGACAGGTGGTGGTCGATCACTTTGGGCGGCATATGCAGATCGTCAACGAGATTTTCCAAACACTGAGTCCCGACGAGATGAATCAACTTAGCGACAAATTGCACAGACTAAATGACCGGGCGCTGGAATACAAAGACAAATACGCCGCGGCCGAAATTGGAGGAAACTATGCAACTAGCAGGTAGACCACAAAAAGGTCAAGCGGGTGGATCGTCGGTCAAACAGCCGCGGACCCTCGGGCGGGCCATTAAGTACCTCGGCAGTTACCCGAAGCTGACACTGGGCGCAGTTGTGGCCCTGGTCATTGCCACCGCCGCCCAATTGGCAGTGCCACAGCTTATTCAGCGTATTATCGATACGATTGTCAGCGCTTCCACCAATCAGACCCTCCTCAATCTACCGCCTAACGTACAGGCGTTAGCAGCCGAAAGACTGGGGTTGGACCTGTCGGTGGCGCAGTCCGACCTGGACGGCGCCACACAGGCGATCATCTTCTCGGCGCTGCTAATTGTGCTTTTCGCCGTGGCGCGTGGCCTGTTCTCGTTTGCGCAGACCTACATGTCGCAGATTTTGTCCGAGAACATTGCCTTCGATTTGCGAAACGATATCTTTTCCAAGATCCAGCGTCTGAGTTTCAGCTACCACGATAAGAACCGCACCGGCCAGTTGATGGTCCGGGCCACGGATGACGTGGAACGACTGCGTACATTCATTGGCCAGGGCTTGCTGTTGGCATTGCAGGCGCTTATCCTGCTTGTTGGCACGCTCATTATTCTGATGCTGACGAACTGGAAACTGACGCTCGTCGTACTGCCAGTGCTGCCTATTGCCCTGGTCGTCTTTATGGTCTTCGGCGCGTTGGCCCAGCCGCTCTTTGCCGAAGTGCAACGGCGACTGAGCGGGGCCAACACTATTCTCGCAAGAAAACCTGGCCGGTCTGAAGGTGGTCAAGTCCTTCACCAGCGAAGAGCGCGAGAAGGAGAACTTCCAGGAGAGCATTGATTCCCTGCTTGAGCAGCGCATCAAGGTCGCCCGGACGTTCTCGTTCCTGTTTCCATTCATCCTGCTGGTGGCCAACCTGGGACAGGCGGCGGTTCTCTATTTTGGCGGGCGTCAGATTATCGACGGCACGCTGACACTCGGTGAGTGGCAGAAGTTCAGCCTCTACCTGGTTTATGTATTCATCCCCATGGGCCAGCTTGGCTTCATCATCTCGCTCATGGCCCAGGCCGGCGCTAGCTCCGACCGAATCTTTGAGATTCTCGACACCAAGAACGACGTGCGAGAACAAGCCCGGCGCCATCGAGCTGGGCACCATCGACGGCCATGTTGAGTTCGAAAACGTAACCTTCCGCTACTTTGTCGGGCAGCGAGCCGGTACTGACGAATATCAGTCTGGTGGCCGAACCGGGCCAGACAGTCGCCCTGCTAGGTTCCACCGGCAGCGGCAAGAGCACCGTCATCAACCTGATTCCGCGCTTCTATGACGTCAGCGAAGGCGCCGTCCTCGTCGACGGTCATGATGTGCGGGATGTCACCATCGAGAGCCTTCGCCAGCAAATCGGTATCGTGCTGCAGGAAACGACGCTGTTCAGCGGCACCATTCGCGAGAACATCGCCTTCGGCAAGTCCGACGCGACGGATGAGGAAGTGGAAGCGGCGGCCAAGGCCGCGCGTGCCCACGAGATTCATCACTGGCCTTCCCGGATGGCTATGAGACACCGGTCGGCGAACGAGGCACGACGCTGAGCGGCGGCCAGAAGCAGCGCATCGCCATTGCTCGTGCTCTGCTTCTGGACCCGCACATCCTCATCCTGGATGACAGCACCAGTAGTGTGGATCTCAACACTGAGTATGAGATTCAGCAGGCGCTCGACGTCCTGATGGAAGGCCGCACCAGCTTTGTCATTGCCCAACGCATCAGCACTGTCCTCAACGCCGACCAAATCCTCGTGCTGGACAAGGGCAAGATCGTAGCCCGAGGCACGCATGAAGAACTGATGGAGGAAAGCCCCATCTACGCCGACATATACCACTCACAACTGGCCGAGAGCGTCACGGTAGAAGCCTAGCGGCGGCCGTACGCAGACCAGTTAATTTGGAGAGTCCATTATGATGATGAATCGAGATGCCCAGCTCTTGGGCACAGAAACTCGTAAAGCAAACAGTGTCGGCGGCACCCTCAAGCGGTTGGGCGGCTACTTCCGACCCTACGCCTGGCTGTTGCTGCTCATTGGTGCGCTAATTGTCGCCAGCACCTACATGCAGGTCCAGATACCGGAACTAACGGGACAGGCCGTAGACTGTTATCTTGGCCCGTACGCAGCCAAAAGCGCGTCTGAATTGTTCGGAGGCGCCGAGGCACCAACCGACATCAATGCGGTCATAACCGCCCCAGAAGCCAATGATGGCGCCTTCAGCAACTGTACTTTTGCCGATCCCAGTCTGGTCGCGACAGCCAATGAAACATTGGCTGGTCTTACCCGGCTCATTCTGATCATCGTAGCCTTCTATGTAGGCTCGGCGATCGTAAGCGGTCTGTCCTTCTACCTGATGAGCGCCGCCGGCTATCGTGTGCTTCGCGACCTGCAGGCAGAGGTCTTTGCCCACATTCAGCAGCTGTCGTTGGGCTATTTCAACAAGCATGAAGCGGGCGATGTGATGAGTCGCTTTACCAGCGACATCGACACATTGCAGCAGGTGGTCGGGTTCGGCCTTATCTCGGTCCTGTCAGGTGCGCTGTTGATTGTCTGGACGGTCATCGCCATGTTGCGCCTGGATGCGCCGTTCGCCCTCATCAGCCTCGTCACGCTTGCCGCTGATGTTCTGGCCACCAAGTGGTTCTCCGATCAGGCACGGAAGGCATTCCGGCGGGCGCGGATGCAGATTGGTAATGTGAATGCCGACCTGCAAGAGAGCATCTCCTCCGTACGTGAGGTCCAGGCCTTCAGCCGCGAGGACGAGAATATCGAGCAGTTCCGTGTCAGCAATGCCTCCAATCGCGACGCCAACATCCAGGCCCAAATCTATACCAGCGCTCTGGCGCCTACGCTGGAAGCGCTCGGCTATGTTAGCCTGGCCATTGTCGCCGGCGTCGGTGGCGTCCTGATGCTCAGTCAACAGAGCTTTCTGGGTTCCACGGTCTCGATCGGTCTGATTATTGCGTTCATCGGCTACACGCAGCAGTTTAACCGGCCGGTTCAGCAGATCTCCACCTTGTGGGCCAATCTGCAAAGCGCCATCGCTGGCTCAGAACGGATCTTCGGCTTGCTCGATGCGTCCGTTGACATCACTGACAAACCGGACGCCATTGAACTGCCATCCATCCAGGGCCATGTCCAGTACCAGAAGGTCTGGGCCGAATACAATCCCGGCGAGCCTATCCTGCGCGGCATCGATATCGAAGCCAAACCAGGTCAGACCATCGCCATTGTTGGGCCGACCGGCGCCGGCAAGACGACCATCATCAACTTGCTGCCCCGCTTCTGGGACGTATCCGACGGCGCGATCAAAATCGACGGCTACGATATCCGCGACGTGACGCTGCATAGCTTGCGGCAGCAGATTGGCATCGTATTGCAGGACAGCTTCCTGTTTAGCGACTCGGTCACAGCCAACATCCGCTATGGCCGTCCTGAGGCCACGGACGAGGAAGTCATTGCCGCGGCCAAGCTGGCCCATGCCCACGAGTTCATCGAACGGCTGCCAGATGGGTATGACACCATCCTGGGCGAGCGTGGCTCCGGCCTGAGCCAGGGGCAACGTCAATTGCTGTCCATCGCCCGGGTCGCCCTGGTTGATCCTCGCATCCTGATTCTGGATGAGGCAACCAGCAGCGTGGACACGCGCACGGAACAGCAAATCCAGCAGGCGCTGGAAGTGCTGCTCAAGGGCCGCACCAGCTTCGTTATCGCCCACCGGCTGAGCACGATCCGGCACGCCGATCAGGTATTGGTGGTGAAGGACGGAGAAATCATCGAGCAAGGCACCCATGACGAATTGCTAGAGGCCAATGGCTTCTACTATGACCTGTACATGAGTCAGTTCCGTCGCAAGGTGGACGACGGCGAAGTAGAGGAAGGGGTTGAGGCCGCCGAAGAGCTTGACGGATATCTGGTAGCCGGCGACTAATCCGCCTAAACAGAAAGGTCCGCTGCGGGAGACAAAATCCTGCAGCGGGCCTTTTTTGTTTCCGCGGAAACTCGCCTCTGGGGCGGTTACATGTACTGCTCAAAAAACGCGACCAGCACTTTGGGGTTGTCGATTACATACTGGAACCCGTGATAGTGATGGGTGCCATCAACATAGAGCGGGCCCTCGCCGCACGGGGTCGAGGCGACCATGCGCTTGACATCTTCCACGCTGCCCCACTGGTCATGCTTAGATTGCACAAACAGAATCGGTGTTTCACCCGCTCCGCCCGCTGCAAACGCCGGTTGAATGCGCCCCTAAGTTGATCCCACCGGCGGCCGCGTAGGCCATTTCCGTTAGCGGCAAGACAACGTATTGGCCCACACCTCCCATCAAATCCTGGGCGAAGCGTTCGGCAAAAACGGTTGCGGTAGTCGGCTGTACTGCGATTCCGGCGCGAATGGCGTTCGTGCGCGGCAAGGCGTAGAGCAGGGCGTTACCGCCCAGCGAGAAGCCGATAGCGCCGATCTTGTCGGCATTAACATCGGTGCGACTCTTCAAATAGGTCACTGCTCCCAGCAAATCGTCGGCTTCTTTCTGTCCGAACGTGACCGGGGCCTGTCCCGCGCTCTCACCATGATTGCGCAGGTCAAAGGTCAGGATATTGTACCCTTCATAATGGAGCGAGTGGGCCAGACGCAGGAACTCCACCGGCGTGGAGCCGGTCAAATTGGCCAGCAGATCATCGGCGGCATCGCCCAGACGATTCCAGCCCCAGCCATGGAGGAGCATAATCGTCGCGCCATCGCGGGACGTGCCCAATGCCGCGGGAATGAACCAACCCGAGAGTCGCACACCATCCTGGGCCGGGAACTGGACGTTTTCGAAAGGCAGCCCCAGATCAGACGGTTGAATGCTCACCGGCTGGCGCGCAGGTGCCACCATACGCCGGGTCAGGAAGGCCACCATGACCGCCAGAATACCAGCCACAAAGCCCAACAGACCAAGCAAGAGCTTTACCATACGATTGAATGTCATGTTATGTACCTCCCATTCGGCCGGTTGATCAGGTCAGCCCGGCAAACAAATCTGTCTCGCGAAAGCCATCCGGCACCTGTGGATAAGCGCGGATGAACGTCTCGCTGGCCATGAGCCGTCGTTGCAGCCACTCCGGCATCATCCGACTACGGCTCGTCCCACCACCCTGGCTCGGATGCTGGGCACTGGCGTCACGCTTCACATCCCAGTAGTCGCGATAGTCAATATGGGCATGCAACCGCTCGGACGGGATACCTACCCTTGTGAAGTCAATGTCTTTGTTACGCCCGGACCGTTTAGGATCCTGCCCACGTAACCGCATCAGACCTGTGAACACCTTGACCATGCGATTCGAAAAAGCCGTGTAGTACAGTCGGTCGGGTTGATAGGCCGGCCACGGCAGTTCCGGGTAGCGATCACTATCCCCTGCGGCGAAGAAAGCGGCCGTTGTCACCTTCCAGCACATAATGTGGTCAGGGTGAAAGTAGCCGCCTGTCTCGTCGTGCGAAACAACCACCTGCGGCCGAATCTCTCGTATGAGCACCACCAAACGACCGACCACTTCCTCTTCGTTCTGCTGGATAAAGGCGTCCGGGTGCTCGTTGGCCGGGTCGCCAATGTAACCGGAGTCCCGGTAGCCCAGTAAATGGAGGTGACAGCCTAGAATATCGACCGCTGACTGTACCTCGCGGGCCCGGACAGCGGCCAACTCCGCCAACGTGTCCTCGTAGCCTTCGGCCACTGAGCCGGCCACACCGTCTGTCGCGATGGCGATATGGACCTCGACGCCTTCGGCCGCATAGCGCGCCAGGGTGCCGCCCATGCCGAACGACTCGTCATCCGGGTGCGCCAGACACCACCAGCATTCGCCGCGGCGCGGCGCCATTGGCTGACGGGCTCACGGTGTCACCTCAACAGGATTGCGCGTGGTTAAGTCTTGTTTCATGGTCTCGTTACTATAGCCAGTCGCTACGGCGAATCCAATCGCATGTGAACTCGTGTGGGACAGGCTGATCGACCATTCCGTCAGTCCTGCTTGCTGCGCCAGTCGCCGTGCGTCGCCGTGCAGACACCAGACTGCGGCTTGCCACGGTCATCGCTGACCACCTCGATCTCCACCCAGCGGACATCGCCGATGCCGGTGCCCAGCGCCTTGCCAACCGCTTCCTTCACGGCAAAGCGCCCCGCCAGACGCGCCGGCTGATTGGCACAATCGGCCTGCTCCTGTGGCGTGAAGAAACGATCGCAGAACCGCTGGCCGAACCGCTCCAGGGCGTGCGCAATTCGTTCGACCTCAATGATATCAACGCCTGATTCCAGCGTCATGAGTCAGTTCCGACTGCGTCCGGACGTGCCACCGGCCCACCACGACCGCCAACTGCATCCGCACTCAGATACTTTCGCGCCGCAGCCTGCACGTCCTCAACCGTAATCCGGCTGATTCGATCGGAATAGGTCTGGAAGATAATCCAGCCCCAGCTCATAATACTCCATATCCCCAATGATATCGGCCAGAGCGCCATTCGTCTCCAGGCTGACCGGCAGACGAGCCGATGCGATAAGCCTTGCTGTCCGCCAACTCGTCATCGTCGACCGGCTCATCCTGAATACGGCGGATTTCGTCACGAATAGACTCGACAGCCTGCTCAACATTGTCCGGCGAAACGCCGGCCGCGGCTGTCCAGGCACCGGGCCCCAGCCCACCGGCCAACCGACTATAGGCATAGTAGGCCAGTCCCTGTTCCTCGCGCACACTTTGCCCGATACGGCCCATCATGCCAAAGACGCCAAGAATGGTATTCATCATACTGGCTTCCAGATAGTCTTCGGCCGAACGGCGCGGACCCGGTAGCCCCATCACGATGTCGGCCTGCACCTTGTCGCGCATCACAACGTTGTGACGCACCAGGGCAGACGGTCGCGGTTGCTCCGGCACTTCATAGGTGAAGCGACCGTTACCGGTGGTCCAATCACCCAGGGCAGTCACGACTCGCGCCACGGCTTCCTCGGCCCGAATGCGCCCCAACGACGGTAATGATCATGCCGTCCGGCCCAAAATGATCGCGATGGAAATGCAAGCAGATCGTCGCGGGTGATGGCCGGAATCGTCGTCTCATACCCACTGACCGACGGGGCGTACGGATGTCCGGCATAAACCAGTTCATTAAACGCCAGCCGTGCCATGCGGCCCGTGTCGTTGGCCCGCATTTGCAGGCCGGTCATGATCTGTCCACGCACTTGCTCAACCTGTTCGCTTGGAAATGTTGGTTAGCACAGCGATTGGGTCATGAGATCGAACAGCAAGTCTATGTCTTCTACCAGTCCCCGCGCCGAAAACTGTGTACTGTGACGGCCGCTGCCAAACCCCAGACCGGCACCTACCGATTCCATGGCCTCGTAGATCTCATCAAAGCTGCGCTTGACCGTACCGCGCATCAACAGGTCAGAGGTGAAAGTCCGCCAGTCCGTACTTGTCCGGCGGGTCGGACAATGCCCCGGCGCGAACCATCCCTTCGATGACGACTGTCGCGCTGCTAAAATTCTCATAGGCAAGCACGGTAATGCCATTGGGCAGTACCTGGCGCGTAATCGTTCCGGTCCCGGATAGCTACTGTTACTCATTGTTTGCCTCAGCGCGTTTGATGACGAACAGGGTCATGTCATCGAACTGGGTTGTGTCTTGGACGAATTCCTGTTGGGCTTGACCAATTGCCGCCAGAATATTTCGGCCGATGCTGCCGGATTCGCCACGAGCACAGCCGCTACGACTTCCTGCAGGCGATGCAGACCAAATTCGTGGTATTCGGCGTCAAACGATTCGGTCACGCCGTCGGTATAGAGGATGAGTGCATCACCGGGGGCTAAGGTAATGGTCGTCTCTGGCACATCCGCGTGTTCCAGGACACCCAGCAACGGCCCGGTCGGTGCGAGCTTCACAAACGTATGCCGATGCCGCCTGCCACCAGAGCGGAGGATTATGCCCAGCGCTGGCATAGGTCAACTGACCATCGCGCGTATCGAGCGCGCCATAGAAGGCAGTCAGGAACATATCAGATTGACTGTCTTCCTGAATGAAGCGATTGGCCCAAGTCAACACTTCGGCCGGCGAACGGCCGCGCAGGGCCACATTGCGGATGGTCGTGCGGCTGAGCGCCATGAACAGCGCCGCCGGCACGCCCTTGTCAGAGACGTCTGCAATGGCAATGCCCCACCGCCCGGGGTCGCCCGGCAGCGGGAAGAAATCATAGAAGTCGCCGCCCACCTGTTGGGCCGCCTCGAAGTATTTGGCAAACTGCCAGCCCTCTAGCTCGGGGCATTTCTCCGGCAGCATGCTTAGCTGGATGCGGCGCCCGACGGCCAACTCTTCTTCAATACGCTGCTGTTGCAATTCGGACTGGTGCAGTCGCGCTTTTTCGATGGCCAGGGCGGCCTGATTCGCCATAAGTTTCAACAGACGAATCTCCGCCTGAGTGAACGACCGTTTGCGTCGCGAGTCGATCACCATGGTTCCAATGGAATGGCCGTTGGCCACCAGCGGGACGATTGCCGCTGCCTTGAACTCCTCAACGTCCAACCAATCGGTCGTCCAAAGGCGCGGTGTTTGTTGCTCCAAATCCTCAATCACCAGGACCTGTTGTGACTGCATGGCTCGGCCGGAGCCCGTTTGTCCATCTGCGGGCACCCGGAGCTGCTTGCCGACGGGATCAGACCGCCAGCCCGATGCCGCCCCAAAGGTCAGTTCGCCTTCGTCCTCGCCGGCCAATAGAATGGCGCAGGCGTCGGCTTCCACCAGAGTACGCGCCTCGTCAGCAATGTACTCCATCAGGTCATTAAGGTCGCGCCGCCCCAGGAGCTGCTGCGACAAATCCAGCAATGCCATCTGCTCATGGACGCGCCGCTGCTGAGTCAGGTCGAACAATCGCGAACGCTCAATGGCGATGCCCATCTGCGCCCCGACATTGCTAAGTAAAGCCAAGGATCGCGGTGTGAAGGCTGACCAATCCTCAGCGGCAACATTGAGGATCCCCATCACCTGGTTCCCTGACCGCAAAGGGGCCGATGCATGGATAGACAAGCTGTGTCGATCGCCGGTGACCGCCCCCAACCGGCTGCAGTGAACTTCATTGTAGGCACCAATCATTTCGCCATTGAGGCACAGGGTTTGGCAATCGCAGTCCTTGTCCCACGCTTCGCCTCGCGTGACGGCCATGCCCGGGGGCAGGTTGTGGTGGGCAGCCAGGCGAAATCCGCGTCCGCCCCACCGATCAGTCGATAGCGGATCGACGACAAACACCCAGCCCGTCTCCAGACCCATGAGGTCCAGAAGTTGCGTCAGGGACCGGTCAAGCGCCCCCTGCATATCGACAGCCTGATTGAGCGTCTGGACGATCTCGTTCAGGGTAGTCAGGTCGTGGATGAGTTCTGCTTCGGCTTCCATGGTTGGGATCATTCTAGCACAGTGGCGGGTCGGTCGCATCGTTGCCTGAGGTCAGCCGGTTGCGATGGTGCGATCTCCGGCGGCCCCTGGCTACGGCTCATCCTGCGTCGGTTAACCGGTCGATGGTTCCTCAGACCCCTCTTCTGCCAACGCATCGATATGGGACTGCAAGGCGTCCAGCTGGTCTTCGGCGCCCAGGACGATGAGTGTGTCGCCTTTCTGTAGTTCAATGGTCGGGGCGCTATACAGGCGCACATGCGGCAGTCCATCCTCACCGCTCACTTCCAATAGCCCAATGACCGTCAGCTCAAACTTGCGTCGAAAGTCCAGGTCGATGAGTGTTGAACCGGCCCATTGCGGCGGCACTGTTGCCCGGCGCACTTCCACGCCCGGCGCAATTTGCCGCTGCTTGAACGTCTCCCGCTGCGTGCGATAGATTTTGTCGTCCTGTGTCAGCAATGTACAGACCACCAGCACAATCATGGCTGGGAGAATGTAGTGCGAACTGAACAACTCGATGGGCAGCATAATCGCCGCCAACGGGACATTGACGATCGAAATCAGGCTGGCCGTCATGGCTGGAACGATCAGCATCATCGGCTCATAGCCCGACGGGCCGGCAAACATCACGGCCACCATCGTCCCCAGGTAGAGTGATGGGATCAGCAAACCTGCCGACCCGCCGGACGAAATCGTGGTCAGCGTCGCCGTCATCTTGGCCACCAAAGCGATGGCCGCCAATGCCACCGAAATGCGGCCGGCCAGCGCCATATCCACAACGCCATCGCTGGTGCTCAATACCAGCCGCAGGCTTTGTTCTTCGTCGGCCAGGCCGAAACGATTGTTCACCAGCACAACTAGGATAACAACCAACCCAGTGAGCGCCGCACCCACCAGATGGCGCACCCAGATATTGGGTAGACGGTGATGGAACAGATGATCCAGCCAGCGACGGGCACGAATGAAGTAGATGCTGACAAATGAGATGACCACAGCCATCAGGCCAATTAGGGCATAGTATTGCCAATCGCTGGGCGGCAGAAAGACCTGCTCCGTTTCAAACAGTGCTGTGTGTCCGGCACTGAAGACTGTCGTCAGGAAGTAAGCTACGAGGGCGGAGATCAACGAGTAGATCAGCTTTTCGATCAGCGGCCGGCGACGGTACATCACCTCAGCGGCGAAGAATGCCGACATGAAAGGGGCGCCGGTCAGAACCGTAATGGCGGCTGATATGCCGCTAAGCTGCGCCGTCTGCAGGTCGTCCATGTTCTTGGCCGACCACCACGTGGCTGTCCGCTCCAGCAGCGGGTGCAGCCTGCCAAATTGTCTCGCGCCGCCGCGCGGCTTAAACAGGGTTGCGGCGATGCTCTCCCCAATCAGGGCCACACTGGCTTCCAGGCCACCACTGCCGCCGCTGCCCAACGTGGCCAGCGTCGCCCCGAACTTACGCATGGCCAGGGAGAAGGTCGGCAGTTCCCACCGCACGTCAATGCCCTCTTTACCCAGCAGGGCCTGTTCAAATGACGGCTCTGAAGCGTGGTAGAGGGAAATGGCTCGCTCCAAGCCGTCACCTTCCACATCCAGTAGTTCGTGGACATGGCCGGTGTCATCCCGGTAGAAAATGAGCGTTGCCCGATACCGCACAATAGCCACCGTTATGGCAGCGCCAATCAGCAGCGGTATGAGGATGAAGATGACCGACGGTAGAGCCAGCACGCCTTCCAGAACAAGATCAAAGATAGAATGAACGCTGATCTTGAGTAAAAAGACAGGCGCCCAAACCATCAGACCGATGATGGCTGATTGCACCACCAGGCGCTGCTCACCACGGTTGAACTTGCTGGGCAGTTCGGCAAACTCGCGCGCGCGCTCGACGGCCCGGCGCGCCCTTCGGGAGTTAAACCAGTTATCAGACATGGTTGCTAATTCGCTCTAGAGCGTGACAGCCTAGTCGCTATCGCTACCGTCGGGTATATAGTGGGCCACGATGCGTTGCCGTGGGCTCAAGATACGTCTGTCGAACACGATCCAGATCGTCCAGCGTCACCTGACTCAAACGGTCCAGCACTGTCTCATACCAGCCATAGTCGCCGGTCGTCGCTTCGGCCGCGCCAATAAGCTGGGCCTGCCCCGAGATACTCTCGCCCGCCATAATGAACTGCGCCCGCGCGCGCTTAAGTGCCTTCTGCAGTTCAGGCTCGGTGATTGGTTCGGTGGCCAGGCGCTCGATCTCGGCCAACAGGGCCGCCTCGACCTCAGCCAATGAACCGCCCGCCCGCGCAATGGCGCTGATCGTATAAAGATAGGGATCAACGGTGGGCGCAAGACTGCCATAGGCTGCCGCGGCCAGGTCGGTATTGACCAGAGCCTTGTACAGACGCGAACTGCGATTGGACCCGCCACCGGCAAACATTCCCAGGCTGCTTCCCCCGGCAAAGGCCGCGTTTAGTAGCGACAGCGCCGGATAATCAGGATGCGAAGCGCCTACAGCGCGAAAGGCGACCGTCAGATAAGCTGTATCACCCGGACCATGGACTGTCAGGCGACGCTCGCCCAACTGTGGCGGCTCCGCTCGACGCACCGGCGCAATGTCCTCGCCGGGCAAGATACCCCCGAAGCGGTTCTCCACGCGGGCCAGCATATCAGCCGACTGGAAGTCGCCGACGATGACCAACGTGGCATTGTTGGGCACATAGTGACGCCGGTAGTGGTTGAATAAGTCCTCGCGAGTCATCGTCTGCAAGTCGACCGTGTCACCGATGACTTCGTGATGATAGGGATGAACGCGAAAGGCGACGGCCGATAGCTCTTCATCCAACAGGAAATTGGGTTCGTTCTCATACATGCCCCGCTCGGCCAGGATTACGGTGCGCTCAGATTCCACATCCTCGGTCGTCATAATCGCGTTGACCATCCGATCAGCCTCAAGCGCCAGAGCCAGGTCAATTCGTGCGGCCGGTAAGGTCTCGTAGTAGGCGGTGTAATCTAGCCAGGTAAATGCATTCCAGTAGCCGCCCTCGCGCGAGATCATCTGTTCCATCTCGTCCGACGGATGCTGCGGCGTACCCTTGAACATCATGTGTTCCACCCAATGAGAGGCGCCGGTGATGCCAGGCACCTCATTGCGGCTACCCACGCGGTACCAGACCATGAAGGTGATGACCGGTGCATGGTGCATTTCTTTCATCACGACCGTCAGGCCGTTGTCAAGTGTTGTCTTGGTGATCTCAGTGTCCATAAGCGGTGTGTTTTCCTGCGGCGCGCTTTGCGGCTTGAGCGCAAGTAGGGATTATAACCCGCGGAGGTCAATCACAGTAGGAGTTGGGATTTATTGCCCTCAGATGAAACCATTCCCCAAGGTTGAGGCGGATTGGACTTCGACCAGCCGGCGACACAGCCGTTGCCGACCGCGATGTCGTTGCCCCGGCGGGCCGGTTGTGCTTGAATTGCTTATCCATCTAACCAAGCGAGAGGACACGCCCCATGAACGAAACACCGAACGGCACTCAATCTCCCGTCACAATGACCAGTGACAATCTGACTCAGACTCGCCACTCGGTAGAAGTAGACGGTCAGGTCATCCACTACATCGCCACGGCCGGGACCATGGTCTTGCGTAAAGAGGATCCCGACGTCGGGGAGAAGCCGACTGCATCGCTGTTCTTCGTGGCCTACACGCTCGATCGCGAACGGGGGACGACAGAGGATGAGCATATTGCTCAACGGCCGTTGACCTTTTCGTTCAATGGCGGCCCCGGCTCTTCGTCTGTGTGGCTCCATCTGGGCCTGCTCGGTCCGCGCCGGGTGCTCATGGACCCGGAGGGCCATCCTCTGCCGCCGCCCTATCGACTTGTGGACAATGCCTACACGCTACTGGATAAGACCGACCTGGTGTTCATTGACCCGGTGACGACGGGCTTCAGCCGCGCCGTACCCGGCGAATCGGACAAGGCGTTCCACGGCTTTTCGGGTGACATCCAGTCGGTGGGAGACTTCATCCGCCTCTACACCTCGCGCTACCGCCGCTGGACTTCGCCAAAATTCCTGATTGGTGAGAGTTACGGCACCACCCGCGCGGCCGGACTGTCAGGCTATCTGCAGGAGCGGCATGGACTATACCTCAACGGTATCATGCTGATCTCCAGCATCCTGAACTTCCAGACCGCCTACTTCCGACCGGGCAATGATCTGCCCTACGCCCTGTTCCTGCCGACCTACACGGCCACCGCCTGGTATCACAACCAGCTGGAGCCGTCGCTGCAGGAACGGCCGCTGACTGACGTCCTGGCCGAAGCCGAGGCGTTTGCCATGGGCGACTACACGCTGGCCCTCATGCGCGGCGACGGCTTGCCAGGTGAAGAGCGAGCGCAGATTGCGGCCCAATTGGCCCGGCTGATCGGTCTCAGCCAGACCTATGTCGAGCGGGCCAACCTGCGCGTGGAGATCCACCGCTTTGTAAAGGAACTGCGGCGGGATGAGCGCATCACCGTCGGTCGTCTGGATAGCCGTTTCACCAGCTTCGACCGCGACGCGGCCGGGGAAAACTACGACTTCGACCCCAGCTACGCAGTCATTCAAGGGCCGTATACCGCGACACTCAACGACTACGTGCGGCGCGAACTGCGCTTTGAGAGTGATCTGCCCTATGAAATTCTGACCGGCCGAGTCCATCCCTGGGATTACACCAGCCACCAGAACCAGTACGTCAACGTAGCCGAGACGCTGCGGCAAGCTATGACGATGAACCCCTACCTAAGAGTCTTTGTGGCCAATGGCTATTACGACCTGGCGACCCCGTATCTGGCTACCCATTACACGTTCAACCACCTGGGACTTGAGGAGGCTTTACGGCCGAATGTGTCCATGGCCCACTATGAGGCAGGGCATATGATGTATGTGCAGGAGGCATCGCTGGCTCAACTCAAGGCGGACCTGGCGGCGTTTGTTGATATGGCCAACAGTTGATCAGGAAGTCGCAGCCAGCGCGACCTAGCCATGATACCGCGCAGCTTCCTCACCCGTCTCGCGTCCCGATAAATCGCGCCAGGCGAACTTCGCCAGCCACGGACTGACTTGTCCTTCGGCCGCATCGGCGATGAGGTCGCCCAGAATCGGCGCGAACTTGAAGCCATGCCCGCTGCCCCCGGCCGCCACCGTCAGGCCCTCCACTTCCGGATGTCGATCGATCCAGAAGTGCTCGTCACGCGTGTCGCAGTAGAGGCAACGACGCGTGTAGACGATGGGCGCGTCGACCAACGCCGGGAACGTTTCGGCCAAGAAGGCTCGGAGTGCGATTACATCCGCCTCGTAAACCACACGTTCACCTGACGCCGGATCAACCGGCACCCCGACGCCGTGGTTGGCAATCTTGACCACGCCTTCATGCGGGTGCATGGGAAAACCGTACCACCCGGTGCGGGCTACATCGGCCGTAAAAACCACGAAGTCCGGGGCCGTGAACAAGGCCGGCTGATCGGGTCGAAGGTGGAAGACGGGATGTCCGGTCGAGTGCATCGAATCAGCCAGTTCCGGCACGAGCCTGGGTGTCCACGCTCCGGCGGCCACCACGACATGTCCCGCCGCAATACGCGCGCCGCTTTCGGTCTCTACACCACGACAGGCGTTGTCTTCCCGTATGAGCGACGCCGCTCCATCGCCGAACAGAAGGGTCACGCCTAGCTGCTCAGCCCACCCTACAATGGCCGCAAGCACTCGGCCGCTCTCGGCATAGCCACCCTGTGCGTGAAAGAAGCCGTCGACGTAACCGTCGCTGTTCCAGGCGGGGAAGCGTCGGGCAATATCGGCTGAATCGAGGCGCTCCGGCGTGTGGCCGTGGGCCAGCAGCATCGTGTGGCTTTCGAATTCATAGCCGCCCGGCGCCATCGGTCGTCGGGTCAGCATGGTGACGCCGGTCTCATGATACAGCGTCTCGCCCAGTTCCTCGTTCCATCGACGCCAACCAGTCAAGGCCGCTTCCATCATGGTCATGTAGTCACTGTCGGTGCCGTACTCCATGCGGATGACTTTGCTGATGTCAGTGGTCGCCGCCAACGGATGGGGTACGGGGCCGGGGTCGAGCAAGGCCACGCTGTGGCCGCGCTCGCGCAGGGCCAAAGCGGCCGTCGCACCGTAAATGCCACCGCCAACGACAAGAAAGTCATAGGATGTAGACATGGTAACCGCCTCCTTCTGAGTGCTACGTCCGCATTACAGCCAGCCTCGCAGCCCATAGACCGCGATGCCGATGTACTCCTTTAGTGCTCGCGTAGTATAGGCCAGATATTCAGCGTTGGGCAGCAAATGGATCAACTGACTGCGGATATCGCCGGTCCAGAGGCTTTCCCATTCGGCCTGCGACACCAGAAAGTCGGTCGGCGCAGGCGTCACCTGCAAGCCCTGCTGTTCAAACAGGGCCAGGGAGCGGGGCATGTGCATGGCCGATGTGACGAGGAGGATGTCGGATACGCTCGCGTCGTCCAGCATCTCGCGACTGTAGACTGCGTTTTCGTAGGTATTGCGGGACCTGGGTCTCCAGCCACAGGGCGTCGCGGGGTACGCCGAGGAATTCCATCAGGCTACCCATGTCATTGGCTTCGGCCGCTATGCCCTCCGGCGTCAGCCATTCGATCGACCCACCCGTGAGAAGTACGTGATCGGCCTTGCCCTCGCGATAGAGATAGGCACCGTAGAGCAGCCGGTCGCCCGCTTCGTTGATCTCGATCATCGGCCGCGGCGCGTCACCCGATCGGCTGCCACCGCCCAGTACGACGATGGCCCCTGCGTCCGGCGGCAGTTCAGTGGGCAGGTGCTGGTACTCCAGTGAATGGACCAGGCTGTAGGCTACCCAGCGGTTGCTGCCGAGATAGAGCAGCACCAGCGCCAGGACAATGAGCGCCCGAGCGCCCCGCCGCCAGATCAGCGCAATCACCAATACGAGCATTGCCAGCCCGAGCGGATAGACAAACATCGGCAGCAGTTTGGATAGGAAAACGAACATAGGGGAAGCCTAGCAGACCTGCAAGATTTTGGGAAACCGAACCGCTGCGAGTTGGGGTATAATCGCCCCGATGAAAGTTGCGGTCCTCTCAGACATCCACGGCAATTTGTCCGCCCTGCGCACCGTTACGGCCGATATCGACGCCTGGAATCCCGACCTGGTCGTGGTCGGCGGTGACATTGTCAACCGCGGGCCGCTATCGGGCGATTGCCTGGACTTCGTTCTGGAACGTCAAGCGACACAGGGCTGGAACCTGATTCGCGGCAACCATGAGGAGTTCGTGCTAGCCTGTCGCGACGAATCAGCCGGGCCGGATGATCCCACCTACCAGATGACGCAATTCGCCCACTTCGCGCTGCAGCAGCTTAACGGACAGGCCGAAATCCTGGCCCGCCTACCGGATTCATACGAATGGCTTCCGGACAATGGGCAGGCATTGCGCGTGGTCCACGCCGCCATGGGCAATAACCGCGATGGCGTTTATGCTGAGACTACTGACGAGCACCTGCGGGACCAGATGGACCCGGCGCCTGCTCTGTTTGCCACCGGCCATACCCACCGCCCTTTGATCCGTGAGCTGGACGGTGCCGTGGTGATCAACGTTGGCTCGGTCGGCTCGCCATTCGATGGCGATCGGCGATCCGGTTACGGCCGCATGATACTCGGCTCTGACGGCTGGTCGGCCGAAGTGCGCCGTCTGCCATATGACTACGCGCAAATCGAATCGGATTATGTGACTTCGGGCTTCCTTACCGAAGGCGGGCCGCTGGCTCAGCTCATGCTTGTGGAACTGCGCATGGCCCACGGCCTGATTTTTCGCTGGGCCAGCCGCTATGAGACGGCCGTGCTAGAGGGTAAGATGACGCTGGAAGCAAGTGTTCGCGCCGTGCTGAGCGACCCCGATGTCAAACCTTATACCGGCCCCCCCGGTTGGACCCTATAGGTCGCGGCTATCAGATTACGGCGTCCTTTCGGCCTCATACTCCGGCCGCAGTTTGGCAAAGATCAGCGTATCGCGCAGTTCTCCCGTAAGGTGGTGACGTTCCTCGGAGCGCAGCGTTGCCTCCAGGGGGTAGCCTGCCCGCTGCGCCACGGCCGCACTACGCTCGTTGAGGGCATCGCACCGAATCTCCACGCGCTGAGCGCTTAACGTCTCAAACGCCAGCCGGGAAATGCCGTTGACAGCTTCGGTCACATAGCCCTGCCCCTCATAGGCCGTACGAACCCAGTAACCGATCTCGAAGCAGGGCACAGCCCAATTGATGCTGTGCAAGCCGCTGCCACCTACGATCGTATTGGTTCCCTTCAACAAGAGCACCATCCATAGGTCCTCACGCGATAAATAGCGCAGTCGTCCTTCGCGCACGCGCACCTCATATTCCTCGTCGGAATCGACTTCGACTGCCCACGGCATCCATTCGCGCAGGCTCGGCTGCGACTCCAATACGGCCGCACGCATCCGGGGACCGTCGCCCGGCAACGGACCGCGAATGGTCAGGCGCTCCGTCTCGAAGCTATAGGGCAGATCGATCAGTATGGGTTTGATCGGGTTTATTATTAGTTGACATAACTATTCGAACTAAGGAGCAACGGCCGTGATCGGCATGTAGGACTTCTCAAACAGGTTCGGCGGGCGAGTCGGCGTCATGGTCGGCGCCGGCGTCGGCGTGGGTTGCAGCCCACTGCCGTCGTCGCTTTCAATCAGAATCACCGGGCCCCCACCAATCGGGTAGATCGGATTGATATCCTGACCGGGGAACGGATTGCGATTGGTCGCGCCCGGCAGGTCGATGGAATAGCGGCCGTTGACGGCTTGTATCGTCTCGGTGGATCCATCAGCCGGACCAGGAGCGCCATGCCGCTCGGGACTGGTCGCCTGGATGTCGGCCGTCTCGTTGTCGCCGCACAACGTCCACATCCCAACAATACGCTCTTGTGTTGATTCGCGGTAGAGCGCGATCCACTCCATCGGCGGCACATCCACCCCACCGGGACCGAGGCACTTCTTCTCGCCGGGGCGCTGCCGCCAATATGGCTGCACATCGTATACATACTGCGTCAGGATGCGATAGGCATTTTGGTTCTGGCGCGGTGAGGCGGGGTTGGGATGCTGCGTAAAGCAGGCGGCGTCGGTGGGATTACTGTAGAGGCCATTGGCATCGCCTGCGCATGGGAAGCCAGGCTGTCCGATGAGGTCGCCGTTGCCGTCGCACAATTCGCCGCTGTGGGGCGGGAAGTCGGTGCCCTGCGGCTGGTTGCCGCAGCCGTCGTAGAGCTGGAAGTGGAAGATGGCATCGGCTCCGGCGGTCAGTGCGTAGAATGCGGTCTGAATGCCGTAGGCAGCCTGTTCAGCGGTCGTGGCACGTAGGGCGCTACTGGGATCCCATGTCGGTCCGGGGTAGTCATTCCAGGCCGGGACGCCGGTCTCGTTCAGCCAAATCGGCTTGTCCAGGCCGAAATCGCCCATGGCGTTGCGGGCACGCAATACATGGTAGAACGACTGCCAGGCGTAGAAGTAGCTGTGAGTTGCCAAAACGTCATGATAGTAGCCATTGGCCGCAGCCTGCGAATCGCCCTCAAAGACAGTCAGCACATCGCGATAGTAGTTGAGCTTGGCGAAGTTGTTGGCCAGTGCGCCGAACAGCACCGTTGCCCCCGGGTCGGTATTCTTAGCGGCCAGAAAGCCCACTTTGAGCAGCCGGGCATAATCTTCCAGGCTGGCATCCCAAAAGCTGGTCAGGTCCGGCTCATTCCACATCTCCCAGTGGGTGACGCCGACACCGGCCGGCCAGCCATTGGCCTGGGCCAGCACACCGCCGGGCCGATAGCGATCGACGGCCGTGGCCACAAAGATGGCCCACTTGTTGGCCGGATTGATGCTCTTGCCCGGGCCAGGCTGATCGGTGCCATCGGCAAAGACGGGCGCATAGAGATCAACCGGAGTGGCCTGCTCCGGCGCATTCAAGGCTCAGGCCGCCTTGCCGTGGCTGGGGCTGGGCGAACGACCGCGCGCCGGACGGACTCGTGGTATAGAACGGAGGCGTGCCCAGCAGGATGGCATTCAACTGCAACCCGTGGGCAATATCAGCCTGAATCGTGGCATCCTGCGTCGACCAGTTGAACGCGCCGGGGCTCTGCTCAATGTTGAACCAGTAGAGCGGCCAGCGGTTCCAGGTAGCGCCCGTTGCCAGGCCGTTCTGGTATTGTTGCTCAATGGAGGCTGGGAGACGGCCGCTTCCCGGTGCGCGATCTTCGGCCGAACTGATAAAGTTGACGCCGTAGATGGGTTGCGTGGCGCCGGCACTGAGACGGCGATCGGCCGTGCTGGTTACGGCCTGTCCGGTCTTGAGCAGCATCGCGGCGGCCCCGACCAACAAGACAAGCCCCAGGACACTGAGGATCAGCAGACGACGGTTTGGTGAGTGGTTATAGGGTTTCATCGGTTCACCCGCTTCCATGACAATGTTTCCACCCGGCAGTTATAACGCGGGAACCGTCCTGCGGCTAGGCAGATTAAGCCTCATCGATCAAGCGCCTGATCAAGCCTACTTGCGCTGGACGTTGGATGAATACAGACCGCGGGAGACACGCGGTATTCGTCACGTAGCGGTACCGGCTCTATAATCGGCCGTTATGAGCTTTACCTTTGAGATTGAGGCCGACGATCCGAGCAGCAGCGGACGTGTCGGTCGATTCGACACCCCCCACGGCCCCATCACGACCCCTGTCTTTGCGCCCGTCGGTACGCTGGCTACCGTGAAGGCCATGCGGCCGCGCGACCTGGTTGAATTGGGGGCGTCGCTGATCCTCAGCAATACCTATCACCTTTATCTGCGGCCCGGTGATGAGCTTATACGCGACCTTGGTGGCTTGCACGTCTTCATGGGCTGGGACGGGCCGATACTAACCGACAGCGGCGGATTCCAGGTGTTCAGCCTCAGTGATGCGCGCAAGATCGACGCGGACGGGGTCACCTTCAAGTCCCACCTCGACGGGTCTGCCCACCGCTTCACACCGGAGAAGAGCATCGCCATTCAACAGAATCTGGGCGCGGACATCATCATGATGTTCGACGAATGCCCGCCGCCCAACGACTATGACTATGTGCAAGAGTCGTTGGTGCGAACCCATAGTTGGGCCGAGCGCTGTGTGGCCGCGTGGACCCGCCCCGATCAGGCGCTTTTCGGTATTGTACAAGGCGGCATCTTTCGCGACCTGCGCGAGGAAAGCGCCCGCTTTCTGGCTGACATGAACCTGCCCGGCTATGCCATCGGTGGTTTGGCGGTCGGCGAAAGCAAAGCGGAGATGGCGGAGACACTGGAATGGTTGGACCCGGTTCTACCCCGTGACAAACCGCGCTATTTGATGGGTGTCGGTGCGCCGGAGGATCTCGTAAACGGTGTGTTGCGGGGCATCGACATCTTCGACTGCGTGCTGCCGACGCGTATTGCCCGCAACGGGGCAGCGCTGGTGCCCGGTGGCCGAATCAACCTGCGCAACGCCCAATACCGCGATGACCCGCTGCCCATTGACGCAGATTGCACCTGCTACTGCTGCACGCACTTCAGTCGAGCCTACGTCCGGCATCTGGTCCAGGCCAACGAAATGCTGGCCGCCATCCTCCTGACTACGCACAACCTCCATTTTCTGTTGACATTAATGGAAGACATGCGAAAGGCGATTCGAAAGGGAGAGCTGACAGAATTTGCGGGGAGCTTTCTGGCAAGCTACACATCACCCAAACCTGACAGGTCTTAAGGACCTGTCAGGTTTCTCATCCAAAGAAGGAACCATCATGAGTATTCTGGAAGCCATCTTCCTGGGCATTCTCCAGGGAGCCACCGAGTTTTTGCCCATCTCCAGTTCCGGCCATCTGGTCATTGTACCGGCCGTCTTCGATCTCCCCGCGCCGGACCTCGTATTCATTGGGCTGGTGCATCTGGGCACCCTGTTGGCCGTGCTGATCTACTTCCGTCGCGATATTCTCGAGATTCTACGAGGTGTATGGGACGGACTTCGCACGCGTCAACCGATGGGCACAACGGAGTCCCGCTTGGGCTGGTATATCCTGGTTGGAACCATCCCTGCTGGCTATAGCCGGATTCACACTGGAGAGCTTTTTTGAGGAAGTTTTCGGCGCCCCCAATATCGCCGCCTTCTTTATGTTGGTCACCGGCACGTTGCTCATCATCGGCGAGCGTATGCTAACCGGCGAAAAGACACCGGAGACGATGACCTGGACGGACGCGATTGTCATTGGCCTGTTCCAGATGTTGGCCCTTTTCCCCGGCCTGTCACGTAGTGGCAGCACCATCACCGGCGGTTTGCTGCGTGGGCTTGATCGGCCGACGGCCGCTCGCTACAGTTTCCTGCTCGGTATTCCGGCCATCGCCGGGGCCGGCCTGCTGTCGCTGGTGGATATATTCGGGGCCGATCGGGCACTGTCGCTGGGTAATCTACTTCGCCGGCTTCGCTGCGGCCGCCATCGCCGGATACTTGTGTATTGCCTTTCTATTGGCCTGGGTTCGCACGCATAGCCTGTATATTTTCGCGGCCTACTGCTATATCGTTGGCGGACTCTATCTGGCGTTCAATTTGCGGTAAGCGGGCGAATGCGGCCTGTGGTTGGTTGCAGTTGAGAGACGCTCAGGGTTTTTCAGTAGTCGGTTGCTTAGCCCTGGTTGTGCCTGTTTCCACTCGGTCAGAACGGTCGCTGCAGTATGAGAGGCAATTAATCACACGAAACGAAAGATATTTGGCCGACGCGAGCTCATTTTCCCATGCCTTCACGCTCGTGACGGGTGGGTCAACCCGTTGCAAAGCGGTCAAGGGCCACAAGAATCTACTCGTGTCCCGACTACTGAAAACCCCTGCCGATCGTAGGCGCAATTGACAATTCGTGCGGCACGGTGAACAATAGTCGATGGGAGTGGTTGTGTCCCGGTGGGCGCCCCAGTCTTCAAAATTGGCGGCCGGTCGCGCACAGCGAGCGGCGGTGGGTTCGACTCCCATCCACTCCCGCAATCTGCCCTCCACGCCAGATAGGGGGCTACTTGTGCGCAGTTCTTGATTCGAGTTTTGCAGATGACGATTACTTAATGGTGATCAAGCATGTACAGCAGGTCGGCGTTCTGACGAAATATGCGCTTTTGATGGATATGCAGAACACCCTTTATACGGGGAAAAAACAGTGGGTTGGCGGGTCAATGACGGAAACTATCGTGTGGTGTGAGCATCATTTCATAAGGAAGGGCCAAGAATGAAACTCATCGTATTAGGTTCCAATGGCTATCGTCCCACCGATCTTGGACAGACTGCCTGTTACGCCATCCCCGAATTGGGTGTTGTCCTGGATGCCGGTTCCGGCCTGTATCGGATGGTCGACTATCTCCTAAGTAATCAGCTCCATATCTTCCTCACTCATGCCCACTCCGACCATTATGGCGGATTAGTGTACCTGGACTTCGTATTCTGGAAAAAACTGGCGCTTGAAGCTCTTGAAAAGGAAACTAATCCAAAAATGGAGACTATCTTCAAGTCTCTGGAAAAGTCACAACCTAAAGCTCGAATCCATGTTGCTCCGGAAGTACTAGATGATATTCCACCGCATGTGAGGCATTTTCGTGATAATAGGTATTTTGAATTCGTGCCGCTGAAAACCACTGAAGAACTCTCGGGGGGCGCCAGGCTGATATCGTTTCCGGTTGATCATACTGTGACCTGCTTTGGATTTCGTCTTGATAGGCCGGGAGGTTCGTTAGCTTACGTCACCGATACATACGGCGGACCCGATGCCCGTTATTTGGAAAAGATTCGAGGAGTAGACGTATTGCTTCATGAATGCTTCGTATCGGACGATGATCCGGAATTCGCCATGCGGGCTGGTCATAGTCACATCACACCAGTTGCTCAACTGGCTGCTGAAGCGCAGGTTGGTCGTCTCATACTGATTCACCTCAGCGCGATGCGTCCGGAAACGGGTGAACCGGAGCTTGATCGCATCCAATCGATCTTCCCTCGAACCGAGGTTGCGTTCGATCGGATGGAAATCGAATTCTAAACAGGTCGGTATTCAGACGAAATATGCGCTCTTGGCGAATATGCAGAGAGCCCTCTATGCGGGGGAAGGAACAATGGATAGGTTGGTGCATGCAGGAAACTATCGTGTGGTGTGGGTATGACGAATATGCAGAGTACCCTCTTGCGGGGAAAGGACGAATGGATAGGTTGGTGCATGCAGGAAACTATCGTGTGGTGTGGGTATAGAGGAGGGGCCAGAAATGAAACTCGTCGTATTAGGTTCCAATGGCTATCGTGCTAATGATCTGGGACATACCGCCTGTTACGCAATACCTGAGTTGGGCATCGTCCTGGATGCAGGCACCGGAATGTATCGGCTGGTGGACTACCTTCAGACCGAAGAATTTGATGTCTATCTAAGTCATAGCCATCCCGATCATGTGACGGGATTAACCAATCTGGAGTTCATATTCTGGAGGAAAATGAAACGTGAGGCCCTTGCGCGGGGCTCAAACGAGCGGATCCTCATGGCCAGATTCGACACCCCAGGAGAAGTCTCCGCGCAAAGTTCGTGTCCATCTTGCTCCCGAACACATGCCGGATGTGCAGTATCAGCTCCAGAAATTCGCCGACAACAACATGATCGAATATGTGCCCCTGGAGGCTACTGCGGAGATTGCGCCCGGCATAACGACTCACTTCCTTTCCGGTGGAACACCGGAAGGATGAGTTGTGTTTTGGCTTTCGGCTTGATCACCCTGAAGGATCATTAGCCTACGTGACTGATACATACGGAGAACCGGGTGCAATTTACGCAGGAATGATCCGGGGGGTCGATGTGCTGCTTCATGACTGTGCTGTGTCGGACGATGATCCGGAATTTGCCAGGCGGACTCGGCCATAGTCACATCACACCGGTCGCCCAGCTGGCTGCTGAAGCCCAGGTCGGCCGTCTTGTACTGATTCACCTGCACGCATGTCGTCCGGAAATGGGTGAGCCGGAGCTTGATCGCATCCAATCGATCTTCCCTCGAACCGAGGTTGCTTTCGATAGGATGGAAATCGAATTCTAGACGGGTCGACGTTCAGCCGAAACATACTGCTTCTTGGGATATGCAGAAATACCCTCTATACGGGGAAAGGAACAGTGAGCAGGCATGAATGATTTTCCAGCTTATACATTGGTTGATACTGAGACTCGACGTTATCGCTTCTCGATTTCGTACAGCAAGCGTTTCAAATCTCGGTCGCACGGCCGCTTTTGCATCCTGGGGATAGGCCAACAAGCTATCCTGTGTTGTATCTGCTCGATGCGAATTTCTATTTCGGAGGGGTCACCGAAGTGACCCGACTGATGCGTGCGTGCAATGAGTTCCCGATCACAATTGTTGTTGGCATCGGATACCCGTTTGACGGACCGGTTAACGAGATGATTGACATGGTAGTCTGGTTGGCGCACGCGCGATTTTACGCCTGTGGTCAGCCCCAAGGCTGAACAAGCAGTTTTGCAAGGAGAGCCCAACACTTCAGACAGTGACGAGCGGTGGTGCTGACGCCTTTTATCAGTTTGTTACGCAGGAGGTTATTCCGATGGTCGAAGCAGACTATCCCATCGACCCGGCCAACCGGACGTTAATGGGTCACTCCTGGGGCGGCGTGTTTGGACTGTACAGCCTGTTCCGTGACCCATTGTTGTACAAGAACTACCTCATTTGCAGTCCTGATCTTACCGTACGCGTGATGGCATTGTCTTCAAGTATGAGGAAGCGTATGCGCGAACACATGACTACGCTCCCTGCAACGCTCTTTATCTCACAAGGTGGTCGGGAGTACAGCCGAGCACAACCAACGTTTGGTGTCTGTTCTTGAAAGCCGGCAATACAACGATTTGAGTATCACCCATCAATCCATCATGGACTGTGAGCACTGCGCATCTCCGATTCCATCTTTCGTGGCAGGGCTGAAGGCGCTGTTTAGTTGAGTGTAATGGTAGAAGCTAGGAAGTATGCCGTGCAGGGATCGGCAAGTTCCCCCCAAGAACTGGCTCTTCGTCACTTTGATGTTGTTGGCGAACTCGAAACTGATTGAAAATCGGCGTTGAAACGAACAAATATTGATTCGTTTTCATCTAGAAACGACTGAACTTCATGGCATTTACAACGACAAAACAGTTCGCCAACAACATCACTTTTTGTGGTGGGTGACAGTGAACGTCAAGTGAACCTATTCTACAGGGTATGAAGCCCTGTATTATACCCATCAATCTGACTTTCGGTGAAACTAAGTCCGTTATTCGCACTGCCGGCAGTATTGACATCCACTCCCGCCACAATCAGTTTTCAATAGACAACTGATAGGCCGCCGTTTCAAGCGTCTGCGGTGCAAACCCAGCCACGACCAGCATCGGCGCGCGCTCCCCGGCAATTGCTTCCACATTAGTAGCCAGTCGGCCACCATCGTAGCTCTGGTTGCCCGCTCCACAACCCTGTCAGCCTGTCTGGTTTGGCTTGTCTTTCGATTGCGGACGTGACCTGCCCCCAAAGACTAGACCACTTCGAGTGGGAGTCTAGCTTGGTCGGCAAAGACAGCCGGAGGCACATAGCCCAGACTGCTGTGCGGACGACGATGATTGTACTCCTGACGCCATTGTTCGATAACGAGCTGTGCCTCCCTGCCGTTGGCGAACAGCCAACGGTCCAGACATTCACTGCGAAACGTGCCATTGAAACTCTCGATAAAGGGGTTCTCCCAGGGACTGCCGGGTGTGATGTACAACGTGTGACAGCTGCGCTTTCCGCAGCCAGTCCTGGAGCGCATGGGCGACAAACTCCGGGCCATTGTCACTGCGCAGATGGTCGGGTGCACCCGCACCAGGAATAGCCAGTCCAGCACCTCAATGACCTGGCGGGATGAGATGGAGCGGGCCACGTGGATCGCCAGACATTCCCGCGTGTACTCATCCAGGACCGTCAACATGCGCAACTTGCCACCCCGCTCCGTCCGTCCTTCCAGGAAGTCATAGGTCCAGACTTCATTCGGCCGACCGGCACGTCTGAGTGTGGCGGTGGAGTCGCCGTAACGACGCTTTACGTCTTCGACGACGCGGCAGTTGCAGTCCTTCCTGTCGCCAGATGCGGTAGACCCGCTTGCGATTGATGCGATGACCATCCTGCTTCATCATCGCGGCAATGATCCGGTAGCCATACATCGGCTGTTCATGGGCATAGTCCCGCACCAGCGCGACCGTCGCCGCCTCATCCGGCCGTGAACGAGGTACGTACCGCGCACTCGACCGCTGGATCTTCATCAACTGACAGGCATGACGTTGCGACAGCCCTCGCTCTGTCACCAACCGCTCGACGACCGTTGCGTCGGGCGCGAGGGCTTACCATTTTTTTGAGACCACCTCTTTGAGCACATCGATGTCCAGGGCTTGCTGGGCGACGATCCGCTTGAGATCGGCTGTTTTCGGCCTCCAGTTCGCGCAGGCGGTGCAGTTCGCTGGTGCTCAGACCACCATACTTGTTCCGCCACCGGTACACCGTCTGTTCGGAGACACCGTACTGGCGACATACCTCGGCTACGCGTGGTCCCGGTCTCCACTTCCTTCAGGATGCGGATGATCTGTTCTTCGCTGTAACGTGTTCCTCTACTGGCCATGAAACTATCCTCCGATGTCAATTCTATGTCAGATAGTCCCACTCTGTCTGGTACAGTTTTTGGGGGGATAGATCAGCCGGCATGGCGGTCCGCGATTCTCAAGAAGCTGCATGAAGCCGGTCAAAACAATTCAAGACCGGACGATTGATCAGGTAGTCCATGTATGAAACGGGGATGGGAATGGCTGAAAGCAGCTAATTGCACTGCTCTTGCAGGAAACAGGGGTTCAAGGGATCAGAGACGCGATTCAGTTCGTACTAGGAATCTTCCTGGCCGCGACGCAAACGAAAAAGCGCGTAATCCACAATCTCCTTACGCTCCTCTTCTGTCATATCCTGCATAATGGCCAGAATCTGCTGAAACGAAAGATCTTCCTCTACTTCGGTTCGAGGTGGTAGCAGCCCCGCCTGACGGAAAACGTACTCTGGTGGCAGGTTCAGACCTTTGGCAATCGCCACCGCCACTTCTGGCCCAGGCTTGCGCGCGCCGGAATATAGATGACTGATCGTCGCCGAGCTAATGCCGGCCGCGCGCGCCAAATCAGCCGGACGCCAATTGCGGCGTGCCAGCTCCTCATCCAGCCAATCCGTAAATCCCTTTTCACTCACCACAACAAATTCTATACTCCTGACAGTTGTCGTTGGTAAACAATAGTGTTTACTATTGACAACTTATGGGTGCTTCTGCTATGCTGAAGTTAACTGTAGTGAATTATTGCATTACAGTAGACAAGCCGTCCGTGGAGCAACAGGAGCAAACTATGCTCCGAATCAATTTTCCCAAAGTACGAAGACAGGGTAATCCCGCGCAACGTCTCAATGTACCCCGAACAATGGGCCGCCGTTGAAGAAATCAACGAGCGATTCGAGTTTCGTAACACGTCAACTGCCCTGCGCTATATCGTCAACGAGTACCGTCGTCTCAAGGACTTCGAGGCCATCATGCGTCACGAAGACCTGCAATAACAGTATACCCGTTTTTCAATCCAGTTATGCGAAAAGGAGAACCTCATAATGTCAGCAGCAATCAGCAACGCTTGGGATGCGGCCGCCAACGCGACCGAGGTCGAATACAGTAATCAGATCTTTGGCCAGATCGAGTTTGATGTCTGGTTCTGTATCCTGCAGAAAGGTATGGGTAAAGTCCCGTTTGATCCCAACATCCACCCTATCAGCCAACGACGTACGGCCGTCGATGTCAGCCTCACCGACCTCAGCGGCTTGAATATCAGCCGGTCCTTCATCGCCGAAATCGGCACCGATGGCTGGCTCAAGGTCACCCTGCCTTCACTAAAAGCCTTAAACACTTCCAACCTACAGGAGTTCAGCGGTTCGTGGGTCCACGCTGAAATCGTCCCGTTCGGCAAATACACCAACGCCGAAGGCGAAGAACGCAACCGGACCGCGCCAAAAGTCCTGTCAGTCTTTGACTCCCAGGAAGCCTGTGAAGCCGCCGCCCACAGCACCAATGCACCAGGCACTTCCCCACTGGAACCCCGCAGCAACGGCACCCTCTCCCAGAACGGGACTGCCCACGCTTCACCACAATCTGCTGGGCCTTCACACGCGAACGGTTCCAGCGATGCCGAGCGTCAAGTCGCCCTCCAGTTTCTGCCGGCGATTGTGAAAAACTGCCTGAATGGCAACGGCATCGACTACCTCAAGCTTGAATCGGCCCTCAGCAGCAACCCTATTCTGGCCAAGCACTTCACTGTCGCATCGCCGGAAGTAGCGCAAGCCATGTCACTGGCGCTGGCTGCGCCGGCGTTCTAGAAGGATATCTCTGCTTTCAAACCGGCCGGGCGTTCGAATCCCTTGTTCCGGCGCCCGGCCGAAATCACATCAAAGGAACGACAATGACCAAGCAATCCTCAATCCAGTCTGTACTCGTTGACCATCGTGAACCGGCTTGGGTCCACCACATGAATCTGGACGGTGCTCAAATCGTGCCGACCCAGCTTCGGTGTGGTGACGTTTGGCTCGCTGCCAACGACGGCCAGCTCCTCATCGTGGAACGCAAAACGGTCGATGATTTTCTGGCTTCCATCGCTGACGGGCGCCTCTTCGACCAATCGTCTGCCATGGTCCAAACGTCCCCGTGGTCCTACATGGCAATCCAGGGCACTCTGGCGCCCAATCGCCAGGGCACGACCACCGCTGGCTCAACCCAAACCAACTGGCAATGGTCGGCCGTTCAAGGTGCTCTACAGACCATCCAGGAGCTTGGTGTCACCGTCATCCACCTTGACCACAACCCGGCCGAATTCGTTCGCTTTCTTCGTCGACTTGCCGATCGCGACCGCGGCCACGTCCGCGCAGCCGGCATCCGCAAGCCCGAATTACTGACGCCCGGCATGACACTCCTGATGTCGCTCCCTGGCATCGGTAGCGATCGCGCCAAAAGGCTGCTTGAAGAACTGTCCGGGGCTGCCTGGGCACTTGAATACCTGACGGACGAAAACTGGCAGTCAGCACACGTTAGCGGCATCAGCAACGGCCTTCGCGCCCGCGTCCGCGAGGCTCTATCCCTTCCAGACGGTGCCAAACTAGCCGTCGTCCTGTCTGACGTCGAGCAGCAACTTGATCCCGTCGATTCGCTGGTCCAGCGCGCGAGTCAACAAGCCGCCACACATCCATTCTAGGAGCACCATCATGTCCACCAACAGGACTACAGGAAATTCACTCACACCAAGTCTGTGGGAAACCATCGACCACATCGCACCGGTATTGCACCAGAGCCGATTATTCGGCGTCAGCAGCCCGGCCGCGGCCGCTGCCATCATGCTCAAGGGTCACGAGCTGGGTTTCCAGTTGGCCGCCTCTCTTGAATTCATTCGCACAGTCGAAGGGCGTCCGACTCTCAGCGCCAAAGGCATGCTGGCCCTTCTCCACAACGCCAAACACGTCATTGCCGAACTCCGCATCACACAACTACTCAATGGCGACGGCACGCACATGGGACACGAATGCTACATCCGCCGGGTCGACGGCTTCGAACACGCCGCCCGCTTCACCCTTGAAGACGCGCGGCGTGCCGGCCTCATAAAGCCCAACTCCAACTGGGAAAAGTACCCCGAACGCATGACCCTGTGGCGTTCGGTCGACTTCTGCGCCGATGTCGCCGCACCCGACGTCACCAACGGTATCAACACCGCCGCCAAATTCGATGTCGAAATCGTCGACGGCCAATGGCTGGAGGCGGACCCAATTCAACCGATTGATGTAGCAATTGACGAAACGGCTGCAGCCGCCTTACTCGCCCAGGAACTTGTCAACCAGTACGGTGCGGAATCCGTGCTTGCCTCCAATAGTGGCGCCATCCCGGTCACATTAGAAGAGGTAGATGCCGTGCGCTACCGGCTCATCGCCGAAGAAGAAGAGTGAGTACTATGACGATTACGTTTTACATCGGCAGCACCCCGGTCAAAATCAGCGACCCAGACGCCGAACTGGCCAATGCCCTGTGGTTCATCAACGACCGCGGGTACCTTGTGGGCGCCGGCAACAGTCACTACCCCTTCCAGCGCCTACATCGCGTGGTCATGAGCCGCGCCCTTGCCCGCGAGCTTCTACGCCACGAACTCGTAGATCACATCAACTCCAGCCGGGCTGACAATCGCCGCGAAAACCTGCGCCTCGCCACCAACGCCCAAAACCAGTTCAACCGCGACCTGCCCCGACACAACACGACAGGCTTCAAAGGAGTCTATCGTAGCGGCCCGCGTAGCAAGCGGCCGTGGCAGGCTGCCATCACCTTCAACTACAAAAAGATCCATCTAGGCAGCTTTGATACTGCCGAAGAAGCCGCTGTCGCCTACGACAACGCTGCCGGCCAACTGGCCGGAGAATTCGCCCGGGGAAACTTCCAATGAAGACAGCAAAAATAAAATCGGCCAACGGATCGCTGGAGTTCCACACACCCTATGACGCGCTAATGTTGGCCGATTTCAAATCGCGCATCCCATCCAGCGACCGCCGTTGGGATCCGCACAGCCGGCTCTGGCTCGTTTCCCCAACGCATCTCGCCACTTTGGAACAACTCTGTGATTGCCATGGCTTGGTAACAGCAAAGGAGCTATCCACCGTCCACGTGCCGCCGCGTACACTCCAGCGTATCGTCCGGGTCGAATACATCGGTGCGCCCAAAGAACGCGAGGACGGCAGCCTTACCTCATTCGGCTACGCCGACGGCAGCTGGTCAATCATATTCCCCCAGGATGTCCTGCGTGGCTGGTTCGAACTGTCGCCCGGCGTCACCGAGCCCACGGCCGCTACCACCTACTACGGACTTCTGGGGATCACAAGGGCTGCCACCCCCGCCGAACTCAAAGCCGCCTATCGCCGCCTCGCCAAACGCTGGCACCCGGACGTCAACCAAGACCCCGACGCCGGCGAAATGTTCCAACGCATCACCCTTGCCCACGAAGTCCTCAGCGACCCGGCCAAACGCGACCGCTACGACGCCGGGCTGGCGCTGGAAGCGTCGCTCACCAATGACCAGCGTCAGCCACACAGACTCAGCCTCGCCCACTTCTGGCGACCACCACTCCGCTGCGGCTGGCTGCTGGTCGAAGCCACCGAGCGCCTTTCGCGGCTAAATGTAAACCGCATTCTTGCTTGGGAAGACATCACCGACGCCGACGGCCGCGTGCTAGTTACATCATGGCCGACCGGCGCCAATCACTTCACGGAGAACTGGCTATGAAATCAGCACTTGTCCCCGGCAGTCTCGCCGCCATCGCCGAGCGCGACGGATTGAGTCTTGCCGAATCCTTTCTCAACTGCCAAATACTGGTCCTCATCGACCAGTCCGGCAGCATGTCCGACACCGACGCACCGGGCGGCCGTAGCCGCTACGACGCCGCAGAAGACGAATTAGCTCGTCTGCAGCAACAACATCCCGGCCAGGTCGGCGTCGTCGAATTCTCCTACTCCATTCGCTTCTGCCCCGGCGGCCGCCCCAGCCGCGAAGGACTTGGCACCGACATGACCGGTGTCCTCAACTTCGCCCGCGTCGCTGATGGTGTCTGCCAGATCGTCCTGATCAGCGACGGCTTGCCCAACACGCCCGAGGCAGCGCTGCAGGCTGCCCGCCGCTACCACCATCCAATCCACACCATTTACATCGGCCCCGAAAACGACTTCGAAGGCGGCCGTCAATTCCTGTGGCAGCTCGCCCACTCCACCGGCGGCCGCGCCCTCCAGAGCGATTCCCCCGGCCTCCTAACCGACAACGTAGAACAGCTTCTACTCGCATCATGACACACTCACTCTCTTTGTTGGAGGTCGAGGCAGCACACAATGGCGTCATCAGCGGCATACTTAATGGCCCTTCACGGGTTGGGCTACAACTTCAAATTCAACGAAGTCACCGATCGGATCGAGATCAACGGCGATCCCATCAGCGACGTCATCCAGGCCGAGATTCGCACCCGCATGCGCGACAGCGGCTTCAAACGCATGGCTGAAATGGAAGACGCCTACACTGCCCACGCGTGGACAAACCGCTACCATCCGGTCCGCGACTACCTCAGCGGTCTCGTCTGGGATGGACAGCCTGCCATCAGCCGCATCAGCGATTACTTCACCGACCGCCACGGCGTCTTTCCTCTCTTCCTTCGCCGCTGGCTAATTGGCACGGTCGCCAAAGTCTTTCAGCGAGCCCAAAACTTCATGCTCGTGCTTGACGGCCACCAGGACCTTG
>CAVOGT010000002.1:0-207404 GCA_963695535.1 uncultured Chloroflexia bacterium
TGGTCCGACGTCGGCCGACTGGAACAGATCCTTCGAAGCATTCAGCGGCCCAGCAACTGTCTTCGGTGCAACGAATAGCGGGCGTTCATTGAGAATCGATTCGTACCACCCCGTTGAGACTTGCCAGCTCAGGCCACGCAAGCTCCGCCATCCGTACGCGAGGGTCCGTAGAACCTCTACGGAGACGAACCCGCGACCGGGAACTGCGACCCGTCCAATTCCGACGTGTTCATCCCGCCATCACCGCCCGACCGCAGGCGGCTTGCACCGATCTGTCGGCGGAGTTGGGGCGGCCACGCTGAGTGTTCCACCACAGTTGCCGTCGTTAGTTCGAACCTCACGAACGGCGCCACCGGCTCCGCATCGGCGGCGGCACCTGGGATCTAGATTTCAGTGGAGATCAGCCTGAACAACGTCCGGGAGATCTGCTCGTCGCCGTAAGCGGCGACCTTGAGCTTGTACCCGCCCGCGTTCAGGTTGACGGCGGAACCTTCGTCCCACACCCCGTAGACGGCGCCGGGGGCAAGGTCATCAGCCGGCACCCAGTTGAGGTCTGACCCGTTCACCTCGAGCGGCCCAAACGCAGCGTCAACATCAATCCAAAGAACGGGTTCCCCAGCCTCGGTCTCCCATGCGCAGGGTTGCGACGGGTCGCGCACGAGGCCGACCGCATCGGGATACAGATCGGACAAGGTCGGTTCGACAAGTGCACACATCGCAAGCACTGACGGAACCTCATCGGGTACAGGTGCAGCGGCTGCCACCAAGGCCCCAAGGTCAACCGGGAGAACAAGCGCCAGCCTTCCCGAATCATCTGCGACTGTCGCTCCCGTTGCGAGGCCGCTCATTGAGTCATTGAGTTCAAGCGTGACCACCGGGTCGCAATCGTCCAACGGCAGGTCGATTTCGTACACCAGAGGGGTGGGGGTGATTGTCTGCAATGGTTCGATTGAAGATGGGGTCTCCGGCGCCGTTGAATATTCAGGGTTGGGCGCGTAGCCGTTGCCAGCACTCGTCGCCGGGAACCGGCACCAGATATCGAGCGGTCCGTAACCGACGTCGTAGATCGTCTCGGTCAACGAGTCGTTTGTGATGTCTATCGTCAAGGCCAGGGTGGCCTGAATTTCATTCCTGCTGCGAAGCTCTGCATCCCTGACCAGCACCGTGATGCCGCCCCCTTCGACGGGATTGGTGATCGCTGCCACATCGGGAACTGGAAGCTCGGCAGGGAGCGGATCGGATTGACGGTTCCGGTAGGGCCAACCGACCGGCACCGACAAGAGTTCGATGGGGGCATCGGTAGTTGCCACTACTTCAACCTGACGATCTGGAGACTCGTTCGGCGCCGTCACCAGTTGAGATCCATTCTCCTCTGGTTGAGCTTCGTTGCTGCTGTCAGCGCAGCCGGCCAATGTCACCAGTCCGACTAGCGTTCCAGCCAAGATTCGTCGCATGCGTCAAAGTATCCGGAACTCCGATCGCGCTCCAAAGCTGAGTGCTTGGAGAGACCAAGTCGCACTCGTCGCCCGACACCGATCGGCGGGCATCACGTCCGCTGGCGCCGGGCGGGTCTGTGTCGACCTTCCCGACATCGACCGATGCTTGCAGGCTGTACGGGTCGATTGATGCGAGGAGCTGTTGGTCGAGCGACTCGCCTCAAGATTCAAGAGGTACTTGTGGAATCGAAACGTCGGCGGCCGCATGCGCTCTCCCGAGCGCCACGGTTGTCGTGCCCGTGGCCTGAGCTTCTTTACCCGTGAACCGTCATCGAGCACCCGTTGAGATTTGTGAGCGATCGAACGACCCCCTTGATGTCCACGCTCGAGGATGTTCATGCTGAACTTCGCCCGTTGCTCGTCAGCGTGAAACAAGCCGCGACGCTGCTGGGAGTCAGCCGAACGATGATCTACGAACTGACGTATCGAGGCGATATCCACCCGCTCCGCATCGGCCGGTGTGTGCGATTCCGACGACAGGAACTCGAAGACTTCGTGGCCAAGCTCGACGCGACAGGCTGACACCAGTCACGTTCGAACGGCACGCTCACCGACCGAACTGAAGCGCCGGCGGGCGGCCGTGAACACCAGTCCCATCCGTAGCGCAAACCCACCGTTCGCGTTGACACGCGCTCGCGCCGGTCCCATCGCGCGAGCGCACGGTGCGACTCGGCGCTGCGGCCATTGGCGGGCAACTTGCCTCCGCCGTAGCCCACCCAGTAGCCCACCTGGACCTCTCGACCCAAGAAACGCCAAAACCCCAGGCCTGTGACCTGGGGTTTTCCGTGGAGCTAAGGAGAATCGAACTCCTGACCTCTTCCATGCCATGGAAGCGCTCTACCAACTGAGCTATAGCCCCTCATCGGGTGGCCGGGACTCCTGCGTTCGCACGACAGACAGTTGGCCAGGGAGCGATGGTACCGCTCACGAGGAGCGCCTCCAACACCGTGCGATGCCGACGCCAGCGACGGATCTCCGGCGACTCGGCAGCAGCCTGTAGACCGACCTTCTGACAGGCCGAACGACTCTGCTCCCGCACCTGAGCAGGGGTGAGACTGGAAGCACCGAAGTAGGCAGACAACCCAGTAGGAGGTGTGTGATGAGCACATCACGGCGTCAGGTCTTTCGGTTGGCGGTCGTTGCGATCGCGATGGCTGGAACCACACTGACGTCCTCAGCAGCTCTTGCGGCCGACGGGTCGGCGTCCGTCGAAGAGCCGGCAATCTCCGACCCGGTACCCAACGATCCGAGACCGCAGGACCCATTGGTCATCGAGCTGATCGTCGAGTCACCTGCCGCGCCGACTGAGACGACCAACGACCAGCCCGGTACCCAACCCGCCGACGATCGGACAGCAGACGACCCAATGACCGAAGATCCCGCGACGACGGGGGAACCCGTCCTCGTCGAGCCAATGACGGTCGAACCAGTCGTCGTCATGACCGGCAGCGCACTCGTCGTCGAACAGCCACCGATGGGTGGGCCCCCCGATCCGGAAGAGAACCATGACCACGAAAGCGGATCAGGCGGAAGCGGATCAGGCGGCAGCGGATCAGGCGGCAGCGAGTCAGGCGGCATGGGCAACCCTTACCGAATGACCTTCACGGTCAGCTGGCGTCTCGCCGACGGCACTCCGATTCCGGAGCTCGACGGAACCCTCCCCGAAGATTGGCGCACGATGTTCGCCCTCGACGCCGACAGCCAGACCGGAAGCCGGAAGACGACAACTGCCCATTGCACGTACCCCGACCCCCAGACCAGCGATCTCGTGTGCGAGTTCGTCAACCCCGGTCACGAGGACATCACCGACGGGATGGTCGTCCCGGGCAAGCCCACGGCGACCTACAACGTGACGGTGCTCTGGAAGGTGAGCAACTGGACGATCGACGGTGCCAATGCAAGCCCGTATTCCGCTCGAGCGCTGTGCCCACGAGGCGGGGACGGACATGACAGTGGCGGCGGCCACGAGAGCGGCGGCGGCCACGAAGGCAAGGAAGCCGCCGAGCTCACCATCGAAGAGGAACCGGTAGAGAAGGCGTTCTACTGCGAGCATCGCGTCGTCCTGCAGAAGGTGGCCGTTGTCAACGAACCCCCTGCCGCAACACCGCCGGCAAGCGAACCTCCTCCCCCCGTCGTCGAAACGCCCGTCGTCCAACCGCCGAACACCGAGACCGCTGCGGTGCAGACCCCAGCACCCCAGGTTCTCGCCACGGCACCGCAGACCATCCCGGCAACGGGCAACACCGTGACGACCTCGCTGCTGCTCGGCCTACTCCTCAGTGGGCTCGGATCGATTCTGTTGCTGGCGACTCGGCGTCAGCCTCGCCCGACCCGGTAGGCGCTGACCGAACGTCCGTGATCCCGAATGGATACGGCGTTGGCTCAGGAGGATCCGGGAGCGGCCGTGGGCGGCTCCCACTCGATCCGCGGAGCGTCCATGTAGAGACGCTCGATCTCGTAGAACTCACGTACCGATTCGAGGAAGACGTGCACCACCACGTCTCCGTAGTCGATGAGCGACCACTGCTGTTCGCGGATCCCCTCGGTGCGCACCGGTGCCCGGCCCAGTTCGACCTTCACCTTGGCCTCGATGTCGTCGACGACCGCACGCACCAGGCGCGGGTTCGAGGCGCTGGCAATCACGAAGTACCCGGCGATCGACAACACCGCACCAACATCGAGCACGACGACATCACTCGCCTTCATGTCACCCGCTGTGCGGGCCGCGAAGACGGCGAGATCCTCCCCCGTGTCGCCGGGGGAAACGGTACGTGCATCAGTCATGTGGGTCATCCATCGGGTCCGACGGTACTGGGTGGCGTCGACTCATCGGGCTCGATACCGCTTGCACCGGCCGAATTCGCGGCCTGAGCGACTGCCCGCTCGAGGTACGACCGGCCGAGCGTGACGACGACGTCGGTGCCCTCGAGCACCGTGGTCGCGACCCTGACCTCGGACGGGCCGTAGAGCAACTCGGCGGTACGCATCGCCTCCTCCAGGAGTGCCTGATCAGCCACTTCGACGATGGTCAGCGCCGGGGCCCCGGTGGCAGTGGTGTCGACCGACACCACGTTTCCCTGCAGGAACAGCACCAGGCCGACCATCTGCAGAACGGTCAGCTCCAGTTCCGTGCGGGTCGAAGAGGCCGTCGGCCTTCGCGAGCTGGGCATCGGTGAGCGGATCTCGATACGACGACCTGCTGACCGGACTTCGGGGTCGACACGAGGACGGTGAGATCTGAGCGAACACGAGGATCACGTCACGTCGATCGAGGACGACACCATCCGCATTGCTCGGATTCGTCGAGGCGGCCGGGCCGCACTGCGATGTCACGGACCTGCGACCGGCTCCCTGCTTCGCACGGGCGCCGACTTCATCGGCGTTGCTGGAGCCTGCGGCCGTCCCTGAACTCGTCGATCGGAACGGGCCGGCCGGACCATTGATCGGCCCTCGCGCGATCGCCGTCCGCATCGCAGACTCGCAACGGAGCTGGTCGTGCCGGCAAGTCGTCGATCGCCGTCAGCACCTCGACGACCTGCCGCAGGAGGTCGCGGGGCGCAGTGACGACGACGCCGTCGACGCCAGGTCGCCTCCGGGCGTCGCCTTGATAGGGGACTCCGTGCCTCTCGGCGTCGGTGCCGACCGGGTCGGCACCCGCTGGCCGGAGCGTCGACCGCGGCGGGTCGACGACGACTCGGGCAGCACCAGGGGACCGAGCCAACGATCGGCGAGCCTCAGTCGCCGGATCGATCTCACCGAACCGCATCGATCGTGATCGGCGAGCGTGTCCTCGACTTCGGCCACGAAACGCTTCGGGCTCGTCGACATCGAAGATCTCGCTCAACGGCCGACGCTGTCGCCGAACCCGACACTGGCGTCGGCATCGACCGGAACGTGACGATGCTGCCCCCTGACCGTCGGGCAGCAGCGTGAGCGACGACGAGCGAGGCCAACCGTCCGTCGTCGTCGGTCACGGCGAGCAGCGCGTTCGGCGTTGCCGGGAAGACTACGCACCGGCGCGCGTCGGCCCGACCGCCTCGCCCTCCGGGAGTTGACGAGCGTGATGCACCGACGGTGAAGCCAGCGCAGCGCCACGAGCACGAGTCCGAGCACCGTCCACGCGATCGCCCGCGCGCTCCTGGTCGCGACGTCGCTACGTCGCTGCGCCGCATGCGGCCCGTGCCGACGACGTCCGACGCCCCGATACAGACCGCGTGCGCGATGACGTCGAGCACCGGCTCGGTGATGAGGTAGTCGAGCGGCCGACCGTCGGTGAATCGGGCACGCAGGTCGGTGCTCGACACCTCGAGCGGCGGACTTCGACACGAATCCACTCGACTCCGTCGGAAGCTCGACCGGTTCGCCGGGTCGGTCGACGACGACGAGGTGGGACTGGTCGACGACCTCGTCGTAACGCTTCCAGGTGTGGAGTCCAGCGGCGGCATCGTCACCGACGATCGTGTAAGTATTCGGCGTCGGGGTGCTGCGTCCCGCAGCGTGCGGAGCGTGTCGGCGGTGAAGCTGTGGCCACCGTGTTCGATCTCGGTGCCGCCCGGGAACAAGCCGCGGTACGTCTTCGACGGCTGCCTCGACCATGGCCAGACGGTCGAGCGCCGGTGTGATCCGACGTCCGCTGCTTCTGCCACGGGACGTTTGCGACCATGAGGATGACGTCATCGAGCCGGAGGGCGTGACCACGTTGACGGCGGTGACGAGATGGCCCACGTGGGGCGGATCGAACGTTCCACCGAACAACCCGATTCGCTCGCCACCGCTTTTCCCGGCACCACGTTCCTTGGCACCAGCGGTCGCCGTGTGGACCGGCACCGAATCGGCGACCACAGGTGGAGCGACTGACTCAGGCACGGGGCGCTATCGTATGTCCGCAGGGGTTCTTTGGCACGTCTCCGATGCCACAGAGGGGTTGACACGTCTGTTACAGTCAGTTGCCCCCCATATACCCCCCTTTCCCATGTTTGAGCAGGGTTCCTCCGGGAATCCCTCCGTCATGGCGTTCGCCGCTCTGGATTCGTCGGTCCCGCACACTGTCGTGCCCCGATATTCACGGTTCACAACGTCATTCGTGCCCACGGGTACCGCTCGAGCCGGAATTTCGCCGCAAATGAATGGTTGTACACACATATGAATGACTCCATTGGTCTCTACCTCAACGACATTGGCAAGGTGCCGTTGCTCACCGCGGAAGACGAGCCGCGAGCTCTCCCGTGCGATCGAGACCGGCCGTGAAGCTGCCGAGCAGCTGGAAGCCGGAAAGAAGGGCGCCGCCCTCAAGCGTCAGGTCCGTGAGGCCGCCAAGGCAAAGGACCGGTTCATCCGCTCCAACCTGCGCCTCGTCGTGTCGATCGCCCGTCGTTATCCCCTCCCCCAGGGCATGGACCTCCTCGATCTCATCCAGGAAGGCAACCTCGGCCTCGAGCATGCCGTCGACAAGTTCGACTGGCGGCGTGGCTTCAAGTTCTCCACCTACGCCACCTTCTGGATCCGCCAGGCCATCGGCCGTGCCCTCGACCAGAAGGCCAGCCTCATCCGTATCCCGGGCGACCGCTCCGCCAGCCTGCGCGCGGCGCTGCGCCAGGCATCGGGTGACGGCGAGACCCTCGACCAGACCAATGCAGAGCTGCATCGCCTCACCACGCCGGTGAGCCTCGACAAGACCGTCGGCGACGACGGCGACGCCACGCTCGGCGACCTGATGGCCAATGGCGACGGCACGCCCGAAGATCACGTGATGACGCTCGTCGACAGCGATCTGCTCGACGAACTGCTCGACACCCTCGATGCTCGGGCCCGTTTCGCCGTCGAGGCCCGCTTCGGCCTCGTCGACGGCGAGCGCAAGAGCTTCCGTGAGGTCGGCGAGCAGCTCGGCGTCACCGCCGAGGCGGCTCGTCGTCTCGTCAGCCGGGCCGTTGCCGGCCTCCGCGACGATGCCGAGCGCATCCTCGCCGTCTGAGCGAGAGATCAGCGAACAGGATTGAAGTCAACTGACTGAAGCGGTTGGAGAAATCCGACCGCTCTGTCGTCGGGCCCGGTAGCCTGACCGGATGTCCGAGCGAGCCACCTGGTCGCCGTCGTCATGGCAGGAACGGACGGTCAGCAGCCCACGTGGCCCGACGCCGGGGCCCTCGAGCGGTCGCTCAAGCAGATCTCGACGCTTCCACCGCTGGTCTTCGCCGGCGAGGCACGCTCGCTGCAATCCGAACTCGCCCAGGTCGCCGCAGGCAACGCCTTCCTGCTCCAGGCCGGCGACTGCGCCGAGAGCTTCGAGGAGTTCTCGGCCGACAACATCCGGGAGAAACTGAAGGGTCATCTTGCAGATGGCGGTCGTGCTCACGTACTCGGTCGGCGTCCCGATCGTCAAGGTCGGCCGAATCGCCGGCCAGTTCGCGAAGCCCTCGCTCGTCCGACATCGAGCAGGTCGGCGATCTCGAACTCCCGTCATTCCGCGGCCACATCGTCAACGATGCGACCGCCACCGAGGCGGCACGCGTGCCGAACCCCGAGCGGCTCGTCCAGGCGTACCACCAGTCGGCGTCGACGCTGAACCTGCTGCGCGCCTTCACCAAGGGCGGCTTCGCAGATCTCACACGGGTCCACTCGTGGACACAGGAGTTCGTCTCGTCGAGTCCTGAAGGCCAGCGCTACGAGAGCGTCGCCGCCGAGATCGACCGGGCGTTGACGTTCATGCGGGCCTGCGGCATCGAGACCGAGGCCAACGCGAACCTGACGAGGTCGACGTCTACACCTCCCACGAAGCGCTGATCCTCGGCTACGAAGAAGCGCTCACCCGCCGCGACTCGATGACGGGCGACTGGTACGACTGCTCGGCGCACATGCTCTGGATCGGCGAGCGCACCCGCGATCTCGACGGCGCGCACGTCGAGTTCCTCCGCGGCGTCGGCAACCCGATCGGCTGCAAGATCGGCCCCACGACGAGCGCCGAGGACGTGCTCGAACTCTGTGAAGTGCTCAACCCGTCGCGCCTGCCCGGCCGTCTGACGCTGATCACCCGGATGGGTGCCGACAAGATCGAAGATCGCCTGCGCCCGCTCCTCCGCGCCTGTCCGACGCCGGCCACCCGGTCGTGTGGGCGTGCGACCCGATGCACGGCAACACGTACACCCGGGCAGCGGTCGCAAGACCCGGCACTTCGACGACATCGTCGCGAGATCAGCGGATTCGTCACAGCGCACCGCGCCGAGGGCACCTGGCCCGGCGGCATCCACGTCGAGCTGACCGGTGAAGACGTCACCGAGTGCCTCGGCGGTGGCGACGAACTGTCCGACGCCGATCTCGATCATCGGTACGAGACCGTGTGCGACCCGCGGCTCAACGCCCGCCAGAGCGTCGACCTCGCGTTCCGCGTCGCTGAACTCCTCCGCGACTTCACCTGATCGATCGGGATGTCGGTCCTCGACCTCACGAGCGAGTGGCCGGTCCCCCACGTGTCCGCCGCGATCATCCAAGGCGGTCAGGTCATCGTCACAATCGGTGACGTCGAACGTGTCCAACGACTCGCGTCGATCTCCAAGCCGATGGCGGCGTGGGCAATCCTCGTCGCCGTCGAGGAGGGTGTCGTCTCGCTCGATCAGCCGGTGGGTCAACCCGGCTGCGCACTGCGCCACCTCCTGACGCACGCCGGCGGATATCCATTCGATGGTGAAGACCCGATCGCTCCTCCCGAGCGGACACGGGATCTACTCGAACAGTGGATTCAGTCTCGCGGCCCGAGCGGTCGCCGATGCGGAAAAGCAGCAGGCATTAGCCACCTTGCGAACGATTGTTGAGAATCGATTCAATATACAGCAGACAGCCGTTGCCATTCGTGCGTTGCTAGAAGATCCACACTCTGTTTGAAGTCCCAAATGAATATCGCCTACCTCTGGCAACGAGAAGACGTCGATCTGGATCAACCGACCGGTCCCAATCTGCACGTGCGAGCTGTCATTCAATCGCTTAAGCGACGCGGCCACCACGTGAGACTCATCGCTTCCAGAGACGGTCACCTGGCATTTACAGATGACTTCGCTCAGTGGCACTGGCTAGAGCCACGTATCACTCGATCCGTCTGGTTCCGAACACCTGAGCGCACCATTCGAGGCATTCAAAGTCGCCTGCGCTTGCCCTACGCGCGCTTGTTCGAAAGCGCCCACTTCGCGGACTCTATGTTGCCCGCAGTACAGGGTTGCGACCTGCTCTATGAGCGCTACGATTTGCTTGGCACGGCCGGGTGGATGGCTTCTCGACGCTTGGCTGTGCCTCTGTTGCTTGAGGTGAACGGAGAAATTTTCACCGAATATGCGGATCTGGGCATGGGCCTGTCTGCTGCCCAATGGCGTCTCATCAACCTGATTGAACGCCAACACTTTCTGGGCGCGGCGCATACTATCACCGTTAGCGAGGCGCTGCGCGATGACGCGTTGGCGCGATGGTCGTTACCTCCCGACCGAGTTTCGGTCGTGAAGAACGGGGTCGACGTGGAACTTTTCAACTTTGACCTTTCTGCTGGCCTGGGGCAAGCCCCCAGCACGGATAACGAGCAACTGACAATTATTCATGTAGGCAGCTTCCAGCCTTGGCACAGCCTAGATCTCCTCGTTCAGGCGTTTGCCGGTATACCCTTAACCCACAATGCGCGTCTGTTGCTGGTCGGAGACGGTCCGTCGTGTGCGGAAATAGCTGCATTGGTCCATCGTTGTGGGCTCGATGACCGGGTTACGTTTACTGGTAGGGTGCCACATGATGAGGTCGCCACGCTGATGGCGAAAGCTGAAGTGGCTGTGATGGCCCACCGCCCCACGAAGGCTGCGGTCTCAGGAACACCGTTGAAGCTTCTGGAGTACATGGCTGCCGGCAAGGCGATTGTCGCGCCGAATCTGGCTAACCTCGCTGCTATCGTTAGAAATGGCGAGTCCGCGCTGTTGTTCAGGCCAGGCGATGCCGACTTACTGACCTTCAGCCTTACGGAGCTCTTGACTAATGAATCCCTTCGAGCGCAACTGGGTGTCAACGCTCGTGAAATTGCTCGAACGCAGTATTCTTGGGATGCTGTAGCCAGCCGTATTGAAAGCATCATGATTGATGCCGGGGGCGGGCAACCATCGTATGTATATTCTTAACGTCGTCGGTGCACGTCCCAACCTGGTCAAGATGGCCCCGATTGTCCATAGGATGATGCAGACCGATGGTATTATTGAGCAGCGTCTGTTGCACACCGGCCAGCATTATGATGAGGCTATGTCAAAGGTGTTCTTTGACGAACTGGAAATCCCCACCCCCGATGTCTATCTGGGTATAGGTTCGGGTTCCCACGCAACCCAAACGGCAGCGGTCATGGTTGCGTTTGAGAAAGAGATTCTACGTCGCCGGCCCGATATGGTTCTTGTGGTCGGTGATGTTAATTCCACCCTGGCCTGCGCCCTGACTGCCGCCAAGCTTCACGTACCGGTCGCTCATGTGGAAGCGGGGCTACGTAGTCGTGATCGTCGGATGCCGGAGGAGATCAACCGTATCCTGACCGATTCGGTATCTGACCTTCTATTCACCACGTCCCGTTTGGCGGGTAGGAACCTTATTGCAGAAGGGATACCCAGTAAGAGAGTGTATTTTGTCGGGAATGTGATGATTGACACGTTGGAAAAACATCGTCTCCAGGCCGAGAAGTTGCGTACACCTCATCAGTTGGGTCTCATCGAACACCGGTATGTGTTACTAACTCTTCATCGCCCGAGCAACGTAGATGTTCCGGAAACCCTGGACGGGATAACGCGGGCATTGGCCGAGATTCAAACGAGGCTGCCGATTGTATTCCCTCTCCACCCAAGAACGGCTCAACGGCTTGACGATTTTGGACTAAGGTCGATGCTTGACAAATTGCCTTGCCTTACGGTTGTGCCACCGCAGGGTTACCTGTCGTTCCTGGACCTCATGATGCATGCCAGAGTGGTCCTGACTGACTCCGGCGGCATCCAGGAAGAGACAACTGCACTCGGAATTCCCTGTTTAACCTTGAGGGAGAACACCGAGCGCCCGGAGACTGTAAGTGAAGGCACGAATCGCTTGGTTAACTCGACGCCGAGCGACATGGTAGACGCTGTTGACAATATCCTTCAGCAATCAACCGTTTCGAAGCAGCGACCCGAGCTATGGGACGGGCATGCTTCGGAACGTATTATCCAGATGCTGCTGGATCACCCGCTGTATGATGCCTAGCGCTAGCATTGTCATCCCCACGTTTAATAGCGCGACTTACTTGCCTGACGCAATAGACAGCGTGCTTGGTCAGTCTTATGGCAAATGCGAGGTGATTGTCGTCGATGATGGTTCAACGGATGAGACCGCCGAAGTGGCTGCGCTATTCGGTGACGCGATCCGATACGTCTATCAGGAGAACCGCGGACTGTCAGCCGCGCGTAATCATGGCCTAATCCTAGCTACGGGTGAATATATTGCGTTACTCGATGCTGATGACCTTCTGGAGCCGGATTATCTGGAACGAATGCTCGGCTCATTTGAAACGCACCCCGACGCCGGCGCGATTTATTGCGGGTTCCAGATGGTTGATGAAAAGAATCAGGTTCTATTCCAGAGAGGGCGAACTGACATCGTGCCGGATTTCTTCTATGAGCAGTTGCTCTTTGGCAATTTTATCGTTGCTCCCGGCATGTTGGTCAATCGAACAGCGTATGAACGAGCGGGACTGTTTGATGAAGCATTGAGCGCTTGTGAAGATTGGGATATGTGGCTCCGAATTGCCGGAAGAGAGACGATATTTCCGATGGACGCAAGTCTTGTGAGATATCGGATTCGTGGCGGAAGCATGTCCAGCAATCCCCAGCGTATGCTGGCCAATCGGCTCGCTGTGCTCGCAAAACAACGCGATTTGGTATCGGCCAAGCGGTACGCGCGCGCTCTTGCCTATGCCTATCGAATCGCTACCTTCGAGTGGCTGCAAGCCGGAGATGAAACCCAGGCGCTAAGTTGTTTCTGTGAAGCGGCTGAACACTACCCTCCCCTACTGGCAGAACTGGAGACATATTACGAACTCGCACTGTGGGATCAGCCCAAAGGTCATCGCGGTGATCTGCGTCACATCGATGTAAGCGCCAATGAGAATGCCTTACTACACTTTTTAGGATCACTCTTTGCTTCGGCGTCACTTACCGCAGATTGTCAGATCTACCGCAAGGTTGCTTTCGCGCGCGCCTATGAGGCATTGGCCCGCATTAGTTATGGCCGGCGAGACATGAAACTTGCCAGGAACTACCTCCGGCGATCGCTTTCCTTTGATAGGTCGCAGATTACTGCCACCAACTTTGCGTTAACTATGATCAAATCGGCTCTCAGCCCGCGCCTCCTGCCCAACCGGCCCACGACACCCTGATCGATGCGTATCCTGCTGATTTCATCATTCTATCCGCCTCATGTGGTTGGCGGATACGAACAAAATGTTCAGGATATGAACCGCCTGTTGCAGGCACGTGGCCATGAGACCTATGTCCTGACGAGCCGATATGGGCTGGATGCACCGGAGAAAGACAAAGGCGTGGCACGCGTATTGTATCTTGAGAGCGATATGCAACACTACGACCCGTTGAGCACGTTGACTCATTCGCGCCGCCTCCAATGGAACCTGGATCAAACAGTGCAGCGAGTTCAGAGCTTTGCGCCGGATATCGTCTTCATTCAGGTCACATGGAATCTGTCACGGGGAGTATCCTGGATCGCGGAGCAGCTGATGCCGGGTCGTGTCGTCTATTACATGCCCACGACTACGGCCTATCCGCTTGATACCCGTGTCAACTACTGGCGTAGCCCGGCCGCGACCCTTGCACGACAAGCTATCAAGAGGTTTCTCGCGCCAGCCTTCTTAAGAGCTGTTGAGGTGGAGCACCGCCGTTTCCAGCTGGAGTTCAAGCACATTCTTTGTGTCAGCGAGGCCGCGCGGCAGGGCATCGCCGGCGAGATTGGACGTGATCCGGTAACGATTACCATAGTCAACAATGGCGTAGAACTGGGCTTGTTTTATCCGCCGGATGATTGGGGCGAACAGCCGATCAGCTCGACTCCCGCCCTACTATTTGCAGGCACAGTAACCGAACACAAGGGCGTGCACACGGCGATTGACGCCCTGTCGATCTTGCGGCAGTCTGGTTCATCGGTACGGCCAACGTTGGCCATCGTCGGCTCGGGCCACGTGGACTACGAAGCAAGGTTGCGGGAACAGATTCGCGACTGCGGCCTAGAAGAATACGTCACGTTTGTCGGCCGTGTTCAGCGTGAGGCTATGCCTGAGTTGATGAGACAGTTTGACGCGTTGCTACTGCCTTCCATCTGGGATGAGCCATTGGCTCGTGTTATGCAAGAGGCCATGGCGTCCGGTCTTCTCGTTATTGGGACGAATACGGGTGGTACGGGCGAAGTGCTGGTTGATGGCGAGACCGGTTTGGTTTTTCCTCCCGGAGATGCCGTGGCTCTGGCGGACTGCATCACCAAGATGACGCAAGAGCCAGAATGGGCCTACCAGTTGGCAGTCAGTGGTCGAGAGCGCATTCTCGACCATTTCAGTCTCGATCGTATGGTCGATGAAATGGAGACATATCTTGAGCAGGTCGTGCGAACGGCTGATGCAGAGAGCCTCGACGTGCCGCGAATCACACCACGCGCTGAAAGCGTCTAGGAATCCAGGATCACGTTTCGTATGAAAGTCCTCTTCCTGACTAACTTCTTCCCTCCTCACAGCTTCGGTGGCTATGAAGAGTGGTGCCAGGAAGTAGCGCTCGGCCTGCGACAGCGAGGACATGACGTCCTTGTGCTTGCCTCCCGATACAGCCGTCAGAGTGATGAAGTCGGCGCCGCAGGTGGAGAAGATGCGGATTGGGTCATGCGAGACCTGCATTTGGAAATGTCGCTGGAGCCACTGCGCAATAGCTGGGCATTCTTCACGGAGAGGCGCAGGAACGAGCGGGCCAACCTTGCTCAACTTCAGGAGGTGGTGGCAACGTTTCAGCCTGATGTGGCGCTCATTTGGGGCATGTGGAACCTGCCTCGGTCAGTTCCGCAACTGGCTGAAGAGCTCCTTGGCACGCGAGTCGCTTATTACGTGGCTGACTACTGGCCGTCGCTTAAGTCCCAACATTGGGACTACTGGCAAGTTCCGGCCGGCTCCCCATTGAGCATGCTGCCCAAATCTTTGCTTCGCCCAATTGCCTTGCGGCAGTTGCAACTTGAGGCTCAGCCGCACCTGGATCTCTGCCACGTCATTGTGCCCACTGAATACGTGCGACTCGAACTACGTCGTCTGGGAATTGCGCCTCACGAGATTGTGATAGTACCCGGAGCTATTGATACGGCAGCTTACATGGCTGCGTCTGAAACGAAAGCTACACGCCATGCCCATGAGCTAACTCTGCTCTACGTGGGTCGGCTGTCTGAGGAAAAAGGCGTTCATACGGCGATTGAAGCCCTTGCTACGTCACACAAAGATCTTAGCCCAATGGCCGTACGTTTGCTGGTGGTTGGTAGCGGTTCATCCGATTATGAAGCGCGGCTCCACGACCTAGAGGATGCTCTCGATGTAGGCGACAAGATTTCATGGCTTGGCAGGCTGCCTAAACAAGCCCTTCCGTCTATCTATCAGTCGGCCGATATCTTTCTATTTACATCGATCTGGCCGGAGCCTTTTGGACGCGTCATTGTCGAAGCCATGGCGGCGGGTACAGCGGTTATTGGCGCTCCCGTAGGCGGCGCAGCCGAGATCCTGGAAAACGACTGTAATTCGCTCACATTCACACCCGGGGATGCCTACGATCTTGCGCACCAGATCAGTCGTCTAGGCCATGATGCTGCCCTCAGAACGCGCCTGGCGCAATGTGGTCAAGTGCAAGCGACAACACAATGGGACTTGAAGGCGATGGTCTCGGCTATTGAAGGACATTTGCTTAGGCTCTAATTACGCACATGCAAATTTTATTCATATCTCCTTGGTTTGCATTCCCGCCCACCAATGGCTCTGAATTGCGTATCAATGCCCTGCTGCATGGCTTGGCAGCTGAACACGACGTTTCACTGATCAGTTTTCAGCGTCGACCTGAACGCGGACAGGGATTGCTGCAAGCGCGTGCCGTCTGCCGGCACGTTGAGCTGATTCCGTGGCGCGAGTTTGATCCGCGTAGCCGGCGCGCCATTGCTGGGTTTCTCAGCAGCAAACCGAGGTCTGTTGTTGATACGTACTCGCTACTGATGGCACAGACCATTAGACGTTATGTATCCAGTGGCGAATACGACCTGGTTATTGCTTCGCAGACAGTTGCGGCGGCCTATGCATCTGAATTTGGAGCGTTGCCGGCTGTATTGGAGGAGGTCGAAGTAGGGGCGTTGGCCCAGGGGACGCAAGCAGGGCGCAATGTCTATCAGCGTTTTCGACACCAAGGAATGTGGCGCAAATATCGTGCTTATCTGGGTAGCCTTATCCCTCGCTTTGAGGTATGCACCGTGGTATCTGAAGAGGAAGCCGAATTGATCCGCAGGCTTGTTCCTGATTATGATGCGGTTGAGATCTTGCCCAATTGTCTCAACCTGATGGATTACACGGTCAATTCGGTCCCCAAGTGCGAGAACTCACTGATTTTTACCGGTGCTTTCACGTACTCGGTCAATTACGAGGCTATGATCTGGTTCATGAGTGAGGTCTACCCCCTGGTTCGCGAACGCATCCCCACACTGAAAGTCACCGTTACGGGTGACCACGGTGGTTTGCGTTTGCCTCATGGCGATGAGATTATGCTGACAGGCTTTGTTGATGATGTCAAATCGGTCGTGTCAGAAGCCAGTGTCAGTATCGTGCCCCTGTGGCATGGTGGCGGAACGCGGCTGAAGGTACTGGAGTCGATGGCCCTGGGAACGCCTGTCGTCTCGACCGCCAAAGGATCAGAGGGATTACGGACCGTGGATGGCGAGCACTTACTCCTGGCGAATTCACCGGACGCCTTTGCGACGGCGATCATCACCTTGCTGACGAATGGCGACTTGCGCCGACGACTCGCTATCAACGCCCGCGCTCTGGTTGAGAGGCAGTATGATTGGCAGGGCGCTATGCCGCGTTTTCTGGAGATAGTTGAACGCGCCGCCAGACGATCTCCGAGTACGATCTAGGATTTGATGCAACTACGCCATAGTCTTACTTTACCGCTGCGTCACACAATTGAGTCGCATCGCGCCTTGCTTGTTCGAGTGGCGATCATCATGGGAGTTGTGGTACTTAGCGCCCTGATTGCCTCACGCATGCCCAGTGGTAGAACGGCGATGGTGCTCCTTGCACTTCCAGGAGTCGCGGCCGGAATAGTTTTCCTGCTAAATCGACCTGGATTCGGCTTGGTTCTCCTGGTGGTGGCCGGATTATTGGTGCCTTTTTCCATTGGTACGGGCACCGGTACGACGCTGAATCCGGTCGTGTTGCTAATCCCCTTACTCACAGGGCTTTGGTTGCTGGATATGGCCATGCGTCAGCGCTCAATTCGATTTCACCGGCATCCGGCCATTTCAATACTTATCGCCCTGTGCGCGGTTGTCGTTCTGGCCTTCATTGTCGGTCAGTTACCTTGGTATAGCACGCCCGGTGCCGGCCTGGCTTCGCAAATTGGGGGGATGCTTGTCTTCTTTCTGTCTGCCGCCGCTTTTCTTGTCTCAGCCCATACGTTGACCGAGCGCCGTCTTACGGCCTTGGTGCTGGTTTTCTTGGGGGTTGGTGCGGCTTATATGGGTGCCAGTCTCATCCCGCCACTGCGCTCGCTTGTCTTTCGGCTATTCGACCCTGGTGCAACCGGCAGCATCTTCTGGATTTGGATGGTGGCGCTCTCTGGCGGGTTGGCTATGTTCTGGGATAGCATGCGACCAGCCTTCAGAATTGGGCTGGCTGGGTTGGCTGTGGTCATTCTCGTTGTCGCACTCCGGCAGAACCTTAGCTGGGCCTCTGGTTGGGCACCACCCATGATTGCGGCGCTCATTCTTATTTGGCTGCGCTTCCCTCGGTGGGGCTGGCTTCCGCTGGTTTTGGCCGGGCTAGGCTTCCTGGTCCAGCAGGAAACTTTGTGGGCCGCAACAACCGACTCTCAAAGCTGGCACGCCCGTCGTCAAGCCTGGGAGATTGTGCTTGATGCGGCGATGATCAACCCATTACTGGGTCTGGGTCCCTCGAACTATTACTTCATCGTGGAGCAATATACCATTGGCGGTTGGGGCGGTACGTGGAACGTTAAGTTCAATTCTCATAACAATTATGTTGATCTCATCGCTCAGACCGGGCTGATTGGTTTGAGTCTCTTTCTGGCGTTCGCGGCCGTCATGGGCAACGCCGCTTGGAAGCTTTATCGTCGTTTGCCAGATGGATTTGCTCGGGCTTACGCGGCTGCCTGCGTGGCTGGGTTAATTGCCACGCTGGTCAGCGGTATGCTGGGTGACTGGTTCTTGCCGTTTGTCTACAACATCGGATTGGCGGGAATGCGGTCGAGCATTTTGTTCTGGGTGTTTATGGGCGGTCTGCTGGCGCTGCATGAATGCGATGCTAGTGCCGACCCTGATATGAAAGCAGGGTTTGGTGCCCAAGGACCAACTGTGCTTGTCAAAACTTATTCTGCCTGATGTCTCGCGCGATTATTCTGGCAACTTCCGCAACAACCCCTCTTGCGAAAGCCGCCATTGAAGCCGGGGAGAGGCCACGTATTGACTATCTCGACCTGCAATCCCGCTTGAGCGCGGACCTCATCGATTACTCGGTCTATGACGTGCCGCCCTACAGAGTGTTTGAAAAAGTTGACCGTCTCAGCCGTTTGGCGTGGGGCCAGGCGCTGTACGCGCAGCGCCATTGGAATGACTACGATGTTGTCTTCTCGCTCAGTGAAGATGTAGCCTTGTCGCTTGCCTTTCTGTTGCGGTTGCGGGGTTTACATCCTCGCCACACTATGGTCGCCCACAATATTCTCTCGGCGCGCAAAATACCAATCGTGCGCATGATAGGTGTGATGGATCGCTTCGACAAGATAATCGTCCTTTCCTCCGCTGCTGTGGACAGAACCGTTCAGACCTATGGTGTTAGGCCGGAACGTGTTCAGTTTATGATGGACGCTATTGATGAAACATTTTGGCGTCCAGGTCCGTCTGCTGAGGTCGAACCGGATTTCATTCTCAGTGTTGGGCAGGCTCGACGGGACTATAGTATCTTGCTGGCGGCGATCGGTGGACTACCGTTGAGACTACGTATCCAGGCCGGGAGTCAATGGCATATGGGTTATGAAAGCAACCTCAAGAAATCCCGAATGCCTGACAACGTTGAACTAGGTGGATTCATCTCCTATTGCGACCTGCGCGCGCTCTATGAGCGGGCCGCATTTGTAGTAATCCCGCTTCAGCCCGGCGCACATCACTCAGCGGGAAGCGTATCAGTCAAGGAAGCCATGGCCATGGGCAAGGCAGTCATTGTTGCTGCAGGAGATGGCCTCGAAGATTATGTCCATCACAATGAGACAGGCTTGCATATTCCTCCAGGTGATCCAGTGCCATTACGTCAAGCTATTATGGAATTGCTTTCAGACCCAGAGCGTACGCAAGAGATGGGCCGGTGCGCCCGGGCGCTATTGGAGCGCGAGATGCCTTACGATCGCAAGATCGACTGGCTTGCCTCTTTGGCCTTATGACATTAGCTGACGAAGTAGATCTTTCCATTGTGATAGTTAATTGGAATACCCGCGATCTATTGGCGCAATGCCTGCGTTCGATTTTCGCTTATCCACCGAACAGGAACTTTGAGGTTGTTGTCGTTGACAATGCGTCGACCGACGGCAGCGTCGCTATGGTTCGGGAGCGTTTTGCAGAGGTCATGCTGATAAAGAATGACAGCAATCCCGGATTCGCGGTGGCCAATAACCAGGCCATAAGACAAAGCAGCGGCCGCCATGTGCTTCTGTTGAATCCTGACACTGTGGTGGGTCCAACCACACTGCAAACGCTAGTAGCTTTCATGGATGTGCATCCTGAAGCAGGGGCGGCCGGTTCGATGTTGGTTAATCCAGACGGTTCGCTACAAGCGTCATGCTCTCCGTCACCTACCTTGTTGCGGGAACTGTGGCGGCTATTTCACATGGATTCTGTATATCCTATGGCGCTCTACCCGATGCACTCCTGGCCGACCCAAACGCCGCGCCGCGTTGAGACTGTCCAGGGAGCAAGTCTCATTGTGCGGCGTCAAGTCATTGAGCAGGTCGGACTACTAGATGAATCCTACTTCATGTATTCGGAGGAGGTGGATTGGTGCGAACGCATACGAAGTGATGGCTGGCAGATCTATTGGGTGCCACAGTCTCAAGTCATTCACTTTGGTGGTCAGAGCACGCGACAGGTAGCGGCAGACATGTTCATCCAGTTGTATCAGGCCAAGCTACTGTACTTCCGTAAGCGCTACGGTCCCGGCTACGGCATCTTCTATAAGGGTGAGTTGTTTGCTGCTGCATCGGCGCGGATCATGATCTTACCCCTTGCCTGGTTAGTACAGCCGGAGCGCCGAACTGCCAATGCCACGCTTGCTTTCCGCTACGGCCGACTGATCTGCTCGCTGCCAAGAATGTGATTGGCGGTTACGGTACACCTGAAAGTGCGTATCCTTTACCTATCTCAACTCGTTCCATATCCTCTGGATGCTGGCCCCAAGACCCGAGCATACTATGTTCTATCCTACCTCGCCGCAGCTGGACATGACATCACCCTCTTAGCGTTTAGCCGCCAATCAGATTCGGTCGAAAGCGTCGAATACTTGCGTGAGGTCTGTTCGGATATCCATACGGTTCCCATGGCACGCTCGCGCGGCCGCGATGCCTTTCATCTATTACGCAGCCTGGCAACTGATCAACCATTTCTGATTGCTCGTGATGATGTATCAGCTATGCATGAGAAGGCCGCGGAGCTGGTTCGGCAAAGGCCGTTCGAAGCCATACATGCCGATCAACTATGGATGGCGTCATACGCTTTGGCGGCGGCCGAGGCAGCGGCGGCACGGCCACGTCTCATATTGGATCAACACAACGCTATGTTTCTCGTCCCGCAGCGACTGGCAGAAAGCAATAGTGGTTTGCGGCACCTTTTTCTTAGCCGCGAGTCGTCGAAGCTGCGACACTACGAAAGCGAAACGTGCAAAAAATTCGACGACATCGTTTGGGTCACGTCCGAGGATCAGGCCGCAGTCGGTTTGCGTAGCGACGGAAGGGACGTTAGATGGCATGAGCATGTCATTCCAATCTGTGTGGATCCAACATCGCAATCGATAATCGCTCGTGGCCCTGCGCCCTTTCGCATAACATTTCTAGGGGGGTTACATTGGCCGCCGAACGCCAGCGGCATCAATTGGTTTGCCCAGGAGATATGGCCCAGTGTGCGAGCGCAATGTCCGGACGCGGTGCTAACGATAATTGGCAAGAGTCCTCCGCCGGAACTGTCGGAGGTAGAAGGATGCGAAGTAACTGGCTACGTTGCCGATCCCAGCGCTTACTTGGTGGAGACGGCGGCATTTGTCGTTCCGTTGTGGGCGGGCGGGGGTATGCGCGTAAAGGTCCTGGATGCGTGGAACTGGGGCCTTCCAGTGGTTGCCACAACAATTGGGGCGGAAGGTATCCGATACACGCCTGGACAAGATCTGTTGATCGCAGATGATCCCGCTGAGTTTGCCGCTGCAGTCATACGCGTTTGGCGGGACCGGTCATTGGCAGACTCACTCGTTGAAGCCGGACGACTCGTCGTTGAGCAGAACTATGATTGGCGGACAGTCTATTGCCGGTGGGACGATATTTATGGAGCTGAGGGTCACTCGACAGTAGAGCGAATATGACGAATCTTGCGCTCTCGGAGAAGCGATCCCGTCGGACTTTCGCGATTTTGCCCGCTATCCTTGTGGTATCCGTGGTCTTGCGTGTGGTCGCCTCCTTCTATTTGGGCAATACCGTTGAGGTGTTGCCAGGGACGTTCGACCAAATTTCGTATCATGCCCTGGCATTGCGCGTGTTGGACGGGCACGGATTTAGCTTTTCCAGTGAGTCATGGCCATTGACGGCCGCGGGCGCACCGACTGCCCACTGGAGTTTTCTGTACACCTTGTACTTGACAGCCGTCTATGTTGTCTTCGGCCCCAACCCGCTTGCCGCACGACTCATTCAGGCAGTGATCGTCGGCTTCTTGCAGCCCTATGTGGCATTTCTGCTCGCCCGGGAAGTCTTTGGTAGGCGTGCCGGACTCTTGGCGGCTGGGTTCACTGCGATCTATGTCTATTTTGTCTATTATGCGGCGACACTGATGACCGAACCTTTCTATATTACCGCGATAGTCGCCGCACTATATCTGTTTCTGCGCTTGGCAGCGGCGCCCGCGCAGCTAGAAGTACGTCTTGCGTTACTGTTAGGCGTTGTCCTTGGCGGTACCATCCTGCTGCGCCAGCTATTTCTGATGGTCACCCCTTTTCTGTTGATCTGGCTTTGGGCTGTCTGGTATGCCGCTGAGCGGCGGAGGACAGTTTCACAGACCGCTCGCGCGACCGCTGCAGGATCTGTCGCCTTTCACAATAGTAGGCGAGCACCCTGGATATCCACGATCGTGATTACCAGTATTATTGCCCTGATGATCCTACCATTCACGATCTACAATTACAGTCGCTTCGATCGTTTTGTCTTGCTCAACACCAATGCTGGGTATGCGTTCTTCTGGGCCAATCACCCGATCTATGGGAATAAGTTTGAGGGGATCTTGCCGCCGGAAATGGGTAGCTACCAAGACCTGATTCCCGTGGAGTTACGTAATCTCGATCAATCGGCCCTTGAGGAGGCGCTTCTGAAGCTGGGCGTGGGATTTGTCTTTGACGACCCAATCCGATACGTCCGATTGTCTCTGAGCAGAATTCCGGTATATTTCATGTTCTGGCCTTCAGCCGAATCAAGTCTAGTTAGCAATTTCTCCCGTGTTGCTAGCTTCGCGCTTTTCTTGCCTCTCATGGTGGGAGGACTCCTCTATTCGTTACTAAATGGTGAGGTACGCGGGCGCACGATTAGCCAGGCATCATTACTGCTGTTGTTTATGTTCATCTATACAAGCATACATTTACTGTCGTGGGCATTGATTCGCTATCGTCTTCCAGTCGATGCGATATTGTTGATCTACGCCGGGCTGGCGGCAGCCGTTGTCGGTCAGGCCATTGCAGCCCGACGAGACCAACTGGCTACAGCCACCCCCTAGGTTCAGATAGCGTCTGTCTCGCTAAAACTCAAGATCACTCCAGATGGAAAGAAAGCCGATCGTCTTTGACAATCATGCATATTCTGTTCGTGGTTCCGTACGTACCTAACCGAATCCGGGCACGGCCGTACAATTACCTTCGCCAATTAAGCGGCCGGGACAATCAGATCACCTTACTGACGCTCTATTCCGGCGATGAGGAGGCAGCCGACCTTCAGGCGCTACGAGAGCTAGGCATCACCGTGTTTAGTGAACGGTTGTTGCCGCTGCGATCAGTTGTTAATTGCCTCTCCGTACTCCCGGCAGCCGAGCCGCTCCAAGCAGCCTATTGTTGGCAGCCGGCGTTGGCACGCCGCCTCGGCGAATTGCTCACACAAGTGACGGCCGATCGGCCGGTCGACATCGTACATGTTGAGCATTTACGGGGTGCGCGCTACGCGCTACACGCACAATCCATCGTTAACGAGTTGGAGGCAAGTGGCAATCGTTCTGGGAAACGACGACCGCAAGTGCGCATCATTTGGGACAGCGTCGATTCCATTAGCCACCTCTTTCGTCAAGCCGGAGAGCATCACCATGATATTGTCGGCCGGTGGATCACTCGCTTTGAGCTACCACGTACAGAGCAGTTTGAAGGCTGGCTCGTTTGGCAGTTTGACACGATCTTGACCACATCGACTGTAGATCGTGGGGCTCTGTTAAGACAGGCGAACGCCTACCGCACCGGAACACCGGCCATTCGCGTTCTACCCAACGGCGTGGATCTGGACTATTTTCATCCTCAACCGTCAATCGAACGGGAAATGGATACGCTCATTTTGACAGGCAAGATGAGCTATCACGCCAATGTGGCCATGGCCCTTTTCTTTGTCCGAGAGGTGATGCCTTTGGTATGGGCCAAGCGACCAACTACAAAGGTGTTAATTGTGGGCAAGGATCCGACCGCAGATGTGCGGGCACTGTCAAATGACCTCAGAGTGACTGTGACAGGAACTGTCTCCGACCTGCGCGCGTACTTGCTTCGAGCAACACTGGCGGTTGCGCCAATTACCTATGGCGCCGGTATTCAGAATAAGGTCCTCGAAGCCATGGCCACGGGGACGCCGGTGGTTGCATCGCCAATAGCTGTTAGTGCTCTCTCAGCCGTTCCCGGACGCGATTTACTTGTGGGTGAAACGCCTGCCGAACTTGCCGGCGCTATTCTGTTGCTTTTGGATGACAGTGTGGCGCGATCGTCAATGGCTATCGCTGGTCGTGCGTATGTGGAAACCCATCATCGTTGGGCCGATGTTGTGGACCATCTGGAAGAGATTTACCATTCTGCACAGTCACTATAGATAAGGCTGTTCAAATGGCCTTCGGACGAAGGCCTACATGAAGTGCTAATTCACGGTAGACAAATGGATCAAGCGAACAGGTCGCGTTACAGTGCTGATCAGTCGTTCCTTTTGTGCATCGATCACGATTTGAGGGGATCGTGTAATTTAGTTGGCCAACAGCGAAGTCAGCCTGTCTTCCGTTGGCGTCGTGTGGTTTTACTAAACGGCCAATCACTCAAGACTCACTATGGAATCAACCATCAAGTCAACCAAGGTTGAAAACGCGGTCAATAACGGCATCAACACGCATCGGTTTGCGCGATCGCTTTCCCTTGGTACACAATGGCGGCTATACCGTGGTGCGTTATTGGTTAGCGACATCATTCTGACAGGACTAGCGTTCGTGTTGGCGAGCTGGGTTCGGTCTAATGTTGCTCTCCCGATATTCAATCTTGGGGCGAGACCAACTATTCCGCCTTTGTCTTTGGTTGCTTTAGGGATCATTCCTCTGTGGATATTTCTTTTTTCTTCGCAGGGGCTCTATAAGCGGCGTAATTTGTTGGGCGGTTTGCAAGAGTATTCGATTGCGTTTCGGGCGACAACTGTTGGCATCCTAATTGTGGTCATTAGCGGGTTCATTAGGCCGTTATCGGATCCAGCGCGCGGTTGGGTGGTGTTGGCCTGGTTCTTTGCGGTCTCCTTTGTGATTATCGGACGTTTTCTTCTGCGCCGTCTCGTCTACGCCTTTCGTAACAGAGGGTTCATGTTGAGCCCGACCCTAATTGTTGGGGCGAATGCTGAGGCTAGCTCATTAGCCGAGCAGTTGATTCAGTGGCGCACATCTGGCCTCGACGTGTTGGGGTTCATATCTGAAGACTCAGAACCAAAGTCGGATGTCATGGAAGGTCTGCCGGTGGTTGGTGGCCTCGCCGATCTTGAGCGACTCGTTGATGCGTGGAACATTGAGGAGATGGTTCTGGCCACAAGCTCCCTGACACAGGATCAGATGTTGGATATCTTCAAGGTTTATGGAGTACGAGACGGCATCAATCTCCGTTTGTCAACCGGTTTGTTTGAAATCATCACGACTGGTGTGGATGTCAAGGAAATCGCATCCGTACCTCTACTGCGTGTCAATCAGGCGCGGCTCACTGGGATTGACTGGTTGCTGAAGTCTGCCGTGGATATTACGCTGGGTACAGTGATGCTCATTCTGGCCCTGCCAATGTTCCTTGTTATGGGCATTGCTATCAAGCTCGATTCACCGGGTCCAGTATTCTACCGCCGTCATGTGGTAGGTCTGCGAGGCAAACAATTCGATGCCTATAAGTTCCGCACGATGGTGACAAATGGGGCCGAGGTTCTAGCCGAGAATCCCGTTTTGTCCACCGAGTTGAAACTCAATCACAAGCTGAAGAAAGATCCCAGGATCACGCGTATTGGGTATTTCTTGCGCAGGACGAGTCTGGATGAACTGCCCCAACTGATTAATGTCCTACGCCGAGAAATGTCACTTGTTGGGCCACGTATGATAGCCCCTGAAGAATTGGCCATGTACGAGAATTGGGAAGTGAACCTGCTGACGATTGCACCGGGGATGACGGGTCTCTGGCAAGTCAGTGGTCGTTCAGAACTGTCGTATGCCGACCGAGTGCAGTTGGATATGCGCTACATTCGCAACTGGTCCCTGTGGCTGGATATGCATATCATGATGCGCACGGTTGCGGTGGTCCTTTCTGGTCGGGGAGCCTACTGATTGCTTTTGAGATAATCCGTGCGTATGTCCTGCTGAGTCTACACCGTGAAGCAACGACCAATACGAGATAGTGAGGCAGCGATTCTGCTTGATCAGTTGACCAGGGCGGGACAGCACGGAAGATAACGTCCCTACCTGTTTTGACGCAATGTTTACGGCGGTTTGCGCAACAGCGATCTATTATTCAAGTGGAAGTCCGTACCTGCGACGCAGTAGCTTGTTGCGGGAAGTGAATAGCTACCTAATAGACATCATATGGATCTAAAGGCATACTTGGCCCCGTTAAAAAAGTGGTGGTGGCTCATCGTCGCATCAACATTGATCGCGGCCGTGTCGAGCTACTTTGCGGTTAGCCAGCAAGCGGCCATATTCCAGGCTCGAGCCACATTACTGATCGGCAGCGCGATCAACAACCCTAACCCATCCGGCAACGAATTCTGGTTAAGCCAGCAGTTGGCGCAGACCTACACCGATATCGCCCAGCGAGAGGTAATACAATCGGCGGTCAAGGAAAGTCTCGGTTTGACTTGGCTTCCGGCCTATACGGCGCGGGCCGTGCCGGACACACAATTGATCGAGATAATCGTAACCGACAGCAGCCCGGAAAGAGCCATGGTGGTGGCCAACGAAGTGGCCAAGCATCTTATTTTGCAGGCGCCAACGAACAAGCAAGGTGGGGTTGAGGGTCGCGAAGAATTTATTAGCGAACAACTTGATGAGCTGGAAATAAAGATAGGTGAGACCAACGACGACATTCTCTCCAAGCAAGACGAACTGGCCGGACTTTTTAGCGCACGACAGATCGCGGATGCGCAAGGCCAGATCTCCGCGCTTGAAGCAAAACGAAACACGCTGCAGGGCAATTATGCCGCCCTTTTGGCTAGTACATCCCAGGGTGCGGCAAACTCCCTAAGCGTCATCGAATCGGCGACTATACCGAAGATTCCCATTGGTCCGGATGTCATGCTAACCGTATTGACGGCGGCAGCCATTGGCTTTTCGCTGGCAGTTGGCGCTGCTTATTTGCTGGAATATTTGGACGATACCATCAAGTCGCCCAGTGACATTCAGCATGCAGTGCATCTGCCAACGTTGACTGGTATTGCCGACTATGAGCCGCTGCCTGGGGCGTCCTCGTCACTGGTGACCATAGCGCAGCCTCGAACACCGATATCCGAAGCCTATCGTGGGTTACGTACGGCGGTGCAATTCAGCAATATCGACGTACCTGTTCGTACGGTCTTGGTAACAAGTGCCAACGCTGAAGAAGGGAAGAGCTATACTGCGGCTAATCTGGCCGTGGTGATGGCGCAGGCCGGGCATCGTGTGCTCTTGGTTGATACTGACCTGCGCAGGCCGTCACAGGCGCGATACTTTGCGGCGGACAAGTCCTATGGCTTAACGGGCGTACTGGTTAATCTATCAGCGGCCGTTGATCCAGGTAGGCCAACGTTGGCCGTTTCATACTTGAATCGGGGCATCAAGCAGACGACCCAGAGCGGTCTATACTTCCTCCCTAGTGGTCCGCTTCCGCCAAACCCATCGGAATTGGTAGGTTCAACCAAAATGAAGAGCTTGCTGACCGTACTGGAGAAGAGCTTTGACTATATCGTTTTGGACAGCCCTCCAGTTCTGGCCGTGACCGACGCGGTCATCTTGAGTGCACGGGTCGATGCGGTTATCTTGGTGGCCTCCGCGGCGCAGACACGAGTAAATCAATTGTCCCAGGCGGTTAGTCGACTGCAAGAGGTGAACGCCAATGTCATTGGTGTGGTATTGAATCGACTTAGCGTTCGCGGTAGTGAATATGGTTATGATTATTACTATCGTAGCAACGCCTACTTTGATAAGTTAGAGGCCGATGACACGGGGAATGAAAACGCATCCACTAACGGAAGCGCAGAAGCTGCGGGGCCGGTGTCGGTTCCGAAGTCGAGTCTGATGAATCGTCTTCTCAGTTGAAGTTGCGCTGTTATATCGAGGGATGGTGAGTACCGGCAAGCCCATGAGACCATCCGCTCCCTTTAGCATCTCAAGCTGGTGCAAAACGTCAACCCGCTGACAGATGCATGTTCGCCTGGAATTGCCTCCGAGGCAAGCCCCATCCCTCAAATTCGGTCACTCAGCATCTCTGTCTGATCGCGACCGCCCCCCAGAACGATGCGGACTGAATTAGCTCGACTAAGGGATTTCACACCTGATGAACGCAGGGTCTTCACCTGGGTGTCTGTTATGATGCCGGCAGTAGCAGCATCACTGCACTTGCGTGGGTTCAAGCTGACCTCCGATTGGCTCACGAATAACTCGCTCACTATGGCGAAGATGTCAACGCACAATGCACTCTCTGCAGAGAGAATCAGTTTGCTAGTGGATATTGTTGCTCGTCGCCACCCCGTCTATAGGGCAACGTGTCTGCCACAATCGCTGGTACTTTGGAATCTGTTGCGAAGTAATGGTTATCTGGCTGAACTGAGAATCGGCGTGGGCAAAAATGATGGCGAATTTGCTGCCCATGCTTGGGTAGAGCTGGAAGGCAGTGTTATCAATGACTTGCTGGAAGTTGTGAACCTTTACAGTCCAATCGAGTTGCCACCCTCATTTGGATTACCCGACGCGTGAGTAACGTTTACCAGGAACAGGACCTTGCTGATAGGTTTTTACGTACCTGCCTTATGGCGCGCTGGGATCCGGAGGCGCTAGCTAGGGCGTGTGAGATGTCCCGAGAACCTGAGCTGGATTGGACAGCCGTGTCTGCCAGGATTGATCGAGAGCGCGTGGGGCCACTGCTGTATCTTGTTCTCCGCGAAACGCAGATATTGCCCGAATACCTCCTGCAAAGCTGCCACTACGCGTATGTGCGGACAGCCGCGGAGAACGTATTACGCATGAAGGAGCTCTCTACACTCCTAACCGCGTTCGAGGCCTACGGGATCCCCACGATTGTGCTAAAGGGAGCGGCGCTGCTAGAACCGCTCTACCAAAATATCGCCTTGCGACCGATGGTTGATCTCGACCTTCTCGTGCCTCATGCATCTGCGCAGTTGGCGATGGCCGTGATGAACGCGCAGGGGTATTCACGACATGGTTCCGACCTTACGCCCCACTCAGCCCTATTATTTGAGAACGAGTTGATGTTTTGCAAACAAGATCGTTTGAACTGGCAAGTGGAACTTCACTGGAACCTATTCGATTCCCCCTATTATCAAGGCCATATCTCCGAGAGCGATCTCTGGGAGTCGCCACAGTATGCGTCGATTGATGGGCGTTCTGCGCGCATCTTCACGCCGACAATGCAGTTTCTCCACCTCAGCGGTCATTTGGTGTTGCATCACGGCGCGCGTGGGATGCTTTGGTGGTATGACCTTGTGGAGCTCGTTCATAAGTGGCAAAGTGCGTTAGATTGGGACAGCTTATTGCGCGAGGCGACGAAGTATGATTTGGTGATTGCGACCAAGATCGTGACTTCGACACTGGCTGATGATTGGCATGTACCCATCCCGCGGTCGGTAACTATGGTGAATGTAATACCCTCCAGAGATGAGCAAAACGTGGTTAGGCGCCTGATGACTGAGAACCGTGCCCCGGCGCAACGTCTTCTGGATGATTTGATGACGATGCAGGGATTTGGGCAGCGCGTTACTTTTTTGATGCAAAACTTGTTTCCCTCGACCGCATACATGGACACTCGTTATGACATCCCTAATGCGGCGGCCCGCCCTTTCTATTACCCTTATCGTTGGGTCCGCGGTCTTGCCGGTCGCTCGATTGCGAAGCACAAACTACAGAGGTGAGTTTATTGGAGGGAGTTGATGCAATTCGGTGTCAAGCCAGATCTGGTTCATCTGGACGGCGACCAAGTGGTTGCTCTGAATCCAACTGCGGCCGAGATCTGGCATCTCATCTCGGAGAGATTAGCCATCGATTGATCAAGCAGGTAGTCGATGAGTTACGCCATACGAGGGAGTTTCCCGCATGGTAAACAGATTTGAGCCAAGAGGCTTTCTCAATAGCACCGGTGAGCCAAGACTCGTTTATGGACAAGTATTCTCCCCACTCCAAACCAGCTACATTTGTATTCAGGCCAGCGCATCACAATTGCCATCGCGGCCAAGCACTACGGCGGTGTCCACATTTGGACATGGCAGACGACTGTTGAAGGCGAGTCCGGCCAAACCTTGATGAAGCGTGGTCAACCATCCCTCTTCTACTACCTGCTGAGTAATCACCACACGATTCAATGAGTACCGCCTGGCGCAAGTTAAGAGGTCAACTTCTCTACCTTAGCCGCTCTTTTCGGTTAGTCTGGAACTCTGCTCCTACCTGGACATTGGCCTGGCTTGCGCTGCTCATAATCCAGGGGCTGCTCCCGGCTGCAAGTGTTTATCTGACACGTGCTTTGGTCAACAGCATTGTGGCCGCAATCGAATCGGATGCTGCTCCGGAAACGGTGCGTCTGGCTCTGTTGCTAGCGACAACCATGGGCCTACTGTTAGCCGGTATTGAGATCCTGCGAGGGATCTCAAATTGGGTGCGCACGGCGTTATCGGAACAGGTGCGGGATGCCATTGCCGATCTGGTCCATGAACAATCCCTGGCTGTTGATCTGGCATTCTATGACTTGCCCGAATATTACGACCATCAGTATCGGGCCGGTCAGGAAGCAGGCTACAGGCCGGTCGCTTTGCTAGAGAACTTCGGTGCGCTGCTCCAGAATGGCATCACTTTGGCGGCAATGATGATTGTGCTCCTCCCTTATGGATGGTGGCTGCCGCTGGTGCTCCTGGCCAGCACGCTGCCCGCATTGTATGTAGTCCTACGAAATGCGCGCTGGCGGCACGCGTGGCAGCGCCAGGTAACGGCTGACGAGCGCCGGTCATGGTACTACGATTGGCTGATCACGACCCGCGAGAATGCTGCCGAAATTCGCCTTTTCGGTCTGGGTCAGCAGTTCCGCAACAATTATCAGGATGTCAGGGCGCGGCTTCGCGATGGCCGCATGGTCCTTGTTCGGCATGAGGGAGTCGCCGAAATGATCGCCGGGGTAATCGCCCTGCTGGCCGTGGGCGGGACGATGCTGCTCATGCTTTGGCGAGTGTTGCAGGGAATGCTGACTTTGGGAGATATTGCACTCATCTATCAAGCCTTCACTCAGGGGCAGAGTCTGATGCGAACCCTTTTGCAGTCGGTCGGGCAAATCTATGGGAATAGTCTTTTCTTGGGCGACCTTTTCGACTTTTTGTCTCTGGAGCCTGGTGTTGGTGATCCCAAGGAGCCGGCAGAGATAAATCTTTCGGGGGACGTGGCTATCGAATTCAAAAATGTCTCCTTCGCCTATCCCGGTTCAAAGCAGCGTTCGCTTGACGACTTTTGTTTAACCGTCAAGACGGGTCAAACAATCGCAATTGTTGGTAGCAATGGCGCGGGGAAGAGTACGTTTGTGAAGCTGCTGTGCCGATTTTATGATCCGACTTACGGTAGTGTGAGTTGGTTTGGCCAGGATCTGCGTGACTTAGCCCAAGATGACCTGCGCCGACAGTTGTCTGTCTTGTTCCAGACACCGGTGCAGTTCAATTCGACGGTGGCCGAAACCATTGCCCTGGGTGACTTACAGAGTGACTCGTCGCGGAAAGCAATCGAAGAGGCTGCCTACTTTGCCGGTGCTGATGACATCGTTGACAGACTGCCGGGTGGCTATGAAACGCTGCTTGGTGTGTGGTTTCTGGACGGCACCGATCTGAGCGTCGGTGAGTGGCGGCGGATTGCCCTCGCCCGCGTGTTGCTCCGTCCCTCTCCTCTCATGGTGCTGGATGAACCGACGAGCGCCATGGATCCGTGGGCAGAGTCGGAATGGCTGCGGCGCTTTCGTGCTTACGCCCAAGGGCGCACTGTGATCGTCATCACCCATCGTTTTAGCACGGCGATGCATGCTGATATGATCTATGTAATGGAGGCGGGCAAGATTGTTGAGTCCGGCACTCACGAGGAGTTGCTGGCTTGGCAAGGCCGATATGCGCGGTCATGGCAGGAGCAGGTAAACCCTTCCACTGGGGGGTGGACAGCCGAATTCGAAGCAATCAACGAATGCTAGAATCAATCGTATCGCTAGATCAGGCGCGGGTCGGCATGTACGCAGGCAGAAAGCGCCGGGCATGACTCATAGAAACGGGTGTGAACGAATTACCACACCCGTCTTGTATTCGACTGAAGCCAGTAAGATTGCGCGACTAATCTCTGCCAAGTGTTATGAAGGTGCAATCGTAATTATCGCTACCTCCGGCGGGCAAAGAAACCGCACGCGCGGCGCGCTTAACCCCTCGAACCCAACCCCTCGACTGACATACAAATGCGTCCGGCCCTCGTGATAGAGGCCCATCACGTAGCGTCTGCCCAGGGCGGAGATGGTTAGGATGGGGCCAATCAACGGCAATCGCACCTGGCCTCCATGGGTATGTCCACAGACATACAAGTCGATCTCGGCCGCGACTGCCTGAGGCATAAGCTCCGGGGAGTGATACAGCAGGACGGATGGGAACGCGTTTGGGGCATCGGCCAGAACGCGCGCCAGGGTGTCGCTGTCGGTGGGAATGTCATGGTGGCAGTCCAGACCCAGCAACGTAAGGCCGCGGCCGTCGCCCAGGTCCAGCTTGCACCACTCATCCCGTAGTAACTCTACCGGCAGGGTATCAAAGAGAGGCGGGATCACCTGAGGCAAATCGACCGGAGGGCTGCCTAGCGTCGCATAAACACCATGCGGAGCAGCCAACTGCGACAGAAGGTGTTGCACTTGTCCATGTGTCACCGGATCCAGGTTGTAGGAGAGGTTGGCGTAATCTCCGGTGATGAGAATCAATTCGGGCTGAGTTTGTTCGACGATGGCCAACAACTGGGCCTCGCGCACGCTCCACCGCTCGATGTGGATATCGCTGATATGAAGAAGACGAATCGGCTGGGTTCCCGTCGCCAATCTGTCTGTCCTGACCACAAGCTCGCTTAGGCCAAGTTGACGTGGTTCAATCCTTGCACCCCGAATTAGTGCCGCCGATCCCGCGATCTGGATCGCCAACAGTAAGAACAGCGCCCAGGGCCAGCCCAGCCAGAGCCCGGTTAGCCCGAGAACGGCTGTGGCCACAGCGCGGGGCAGCGCCAGTGGGAAGAACTGACTGTTCCAAGATTCAAACGATAGTCCTCGTCTGGGCAACGATTTGAGGACACCAATATCGGCGCAATAGAAAAGCAATAAGAGGTAACCAACGAGCAGGGTCAGAGCGGCGCTCCCAGATACCAGCCACCAGCTTATTGCGGACAAGCACGTCAGGAATATCGCCACGAGGGCAATCCCCCAAGCAGGCCAACTGCTGGGGACGTAGAAGACCACCATTACCCGGTGGAAGAGTCCCTTGGTCAGGGCCATTTCCGGCGGCGACTCGACTAATTGATTAGCCATAGGATAGCGACGGCGAGTAGTATAGCGCTCGCAGACTGGTTCCGTAAATCATAACACGTATCAGCCGGGTGCTTAATACCGTCATGCCTAGCCGAGCAAATCGTCGCGCTTGAGATGAATCGAGTTGCTGCTGACTTAGCAGAGGGTCCGCCACTTGCCTGCCATTACGAAAGTCAACCCGCCGGCTACAAGCAAAGGATCTCCGAAAGGGGATCCTTTTGCGTTTAATCAACAGCCTCGGGCTTGGGCAATTCGGTTCCGGGATGGATGCCGGTGGGGCTAGAGCGATTGACCGGTGTTCTGTTCTTGACACGCCTGCCCCTCACTGCTAAACTGTTAGCGCTAACAGTTAGCGTTAACAGTACCCGGCTCCTAATGCTCTGTGTTTCGTTCCGTAGCACGTGTGCGATTGAAGAATACCATGGCTTCCAAGGCACCCAGCAACGTTACCATTGAAGATGTCGCCGAATCGGCCGGTGTGTCGGCCATGACGGTTAGTCGCTTCCTCAACAACACCGGGCCGGTCTCCAATGGTACGGCTGACCGCATCCAGGCCGCCATCCTCGCGCTCAACTACATTCCCCATCAGGGTGCTCGGGCCCTCGCCGGGCAAAAAACGCATACGCTAGGCCTCGTCGTGCCCCAGATGAACGACGTCTTCTTCTTCCAGCTCATCAACGGCATCCAGGACGTGGTAGCCGAGAATGAATACGACCTGCTGCTCTATTCCACGACAAAGCCTGGCCAGGTCGACCTGCTTAGCATGCCTCTGGGTCGCCACAACACGGATGGCCTCATCGTCTTTGCCGATTCGCTGGATGAGACGTCGCTCCGTCGGCTGCATGAGGCCCAGTTCCCCTTGTCCCTGCTCTATAGAACGCCACCTGACGGCCTGGATATCCCCTCCATCGCCTTTGAGAACAAGGACGGTGCCTACCGGATGGTGGAACACCTCATCCGCTGCGGCCATGAGCGCATTGCGTTTCTGGCGGGCGCGCCGGAAAATGAAGATGGTAATTGGCGTGAGGCCGGTTACCGCGAGGCGTTGATCGATCATCACATCCAGGTTGATCCGCTGTTGATCGTCCCCGCCTATTTCGATGAACAAATAGCCGGAGAAGTCGTCAACCACTGGCTGACCGAGGGTCGGGACATTGATGCCATCTTTGCCGCCGACGACGTGTCTGCTCGTGGGGCCATTGCCGCCCTGCACGCGGCCGGGCGTCGGGTGCCGGAAGACATGGCTGTCGCGGGCTTTGATGATGCCCTATTGTCGCGCTACAGTGATCCCCCGTTGACGACGGTGCGTGCGCCGATTGAAGAAGCCGGCCGCGCGGCAGCCACCCAATTGCTGCGGCTCATCCACGGTGAACCGGCTGATGCCTTGACATTGCTGCCTACCGAGCTTGTCATTCGTGAATCATGTGGTTTTCAACTGAACCGTGTATTTCCAGAGGAGGTGGCCATCGCAAGACAACCATAAAGTGACCCGTATCAATCGTTTTGTAGCGCGTGTGTTTCTATGAAGATGGAGAAGGAAAATGCAAAACAACAAAACCACCTGGCTTGTTATCCTAATTGTGCTCATGAGTTTGGCCCTGGCTGCTTGTGGCGGTACCGTGGCCACCACGGTGCAAGATGCGGCCGAATCGGCCGTGAGTGACGCCGGCGAAGCAGCCGAGGCGGTCGCTCCCGAGGTGATGGCCGGCGAAAAAGTGAAGGTCGACATTTTTGTGGGCCTTGGCACCGGCACCGACCCCGATCAGGTTGACGCTCAGAATGCCTTGGCCGAGCGCTTCAACAGCACCCACGATGACATTGAAATCGAGTTCGTCATTGTTCCGAACGACGAATCCACCGAGCGATTGCTGGCCCAGGTTTCCGGTGGCAATCCGCCCGGCCTTGTGGGGCCTGGTGGTGTAGATGTTGCCGCCAGCTTCTTTGACTTGTGGGAAGACGTCCAGCCGTGGATTGATGCAGAAAACTTCGACACGAGCGATTTCTATGGCGCCGCTGTTGACCTTTATCAGTTCCCTGAGAAGACGGTTGGCCTGCCGCTGGGTATGTTCCCGTCGTTCATCTTCTATAACAAGGACGCATTCGACGCCGCCGGGCTTGATTACCCGACGACTGACTACAACGATACGTCGTGGGATGTCGATGCCCTGCGCGAAGTCGCGATGCAGTTGACGCTGGACGAGAACGGCAACAATGCCATGTCACCCGACTTTGATCCGAACAATATCGTGCAATGGGGATTTGATGACTCCTGGACCGACCTGCGCGGCGCCATGACCCGCTTTGATCCGCCCGGTGCCGGTCGGCCGACCAATGAAGACATGACCGTGGCCCTCGTCAATTCCGACGAGTACAAGTACGGCATGGATTGGCTCAACAAGGCCGTGTGGGTCGACCATTTCATGGCCGACGCCACCGGTCAGGAATCGCTGAACGCTGCCTCCGGTGATCCCTTTGGCGGCGGTCAGGCGGCCATGTTCCACAGCCACACCTGGTTCATGCCCGAGGGTCTTATTGACTTGCCGTTCGACTATGGCTTTGCCGCGACCCCGTTCAGCCAGAAGGGGACACGCATCGCCCGTACCCACGCCGACACGTTCTACATTCCCAAGAGTTTTGAGCACAAGGAGGCATCCTGGGAAGTGCTGAAATGGCTCACGGCCGAAGAAAACATCATCGAAGTCTGTCTGGTCTACGGCTGCCTGCCCTCACGGCAGTCTGTAGCCGACGAGTACACGGCGCAGATGGCGGCTCGCTATGGTGACAATGACTACGATGTCATCTACAACGCCATTGACTATCTAGATAGCCCGCATCACGAAAGCTGGATGCCGGAAGTGGATCGCGTGGGCGACATTCTGGCTTCCGACCTGTTCGACGCGGTATTGACCTCGGAGATCCCGGATACGGATGCTACGCTGGATGAGGTCAACGCTCAGATCCAGGCCATATTCGACGAGTATTGGGCCAGTCAATAAGCCTATCGTGATGCACTAGACGTGTTGACCGGGAGAGACAGCCCGCCTGCCTCTCCCGGTCTTTTCGACCTCGAAACCCAGCCCTTGTGGAGAACGCTATGGAAGAGAAAAAGAAATGGCATTTGACCTTAGAGAAGCGCGAAGCCTTGTGGGCTTATCTGTTCATTTCCCCCTGGTTGATTGGCTTCCTGCTTCTGACTTTGGGCCCGATGTTGGCGTCACTTTACTTTTCCATGACTGATTACAACATCATTGATCCGCCGCAGTGGATTGGACTGGGTAATTATCAGAAGGCCTTCTTTGGCGATCCGCTGTTTTGGCATTCCCTGTCGCGGACCATTTACTTTGCGGCACTAGCCTTGCCCCTGGGGCTTCTATTCGGCTTCATGTTGGCCGTCTTGCTGAATCAAGACATTCCCGGCGTCAACATGTGGCGGACCATCTATTTCCTGCCCTCAGTCATTGCCGGTGTAGCGGTGGCCCTGCTGTGGACGCGCATCTTCAATCCGCGCATCGGCATCCTCAACCCGTTTCTGGAGCGTATCGGCATTCAAAACCCGCCCGGGTGGCTAACGGATCCCGATTGGGCCATTCCGGCGTTGGTGATCATCAGCCTGTGGGGTGTGGGTGGGACCATGATCATCTACCTGGCCGGCCTGCAGGGCATCCCGACGACCCTCTATGACGCGGCCAAGATCGACGGTGCCAACAGCCGTCAGCGATTCTGGAATGTGACCATCCCTCTCATGACGCCGGTGCTGTTCTACAATCTGGTCATCGGCCTAATTGCCTCGTTTCAATACTTCACGGAAGTCTATGTGGCGACGAGCGGTGGTGGGGGTCCCGCCCGGTCAACTCTCGTCTACAACCTGTACCTTTACCAGAACGCCTTCCGCTATTTTGATATGGGCTACGCTTCGGCCATGGCCTGGATCCTGTTTGTTGTTGTTCTGCTGGTTACCCTGTTGGTCTTCCGGTCATCGCCGCTCTGGGTGTTCTACGAAGGTCAGGTGAGGAAGTAAACATGGCGACCGTTACCGAATCGACCCCCGCAACTGTTGCCTCGCCCAATATCTTCCGTCGCACCCGCGAGAGTGTGCAGGCCCAGCGCTTGCTGCTTAAGGGCATTACATCACTGGTACTGGCTGCTGGAGCGGTCGTTATCATGATCCCGCTGGTGTTTATGGTGTCAACATCGCTGAAGGATCGCAATCAACTACGCGCGTCGCCGCCGCCGTTGCTACCCTGGGAAACGGTGACTGTTGAGATTAACGGCAAACAGGAACCCCTGTACGAGGTGGAGTTTAACGGCCAAACGGTTGAGATGGCCCTGGTGAGAAATCAGCCCGGCGGGATGGGCCTGTTCGTCTTTCCCGATAACCCGGACGAGACCTACTCGCTTCTGATTGCTGACCAGACGCTGCAACGCACGCTGGAAATCCACCCGGAGAATTACCTTGAGGCCATGACGGCCGTCCCATTCCCGCGCTACCTTCTGAATACGATGATTGTGACGTTCATTGGCATGTTCCTGACGTTGCTGTCGTGCTCGATGGTGGCCTATGGGTTTTCTCGCTTCCGGGCGCCGGGTCTCAACGTTCTGTTCATACTCTTGCTGTCGACCATCATGCTGCCCCGGCAGGTGACGATGATTCCGGTCTATGTCCTATTCCAGAACCTCGGCTGGGTCGATACGCTGCTACCGCTGATTGTGCCCTTGATGTTTGCCAATGCGTATGATGTCTTTCTGCTGCGCCAATTCTTCATGACCATCCCGCTGGAGATGGATGACGCGGCCAAGATCGACGGGGCCAACCCGGCGCAGACGCTGTTCTATGTGCTGCTGCCCCAGGCACGCCCGGCGCTGGTGGCCATTGCTATCTTTCATTTTCTATACGCCTGGAACGATTTCTATGAGCCGTTGATCTATCTCCACAGTCAGGAGAACTGGACGGCGGCCGTTGGACTCCAGACGTTTGACGCCCTCTATTCGGTGAATACGCATCTGATCATGGCCGCGTCGGTGGTGATGGTGCTGCCGCCGATCTTGTTGTTCTTTTTCAGTCAGCGCATTTTTACCCAGGGCGTCGTGATTACAGGTATGAAGGGGTGAGTTTCGCCCGCAGGGCGTTACCCGGTTCGTAGTTTGTTGGCCTAACAAATTCATCGTTGGTGACCACTTCCCCGCCTTGTGTCGGGCAGCGTGGTGACCCTATGTCTCATATCGCGAATTCGGAGAAAGAATATGTCGGATGTACAGCCTATCAATAATTCAGATGACCACGCTCATGATCACGACCAAGAGCATGGTCATGACCATGACCACGACCACGACCACGATCACGACCACGCATGACCATGATCACGATCATGACCACGACCACGACCACATCATGATCACGATCACGACCACGACCACAGCGTCTGGATGCAGATTGCGATGGCTCTCCACATTCCCGGCTACAGTCATGAACACGCCCACGTCGCGTCCGATCAGGCTTTCGTCGATAACGAACTGGGCATTCGCACGGTCTGGATTGCGCTCGCTATTCTCGGTGTGACCACGCTGTTGCAAATCGGTGTGGTCTATCTGAGCGGCAGCGTGGCGCTGTTGGGTGATACGGTTCACAACATCGGCGACGCGCTCAACTCCGTGCCCCTGCTGATCGCCTTCTACCTGGCGCGGCGCGGGGCCAACCGCCGCTACAACTACGGCTACTCGCGCGCCGAAGATGTGGCCGGCATCTTTATCGTGATTTCCATCGCCTTCAGCGCCTTTTTCATTCTGAGAGAGTCGATTGACCGCTTCATCAACCCGCAACCGCTGAGCAACCTCGGCTGGCTGGCGGCGGCGGCCATCATCGGCTTCCTGGGCAACGAACTGGTGGCGGTGATGCAGATCCGCGTCGGCAACAAGATCGGCTCGGCAGCGCTCATCGCCGACGGCATGCATGCCCGCACCGACGGCCTTACGTCGCTGGCGGTGTTGGTGGCGGCCGCAGGAACGGCCCTGGGCTACCCGATTCTCGACCCCATCATTGGCTTGCTCATAGGCGTGACGATTGTCTTTATCACCTGGGATGCCACCAAGAAGATGTGGTACCGGCTGATGGATGCGGTCGACCCGGCCTATCTGGACACGGCCGAAGCGACGCTGCAGAAGAATGACATGGTCCGGGAAGTCTATCGCGTGCGGATGCGCTGGATGGGTCATCGGCTGACTGCCGAAATCAACGTCGGCGTGGATGCCCACCTGACCACTGCCCAAAGCCACGCTATTGCCGAAGAGCTGCGCCATGATCTCTTTCATGCCATTCCGAATTTGTCGGAAGTGTTGGTACATGTGGAGCCGTGGGCGCCCCTAGAGAAATCGCACCACTTGACCATGCATCATGAACCGGTGCCACAATTGCTGTCAACCGGCAGTTAGGAGAGACAATGAGCAACGTGTTGGCGTTGGACGGGCAGTGGCGTTATCAGACGGCCGATTCACCGGACTTCGCCGCGGCCGATTGGGATGTGGCCGGTTGGCCGAGCATGGCGATTCCGCAGAACTGGTTTCTGGGCGGCCTGGACCACCACGGCGTGGTCTGGTTTGTGCGTGACTTTGATCTGACCCTTGCGCCGGGCGAGTATGCGACCCTGCGTTTCGAAGGCGTGGACTACTTTGCTGATGTCACGCTCAACGGCCGGCAGCTAGGTCATCATGAAGGCTACTTCGAGGCTTTCGCGTTCGATGTGACCGAGTGCCTGCGCGACGGTCGTAATCGGTTGGCTGTCCGTGTGGATAGCCCGTTCGAGCCGGTGGGGCTGGACGGCTGGCACATGCGCAAGCGGCTCATCAAGGGTGTGCTCAATCACCATGACTGCCGGCCGGGCGGTGGCTGGCTGCCTAGCGGCCAGGCCCACAACACCGGCGGCATCTGGAACGCTGTCAGCCTGATTGCCCACGGGCCGATCACCATGGACCGGCTCCAGCTCCGCGCCGATCTGGACAGCGACCCGCCCCGGTTAATGGGTGACTTGTTCATGACGAATCGGGCGGTTCCGATCCAGACGACGCTACGTGTCACTGTCACCCCGGACAACTTCGACGGTGGCGTAACCTATGACGCGGATTTCGAGCTGACCGTCCCTTTGGGCACCAGTCGCCACGCGATAAGGTTGACGGTGCCTGATGTCGCTCTCTGGCAGCCGTGGGATCGCGGTTTTCCACACCTGTATCGGGTGGCAGTCGCCGACCCGCACCACGGGCTTGAGCACAGCGCGACGTTTGGCTTCCGCACCGTGTCGGCCGACGATCGCTATCGTTGGACGATCAACGGCCGGCCGTACTTCATTCGCGGTACCAACTATATTGCGTCGCAGTGGCTGTCGGAGACGCTGTTTGCTGACATCGCTCATAGCGAGCAGCATCCCTTCCCGCCACCTGACGGCACTCATGTTAGCGGCGAGCGCTGGTTCGAGCGCGACGTGCGTCTCATGCGGGACGCCAACCTCAACCTGGTGCGCGTCCATGCTCATGTGCTGCCCGGCGAATTCCACGATGTCTGTGATCGGGCGGGCATTCTGGTGTGGCAGGATTTCCCCTTCCAGTGGGGCTACCGGGACGACACTGCCTTCCACGACGAAGCCGAACGTCAGGCGCGGGCGATGGTCGAGGAGCTCTACAACCATCCCAGCGTCATCGTCTGGTGCATGCACAACGAATCGCCCTGGGACGCCGACTGGATGGCCGGGGAAGCGGGCGGCAGCTATGACCCGGCCCACAATCTCGCGCTCGACGAGCGGCTGACGGCCGCCATCCGGACGCTCGACCCGACGCGCCACGTCCAGCTTAACTCCGGCACGGGCGACAGCCACGTTTATCCCGGCTGGTATTATGGCCACTGGCGTGACTATGCCGGGGCCGACCACGGCGCGCCGTTCCCAACCGAGTACGGCGCACAAGGTCTGCCGGCCATTGAGACCATCCGTCACATCTTCGCCCGGTTCGGCGATGATGCCGGGCATGCGGCGCTGGTGCGCTTCAAGGCCTGGATCGACACCCAGCCCCAATGGGCGCTGGCAAAAGACATGCCGCCCCTGGCCGAGGTACCGGCTGAACTACACGACGATTATGTCGTCTGGCAAACCTGGCGGTTTCACGACTTCCAGCCGCCGGAGACATTTTATCTGGCGCAGGTGGACCTGGGTGATTCGCTGGCGGCCTTCATTGCCAACAGCCAGGCCTACCAGAACCAGATTATCCAGTTTGCAACCGAGACCTATCGGCAGCACAAGTACAACAAGATCAACGGCGTTATTCAGTTCATGTTCGTCGAGCCGTGGCCGGCCATTACCTGGGCCGTGCTCGACTATTGGCGACGGCCGAAACCGGCTTATGATGTGCTGACAAACGCGATGCAAGCCGTTCTGGTGTCGGCTGTGATCCAACCCGCCATCCGCGCCCATGCCGACTGGTCGCTGGACCTTCTGGTGGTCAATGATTTGTTGACCGCTTATCCGCAAGCAGTAGCCGAGTGGCGCCTTTTCGATGATAATGGCGAGCTGGTTGCGGACGGGAACCAGGCTTTCGCGGTTCCGGCTGACGGCAAGAGCGACGCGATGGCCGTGGACGCGCCCCCACTCCCGGCTGGTGACTATCGACTGGACCTGACGTTCCGGCAGGGCGAGGAACATCTTAGTCAAAACAGGTATCGTTTCAAGGTATATCCATGATTCATCAGCAACGCTGGACGGCCCAGAAGATTCGACAGCGGCTCGATTTGATTGCTCCACTGGTCTATCGTCGTCAGGCGACGATTCCCCCGTTTCGGTTTCGCGCGCTCGACGGCCCGACCGACCCGGCCGCCGCTGATGCCATTCGCGAGGAGTCGGTCGACGCCTGGCCGGTGATTGAGCCCTACACTTATTGGGGTAGCTGGTTCACCGATTTTGTCCTGCGCTCGTCCTTCGCGATTCCTGATGATTGGGATATCGATTATCCCCTCGCGCTTTACCTGCCGGTGGGCGATGCGGGGGACTTCAGCCATCCCGAAGCGCTGGCCTACATCGACGGTGTGGCCTATGCAACGGTTGATCGCCACCACAACGAGGTCTTGCTGCGACCGGAGTGGCACGACGACCGTCCGCACGTATTGGCCCTCCACGGCTGGACCGGGCTGGGCGGGATGCTGGATGGCAACCCGTATACCAAGCTGTTAATGCAGCCCTGCCACGTGGTGCAGATTCACCAGCCGACGAGGGATTTCATCGCCATCGCAAGAACAGCGTTGGGCATTGCCAACGATCTGGACGCCAACGAACCGGCCAAGGGGCGACTGCTCAACGGTCTGGACACGGCGTTCAAGCTGCTGGACACGCGCGAGCCATTCGGCGAGGCGTTCTATGCCTCCGTGCCCACCGCCCACGACGCGCTGCGAACGGCCGTGGCCGAGGCCGGACCCGCGCTGGACGTGACCATCTACGCCGCTGGCCATGCCCACATCGATGTGGCCTGGCTCTGGACGCTGGGGCAGACACGGCGCAAGGCCGAGCGTACCTTCCACACAGCCACGCGTTTGATGGAGCAGTTCCCGGATTACAAATTCACCCAGAGCCAGCCGCAGCTGTATGACTTCATCCGCGAAGATCAGCCGGCGCTGTTCGAGACGATTCAGGCGCGAGTGGCCGAGGGCCGCTGGGAACCGATCGGGGGCATGTGGGTTGAGGCCGACTGCAACTTGAGCGGCGGCGAATCACTGGCGCGGCAGTTCTTGCTCGGCCGCACCTTTTTCCGCGAGCATTTCGGCCCATCGGCCGAGTCGCCGGTGCTGTGGCTGCCGGACGTGTTCGGCTATGCCTGGAACCTGCCCCAGTTGATCAAGGAAGCGGGCCTGGAGTATTTCTTCACGATCAAGATCGGCTGGAGCCAGTATAACCGCATGCCCTATGACTCCTTCTGGTGGCAGGGGCTGGATGGTACGCGGGTCCTCACCCACTTCAGTCCCACGAAAGAGGCGGGCGATCACTTCATCAGTACCTACAATGGCAAGGCCAACGCCAGTGAAACGCTGACCACCTGGACCAACTTTCAGCAAAAAGAGCAATCGCAAGACTTGCTGATGGCCTACGGCTACGGTGACGGCGGCGGCGGGCCGACGCGGGAAATGCTGGAGAACATCCGCGAGATGGGCTACTTTCCGGCCACACCGCGCATCCACCACGCCAAGGCGATTGACTTTTTCCGCGCGCTGGAAGCCAACAGCGGCGATCAACTGCCCGTCTGGAACGGCGAGCTGTACCTGGAATACCACCGCGGTACCTATACCACCCAGGCCCGCAACAAGCGCGCCAATCGCCGCAGCGAGTTCCTGCTCCACAATGCCGATTTCCTGGCCAGCTACGCGGCCGTCCTGAACGGCGTCCCGCCACGAGACTTCACGGCCGATATGGCTCGCGCCTGGCAACTCGTGTGCCTTAACCAGTTCCACGACATCATCCCCGGCACCAGCATTACGCCGGTCTATGTGGAGTCATTGGCGCAGTATGCGGAAGTACAACAGTTGGGTGAAGGCGTGGTGGCCGAGGCGCTGGCAGCCGTGGCCGAAACGCTGCGAGCCGACGCTCTGCTGATCAACGCCAATAGCCAGACCCTGCACGAAGTGGTTCGAGTGGATGCACCGGTGGGTGCGGCCGTTCCGGAAAACGCCCAGCTCGTGGCTGGTGGCTATCTAATGGATCCGGGCGAGGTGGCGCCCTATTCCGTTAGCGCGCTTCCCACTGCCCGGCCCGCGCGCGGCGGCCTGTCCGTCTCGCCGACTCATTTGGAGAACGACTTCCTGCGCGTGGAGCTGAACGACGCGGGCGACATCATTCGCATCTACGACAACCGACACCAGCGCGAGGTGCTGCCGCCCGGCGCCATCGCCAACCAGCTTCAGGCGTTTGAGGACCGCTCGATGGAATGGGACGCCTGGGACATCGAGATCTACTACGACGACAAACAGTGGCTGGCCGACCCGGGCGAGAGCGTCACTGTGGTTGAGGCCGGGCCGCTGCGAGCGACACTCGAAGTCCGGCGGCACATCCTCAACAGCCCGCTCGTCCAGCGTATCTCGCTCGACCACGCCGGGCAGCGCCTGGACTTTGATACCCACATCGACTGGCAGGATCGTCACATCCTGCTCAAGACGGCCTTTCCGGTGGATGTCATTTCGCCGCGGGCGACCTACGAAGTGCAGTGGGGCCACGTCGAACGGCCGACTCATCGCAACACCAGCTGGGACTGGGCGCGGTTCGAGACGGCCGCCCAGAAGTGGGTCGATGTCAGCGAGGGCGACTACGGCGTCAGCCTGCTCAACGACTGCAAGTATGGCCACGACATCCGCGACACCGCGCCAAACGGCGTCACCATGCGGCTAAGCTTGCTGCGCGGCGCCTCGAAACCTGACCCAACAGCCGATATTGGGTCGCACACGTTTCGCTACAGTCTGCTGCCCCACGCCGGTCAGGTCGGTGCTACGACCATCGCCCAGGCCTATGCCCTGAACAACCCGCCGTTTGTCTATCAGCATGCGGGTGCCACGGCCGAACGCCGGACGGAAGCGCATGCGATTGATTCACTCATCACGGCCGATCGCGACAACGTGATCATCGAGACGATCAAGCAGGCCGAAGACGGCCACGGGCTGACCGTGCGCCTCTATGAGAGTCTGCGGCAGCGTGGGCCGGTTACGCTGCACACCGGCTTCCCGCTGGCCGGGGCCTGGCGCACCAACCTGCTGGAGGAAGGGCAGGAGGAACTGGCGGTAGATGGTCACACGGTGCGCTTGACGCTGCGGCCGTTCCAAATCGTCACCTTGCGGCTGCTGCCGGAGGGATCATGAGCCTGGATACGGCCGTTTCCTACATGGCCAATCGCTGGCCCCACCACTTTCAGGTGGATCTGGATGACATCGTCAGCCACGGCTGCACGACCGTCGTCCATTCCTTCAGCGAAAACGACGCCGTGTTCCTGAGCGAGTCGATGGGCAAGCTGTTCGCCATGACCCGCGCGGCCGGGCTGGCGTGTTGGGCCAACCCGTGGGGCGTGCTGGGTCTGTTCGGCGGCGAGGCCTTCAGTGCCTTTGTGCCGCGCAACCCCGATGCCTGCCAGATCCTCAGCACGGGACAGCAAGCACCGGCGGCCTGCCCATCCGCGTCGACCACGCGCGACTGGATGCGCCGCTGGGTCGATCGAGCGCTGGACCTGGGGGCCGACACGGTGTTCTGGGACGAGCCGCACCTGTATATCCCCGACTGGGACGATCTGCAGTTCGCGCCGGATGAGGCGTGGTCGTGTCGTTGCCCGCGCTGTCTTGATGCTTTTCGCGTTCAGTTTGGTGAAGTGATGCCCACCGAGCTGACACCGTCGTTGATCGCCTTTCGACAGGCGTTGCTGCTCGATTTCCTGGGCGAGATGACGGCCTACACGCGCGGCAAAGGCGGCCGCAACGCCCTGTGCATCCTGCCTATTCCCGATGACCATCGCAACGCCCTGCCCTTCAAGCAGGCGGCAGCGCTGCCCGGTCTGGACATCTTCGGCACCGATCCTTACTGGCGCATCTTCGAGCGCGATGTAGCCGAGTTCGTCGCCGAGCAGACCGAGCGGGTCGTGGCCGCCTGCGCAATGAGCGGCGCCGCGCCGCAGATCTGGGTGCAGGCGTTTGGCATGGCTGCCGGTGAGGAAGATGAGGTGGTGGTGGCGTTGGAATCGGCCGCAGCCCATGGCGCGACTCATGTAGCCGCCTGGAGCTACCGGGCCAGTGAAGTGTACGGCGGCAGCGAACGGCCGCTGGTGGTATGGGACAAAATCGGCGACACGTATCATCGTCTACGCCGCGAATCGGAGACCTTATGACTTTGCCAACCAAGATCGTCGTTATTGGCGCCGGAAGTGCCTCGTTTGGGCTCAATACGTTGGCCGCCCTCATCGGCAGTGCGCGATTGCGCGGCAGCCGGCTGGCCCTGGTTGATCGCAATAGCGATACACTGGCCAATGTCCAGCGACTGGCTGAGCGACTCAACCGGGAGTGGTCGGCCGATATGGTCATAACCAGCCATACCCACCATGCTGAGGTGCTGCTGGACGCCCACTATGTGATTTGCTCCATCGAAGTGCCGCCGCGCGAGCAGCTTTGGCGCAGCGACTACGAGATTCCGCTCAAGTACGGGGTGCGCCAACCCTATGCCGAGAATGGTGGGCCCGGCGCCTTTGCCCACGCCGCGCGCAACATTGGCCCGGTCATGGCCATTGTGCGCGACATGGAAGCCATCTGTCCCGAGGCATGGCTGATTAATTACACCAACCCTATGACCCGCATTTGCGACGCCGTGGCCCGTCACAGCCGCATCAGGGTTGTCGGGCTGTGCCATCAAGTTCAGGCGGGCTATGCCATGGTCGGCCGAACGCTGGCCGACGAGCTGAACATCACTGTGCCACCGGCGTTCATCGACACCCACGCCTCACCCTTCAGTAACGCCGCCCGTGGAAAAGTCGGTCGTGAGGCGATGAAGAAGGTGGCGATCGTCGCCGCCGGATTGAACCATTTCACCTGGATGCTGGCTCTCCATGACCGCGAAACGGGCGAGGACCTTTACCCGCTGTTTGCCGAGCGCTGGGCGCAGAGCGACCCTGCCTTCGAGCCGCTGACCCGCGCCATATATGACACGTTCGGCCGTTTCCCCATTCCCGGCGACGAGCACCTGTGCGAATACCTGCCCTGGCTGAGCGATCCGCTGACCAAACCGTGGGAGACCTACGACGTCAGCCTCTACGACTGGGACTATTGGGCCACCCATCGCGACGCCGGCCACGAGGATATCGCCGCGATGGCCACGGGTGACCGACCCATCGACGCCCTGCGACAGGCCGACAGCGAGGGCGCCCTGGAGATGATTACCAACATGGCCGGCGGTACGACCCATGCCCATCTGGCCGTCAACGTGGTCAATCAGGGCGCGATTGCCAATCTGCCCGACAACGCGCTGGTGGAAGTGCCCGGCGTGGTCAATGGCTTGGGGGTTTGTGGAGTCAACGTTGGCCCGCTCCCGGCAGGCATCGCCGAGCTGTGCCGCCGCGAAGTGGCGGTAGCGCAGTTGTGTGTGGATGCGGCCGTTACCGGCGATCGTACCGCCGCGCTGCAATGCCTGTTGTTCAGCCCCGGCATCACCGACATTGGTGTAGCCCAGCAGATTCTGGATGACTATTTGCTGACCTATCGCGAGTTCTTGCCGCAATTCTGGACATGAGCACCATCTGGAACCTACCCCTGACCGAGTTTATGGCGCTTGGCGACATCGACGAGTCGCGCCCGGTGGCCCTGCTGACCAGCGGCCCGGCGTGGTCGGCCGTTCGCAAGCACCTGACACAACTCCCCATCGTCTGGCAGGCGGAAGTCCATGAGGCCACGCTGACCCATTGGGACGACCTGACTGCAGCGGCCCGACAGGCGCTGGGCGATGACAACGCTGTGATCTACGCCGTCGGCGGCGGGTTGGTGGTTGATGCGGCCAAGTATATGGCCGTCGCGTTGGGCAAGCCGCTCATCTGCCTGCCCACGGCACTGTCGGTCGACGCGTTTCTGACCTGGGCCTCCGGCTATCGGCGGGACGGGTGTGTGGCCTATCTGGCGACCAAGCCCCCGGATCGCCTGATTGTCGATTTCGACGTGCTGGCCGCCGCGCCGCCCAGCATCCGCGCGGCCGGAATCTGTGACGTGCTGTCTATCGCCACGGGCAGTTGGGATTGGCGCTTCGCCGAGCAACGCGGCCGAAATCCGGCGACCATGGCCTTCATCCCCTACGTCTACGACACCGCCCAGGGTATTCTGCAGGGGGCGTTGAACTGTGCTGAGGCGGCTGGGCGGGGCGACCGCGAAGGACTGAAGCAGCTCCTTGACTGTCTGGCGCTGGAGGTGCAGCTGTGCAACCAGATCGGTCACTCACGGCCGGAAGAGGGCAGCGAGCATTACTTCGCCTACGCTGTAGAGAACGTGATGGGCAGGGGGCTGCCTCATGGTGACCTTGTTGGTCCGGCGATCTTGCTGATAGCTGACCTGCAAGATCAGGACACCGCGCCGCTGCGTCAAGCCCTGGAAGCGTGCCGGATACCGCTGGATAACATCCCCGACGCGGTGGTGGCCGAGACCGTGCGCCGGTTGCCCGCCTATGCGCGGCAGCATGATCTACCCTATGGCATTGCGCATGAACTGTAAACACGCACGGCCGATTGCCGGCTGCGCTATTGACCGGATTAAGGAAGAAAACTGATGGCTCTCAAACTCGCATTCACCGGCAGCGGCTACATTAGCAAGGTCCACGCTCAGGCGGCGCAGAAACTGCCCGACGTGGAGCTGGTAGCAGTGGTTAACCATCGGCCCGAATCACGCCAGGCGTTCGCGGAGCAGTTCGACATTCCCCGCCAGTACGACACCATTGGCGAGCTGCTGGCCGCCGGCGACGTCGATGCAGTCAGCATCAACACGCCCAACTACCTGCATGCACCGGAGACCATCGCCGCGCTGGAGGCGGGGGCGGCGGTGATGGTCGAGAAGCCGATGGCCATGAACGCGACCGAAGCGGCCGAGATGCTGGCCGCGGCCGAGACGTCGGGCGCCGCGCTCATGGTGGCCCACTGCTGGCGGTTCCACCCGGAGGTGCAGTGGCTCAGGGACAACGCCGAACGCGTGGGACCGATCGTCCGCACCAAGGGCTACGGTGTGCACACCAACTGGGGGCCGGGTGGGTGGTTTGTGGAGGCCAAGTACGCCGGTGGCGGCGCCATGGCCGACATGGGCATCCATGCCCTGGACACCGTACGTTTCCTGATGGGTGATCCCCAGCCGGCGAGTGTCTACGCCAAGATTGGCACCTTCTACGGTGACTTTGACGTCGATGATACCGGGCTATTGCTCGTTAGCTGGGACAATGGCGTCACCAGTTACATTGAGTCTGGCTGGTGGCAGCCTCACAGCGACGGCAACGAAGCGGCAACCCAACTGTACGGCCGATCCGGCTTTGGCTCGCTGTTCCCGACCGGTCTGGCCATCCCCAACCCAGCTGAGGACAGAGTCGATATTGTCGATTCCGGCTTCCCCCATCCGCGTCCCGACGAGAGCACGCAGATCATGTACGACGCCCAAATGGCCTACTTCGTGGACTGTGTGCGGCAGGGGACGACGCCCGTGCCGGGCGGCCTGGAGGGATTAACCAACATGAAAGTCGTGGATGCCGCCTATGAGAGCGCCCGGACAGGCCAGGTCGTTGAGATCGCTTAGCTGTTATTGAGAGCAAGACAGGAACCCTTATGAAAATCGGGATTGTGGGTGGGACAGGCAACATTAGCGAGAGCATCGTGCGGCTGGCTCTGGAGCAGGGGCATGAGGTCGTGTGTGTTAATCGCGGCGAGCACCGGCCGGTGGTGGAAGGCGCACGACTGATTCGCATAGACCGCAATGACTGCGCCCGCTTTGAGGCGCTCATGCAGGCCGAAACATTCGACGCGGCCATCGACATGATCAGCTTCAATGCTGAAGACGCCGCGTCCAGCCTGCGCGCCTTTCGTGATGTGGGAGTCTTCGTGCAAACGTCGACGGTTTGCACCTACGGCATCGACTACGACTGGCTGCCCGCCACGGAAGATCACCCCCTGCGGCCGATCACCGGCTATGGCCGCGGCAAGGCGGCGGCTGATGCGCTGCTGCTGGAGGCCTATTATCGCGATGGCTTTCCGGTGGTCATCCTGAAGCCCTCGACGACCTATGGCCCGCAGCAAGGTCTGGTGCGGCAGGTGGCTTGGGATTTCTCCTGGCTGGATCGCATCCGGCAGGGCAAGCCCATCCTCGTCTGCGGTGACGGTAATGCGCTACACCAGCATCTGCATGTAGACGATGCAGCCAAGGCGTTTGTCGGTGTGTTGGACAAGCCCACCTGCATCGGGCAGAGCTACAACGTCGTGCGCCGCGAATTTATCACCTGGGCCGACTATCATCGCCTGGCTATGCAGGTGTTGGGGCGCGAGGTAGACTTGGTCGGGGTGCCCTTTGCCGACCTGAAGCGCAGCAACGTTCCCGACTTTGACATTTGCGAAGAGATCTTCGCCCACCATGTGGTTTACAGTCCGGAGAAACTGTTCCGGGACGTGCCGGAGTACCAGCCGACGGTGTTGTTGGCGGACGGCATGACGCAAACCATTGCCGCCATGGACGCCGACGGCCGAATTCCCGGCGCCGACACCAACACCTGGGAAGATGCAGTGATTGCCGCCCAGGTGGGGGCATTCAAACACGAATAGACAATGAGAGGATAGACATGAAAGTAGCCGTAATCGGTGGGGGATCAAGTTATACCCCCGAACTCATCAATGGATTTCTGGAGCGACTGGACACCTTCCCGTTGACGGAGTTGTGGCTGATGGACGTATTGCCTGAGCGGCTGGAGGTCGTAGGCAAGTTTGCCCAGCGCATGGTGGCGGCCAAGGGATCGCCCTATGAAGTGCACCTGACCACCAACCAGCGCGAGGCGATCAGCGGGGCAAGCTATGTGACGACCCAGCTGCGCGTGGGCTGGATGCAGGCCCGGCGCGAGGACGAATACCTCGGCCGCCGCCACGGGCTAATTGGACAGGAAACGACCGGCATAGGTGGCATGGCCAAGGCGCTGCGAACCATCCCGGTGCTGCTCAGTGTCGCCCGCGATATGGAGGAAACGGCCGAGCCGGGCGCGCTGTTGGTCAACTTCACCAACCCGGCCGGGCTGGTGACCCAGGCGCTGGCGGATTATGCACCGGCGGTGCAGTCCGTGGGCGTGTGCAATGCGCCGTTCAACATGAAGATGGATGTGCTGGAAGGGCTGGCTGAGATGGGTATCGACGTAGAACCGGAGCGGGCTCAACTCGATACGCTGGGTCTCAACCATTTGACCTGGCACCGTGGGTTTACCGTTGACGGTGAGGACGTCTGGCCGCGGGTGTTGGAGCGTTACATCACCTATCTGCGGCAGGAGGACGAACCGGAATGGCCGCCGGAACTGATTGAGTCCCTGGGAATGATCCCCAACTACTACCTGCAATACTTCTATGCCACGGACCGCAAACTGGCCGAACAGGAGGCATGGCCGCCGTCGCGCGCCGAGCAGGTCATGGCCATCGAGAAAGAGTTGTTCGCCCAGTACGCCGAGCCGGAGCGCAGCGAACCGCCGGAAGGGCTGATGCAGCGCGGCGGGGCATACTACTCGACCGTGGCCACGCAGCTGCTCAACGCCCATTACAACGACCTCAACGAGCCGCATGTGGTCAATGTGCCCAATCGGGGCGCAGTGGCCGAATGGCCCGACGAATGGGTGCTGGAACTGCCGGCGCTGGTCGGCCGAGACGGGATCAGGCCCATCCCGACGCGCCCGCTGCCGCCGGCTGTGTTCGGGCTGATGCAGGAGATCAAGCAATACGAGCTGTTGACTGTGGAAGCGGCCGTCCACGGCGACCGCAATGCCGCATACCAGGCCATGCTGGTTCATCCGCTGGGTCCGACGGCCGACAAGGTGGAGGCAGTGCTCGACGATCTCCTCAACACCCATCGCGCCTATTTGCCGCAGTTCTTCGGAGGTTAACAACCTATGCTGCGGGACTTTCCGGCGGTGGAAGAACAGATGGCGGTGGCAACGGCCGTCTTGCAGGACGCGTTTGGCGTTGACCCGAGCGCGGCTCGCCAGCTGTTCGTGCCTTATCGCATCGTTCCGTTAGGGGCGCATGTGGATCATCAGGGTGGGCATCTGCTGGGTCGGCCGATCCCGGCCGGGACGGTACTGGCCTATGCCCCGCTCGACACGCCGGAAATTCGCCTTATCAGCCGCAACTTCCCGGAGGGCGCGACCTTCGACATCGGCGCGCCGGTAGACCCTGACCACTGGGGGCGCTATGCCCGGGCGGCGGCGCTGGCTCTGGCCAATGACAATGCGCTGAGCCGCGGGCTTGTCGGGGTGATCGACGGCCCGTTGATTGGTGCGGGCCTGAGTTCCTCGGCCTCGGTGGGGCTGGCTTACTTGCAGGCCCTGGCCGATGTCAACGGCATCGCGCTTAGCCCGGCGGAGCTGGTGGAACTCAGTTATCGCATCGAACATGGGTACCTGGGCCTCGACAACGGTATTGCCGACCAAAGTGTGATCTTGTGGGGACAAGCCGACGCCCTGGTGCAGGTTGACATCCCGCAACGACAGGCCCGCCTCATCCCCGATCCGCCCAGCGTATTTGGCACCGGCTGGTTGATCGCCTACTCCGGCGTCCAGCGCGAGTTGACCAACGGCGGGGTCTACAACCAGCGCGTGGGCGAGTGTCGTGAGGCGGCTCGCTGGCTGGACACCACGGCCAAAGGGTTGGGCGATGTATCGCCGGATCGGTTTGCTCAACGATCGGCCGACATGCCCGACCTGCTGCGTCGTCGCGCCACCCACTACTTTAGCGAGATACGGCGAGTCAGCGAGGGCGCGGCCGCCTGGTCGGTGGGCGATGTCGTGCGCTTTGGGCAGCTGATGAACGAATCCTGCCGCAGTTCGATTGAGCAGTACGAGAGCGGCCACCGCACGACCATTGCCCTGCATGACCTGATGAGCGCGGCGCCAGGGGTGTATGGCAGCCGGTTTAGCGGCGGCGGTCATGGCGGCTGCGTGGTGGCGTTGGCCGAAGGGTCACAGGCCGAAGAAGCGACAGTTGAGATCATGAACCGCTACCGTCAGCGGTTTTCGCGGCCGGGTGAACAGGCCGCCATCTATTGGGTAGCCAACGGGGGCGGCGCATGAGTCGACGACCCGGCATAGCCGTCCTGCTTGCAGCCGGGCGCGGTCAGCGACTGCGACCCGCGACCGACTACACCCCCAAGCCGCTGCTGCCGGTGGACGGATGTCCCACGCTTGATTATGTATTGACGGCCGTGCGCCTGGCCGGGATCAGCACGGCGTGTATCGTGACTCACCATCTGGCCGAGCAGATTGAGGCCTATGTTGGGGATGGGTCCGCGTGGAGCCTGCGCGCCGTTTTCTGCCGCCAGCCGGAACTAAACGGCACAGCGAGCGCGCTGCAAACGGCCGCCGGCGCGTTTCCCGCGCTGTTTGCCGGGGAACGGCCGTTCTTGCTGGCAGCCACGGACTACGCGCTGGCTCCGGGTGCGCTGGACGACCTGGTGACGGCCCACGAGCAAAGCGAGGCGGACATGACGGTAAGTCTGAAGCGGCTGCCCTCGGCCGAGATCATTGGCCGCAGCACGGTGGCTCTGAACGAGGACGGCCGATTGCTGCGAATCATTGAAAAGCCCGCGCCGCAGGACATCACTACCCCGCTGGTGGCGTCATTGCTGTTCGTGTTGCCGGGCGAGACACTGGCCTACCTGACCGGCATGGAACGCTCGCCGCGCGGCGACTATGAATTGCAGGATGTGATCAACCGCATGCTGGCCGACGGCTATACGGCCGATGGCCTGGAACAGGCGACACCGGCCGAACCTGAATTGGACGCAGCGACTGCCTAGGATAGGTTGCATATGAGATATTTTCTGGGAATCGACATCGGGAACACCAAGAGCCATGCCGTCATCGCTGACGAACTGGGTCAATGTCTGGGCTTTGGTTTGGCCGGGCCGGGTAGTTGGGAGGCTATTGGTTGGGAAGCGGCCGTACGGGTGCTGCACGACATTGTGGACCAGGCTCTGGCCGGGGCAGGCATCGGCATCGAGGCCGTGGCCGGAGCCGGGTTTGGCTATGCGGGCTATGACTGGCCGGAAGATCGTCCGGGGCATGTGGCCATGATCGATACTCTGGGCCTGGGCTCAACGCCTTACACCTTGGGCAACGACACGCTGGTTGGGTTGGTGGCCGGGGCGGAGCAGGGCTGGGGTGTTGTCGTGGTGGCCGGCACCAGCAATAACTGCCGCGGTCGCGACCGGTTCGGCCGGGAAGGGCGCGTCACCGGCTCCGGCTATCGCTTTGGCGAGTACGGCGGCGCGGCCGAAGTGGTGGGCAAGGCCATCCAGGCCATCGGGTTGAGCTGGACCAAGCGCGGCCCGGCAACCGCGCTCAGTGATGCCTTTGTTGCTTTGACCGGCGCGGCCGATGTGGCCGACTTGCTGGCCGGGCTGATCCGCGACCGCTATCAGCTGTGGCCCGACGCTGCCCCCGTCGTGTTTCAGTTGGCGCTCGAAGGCGATGATGTGGCGCGCGGCATCATAACCTGGGCCGGCGAGGAGTTGGGCGGCCTGGCCAATGGGGTCATTCGCCAACTTGACCTGACGGGCGAAACGTTTGATGTGGTGTTATCCGGCAGTCTCTACAAAGGCGGGCCGCCATTGACCGACCCCATGCGCCGCACGATTCACGCCGTGGCTCCGGGTGCGACGCTGGTTCGCCTGCGTGTCCCGCCTGTGGTGGGGGGCGTCTTGCTGGGTATGGAGCAGGTGGGGTTGAATACGGCCGCCGTACGGCCGACTCTGGTCGCCACAGCTAATGATATTGTGACCGCGCCGGTGGAAATGGCGGAGCCATAGCGGCGGCGGCCCACCGTAACGCGACACAGGAGCGAATTTTCATGTCAATCCAGATAGGCTATGCCCAGGCAGTGATTACGCCGTCGCTGGACGCGACCGTGTTTATGGCCGGGTTCGGCCGAAACCGCCGCGCTGAAACCGTACACGATGACCTCTATGCGCGGGTGCTGGCCATCGGCCACAGCGGCCCATTGCTGATTGTGGTCGCCTGTGATCTTATCAGCCTCCACCGGGGGCAATGTGAGGACATCCGTCAGCGCATCGCCGATCGACTGCCCGGCGCGCAAACGCTGGTGGCTTGCACCCATACTCACCATGGCCCCGACACGCTGGGCTTCTGGGGGCCGGACGAGATGACGCGCGGCGTAGACGAAGTCTATATGGCCGGGCTGATGGAACTAATTGCCGCCACGGCCGAATCTGCGGTGACTGAGATGGAGGGGGCGACGCTGGCTGCCGAGTCAGTTGTCGTGCGCGGCGTGGCCAGGAACTTCCGCGACCCCGACATCACCGACGAGGAACTGACCTGCCTCAGTTTTCGTGCAGCGGACGGCGAGCGGCCGCTGGCGACCTGGCTCATCTACCCCTGCCATCCCGAGGCGTTGTGGGACGAGAATACCCACATCACCTCGGACTATATTTTCTCGCTGCGGCGGCGCGTGGAAGCCGAGACGGGCGCGCCCTGTCTGGTGCACGTCGGCGCGCTGGGTGGCATGATGTCGCCCGATGTGGTGGACCACTCCTTTGACGAGGCCGAGGCAATGGGCGAGACGTTGGCAGAGTCGGGGCTGGCCGTGCTGGCGACAGCAACGGCCCAACCGGTCGCTACCGTGAGCTACCAGCGCCATGAGTTCACCATGCCCATGGAGAATCCGCTGTTCGAGATGGCGGCCGAAATCGGCATTTTGCCCAATGTCAAGCGGCCCGACGGGACGGTCCTGACCGAAGCGGCCCTGCTGCGACTGGACGACGTCTGGTTGTTGGCCGTGCCGGGTGAGCTGCTGCCGAAGTTGGGTCTGCGTTACCGGGAACTGCTGCGTCAAGCGGGTGCGCGCGTCACCGGTATCATCGGCCTGGCCAACGACGAGTTGGGCTATATTCTGGCCGAAGAGGACTTTACGCCCCCGGAAAACTTCCTTGAGCCGGGTGACAGCTACGAAGAGAGCATGTCGATCGGCCGCCAGGCCGGGCCCAGCCTGACGGCCGCTATCCACACCCTGCTCGCTAACCAGGTCGCCTCAAATGCTTGAAGCCGTGGACCCGCCGCGTCGCGACCTTTATCTGGTCCGGCTATACTTTTTCGCCTGGGTGGGGGCCGGGGGGTTTCTCATCCCGTTCCTCAGCATCTTCTTCAGGCGACAGGGTCTGTCGGGCTTGGAAATCGGTTTGCTGGGCACGGTGCAGTCCGTGGGCGCGCTGTTCGCCGCGCCGGTATGGGGCCGCTGGAACGATCGCTTCAATCGGCCGCGACTTCTGATGCAGGTCGGTCTACTGGGGACGGCGATCATTATGCTGATCGTCGGCACGCGCAATCAGTTCGTGGCTATCGCCGTGCTGATCGGTCTGGACGCCGTGATCAGTTCCGGCCTGGAGCCCCTGTCCAGTAATCTGGCCAACAACATTGCCGGACGATACACCGACACCGGCTATGGCAGCATCCGACTCTGGGGATCGTTGGGCTGGACAATGGCAACGGCCGGCGCCGGGCGCATCATCCAGATGCTCGGCATATACACCGCCTTTGTGGGCTACGCGGTGGGGATGGTTCTGTCGGCCGTAACCTTGCGCTTTTTGCCCAGGGAGGACACGTCCGCCGGGGACAATGCCCCGCCGCCGGTGATACCGGCCAACATCCGGGAGGTGCTGGCCACGATTCGCGACAGCCCGCGCCTGATGAGCCTGGCTGTCGGCCTGGGCGTACTGTGGTTCTTCAGCAGCGGTCTTTATCAGTTTGAATCAATCTTTCTCGATGAACTGGGGGCCTCGGAAACGCTCATCGGGTTGGCCAATGCCATCAACGCCGCGGTCGAACTGCCGGGTATGCTGTGGGCTGACCGGCTCATGCGGACGCGCAGCCCGGGCTGGCTGTTGCGATCCGCCTTTCTACTGCAGGCGTCGCGCATGGTGGCCATTCTGGCCTTCCCGACGATTCCGATGATCATGGCGATGCGCGTCGTTATGGGTCTGCAGTTCAGTCTATTCAGTGTCGGTCTCATCGGTTACATCAGCGCCTACACGGACAGGGGCTATCGTGTGACTACGCTGGCGCTGATCACCATCACGCTGCGCAATCTGGTGTCGATGGTCGGCAACCCAGTCAGCGGCGTGGTATACGATACGGTCGGCGTCTATTGGCTCTATGCCATCGGGCTGGTGGGCGCGCTGGGGGCGTGGCTGGCTCTGCAAATTGGCAAATCTGAAAGCCTGCGCGTCACGTAGCGGCAAGCGGTCCATTTTGACGATTGATTGACAACAAGGAAACACAATCATGCAATGGGAAAACTTAACTTCGATTGATTTTGCACAGGCGGTTGGCGAGTGTCAGGGAGTGGGCATCATCCCGATTGGCGTACTGGAAGCCCATGCCTCGCACATGCCTTTGGGTACCGATATGTTCACGGCCCACTTCGTGGCTTGCCAGGCAGCCGATCGCGAACCGGTGATCGTCTTCCCCCAGTATCCGTTCAGCATCAACCACGAGACCGCCCATCTGCCCGGCGGGCTGGTCATCAAGCGCGAGCTGGCCTTTGCTTTGCTGGAGAATATCTGCGATGAGATGTATCGCAATGGGCTGACCAAGATCATCCTCATCAGCGGGCACGGTGGCAATCGCTACTTCCTACCGCTGTTCGTGCAGACTTTGCCGGAGAAATCCAAGCCCTATGTGGTCTACTTCGCCGATCTGCCGGTGGTGCCGGAGGATGAGATCATCATCGAACATCCCGAAAACGGTCACGCCTGCGAAGCGGAGACGAGCATGGTGCGCGGTATCAACGATGCCGTAGTGCGCATGGATCAAGTGCCGCCGCAGCCCTTCACCAGCCTGAATCGCAATCAGCCGGTGGCCGAGGCCGGCGGCTACACCCAGATTGATTGGTACGCCATGTATCCGCACATGTACGTGGGCGATGCACACAAGGCCACGGTCGAGAAGGGCGAGAAACTGCTGGGCTTCCGGGTCAACCTGCTGGTTGAACTCATCCAGCGGGTCAAGGACGACGAGGTCTCCCCGGCGCTGGTGGCCGAGTTCAACACCCGCCAGGCCCGCCCCGCGGCCCCGGCATTCTGGACCGAGGCCTAAGCGGATGAGTGCCGTCCGAATCGTCATCATCGGCGGCGGCAGCTTCGGCTGGGCGCCGCTGTTCATCCGCGACCTTGTGGTCACGCCGGAACTGGCTGGCAGCACGATCGTGTTGCACGATATCGACCCGGAGGCGATGGACCTGGTTTATCAGGTCGGCCGTCGTGTCATTGACACCAGCGGCAACGACTTTCATCTGCAGCAGACCGGTTCCCTGCCGGAAGCGCTGGCCGGGGCGGACTTTGTCATCCTGACCATCACCACCGGCGGCCTGGAGACGATGCGCCACGACCTGGTGATCCCGTCGCGCTACGGCATCTTCCAGTCGGTAGGCGACACGGTTGGGCCGGGCGGGCTGTCGCGTGGTCTGCGCAATATCCCCGTGGTGGTGGAGATCGCCCGCGAGATGGAGCGCCACTGCCCGGATGCGTGGCTGCTCAACTACACCAACCCGATGACGACGTTGACCCGCGCCGTGACCAGCGAGACGTCGATCAAAACCATCGGCCTGTGCCATGAGTGGCTGGGAGTGCGGGCCAAGTTGGCGCAGCTATTCGACGTGCCGGAAGCGGCCTTCCAGCCGCGTATCGCTGGGATCAATCACCTTATCTGGCTGCTGGATTTGTGGCTGGACGGCCGCTCGCTGATGCGTGATCTCCACGAATTGGCCGAGCAAGTTATCGCCGGAACGCTGGACCTGGACCCCGGCGACGACTCGCCGATGGCCGACCACGGTCAGGTCAAGGCCCATTTGCTCCAGCTGTACGGTGCGCTGCCGGTGGCGGGCGACAGGCACGTGGCTGAATTCTTCCCGTCGTTTCTGACCGAGGCGACAAACTTCGGCGAGGTGTATGGCGTGGAACTGACCTCCGTGACTGATCGGGCTGTGTGGCGCGCCGACGACCGAGCGCGGCTAGAGGCGATCGTGATGGGGCAGACGGACCTGCGGCCGCTGCTGCAGGAACAGTCAGGCGAGGCGGCGCACAGCATCATCACTGCCCTGGCGACCAACGGCCGCTACACCGGCATTATGAACCTGCCCAATGCCGGACAGATCGGCAACCTGCCGCGCGATGCCGTCGTGGAGACCTATGGCGTGGTGGACAGCACCGGGGCCAATGGCCTTAGCGCCGGTGATTTGCCGGCGGCCATTCAGGCAGTTGTCAATCGCCATGTCAGCAATCAGGAACTCATCGTTGAGGCCGCGCTGACCGGCGATCGCGCCCTGGCCCGGCAAGCGTTGTGCAACGACCCGTTGGTCACGTTGCCGCCCGAAGTGGCCGTGGCGATGCTGGACGATTTATTGTCGGCCAATCGTGATTATTTACCCCTGTTTTTCGATTGATTCTGAACCCATGTCTAGACGTGAGATTTAGAAAGGAGACTCAAGGACTATGTCAACATTAGCAATTCTCGGTGGCGACCCGGCCCGCAAACAAGACTATCCCGCCTGGCCGGTGCATGATGAGCGTGACGTGGCCGCAGCGACGCGGGTCATCCAGTCCGGCAACTGGGGTGGCTACCCGTATCCCGGCCCGGAGACGGCCGCTTTCCTGAAGGAGTTTCTGGCGATGCAGGGCGGCGATTATGCTGTGGCCTGCGTCAATGGCACGGTCACGATGGAGGTGGCCCTGCGCGCGGCCGGGATTGGCTGGGGCGACGAAGTGCTCGTGCCCGCCTACACCTTCCAGGCCACGGCCGCCGCGCCGATGGCCGCCGGGTGCATCCCGGTCATTGTCGATGTCGATCCCAACACCTACTGTATCGATCCTGCGGCGGCCGAAGCGGCCATCACCGAGCGCACCAGGGCGATCATCCCCGTTCATCTGGGGGCGCAGATGGCCGACATGGATGCGATCATGGCGCTGGCCGAGAAGTACGACCTGATCGTCATCGAGGACTGCGCCCACGCCCACGGCGCCAAGTGGAACGGCCAGGGGGCGGGCAGCATCGGCCACTTCGGCTCCTTCAGCCTGCAATCGTCCAAGATCCTGACCACCGGCGAGGGCGGCGTGCTGATCTGCAAGACGCCGGAACTGGCCCAGCGCGCGGCGGGCATCATCAATTGCGGCCGATCGCACACGCCCGGAGGCGGGCCGGAGGCGGGCGAAAACTTCGTCATGGGCGCCAACTATCGCATGGGCGAGATCCAGTCGGCGCTGGGGCGAGTGGCTCTGGAGCGCTTCCCGGAACAGGCTAAAGCGCGTGAGGAGATGGCCGCCTACATGGATGAGGCGCTGAGCGAGATCCCCGGCGTGCGTGTCCTGCCCCGCGATCCGCGCCATACGACGCGTTCGTTTTACCGCTACATTCTGGCCATCGATCCGGACGTTTTCGGTTTCGACCATGAGGTGGTATGCGCCGCGCTGGACGAAGAGGGCATCAGCTGTTGGACAGGCTACGAGGCCATGAACCACTATGAACTGTTTCAGCCGCAGTTGTCAAAACTGCCGGTGCCGACGGCTTTCCCGGAGCGGTTCAACTTTGCCGAGATGGACCTGCCGGTGGCTGAAAAGGCCTGCCAGGTCGAGGCGGTATGGCTGGACGAGGCCATCTTCCGCGCCGGGCCGCAAGGGGTGGATGATGCCGTCCAAGCGCTGCGCAAGATCTATGACAACCGGGCGGAGTTGGCTGAGGCGGTCGGCCGTTTGATGGCCGCGGCCGACTGATCGCTTCATGCAAGGGTGGTTAATGTGCGTCAGGGGCGATGGTATGGGGAACCTGCCATCGCCCTTGCTTCTTGCCGTTCCCCAGACGGCTGGGCAAGAAAGAATGGACTAGATGTCCGAAGGTGCCGTTCGCTGCATGGGCAGGTCGTAGCATGCTGATCTATCATGGGATCGTTGAACTGCCCCGCCGTTAGCCCAGTTTTGTATCTATGGTCGCGAACGTGTGATCCTGGCTAAACTTGTGACAAACGCAAATGTGACCGATGACACGGCGATTGCTATCATTGACCATAGCTAGGTCGTCGGAAAGATGAACTAGTCGATAAGGAGACGGAGCACGTATGGACTTTGCACTAAACGAAACACACAAAATGGTTGAAAGGACAGTCTACGACTTCACTCGCAAGGAAGTCCTGCCCATCATAAAGGATCACGATCGCAACCACACCTATCCAATAGAACTTCTGCCGAAGATGGCCGAGCTGGGCTTTCTGGGCGTCTGTCTGCCGGTGCGCTACGGCGGCGCGGGCATGGACTACGTATCGCTGGGCATCGTCTCCGAGGGGCTGGAGTTCGGCGACTCCTCGGTTCGCGAAACCGTGGCCGTGCATTTGGGCCTGCACGCTCTGCCCATCTTCCAGTGGGGCACTGACATACAGAAGCGAGACTTTCTGCCGCCGCTGGCTAGCGGCGAGAATCTGGCCTGCTTTGGTTTGACGGAGCCGGGCGCCGGATCCGACGTGGGCGGTATGCTCAGCCGGGCGCGCAAGGACGGCGATGACTACCTGGTGTCAGGCGAGAAGATGTGGATTACCTTGGCAGATGTGGCCGACCGCTTCCTCGTCTTTGCCAAGACGGACCCCAATAGGGGCGCGTCGGGCATTACGGCGTTCATCCTGGAGCGGGGCTGGGACGGGCTGACCACCGGCACCATCGAGGGTAAGATGGGGGTCCATGCCAGCAACACCGGCTGGATCGCAATGGACGAGGTGCGCGTGCCGGCCAGCCACCGCCTTGGCGAAGAGGGTGAGGGCTTTAAGATCGCCATGAGCGCGCTGGACAACGCACGCTACGGCGTGGCCGCCGGGTCAGTGGGCATCATGAAGGCCTGCCTGGAAGAGTCGATTCGCTACGCCAAGGAGCGCAAGACCTTCGGCAAGCCCATCGCCGAGTATCAGTTGGTGCAGCAGATGTTGGCCAACATGGCCCAGAGCATCGACATTGGCGAGCTGCTGGTGCGCAAGGCGGGCTGGCTTAAGAACCAGGGCGTGCGCAACACGCGTGAGACGAGCATGGCCAAGTGGTATTGCACCGACGCCGCGCGGCGTTGTGCCGACGATGCGGTGCAGATTCACGGCGCATATGGCTATTCGGATGAGTACAATGTTGAGCGCCATCTGCGTAATTCCAAGAGCGCCGTGATTTATGAGGGCACGTCGCAGATTCACACCCTGATGCAGGCGGCCTACGCGCTCGGCGACCGCAAGACGAAGCCGATGCGCTGTGAAATGCCCGCCTACGACGCCGACTATTGGGAAGCGGAAGCATAGCAACGGCTACCTCTCGTTCAAGTGCTTCATCAAGCTGGTTGTGCTGCGTTGGCTGTTTGACGAAGACGGAAACAACGGCAGCGCCGCCGCTGACGGCCTGATCTGTCTGCGTTTGGTTCATTCAGGGCACGCGACGTGGCTTACTCCAACGCGCGCCCTGATGCTCTGTCTTGATCCACGAGACGCTACTGTCGTATGCGATCAGGTGTCCTCTTGAGATTGAGCGCTGCGCGGGTTATCATTAGGTGATAGTCCTACCCGTTATTGGGTCGTGACTACCTGCTGAATGAGCACATTACAGACCTATCTGCCCATTGACCGTCGGCTGGCTTTGGCTGCATCAGACCGATTGCCCGATCGCGTCCAGGGCGCGGCGTTGTTTGCCGATATCTCGGGCTTCACGCCGCTGACAGCGGCGTTGGCGGCCGAACTGGGTCCGCGACGCGGCGCCGAAATGCTGGCCGCCCAGCTTGACCGCGTGTATACCGCCCTGGTGGGCACGGTCCATCGGTTCGGTGGCGCGGTCATTAACTTCAGTGGTGACTCCATAACGTGCTGGTTCGATGATCGTAGCCACAGCGGCTCCAGTGAAGGCACAAAACCTGGACACGCGGCTGATCAAGCTGTCTCCTGCGGGTTGGAACTCCAACATCAGATGGCAATGCTGCAAGCCGTAATGACGCCTGGGGGGTTGGTTATTCCGCTGGGGCTAAAGGTCGGTATTGCCGCCGGCCCGGCCCGCCGATTCCTGGTAGGCGACCCCTCGTCCTATGTCTTAGAGGTGCTGGCCGGGCAAACGCTGGATCGCATGGCCGTGGCTGAGGAGTTGGCGCAACGAGGCGAGGTATTGGTCACAGCCAATGTGCCCGCCTTGCTGTCGAGCCAGGTCCAGCTAGGGGATCAACGGCGTGGCGCGGGTGGGGCGTATGTCGTGATCAAAGGGATTTCAGAAGCGGCCGGCGAGGAGCCCTGGCCGGTGGAGATCGAACTACCTGAAGATAGCGTTCGACCGTGGTTGCTGCCGTCGGTGTATGCTCACCTGCAGAATTCGGATGCGGCTTTCCTGGCTGAATTGCGCAACTCGGTGACGCTTTTCATCCGTTTCCATGGGATCAACTACGATGACGATGATGAGGCGGGGCAAAAGCTCAATACCTATGCCTGCCAGGTCCAGAGTATCCTGGATCGCTACGATGGCTGTCTGTTGCAAATCACTATGGGTGACAAGGGCGGATATCTGCACGCTTCATTCGGCGCGCCGGTGGCCCACGAAGACGACGCCGTCCGCGCAGCCTCTGCAGCACTGGAAATCGTTCGGTTGACTGACGCCATAGATTATCTCCAGCGACCTCAGATCGGGATCAGCCAGGGTCTGGTGCATAGTGGTGCCTATGGCAGCCCGGAGCGAAGCACCTATGGCGTAGTGGGTAACGAGGTCAATATTTCGGCTCGTCTGATGGGAGCCGCCGAGCCGGGGCAGATCCTGATTTCTGATCGGGTAGCCAATCAACTTGACGATTCGTTCGACGTGCTTGCGCGGCCGCCTGTTACGCTCAAGGGACTCGACTATGCGTCAGCCGTATGGTCGCTGCAAGGCCGCCGTCGGGCCCTTGATATTGTCGGCGTTGACGATGGCGCGGGCCGGATGGTGGGGCGTAGCGTTGAGCAAGCGCTAATGACTGAGTTACTGGCTGAACTTCAGGCCGGTCATTCGGCCGTTGTGACCATTGAAGGCGAAGCCGGCGTCGGTAAATCGCTATTGACTCAGGTGCTGGTACGCACCGCGACTGCCGAGGATAGCTCTCCGGATGGGCGACCGCCGGCCGTTTTCATAGGCTATGGTGACGCCGTTGAGCAATCAACGCCCTACTACGGATGGCGCCCGATTGCGGCCGGTCTCTTTGGGCTGGATAATGCGATGGGTGGAGAAGGGTCCGTACCCGATTGGCGCGACCGCATAGTGGCGATGCTGGATCCCGAGCAGCGACATCTGGCTCCCTTGCTCAATGTTGTCTTGCCGGTTGATTTGCCGGAAACAGACTTGACCGAGCAGATCGTGGGCGAGGCGCGTCAGGACACAATTCACCAGTTGTTGGCGGGTGTTTTGCGGTCGGTCGCGGCCGATAAACCGCTGGTGCTGATCCTTGATGACGCCCACTGGCTGGACTCCGCATCATGGACGCTGCTGCGTCGCGTGCAGCGGGATGTGTCACCATTGTTACTGCTTCTCGTCACCCGGCCCATGGGCGACGAGACGGCCGCAACGTTACTGGAACTGTGCCAGTTGCCGGAGACACACCAAATCGTGCTGGATGTGTTGGACCCCACAGCCATCGAACAGCTGCTGTGTCGCCGGCTGGGGGTGAGAACGTTACCATCGGCAATGACCCAGCTCATTCACACCAAAGCTGAAGGCCACCCCTTCTTCAGCGAAGAGTTGGCCTATGCCCTGCGAGACGCCGGCCTCATCGTGGTTGCCGACGGCGAGTGCCGGCTGGTGGCCAGCCCGGAGGAACTGGCGGCCCTCGACTTTCCCAACAGCATCGAAGGGGTCATTACGAGCCGAATTGATCTACTTCCGCCCACTGAGCAATTGACAGTTAAGGTGGCCAGTGTGATCGGCCGCATCTTTGCGTTTAGTCTGCTGCATGACATTTACCCGGGTCCCCTCGAAGCAGCCCAGCTTCACGGTCATCTGGATCACCTTCAGCGCCTGGACATCACCCCGCAGGAGACGCCGGAACCGAACTTGACCTACATCTTTAAGCAGGTCCTGGCCCAGGAAGTGGTCTATGGGTTAATGACCTCGAGCCAACAGCGACAACTGCATCGAGATACAGCCGTTTGGTACGAGCAGTCTAACTTGGGCGATCAGGAGCGGTTCTATCCGCTTATTGCCCATCATTATCGTGAGGCAGGCGATCGTCAAAAGGCAGCTGTTTACTATGGCCGGGCGGGGGAAAATGCCTTCCGCGATTTTGCCAACCAAGAGGCCATTCGCTTCCTGGATCTCGCTCTTGAGCTTGGCAGCGACAGCAGCCCTGCCCTGCAGCAAGCCCACTGGTATACCCTGGCGGGCGAGGCGAGCTACCGGTTGACCTTGATGGACCAAAGCGAGACATACTATCTGAATGCGCTAGCCTCACTTGGGCAGCCGGTACCCAAGTCGACTGTGGGCCGAGGTCTGGGGCTGTCAAGTCAATTGCTGCGCCAAATTGGCCATCGCCAGTTTCCGAAGCGCTTTGTCTCGCAGGTCGATGCTGACGAACGGGCAACCTTGCTGGAAGCGGCCCGGGCCTATGCGGGTGTCGCCGAGGTCTATTATAACGCCGGCGATCAGCTGGCTTCGTTTTACACGGTCATGGCCACGCTTAATGTCGCCGAGCGTGCCGGACCATCCCCGGAACTCATTCTCAGTTACGCCAATATGACGGCGACATTCGCGATGGTATCGTTGAACTCACTGGCTGAATCCTACCGGATGCGCGCGCTGACGCTGGCCGAGCAGACCGACGATCTGGTCGCGCGGGCAGCCGTCCAGATCCCTTTTTCTGTGTATAGTGTCTGGATTGGGGAATGGGATCGAGCGGAGCGGGAAACCGCGGTGGCGCTGGATATCTTTAGCCGACTAGGTGAATGGCGCAGGTGGGGTGTGGCGGCATGGATCCTGCCGCAAGTGGCCCAGAATCGGGGCGAACTGGTCAGGGCCCGTGACCTGTGGGGTGAATTGTACGAGGTGGCGCTGCGCAGTGAGGATACCCGCCACCAGGTCCGCAGCCGCGGCGGACAATTCTATAATAGTCTGGAACGGGGAGAGACAGAGGAAGCGCTGCGTTACGCGGCCGAAGTCGATTCGCTATTGTCGGATCATCCGGAGATGGTTCCGGTTGAGGAACGCATGTGGCTTGGTCTACGTGCGACGCGGGCACTGCAGCAGGGTGACTTCGCGGAAGCGAGACAACTGGTTCACGATCAGTTGGCTGCCTTTGGTCGCGCCAGCCTCAAAATTGATCTGCTGGACGTATTCACCTCCCCGGCCGAGGTCCTTTTGACCCTGTGGGAACAGGGGATGGCGACTGCCAAAGAAGCCGAGCAGGGGTGTAAAGTGATTAGCGGATATGGGCGCACGTATTCATATGCCCGGCCCCGCGCCAACCAATTGAACGGCCGTTATGCCTGGCAGGCGGGCAAGCAGGCCAAGGCTGAAAAGCTGTGGGCCAAGAGCCTGGCCCAAGCCGACAAACTGGGCATGGTCCATGAGCGGGCGCTGACCCTGGCGGTCATGGGGCGGGCGCTCAATCGACCTGATTATCAGGCTGAGGCAGCGGAGCTACTGGCCGAATGTCGGTCCTCGTCGGTTACGGTCGTCGCCAGGGATTGATGCCTTCCAGCCGACACTGCGCATAGACCTGCCAAATATAGTATATATCAAACACGAACACAATGGCGTACAGCACGTTGACCACCGGCGTCTGGATGCCGTCGGCCAGCATGAAGCCATACGCCGCCAACGAACCGAGCCACTTGCTAATCGCGATATAGACTGACTGACCCTCGATGCTTTGGCGACGAAACATCATGAAGACGAACAGGATCGACATCATGGCGTTGAGGCCGAAACCGGTATAGTAGCTGCCGCCTTGCAGGGTTAGCGGCAGGAAGTCCGGTATCTGGCCGTTGATGCTGACACCCCACAGGTTGCGTATCCACATCTCCTGGATGATGCTGTAGATGAGCAACCCAGCCACGACAATGCTGCCCAATACGATAGGTATGAACAGCTTGTTCAGGATACCGGTAAAGTAGCGGCGGCCGTACTTGAGGACAGTGTAGAGGATGAGGAAGTCAAACAGCAACCAGATGAAGTTGCGAACCTGGATGATCGTGCCGGGGCAGGAGGACCAGGTTGCCGGGCAGCCACTCTCTATGCCCAGGCCGAAGATAAACTCCCAGGCGATATTGCCGACTAAGGCAACCACCGGCATGCCGTAAGACTTATCCTTGAAGCCGCGATAGATGATGAGCAAATAGGCCAGGAGCCAGAAGACGCCCGATCCCAGTGCTGTCGCCAATAGCCAGAAGTGATTGCTGTCCAGCATCATGCCCTCCTCCGGACGAGTGTAGTCGGTTAAGCTTGCCGCGCCACAGGCAACTGGTGCGCGTGGCCGCAGAGTATAGCCCTTGTTGCCGGTCATGAACAATGCAAACGGCAGCAAGGGGTCTGCCCTTGGACTCGGCCGGTGGTCCGGCCGGGCCTAACGCCGTGTTCGCCAATCATTGGGGCCTCTGCTACAGTACAGTTGTTGCGCCATTGACCCTGCGCGACGAACCGAAGCAGAGGTGAACGGTACCATGACCCAACTGACAGAATCGGCCGCGTGGCAAGCACTTTGGGAACACCATGCGGCAATAGCCGATGTCCATATGCGGGATCTGTTTGCCGCTGATCCCAGTCGCTTTGACAAATACTCGCTTCAATTGGGTGATCTCCTGGTGGATTTTTCCAAGAATCGCGTCACCGAAGAGACGATGGCGCGCCTGTTGGCGCTGCCGATTCGGGCCAATCTGACCAGCCAGATCGAGGCCATGTTCAACGGCGCCAGGATCAATACCACCGAGAACCGAGCCGTCTTGCACATTGCTTTACGTAACCGCGAGAATCGGCCGATCCTGGTAGACGGCGAGGACGTGATGCCCGGTGTCAACCGGGTGCTGGATCAAATGCGATCCTTCAGCGAGGCTGTGCGCAGGGGAGAATGGAAGGGTTTCACGGGCCACCGCATCACCGACATTGTCAACATTGGCATTGGCGGGTCCGACCTGGGGCCGAAGATGGCCGTCAAGGCACTAACGCCCTATGTTCAGGCCGGGCTGCGATTTCACTTCGTCTCTAATGTGGACGGGACTGATATCAGCGAGACGCTCAAGGCGGTCAGTCCTGAGACGACGCTCTTCCTAATTGCCTCCAAGACGTTTACCACGCAGGAGACAATGGCCAACGCCCATTCAGCCCGGCAGTGGTTTCTGGCCGCGGCTCACGACGAAGCGGCGATTGCCAAGCACTTTGCGGCGATGTCGACCAACAGCGAGGCTGTGACCGCTTTTGGCATCGACCCGGCCAACATGTTCGAGTTCTGGGATTGGGTGGGCGGCCGTTATTCGCTGTGGTCGGCCATCGGTCTGTCAATCGTCCTGGCTATTGGCATGGACCGCTTCGAGGAGATGCTGGGCGGCGCATTTATGGTGGATGAGCACTTCCGGCAGACCCCATTTGCCCGCAACATCCCGGTCTTGTTGGCCCTCCTGGGCATCTGGTACAACGACTTCTTCGACGCCCAGACCCACGCCATCCTGCCCTACGATCAGTACCTGTCGCTGTTTCCGGCCTATTTTCAACAGGGTGACATGGAGAGCAACGGCAAGAGTGTGCGCAAGGACAATGCCTGGGTCGATTATTCGACCGGCCCGATTATCTGGGGCGAACCAGGCACCAATGGCCAGCATGCTTTCTATCAACTCATCCATCAGGGTACGAAGCTCATCCCGGCCGATTTTCTGGCCCCGGCACAGAGCCAAAATCCCATCGGTGACCACCACACCCTGCTCATTTCCAACTTCCTGGCCCAGACGGAAGCGCTTATGCGCGGCAAGACCGGCGAAGAAGTACGCGCCGAGCTGGTGGCGCTGGGCGTTGACGGCGAGCAATTGGAGCTGTTGGTCAGGGCCAAGACGTTTACCGGGAATCGGCCGACCAACTCTTTTCTGTTTCCCAAACTCACGCCGGAGGTGTTGGGCATGTTGATCGCCCTGTATGAGCACAAGATATTTACGCAGGGCGTCATCTGGCAGATTAACTCGTTCGACCAAATGGGCGTCGAATTGGGCAAGCAGCTAGCCAAGTCCATCTTGCCGGAGCTGCCTGGCGACGACCCCGTTGCCTCGCATGACAGTTCTACGAACGGATTGATCAACGCTTACAAGCAGATGCGATAAGCGCCAGAATCTGAAACGGATACCGATGTAGCGCAGGAGGTAGTGGTAGTATGGTAATTCTCCTCATCTTGGTCATCATGGTCGGCCTAATGGTAGTCGCCAGTTTCTTTGGCGGCCGACGCAGCGCCAACCTGCGAACGGTTACGGCCGGCACGCAACCGAACTTCCTGATGTTGATTGTCGACGATCTGGATGTGCGCACGATGGAAATCATGCTGGACGCCGGGCTGTTGCCCAACATCCAGAGCAAGGTCATCAACGGGGCCACGGAGTTTCGGAACGCGGTGGTGCCCTGCAGCATTTGTTCGCCCTCGCGCGCCTCGATCCTGACCGGCCGCTATTCACACAATCACGGTGTGTGGCATGTGCTGGGCGACGAAGGTCCGCAAGTGTTCGACGACTACCTGGCCCGCACCGCCAATGCCTATCTGCCGACATGGATTGGATCGGGGTATTACCGCGCCTTTGTGGGCAAAGAGCACCTGGGGCAGCAGCGCCCGAACTGGGATTACTTCGTCTCGGTAGATGGCTATGATTTACGCCCCGGCAACTATAAAGCGCACGACAACGGCGTCGAGAGCCTGCCGCCCGTTTACCAGACCAAGTATATCGGCGACAAGGCGGTGCAAGCCGTCGGTAAATCGGGCAACAAGCCGCTGTTCCTAATGGTCTCGACGGCCGGAATCCACGTCAATGTCACTAACTGGCGACAGATGGGCTCGATCAGCACCAACACGTTGGGCGGCAAGCCGGTCAGCTTTGCTCAGTTTCGAGATGATCAGACCGGCAACTGGCGCCAGCATTTGGTAACGACGAGCTCGACCGGGGGCACGCTGACGCACAAGTGGTGGGAGCGTAACAGCACCGCACGCGATAGCGGCTGGGGGTCCTGGACCCCGACCGGTGATGATGCTTCCGTTGCCCCCAATACCGGGGTCGGCTCGGTGGCGGGTTGGAACATTCTGCTGCCCTCGACGACCGTTAAGCGGCAGCAACTGGTTCGGACGACGCGCCAGGACATTAACTTCTACACGCGGGATATCACTGCCGGCCAACCGATACCAGGCTGGATGCCGTCAGGGGACAAGACATTTCTGGAGGGTACGGGTGTTTTGCCGGTGGTTGGCTGGGCCGCCATTGTGTTCCCAAGTGGGTTGATTCGCCAGCAGGTCGTCCGCGGTGACGAGCTGTACGGTTACATGAGTTGGGTGAAGTATCGTCTGCCCACGGGCGCGGCAACGAACTGGCGGGTCGATCCCGACTGGGGCGAAAGTGTGGTGTTCGGCCGTGTGGCCGGGTTCAATCTCATTCACACCACGGGCGCACGATACATCACCCAGGTGCTGTTCCAGCCACCGGACTCTGAGCTGGTCGAATGGTGGCAAAGCCCGGAGCTGACCGACTTCCAGGAGCTGGCCGCCAACAACAACAATGCGGCTGTCTTGGGGCAACCGGCGGCGGTGCAGGGTGGCGGCGAAGGCGCGCAACTCGTTAGCCCCACGATGAAGTACGCCGGCAAGTCGTATTCGGTGACGCCGGGGATTGAGGACGGCCGGAATGTGCCCGGTGGCCAGCCGGTTGATGTGGCGCAAGTTCACCCCTACTATCTCATGCGCGCGTATGCGGAAGGTTGCTGGGCGCCGATTGTGGCCGGGCAAACCTACAACTGGAGCGGCAACTATCCGGCGGGCAGCCTGCGACGTGACAACGATGTGAATGGCTTCGAACCCAGTAACGCTGCCCTGGGGTTGCCGGATGGGAAGGTTTCGTTTAACCGTCAGTTGGAGAGCACGCTGCCGTTCTATTCCGACGAGGCGTGGCCCCAATTGGATCAGTCCGTGTGGTCATTGCGTGGGCAAGAGGACTACTTGCGTCGCCTGCATCTCGATCGCATGGAACAAATGGTTTCGGTGGATCGCATGGTGGGTCAGGTGATTGATGCTGTCGGCGCCAATACGGTCATCATTTTCACGTCAGACAATGGCCATTACACCGGAGAGCATCGACTGAGCAATAAGCTCGCGCCGCATGAAGAGTCGATTCGCGTACCCTTCTACATCAAGTCCCCGGGTGGGACGCGCCGGCAAGTGGATCGGTTGGTGGCCAATATCGACATTGCTCCGACGATTCTGGATTATCTGGGCAGAGCCTGGTATAGCGCGGGCTTCGGTGTGGACGGCCGTTCCCTGAAGAACCTCGTGGAAACAGGTTCGGTCACTTCGTGGCGGCGGTCGGTTCTCCTTGAGTTCCACCGGCCGCGGTCGACCAACATTCCACAGGTTGGCACGGACTGGCGCTTTGGGCTGCCTGACTATCTAGCCTTGCGCGTGGCCGCCGATGCCGGGGGGAACAGCGCCAATTCGCTGTACGTCCAGTACTACAGCGATATCGAGAATGCCAACAGCGCGTTTAGCTACGAGCGCTATTTCTTGACCGATGACCCGAACCAGACGGACAATGTGGCTTCCGGTAAGCTGCCGGCGCTTGATCGTCATCTGCGTAATTTCTATGTCGCCAGCGGTCGCGAGGCTCGCGTTCAGGACAACCTGCGCGTGCCTTGATCTGAAGCGCTGAGGCGATCGGTCAATGCGCTAGAACCAGGGGGTCGGACTTTGCTGAAAAGTCCGACCCCTTTCGTTTATCCGGCAGGTTTTACCTGGTCGAATGATTGCCGGCGGCCGTTTCAAAAAGCTCTGTCGTCAGCGGTTCGAGATGGGTGCGGCAGGGGCGGTCAGTGTGGCCGGTCTTGAGACCGACCAGATCGACCGTTTGCTCGGCCATGAGCCGGTGGGTGGTCCACTTGCCGCCGGTGATCGTAATGAACCCGTCGATCGCGTCGCGAGTGGCATGGTCCAGCAAGGCATGGGTTCGGGTGACGGCGCGCGGATCGCCTTCGGTGACGCCGGTTGCGCTGCGAAACAACGGCCGCACGCCGGCCCACGCCCGCAGCGATGGGCTGTTGCTGAAACCGGGCAGGATTTCTTCCCCGGCCTGCAGCATCCGGTCAATTTCGGCCGCGGTGACACCGAAGTCATCGGGATCGCTGATTTCCACGTCGGTGGTTCCCACGATAGCCTCACCGCGCTTGGGCACGATAATGTCCCCGTCAGTTGGGAAGCGACAGCGATTGATCACCGTTCGCAGGGGAATGTGATCAACTGCAACCATCGTGCCCTTGCCGGGCACAATGTCCAGTGGCGCCCCGGCCATCTCGGCCACGGTGGCGGCCAGGGGGCCACTGGCGTTGACGACGATCTGGGCGTGAATGGTTAGCGGCGTCCCCTGGCTGTCGAGGCAGCGCGCCCCACAAACACGGTCGCCTTCCATGATGAGTTCGACCACGGTGTGGTGGGGCAGGATGGTCGCGCCGTAATCAGCCGCACTGCGGGCCGTGACCGACGTGGCGATGTAGCCATACCCCACGGCATCCGGCACCCAGAAACCGTGACTGATGCGGGGGTTGAGGGCCGGTTCCTCTTTCAGCATCTGGGCCACCGGCAGCTCTTCAACGGGCAGCCCGCACGCTTTGGCCGCCGCCAAGAACTGGGCAATGAAGGCCGGGTCATCGTTGGGGCCGACGACAAAAAAGCCACCGGTATCGTCCAGGCCATGGGGCATGATACGCCGCAGGATGCGATTCTCCTGGATGCATTCGCGAGCCGCTTCGGGATCATTGACAACATAGCGCCCGCCGCTGTGCAACAGGCCATGATAGCGGCGAGTGGTCCCGTCGCTGATGCCGTAGCGTTCCACCAAGACAGTCTGGTAGCCGCGCATGGCCGCGTCGCGGGCCACGCCGGTGCCGGTTGACCCGCCGCCGATGACAAGTAGTTCCGTTTCAATTATGGGCATATCGTGCTCCTTGGCGTTGCGTACAATCAGTTTGCTATTGGCTCGAGTCTACGAAAATGGGCGGTCGTTGTCGCCTTACGATTACGAAGAATTCATGCCCATTGCGACCCCTCGGGGCCAGGTCCTTTCATCTGGACCGAGCATGTGGTTGAGGATACTCTTGAGGCGTTCGATCCATACCAAGCGCAAGCAGGAGACATTATGTACCAACGCACTCACTTATCCCATCAGGACGCGCAGGCAATCATTCAGGCGGTTCAAGCCCAACTGGAAGCAGAACACAAGGGCGTGGCCGTTGCCGTAGTGGATTCGCAAGGCGAGCTGCTGGCTTTTTTGCGAACCGACGGCTGCCCATTGCCGTCGGTCAACAACGCTATCCACAAAGCGTTTACGGCCGCTGCGTGAAGACGGCCGTCGCGTGAGATCGGCCAGGCGTCGCGCGATGAGGGCTTTCCCATCACCAACTTCGGCGACTTGCGCTATACCGGCTGGGGTGGCGGCCTGCCGATCGTTGTCGATGGACAGGTGGTTGGCGCAGTGGGTGTCAGCGGTCTGCCGGAGGCGGAGGACGTGGTGTTGGCTGAGCTCGGTGTTGCCGTCATTGTGGAAAGCTAGCTTATCGCCTCTACCGTCTTGCCGGCTTTCTCGGCCAACCAGGTCAGCATCGTATCTACTGCCAGTCCGATATTTCCGACCTGACAGTGATTCTGGGCCTGCTCGGCCCGCGTGAAGACTCGGCCGGTCACTGACTGCGCATTGGTTAGCGCCTCTATTTGCAGATAGTGGAGCTTGAGGGGGATGAAGTGATCCTCCGCGCCGCTCAGGATAAGGACGTCCTGCGTTACCTTCTCTGGATGCTGACTCTCGTGGTTGAATCGGGTCATCGCAGTCGAGGCGTGCACGATGTCGTCATCCTGGAAAATGTACATCATGTTGACGGCACCCCAATTCTCCTGCGGCATGAGCTTCATCTTCAGGGAAGCGGACGGCCGCATGAGGTTGGGGCGCTTGAGCAGCCAACGCGCGAAATCAGCCACCGGCTTGGGCGGTATCTTCATGTAGTCGTAGGCGATTGACAGGGCGATGACACGCTTGATGCGTGGTTCGAATGCGGCGGCGCGAAAGCACAGCCAGCCGCCCATGGAAACCCCCAGCCACGTCACATCCTCAAGGTTGAAATAGTCCAGGACCGCTTTCGCCGGTCGCTCCCACTCCAATGTCATGGGCAGGTGATGTCGTTTGAGCGTGGCGCCCTGGCCGGGGCCCTCGAACAAAATAACGTCGTAGCCACTGGCCGCGAATCTCGTAGCAATTGAGTAAAGTTCCTCGATAAATGAATCAAAACCGCCATGGATCACCACCGTTCCGGCATGTGGTTGGCTTTGGCGAGGGAGGCGCAGGGCGGCAAGCGTGACGCCTTCGTAGGGCACGTCATGACGCTCAAACGGTTCGTCCACAAATAACTCACGGTACAAGAGATCATTGAAGCGCCAGTACAAATCAACCTTGTCGGGATCAGTGGGGTGGGTGAAGAATTCGGCCGCGCGATAGTGGAACGTGCCATCCATAAGTCGCCCATCGGCTAGAGCGGTCTGTGCCAGGTTCACCATGACACCCTTCCAATCATCGAGACCGCGGATGCGTTGCCCGGCTTCAACCATATCTTCCAGTCGTACATACCCTAGCGAGTGCCAGCGATTCAACTGATAGTCGATGATCTTGGTCTTATGGAGGTCGTAATATCCCACCGGAAAAGTAAATTCAAACATCTTGTGTTAACTCCCAGGCTCGGCTGCCTCAGGCGCTAGCGGCTCGTCAGGCCGGTGCGCAAGAACTCAATCAGATTGTCCAGAAACGGCTCGAAGTCACCGACTTGCGTTGTTCCGGCAAATTCAGCCACATGTGAGAAAAGATAGCCGACGGTCTTTTTGATGAACTCCGGCGGCAAATCAGCGCGAAATTCGCCGCGCAGTATGGCGACATCCAACAGACTGCCGATTCCTTCGTTGTCGTTGAAGTTGTAGTGGGTGAGCGCAGTCTGGAAGATGGGATTACCTTGCTCGCGCAGAAAGCTCTCTGAGAATAGGCTGACCGCTGGATCTTCGCGCGCAAATAGTAGTCCGTATCGAATCTGGGACTTGAGAATACCGAAGACATCTTGCCGGAGGTCGTCAGCAGTCATGACTGATGTCAGAAAGGCTTTTTTGCGGGCAATCAACACCCCAATGAGCGCCAGGTAAAGCGCTTCCTTGTTGCCGAAGTGGTGATAGAACTGTCCCTTGCTCATCCCGGCCCGCAGCAAAATGTCGTTGATGGAAGCGCTGTCGTAGCCGTTGTTGGCGAACTCAGCCAAAGCCGCATCCAAGAGTTCCTCGCGGTGCTCAAATGTTTTGTCGAACGGATTGATGACAGTCAGCATGGCAAATAGTATAGACCTGGTGGTCTAGACTGTCAAGTCTACAAATGTCGCACAACATTGCTTTCCGGCCGTACAGAGCAGAGCCAACTGCGTAACCGTTGGGTCGGCGGCGACAAGTGATGAGAGCGTTGTGGGGTGAAGGTAGACGGATTCGGCTACCCAGCAGGTAGTAATGAGTTCAGGTAGATTAGACGAGCGAGCCGAAGGTCGTCGTAGGTAACGGTTCCTTCAAACCTATCGAAGACTGGCCGCAAGAAGTCGGTTCCCAATTCCTTGAATGCCGCCAAAATGGAATCGAAGTCATCGGCCGTTAGCTTCCACTCACGCGTGAAGTGCGCTTTAGGGAAACGGGTTTCCTGGGCGATGGCTTTCTCAAGGTAGGTAATCACGGTGCTTTCTTTAAGGGCCAGATCAGCGGTGATCTGAGCAATTGTCTTGCCGCTGGTGAACAGAGTTGTTATGCGCCGTTGGCGGCTGTCGGCCAGGCTGTGGTCTGGGGTTGATTGGGAATGGGGTCTGGTTAGCCCAAACTGCGACTTGAGTCCTCTTTCCCGACAATAGGGCCCTAAAACCGCCAGCATAGCTGCCCCGTAGCGAGCCAGCTTGGATTCCCCGATACCGTGGATCTGCATCAACTCATCGACTGTCTGCGGATAGTAGGCCGCCATCTCTTGCAGGCTGCGGTCGCTGAAGACCACAAAGGCCGGCACATTCTGTTGCACGGCCAACTCGGCTCGCTTGGCGCGCAGCAGTTCGAACAGCTCGCGGTCGTAGTCGGCATCGAAGCGGGGGGAGGCACTCACCGTCAGATCTTCTTCGGGCGCAACGCCGTAGAAGGCTTGCCCTCGCAGCACGGCCCAACCCTCGGCCGTCACGCTCAACCCGCCGTGGGTCATGTCGCGCAGCATGAGTCCCTCTTCCACAAATTGACGGGCCAACGCCTGCCACTGCCGTTTGGTGTATTCGCCGCCAATGTTATAGGTCGATAGCCGGTCATGCCCATTTTCCAGCAGGCGCTTGGCTCGGGAGCCACGCAGGACGTCGATGATGTAGCTCGCCCCAAACATCTCTCCCGTTCGCCGAACACAGGACAGAAACTTCTGCGCCGGAATGGTCAGGTCGATCGTCTCCTGCGGGCCGACCAAACAGTTGTCGCACATACCGCAGTTGTCCGGTTCGTAGACCTCATTGAAATAGCGCAGCAACGGCCGACGGCGACAGCGTGTGGTCTCGGCCAGATCCCACATCTCGCGCAGGCGCATGGTGGCCGGCGCGCGTTGGGCGGGCGCATTCTGCTGGATGTGGCGCATGGCGGTGTTGTTGTCCTGTTGGCTATAGAGCAACAGGCAGTCGGCCCTCAGACCGTCGCGACCCGCCCGGCCGATCTGCTGATAGTAGCTCTCGATGTCCTTCGGCGTGCCGTAGTGGACCACAAAGCGCACGTTGGATTTGTTGATACCCATGCCAAAGGCGATAGTGGCTACGACGATGGCATCTTCTTCATACGTAAAGCGGCGATGGTGGCGGCGGCGTGTCTCATTGTCCAGCCCGGCGTGATAGGGGATGGCGGGCAAGCCGGCATCCTGCAAATCAGCGGCAATGCGGTCGACGTCAGCGCGCGTCAGGCAGTAGATTAGCCCCGATTCACCCCGGTGGATGTTGAGAAAGGACGTTAGCTGCTGCCAGCCCTGTTGCCTTTCGCGGGCGGCCAGAAACAGATTCTCGCGGTTGAAGCTGGTCACCACTTCCTGGGCATCGGTGATACCCAGGTTGTCCTTGATGTCCTGCCGGACGCGCTCGGTGGCTGTGGCCGTCAGCGCCAGGCAGACGGCTTCTGGCAGACGGCGGCGCACGTCGCCCAATTGCCGATACTCAGGCCGGAAATCGTGGCCCCATTCGGAAATGCAGTGGGCCTCGTCGATAGCCAGGCAATCGACCCCCGCGTCGTTCAGGAGCTGCAAGATCTCCGGCTTCATCAATGTTTCCGGCGCAGCGTAAAGCAGCCGAACGTCCCCCCGCCGCACCCCCTGCATGATCGACATTTGCGCGTCATACGGCTGCGTGCTGTTGAGAAAGGCCGCCGGGATGCCCAGTTCGCGCAATTGAACGACCTGGTCTTCCATCAGGGCGATCAAGGGCGAAACAACGGCCGTCAGGCCGGGAAAGAGCAGGGCCGGCAGCTGATAGCACAGCGATTTGCCGCTGCCGGTGGGCATGACGGCCAGCGTATCGCGTTTGTTCAGGATGTTGTCGATGATGCTCGCCTGGGCCGGTCGGAAGCGGTCGAAACCGAACACACGCCGCAGGTGTTCTTCGGCCGTTGGCAGGTCCAGAGCGAGTGCCTGCCGGTCGGCTGGCTGGAAGGGAGTCGCGGCGATCGGCTCACCTATCCCTGCCGAGGCACCACTGCACGCCTCATACCAGCCCGACAGCTGGACATAGCACCGGTCTTCATCATCGGGCTTGTCGGCCGGATGCCACCAATGGGCCAGCGAGACGCGCAGCAATGTGCCAGCCGGGATCTCGTCCAATGGTTCCTGGAAGCCGACGTAGGTCAGCGTGCGGTCGCCTTCGTCCGTTGGATAGCAGTAACGGATGCGGACTGATGTGTCAACCACACGCTTGAGTGGTCGATCGGGTCGCCAGAACATGGTGCTGAAGGCGGGAATTCCGGTGCGCTCAGCAATATATTGTGCGCCCTGTCGTGTGACCTGCGTAAGCCCTTCATAGAGGGCTTCCGTACCGCCTGTGGCTGGTGGCATGCGGTCGAGAATGAACCGGCAGACATCGTCGATGGGCGGCAGGCGGCGTTTGGCGGTGACGATAATGCTCTCTACGTGAGGTGGGATGAGTGGGTCCGGTTCGTGGTACTCGACTTCCCATACATCGCCTACAGCATAGTCCAGGTTGAAATGACCGTGAACCACTTCCTGCTCAGGGGCGAGCAGGCGGAGCGATCGGCCATCGAAGGTGATGGCTCCGACGCAGGCTCCGTTGCCCTGGCGTGTTTTGGAAACGATGACGACTTTCATGGCGACTTGTTTGCGCAGGACCTAAGGGTCCGGTGTTGAGGTGGGCAGGGGCAACAGGTTCACCAGCGGCACGGCAAGCGCGGCTTGTAACCGGTCGGCCACCAGTGATCGGTGGCAGGCAGCCGGGTCTTTCTCGACACAAAAGAGCGAGACAACCTGCGCGTCTTCGGGCAGAGCGGCCAAGAAGTCCGGCACAGGGAAGTTGTTCAGGATCTGTGACTGATAGGCAGCTATGAAGGAGGGGCTGAGCGTGGCGCGGGCGCGCTTGGCGGTCTTGGTGGCGGCGTCGGCCTGATGCTGGACATCACGAACGGCCGCGGTTGGCGCCAGGTCCTGCAGGTAGATGTAGCGAATCCCCAGTTCCGCCAGCCGTGCCTGCAGACGTTGGCTGTTGGCGAAGGCGTACTGCGCTCCGCGCACGCCGCGCCGCATGCGAATGTCGACGAAGGTGTCGACCTGGGCTGATTGCAGGGCCTGAAAGAAAGCCTCGGCTTCGTAGCCATAGGCGCCGATGGTGACCAGCTTACGAATCGTCGGCGTCGGTGGTGTCGTCGGTTGGGTCATATGGTTTACGCGAGGTTATCCGCAAGCCGTCTTCCAGCCAGGGCATGAGCATCTGGTTGCCATAGGTTCGGGCTGTCACCTCAGCTTGGCTGAAGCTGTCACCGTTCTCATCAATGTGGGTCACCGGAATGCCTATGTCGGTTAATGTCTGGCCAATCAAGTGGCTGCGATGGCACTGTTCCGGCCGACCCTCACTGCACAGCAGGGTAACGCGCAAACCTTGCGATTGGGCTTTCTTCAGGCGGTCGATGCCCTCTTTAAAAATCTTGCTCTCGCGAAGTTTGGCGTAGTCAACTTTGTCGTCGTCAGTATAGAGGGCCCGATCATTCGGTCGCCCGCCCAGTGTGTCGCCCATGAAGACGTAGCGGATGCCGACCGCCTGCAGATGACGCTCAAGCTGATCCTTCGAGAAGTCGGGCTTATAGCGCGAGTAGGGCTTGGAGCGCACGTCGATGACATAGGCAATGTCGAAATGGCGCAGCGTCTCCAGGAACTCCTCGATGCTGCGCGCGCCGTAGCCAATCGTGAAAAGGGTGGAATCGACCATGCCGCAATTTTAGGGCAAGCCCATCGGCACGCAAGTGGTCGGCAAAGGCGAGCTGCGCGGCCGATTGTGAGTGTAGCGAAAGTCAGCCGGGACAACCGTGTCTTTTGTAACCAAACGGTGTTATTGGTTGTAGAATCTGCATGGGGAGCCGAGTTAGGTGGTGCTGCCCAACTACGATAATGACCGATATGGGAAAGAGCAATGACGACAACTGAAGTCGACCTTCACCAGCCCGCAGTTGATTTGGCCGACTCGGCAACAGTCTCTGGGCCTGTGCCCCATTACGCCGAAGATGATCTGACCTATACGACGGTGCGCGATCTGGGACCCAATATCCCCACGCGCGGTAATGCACTGATTCGTGATTTCTTTTACGGCATCATGCGGGTCATGGGGTGGCGCATTGAAGGCCGCTTTCCAGACGTGCCCAAGGTTGTGCTCGTGGGTGCCCCCCATACGGCCAACCAGGATTTCTTCATGGCCATCCTGACGGCTCTTTCCCTGGGTGCGGACATGAAGTTCGTCATGAAGCATACGGCCTTCAAGGGGCCAACCGGTCCCCTCTTGCGTTGGTTGGGCGGCATTGGCCTGGATCGCGACAAGACTCGCAACTTCGTCCAGCAGATTGTCGAAGAATACAACGCACGCGACCAGATGGTCATGGCGATCATGCCCGAAGGCACGCGCTCCGTGACCAAGGGTTGGCGCAGCGGTTTCTACTACATCGCCTACGGCGCCAACGTGCCGTTGATCCTGATCATCTTTGACTACAGCAACAAGGTCATGCGCATCGGCCCCACCATTGTGCCCACGGGTGACTATGAGACCGACCTGCGGCGTATCCAGTCCCATTACCTGGGCGTCATGGGCAAGTACCCCGATCGAACACTCCCCCTGCCTACCGAATAGCCCCCATTCCTTAGATAGCACTGGATTATTCCTGCAAGTGCAGCGTACTTTACAGGTCCGGTGTAACGGATGGCCTTGCCGACAACGGGCAAGCCTTCTATTATGGTGAGCAGACGTTCAACAACGGGAGTTTACCGTGAAAAAGAGAATTAACATCGCCGCCATCTGTTTGATCTGCCTGGCTGTTCTGTTGGCTACCTGCGGAGGGAACGAAACCCCGCCCGCGGCCGACGTGGCCTCATCCGGCATTGCGCAGTCCGGCGCCACGACTGTATCCGAGCGGCCGACTTTGCCCCCTCCGGCCGTTGTGGCCGCAGCGACAGCGACAAGTGTCGTGCCGCCAACGTCCATTCCCCCGACTGCGCCCCCACCTACTGCCCAACCCACGGCGACGACTGTGCCACCGGCGGAGCCGACAGCGACGCCGCTGCCGCTGCCCACCAATACACCCGTTCCGCCACCAACCGAACCACCACCCACTCCAACGGCCGAAGCAATTTACACGCCCTGGCTGGGCTATCTCAATCGCTTTCGAACGATGGGCGACCTGCCACCGCTGTCTGAACAGGCAGCGCTCACATTGGGCAGCGAACTTCACAGCCAATACATGGTCGTCAACGATGCGGCCATATCACACAAACAAGATCCATCCAGCCCATTATTCTCGGCGGCCGGTGACCAGGCCGCGCGCAATGGGAATGTATTCGCCACCAGTCAACTCGATGCCGACTATATATGGGGCGTCAACTTCTGGGCCTCGGCGCCATTTCACTTGGTGCCCATGTTAGAGCCGCGCCTGGAACGAGTCGGTTATGGAAATTACAACGAGGCCGGCGGGGATGTAGCCATGGCTGCCGTGCTGGATGTCCGCAGTGAGCGAGATACAGGCACACCGAGCGTTACCTACCCTCTGTTCTTCCCCAAGGACGGCAGCACGACCTGGATCGGCCGTCACAATTTGTTCGAGTGGCCCGATCCGTTGACCAGCTGCCCCGGCTACTCCCGGCCGTCCGGCCCGCCGCTTGTTGTTCAGCTGGGTGATGGCGACGTGGTTCCGTCCGTCGGCGGGCAAGGGCTGTTGATGGGCGATACGCCGGTGGATGTCTGTGTGTTTGACGAGACGAATTACTTCAACCCCGATGTCTGGGCGCAAAAGACCGGCCGTCAGATTCTGGATAATCAGGACGCCATTGTGATGATTCCCCGCCAACCGCTCATCGCCGGGCAAACCTATACGGCCCAGATTGACGCCAATGGTCAGCGCTACACCTGGAAATTCAACACCGTCGCCAGCGCGAACGAAGCGCCATGATAGAAAACCCAATGACGCGCGGGTTGGAGGCGTTTGATGACGTGAAGCGCCTGCTGGTCGTGGCCGCCCATCCCGACGATCTGGAAACGATGTGCGGCGGCACAGTGGCGTTGCTGGTTGAACGTGGGGTCACGGTCTTCTCAGCCAACTGCACGTTGGGCGACATCGGCGCTCAGGATGCCCAGTTGACGCGCTGGGGACTGGCGGGCACGCGATTGGCTGAGACTGAAGCTGCGGCCGACATTCTGGGGTTGGCGCAGACGTTTAATCTGGGCCACCATGACGGTGAACTGGAGCCGAGCCTCGTCCTGCGTGGTCAAATCGCCCGGCTCTATCGCCTGACGCAGGCGGATACGCTGTGGACCTTTGACCCCTACTGGACCGGTCAGATCCATCCTGACCACCGCGCTGCCGGGCAGGCCGCCCTCGACGCCTTCATGCCCTCCAAGATGCCCCTTTACCATCCGGAGCAACTCAACGAGCCGGGCGCCGGGCCGGGTTGTCTGGCGCGCGTGTTCGTGTTCAGCACCGATCGGTCACCGGATGTCTTCATCGACGTGATGCCGGTCTACCCAACCAAGCTGGCTGCCTGCGTAGCCCATCGCAGCCAGTTCCCGGACGGGGAGGCGAGTCTGGAGTGGATGCATAAGCTGGACGAAGCGCGGGGCGAACCGGTCGGATATGCCCGCGCTGAGGCGTTCAAGCAAATTGAGGTCTGGTAGCGTCCTGAACGTTATCGCACCGACATACCGGTGGCTTGCGGCAAACGGTCCAGTGGGATCCGGGCCATCATCACATCACTCGGCCGAACCAGCCCCAGCAGCCACGGATACTCCCGGGCTGTGTCGTTGGTGTAATAGCTGACGTACAGGTCGCCATCCTTCTTCACAATACCCGGATAGGATGTATCGCCGTTACTGGGTAAATCAGTCAGGCGCACCAACGCATCCTCGCTCACACGATACAATGCCGTCCGCTTGCGGCCCAGAATGCTCGACATCCCATACCATGAGCGTGGACCTTCCGGATCATAGCGTGCCACGGCGTACACCTGCCCGTCATGGGCGAACAGCACCGGCCCATCCAGACGGCTGGTCTGGCTGCGCGTTTTGGTCCAGTCGGTGTAGGGTGGGTCGGCCCAGGCCAGCAGCGTGGCGGCGTTCCTGGAACCCTGATGCCAAGCCCGGTCGTCCCCTTCCAGTCGCGCTGTCACCAGCATCCGGCCGTCAGACAAGAATTCCAGCGCGGTCTCGTCATTGCGGTCGCCTTCGTGGATGTCGGAAACGAAAGCCCATTGGCGGCCGTCGGTGGAACTGAACAGGGCTGACTTGCCGTGTTCGTGCCAGTAGGCGGTGGCGTACCAGGTTTCGCCGTCCAGCGTCTTCGGTCGCCACAGCAGCCAGCCCTGCGGCTCAACGGGTTCTAGCGCTGACCACGATTTGCCGTCGGCGCTGGTAGCCAGCACCGTGCCAAACGGTTCCGGCTCGAAGTTGGCATTCTGCAGGGCGTAGAGGAACAGCCTGTCGTTGATGACGGCCAGCTTGGGGTCGCGGATATCTTCGTCGGGGACCTGCAACTCGGCCGTTTGCTCCCAGGTGTGCCCATCGGCCGACCGGCGCACAATCAGCCGCGAGTCGGTGTTGCCCATGTGGTAGGGCGATTGGGCGTGGACGAGGTAAAAGTGATCACGCCAGTAGATGAGGTCGGTGTTGGAATTGTGGAGGCCATTGCTAACGGCGGGCCAGGTTTCGGCCACGAGTGCCGTATCAACTTCGGCCTGATTCGGCCGCCACAACCAGTACAGGACCAGGCCGCCGACGGTCGCAAAGACCGCCAGCAGCCCGAGCCCCAGCCATGTCACGAATCGCTTCACACCAGAGTGATCAACAGTCGGTCAATCCTCATCAAAATCGAAATCATCGTCATCATCGTCGGAGTCGCTGAAGAAATTCTCATCGCCCCAACTACCTGGTTCGCCAACGGGTTCATCTGCTGCCCAATCCAGTCGCAGCGGCGATACACTAATGACCTCTAGTAGTGTGTCGCATTCCGGGCATGAGATCATCTCTCCCGTGTCCGGCCGACGCTCGAAATAGATCCGAGAGTCACATTCAGGGCAGCGGGCAGTCAATGGTTTGCTATTGGATGCCATTGCTCAACACTCCTGTGTCAACCCACGAAAAGATGTTTCACTAATTCAAGCACAAACGATCATTCAAGACCATAGCGGTGAATACCTTCCTCGAGGATACGGTTGACAAGTTCCTCGTAGGTCCACCCTTCAGCCTGGGCCTCCAGCGGTAAGTCGGAATAGTCAGGATTGAGGCCCGGCAACGGATTAATCTCCAGAATATAGGGCTTGTTGTTGTCGTGGGTGTCGAGCCGGAAGTCGACACGGGCCACATCATAGCAACCGGTCACGCGAAAGGTGGCTGCGGTCAACCAGTTGAGTTCCTGCACCAACTCGGCCGGCAGCGGCGCCGGGCACAAATAGTGGAACTGGTGGACCAGCTCTGTCTTGATCCGGCTGGTGTAGACGCCCGCTTCTTCATCGGGATAGCGCGACATGTCCACTTCCAGCGGCGGGAAGAAATGGAGACCACGTGAGATGCGAGGAGCCTCGAGATCGTCGGGCAGGCGCTTGGCCACGGGGGCTGTCAGATTGCCGACAACACCCACGGTCACCTCGCGACCTTCGATGAAGTGCTCGGCCAGAACCGTCTGGTCATAGCGTTCAAACAAACGGGTCAACTGCACCCGCAACTGCGCCTCGTCCTGCACAATCGACTCCGCGCTCACGCCCATGCCGGTGCCTTCGCGCGCGGGCTTAACGAACAGCGGGAACTTCATATCCGGGTCGAGCGGTTCGGTGATACGCTCGAAGGTCTGGAACGGCGGCGTCGACAGACCGTGATACCACAGGACGCGCTTCGTCATGGGCTTATCAAGGGCCAGGGCCAGGGCCAGCACCCCTGCGCCGGTATAGGGGATGCGCATCATCTCCAGCATGGCGGGCACCTGCGATTCACGCGAATCGCCGAAGTGACTTTCACAGATGTTAAAACAGATATCGGGCTTCAGCTTTGGCAACGTGTCTATGAGTGACAGGTTGCCTTCCAGGAAGGTGGCCTCGTGGCCGCCCGCGTTCAGGGCGTCAACGATGGCCTGGATAGTGGTTTCGGAATCGAGGTCGTCCCATTGATCGGGCGACATACCCTCAAAGATGGGGGCGTTCTTCTGCAGGTTAGCCAATACGGCAACACGCATGGTTTGTAATCACTCCTCACCGTCATACAGTGTATGGTTGTGGATTAGACCGTGAATGGTTTCCACAACGTGCCCGTATTGTAATGATCTCCGGCCAAAATGCATCACACTCATCTACGCTCGCTACCGGTTTCGGCCGGCGATCAGAAAACCCCGGTTGCCGGCCGGGGTAAGGAGTGCGAAACAGGGAACAGTCAACTGCTCGGCTCAGTCGCTACCGTCCTGTAAGGCGGCTGTCAGTTGCTGCTCCACCAGCTGATTGATGAGCGCCGGATTGCCCTGGCCTTTGGTGGTACGCATCACCTGGCCGACGAACCAGCCCTTGAGACTGACCTTGCCGTCGCGGTAGAGGCCCACCTCACGCGGATTATCAGCGATCACCTGGGCCACCATGGCCGCCAGCGCCGCCTCGTCCGAAATCTGCGCCAGACCCAGGTCGGCAATTATCGACGCCGGCTCTTGCCCGGTGGCGACCATGCGCGCCAGGACGTCTTTGGCCGTGCCGGCGTTAATCGTCTTGTCGTCCACAAAGGTTATCAGCGCCACGAGATCGGCCGGTCGGACGAGAATGCCGTCGATGGTTTGATTGGTCTCGTTCATGAGCCGGAACAGGTCATTGCTGATCCAGTTGGCGGTGGTCTGGGGCGGGCCGCCGGCGGCCACGGCGGCATCGAACCACTCGGCCACGACGCGATCCTCAGCCAGAACCTGGGCGTCCGTCGCGGACAATCCCCACGTTTCGGCGTAACGCTGCTCTTTCACCTGCGGCAGCTCCGGCAGGTCGGCCCGAATGGATTCAATCCAGCTTTCTTCCAGCAGCAGCGGTGGCAGGTCCGGCTCGGCCAGGTAACGGTAGTCCTCGGCTTCTTCCTTCAGACGCTGTGAGAACGTCTCGCGCCGGGTATCGTGCCAGCCGCGCGTCTCTTGAACGACGACCTCGCCCGCATCCAGAACGGCCGCTTGCCGAATGAGCTCATAATCGGTGCCGTCGGACAGGGCGCGGAAGCTATTGAGATTCTTCAGCTCGGTGCGGTTGCCGAAGGGCACGGTGCCGCGCGGCCGAAGGCTGATGTTGGGCTCGACGCGCAGGACGCCTTTCTCCATGTCACCGGAGTTGACGCCCAGATAGCGCAGAATCTGGCGAATGCGCATGGCATAGGCGCGGGCCTCTTCGCCGGAGCGGATGTCCGGTTCGGACACGATCTCCAGTAACGGCACCCCGGAACGGTTGTAATCGACGAGGGAGCCGCCGGTTGTCAAATGGGTTAACTTGCCGGTATCCTCTTCGATGTGCACACGCCGGATGCCGATGCGCCGCGTTTCGCCGGAGGTCAGGGCGATGTCGAGCCAGCCGTTGCGCGACAAGGGCAGCTCATACTGGCTGATCTGATAGCCCTTGGGTAAATCGGGATAGAAATAGTTCTTGCGAGCGAAGATGTTATAGGGCTGGATGGTGCAGTTGAGGGCTAGGGCCACGCGCATGGCAAACTCGATGGCCCGTCGGTTGATAACGGGCAACATGCCGGGCATGCCCAGACACACGGGGCAGACGGCCGAGTTGGGCGGCGCCTCGACGCTATCGACCACGCGGCAGCCGCAAAACATCTTGGAGTCGGTCATGAGCTCGGCGTGGATCTCCAGGCCGATAACGGGTTCGTATCTGTCTAGCATCACATTATTCCGCCCTGTATCATTCGTCGCTCGCATCTAAAGGCAGGACCGGCGAGCGTTTGTGCCAGTCGGTCGATTGCTCATAGGCCAGGGCTGTGTTAAGGATGCGCGTTTCGTCGAGCGTGTCGCCAATCAGTTGCAGGCCGATGGGCAGGCCCTGGCTGTCGAACCCGCATGGCACTGACAAGCCGCAGCTCGCGCTCAGGTTCAACGGCAAGGTGTAGATGTCGGCCAGGTACATACTGAGCGGATCGGCGGCGCGCTCGCCCGCTTTGAAGGCGGTGGTCGGGCTGGTGGGCGCGGCGATCACATCGACTTGTTGGAACGCCTCCTGGAAGTCCTGCTTGATGAGCGTGCGGACCTTTAATGCGCGTCCGTAATACTCGTCATAGTACCCGGCGCTCAGGGCGTAGGTGCCGAGCATGATGCGCCGCTTGACCTCCGGGCCGAACAGGGCTCGCGTCTGCATGACCGTGTCGATCATGTCCTCACCGGACACGCGCGGCCCATAGCGGGTGCCGTCATAGCGCGCGAGATTGGCGCTGGCTTCGGCCGGGGCAATCAAATAGTAGACCGGCAGGCCATAGCGGGTGTGGGGCAGGCTGATGTCGACGATGGTCGCGCCAAGCTGTTGCAGTTGGTCGATGGCCGCGCGCACGGCCGCTTCCACTTCCGGTTCCAGCCCTTCTACGAAGTATTCGCGGGGCACGCCAACGCGCAGTCCGCGGATGTCGCCGGTCAAGGCAGCCGATACGTCGGGCACGGGCACATCGAGCGAGGTGCTGTCACGACGATCATACCCGGCGGTGGCTTCGAACAGCGCGGCACAATCGGTTACGGTCCGGCCGAAGGTGCCGACCTGGTCCAGCGACGAGGCGAAGGCAATCACACCCCAGCGCGACATGCGGCCATAGGTGGGTCGCAGTCCGACCACGCCGCAGAACGACGCCGGCTGACGCACACTGCCGCCGGTGTCAGTGCCCAGCGCGCCGAAAGCCAGTCCAGCGGAAACGGCCGCGGCGCTGCCGCCGCTGCTGCCGCCGGGCACGCGGCTAAGATCCCACGGGTTGGCCGTGGTCACGTAGGCCGAGTTCTCCGTGGACGAGCCCATGGCGAATTCGTCGGTGTTGGTTTTGCCCAGCAATACCGCCCCGGCTTCGGCCAGACGGTCGACGACAAAGGCGTTGTACGGAGGGACAAAGCCTTCCAGGATTTTGCTCCCGGCGGTGGTGGGCACGCCGCTGGTGGCGATGATGTCCTTAACGGCGATGGGCACCCCGAGTAAGGGGGCGTCATCTCCGGCCGCACAGCGTTTGTCGGCTGCGGCGGCCTGTTCGAACGCCAGTTCGTCGGTGACGGTCAGGTAGCTGCGCAGGTGATTATCGACGCGCACAATGCGCTCCAGCGCCGCTTCGGTTGCCGCGACACTCGTCGTTTCGCCGCGACGCAGCGCGTCGCGTAGTTGGATCAGAGTCAGTTCCGTGAGTTCCATGTGCTTACTCGTCGAGGACGGACTGGATGAGGAACTGGTCCTGGTCGGTGGCGGCGGCGTTGAAGAGGACATCTTCCAACGGCAGTGACGGCTCGACCACATCGTCGCGCCAGACGTTTTGCCGAACCACGGCATGAGCCGAGGGCTCGACGTCGGTCAGGTCCAGCTCGTTCAGCCGTTCAGCATAGTCCAGCACGGCCGATAACTGCGTGCGATACGCCTCCAGTTCTTCGTCGGTCAGGGCCAGGCGCGCCAGATTAGCGATCCAGGCGACATCTTCGCGGGTCAATGACATGAGCGCTCCATAGGGGCTAGATTCAAATGCACGGCGGCAGAAACTCGGGACAGAGTCGCCTAGGATTCCTGGCTGTCTGCGACCGGCGATTCATCTTCATCCTCGGCCCGAGCCGACTCGCGCATGGCTTCGAACTCTTCTTCAGTCCAGATGTTTTCCGGCGCGGTCAGGCGGTCGATATAGAGGATGCCATTGAGGTGGTCGATTTCGTGCTGGAAGATGCGCGCTGTCCACTTATTCAGGCGCAGGCGAATCTTGCGGCCGTAGCGATCCTGGGCGCGGACGCGAATCGCTTCGTATCGTTCAACTTCACCCAAGTAGCCGGGAATAGACAGACAGCCCTCGATGCCGTCGAGCATGTCGCGCGAGGTCCAGACGATCTCCGGGTTGGCGATGACGAACTGCTCCCGCGAGCCTTCGATTTCGTTGCCATCATCATCAACATCGGGCACGGTCTCGATGACAGCCAGCTGTAGGGGAAGTCCCACCTGTGGTGCGGCCAATCCCACGCCATCAGCGACGTGGAGGGTGTCGAACATGTCATCCACCAGTTTCTGCAGGTCGGGTCCAAACTGGGTTACGGGCCGCGCCTTTTGGCGCAGGATCTGATTGGGTACCTTTACAATTGAAAGCTCGCTCATACCTCTACTTCTTCATCCGGGAGTGTTTCGTCTGGCATGCGCCGGGGAATGCGGTCCTCTTCAAGCGCTTGCCGATAGACGTCCAGTAAAACGGCGTACTCTTGACGGCGCGCGCGTCCGTCACGAATACGTTGGTTCTTGCGGGTGTTGTCCAGACGGTCAAAAATATCGCTCTGAATGACGCTGGGGTTGACGACATTGTCAAACATAATGTCGGCCTGCGCACCGGCGGTATCGATCTTGACATTACCGTAGTTAAAGACGGTGGCGAAAAAGCCGGGTCGCTCGGCGGTTACATTTTGAATATTGGCAATGGACGCTTGCTTGCGACTCTCGCCGAATCCGAACGGCTGCCGATCAATATCGATGACCGCTCGATCGGTGACCTGGAATGTGTCGTTGCGCCAGTTCTCCACCTGCCAGATCAGCGCAAAGAGGTCACCCAACAACAGGAGTCCCAGAACGATGGCCACAATAGTACCTGAAAAGCCGGCGCGAACCAGCAGCCAACCAATCAGCAAAGCGACCACAAACCCCAGTACGGGCCAGAATATTAGCCGAATCAAGGTAAAGACGCTCTTACGATAGGTGATGACATTGCCTTCGATGACCCGCCAACCAAACCGGCGATGGAAGTAGCCGAAGATGCCCCGGCTTTGCGGGCCGGACGATGCAGTCGCTACACCCTCTTCCGGATCGGTCACAACCTGCCGCAAATGAGGGTCGATTTCGAAGTGGTCTTCCAGCGATTGGCGCATCACCTGAAGTTCCTCGGCCGCGTTCAGTGTGCGTACCCGTCCGGAAAGCCGGTCAAGCGTCTGCTTAACGATGATGGGATCGTCAATATGGTCAAACAGGACAACGCCTACATTGGACGCGGTTGTAACCTGGGCTGAGCCGATGTCAAAGATGTTGCTGAGTAGCGTTGGCTTAAGGATTTCAACGGTCTGCACCTGGCTAACCGGTATCTTGACCAGATTGATTCGGAACCCGCGCAGCTCAAACTCGCGATGGAGCAGATGTTTGTTCGTGATGACGAAATAGTCATTGCGCCAGTCGATCCAGCGAAACAGGAAGAGCAAGATACCGGTCAGGAGCAGCAGGATAGGCAGTATCCAGCGGAAGATGCGTATCAGGCCGACCCCTTCCGGCAGCAGCAAGAAGGCCACGGGAGCGAGCATAATGAGCAAGATGGCCGGAATCAGCTGGATCAACAAGAACCAGCCACTGCGTCGGGCGTAGTACTCCAGCAGTTCATCCGATTGCAGGCCAATGCTGGCGTCACGGCTGCGGGCCCGCACGAGCATCTTGCGCCCGTCTTCCCACGCCATGGCACTAAGCCCGAACGAGTTACCCAACTCATCCATCTTGGGGGCCAGCTCTTTGACGGCTTGCGGATTGGCTTCCAAAAAGCGGATGAAATCGGAGCCTTTGATGATAATGACACGGCCGTCTTCGGTGCCCTTCACAGTTGCCGGGTGAATGCCGGGGGCGAACAGCCACGTGTCGTCGAAATATTCACCGGGCATATAGGCGCGACTTTGCCGGGCAATGCCGTTCTTGTCGACGCTGCGCGCGTGCAGGCGGCCGGTGCGAACGATGTACATGCTGTCGGCAACGTCGCGCTGATAGGCGATGACCGAGCCGTTGTTGTACTCGTATTCCGGACTGATGGTCGCGAGCGCCGCAATGGCCTGGGTATCCAGGTTCCGGAAGATCGGCAGCTCGGCCAGGAACTCCTGCTTGCTTGTCACTGCAACCATTCTAGCAGAAGCCAGGGGGCATGACTATGCTCCCCACACGCCCACCAAGCCTCGTATGTAAAAGAATCGACCGATTGCCGGTTGCGACATCAGGTGCTGACCAGTATCATTCAATCTGACAGGTAGGCTATGGGACTCCTCGGCAATCTTTCCAACATTCTGGCACTGCTGTATCTCTTCCGATCAGTGCAATTGGTCGTGCAGATCGGCCGTAATTGGGCGCAGGTTCGTCAGGATCCGCTGACGCGAGAAAAGCAGCGACTGGCTGAGCAGGCGGCCTTCTTTATCAGTGTGCCGCCCTCGGTGTTGGTGCATGAATTGTTTCACGCGTTTGCGATCTGGCTGTTTGGCGGCCAGGTCGTCGAGTTCGGTTACCGCGTGTTCTGGGGCTATGTTGTCCCAGCCGGTAGCTTCACGCCGCCGCAGGAATGGTTCATCGGGCTGGCGGGGACCCTGGGATCGCTGCTGTTTGGCGTGAGTATCTGGTTGGCCCTGCGAAACAATAGCAGTCGCACCCTCCGTTACTTTGGCCTGCGCAGCTTCCGTTTCCAGATTTACTTCTCACTCCTCTACTACCCGCTCATCAGTCTGGTGCTGCCCATTGGCGACTGGCGCATCATTTACGCGTTCGGCGAAACACCATTGCTGAGTGCGGCCACGCTGGCCGTGCACATCGGGCTGCTCTTTGTCTTCTGGCGCGCCGACCGCCAGGGTTGGTTCGAGATGCCCGCGTTTGACACGGCCGCCGACCAGGCGAAGTACGAGCATCTGGAGCGTCTTGCTGCCGCCGGAGATCCCGAGGCACAGCTGCAACTTATCGACACGCTCCGTTATGGCGGCGCCGAGCATCAGGCCGAGCGTCGACTGGCTCACTTCATGGCCGACCATCCTAATGCGGCCGATGGCCTCTTGCTGCAGGCGCTGCTGGCCAGCAATAATGGATCGCGCATTGACAGCAAAACGGCTGGCTATGCCCAGCAAGCGTTGGATAATGGCCTGTCCGACGGCCGCGCGGCCCTCGCCCATGAGCTGGTGGCGCGCTATAAGTTGGAACGCAATGAGTGGGCAGCGGCTGAAGCGGAGTTGACGGAGGCTTTGACTATCAATCCCCCGATCCGGCAACGAGCCCAGCTGCTCTATTTACGCAGCCAGGCCTTGCGCCACCTGGGCCGTCTCGATGAGGCCACACGCGACATTCAGGAAGCCATCAAGCTGGCTCGCATGGCGGGCGACGCGGCTGCCGAAGCACGCTATTCGCAGGAGCTGCAGGTGATTCAGAAGCATGGCGGGGACGTGACGCCTGTGCCACCGTTTGGCGATCCGGTAGGCAATCAGCCCCAGCCGCCGGGCGACTAATGCCGCGGCTTAGCCCGGTGCCGGTAGCGCACGGTTGCGATTGTGTGATTGTGCCGACAAAAGTCATGCGATTATTAGGAACAATGTCACGTGTACGGTATCGGAAGTTCGGGTATGCTTGCGTAATCGGGCATCAGGTCGACTTCAGCCCGTCTACGATTTCATCCATGCAGTAATCTGTGACACCCTGTCGCAGTCGTATTGGTCAGGAGGTCTTATGCGGGTTGAGCTGCAAGACATCCGCAAGTATTTCGGTCCGGTTAAGGCTAATGACGGCATTAGCATGACTCTGGAGGAGGGGCGTATCTATGCCCTTGTCGGCGAAAACGGCGCCGGTAAGAGCACCCTGATGAAGATCCTCTCCGGTTACCAGCCTCCAACGAGCGGGCAGATTCTCCTGGACGGCGTTCCCGTCGATTTTCATTCCCCGGCCGACGCGCTGTTCAAGGGCGTGGGTATGCTCTACCAGGACCCACTCGACATGCCCCCGTTTCGCGTGATCGATAACTACTTGCTCGGCCGAAACGACCAGATGCGCCTGGACTACAAGAGCGCCCGCGCTGAACTGGAAGGGCTAGCCACGCGCTATGGCTTTGAACTTGATGTCCGCGCCTTCATCGACACGCTGTCGTTGGGCGAACGCCAACAGCTGGAGATGGTGCGTCTTTTGGCCGGGGGCGCGCAGTTCCTGATCCTCGACGAGCCGACCACCGGGATTAGCGCCGAGCAGAAAGACATTCTCTTTGATTCCATCCGCACCCTGGCTTTTCAGGAAAACAAGACCATCATCCTCGTCTCCCACAAGTTGGAAGAGATTCAGGACCTGTGCGGCCATGCCTTTGTGCTCAGGCGCGGCGAACTGGTGGGCGAGACAGAGCTCCCCTGTCCGAATGAGGACCTGGTGGAGATGATGTTCGGGCAGGTGCCGGTGCGCAATGTACGGCCGCCGTTTGAGGTAGGCGATAGTGTGCTCTCTCTGCAGGATGTATCTGTTGAGACCTACCGGCTGGCAATTCATGGCGTGAATCTCGACGTGCGTCAGGGTGAGGTTTTTGGCTTTGCCGGGCTGGAAGGCAGCGGTCAGCGATTGGTCATGCAAGCCTGTGCCGGGCTGGAGAAAGTCACAGGCGGCCGTATCATCTTGAACGGCGAGGATGTAACCGATTGGGGCTACCATCGCATGCAGGACTTCGGGATGGCCTACATGGCGGCCGGGCGACTGGAGGAAGGGTTGGTCGCCGGACTGACGCTGACTGAGCACCTTGTCCTTGTGCAGCCGGAACCATCGTTCATCATTGACTGGCCGGAGGCGCGCGAGGACATGACGGAGCGCATCAAGACCTATCAGATTGTGGGTACGCCGGACACCACGGCCGACGCCCTGTCCGGCGGCAATCAACAGCGGCTCATGTTCTCCTTGCTCAACGATCCGCTCAAATTGTTGCTGCTGGAGCACCCGACACGCGGCCTGGATGTGCGTTCAACGGATTACACGTGGGAACTGCTGTATCAGCGCCGCCAACAGGGTACGGCGATCCTGTTTATCTCCGCCGACCTGGACGAAGTGATTGACCGCAGCGACCGAATTGCCGTCTTTTCCGGCGGGATCATGTCCCGCGTGCTGAATGCCAACGAAACCACGGCCGAAGAGCTTGGTTATCTCATCGGAGGCCAGGCATGAACGACAGCCCCACCACAGGCAGCCGGTGGCTTAACCGCCTGTGGCCTATCGTGCCCATTGTGGCGGCACTGCTCTTTACCAGCCTGTTGCTCCTGCTCTTCAACGCCAGTCCGGCTGAATCTTTCCGGGCCATGTGGGACGGAGCGTTTGGCGATACCAACAAGATGCTCAGCGTGTTGGCCTTTTGGGTGCCGCTGTTGCTTTGCTCCATCGGCCTGCTGATCACGTTCACGGCCGGGCTATGGAATATCGGTGTAGAGGGGCAGATTGTCCTGGGCGCGGTCGGCGCGACCTGGGTGGCGCTCAACTTTGATGCACCCGCGCCCATCCTCGTGACGGCCGAGATTGTGGCGGCCATGGCTGCCGGGGCAGGGTGGGCGGCGATATCGGCCGTGCTCAAGACCCGCGGTCATGTGAATGAGATCTTCAGCGGCCTGGCCCTCAACAATCTGGCCATCATTTTGACCAACTACCTGATCTCTGGGCCGTGGCAGCCGCCGGAGGGCGGCACATTTCGCGGCACGGCCCCGTTTCAGGAAGCGGCGCTCATGCCTCGTCTGCTCGAATCGCGCTTCAGCCCGCTGTCGCTGGGCCTGGCGATCGTGGCCTTCATCCTGGTCGCCATCATGCTCAACAACACAACATGGGGCCTTAAGCTGAAGGCGTTGGGCAAGAATCCCTATTCGTCCTTTCTATTGGGTGTCTCCAGCGAACGCGAGACGATTTTGGCCATGATGTTCTGCGGTGCGTTGGCCGGTCTTGGGCGGTGCTGTGCGCGTGCTCAGCTGGTTCGATAGTCTGCGGCAAAGCATTTCCGGCGGGATTGGTTTCCTGGCCCTGTTGATCGTCATGCTGGCGGCTTATCGGATCCTCTGGGTGCCGTTGATCGCCATCTTCTTTTCGGCCGTGCTTAACGGCAGCATCACCCTGCAGCTACGCACGCAACTACATTCGTCGCTGGGCGGCATTTTGACCGGGGTCATGGTGCTCTTTGTGCTGCTGTTCGGCACGGCTCGCAGCGTGGGTCTGGGCAAGAAACAGAAGCCGGACACCGGCGCACCGGATGTGCTTCCGGCCCCGGCCAGTACCTTAAGCTCCGACATAGGGAAGGGCGACTGATGAACGACAGCGATCTGATCCGTATTCTCGCCTCGATCATGCTGCAGTCGTCACCGTTGATTATTGCCGTATGTGGTGAAATCCTCACGGAGCGTTCGGGTGTCATCAACCTGTCGCTGGACGGCAGCATGCTGATGGCGGCTATGGTGGGATTTGTCTTTGGATTGCAGACGCAAAACGTCTGGCTGGGCTTTGCAGCGGGTGCGGCAGTCGGCGCTTTCTTTGCCGCCATCGTCGCCTTCGGCAGCATTCGTCTCAAGCAGAATCAGGTGGCGATTGGCTTCGTGCTAACCTTGCTGGCTGATGATCTGGCATCTTTCCTGGGCCAAAACTACACACGCCAGCCCGGCGTCATTGTGCCGCACGCCGGCATCCCATTGTTGAAGGATATCCCCATCATCGGACCCATCTTCTTTGATCAGGACGTTGTCGTCTATTTCGCCATCGCGTTGGTGGGCATCACCTGGTACTGGCTCAATCGCACGCAGCCGGGATTGCGCCTGCGCGGTTCGGGAGAGCGGCCGGAAGCGGCGTTTGCGCGCGGCGTTCATGTCAACCGTCAGCGGTATATGTACGCCATCCTGGGCGGCGCGCTGGTCGGCATTGCCGGAGCCGCCTACTCGCTTAACGTCAAGATCGGCTGGTCGGATGGGCACATCCGTGGTTTCGGCTGGATTGCCCTGGCCATTGTTATCTTCGGCGGGTGGTCGCCTATTCGCGGTGCGCTGGGCGCTATTCTGTTTGGCGCAACGAAGGCGCTGGCGACTGCCCTGCAAGGTGCGTTCCCAGAGGTTTCCGTGGTGGCTTTCAACAGCCTGCCCTGGATCCTCATGATTGTTGTGTTGCTGCTCGTCGGCAGTGACCTCACCGAACGATTTATCACCGCCATGCCCAACAGTTGGCAGCCGCGATTGCGTAGCATCCTGCGCGTACAGCCGCCGCTGGCCCTGGGTACGACCTTTAGTGAAGAGTAACGTTCACCATTCCAAGGAGAGGATTATTGAAAGAAACGAATATTGTGCGGGATAACGAAAGCGGGTGGATAGCAAATTCTGGCTGAGCCATTTGGCAACAGGCAGTTAGTTCAACAAAAAGAGGCAGAGAATTTCTTAGGAGCTCACTTGATAATCAAGGAGAGGAAGAACATGAAAAAGGTAATTTGGCTTTCACTACTTCTGGCTATGGCCCTCGTGCTTGTGGCCTGTGGCGGCGCCGCCACGGTGTCGGCCCCCGAAGAAGCGGCTGAGGCAGAAGTCACGGAACCGGAAGGTGGCGCGCCGGCCCCGGCCGAAGAGCAACCGGCCGAAGAGATGGCCGAGCCGTTCGTCTTTGGTGTGGTGCTGGTTGGCCCGCGCAATGACCGTGGCTGGAGCCAGGCCCATTATGAGGGCGGCAACTACGTGGTCGAGAACATGCCCGGCGCCGAGATGATCGTTTTCGAGTCCTTGAACCCGGCCGATAAGCCGGAGGCAACGCTCGAAGGCGTCGTCGATGAGATGGTGTCCTCGGGCGCCAAGCTCGTCCTGACCACCTCGGATGAATTCGAAGAGGACACGCTGGGTGTGGCCCAGAAGTATCCGGATGTGACGTTCATCAACATCTCCGGCGACGATGCCCTGACAGGAGAGGCCCCGGCGAACCTGGGCAACCTGATGGGCCGCATGGAAGACATGAAGGCCATCGCCGGGTGCGCGGCCGCTTTGGCGTCCGACACTGGGAACATCGGCTATCTGGGACCGCTGATTAACTTCGAGACGCGCCGTCTGACCGCTTCAGCCTATCTGGGTGCGCGTTACTGCTATGAGAATTACCGCGAGATGAACCCGGACGACCTCGAGTTCACGGTGACGTGGATTGGCTTTTGGTTCAATATCCCCGGTGTCACGCTGGATCCGACGGAAGTCACGACCAGCTTCATCGACACAGGCAATGACGTGATCATGAGCGGCATCGATACCACGGAAGCGATTGACATCTCCGGCCAGCGCGCCGGGCAGGGCGATACGGTATGGGCCGTTCCCTATGACTTCGAAGGCGCCTGCGATATTGCTCCGGACGTTTGTCTGGGCGTTCCCTATTTTAATTGGGGCCCCAGCTACCTGACGACCGCCCAGCAGGTGGTCGACGGTACATGGGAACAGTCGTGGCAGTGGCTGCCGCCTAACTGGGATGACTTGACCGATAACTCGACCACGCATGTGGGTTGGGTCAATGGTCCCGCGCTGACTGCCGATCAACAAGCCAACCTGGACACGTTCATCGCGGGGATGGCTTCCGGCGACATCAATGTTTGGACCGGCCCGATTAACTTGCAGGACGGCACGGAGTACATCGCTGCCGGAGCGGCCGCGACTGATGAGCAGATTTGGTATTTGCCTCAGCTGCTGGAAGGGATGACCGGCCCAAGCGAGTAAACGTTATGCGACTTGGATGTCGCTGACGATGTAGACTAAGGAAGCCCCCGGCCAGTCTCATGACTGCCGGGGGCTTCTTCATTCGTGGTTTAGTCTATTCGTCAGCCGATTGCCGATCGTCCCTACGAAGCAGCAACCACAACACCAGTAGCCCGGCCACCGCCGCCGCAGTCAGCACACCGGTATGCCGCCGCTTTTCCCACAGATCGGCCGGTTCTGTGGCCGCGATCCATTCGAAGGTTTCCAGGGTTGTGGGCTGCATGGGTTGCGTTGTCCAGCCCAGGCTTGTACGCGCCTTATCGGAGCGGGCCATGTAGGTGCCGCCCAAATAGCCGGCCAGCTCGCGGTCGGCCAGCGTATCGATCATAGGTGTGATGGCCTGTAAGGTGCGCGTGGAGAGGCTGATCGACGGCGCCGATCGCCCCGTCAGCCGCGCCCAAAAATCCACCAGTTCGCCGAGCGGCACAGCCGGCCCGGTCAGGCAATAGGTTTCCGACGTGCGCCCTTTTTCCGCAGCCAGGATGCACCCTCGCGCAACGTCATCAACATAGGCATAGGTTAGCGTTGTCTCCGGCGCGGGCACGACCGGCAGGGACCCGCGGTAGAAGCGGCGCATGAACTGAGCGACCCAACCGGTGTCGCCCGGCCCATAGACCGCACCGGGCATGACGGTGATAATGGGTGCCCCTTGTTCAACCAGCGGCAGCGCCACCTCATAGTGAGCCCGCCACAAGGCATGACCGATCTCCCCCGCAGGTGGCTGGGCCGGGACGTAGGTTTCATCCACCAGGTGCCCCCGGGTATCGCCGAACACACTGATGCTACTGAGAAACAGGATACGCGCGATGCCTACGCCATGGGCCGCCGCGAGGGTGTTGCGGGTGCCGGTCACAATCTTCGTCTGGGCCTGCCAGGCATCATCGGTTGCCGTGTAGGCCTGATTGGCGGCATGAAACACTGTGTCGCACCCGACCATGCCCGCCCGCAGCGATCCGCTGTCAGTTACATCGCCCGGGACCGGCGTGGCGCCCAACAGGCGCAGGGTCTGTTCCTCTGACTGGCTTTCGGCCAGAGCGCGCACCGCATGACCTTGGTCGACCAGCAACCGCACCAGGCGCTGCCCGATAAATCCTGTTCCGCCCGTTACAAACGCTTTCATTGTATTGCCTCTTCGATTGCCGATTTAACCCGCGTCTAACCGGCGGGTGGTTGTAATCCTGCCTGACCTCCCTATACTATAGGGGACAGGCGGCAGGCCGCAACCATTCGGGGCATGTCCATTGGTTTGCGATCGGTTGCCGGCAAGATGCACTATGGGTGACTCAGTTTCCAGAGCCATCGAAGAACGATTTACCCGCTTCAATCGCCGGATACTCATCACGTTGACCGTGGTGGCGCTGGTGCAAGCGGTTGTCTTTGTGCTGCTTTTTGCGGTCTTCGGCTCCCAGCCGATCGACGAATGGCTCCCCAATCTGATCCTCTCGACGCTATTCCTGATGTTGCTGGCGGCGCTGATTCTGACCGCCGCCAATTCGTTGCGCGTGAAGCAGCTGCGTGAGGTGAATCAGCTCATCGGTCAGGAACTGCTCGAGCTGCGGTTGGCCAATGACCGGGCGCGCTCACTGCAGACGATGGCCGCCACGCTGAGTGCCACCCTTAGCTTCGAACGCGTGGTGGAACAGGCACTCGACGTATGCAGCCTGGCGCTGGACGAAATGGGCATCCCCCGCGATTCGTTGGTCGGCGCGGTCTTTCTCTATGAGGATGGCGTGCTCAAGCCGATTGCCCGTCGTCGCTTCCTGGGCCATGATGCCGAACTGGCCGTGGCCGGGACCAAAGGCGTCATCGGCGCGGCGCTTAGCCAGGCCGAGCCGGTGGTGACCAATAACCCGCAGGATGATCCGGAATTGATGGTCTATGCGGCGTTTGGAGACTGTCTGACAGCCGTTTGCGTCCCACTGCGGGCTGGGTTCCAGATCTTCGGCGCGATGGTCATCGGCACGGATACGGCCGTCCAGTTCGACCGCGAGCACTTCGACCTTTTTGAATCGGTCGGCGACCAGGCGGTCATTGCCCTGCAGAACGCCCAGCTTTATCAGCGACTGGAAGCGGAGAAGCAGCGTCTGATTGATGCTGACGAAGAGGCGCGCAAGGAGCTGGCCCGCGATCTACACGATGGGCCGACGCAAACCATTGCCGCCATGGCCATGCGGATCAACTATGTCCGCGGGCTGGTCGATCAGGATCCGGAGCGTGCCAAACTGGAACTGGAAAAGATCGAGACCCTGATCAAAAAGACATCGGCCGAAGTGCGGGGGATGTTGTTCACCCTGCGGCCGCTGGTGTTGGAGACGCAAGGGCTGGGGGCGGCCGTTGATTCGCTGCTGAAACGGTATAGTGAGACGGATGGGATTGAGATGCGCCTCATTGGTGCCGAAAACGGTGTCTTGCTCAGCAAGTCGGCCCAGAGCGTGGTCTTTCCTATCATCGAAGAGGCCCTCAACAACGCGCGCAAGTATTCGCAGGCCAGCCTGATTGAGGTCCGATTCTGGCGGGCCAACGATTTGTTTGCGGCCAGTATTTTCGATAATGGCGTGGGCTTCGACACCTATGACGTCAACCGCGATTACAGCACCCGCGGCAGCCTGGGGATGATCAACATGCGCGAGCGTGCCGAACGCATTGATGGTTCTTTGCGAGTCGAATCTACGCCCGATTCCGGCACGACGGTGACGCTTGTTGTGCCCATCGACAAGCCTGGCGCTGAGGCAAGCCTGCCGCTCCAGGATCAGGAGATTCCGGAGGTCGCTGAGGTAGGGTAAGGCTGTGGCGTCGAAGACCGTTGGTGGATGGCGATTGCTGTGGCCGGCGCTCTTGTTGAGTGGTGTCGGCTATGTGGGGCTGGCGCTGGGGTTCCCGTTGCTGCCCAATCTGGCGCATGTGCCTGCGTTGGATATTCTCGATTTGGCCGATTTGCCCGCTCGCGGCATGGCTTACGCGGCCCTGATCACCCTTCTCTTTGTTCTGCTGATCATTGCGTTTCGCGGTATTTGGCTGCGCGGTATGTGGGGGCTGAGGCAGGTGCGCCCGGCATGGACCAACCTGGCGACGGTCTTGGGCGTAACCGTTGTTTTCGCTCTGCCCTTAATCGTCACCTATCCCATCAACGCCACCGATGTGTTTCGCTATGCTCAGCACGGCCGACTATCCAGCGTCTATGGTGCTAACCCCTTTGTTGAGCCCTTAAGTGAATATGCCCAGGATCCCTACTTCCCGTTGGCTGGGGAGTGGCGGGGCGAAACGACGCCATATGGTCCGGCTTGGGAGGTGGCGGCGGCGATCGCCGCCCGTGCATTTCCGAACGATATGGGAGCAACCCTGATCGTCTTTAAGGGTGTTGGATTACTGGCTCTGCTCGTCTCGTCGACGGTCTTATGGCTGCTCCTTTCAGCCAGTTCGCTCAATCAGCGTGTAGCCTATCTCGTTCTGTGGGCCTGGAACCCGGCGATCCTGTTGACTTTTGTTGGCCATGCTCACAACGACGCCCTCATGATCGTGTGGCTACTGCTGGGTGCGCTGGCCTTGCAGCGCCAGCGGCCGACCCTGGGGATGCTTCTCATTATTGTCGCCGTGCTCACCAAGCCAATTGCCGCGCTGGCGTTTCCAATTTACTTTGTCAGTGAATGGCGTCGGGCCGGAAGCGGCCGTGAGCAGTGGCGGTTCCTATGGACGGTCGGTCTGGGGGCAGTCGTCTTGACCGGGCTGGCCTTCCTGCCCTGGGCGGGGCGCGGGGGCTGGGTGGCGGCTCCGGCTGCACTTATCTCGCGCCTGACCAGAGAGGCGGCCGCCGGTGCCGGTTTCTCACCCACCACGTTTATCTACTTTGCGCTTGATGAGCTTGGCTCGCCGGTCGCCATTCAAACCCTGGCGCTGGTGGGTCTGGGGTTGTTTGGCCTGGTCTATGCCGTTATCTTGTGGCGCACGTGGTCAGGTCGTTCGGCTGCAAGCGGGGTGGCCGGGGCATTTGCCGGCTACCTGACCCAAGCCTTGAACTTCCGCATCTGGTACGCCGTTTGGCCGTTTCCGTTTCTCATTCAATCGACTGCGGCTGAAGATGGCTCGGCCCTATCGCTCGCCTACTGGCTGCGGGCCGGCTACTGGTTTCTGTTGACCAGCCAGCTATCGGTTGTCATCTATGGCCATCTTCGTGTGTACGAACTGGACGAAAGCCATGCTCTGGCCCATCTCATCGGCGTACCGTTTACGTTTCTCCTGCCGCTGGTTTTGGCGCGCTGGTCGTGGTTCCCCACCGGGCAAATCTCCACTGGGCGAGGCTACTTGACACCCTCATCTGAGCAGGCCGCGTAGGCCGACAGCCCTGGCCCGGCTGTCCATACGCGCTTTTCACGCCAGTTAACGCCTCTTTCATAGCGATGACCTTGCCTTTTTGTTATGCTATTTGTGTCTGATGTCCGTCATGTTGCCGGTGTTTTAGTTTAACCTGGCAGAACACTATCATATGGTTCTCCTACAGCAGATATTTGACCTGTTGAGCGGCCCACCGGGGAGCATTGTCTTCCACCTGGTGACGCTGTTCGCCCTGCAGATCGTTTTGGCCCTGTCCTACGTGCTTTGGCAGCGGGAACCGGGTGACGAGTCGGCGCGCCGCATGATGTTCGCGGCGGGTGGTATTCTGGCCGCCCGCCTGTTGCTGGTGCTGGTGGGCCTGTTGGGTGGACTGGATCCGGAACGGCTGCAGCTGGTCATTCCCCCGCTGGAGCAGGCCATTAATGCCGCAACGGCCGTCCTGCTGGTGTGGGGACTGGTCATTGTCTATGACGATCGGCCGCGGCTGGCCGACGGTGTGTTATTGGTCACACTGGTTGTAATCGCGGTCATGTTCCTGTTCTTCTATCAGGATTGGCTGGGTCGTGCGCCGGGGGATGTAAACGGCTATTTTGGAACGCCACAGGCGTTCATCTGGGCCATCTTGCAGTTGGCGGTTCTGGCCGCGGGTATGGTGTGGCTGATCCTCGACCAACGCACGCGGTTGACGCTGCGGCCGTTTATCGTCGGTGTGCTCGTGGTGGCCCATGCGCTGCAGCTGTGGAGTATCCCTGAACCGTTTGTGACCGGTGCGCTCGCACCGGTGTGGGTGCGCCTGGGCTATCTGGTGGCGTTTCCTTTGTGGGCCGTGCTGGCCTACCGTGAAAACATGCACAACCTGGTCAGCGCCAACGAGGCGGGCGGGTCCTCAGCCCGGCAGTTGACGGACACCCTCGACCAGGCTACGCAAGTCATCGCGGCGCGGATTCCGCCATTGCGGCTGGAACGGGCCCTGGACATGGTGACCGCTTTGGTGACGACTCAGTTTGCGGCCATTGGGCTAATCGACGAGAACAATCCCCAACGCGTGGTGTTCAATCACAGCCGGCCGTCGGTGGCCCGCGACACGGGCCACGGGTGGCAGCTGGATCTGTCCGGCCGCTCGAGCTTGAGACTGGCGTTCGAACAACAACGTGGCGTCGAGCTGCTGCCGCGGGGCGTTGGGGCACGACAGGTTCACGAGTTGGCCCAGCAGTTCAATCTACCTGCGCTTGGGCCCACGTTTATTGAACCGCTGATTGCCCAGGGTAACTGTCTCGGCTTCCTGGTGCTGGCCGCGCCCCCCTCGGTGGCCAACTGGAGCGACTACGACCGTGCTATCGTCCCCGGTGTAGCTTCGTTTGTGGCCCAGGCCATTGTCAACAGCCGGCTGCTGGAGCGCGAGCTGGAAGCGCGTACGGTGACCGGTCTGGCTGTGGCTGAGGACCAGGCCCTGCGCGCCGCGCTGGATCAGACTCAGGCTGAACTGTCCCGTACCCGACGCCAACTGGCTGCTGCCGAGGCTCGGCTGCAACATGCGCAGGCAGCACGTGCCGCCGGCGCGAAGGAGGTCATGACTCGCCCCCAAATCGGACCGACGACACCTGTTCTGCCGGTCATTGAAGGCGCCGTCAGCGCGGTCCTGCCGACCCTGCGTGCCAAGAAACTGCAACTTGATCTCTCGGTCGAGGGAAACTTGCCCCCGGTGGGCGTGGGTGAGGAAGTGTTGCAGCAGCTGGTGGTTTCGCTGCTGGATAATGCGTGTCGGGCATCGGCCGAAGACAGCTGTATGATGCTGCGCGCCGGCGTCACCAGCACCAACGGCACAAGCGGCCCGACCACACGCGTGCTGGACATCACCGTGATTGACACCGGCAAGGGGATTCGCCGGGATGACGGCGAGCGCATATTCGACTCACAGTACTTCCTGTCCGGCGCGGCGCCCATTGCCGGACTGGGTGACAGCGGCGCAAATTTGGCCATTGCCCGCAAATTGGCCCAGGTTAGCGGCGGCGATATCGGCTTTCAAAGCACGTTGGGGCAGGGCAGCTCGTTTGCGCTGCGACTGCCTGTGGTCGATGTTGCGCCACCGGTCACCGATAGCAATGGATCAGCCTCGACAACAACTGCCCCGAAAAATCCGGCCAATGGTGCGGAGTCGTCGCCCGCCGGTAGTGACACAGGGCCATCGAAGTAGGCTATGAACGGAGATAAGCAGACAGGCGGGTGGCGACTCAATTTGGCTCTGACCGCAGGCATTATGGCGACGGTCATGATCGCCCTGGTAATGGCCCAATTGGATGCACTTCAGAACCGCCCACCGGGTCACAGCCGGCTGGTCATTGCCAATGTGCAGGCGACGGCTGTTGCTGACGGATCAGTCATCATGCTGCCCTATGGTGGGGCCGGTGAACCACCGGTGATTGTCCTTGAGCCCAATGCGACCATCAACCCGGATGTGAATCCGCGCGTTGATGGTGCCGACACGGCCAGTGCTCCCGAATTCCCTGTTTGCGGTGAGGTTCCTGCGGGATGGTTGCTCTACACGGTTCGGGCCGAGGATACCGCTACCCTCCTCGCTTCGGCCACGCAGGCCGATGTCAATGCCATTTTGGCCGCCAACTGTTTGACTGGTGACGCGCTAACGGCCGGGATGCAGATTCTTCTGCCCAGCGAGCCGGTGGCAGCGCTGCAGTGTGGCCCGCCGCAGACATGGGTGCGCTACCAGGTCAGGGCGGGCGATACGATCGGGTCATTGGCAGTCAGCCGCGGCACAACCATTGCCGATATTCTCAACGCCAACTGCCGCGATTCCGTGGCCCTGACCGCCGGACAAATGATTTTCCTGCCGCCGGGCGGCCCGGTGGCCCCCCCGCCAATCGGCCAACCGCCTGTGGTCCAGCCGCCTGCGGCTACGGCGACGCCCGTGCCTAACGTGACCGTGACGCTGCCGCCGAACACGCCGGCCCCACCGCCACCGCCGGGAAACCCCACGGCCGTCCCCACCATCGCGCCGCCATTACCCACAGCGCCGCCGCCGTTCACGCCGGTGCCGACGCGTATTCTGCCCACCGCAACGCTGCCCGTCGGCGCAACCGCGACTTTGCCGTTTGTACCGACCGTTGCGCCCACGGCCGTACCCCCTACGGCTACCAATCCGGCGTCAACCGCGACCTCGCTGCCGACGCGTGTTCCGCCGACCGCGACCCTGCCGCCGCCAACGCTGCCACCCCCGGCGACCAACACGCCGCTGCCGCCGCCGCCGACCAACACACCGCTGCCGCCTCCCACGGCCACGCTGCCGCCCCCACCCACAGCGACCCTGCCCCCGCCGCCGACGGACACGCCTGTTCCGCCGCCGACCGATACGCCCGAGCCGCCGCCGACCAATACGCCCGAACCGGCCCCGACCGAGACCCCGGAGCCGGCCCCAGCGGAGACCTGGTATAGGTCAAACGTGCAGCCGTGGTATTGGAGATAAGGGGCGGTGTGCTATAATCCCCGGTCGGCTTTAGACAGCCCCAACAGCCTGGGGCAACTGCTCCAGAGGGCTAGCTCCCCAGGCGCCGTCAACGAATGGCGCCCCCGGAGCATGCCGCATATGGGAAAAGAAAGCATGGGTGACACAGACGATCTGCGGCAGGCCATCCTGGCACAGGTAGCTGAATACTACGACAAGGCGCACAACAACCGACCGTTCGAGCCGGGCAAATCGGCCGTGCAATATGCCGGGCGTGTCTATGACGCGACCGAGCTGCAGAACATGGTTGATGCTGTGCTTGATTTCTGGCTGACGGCCGGACCCTACGCCGAGAGATTTGAGCAGCAGCTCGGGGCGTTCCTGGGCGTGCGCGAGGTGGTGCCGGTTAATTCCGGATCGTCAGCCAATTTGGTGGCGATTACGACGCTGTCCTCCAAACAACTCGAAGACGGCCTGCGGCCCGGTGATGAGGTCATTGTCCCGGCCGTCAGTTTCCCCACCACGATTAACCCAATTATCCAAAATCGGCTGGTGCCGGTGTTTATCGACAGCTGTCTGGGCGACTATAACCTGGACGTCGATCAACTGGAGGCCGCAATGTCGCCGCGCACCCGGGCGCTGGTCTTTGCCCATACGTTAGGCAATCCGGCCAATATGGACGCCGTGATGGCGTTTGTCAATAAGCATGACCTGGTCTTGATGGAGGATACCTGCGACGCGCTGGGAACGACCTGGGACGGCCAGATGGTGGGTACCTTCGGCAAGATGGCGACGCTGAGCTTTTATCCCGCCCACCACATTACCATGGGCGAGGGCGGCGCCGTCTACACCGATCGGCCGAAACTGGCCAAGATCGCTCGCGCAGTTCGCGATTGGGGTCGCGACTGCTGGTGTGGCTATGACAACCCGGTCAACGGCAAGTGCGGCCAGCGCTTCGAGCGGGAAGTACCCGGCATTGTGGGCTACTATGACCACCGTTATTTCTATTCCGAGATAGGCTATAACCTCAAGTTGACTGATCCGCAGGCGGCGATGGGTCTGGCCCAACTCGAGAAGTTGCCGTGGTTCATCGAGCAGCGCAAGCAGAATTTCGCCTATCTCTTTGAGGGACTGAGGCAGTTTGAGGAGTTTCTCATGCTGCCTTCATGGCACGAGAAGGCGGATCCGTCATGGTTTGCCATGCCGCTGCTGGTGCGCGAGAGTGCGCCGTTCCTGCGTCATGAGCTGACCCGCTATCTGGAAGCCCATCGCGTGCAGACCCGACTGATCTTCGCCGGCAACATCCTGCGCCAGCCTGCGTACGAAGGCATTGAAAACAGGGTGGTCGGCGATCTGCCCGTCTCTGATCAGGTGATGCGCGGCGGCTTTTTCGTTGGCGTCTATCCGGGACTCGACAAACTCCGTCTGGATTACATGCTGGACATCTTTGGGCGGTTCTTCCGGACCCTGTGACAGGTGCCAGTTGTCTGCACCTTAGGTGGCGGACAATTGCCTTGGAGAATGGAGCACCATGAGAAAACTGTCAGTCATTATCTGCTGCTACAATGAGCAAGCGACCATTCGCGAGGTTGTCGAGCGCACGTGTGCGGTCGACCTGGGGCCGAACTGGACCCGTGAGGTCATTGTCGTTGACAATTTTTCCACGGACGGCACGCGCGATATCCTGAGCCAGATTCAAGAACCGGAGATGCGCGTCATTCTCCACGAGCGCAATATGGGCAAGGGGATGTCGATTCGCACTGGTATTGCCAACATGACCGGTGACTACATGATCATCCAGGATGCCGATGCCGAGTATGACCCGGCCGAACATACTCGCTTTTGTGTGAAGGCGGACGAGACCAACGCGGCGGCGATCTTCGGCTCGCGCGTATTGGGCGGCGATGTGCACTACAAATATGCCCATGCCTATCTGGGTGTGCGCTTCCTGACGGCCGTCACCAACATCTTCTTTGGCGGCAATCTGACCGATGTCGCGACGGCGACGAAAATGGTGCGCGGTGATGTGGTCCAGGGGCTGAACCTGACGACAACCGACTTTAACCTGGACTTTGAACTGCCGGACAAGATTCTGCTCTCCGGCCACCAGATCATTGAGATTCCAATTAGCTATAATCCTCGCACCTATGCCGAGGGCAAGAAGATAAAGACCAGCGACGGGTTGCGGGCCCTGATGACGATGATTCGTGATCGCGTGGGGACGACGCCGGTATTGAAAGAAAGTCAACCGGCGCCCAGCCAGGTCATGCAGGACGCCTTGTAAGGTGGGTTGTAACCCAGCCCCGTTAGACTAAAGTGGTTGCGTGTGGTCGGCTCCGAGTTGCCGCGCGTTTGGTTGAGGAGCCATATGCCGGATTCATCCGGCGATTTCCAACAAAGTGACAGGAGCCGGCGGGATGCAATCAGTCCGGCCAGTCACGTTGAGTGCTGGGAAAGTCCGGCTAGAGCATAGAGAGAGTCTAGAAGCTTATGAAAATCGTTGTAACCGGGTCAATCGCCTACGATTACCTGATGTCTTTTCCGGGCCGATTCACTGATTCGTTGGTGGCCGGCAAACTTGAGAAAGTGAGTCTGAGCTTTTTGGTCGATTCACTGAAGCGCCAGCGTGGTGGAACCGCGCCCAATATCGCCTATTCGCTGGCGCTCCTGGGTGGTCGGCCGCGCATTATGGCCACGGCAGGGCAGGACTTCGCCGATTATCGGGAGTGGCTGGACGAGCAAGGTATCGACACGTCGGCCGTTCTGGAAATCGCCGATGATTATTGCGCGTCGTTTTTCGTCAACACCGACGAGGACCACAACCAGATCGCCAGCTTCTACACCGGGGCCATGGCCCATGCGGGCAAGCTCACCTTCCGCGAGTATGCACCGGATGCCGAGCTAGCCATCATTACCCCCAACGACCCCGGCGCCATGCGCGCCTACGCGCTGGAGTGCAAGGAGTTGGGTATTCCCTACATCTACGACCCCAGCCAGCAGACTATCCGCCTGACTGGCGATGAGTTGTGCGAGGGTATCGACGGCGCGATGCTGTTGACGGTCAACGAGTACGAATTCAGCCTGATTCAAGAGAAGACTGGCCTGACCGAGTCGCAGATCATTGATCGCGTCGGTGGGGCCATTATCACACTGGGTTCGTCCGGCTCGCGCATGCTGGTGGACGGCACGGAAATTGTCATCCCCATTGCCGCCCCCAAGCGCATTGTGGAGCCGACCGGCGCAGGCGATGCCTATCGGGCCGGACTCATGCGCGGCATGCAGTTGGGCTTGCCCTGGGCCACTTCCGGGCGCATGGGTGCTTTGGCCGCGGCCTACGTGCTGGAGCAGTACGGCCCGCAGAACCACGCCTATACACGCGAGGAGTTCGTCGCGCGATATCGCGACTTATTCGACGACGAGGGTGCGTTGGATGCCCTCTTGCTAGACGATCAATTACCGGAACCGCCGGCCGGCCGGAAGCCAGTGCCCGCGGCCCTATAAGTTTTGAAGGAGAATAGAGTAGCCATGGATTATGATGTAAAGAATATGGACCTGGCTCCTGGTGGCCGCCATCGGATTGAATGGGCGGAGCAGGAGATGTCGGTCTTGCGCGGAATTCAGGAACAGTTTAGAGAAGAGAGGCCGTTTGCCGGGTTGAACATCGGCGCGGCCATGCATGTCACGACCGAGACGGCCAATCTGATGATTAGCCTGCAAGCCGGCGGGGCCGACGTGGTACTGTGCGCCAGCAATCCGCTGAGCACACAGGACGACGTGGCCGCGGCGCTGGTCAGCTACTATGAGATCCCGGTCTACGCCATCAAAGGCGAAGACAACGAGACCTATTTCAAGCACCTCAACGCCGTGCTGGACCACAAGCCGCGGATCATCATGGATGACGGGGCCGACCTGGTCAGCACCATCCACAAGAGTCGGCGCGACCTGATCGAGCCAATGATTGGTGGCACGGAAGAGACGACCACCGGCATCATCCGCCTGCGGGCCATGGCCAACGACGGCGCGCTGAAGTTCCCCATGATGGCCGTTAACGACGCTCTGACCAAGCACATGTTCGACAATCGCTACGGCACCGGCCAGTCCACCATGGACGGCATTGTCCGGGCGACGAACTACCTCATCGCTGGGCGCAATATCGTTGTGATCGGCTACGGTTGGTGCAGTCGCGGCATCGCCATGCGTGCGCGTGGCCTGGGCGGCAACGTCATTATTACCGAGATCGATCCCCTGAAGGCACTGGAAGCTGTCATGGACGGGTTCCGGGTCATGCCCATGCAGGAAGCCGCCGGCATTGGCGATATCTTCGTCAGCGCGACGGGCGACATCCACGTCATGGATCGCCATCACTTCGAAGTTATGAAGGACGGTGCGGTGATTGCCAATTCCGGCCACTTCGATGTCGAGATCAACAAGATCGCGCTACGTGAGATGGCTACGGGGGACCCGAAGCTGGCCCGGCCGTTCGTGGAGCAGTACACCATGAAGCACAACGGTCACCGCATCAACCTGTTGGGCGAGGGCCGTTTGGTCAATCTGGCCGCAGCCGAAGGCCATCCCGCGTCGGTGATGGACATGAGCTTCGCCGGGCAGGCCATGGCCGCCAAGTACCTGATCGATAACCAGGGCAAGCTGGACAACCGAGTCCACACGATTCCGGTGGAAGTCGATCAGGAGATTGCCCGCATCAAGCTGGAATCCATGGGCATCGAGATCGACACGCTGACTGACGAGCAGGTTGAGTACCTCAACTCCTGGGAAGAAGGCACCTGATCCTTTCCTGACTAGCTTAAATTGACAGATGACAGGATAATGGGCGCCGAGATCCGTCCATGATTCTGTCATCTGTTCGATCAGGCTACACGCGCTGTGACCTGATCCTTACCCATCACCATGACTGTCCCACGCGACCGATATAAAGCCGACCGAGTGGGCATGGTACGTGCCGCCCGGCATTTGTCCGATGTCATCAGCCCGCCGACCATCTTTGCCGCGACCGGCTTAGCCCTGGGCTATTACGAACGCCCGGTGTGGCCCGGCCTGGCCTGGGGCTTTCTTTATGGCGTCATCACGTCATTGCTGCCGGCATTGTTTATCTTCTACTTGCTCCATTCCGGTCGTATCGGCGATCTGCACATGAGCAACACCGGCGAACGCAACATGCCGTATTTCGTGGGTGGTGTTGCGGCGCTGCTTGCCTTCGGGATCATTGCCATCCTTGACGGTCCCGAACTGCTGCGGTGCCTGGCTCTCTTCAACGTCATCGCCCTCACTGCGCTGGGGCTGATCAACACCCGCTGGCTCATCAGTATTCATGCTACGGCAATTGCCGGGTCATGGATGATCATCAGCCTTGTCTTTGGTTGGATATGGGCGCTGATCCTGTTACCGTTGGTAGTTCTGGTCTGCTGGACACGGTTTTTCCTCAAGCGCCACACGGTCATGCAAATCCTGGCCGGCGTGGCCCTGGGCGTGGGTATAGCGCTGGTCATGCGACTGTTCGGGTGTTTCCTACCTTGACCTATGTTTGAGCAAGAACGCTTCATCGGCCGTTTGCAGCGTTATGTGTTGGCCGAGCCATCCATCGTGGCCTGTTATCTGCTGGGGTCGTTCGGGCGTCGGACCGAAGACGCGTACTCCGATGTGGATGCTAACCTGATCTATCGGGATGACCTGGATCGTGAAGCGGCTTGGGCCCAGCGCCGCCAACTGGTGAACGAGGTCATGCCCTATGTGCCTGTGCGCTCCTATGATGCCGCCCATGTGCAGCCGTACTTGCACATTGCACTTTACAGCAACGGGACCAAGGCCGATTATCTGTTTGATACCCAGTCAGGGCATGCACCTAGCCCCTATGAACGTGAGATCCGAATACTGAAGGACACCGGCGGTTGGGCCGAGCAGCACCAGGCGGCATCTGCCCGACTGGCTATCCCCCAGCCATACTTGTCCAGCGATGAACTGGCGGCGATCGACGATCGCTTCTGGGGCACAGCCTGGGATGTGGTGCGGTTGCTCAAGCGGGGCGATGTGGACAAACCGTTCCCCTTCTATCTGCGGCTGTTAAACTTCACCGTGCCGCCATTGTTGCAAACCTTGCCGCCGGAAGACCCTGCCTACCAGGGCTTGCTGCGCGCGTACTACAGCCAGGATGCCGCGGCTACGGCGCGTGGTGTGGCTGACCTGGTGGAAGCGTATCTGGCGGCCCGATCGGCCGTCGTCCGCCGGCAAAACCTGGCCTTCACACCCAACACCGCGTTCGAGTCCGAAATTCGTCGCTGGTTCGATCGGCTGGCGCGCTGACCTTCCCTCGCTTTACGACTCGGTTAGATTGAATAGCTCCCCGATGGTTGGGACACGTACCGTTCCCGGCAGCTCGTCAGCGGCCCATTGCTCGCGGGCGGCAACCGTCCACTGCGCGTCGGTCCAGCCCCAGCCGGGATTGCCTTCGCCGTCAGGATGGCCGCTCAGATGCATCAGCAATGTCTCGCGTGGTTGCAGGCGGGCCGCATAGCGCCGCACGTTCTCGAAAGAAGGGTGAGTGGTTCGGCGGGCGGGTCGATTCCAGAACGTGGTGTCGATGAACAGGTGATCGGCTTCGCTCAGCAGGCCCACGGCCGTCTCGTGCGCTTCTGTCTCCGGCTCGCCCAGCCATTCGTTATCGCTGTCGATGTCCCAGAGCAGGACGGTCTTGGTGGCGGCTGTCTCGATCACGTAAGCCGCACAGGCGTAGGCTGTGCCCAGGTCATCAGCCGTGCGATCGGCCGTGTAGTGACTGACCGACACCGGGGTGATGGTGATCCCGGCCGGCGCGATGGGTACTGGGGACAGCACCATGCCCGGTGGGCAGAATTCTTCGCTGACCTTCGGATCCACAAGACGGGCAAACAGGTAGCCGTGCTCACGTCGTAACCAGTCGGCCGTCCCGCTGCGGCAGTAGAGGGGCACACGGCCAACGGGCGTGCCACGTCGGTTGCTGTTGTAGTGATTGGAGACCAGCAGTCGATTGAGTTCGTAGACGTGATCGGGATGCCAGTGGGTCAGGACCACGCCATCCACGCGCGCCTGGTCTCCATTCAGCAAGCCGCTGTCATTCAGTGAGTCGACGACGCCTAACCCCACGTCAAAAATCAGGTGGTGGATGGTTCGCTCGTGGTCGCGGGTGATGAGCGATACAGAGGTGTTGGCTTTGCGGCCGGGAGCGAGGCAACGGGCGCATTCACAGCCAAACTGACGTAACATGGGACCGTCGACGCCGTTGACGTGGAGCATATGCGTTACGGATTCAGTCAAGCGAGGGCTCCTTGTTTGTTGTATTGTCTCTGTCACTCAGCCACTGTTGGACAAAATCGGCGATGGCTGCGTCGGAGCCGCTACTGTGGCTGAGGTTAAACCACCGGATGCGCGGATCGCTCTCGCGGAACCAGGCCGCCTGGCGCCGCGCGAACCGATGAGTGTCAAACTTGATGCGGGCAACGGCTTCTTCCAGCGTGGCCTGGCCGTCGAGATACGCCACCAGCTGCCGGTAGCCCAGCCCACTCATGGCCGGGAGCCGACGGCCGTAACCCGCCGCGCGCAAGGCCGTCACCTCGTCCAGCAGGCCGGCGGCCATCATGGCCTCCACACGCTCATCGATTCGGTCGTAGAGTGTCGCGCGGTCCCAGGTGATGCCAATAATTTGGAAGTCATAGGGTGGGGGGGCTTTGCGTTGCAGATCGGACATACGCTGTCCGGTGACCAGTATGACTTCCAGCGCACGAACCACGCGCCGCAGGTTGCGCGGATCGTTGCGTTCGGCTGCGGCCGGATCAAGCTTCTTGAGCCAGCGGGCCGCCTCCCCGTCCGGCAGTGCCTCCAGCGCCGCGCGCAAAGCCGGCTGTGGCGATACTTCCGGAATGCCCCAGCCTTCGACGACGGCCATGACATACTGGCCCGTGCCGCCTACCAGCACCGGTAGCTTGCCCCGCCCCAGAATGGCATCGATTGTGCGATAAGCCAGCGATTGAAAGTCACTCAGGCCGACGGTTTCATCGGGATCACACAGGTCGATGAGGTGGTGGGGCACGCGTGCCTGTTCGGCCGGGCTGGGCTTGGCCGTGCCGATGTCCATGCCTCGGTAAAACAGGCGCGAATCGACCGAAACGACCTCGCCATTGAAGCGGCGGGCTATCTCCAGCGAGACGGCCGTTTTGCCGGCCGCGGTTTGGCCCACGATGACCAGAACAGGGGGGCGGCTCATGCGCTAGTCCATGTGCCGGTAGGGAATAAAGACATCATCCGCGGCCTTGTGGCCGTCGACCAGGTGGTGGATGATCTCGGCAATGTCGTAGGCGGCGCGCGGACGGCCGAGCGCCTTGGCGTAGTCGGCTCGTTTGGTAAACAGCGTGCGGTGGTCAGCCAGCCAGCGCCGCAGGATGGGAACGACATCGTCCGGTGTCTCCGCCATTTCCCCCGCCCCCTGAAGCACCACAAACTCGGCGTTGCCCTTTTCGTGCACTGGATTGCACTGCGTGATCAGCATCGGCAAGCCACAGGCCAGGGATTCCGAGACGATGAGGCCGCCGGCTTTGGTCAAGATGCAGTCAGCGGTGTGCATCAGGTCGGCCATAGTGTCGACGTAGTTGAAATGGGCAACCGGCACCTGCCAATCGATTTGTTCCATGGCTGTGTAGAGCGCGTCGTCCCCGCCGGCAACGGCGATGATCTGGATGGGCAGGGCGGCAGTGTTGAGCGCCCGCAGGTACTGTTCCAGTTCGGCCACGCGCCGGCTGCCGACGACGAGAATCGTCAATCGATCAGGATCCAACCCCAAGTCTTTGCGCAGCGATTGCTTACCGGCGCCAGGCTTTGAGAAGCGCGGATCAATTGGGATGCCGGTGACGAGAAGATGGTCAGGGGGCATGTCGCGCTCGATAGCCAGGCCAACGGCCGCTCGCGTGGGCAGCAGACAGAGATCGATTTCATTATCGAACCACAGCCGGTGCAGTCGAGTCAGGTCTGTGATGACGGTGACGATGGGAAAGGTGACTTCATTGGACCGACGATAGCTCAACAGGGGTTCAGTGCTGATGGGGTGGGTGACGACGACCACCGTGGGCTGGTGACGTTCGATGATCGTGGTAATGGCGTCGCTCAGGATCAATAGTCCGGCTACGGTGCCGATGCCCTTGGTCAGGTCGGAATCGGTGACGCGCAGGCCGAGGCTGTAGACTTGCGGCAATTCGCGGACGAGCCGTGTATGGTCGGACTGAGCTTGCCGGATGACGGCCGGGACACTCGGTTCATCGAATGGATTGGCCAGCACAATGTCGAATTGCTCACCGTAGAGTTCGGTGAGGGCGTCGACGATTGCATTGGATGCACTGCGATGCCCAAAACCGACATCGGCAAACAGAATCAAAATGCGTGGCTTCTTATCGGCCATCAGTCACTTTTACCAAATCTGTTTTTGGAATCAGTCGAAAACGCGGCGCGGCTGTCGGGTTCATCAGCATCTACCAGCCTAACACCGCGTTGGGTATATGGTCGCATCGTTGAAGCACACCATCTCGGTCAATTTCGATCGCTACCAAATCAATTCGCCATTCCACATCTTCAAGGTCATGATCGGCGCAGTATTGGACACCCAGGTCAATCAATCGTTGGCTCTTGCGCCGGGTGATGCTTTCCTCCGGTGTGCCGAAGTTCTGGCTCTGTCGCGTCTTGACTTCCGCGAAGACCAACACATCCCCTTCCTGGGCCACAATGTCGATTTCGCCGAGCGAACAGCGCCAGTTGCGTTCGACGATGCGATAGCCTTGCGCCTCCAGATGGCTGGCAGCCAGGTTTTCGCCCCATTGACCCAGTTGGCGGCGGTGGTTGGGCTTGGGCGTTTCGTTCATCGTCATGCTCATGGCTTCGGTACTGGTCGATCCTACTCAGACTGAAGCGCTTGCGATATCTCCGACAAGCGTGATTCCCAGTTCTGTGTGCGTTGGAGCCATCGGCCATGGGGCTCCGGACGCTGTTTGTCCGGTCGGTGAGTCAGCAGATCGTCATAGAGGGCCACAGTTTTGTCGACCGTATGGCTAATGTTGTAGCGTTGACTGGCTGTCTTGGCCGCGTGACCCATGGACCGGCGCAGGTCGGGATCCATGGCCAGCGTCAGCAGCGCATCGACAAATTGCTGATCAAGCGCCGGTACGAGTAACCCGCTGATGCCGGAGTCAATCGTCTCGTTGATGCCGGGTGACTGCACGGCCACCACCGGCAGACCTGTTGCCATGGCTTCAATCACTGTCAGCGGATGGACTTCGCTGGTCGAGGCGGTGGCGAATATATCCCCGGCGGCCAGATGATTGCCGACGTCACGGTAAGCCACGGCCCCTGCCATGAACACGCGATCGGTGACACTAAGCTCGCCGGTCAGGCGTCGCAGATCACTTTCCAATGGTCCCTTGCCGATGAGCATGAGGTAGAGACCAGGATGTTGCCGGGCTGCTTGGGCAAAGTGCCGCACCAACTGCATGATGCCTTTCTCAGCTGACAGGCGTCCGCAGTAGACCACCAATTCAGCCGAATCGGGAATACCCAGGTCGCTTTTTCGAAGCGGTTGGGCGGGCGTCGCGAATGGGTCCAGGTCAATGCCATTCTCGATGACGCTGATGGGGGTCTGCACGCCAAACTCAGTCATGATTTGCCGCATACCGGCCGACGGCGCAATGACATGATCGGCCATAGCCGTGAAACGCGGCCAGGCATAGCGCATGATCGCATCGGCCGCCGGTTGGGGCAGCCGGGTGTAGCTGCCGGCGTAGAGGTCGTAGCGGGTATGGTTGGTGTAGACGATCGGCGCGCGGGCGTAGCGGTGGGCCATCTCCAGGCTCATGAACAGATGATGGCAGTGGACGATATCCATCTGAGCCAGCAGACGCTGCGCCTCCGGTGTGTAGCCAATCCCGGCGTAGTAGCCAAAATCGCCCAAAGGTAGACCGGGGGAGCGGACGACCCCGGCCTCCACATCGATCATCCGGTCCTCGCCCAAGGCGAAAACCGTCACGTCGTGTCCGCGTGCCTCCAGATGCTGACGGTACAGGTCAACCATGCGCAGAACGCCATTAACCACGTTGGCGTCATAGGTGGCGGAGACCATGCCGATGTGCACTGTTCCCTCCTGACCTCCGGTCAGAGTGTTTCCACGATGGCGATGATGTGAGCGACGGTGAAAATTGTCAGGGACGACTATCCAGGAAGGCCGTCCATTTTGATGCGCTTGTCCTCGATACTGGCCATGAGCGAATCGAACGACCGGGCGAAGGCATCAACGCCATCGCGCTGCAACTGTTCGGTTATGTCAGACATGTCAATGCCCAGCGCTGCAAGTTGGTCCATCACCTGCTGGGCCTCGTCGAGGTTGGCTTCCAGCGTATAGCCCAATGTCCCATGATCGCGAAAGGCGTCGATGGTTTCCGGCGGTATGGTGGTCACCGTTTCCGGCCCAATCAGTTCGTCGATGTACATCGTGTCCGGGTAGGCGGGGTCCTTGGTGCTGGTTGAAGCCCACAGCAGCCGCTGAACCGGTGCGCCCGCAGCGGCCAGGTCGCTGAACTCACCTGCCTCGGCGTGAAAGATCTCCTGGAAGCGCTGGTAGACCAGCTTGGAGTTGGCAATCGCTGCTTTGCCCAGCAGGTCGGCCGCCGACGGGTCATCGAGCGTTCTGAGCTGCTTGTCCACGGCCGAGTCGACGCGGCTGACGAAGAACGAGGCCACCGACGCCACCTGTCGCGGGTCACCCCCGTCGGATAGCCACGCGCGCAAGCCGTCGATGTAGGCGTGGGCCACGGCCTCGTAGTGGTCCATGCTGAACATCAGCGTGATGTTGATGTTCATGCCGTCGCCGATCAACCGGCGAATGGCCGGAATACCTTCCGGCGTGGCCGGGACCTTGATCATGACGTTGCGACGGCCGACCTGCGCGAACAATCGTCGCGCTTCGGCAATGGTGCCGTCGGTGTCGCGGGCCAGCAAGGGCGACACTTCCAGACTGACGTAGCCGTCACCGCCGTTGCTGGATTGATAGAGCGGGGCGAACATATCGCAGGCGGCGCGGATGTCAGCCAGAACCAGGGCTTCGTAGATGGCCGTGCTGTTGGCCCCGGCCGTAGCCAGTTCGGCCAGTTGCCGGTCATAGTCGTCGCTGTTGCCGATGGCCTTGTCGAAGATGGAAGGGTTGGACGTCATGCCGCGCAGGCCGTCGTCCTCAATCAAGTTAGCCAGCGTGCCGTCTTGCAGGAACTTGCGGCGAATGTTGTCGTACCAGAAACTCTGTCCGTAGGCGTGTAATTCAACCAGGTTGTTTGTCATGATATTTCCTTGTGTCCGTTGCCCCGTGTAGTTAGGCGGCGGTTTCTTCGGCGCCCTGGGGGCCATAGACGACGCTCATGCCGCGCACTCGACTCAGCAGGCTCTCCAGCAGCGCAATGGCCAGGACGAAGAGGATGTCCACGGCGATGCTGATGGAAAAGGCAATGCCCAAGTAGCCGAACATCGTAATGGCCGGTTGCTGGAGGCGTTCAAAGAGCGTGTCTTGTAATCCAATCAAGTAGAGAAAAAGAGCCAGGCCGGCCATCACCAACAGGAATGCAGGCCAGGCCTTGCGGTCTGATCGGCTGGGCAGCATGGCGTTGCTGATGGCGAAGATCAGATAGATCCACAGCAGGATGAAGCGCGTGTCGAAAAGCTGAGACAATGAGGCGGCCAGGATGTCGATATCACCGGTTTGCACGGCCGCGGCCAGATCGGTCACGCTGAAGACGTATAGGCCAATCAGCAAGATGGCTACCGTGCCGGCTATCAGCGGGGCCGCTCCAATCAAACTCTCCCGAATAGGCCCCAGCTTGCTGCTCTTGTAATACTCCACATAGCCCAACTGCAGAGTGCCGTCGGGCTGCCGACGTGGAATGAGCGACATATTGCCCGTGCGCACGCCCAACAACGTGGCCGCCAACCAGTGACTGGTTTCGTGAAGCAGCACGCCGGGAAACAGGACGATGGCATAGACGATGACCGCCCAGTCGGCACGGCCCGTCGCCAGCAAGCTGACCCCGTGCAAGTGAGTGTGGATCCAGCGTTGCAGCAACAGCAGCACCAGCAAGGATATGACCACCCACAGAAAGGGCATCAGGGCTTCGGTCATAGGCAAAGAGCCGGGTTCGGGAGATTCATGGTCGGACCTTGTGCTTAATCAGAGCTAGATGACTGCGCCCTGCACCAGCTGCACAAAACCGGTCTTCAGCGCCGCACCGCCCACGAGCGCGCCGTCGATATCAGGCTGGCGCATATAGTCAGCGATGTTTTTCTCGTTGACACTGCCGCCATACTGAATACGCAGCCGGTCGGCCGTTGCCTGGCCGAACATGGCAGCGATGGGGCTGCGCACCGACTGGGCGATGATATCGCCGGCCTGTTCGGACGAGGCTGATTTGCCAGTGCCGATGGCCCAGATGGGTTCGTAGGCGATGACACAGACGGCCGCCTGTTCGGGGGTCAGCCCCTCAAACGCAGCGCGAACTTGCCCGCTGACGAAGACCTGTGTTTCGCCGGCCTCGTTCTGCTCCAGCGTTTCGCCGACGCAGACGATGGGCGTCATGCCGTGGGCCAACACGCTCTTGATCTTCTCGTTCACGCCTTCGTCCGTCTCGCCAAAGTAGGCGCGACGCTCGGAGTGGCCGAGGATGACGTATTGGCAGTAGGGCTGCAGCATGAGCGGCGAAATCTCGCCGGTGTAGGCACCGCTCTCCTCAAAGTACATGTTTTGGGCGCCGACACCGACCTTGGTCCCTTGTAGGGCCTGGGCCACGGCGGGGATGGCGATGAAGGGCGGGCAGACGGCCGAATCGATACCGGCGATGGCATCCAGTTGGGGCCCGATGTCACGAACAAAGGCAACAGCCTCGTCCACGGTCTTGTTCATTTTCCAGTTACCCGCGATGAAAGGGGTACGCATTGTGACTAAACTCCTTGGTATGTGCTAGGCGGAACCTGTCCGCGCTGTTGAAGTAGACTCGCCCGGCCTGCGCCGGCGGCCTGTTATGGTGACGGTGGCTGGGGAGACCGGCCGGCCGAACGTAGCCAGCATACGGCAAGATCCCTCAGTTGACTATGATCAAGTGGATTATAGAAGAGCCGTGAAAAGCCGGCAATTGACGGACGTCACCTATGCGTCTTGGCTATTGGCTTAGGTACTCGTCCGGCTTGATAGAGATAACCTGACTGGCGCTGTCCGGTTGCATGCTGACGCCGTAGATGGTCGACGCTGCCTGAACGGTGCCCCGGTTGTGGGTAATGACAATGAACTGGATGTCGTCACTCAGTTCGCGCAGCAGATCGCGAAAACGGCCGACGTTGGCTTCGTCCAGAGCGGCATCGACCTCATCCAGCACGCAGAAGGGGGGCGGGGCGACCTTGAGCAGGGAGAAGATCAGCGCAGCGGCCGTCAGGGATCGCTCGCCGCCGGAGAGGAGCGCCAGCGGTTGTTCGCGACGGTTGGGCAGGCGAGCCACAATCTCGACGCCACTGGTGGTCAGGTCGTCGGGGTCGGTCATTACCAACCGGCCGGAGCCGCCGCCGAACAGTTGCTTGAAGGTCTGGTCAAAGACACCATTCACTTGCTCGACTGTGTTGGCAAAGGCTGTCGAGGTCAGTTCGTCCAGCTCGGCAATCACTTGCCGTAATTGGGCGTCGGTCGTGGTCAGGTCATCGATCTGCTGGGTGAGAAACTCGACACGCTCTTCTGTTGTGGTCAGTTCTTCCGGTGCATCGGGATTAATGGGCCCCATGCGGTGCAACTGGCCGCGATAGCCCTGGATGGTTTGCTCGATGTCTGGCGGCAGCGATTCGACGACAGGTAATTGCTCAACGACCTCTTCAATGGGTAGCGGCGGCGCGCCGCGCTGGTCCTCGTCATAGTTCAAGGCCACGAGACCCAGGTCGGTGCGGATGCGCTCCTGCAGATTCTCAATGGTGTTTTCCTGCTGGGCCAGCCGAATGCGCTGCTGGGTCAAATGCGTTTCAATTTCGAATGCGTGTTTCTGCTGTTCGGCCAGCGCCGGTTGGGCCTCCGACAGAGCGCGGCGGTCGGTTTCGAGTAGGCTGCGCAAGGGTCCAATGGCCGCATCGAATTCATCCATCTGCACCTGCAGGGGCACGAGATCGATGCCAGTATCCTGCGCCGCAAGTGCCGATAACTCTGCCTGAAGGGCGTCCAGCCTTTGGCGCACGCGGCCGATCTGATTATCCAGCTGTCCCAGCGTGGCCCGCCGGCTATCTACCACCGCCTGGCGCCCGGCGACAATCGTTTGTGCTGTGCTCAACGCTTGCTGCAGGACAGTCCGGCGTTGCTCAGTCTCGCCCACGGGCAGTGCATCCAGTTGCGTCCTGGCCTCGGCCATCAGCGCGTCACTGGTGGTCATGCCACTGCGGTGATGGTCAATGCGCTGCTGCATGGTATCCAGGCGTTCCTGTAATTGGGTCTGTGCGGCGGCTTGCGTTTCCTGTTGGCGCAGCAAGTAGTTTCGCTGTTGGCGAAGCCCTTCGCGGCGGCGCTGGAGCTGGTCAACCTGACCCTTGGCGTCGGCGGCCGATTGGCTCGTCTGGCGCAGCGTGCTCTCGGCCTGGTCGGCATCAGCCTGGGCGGTTTGAATGGCCTGCTGGGACATCTCCAGGGTGGCTTCAGCCTCGACCAACTGTTGGCGGGCGGTCTCCAGTTTGGCGGATTCCTGTCGCCAGGCAGTTTCACGGGCCAGGATGTTGTTTTCTCGCCCGGACCCACGCGCCTCCACTAAGCCCCCGGCATGGACCACAAAGCCGTCCGGCGTGACGGCCACAAACCCGGCCGGCCACTCGCGGGCCAGATCGTAGGCAGTGTGTCGGTTGGCAACGACGAGGATGGCGCCGAGCAGCCGGTTGACCAGCGCCGCAGCTTCGGGCTTGACCGTGACCAGGTCGTTGGCCCAGCCAATGACCTCGGCGCCGGCGGGCACGGCCGGCCGTTCATCGGCATTGCCGGCAGTCGTCGCGGTCATATCGGCCAGCGCCGCCACGAGCAAACTCGTTTCAGACTTGCTCTTGGCCGATGTCTGGTCCACCGCCTGCCACAAATCGGCCGCTTCGGGCACAATCCATAGTCCCAGGCGCTCACCCAGCCCGGCGGCCAGCGCGGCCTCGTACTTGGCGGGAATTGTGACCAGCCCGGCAAGTTGGCCCAACACTTGGTTGGGTTTGAGGGTGATATCCTGGCTGCGCCGCCGGTCGAGGCTGGCGACACGTTCTTCGAGCCGGGCCAGTTCATTCCGTTGCCGGTTGATTTGCTGCTCCCGGTCGCGCGCTTGCTGGCGCAGACGGCCCAGCTCGCTATTCTGTGTGCGACGCTGCTCCTGCAAAGCACGTTCAGCCTGGCGTTGCTCGGCCAGGTCCGTTTCCAGTTGCTTTACCGCCGTGTCAATCTCAGTCGTTTGTTGATCCAGGGCGGCCAGATCGGCCGCCGGAGAACCGGATTGGTCGGCGGTGGCTGACGCCTCGGCCAAACGCTCCTGGAGCTGGGCCAATTGCCCCTCAGCCTGGGCCAGCTTGGTTTGATGTTCCTGGCGGTCCTGTTCTGCCTGACGCAGCGCGCTGCGCCACCGGTTGATTTCAGCCTGTTGCCCGTCAGCGGCCGCGCGGAAGGCGGTCCAGGCGGATTGTGCTTCGGCCAGTTGGGTTTGGGCAGCAGTCAGATCGACCGTGGCGGCGGTTAACTCTGCCTGGGCCTGGGTCTGCTGTTCCTGCAGCTGGGGCACGTCCTGGCCCAGCTCAGCTTCTTGACGGCGCAGAAGGTCCTGGCGCTGCTGCAAGATCGCCACATCGCGACGCGCCTTTTCCAGCGTTTCGCGCACCCCGTCGCGCGCGCCCTGCTGCTCGGAGAGCTGCCCCTGGGTGGTAGCTATGCGTGCCTGAAGGGCATCGATCTGCTCTTGCATGGCCATGAGCTGCCGGCGGCTGGCTTGCCAGGATTCCTCGGCCTGGTTGGCCGCTTGATGGGCCGCGCGCAGATCCGCTTTGGCTTTCTCCCAGCGATAGCCATACCAGATACGCAGCAGCGCATGCAGGTCTTCGGAGATTTGCTCGTAGTTTTGGGTCCGCGTGGCCTGACGCTTGAGCGATGTCACCCGCGGCCGCAGCTCGGCCAGGATGTCGTGGACACGCTGCAGATTGCGCTGGGTTTCCTCGAGGCGGCGCAGGGTTTCGGCGCGGCGGGTCTTATAGTGGTTGATGCCGGCTGCCTCTTCGAACAGGGCCCGGCGTTCGTCCGATCGCAATGACAGAGCCTGGTCGATCAGACCCTGCCCGACGATAGTATACGTGCGCTCGGCCAGACCGCTGGTAGCCAGCAGTTCGGCCACGTCCTTCAGGCGCACCTGCTGGCCGTTGAGCAAGTACTCGTTCTCGCCGGACCGGAAAGCCCGGCGACTGATCTCCACTTCACTGTAGTCAATGGGCAGCCAACCGTCGCTGTTGTCGAGGGTGATGGTGGCCGAGGCCAAACCGGCGCGGGCGCGTTGTTCACTGCCGGCGAAGATCATATCGGCCGTTCGCTTGGCCCGCAGCGTGCTGTAGGACTGTTCGCCCAACACCCACCGCAAGGCATCGGCGATGTTGCTTTTGCCGCTGCCGTTTGGCCCAACAATAGCCGTAATACCGCTGTCGAACTCGAAATCCGTTTTGGTGGCGAATGTCTTGTAACCCTGCAGGGTTAGTTTCTGCAACTTCATCATGATTGTATTTCTGAGACCGGGGCTCCCACTCAGCGTTGATTTGGCACTGCAACCCGGTCGCTTCTCCGTTTCGCCCACCGTGCCGTATGGATGCGCGGTTCGCGTCCGGGCCACCGTACTATATAATAAGTGCCGTGGCACAGGCAAGCGTTAGCCGCCAGTCAATTCAAGAGGCCCTCGCCGCGCTCGACGCCCAGCAGATTGATCCCGTTCGGGACGCAAGTTTCGGCCAGGCCCTGGCAGTGGCTCGAAACGCGCTGCTGGCCGCCCTCGCCGAGGATTCCACGCCGGAAGTCCAACACGTTACCGCGCTTATTGCCGATCTAAGCGGCTACACGGCTATTGCTGAGCGCATGGACGCCGAGCAAGTGCGCGAGGCCATCAACGCGATGTGGCTGGAACTGGATGGTGTCATTGCTGCTTGGGGCGGTCGTATCGAGCAACATGCAGGCGACAGTCTGGTGGCGCTGTTTGGGCTGCCCTGGGCTCGGTCGTCTGACGGCTGGCAGGCCGTGCAGGCGGCGCAGGCCCTGCAATTGCAGCTGGCCGCGTTCAACGCACGTGTGCGCGATCAGGCCGAGCAACCGGGACACGCGCCATGGTATAAGCTGTGGCCGGGGCCGGAAATGCGTATCGGCGTGCATGAAGGGTCGGTGACCGTCTCGGCTGAAGCGGGAGGGAATTCATTGCCGGTTACCGGCGATGCCTTGCGTGTGGTTTATGAGTTGGAGGAAGCTGCGCCACCGGGGGCCATTCTAGTCTCGTCACCCGTTCGACAACGGCTTCAAGAGAGTTTCCACTTTGACCCACCACGACCCCGCCGTACCCGACGCCCCAGTTTCTTGGTGGGCTCACCCAAACCATCGGAACTGGATTGGCGGCCGGGGCAGGTGGCCGAGGTCGTGCCGCGGCTGATCGGTCGAACCGAGGCGCTGGACGATCTGGAGAGCGCATTCCAGCGGGCGGCCGAGGCCCGCACGCTGGAAATTGTGACTGTCATCGGCGAGACTGGATCCGGCAAATCGCGCCTGGTGCGGGAGTTCCTGCCGCGGCTGCAGATTCTGGCTCCCGGGGTGACGATTTTGCAGGCGGCTGTGCCTGCCTGCGAAGGCGGGCGGCCGTACGCGTTGCTGCGGGATATGGTGATGCGCCAGCTTGATATCTATCCCTCGCACAGCCGCGGAGCCATTCAGGCGCGGATTGCCAATTCGCGGCTGATGACTGATTTGAGCCCGACCGCGCGCGCCGGTGCCGTCGCCACACTGGAGCAGCTCCTGCTGCCGGGTGAAGGGTCTGTACCTACCCTGGCCGAGGTGACTCAAGTGGTGGAGCTGTTAATCCGTCATCGGACCGGCGAGGGCATGCTGATTGTTGTCGTCGATGATCTGCATCGCGCCGATGCTTATTCACTGGCTGTTGTGGATAATCTGCTCCATGCATCTTTGTCCGTACCGGTCTTGTTCATTGGCCAGGCGCAGCCATCGCTGCTGGAGCGGTCGGGGGCGGCGGCCTTGTCCTGGCTGTCTGACCTGACGGATCCGTTTCTGCCGGCCACACGCCTTGATCTGCCGCCACTCTCGGCCGTTGAGAGCCGGCTGCTGGCGGCCGAGTTGATGCGCCCGGCTGCGCCTATGCCGCAACGTCTGATCGATTTGGTCGTGGCCGAGGCCAACGGTAACCCCTGGGCCATTGAAGAGACCGTCAAATACATGATCGACCTGGACATTATTCATCTGGGAACACGCCGGCAGTTTGACCTGGCCCGTGCCGAAGCAACCATGCTGCCGCGTACGATGACCGAACTGGCCGCGGCGCGCGTGGGGCAGCGCCCGGAAAACGATCGCCGGGTCCTGAGCGCGGCGGCCGTTGTTGGAACGGTATTTTGGGACACGGCACTCTTCACATTGTTGGCCGGCGAGATGGCCGAGGGAGACATCATTGCAACGCTGGACCGACTGACCGAAGATGGTTGGTTGTATCATTCACGTCAGTGCAGTGTCGGCGATGCCCAGGCCTATGTGTTCAGCCACGCCCTCTTGCCTTTGGCTGTGCTCGATGCTTCGCCCTCAGATAACGGCACTATGTTTATGGAACGCCTCGAAGCCTGGCGATCCGGTCTGGTGGCTCAGGTGGGTAACGCACACTGGATTCCGGCCCTGGCGCTACTCTCCGGCCCGGAACGATTGATCCCCGGCCGGGAAGACCCCTTGCAATGAGTGATGCTGTTCAAATGAGTGATGCTGTTCAGTTGAAGCAAGCACTGGCTGTCCTCCGGCAGCATGCTGATCGCCTGGAGCCGGATGTATTGGCCACGATCACGGCCGTAATTTCCGGGCAGTTGCCTGAGAACGAAGGTCCAACGGGGTCGGCTGAAGTCACCATTGGTGCCGGGGAGGGCGAACGTCGCCCGGTCACGGTCCTGTTTGCTGAGATTGGCGGCTATGCCCAGGCTCGGTGGGATGAGGACTTTGCATCTGAATTGCGCGCGCTGTGGCGACGCATTGACCAAACAATCGTCGCCCATGGCGGCACGATCGACAAGCACATGGGTGATGTGGTCATGGCCATCTTCGGTGTGCCGACCGCCGCTGAGAACGACGCAGAGCGCGCTGTCCGCTGTGCTCTGGCGCTGGCCCGGCTTGTCGAGGTGACACGCAGCGCCAACGAACGCTTGCCCACATTAACGCTGCAAACAGGGATCAATACCGGTCCCGTATCCGTGGGCACGGTGGGCAGTGACGGCCGGACGACGGCCATAGGTGACGTGGTGAACGTGGCCAGCCGGCTGCGTGAAGCGGCCAATCCCGGCGGCATTGTCGTCGGCGATACCACCTACCGGCTGGTGGAGCCGCTGTACGACGTGGAGCCATTGGGCCCGCAGCCGCTGAAGGGACGGCAAATGTCGGTGGACGCCTATCGGGTGGTGGCTGCTCGCCCCAGGCTGTTCTTTACCAGTGGCCGTAGCATTGCGGGTGTGGCTACACCGATGATCGGCCGCCAGCCGGATCTGGATCGCCTTCAGGCCGCCATTGTGCAAGCAGCCAACCAGCGCCGGGGGCAGATACTGCTGGTGACGGGTGAGGCCGGTGTTGGCAAGTCGCGTTCTAGCCGGTGAACTCAATGCCTGGCTGGAGACAGAAATGCCGGAGATGGCTGTATTCCAGGGGCGCAGCGACCAGCGATTGCAACGCGTACCGTTCAGTTTGCTGCGCGATCTATTGACGAGCTACTTCGGAATCCTGGACAGCGATGCGCCCGACGTCGTTGAAACGCGACTGCTGGACACGCTCCAGTCGTTACGCCGAGCGCGTGGCGACGTACCGGCCGATGCCGACCTGTTCGCGCAGCGCGTGAGCGCTGTGGCTCGATTGGTGGGGCTCGATTTCTTGCCGGGGAGTTCTGCATTTTCGGCGGAGCTGCCCGCTCGTTCAACCGTGGAGCATGCTCGGGCCGATATCCTGGCCTTCTTCGAGTTGGTCGCGGCCGATTCCGGGGCTGTCATCTTTCTGGAGGATATCCACTGGGCCGACCAAGATTCACTCGATTTGCTGGAAAGGCTGGGACGCTTGGTCGAGGGTGCGCCGCTGGTCATCCTGGCCCTCGCCCGGCCGCAGCTATTCGACCGCAGGCCAAACTGGCGCGCGAGTAACGGTCTGACGGTCCATCACGAAATTGCGCTGGGGCCATTGCCGCCGGATGATAGCCAGATTCTGGCCCGTGAAATCTTGCGCCTGTTGCCTGATGCGCCGGCTGCCCTGGTCGATATGATTGGACGAGCTGCCGGGGGCAATCCGTTCTACATGGAGGAGTTGGTCAAGGTGCTCTTCGACGATGGGGTTATTATGCGGGATGGCGATGTCTGGCGATTAAGCGAGGGGCCGCTCGACCGGCTGCGTGTGCCGGACACGCTGGTGGGTGTCCTTCAGGCCCGACTTGATCGGCTGCCGGGTATTGAGCGCACGACGCTGCAGCAGGCAGCGGTCATCGGCGATGAGTTCTGGGACGGCAGCATCCAGCGCATCAACGAGGCCGCGCGCATCCCCGCGGCGGCTGAGGCGGTGACCCAGGCCCTGCGGTCGCTGGCGGAACGAGAGATGATCTACCGCGTGCCGCTGAGCGCCTTTGCCGGGGCCCAGGCATACCAATTTCGCCACTCCGCCTTGCGTGAGGTGGCCTACGAGACTATTTTGCTGCGCGATCGGCCGTTCTACCACGTAGCGGCGGCCGAATGGCTGGAAGAACAAAGCGGCGAGCGGACGGCGGAGTATGCCGCGCCTGTCGCTGAACATTATGAACTGGCCGGCGATTGGGAGCGGGCAGCAACGTGGTATGAAGTCGCGGGAAGACGTGCCATCGGTCAACAACGGCCCGGGCGGGCCGCGGAGTACTTCGGCCGGGCCGTTACTCTGTTGCAGCCGTTCCCCCACACTATCGAGCGGCGACTGGTGTTGCTTCGCTCGCAGGGGCAGGCGCTGCTGGCTAGGGGTCGGCGGATAGAGGCGCTGAAAGTCTATATGGCGATGGAACAAACGGCCGAAGAGGCCGGCGATCTGCTGGAGCAGGCGCGGGCTGCGCTGGCCCTGGTTGGCATTTACCGCATGGAAGGGCAGCTGGCGGCCATGCGAGCGGCGGCCGAACGGGCGGCGCAGGCGGCGGCGCTAACTGGGGCGACGGCCGAAGTGGAGGCGGCGCGGTTAGCGCTGGCGGAAGCGGTTGAGCTGGACTAATCGCTATCAAAAACAAAATCAGCCCCACTCGAGAGCCGACAATACTGTGTAGTCATGACCTTTGGAAAATTGGAATTGCCAACCAACTGAGTCTCCAGCAACCACTCCGCCATCCTGTTGGTATTCCCTGTCAATGACCGCAGCGCGGCCATCGTTTTCTCGACATCATCCGGCTTTGCCATCATCAATCGGCAATTATCCTCTTCGGAAGCCTCATTCCTACCCCACTTGATCGTTTCTCCGGAACAGTTCCGGAATTTGAATCTTGACAAGCAGATCACACTAATATATGATGTAATCGTTTCCGGAAACGATTACATGGCGTTTCGTGGACTACTATGACTAAAGGTGACCGACAGTCCCAAGCCACTATTCTCGATGTTGCCCTGGCGGCCGGCGTCTCAACGACGACTGTGTCTCGGGTGATCAACAACAAGGATGAGGTGTCACCGGAGACAATGGCCAAGGTGCAGCAGGTAGTTGCTGACCTGAACTACACGCCCAGCCTGGCTGCGAAGGGGATGCGCAGCCGCAAAACGAATGTCATCGGTCTGGTCTTGCCTGAGTTAACGAATCCCTATGAACTGGCTGTCATCAAAGGCGTGGGGACGACCATTCGGGGATCGGGCTACAGCTTGCTAATCTACGCCGCGGACGACCCTCCCTTGAGTCGCCGTGCTTCCTGGGAGCAGGAACACCTCGCCCTTTTGAGCAACAGTCTGTCGGATGGCAATATCGTCGTCACACCGACAACACAGAATTTCCCGGAGAACGCCCGAATCGTCACGATTGATCCGCAGGTTGAAGGAGCCAATGTGCCGTCGGTTATCGCTACCAACCGCGCGGGTGCCCTGGCCGTTATGGAGTACCTGATCCTTCTGGGCCATCGTCGGATTGGCTTCATCGGTGGGCGACCGGATACGCTGAGCGCCATGCGCCGCTTTGACGGATACCAAGATGGATTGAACGCGGCTGGTATCCGTTACAACCCGGATTTGGTGCTGGAAGGCGATTACACCCGAAAGCGTGGGCAGGCCGCTGCCTATCTGCTCCTCGATCAACCAAATCGCCCGACCGCCATCTTCGCAGCAAATGATCTATCGGCTTTGGGAGTCATGGATGCAGCCCAGACCTTAGGCATCAAGATTCCGCAGGAGTTGTCCGTCGTGGGCTTCGACGACATCCCTGAGGCAGCCCAGGTAACCCCGCGGCTAACGACGGTGGATCAGTCAATCGAACAAATGGGATCGTTGGCTGCCCAGGTGCTAATCGGCTGGCTCAAAGGAGAAGAACCCGAGTACAAGCTCTACAAAGTCTCGACTCGTCTGATTATTCGCGAGACATGCCAAGAGGTATCAATCTAGTGCTACATAAACTGGTGAAAGGACGTCGCGAAGTGGTCTGCGGCGTTTAGTAAATTAAGAAGAACAGGGCCGACCAACCGGTAAGTTATCCGACCCTGTCTTTGAAGTACGGAACCCTTCTCGAAAAAAGGTGAACCTTGTCCTCGATTATAGCTCTGTTCTCCTTTGACGGCAGGTTTCCACAATTTGGCTTCGTGTAGCTGTAGAAGTCTGTTTAAGTCTCTAGAGGAGGTTGACATGAAGAAAGATCGACAGAACTATCAGACCTATCAAGAGGAGAAAAGAATGTTCAACAAGTTGCAGGTAAATTTCCCCGTTCGCTCAATCCGCCTACTGGCCATGTTGATGCTTGTTTTGGCGCTTGCTGCTGCCTGCAGCACAAGCACTGAATCTACGGACACAGCAGCCGCTCCTACCGCCGAAACCGCTGCGGAGCAACCGGCAGTTGAGGCTCCGGCTGAGATAGTAGAAATCGATTGGTGGCACATCCAGAACGCCGACCCGATGATGACCGAGTGGCAGAAGATGGCCGATGAATACATGGCTGCTCACCCCAATGTTAAGATTAACGTGACGGTGATGGAGAACGAGGCGTTCAAGTCGGCGCTTCAAACCAATCTCCAGGCCGGCGATGCCCCCGATCTGTTCCAATCCTGGGGCGGCGGTGGGCTCAAACAGATGGTAGAAGGTGGGCTTGTCCGCGATATCACTGCGGAATCCGCCGGTTTCATTGACAACCTGAATCCTGGGGCAGCGGGCCTCTACCAGGTGGACGGTAAGCAGTACGGTATCCCCTATAATCTGGGAATGGTTGGGTTCTGGTACAACAAGGACTTGTTTGACCAGGCGGGAATCGACGCCCCTCCGGCCACCTGGAGTAGAGTTCCTGGCTGATATTCAGACTCTCAAAGACGCCGGAATCACTCCCATAGCGCTCGGAGCCGGTGACAAATGGCCGGCCCATTTCTATTACTCGTACCTGATGATCCGCGAAGGCGGTGCATCAGCCATGACGCAGGTCGCTAATGACCTCAACTTCAACCAACCGGCGTTCGTCGAGGCCGGAAACAAGATCGCGGAACTTGTCGCCCTGGAGCCGTTCCAGCCAGGGTTCCTGGCAGCCCCTTGGGATGCCCCTGACGGCGAGTCAGGTGTCTTCGGAACAGGGCAGGCGGCGATGAGTCTCATGGGTCAATGGGGCCCAGGTGCCTATGCCAACCAGGCGCCCAATGGCGAGTTCCCCGGCACGCTGGGATGGTTCCCCTTCCCGCTCGTTGAAGGTGGAGCCGGACTGGCCACTGATGGATTTGGTGGCGGTGACGGTTTTGCCGTCGGTAAGGATGCCCCGCCGGAGGCAGTTCAGTTTCTCGAATACATCACCAGCGTTGATCAGGCCAGTCGATTTGGCGCGAACGGAACCGGCCTTCCAGTCACCGTCGGCTCTCAAGACTCGGTCTCTGATCCGAATATGCAACTGGTCCTTTCCGGTTTGACCGAGGCTACCTTCGTTCAGCTTTACCTCGATCAATTCTTCTCGCCGGAAATCGGCGCCGCTGTCAATGATGCTGTTGCCACACTGTTTGCAGGCACAGCCACCCCCGAAGAAGTGACTGAAGCAATTACCAACGCGGCACGATAAGTCGTAACGTCAGTTCAATAGGAGATCACGAGGGCCGCTGAAAACGGCCCTCGTGCCTCATTACGAGAGGCAGATGGATACCTCACCGACCGACACGTCGCAGAGCAAGATCGCGCGATCGGATAAACGGCGCTCGGTTCAGCCAGATATTGCTCCCTGGCCAGTCATTGTTGGGTTCCTCCTGCCCGCACTGCTCCTGTATGTAATCTTTGTCATCTACCCGATCGCGCAAAGCATTCGCTACAGCTTCTATGACTGGAACGGACTCCAGCCTTTGACCGATTGGGTCGGGCTGGGGAACTACGTTACCGCCTTCTCCGACCCAATCTTCTGGGAAGCAGTGAAGCACAACTTCATCATCGTCTTTCTGTCACTCCTACTTCAGATCCCGTTTGCACTGATGATGGCGCTCCTCATCAGTCAGAATCTCAAAGGCAAGGGGGTCTTCCGGGTGATGTTCTTTGCCCCGTATATCCTCTCTGAAGTGGTGACAGGGGTTGTCTGGCGTCAGATCTATCGTCCCGATGGATTGCTCGACCAATTACTTATCTCAGCCGGCGCGGGAAGCCAAACCCATCTGTGGCTGGCCGATCCGTCAATCGCTCTCTACAGCCTGTTCTTTGTTATCAGCTGGAAATATTTTGGCTTTCACATGGTGCTGATGCTGGCCGGCCTTCAGCAAATTCCGAGTGAGCTCGAAGAAGCGGCGGCCGTTGATGGAGCCACCTATTGGCAGGGTCTTCGCTATGTAACCTTGCCCTTGTTGGGTCCGACAATTCGGGTATCGGTCTTCCTATCCATCATCGGCGCTCTGCAACTCTTCGATTTGGTGTGGGTAACCACTAAAGGCGGTCCGGTGAACTCGACTTCAACGATGGCCACCTATTTGGTTGACTGGGCCTTCCGGCGCAGTCAATTCGGGTATGCCAGCGCGGTATCTGTCATTGTCTTTGGACTGTCTCTGTTCGTCGCACTTCTGTATCAACGGTTTGTTCTACGCCGTGATCTCGAGGGAGCCATCACCTCATGACCACAACAACCACCGTTCGCGGTCATCGAGTAAGGCGACGCCTTAGTCGGGCATTGCTCTATCTGATTGCGATCGTTGTCCTGGCCATCATCTTGATTCCCATGGCCTATGCCGTTCTGGGCGGCTTTCGCACCAGCAATCAGCTGGCAGCCGATCCCGTGGGTCTGCCTGATCCCTGGGTATTCACAAATTACCTCGATCAACTAATCGATCCCGCTTTCTGGGGACAGATCTGGAATAGTTTCTTCATTGCTGTAATCACGGTCCTGCTTGTCTTGCCGGCGGCATCTCTGGCTTCCTACGCGATCGCCCGTTACCGATTTCGTGGCAAGGAGGCAATCTACACGCTCTTTACGTTGGGCCTGCTCTTCCCGATAGCAGTCGCCATCCTTCCCCTATTCATCACGCTGCGGCAGGTCCACTTGCTCAACAATCCGTTTGGTGTGGCCCTGCCCCAGGCGGCCTTCTTGTTGCCCCTGGCCGTGGTCGTATTTCGTCCGTTTTTTCAGAGCATCCCGCGCGATCTCTTCGATGCAGCGGCTCTTGACGGCTGTGGCCCGCTTCGCACCTATTGGTCGATCGTGCTGCCGCTATCCCGTCCGGTAATGGCCACCATTGCCGTTCTCGCCGTTGTAGCCAGCTGGAACGCGTTCATCCTCCCGCTGCTGATTCTAACTGAGCCAACTCAGTGGACCATAACGATTGGGGTGAACAACGTCTCGGCTCAGTTCGTCACAGACTACGCAGTGGTTCTAGCTTATACCACTCTGGCAATGATCCCGGCCCTGATCTTCTACTTCGTGCTCCAACGGCAGATCGTGAGTGGGTTGACTGCGGGAGCCGTCAAGTAAGGAATTTCTCCATGACCATTCAAATACAGTCGATCTATAGCGATGTGACCCAGCCAATTGACAATCGCGTGAACAACCTCCTCGAGTTAATGACTATTGAGGAGAAGATTGCCCAGCTAGGCAGTATTTGGGTTTTTCAGGTTCTAGACAATATGACTTTTTCTGAGTCAAAAGCCGAGAAACTGTTTACCCACGGTCTGGGACAGGTAACGCGTATAGGCGGAGCTAGCAGCCTGGACCCAACCTCCGGTGCCGAGCTCGCCAATGCAATTCAAAAGCATCTGGTCGAACACACCCGTTTGGGAATCCCGGCGATGGTTCACGAGGAATGTTGCAGTGGTTACATGGCCCGTAATGCCACGTGCTTCCCGCAAATTATCGGCGTCGCCAGTAGTTGGGATCCGGACATGGTTGAGGCCATGGCGGCCGTAGTGAAAACACAAATGCGCGCGGTCGGGGCGCACCAAGGTTTATCTCCGGTCATTGATGTAACCCGAGATCCACGCTGGGGACGCACCGAGGAAACCTTTGGTGAAGATCCCTATCTTGTTTCGCGCATGGGCGTGGTCTTTCGTACGTGGCCTGCAAGGACAAGACTGGCGTGAAGGAATAGTTGCCACCGCTAAACACTTTGTGGGCTACGGTATGTCGGAAGGCGGCATGAATTGGGCCCCGCCTCATCTCTCGCCCCGCGAACTGCGCGAAGTGTATCTGCTGCCTTTTGAGGCGGCGGTCAAAGAGGCGGGGTTGGCTTCCATTATGAATGCCTACAATGAAATGGATGGCATACCGTGCGGCGCATCAAAGGAGTTGCTTTCCACCATCCTCAGAGAGGAGTGGGGGTTTGAGGGCATGGTGGTCTCTGACTATTTTGCCGTGAACCAATTGCAGGAGTATCACCAGATCGTCCCACGATAAGTCGCACGCTGCGGCTATGGCCCTGGAAGCAGGAATCGACGTAGAACTCCCGAGCACTGATTGCTACGGCGATCCTCTGCAGCAAGCGATTGAGACGGGCCTGCTGGATGAGGTATTTATCAACCAGGCCGTTCGTCGCGTCCTGACGATAGAAGTTTGAGTTGGGTCTGTTTGAGAACCCCTACGTCGACGTACAAAAGACTCATACCGTTTTCGATACGCCGGAGCAACGCCAGCTGGCATACGACCTTGCCCAGAGGTCCATCATTCTATTGAAAAATGAGGACCGTCTGCTACCCCTCAGCAAACAGCTTAACTCAATTGCCGTTATTGGCCCGAACGCCGATTCAGTGCGCAATCTGATTGGTGATTATGCCTATCCTTGTCATATCGAGAGCCTGCTGGAGATGCGTGATAAGACCAATGTGTTTGGCATGCCTGTCCCGGATGAAATTGAGCTAGTGGACAACTTCGTGCCGATTGTCAGCGTCTTGTCGGCTATCAAGAACAAGCTCTCGTCTGCTACAACAGTGCACTACGCCCAGGGTTGCGGTGTGGGGGACGAGTCAACCGACGGTTTTGCCGAGGCGATAGTCGCTGCAGAGAACGCCGATGTTGCGATAGTGGTCGTTGGCGATAAGGCGGGGTTGACCCAGGATTGCACAACCGGCGAATCGCGCGACCGGACCAGCCTCGAGCTGCCGGGTGTACAGCAGGCGTTGATTGAGTCTATTGTGGCTACAGGGACACCGGTTGTTGTGGTCCTGATTAACGGCCGTCCGCTGAGCATCACCTGGCTGGCCGCCCATGTGCCGGGGATCGTCGAAGCGTGGTTGCCCGGCGAGGAAGGGGCCGATGCTATTGTTGACGTTCTTTTTGGCGATTACAATCCTGGCGGTAAACTACCGATGACCTTTCCCCGCGCTGTGGGGCAGATTCCGATCTATTACCGGCACAAGCTGTCCGGTGGTCGGTCTCACTGGTCCGGGGATTATGTCGATAGTCAGCGCCAGCCCACTCTACCCGTTTGGGTACGGTCTCAGTTATACCAGTTTCAAAATGGGTAACTTGCGTTTGGATCGGTCGGCAATCGAGGTCGGTGGGAAGGTGTCAGTAGCGGTTGACCTCACCAACACCGGCGAGCGCCGGGGCGATGAAGTTGTCCAGCTCTATATCCGCGATCCCCAGGCCAGCATCACCCGCCCGGTCAGGGAGCTTAAGGGGTTCAAGCGCATAACCCTGGAACCAGGCCAGACCGAAACAGTCGCTTTTGACCTTCATACCAATCAGTTAGGTTTCTATAACCATGAGATGGCCTATGCCGTAGAACCGGGAACCATCGAGATTATGGTGGGCACGTCTTCTGCAGACTTGCCGCTGCGGACGACCGTAGAGATTACGGGTGCGGCCACCGTCGTCAACAAAGTGTTCTTTAGCGACGTGATGTGAGGGGTTTGGACAAACACCGACACAGGTATTGCCGGAACTACCTTGCGTGAAAGCGTCCCCAATTGCATTCAGTTGCGCTAGGATCCGGTGTCTGGCGAGGGATGAATATAGAGGCCGAGGCCAACCCCGATAAACAGCAGCAACAGCTCAATTTTTGCACACCCTTACGTCCGAATCGTGAAGCGAGAGCTAAGTAGTTTATCGTAAGTCTTTAGAAGCATTGAAACGAAATCCCCAAGTCGGGTCATTTTGATTCAATATGAGTTTTTCAGCCGAGCGAATCACGTCCTGAATAGCGTCTTCTAAGCGGTTGGCGCAAGCTGTGTCCTTCAGGAAGCGCCAGAACCTTTCAATCGGATTAAGGTCGGAACAATAGGGCGGCAGCCAGATGACGGCCACACGATGGTCAAACAGACTAAGCGCCGCCAGCGCGGAGGCACTCTTGTGATAGGAAACATTGTCCATCACCAGCACGACCCGACCGGTCGGATACTGCCGGAGCAGCAGTTCTTCCAGGAACGCGATAAACATGGCCGAGTTCTTGGTCGCCGCCGTCGCCCAGGTTACCGTGTCGGTCAACCAATTGTAGCCACCAAAGATATGCCCTCGCTGCTTCCCGCCCGCCTGGGTGGCTGGGATTCGTTTCTGCTGACCTACTTTCATCCAGCAGGCGCGTAAGGGCGGGTCAAGGTTCAGCGTTGTTTCGTCCACAAAGATGAGCTCGAAATCGTCAGTGACGGCCTTTTTTGAGTTCGTCCAACAAGTCAGCCGCCTGGGCTTTGGCATCCTTGTCTTGTACGTCGTCAGAATTAATGAGACATTTCCGGTCATCAAATTAAGAGAGGATTCGCTGCTCCAATATAGCCTGTCCTGGACGCCTTGTCGATGCTGTTGGCGTCGTTTTTCCATTGTCTCTTGCTTGATTCTTTCTCGTCTGCTCTTAACCTCCTCCACTCTGCCAAAATAAACATCGGCGGGAGTCATATTATCCAGCGATTCATGGTATCGTTCGTTGTTGTAGTAAGTGACAAACTCCTTGATGGTTTGTTCCAATTCCCAGGGGAAGTAGAAGTTCTGCAGCTTGACCACATTCTTCATCGAGCGGTGATAGCGTTCAATCTTCCCTTGCGTCATAGGATGATATGGCGCGCCGCGAATATGGGTCAGCTTGTACCGCTGCAGATACTCCTTGAGGGCCTGGGAGACGAAGGCCGGCCCGTTGTCAGATAGCAATCGCGGCCGGTGCTTGACCTTGACTGCGGTAACATCCACTTTGTCAAGGGCCATCTGCAGGGTTTCTTCCACATCACCGGCGGCCATATTCGTCGACAGCCGCCAGGCGAGAATGTAGCGGGAGTAATCATCCAGCACGGTGCAGAGATAGTACCAGCCCCAGCTGACGACCTTGAACTGGGTGAAGTCGGTCTGCCACATCTCATTGACCCGCTTGGTCGGATTCGCGAAGCGGTCGCTGGCGGTAATCATCTGGAAGGCTGGACTCGTTATCAGGTCATAGGCCTTGAGAATGCGATACACACTCGATTCAGAGATGAAATACTCCTCGTTATCGGTCAGGTGCCAGGCCAGCTCTCGCGGCGATTTCTCCGGGTGTTCCAGCGCTGTTTGCACCACCTGCTCCCGCACCGCCTGGGGAATGCGGTTCCAGAATTGGCGCGGTCCAGCCTTGCGGTCAGCCAAACCATCAGGACCCATTTCCTGATAGCGCAGATACCAGCGATAGAAGGTGCTGCGCGGCACATCCAGTTCGGCCAGCGTCTCTTTGATCGATAGTCGAAGATGTTTCCACCAAGCGGATGATTTCCATCTTCTCGGCCTGAGTGTAGCGCATCAGCTTGTCCCACTCGTTCTCCAAGCCAAGTACACTTTTTTTGAGCACGCGGTTCTTCAGCGCCAACTCAGCCACCAGCTGCTTTAGTTGTTCATTCTCCCGACGTAGATCCGGCCACGTCATCGCTTGTGGCTTGCCGTTTGGTGTTGCCGACCAGCCGTTGCTTGCCGGCTTCAAGAAACTCCTTGCTCCAGCGATAGTACACGCTCTCGCTGATGCCTTCTCGCCGGCATAGTTCGGCGACCGTCTCTTCGCCCCGCAGCCCCTCCAGGACGATGCGTATCTTCTCCTCCCCAGAATACCGCTTGCGACTATTCCGTCTGATGTTGCGCACGGTACTCTCTGCTGTTGTTTTCGTGGTTTTCCTTGCCATCGTTTTATCCTCCGAAGGTAATTGTAACCGATGGCGAAAACCTCCCTTATTCCTAGCTACTGATCTGTCCCACAGTTTCTGACTTCACACAATCCTGTACCCGGCCGACGAACGCCTGACCGAGAAAGTCGTCCGCGTCTACCCCCACGACTTCAAGAAGCTCCCAGACTTCATCATCACCGAGGGGATTGACGGCGGCGACACCGAAGCCAATCCCAACAAGGAGCAGGCTCGCCGGAAGGGGATCTACCACGAGTGCCCGCTCTTCGAGATCGTCACGTACGACGGCCGCGAGACCCAGATGGGCAAGGAACGGCGCTTTGGTGTTGTACTGCGTGTCACCATCCAAGAGCGCAAGCCTACTCCTGTAGGCCAGCCTACTCCTGTAGGCCAGCCCACTCCTGTGGGCCAGCCGCCGGCACCCAACCCTGCGCCGGCGTCGGCGGCTCCTGTCGCCCTGTCGACCGCCAACCCTGGCCCGGCCGCCACGCCCGGCCCCTTACCGGATGACGAGCTGATGATCAAGGAAACATCCAACCGCGAATTCATAACCGCCGTTGCCGGCGTGCTGGAAACAGACGTTGCCACCATTAGGGCCCGACTGCAGGCCCTGGGCTACACAGCCATTCCCGGCAACCCGCAGAAACGTCTCGACGCCTATCGCAGGCTGAAGGCAACCAAGGTTGAGAGAGTTGAATCATGAACCCGCTTACACCACTGCAAAGGCTCATTGCCCAGGATCTTGAAACAGACAACCCGCAAGCCAACTAAGCTCAGAAGGGGACTCATCCTCATCTTCTACCCGCGAGAAGGCCGCTACTCGCGCCTGGTCGCTGCCCGGAAAGACGCAACGCCGAGCGACGTTGAACTCGACGTGATTCGCCGCGACCTGGTGGCGGTTCTGCAGGAGCGATTGGAGGCGACCGTCGGCCAGTTCCAGCGCCTCCCACAGCAAGACGGCTTCAACGCGGCTGAGATCTACATCTACTTCGCTCCCAAGCAATCCGAAATCCCATTGCCGAAGGAGGCCAGGAACGCATGACTAAGAAATCCGGCACCCCACCGACGTCTGCCGGCCCGCCGCCGCCGCACCCTGGCACCGGGAAACCGCCCAAGCCACAGCCGAATGAGATCAACCTCACTGAGCTTATTGACGAATACATCGAAGCCAACAAGAACGGCAAACACGGCTAGGAGAAGACGAAGCCATGAGCAGTCAGCGCCGCGTCCCAACAATCCAACGCATCAAAACGGTCGTCCGTTGGCTGCTCATCGCTCCCATCATCCTCTACATCCTCGCCGTGCAACTGTGGGACTATCTCCGCCACCGGCCGCGGCCGAACTCAGATAATCGATAAAGGACAGTAGCCACCAATCAATAGAGAAGCTTTTCGTGCTTCTATTGCCTGCTGAGGGGGGAGAGAAAGGAGTTTTGAGTGTCCAAAACCTCCGTTTCTCTTCACTTGAATCAACACCCTGCCTCGTCATTGGAGTCTTCTGACAAGCGTCCGCGCCGCATCTCTAGGGAGCTTCAAACACTAGCATCGGTTGGCCACTCGGAACCTGACTTGGTATCAGCTTCCGCAGATAATTCGGCCTTGCTTGACGATCGAGCAAGCCGCGCTCCACAAACCTCACCAGCTGGCGGATTTCGGCGTCGGTCAGCGTGTTTGGCTCCGCCAGTAGTGGATCGAGTCGACTCAGAACGGGGTCGATCGGGCCCATCACGCCACGCAAATCGGCATCCAAGTCCTGGCTTTCGGTCGTATAGACCGGTCCGATGCTGATCGCATCCAGATGGTAGCGGATAGCGTCTTCTAGATCGGTAAACGCACCATTGTGCATGAACGTTGGTTGCAAGGCGACATTGCGCAGAGGTGAGGTGCGAAACTTATAGCGATCGGCTGGGTCATTACTAATCTGTTCCAGACCAAAATCCTCATTGGCGCCTGGCCCGTCGAAGGTGTTGTTTGTGTCTAGAGGTCCGATCTGGGGTATTCCTGCCACATGCTCCTCGAAATCGCTAAACATCTCGTTCGATTCGCCGCCGACCGCGTGGCAGCGAACGCATTCGGCCTCGCCAAAGAACAGAAGCGCACCCTTCTTCTCGCGACGGGTCAGGGCACCGCTTTGGCCGCGCGCGAATCGATCGATGGGCGCATTGGCAAATGTCAGCGAGAATTCAAACTCGGCAATGGCCGCGCCGAACATATCAAAGGTGATTGGGCCGCCGGCTTTCACGTCAGGATAGACCTTGCCAAACAGCTCGCGGTACGCCGGTATGCTGTTCAGGCGCTCAAGCACCTCGGCCCGAATGGCATCGTTGTCGCCCACGAAATCGAAGCCTGTCACCTCAGTGCGCTCTACCGGCGGGATGAAGGCCTGTGCCGTCAGGAGGTGGGGCAAGTAGGACAAGGACAACCCTTCGGGGTCCGGGAACTGCAGCCCAGCCGCATTATTGAAAGGATCGCCTGACACGGCGCGGAAGCGCGAATTCCACATGAGCGTGGGATAGAAAGCGGTGTTGAGGATCATCGGTGAGCGGCGCATATTGCGCGGACCGGCACGATTCGGCCCTACGACGCCGTTGTTTTCAATCCCGATGGCTATCGACTGAGTGTCGCCAAACCCAGCCGTGGGGGAATGGCAGCCGGCACAGGTGTTGTCGTCGTTAAGCCCGGTGATGGTATCAAACCACAGCAGTCGGCCGATTTCCACCAGCTGCGGATTAAGCTTGCGGCCAAGCCGGTCGGCCAAAGTGGATTCGATGCGGCCGGTAAAACCATGCTGGGCCAGCACCGTGCGCAGCTGCTGATTGAGCTGTCGAGGGGCCCACAGTGACAGCTGATCTTCGGCCGCCCACGCCGTAGCGCTGATGGTGCCCAGAACAAAAAGAGCCAATAGAACAGTCATGAAAGCGCGTCGTCTGGCCATGGCTTTCGTTTACCCTCCTATGTCAACATTCGCGAGGTGTAGTGTAGCTGCCAACCTGTGTTTGGGGATTGCTAGTTCCGGGCAGGGCCTCGTCTAAAGGTTGCTGCCCTGCCCGGGGATTATGCGCGGGAGCCTTTGTCCATTACACCCGCACCGTCTGCCGACCTAGATTGGATCGCAATTGAAGAAATCACCGTAGTCGTAGAAGACTTTCCATGAACCGGGGACGAATGCCGGGAACGTTGTCTCGGTCGCACCGTCGTCCGTGGGCCAGATGAAGTCCGGATAGAAGTCAACGAGTTCGCCACCTTCCTCCACCTGCATGATGTTGATCTCATCTGCCTCGTATTGCCATGTCCACTTGAAGCCTAGTTTGTGGGCCGCAGGGCCGCCACCCACTTTGAAGTAATCTGTCATCTTGGCCGTCACAACCCCATTTTCCTCTCGGAGCACAAGGGTGTTGCGATAGATCCAGGTGTAGCTGTTACCGTAATTGTCGGTAGCCGTACCCTTCACCTTATCCACGACCTGCACGACCTGGCCACCGGTGCGCAAATCCCGGGAACTACCCACCTTGCGCCGACTGGCGGTCAATTCATCATTGAGGATTTCATAACCCTCCGGAATCGCAGAACACATCTCATGCGATAATTTGTTGGGTGGCGGATCGATAAACTCAAACCACGTGATAGTAACGTTCTTGCGGTTTAGCTTGATGCTTTCCTTGACGGCTTCCGGCGCTGTCGGTGCTGCCAGGGCGGTCATCGCCACAACAACGAGTAGAAAAGTGGACACGATGGCTGCCCTAAGTAATCGTTTCGCGTTCATTTTGCCTCCAGATTCAACACTGACTTAATAAAGATCGACTCTCTTAAACTGGTACGACCAGGACCGGCGTCCACCCCGAGCCAACAATCCGCTTCACATTTGCTTGCTATCACCCCATAGCCACCTCCTGATGAACCCAACTGACTGCACCGGCCGAAACACCCCGGCTTTGGACCGCTTGAATATCTGCTGACTATTTTCCCCAAAGGCCGTGATCACAGCGTGAACAACCGTCGTCTAGTCAGTTTCCATAGCCGACCGGCATGCGGAGGACGCCGACAACAACAAACGCGCCGGCTTGCGAACCCTGCGGCACCGCCATCCGGTAAGTCAGGCTTGGACGAATTAGCCGCGTGGTGCGTGGCACGGGAGGGCTTTCGAGCGCGGAGTTCACGATCTCACTCAAGGCCGAGGACCCGTTTGGATATGATCTCAGCCAGCAGAAACGTCGGTGCTGACTGCAAATTGGACAGCACTATGATCGTTAGATCGTCTTCTGGGAACATCATCAATTCCGACGCATAGCCCTCGACCAGGCCACCATGTTCGACAATGGGTACCCCGTTCAATGATCCGATGAACCAACCATAGCCGTAGTCACCGGCGTCCTCATTGACGAACGCTTGTTTTGCAAATATCTCTTGCATTGTGCCCTCAGAAACCAGGCCGGCGGTCTGCAGAGCAGATGCCCAACGCTGTAAATCTTCTACGGTGGAGTGCAGGGCTCCGGCAGCGAACACCTCCCCTAAGTCAATCTCAGGCGCCGGAGTAAACTGACTGACGTAGCCAACCGCGAAGGGCTCGCTGCTATCGTCATAGCCGGTGCCCGTCAAGGCCAACGGGTCAAAGGTATGCTCCTGCAGGAATACCTCGTATGACGCACCCGATACCTGTTCGATGATCAGACCGAGCACGTTGTAGCCGGCATTGCTGTAGCTCCAGGCCGAGCCCGGCTCAAAGTTAAGTGTCCGCGATCGGCTTTCGAACGCAATATTGGCCCTTTCCGACGGATCTGGCGTTGCGACGTCTGTCAGGGAATCGGGCAGTTCCAGCGTTCCCGGGATGCCGGAAGTGTGGGTAAGCAAATGGTGGATGGTGACCGGCGCCCATGACCCAGGGCAGTTCTGCAAGTAGTCGCAGATGGGATCATGGACGCTCAGCTTGCCCTGCTCTTGCAATTGCATGATAGCCATGGCCGTAAATGCCTTGGTCAGGGAGCCAATCCTGAATTTCGTATCGCTGGTCACCGGGATCTGCGCCTCCCGATCGGCCAGCCCATACCCTTTGTTCAGGATGACTTCACCAGCGTACGCGACAAGGACCGCGCCCGAAAACCGACCGGCTTCCGTCTCGGAAGTGAGAAAAGCGTCGGCCTCCTCGGCAGCCGTAGACACATACGGCCCGGCCGGAATGGTCGCCGTGGGTTCGGGAATCGCTGTGGCTGTCGGCGCCACGACCGTATCGGTCGGCAGCGGCGTCACCACGACGAGCGTCGGCACTGGATCGGCCGTGGCTGTGCCGCCACAAGAGGTCATCAAGATAGAAAGACCCACCCACAGCCAGTTCGTTCGACGTTTCATCACACAAACCTCCACTCCATGCATTGATTACGCTCTCAATCATGGCGTGGAAGCGTGATTACTTCGTGAACAGGATGACGCTGTTATTCGCTGGGGTCGGCCTGCAACCGGGCCAGATTCTCGTAGAAGTCAGGCGGCAAATCGCCGATGCGTTCGGCGTAGTACCATTGGCGAGCGACCGGGTGAATGAGCGAGACCAGAATCTTGTAGCCATTCACCTGTCCCTGCTCGTCGCGTGTGAAAACGGTCAGGGCGCTGTCAATCTCCGAAATGAAGTCGGTCTCGTTGATGGCAATGTTCTCAAACCCGAATATGCCGCTGTAGTCGAACGACTGCATCAAGCGATCGCCGTCCAGGTAGATGAATGTATCGTAGCGCCACGGGCCTTCCACATAGTGACCGGTGTATTCGGCGAACAGCGCGGCATCCACTAGGGCTTCACGCTGCTCAATGTGAAGGGTATAGCTTCCGGCCAAGTCATCAAGCGAACTGCGGGCCTCAATTCGGTACTGCCCATCCACCGGAAGTTTAACTGCCTCAAAGTTAGCGTCAGGCAGCTGACGCAAATCGCGTGTCAATTCGTCGTCTATGCGCTGCAGGATGCTCCCGTCAGGGTTGATGATATAGAGCCGTGTGTCCAGCAAGCCCGTTTCGTACCGATCGTCCAGCGAAATGGTAGGGTCGGTCATTGGGCTATCGGCGATCATTTGTATAGTCAGCACTTCGCCAGCGTGACCGTTGTACAACCAGACATCAAAATTACCGCGCTCGATTTCGCCGCGATTATCGCCCAGAGTAGCTACCTGCGGTGGGCGATCCGGCACTGTCAACGTAGGGACGGTTTCAGTGCCAATTTCATTTGTTGCGGTTGGCGCGTCCAGGGTCGTCGCGACCGTCGTCCGGCGGGCCACTGCCAGCATATCAGCCGAAACCGCCGGGGAAGTTCCGTCTTGACACAGCGGTTCAATCTGGAAGGTCTCGCGTTCCAGACACGTTAATTCGCGCAGTGTCCGATTAGTGGCTATCCAATCGATCAGCTCAGTTGGGCCCGGCTCGGCCAACTGCCACTGGATTATTGAGCCGTCACTGTTGTCAGTGAGGGCTGTTCGGCCGGACGGGTGAATGGCGATCGCAGGAACGAAACCGAAGTCTTCGGCGTGATGGAGCGGATAGCGACGAATAGGCTGGCTGGTCGCTACATCCCACAAGATCATCGGATCGTCGACTGCTGCGGACAGCGCCCGTTGGCCATCCGGTGTTAGCTTCACGGCCCTGGCCGAAATGGAATGACCAACAAACCGTTGCACGGATTCGCCGCTGACCACATCCCATAGCAGCAATGTCTTATCGTTGCCCGCCGACAGCACGTGTCGTCCGTCAGCCAGTGGCGCGACCTCATTGACGGCCGGACCGTCCTCCCCGGGTGCGAACAAATGGCCGCCGACACCACCGTCAAGTCCGGTCAGCCGACGAATCTGCTCGCCTGAGTCCACGTCCCAGAGGATCAATGTACCGTCCCAGGAAGCGGAAATCGCCTGCCGGTCGCCGGGCAAGAAGGCCACATCCAGGATGCCACGGCCCTCAAAGTGCCCAGTCATGCGCCGTAGGATTTCGCCGGTTTGAAGGTCCTGATAAATGATCTGGTCATCAATACCGGCGCTCACCGCATGGCGGCCGTCCTCGCTAATGTCAACGGCATGCGTATAGCCGTTATGGCTGCGAAAGTGGCCGACACGCCGGCCGGTTGTCAAATCCCAAACCGACAGCGTACCGTCGTCATGGACGGTGGCCGCCTGTACACTGTCGGGTGTGAAGGCGATGTCATTGATCAGGCTATCGACCGGTTCCAGGCGACGAATGGGCGCCCCGGCGGCGTAGTCCCACAGCGTCAACATTGGAGCGTTTCCGGTAATGCGCTGATAGCTTTCCGTCATGACAGTTTGACCGTCGGGACTGATGGCCAGTTCATCGATTACATGATCGGCGGGCTGTTGCGGATCGCGCCACTGGGCCATATGCCAGTTGCCGTCCAAATCCCACAGCTTCAGCATCCCGTCGGCTGAACCGGACACAGCGTGACTGTTGTTCCGGAAGCTGAGGCCCCAGACTGCATCCGTATGCCCACCCAGGCGCTCCACCAGTTGCTGCGTGGCCAGTTCCCACAGGATCATGGTGCCGTCCAGAGCGCCGGACAGCGCCGACAGACCATCCGGACTGACAGTCACCTTAGTCACCTTGCCTTCGTGCCCGCGAAGCGTCTGCCGCAGTTCCCCGGAGGCCAGGTCCCACACGTAGATGTTCGAGTCATCCGACGCGCCATACCCCAGGCGACCGTCCGGGCTAATGGCGACGCTGTTGATCGCCTGCTCAGACCCCGGTAGAAACTGAATCACTGTCCCGGTCTCGATGTCCCACAAGGCGGCCGATTCCGTATCAAAGGATGATCCTTTGCCATAGCCCACCAGCGCGGTTTGACCGCCGGGAGTGACGGCAATACTCAGGACGCCTTCGATGGTTTCGGCCAGGTCGCCGCCGAATCGATTGAGGATAGCCCCGGTGTCCAAGTCCCAAAGGATCAGCTCACCCTGCAACTGGAGTGAGTTCTCCCCAGTCAGCGCTCGCCGACCGTCAGGCAGCAACGCCACGGCACTAACCGGATTGCCATGTCCGACAAGTTCGTGCAGGACGGATCCCGAGGCCACATCCCACAGGATGGCCTTGCTGTCGGCCGCCCCGGATAAGACCTGTGATCCGTCGGCGTTGAAGATAGCCTGTGACACCGAGTTATCATGACCCGCCAGAGTCTGCCGCAGCTCGCCTGTCTCACTATCTACCAGTCGAATCAGACCGTCGTCACTGGCGGTCAAAATTGATTCGCCTTCCGGGCTAACTTCGACTGAATTGATGGGGCTGCCGACTTCATAGCTGTGCATGGCGCCGGGCGCATAGGCAACATCCAACAGCGTGCGCCATGAATCCAGCGGCGGCGAATCCACTGTATTGGCCGCCAGCGCCAGCAAAAGTGCCAACTGCTGATCGTCGGCGTCGAGCGCCTGCCGCGCATTAGCCGCCAACGAGAGACTAAAGGACTCCCTCGCATCACGCTCGCGGGCCAGGGCGACGTCTCTTTGTTCGGCGGCGATGCCTTCGGCCACGGCGCGGGATTCCGCCTCGCTGAGCGCTTCAGCCTCGCGCGTTGTCGCCAGAGCCTCGTTGGCAGCAGCTTCACCCTGACGTGTCGAGGCCAAGTTGGCGTTCTCGACTGCCAGCGCCGCGTTGGCGTTGGCTTCGGCGGCCCGCGCTGCCGCTACTTCAGCGTTCTGGTTCGATGACCGAGCAAAGCCAAAGGCGGCCACGGCCAATGCGCCGGCCGCCACAAAAGCGGCTGCCAAGAGCAGAGCGCGCCGTCGCAACTTGGCCGCCGATGCGGTCTGCTCCTCGGCGCGCCGGCGTTCCGTTTCCGCCAATTGCTGTGCGGTTTCCAGTTCACGCCGGCGGCGGGCTTCTTCCTCAGCTCGACGTTGCTCTCTGGCCGCGACACTGGCCGCCAGATAGTCGGCCTCTTCCGAGGTCAACCGCACACTGGACTGGTCGGCCCAGTTTTCAAACTGGTCGAGCCGCGAACCACGCAGCAGATAGCCGGTAGACTGCCGGGCGGCGAGCCATGCGGCCGTTTCCGCGGCCAGCAAGCGCTGCAGCCGGATAATGGCTCGGCTTTCTTCGAGCCAGATACGCAACCGCGGCCACTCGCGCAGCAGAGCTTCATGGGCAACCTCGACCGTCGGTCCGCGCGTTTCCGGGTCGCGATCAAAGGTCAGCAAACGGTAGCGACCGAAGGCATCGATGACCGTCGACATGTTGGTGTCGACCAGCGTGACGGCCTCCAACTCCGCGCGCAAGACGCGGCGGCGCGTGTCCTCAACCCCCTCGCCCAACGTCACCAGCCGCAGGAACATCTGCCTGGCCGCTTCCTGTTCATTGGCACTGAGGCTGTCGCAGATCTCATCGGCACGGCGTCCCAGCGCGCCGATGATACCGCCAATGGTATCATAAGCGTCCAGGGTCATCTGTCCGTTCCGGCGCCGCTCAAAGAGTTCAGTCAGGGCATATTGCATGAGCGGCAGGACGCCGGGCTGGTCGGCGGCGTCGGCCATCGCGGCTGCCAATAGGCGAGGTTCCAGGGTGACACCATTGAGCTGAGCCGGGCGGCTGATGGCCTGTTCAAATTCGGCGCGCGACATGGGCGGCACGACCACCGTTCGGGTGCGCAACAGGTCGGCCAGGGCCGGCACCTGCAGCGGCCGGTCATAGAAGTCGGCACGCACAGTGGCCAGAACGCGCAATTGGCTGTCAGGTTGGTCCAGGGCGATCATCAGGCTCTCGATGAAATGTGCCCGAACGGCCGGGTCCTCGACCAGCGTGAATAATTCCTCGAACTGGTCCACAACAAGCAGCAATTGGGGAAGCCGGCCGTCCCCCTCCGGGGGCAGCACCCGCCGCAGGACGCGAACCAGCCCCTCCGGGTCATGGGTCAATGTGCTCAGCAAATCAGCAGGTAGGTCCACAGCCACACCGGTCAGAGCATGCTCCATTTCTTTGAATGGCTCGCTGCCCGGCGTCATATCGATGACGAACCAGCGATCTGCACCTGCGGCGACGGAACGGCGCAGAGCCGGAATAAGGCCCGCTTTGACAACGCTGCTCTTGCCGCTGCCGCTGGGGCCGACAATGGCCAGGAAGCGGGCGGCCGGGTCTTCAGCTCCATTTGTCTCAGTCAGTCGGGCAACTAGTTCCGCGACCAACGCCTCGCGGCCAAAGAAGGTGTCTGAATCTCCCTCCTGAAAGGCGCGCAATCCTTTATAGGGGTTAACGACGACCGAGTCATCGGTCGCGGTTAAGGGTACTGCATCATCCTGGTAGCCATGCGCACTACCGGTCTGAGCCGCTTGACGAAACGCCACAGCCATCGCGACGACATCCGGGAAACGATCGAATGGATCCTTGGCTGTGGCTCGCTGAATGACCTGGTCCACCTCCGGCGGAATGCCGGAATGCTCAGGGGCGACAGCTGGGAGGGGTTGGGTTAGGATAAACTCACGCAGTTGGTCGGTGCGTAGGCCGCGCGAGAACGGCGAACGCCCGGTCAGCATCTGATAGGCCACGATGCCCAGGTTGTACTGGTCGGAAAGAGGCGATAGAGCCTGCCGACGCAACAACTCCGGTGCACTGCTGTCCGGCGCAGCAACCGGGTCGTCGGACGGCTGATTGGCCACAACATCGGCTCCCACCATGAAATCGGACAAATAGGCGTTGGCCTCTTCATCTAGCAGGATGTTCGTGGCCTTAACGTTGCCATGGACGATCTGCTGTCGGTGGGCGGCGTGAAGAGCGCCTGCGAGCTGGTCAACCATTTTGACGGCCGCATCCAACTCGAGAGGCCCGCCGGCCAGCAGTTGGTCCAGGCTGCCGCCGTGCAACCGGCGCATGACCAGATAGGCGCTATCAGGTTCGCGCCAATAGTCGTAGAGGGGCACGATGTGAGGGTGTTCGAGTTGGGCGATCGTTTGCGCCTCGGCTTCGAAGCGACGAATGAAATCCGGCTGATTGGCGTAGCCGGCGTGGATAATCTTGATGGCGACCTCGCGCCCCATGGCCGGCTGGAAGGCCAGCCGCACTTCACCCAGCTCGTCCGTGCCAAGCTGTTCAAAAAGCTGGTAACCACGGGCGGACGAGGGACGGGGCGGGGCCGCTTCAATCGAGTCAGTCCGAATTTGTTCGGCCAGGCGTGTCGTTGACTGGGCCGGGGTCATGGCCAGCTCGTCATGTAACAAGCGACGGGCTTCTTCATAGACGGCCAGGGCTTCATTGCGCTGACCGTTGCGGGCCAACGCCTCCATCAGTTGACGATAGGCGCGTTCATCCAGATTATCGATGGCCAACTGCGCTGTTGCGTACCTTGCCGCAACATTGTAGTTCGTTTGCCGTAGTTCCATCTGACCCAGCATGGACAGCGCATCCATCTGCTGTCGCCGGTAGAATTCGCGATGGCGCTGAGCCCAGTCTTCGAATTCGTTGCTGTCTTCCAGGTAAAGATCGGCGAGGAACGCCCCCTGATACAAACGCGTCGCTTCCTCCAGCCGGCTTCGACAATCGAGACAATCAAGCAGGTCGCTGTGGGTATGGGTAGCCACTTCCGATACCAGGCGAGCGAATTCGACGACATCAACGGCCACGACGGCATCCGGGTTCAGCTCAATGTTTCGCCGGCTGCTGATCAGAAACGGCACATGGTCCTCAGTCGAGCGGGAATCAGAGTCAGGAATCGCTTTGCGCAATTGGTAGACGATCTGCCGCAGATTGACCTGGGCCGACTCCAGGGGGAGGTCGGGCCACAACAGGGTCATCAGCGCCTCACGGGCGTGCGGCCGCGGGGATTCGACGACCAGGTAGATAAACAAGGCCTGTACCTTGAGCGTGCGGAAGGTGACCGCGTCCTCGCCAATGGATGCCTGAAACGCCCCGAATAGCTTCAAGGTTGGATGGGCCACAGCAACCTCCTTGCTAAGACAGCCCGCTATTCAACTGACAGTGCCAAGTTTCTGCAACTGGAAGACATTGTAGCACCGTCTGCGAGCGAATATTCATTTGTTCACGCTAGGGGAAAAATTGATCACGCAGATGCGTTATCGCGGGGACGTAGGTAACAGCGAGTATGGCCAATCCTCTCGGAAACTATACCGGGACTGGAGGGGATACTATAGTGGTGGTTAAGTGAAACCACCGGATTCTGTTGGCGAAGTCAAGCAGGCGCCAGAGCGGCAAACCTGGATGTCCTCGTCTGCCCTCTTGGAACGCCATCAAACCAGGCCACGAGCCGTTCAAGATTGATAGCCGCTGCGGTGGCCACGTGCTGGAGATGGGTTTTGGCCAGCCCTCTGTATCGTGCTCTCCGCAAGCCGAACGCCCTGACCCCTTGGGAAATCGTGCCCTCAACACCGGCTCGTTGGTTGTAGAGAAGCATCCCGTCCTCGCTGGCATGGAGCCGGCGTTGCTCTTTGAGCGCCTCATACTGCTCCCTAGCGGGCAACTGAAGCACCTTCTTGGTCCCTTTCGTACAAAGGTGACGCGCCTGACAGGGGCGACACTCTTCCTCTCTGAATAACACCTTCACATGCGGTTTGCCCCGCGAGTCAAAGCGGTACCAGGACTGAGAAACCTTGCCTTCTGGACAGTGAATGCGCTCGACTGTCCCAGTCAATGTCAAACTGGTAATGGTCGTAGGCTCCCTCGGTTCTTGCTTGCCAGCTGGCGTTCTTGCGTGTCGGACCCACCATGACGATACCATGGCGCTGCCGGCTGTTGAGCAACAGGTCGGCATCCACGTAGGCTGAGTCGACCAGATGTTGGTCAGGAGGCAATCCTTTGTCAACCAAAGCCTGGTGAATTGTTTCTGTTGAGTTGACTTCGTGCTGGTTGGCCGGGGTTGTGGTTACGTGAGTGATGAGGTGCGGCCTATCATCATCGCAGCTTTCGCTCAGATGACTGATGTAGCCGACCCAGGTCGTTTTCCCGCGGCGACGATAGCGAGCATCGGGGTCATAGGGCGATTCCTGACCAGGAGGCGCATTGGCCAACTCCTTGGTGCTCCGAAAACGGACTGTCTGCTCTTCTCGCTCGTAATGCCGTTCCCACACCAGCCGCAGTGCTTCAATCATCGGCAGGGTCGCCAACCCCGTTGGAGCCTCTGGGCGGGCGACGAGATCCAGCAGCAGAAAGCCGTCTTCGCCGACCGTCTGCGCATACGCTTCACGGCCGGCTTTGCTTTGGGGCAGGCGTTCATCCTCGATACGCCGCCCGTACCGCTTGTACCACTCGAGGGGGGCCACATCCTGCAACCAGATAGGGGCTTCGACCGCCAGCTCGTTCAAGGCGGCACGCATCGTTTCCGCCACTTGCTCCAGGCGGTTCATCACCCGAATCGCGGCCAGGACATGGGTGGCATCGGTGCGTTGCTTGCCGCGTGCCTTCACCAGCTCCAGGTCACGGCAGATGGTCAGCAGTTTCTCCAAGAGCAGGGCTTCGGCTTCTCCCTCCAGTAAACGGCTGCGGAATTCGCTCAGCACGCTGAAATCGAACCCGGGGTCCGTTAGCTCCAGTCCCAACAGATACTTGACATCGATGCGGCTGCGAACCGCTTCAGCGGCTTGGCGGTCGGTCAGATTCTCCCGAAACTGCACCACGGTCACCAACGCCAGTCGCCATGGTGTCAGCGCTGGTTGACCCATCTCCGGGAACAGCTCGATGAAATCGTCATCTTGGTAGATAGTGCCCAGCCTGTCTCGCAGGGTCAGATAGGGATTGCCCTTGGGGAAAGCTGACCGGGCGACTTTGACCGTGGATTCGGGAATGTCCTGGTTGTTATCGGGGACCAACATGCAAGCCTCCTTGCTGCAGATTTCCCGACAACTATAGCCTATTCTCGCTTAGAATTGCCCTCAGAAGACTTCGCCAACAGAATCCCACCGTTATTTCTTACTCGCACCCAGCACTGTTTGCGACATTCCCTAGAAGTACATGTCTTCCCGATGTTAATACCGGTAGCGATGTCTTTGCGTTCGAGCTGTCGCCACAGGCGGCGCGCAAGCACCTGAACTTGGCCAAGGTGGACTTCACCCGTAACGGCACAGAGGGGGCGATAAATCTATCGCCCCCTCAATTGCTCAAGAACCCACTTTCTTATTCCATTTGGGACAAACCTCTAGTTTGCGGTCACCGTGATCGTGTAAGTGCCCACCGAACCCAGGTAGCCACCCACCGTGATCCGGCAGGTCCCACTACCGGCAGGGGGAGCATAGGTGAACGTTTCTGGTGCACCCTCCCACCACCAGTCAAAGCCACCACTTGCACCTCCCCCGCCGGATAACGTACAGTCAAACTTCGGCTCAACATCAAACTGGGCTGAGGGCGTTACAAGGACTGTGTATGTTCGTCCCTGGGCGACATCAAAGCTATGTTCGGTCGTAGTGCCGGCGGCAATGGTACCGTTCTGGTTCAGTATCATGCCTGTTGGGGCGGCCGTTGTAGGTGGCACGGCCGTAGGTGGCACGGCCGTAGGTGGCACAGCCGTGGGTGGCACAGCCGTCGGTGGCACAGCGGTCGGCGCGGCGACTGTCGGTTGTTCCGCTGTGGGGGCGGCTTCGGTCGGCACCGCGGCCGTCGGCGCAGCTTGCGTGGGCGGTTCGGCTGTCGGCGCGGCCGCCGTCGGCTGTTCAGGCGTTGGCGGTACTGCGGTTGGCTGGTTCACAACGGGATCGTTGCATAAGGGCGGTTCACCGATTGGATCCGCCGTATGGCTGAGCCAGACGTGGGCAAATTGGCCGCTCATCCCGACACCGATTGTCACCACTCCTTGATCGATCAATGCGCCATTATGCCCGGGGCTGTTCTTCCAGGCGGTCATAGCGCCTGACGCCGTAGCCCCGGCTGAGGCCGCGTATGAAATCTCATTAGCCTCGCCCGGGTAACCCGCGATCTCTTTTGGTTTGATCCATTGAAGGGGCGCATTGTCGTGCTGATTGGTGTAACAGAGGCCTGTCCATGTCCCTTCCTTCAAGGCGGGATTGACGACGCCGGACCAGCTGTGCATGTTACAGGTCTTGCCCTCCGGCGGAGCAGGCCAGTTATTGAAGTTATTCGTGGAATCCCAGACATGCTGCTGGGCCACCAGGCTCAGCGACTTGGAAATCTGATACGGGGTCAAGCCCTTTTCTGCTCGATACTCGTTGATCATGCGGGCCAATTCGGCCTCGCCCGCCGATAAGCAAACACCGGCCACATCACTGGTCGGGCCTGTAGCGCCGCGGCTCGCCGGACCTTCGGCCGCGTCTAGCGATACTGCCAGGGGCGCAGATCCCAAAGCTGCATCTACCTTTACTCGGCCGCTCGTATCGCCAGCAGTCACGTTGTCAGCGGCACCGGTCGTTGTGCTACCACTAGCAGCATTACCGCTGGTAGCGTCACCGCCGCAGGCTGCCAGCAACAGCAGCCCAATCAGTAGGGCCAGAAATAGGAAATTCGTTCGCTTTACCATTTTGTTCTCCTTGAACAAGAAACCTGATTGAAATAACAAACCGGCTTGCCCCTGCTAGCCTCAGGGCAGCTGCCTGATGACTGTGGCCCGGAATGGTGCTGCCAATAGTTCCTCCAGAGGTGCATAGGCACCGTCAGCCATCGCCTTCTGCATCGCTGCGGCCCGCACCGCGGCCGACGCCCAATCGGCAATCTCAACAACTATGTTGGGGTTATCAACTACCTCGTAGCGGGTGCTGCCCAGAAAACCAGGCTGGACCGGCCCATAATGCGCCGCAACATTTTCGATCAGGCTCTTTAATTCAGCCCGCTTGCCTGGTTTGGCCTGGAGTTCGACGATTACTCTGATCGCACCTTCACTTTCTGTTGGCATAGTTATCCTTCTTGTTTGATTACTGTGCACTCTCAATGGTGGTCACACCCAGAACCGACCATCTGTTGATGAGCACGGTTTACTATCCGACTTTGCTTAGGAGGTGAGCTATACTGTTATCTACCTTAATGACGAACCATTAATTCATCATTACTTTCAATTGTCTTGTCTAGACTAAATTTCTCTCTACTCGGTCGATTGCAGATCGAGCATGGCCGGTTGGGAACGATCACCCTTACCAACCGTAAGGCGATCGGACTGCTGGCCTATCTCCTGATCGAGTCGGATCACGCACACAGCCGTGAATTCCTGCTTGGCCTGCTGTGGCCCGACTTGCCGACTGCTGCTGCCCAAAACAATCTGCGCGTGACCTGGGCGTATCTTCAGAAAGCGCTGGGAACGAGCGCTTCCGACGAGCAACCACACCTGATCAGCAATCGACTCGCCTTGCGTTTCAACTCACTCAGCGATCACAAACTGGATGTTGGCCGTTTTCACACATTGATCGAAGCCTGCCGCCTCCATCCGCACCCCAACCCAAACGATTGCCCGGAATGTGCCGCACCGGCTGACACAGGCGCTCGATTTGGTGCGCGGCGATTTTTTGGACGAGTTCTCGCTCAGCAATTGCTTGCAGTTCGACGAATGGCTCCTCATGCAGCGCGAACACTTCCACGTACAGGTGACATCGGCGCTGGAACAACTTGCTGCGTTTCACGAACATGCCGGCCAGTTGTTGAAGCCGAGAGCGCCACTGCGCCGTCTGCTCGAATATGACCCGCTGAGCGAATCTGGCTATCGTCAATTGATGCGTGTGCTAGCGCGCGCGGATCAGCGCAGTGCCGCATTGGATGCCTACGAAACACTTCGTCGCGTATTGGCAACCGAGCTTGGCCTAACACCGGCCATTGAAACCGTGACGCTTGCCGAACAGATCCGCGGCCTCGCGCCGTTCGGGTCGCATGCGACGCAGGCTGCTTTGCCGCCCGTGCTTACGCGCTTTTTTGGGCGCGGGCAAGAGTCTGCCCGCCTGGTCGATCTTCTGTCGCGCCGAACGGTCAGGCTGGTGACATTGGCAGGATCAGGCGGCGTCGGCAAGACGCGCCTGGCGATTGAGGTTGCCCACCGGATGGCAGGCGTTTTCGCCCATGATATCTGCGTCGTCGAATTAGCAGGCGTTGCTGATGAACAGTCTGTGGCCGACGCCGTCGCAGCGGCGTTGCATTTGCCGACCAACACCGGTCGCTCGTCCACCGGCACAATTGTGGATTACCTGCGCGACAAGACCATGTTCCTGGTACTGGATAATTGCGAACATCTTGTGAAAGCGTGCGCGCACCTCGTCCAAACGCTCTGCCGTGAGGTGGAAGGACTTACTGTACTGGCGACGAGTCGCATTCCACTACACCTTGCAGAGGAGCACGTCGTACGGCTCGAACCATTTGCCACCCCCGCAATCAACGGCACCGAACGGCTCATGGTTGCGGACTTGTTGAACTTTGACTCTGTTCAGCTGTTCACAGACCGCGCCGCACAATCACTGCTGCATTTCACGCTCACTGACGCGAATGTTTTGGCGGTCGCTCGAATCTGCCAACAACTCGACGGTATCCCCTTGGCCATCGAAATCGCCGCAGCACAAATCCGCACGCTACCAATCGAAACGATCGCCGAACGGCTGGACCAACGCTTTGCCTGGCTGAATAAGCGTGCGACCGAAACCATCCCCCGCCAGCGCACATTGCATACCCTGATTGACTGGTCTTACGGACTCTTGAGCCGACCGGGTCGGGCAGCACTGCGCCGATTGGCGGTCTTTGCCGGTGGGTGGACCCTGGAAGCCGCCGAGGCGGTCTGCGTGCTGGGAGAACCCTGCGCCGAGGTCCTCACCGAACTGGTCGACCACTCGCTGGTCGTCTTTGGGGCGGATGCCGAGCGCCGGCGCTACAGCATGCACGAAACCATTCGCCAGTTTGCCCAGGACGCAACTGCGCGGCAGCGAACAGGAGGCGGATACACAGGAAAGGCATGCCCGGCACTATGCCCAGCTTGTCGCCCGAGTTGCCGAGAACGAGGCCGGGCAGACGCTGCCGGAGCGGCTGCGTACGGTTGAGGACGACCACGACAACCTGCGCCACGCGTTCGAGTGGCTGCTGGCGCACGATCGCGAGCAGGCGCTGGCTCTGGTGGGACAGTTGGGCAGGGACCTGAATTTCTGGGAACTGGGCGGATTTTTCCAGGAAGGGCGTCGCTGGCTGCAGCAGGCGCTGGAGGGCACCGAGGCGCTGGTTTCGCTGCCGCGGGCCCAGGCCCTGCTGGCGTCGGCCGATCTGTCCTCGGCGATCTCCGATTTCGACTATGGGTTGCTAGTGTGCCCGGCAGGCACAAGAGATGTCTAAGCAACTCGGCGACCAGCGAGGGGAGATCGACGCACGCTTGAAGTATTGCGAACTAAGTGAATTGGCCGGCGAGCTTACGAATTTGCCAGCACAGGCTGAGGAAGCGCTCCGGATGGCTGAGCGTATTTCCTATACGGCCGGTATGGCGAAAGCCAGATTGGTACTGGGAACAATTGCCTTTCATACAGGCGAAAATCAAGCGGCAATTCACTATGTCTTACCGAGCATAGGGCTGTGGCGCGAACTGGGGCGCCCATTTGACCTCGCCACCGCACTCAACCGGCTTGCAGGCGACTTTGTTGGCCATTCGCGACTATGCGGCAGCTCAAAAGGCTTACGAGGAATGCCGGGATATCTACCAATCGCTTGGCTACCGGCGTGGCGTCGCCCTGGCCATTCAAAACCTGGGAGGCCTCGCTTTTGAACTTGGTGACTACATTCACGCCAGGGTATTATTTTGTGACGGTTTACGAATACGCCACGATTTGGGCCTTCAGCGAGGCTATGCCTATTCATTTGAATTTATCGCTGACGTTGACGTAATTGAAAGACGTTACGAACGAGCGGTTCAGCTGCTGGCGGCGGCCGAAACCTTGCGAGTTCACATTGGAGCGCCAGTCGAGCAAGTAAACCAGAAAGAAAATGAGGATGCTTTGACAAGGCTGCGCGCTCAGCTTGGGGATGTCATGTTTGAATTGGAGTGGTCAAAAGGCGCGACGATGACCACCGAGCAAGCAATCGCACTCGCGCTGAGCTGAGTGAGTTTGCGCCCTAGGTGGTCTTTTATAGTCCTTGCAAAATAGCCAGCGCCAAGGGGAAGTGTCGGCCTCGCAGGTTGAGCTTCTTCTAAACCGATTTGAGGGTACCATCCATATTCGTCCGTAGATATACGCTAAGGGACGGCTCCTAAGATGGCTGTCAACCAGCTGGCGACCCGGGCCGATCTCTCTTGAGAAACCAACCACACAAAGTGACGAAGAGCCTAATTTTGGGGATGGCTACCGCGGCGTTGCGACGGATGGAAGCGGATAAATCCAGGCGACCCTCGATGATTGTCGAGCCGGCCGCATTCTGAAGATTTGAGCAGCCGGACGGTTCATACCTACAGGTGTCACCCGTCCTCCATCAGGTTGGCTGCGCCAGGCGGTAATAGACCGCGTTATGACGCAGTTCCTGCTTCAGCCCCCGGATCGTCGTCCCCGCATCAATCAGCACAAACTCCAGCCCGGCCATTTCGGCATAGTCCTCCAGCTGCTCGACTGTCACTGTCTGGCTGAATCCCGTATGGTGCGCTCCTCCGGCCAGAATCCACGCTGCGGCCGCGACCCTCAGATTGGGTTGCGGCACCCAGACGGCGCGGGCCACGGGCAGATTGGGCAGGGGTTCATCCGGCGCCACGACCTCAACCGCGTTCACCAGCAGCCGGAAGTGGTTGCCCATGTCGATCAGGGCGGCGTTGAGGCCGGGGCCGCGGGGTGTGTCGAACACCAGCCGCGCCGGGTCGTCCTTGCCGCCGATGCCCAGCGGATGAATCTCGGCCGACGGCTTGCCTGCGGCAATCGACGGGCATATCTCCAGCATATGGGCGCCCAGCACCTTCATATCCCCCGGCGCGAAGTGGTAGGTGTAGTCTTCCATGAACGACGTGCCGCCCGGCAGGCCCGCCCCCATGACCTTCATCGTGCGCACCAACGCGGCCGTCTTCCAGTCACCCTCGGCCCCGAAGCCGTAGCCGTCGGCCATCAGACGCTGGACGGCGATACCGGGCAGTTGCTTGAGGCCGTGGAGGTTCTCGAAGGTGGTGGTGAACGCCTGGAAACCACCGTCGTCCAGAAACGTGCGCAGGCCCAGTTCGATGCGGGCCGCGTCACGCAGGGATTCGCGCCGGGCGCCGCCGGGCCGCAGCGCCGGAGCCACGGTGTATTCGGCGTCATACACGGCTACCAGCTCGTCGATGTTCTTCTCGGTGACGGTGTCCAGATGCCGGACCAGATCCCCTAAGCCGTAGCCGTTGACCTCATAGCCCAATTGCAGTTGCGCCTCGACCTTGTCACCCTCGGTTACGGCCACCTGGCGCATGTTGTCGCCAAAGCGGGCGATCTTCAGACTGGTGGGCATCCTCCCAGGCGACGGCCACACGCAGCCAAGCCAGCCAGCTCGGCCAGCACTTCTGCATCCTGCCAGTGGCCGACGATGACCTTGCGGCTCTTGCCCAGGCGGGTGACCATGAAGCCGAACTCGCGGCCACCGTGGGCCGACTGGTTGAGGTTCATGAAGTCCATGTCGATGGTGGCCCAGGGGATGTCGCGGTTGAACTGCGTGTGCAGATGGGCAAATGGCTTTTCCAGGGTGCTCAGACCCGCGAATCCACATCTTGGCCGGGGAAAAGGTGTGCATCCAGGTGATGAGGCCCACACAGCGCGGGTCGGCGTTGGCCTCCTGCACCAGGTTGGTGATGGCCTCGGGTGTGGTCAGCACCGGCTTGAAGACGATGCGAATGGGTATCGCGCCGGCGGCGTTCAGGCCGTCAACGATGACGCCCGAGTCGGCGGCCACCTGCTGCAGCACTTCTTCGCCGTAGAGATGTTGGCTGCCGGTGATGAACCAGGCTTCGCGGTCGCTAAACGGATTCATGGCTGGTGATCCTTTCATGGTTGGTTGCTACGTTACTGACCGTACACATTCTGGTAGCGGTCGTAGAGGCTGTCGATGTCGCGCTGGGCAATGGGCAGGGGTTGACCCAGCTGGTGGCTGCGCTGCCATGTCCACGCCTGGCACTACTTCGGCGGCGTGCCCCGGGAAGTGTTGCACGACAACCTCAAGACGGCGGTGTTGAGCCGCACCGCCGACGGCACCATTCATTGGCAGCCGCGCTACCTGGACTTTGCCCGCTACTACGGCTTCAGCCCGCGACCCTGCCGGCCTTATCGGGCACAAACCAAGGGCAAGGTCGAAAACGGGGTAAAGTATGTGCGCGGTAACTTCTGGTTGGGACTCGAGTTCAATGACCTGACGGACCTCAACGACCAGGTCTGGAACTGGCTCGATGACGTCGCCAACGTCCGCTGCCACGGCACAACCGGCGAAGTCCCTTTTGTGCGGCTGGCCCACGAGGGACTGCAACCGCTGGCCGGCAAGCCGGATTACGATACCAGCCTGGTCTGTCATCGCCGCAGCACCAAGGACTGCCTGGTCAGCTATGAAGGCAACCGTTACTCGGTCCCGGCGGCCTATGCCCAACAGCAGCTGCTGCTCAAGGAGACCGAAGGAGGCCAGCTACTCATCTACAGCCTCGATGGGCGGGAACTGGCCCGCCATGCCGTGTTGACCGGCCATCGCCGGCAGAGCATCGTCGCCGCCCACTACCAGGGACTGCCCAGCGACCTGCCGGCCGAGGGCGTGGTATTAATGCAGGTTGCTGTAGAAACTAAAGAGAATGAACTGGTCGCCGCGCCACGGTTGCTGAGCAGTCTGGACTTGCGCGGTCGGGTGGTCAGCGGTGATGCCCTCTTTCACCCAGCGCAATCTGTCAGTCGATATTCTCGCTCAGGGGGGTGATTACATCTGGTATGCTAAGGATAACCAACGCCGCTTAAAGGATGATATTGCCCTTTTCTTTGTCCCGCCTCGACAAGCCACCGGCTGGTACCGTCCCCGGTTGCCGCAGACCCAAGCCCGGTCCGCAACCTGTGCCCACGGTCGGCTTGAACAGCGCACACTTACGGCCCTAGTCGATGAAGCCGGTTTCATCGACTGGCCTGGCGTGCGACAAGTCTTCAAGCTAGAGCGCAAGGTGACCAGCCAGACCACCGGAGTCAAGCGGGTTGAGACAACTTATGGTTTGACCAGCCTTCCGCCGGAGAGCGCTTCTGCAGAGGATCTACTCGAATGGACCCGGCATCATTGGGGTATTGAAAACGGGCTTCACTATCGACGCGATGTGACCTTGCAGGAAGATGCCACACGCATGACCAGCCGCAGTCAAGCCCAAGCGATGGCAACCCTAAACAATTTCATCGTTGCCCTGTCAGCTAAGTTGGGCTTTACCAATCTGGCCGCTGCCCAGCGAACCCTTGAGGCCAAGCTGACTCTTGCCCTAGCATTTGCCTGACTTTGGAAAAACCCTGAAACAAGAGCGTTGCTGGGTGCTGTGGCCCCTACTCAATCTCATACCAGCGCGGATGTCATCGCCGCATTTCAGGCGGCCGGGCTGCAAGTCGGTGCAACGACCGCATTCATTCCCCAATCCGACCCTTCACTAACACCAAAGACCTACACCGAAGGCACACGGTTTGTCATTCCGTCACTGTGACCAGACCTGGGCGGCCGGGTCCTTTCTTTCGCAACAACGGCCGACCGGGACGCGGTTGTCAGCTACTACCAATCTATCGCCACGGCCGGGCTTTCGACCTGGTATAGCTCGAACGGATTGCTAGTGTTGCAGATCAATAGTGACTTGCCGGCTGATCGGTGGGCGCAATACGACGCAGCGTTCCAATCGTTGCCATAAATACGAAACGCCCACTCAATATCAGAGCGAGCGTCTCATCTACCAACAAGGAGACAAACCATTGAACGGAGGCGACTTGGCAGTCGCCTTGCTCCGTTCGTAGAAGTAAGAGTGATAGGATTATAGCTCGGATGGTCTAGGAGGACGTGAGCCCTTAGTCCACTTCCAGCCCCTTCATTTCGTTTTGGAGCAGGTTGCTCATGATCAAGCGGTACGCTTTGTGCGCCTTCTCGTTTGACCTGAATTCAAACTCCCATTCGCGTGTTCCTGCTATCACAAACAGCTTGCTCGTGGCCAGAAATGGATTAAGCGACCGACCACTATCTTCTACGCCAACGGCCGTGATCTTGGAAAACGGCACAGTCACCAGGGCCTTCGACTTTCGAAAGAACGACTCATCCATGAAGACGATGCGCCTATCAGTTATTCCCATGAAGCCGGTCCCACCGCCCTTCATGTCGAAGACTCCGTACAAGATTTCTCCCTTCACGCCGAGCGATTGAATCCGTTCTAGCTGATCCTTCTTATCGTAATCTACGTCTGCCATAAGTGCCTCCTCTTACTAGCCCTTGCTGTATCATCACTGTTACCCGCCAAGCTTGCGATCCCCATTACGGAGCAATAGAAATCCTGTTCTATTTTGGGGTAGAATTGGTGGGTCGATTAGTTGGGTACATATGTCAACGTATGATAGAATATTGGTAGGTTTTTCGTGGTGGAAAGCCTAAGAGAGGTGTCTATGGTCAAAGCAGATAATGCAAGTCGGGAGCAGACGAATGTCAGCTCTCCCGGCATCGCTGCTAGAGAAAAGCTCCGTCTCGTTGCGAAACGAGAGAGGCGTACCCAGAGCGGGATCATCGAAGCGGCGCTGATAGGATTACTTTCGGCGTCAGGATGGAGAGCCTCTAACGCCTGAGCAACAAGCTGCGATTGAGGCGTACTTGGAAGAGCGTTTTCAGCTTAACAAATAGAAACGGCCGAGGCACATCCCTACAAAGAACTGCCTCGGCCAATGTTTGACGAACCTTTACAACCAAATACAGAAGTGAGTAACCTCATTGGCTGATGTGGCTTGTCATGACCCTGGTAGGATTTGAACCTACAACCAATTGATTAAGAGTCAACTGCTCTGCCGTTGAGCTACAGGGCCGCGCGATTAGGCGCGTCGCGAATTTTAGCACACTCAAAGGGGCTGATGCAACCGGCCGCACTCTCTCAGGTCAAATGCGACAAACCGTCTTCGGCAGAGCCGGAAACAAACTACATAGGCGGTTGCATGGGGTCAAAGGCCATGCTGGGACGAACGTAGTGATAGTAGTCCAGCCATTGGGCAGTCCGGGCTTGTAACTCAGGGAGCTGACTCGGTCGGTAGGTCTGCCAGCCGAGACACTCGTGACGAACGGTTAGATTGAAGCGTTCGATCTGAGCCTGTTCGTTCTTGCGATAGGGGCGGGAAACACGATGCTGCTCAGTATAGCGTGGCAGCGCTTGCCGGAAGTGGCCCTCAAACTCAGAGCCGCCATCGGTCTGAATTAACTGACTGTGGCCGAAATAGGCCATGAGCTGTTCCAGAGCCTCCTTTCCATCCTGAGAGGTCAATCCCGGACGCAACACCACCTGGCCCTCCCGCGTGTAGCTGTCGATAGCCGTGAAGGCATAAATATCACCTAAATCAATGGTAGCCATCTGCAGCACCTGGCGTGGACCCGTGGCTTGCGGCAGAGGTCCCCGCTGCCGGTTGTGTCGCCTCTTGGGTCTCAGTTGCAAGTGCCGATTCAGGATGCGATACACCGTGCTCCGGCTCAGTTCAATCCCTTCCTTAGCCAACCAGTACACGATCTTCTCACCACAACAATTGTGATGTTGCCGTCGGATGGCCAAAACCCGCTGCACCATGTGGCCGTGCGTCTTGCGCTGTCGCCGTCCTTTCCTGGCATTCTGATACCGTCTCAGGAACGCCCGGATGCCCCATTGTCGTATCCCCTTCAGCCAACGGTAAACCGTTGACCGATCCACCCCGACCCGGCCGGCGATATAGTCCACTGACTGCTGTGCCTGATGCAATTCCCAGGCTATCTGAATCGGTGCTACACTTACCAGTGCGACCTCCGTGGTTTTGTTTTGCGTTCAAACAAACTTTATCACGGTTGTCGCATTTCTATTGAGAATACTGCGCCGGCTTTCGATGAGTCCGGGCCGGCGGGGATGCCTAGGGCACCAGCTGCCCGCCAAAGGCCATGCGCCCGGCGGCGTCGGGTTGGTAGAGGACATGGACCTGGTCCGCAGGACGGCCGCTCGCCGCAGCGATGGCGTTGGTCAGTCGTTGCACTTCGGCCGTGAGCGCTTCACCTTTCGGCCGGTGGGCGTGCAACACGGTCACAAAGACGGGATGCACATCAAGCGGTGGACCACCGTGGTCCTCGGCATAGTGGCCATCCGGCAGGGTGCGCAGACGAACCCAGGTACGGCCGGGAGATGCGCCAAAAACGGCCGCGGCGCTGTCGGCGCAGGCGGCCGCCAGTGTCGGTGGCAGCGTTTCTTCCGGTCGCAGGACCACTTCGATTTCCAGGATAGGCATTGTCTATGCTCCTTGGGGCGAATCTCTCGCCACCATCAGCGTCTCTAATCCACGAAAGCCGAAAGTCTCCGACCAGCGCACGCTGCCATCGATCAGCCGCAGGGCCGGGAATCGGTCGAGCAGGGCCAGGATTGCCAACCCCCCTTGAGCGATGGCCAGCGGCGCCCCCAGGCAGAAGTGGATCCCGCGGCCGAAGGCCAGATGCCGGTTCGGCCGTCGGGAGATGTCCAGCACGTCGGGGTTGGCAAAGACGGCGGGGTCACGATTGGCCGACCCCAATAGAGCCGTAACGGATTCACCGCGTCGGATCGTTTGGCCGTGGAGCGATATGTCCGCGTAGGCAAATCGCGAGGTGGCTTGAATCGGGCTGTGTAGGCGCAGGAACTCGTCAACGGCCGAATCGATCAGCGCCGGCCGGGCACGCAACAAGGCCAACTGATCGGGGTTAGTTAGCAGCAGGGTGGTCCCGGCCGAAATCAAGTTGACTGTGGTTTCGTGTCCGGCGAACAGTAGCATGGCGCAGAGGGAGATAACCTCGGTTTCGGTCAGATGGGCATCGGCCGCTTCGGCTTGCAGGAGGCGCGAGATGAGATCAGATCGGGGATGATCGCGCCGGTCGGCGGACAGGGCTCCCAGGTAAGCGGTAAACTCGTGCGTCATGCGGTTGCCCTCGGCCATAACATCCCACGTGCGCTTGTAATCCAGCACCGCAGCAATGGTCAGTGACCAGGCCTTGATGCGGTCGAGGTCGTCCTGGGGCACGCCTAGTAGGTCCATGATGACCCGGAGCGTCAGCGGGAAGGCGTAGTCGGCGACAACATCAAATTGCTCGCGACCCCGGAGACGGTCGAGGAGCTCCGCGGCATGGGCACCGATAGACGGCCTTAGCGCTTCAACAACCCGCGCGGTGAAGGCGTGGTTGAGCAAGGCCCGCTGGCGCGTGTGGGCGGGCGGCTCCTGGGCCAGCGTCCACTGACTGTACATATCCCAGAACGGTTCGCGTTCTTCGAGTGGTACCGGCGGGGGTGGTTCATCAAGGGCCGGGGCGATCTCGCGACCGAAACGCGGGTCCTTCAGTACAGCGGCGACATCGTCATAGGCGAACAGATACCACCAGGCAGCGCTGTGGTTGCCCGGCGTGGGTGGCCGCCCCGCATGGACCGGATCAGCCGAGCGGTAATGGGCATACACTGGATAAGGGTCGGCGCGAAAGGCGGGGTCGAAGACGTCAAACACGAGGTCTATGGGGTGGGGTCCGGGGATTGGGGCACGGGCCGGATGCGGTAGGTATTAGTGACGAACCAGTCACGCCCGTCGGTCGTTCGCACCCAGACCCCCGGCGGCTCGCGGCGGAGAACAACGGCCGCGTACCAGGCGTCGGGTTTCTGATTGGCGAAACTGATCTCGACCCGGTCACCGGCGTCGTAGGTCTCATAGATTCGTTTGGGCATGGGGTGGGCAGGGAAGGAAAAAGAGGGATGCGCCCAACAGGGGCGCATCCCTCAATGGGTGTCAGCATTCGCTGTAGCCGCAGTCGTAGCACTTGCGGCAGCCTTCTTCGTTCACCAGTGCCGCCGCGCCGCAGTCCGGACACAGGTCAACGGCAGCGTGTTTCTGCGGCGTGGGGGTCATCTCCACCTGGGCATGGACCCCGTTGGTGTGGCCGTTGGTGGGCACGGCGGGGCCGGTGGCGTTGATCTCCGACCAGCGCTCCAGGTAATCTGACAGCACCTGCGCCACGCCATCGGGCAGGGACAGAACGCGCTGTGGCCCGAAGCCCAACGGCCGCCCGCCGCCGATGCCGCCCAACTGATTGACCATCTCGCTCAGCCGATCCCGCGGGGAGACAGGCGACGCCAGGCGCAGTACGTAACTCATGAGACGGCCGATTGCCTCGGAAACGGCGGCGGTGTCGCTGCCTGCTTTGGCGGTCTGAATGAAGACCTCAAACGGGTGGCCATCACCGTTATGATTGACGGTGACGTAGGTGGCCCCAAGCGGCGTGCTGATACGGCTGGTTTCACCGTGCAGAACGCGGGCGCGCGGCTTCTTGGTCTCGCGCCAGATGGTCATCTGCTTGACCGGTTCCTCGGCCACGACGGCCGACTCGGCCTGTTCTTTCGCGTCCTTAGTGGCCTTGGTCTCCAGCGTCACGGTTTCGCGCGAGCCGGTAACGTAGACGGTCAGGCCCTTGCAGCCCAGGTCCCAGGCCATGAGATAAGCCTCGGCCACATCGTCGCGCGTGGCCCCGGCCGGGAAGTTGCAGGTCTTGGAAATGCTGTTGTCGACAAAGGCCTGGATCGCCGCTTGCATGCGGACGTGCTCTTCGGGAGTGATATCCGATGATACGACGAACGTATTACGCAAATCTTCAGGCACCAGTTCAATGTGTTGGCAGGTGCCGACGCTATTGACCTCGTCGATGATGGCCTGGCGGGTTTCGTCGTCCAATCCTGCCTTCAACAGTGCTTCCTCGAACAAGGGGCTGGTGTACTGCAGTTCCAGGTCCTTGCCGTTGTCGTTGACGTGGCGAATGTAGGCCAGCGCGAAGACCGGCTCACAGCCGTAGCCTTCAATACCAGCCACAGTGGCGATTGTGCCGGTGGGGGCTACGGTGGTCTGGGCGGCGTTGCGGATGCCGTGGGTCTTTAGATCGGCCAACAGCCCATTCCAGTCCAGCTTGGGACGGCCGAAGCTCTTGCGGCTCTTGACCAGCGGCTTGGGGACCTCCCAGCGGAAATTCTCCGGATCGTAGATGCTGCCACCTATGGCCGGAAATGGTCCGCGATCCTGGGCCATTTCCATGCTGGTGCGCAGGCAGTGATAGCGAACGAACTCAAAGATCGATCCGGCCACCGCCTGGCCTTCCTCACTGCCGTAGCGGACGCCGATCTTGTAGAACAGATCGCTCAGACCCATGATACCCAGGCCGATGCGGCGCGCCCGGAGGGCAGCCTCTCGCAGCTGAGGGACGGCCGGTACGTAGGCGTTGGCGGTGACTACGTTGTCGAGGAAGTGGGTCGTCTCCTCAACCGTTTGCTGCAGCAGATCCCAGTCCACCTGGCCATCGGCCGTCACGTGCTGGGCGAGGTTGATGGACCCCAGGCAGCAGTTCTCATACGGCCCAAGCCACTGCTCGCCGCAGGGGTTGGTCGCCTCCAGCTCGTACAGGTGGGGGACGGGGTTGGCGCGGTTGGCGGCATCGAGAAACAGAACACCGGGCTCGCCGTTCTTGTGGGCGTATTTGACGATCTCGTCGAAGATGTCGCGGGCGCGGACTGTTTTCCAGACCTCGCCGTTACGCGGGTTGATCAGGTCGAAGTCAGTGTCATCTTTCACGGCCTGGACGAATTTGTCCGTCACGCCGACGGAGATGTTGAAGTTGGTGATGGAGTACTCGTTGGCCTTGCAGGAGATGAACTCGAAAATATCGGGATGGTCCACGCGCAAAACGGCCATGTTGGCGCCGCGGCGCGTGCCTCCCTGGGCGATCTCGCCAAAGGCCTGGTCATAAACCCGCAGAAAGCCCACCGGTCCGGTAGCGCGTCCGGCTGAGGTGTGCACGAAGTCACCTTTCGGCCGAAGTCGCGAAAAGCCGAAGCCATTGCCGCCGCCGGTTTGCTGGATGAGTGCCGCGTCGCGCAATGTCTGGAAGATGCCGGCCTGGTCGCGCCCCATGTCGTCTTCAATCGGGAGGACGAAGCAGGCGGCGAGCTGGCCCAGGGGTGTGCCCGCGCCGGTGAAGGTGGGGCTGTTGGGGAAGAAGCGCAGCTCGGTCAGGAGCTTGTAGAACGCTTCTTCCGTAGCTTCGACGTCGGCCCCATGCTCGGCCTCCACAATTGCGATGTGGTGGGCCACGCGACGAAACATTTCTTCGACCGTCTCAATGGGTTGGCCGTCCGGCCCGCGACGAAGGTAGCGACGTTTGAGCACGGCCAGACTGTTCTCGGGCAAAGGAATGGACGGACTAGCAAATGGGTCAGTTGTGTCTGTGGCCGGCATCATCATGCAATTCTCCTAAATGAACGTATGTGGTTTTCTTAGGTCTATCCGAAAGAAAACACCCCTATATATGGGGTGTATGGTCCCGCAAGCCCCTTTATCTGGTACGCGGGTCGGTAGTATAACATGCGGTTTTGACCCAGGGCAACCACCTCAACCTTAATATTTCGGCAATTGTTGTGTTGCCCCGCAGATCAGCTCTTCCGGGGCAGGCAGCGGGAGGGAGGGAGATTCCGCGGGCAAACAGTGAGGCCACGGATCTTCTCCGGCAAGGAGAGCAGCCAGGGCCGGGCTATCCGCGTAGACGCCGCGATGGGGGGCATCGACCATGACGGCAATGTGGGCCATGATCAGTTGCGTATAAGCTGCCAGATCCTTTTTGCGTACGCGATGATCCAGTTCCGGCAAATGAAACGGCTTACCAATCCGAATTTCGACGTCGGTGCGCTGCTTTTCACGCGTGTTGCCAAAGAGCACATCGGTGTGATTCATGCCTACCGGGATGATGGGTACGCCAGTGCGAGCCGCCAGATAGGACGCGCCGTCCTTGGCGGGCTGCATAGCGCCCACTTTGCTGCGCGTGCCTTCCGGCGCCAGGCCAAAAATCGCCCCGTTATTGAGTGCCTCAATTGCTTCACGCAAGGCCGCCCGGTCGAGTTCGCCGCGGTTGATATAGATGCCACCCAGCCAATGCATGGCCGGGCCGAAGAACCAATGCTCCCGCCACGCTTCACCGGCGAAGAAACGCCACGGCAATGTCGGAAAGGCGATCATCAGCAAAGGCGAGTCGGCCGAACTCATGTGATTGACTACAACCAGGTAGGGGCCGGACTTGGGGATATTTTCCCGTCCCGTCACCGTCAGATTGGAGATGGACAGTTGAATCGCTTTCAAGCCCGTGCGAAAAAGATGGTAACGCATCATGAGAAGGCAGTCACTATAGCAAATTACAGGACTGTCGGCCAAGCCAATTGTCGCTGATCACCAACTGTTCACTTGTTTGCACCATCAAAAAAGACCTCTCATCCCTTACTGACAGGCTGACCCGGCAGTGAGGTGTGAGAGGTCTTCGATGAAACGGTTAAGCGACTGCGATTAATCTAGGCTTGGATCGGTACGCCCAGGCGGGCCAGCAGGAGTTCCAACTCGTCGGGCGAGACACCAGCCACACCTAGCGGCCGATTGACGCTATCATGGCAGTCGGAACCGCCGGTCGTGATCAGGTCATAACGCTCAGCCCAGGCGCGCATGAGGTCGCGGTGTTCCTGAACATGTCCCGGGTACTCAACTTCCAGACCGTCCAGCCCCAGTAGATCTTCGTCGAGGAACTCCGGCATGAGGATGTCAACGACTTCGATGGGTGGCAGTACCTCGTTGTAGAGGCTTTCGCCGGGGTAGGAGCCGGCCGCCGGGTGGGCAAAGACGCGCACCAGTTCCGGGTAAGCGTGCAGCAGCGGCGTCAGTGTGGCCGGGTCAATGCCCGACGGTACGTAGGAGCGACTGTCATTGCCGATAAGGGCGTTGACCTGAGCTTTGTCGAGGTTGTGGTTGGTTGACAACGCCATAGCAAAGTGGCGCCGAGTCACATTGTCCGCCAGCGCTTCAATCTCTTCGGCCGTCAGCTCGCGCTCCAGAACCGGCGTGGCGCCGTTGGGGCCGAATTCGGCGTTGATGGCGGCCACGCGCGCGCGCACCAGACCGCCGCCTCGTCCCTGACTGAAGATGCCCTCGGCCATCCGTCGGAAGTCCGCGTCGGCCAGCAATTCGTAGGGGATATATAGCAGATAGTGGAGCGTGCCGGTGAAGTAATCACGCTTGAAACGCAGGGATACTTCCACGCCGGGCACCACCTGAATGCCGGCCGACTCGGCCGGCGGCCAAGGCTTCATCCAGTCCGTTAATGGTGTCGTGGTCAGTGACGCCGACCGCCTGCAGACCTAGCTCGGCAGCCAGATTGACCAGCTCGGTGGCGGTGTATTCCCCATCGGAAGCGGTAGTGTGATTGTGCAAGTCGGCAATAAATTCTTGTGCCATGTGTTGTTTACTCCTGTAGGGTGTGGCGCAGCCGGTTATCGGCCGTCCGCGCAGCAGGATAAGCATACGCGCTGAAAGTGACGTCCAATCTTACGATAGCTGCGCCAAGAACACCTTCCACCGTAACCTGTACGGTGGAAAGCGAGGTTAGCGAATGGAAACTGACTGCTCGCTAGGGTAGAAAAGTAAACGAATCGACCACTGTGCGGTAGACCTGCTCCGTTTGCTGAGTCAAATCACCATAGTCCGCGCCGACCGGCGAGAAGGTCAGATCGTATAGCCGGCCGTTGTATACCACAATGACCCGGCGGTTGATGTCCTGGCCCGGCATGTTATCGAGCACAATCGCGTCCACACCACTCATGATGACGTTGCTCTGTGTGCTCATGTCGGACAAACCGAATACAGACAGGATCTGCCCTGCGGCCGCTTCTGTATCCTGTCCGGCCGCGTCGGTCACGTTGATGCTGATGCGCGGATTGGACACATCCATCAAGTCGCCCACGACAAACACAGTCTCAGCTTCATTTACATCAATGGGTTGGTGCATCGCCGGGTAGAGCACGCAGTAGCCATGTGTCTCGTCCGTGTAGAGCTGTGTGTCATCCCCCGGCGTGGGGCAAGCAGCCTCATCTCCGCCCATCGGATCGTTACTGCCACCGGCATTGCACGCCACCAGAACCAGGGCCAACGCGAATACGAAAAGAGTGATTACTTTCTTCATGCCAAAACCTCCTTGAGGGCGAATAGATTGCGGATGCAGCCGTTTGGAGGTCGTTGAATGGGGAAAGGAGTAGGTTGAAGTATCCCGCAGATGCTATGGTACGGCCGTCCGATCCTGATAAGCCGGTAGTATACTGAAGACTGCAGCGAGTTGCTTCAACTTCAGATTAGAGATGGCCTGCTCTAGAACCGACGCACTTCCCCCATATGGGTCACGTCATAGCCGGGCATGTCGGCGACGGCTTGGCGAAACGCCGGATCCTGCAGCAGGTCCAGAAGTGTCTGTAGTGGCTCGCTCTCGTAATTAACCACCGGAATAATCAGTTCGTACTGCTCCTGAGCCAGCGGCACAAAGTCGAGGCTGAGCGCGCGAGCGGCGGCACGAATGCCCAGCCCGGCATCGGCCGACCCGGAGGCAACGGCCGCGGCCACCGCCAGATGGGTGTACTCCTCACGGTCATAGCCTCGTACGGTCGTGGGATCGATACCCGATTGGCCCAGTTCGTAATCGAGCAGCACGCGCGTGCCTGCCCCGCGCTGGCGATTGACGATGACCACATCCTCGCGGGCTGCGTCGGTCCAACCGGATAATCCCTTGGGGTTGCCGGGGGCACGATCCAGCCCTGTTCCCGACCGGCCAGCGTCACGCCCACAGCCGCCTGTTCCGGCAGGTACCGCTTGACGTAGCTCGTGTTGTAGTCGCCGGTTTCGGGATCGAGGAGGTGCGAACCGGCCAGATGAGCCTCGCCGCGGCGCAGGGCAACGAGGCCGCCCAGGCTGCCGACATTGGCTGAGGTCAGGCGCAGCCCCTGATGACGGTCGGCCAGGAACTGGGCCATCAGATCCAGCGTGAGATCATGGCTACCGATGACGACCAGCGTGCGTTCGATCTCGTGCGGTTGACGATAGAGGTGGACCGTGACCGCTTGTCCGGCTTCGGCCCCCTCACTGAAGCGAGGAATCCTTACGATGCCGTCGGCTCGAACCAGCGAGGTGATAACACCCGCGCCGCGACTGACCGGTGTCACCGTGTAGTTCCCGCCGACTTTGCCCACGGCGACCCGCACAAAATCGTCATCACCCGTGGGCGAAACCACCTTGCGGGATAACACTCCGCTTAGTGTGGGCGGCTGATAAGACGGCTGCCCCTGCCATTGAGCCAGCAGCGGTTCGACAAAGATCTCGCCGGTCAGGGCGGCGCTTACCGGATAGCCGGGCACGCCAATAATCGGGTGTCATGCCGTCAACATCGATCATGCCGATTACCACAGGATGTCCCGGCCGAACGGCCACGCCATGCACCAACAATTCGCCGACCGCCTCGACCACATGGGCTGTGTAATCCTCGCTGCCGGCCGACGAACCGGCGTTGAGCAAAATGAGATCATGGTCGCGAGCCGCCACGCGCACGGCGGTTTCGATGGCTGCAAACTCATCGCCGACGATCGGCCATCGCGTGGCCACGCCGCCCCAGCCTTCTACCTGCGCGGCCAGGACAATCGAGTTGTATTCGATGATCTGCCCCGGCAATGGGGCCTCGTTCTCGACCGGAACCAGTTCTGAACCCGTGGGAATGATCGCCACGCGCGGCCGCCGGTAGACCGTCACCTCGGCAAAGCCCGCTCCGGCAATTGCGCCCAGGTCGACCGGGCGTAGCCGGTGATTGGCCGGCAGCACCAACTCCGTCGCCACGATATCCTCACCCATCGGCCGAACATGCTGCCACGGCGCGACAGACGCGCGGATGGCGATACCGTCCTGGCCGTTGTCCAATGTCACCGGCTGCACATGCTCAATCATGATGACCGCGTTGGCCCAGTCGGGCAGCGGATGGCCCGTGTTGACGGCCTGAGCGATTGGCGAGTCAGGTACGGCGGTATGGCCATCCACCAACCCTAGGGTGAGCGGGTTCGTTTCCAGGGCGCCCACCGTTTCGGCGGCGCGCACGGCATAGCCGTCCATGGCGCTGGCGTGGTAGTGGGGCGAGGAAAGGCGGGCCCAGACAGGTTCAGCGGTCACTCGGCCGTTGGCTTCCGTCAGTGAGATCGTCTCGGTGCCCAACGGTTGCCAGCGATCGGCCGCCTGCAAAGCCGCGCGAAACGCTGCCCAGGCTTCTTCAAGCGGAATGTCTTCAAGGTAGAATTTGCGGTGGGGTGTGGTCATGGCTGTGTTCCCGACTAGGTTCTATCCGCTGCCGACTGGACAGCATCCTATTTCCGGCAAGGTAGAATAGCACCCCGCCAAACGCAGGGCAATTGGTCAAATGAGGTGCTTGCCTGCCGCGAGCGATAATGTATACTAATAGTATATATTACTGAAGAAGGTGACTTGTCATGGAAACGGCTAAACTGTTCAAGAACGGTCAGAGTCAGGCCGTCCGGCTGCCTAAGGTCTTTCGATTTGAGGGCACCGAAGTCTATATCAAGAAGGTCGGCAATGCAGTGGTGTTGCTGCCGTTCAATTCACCGTGGGAGACTCTCATTGAAAGTCTGGGAGATTTCTCATCCGATTTCATGATCTCGCGGGATCAACCTGAAACTCAGGAACGCGAGGATCTTTTCGAATGAGATACCTGTTAGATACAAACATCTGCATCTACATGATCAAGCGTCAGCCGCCACGAGTGATAGAACGCTTGCGGGAGCAACAGGTTGGGGATGTGGGCATCTCATCTATTACTGTGGCCGAACTATTGTACGGCGTGGAAAAGAGCCAACGCCATGAACAGAATCGGGCTGCGCTGGAGAGCTTCCTTCTGCCGTTGCTTGTGGCTGAATTTGATACGCGTGCGGCAGCCGCCTATGGTGCAGCACGTGCTACCCTTGAAAGAAACGGTACGCCCATTGGGTCGCTGGACACTCTAATTGCGGGTCATGCGCTTGGTCTGGATGCTACGTTGGTGACTCACAATACGGCCAAGTTTCGTAGAGTTCCCGGTCTCCGAATTGAGGACTGGGCCACCGGTTAGAGGCCAGTTGGGAACGGGCCAACTATCAAGCGTCGCGCTTCTCCAGCACGAGAAAATGCGACAGCCCCAGCACGCTCAGCGGCGTCGCTTCGGCCGTATACAGTGACCGGCGGATGAGACCACCCGTGCGGGGCCAGCGCCGAGCCAGGTTGTCGTAGCCGCCAAAGATTCGGCCGTGGTGAACCACGCGCACCGGCAGGCTGTCGAATATGTCACGCAGCGCGCCCGGCCGTATAGGCGCGGACGTGGGGAGCCAGCCTGTTGCGAAGTGTGTTGGGCAGGTAGTTGACCAGGGGGATGTTGCCGAATTTGTAGTCGCCGCGCCAGTAGATGCCATGCTGTTCGACCGGGTACCAGCGGTTGGGGCAAAAGATGAGAATGCGACCGCCGGGTCGGGCCACGCGCACCATTTCGGCTGCATAGGCGCGGTCGTCGGCCACATGCTCAATGACCTCGTTGCTGAGTACCGCATCGAAGCTATTGTCGGCAAAGGGCAGATGCTCGCCGACACCCAGGGTGATGCCCTCGGCATGGGCCAGCGCTTCGACGGCGCGGTCGAACTCAATCTCCAGGCCAAAACGAACTGCCTGGGAATTCACTCGGCCGAAAGCCTCCAGATAGGTGCCCAGCCCGCAACCGTTGTCAAGCACCCGGCCGTTGAGGTCGCTGTACTCGCGGATCATGGCCAGCCGGCGGTCCTGTCCGGACCGCCAGACATAACCAGGCTCGCCGCGTTCGGCCGCCTTATCCGAATAACTCATCGTATTTGCGGCGCACTTCGCGGATGTCTTCCCACATCAGGGCCTTGGGGCTGCCGGGCGCCTTGGACTGATTGCGCAGCAGGTAGGCGGGGTGGAAAATGGGCATGACCCAGCGGCCGTTCCAGGCGTGCCAACTGCCGCGCAGCTTGGTGATGCCGGTCTCTCCGAGAATTGCTTCCGTGGCCACGTTGCCGGTCAGGAGGATAATCGCCGGGTCAACAAGCCGAATGATTTCCAGCAAGTAAGGTTTGTAGTAGACGATCTCATCGGACGTCGGCTTGCGTAAAGGCTTGCCGTCGTCGCCCGGCGGCAGGCGAAAGACGGCGTTGGTGATGAAGACGTCCTTTTCCGGATCGAAGTTCACTGACTGGAGGATTTGATCGAGCAGCTGGCCGGAGCGGCCGACAAAGGGTTTGCCCTGGCGATCTTCCTCTGTCCCCGGCGCTTCACCGACGATCATCAGCTTGGCCTCAGGATTGCCACGGTAGATGACCATGTTCGTGCCGGCCGGGAACAGCGGGTCGTCCTCCAGCTTCATCATGTCCGCCACGAGCTCGTCGAGCGATGCGTAGCCGTCAGGTCGTTCGTCAAATAGTCCGTACTGCATGATGCCTCCTTGGCCGTGCGTCAAGTGTACTTCAGCCACTCACCCGCGCAAGCACTCCTCGGGATACGGATCAGGGCACCAGTGTAACATTCGCAAGCAACACGGCGTCATCGCCATTAGCTGAAGGTCAGCCGCTCGACGGTGGCGCTGTCGTAGAGGCCGACCACGAGACGGCCGTTGCCGGACAACCCCTCGGGTATGGTTAGGTATGGCGGTCGAGCAACTGCTCACCAGGCAGCCAGGTCGTGGTCGGTCGTGTGCCGTCTTTGGGAGTGCCGTCATGTTGCGCGACCAGGGCGCCGGTCTCATCGAGCAAGTGCACGAATGCCGTGTAATCGATCGCCGGGGTAGCCTCTGCGTTCCAGAGCAAGGTGACTTCGACGACGGTGCCCGGCGGCAATGCGACCGGCGGCACTCAGGTCGACCGGACGCCCGTTGACGGTGACATAAGCCGCTTTCCAGCCCGATATCATCGGCTCGTTTGCCCGACGGGCATCATAATCGCTTGCGCACCGGGCAAACCGCGGTAGATGTCCAGGTGGTGGCGGTTGACAGTGGCGCGCTCTTCGCCAAGCAGATGATAGTCGAGCCAGCGACCGGTGACGTCTTCAGGGTCCCAGACCGATCCGACATAGGGCACAAACCAGAGGCGGTCGTGGGTCGCGGCCAGCTTGGTTAGTGCCGCTTCCGTGTCAGCCGGCGGACTGCCCCATTTGGCGGGTTGCAGCGAACGGGCGATGGGCACATCACGCAAGTAGTAGTCCCAGACGGGATCGGGGAAGTGGTCGATGAAGACATCGTTCGGACCGGCCTCGGCCGCCAGCCGGGCGGCAACCTCGCGATAGCCGATGCGTACCGGCTGTAGGCGGGATTCGTATAGGTGTTGCTCAGCCCAAATAGAACAGCCACGATCAAGGCTGCGGGCGCGATGACGGCCACGGCGCGCTGCCAGCGCCGACCCTGCCACAACGCGACAAGCCCGGCGCTAATTAGCAGCCACCAGGCAGGCGCGGCCACCGAAATGTAGAACGGATTAAACGTGCCCCGGCTGAAGCGGACGAGATAGGTGCCCAGAAAGGCCAGTGCCAGCCAGCCTAGCAGCATCGCTCCCCAGCCCACTGTGTCGCGACGGCGTGTCAAGGCAACCCCGCCGAATCCGGCGATCAGCAGCCCGCCCAGGAACAGCCAACGGCTGACCGCGCCGGGCAGCGACTGTCCGACAAGCAGTTCCATACCGGTGGCGGTCAGATGGCGGGCCAGCTCCGGCTGTGACGGATCGCTCAATTGGCCTGCGCCCAGCAGATTGGCCGACGACGCCCACAGCCAGGGCAGCAGCAGCAAGAAGACGGCCGTGCCGCTACCGATCCACGCGAGCAGATCGCACCGACGATTGGGCGCGAACCACAGGTAGAGGCCGTGGCTGAGCAGGGCAAACAGGCCGTAGTAGTGGTGGTAGACGGTTAGGGCAGCCAATAAGGCATACAGCAGCCAATAGAGGATGCGCCCGCCGCGACGTGTCGGCGGTGGCGTCACCAGCACCACCGTCGCCAGCGCAGCGAACAGCATGACCAGCGTGTACTGGTTGCGCACGTCTTGCGACAGCCAGATCAACCCCGGAGCCACGGCGGCTAACCCGGCCGCCAGGAGTCCGACACGCGGGCCGGCCATCCGCCGGCCCAAGACGGCCAACACCGGCAGAAGCAGCACGCCGGCCAGCGCCGACAAATAGCGCAAGGCCAGCTCGCTCTCCCCGGCCAGACGCACCCAGGCATTGAGTGTCAGGTAATGCAGGGGCGGATGGGGATCGCCCTGGTCGATCAGTTCCGGGATCACGTCGCCCAGCGGCAGGCGCGTGAACAAGTAGCTGAACGCCTCATCACCCCGCAGCTCTTGTTGGCCGAGCATAAACACGCGCAAACCGAAGCCCAGCAAGACCACGGCCAGCATACCCCAGCGCCAAAGCTTGTCACTAACGAGGATGCCGCTCGAGACTGCTTGCTGGGGGGATGGTGTTGTTGCGGGCAAAGGGCTGGGCCGGTGGGGATGCGTGATGACGATCGGCCGCCGGCGCCAGGCGACGGTAACCCCGGCCAGGATGGCGGTCAGCGATATCGCCAGACCTACCCAGACATCCCACGGCTGGAAGCGCAGGCCGACGGTATGTTGCCCGGCCGGCACCACAACGGCCGACAGCCCGGCGTTGGCCCGCAGCAACGGTAGGGTTGTCTCCCCGTCCAACGTCACGCGCCAGCCGTCACGCCACCATTCGCTAATGACGATCACCGTCGGTGCCTCGGCGTCGAGGATGATGTCCAGTCCACGTGCCGACGGTTCAATTGTCATTAAGGGGGGCAGGCTGTTGCTGGGCAGCGGGAAATCGGCCGGTAAGTCGCCGGTCAGCACCATCTGCCGCGCCGGATCGAACTCAGGCCCGCGCATCACGTCGAATGCGGCCTCGTCGGACGACACAGTGACCACCTCGCTGACGGCCCAGGCGCGGGGCAGCGGGTTGTCATAGCGATAGAGGGTGGCGTTCGATAGGCTCACCGGGCACGATGCTCTCCGTCACCGGAGCGAGCGGTACGAGGCCCGGCTCAATCGCTTCAGGTGCGATCACATGGGTCACATTCAACAATTGCCAGCGCACAGGCCGTGGAAGTTGCTCATACCGTTCTACCGCCCAGGGCTTCAATGGGCTGATGCCCCGGATGTCCTCCAGACCGTACGCCTCCCCGACATTGGCCACAAAGAGGTTCTGCGAATCAATGCGACCGGGACGGTCAGCCTGCAGGGTGGTCATCCACGTCGGCTGCGGCCAGAAGACGGCCGGCGACTCGGCCACCAGATTCATGGTCGGTCTTGTGGAGAGGAGTAGATCCGCAACGAGGATCACGATTACGGCCGCCGGCAGCATAGTGCGCCACCAGGGTGGTTGGTCGCCGGGCATAGGTTGTCGCCTTAGCCACACAGGGATGGCCGCGATGACGATCACCAGTGCGAGTAAGGCCCACTGTCGCAACCAAATCGTTTCCCAGCCCGCCAGCGACACGGCCGAGGCCGCGGCCAACATCAGTCCGGCAACCCCGAGTGCGGCGGCCACTGTAACGGCCGTTCTGCTGGTGGGCCGAACCGATTCGCGCCCGCTCGTCGATCTCAGCCAAAGCGCCAGCCCCTGCGCGGCGACGAGTGCCAGGCTGAAGCCGAAGACCCCTGCCCATCGTTCCTGCTGCCGGAACAAGTTCAGGCCGGGAGCGACGCGATAGGCTAGTTCAAACAGAATGCCCTTGTCGCCCAACGACAGCCAGGCGGCGAAGAGCGCCGCCAGCGACCAGAAAATGAGCTCGGAGTGAGCCTGTCGTTCGCGATGCGTACGGCCGAACCAGGCCCACACTGCAAAAAAGACGGCCGCCAGTCCGACGTATTGCGGTGACCAGGCAGTCAGTGAGCCGGGCACGAGGACTTGCAAATAATCCAGCAGGGGAAAGCCGGTGGCTACGAAGGCGTAGTCGGCTGTGGTGCGTGTCGTTTCGGCCGCGTAGCGCAGGGCAGGCAGCCAGGCCACGGCCGACGCCCCGACGACCATCGCCAGGTACAATGCACCCAGCCCCAACACCCACGTCCAGCGCCAACGAGCGCCCCAGGTCAGGAACAGAAAGTAGGCGGCCGTCAGGTAGCTGATCTGCAGAAAAGTCTGCGGATGCCCGGCCAGCAGGCTGAGGCCCAGCACACTGGCCGACGCGACCAGCCACGGAATCGGCGCAGCGTCGGCGCGAAACGCGCGGCGCAGAAGCAGCAAGACCAGCGGCAGCCAGGCGATGGTTTCCAGAATGGCGAGCTGCTGAATAGGGTAGCTCACCAGATAGCCGCCCAGGCCGAAGGCCAGCGCGCCGAGGAGCGCCGCCCACCGATTACGCGTCAGGTCATAGGCCAGAGCATACGTGAACGCACCTGCCAGCCACACGTGGGCGATAGCTTCTATTTCCAGCGCGTAGAAGCTCAATCCCCAGGGCAACGTCAGCAGAATCGTTATCCAGCGCAGGGGATAGAATACGGCCGACTGCGTGTCGGCCGCAAACGGGAAGCCGCCGTAGCTGCCCGGCGACCAAAGCGGCAGTCGTCCGTCCAGACATTTCGCCGGCCTGGTACGTGGCATAGCTCAAGAATTGGGCCGACAAATCGCCATTGGGCAGGCGGGCTAGTTGCAGAAGCAAGGGCGCAAAGAATAAGGTGCAGACGGCCGACCATAGCGCCAGGGGTAGGAAATGGCGGCGGATCATGACCAGTCGGCTGCGTTTTGGGCGATCACGGGGCAATCTCCACCCAGCCGGCCAGATAAACGTTGTTGGGCTGTGCCTCACCGTCGACTTCGACCGGCAGACGTTCGCCGGTGGCGGCGTCGTAGAGACCGATCCAGACCGGATAGCGCCCCGCCGGGAGGTCGGTTGGCAGGGTGAGCGTGTAGCGATCGTTGATGGTCTCACCGTTGGCCCAGGCGCCGGTAGGATAAGTGCCGCCCAACGGCGGGCTGTCCCCGGTTACCAGCGGCGGTTCGTCCGGCTGGCCCAGGTGGATAAGCGTCGTGTAGTCTTGTTCCGGCTGGCCGAGCGGGACATACCATTGCACAGTGATCGTCAGGATGTCGCCCGGTCGGGCTACTTCCGGCGTCAGCGTCACCGAGGCGATGGCAATGTGATCGCCGACGGTGGCTACGGTCGTGTCCGGCGCGGCAGGGCGGCGCGGCGGGACAACCTTCAGCGTGGCCACTTCAATCCCGGGAGTGCCCTCCGCCAGTCGGGCAAAAACGCGGCCCAGGACCGGTGTCTGTGTGTCTTCGTCGAGGCGCAGGGCAAACCGATCGGCAATAATCACCCCAGCCGGCCACAGCGACGCCGGATAAAGACCTCGCCCGTGATAGCTGTGCAGGTTGGCAATGCGTTCCCCGTCTTGCCCGAACACCTCCAGCACGGCCTCCGGCGCCAGCCCCGATTCTTCAGGAATGGGTTGCGTCGGCAGGGGCGGCGGATTGTTGGCTTGCCAATAGAGCGTCAGCCAAACGATATCGCCCGGTTCGGCCGATTCGGTATCCATTTCGGCCGCCAACAGGGTCAGACCATGGCCCCGGTCGCGCAACTCCGGCAAGACGGGCAGGGCGCTTTCCGGCACACCCGCTACAACAGGGGGCGCCGCATACGTGGGGCGGACAACGAACAGGAGACAGTACAGCGTGGTCGTTAAGGCAATGAGCACCGGGGCGGACCAAATTCTTCGCACAGTGCCTTGAAGGCCGTGCGCGGCGCAGTCGCCGCTCCCCACAAGTCCCCAGGCCATGGCCAGTGCTAGGGGGAGGATGGCCGGGAAGAGCAACCGCCCTTGTGCGGCTTCGGTCTGCAGCATAAAGGTGACCAGCCCGGCATAGACCGCCAGTACCCACCCGGCAAGCAGGAGAGGCAGCATCCACGGCGCGTTGGCCAGGCGGGTCAAAAAGCCTTCGGCGCCAGGAGTGGCGGCCGGCAATTCATCAGCCGATCGGCGCTGCCACCAGCACGATATAGCGCCACCGACAGCGAGCAAACCCAGTCCCACCCACGCTCCGTAGACCCAGGTGGGCGGTTGTAAATTGAACCAGCCAAACACGCCCACCAGCGACAGCAGCAGCCCCGGCGTTTCGCCTAACACCTGCACCAGCGTGTAGCCCCGATCGCCTCCGGCAATGGCGATGAATTGGTTCGCAGCGGTAAAGTCGCCATAGAGTGACAGATTCCGCCACCACAGCCACCCGGCAATTAGCACAGCCGGCACCGCGACCCCGACCACCGCTTGTCCGATCAGGCGCAGTCGCCCCGTCCGGATCGCCAGCACGAGCAAAAAGCCGAGGCTGTAAACGAGCAGGACGATCCCGGCGTTCTTGCTGAGAGCCGCCAATCCCACCGTGAAGCCGAGTCCCAGGAGACGCAGCCACAGTCTATCGGTCTCCGGCCGCTGCCATAGGCTGATGAGCTGCCACAGCGCCGCCGCCGCCAGGAATGTAATCAGCGCATCGTTGGTCACAGAGGCATGGATGAAGTTGAATTGGGGCAAGAAGGCGACCAGGCCCGTAGCCAGCAGCGGCTTGACCGGGTCATCCGGCCAGAGCAATCGACCGCTGCCGTAGATAGCCAATAGCGTGCCCAGTCCGAGCAGTGTCGAGAAGACCCGCAGCAGATGGGCGGCCAATGCGTAGCCCTTCCAGGGCCACGCCTCGCCCGGTGTGTGAACCATGCGGTTGACATTGGCCAGTGCGTCGGCGTTCCCGATCCAAGCATAAGGGTTGAGCCACAGCGAATCCGTCGCTCCGGCCGTGTCGATGGGGGCGATGATCAGCGCGCCGAGCAGGTAATAGAGGGGTGGTTGGGCGGCTTCTTGCCCCAGCCAGTCACTGGTGGCCGGTTCAACAATGGGTAGACGGCCGTTGGTGGCAATGTAGTCGGCGGTGAAGAAGTGCCACTGTTCGTCGGGCGATTCGAACAGCGGGTTATAGATGCTATAGCCCAGCGTGATGGCCAGATAGCCCAACAGAATGAGGCCGAGTGACAAGCGATAGCGCGTCATCATGCACCGTCGGGCAACTCCACGGTGCCCACATGGAGTTGATTGTCCGGCTGGGCCACCCCGCCGACGCTGACCGGCGGCCGGGTGCCGTCGTCGGGATTATAGAGGCCGACGTTGACCTGGTAGGCGCCCGCCGGGAGGTCGTTGGGCAGCGGCAGCATATAACTGTCGGTCAATACTTCGCCTGCCCGCCACCCGCTGGTCGGCCGCAAGCCATCCACCGGCACCCGGTCTACCTGGCTCACGATTTCACCTGTCTCCGCTGAAACAAGGTGCACAAACGCCAGATAGTCCGTGTCGGGTTCGGCGTTGGCCTGCCAGACAAGTGTGACCGGCAAGGATTCATCGGTGGGCCGGCCAATTGTCGCGCCGTAGAGGTCGATGGCCGGGCCAAACTGGGCCTCGATGGGAATAGCCACCGGCGGCAGGTCCGTCTCGACCGGCCAGGGGACGACGTTGATGGTGCCATGCGTCACCATATCGCTGTCCAGAAGCGTTGAGGGTGTTCTTCCTTCGATGACTGTGTCCCCGTTCTTTAGCTGCCAGCGCAACTTGTACTGACCGGTAGGTGTATCGGGCCCGAAGTACAGGCTGGTTACCTCGCGTACCAGGGCGCCGGCCGGGATCTCCGTTAGCCAGGGCGCGCCGGGATGGTCGGACTGCTCGCGCAGGACGGTCCCGCCAGGGGTAATGACCTGAAGCGTGTAAGTCAGGTTACTCGAATCCACGGGCGCGTCGCCCGCCTGCCAGTAGAGGGTGAAGGGCAAGTTATTGCCCGGCCTTACGTCAGCGTCCCAGGCCACCGCCGCCTGCAATAACATATCATTGTCAAAGCGAATCGCGGGCGTGTTCAAATCGATCTCGTCCAGCTCCTGCTGGCTGTAGAGCAATTCGGCCGGCGCCGGCCAAGTGTCGGTAGCGGCAATGGCCACTTCTGTGACCGCCTGAACCGGCCCGCCGGGCACGCCCTCGGCATTCTCCGGCTGGGCAGTCAGTGTATAGGTTCCCGGCGGCAGGCCGGGTGGCAGGGGGAGATCGTAACTTAGGTGGTTGAGCGCATCCATAGCCCACGTTGCGGCATCATCGCGCTTCAGCGGGTGGCTGCGTACGAGCCACTCCGTGCCGTCAGCGCCTACCAGCGAAAGCCGCACGCGGGCGTCTTCCGCCGGTTGCGGCCCTTGCCACCAGGCATCGACCCACAGCGTCGGCAAGGTCAACGGCTGCGGTGAGGTTAGTTCGATGCCGGCCAACGTCATCTCTCCGCCAAAGGGCATCGTGAGCGAGAGGGCGCTCTCCGGTAAAGTAGCCGGGGTCAGTTCGCCGGTGGTATAGCCCAATACGCGGGCCAACGTCGTGCGGGCCGGGAACAGGCGGTTGACGCTCTGGGCCAGATTGTCATCGAACCAGCCCTGGATGAGCTGGCCGTCGTCGCGCCGGTCGGCGGGGGGGTCAGTCACAAACCAGACGTGGTCATAGGTTTCGGCCAGCTCGGCCAGTTCAGGCTCTTGGCCGGTGGCGATCTGGGGGTAAACCGGCAGGGCGGTCACGTCAATGTCCGGCCGTACACGATAATGGTCATGAAGGGGAAGGAGAACGGCGTTGTTGTAGACGACGACATCGTTGTCGCCAGCGCGCTGTTCAATGAAGTTGATCATGGCCCGGAAATCGTCTTTGGCATAGGCCGGGTCGCGGTAGAGGTTGAGCAGGGCCACCGATGATCCCAGCAACACCAGCGACAGGGCCAAGACACCCAGCGGATTGGCTTGCAATGGCTCGCGCTCGCTGACTTCAGCCGACGCCGCACCTCGCCAGGGTAGCCAGGTCCACAACCACCAGATGCCATAGCCGGCCAGCAGCAAGAATGCCGGGCTACCCAGCATGATGTGGCGCACGCCCTGATACATCGGCTTTAGGAGTGATCCGGCCATGAGGCCCAACACGACGGCCAGTAAATAGGTGAGCAGAAATGAACGCTTTAGCCACGGACGCGCGGCCCACGTGCCCAGCAGAAGCAGAATAAAGGCCAAAACGTCTAACGCTCGCACGGTCCAGCGGCTAAAGTCTGTCGTCAGCCCCTGGTTGAAAAAGTGGACGACATCCTGCAACATCGTTGCCGGCGAGACGTAGCTGTAGTTGGCTTCAGCGCCGGTGAACAGACGCGGGATGGTGTAGGGAATGAGGGGGATGGCGGCCAGCACGGCAACAGCCAGGCCACCGATAATGAGCCATTTCAGTCCCTGGCGCCATAACAGGATGGCCCAGAATAGCGCTTGTATGGCGATCAGGAAGACGGCCGTGTAGTGGGTGTAGATGGTCAGCCCGGCCAGCACTGCGTAGAGCGCGACGTAGCGCACCAGTTTGGCTCGCGTCAGGGCCGGATCCGACGAAGCCCGCCAGAGCACATAGCTGGCAGCCGCGCCGAGCAAGACCAGCAGCGTGTACATCCGCGCCTCTTGCGCATAGTAGACCTGCAACGGATTCACGGTGACCAGCAAGGCCACCAGCATGCCCAGCTCGATGCGTTCCAGGCGCCGGCCGAACTGATAGAGCAGCGGCACCAGCAGCACGCCAAAGACCACTGAAGGAAAACGATAGGCGAAGTCGGACTCGCCCAGCAGCCGGCTGGTGAAGTGGATGATCAGGTAGTAGAGCGGTGGGTGGGTGTCCTTGCTGACGAAGCCCTGGATGACCACCTCGTTGCGCAGAATCTGGGCGATGGGATAGCCGGCGCGTTCCGGCGTCAACCCCTCGTCGGTCCAAAAACTAAAGGCGTCGAGGTTGTGTAGTCGCAGGGAAAAGGCTAGCAGGATCAGCAGGAGTAGGGGGATCAGCACCTGGGGCCGGAGTGATCCGCGAAGTCGGGCTACCATAGAGACCCGATTGTATCGCCGCCGCCGGTTGACGGCACATCTGGTGGAGCGCATTCTCATATCGACCGGCAACCCGCCTCGCTGTAAGTTGGCATTCTGCCTGTCACCCTCTACAATAATAGGTCTATTCGTGAAGCGCTTCACAAGACGGCCGTCTTGTGGACAAATGGTGTTGGGTGGGCTACGATCCCTGTCCCTGCTAACCGAGCTTCATCCCGAAAACGAGGAAGAACCGCGTGGACAAAACTGAACAATTTCTGAAAGCCCTAACCGAAGCCCACGGCGTCCCCGGCTATGAGACCGAGGTACGCGAAGTGTTACGTGGCTACATGTCGCCTCTTGGCGAGGTAACCCAGGACAGACTGGGCAGCCTCATCTGTCATCAGGCCGGCTCCGGCCCCAAGGTGATGCTGGTCGGTCATATGGATGAGATCGGCTTCATCACGACGCATATCACCGATGACGGCTTCATCAAGTTCCTGCAACTGGGTGGCTGGTGGGACCAGGTGCTGCTCGGTCAGCGGGTCATCATAAAGACCCATAAGGGTGACGTGCTCGGTGTGATTGGGGCCAAACCCCCACACCTGCTGCCCGCCGACGAACGCAGCAAGCTGGTCGAGAAGAAGGATATGTACGTCGATATTGGCGCAACCAGTCGCGACGAAGTCAACGCGGCCGGTGTACGTCTGGGCGATCCAATGGTGCCCGACAGCAGCTTCGCTATCCTGGTCAACCCGCAAACCTATCTGTCCAAGGCGTTCGACAATCGCATTGGCTGTGCGGCCGTTATTGATGCCCTGCGATACTTTAAAGACGACAGCAGTCGGCCGAATGATCTCTATGGCGTCCAAACGGTGATGGAAGAGATCGGTGTGCGTGGCGCCACGACCAGTGTGCGCGCCATTGACCCCGATGTCGCCATCATCCTGGAGTCTGACATTGCCGGAGACGTCCCCGGCATCAAGCCGGAACAGTCGAGCGTGAAGCTGGGCGGCGGTCCGACGGTGATGATCTACGACGCCCGCATGATCCCCAACCTCAAGCTGCGCGATCTGGTCATCGATACGGCTGCTGAGCTGGAGATCCCCTTGCAGTTTTCGGCTATGCCCGGCGGCGCAACCGACGGCGCGGCCATCCATATGCACGGCACCGGCGTCCCGACTGTCGTGCTCGGCGTCCCGGCTCGACACATTCACAGCCACGGGGCCATCATTCATCGCCATGATTACGATCATGCGGTACAATTACTAACGGCAGTAGTGGCTAAACTCGATGCGGCTACTGTTGCCGGATTAACACAGTGAAACCAACTGCAACAGGGGTAATGGTCAACGGCCATTACTCCTGCTTTGCGTTTACACAAAGAAACCAATAACACAAGATTTCGGTCCATCCGCGTCCGGCGCGGATGGTTCACGAGGAGGTCGATTGCATGGCTCTTGCTCCGGACTTTCAAAAAATTGCTGATTCGCTTCTGACCCAGGTCCAATCGTTTGACCGCAAGATGGAGTCGCGCAGCGTCGGTACGGTTTCGGCCGTTTACGACGGTGTGGCTCTGGCGACCGGTTTGGCGGACGTAAAGGCCAACGAACTGGTTGAATTTGCCAGCGGCGTGGCCGGCATTGCGTTGGACTTGCTGGAAGACACCATCGGTATCGTGGTCATGGGTGACTACACGACCATTGAGGTAGGTGACGAGGTCCGCGCGACCGGTCAGATCGCCTCCGTTCCCGTTGGTGACGCCATGATTGGCCGCGTCATTGACCCGTTGGGTAACCCAATTGACGGCAAGGGGCCGATTAACACCACCCGCCGGCGTCCGCTGCAGCGCATCGCCCCCGGCGTTATTGAGCGCCGCGGTGTGGACACGCCGGTGCAGACCGGTATCTTGTCCGTTGACTCGATGTTCCCCATTGGTCGTGGCCAGCGCGAGCTGATCATTGGCGACCGCCAGACCGGCAAGACCGCCATTGCCCTGGACACTATCATCAACCAGAAGGGCCAGGACTTGCTCTGCATTTACGTCGCCATCGGCCAGCGCGTGGGCCAGGTGGCCCAGGTTGTGGCTACTCTGGAAAAGTACGGCGCGATGGACTACACCATCGTCGTCGTTGCCGGCGCGGCCGATCCCGCTCCGCTGCAATACTTTGCGCCTTACTCCGGCTGCGCCATCGGTGAAGAGTTCATGGAGCAGGGCCGCGACGTGCTGGTCGTCTATGACGACCTTTCCAAGCACGCCTGGGCCTACCGCCAGATGTCGCTGATTCTGCGTCGCCCGCCGGGCCGCGAAGCGTATCCGGGCGACATTTTCTCGCTGCACAGCACGTTGCTGGAGCGCTCCGTTCGCCTGCGCGATGATTACGTTATCGTCGCAAGGGCACTGAAGTGACTGCTGACACGGTCGGCGTGGACGGCAAGGTCTACTTCGGCAATCTGACCGATGAAGAGATCGAGCACGCCATGAAGGCGTTGGGAGATGACGCCGACAAACAAGTACGAGGCCAAGCAGATCCCCGGCACGGGTGGTTCTCTGACGGCTTTGCCAATTATTGAGACGCTGTTGGGTGACGTGTCGGCCTACATTCCGACCAACGTCATTTCCATTACGGACGGGCAGATGTTCCTGGAGACCGACCTGTTCAACTCCGGCCAGCGCCCGGCCATCAGCGCCGGTCTGTCTGTGTCGCGCGTCGGTAGCGCGGCCCAGACCAAGGCCATGAGCAAGGCTTCCGGTACGCTGAAAGGCGACCTGTCCCAGTTCCGTGAATTGGCAGCCTTCGCCCAGTTCGGCTCCGACCTGGACCCGGCCACGCAGCGCCAGTTGGCTCGTGGTGAGCGCTTGATGGAACTGCTCAAGCAGCCCCAGTACAGCCCGATCCGCACTCGATCACGAAGTGTATGCTGGTCTATGCCGGCACGCGAGGCTACCTGGACAAAGTGGCCATCAATCAAATCGAGCGGTGGCGGCGCGAGTTCATGCGCTATATGGACACGTCCCATCCCGAGGTCGGGCTGGTTATCCGTGAGACCGGTGCCTGGAACGAGAAGATCGAGAACGGCATTAAGCAGGCGCTCGACTTGAACGCGATTGGTCAACGGCCAGCCTGGTCAACAGCGGTAGATGCCGGTAGGATTGCCGAAGGAGCGTTGGCTACTGAACGCGAACTCAATAAACGAATCAAGAGCGTTAAGAACATCTCGCAGGTGACGAGCGCGCTGGCGGCCGTGTCGGCCTCGAAGGCCAGTCGTGCCCAGCGCCAGGCCGAGGCGACGCGGCACTATGCGTCGAAGGCGTTCCAGATCATCAACAATCTGGCCGCCCAGCCCGGCGCATCGGCCACGACCCATCCGTTGATGACTGTCCACGAGGAGGTCAAGAACATCGGGACTGATCCTGATCACCAGTGACCGGGGTCTGGCCGGCTCTTACAACGTGAACATGGTTACCCAGGCCGAGCGCTTCCTGGAAGCCAACGGTACCCCGGCCAAGATCATCGCTGTCGGCCGCAAGGGGCGCGACATGATGGTCCGCCGTGGTTACAACGTGGTGGCGACCTTCGACAACATCCCTGACCCGCCGAGCTTTCTGGACATTTCGCCTATCGCCCGCGTGGCCATTGACGCATGATCAGCGGCAAGGTGGATCAGGTGTTCGTCGCCTACACGCGATTTTGTCAATCTGGTCACGCGCATCCCGCGCATCAGCCAGCTATCTGCCGCTGCGGCCGCTGGATCTGAGCGATATGCCGGGTGCGGAGTATGTGACGGGCGTGGACGCGAGCAGTGCGGCATTGCAGTCGTACACCTACGAGCCCAATGCCGAGGCGTTGCTCAACGACATTGTGCCGCGCTTCACGCGACTGCAGGTCTACCAGTCCTTGCTGGAAGTCACTGGCCAGCGAACACAGTGCGCGCATGGTGGCCATGAATAACGCCACCGACAACGCGGCCGAACTGGTCGACATTCTGACCCTGGAGCGCAACAAGGCGCGCCAGACCAGCATTACCAACGAGATCTTGGACATCGTCGGCGGCGCTGCGGCGCTGGCGCGGATAAGCGACCCGGCGATTGACATGAACGAATGATAACAGGCGGGTTCGCATCCTGCGGCTCTGTGACCGAAACGAACTTAGTGGAGGCATGAATGGCAACAGGCACAATTAGCGCCATCCGTGGCGTGGTGGTAGACGTAGACTTCCCGTCGGAGGATCTGCCGGAGATTTATGAGGCGCTGACTGTCGACGGTCCCAGCGGCGAGCTGGTGCTGGAAGTGCAGCAGCATTTGGGCGGCGGCATGGTGCGCACAGTGGCGATGGGTTCCACCGACGGCATTCCGCGCGGTGTAGACGTCGTGGCGACCGGCGGCGCCGATCAAGGTGCCGGTCGGCCCGGTGACCCTGGGTCGCATCTTCAACGTCATCGGCGAGGCCATTGACGGCATGCCGACCCCGGAGAGCGATGTCTATTATCCCATCCACCGTGATGCGCCGACATTTCAGGAACAGACCACCGAGCATCGAGACGTTTGAGACGGGTATGAAGGTCATCGACCTGATCGCGCCGTTCATCAGGGGTGGCAAGACCGGCATCTACGGCGGCGCCGGTGTGGGCAAGACGGTGACCATCGCCGAGCTGATTCGCTCTGTGGCCCGCGAGCATGAAGGTGTGTCGGTCTTCGCCGGTGTGGGCGAGCGCACCCGTGAAGGCACCGACCTCTATTACGAGATGAAAGAATACGGCGTGCAGGATTCGGTGGCCATGGTCTTTGGCCAGATGAACGAGACCGCCCGGCGTGCGCTTGCGCGTGGCCCTGACCGGTCTGGCCATGGCCGAGTATTTCCGCGACCAGGGCAACGACGTGCTCATCTTCATCGACAACATCTTCCGCTACGTGCTGGCCGGGTCGGAAATGTCGGCGTTGCTGGGTCGTATGCCCAGCGCTGTGGGTTACCAGCCGACGCTGGCGGCCGAGATGGGCGCCCTGCAGGAGCGCATTACCTCGACCCGCACGGGCTCGATCACATCGATGCAGGCCATTTACGTGCCGGCGGACGACTACTCCGACCCGGCCCCGGTGGCCACCTTCGCCCATCTGGACGCCATTCATGACGCTGGAGCGCAGTGTGTTCGCCAAGGGTATCTTCCCGGCCGTGGACCCGCTGTCGTCCAGCCAGCCGCGCGCTCCAGCCCGGATGTCGTTGGTGAAGACCACTACCGCACGGCGAGTGAGGTGAAGCAGGTCTTGCAGACCTACAAGGACCTGCAGGACATCATCGCCATTCTCGGTATTGACGAATTGAGCGAAGATCAGAAGCTGCTGGTGGCCCGCGCCCGCAAGATCGAGCGCTTCCTGGGCCAGCCGATGTTTGTGGCCGAGAAGTTCCACGGTCTGAACGGCCAGTATGTGCCCGACGGCCGAAACGGTGCGCGGTTTCCGCGAGATTCTGGACGGTAAGCACGACGATCTGCCGGAACAGGCTTTCTACATGGTCGGCACGATTGACCAGGCTGTCGAAAAGGCGGAGCGCCTGCGCGCCGAAGCCTAACGACAAATATGTAGGGGCAGGCCTCCGTGCCGGTCCTCCCAGGTTGGGTTAACCTATGCCAATCCAATGTGACATTATTACCCAGGAACGCTCGTCTTCAGCGGTGAGGTCGACTGTGTCAACCTGCCCGGCACCGAGGGTCGCATGGGTATCTTGCCCAACCACAGCCCGCTGCTGACGGCGCTCGACTTCGGTGAAGTCATGGTGCGTCGGGCCGGCTCAGAGGAATACTTCGCCATTGGCGGCGGCTTCGTCGAGATCCAGCCGGATCATGTGACTATTCTGGCCGATTCGGCCGAGCAGGCAGACGAAATCGACCTCGAGCGGGCCGAACGCGCCCGCCGCGAGGCTGAAGAGGTGATGCGCGAAGGCGTGCCGGAAGATCCGGAGCGCTATGCCCAGATTCGGGCATCGTCTGCTGCGGGCCCAGGCTCGCGTCAACGTCGGTTCGCGCCGCCGTCGGACGATGGCCACCGGCACCCGGCGCCGATGTCGCAGGCCGCGCGACGAGAACGGCAAGAGCTGAGCTAGACATGACTCATGAGCCGGCGGTGAACCGAAGTGGTTGCCGCCGGCTTTAACGTTACACTTCCATTGTGGCCTTCTTTACCCCACACATCGCCATTGATCTCGGCACCGTCAACGTCCTGGTCCATGTCCAGGGACGCGGCGTCGTGCTGCAGGAGCCCTCTGTCGTCGCCATCCGCGAGGACGGCAACAAGACGATCATTGTTGAAGTTGGCCGGGCGGCGCGGGAGATGTACGGCCGCACGCCGGGCGAGATCGAAGTCATGCGGCCGCTTGCGCGATGGCGTCATCGCCGATTACTTCGTCACCGAGGCCATGCTGCGGTACTTCATCGACAAGGTGGCCGGGCGTCTGCCGCTGCGCAAGCCGGCGGTCATGATCAGCGTGCCCTATGGCGTGACCAGCGTGGAGCGGCGCGCTGTGCGCGAGGCGGCGCTGGCGGCCGGAGCGCGCGAAGTCACCTCATCCCCGAACCGTTGGCAGCGGCCATTGGCGCCGGGCTGCCGGTGGGCACGCCGACCGGCAACATGGTCGTCGATCTGGGCGGCGGATCGACCGAGGCGGCCGTGGTAGCCATGAACGGCATTGTCGCGGCCGAATCGGTGCGCGTGGGCGGCGTGCATCTGGACGAAGCCATCATCAGCTTACGTTCGCAAGAAGTACAATCTGGTGATTGGCGAGCCAACGGCCGAAGCGATCAAGATCAAGATTGGCGCGGCGATGGAGCTGGACGACGACTGGAGATGCAGGTGCAGGGCCGTGATCAGGTGGCCGGCCTGCCCAAGACCATTACCATCAACTCCAGCGAAGTGGCCGAAGCCATTGCCGAACCACTGGCGGCCATCGTCAACGTCGTGCGGGCGGTGCTGGCCAAGACGCCGCCGGAACTGTCCTCCGACATCATCGACCGCGGCATGGTCCTGACCGGTGGCGGCGCGCTGCTGCGCGAGATCGACACGCTGTTGACCCGCGAAACCGGCGTGCCCGCCTATGTGGCCGACAATCCGATTGCCTGTACCGCTCTGGGCGCAGGCAAGGCACTGGCCGAACTGCCGATGCTGCAGCGCAGCATCCCCGACCTTTAGTCATCTTACGTCAACCGAATATGGCGCAAAAATGAGCCGACCAGTTTCGGGACGGCCGCAGTGCCATGCGTGTGCAGGCAACGAATCTTGTGCGGATGTGACGTTTCAGCCGCGGGCTTCAGATAAAAGGTCATTTGCTGCAACTGGACGACGGGATCGCTGTAGCTGATGATGACGCCCTCCGGGCGGAGTGAGCGATGACTGGCGCGTAGCTGAGGATGGCCTTTACGCCCGGCAGCAGCCAGGTTGTCGGTTATCTCCTGGGCGACGCCGGCCGGCACAGCCAGGAGTCGCCATCTGGACGCCTGCCTCGCGAACGAAGCTCCTCCAGGTCGGCGTCGTCCCGGACGATCAGCCCGCCCATCTTCTGGCCGATCTTGTGCCGGGTCGTTGTCGAATACGGCCGTGATGTGAAAGCCACGATACTGGAATCCGCGATAGCTGGCCAGGGCGTGGCCCAAGGAACCCAGCACCCACCAACACCACCGGCCACTCTTGCGTCAGGTGCAAGATCTCGGTCAGCCGGTCGGTCAGATACTGAATGTGATAGCCGGTGCCCTGCTTGCCGAACTCGCCGAAGTGGGAGAGATCCTTGCGAATCTGGGCCGAACTGATGCCCAGACGCTCGGCCAACTCGTGCGACGAGGCCGTCACCCGGTCGGGTTCCTGGGCCATACGGTTCAGTTCCCGCAAGTAAAGCGGGAGACGACCGATTACGATGTCGGGGATTTGATTGTCCACTCTTGAACGCCTACTCCTGTGTGGTCCTCCCGCACGGTCGTGCGAGATTTCACAAATTGTAGCAGATGGAGATGATCGGGCAAATCGCTTTGATCGGCGATCTGCAGATGGATGCGCGGCTGAAACAGACCCCTCATCGGCCGAAATTGTCCTATAATCTGAGATCGTGCATGGCAACTTCGGCCAGGCCACACCCGTAAAGGTGACATGATACTATCGTTTATCGGATGCCGTACTTCGCGCGGAGCACGGCCGTAGTAGGAATACCGTTCTCATGTCTAGCAATACCAGAAATATTCTCATCGGCATCGTCGTCATCGCCCTGGTTGGCGCGGGCATCTACTTCGTAGTTCAACGCCAGCAGGCGGCCGCGGCTCGCCCAGTTCGAAATCCTGCGCGAAGCGGAAGTCGTCGAGGACATCATCACCTCGACTGTCAACGCGACCGGCTCGATCGAGCCGGAGTCGCTGGTCACACTTACCTTTGGTCTCAGCGGCACCGTTCACGGATGTGGCGGTCACACGCGGTGAAATGGTGGCCGTTGATGAAGTACTGGCCCAACTGGATACGAGCGAACTGGCCCTGGCGGTTCAGCAGGCGGCCGATGCGCTTGCGCATTCAGCAGTTGACCGAAGATCAGCGTGCTCGACCAGCGAACCCAGCCCCGCCACTTTGGCTTCGGCCGAAGCCGACATCCAGGCGGCCGAGGCCAACGTCGCCGTCGCCGAGGCCAACCTCGCGTCGGCCCGGGCCTCCGCAGCAGCAGGCCCAGGCCCAGAAGGCGCAACTGCTGGCCGGGGCCAGCCCCGGCCAGATCGCCGCCGGTGAATCGCAGGTGGCCCAGGCCCGCGAACAGCAGCGGCTGGCCCAGGAGACGTACAACCGCACCATTGAGTGCGTCACGTTCACGCCGCCGGGCAGCAACCAGGAGCAGGAAGTCTGCCCTGGCCTGGGCGCGCCGGAAGAGCAGGCCCGCGCCGCGCTGGAGAGCGCCACGCTCGCCCTGCGTGCCGCCGAGGCGCAACTGGCCGATACTGAACAACCCCGCCCAGCCCGGCCGACATCCAGGCGGCCGACGCGGCCATCGCCAGCGCCGCGGCCCAGGTGCAGGCGGCGGAGGGCAACGTCGCCGCCGCCGAAGCCAACCTGGCCCGCGCGCGCGCCGCCTACGACCGGTTGCTGGAGAAGCCGACGGATGCCGAACTCGCCATTCTCGAGGCCCAGATTGCCAGCGCCCAGACCAACCTGCGACCTGGCTGATCTGCGGCTGCACCAGGCGCAGCTGCATCGCGCCGATCAACGGCCGTGTAGCCAGCGTCCTGATAAAGGAAGGGGAGCAGGTCGACCCCCGGCGCCCCGGCGATGACATTGGTCAATGAAGACGCGTTCCACATCACGGTCAGTGTCGATGAGATCGACATCGACCGTGTGGCGGTGGGCCAGCCGGTAGAGATCACGCTGGATGCCCTGCCGGATCGGCCGGTCGATCGGCACCGTGACCGAAATTGCCCCGACTTCCAACAGCATTTCCGGTGTCGTCACCTATCTGGTGACTATCAATATCGATGAATCCCAGACCGAAGGTCTGCGTCCCGGCCTGAGCGCCAGCGCCAGCATTACCGTCGATGAACTCGATGGTGTACTGATTGTGCCCAACTGGGCCGTGCGCCTTAATCGCGACACAGGCGAGGCGTTTGTGCTGGTGAAGCAAGCCGGATGGCACTGCCCAGGAAGTGGTTGTGCAGACCGGCTTGCGCAACGAGCAGTTTAGCGAAGTGCTGAGCGGTCTGTTCGGCGGGCGACGTTGTGGTGCTGACCAATGAACGGGAAGGGCTGACCGGCATTTTCGGCGGCAACTAGGGAGCAGCACACATGGCAGAACAAGCAACCGCCAACGGACCGGAGCAGGTCATACGCATTGAGGATATGACCAAGGTCTACCAGATGGGCGAGCACGAGGTGCGGGCGTTGAATGGCGTGTCACTGAATGTGCAGCCGGGCGAGTTCATGGCCATCATGGGGCCGTCGGGTTCGGGCAAGTCGACGCTGATGAACATGCTCGGCGCGCTGGACCAGCCGACCAGCGGCCATTACTATCTCGACGGCACCGACGTCAGCGTTCTGAGCGACAATGAATTGGCCGACGTGCGCAATCGCAAGATCGGCTTTGTCTTCCAGAACTTCAATTTGTTGCCGCGCATCCCGGCCGTGCAGCAGGTAGAACTGCCCCTTATCTACTCAGCATCCGGCAACCGCCGAGAGAAATCAGTTCACGCCCTGGAGATGGTGGGGCTGGGCGACCGTATCGATCACAAGCCGAGCGAGCTTTCCGGCGGCCAGCAGCAGCGCGTGGCCATTGCCCGCGCCCTGGTCAACGAGCCGGCCATTATCCTGGCCGACGAGCCGACGGGTAATCTGGACAGCAAATCGGGTACGGAGGTCATGGCCATCTTCCAGCGGCTGAATCAGGAAGCGGGCATCACCATCTTGTTTGTCACCCATGATCCCTGGATTGCGCGCCACACCAACCGTATTGTGACCTTGGCCGACGGCGTGATTGTTCGCGATGAGGTCGTGCCGAAGTCCATTGGTGGCCGGCGTGGCCGAACGGCCGTCTGATATGGCCCTGATCCAGGAATAGGTCGACCGGACGATGAATCTCGTACAGAACTTTCGGCTGGCCATCAGCAGTCTGGTCGCCAATAAGCTGCGCGCGTTGCTGACTATGTTGGGCATCATCATTGGCGTGGCCGCGGTGATCACCCTGGTCTCCGTGGGCGAAGGCGTACAGGATGTGGTTGTCTGCTGAGTTCGAGGGGCTGGGCAACAACCTGCTCATCGTACTGCCCGGCCAGGTCGGGGCTGATTCCGGCTTTGGCGCCACGACCGCCAATGTGGACCTGACCAATCGTGATGTGAAGGCGCTGGCCGATCCGTTCAATGTGCCTGACGTGGTGGCCGTGGCCGCCACTTATGATCGCCCGGCCATCATCACCCGCGGCGGCAACGAGGTCCGCACCACCGTTTCCGGCACCAACCCCGACTTCACAGCGGTTCGTGATTTCTACCCGGTGTTGGGCGACTTCTTCACCGAACAGGACCTGACCAGCGCCTCACGTGTCGCCGTGCTGGGCCAGTCGGTTTATGAGCAGCTGTTCCCCGATGGCGAGCTGCCCATGGGCGAGACGATTCGTATCAACAACGTCAACTTTCGTGTGATTGGGCTCATGGAGAAGAAGGGCGGCTCCGGCTTCAATGATCAGGATGACGTGGTGCTGGTGCCGCTGGACACAGCCCAGCGGCGACTGTTCCCGGCGCGACGACCCGACGGCCAGTACCGCGTGGATCAGATCCTGGCCCAGGTCATCAGCGAAGACCGGCAGGAAGCGGCCATCGCCGAGATGACGTTGGCTCTGCGCCAATCGCGGGACATCGAGTTCCGTGATGAGGATGACTTCACCGTGCTCAGCCAGGATGAGGTGGTTGGCGCGCTGAGCCAGATTACCAACGTGCTGACCACTTTTCTTGGGCGTCATTGCCGGTATTTCGCTGCTGGTGGGTGGCATTGGCATTATGAACATCATGCTGGTGTCCGTCACCGAGCGCACGCGCGAGATTGGCTTGCGCAAGGCCGTCGGCGCCAAACGCAATGACATTCTGGGGCAGTTCCTGATGGAAGCGATGGTGCTGGCCAGCCTGGGCGGCATCATCGGCCTGCTCGTGGGGGCAGGCGGGGCGTATCTGATCAGCACGCTGTCTGACACATTGCAGCCCGCCCTGGCCTGGTATTCAGTCGTTTTGGCGATTGTCTTTTCGGCCGCCGTGGGTCTGTTCTTCGGTATCTACCCGGCCACCCGTGCGGCGGCGCTCAATCCAATCGACGCCCTGCGCTACGAGTAACGGCGATTGCAGACACGATTATGATCATCCTTGAAAACATCCGCATTGCTCTGCGTAGCCTGACCGCCAACAAGCTGCGCGCAGCACTGACCATGCTGGGCATTATGATTGGCGTGGCTGCCGTCATCACGCTGCTATCTATCGGCGACGGTGTCCAGCGCTATGTGGCCGACCAGTTCTCCGGTCTGGGCACCAACCTGATCTTCATCATCCCCGAACAGGATGCCCCCGGTCCGCCCGGCAGTGATCCGCTGACCGAGTCCTCGCTGACCCTGCGCGACGCGGAGCTGCTGAGCGATGTCAATTTGGTGCCCGGTGCGGCGGCCATCACGCCGGTGATGTTTCGGCAGTTGGATATGCAGTTCGGCGGCAATCAACACAGCGTCCTGGCGCGGGCTTCGACGCCGGACTATCTCGCTGTCAATGGCTTCGAGATTGAGCGCGGTCGCGACTTCGATGAGACTGATTACAACGGCCGTTCGCGGGTCATTGTGCTGGGCCCGGATGCGGCGGCCGAATTGTTCCCCGACGATGTGGACCCCATTGGCCAGGATGTGCGCGTCAACGGCATTAACTTTCGCGTTATCGGCACGACGCTGTCGCGGGGAGGTGGCCTGATTGGTGGCAGCCAGGACGATGTAGCCATCATCCCTTTGACCACGGCGCAGGAACGGCTGTTCAATACACGCAGCGTGCGCACCGGTCAGTTTCTGGTCGACGCGATTCTGGTTCAAGCGGCCGATGACCAGGCAGTCGATGGCGTGATCATTGACGCCTCAAGCGTATTGCGTCAAAGCCACAACGTCGAGTTCCGCGACGACGACGACTTTCAAATCCTCAGTCAGGGTGACTTTCTGCAGGCCTTTGGCGCGGTGACCGGGGTCCTGACGCTCTTCCTGGGGGCCATTGCCAGCATCTCGTTGCTCGTGGGCGGCATCGGCATCATGAACATCATGCTAGTCTCGGTGACCGAGCGCACGCGGGAGATCGGGTTGCGCAAGGCAGTGGGCGCGCGCTACTGGGACATCCTGGGCCAGTTCCTGACTGAAGCGGTGGTGCTGGCACTGCTGGGCGGCGCCATTGGCATCCTCTTCGGCGTTCTTGGGGCGTGGGCGGTCCAACAGGCGGTGCCGGACCTGGACACGACCGTTACGTTTAATTCTATTGCCCTGGCAGTGGGGTTCTCGGTGGCGGTGGGGCTGTTCTTCGGTATCTATCCGGCCGCGCGTGCGGCATCGCTTAACCCGATTGAAGCGCTTCGCTTTGAGTAGGGTGAACGACGAGGTGGACGCTTGGGCAAGAAGAAACGCAGCTGGGGTAAGTTCGTCCGGCAGTTGATCATCGCCGGGGCGATCGCCTTCTTTATTGCCGTGGTCCCGCTTGCCCGGCTGGACACCGGACGCCTTTCTCTACTGGCAGGTTCCGGCGACGATGTTTGTGTTTGTCGTCTACATGGGCAAAGTGCTGATCGACACCATTCTGTTTCCGAAGCGCGATCCGTAAACGCGACGGCGGCCTCGACTACGGCTGACTGGTCAGCTCAAGCTGTTCCAAGAAGGCCGTCGTTGCCCCATCTACCAGTATGGCCCGCACAACGTCCGGCCAGCTATAGAGGGCCACGGCCGTTTGGTACGTCCCATCCGGCAACTCCTCGGCCACCGGTAGCAGGAACCAGGTGATGAACCGATCCCCTTCGCGCCATTGCACGCTGTCGAAGCCGGGTCCGTCCTGCTGTCCTACCACTTCACCTTGCTCATTGAGCAAGTACGAGCCAAAGTGATAGGCCTGGCCGTCGGGCGGAGTGACAACCTGCCAGGTCAGCGCCATGTCCAACGGTTGGCCGCGCTGCGGTTGGCCGCGGAAGTAGCCAACCAGCGCCACGCCATTGGCCCAGGTGGGCGCACCTGACGCATCAGCCGGCGGATCGGCCGTCCAGCGATAGAACGGCCAGACTTCATCCTTGACGGCTACACCGGCCCCGGGTACCGGGGTGGCCGAAGTCTCTAGCCAGAACCCGGCGGGGCTGCCCGGACGCGCGTTAAGATAAATGGCGCAGGGTGCGGGCAGCGGCAGCCCGAGATCGCCGTCAGCCAGCAGAATGCGCTCCGGATCGGTGAACTCCTGCAACAGCGCCAGATTGGAGTTCTCCACCTGATGACCCACACCGACGGCCACCAGCCGACAATTCGGTTCGGCGGCCAACAGGTCGTTGGCCTGATCGATGGCCGACCGTGCGTGACGCACCTGGAACGCGGGGCCGTCCCCGGCGGCGCGAGCGTCCTGGTAGGACAGTGTGAAATGGATTTGAAAGGCCATGACCGCCAGCAGAGGAATGGGCAGCAACCATACCGCAACTTGCCAGACTCGCTGAACGGATTGTTGCGTGGCGCCGGCGGCCAGCCGTTCGGCCGCGCGCTGGGCCGTGTCCAGTCCAATGCCGAAGATCATGAATTGGGCCGGCCACTGGCCGATGAGGTAGTAGTTTTGCAGATAGACCCCCGACCGCCAGTAGAACAACAGGGGCATGAGATACCACAGGACGATAATCAGGATGGCAGCCGATTCCGCGGGCAAACTTTGTGCCTGACCGGGGGCGTCATTGCGGTCTTGCCGCCACAATGACCACCCGCGCCACAAGACCAGCGCGGCTGAGATGACAAACAACAGGGTAGCCAACGTGTCGAAGAAGGCGGTGCGCGGCACTGAACGGAACAGTCCCTGGACACGGATCAAGTCCAGGCTGAGCAGTAGGGCGGCGTTGCTGAACGTGGCTTCCTGCCCGGCAATTCCGCCAATGGCTTGAATGTCGGCCCAGCCGCTATTGATCTGGTAGATCAGGAAGGGCACATAGAGCGCGACAAAGACCAGCCCGGCCCACAACACGTGTGACCAGCGCACACGCCTATAGAAGATGAGAAGCACCAGCCCCATCGTGCCTACCTGAACGGCTGTACCGGGATGCACCTGCGTCATGACCGAGGCCGCTGCGAAAGCAACCATGAGGTAAATCGCGCGAGGTCGATGGACGATGTAGAGCAGCATGCCACCGAGCGCCAGCGTGGCGAAGGCAGGCACCATCGTCTGGTTCCAGATGAGCTGGCTCCAGAATACGGCCCACGGGGCAATGGCGAAGGTCAGCATGGCCCACAGCCCGGCACGCGCGCCAAAGATGCGCCCAGTCACCCAACCGGTGGCAGCCACGGCCAGCATCCCGCCCAATAGCGTTAGCCAGGAAACGCTGAGAATGTCGGGCCACAGGCGCAATGCTCCGGCATATAGGTACTCGATCATCGGCGGGTTCAGAAAGCCGACCGAGGACTTGTTGGCCGCCAGAGGAATGTCCCCACCGTTGACCCAGCGCATGGCCGTGTTGAGAGTAAAGGCCTGGTCGCCCCATAGTCCGGTCGTCTCCAGGCCGCGCACGCGCAGAACCAGCGCCAGCAGCAAGATGGCGGCGGAGAGGCCGGCGATGAGCCAGGAACGGGTGCGGGTTTCGGTGAACATCGCTTGCTGTCTATGGCGTGGGCGCTATCTGTATGGTTGCCAGCATGACGTGATCGGCCGCCGGAGCGGCGCCTTCCAGGACCGTGCAGGCGCTCGCCTGATATAGCGTCATAGAGTCCTACTTCCACTTGGTAGGTGCCGGACGGAGCGTCCGGGGTGATGGGTATGGCGTACTCGTCAACAATTACCTCCCCACTGCGCCAGGTGGTGGTTGGGTCGGGAGCCAGAGGCCGGTTCGTTGTCCACCTGGCCCCAGATGAAGTTGCCCGTAGTGCCATTGAACACATCCCCCAGCACATGGGTAAAGACCTTGTAACGCTGCTGAATGTTGCCCTCTGACGACCAATAAAGGGTAAGCGCTACGGATTCGCCGGGCTGAGCCGCCGGACTTAGGTCGTAGCCGAGCAAGCGAATGCCGCTACTGAAGTCAACATCCAGCCGGTTGGCCATCGTCACATCGGCTTCAGTGAGGAATGCGGCATCCTTCTGACGGATGTTGACCTCGCCGAAGATGGCCCCACCGGCTGCATCGCCAATGACCAATCGGTAGCGGCCGTCCGGCGCTTCCGGCGGCACAATCAAGTCAACTGGGGTGCGGACGATTTCCGCACCGGATTGGAGTGTCACTGGTGTCAGCCCCCAGACGGTGCTGCTGGCGCCATCAATGAAGCCGATGTTGACTGTGATCGGTGTCGAGCCCTGGCCGTAGAGAGCCAAATGCACGGTGTCGCCGCTCTTGAAGTCGCGCGCCGCCTGTGCATAGCCGGTCAGCTGATAGCCATCCGGTAGGGTCAAGTTGAGGGGGGCTGGCGGGGGACCATCCGGTACCAGATCGTCGGCAGTTGTCGCGCGATCGGCCGTGCGCGCAAACAGGGTCAGCGCGTTATCTTTGTAAGTGAAGGTGCGGACGGCCGTTGCTCGGTCCGCCAGCCAATTCGGCAGCAGGCGTTGGGGATCGCCGCCGGCGCTGTAGGGCGTCGTCACCAGCCAAACTGCGTCGTGGGTGTCCCATATCGGTTCGTAAATAGTCGGCCGCCAGCTCCGGCGTCATGCGCCAGGAAGAGGGCACACCCTGCCACGGATCAGGGTGATGATAGGCGAAGATCGGCCAGTCGGTGTCGGTGTAGAGTATCGACGGCATCATTCGGCTGTTTGTACGCGTCGATGGTATCGGTCAGGGAAGGGTAGTCATCAATCAGCACGCGTCCAGGATAATAGGGTTGTAGGCCTGTATAGGAAACCAGCAGCATGTAGACCGCCAGCACCGCGGCCACAACCGGACCAATCGAGGTGCCGATGCGTTTGCCGGGGGGCGTTCGGCCGACCATGACCAATCCCCAGGCCAGCAGGATGCTGTAGAAGCTGGTGAAGATGACCAGATAGCGGGGCGAGAAGGGTGGGTTGTAGAAGTTCTGGCGGGGCAATGACACGAAATAGACGATCAATACCGGCAGCAACAGGACAACCAGCAACAGCGTAAGATCGCGGGGCAGTCGCCAGCGAGCGTCGGCCGGGGCCTTGCCGCGCGGCGGAACAACCGAGGGGGAGTTGCGCAGATGGCGCCAGGCCGCAATCAGCAAAGCCAATACGGCCAACCCGAAGATGGCTAGCGCGGGCAGGGTTGCGGAGCTGTATTGGTCTACATCCAAAGGAATGCCCAGCGCCAGGACAGTCCAGTAGATCTGCAGGAAGTCGAGGACCTGGATGGGGGTTGCCGAGGCTGTGTTGAGGAAGCCGCCGGAAGCATAAATGACCCAGGGTAGGAACAGGGCCAGGATGATGAGCTGCAACGAGACCCAGCCGACAAGCGTGCGACGGCGATCCGGCGCATTCCACCAGACCCAAAGCCAGGCGACATTGATCGCGGCCCATACCGGCGCGAACAGATAGAGCGTGTACAGTCCGGCCGTGGTCGCCACCACATAGACCGCTTTTTCGGCCGTTTGGCCTCGTTCCCAGACGCGTCGCGCGGCCCAGACGGCAATTACCGCCAGCAGCGAGGCCAGGGCGTACATGCGGATCTCCTGTGACCAGGCGATGGCAAAGCGCGAGACGGTCAAATAGAGCGCTGCCAGCCCTCCCACGAGATAGGCCGGGGGGGCGGTGGAGAGGCGACGGCCGATGTCCCGGCCGAGGGTGAACGTAGCCGCCACGGTCAGCGTGCCGAAGAAAGACGACAACAGGCGCAGCCCGAATTCACTGTCGCCGCTCAGCGACCGCCAGAGGTGCAGCAGCCAGAAATAAAGCGGTGGATGGACGTCGTTGCCCGTTCGGGAAAGGATGCCGACCATCGTGAAGCGCGACACCCAGACCGACCACCCCTCGTCCCACCATACGCGCTGATCACCGAGCCGGTGGACGCGCAGATAGAAGGCCAGCAGAAGCAGGGCCACAATGGCCCACCGCCACCAATTGATGCGCCGTAGCCATGATTGGGTTGCCGCGGTTGATTTAGACAACGGATCTAGCGCGACTCCGGGAAAATGAATTGCTGCACCGGATGATTCGCTCAGAGCGGCCAATGCCAGGCAGCATCTCGCAGGGGGTGGTCGGTTGGCAGAGTTGAGTTTCACTCATGCGGATGCTCGGTGCTAATCGGGTGGCGAGACTGTTTATATGGGCAGCTGAGGGTGCGGTTCTAGTCACCCAATTCGGCCGCAATCCAGTCAAGTGTCCCATGCACTTTTATGGGACTCCATTACCTGCATCGTTCACCTCCGCACCTAATGCCACGGTTCTACAGGGCTATTATAGCCAACACGGCCGAAATCGGCAGGGGACCGCATTACCTCAAAATAAATATCACTGAAAGGCTTATCGTTGCCTCAAAAATAATGTTACCGTGGCCGGATGGACACGAGGCAACAGAAGATGAGCAAAGGTGGTCGAGAGGAATTGGTCAAGCGGGTTCATCCCCGCTATCTGGTGGCGGACAAAGTGGAGAAAGGGCGTATCTTGGATGAATTTGTTACCACAACCGGTTACCATCGCAAGCACGCTATGCGGCTCTTGAAGCATGAACCTTCGCCCATTCGGCATGAGCGTCGCGGTCGGAAGCGAACCTACAGCGGCGAGACGGTACGCCGGCTGGTCACCGTCTGGAACGTGGCCGGGCGGATCTGTGGCAAGCGTTTACAACCCTTTCTGCCGGAACTGGTAGGGGCGCTGGAGCGGCACAATGAACTCCGGCTCGACCCAGCGACACGCGGTCAATTGTTGCAAATGAGTGCCTCGACCATCGACCGCCAAGTGGCGGCTTATCGAGATGGTCACGGACAAACGACGACTAAGCCGGGCAGTCTGTTGCGAGAAAGCATCCCTATCCGCACCTTTGCGGAATGGGATGATGTTGTCCCCGGCTTTCTGGAGATCGACTTGGTGGCCCACTGCGGCGACTCCGCCCACGGCCAGTTCATTCAGACCTTGACCGCGGTGGATATCGCCACCGGCTGGACGGAATGTCTGCCACTAGCCCATCGGAGTCAGGAAAATGTATCAGCAGCCATCAACAAGCTGCGCCGGCGTTTGCCCTTTGCTCTCCTGGGTCTCGACTCCGACAACGATGGGGTCTTCATCAATGAGACACTCAACCGCTACTGCACCCAAACCCTGTGACCTTTACCCGTTCCCGGCCCTACCGCAAGAACGACCAAGCTCATGTCGAACAGAAGAACTGGTCGGTAGTCCGTCAAACCATCGGCTACCAACGCTATGAGTCAGGTCAGGCTTTGACCCTGCTCGAAGCCATCTATGCTGACCTGCGCCTCTATGTCAATTTCTTTCAACCGGTGATGAAGCTCATTTCCAAGACCCGGCGCGGCAGTAAGCTTCACAAGAAATAAGACCTAGCCAAGACGCCCCACCAACGAGCCATGGCGGCCGAGACGATAAAGGCGTCGGATAAGCTCCGGCTCCAACAGACTTATCTGGCACTCAATCCGGTCGCTCTAAAGGCCAGGATTGACGATAACTTAAAGAAACTGTGGTGCCTGTCTCGGTAACATGAATTGTGACGCAACGAATGACCTTATGGTAACATTTTCTATTGACGCAATAGGGGGACGCGGGCGGCAGGCTGCATGGACCAACCAGCGCATGCGGCAGCCTGCCCAGCGTGACGGTGGCGTCGCGGGGTGCGAACTCGAGGATATCGCCGCGGCCGTTGAACGGTAGCGCGCTTAATGGCTTAGGATCTGGGACAGGAATAGCTGGGTTCGCTCGTGTTCCGGGTTGGCGAAGAATGCTTCCGGCACGTTCTCCTCAACGATTAGGCCTGCGTCCATGAACACAACGCGATCGGCAACCGTACGGGCGAAGCCCATCTCATGTGTCACAGCCAGGATCGTGTAGCCCGACATCGCCAGGTCGCGCATGACGTCCAGGACTTCCTTGATCATCTCCGGGTCCAGAGCCGAGGTCGGCTCGTCGAATAACAGGATGTTGGGCTCCATGCACAGCGTCCGGGCAATGGCCACGCGCTGCTGCTGTCCACCGGAGAGCTGGCCGGGATACTTGTGGGCTTGTTCGGGAATGCCCACACGTGTCAACCACTCCATTCCTTTGGCCTCGGCCTCGTCGCGCGACAGCTTGCGGACATTGATCGGAGCCAGGGTGACGTTCTCCAGCACAGTCAGATGGGGAAAAAGATTGAACTGCTGGAACACCATGCCCACCTCGCGGCGAATCTCCGCTATGTTGCGAACGTCATGGCTGAGCGTGATGCCATCGACGACAATGTCCCCTTGCTGGTGTTCTTCCAGGCGGTTGATGGTGCGGATGAAGGTCGATTTGCCTGAACCGGACGGGCCGATGATGACGATCACTTCGCCGCGCTTCACGGTCAGGGTGATGCCGCGCAGCGCCTCGAAATCGCCAAACCACTTGTGTACATCGCGACAAACGATGATTTCTTCGATGGGTGTGCGTTTGGTTTCTGTGGTCATTAGTAGTTGTCCTTCATTGGAAGCGGATGCTAACCGAGCGATTTAGCGCTCGCCCACACCCAGTTGGCGCTCCAGACGTCGGCTATAGCTGGCCATGGCGAAGCTGCCAAGGAAGTAGATGACGGCGATAAAGACATAGGGTTCGCGGCGAACGCCCAGCCAGTCCGGCTGGGCCGAAATGAGATTGGCTACGCCCAGCAGCTCGATGAGGCCGACAATGGCGACCAGGGTTGTATCCTTGAACAGGCCGATGAACTGGCCGACGATGGCGGGGATGACTGCTCGCAGCGCCTGAGGCAAGATGATCAAGCGGTATTTGCGCACCGTGCTCAGGCCAATGGCATCGGCCGCTTCGTATTGGCCCTTGGGGATCGATTGCAACCCACCGCGGATGTTTTCTGCCAGATAAGCGGCGGCGAACAGCGCGACCGCTGCCAGCACTCGCCAGGTGCTCAGAACCTCGAACCCCGGCGGCAGAAAGATGGGGAAAAGGATAATCGACATGAAGAGAATCGTGATCAGTGGCACGCCACGCACCACCTCAATATAGACCGTGCTCAACATGGCTACGGCATTGCCGTCGAAATATTTCTGAAACAGGAAGGCCGCCAGAATAATCAGAAGCGGCCAGAACGCCAGGATCTGCTGAAATACGCCTTCAGCAGTTCCAACGCTTGGGAAAGTTGTCGTTACCAATAGATAAGCGGTCAGAATGCCTGCGGCACCATAGGTCAGCCAGGCCGGAATGCCGGTAATCTTGCTGCGGCGGCCCAGCGACAGGCCAACCCCCAACGGAAACGACGCAATGATCCCGAAGACGGCAATGATCAGCGTCAGCAACAGCCCACCCCAGACCAGGTCGGGATTGAGTTCGGGTACAGGCCCGCTTTCGCCAAAGCCGCGCAATAGAACAAAGGCCACGACGGGGGTGAATAGCCACAGACCGATGAGGACTTTGCGCAGGGTCGAGCGACGGAATACCTCGCGAGAAAATACGTAGGCGCTGGGTATGACCGGTAGTACGTTCCACAATACCAGCAGCCAGATGCGCCACGATTCATCGCGCGGAAAACGAAATACCATCAGATTGCGGAAGTTGTCGATAACGGCGCCCCAATTGGCGCCGGGTGTTTCCCACTGTGACAGCGTCTGGGCCGCTACCTCGGGATCCGTAGAGAAGCTGGCGCGAACGAATGCCCAACCGATGAAGCCGCGCAATCCGGCGACGATGAGCAAGATCAAAATCAGGGTGACCAAAGTGCTGGCCAGCGATGTGTAGAGATTGCGACTGAGCCAGAGGGTTGAGCGGGAGTGCTGGTGGGCAATGTTGCTCAATACCGTTGCTCCGACTGAAAACAGCCACAGCCCGGCGATAACCAGGGTGGTCACGGGCGCGGCACCTACCTGGGCAATCAGCAGCCGGACGGCCACAAATAGTAGGAAGAGCACCCAGAGCGATTGCCAAACGCTGTTCGTGAAATTATCGCGCACAAAGTCGCCGAGGTGAATTTCGGCATTCTCGTCGCGTCGCATGACAGATTGAAAATTCTGGTAGAGTGTGGTCATGCCTATCTCTCCACTAGGGCAATACGACGGTTGTACCAGTTCAGGAACGCCGAAATCAGCAGACTGAAGGACAGGTAGACACCCATCACAATGAGGAACACCTGAATCGGCCGGCCGGACTGGTTCAATGTCGTGAAGGCGGTTGACCACAGATCCGGATAGCCGACCGCAATGGCCAGGCTGGAATTCTTGACCAGGTTGAGATACTGGCTGGTTAAGGGCGGGATGATGACTCGCAGCGCCTGAGGCAGGATGATGAGTCGCAACCGCTGGCTTTCTGAAAGGCCGAGAGCGCGGGCGGCTTCCGTCTGCCCTTTACCCACCGACTGGATACCGGCCCGGACGATCTCAGCGATAAACGCGCCGGTGTAGATAACCAGGCCAATCAGAATCGCCGCAAAATTGGGGCTCACCTTGATACCACCCACGAAGTTCAACCCCTCGATCCGCGGGACTGAAATGCGGACGGGTCTTTCGGCGACGGCCACCAAAGTGCTGCTATCCAGTTCCGGCAGCGCCGCTTGTTCGCCGACAAGCGTTTCGCGTAGAGCGACAAGCATCTGACAGTCACCGGCGGCATAGTCGGCCGAAGCCTTGTCCATCGTATTCTGTCGTTTGACGTCGTAGGGCACGTTAGCGCGCCGCAGCTGGGAGGTCAGGTTGACCTCTGAAGGATCATCGCGAACCGCGCAGATCGTGTACGTGGCCGCATCGACCTCTTCTTGCGTCACAAGCCCCGACTCCAGGGCGGCATCCAGATTGCGCAAGTTGTCCAAGCCCAGGGTGGCCTGCGTCGTGGTTACGATGTCGTCGAACTCAGTGATGCCGGATTCCGGCGTAGCCAACAGGCCCTGGTTGTCGGCTGCTGCCGCTGAGGCGTAAAACCACCCGATTGTCGCCAAACCAATCAGGGCGACAATGGGCCAGAGGTATTTGTGCACGCTTCCGTTCGAATGAAGCTTGACCCTGTTCAGGATCCAACCAAGGACGGCCGCCAGCGCAACGCCCAACCCAATGAAGATGAGCCAGGTCGTGAAGGAAGGCATAAAGACCGGCCCAGGGATGTTAATGCCCCGCTGGCTCAGGTAGACCGGAAGCCCCAGGGGTTGGATTGCATCACGAATAGGGGGGAAGAGCAGGATGACGCCAAAAAAGAGGAAGAATAGTTGCAGGAGTAGGGGCGTATTGCGAATGATGTCAACGTACCAGCGGGCCACAGAGCTCACCAGCCAGTTGTTGGAAAGTCGCGCGATGCCTGTCAGGGTGCCCAGAATGGTCGCCAGCACAATGCCGAAGACCGCGATCTTCATTGTGTTGAGCGCACCAACCAGCAGGGCTCGACCGTATGAATCGCTCGGCGAATAGCTAATTGACGATTCGGATATGTCGAACTGCGCATCCAGCCTGAGAAAGTTGAAGCTGCAGCGAAAACTGCTGGTGCCGTCGCCGCAAAGAAACTGGCTCTCGCCCAGGGTCGTCATATTGGTCGTGACGTTATTGAGCAGCCACGACGCCGCCATGATGACCGCGATGATGGCGCCGACTTGAAGCAACACACCCAGAACGCGACTATCTCGCCAAAAGGGTATTCGCTCTTGCGACTTGGGCACTTGCGGTGTGATCTCTGCCATGGTGATTCCCGTCGATAGAGCCCACCCGTGGTTGCCGGGAAGGGATCTGTCGGAGACATGCTGCGGTGCAGTTCGGCGCCATGGCCGAACTGCACCGCGAACGTGTCACGGCCGTTATCAGACAACGGCCGTGACATTCTGTTGTGTCTAACGGAAAGGCGGGGAGTACATCAGTCCGCCATCGGTGTACAGTGCATTGAGGCCGCGCGCCAGGTTAAACGGCGTGTCCGGACCCAGGTTGCGGGCGTAGATTTCGCCGTAGTTGCCGACCTGCTTGATCACTTGATAGCAGAAGTCGTTGCTCAGGCTCATGGCCACGCCCAAGTCGCCCGTCTTCACCCAACAGGTTCTGGATGACCGGATCTTCGCCACCGAGGAAGGTGTCGACATTCTCGGACGTAATGCCCAATTCTTCAGCCTGAATGGTGCAGTAGACGGTCCAGGTGACGATGTCATACCAGTTGTCGTCGCCATGACGTACCAGCGGGCCAAGGGGCTCCTTGGACATAGTTACATCCAGGATGACATGGTCATCCGGATTGGCAAGCAGGATTTGCTGCGAGACCAGACCCGACTTGTCCGTGGTGAAGCCGTC
>CAVOGT010000003.1:0-841014 GCA_963695535.1 uncultured Chloroflexia bacterium
AAGAATGAAACTCATCGTATTAGGTTCCAATGGCTATCGTCCCACCGATCTTGGACAGACTGCCTGTTACGCCATCCCCGAATTGGGTGTTGTCCTGGATGCCGGTTCCGGCCTGTATCGGATGGTCGACTATCTCCCTAAGTAATCAGCTCCATATCTTCCTCACTCATGCCCACTCCGACCATTATGGCGGATTAGTGTACCTGGACTTCGTATTCTGGAAAAAACTGGCGCTTGAAGCTCTTGAAAAGGAAACTAATCCAAAAATGGGGACTATCTTCAAGTCTCTGGAAAAGTCACAACCTAAAGCTCGAATCCATGTTGCTCCGGAAGTACTGGATGAGATCTCCACCGCATGTGAGGCATTTTCGTGATAATAGGTATTTTGAATTCGTGCCGCTGAAAACCACTGAAGAACTCTCGGGGGGCGCCAGGCTGATATCGTTTCCGGTTGATCATACTGTGACCTGCTTTGGATTTCGTCTTGATAGGCCGGGAGGTTCGTTAGCTTACGTCACCGATACATACGGCGGACCCGATGCCCGTTATTTGGAAAAGATTCGAGGAGTAGACGTATTGCTTCATGAATGCTTCGTATCGGACGATGATCCGGAATTCGCCATGCGGGCTGGGCATAGTCACATCACACCAGTTGCTCAACTGGCTGCTGAAGCGCAGGTTGGTCGTCTCATACTGATTCACCTCAGCGCGATGCGTCCGGAAACGGGTGAACCGGAGCTTGATCGCATCCAATCGATCTTCCCTCGAACCGAGGTTGCGTTCGATCGGATGGAAATCGAATTCTAAACAGGTCGGTATTCAGACGAAATATGCGCTCTTGGCGAATATGCAGAAAGCCCTCCATGTGGGGGAAGGAACAATGGGCTAGTAGGTAAATGCAGGAAACTCTCGTGTGATGTTGAGCATAAGGAAGGGCCGAATGAAACTCGTCGTATTAGGTTCCAATGGCTATCGTGCTAATGATCTTGGACATACTGCCTGTTACGCAATACCTGAGCTGGGAGTCGTCCTGGACGCAGGCACCGGAATGTATCGGCTGGTGGACTACCTTCAGACCGAAGAATTTGATGTCTATTTAAGTCATAGCCATCCCGATCATGTGACAGGATTAAGCAATCTGGAGTTCATATTCTATCGGAAAATGAAACGTGAGGCCCTTGCGCGGGGATCAAACGAGCGGGTCCTCATGGCTAGACACTACACCCCAGGAGAATCTCCGCGCAAAGTTCGTGTCCATCTTGCGCCCGAACACATGCCGGATGTGCAGTATCAGCTCCAGAAATTCACAGACAACAACCTGATCGAGTATGTGCCCCTAGAGGCTACTGCGGAGATTGCCCCCGACATCACGCTCACTTCCTTTCCGGTGGAGCACCGGAAGGATGAATTGTGTTTTGGCTTTCGGGTTGATCACACTGAAGGATCATTAGCCTACGTGACTGATACATACGGAGAACCGGGTGCAATCTACGAAGAAATGATCAGGGGCGTGGATGTGCTGCTTCATGACTGTGCCGTGCCGGACGATGACCCCGAATATGCTAGGCGGATCGGCCATAGTCACATCACTCCTGTCGCCCAGCTGGCCGCTGAGGCACAAGTCGGCCGCCTTGTACTGATTCACCTTCACTCATGTCGTCCGGAAATTGGTGAGCCAGAGCTTGATCGCATTCAATCGATCTTTCCTCAAACCGAGGTTGCTTTCGATAGGATGGAAATAGAATTCTAGACAGGTCGGCGTTCGGCCAAAACATACGCTTCTTGGGATATGCAGATCACCGCTATACCAGGAAAGGAACAGTGGCAGGCATGAATGATTTTCCACCTTATACATTGGTTGATACTGAGACTCGACGCATCGCCTCTCGTTTCGTGCAGCAAGAGTTTCAAATCTCAGTCGCACGGCCGCTTTTGCATCCTGGGGATAGGCCAACAAGTTATCCTGTGTTGTATCTGTTCGATGCAAATTTCTATTTCGGAGGTGTCACCGAAGTGACCCGACTGATGCGTGAGTGCAATGAGTTCCCGATTTCAATTGTTGTTGGCATCGGATATCCGTTTGACGGACCAGCTAACGAGATGATAGACACGGTAGTTGGTTGGCGCACGCGCGATTTTACGCCTGAGGTCAGCCCAGAAAAGGAACAAGAAGTGTTGGACTCAAGCCCAACACTCAAGACGGTAACGAGTGGTGGCGCGGATAATTTCCACCAGTTTATTGAACAAGAACTAATGCCGCTGGTCGAAGCAGACTATCCCATCGATTCAGCCAACCGGACGTTAATGGGTCACTCCTGGGGCGGCTTATTCGGGCTCTATAGCCTGTTCCGTGACCCGTTGTTGTACAAGAACTACCTCATTTGCAGTCCTGATCTTCCTTACGCTGATGGTATTGTCTTCGAGTATGAGGAAGCGTATGCGCAAGCACATGACACACTCCCTGCAACGCTCTTTATCTCACAAGGTGGTCGAGAGGTAAGCGAACACAACCAACGTTTGGTGTCTATTCTTGAAAGCCGGCAATACAAAGATTTGAATATCACCCATCAATCCATCATGGACTGTGAGCACTGCGCATCTCCGATTCCATCTTTCGTGGCAGGGCTGAAGGCAGTGTTTAGTTGAGTGTAATGGTATGAAGCTAGGAAGTATGCCGTGCAGGGATCGGCAAGTTCCCCCCAAGAACTGGCTCTTCGTCACTTTTTGTGGTGGGTGACAGTGAACGTCAAGTGAACCTATTCTACAGGGTATGAAGCCCTGTATTATACCCATCAATCTGACTTTCGGTGAAACTAAGTCCGTTATTCGCACTGCCGGCAGTATTGACATCCACTCCCGCCACAATCAGTTTTCAATCGACAACTGATAGGCCGCCGTTTCAAGCGTCTGCGGTGCAAACCCAGCCACGACCAGCATCGGCGCGCGCTCCCCGGCAATTGCTTCCACATTCGTAGCCAGTCGGCCGTCGGCGTCCGGCGTCAGCGGCTCGACCTGCACGCCGTCGTCATGGAAGGTGATCAGCCACAGATGCCACGACTGCGCGACGGTCAAGGGCACCCGCACGAACCCTTCGGCCGTCCAGCCCTCCACGTCGCTCTCGGCATCATCGGCGAAGTCTATCTCAGGGATGCGAATGTCATCGACGGCAAACCCACCGTAAGTCAGAATGGGGTCAGTGATGTATTCGAATCGCAAGTCGATGACCTGCCCCGCATAGGGCGACAGGTCGATCGACTCTGGGATCCACTCTTGCAGTCGGCCGGTATAGAAGCGGTTGGCTACCGCCGATTGAGAGGGATCATCGGTCTCGTCCAATCCCTGCATCCCTTCCCCGGCCAATGGCTGCCAGGTAGTGCCGCCATCCTCAGATACAGATACATAGGCAAAGTCGTAGCCCTGCTCGATGTCGACATACGCTTCATATTCCAGCGTGGCCGCGGTGACATCCGTCAAGTCAACCGTTCGGGTGAGCCGCGGGTTAGCGAAGTTGGTCCGCAGTGCATACCAGGCTTGCTCGCCGGACGGTGGAGTCGCGGGAAGCAGCGCAGTTTCGCCGGCTCCTTCAAACTGCAGACTATAGGCGCCGCTCGACGGCAAGTCGTAGTAGTCGGCGGCATATTGGCTGACCGTCGTGTCGATTCGCGCCGGGAGGGTCGCCAGGCTGGTAGTCGCCGCACCGTCCAGGATCGGACCAGACCACTGGAAGCGCTCCGGCACACCGCGCTGATCATCGGCCAGAGCCATGGCCGCCAACCAGTCCTGCCAGAGGCCCAGCCCATACCCCACCTGCCCTGTCAGCTCATCGACCGCCGCCAGCCCGTCAAGGCTACTGGTCGCCAGTTCGCGATATCTATCATCACCCAGATGGTCGTACAGGAACCGGCTCATCAGATAGCCCTGGCCATAGTGAGGCAGCATGTTGCTGTTGCTCCAGGAGTTAAGTTGTAAGTCTGGGTCACTCAGGAATAAATTACCACGCCACTGAGCTGAGTCGTCGTATCCGGCCAGTTGCGCGGCCAGCATGGCTGATCCCTCGACAGCCCAATCGGCCTCGCTGGGATCATAGCGCGCCTCGATTAAGTGTCGCAGTTCGTGGGCCAGCACATCCAGATAAGACTCACGGCCGATTTGCGTGGCGTTCATCACGAACATCTCGCGCTCGTTGGACTGGTGATTGACCGTCAGCGGCAGTCGGTCGCGCGAACTAAAGTAGCCTGCCAGCCGGCATTCGTTGACCGTCGTCTCAGTCACATCGCATAGCGCCAGGGGGGATACATGCACGATGTTCACCGGTGGATCATCTTCCGGTGTGCCATCCCCAAAGCGGCCGTCAACATCCTCGTAGATGGAATCGAACGCCGCCAGGGTGGCGGTAAGTTCCTGCGGGTCGGGCACCGTGCCGCCGATGCCTTCGTCATACCAATAGTAGGCATGGCGGCCGACACCTTGCAGCACGGCCGTTATTTGACTGACCGTGTTGACATCGACGTTGCCTATGTAGAACGTCTGCCGATCGCCCACTTGGGGCGCGGGCGACTCCGGCGATGGTGTGCCCAGGACCGGGCTAACGCCCTTAAACGCAATAGCCAGACGCAAATCGTCGCGCTGCGGCGCCACGCCGTCCAGGGTGGCTACATCCGGCACGGCAGTAGATGGCTCAGTTGCTAGTGTTGGAGAAGGCTGCGCTGTGTCCGTTGGCTCGGGGCGTGTGGTCGCCGTCTCTGTTGGCCGAACGGCCGTTTCGGTAGGCGCCGGAAGCGACGAAGGACTGGGATCAGGCACAGCGGTCAGGGTGGCCGGATCGGGAACAAGCGTGGGCACATCCACTTCGACACTCGGCGCAGAGCAGGCAGCGCCCACTGAAATGAATACAAGCAGAAGCAGAGTCCACAACCGGCGTATGTTCATTACCTTGACTATCGCGGAGAGTGGTCCCAGATGCAACTGCCACCCTTGTCTGCTCTTTCAAGGCTCAGCCGATTCTTAGCAATCGGATACAATGACAGCATGCTCGACCTCGAACGACAAAATGCATGGCGTGAAGTCTATCGGGCTTCGCATCCCGGCTGGCGCCCGGCCACTGAGCTCTATTTCGACACCGTGGTTCAACAAGTGGGGCCCGCAACACGCATCCTCGATCTAGGCTGTGGCCGGGGTGGGCTGATTGAACAGTTGCCCTCGCCGAAACCTTGGGTTGTCGGAGCGGATCCCGACTGGCACTCGCTCATCGAACACCGAGTGACTACATTGCCTCGCGCGGCGGCACTGAGCGACGCGCTGCCCTTCACCGACCGCTCGTTTGACCTGGTCGTAGCCAGTTGGTTGCTGGAACATCTCGAACAGCCGCAGACCACACTGCTGCAAATCGCCCGCGTCTTGAGGAACGGTGGTCGCTTTGTGTTTATTACGCCCAACGGCCGTCATCCGCTTACGGTCGTTAATCGCGTTTTCGGCCGAGCGGGTCGCCTGCAGAAACGCCTGGTTGACCGCGCCTACGGGCGAGACGAAGGCGATACATTTCCCACGCACTATCGGGTTAACACGCCGGGTGCCGTCGAGCGCCTGGCATTGGCCGCCGGCCTGCGCGTGGTGACCTTGTCCACGGTGGCCGATCCAAGCTACGTTGCCTTCTCCCCCGCGCTGTTCCGCGCCATGATCGCCTTTGACGACCGTGTGCCCGTCGATCGGCGCATTCACCTCGTTGGCGTGCTGGGGAAGTGACATCCGGCGGCGCATGTCTTAGAATTAACTGACCCGTTTGAAAAACATGTGAGCACGCAAGCACTCTATGCATTCACAATCACCACTACGCCAAGCTTACTACACTTACCTCGGACGCCTCTATGCGTTTGCCTATGGCGCCGGCAATCGAACGTACTTGGGCATGACCGTTCGCGGTTGGCTGACGCTGGCTGGCCTGGTGCTCCTCGCTGTCGCCTGGGTTCAGCGTTGGCCAACCTGGATATTGATCCTCATCGTTTTGGCAGTCGCCTGGGTTTTCGTGTCGTTCTGGCTGGCCCGTCGCGCCAATTACAACCGATTTGTGCCGGACAACAACGACTTGATGGCGACCGACGAGCTTGCCACCCTGCCCCCAAACGAGCGAGTGGCTGCCCAGGCAACGGGCTCCTTCAGCGTTAGCGGCTACGGCAGTAATGTCCTGTTTCGCCCCGCAGAGTACTGGCAGGTGCCGCTGGGTGATCACATTGTGATGGTGGAAGAACGGCCGAAGAAGTTTCTTTACCAGTTCTTTAGCGCGGCAACTTTGCAATCGGTTACCAGCGGCTGGCTTCTGTTTGGCAACGAACCCCGGGAGGCTCTGGCCATTACCTTCCTGAGCCGGTGGGGGCCGGAATACACCAAGTTCCAAGCGTACGACGACGGCGAGGAAAGCACAACACCGTCCAAAACCGTCACGATCTTTCTGACCTTTGGTTCAGAGCGTGATCGCGATATGGTCTGGCAAACGATTGTCAGCGATGCCCGCCGAGTCCGAGCCTAGACCGCAGGCTGTTCTATCGGGGGAAGACGCACTTCCTTGCATTGGTCAACCACAATTAGCAACGGTATAGTAGTTAGCTCATGGATGCACTCGAGGCCATTCTCTATCTGGAGCGAGGTCCCCAACCCAATTTGCGCTTCCCGCTGCAACAGGACTTGACGACGATCGGCCGTGGGGCAGGCAACGACCTGGTCCTCGTAGACCCGGAAGTCTCCCGGAGGCACGCGCAGATCGTGCGGCAGCCGCATCAGTTTGCAGTCGAGGATCTTGGCAGCACCAACGGCACATTCGTCAATGGGCAACGAGTCAGCAGCCTGACAGCGCTGCAGGACGCCGATACCATTGAGCTGGGTGATACGATTCGTATTCGCTTTGTGCTAACCTCGCCTGCACCCAATGTCGCCGAAGCACCCGCCCCCGCCTTCCCGCAACAAGTCGATGTGCCTGCCTATGTCGCGCCAGTCGAGGTTACGCCGCCGCAACCGCCTGTTGTGGACCAACGCCCGGCTGCGGCCGAAGTGGCTTACGTCAGTGCACCCTCGGCCAACTATGGTCAGCCTGATTTTGTCCTCCCACCGAGCGCGCCCAGCAGCCAGGGCCGTAGTACCCGAGGGCTATGGATCGGCTGCGGCCTGTTCATTGCGTTGTTGCTGGTCTGCCTGGGCACCTTTCTGCTGCTTGATGCCTTTCAGGAAGGTCGGCTTCTCTATTGCGGCCCACTACGACCAGTTTTCGAGTTCCTCCTAGGGCCCCTGGGCTTCTCGCCCATCTGCTGAAATCACGTCAGGCTAATCACGATTGATTGGGCAGGAAGTGCGACATGACTGACAACGCGCGCGTACGTCCCCTCGATCTGCAACCCGTTACCCATCAAGGTCAGCGCATGTGGTTGCTCCGCGATCCGCTGGAATTAGCCGACCGCCAGCTTATTCTGCCACCGCTGTTGGCCCACATGTTGCGCTACTGTGACGGCCGCCACACGTTACCGGAGATTCAGCAAGCGCTGTCCGTCGATGCCGGCTATGCCGTGCCACTAAGCGCCATTGTTGATGCCTTGGCAGAGCTGGACAGCGCATTCCTTTTGGAGAACGCGCGCGCTGCATCGGCCGAAAAACAACAGCTCGACCTGTATCGCGCCCAGCCGTATCGCCCACCTGCTCTCGCCGATCGCAGCTATCCGGCGCAGGAAAGCGATCTGAAGCGAACATTCGCGCACTATGCCAACGGCGACGACCTGAGCGATTGGTCGAACTGGCAGGGACGGGGCATCGTCTCGCCCCACATTGACTATCAGCGGGGCGGACCTGTTTATGCTCGCGTCTGGCAGCGCTCGGCCGAATCTGTCCTGGCTGCCGACCTGGTCATCATCCTGGGCACCGACCACAATGGGTCGCCGGGCAGCATCACGCTCACGCACCAACCGTACGCAACGCCTTTTGGTGTGTTGCCCACCGATGCATCAGTCGTTGACCAACTGGCGGGAGCAATTGGTGTGGAAGCAGCCTTCGCCGAAGAATTGCACCACCGCACCGAGCATTCTGTCGAACTATCGGCCGTATGGCTCCACCACGTGTTCCATGAAGCCGGACGCACGCCGTGCCCGATGGTCCCGGTGTTGGTCGGTTCATTTCACCACTTTCTCAACAACGGCGCCCACCCGTCCCAGGATGCGACGCTGCAGCGCTTCGTGGGCGCCATGCGCCGGGCAACTGCCGGCTGGCGCGTGGTCGTGGTGGGGTCTGTTGATTTGGCGCATGTGGGACCGGCCTTCGGCGACACGTTCGACATGGACTCCGGCCGCCGAATCGATTTGCTGCGGGAAGATACGGTCCTAATGGACGCCGTCATGGCTGGGAATGCTGATGGCTTCTACGAACGCATTGCCGCGGTGGACGACCGCAATCGTATCTGTGGTTTTGCTCCGCTCTATCTCATGCTGAGCTACCTTGGGCCCACATCCGGCCAGAAGGTCGCCTATGAACAGTGCCCGGCCGATGATCACAACGCCTCGCTGGTCTCTATCTGTGGCCTGTTACTGGCTTAGGCGCCTCGATCGGCAAGAGAGCAAGTTGCCCCAAAAGACAATTGGGGCCGGCTGTTAAGCCCGCCCCAAAGGTCAGAGAAGAGAATCTTGGAAGAAAGAAACAGAAGCCTCCGAGCTTTTGACAACCTGCTGTCTTGTTCTCGAAGCCACAAAACCGCTTGCCTCGCCCATGACTATAGGCCTTCCCGTTTAACAGGGGTTTAACAGCCTGTTACCGGTTTGCTAAGGTCGTGTAAACAGTTACCGTATTCACCGCCACAGCCTTAAAAGAAAACCGGCATGCACCTGTATGTAAAAAATAGTTGTGGGCGGTCTTGACACCCCTTTCCAATTGCTGTAACTTTGCAACATATTGTGGTCGTACTGTCTAGATTGATTTTCTGGCGTTGGTCGTGCTAATCGACGCCAGTTGTGATGGCAATGAGCAAAGAGGATCTGCTGTACCGTTACGCCGACGTGAATGAAGTGAGTAAGCGTCTTGGCATACACCCGGAGTCGGTTCGCCGCCTCATACGGGATGGTAAGCTACCCGCCATAAAGTTTGGCAACAAGTGGCTGGTCGACAAAACAATGCTCGACCAGTTTGCCAGCAGTTATGACGGGCGGCCCGGTAACAAAGCGACTTTGTTCTAAGCCAATTACGCCCCTCCCTTTCCCCAGGTCGGCCCACCACCTTTGTTCGTGCAAAAGAAAAAAGGAAGGTTTGACTCATGCAACATGCACAACAGACTGAGGGCTCTGCGTGCATTCGCGTGGTCGGCGTAGGCGGCGGCGGAAGCAATGCTGTTGGACGCATGATCGATGCGGGTGTTACGGGCGTCGACTTCATTGTCGTCAATACTGATAATCAAGCGCTATCCCGCTCCAAAGCGCCAACGCGCATCCGCATCGGCGACAAGTTGACGCGCGGCCTGGGTGCTGGCGGCAATCCCGAACAGGGTGAAAAAGCGGCCAGCGAAACCATCGACGAGCTCCAACAGGTCTTGGAGGGGTCCGATATGGTGTTTGTGACGGCCGGAATGGGTGGTGGCACCGGGACCGGCGCGGCTCCGATTGTGGCCCGCATGGCCAAAGAAGCGGGCGCATTGACCATGGGCATCGTCACCAAGCCGTTCTTGTTTGAGGGCACCAAACGCCTGACAATGGCCCAGCAGGGTATAGAGCGTCTCAAACAGCAGGTGGACACGCTCATTGTTATTCCCAACGACCGCTTGCTGGAACTGACCGAGAAGCGCATGTCGCTTCAGGAGTCGTTCCTGTTGGCCGACGATGTCCTGCGTCAGGGTATCCAGGGTATCAGTGAGCTGATCACCATCCCCGGCCTGATCAACCTTGACTTTGCCGACGTCAAGACCATCATGACGTCCGGCGGGGCCGCCCTGATGGCGGTGGGTCACGGCAAGGGCGACGACCGGGCCCGCCAGGCAGCCGAAAATGCCGTTAGTTCCAAACTGCTGGACATCACGATCGACGGCGCGCAGGCAGTGCTGTTCAACATCACCGGCGGGCCAACCCTGAGCCTGTACGAGGTGAATCAGGCTGCGGCTATCATCCGTGAGACGGCCCACACCGATGCCAATGTCATCTTTGGGGCGGTTATCGACGAAGCGGTCGGTGACGAGGTGCGCATCACCGTGATTGCAACCGGATTCGAACGCGTCGGCCCGCGGCGACAGGCGTTGCCCAAGCTGGAAACAACCCCTGTGTTCGAAGAAGCAATGATTAAGGTGCACGATCCTGAGCCGGTGCCCGTAGCCGTGGAGGCTGAGGCGGAACCAGCCGCGGGACTTAGCCCGCGCTTTTCGCCCCACAATCTGGACATACCGGCCTTCCTGCGTCGCCAGTAGAACCTCACCGAAACGAGTCAAGCCGACAAAAACGAAACGCCACCCTTATCCCAATGGAAAGGGCGGCGTTTTCTGTTGACGGTTGCCGGACGGTTGGATTAGGGTGTTGGTGAGGCGGGCGGGTCTTGCAGCCGGGTGTACTGGCTGCCGCCCGACACCCAGCACTCTGGGCTATCGGCCGTTGCCGGACAAGCGATTTGCCACCAGCCAGACGCCTCATCGCGCCCGATGACCGGTGCTGTGTCGCCCGCCAGAAGGAAACCGGCCCGGCGGAACTGCACGCCCGGCCCATTGCGAATGTTCAGGTCCACGAGAATTCGCACCTGGGGAAGATTGTCCGGCAGCGGTGTGGCCCCGGGCAAGGGTAACCGTCGGAGCAATACCCGGCCCACCGCCCGTTTCCGGCACAACGCCCTCGACGGTTCGCGTGGCTTGTGGCGGTGGCGGCAACGAAGGACCGGTCCGACCGGCAAAGGCATTACAGGCCAGCATCGTACCCAGTAACAATGCTGACCCCAAGAAGACTTCCCAGCGCTGCTTCATACCAGTTCCTCGTATCCAATCAGCCGTCGCAGCGCCGCACCTCAACTTGGCCCCTGGCCCTAACAAGGCGCGCGCGCGGCGTCTTCCTGTATAATAGCAGGGTACCCAATGTATGCCTGCAAGACACTGCCTACCTAGATAATCAAGGCTGCCGCTAAGGAAATTACCATGAGTTTTCGTCGATTCATCGATCAGGCCAATGCCAGCGGCGATTTGGTCGTCATTAACAAGGCCGTCGATCCGCGGTTTGAAGTGGCCAACGTAGCCCATGCGTTGGAGGGACGACCGGTGTTGTTCAATCACGTCAAGGACTATCCGGGCTGGCGCATATGTGCCGGCGCGTGTGCGGATCGTCGCTTCTTCAGGATGGACCTTGAGGTGCCCGTGCCCGACTTGATGCATCGGCTGGCCGATGCTATTAGCCATCCCGGTTGAGCCGCTCATAGTGACGGACGCTGCCTGTCAGGAAGTCGTCGTCGAAGACGTCAACCTCTATGACCTGCCCATTCTCCTACACCTGCCGGAAGACGCCGGACACTACGTTGCCAGCAATGTCGTCATCGTGAAGGACCCTGAACTGGGGCGCAACATGTGCTACCACCGACTGCTGCGGCTGGACGAGAAGCATTTCGCAGCGCGTATCGTCGAGAATCGCGGGACGTACAATGCCATGCAAAAGACGGAGGGCGATCTACCGGTGGCGATTTGCATCGGTGTCTCATTGGCCACCCACCTGGCCGCGTCGATGTCGCCGCCGCCGGGCGTGGACGAGCTAAGTGTCGCCAATGCCCTCGCGCCAACACCGCTGGTCAAGTGTCTGACGAATGATCTGGAGGTGCCGGCCGATGCGGAAATCGTCCTGGAAGGTCGCATTACTCATCGCAAGGCGAGCGAAGGTCCCTTCATGGACCTGACCGAGACGATGGACATCACGCGCGATCAGCCGGTCATCGTCATCGACCTCATCACCCACCGTCGGAATCCCATTTACCACGCGCTGCTGCCCGGCGGTCTGGAGCACAAGACGCTGATGGGCATGCCCAAGGAGCCGACGATCTTCGCTGCGGTCAACAAGGTCGCCCGCTGCACCGGCGTGGCTATCACACCCGGGGGTACGTCCTGGCTCCACGCCTTCGTGCAGATCGACAAACAGGGTCCGGATGACGGCCGACTGGCCATTGACGCGGCGTTCAAAGGCCACGGATCACTGAAGCACGTCTGGATCGTGGATACCGACGTGGACATCTATGATCCGGCCCAGGTTGAGTGGGCAATGGCGACGCGCTTCCAGGCCGATCGCGATCTGGTGGTCTATGACAGATCAGCCCGGCAGCTCCCTGGATCCGTCCGGCACCCACGTCCCTGGGTCCAAGAGCCTAACGGCCAAGATGGGCCTCGATTGCACCGATTCCGTGGGACGCCGACCGAAGCAAGTTCGAGCGCGGCGAGTACGGTCAAGTTGATCTGAACGACTACCTCCGGTAGTATCCATGATGATCCCCGGCCGCGATTACTCCTCCTGGCCGACCGATCGACCCGCTCAACATCTATGGAAACGATAACGACAGCCGCCGGCGAGAGTGGCCTGATCCAGCAGGAGATTGGGTTTGTCATCCTGCTGTCGATTGCGGCTCTGGTCGCGATTATCATTCGTCGCGTCCGTTTCCCCTATACGGTGGCTCTTGTTCTGGTGGGTCTAGGGCTTTCGTTCTTCCCCAACTTCCTCAATCTGGATGTCAGCAGCGATCTGATCCTGGCCGTGCTGGTGCCACCGCTGATTTTTGAGGCCACCCTGCACATCAAGTGGCGAGACCTTCGCCAGGACTTGCCGCTTGTGCTACTGCTAGCGATAGTGGGCACGCTGGTCAGCACGTTCATCGTCGGCGGAATCGTTTCGCAGTTTCTGTCGATACCGCTGCTGGGCGCCTTGGCCTTTGGTGCCCTAATCTCAGCCACTGATCCCGTGGCCGTCATCGCGTTCTTCCGCAGCCTGGGTGTCGACAAGCGACTGAGCATCATTATGGAGGGGGAAAGCCTCTTCAACGACGGTGTAGCGATCGTGATTTTCAACCTGGCGCTGGCGGCGGCCGCGACGGTCGTGCTGACCGGCGCAACGGGCGCAGCTTTCACGCTGTCCGGGGCCATCGTCGAGTTCCTGCGCGTCGCGCTGGGCGGCATCGGAGTCGGTTTGGGGCTGGGTTTCGTCGTCTCCTATCTGATTCTGAAAAACGTGGATGACCATCTCATCGAGACAGCGACAACCGTGGCCCTCGCGTTTGGCGCCTATGTGCTGGCTGAGCGTTTTCATGTAAGTGGCATCCTGGCTGTTGTCGCTGCCGGGTTGATGGTCGGCAATATCGGCACGCTAAACACGTCACCAACCACCCAGCTGACACTGGAGAACTTCTGGGAATTTCTGGCCTTCGTCGCCAACTCGCTGGTGTTCTTGCTCATCGGACTGGAGATACAGATCACGCAGCTGGTCGAATTTACGGTGCCCATCCTGGTAGCCGTGGCGGCCGTTCTGCTCAGCCGAGCCATCACGGTCTATTCGCTCACGGCACTCAACAATCGGTTTGGCCTCCGCAGTTTCGGGTGCCGCGATCCTATCAGCACGTCATGTTCTGGGGTGGTCTCCGCGGAGCCATTAGTTTGGCGCTGGCTCTAACGTTGGGTCGCGATCTGTTTGGCTCAACGATTCAACAAGAACTGCAGGTCATGACCTTTGGCGTAGTGCTGTTTACGATTCTGGTTCAGGGCACGACGATTGAACGTTTGATCCAGCGGCTGGGTCTGGCGCCTACGTTCACCCCAATCCCTGGAAAGCCAGCGCCGCCAGGCTCGCGCCTACGCCAAGCGCGCCGGGCGCAAGGAGCTGGACCGACTGTATCATGAGGGCATTCTCTATCCTGACGTTTGGGAAGCAATGCGCATGGTCTACAGTGAAGAATTGGACGCCGCCACCAAATCGCTCAGCGATCATCTGATAGCCTATCCGGAACTGGAGCAGGAGATTTACGTCCAGGCCCGCGCCGATGTACTGACGGCCGAACGCTCCGCCTTCAGCGACGCCGCCAGCCGTGGGTTTATCGGCGAAGAAGTCTACGAAGAACTCATCCAGGAGACCGACAAGCGAATGGCGGCTCTGGACCTGATTGCCGAGAACCGCATTCGAGGACACGCCGCGAGTTCGCCCACCACAACCGAGGACGGACCCAATGACTAGCATCGTCTGTGCGACAAGAGCCGGGGAAGGTAGCCGGGCCGTTCAGATGACGGCCATCAATCGAGCCAAGGCGGAAGGGCAGACGCTCACCTTTCTCTATGTCATCGACCCGGCCAGTCTGGGGGAGGTCGATGCTATGCTCTGGGAGCCTTTGCGTCAGGAACTGATTTGGATGGGCAAGACGCTTCTTCATATTGCTGAGAAACGGGCCGATGACGCAGACCTCAAAGCGCAGATCGTCATTCGTGAAGGGACGGTTCGCGACGAGATCTGCACCTTCGTCACCGAGACCAACGCCAAGCTGCTCCTTCTGGGCGCACCTCGCGGCACAAGCGCGAACATTTTTGGTGACGACGAAATCGAGGTTTTCGCCAGGTCCATCCATGACACCACCGGCGTTCCGGTTGAGATTATTCGCCCGGAGACAGTGACCGAATCGGTTGCAATCCATTAGGACGCCACAGCGACGAGATTGACTCCATGACCAAATCCATTTCACTCAACGAAAACCAGCAGGCCATGTTGCTTGGGCGCCAAGGCCTGGCTCGCCAGATGGGCATGCGTCTGCTGCTCGACATGTCGGCCATGAGCGGGGCTGAGGTACTCGTGCCTGTGACCAGTGCTCATCTGAGTGGTGTGTCACCCCTGACGGGCGGCCTGGGGCTACGCCTGTTCTTGCAACGCATGGCCGAGGCAGGCGGACAAGGTGTCGTCGTGCCGACCACGCTCAACTCAGCCGGCTGCGACGAAAATCAGTTTAGTGCCATGCGCATCGTTGCGCCTGACTTCCTCGACCACCATCGCGAGATCATCGCCGCTTATGCAGCATTGGGCGTCCTGACTATTCAGTCTTGCGTGCCTTATGAGTGGGACGAGGTTGTGGCGGAATCCACACCTAACGCCCCGGTGGCCTGGGCCGAATCCAATGCCATCTGCTTTGCCAACTCCTATGCCGGCCTACGCACCAACCGCGAGTCGGGACTGTCGGCCCTGGCCAGCGCTCTGACGGGTTATGCGCCCGACTACGGTCTGCTGCAGGATGCCGCACGTAAGCCGAATCTGCGCGTGATCGTATCAGCCGACTTGGCCGACCCCACTGACTTCTCAATCTTGGGCGACTGGATTGGCAAACAGCGCCGGCCCACCTGGAAGATGCCCTACGGGCCAATCCCTTTGATTGTTGGACTGCCGTCTGACCTGAATCATGAACAGCGCAAAGCACTCAGCGCCGCTGCGGCCAACTACGGTTGCGCCTTGTTGATCCTGGATGAGACACAACCCGCCGACGAAAGCGCGATTCAGGACGAGCTGCACTTCACGCCGGCCGTCTTGGCCCAGCGCTATGAAGCGCTTCGTCCCCATCAGCCGGTTTCACTGGTTGTCATCGGTTGTCCCCAGGCGTCGATTGGCGAACTGCGCGCCGTGGCCGCCTATTTGCGCGGCAAACACGTGACGGCTGATCCTGTCGGTCCCGGCCAGCCACCCCCCTTATGGGTCTTCACCTCCGCCCGCACGAAGGCCATTGCCGAGCAGCTAGGGCTTGCCCAGGCGATTCGCGATAGTGGTGCGTTACTGCTGGAGAACACCTGTCCGGAGGTAGTGCCCTACGACCAAAGTTGGGTCCACCACGTCCTGACCAATTCCATGAAGGCCGAGCACTATATCAAGTCCGGGCTCAACGGCCTGCCAACTTCGGTGATGCGTCTGGAGAATGCCCTGGCCGTCGCGACCGGTGAACGGCAGGTCGAGGCCATCGGCAAGCCTGCTCGTACGCAAAGCCCCCCCAGCAGTAGCGCGAAATCGCCCGGCCGTCGAACCGCGTCCAATGACGTCATCACCAGCGAAGCGACATCGGCCACCGGTCAGGGATTGCCGTCCCAGCCCACTTTCCGCGTCGTGGCTGAGGCATTTGTCACCCCGGAACCCATTACGTTTCTCGGTTACGTCAATCGTGAGACGGGTGTGATTGAAGAAGAAGGGCATCCAGCCGACGGACAAAGTATGCAAGGCAAGATCGCCATCTTCCCGCGCGGTACTGGTTCCAGTGTGGCCCCTTATGTGTTGCTTGAACTCTACTACCGCGATGTCGCCCCTGTGGCGATCATCAACAGCCAGATCGACCAACAAACGGCCCCGGCCTGTTCGTTGGAGGGCATACCCTACGCCTACGGCTTTGACCAGGATGTCCTGACCATGGTGCGCAACGGCGACCTGATTGAACTACATCGCGACGGTGACGCCGTCACCTTGCGCGTTCTGGAGCGAACCTCCGCGTGACCAACGAATTTCTGCACTTCATCCTGGCCATCGCGATTATCATCGTCGCGGCCAAAGCCGGCGGCTACATCAGTATTCGTCTGGGCCAGCCCTCAGTGCTGGGCGAACTGATCGCCGGCATTATTCTCGGACCAACCGTGCTCAACATGCTGCACGCCTGGCCCATTTTCGCCAGCGACGAAGTCCTGCCGGCATCGCTGACCCAAATGGCTGAAATTGGCGTCATCCTGCTCATGTTCCTGGCTGGATTGGAGCTGGAGATCGGCGAATTATTGCGCTCCGGCAAAGTCGCATCGTTGGCCGGAACCCTGGGGGTCATCATTCCACTGGTGATGGGCGCCGGTGTGGCGTTCCTGTTTGGCAGCAGTACCAGCGAGGCTGTCTTTATCGGCCTGGCCCTGTCAGCCACATCCGTTAGTATTTCGGCGCAGACGCTAATCGAGCTGGGCGTCTTGCGCAGCCGCGTTGGCCTGGCCTTGCTGGGTGCGGCCGTGTTTGACGATATCCTGGTGATTCTACTCTTGTCGACGGCCTCCATTGTTCTGGGCACCAGTGGAGCGGAGGCCAGCCTGTTCATGACCATCCTGCGCATGGTGCTCTACCTGGTCGGGGCAATCGTCGTGGGTCTCTTTGTCATCCCACCTACGGCACGAATCGTGAGTGATTTGCCCATCAGCCAGGGCATTATTGCTTTTGCTTTGGTCGTCTGTCTCTTTTATGCGTGGTCGGCCGAAGAACTAGGCGGGGTAGCCTCGATCACGGGCGCCTTCCTGGCGGGTCTGTTCTTCGCCCGCACCCCACTGGCCGGGCAAATCGAGTCGGGCCTGTCGGCGCTGGCGTACGGGTTCTTCGTGCCCATCTTCTTTGTCAATATCGGCCTGGAATCTGACCTGCGTGCCATCAGTGGGAACTTGTGGATCTTTGCTATCGTCCTCACAATTGTGGCCATCATTAGTAAAGTGATCGGTAGTGGTGCAGGCGCGCTGTTAGGCGGGTTCAATCGCAAGGATTCCCTGCGGCTGGGCATCGGCATGATCTCCCGCGGTGAAGTCGGCCTCATTGTTGCCTCGGTGGCATTGGTCGAAAGCATGATCACGCAGGATATCTTTCTCGATTGTGGTATTCATGGTCATCGTCGCTACACTGGTCACACCGCCCCTGTTGCGTGCGTCCTATTCAGGCGATCTACAGCCGAAGGCCGCTGGGTCCGGCACGGGATCATCGTAAGGGCAGATCTATTTTCAGCGAGGTAAGCTCCCATGCATTACTTAGTCATACTGGTTCTCGATGATGTCAATCACGAGTTCGCGCCTATTCGACGCCTGGGAGGCAGCCGGAGTAACCGGTATCACGATCCTCGAAAGCACCGGACTGGGTCGGTTGCGTCGAACCATGGGTCTGCGCGACGACATGCCGCTGATGCCCAGCTTGCGGTCACTCATGCAGAGTCGGGAAGAGCATCACCGAACCATCTTTTCACTCGTTGAAGGCGATGAAATGGTCGACAAGATCATTGAAGCCACGGAAAATACGATTGGACCACTAAGTGAACCGCATACTGGTGTCTTATTTGCACTGCCCGTGTCGCGCGTTGTGGGGTTGCCCAATGATGAGCAGGTCGCCAACCGATCGAGCTCTGGCTAGGTAATGAAGAATAGACAAGTAGAGGGGATCTAGGTGGGCGCGCGGGGACTCGAACCCAGGACCTCACGGATGTGAACCGTGCGCTCTAACCAACTGAGCTACGCGCCCTAGAAGGCACTAGTATAGCACCGGACAACTGTCTTGCAAACGCGTTAACTGCCCAAAGTGATAACCATGAAACACGCAAATCGACCCACACTCTCGGCTTTTGCCCTCGGGACAAAACATCATCTTGACCGCCTTAATAGTACTTGTTCTGGGTGGCTGTCAATCGGCCGCTCCCAACGATCTGCCCTTCCTGGAGACTTTCGACGATCCGGGGCAATGGAGCACGGGTGAAGATGCCTATTCTGTCGGCCAGGTAGCTGACGGTGTCTATAACTTCACTGTCACAGAGAGCGACATCAGCCGTTGGGCGGCCGCCGGACGACAGTTTGGCGATGGTGTCTACACGGTCGAGGCTCGACCGCTGGATGGGCCAGATAGATAATGGCTACGGGATGATCTTCCGCGCTAATCCCGAGACGGGTGACTTCTACCTGTTCAAGATTTCGGCCGATGGCTATGTGTGGATTGGCCGTTACAAAGACGGTGTTGAGGATGCGACGATCGTCGGCAACCACTGGTTTGAGTCAGATGCCGTCGAGCAAGGTCTCAATGTGACCAACATCTTGCAAGTCCGGGCCGAGGCAGGCAATTTCATCTTCTTTGTCAACGGCCAGGAAGTCGGTCGGGTCACAGACGACACATTTGCTACCGGAGATGTCGGTCTTCTCGTGCAGGCTTTGGGCGAAGGCGGTGTCCAGATCGCGTTTGACAATCTGAGTGTCGTGGCGGTGCCTTAGGCAAGGTAGTCAGCCGCTTAAATCGTCTGACCAACCGGCCGGATTGTGCTATGATGTGATCGTAACCCACTCGTTCACGACACTATTTCCGGAGGACAACTGAACCGATGAGCCTGCCCCGTTCTTGCATCATCTGACTATGAGAGACCGTCGCACGGTCGCCTGACGCACCGCGCACCTACGCTATTGGCGGTGATCGGTGCCACACAAATCACCCCAATCACGGTCGCTCGCGTCAGCCAAAGTCCAAACAGATGATGTCGTCGGGTTAGTGCGTGAGGCAATAGCGCATGATAGAAACCAAACAAACTGCCAAACAAGCTGAGAAGGCCGGGCGCCAACTTGTAATCAGCTCGGCCGAAGTGCTGCGGGACTACAGTCTGGCCGTGCAGAGCCGACAGGCCAGCATGGTCGGCCGGCGCGAGGTGCTAAGCGGCAAGGCCAAGTTCGGCATCTTTGGCGACGGCAAAGAAGTGGCCCAGATCGCCATGGCCAAGGCCTTTCGCAAAGGGGACTTCCGCGCCGGGTACTATCGCGACCAGACGTTCATGTTTGCCCTGGGGGCCATCACCATCCAACAATTCTTCGCCCAGCTCTACGCCCACGCCGATGGGTGGCCGAGCCGAACTCGGCCGGACGTCAGATGAACGCCCACTTTGCCACGCGCAGCCTGCGCGACGACGGGACCTGGCGTGACCTGACACAGATGGTGAACTCATCGGCCGACCTGTCGCCGACCGCTGCCCAGATGCCGCGGCTGGTGGGTCTGGGCTATGCCTCCCGCCTCTATCGGGAGTTGGAAGAATTGCAGCACCTCACGCAGTTTTCGCAGCAACGGCAATGAGATCGCCTTTGGCACCATCGGCAATGCTTCCTGCGCCGAAGGGTTATTCTGGGAGGCGGTCAATGCCATCGGCGTCCTGCGCGCGCCGGTCATCATCTCCATCTGGGACGATGAGTACGGCATCTCTGTCACCAACGAATATCAGATCACCAAAGCCAATCTCTCCGAACTGCTTGAGCGGCTTTCAACGCACCAAGGACTCCATTGACGGCTACGACATTTACACCGTCAAGGGGTGGGACTATCCGGCGCTGATCGAAACGTACGCCCTGGCGGCCGAGAACGCCCGAAACAGCCACATCCCCGCCATCATCCACGTCATCGAACTGACCCAGCCCCAGGGTCACTCGACGTCCGGCAGCCACGAACGCTACAAATCACCGGAGCGGCTGGCTTGGGAAGAGGAGCACGATTCTCTGCGCCAGATGCGCCAGTGGATCATCGAGCAGCGTATCGCCCCCGAAGGGGAGCTGGATCAGATTGAACGCAACGCCGAGAAGCTGGTGGAGAATTTCCGGGCCAAAGCCTGGAGTGCCTTTACCCGGCCCATCTATGACGAACGCAAAGCCGCGGCCGACCTGATGAAACAAGTCGAGGTGGCGCTGCCGGAGCAGGATTCGCTGCCGTCCATCCGCCGGCAGTTGCTGCAAAAGGAAGCCCCGCTGCGACGCGATATTCAGACCGCGATCCGCGACGTCCTCATAACAGTACGCGGTCTCGATTGACCCGCCCGGCAACCCTATCAATGCCTTGGTCCAGCTGGCGCAATGAGCATCTGGCCGAGACCGATGAGCGCTATGGGTCACACCTGATGAGCCAGTCGGCCGAATCGGCCCTGCGCGTTGGCGCCATCGAGCCAGTCTATGCGGATAACTCGCCGCTTGGTGCCCGGAGCCAAAGTGCTTAATGCGTGTTTCGATGCCATGCTGGCGCGGGACCCGCGGGTCGTAGCCTTTGGCGAGGACCTTGGCTTTCTGGGTGGCGTCAACCAGACGTGGGCGGGTCTCCAGAAAAAGTACGGCGATCTGCGTGTCAGCGACACCGGCATTCGCGAAGCAACGATTGTCGGCCAAGCCATTGGCCTGGCCATGCGTGGTCTGCGGCCGATTGCGGAGATTCAGTATCTCGATTACCTTCTCTATGCACTCCAGATTCTGTCCGACGATTTGGCCAGCCTTCATTGGCGCACGCGCGGCGGGCAGAAGGCACCGGTCATCATCAGCACCCGCGGCCATCGACTGGAGGGTGTCTGGCATGCCGGTTCGCCCATGGCCGCCATCATCCACTTGCTACGAGGCATTCATGTCTGCGTGCCGCGCGACATGACCCAGGCGGCCGCGTTTCTATAACACCCTGCTGCTGGGCGACGAACCCGGGCTGGTCATCGAGGTGCTCAACGGCTACCGGCTCAAGGAACAACTGCCGCTCAACATCGGCGAGATCACCTTGCCGCTGGGCGTGCCGGAGATGCTGCGCGAGGGTGAGGACGTGACCATCGTCACCTACGGCGCGGCCTGTCGCATTGCCATGGACGCGGCCGAACTGCTGGAGCGCGTCAGTATCTCGGCCGAGGTGATAGACGTACAGACTTTGTTGCCATTTGACCGGCCGCGGTCGATTGTGGAGTCACTGCAGAAGACCAGCCGTATCGTCTTTCTGGACGAGGACATGCCCGGCGGGGCCACGGCCTACATGATGCAGCAGGTCATCGAAGAGCAAGGCGGTTTCTATTGGCTGGATGCCGAACCGCGAACCATCGCTTCCAAGCCCCACCGGCCCGCCTACGGATCGGACGGCGCGTATTTCTCTAAGCCGAATGCTGAGCAGGTGTTCGAGGCAATTTACGACATGATGAACGAGGCCGACCCGGCACGCTATCCCCGCCTGGCGGGTGCAGCCTAAGCGAGGCAAACTGATGGCGACAAAAATAGTACTTCCCGAAATGGGCGAGGGTGTCATCGAAGGCACGTTATCGCGCTGGCTGGTCAAGCCTGGTGATCAGGTGGCCCAGTATGCTCCTATCGCCGAGGTCGAGACGGACAAGGTAACGACTGAGACTACCGCCGAAATGGCCGGGACGATTCTGGAGCTTTGCGTCACTGAAGGCCAGACCGTCCCGGTTGGCACCGTATCTGGCTTATATCGGAGAAGTCGGCGAGCAGGTGCCCGAAAATGGCGATCATCCCGCCGGACAGGCGGCACCGAACGGGGCGACCGAGGCCACCGCGTCGACACCCGCGCCACTTGCCCCGCCCCCGGTTCCGCGAGATCCCACCCTCAGTGAGGCGCTGCCTCGCGTGGCCTACACGGGGCGTATCAGCCCTGTTGTCGGCCGAATTGCCGCCGAGCATCAAGTGGATCTGGCCCAAGTGCTCGGCAGCGGTCGTGACGGCCGCATTACCAAGCAGGATGTGTTGGCGTATGTTGAACGGCGTGGCACCCAACCGGCAGAAACCCTTCCCGTCGCCACGTCAGTGGCAACGCCTCCGGTCGCGCCTTCTATTCCGACGTCGCCACAGGCCCAGCCAGCAGTGCAGACGGGCAGCGGAACGGAACTGCTGCCGCTAACAAACGTGCGCCGAGCGATTGCCGAGCATATGGTCATGAGCAAGCGGACCAGCCCGCATGTCACCACTGTGTTCGAGATCGACTTCAGCGACGTCGCCACCCACCGCAAGAATCACAAGGATAGTTTCAAGCAGGATGGGGTGAACCTGACCTTCACAGCCTATATTGTGGCAGCCACGGTTCAAGCATTGAAAGCCAATCCACTGGTCAACAGCAGGTGGAGCGATGACGGCATTGTCTTATACAAGGAGATCAACATCGGCATGGCCGCGGCCATTGACGACGGTCTCATTGTGCCGGTCATCAAGAACGCCGACGGATTGAACTTGCTAGGTCTGGCCCGAACCATCAACGACCTGACCCACCGGGCCCGCAACAAACAGCTCAAGCCGGCCGACGTGCAGGGTGGCACGTTCTCCATAACTAATCACGGCACATCGGGAAGTTTGTTCGCGACGCCGATCATCAATCAGCCACAGGCGGGCATCCTGGGTGTGGGCAAGATTGAAAAACGGGTGAAGGTGATTGACGACGCTATTGCCATCCGGCCGCTGGCCTACGTCAGTTTCACTTTCGACCATCGCATTCTCGATGGCGCTTCGGCCGATTCCTTTGTCAGCACCATCAAAGAGCAGATTGAGTCCTGGCGCTGAGGATTACGACAGGAATTCAGGCAGCGGGCCGCCCCAGGCCAGGCGCAGCGGTTCGGGGATGCGAATCGGTCGCAACGTTGCCAAATTCGCGAAGTAACCCACCTGGGTTGCATCGGCCGCAACCTGATCACCCAACCACACCTGGCCCCGCACCGTCCAGCGTGTGCGCTCGGCCTCGCTTATCCACATTCGCCCCACCGGCCGGTCGCCCATGCGCACCGGCCACTTGTACTCAATCGTCGTCTTCACCAATATGGGGCTGATGCCCACCGCAAGCAACGTCTCAACCGGCATGGCGTCGGCCAGAAACTTGAAGCGCATGTCCTCCAGCCAACGGATGTAGACCATATTGTGAACAATTCCCGCAAAGTCCACGTCGTAGGTCTTGACCGTGAATTGTAGTTCGATGAGGGGTCCGGCGGTCATGCAGTCACTATGGCTATGCGAATCGATCGCGGAGAAAGTCGACGACCACACGATCAATCGTGTCGCCCGTGCCATCCCACCGCTCTTCCAGGTTCTCGCTACCCACCAGTTCGCGTAAAGCGCGGCGTGTCGCGTCGTCGAACGTCCCACTGACAGGGCCACCATAAATGCCACTGCGTTGCAGGATGCCTTGAAGTTCGGCCGTAATCTCCGACAACGAAATCAGGTTGGCAGGGTCAACCTCGCCAAAATAGAGGTGGTGGAGCTCAACCAGTTGGGCCAGTTTGGCTATGGGCTCGGGGTCGTCGTCCACGCGCAAATCGAGGTAGCGATCGTTATTGCCCCCATAACCGCCGCCCTCGCGTACGACCAGCACCCCGGCTGCCTGCCGTCCGCGCTTGTCGCCCCCGGCTGCTTGCCCCGCGGCCAGGGCCGTCACGAGCCAATCAGCCAGTTCACCCGGCCCCTGTCGCGCGTCCTCAAAGGCGGCGGCCATCGCCTCGACAGTGCCCGGTACGAGGATATTGCCCTGGCAGGCAAAACCGTCCCCGACAATGTGCCCGGCCCACTCATAACAGCCGCTCGCCGGTGAACGACGCGGCCTGACCGGATTTGTCGATCATCCCAACCTGACGTTGGGCGCGATCCTCATCTGCCCCGGTTAACACAGCAATGGTATCGGCCGCACTGACACCGGCAGCCATGGCCTCGAGCCCTTCCGGACCATAGGCCAGATTGGCAAACGACTGGGTAGCCACCGCTCCGGCTCCGGCGCGAGCCCAGATCACGACCGCGCCACAGGCCAGGAACTTCGACTGGACCGCTGCTCCCCACTCCTTGCGGGCGGGATCATAGGCGACAATAGAAAACGTGGCGATTGGACGCATCGTTAGAACTCCTGATCATCGTGGCCGGGATTGGGCAACAGCGCGACGGCCAACACTTCATCGACCCGCTCGGCCAGAACAAATGTAATATCCTGGCGCAGCTTCTTGGGGATGTCGAGTAAATCGCGCTCGTTCTTGTGGGGCAAGATGAATGTCTTGATCCCGGCGCGTCGTGCGGCGAGTGCCTTTTCGCGTACCCCGCCTACGGGCAACATTCGGCCGCGCAGGGTGATCTCGCCGGTCATGCTGACGTCGCGCCGAATCGGCCGTTCGGTAAGCGCAGAGACAAGGGCGGTCGTCAGCGCCGCGCCGGCCGACGGACCATCCTTTGGCACAGCGCCTTCAGGCAGATGAATGTGGATGTCCTCGCGCTCAAAACGGCCCGGGTCAATGCCCAACACCTTGCACTGGCTGCGGGTATAGGTCAGCGCGGCCTGGGCGCTCTCGCGCATGACGTCCCCCAATTGGCCGGTCAGGATGAGCTTGCCGTTGCCGGGCATCAGATTGACCTCGATGATCATCATCTCACCCCCGGCGGCCGTCCAGGCGGCGCCCGTCGCGACACCCACCTCGTCCTCGTCCGGGCGGATGTCTTCACTGAAACGAGGCGGCCCCAGCAGTTGGCGAACCGTTTCGGCCGTGATTTGTTTAGGGTAACGCTTGCCTTCGGCCACCTGGCGGGCGATCTTGCGACAAACGTTAGCGACCTCGCGCTCAAGGTTACGGACCCCTGCTTCCCGGGTATACTCGCGAATCAACGTCCGCAGGCTTTCGTCCTCGAACTTGATGTTCTTCTTCTCCAGACCGTGCTGCTCAAGCTGCTGCGGGACCAGGAACTGCATGCAAATTCCCAGTTTCTCTTCTTCAAGATAGCTGGAGAACTCAATCACTTCCATGCGATCTTGCAGCGCTGGGGGCACCGTGTCCAGATAGTTCGCCGTGGTGACAAACATAACCCGCGAAAGGTCATACTCCATGCCCAGGTAATGATCAACGAACGAGTGGTTCTGCTCCGGATCGAGCACCTCTAGCAGCGCCGCCGCCGGATCGCCGCGAAAATCCTGGCCCAGCTTGTCGATCTCATCCAGCATAAACAGAGGATTGCGGGTGCCGACACGACGCATGGCCTGGATCACGCGTCCGGGCATGGCCCCGATGTAGGTGCGGCGATGGCCGCGTATCTCGGCTTCATCCCGCACACCGCCGAGGCTAATGCGCACAAATTCGCGGTCCAGAGCGTGGGCAATGGAACGGCCGAGCGATGTCTTGCCTGTTCCGGGTGGGCCCACAAAACACAGAATAGGACTGCGCATGTTGTCGGGCGCAATCCGTTTCACGGCAATATACTCGAGAACACGGTCCTTGATCTTGTTTAGGCCGTAGTGGTCGGCATCCAGCACTTCCGCCGCGTTCTTCACGTCAAGGTTGTCTTCCGACTCTTCCATCCAGGGGAGATCCAGAATCCAGTCAATGTAGGTCCGGATGATACCGATCTCCGGGGACATGGGTGGCATGGCGCTCAGCCGCAGAACCTCTTTCTCTGTCTTTTCGCGCACGTCATCAGGCAGGTCCTTCTTGAGAACCATTTCACGCAGCTCATTGAGCTCCTGACCAAATACATCCAGCTCGCCCAGCTCACCCTGGATGACGCGCATTTGCTCACGGAGGAAATGCTCGCGATGCGACCGATCTACTTCCTGCTGCACTTGGGACTGAATCTCGTCTTCCAACTCAAGGACTTCCAGCTCTTTGGCCAACAAGATACTGATGCGCTGGAGGCGTTCGGTGGGCTCAATGATCTCCAGAATTTCCTGGCGAACCTCCAACGGGATGGGAAGCGCGGATGCCACAAAGTCAGCCAACCAACCCGGCTCGTCGATGTTTAACGCATAGGTATAGGCATCCTCAGGTAGGTTGCGGTTGAGGTTGATGACCTTCTCAAACAGGGCCAGCACCGCCCGCATCAAGGCTTCGGTGCTGGGTTGCCAATCGACCGGCTCCTCAATCACCTGGGCGCGCGCGCGAATGTAGGGGTACCACTGGGTGAATTCCACAATGCGCACACGGCGCCGACCTTGCGCCAGGACGCTGGTGCTCTCATCGGGCATGCGCAAGACTCGGCCGATGGTAATCTCTGTGCCTACGCCAAATAGATCGCTCTCCGTGAGTTCTTGATCGTCGTCATGGCGCTGGGCCGCCACCAGTAGACTTTCACCGTTGGAATAAGCGGCGTTGACGGCGGCCAGCGACCGCTCGCGGCCGACGAACAACGGCATGACCATCTGCGGAAACAAGACTACCTCGCGCAAGGGCAGGAACGGGCACTCGATGAAGCCGCCCTCGTCATTGGCGGTAGGCACGTCAAACAGATCGTCCCCAAGTTCAGGGAACATTTCGGGAAAATCAGGGTACTGGGCAAAGTCGAAGTCGTCCATAGTTAACTAGCAGGCGATTGTAGAGCGTCCCATTGATTTAGCAAATCGCCCACGACGATGATGGAACCTGTCGTACAGATCAGATCGCCGGGTTCGGCCAGGGCGAGGGCCATCTGCAGCGCGTCGGCTATCGTGTCCGCCTGCAGCGCCTCAAAGCCCAACCGCTCGGCCTCTTCGGCCAGCCAGGTGGGTGTCGCCGACCGCGGATGGTGCGATGTGGTGACGATGATGGTGTCGGCTAGCGGAAAGAGAATCGCCATCATGCGGTTGATGTTTTTGTCGGCCGGCGCGCCAAATATCAGGATGAGCCGGCGAAAGGGATAATCCGTGAGCAGGGCCTGGGTCAGCTTGGTCACAGAGTCGGCGTTGTGGGCACAGTCGACCAGCACCGTTGGCTTGCCCGCCCCCGCCTGCAAGACCTGCAGCCGTCCATCCCAGTGCACCGAGGCGAGCCCGGTCTGGAGCGCATCAAGCGTCAGCGATGGGAACAGCGGCCAAACCCGTTCCAGGGCCGCCAGAGCCACAGTTGCGTTCATCAATTGATGCTCGCCGGCCAACGATAGACGGAACGCGCTGTGCGGCGGAATGAAGGCCGGGTCCGGTCCATCCAGAATAATAAGGGTTTGCTCCGCGCCTACAGCATGTAGCTCACGAATGCTGTCATAGTGCCAATCACGGCCGATCATCGTCAACGGGGCCTCTCGTCCGGCACTAATCGCCTCAATCTTGATCAGAGCCTCCGGCTGCTGTGAGGCGGAAACCACGGGCACGTTGGGCTTGATGATGCCGCCCTTTTCATAGGCGATCGCCGTCAGGGTGTCACCCAGGAGCTGAGTGTGATCCAGGCTGAGGGTGGTAATGACGGAGACCTCGGGGATCAGTACGTTTGTCGCATCCAGCCGTCCGCCCAGCCCCACTTCCACCACGGCCACATCGACCTGACACTGGGCAAAGTAGAGAAAAGCAATCGCCGTCACGATCTCGAACCAGGTAATTCCCTCGACCTGTTCCAACCCCGCACGCACCTGATTCATACAAGTCACAAAGTCTTCCGGCGGAATTCGGCCGTCGCGATCGTCGGGTATTAGCACGCGGATGCGCTCGGTGAATTCGCGCAGGTGGGGCGACGTGTACAGCCCGACAGTGACGCCGGCGGCTTGCAAGCTGCCGGCGGCCATGGCGGCCACAGAGCCTTTGCCTTTGGTGCCGGCAATGTGGATCGATGGATATGATTGCTGTGGATTGCCGAGCAGGGCCAGCAGTTGCCGAATGCGATCCGTGTCGATCTTGCTGGCCTGATACCGATCCAACGGGTTCTGTTCGAGATTGATGAAGCTATAGAGAAAATCAAGCGCCTGTTGGTATTGATCCATAGAGCGAATTGTATCCCAACGTGCCGGGCAACTGTAGTGCGGTTTTGACAAGGTGATCCCGCCTAGCTACACTCCTCAGAACGCACACAGGAGCAATCACAATGGCAACCCTCGTCTCAATTCACGGTGCCCTATCCAACACCGCCTGGCTATTCTTTCTCGCACTCGGTTTATGGGGATTGTTTCGCGCCATCCGGGGACAGGCCGTTGATGGCGGTTACCTGGGCGCTGTCTTCATCGGCCAGCTCATCTTCGTAGTCCAGGCCGTGCTGGGGGGCATTCTCTGGTTTAGCGGGGGCAATTTGGCCCTCGGTCGCAGTAGCGTCCACCTGCTCTACGGGGTTTTTGCCCTGGTATTCCTGCCGTTCATCTATCTGTCTGTCTTGCGCGGCGATGACACCAACCGGGCGCAATGGGTCCTGGCCTTCACGACCCTGTTCATGTTCGGTATTGCCTTGCGGTCGATCACAACGGCCGTCTGATCGGCCCTCGCCGCCCCCGCGTCTAGTCGGCCGGCATGCCTTCGAGCACGGCCTCAGGTGTTTCAGTTACCTCTACGGCTGGCATAACCGAGTTGGGCGGTCCGTCTTCAATACGCATTAGCGCAGGAATGAAGAAACCGGCTATCCCGACCAAGACGGTCGCCACACCGCCAATCAGAAACCAGGTTTCGACGCCGGCGACATCGGCCAGCGGCCCGGCGATAATGAGCCCTAGCGGCATCATGGCCCCAGCGGCACTGGACAACAGCGTGAAGACACGTCCCTGCATCGATGGGTCGACGGTGGACTGCATCACTGCCATAATAGGCCCGTTGGTCAGCGAGCTGGTGATGCCCATCATGAAGGCCCCAGCCACGGCCATGGCGAAGAGCGATGCCGGCGTCAGGCCAATGATCAGCGAGCCAAACCCAAGGCCAATCACACCCATCAGGCTGGTAACAACCTGACGCTTGAACCCGCCCCAAACACTCAGGATAAGCCCGCCAATCAGGATACCGACGCCAAGCGCCGCCTCAATGCCACCCAACCATAAGGCAGTGCCACCAAAGTAATCGGTAATGAGCAGTGGCAGCAGGCTGGAGCTTGGGCTCAATACCATATTAATCAGCATTGCCACGCCCATCAGTATCATCAGCCCGGGCCAACTACGCACGTACCGTAGGCCGTCGCCCATATCGGTCCAAAAGGCGTGCCAGGGCGAAGTGCCGGCAACGCGCTCAGATCGCTTCGGCTGCGGAACGGCAATAACCAACAAGGTGCCGATTGCCACCAAGGCGGTCACAACATCAATGGCCAGTACGCCTTGAATCGGCAACGTCGTGACAAGCAGCGCACCCAACGGTGCCGCCACAATATTCAGTCCACCCTGGACCATTTGATTGAGACCCTGGATGCGGGCTAGATTCTCCTCCGGCACCATGAGCGACGTGGATGCCTGCATCGCCGGCCAATGGAACGTTCCGGCCAGCGATCGGATGAAGAGAATGAGATAGACATGCCAGATCTCCACCGACCCGGCCCAGAAGAGCAGAGCCAAAGCAATGGTAGCCAAGGCTACCACGGCATCGGCAATCATCATGGTCAGCCGCCGATTCCACCGGTCGACAAGCACCCCAGCAAACGGCCCCAGCAGGATGGCCGGCACCAACCCGGCAATGGAAGCCAGGGCCAGCACCGTTCCGGACCCTGTCTCTTGGGTCAGCCACCAGATGAGTGCAAATTGAACCAGCTGGCTTCCCAGGAGCGATACTGCCTGCCCTGACCAAATAGTCAGGAACGGCCGCATAGTGGTTGGCGCTGTGGGCTGTCCAGATTTCATCGCAATCTCCTGTATTCCGTCCTAAGTCTGCACATTGTAAATTATCTTAATATTCATGTCAATATATTGAATGTTTCGGTGAATATTTCTGATTAGGAGCCCTGGAACGCTCCGAACAGTCTACCCAGCACCGGCCTCACTGCACCTGACCACTCTGCGGCTTTATCTGTGCAAATACTGTGCATTATGATCGAATCATGAGAGCGCTGGCTATTCTGTCCAGGTATCGTCTATACTGTTTGGGTAGCACTGCAGCTTTCAATCTGGAAATTAGGCCTTGCCACCTGTTACCTAGCCTAACGAGTCGCGGCCATTCTCACTTTGAGATTTCTGTAACCTGAACACTTATGCTTTGGAGGATTGTCTGAAATGAAACGTAAAGTACTGTTGCTTCTGTCCGCTTTGATGGCCCTGACCCTTACCATGGTCGCCACCGTCTCCGCTCAGGAACGGCCGAATGAGAATATCGTCGACATTGCTGCCGCTAATGACAGCTTCGACACCCTGCACGCAGCCATTGTTGCTGCCGGTCTGGCCGACACCCTGGCTTCGGCCGACAACACGTTCACCGTGTTTGCTCCCACCGACGCCGCCTTCGCCAAGCTGGAAGCGGCTAATCCTGGCATTCTGGCCACCGTGTTGGCCGATCCGGAAGGCCTCTTGACCACCATTCTGACCTACCACGTATTGGCTGGTGAGTACCAGAGTGGCGATGTCCTGGCCGCCGCGACGCTGCCGACCCTTCAGGGCGAGTCCCTGGACGTTAGCCTGCGCGATGGTCTGCCCTTCGTCGATGATTCCCAAATCACGGCTGTCGACATTCTGGCCAAGAATGGCGTCATCCATGTTATTGACACCGTCTTGCTGCCGGAAGCTGTGACGAACCCTGCACCGGCTGCCGAAGTAACGCCTGCCCCTGAGGCCGCTGCTCCTGAAGCTGCTGCCGACGACATGGAAATGGCCGATGAAGTAGCAATGGACGACACTGTTGGCTTGAAGACCATCGCTGAAATCGCCACCGAGGCCGGAAACTTCAATCAGCTATTGGGCGCTCTGACCGCCACCGGTTTGGCCGAGACCTTTGCCCTCCCCGGCAACTACACCGTCTTTGCCCCGACCGATGCCGCTTTCGAAGCCCTGGGCGATATCTCGCTCTCCGAGGACCAGCTGCGCGCCATCCTGCTCTATCATGTCGTGAATGACAGCCTGACCCGTGACCAGATTGCCACGAGCAGCCTGATCCCCACGATGTCCGACGGCCGGCCGCTCTTCGTCAACACCGATGGTGCCATGATTGTGGACATCAGTGGCGCGAAGGTGTTGGTCTACAACATCCCGGCCAGCAACGGCATCATCCATGTCATCGACCGGGTGATGATCCCGTAATAACCCTAAGCTTCCTAAACGAAGTTACTTATTTGACGGGCTAGGCGTCGAATAGGGAAGGGGCCTGTCGCACATGCGGCAGGCCTTTTTTGTGCTATAGTTGGCGCGATTGTCAGAACATAAGAAGTCACATTATGAGATTGAAGACCGCCAAGGATATTTCACGGATGCGCGATGCAGGCAAGCTGGTCGCCGAATGCTTTGCCCTCCTCGAGGAGAACGTTCAACCAGGCGTCAGCCTACGCGCACTAGACCAGATCGTCGAGAAGACCATCTATGACCATGGCGCCGAACCACTGTACAAAGGGTATCAGGGACGTGGTGTTGAGCACCCGCCCTTCCCCGGCGTCATCTGCGCCTCAATCAATCACGAGATCTGCCACGGTCTGCCGGATGATCGCCTCCTGGCCGATGGCGACGTGATTGGCATTGACATAGGGCTTCGGCTCAAGGGGTGGTGCGGCGACGCCTGCGTGACCTACCCGGTCGGTCGTATATCCCCGTCTACCGACCGCCTCATGGCCATTGGAAAGGAAGCCTTGCGAGTGGGCATCGAGGCGGCCCAGCCCGGAGCCTATCTCAACGACATTGGCCGGGCCATCCAGGATTACGCTGACACCCAGCATGTCACGGTTGTCCACGAGTGGGGCGGTCATGGCATCGGCCGTTCACTGCACGAGAATCTGTCGGTTTCCCATGTGCGCCAATCCACACCCGGCCCGCGCCTGGTGCCGGGGATGACCTTCACCATCGAGCCGATGATCAACGAAGGCACACACGAGTGGATTTTGCTCAACGACGGCTGGACTGTCATCACGGCTGACGGCAAGCTCTCCGTGCAGTTTGAGCACACCCTGGCCATCACGCGTCAGGGCACTGAGATTCTGACGACGCTCTAGCTCACCCGCAATAAACAGGAGACGATCTCAGTGCCGACGTACCTGATCCAGGGACTCTTGCTGGGTGGCGCGGCGGCAGTGCAGCCCGGCCCCTTCCAGGCATTGCTATTGTCTCTGGCTCTCAGCGGCGGTTGGCGGCGAGCCGTGCCGGCTGCCTTCGCCCCGCTCATCAGCGACGGACCTATCTTAATCCTGGTTCTGGTTGTGCTGACTCAGGTTCCTGCCTGGCTCGTGTCGGTGCTCCAGGTCGGCGGCGGGTTGTTTCTGATCTACCTGGCCTGGGGGGCTTATCGCGCAGCCCAGTCGGCCGGAACAATCGATCCGGACTCGCTGCCATCCCCCAATGGCAGCATCCTCAAGGCGGCCTTAACCAACTTTCTCAGTCCCAATCCCTATATCTTCTGGGCCACAGTGGCCGGTCCCATTCTCATCAGCGCTTGGCGCCAGGCACCCATCAACGGCCTGGCCTTCCTGCTGGGCTTCTATACCGCTTTGATTGGCGGCATGATCTTGTTCGTACTACTGTTTTCGGCCGCCGGGCAAATTAGCCCCCAGGTGAACAAGGCGCTGGCCTGGTTGTCGGCCGTCGCGCTATTTGCCTTTGGGCTGTTTCAACTGGTTCGCGGTGTCGGCAGTCTTGGCACCGTTGTCGTCTGACGCGACCATACCATCCCAGCCAGCTAGAGGACGATGTTGACCAGCGTGCCGCGCACGACAATAACCTTGCGCGGGGTCTGGCCGTCCATCCACTTCCGGACCTTGTCCGATTCCAAGGCCAGCTGCTTGAGCGTCTCGTCATCGGTTCCGGCGGGCACCTCGATCGTGTCGCGCACCCTGCCGTTAACCTGGACAACGAGGCTGATCACGTCTTCACGCGCCGTCTCTACATCCCACTGCGGCCATGCTTGCACGTGAATGCTACCTGCACGCCCGCGGCGAGACCACAGTTCCTCGGTAATGTGCGGCGCGATGGGCGCCAGCAGCAACAGCAAGGTGTCAACCGACTCGGTCCAGGCCTGGGCCGAAGCGTGCTCCGCCCGTTGCGCCACCAGCAACGTGTTGCGCAGCTCCATCAGCGCGGCAACGGCCGTGTTGAAAGAGAAGTCCGCCAAATCATCCGTGACCTTGCGAATCACTTGATGCGTTTTGCGCCGCAAAGCCCGTGTCGTGTCGTCGGACACGGCCTGGGGAGTATAATCGACTTGGCCAATGTCCCAGACGTCACTGATGAGTCGTTGCGCGCCCTTAATGCCGTCATAATTCCACGGCCCACCCTGATCCCATTTGGCAAAGAACATCAAATATGTTCGCACGGTATCAGCGCCAAACTGGGCCACCAGCTCATCGGGGTTAACGACGTTTCCCTTGCTCTTGGACATCCGCTGGACTTCCAGGTGATGATGTAGTTGGTTAATTGTATTCTCACCCTCGATGGTCGGTATGCGAATGATGGCGTCCGCAGTCACCTCGACCGTTACGTCTTCGCCTGCGCCCGTATCGATCTGCAAAGCATTCTCGGTACGCCGCATCAACTCACCGGCCACAATGCCGTCTCCGGCGTTCTTCGGCAGATCACTCTGGGCGACAACCTCTAGCTCACTTGCTGTCAACTTGGCGCCGTCCCACGTGCCACGGGCGATGACATAGTCACCTTTGCGCTCGGCGCCCAGGATCTGGCCCTGGTTGCGCAGCATGATCATCGGCTCATCAAAGGCACCATTCGGGCTTCGACCGTTGGCAGCCATAATGGCATCGGCTTCGTCAAAAATACCTCGGTCGCGCATGGCCTTGGTGAAGAAGCGCGTATAGAGAAGGTGCATCGTTGCGTGTTCGGCGCCGCCGGTATAGACATCGACCGGCAGCCAGTACGCCGCCTCTTCCGGGTCAAATGGCCCCTCAGCATAGGTTGGACTCAGATAGCGGTACTGATACCACGATGAGCACATGAACGTGTCCATCGTATCGGTCTCGCGGCGCGCCGGATTCCCGTCACTATCGCTCGTTTGCAAGAAAGGGTCATGAAGCTGCAACGGGCTTTGGCCGGTCGGCATGAACTCCACGTCATCGGGAAGCAACACCGGCAAGTCAGCGTAGGCGACCATCTCGATTGTGCCGTCTGCACGATAGACAGCCGGTATCGGGGCGCCCCAATACCGTTGGCGACTGATAAGCCAATCCCGCAGCCGATAGCTGATGGCCTCATGGCCGATCTCCTCCGCCTCGAGCCAATCGATCACGGCATTGATGGACGGGTTGGCACGTCCCTTGGCCGTGGTGACGGGTGTGCCGTTGAACTGATCGCTATTGACCATGACGCCCGGCCCAACGTAAGCCTCACCCATCGTCAAACCGTCGAGTGATTCGCCGGCCGGCTCTATGACCGGGACAATATCCAGGCCGAAGTGACGGGCAAAGTCGAAGTCGCGCTGGTCGTGCGCCGGCACAGCCATGATGGCCCCAGTGCCGTAGGTGCTGAGCACATAGTCAGCTATCCAGACGGGAACCCTGGCGCCATTAACCGGGTTGGTGGCGTATCCACCCGTAAACACGCCCGTCTTCTCGCGCGTTTCCGATAGCCGGTCCAGTTCCGATGCCCGCGCAGCCATCACCTTGTATGCCTCGATTTCGGCAGCCTGTTCGGGCGTCGTGAGCGAATCAACCAGCGGGTGTTCCGGGGCCAGGACCATAAACGTTGCGCCCCACAGCGTGTCCGGCCGCGTGGTGAACACTTCCAAGGTATCGCCGTTCTCAATGATAAAATTGACCCGCGCCCCCTCGCTGCGATTGATCCAGTTACGTCTGCATCGTTTTGACCGGTTCCGGCCAATCGAGGCGGCTGAAATCGAGCAGCTCATCAGCATAGTCAGTGATCCGGAAGAACCACTGGCTGAGCAACTTCTGAACGACCGGCTGACCGGTGCGCTCGTCCTTTCCGTCGATGACCTGCTCATTGGCCAGGACCGTCTGCAAGGTCGGCGACCAGTTGACCATCGCCTCACCGCGATAGGCCAGGCCGCCGTTGAAAAACTGGGCAAAGAACCACTCGGTCCAATGATAGTACGCCGGGTCGCAGCTAACCGCCTCGCGCTCCCAGTCGAACATGGCGCCCATACTGCGCAACTGCTTGCGCATGCGCTCGATGTTGGCATAGGTCCACGTCTTGGGATGAATGTTACGCTGGATGGCCGCGTTTTCGGCCGGCAAACCGAAGGCATCAAAGCCCATGGGAAAGAGCACATTGAAGCCGCGCATGCGCATGAACCGGGCACGCGCGTCGGAGGGCGTCATGGCGAACCAGTGGCCGATATGCAAATCACCACTTGGATAGGGCAGCATCGTCAACGCATAGTGCTTGGGCTTCTCCCAGTCCACTTCAGACCGGTACAGCTTGTCTTCTTCCCATTTGGCCTGCCACTTCGGTTCAATTACCGCCGGATCGTAGGTATCACTCATTATTGCTTCTCCACTGTCGGTTTGTTCAGAAAGGCGATGGCGCGTGGTGCAAAATCGCCGGGATTCTTCGGGGCAGCGCTATGGCCGCCCGTGTCATAAGTCACTAACTCCAGGGCAGGAACGGTAGATTGATAGCCGGAAGCCGTGCCAATCGGAATGGTCGGATCGTCAACCGCCCAAGCCAACAATACAGGCTGACTCAAACCCGCCAGTCGGCCAAAATCCATGAAGGCCGGGGCCGTCAAGATGAGCTTCTCGACCCGCTGTGGCTTGTCCAGGGCCAGCGACAACGCCAACCCACCGCCCCAGCTCTTGCCCATCACCGCTCGTGCCTGCCCACGGCCCAGCCCGACTATCACGGCTTCCAGCACAGCAACACCCTGCGCACTGTCCAGGGGATCGAAGCCACCGGCCGTGCTCTGGCCCCAACCGGGCATATCCAGACTGACCACAAAGAAACCGGCCGCCGCCAGGGGCTTCATCAGCGGTTCCCAACTTTGCCAGCCATTGCGTTGGCTGAATCCATGGACAGCCAGCACAAGCGGGGCGCTGTCGTCGCCCACGGTTCTTGCGTAGAGGCGTCCAAACGGTGTTTCCAGCCACAAGTCATCCATGTCCATACAAACAAAAGAACCCCTCTCGTTCAGAGACGAAAGGGGTTCCGCGGTACCACTCTGATTGATGGTAGTACAAAGGTGGACCTGAAGGGGCTCGAACCCTTGACCTCTACAATGCCATTGTAGCGCTCTCCCAACTGAGCTACAGGCCCATACCATCCTCTTTAGCACGTAACGAGTGCGATGCGTTGCCGGTTACTTGTTTCACCGACACAGCTCCCAGGCGAGTTCAGCACCTTGCCTCTCTTTCAGCCCATGAAGAAGCTCTCTAGTGCGTGCCTACTACTCCTGTTCGTTGCCAGTCAATTTTCAATTGTAAGTTTCACACCCGAACAAACTGTCGGTTTCGGGCTCATCCACTCAGTGGACCTGAAGGGGCTCGAACCCTTGGCCTCTACAGTGCGATTGTAGCGCTCTCCCAGCTGAGCTACAGGCCCAACAGCATCGTGAATCTTAGCCGCATCACGTGCGAATGTCAAGTAAATTAGAGCCGTCAGGTGCGATTAGTTTTGGTGTATGGAAATGGCCCGATAGGGAAAGACCCAGCGGTGGTTTTGCCAGGGCGGTCCCTTCTTTCTCGTGATTCGCTCCGCCAGGGCGGTCAAACGTTGACAATCGGCTTCGGTAACGAGCTCCGGCCGCTGTTCTGACTTGGTTCGTGGCGAGTATCTGTCGTGACGGAGGCGGCTTTCAATCTCGCTCCATTTCTGGTTCCAGGTTCGGTTGCATAAGGCAACGCGCAGGGCGAGCATCGGATTGAGATTGGCTTCGGCCCAACGCATCCCCGCCTGTTTCATCCGTTTCTGCATGACCACTTTGTGACCGCTTTCGACTATCCCCGACCCAATCGGGAGTTGTTGACGACGAAAGTGGGGATAGTCAATCATCGGCAGGCGTTTCTCCAGATAGCGAATGGCCACGTCGATATCCTCGGCCTGCGGATGGCCGGGATGTTGGCGCTGCAGCAAACGCAACTCGTTCACCGTGCGCCGCGGTGGTTGGTGGCCCAACTGTTGCGACATTCGACCGTACCACTGGCGAAAGACATCTGTTTCCGGCCCATAGATGGCCCGCCCGACCGCGGCCACATAACTCTGAGCGTGGGCGAAATCAATCACCCGCGTTGCCTGCGGACAATGGTAATCAATGACTCCCTGAATCCAGTTCGCCCCGTCCTGCACTGCCACCACGGTGTGGGCGTTGTCGCCACCCCGTCGCTGCCATTCCACCAGCGACGTTCGGGTGAATTCCTCAGCCACGGCCACGCGCGAAAAGTAGCTCAGTTGCGTCGTTCGGGTCACCACTTGCCGCTGTTTGGCATCCCAATGCGGCTCAAACTCGCCCAAAGTCATCGTCTTCACTTCGCGCCACTCGCCACTGGTAGTCTGCACCATTGCCCCGTCGATACACACCACCACCTGCTCCGGTTTACCCATCGGCGTATCTCCGCCTGCTTCCAACCGGGCTACCTCTTCCAGGAGAAGCGTTTCCGCTACCCGCCCATGTCGCAAAGTCACGTGCCGTAAGCTGCTTGTACTTACCGCCACCTTCCACAACAACGCCAGTTCTTCCTGCGCTTCCGCGTACGGCATCCGGCTCCCCAAGCGCGTCATGGCCTCCTGCACCTGCGGTGTGTACGCGCCGTGGAGCAATCCCAAGGCTCTATCCAGGGGGGAAAAGCGTTGCTCCACAGGAGAGACAACGCCATTGCTGCCGGTCGAGTGTGACCGTTTGTCCTTCTTTGCCCTTCAGCTTTCGCGACCGTCGCCCATTCTTGACCATCCTCTCGCCACATCGCGGACAATCCGGCTCCTCATGGCTCGCTGCTTCTTTTTCCCGTACCATCTCTTCCACTATTCGCTGGCGTATTTGGGCCAGCTCCGCTTCGACCGCCTCCTCGATGTCGGTCAAGGTTGCATCGGGGTTTGCCCGTTGCCATTGGCTCATCTTTTGGATTAACTCGTCAGGTTGATCTTCATTGGAGGTCTGTTTTTCGTTCATACCCCTATTCTCGCCGTGACTCGCTCTTACACCAAAACTAATCGCACCCAGAGCCGTCTTTAGCCTCGCCCCTAACTGCCCACTGGGCCGAAAAGCTTGAAACCGCAGGCCGGATTGGTTAAGATGAAACGCACGGAATTGTGACTGACCCAAGTTAAGGAGTACCATGGACAAGTACGTCATTACCCTAGAATACTGTGTCCCTTGAAACTACTGGCAACGCGCTGCCCGTGCGGCAGACGATATTCTCAGTAATTACCAACACCTAATTGAGAGCTTCACCTTCATTACCGGCAGCAAAGGGGTGTTCGACTTCAAAGTGGACGGCGAAACACTCTATTCGAAAAAGGAGCTCGGACGTCATGCGGAGCCAGGCGAGATTCTGGAGCTGTTCCAGGAACTCGTTGGCCCGGACACACCCGTCTATCCACAGTCTTAGCCGCCAGGCGACGACCAGCTACTTGGTCCCGTCATAGCGGAAGAATCCCTGCCCTGACTTGCGGCCCAGTTGGCCGGACTGGACCATACGGCGCAGCAATGGCGACGGCCGATAGCGGTCGTCGCCCCATTCTTCGAACAAGCCGGTCATGGTTCCCAGAACCGCATCCAGCCCGATGAGATCAGCCCAGGCCAATGGCCCTAGCGGGTAGTTGGTCCCCAAGCGCATCGCCATATCGATATCCTCGGCGCTGGCGACCCCTTCCATAAGGGCGGTAACGGCTTCATTGATGAGGCAGCACACAGTACGGGCGCGAATAAGCCCAGGGCCATCACCAACAATAACCGTCTGCTGCCCCAACCCGCGCCAGAAAAGCTCAGCCTGTACCAGTGATTGCTCATCCGTTTGCATCGCGCGAGCCAGCTCGACCACGCCCTTGTCGGGCAGCGGCGGCAGCACGCCAAAGCCAACGACGCGCTCCGGTCGCGCAACCCAGGAAGCGGCCTGCGTCGCACTGGTGGCCAAAACCGATGTCATGATAAGTGCTTCCTGCGGCATATAGGCCGACATCATGAGCAGCAGTTCTTGCTTGGCTGCGGCCGATTCATTATGCAGCTCAATGACCACTTCGGTGTCCGACAGTGTCTCCAGCGCCGGCCCTGCCTCCAGTGCGTCGAAGAAATCCTCGACGAGAAACACAGTGGTCTTGTGGCTAGTACGCTCGCAGAGGCGAGCGACTTCTTCAACAAACGGGCTTTCCCCGGCTACAACGACTCTCATTAGCTAATCTCCAAGGTCGGTTTGTGTGTTCGTTGGGAGGATGATAGCCTCCCGATCCAAAAATGTCAGTACAAGCTGATTGAAGTTCTCAGACTGGTCTATCGGGGTCGCGTGACCGGAGTCTTCGACCACCACCAGCCGTGCCCGGGGGATCATAGCGGTATACTGGCGTTTGCCATCTATGGGCAAATAATCACGATCGCCGCTGATGACCAGGACAGGGCACGAAATTCGATCGATGCGATCCAGCACGCTCCAGCCGATGCACGCCTCCATTGACGCCACATAGGCAGCCTTGTCGTTTTCGGCCCACCGGTCCACCATCATCGTACGCAAAGCAGCCTGGTCCGGATGGGGAAACAGACGTCCCGCCAGAAACCGGCCGGTCTGCTCCACACCCAACAGCCGTGCTAGTAATCTTCGCTGCATGACCTGTAGACGCTGCGCCAACGAACGCGGCACGAGATCGGGTGTACTATTAACGACAATCAGACTTCGAACCCGCTCCGGTCGATCCACGGCTAACTGAAAACCAATCATGCCGCCCATGGACAAGCCCAGCACGTGAACGCTACCCACATTCAGGGAGTCGAGCAATGCCACGACATCATCCGCCATCATCGTCATGGTGTACGGGCCCGGTGGCTTGGGGGAAACGCCGTGACCTCGAAGGTCAGGAACGATGACACGGTATGCCGCAGCAAGCACAGGGATCTGCAACTGCCAATCGGCTGAACGCGAGCCCAGACCGTGTAGCAACAGGACCGGTTCACCTTGCCCCTGGTCGAGGACGTGGAGAGCAATCACATTTGCTTGGGCGGTTGCCATCTATGTCATCAACAGGTTGCTGTGGGCCACGATCGTGGCCGGATATTGCTCCACAATCCAGTTGGCCAGCTGTTGGATTGCCTGATGGATCCCGGCCGTTGGGCGTGGGAAGCCGATGTCGTGCATCTCCACAATCAAATCGCCGTCCCCCCGCTCCCGCACAGCCAGGCAAATATGTTGCTTCAGCGGATCCTCGTTGATAAACGTCTCGACCAGAAGCTTGCCATCATGGAGCGATTGGTACGCCTCCAGATATTTGATTGTGACCCCTTCACCTTCGACATAGACCGGTTGAAAGCGCTGGGCAATTTCCGTTACGCCAACTGGGGCACGCAGGACAATGTGGGGCATGGGCTGTTCCTTGGGTATGGTAAAGTATGTGTCCACCGGGACACTGTTCCGCTGCCAGCGAAAGTAGTAGCACGTGCGACCTTCTCTTATGGCGACCTGCTCGTACTTGGTTCCGACCCGATCAGCCTCATCATGACTATACGAATCGTCGCGCCGGCTGTTGAAATACCGTGTGCGGCCGAGGCAGTCATCAATGGCCATGGCATAGGCTTCATGATCCGTGCTGATGTCCAGGTAGCCACCCGCCTGCAACCGTGAGGCGAGCAACGCAAGCGTAGCGTCGCTGATGAGCCGTCGGTCTAGATGAGCCTTTTTGGGCCACGGGTCCGGGTAGTTGATTGTTACGCCGTCCAGACTACCGGGGATGCAGAGCAAGGTTAGCGCTGCCTGCGCGCTGGCATGGATAAGGCGTATATTCCTCAGCTCGGCGCGGCTGATCTTGCGCGCCGCATTGCGTAGCGACGGCAATGAAATCTCGACTCCCAGGATATCGGCATCCGGGCGACGCCGCGCCAGTCCGGTCAAGAACTGGCCGCTGCCAAAACCAATTTCCATCAGCAGAGGCGCCTCTCGGCCAAATTCGGCCGTCCAATCCACGGGCCATGACAATTGCTCAACCGAATACCAATCAAAATCGGGCATGGATTGATTATAGAGTGCCTCGGATGAGCGGCCAATGTCACGGCTTGCACCTTCCCCCCTGTTCCGACACAATACCATTAGACATTGGACCAAGGCAACAATCTGTGAGCAAACAAACCGTAAGAATCGTAGGCGTCCCAATGGACCTGGGCCAAAGTCGGCGAGGCGTCGACATGGGCCCCAGTGCAGTTCGCTACGCCAATATAAAAACACGCCTGGAGCGTCTGGGCCACGTGGTGCATGACGAAGGCAACATAGTGGTGCCAAACCCTGAAGAACACGTTGCCGAGGGTACAGGACGCCGTCAGCGGGCTGTGACGGCCGTTTGCCAGCGGCTCTATGAGATGGCTACTCCGTGGATTGCCGACGGCGAATTCGCCGTCTTTCTGGGTGGCGACCACAGTATCAGCATTGGTTCTGTGGCCGCCGCAGCACAAGCTGAACCACTCGGGCTTATCTGGATAGATGCCCACAGCGACTTCAACACGCCGCAAACCTCCCCATCCGGTAACATTCATGGGATGCCGGTCAGCATCCTGGCTGGTGATGGTCCGGACGCATTGGTCAACATCGGCTATGACGGCGCCAAATTACAGCCGTCACAGGTTGTGCAAATTGGTATCCGCAATCTGGACGAGGCCGAACGCGAACGCCTGGTGGAACGAGGCATTAACGTCTTCACCATGCGCCATGTAGATGAACTCGGTATGGCTGTCGTGGCCCGCCAGGCACTGGATAAGTTGCGCCACTTGTCCCGGATTCATGTCAGCCTGGATATGGACAGCCTGGATCCGGCTGAGGCACCCGGCGTTGGAACCCCGGTGCCTGGCGGACTGACCTACCGCGAGGCCCACCTGCTCATGGAGATCCTGGGCGACAGTCACCGGGTCACCTCGCTGGATGTGGTTGAGATTAACCCTATCCTGGACGACATGAACAAGACCTCGGAATTGGCCGTCGAACTCGTTTGCTCCCTTCTGGGCAAGCGGATTATGTAAAGGACACTCACCTGAATGGCAGCAGTCATGCGCGGCCTGGAGGCCGAAAAGTACGATCGCTCGTACAGCGATCGTGACCTAATCAGTCGTATGGGGGGCTACTTCAAACCCCACACAACCAAGGTTATCGTGATCATCATTGCGATTACGGTCATGGCCGCGGCTGGTGCGGCACTGCCCCTACTCATTGCGCGAGGCCTGGAATCAGCCTCACCGGATTCGGTATTCAGCGACACGGTGCTCGTCAGCCTGGTTTTGATTACGGGTGTATCGATTTGGGGTTTCAACTGGATACGCCGCAGCCTGACGGCCGAGGTGATTGCCGACGTGGTTCTGAAGATGCGCACCGACGCTTTCTCGGCCGCCGTGGAACAAGACCTATCTTTCTATGATGAGTTTAACACCGGCCGCATCGTGAGCCGCATTACGAGCGACACCCAGGAATTCGGCGAAGTCGTCACGATTAGTACGGACGTCATCAATCAGCTTGTCGTCGCCGGAATCCTGATCGTTGTTCTGTTTAGCATAGACGTACGCCTGACGCTGCTGGTTCTGGCCATGGCTCCGATTGTTATGGTGGTTGCGCTGACTTTCCGTCACATGGCGCGACGTGTGACCCAGCAAAGCTCGCGCGGGCTGGCTGAGGTCAACAAGGCGATTCAGGAGTCCGTCTCCGGGGTACGCGTGGCCAAGAACTTCCGGCAAGAGTTGGCCATCTACGAGGAGTTCCTCCGCGTCAATCAGCAGGCCTACGACATCAACGTGCGCAAAGCGTTCGTCATTGCCAACATTTTCCCTGTGCTGAACGCGTTGGCCGGCATCGGTACGGCCGTTCTGGTGTACTTTGGCGGCCGCAGCGCGGTGGCCGGGGCCATCTCCATTGCTGCCTGGTATCTATTCGTTTCCACCGTTGATCGATTTTGGTTCCCGATTACCAATCTATCGGCCTTCTGGAGCCAGTTTCAAGCCGGATTGGCGGCTGTCGAACGAATCTTCGGTCTCATTGATGTTGAGTCGAGTGTTGTCCAGACGGCCGAGTTGCCGGCTCCCCGTCTCAAGGGGGATATCCAGTTTGAAGACGTGGATTTTCGTTACTCCGAGCAGGAGCAGGTTCTGCGTGACTTCTGCCTGCACATCCAGCCGGGCGAAAGCGTGGCCCTGGTGGGCCATACCGGTGCAGGCAAATCCAGCGTCATCAAATTGGTAGCCCGGTTCTATGAGTTTCAGGACGGCGAGATTCGGGTAGATGACCAGGACATTCGCACGTTTGAGTTGCCCGGTTATCGCCAACAAATTGGTATCGTGTCACAGGTCCCGTTCTTGTTTGCGGGCACAGTGGCCGACAACATTCGCTATGGCAGCCCTGAAACAACTGATGAGGACATCGTGACGATGGCCAACCGGATTGGCGAGGGTGAATGGCTGGATACGCTGCCCAATGGTATTCATAGCGAAGTGGGCGAACGCGGCAGCCGCCTGTCCATGGGTCAGCGCCAATTGGTGGCTCTTACCCGCGTCCTGGTGCAGGCACCGCGCATCTTCATACTCGATGAGGCGACTGCCAGCGTGGACCCATTCACTGAAGCCCAGATTCAGGAAGCGCTCAACCTCATCATGGCCAATAGCTCTTCGATCATCATCGCCCACCGACTGTCAACCGTCCGATCGGCCGATCGCATCATCGTATTGGAGAAGGGTCGCATCATTGAGGAAGGCAGCCACGAAGAATTGATGACGGCCGGGGGCCACTATGCCGAACTGTACGATACATACTTCCGGCATCAATCACCCAATTACATCGTCAAATAGCCGACGATACAGAAGAGGCCGGAGTTAGGGCGTCGCCTCGTTGACAACCAGGAAGTCACGCGCCACCCACCCTTCGGCACCACTTTCGGCCTGGACCTGTTGCCACAGGAATTCATCGGCCGTTTCCTGCCCGTCCAGAAGCGTCAGCACCGTCCCATCCAGAAGCCACTCCAACTGCTCAGAGGTCGTGCTAGGGGCCGAGCGGAGCCATACCCCTACGCCGCTACTAACCGTGGCCGTGGTTGGTCCGGCCGGTTCTGTGGGCACGGGCGTCGCTGTGGCGCCAATCGTCGGTGTTGGCTGGGGTTGAGTTGGCACCGGGGGAGCGGTCTCGACAGCCGGATTGGCCAAGGCTCGCGTCGGCACGGCCGTTGGGGCAATCTCAAAGGCAGGTGTGGGCAGGACAGGCACAACCGGTTCACTTTCGGCCGTAGCGGCTCCACGAGGCACCACAGCATAGGCGCTCAGGAAGATCAGACTCAGAACAAACGAGGCTCCCGCGGCCAACAGCTGAGCCTGAGAACTACGTTTGGCCTCGACCAAACCTACGTCATACGGTTGCTTGCTGATACTGGACCGGGAGCTCAACGCGCGCCACAACAAGATTAGTGCCGTGATCAGCGCCAAACCCGCCAACACCAACAGCGCAATACTAAGTGCAATTGCCACTGTGCTTCCCATTACTCCGCATGGTGTTCAACCAATGCGGTTATACTGTATCAGTCGGGAAGTTTCGCGCAACCGTCGCCTTGGCCTCTTGCCATAAGGCTTCTAGTTCGTTAATGTCGAGGTTGGCCAGTGTTAGACCACGGACAGCGGCGAATTGTTCGACCAGCCGGTATCGTCGGGAGAATCGATTGTTCGCCTCGCGTAGCGCAACTTCAGCATCGACGTCGTGCCACCGGGCCAGATTGACCACGGCAAACAGCAGATCGCCAAGTTCCGCCGACTGTTCGGCAGCAGACCCGGCCGTCCGAACTTCCTCAATCTCCTCTGCCATCTTGTCGTAGACACCGGCAACCGAAGGCCAGTCAAACCCCTGTTTAGCAACTTTGGCTTGAATCTTTTCCGAACGAACCAGGGCCGGCAAAACCAAGGGTATGTTGTCCAGGACTGACGTAGGCGCAGCCCCACTATCCGCCTTTTCCTTCTGCTTGAGCTTTTCCCAATTGAGCAAGACCTGTGCAGTATCGCTTACTTCCCAATCTCCCCACACGTGGGGATGACGGCGCTTCAACTTGGCCTCGATGCCTGCAACGACGTCCGTCAGCGTAAACTGTTCGGCTTCGGCCGCCATCTGGGCTTGCATGACAATGTGGTAAAGCAGATCGCCCAGTTCCTCCCGCAAGTTATCCGTGTCGTCAGCATCCAATGCCGCCATCACTTCGTAAGCTTCCTCCAGGAACCCCTCGCGCATGCTTTGCGGGGTCTGTTCCTGGTCCCAGGGGCATCCCTCCGGGCTGCGCAACACAGCCACCGTTTCGGCCAGCGTTGACAATCCGGCCTTGATTGGTAATGCGGGAATATAGAGTGATGTCAGGTGATCGATGTGTGTACTATGATCGACGGCATGCAATGGCACCCTTTCGATCAGCTCATCTGCTTGGCCGGCATGATGAACCAGAACCACTTCTTGATCCGGTGGATAGATTGCCAACAGCGCCAGCTTCAAGTCGTTGGCCAACATACGGCTATAGACCTGGCCCAGCAACACGGGGACGTCAGGGTTGATGGGTGGATAGAGATAACCGCCCAACGCGATGGCATCAAACAGTTGAAGACCATCCAGGGCATCCACCTGGACGGCAGCCAGGGTCGGTTCAACGAAGCTCAATCCGGCCACAAGATACACCGGAACAGCCTGCTCGCGAGCGGCCTGGATAACCGTTTGAACGGTAGCCTCGCCCACGAACGGATTGCCCGGTACCGCGTAAACGATGTCGGCGGTTCGGCCAAGCTCGAGCACTTGCTGGGCAATCGTTTGGTACACGGCCGAAAAATCGGCGGCGCTATCGTAGATCGCGTCGAACGAGTGGATGGTGGTATCGGCGGGCAGATCGGCTACCGCCGGGTGACGAATTGTACGTACCCAGATCTCGGGTGCCGACGTGAGAAGATGCCAGGCCTGACGCGTGGTCAGGCTGGCATCTCCAGGTCCCAGTCCAACGATGGTGATAGCCATCGGTCAGGGAGTTACAATCGGTTAGGCTGGTCGCTGATGGACTAGCGCTTGGTGTAGGTCGGGGCTTTGCGGGCGCGCTTGAGACCTGGCTTTTTGCGTTCCTTAACGCGGGCGTCCCGGGTCAAATGATCACCGCCGCGCAAGGGAGCGCGCAGACTCTCGTCATACTTGACCAAAGCGCGGGCCAAGCCCAATCGAACGGCGCTGGTCTGACCGGTGACACCGCCACCCTGGACCAGGACAGTCACGTCCATCTTGTTCGCCAGTTCCGTATCTTCCAGCGGCCCAATGAGCGTGATATAGTCCCCATAGCGCGGGAAGTACTCTTTCACGTCTTTGTCATTGACCACGAAGGTCATTTCGCCGGTTTCGCCGGCTGTGCGCGGATAGATGCGCACGCGGGCCGAGGCTCGCTTACGTCGCCCAATCCCCTCAATATACTCGCTCATACTTGTTCCTCTTGCTCTATACGCTTACCCACAAACCCTATAGTTCCAGAGGAACCGGTTGCTGGGCCTCATGCGGGTGCTCGGACCCGGCATAGACTTTCATTTTCTTCAGCATGTGACGGCCGAGTGTATTTTTCGGCAGCATACCGCGCACTGCCAGGTGGATGACCCGCGTTGGGTCCTTTTCCATCTGGTCGCGAAGGGTTATCTCGCGCAGGCCGCCGGGGTACTGGGAATGGCTGTAATAGCGCTTCTGTTCCAGACGGCGGCCGGTGACGGCGATCTTGTCGGCATTGATGACGATAACGAAGTCACCGCAATCCACGGCCGGGCTGAACGTCGGCTTGTGCTTACCACGTAGTACCGAGGCGATTTGCGATGCGAGACGGCCCAACGTCTGCCCTTCGGCATCCACAACATACCAGCGTCGCTCTACGTCTGCAGGCTTGGTCATATAAGTCTTCATAGCTTTCTCCACTGGCCTGTTATCGCCAGGCTGTGTCTCTCAAATCAGTCCTCATACTCAACGGAAACGAGATAAAGTCCCTGTGGTGGGGCTGCTGTCGCCGACCGTCCCCGGTCTTTGGCTAGCAAGGCTACCCTGAATTCATCGAGAGACCAACTTCCCGTACCAACTTCCTTGATCGATCCTACCAGACTGCGAACCATTCGGTTCAAAAAGGCATTCGCCGAAATCTCGAACCACACGTCATTCCCGTCACGTCGACACTGGGCGGCAAACACTTGACGAACCGTGTTGTCGCCAACCGGCGCCCGACCAAACGTCGCAAAGTCGTGTTCGCCCAGTAGTTGTCCCGCGGCGGCATCCATTGCGCTGACATTCAGCCCTTGGCTAACATGCCACACTCTATCGCGCAGGAAAATATCCTGCTGCTCGGCATTACGAATCCAATACCGGTAGGTTCGGCGACGTGCGCTGAACCGCGGATGGAAACCGGCCGGCGCACCCATCACATCCAACACCGCGACATCCCGCGGCAAGTTGGCGTTGATGGCCCGCAACAAGGCGTCGTTGCCATGCCTGGTAGACCAATCAATTGTAAACGATACAACCTGACCCAGTGCATGCACACCGGTGTCAGTCCGGCCCGCCCCGGTCACTGTGACAGGGTGGCCGGAAATCTGCTCTAGTGCTGTTTCAATGGCCGACTGAACGGTGGGCACGCCGGCCCGCTGTCGCTGGAACCCGAAATAGGCTGTGCCATCATACTGGACTGTCGCCCGGTACAATTGCGCCCCATCCGGTGATTCCTTCGCATTGCCTTGGTTTCCGGCATCTTGCTCGTCAGACGTCACGAATCAGCGAATTACTCTTGCTCGACCAGCATCAGCACAGCCATGTCGGCATTGTCACCGGAACGACGACCGAGCTTGACCATGCGCGTATACCCACCGGGACGGTCCGTATAGCGGGGCGCGATGTCTTCGAACAACTTCCGAACAACATCGACCTCGCTGAATATCCCGTACTCGTCCTCGACCTTACGTGTCTTGGGCAGACGGGAAGCCGCCAGACGGCGAGCAGCCACGGTGTTGGCCGGATCAACTTCACCCTTAGCCAAGCCGCGCTTGGCGAGGGTAATCATCTTTTCGGCCGCGGGACCGATCGTGCGAGCCTTCGCTTCCGTGGTCACTATCTGCTCGTAGCAGAGCAAATCGGCAATCATGTTACGGCGCAACGCGTTACGGTGGCTCGTGTCACGACTCAATCTACGGCCGTGTACTTTGTGTCGCATACCTAACTCCTAATACAGTCTATCTGGGGCCTGGTTCTCTCAAACTGAATGATGGCCGTGAGGCTACATCAGCTTGGGTTCACCATCCTCGTCGAGGTAGCCCTTAGCAATCAACTGCTGCTTCAACTCATCGAGCGACTTGTCGCCGAAATTGCGAATGGCCAGCATGGTCTCTTCACCGCGATCCAGCATCTCCAGCATTTCGCCAACCTTGGTGATGCCGGTGCGCTTCAACGAGTTAAAGACGCGAACACTCAAATCGAGCTGCTCAATCGGCGTGTCGTAGATCTCGTTCGGAATCGCTTCTTCTTCTTTTTCTTCTTCAACAGCCACAAATGTTTCTTCGCTGACACCAGCGATGGGACGCAGCTGCTGAATCAGAATCTGCGCAGCCTGAGCCAACGCATCTTCGGGCCGAATGGTGCCGTCAGTCCAGATCTGCATAACAATGCGATCATAGTCAGCCACCTGGCCGACGCGCGTCTTCTCCACTTCATAGGCCACCCGACGAATGGGGCTGAAGATCGAATCAACCGGCAGTTCGCCGATGGGCAACCGGCCACGATCCTCGGCCGGAGAATAGCCGCGACCGGTTTCGGCCGTCAGCTCGATCTCCAGGAAGGTCTCATCAGAATCGACGGTGAACAGGTACAGATCGGGGTTGATGATCTCAACCTCCGGCGGCACCTGGATGTCCGCCGCAGTCACCGGGCCGGCACCCTGCACTTCCAGGCGCATCCGCGCCGTGTCGGTGTTGTGCAGTGTCATGCGCAGCTGCTTGATGTGCAGAATGAACTGCATCATGTCCTCGCGCACCCCGGGGATGGCGGAGAACTCATGGGGCACATCGGTGACCCGAATGGACGTGACAGCCGTGCCGGGCAGCGAGGCCAGCAGCACACGACGCAGCGAATTGCCAACTGTCGTTCCGTAGCCACGCTCCAGCGGGCTAATAAGGAAGCGGCCATACTCGGCCGACTTCGCCGTACTTTCAATTTTAGGTAATACAAGATTATTGATAGCCAAGGCATCTACCTCCCTCAAAGAGCACCCGACGCGTCACAGCATGCAGTGCACCGGTGCTCTCTGGTGGCTAAAAGGGCATATGTCATTAACGAGAATAGTACTCAACGATCAACTGCTCATTGAGCGAAACGTCGATGTCTTCACGTGCCGGCAGGTGCAAAATATTACCGGACAGATTCTGTCCATCAACGGTCAAGCCAACGCGGCACACGCCGATCATCAAGGTCCTGGCGCAACTCCTTGAAGTAGGTGCCCGGTGCTTTCCGGGCGTACCGAGACCTTGTCTCCCGGCGAAACGAGCGCCGACGGGATATTGGTCTTGCGGCCGTTCAGCATGAAGTGCCCGTGCTGCACGAGCTGGCGCGCCTGTGCGCGGGAGTCGGCCATACCCATACGGTAGACAACATTGTCCAGCCGACGCTCCAGCGTAGCCAGCAGGTTGTAGCCGGTCAGACCGGTTTGGCGCTCGGCGTGCTCAAAGTAGCGGCTGAATTGCCGCTCCAGCACACCATAGACACGGCGTGCCTTCTGCTTCTCGCGCAACTGCAGCAAATAGTCCGACGCGCGGCCGCGACGATATTGATTCTCGCGTCCGTGTTGCCCTGGCGGATACCCACGGCGCTCGTAGGAGCACTTGGGCGTCAGACAACGCGACCCTTTCAGAAACAGTTTCTCGCCTTCGCGGCGACAAAGCTTACAAACAGGTCCAGTATAACGTGCCAATTTCATTACCTCCGTAATAGTTTGGGAGAGGTTTACAGGCTTGGCGACCCTTCTTCCCTCTCAGAACCTAACCTCGTCTAGACGAGATTAGATGCGTCGTTTCTTGGGCGGGCGACAGCCATTATGCGGGATCGGCGTAATGTCCTGAATGGACGTGACGCGGATTCCCGCCGCCTGAATGGAGCGGATAGCTGCCTCACGTCCGGGGCCGGGACCCTTGACGAACACGTCGACTTCCTGCATCCCATTGTCCTGTGCAATGCGGGCGGCGTTTTGGCCGGCCAAACGGGCCGCATACGGCGTGCTCTTGCGAGAACCGCGAAAGCCCGACGCGCCGGCACTCGACCAGGCAACCGTGTTACCCCTGCGGGTCGGTGATTGTCACAATTGTGTTATTGAAGGCTGCGTAGATGTGGGCGGTTCCCCGCGGCACCATCTTCTTCGCTTTCTTGCGTGCAGCCTGTGCTTGTCGTCTACGTCCCATTTTCTCTCCACATCTTGACCCATCCTGCACCCGACACTCTTTCAGCGTTCGGCGCAGGACAATGGTCAGTTATGTCTAGTTGAACTACTTGCCGCCCTTACGCCGGCCACGACCGGCAACGGTCTTCTTGACACCCTTGCGCGTGCGGGCATTGGTGCGCGTGCGCTGGCCGTGCGCCGGCAAATGACGGCGGTGGCGCAGCCCACGATAGCAGCCAATTTCACCCAGGCGCTTGATATTCATCGCCGTCTCGCGACGCAAGTCACCTTCGACCATGTAATCCTTCTCGATAATCTGGCGCAGACGGCTTACATCGGACTCAGACAGATCGCGAACGCGCAGGTTCGGATCCACCTCGGCCGCTTCCAGTATCTTGTGGCTGCTTGTGCGGCCGATACCGTAGATGTAGGTCAACGCAATTTCAGTCCGCTTGTTGCGCGGGATGTCAACTCCAGCAATACGTGCCATAGCAATTCCCTCTTAACCCTGGCGTTGTTTGTGATTCGGATCGGAACAGATGACACGAACCGTACCGCGGCGCTTAATAATCTTGCACTTCGGACAACGACGTTTCACAGATGACGATACCTTCATTTCACTACTCCACGACCGGCACGCAGTCTCGTTTGTCCCGGCCACATCCAATCAGGCTGCTTCAGCGATAACCACCTGCAATTCAGCCTGCACGTCTTCAATGGGCTGCTGTCCGTCTATCTCTACCAGAAGCCCCCGCTGCCGGTAGTAATCCAGCAACGGCTCTGTTTGCTCTTCGTAAACCTGCATCCGATAACGGATGGTTTCCTCGGAATCGTCTGTCCGCCCCTCAACCGCCGCCCGATTCATCAGGCGCTGCATCAGCTCATTGGCCGACACACTGACATAAGGGACCACCAACACACGACCACCAATCTCTTGCAAAAGCGTATCCAGCGCCGCAGCCTGGGCCGGCGTGCGCGGGAAGCCATCCAGGATGGCTCCTTTGTCGCTGTCCGGCTGCGCCAGGCGATCCTTAACCATCGCTATGGTCACATCGTCGGGCACCAAATCGCCCTTGTCCATGTACGACTGAGCGAGCTTGCCCAACTCAGTCTCATTCTTCAGGTTATGCCGGAAGATGTCGCCGGTGGAAACTTGAGGTAGCCCCAGCGATTGTTCCAACATCTTGGCCTGGGTGCCTTTGCCGGCGCCCGGCGCACCCATCAGTACAATAAACTCTCTCATGGCTTTATGCCTTGATGAAGCCCTCGTAATGACGCATCAAGAGCTGGGATTCCAACTGTCGCATGGTGTCAATGACGACGCCGACGACAATGATTAGACCTGCGCCACTGATAACCAGCACGCTGCGCTCCAGGCCCGGTATCTGCAAGATTGCAGCGACGACAGCCATGATTCCAGGCAAGCACAGCAATCAGGCCCAGGAACAAGGCGCCCACCAGCGTAATGCGCCGGGATACGGCCATAATGTATTGATCAGTGCGTTGACCGGGACGAATACCGGGAATGAACCCACCCTGCCGCTGCAGAGATTCGGCCAGGTTCTGCTGGCGAATCATCACGTCTGTGTAGAAGAACGTGAACGCGACGACAAGGATGAAGAACAATATCCAGTAAATCGAGAAGGCCAACGGAGCAACGGTCACGTCTTGTTGCGTGCCGAAGCTGCCGATAGCTGAAGCCACACGGTCAACGAATGATCCGCTGCCACTGATGAACAAACCGGCCATTAGCGGGAACAGCGTCAAGATTGACTGAGCGAAGATGATCGGGATCATGCCCGCGGTGTTAACCTTCAGCGGAATATACGAGCTCTGGCCCTGGTAGACCTTGCGCCCTCGCACCCTACGGCCGTACTGTACCGGAATTCTTCGCTGCCCTTCCTGAATATAGACGATAACCAACACGGTCACGATCAAGTAGATGAAGAACGTCGCGATAGAGAATATCCGCGCAGACAGTTCAGGCAGCGTAAACAGCGCCGCCAGATTCGGCAGAATGCCGGCGACAATGCCGCCAAAGATGATCAGCGATATACCCTGACCAATACCATCCTCAGTAATTCGCTCGCCCATCCAAATGGCAAACATCGTGCCACCGACCATGGCGAACAACGTTGTTAATGTCGGCAATAAGTCCCCTGCCCCGAACCCAAAGTTCGGCATGATGGAGGCGGTGCCCCCCGGCAGGCTGGCGCCAATCAGACGAATCTGACCGATAGCTTGCAGAAACGCCAGCGGCACTGTCAGATAATACGTATAGCGGTTGATTTTGTTGCGGCCGCTCTCGCCTTCCCGTTGCAATTCTTCCAACTGCGGGATGATCGGCGTTAACAGCTGCATGATAATTGACGCTGTAATGTAAGGGTAGACACCCATCGCCATTACAGAAAAGTTACGCACCGCGCCACCGGACAGCAAGTCGAGGAAATCGACCACCGAATTGCCGCTACCCTGACTCGAGAACACCAGCCAAGACTGCAGGTCTACACCTGGAACAGGAATATTGGCCAGCAGGCGATAAATCACCAGCATGAAGACTGTGAAAAGAATGCGCCTCCGTAAGTCCGGAAGAGTAAACGCCGCGCGAATTGATTCAACCATTTTGAGCTCCTGCTAATTGTGCGGTGATGATAGGTCTCGTTTCAGCAGATAGCCTACGCGCTATCCCGGCTTACAACGATAACCTTGCCGCCAGCAGCCTCAATCTTTTCCTTTGCTGAAGTGGAGAACCGGTGCGCTTCAATGGTCACGGCCTTCTTCAGATCGCCGTCACCGAGAATCACCACCGGATCGGACGCCTTCTTGAGTAGCCCCAACTTAGCCATCAGGGCCGGTGTCACCGTCTCATCGCCAAAGTCAATGTCTGCCAATTGATGGACATTGACCGGCGTGTATTCAATGCGACGGATATTCGTAAAGCCGCGCTTGAACGGCAGACGACGCGCCAACGGCAACTGACCACCCTCAAAATAGGGGCCCTTGCCGCCACCACTACGCGCGCCCTGCCCCTTGGTGCCTCGGCCGGACGTCTTGCCGCTGCCGGAGCCGGTACCACGACCGACGCGCTTGCGACGCTTCCGTGCCCCAGGATTCGGACCCAGATCGTTTAGTTTCATCTCAGTTAACCTCTTCAACGGTCAGCAGGTGGCTTACCCGATTGACCATACCCCGGATATCCGGCGTATCATCATGCTCAACCGTCTGGTTTAGCTTGCGAAAGCCCAAGGCCTTAATAGTGGCCTTTTGCCGTACGGTGTAGCCAATCGCACTCTTGGAGTACGTCAGGCGCAACTTCTTTAACTTAGCCTTTGACTTAGCCATTATCGCCCCCAGAACGGCATGACCTCAGCCGGGTCCTTGCCTCGCTCCGCAGCAACATCGCGCACGTCACGCAACTGGTCAAGGGCATCCATGGTGGCCATCATCACGTTCAGCACATTATTGCTGCCCATGGATTTGGTCAGGATGTCACGATAACCGGCCGCGGAAATAACCGCGCGCACGCCACCACCCGCAATAACCCCCGTACCGGGAGATGCCGGCTTCAGTAGAACCTTGGCCGCGCCGTGCTGTCCGATGACCTCATGCGGAACCGTGGTCCCAAACATCGACACCGGCACCATCGCCTTGCGCGCCGCTTCGGCTGCCTTGCGGATTGCGTCCGGCACGGTACGGGCCTTGCCAATACCAACGCCAACGCGCCCACGATTATCGCCGACAACCATCGTCACGCGAAACGCGAAACGGCGGCCGCCCTTAACAACTTTGGCAACACGCGTGATGTCAATGACGCGCTCGTCAAAGTCATCTTTTTGATCGCGGAAGTTCTGTCTTCTCTGACCCATTGCAGTCTCCTTATAGCTTCAGTCCGCCCTCACGGGCGCCATCGGCCAGCGCCTGAACGCGGCCATGATACAAATATCCACCGCGGTCAAAGACGACTTCCTTGATACCGGCGTCCAGAGCGCGTTGGGCAACTGCCTTGCCCACTGCCGTCGCCTGGGCTTTCTTTTGCATACCCGCCAAATCGGCGGCCAACTCTTTGTCCACCGTCGAGGCCGACACAATCGTGCGGCCGGCTTCGTCATCGATCAGCTGAGCATAGATGTGCTCCAGGCTGCGATATACGTTCAGCCGCGGCCGCTCAGCAGTGCCGGAAATGCGGGCCCGAATACGGCGATGACGCCGCTTGCGTGCTTCGTTTGAATTCTTTGCCATGTTACATTCACCCAATCAACGCCGGCTTAGACCTTTCCGGCCTTGCCCGCCTTACGACGTACGACTTCGTCCACATAGCGAATGCCCTTACCCTTGTAGGGTTCCGGCGGTCGCGTGCGGCGCACACGAGCAGCAATCTCGCCGACGAGTTCCTTATCGATGCCGGACACCGTAACCTTTCGGCCACGCTCTTCGACGTTGAAAGAAATCCCGTTGTCCGGCTTAAATGTCACCGGATGCGAATAGCCGACGTACAACACTAGGTCCTGATCGCTCATTTCCGAACGATAACCGACGCCTTCAATCATGAGCACCTTATCGAACCCATCGCTCACGCCGACAACCATGTTGTTCAGCAGGGCGCGCGTCAGGCCGTGCAAGGAACGGTGTTGGCGGTTGTCGGTCGGTCGTTGGACTGTCAAGACGCCATCATCCAAATTGATGATCATATCGGGATTAAACGTCTGGGACAACGAACCTTTCGGTCCGGTGACTTTGACGGCCGACCCGTTAATATCTACTTTAACACCACTCGGCAGTGGTATGGGTGCTTTGCCAATTCGTGACATTACAAGTACCTCCCCAGGTCTAGGGTCGCAACCCGGTCCCCGGTTTCAATGTTCTGCATTACCAAACCTTGCAGAGCAGCTCACCACCGACACCGCGGCGGCGGGCTTCCTGGCCGGTCATGACGCCCTTGGAAGTCGTCAGGATGGCGATGCCCATACCGCTGCGTACCCAGGGAACTTCCTGCTTGCCGACGTACATCCGACGGCCAGGTTTGCTCATGCGGGTCAGGCCGGTGATGACCGAACGCCGGTCACGACGCTCACCCACATACTTCAGCTTGACAACCAGCACCGCCTGGGGCGACTGCGGCAAAACTTCGTAGTCCTCGATAAAGCCCTCAGCCTTGAGCACCTCGGCAATATCACCCTTTACTTTGGAATAAGGCATCGCTACGGTGGCCTGCTGTCTGCCCAGACCATTCCGAATTCGTGTCAACATATCTGCAATCGGATCACTCATCGACATAGCGCACCTCTACCAGCTAGACTTAACGACGCCGGGAATATTGCCCTTCAGAGCCTGTTCGCGGAAACAAATGCGGCACAGACCGAAACGACGGATATAGCCGCGCGGGCGTCCGCACAGCGAGCAACGATTCCGTACTTGCACTTCGTACTTGCGTCGAGTCTCACGTGCAATCATTGATTTCTTGGCCATAGTTCTCTCAAAATCCTCTTGAGCCGCAGCGGCTAAAGCGCTTCGACGACCTCGGTCTGGAACGGCATGCCCAGCATTGCCAGCAGTCGACGACCTTCTTCATCGGTCTGAGCCGAGGTGACAATCGTCACCTCCATCCCGCGAATCTTGTCGATCTTATCGTAGCTAATTTCCGGAAAAATCAGTTGTTCGCGCAAACCCAGCGTATAGTTACCGCGACCGTCAAACGAGTCCGGCGAAACACCCTGGAAGTCGCGCGTGCGGGGCAACGCCACATTGATCAGACGGGACAGAAACGCCCACATCCGCTCGCCGCGCAACGTCACCTTGACGCCAATGATACGGCCCTCACGCAGCTTGAACTGGGCGATGGACTTCTTGGCCTTGGTCAACACCGGCTTCTGACCCGTGATCTAGCGTGATATCATTCACCGCAAATTCGGTCGCCTTGGCATTATCCAGCGCCTCGCCCAGACCCACATTCACCACGATCTTCTCGACTCGCGGCACCTGCATCGGGCTTTCGTATTCAAATTCCTTAAACAACGCCGGAGCAATCTCTTCACGATATTGCTCTTTCATCGACGTAACTACTTCTGCCATTCCTATTGCCTCCAGGTTGAGTAGCAGGTGGGCACACGACACGCTTGCCGCTGGGGCCCCCTGGCTCACCTATAGTGTGGTGTTAATCGAGATCAGCACCACTTGCTTTTGCAAAGCGCACCACGCTGCCATCGTCGCGGCGCCGATACCCAATGCGGGTCGGCTCGCCGGTCTTCGGGTCAATAACCATGACCTTCGACGCGTTAATGGGCGCTTCAAACTCAATAATACCGGCCTGCGTCTGTGAACGACCTTGGGCCGTCGGGCGGGGCTTCTGGTGTTTCTTCACGACGTTCACGCCGGATACAACCACCAGATTCTTCTCCGGGTACACATACTGCACGGTGCCCCGCACGCCCTTATAATTGCCGGCGATAACTTCTACTTGATCGTCAACCTTAATGCGCATGACAATAATTCCCTTCCGGCCCTACAGCGATTCCGGAGCCAGCGACAAAATTCGGCCGAAGCCCTTGTCGCGGAGTTCGCGGGCCACCGGCCCAAAGATGCGCGTTCCGACCGGGTTCTTCCCTTCTGCGTCAAGAATGACAGCGGCATTGTCGTCGAAACGAATATAGCTACCATCGTCGCGCTTGTACTCTTTGCTGGTCCGCACAATGACGGCTTTCACAACCGAGCTCTTCTTGACAGCCGAGTTTGGTGCGGCCTTCTTGACCGTGGCCGTAACCACATCACCTACCCGACCGTAGCGACGACGTGACCCACCCATCACCTGGATGACCAGGAGCTCACGCGCTCCCGAATTGTCGGCTACATTGATACGGCTTTCTTTCTGGATCATGATCGCCTCGCTACTTGGCGCGCTCTACAACAGATACCAGCGCGTAATGTTTATCCCGGCTATACGGGCGTGATTCAATGATCATGACACGGTCGCCGACATTGCATTCGTTCTGCTCGTCGTGCGCCTTATACTTCTTAACCCGCCGGACAACCTTGCCATAGATGGGATGCCGTTTGTTGGTCTCCACAGCCACGACGATGGTCTTGTCCATCTTGTCGCTGGTAACAACGCCGGTGAGTCGTTTACGTTGATCTCTCATGCTCTACCTCTCTACATTTACCTGTCGGCCACACGCCCTAAACTAGGCGCGAACCTCACGACTCACGACGAGTTGCGGTGCCTTCTTCGTAGCGCGGGCCCTGCGACCGGTCGCACGGGATTTGTTCAAGTCCACGAAAGCCGTCGCCAGAGCCTTGCCGGACAGGTCAGTAAAGTTGACCTTCCAGGCGCTCTCTTCGTAATCAAAACGCGCAGTGGCTTTCCAATCCTTGTTGGCAATGGCCGCAGCCACGTCATGGTCTCCGGCCGCCGCTAATGTCGCCAGTTCACGAAGATGTAGAAGTGTCTCCACCTGGGCAACCTCGCGACGAACTTCGGACAGACGAGCCGTATTCTCCAATCGAGCAGAAGCTTTCTGGAAGCGCAGGTTGAATAACTCTTCGCGAGCATTCTCCAGCATTTCGTTCAGCTTATCACCGCTCATCTGGTGCAGTTCAACTATCGAAGCCATTACAGACTCTCCTCACGAGCAATTACCTGGACCTTGATGGGCAGCTTGTACCCGGCCAGACGTAGCGCCTCGCGTGCCACTTCTTCGGGAACACCGGACACTTCAAAGATCACCCGGCCCGGCTTGACAACCGCCACCCAATGATCCACGGAGCCTTTGCCCTTACCCATTCGAGTTTCGGCCGGTTTCGCCGTCACGGGCTTGTCCGGAAAAATGCGAATCCAGTATTTACCGCGACGGCGCATTTGCCGCACGATTGACCGGCGAATCGCCTCAATTTGACGGCTGGTAATCCAACCTGGCTCAAGCGCCTGCAAGCCGAACTCACCATGGAGCAGCGACGAGCCGCCCTTGGCCATGCCCCTCATCCGTCCCCGGAACTGCTTGCGATACTTAACGCGTTTGGGCATTAACATAGTACTATCTCCGCTGAAAATTCAGTCCAAAATCACTTAGTTGGCAACTGACCAACGATCATCGGCGAATCCGGTAGACTCCGGCTTACTCGCTGATGTATACGTCGGTGGCCTCAACGCGTTGCGGCAGAATCTCACCGTTGTAGACCCACACCTTCACGCCAATGCGACCATACGTTGTCAGTGCCTCAGCAAATCCATAATCCATATCGGCGCGGATCATGTTTCGGGGCACCTGGCCCTCCCACATCTTTTCCTTGCGCGCCATTTCCGAACCGGACAGACGGCCGCTGGCCTCGATACGCACACCCTTCACACCGGCCCGCATGGCCTGCAGAATCGCGCGCTTCATGGCCCGGCTGTGCGAAATGCGTCGCTCCATCTGGCCGGTAATGTTTTCGGCGATGAGCTGGGCATTGCTGTCCGGCTGCGAAATCTCTTCAACCTCAACCCGCACGGTCTTGCCCGTCAGGTCACGCAGCTTGCCGCGCAATTCTTTGACCGAGGCGCCCTTGCGTCCGATGACAATACCCGGCCGCGCCGTGTGAATGGTCACCTGGACCTGGTTCGGGAAGCGCTCAATTTCTACCAGAGCGATACCGGCCGAAGACAGTTCCCGTTTCACCAGGGCACGGATATCCATGTCTTCCTTCAGAAGATCACGGTAGCGCGTTCCCTCTGCGAACCAACGAGCATTCCAATCACGAATTGACTTCAGGCGGAAGCCTATAGGATGTACTTTGCGTCCCAACTTAAATCCTCCATTCCGATACTCGGAACAATGAGTCTATGACTATGCGGCCTCGCGCTCGGCCAGAACAACCGTGATGTGGGCCGAATGGCGCACAATGGGGCGGAAGCGTCCGCGACCGGCAAAACGACCACCATACGGTGCCTTACGATGACGTGGGCCGTCGTCAGCAAATATGCTGGCTGACGACCAGTTCGTCCATCTCCAGCCCGTAGTTCTCTTCGGCATTCGCAACCGCCGAGGAGATCAGCTTGAAAACCGGCTCGGCCGCACGCTGGGGCATAAACCGCAGAGTGTCGAGCGCCTTCGATGCTTCCATACCGCGCACGGCGTCGACAACGAGTCGAACCTTGCGTGCCGACATGGGCACATGCTTTACACTGGCCTTGACTTCAAATAACTCAGCCATTTTTACCGACGTCCCTTCTTCTCAGACTTCGCAACATGACCGCGGAACGTGCGGGTCGGGGCGAATTCGCCCAACTTGTGACCGACCATGTTCTCGGTAATGTAGATTGGGATGTGACGGCGGCCGTCGTACACGGCGATCGTGTGCCCAACCATCTGTGGAAAGATCGTGCTGGACCGCGACCAGGTACGAATCACCTGCCGCTTCTTCGTGGTATTCAGATCCTCAATCTTCTTCAACAATTTCGGATCAATGTACGGCCCTTTCTTCAAAGAACGTGACATATTCAGTCCTCACAGTCGGCTGCCAGTCGCAGATTGCGGCCGCCAGGCCATCTTGTATTAGCGCCGCTTCTTGCTCCGGCGACGGAAAATATACTTGTCAGTGGCCTTGTTGTTGCGCGTACGCTGACCCAAAGCCGGCTTGCCCCACGGTGTCTTCGGACCGGCCATACCAATCGGCGACCGACCTTCACCACCACCATGAGGATGATCATCAGGCTGCATGGCCGAGCCACGAACCCCCGGACGAATACCCATGTGACGCTTGCGTCCCGCTTTGCCAAGCTTGATATTGCCATGCTCGACATTGCCAACCTGGCCGATGGTCGCCATGCACTCCTGCTTGACGTACCGCTCTTCACCAGAGGGCAAGCGGACGGTCACATAACCGGGATTGTCCTTGGCCAACAGCTGGGCCGAGGCACCTGCCGAACGGACCATCTGTCCGCCGCGACCCGGATACAATTCAATGTTGTGAATCAGCGTACCCAGAGGAATGTTCTGCAACGGCAGCGTATTCCCCGGACGAATGTCAGCCTTGGTGCCGCTGACGATCTTGTCGCCTACGCGGACACCCAACGGAGCCAAAATATAACGGCGCTCGCCATCGGCATAGACAACAAGAGCGATTCGGGCCGAACGATTCGGATCATATTCGACTGACTCCACACGACCCGGCACATCAAACTTGTCGCGCTTAAAGTCAATCACCCGATAGCGACGCTTGTGACCGCCACCACGATGGCGAACAGTCACTGTGCCGCGCACATTGCGGCCGCCGCTCTTGCGGATGCCCCGAGTCAGACTCGGCTCCGGCTTCGAGCGCGTAATCTCTTCAAACGTAAAGCCACTCATATCGCGCCGGCCGGGCGAAGTTGGCTTGAACACTTTTACAGGCATGGTTCCTCCAATTCGAGCGCCGGCCTAGACACCTTCGAACAGCTCAATGCTGTCGCCGCGTCGCAGCGTGACAATCGCTTTCTTCCACCCCGCCTTACGCACCGTCATCCGGCGCAGGCGGCGAGCACGCTTCAAAGGCATGTTGGCGATACGAACTTTTTCCACATGGACATCCGGCCAGGCCAATTCAATGGCCTGCTTCACCTGCATCTTGTTAGCAGTCGGATGCACAACAAACGTATACTGATTCAAAACGTCGGCCACAAAGTTGCTTTTCTCGGTCACAACGGGCCGGCGGATTACTTCTCGCCAATGCATGATTACTCCTCCCCGGCCTCGTCTGCATCCATGCGGTCACCGGCGTCACTATCAAGAAATCCAGTGACAACCGTCAGCGCCGATAGAGGCATGACAATCTTGTTGTAACCCAGCAAGTCGCGGATGTTGAGGTAATTAGCGCGCAGAGCCTTCATATCAGCCAGATTGCGTGCCGACTTCTCCACATTCTCATTGCGGTCCGGCAACAGGAGCAAAACGCTCTCCGACCCGGCCAACGCCCGCGCCATGGCAGCCATCTGCTTGGTCTTGGGCACATCCATCTGGATATCATCTAGCAGGAGAATATCACCCTGACCGGCCTTCACCGATAGCGCCGAACACAGCGCGGCCCGGCGCATCTTGCGCGGCATGTTCTTCGTGTACTTGCGCGGCCGAGGACCATGCGCCTTGCCACCGCCCACAAAGATGGGAGCCTTGCGGCTGCCGTGGCGTGCACGACCGGTGCCCTTCTGGCGGTAGATTTTGGCCGTCGAATAGCGGACTTCACCACGCGTCTTGGCCTTGTGGTTGCCCTGACGAGCATTGGCCATCTGGCGGACCAGCGCCTGGTGCATCAAGTCACGATTGATGTTTGCTTCGAAAACGCTGGCGGGGAGCTCATGTGTGCTCACCTCTTCACCAGCCATATTGAAAACCGGAACCTTCATGGTTAGTTCTCCCAAAAGACGAAATGGCGTCTACAGACTAGCCCTTCGCCGCGTCGCGAATAATCACCAGGCCGCCCTTGGCCCCAGGCACCGCGCCCTTGATGGCGATCAGGTTGCGCTCGTTGTCAATACGAACGACCTTCAAATTCTGGGCCGTTTGGCGCTCATTGCCCATATGTCCAGCCATGCGGCGGCCCTTCGGCACGCGCGCCATCTCCGTGGCCGAGCCAATGGAGCCCGGTGCACGATGACGGTCTGACTGGCCGTGGGTCTTGACACCACCTTTAAAGTGATGGCGCTTAACACCGCCGGCAAATCCCTTGCCTTTGCTCTTGCCCGTCACATCAACAGCATCGCCAATCTCAAACTGGCTAACCGTTAGCTGCTGGCCGACTTCATAGCCGTCAACATTGCTCGTGCGGAACTCGCGCAGATGGCGTACCGCCGGAATCTCGCTGCCCTTCTTGCCAAGGCCTAAATGGCCACGTTGGCCCTTGGTCAGACGCTTCTCGGACACATCGCCAAAGCCCAACTGAATGGCCGAATAGCCATCGTTGTCGTCGTTCTTAACCTGGACCACATAGCACGGCCCAGCTTGTACAATGGTTACCGGCGTCACGACACCAGATTCATCAAAAACCTGAGTCATGCCGACCTTGATGCCAATTAAACCTTTCACAACTTCCTCCGCGCGTTTACGGCTCTACCCGATCGCTTAGATCGAGATCTCGATATCCACACCCGCGGGCAGGTTGAGCCGCATCAGGGTATCGATGGTCTTCGAATCCGGGTCAATCACGTCGATCAGACGCTTGTGCGTGCGGATTTCGAAATGCTCCTGCGAGTCCTTGTCAATGAACGGACTGCGACGCACCGTGAAGCGCTCCAGTCTGCGTCGGCAACGGCACAGGGCCAATAACGCGGGCGCCCGTACGCTCGGCCGTGCCAACAATGCGCTTAGCCGATTGATCCAGGACACGGTGATCGTATGCCTTCAGACGGATACGTATTCTCTGCTTTGCCATCTAACGCCTCTCTCTTCCCTAGACCGTACCAGTTTCTTTCTTGCTTTCGTATGCCGTCGCCGCACTAAGCGATACGACCTAATTACTTATCCAGGATCTCGGTGATGACACCGGCGCCGACGGTCAGGCCACCTTCGCGGATAGCGAAGCGGCCACCTTCTTCCAACGCCACCGGGGTGATCAACTCCACCTTCAGGTTCACGTTGTCGCCCGGCATGACCATCTCCACGCCTTCCGGCAGCTGGATCTCGCCCGTCACATCCATCGTCCGGATGTAGAACTGCGGCCGGTAGCCCGGGAAGAACGCCTTGTGCCGGCCGCCCTCGTCCTTGCGCAACACGTACACCTCGCCCATGAACTTCCTGTGCGGCGTGATGCTCTTCGGCTTGGCCAGCACCTGGCCACGCTCGACGTCGTCGCGGACGATACCGCGCAGCAGCAGACCGGCATTGTCGCCGGCCATCGCCGCGTCCAGTTCCTTGTGGAACATCTCCATGCCCGTCACCACCACTTCCTTGCGGTCGTTGCCCAGGCCGATGATGTCCACTTCCTCGCCCTTCTTCACCGTGCCGCGGTCCACCCGGCCCGTCACCACCGTGCCGCGACCCTTGATGGAGAACACGTCTTCCACCGGCATCAGGAACGGCTTGTCCGTCTCGCGCTCCGGCGTCGGAATGTACTCGTCCACCACGCGCATCAGCTCCCAGATGCGGCGCATACTCCGCGTCGTCCGGGTCCGTGCTCGTCGATTCCAACGCCGCCAACGCGCTGCCGCGCACAATCGGCGTCTCGTCGCCCGGGAACTCGTAGTTGTCCAGCAGCTCGCGCAGCTCCAGCTCCACCAGCTCCAGCAACTCTTCGTCGTCCATCATGTCGACTTTGTTCAGGAAGATCACCATCGCCGGCACTTCCACCTGACGCGCCAGCAACACGTGCTCCCGCGTCTGCGGCATCGGCCCGTCCGGCGCCGCCACCACCAGGATCGCCCCGTCCATCTGCGCCGCGCCCGTGATCATGTTCTTGATGTAGTCGCGGTGTCCCGGGCAGTCCACATGGGCGTAGTGCCGGTTGTCTGTCTCGTATTCCACGTGCGCGATGGCGATCGTGATGCCGCGCTCCCGCTCTTCCGGCGCGTTGTCGATCTGGTCGAACGCGCGGAAGTCGGCCCAGCCCTTCAGCGACAGCGTCTTGGTGATCGCCGCCGTCAGCGTCGTCTTGCCATGGTCGATGTGACCAATGGTCCCTATGTTCACATGTGGCTTTGTTCGCTCAAATTTCTCTTGGCCATTGCGTGTTCCTTCTTACTTCGCTACTCGATCGCGGGACGCATTCACAAGAGACTGCGCCGCCACGCTGTAGTACATGTGCTTATGCCGCTGACTAGCCGCCGACCCTGCAGAATCTCCTGGGCCAGCGATTCGCTCAGCGGCGCATAATGATCAAATTCCATCGTAAAGGTGCCCCGACCCTGGGTCATCGACCGCAGCTTGGTGGCATAGCCAAACATTTCGCCCAACGGAACATGGGCCTTGATGGACTGCACACCCGTCGGACCGCAGTTCCATTCCCTCAATCATGCCGCGATTCGCGGACAGATTGCCGATGACGTCGCCGGTGTACTCCTCGGGCGCAACAACTTCGACGCGCATGACTGGCTCCAGCAGCACCGGACGGCCTGTCTGAACCGCATCCTTGACGGCCATCGAACCGGCGATCTTGAACGCCATTTCCGAAGAGTCGACTTCATGGAACGAACCATCAACAAGCGAGACCTTGACGTCTACAACCGGATAACCGGCCAGGACACCACTCTCCAGCGCCTCGCGGATACCTGCCTCGGCCGGCCCGATGTACTCTCGCGGAATCGTGCCGCCGACAATCGCGTTTTCAAAGACAATACCCGTGCCGGGTTCCTGCGGTTCCATGTCGATGACCACATGACCAAACTGGCCGCGACCACCGGTCTGCCGCACAAAGCGGCCCTCGATCTTGTTCACCGGCCGCGTGATCGTTTCGCGGTAGGCCACGCGCGGGTTACCCACGTTGGCGCCTACCTTGAATTCGCGCAGCATGCGGTCAACCAAGACCTCCAGATGCAGCTCACCCATTCCATACAGAATCGTCTGGCCGGTTTGCTCATCAGCAGCGCACTTGAAAGGTCGGATCCTCTTCGGCCAGGGAACGCAAGCGCATTGCCCATCTTGTCCTGATCCTGCGTGGTCTTCGGCTCAATCGCCAGAGAGATGACCGGTTCAGGAAAGTCAATCGCTTCCAGGATAATGGGATTCTTCTGGTCACACAGCGTGTCGCCGGTGAAGGTTCGCTTCAGGCCCAGCGTGGCCGCGATGTCGCCGGCGCCAATCTCTTTCAGATCTTCGCGATGGTCGGCATGCATACGCAGAATACGGCCGATACGCTCGCGTTGTCCTTTGTGCTATTGAGGACCGACTCGCCCACGTTTATAGCACGCCCGAATAGACGCGGAAGTAGGCCAGACGCCCGACATAGGGATCGGTCACGATCTTGAAGACCAGCGCCGAAAACGGTTCATCGTCATCGGTGCGCGTGTCTCATCCTCACCGGTGTCCGGGTTGATGCCCTTGATTGGCGGCATATCCAGCGGCGACGGCAAATAAGTAACAATGCCGTCCAGCACGCGTTGAATGCCGTTGTTCCGCAGGGCGCTGCCGCAGAAAACGGGCGTTGCCTGTTGGCAATCGTAGCCACGCGCAGCGCCGCCTGCAATTCCTCGGCCGTAAATTCTTCACCCTCCAGGTAGCGGATGGTCAGCTCATCATCCGTTTCGGCGATGCTCTCGATCATGTCATGCTGCGCGCGCTTCGGCCTCTTCGCGCACTTCTTCCGGCATGTCAATCGCGACCGGCTTGGTGCCCTGGTCGTCATCATGCCATTCAAAGGCCTCCATCGTCATCAGGTCGACAATGCCGCGGAAAGACGATTCCTGGCCAATCGGCTACTGAACGAGGACGGGATTCGCGCCCAGACGGTCGCGAATCATCCCCACCGTGCGCGCAGAAATCGGCCCCAACGCGATCCATCTTGTTCACGAAACAGATACGCGGCACGTTGTAGCCGTTGGCCTGACGCCATACTGTTTCTGATTGCGGCTCAACACCGGCCACAGCATCGAACACCACGACACCACCGTCCAGCACGCGCAAGACTGCGCTGCACTTCGGCCGTAAAGTCAATGTGTCCGGGCGTGTCGATGATGTTGACCTGATGATCAAGCCAATAGGTCGTGGTCGCCGCTGACGTAATCGTGATGCCGCGCTCTTGCTCCTGCTCCATGTGGTCCATGGTGGCCGTGCCTTCATGCACTTCACCCATGCGATGGATCACACCTGTATAGTACAGGATGCGCTCAGTTGTCGTTGTCTTGCCGGCGTCGATATGGGCAATAATGCCGATATTACGAACACGCTCAAGCGGATAATTACTCATTCAGCAATAGCTCGTTATTGCTTAGCACTAAATTCGGAAATGGGAAAAAGCCCGATTGGCTTCAGCCATACGATGCGTGTCATCCCGGCGCTTAATGGCAGCGCCCTGATTGTTGGCCGCGTCCATCAGTTCGGCGGCCAGCTTCTCCGCCATCGAATTGCCGCTGCGGCTGCGGCGGCGGCCAACATCCAGCGCATGGCCAGCGTCGTCGCGCGATGATTGTCAACCGGAATCGGCACCTGATACGTCGTACCACCGACACGGCGCGGACGCACCTCAACCTGAGGCATCACATTGGACAGCGCCTCGTCAAACACCTCGAGGCCCGGCGGTCTGTGCGCTCCTCAATCAGGTCCAGCGAATCGTACATGACACCCCGCGCCGTGCTCTTCTTGCCGCCTCTCATCAGGCGATTGATGAACATCGAAATCGTCACGCTGCCGTAACGCATATCGGGTTCAACCTTCTCTTCTCTCAGGACGATATCGTCTTGACATAGCTCACTCTTCCTGCACTCACACCCGAATTACTTCGGCGTCTTGGTACCGTACTTGGAACGGCCCTTCTTGCGCTTCACCACACCACTCGCGTCCAACGTGCCGCGCACGATGTGATAGCGGACGCCGGGCAAATCCTTCACACGACCACCACGCACGAGCACAACCGAGTGATCCTGCAGGGTGTGGCCTTCGCCAGGGATATAGGCGGTCACTTCGATACCATTCGACAGCCGGACACGAGCCACCTTACGCAGCGCCGAGTTCGGTTTCTTGGGTGTCATTGTCTTCACCTGGGTGCACACACCACGCTTCTGGGGTGCGCCCTTAGGCTGACGCGTACGACGCTGGTCATAGGAGTTAAGCGTCCACTGCAAAGCCGGAGCCTTGCTCTTCTTCGACTTAACGCTACGCCCTTTGCGTACGAGTTGGTTAATTGTCGGCACCTAATGCTATCTCCTTGAAACAACGTTTCCATACGGACAAAACTCTGCGCAACTGAGACAGCAATAACCGACCGCCTTAGTATAGAAACTAGATGAAACGCATCTGCTTTCCATCCCAGCGGCACCTGGTATTGCCCTCATTCAGTTGTCAAAACGTACGATCTTGTGAAAGACAAGCAGGATGCAGACACCCCGCCCAAAAATCAACCGACAAATGAAGGCCATCGCAGTGTAAAAACTCGATGGCCTCGCGGTGCATCCGACTTATCAAATTAGTAACGGAAGAATCGTCGTTACCTAGGTTCGGTTAGACATACGAACTAATACTATACCGATCAACGCCCATCTTGTCAAGGCAGATTATACGCACCATGGGCAGACTCATTTCTCCCAAAGGATCCCTGAGTCTGCCCATGACGAAAGGCCAATCTAAGGCCGAATTACATCTCTTGCGGCTCGCGCGGACGACATGTTCATAAACCCATCTCCGGCCCACCGGCGACTGGTCCGCTTGTCGTCGTCCTTGCCGAAGTGAATGACGTCGCCACCCTCGGTCACGGCTTCCACCGCCAGACCCAGGGCTCTGCAATTCCTTCACCAACACCCGGAACGACGCCGGAACACCCGGCTCCTCAATCGGTTCGTTCTTGACGATCGATTCGTAGGTCTTGACACGCCCCTGCGTGTCGTCCGATTTGACGGTGAGCATCTCTTGCAGCGTGTGCGCCGCGCCATAAGCCTCCAGCGCCCACACTTCCATTTCACCGAAACGCTGGCCACCGAACTGCGCCTTACCACCCAGCGGCTGCTGAGTAACCAGCGAGTACGGGCCGGTTGAACGGGCATGGGCCTTGTCTTCAACCAAGGTGGGCCAGTTTCAGCATGTGCAATACACCGACCGTCACCGGTTGATCGAACGGCCGTCCGGTCTTACCGTCAATCAGCCGTTCCTTGCCCAGCGTGGGCATCGGCACATGCGTCTCGATAGGTGATCGTGCGCAGCCATCTCGGTCAACGTGTCTTCGTCAGAGGTTAGCGGATCAACCCGAACTGCCTCCGGCAGGTCTTCACCATATTTCTCCAGCATCAGTGTGTACCATTCACGCAGCGCGATTTCGCGCGCCTTGATGTCCGGCTCCGACCACTCGCTCTTCGTCAACGTCTCCGGATTGTCCGGGAAGACCATATCCGGATTCCAGTCACGACCACGCAGCCACTCGCGGGCCACAGCGCGACGGGCATAGTTATCATCCGTGTCCAGGAGCTGGATGTCGTAACCCAACTCACCCAGCCAGGCAGACGATGAACAGACGGCGCGCCTGATCGTCATCTTCGACCTGGGTCGTGTCATAGCCGATTTCATCCAGCCAATCCCACGCCCATTCGCTGGCGATCTTCCAGGCGTAGTCCATCAACCAGGCTCGACCCAGTTCCGCGGCGATCTCGTCGCTCGCTGGCGCCGTCAAACACCGGCGTAATGGCCCGGAAGCCAAGCCGATGCGCGGCCCACCCGAGATGCGTTTCCAGCACCTGGCCGATATTCATACGACCGGGCACACCCAGCGGGCTCAGGATGATATCAACCGGCGTACCGTCAGCCAGGAACGGCATATCCTCGATCGGGACGATCTTGGAGATGACACCCTTGTTGCCGTGGCGGCCGGCCATCTTGTCGCCTTCGGAGATCTTGCGGCGCTGGGCCACGCTGACGCGCACCATCGTCTCCACACCGGCAGGCAGATCGCGATCGTGCTGACGGTCAAAGACCTGCACATCAACCACCTTGCCGCGCGCGCCGTGAGGCAGACGCAGGCTGGAGTCCTTCACCTCGCGAGCCTTGTCGCCAAAGATGGCGCGCAGCAGCTTTTCCTCCGGGCTCAATTCTTTTTCGCCCTTGGGCGTGATCTTGCCGACCAGGATGTCGTTCTCATTGACGTCGGCGCCGACGCGAATGATGCCGCGCTCGTCCAGATCCTTGAGCGCATCTTCGCTGACATTGGGAATGTCATAGGTGATCTCTTCCGGACCCAGCTTGGTGTCACGGGCTTCGACTTCGTGCTTCTCGATGTGGACGGAAGTGAAGCGGTCGCGCCGAACCATGTCTTCGCTGACCAGAATAGCGTCTTCGAAGTTGCCACCTTCCCAAGACAGGAAAGCCACCACCACGTCCTGACCCAGGGCCAGTTCGCCATGCTCGTGGAAGAGCTATCGGCCAGCACTTCGCCCATCTGGACGCGCTGGCCCCGATAGACCACCGGACGCTGGTCGATGCACGTGCTCTGGTTGGAGCGGTTGTATTTGCGCAGCGTATAGGTGCGCGGGCCGTTCTCGCCCATGACCACAATCTGTCACCAGAGACGCTGACGACTTCGCCCGGTTCGGCGGCCAGGACCACCTGGCCCGAGTTCAAGCGCTGCCTGCAGCTCCATGCCGGTGCTGACAACCGGCACATCCGGGTGCAGCAACGGCACAGCCTGGCGCTGCATGTTCGAGCCCATCAGGGCGCGGTTGGCGTCGTCGTGCTCCAGGAACGGGATCAACGCCGCTGACACACCGACGATCTGGCGCGGGGCCACATCCATGTAATCGACGCGCTGAACAGAAGCGAACCGGAACTGCTGGTTGCGGCGCGCCGAAACACGCGCGTCCACAAATTGCTTCAAGTCATCCAGTTTGGCGTTGGCCTGGGCAATGGTGAAAGGATCTTCTTCGTCGGCCGACATGTAAATCACGTCGTCGGTGACAAAGGGCTCACTTGCACTTCGGTCAACACCAGCCTCGCGAATCGCGGCGACCTGTTCGGCGGTCATGGTCTCGCGTTAGCCTCGACGATGATCTCGCCCGTGTCCGGATCGACCACATTGGCGAAGGCGTCGCGGCCAACCAGTTCTTCGCTATCAGCCGGCAGCTTGTTGAGCACCCGGCGATACGGCGTTTCGATGAAACCATACTTGTTGACGCGGCCGTAGGTGGCCAAGCGGCCGATCAGACCGATGTTCGGGCCTTCCGGCGTTTCGATCGGGCAGATGCGGCCGTAATGGCTGTGGTGCACATCACGCACTTCAAAGCCGGCGCGCTCACGGCGCAGACCGCCGGGGCCCAGCGCCGACAGCGTGCGCTTGTGGGTCAGCTCGGCCAGCGGGTTGGCCTGCTCCATGAACTGGCTCAACTGCGAACTGCCGAAGAACTCGCGAATGGCGGCCACGACCGGGCGAATGTTGATCAGCGAGACCGGGGTCACGTTGTCGCTTTCGCGAATCGACATACGCTCGCGAACGACGCGCTCCATCCGGCGCAAGCCGACGCGCAGCTTGGCCTGCATCAGCTCACCAACTGTCTTGACGCGGCGATTGCCCAGATGGTCAATGTCATCAGCGCCTTCCAGGCCATTGTTGATCAGGATCATGTGGCGGACCAGATTGCACGATGTCGTGCTGGGTGATGGTGCGATGATCCAGCGGCACCACATCCTGCAGCTCCAGGCGCTTATTCAGCTTGTAGCGGCCGACAGGCGCCAGATCATAGCGCCGCGGATCGTACAGCTGCTCGATGAAGTATTGCGTGGCATTGTCCAGAGTCGGCGGATCGCCCGGGCGCATGCGCTTGTAGAACTCAATCAGCGCCTGCTCCGGCAGCGGCCGATCATCGGTCCCACTTGGGCTCCTGCTCGATGCTGCCCTGAATGTATAGATGCTCCGGGTTGGTGTCTACATCCTCAAACAAGGCCAGCAGCTCTTCGTCAGTGCCGTCCTTCAACAGCGGATTGCCCAGACCGTCGTCGATGGCGGCCATAGCACGCAAGAAGAGCGTGACCGGCACGGTACGCTTGCGATTGAACTTGACGGTCAGATAGTCGGTTTTGCGCGTTTCGAACTCCATCCAGGCGCCGCGATCAGGAATCAGCTTACCCATGCCAACGGACGACCCGTCGAGCGCTCTTCTTCAATCTCAAAGTAGACGCCGGGCGAACGAATCAGCTGGCTGACGACGACGCGCTCGGTACCATTAATGATGAAGGTGCCGGCCTGGGTCATCAGCGGGAAATCGCCCATGAAAATCTCCTGGACAATAGGCTGGTCCAGATCAGCGCTATACAGCAACACCTTGACGTACAGCGGCGCAGCGTAGCTCATATCACGCTCGACGCACTCCTCAACACTGTACTTCGGCTCGCCAAACCAGTACTTCAGATCAAACCCTTCCACCTCAGGGTGCTTGGAAGGAAAATAGAGCTTCAGATCGTCGTTGAAGCTCTCAATCGGGGAAATCTCGTCAAACAGCTCGGCCAAACCTTCATCGATAAACTGATCAAAGGAGTTCAACTGAACATCAATCAGTGTGGGCAACTCCATTGGCTTGGTGGTGCGAGCGTAGCTGCGAGTGTAAGAACTGGGCATGTAGTATCACCTGCTCCCTGGCGACAAAGCGTCCCCTGTCACCGTTGAAAATTGACTACCGTTTCGACAAACAAAAGGTGCAACAGTGTGTTGCACCGCCTTTTCCGTTGTTACTTACAAAGTAAGAACTGTGCTACAAGCTCAAGAGGCATATTTCTGCGAACCTACAGTATAAACTATTTCGCATAAGCTGTCAAGCCCCGGTACAGATCAATGATCTGGTCCGCCGCGGCAGGCCAACTGAACATGTCGATACTGCGCCGGCGGAGCTGCTGCCCCAATCGGTCTCGCTCCGTGGGCGTCGCTGCCAGCCAGGACACCTTCTCGGCAAAGCAAGCTACATCGCCCAGCGGCGCGTAGGTGCCAAACTCCCCCAAATACTCGCGGTTCACCGGCGTCTCATAGGCTACGATGGGTTGGGCCATGGCCATGTAATTGAGCAGCTTGCCGCTGCCTTCGGTTGACGACATTTTGGGCGCGACGGCGATATCGCAAGCAGACAAGTAGTGCGGTGCCTGTTCGAAAGGCACACGACCGGTGAACAATACGCGATCGGATACGCCCTGTGCCTCGGCCAAGGCTCGATAATGGTCCACATTGGGATAGCCCATCACCAGGAACGTCAACTTCTCCCCCCGCTCCTTCAAGATCCGAGCGGTTTCAATGATATGGGGCACACCCTGATAGTCTGTAAGTAGCCCAAGATAACCCACAACCGTATGGTCTGGCGGAACACCAAGTTCATGCCGCAGCGGATGGTTGGTCCGGTCAGATGGAAACAGTGCGGGATCAAACGTCACCGGGTCAGCGCAGTCGGGCAACGTGACAACTTTGCCCGCCGGTACACCGAACTCATCTTCCAGCAATCGCTGAGCCCGACTGGAACTCGTCAAAATGGCATCCGGCATCCGATTGGTGATGAAATGCTCCAGGCGAAAGGCCCACGGATACACCATGCCCGCCGGATCCAGAAAGTGATGATCGACCATCTCGGCCGTCAGGCTGCCTTGAAAATCAAACACGACCGGCACTCGCCCCAAACGGCCGATCGCCCCGCCAATCAGGGCACCCTCGTGCATGTGGCCATGGATAACGTCCGGCTTGAATCGCCTCATCTCGCGCAGCGCCTGACGGGCCAGATAGACATCAAACGCCAGCTTGTGGCGCGAAGAGCCAACTTCGTAGTCCGTGTGCCACGGCAGAGCCGGTGTGCGTCGAATGTCCAAGCCCGGCACATCGTTACCCTTATAATAGGTAACAACTGCTACTTCTACGCCTTTATCCTGCAGCGCGCGCATCTCCTCCAGGATGCGAATGTGTCCCCCATAGTCGCTAAAGAACGACGTGGGGGCGATCATTAACACGCGCATGGACGGCCCTCGGGCATCACTCGATTGAGTCGGTTAACCGGCATTGGGTTGTGCGTCGACGAAAACAGACAAGCGATTGGCACGGACGCGGGAGGAGTCGGACTACTCGTCGCCGCCCTTTTTGCGGCTGCGGCTGATCCAGCCGCCCAACAATTGTTCGGTCAAATCAGGGGCTTCCACCTGTGTCTTGGCATCTTCAGTCCATTCATTATCGGCCCGCTCTTTCAGCCACTTGCTGCGCTTAAGCAAGACCTCAGCCAACGTGAGCTCCAGTAAATCGCTATCACCTTGCTCTATGGTGCGACGCCATTTCTTCAGTTCCTCATCAATAGCATCCAACCAACGCAGGGTAGCTGCCTTATCGGTCAAGGCCATCTGAACGATATCCGTCCCTTGATCAAGCGGCTGCGTGGCCACACCAAACGATACATTGGCAAAGCGTAGCATGTCGCGCCAGGCGGGCGACTGCTGGACGGCACCGAAAAGCGCAGCGGCCAACAAGGCTGGCAAGGTCTCAACGCCCTGGGCCAGCGCATCATATTCGAATGGGTCAATGAAGTAGGGAACAGCACCCAGAAGCGAGCCAAACTTGACCGCCGTATCCACCGCCTGCGGATCGGCCGCAGCCGACGGCATGATGCAAAACACGCTTGACTGAAACAGATCGGCCGAAGCGGCGTCCATGCTCTCGCGGCCGTCAGCCAGGAAACGGGCGCTTAAGATCGGGGTCGCCCCCACGTAATGGCCCTGCTTCAGATACTGCTGCGACCACTTGACGCCGGGACCCTTCAGCGTAGCCAGATCAATGATGAGCGTATGCGGCTGCACCGCGTCGCCAACCAACTGCAGCGTCTCACGCAGCTCAGACAGCGGCGCGACCAGTACCAGTATATCGGCCTGCGACGCCGCGTTGACCAGGTTCCACTCGACCGAATCGAACGCCGCGATCGTTGCCTTGGCTTCCTCGGCGATCGACCGTTTGCGATCGTACCCGACAATATTGAGGTCGAGGGGTGACGCCTTGAGCGCCATCGCCACCGACGCGCCGACTCGATTCAGCCCAATGATTGCTACCGTTTTGGTTTGCATGGTGATTTCCTCTAATTCTGTTCGTCGGCCCACTGCAGAAGCTGCAGCAGCCGCGCATCCTCAGGCGTCATATCCTCTACGGAGTGATCCTGATGGCGTCGGATCAGGTAGACAACACGCGGCCGGCTGCCGGCCCGTTCGGCCAGCTGGGCTCCCCAATCCGCATGCTGGACACGCACAGAGAACGGCCGTCGCCATCCCTGCGGTGGCTCATTGCCCCAGCGATCAAGGCTCCCTTGCCACCCCTTCTCGGCAATGGTCCCGACGATGCGATCCATTGATGACAACGGGACCTCAGTTTTGCCCACATCATGCAGCAACGCGGCAGCCAAAAGGTCCGGATCAACGGCACCACGGTCAACCAGCGCGCGCATGACCCGATAGCAATGCTGTTGATCGGTCATGTCGTAGCGCAGGAACAGCCGGTGCTCTTCCGGAGTAAGGGTTGCCTGAATGTCTGCGCGCTGCTCCGGCGTCAACGCCTTGGCCGTAACCGTCCGCCAAAGTTGCCGCGCTCGATACCGCACGCGCACGTCAACCCACCAGGAATCGCATGGTCGTGGCGGCCGGTAACATGACCAGCACATTCATCACCGAAGGCACAAGGAACACCACACCCATGAGCAACAGAAATCCGTATTGTTCAAGCGGACGCAAGCGGTAGACCCATTCGACGGGCAAAATGGCAAACAAAATCTTTGACCCGTCCAACGGTGGAATAGGAATCAAGTTGAAGAACGCGAGAATGAGGTTGATCCAGATGAACTCCGATACCAAAAAGGACAACGAAGGTAACGTCCCCCCTGTAGACTGGAGCGTCATATCAATCAGACCAATACGCACTGGAATAGAGGCTAACAGAGCCATGACGATATTTGAAAGCGGACCGGCGATGGCCACAATCGCCATATCGCGCCGTGGATTGCCCCGCATGTTCAGCGGGTTCACGATTACCGGTTTGGCCCAGCCAAAGCCCGCCACCAACAGCATGATCGTGCCAAAGGGGTCAAGATGCTTGAGCGGATTCAGCGTGATTCGACCCATGTTCCGCGGCGTTGGATCGCCGAGGTAGTCAGCCGTCACCGCGTGGGCCAGTTCATGGATCGTAAAAGCGACCAACAGCGTCAGCGCACGCGCAATAAGGACAGAAGGTTCCAGATCAAACATACCTATATTTGTCTCGCTTGGTATCGACCGAATCAGTCAAACTTATAGTATAGCCCCTAGCCAAGCGGGGTGCGAATCCCCACCTACTTCTCTACCTGCGCCTCATATACCAGCACACTGGCGGGTCGAACGCGCACATGATCGCCGGGCACAAGTTCCAGCTCGCCGTCAGGTTCAAACAATAGCTGCTGACCGCCAGACTGCAGCCACAATTGCGTATACCGTCCACGAAATGAAACGGCTGTGACCACACCCTCAACTTCGTGCGTCACATGGGTTGGATCATCCCCGGCGACTACGTGCTTAACCCACCGAACCCGCGGCTTGATCAATAGGGTCACATCCGAACCTTCCGGCGCCAGCGGCTTCTCCGGAGCAAACTCACCAACGGCCGATTCCACATGCCCGCCACCGAGCATCCTGCCGGGAACGATGTTCTGAAATCCCAGGAAGCGCGCCACAAACGCATTGGCGGGCCGATTGTAGAGTGACGTTGGCGTGGCCACTTGCTCGACGCGCCCCCGGTTCATCACCGCAATGCGGTCAGCAACGGCAAATGCTTCCATCTGATCATGGGTGACATAGAGTGCCGTAATGTGCTGCGCCGAGAGGATGTCGCGAAGGTCCAGCATCAGTCGCTCACGCAATGCCCGGTCCAGCGCGCCGAGCGGCTCATCCAGCAACAACAAACGGGGACGCGGTGCGAGAGCGCGGGCCAGGGCCACACGCTGTTGCTCACCACCGGACAGTTCATCCACCGCACGGGCATCATAGCCTTGCAAGTGCGACGAGTTCCAGCATCTCGTCCACGCGACGCGCGATCTCCCCGTCCGGCGCTTTATGCATGCGCAGGCCAAACGCCACGTTGTCATACACGTTCATATGCGGAAAGAGAGCAAAGTCCTGAAACATCATCCCGAAATCACGCCGATGAGGAGGCACGCCGACCAGATTCTCATCGTCATAGCGTATCTGCCCGCCGTCCGGTTCCTCCAAACCCGCGACCATACGCAGCAGTGTCGTCTTGCCGCTGCCCGATGGCCCGAGAATACAGAGTGTTTCGCCGTCGCCAACGGACAGCGACACATCATCTACCGCCAGTGTCGGTGGGGCATACGATTTGCTGACTGAATCGATGAAGAGGATTGCGTTCTCGCTCACTAAAACTCCCCTTCATCACCGGTGCGAAAGCGTTCAGATCACGATAAAGCCGCTGACGCATACCAGCATTAGCAACACGCTCATGGCCAAGGCCTGACCGTAGTTGAGAGCGCCCGGCTGGCCCAGGAAGCGAAATATCGCCACAGGCATGGTCGGCGTTTGCGGCCGGGCTATGAACACGGTGGCACCAAACTCGCCCATGCTGATCGTAAAGGCGAACACGGCCCCCACAAGCACGGCACTCCGCAGTAAAGGCCAGGTGACTTCACGCCACACCTGCCAATCGCCTGCCCCGAGCATTCTCGCCGCCTCACGCCAGGAAGGCTGAATGTTGCGTTGGCTTGGTAGCACGCTGCGCAGAACAAACGGAATGGCCACGAGGGCATGGGCGATCGGCACAAGCAAGATTGAGCTACGCAGATTCAGAGGCGGCCGATCGAGGGCGATAATGTAACCTAGCCCCAGCGTTACGGCCGAAGTCGCCAGCGGCAACATAAGCAGCGGATCCAGCAACCGGGCCGTCATCGACCGTAGGCCGCGTGATTGCGAGCCAGTCCGCTCCCAGCTCGTGAGCAACTGGGCGCTCAGGACGCCGAGAATAACCGCCAACGTCATCGCAACCACCGCGAAACCAAGCGAGTTAGCGATAGCTTCGGCCGGCGGCACGAAAAACAAGGAGTCGCGCGTGTCGCTGAAGAGCTCGCGATAGTAAATGAGCGACAAGCCATCTGGGCCGCGCAGAGACCGGCTGATGAGAGCCACCAAAGGCGCGCCAATGAACAGCATCATGCCGCCCACCACGCTCGTGACGATGATGCGATCAGCCGTTGATCTCACTGGCCGTTCCACTACCTCACGGCGACCCAATCGTGTCGGCCGCGCCTGCCTGCGCGTATAGAACCACATCAGAATGAACGTGAAGATAATCTGCCATAATGCCAGCCCCGCGGCGACAGGCAAGTTGAACAGGTTGAGCGACTGTCGATAGATTTCCACTTCCAGCGTGGCAAACTGCGGGCCACCGAGAATGATGATGACCCCGAAGCTAGTGAAACAGTAAATGAACACAAGCAAGCCCGAGGACAAGATAGCAGGTCGTAGCGCCGGCAGCGTAATATGCCGGAAAGCGCGCCAGCGTGACGCCCCCAGCATTTGCGCCGCCTCCGTCAGGTCTGGGCTGAGATTCTGCCAGTAGTTGCTGATGAGCCGCAAGGCAATCGAGTAATTGTAAAAGACGTGGGCCAACAAAATGAGCCATACCGTCTGGGACAGTCGAATCGGTCCGGCGTCCAGACCGAGCAGATCCTGTAGCCACGAGTTGATCAGTCCTCGCGGGCCAATCAGGGCCGTGAAGGCCGTGGCCACCACGACTGTGGGTAGCACAAAGGGCACAGTCGCAATCGCCCGTACGAGACTCTTGCCACGAAACCGATAACGCGCCAGCACATAAGCACCCGGAAACGCCAATGTCAAGGTAAGCACCGTCGAAAGTGCTGCTTGCCAGACGGTAAACCACAGGACCTCGCGGAAATAGGGCGAGACGGTCAGGTTTAACCAGCCGGCCACATCCGGCACCCCGTCCGGCGCCAGCCCCAGCCATAAGATGGCCGCCAATGGGTAGAAGAAGAACAGGGCAAAGAACGCCACCGGGATCAGCAGCGCCATGCCGGAAACAACCCTTCGCGCTAGAGGTTCTTCAGTCCGCATCGTTCTGTAAGTATAACCGGCTCACGATAAGCCAGCGCACCTAGCGCAGCACCGTATTGGTCCAGTCCTCAATCCAGGTTTGCCGTTGTGCTTCGATGCGCTCCGGAGCGATGGTCGCCGGATTGGGCGACACGTTGGCATGATCAATGAACACCTGTGGCAATTGGGCTGTCTCATTCACGGGATAGACAAACATGTGCAGAGGAATATCCTCTTGGAAGCGCTCGCTTAGCAGGAAGTCGATCAACTGCCGTGCCTCCGCCTCGTTCGGCGCGTTCTGCAAGATACCCACAAACTCGACCTGCCGGAAGCAGGTGCCGTCGGTGAGAACTGCCGCAGTCGGCGCGCGGTCCGGCGGATCCTCGGCAAAGAACACTTCGGCGGCCGGGCTGGAAGCATAGCTAACGACAATCGGCCGATCGCCTTCAGACGCAGCGCTGAAGTACTCGTAATACGCCTGCTCCCAGCCATCGACGACCAGCACGCCGTTATCGCGCAGCGCCTGCCAATAGTCCAGATAGCCGGCGTCACCGTAGGCGGCAATCGTTGTCAGCAGGAAAGCCATACCCGGTGTGGAGGTGGCCGGATTCTGAACGACGGTCAGCCCGGCGTAGGTAGCCGATACCAAATCATCGAGCGTCTGTGGGGGCGGCAGCCCACGGCTCTCAAACCAGGCGACGTCATAGTTCAAGCAGACATCGCCATAATCAACCGGCAGGGCACGCGATTGCGGGTCGAGCTGAAAGGCGTCGGCACCGAGGCAAGGGCAGGTGATTCATAGGCCAACAGTACAGTCCTCATCCAGCGCCCGGCTGAGGAATGTGTTGTCAATGCCGAAGATCACGTCCGCCAGCGGATTGCTCTTGGCCAGAATAGCCTTGTTGAGCATTTCGCCACCGTCGCCGGACTTGAACACTTCAACAGCAATCCCTGTTTCGGCCGTGAACTCGGCCAGCACATCCTGACTGATATCAAAACTATCATGGGTCATCAGATCGTACGGTGGCCGGACCGTCGTCGGCCGGGACCAGACCGCAGCCGACAGCCATCAGGCTGAGAATGACTACCAGAATACCAGCTAAGCACTCGTAATGGTTTCATCTAATTTCTCCCTGGCGCTCCACCCGAAAAGCGAAAACGCCTTCTGTCCAGATAGAAGGCGTTTAGGTGGTTGGTAGTTACATTCCCTACGCCAGTATGACCTGGATCAGGTTCGACGGTTCACCTCTCTGACAAGGTATCTCAGCCCGACATCCGTCCGGGCACCCGCATGAACAACTGCTATTCTGTTGTCTGCAATTATGACTTGAGTATAAGAAGGGCCAACTGTTAGTCAAATGGGTTGACAGCAAATACACATAGTGCTATAATGCCACCTTGTTGTGCGGGGTAGAGCAGTGGCAGCTCGTCGGGCTCATAACCCGGAGGTCGTCGGTTCGAATCCGACCCCCGCGACTGAAGAAAACTGTGGCCGATACGGCCGCAGTTTTTTGTTTATCGGCAGTTTCAGCTAGCGGAGTTATATAGCCGGTGCTTCATCCGACGGGCGCGGCCACCATGGTGACATGCAGCAGACGAAGAATGCGTCCACTAGCGCAGGCTTTGGGCCTGGTCAAACCCCTAGCTTTTGGCGCCAGCACGTTCATCTTACCGGGCCAACTCGACATCGAGATTGGTGATTGAGTTGTCCAGGTCGTGGGTCACAAGGTTGACGGTGACGCGATTGTACACGTTGGACCATTCCGGATGATGATCCATCTTGTCCGCGTGAACTCCAACGGCCACCATCCAACCCAGTGCCGGGCAAACGTATCGAACTTGAAGGCCTTGTGCAGCATGCCGTCTTCCACTTCCCAACCAGGTAGGTCTGCCAGGCGGCTGTAATTTCCAGCTCAGATAGTTTGGTTTTAGCCATCGATTTCATCTCCTTGTTGTGGTGGAGCCCACGCCCCGTCCGTATCGTTGGAATCGATTGTACAAACCCAGCCGTGATCATCGGCTCAGATTAACGACCGCGCGCCCACACCGGAAAAGACTGCCCACTTTCCTCAAAGCCAAAGCGACGATATAGGCGCTGCGAGGCGAGGTTATCGATCTGTGTATTCAAGCGATATTCGACTTAGATTCTTCGCCTCGAATTGCGTAATCGCTTCGGCCAACAGAGATGCACCAACGCCCCGACCCTGCATATCGGGCCGGATCGTCATACGCGCCAGATGCGCGCCGCTGTAGGTACGGGTGCTGAACTGAAACCAACGAGCTCGCCATCAAGCAGCGCCACATCGAAAGCCAACGACTGTCGGGAGGCCAGTACAAGTCCCTCGGCGCTATGTCGCCAGATTGGCTCAAACGCCGCAGCTTCGATGGCCGCCAATGCCGGAAAGTCGCTGGTTCGCACCGGCCGAATTTGCAGACCGTCGGGCGAATTAAGAGGGGTCAACGCAAGTCGTTCTTCTCAAACGTGATGACTTCGGTCTACCAGGTCAAACCCAGGCCCTCCAACCACTCATCGGGCCATTCATCGGTGACGAACCAGGCGATCTTGATTCACTGCCGGTTCAAGCACCGGGATCGCGCAGTCCAGCATGTCCAGCAGCATCGGGTACCCGTCCTCCGGCTTCGTCGCCGCGACGCGCACCCACGCAGCTGGCGCCGGATCGGCGGCAATGACGAGACATCCATCCAGCTTTTCGCCTTCGCCGTCATCGTACTCCGACCTTGCAAGTGGACGACAAATCCCGGTTCGCCCAGCCAGTCACCCGGCAAGTGCCAGTCAGCGTGGACGTGAACAAACGCGGCGTCGCGCAGCAGGCGCTGCATCGCCCGGCATCACTGCGAACAGCCTGGCGGACCGGTGCGCATGGCGGCCTCTGATTAGATGGCGAGTTTGCTAATTGCATGGCTGCTATTGTACACTACATAATCATCTAATTGCAGTTGGCGGGCAGCATGCACCGTATAATCACTCCCCTTGCTTTCAGGGGCGCAAACGAGAAAATTGAAGAGAAACACGCGCGACACAGAGTGATCGGATGTTGTCGGTCGGCTTAGTGAGACTATGACTTTGACCGATCCGGCGAAAGAACGAGCTCTGGAAAATACCCTGGCCAGCCTGAACAAACGTTTTGGTGATGGCGCAATCATGCGCCTGGGTGACGCTTCTCATCTGAAGATCGACGTCATACCCACCGGCGCGCTGTCCCTCGACATCGCACTGGGTGTCGGTGGCGTGCCCCGTGGCCGCATCGTCGAGATCTACGGCCCGGAATCCTCCGGCAAGACCACCCTCTGCCAGCACATCATCGCCGAAGCCCAAGCAGCAGGGCGGCCTGTGTGCCTTCATCGACATGGAGCACGCCCTCGACCCCATCTATGCCGCTCGCTGCGGTGTGGATGTCGACAACCTCTATGTCTCCCAGCCCGACACCGGCGAACAGGCGCTGGAGATCGCCGACGCGCTCATTCGCTCCGGCACCATGGACGTGGTCGTCATCGACTCCGTGGCCGCCCTGGTGCCGCGGGCCGAGATCGAAGGCGAGATGGGCGATACCCATGTCGGTCTTGCAGGCCCGGCTCATGTCCCAGGCCTGCGCAAGCTGTCCGGCGTCATCAAGCAGACCAACACATCCGTCATCTTCACCAACCAGCTGCGCGAGAAGATCGGCGTCATGTTCGGCAGTCCGGAGACCACCCCCGGCGGCAACGCGCTCAAGTTCTACGCCTCGGTGCGCCTGGACATCCGGCGCATCCAGGCCATCAAGTCGGGCAACGACGTCATCGGCAACCGCACCCGAGTCAAGGTCAAGAAGAACAAGGTCGCCCCGCCCTTCACCGAGTGCGAGTTTGACATCATGTACAACGAAGGCATCTCCCGCACCGGCGATGTGCTGGACCTGGCGATTGAGCGCGAATTTGTGGACAAGCGCGGGGCTTATATACGCTATCATGATACATTGCTAGGTCAGGGTCGCGAAAATGCGAAAGTCTTCCTGGCCGAAAATCCCGGAGATCACCGACGAGTTGGAAATGATGATTCGTCAGGATGCCGGGTTGCCGGTCGCCGCAGAAGGCTGAGGCACCGGTGGAAACGACGGCCGCCAGGTAACCCTTGGCGGTAAGTCGGTCGTCTCAACTACAGAATAATACGAGTTTGCTACTGCTATTTGTCGGCGTTCTCCGTTAGCCACCACAGAAATGGTGGCCAAGATGTCGATAAGGACAGACCCAACATCTGGTCAGGCGAACCATCGGTAGATGGACGCCTAATATTAGGACGGACCAATCGAACGTGATACTTTGTTGCCGCCCGGCGAAGTTTGTTACAGACTGGGCCATCTGGCGATGAAGTTGGAACAGAAGATGGAAACTAGAACAGCTACCGAATTGTCTACCGCAGTTGAGCATCACTGGTGTTGCTCCGAGCGTTAATGGCAACCAAGTCTGCGGTTCACCGCTAAGACTACCAGACCGGGACGCCAGCCCTCATGCGGCGGGCCTTTATTGACAATTGAGAGACCGCGCAGGCAATGCCTGCGAAATAGCCGTGGCATATGGGTCACGGCTTTTTGCGTTTCGGAGATGAGCACGATAACAGCGCTAACGATGCAGAAGCGAAACCAGTCGCGAGTGAATGTCTTCCTGGATGGAGAGTTTGCTTTCGGTCTGGCGCTAAACCTGGCACTGGGCCTCAAGGTCGGTCAGGCACTTGTCGGCTGCTGACATCGACGCCCTCCAGGATGAAGATGACTATGAGGCCGCCAAGGATCGCGCCGTGCGTCAATTGGCGCGACGGCCGTACGCACGGCCGAAATCGAACGCTATCTCCGCCGTCACAAGCATGACCGATGCAGGCGATCGCCCGGGTCATTGACTACCTGAGCGAGATGCACTACGTGGATGATGAAGCCTTTGCCGAATTCTGGGTGGATCAGCGCGAGACCTTTCGGCCGCGCAGCCGCCTGGCGCTGCGGCAGGAATTGGCCCAAAAGGGTCTTCCGCGGATGTGATTACACAGGCTATTGAGTCCGTGGACGAGACAGAAGCTGCCCGTCGTCTGGCCGAGAAACAAGCGCGACGGTGGCAGCATCTGACTGAATCCGAGTTTACGCAGAAAGGTTGGCGGGTATCTACAGCGACATGGCTTTCCCTACAGTATTGTACAGCCGGTTGTCGCCGAGACCTGGCAATCACTAGAAATCAATACAGATATCATCGAATGAAGGAGTACCGAGCATGGACACATGGTTAGCCGTGTTAATAGGCGCCCTGGTAGGCGGCGTGATCACAGCGCTCTTGACGTGGTTTCTCATGAAGCCCCGAATGGAGGCAACCATCGCTGCAGCCGAGGCAGAGATGGTAGCCAAACGCGAAGCGACCGAACGCGAAGCTCGAGGCCATCCTGCGCACGTCCCGCGAGGAAGCCCAAGAGATTCGCGCCGAGGCCGAAAAAGTCATTGAGCGTCGTTACGAGGACCTGGCCCGGGCTGAAGAGCGCGTGGATCGTCGGAGTGAAAATCAGGACAAGCAAGCCACCAAACTTGAAGCCCGCGAGCAAATGCTTAACAAGCGCCAGAGCAATCTGGACAGGCGACAGAACGAATCTAGGTCAGATGGAGAGTCAGCATCGGGCTAGAAGCTGGAAGAGACGGCTGCCATGACAACGGCCGAAGCGCGCGCCGTCCTCATCGAGCAAGTGGAGAAAGAAGCCCAGCAAGACCTTGCGCGTGTTATGCGTGAGATTGAGAACCGGGCCAAAGAAACGGCCGACGAACAAGCTCGCAAAACAGTGGCCATGGCCATTCAGCGCATCGCCACCGATCAGGTGGCGGAGATGGTCGTATCGGTCGTCCCCCTGCCCAGCGACGAGCTGAAGGGCCGAATCATCGGCCGTAACGGCCGGAACATTCGCGCCTTCGAGCAGGCGGCCGGCGTCGATATTATTGTTGACGACACACCGGAAGCGGTTACCGTATCCAGCTTTGACCCTGTGCGCCGCGAAGTGGCCCGCCGCGCGCTGGCCAAGCTCATTACAGACGGCCGAATTCACCCGGCCCGCATCGAGAAACTGATCCAGGATTCGCAGGCCGAGGTGGACAAGATCATCAAGGAAGCGGGCGAACAGGCGGCCTATGAGGCCAACGTCCACGGACTGCATCCGGAGATTCTCAAGACCCTGGGCCGACTTAAGTTCCGCACGTCCTACGGTCAGAACCAGCTGAACCCATTCGGTGGAGGCTTCCCACATTGCGGCCATGTTGGCGGCCGAATTGGGGGCCAACGTGGAAATGGCCAAGATGGGCGCGCTGCTCCACGACCTGGGCAAGGCCATGGACCACGAACAGGAAGGTACCCACGCCATGATCGGCGCGGAGTTTGCCAAGCGCTTCAAGGTTCCGCCAATTGTGGTCAACGCCATCGCCTCACATCATCATGAGGTGGAGCAGGAGACGGTCGAGGCAATTATCGTTGAGTCGGCCGACGCCATCTCCGGCGCGCGACCCGGCGCCCGACGCGAAAGTCTGGAAAATTACATCAAGCGTGTACGTACGCTGGAAGAAATCGCCACTGTCGTTTAATGGTGTGGAAAGCGCCTACGCGCTGCAGGCCGGACGCGAGATTCGCATCCTGGTCAAGCCCAACCAGATTGACGACTTCGCGGCCGTGCGGCTCTCGAAAGAGATCTCGCGCAATATCGAGGACAGCATGCAGTACCCCGGTCAGATCCAAGTGACCGTCATTCGGGAAACGCGCGCCGTCGGCTTTGCCAAGTAATTAGCTGCCATAACCGAATCAAGAGAGCCGCCGTGCCCTGTCGGGCACGGCGGCTTTTTGATATCGGCCGGGATTCAGCTATCAAACCGGTCCAATTACTTTTCGGCCGAGTAGTCGTAGAACCCTCGTCCCGACTTGCGGCCCAGTCGACCGCTCTCCACCATGCGCTCCTGGATCGGATGCGGCCGAAAGCGCGGCTCCTGAAAGTAGGCGTCATAGACTGACTTCGTCACGGCAAAATTGACGTCGGTGCCAATGAGGTCAATTAGCTCAAAAGGACCCATCCGAAACCCCAGTGAGCGCATGAGCTTGTCAATCGTGGCTGCATCCGCCGTCTGCTCGCCCAGCAATCGAAACGCCTCACCATAGAACGGCCGGGCCACGCGATTGACGATGAACGCCGGTGTATCGTGACAATGGACGGCCGTCTTGCCCAAGGCGGCAACAAACACATCACACGTCGCGACGGTCTCATCATCCGTCAGGTCGCCGCGAATGATCTCGACCAGCTTCATGATGTGGGCCGGATTGAAGAAGTGCAGGCCAATGACCTGTCCCGGCCGTTCGGTGGCTCCGGCGATGGCACTGATGCTCAGGCTGGAGGTATTGCTGGCCAGGATGGTATGGGCCGGTGACTGCTGATCCGAGTCCGTGAATAGACGTCGCTTCAGGGCCATGTCTTCCGGGATGGCTTCGATGATCAGGTCCGCGCCTGACGCCTCAGCTACCTGTGTCGTAACTGAGTCAGCAAATCTCCGGCCCGCTGCGCCGCCATCGGATCCGTCTTGCCGTATTCGACTCCCTTGCCAATAGACTGCAGGATGCGTCCTTGGCCGATGCCAGAAGCTCGTCGTTTAGGTCATACAGGACGACCGGATAGCCGGCCAGGACCGCTGCCTGCGCAATCCCGCTGCCCATCGCCCCCGATCCAAACACACTAACGTGTGGTGATCTCACTCATCTGATTGCCTCACGAATGTCCCAATACGCGATGCGGCCGATAGGGCTCTTCCAGAGCCTGCATTTCCTCATCGGTCAGTCAATGTCGACCGCCGCCACCGCTTCTTCCAGATGATGCATCTTGCTGGCGCCGATGATCGGCGCCGTAACACCGGGTGTATGCAGCAGCCAGGCCAGCGCAATCTGCGCCGGCGCTACACCGCGCTGCTCGTGCCACCTCAATGACGCGATCAATACGTCGCAAAGTCTTCCGACTCAAAGTACATTTCGTGGGCAAAGGAATCGACCTTGGCCCGTATCGTCTGCGGCCTCACCCTCGCGGCGGTCGATTGCCGGCCAGGAATCCGCGCGCCAGCGGACTCCAGGGAATGACGCCGACGCCCTGATCCAAGACACAGACGGCAGCATCTCGCGCTCTTCCTCACGATAGACGAGGTTCATGTGATTCTGCATGGACACAAAGCGCGTCCAGCCTTGCAGGTCGGCCGTATACTGCGCCTTGGAGAATTGCCATGCATACATACTCGATGCGCCGATATAAAGCGCCTTGCCCGCCTTGACCACATCATGCAGCGCCTCCATCGTCTCTTCAATCGGCACCGAGTCCTGTCCCAGCGATGGATCTGGTAGAGGTCTACGTAGTCGACCCCCAGCCGACGCAGCGAATTGTCGATGGCCTCCATGATGTGCTTACGCGACAGGCCACCACCGTTTGGCCCCTTGCCAATAGGAAAGTAGACCTTGGTGGCCAGCACCACTTCATCCCGGCTGGCAAAGTCACGCAAAGCCCGACCGGTGACTTCTTCGCTGACGCCAAGCGAGTACATATCGGCCGTGTCAAAGAAGTTGATGCCCAGCTCCAGCGCGCGCTTGATGATCGGGCGGCTCTCGTCTTCCGTCAAAATCCAGTCGCGCCACTCCGGCGTGCCGTAGGTCATCATCCCCAGGCAAATGCGTGAGACCTTAAGATCCGGATTGGCCGAGATTTACGTAGTCCATTCGCATTGCTCCTGTCTAGCTTGCTTAGCAAGGCAATAATACGCGGGCATCAATCATAGGGCAACCGTTCATCGCCGGCAGCGAAACTGGTATAATGGCGGGTCTATGGATCGCACAGGCAACAAGGCGCGATGGCAGTTACTTATCGGACTTGCTGGTTGGTATCATCAGTCTGGCGGCGGTGTTCATCTTCTACGCCAATCCGGCTGAGATTATCGCCACCTTGCGCGTCGGCCCATTATGGCTAGCTTGCTATCAGTGCCCTGGGCATTGTCGCCTTTCTGGTAATTCGGGCCGTCCGCTGGCGATTCATGCTCAACAACGTCATCCCCTTTGCCGCCGGTGTTCCACACCCAGAATATCGGCTATATGCTGACCCAGTTGCTGCCGTTCCGCTTAGGCGATGTAGCCCGTGCCATTCTTGATCGGCAACGTGCCCGCCGGTAACGTCCCGCTGGGGCTTGTCCACCATGGTGGTGGAACGGCTGCTCGACATGCTCTTCATCGTGGTGCTTGCTGCCTTTCACCCTCTCCGGCGTGACCATCCTGCCGGACTGGATGCGCTCGTTTGCTCTGGTGTCCGGGTTTCATGGCTCTGGGTGGTATCGTCGTGCATGATCATTGCCGCCAATCAACGGGAACGGGCGCTGCGGCTGGCCGATTCGTTATTGCAGCACATCCGTTTCCTGAATCGCGAGGCGTGGCTGCGCCGGCTTGACGAGTTGCTGGCCGGTCTCAGCAGCCTTACCAGTTTGCGAGACGGTTCATCGTTCTCCTGGTTCTGAGCATGCTGGTTTGGCTACCCATCATCGCCGCCTACTACACCACGATGCTGGCCGTCAATCTGGAGCCGACCTGGATTATGGCCGGCTTTGTCGTCTGTGCGGCGGCATTCAGCGTGGCCATTCCCTCGACACCCGGGCAGATTGGCCCGTTTCACTTTGCCGTCATCACCGCCCTGCAGCTCTATGGGCAACCAGCGGCCGAATCGGCCAGTTTCGCGTTTCTCTATCACTTTCTCAACACGATCATTCTCATCGTCTTCGGTGTCATTGGCATCTTGCAAGGATGGGGGTGACTTTCCAGACATGTCGTCGACTCGGCCCAATCCTTTGCATGTCCCGATCCAAAGGTCGGAGCAACCACAGTAACATGAGAAGCATTCAGAGCAGGAGGATCAAGCCCAGGTCGGCCCGGCTATTGAGCCATGAGCCCACCGTGGCCGGTGTATATAAGCAGTAGCTACATTCCAGCTCATTGACGGCATCTCGCTGTCAAACCATCTGATTACCTTATGAAGATCCTTGAAGTATTGACTTATTATCGGCCGTGGGTCAGCGGGCTAACGATTTACGTGGAGCGCCTGAGCCAGGCCCTTGTCCAGCAGGGCCATGAAGTGACGGTGCTTGACCTCCCAATACGACCCGACGTTGCCACGCTACGATGTGATGGACGGAGTCAAGGTTGTCCGTATCCCGGTCGCCCTCCGCGTCAGCAAAGGCGTCCTCATGCCCGATTTCGGGCCGATGGCCTGGAAACTGGCCCACCATGCCGACGTCATCCACCTGCACCTGCCCCAGTTCGATGCGCCGGGTCTGGCTCTGCGCGGTCGATTGCTGCGGCAAACCGGTCGTGCTCACCTATCATTGCGATCTACAGTTACCTCAGAGGACGCATTCAACCAGGCCGTTGACCGAGTCGTCCAGTTCCAGAATCAGATGGCCGGACGGTTATCCAACGCAGTCGTCACCTACACGCGTGACTATGCGATGAACTACACCCTACCTGTCGCAGTTCATGGATCAGAAACTGTTCATTATTCCGCCGCCCATCGCTCTGACCGAGGTCAGTGATGAAGACGAGCGCAGGCATTCCATGCGACAGGCACGCACTTGACGACCGTCCCGTTATCGGCATTTCGGCCCGGCTGGCGACGGAAAAAGGCGTTGAAGTGCTTGCTGAAGGCTCTACCCCACGTGCTGGAGGTGTTCCCCGACGCGCTTGGTGCTTCATGCTGGGCCCATACAAGGACATTCTGGGCGAGGAAGCCTATGCCCAACGTCTCGCCCCGCTGTTCAAGCGCTATGCCGACCACTACCGGCTGCTTGGCACCCTGCATGGTGAGGAGTTGACGGCCTTCTACAAGAATCTGGATGTGCTGTGCATCTGCAGTCTTAACAGCACCGAGAGCTTCGGTCTGGTCCAAATCGAAGCCATGCGCAACGGGGTGCCCGTGGCCGCCTGCAATTTGCCCGGAGTCCGCCAGCCAGTCACCATGACCGGCATGGGCGAAGTGACGGAGATTGGCGATTCGACGGCGCTGGCCGAGGCCATCATTCGTATCCTGATCCGACAAGGAGCGGTACTTCAATCGGCCGAACTCATCGGAGACGAGCTTCGATCCACAGCAGACGGCGACCGAATACGTCCGACTCTTTGAGGAGTCTACGCCGCGGCCAACGGCCAGGTCAGACGGTTGAACCGGCCGTCTACGACCAATTGCGCGCCATGAGAGATGCATCATGACCATTACTATCCCCGGGCCAATCCACGGCATCCGATGACCTGCTCTGGCAGCAGCTAAAGACGCTACCCGCCTTTCGCGCCCTGCTGCGAGCCGTAGAGGCCCGGTTCTATCAGACATGTCTGGCTGGCCGAGCCGTCCTGGACGTGGGCTGCGGTGACGGCAACTTCGCGGAGCTTGTCTTCCCCGAGGGCGTAGCGGCAGGCATCGATCCCTGGTGGGGCCCTCTCCAGAAGGCGCGGCGAACAAACTCTATGGAACGTTCTGGTCCAATCGATGGGCGACCGGCTGCCCTTCCCCGATAATTATTTCGGCGGCGCGTTCAGCAATTCAGTGCTGGAGCACATTCCCGATATCCAACCGGTGCTCAACGAGGTTTCACGTGTTCTGAGGCCGGGAGCCCGCTTTCTGATCACGATGCCCAGCCACCTATTCACGCAGCAGTTAGCCGGGGCCGAGTTCTTCGAGCGATTGCGGCTCGATAGGCATGGCCGATCGCTATCGAGTACCTGTTCAACAAGATCAGCCGCCATGCACACACCGACACGCCCGAAGTCTGGGGAGCGCGTCTGGCCCAGGCCGGGCTGCAGGTCGAGCGTTGGCAGTACTACTTCTCGCGGGAGGCGCTCCATGCGCTGGAAATAGGCCACGCCCAAGGGGTGCCATCGGCCGTTGCTCCATGCCGTGACCGGTCATTGGATTGTGGCACCGTGGGAAAGCAGTCTTCGCCCCACTGAACGGTGGCTCAGGCCGTTTTACGAAGAACCGTTTCCTGACAGAAGGTGCCTACGTGGTTTTCGTAGCCCGCAAGATGGCGGCCCATCCCATTGAAGTCCCGTTGCCTCCCCGGCGCAATCTCTGATACCTGTATCCTAGTACCTATGCGCCGTGACTCACTGGACGTGTTGCGCACAATCGTCCGGCACTCTATGATTCCGTCAGCAGGTGCACCATGAGCCAATTGCCGTCCGAACCATCGCCCACACCCACTATGTCTTCTCCGCCGTGGCCGCGCGCCGCCAAGCTGATTATCGTCATTACGGTGCTGATCCTGTTGGCCTGCTCATCTGGCGCTTCCAGTCGTTGGTCGGCATGATTGTCGTGGCCGCCCTCTTCGCCTATTTGCTCAATCCCTTGATCGTTTTGGTGGATGACAAAGTTCACATTCCCCGCTGGGCGGCCGTTGCCCTGGTCTACTTTGGCCTGGCACTTCTGGTCATCGGGGGCTTCTCCGCGTTGGGTGTTGCCGGATTCCAGCAGGGCGCAAACCTGATCGAGCAAGCACCGACGCTTAATCGAGTCTCTCACGCTCTTGTTGGCTGATTTCGTGGCTCGCACCGACCCACTCGTCTTGGGGCCGATTGCAAATTGCGCCAACCTCGATTCCCTGGGAGACGATCTCGCAGCAGATCCTCGGCCTGGCAGAACCGGTCTTGAGCCAGGGCGCAGTGGCAGTTAGCCGACTGGCAACGCTCACCGTTCGAACAGTCATCAATCTCGTCTTCGTCTTCTTCGTGTCCATCTACCTGGCGTCAGACCTGCTCAATATGGATTCTTACTTCCTGCGCCTGGCCGAACAGCCCGGCTATCGCGCCGATGCCGCCGTCTACTCGCTGAGTTGAAACTGGTGTGGAGCGCCTACCTTCGCGGCCAGGTCTTGCTGGGACTCGTAATTTTCTTCATGGTCTGGATTGGGCTGACTCTGCTAGGTGTACAGAACTCGTTGGCCCTGGGCATCTTGTCGGGCTTCCTCGAATTCGTGCCCACCATCGGTCCGGTCGTCAGCGCCATTGTCGCGATGATTGTGGCCTTCTTTCAACCGAACAATTACCTGAATCTCGACGCCCTGGCTGTTTGCGCTCGTGGTACTGGGCGTCATGATATTGATCCAGCAGATTGAAAACGCCCTGCTGGTTCCCCGGATTGTCGGCGGCGCATTGAACTTGCACCCCTTCATCGTGATCGTCGGCGTATTCATGGGGGCATCCCTGGCCGGTGTGCTGGGTGCGGTTCTGGCAGCGCCCATCATCGCTTCGCTCAAGGTACTTGGTGGCTATACGTGGCGCAAGCTCTTTGATCTGCCGCCGTTCCCCGATATGCCACCGCCGGAGGTCGCAGCGCTGATGGCGACGGACGTAGCATTTTTCGAGCCGGCTACTTCCACCCCGTCAGACGAAACACTTCCTCCCATGTCTGACGCCCCTTAACCTGCACCGGTGCCAGACGAATCGGCGGTGATCCACGGTTCCACGGTGTCATAGACGCCGCGACTCACCAGGATTTCATCGTACCCAGCCATTTCTTGCAGCCGCTTGGTCAGATTGACAACGTCGCCAATGGCCGAATAGTCTTTGCGCTGCTGACTGCCCACGTTGCCGACCACCGCTTCGCCGGTATGGATTCCGATTCCAAAGTGCAGTTGGATATCGTCCGGCAGCGAGTCGCTGAAGCGTCGGACATTGTCGCGGATCAGCATGGCCGCGCGAACGGCCTGGGCAGCGTGGTCTTCCTGGGGGTTGAGCGGTGTGTTGAACAGCGCCATCACCGCATCGCCAACGAATTTGTCGATCAACCCGTGGTGGTCCGTGATGGCTGCCACCGCCTCGGAAAAGAAACCGTTGGCGAGATGAATCAACTCCTCCGGCTCCAGATGCTCACCCAGGGTGCTAAAGCTGCGTATGTCGGCAAATAGCACGGTGACGTCACGGCGTTGCGGGCGCTGGGCGGCATCAAGGTCACGGACGCGATCGACAAAGGCGGACGGCAAATAGCGGCGCAGACTTTCAACCCGCTTTTTCTCCGAGACATCTTCCACGACAATGGCCACGCCGCCGAGCGCTTCGGCACGAGCGTTTTGCAACGGAGAGAGCGTAATACTAAGCACAGTCGGCACGCCACCGTCATGCTCCGCGGTATCAACTTCAAGACTGCGGGTTTGCCCATCCTGTCGGACCTGCTGCACGATCGGTTTCACCGGCAAAGTGAACCCATCCAGCACACTTTCGTAGGGCTGCTGCAACACAGTCTCGGCTGACCTGCCCAGCAGCGCCTCAGCTGCCCGGTTGACAAACGAAATCCGATCGGCCGAATCAATGGTAATCACGCCGCTATCGATGGACAGAAATACGTTGTCCATCAGGTCTTTCATCCCCGCGATTTCCTGAAACAGGCGGGCATTGTCCAGGGCAACGGCGGCCTGGTCGGCAAACGTCGCCAGCGTATCGCGTTCCGTGTTGCTGAAGATGCCGCTCGATACACGGCTGTCGGCATACAGTACGCCGGTAATGGTCCCGCGAATTCGCAGCGGCACACACAGAATCGACCGCAGCTTATGGCTGACGATGCTATCCTGTGAGGCGAAGCGTTCATCTTCCTGGGCATCCAGCGCGACGACCGGCTCACCTGAGGCCACTACCTGGCGCACGATGGTCTTGCTGATTTCGGCCGATGCGCCGGACCCAGCGTTATCTGGTCGAAATTGCGCGCCGACTTGACCGACAGCTCGCCCCGCGGGATCCACCAGTAGTAGCATCGCGCGTTCGGCATGGGTCAACCGGATAATGGCATCCATCAACTGCTCCAGGACGATGTCGATGTCGAGCGAGGAGTTGATGGCGGCACTGACAGCCTGTAGCGCATGGAGCTGGCGCTGTTCTTTCGCCTGTTGTTGAGTTGCCTGTCCAGCTGCTCACCAGCTTCGCGCAGGTCGAGCAGCAAACTGACCAACTCGCTGCTGCTGTGCAGGGCCACGCGCTTGACCTGCGGTTCGCGGGTCATCATAAGCGAGCGTTGCTGCTCTGTCACGGCCGCCTGAAGCTGTTCAATCTGCTGCAGCAGAGCGTTCAGGTCGCGTGGGCCGGCAAATAAGGGCGTGTTATCCACTCCGGATAGCTCCGATCGATTAACCATGTCGGTACGAGCGGGTGTCGGGCAGACACCGAGGACAGGCTCATTATAGCAGACTCGTGGGGATCCTCCGCGAAAAGGGCATGAAAAAACCCGCAGCCCAATGGACTACGGGTCGAAGCGCACTGGCTTCGATTAACGTCAAGGTAAACTAGGGCCGCGTACTCTTGCGGTTCAGTCGATCCAGGTAGCGCACGATGGTCTCGCGGATTAGCAACGGCCGCAACACACGCCACTCTTGCCGCGGGTCGTAGCCATCCACTTCATCTTTGTGAGGGCTGAACTGCTTCTGCACATACTGATTGGTCAGGTTTCGCACCGATTCCTGCCCGGCAGGCACGGCCGACACAAGCAGTTCGGCGCTTTCGTAGGGGGTTTGGTTCGGCTGCCACTTCTGGCCCAAGTCGACCAGACCAGTTGCCCAAGGCGGGTAGAAGCTCTTGTCCACATCCGCCTCGATTTGGCGGTTGTAGGAGTTGGCCAGGAACATGGCCCCGCCGGCCACGCTCAAGAATCAAGAACAGCGATTCCCACCTGCCAGGGCGAGATATTGCCAAACACACCCTGATTGTTCAACTCCGGCAGGTCGCGTCGACGAGACTTGTCGCTCGCTCCACGTCGTTCAGGTCCTCTTCCGGCAGCAGGCTGTCTCGATCCGGCAGATCCAGGGCCCCCGCCCCGGTCGCAAAAGCATCTCCACCGGCCCCGCTCGACTCCGGCCGCTCAAACACCGGGATCGAGGCCGTCGGTTCAAACTGAATCCAGCCATAGCCGGGGAAATAGGATTCAACCCACGTATGCAGGTTGCTGGATCGAACGCGATAGGATGACGTTGCCTCATCGTATTCGCCCAGCGCATAGCCACTCACCACTCGCGTCGGCACGCCTTGCGAGCGCAACATCACCGCCATCGCGGCAGCATAATAGTTACAATACCCTTCCTGAATATCAAACAGGGTATAGTGAACGGGATCAACACCCTCCGGAGCTGCATCGATCTGGTCATTGTAGACAATATTCGTTGCGCAAATAATCGCGGATCGCGATGGCCTTGTCAAAGCCGCGAATCATAGCCGGTCGATCAATTCGGCCGCCAGCGCAATCGTCTCCGGCGTGACCGTGTCCGGCAGCTGCAGATAGCGATCGTTACCCACTGTGGATAGACGGACGACGAATGCTGCGCAGGCTGGTCGCATCAGCCACTGATATACGCGAAAGCACCTCGTACTGATCGCCCTGCCGCAAGCACGAAACGCGAACGCACAGACGTCACCAGCAGGTTCCCATCCTCATCGTAGCTACCGTCCACGAACATCTGCTTGTCAGTATTCAGCACTTCCGGCGCTGCGTAGAGGAAGCTGGAATTCGGCAGATAGTTGACGACGGTCTGAGTGACAACCTCACGGGACAATGTCAAAGGCACATGTCAAGTATGCCGTCATCAGGGTAATGGATCTCCAGCGACTCGCCACTGACGTCAGACGCGGTCCAACGGCCGTCCTCATAGGTGTCATACGAGATCGCCTGCCAGTAGACGCCGTAAGGCAGCTCCTGCGGCACGTCGATATCCATCACCAGTCCGTTGCCCACCGTCCGCGGGCCGCCCAGTACAAGGGTGTCCTGATAGGGATCACTGGTGCTCGTGCCATAGGTGCGTAGTGATGAGAAACAGGCGCGTCCAGTCATCCTGGAACGAGCGCCACGGACCACTGGCCCCGACATCACATCGCCGACCGCCGCACTGGCCTGCATCGTTGGCAGGCTCCAGGCCACCATCAGCGCAATCAGCGCCGCCACCAGTCCGGAGCGCAGAAAGTCAAACCGGATGCCCTTGTCGTAGCGAATCGTCTGCTGCACGCCAGGCACCTTCTTCAGAGGTCAAGTGGGTGATGGCAACAAAGACCAGGGCCAACAAAGTGAATACGGCCAGATATAGCAAAAGCGGCCGCGGTCCGTTGTAGTAATAGACAACGCTCAGCAGTACAATACCGGTTGGCACGATGACCCGCCAAACGTAGGGTTTGCGAAAGGTAAACCACCCGGACAAGTAGCCCAGCAGCCAGAACACGCCGGCCGTCTGCAGCACGAAGATGATGCCGTCGCGACTGGTGCCGCCACCAACGGCCTTTTGCAACCAGGCTATCTGCCGCGCGAAACAGATCGATGATGCGGTCACGCCAGACGCCGTCATAATTCAGCGTCGTGCCGACCAGATAGGTGACAAAGAACACCCCGAAAATGATACCAAAAATGTGGGCGGTCCGATCGCTAAAATGGCTCTTGGCCAACAACCAGCCAAAAAACAGCCCGAGTGAGGCGACAATTGGCAGAATGTGGAGGCCATCCACCAGATCGGCCTGCACGATTGCCATGCTGGCGATGAGGAGCATGCCCCATGCCAGCAGCAGCAAGGGCCAACCATCACGTAAGTCGTGTGTCTGAATCGTTCATGTTGTCATTCCTGCGAATGGCCGTGCGTAAGTGCCGGTGAAGGGCTGCTTGAGTAGGTCCAGCGTGCCGGCTAGGGTGTATCACCCATCCGATCAGTATTGCCTGCGCCAAACATCGGAAGCGACTGTGAAAAGTATAATCGAATCGAGCGATTGGGCGTATGTCGGCGACCATCTGCTAAGTCGCAGCTAATCAGCGACTGACTCCGCGCGCATCGACCTGCGCCTCGGCATCAATCGCCAATTGGCGGTTAACGAAGATAAGGTAGGCAACGCCCAGACCGATGGAAAACGTGAACCATTGCAGCGCATACCCCAGGTGCGGCCCTTCGGACAGATCAACGTCACGGGCCGTGCGCAGCGGGGGTGTTGTCCTGGGGTTCGCGGCGAGGGGTGACTCCTTCACATAGAAGGGCAGCAAGGTATAGGGCAGATCGGGCTGAATGGCAGCCACGTCGACGCGATAGATCTCGTTCAGCTCACCGGTCGGTGCCGAGACGGCCGACGGCTGCCGGCGCAGCTTCTCGGTCAAAGCGCAATATAGCCGTCAACTTGCCGGGCCGCTCGTGTCTCGATATGCATGCCCAGATTGCCCGGCCGCCACATCTGCGTCAGGAATCCAGCCCCGATCGACGAGAACGGCCAGATCGGTTCCGTCAAGCCGCAGCGGAGTCACCAGATGCACGCCGGTGAAGCCATTCATAGGTCTGCAGCTTCAGGACCAGCTGGTTGTCCGAAATCGTATTCACCCCGAGCGACTACATCACGATTGGCCAGATCGCAAAGGCCTCTGGTCGATCGATCAGCGTCGACCGCGTCGCGTTTAGATCGATGGGTGGAGAATCGAGTGCCGCAATGAGGGCGACATTGGCGGCGCGTCGCTCGGCCAAGCCGATCGAGCTGCCAGACTGCCCAGGCGCGCCAGGACGATCATCAATCCGATGACGAGCACCGTCACCCACCAGAACCGCCGGCCAAACAGCGCCCGGCCGAGCTTCAGCAATGCGGTCTCATTGCCGTTGCCCGGATCGCGTGAGTGCCCGGCGCGGCCAGCAGTTCGTCATTCGTCCAGGCCGGTTTCGCCGCTGTGCGGTTTGGCATCCTCTCCCTTGAGCAGCCCGGCAATCAGGATCAGCGCGGCGATCATGTACATCATGCTGCCCGGAATCCACATGATAATACCGCTCAGCTGCTGGTCGGTTAGCGGCGACATGTTCAGCAGCCGTGGAACATCGTTGTAGAAGGTGTAGATGACCACCGGCGTGAAAGCCAGCACAATGCCCAGCGCCATGTTCGGTGGGATGGCTGCCAGGGTGAAGGCGATACGGCCGATGCGGCCAAACTGCTTGTGGATGACCGGCCCGGCACCAATGACCTGCCACCAGAACAGCATGCCTGCCAGAAAGAACGTAATGTGTTCGAGATCGTGGACAAGATCGCTTCGCAGGGCCGCATTGTATAGATCCGGGGTCGTGCCAGCCAAAGACGACAATGATAAACAGCAGGTAGATCACACCGGCGTCGTTGCCTGCGGACCAGTTGAACCGGTGCGATGCTGTTCTTGTTGAGCAATCGGCCCAGCCCCCGGCCAATTGGTCGGCGCACAATATCGGGCAGCCCCCACAGCAGAAACGGCATCGGATTGGGCAACAACAACAGCGGTGGCGCCAACATGATCAGCAGCAGATGCTGGATCATATGGACAAAGAACAGTTGCTGGACCAGCACGTCGATGGGCGAAACGAGGGCAAAACCGATTACCAGTAAGTCCGGCAATATAGCTGATCGGCCGCCAAGGTAGCGCCCAGACGGTCGGCCGGGATTCGCGCCCACCGTCGGCATGGTGAGCTCGCGTGCGGACACGCAATACGCCACCAGCCGCGGACAAAAAGTAGACCGAGAATGGTCAGCGGAATAATGACTTCAAGACGCCAATCCCATGAAGAGAGGGCGGCCCTGAGGACCGGATCCATGGCTCCCTACCTGCGGTGTAGAAGAAAGAAGGCCGCCACAATGGACGGCCCTTTTCAGATACGAACTAGTGCATCAGACAGCTCGACCAATCAGGTAGAGCGCCGGATAAAAGAAAATCCAGATAACGTCGACGTAGTGCCAGTAGAGGGCCGTCCCTTCAACACCCCAATGTCGTTCAGGGGTATAACATGTCACGGCGACGCATGAAACCAGATGATCGCAATGAGGAACAGGCCACTCAGGACATGGATAGCATGCATGCCGGTCATGGCGTAGAAAATGCCACCATAGACCCCATCGGATGGCTTCAGATGGCCGAAGATCTCAATACCGAAGAGCTCAGCCTTCCAGGCCAAAGACGTTCCATTCAAAGAACACGACACCAATGAAGAACAGCACGCCGAGCACGAAAGCCAGAACGAGACCATTAACCATTCGCTTCTTGTCACCATACATGGCGCCGGTCTCAGCGCGATACATGAAGTAGCTGCTAAACAACAAGATCGCTGTCGTTATCAAGCCCAATCTCTTGGCTCAGGTCTGGTCGGGTGTTGCCCCACAGCACAAAGCGCGCCGCCAGCAGAGCACCAAACAGGAACAACTCGGAGAGGAAGAACAGCCACAAGCCCAGACGATTGGCGCGTAATTGCGGACTCATAGGGCACTTCGTGGGCGTGTTCGTCTTCATGATCGTGCGGCAGGGCCGATAACAGAGCTCATTAGTGACTCTCCTCACGCCAAAGGCGAGAAATGTGCATGAAATTCTGCACGATAACTGCTGCCTTCACCAAGGCGATGATTAGCAACAGAACCGGTCGATCCCAGATAAAGGCTGACAAAGAACTCGACAATCGTCAGCACGCCCAGAATCAACAGCGTGGTTATCCCCAGACGATAAGCAGCAGCTCGATTTTCTTCCATCAATGCATTCTCCTCTAAAGTCAATCAGGCAGTTGCCGGATCGTCAGTCACCTGACGGCGCCAGTGCCGGTGTCCTTGACGATGACATAGCATCGGTGTCATGTCCACGTAGGGGGCACCAACCAAACCGTAGTCATACGGCTCGCCAACAACCTCGAAAGGCTGAGCGTAGTTGAATTCAGGTACAGGCGAATCGATTTGCCACTCCGGCGAGCGTGAGCGCCACGGGTTCTTGTCCGCCAGCGGCTGCGTGCGGGTGCTGACGATCAAGTTGTAGACCATGATCAGCACCGACCAACCAATGACCAGGGCCGCCAGGGTGATCAGTAGTTGCGTGTTGGCAATGCCCAGAGCCGGGTCATAGTCAGCAATGCGGCGGCGCATGCCCAACAGGCCAACGCTCATCTGGCCAATACTCATGACCCAGAAGGCGGGCAGCATCAGCCAGAAATGCAGTTTGCCCAGCGACTCCTTGTACATATGACCACTCATCTTGGGATACCAATAGTAGATGGCCGCGAAGAAGGGGAAGATAAAGCCACCGAACATGGTCGCGTGGAAATGACCCACCACCCAATAGCTATCGTGCAGATGGAGATCTGTCGGGATGGTGCCCAGGATCGGACCGGTAACACCCCCGATCAGGAAGACGGAGATAGCGCCCAGAACAAACAACATCGGCGTATCAAATCTGCAGCTTGCCGCCCCACATCGTGGCGACCCAGCTAAAGAACTTGACGCCGGTGGGAATGGCAACCAACATGGTCGAGAACATGAACGGGACTCGCAGCACGTCGGCCATACCGGAAGTGAACATGTGATGGGCCCAAACGAGGAAACCAACCAGGGCGATGCCGATGCTGGAAAGCGCAATCCAACGGTATCCGAAGAGCGGCTTTCGACTAAACACCGGCAACAGTTCGCTGATCACGCCCAGGCCGGGAAGCACAAATACATACACGACCGGATGCGAGTAGAACCAGAATAGATGCTGGTATAAGATCGGATTTCCGCCACCGGCCGGGTCGAAGAAGTTAAGCCCTAAAGCGCGCTCGGCCACGGTCATGGTCAAGGCAACACCAACCGTCTGTGTCGCAGTCACCTGAATGAGCGAAGCCGACAGCGCACCCCAGACGAAGATGGGCATCCGGAACAACGTCATGCCCGGTGCGCGCATGGTGATCACGGTCGCAATCAGGTTGATTGAGCCGGCAATGGACGAAAAGCCGTTGATCCAGAAACCTAGCAGGAAGAGGACGACGCCAATTGGAGCGCGAAGACTCAGGGTCGAATAGCCCACCCAACCGGTGTCCCAGCCGCCGACAACCATGCCGGCCAGAATCAGGAATACCGAAGGAATGGTCACCCAGTAGCTAAAGGCATTGAGTCTCGGAAAGGCCATGTCCGACGCACCAATCATCAGCGGCACCAGGTAGTTGACCATCGCACCGACGCCAAGCAAGATACTGGCGATCATGACAATGCCGTGGGCGCTAAACAGCGTATTGTAGGTCGGGTTAGTCAGCCACTGCATGCCGGGCTGCGCCAGCTCAATGCGGAAGATGAGGGCGAATAGGCCGCCAACCAGCAGTACGGCGATACTGGTGACACCATACTGAATGCCAATGACCTTGTGATTATAGTCCACGTTGAAGTAACGCGACCATTCGGGTTTGCCTTCCGGAGCGCCGTGGCGCAGCGGCGTTGGGCGGCCGAATATCCACTTGATCCAATCAGTGAGGACACCGGCCCCCAGCAGGAAGCCAATGACGCCCAGGATGGCGCCAAAAGCGACGACTGAGTCAGTTAGCCAGGTGGTTTCCAGTCCGCGCAATGACCGCGAGGCGTAGACCATCGACATGCCCAGGGCGGTGAAGATGATTTGACCAAGGAATCCTCGCACGTAGGCGGAGGTTAGAAGTATTCGTAACTTTTGCATAATGTCACCCAATTACTGTTTGCGTCTGCAAAATTACTCCAGCGTCTTGATGAAGGCGATTAGATCGGCCGTGATATCAACTTCGACACCTTCGGATGCCAAAATCTCCGCTTCTCTTGTCGTAAACTGATCCGCATAATTTTGCGGCATGATATTGGGATTGTACCCGGCAACGATCTGGGCATTCGGATTGAGAATCGAGTTCGTGATGATACTCGTCGTCCGAGATAATCGTAGCGCCGTCTGCCATCTCTTCCTGTCGCAGGTAGAGACCCTGCCATGTCGGGCCAACGCCCGGAGTGCCGTCTACGCTGTGGCAGGCAACACAGCCAAACCCTTCGGCACTGTGCCAGAACGCACCGCGCTCTTCAGGCGGTCATCTCGCCAAATTTAGGTGCGGCCAGCTTCTCGTCCACCCAGGCCTGAAAGTCCGCCTCGCTCAGAACCCGAACATCGGCCAACATCTGCGTGTGGCTCGTGCCGCAAATCTCGGCGCAGCGCAACCTTATAGTCGCCGATTTGGGTGGGTGTGATGCGCAATTGTGTTTCGCGGCCGGGCACCAGGTCTTGCTTGACCCGAAACTCCGGCACCCAGAAGGAGTGCAAAACATCCTCGGCATTCATGCTCAGCAGAATGGGCTGATTGACAGGTAAGACCAATTCGGCCGACGGCACGTTCTCTTGCTCCGGGTACGCGAAACGACCAAATCCATTGCTTGCCGGTTACATTGACAACCATTTCATCCGGATCCGGTCGCGTGATTTCGTTTAAGACAATGGCTCCATAAATACCAAACCCAATCACGACAAATGTCGGCACGATGGTCCAACCGATCTCCAGCGCTGTGTTGCTATGAATATGGGGGCCATCGGTATCGTCGTCCGGCTGCTGTCGAAAAACGAAGGCCGAATAGAGCATGATGACCATGATCAATGAGAACAAGAAGGAGATCATCCAGAAGTGGACATTGAACATCGTGTCAATGGGCTGGGCTTCGGCGCTGGCAGCAAACGGCAAGGCGAAGACATACCGGAGCAGAAACCGTAAACCAACCGTGGAAATGATTACCAGGGCCGTGACGATCAAGATGTGTCTTAGATTCTTCATACCAATAATTCCCTATTGCACTCTTCTTCAGACAGTACGATAGCCCGTGGCCATGACCAGGGCATTCACAACATCAACCTAATCTGAAGTCGCCACAATTGGCGCGTCAATGCACCGGACAAACGATCGCCCTATATGGCGATTGCGGGCCTCACGTCCGGCGGCCACCCCGCTCCCGCTCTACCCGATAGTATTATGACGGGGAATTCAACAACAAAATGACACCGATGCCTATCCCGACCACCAACAAACCGGAAATCGTGACGACAATAACATCCCAGGGCACGCCGGTTGCGTCTGCGTCCACTCTGGGCGACGCTCTGCGCGAACGGTAGGTGAAGAACAACACAACCAAAGCGATACCCACCATGATCATCGTGAGAATGGCGGTGATATTCACCAGTGCGTCCTGCCAGATCACCCAACCCTCAGGGAAGAGGGTATTGCCAATGAGCAGGGCAAAAAAGGCCACGAACATCAGGATAGCCAGGCTTGTCGTGACTACCGCCCAGCGAGACCATGTCGAATCAGGAATGGAGTGCGTCGGCCGCACTTCCCGCATGGCCATAATCTCCTGATTCGTGTTGCGCTCCAGGGTAGCCACTTCCTGCTGATATTCCGGGTCGGACTTGGTATTGTTGACGACGCGCGACAACAACCAATTGATCACCGCCAAAATGATGCCACCGGTGACAACAGCGCCGATAACAAGGAAGGCAATAATGCCCATTAACTGCCAGCTCTGCAGTACCACTTCAGTGGTCCCGCCGATGGCAATAGGCAGCGGAATGACAATCGTCTCAGGTCCGCTGGGGATCGGTGCAGTCGCGCTGTTTCCCAGGTTACCGAACAACGCCGGCCAGGCAATTGTCAGCACACCGGCACCAAAAAGCAGGGCCAACACAATGCCCCAGTTCAAAAGTGATTGTCGATTTCTCAAGAGCCTAACTCCTCTTGCTTTTGGGGGCCGCGGTGCCCCGGACTTTCGATTGCGAATTCTAGCACAAGTGCGCTAACAAACAACCCCGCAACAAAGCCCTACGCATCCTCGCGCCCGCTACGACGATTTAGCACTCGCTGCCATCTGGCCGACAACGTGACCGCCGGCGGCTGGGGTTCATGCGAGCTGATTTCTTCGCGCAATGACAGCAGGGTACGGTGATACAGCGACTTCACCGCACCCTCACTGCGTCCCATTACAGCCCCAATTTCCGCGTTGGACAGCAAGTCGACAAACTTCAAGGCCAACAGCTCTTGACGGTCCAACGGCAAGCGGCTAATCGCTTGCTGGAGCATCGCTTTGTCTTCGGCCAGCGCCGCCTTCAGCTCAGGCCCGTCCTCATTGATCTGCCACTGACCCAGATCGTCCAACGAGATGATCTGGCGACGGCTCCGATCACGGTGCCAGTTCGCGACTAGATTGTGGGCGATACGGTAAAGCCACGCTGAAAAAGGCAAACCCCGATCGTCGTAATTGCCGATGTGCTCCCAGGCCTTCATGAACGTCCGGGCGGTCAGATCCTCGGCATCGGCATCGCTACCAGTGCGGTAGTAAATGTAGCGTTGGATGCGTTCAACATAGCGTTCGTATAGCTCACCAAACGCTTCTTGATCCGCTTTTGCCCGCGCGATAAGGATCGAGTCATCAGCGCCGGAATCCGGTTCGCTCCCGTTCATTCGTTCCCAGGCCCGCGCCACTCGCGGCCACTGTCATTGTATCGACCAGCCAAGATGGCTCGCAGTATAGCAGATGGCCAATAGGTTGACGAAACCCCGTCGGGCCGATGAGCCCGTCGGATGTGATACCCCGCAGTTGCGTGGCCGCAGACTAATCAGGGGTGAATGGTGCTTGACGCCGGGAAATCACGCAGCTATCCTCCGCAACAATGAATCGGCCGTTACCTATATATAGTCCGCAGTCCCCCTTGTCACGAGTCTCAGTCTTGCTTCTGGCAGGGCTGACTATCCTGTTGCTATCTGCCTGTGCCGGTAATTCCCCTGTTTCGGAAACCGATGCCGTCATGGAGCAAAGTCCTTCCGCCGATCCGCCGGCGTCGCCTCTTCAACCCGCTTCATCTAGTAGTGAAACACCTCTTGAAGCTGCGGTCGAGGCCGCGCCGGACGATGCACTTCCATCTCCCACCCTGGCTGCACCGGCGTCACCAACGCCGCCGCCAACAGCCACGCTAGGGCCGGCACCGGTGCTTGTGGCTATCGAACCGCCGCCGACACCGGAGATTACGCCGCCGGCAGAAGCAGCGACGTCCGCTACAGTCGCCCCGCTGCCCACACCGCCGGGCGTCTATAGCTGGACGCTTAAGGTTCCCATCCTGATGTACCACTATATAAGCACCCCCCCGGAAGATGCCGACATCTATCGCGTGGATCTGTCGGTCACGGACGCGGCCTTTGCCGAGCAAATGGCCTATCTGCGCGACAATGGGTACACAACGATTGATCTTTACGATCTATCGCGCGCCATCACGAATCAGGGCGAGCTGCCCGAGAAGCCGATTATCCTCACCTTCGACGACGGCTACCTTGACAACTATCAGAATGCATTCCCCACCCTGGTCAGCAACGGTCAAAAAGGGGTGTTCTTCGTGGTCACGGAGTTCATCGACAGAAACCGTGAGGGGTACATGACCTGGGATATCGTTCAGGAGATGGCGGCCGCCGGCATGCGCTTTGAGTCCCACTCGCGAACTCACCCGGATCTGACTACGCTCTCGCGTGACGGTCTCATCTGGGAACTCCTGGGCTCGCAAGAGACCCTGGCGGCCAATATTGGCTATACGCCGCGCTATTTCTGCTATCCCGGCGGTGATTACAACGACGAAACCATCGCTATGTTGCAGGAGCTCGATTTCTGGGGGTCGGTCACGACGTCGGGCGGTAGTTGGCACGGGTTCGACGACCGCTTCGAATGGACCCGGATCCGCATGCGTAACGACACATCGCTGGCCGAATTCGCTGAGCTGACCGATTTACAGGGTACCGTAGCCGGCAAAACACCGTAATTGGCGTCGCACCCGACCCAGCTCGGCCGGATTTCCTGCTCACTCAACGCAAATCGTCACCAGCCCGACACTGAGGTCCATGAAACATTGGCGGCAGATTAATTCGCCCTGCGGCCGCAAACAATATCGTTGCAATTGCTATACAAATGTTTTACAATGCAGTCATAAGCAATTGGGTGAACGGCAATAGCCTGATTGCTTCAGAGGTTCATTTTTCCTCCTCCTCTCCTTTGTAAGCTTAACGAGGTAGCTACCGCCCGGTACTACCTCGTTTTGCGTTACGCTGTTCTCTCGTTGTCTACCGAAGGGGGATGCGTTACAGTTGCCCCATTAGCGGATAGACCATCAGGTGAGTAAGTATCCATGGACAAAATCATTATCAGAGACCTGTTGCTGCGTGGTATCCTGGGCATCAACCCTGACGAACGCGTCAATAAACAAGACATCCTTATCAATGTCGTCATGTACGCCGACATAAGTGCCGCCGCCACTTCTGACAACATCGAAGATGCGGTCAACTATAAATCCATCACCAAGCGAATCATCAGCCATGTCGAGGATTCGTCTGACATGCTGGTCGAGAAGCTGGTGACCGACATCGCGCGTCTCATCGTGACCGAATACCCGGTGGAACGGGTTCAAGTCCGTGTTGAAAAGCCCGGCGCCCTGCGCTTTGCAGAATCGGTCGGCATCGAAATCGATCGGTCCCGAAGCGATTTTCAGTCCTGAACGTCGACTTTGTCGGCCGTCCCCGTGCACCGCGCCATCATTTCTCTCGGCTCCAACATAGACAAGGAGCACAATCTGCCGCTGGCCGTTCAACTCCTGGTGGAAACCGGGGAAGCGACGGCCGTCTCGGCCGTTTACGAGACCATTCCGATGGGCCTGCGTGATCAAGCGAACTTCTTCAATGCCGCCGTCCTGCTCCAAACTCAGCTTACACCTGAACAGCTTAAGCAAGGACTACTGACGGACATCGAACAGCAACTCAAGCGCGTTCGCCAAGCCGACAAAAACGCCCCGCGCACAATCGATCTGGACATCTCCTGGTATGACGACCAAAGCCTGACGTACCAAGGGTTGGATGGCAAGACGCGCGCGATCCCGGACCCCGATCTCCTGCGCTTCGCCCACGTCGCTCTGCCGATTGCCGATCTGTTACCATCGACGGCCGTTCACCCGGCAACCGGCGAGCCCATCGCGCACCTGGCAACCCGTCTGCTGCGCGAGTCCACGATTGACGGTCAACCGTCGATCTGGCGCCGTGAAGACATGGACCTGTCCCCCCTGTTGAAGTCTTCGAACCCGGACTAACTCATTCGGGTAGCGGCACGATCAATGCATCAGCCGCGGGATTGGCCGCCTCATCCAACACCGGCACGGCCGACAGATCCGGGAAACCATACATTCCCAGCCGCATGTTAACGGGTTCGCCCGCCTCTTCAGCGGGCCAGGGAATCATGAAGCGGCTGACGACGCTATCCCCCGGTCGCCACTGATCACCCGTGAAAGCCGGTGCGTCCACCTGTGCCAGCCGCTGCTCTTCAGCGCCCAACACGTGGTTGAAGAAGTGGTAGGTCGCCGGATCGGGGTTATCACCCGGTCGCCAATGAATCTGCCATTGTCGCTCGGCCGTGTTAACGACTGTGGGGCCGTCCGTTCCGAGTAACGTGACCCAATTTGCCAGCAGTGCCGGAGGTTCAATTGCCGTGGTCGGCAACGGTGCGGCATTGGCCGGGAGCGACATCACCAGCAGCTCGCCTTCGCCGACCCGCGCCGGAAACGCTTCTGACGACCTGGCCGCGGCCTGATACAAATCAGTCGTAGCCCAAGCCGGCACCTCGGACCGATCATCAACAATGACAACCGCCTCGCCGGCCGGGAAAACCGCCTCGACTGTTACGTCGACAAAACGTCGCGGCACATCATAGAGCAGCGCGTCATATTCCGCCGGAAACGAGTCGGCTGACGGAGAAGAGCCAACTCCGGCAACCAGCACCTCGGACGCGCCGGCCTCCAGCAAGCTGCGAGCTCGATCGGCCGCAGCCAGCTTGACCCCGAGAGGCGTACCGAAACCGGCCGGTGTCGCCACCGACCCCAGCAGAGACAACAGGGTCAGCCAGGCATAGACTTGCAAACCCACCGACGCCAACAGCGCCGCCCACCCGGCGATGCGTCCCCAACGGCCGATTCGCGCCAGCACAGCGGCGAAGAACACCCCGGCGATCATGTACTGGGCAGGCAATGTGGCGATGAAGTAATGAAGGTAGACCGGCGTCCATTGCCACAGAAAAACAACGAGGGGTACGAGCAGCCACACCAGTAGAATGAAGCCCACCTGGGTTTGTATTGTGTCGCGTCGTCGTACCAGTCCGGCGGCCAACCACACCACCCCGCCCAACACCAGTGTCGCCCCAGAACCAGTAGACCGGTTGCATCGGCGGGAGCTGCGCCAGATACGTCTCGAACTGTTCCGGCCCGGCCAACGAATGAATGTCGCTGCCGACTGTCAGCATGCCGGCAAAGCGCAAAGAGTCGGTGCTGAACCCACCGATACGCTCCTCGCCGCCGCGACTTGATAGCGCCGCCCCACCGTCCAAACGCGGCGCGATATAGGCCAGAAACGGCGCAGCGACGAGAAGCGACAACCCTACCCCAACCGCCAGCGGTCGCCAGTCCACTCGGCGACGGAAGACGACAAGAAAGATGATCGTCGCGGGGGCCAAGGCGATGGCCGCCAGATGGGCTTGAACCGCCACCGCTAAGCTGAGTATGTGGGCTACAAGGAACCAGCGTCGCCCCTCCACAAACGTCAACGCAGCGCTGAATCCCCAAACCATCACAATCAGCGGCAACAAGTTCTGTGCCCAAATCTTGCGGGAAAAGACCACTGCCCACGGGCTGACGGCCAGCATAAGGGTGGCGGCCAGCGCTGCATTGACGCCCCAATATCGGCGAACCATCCAGTAGCAGCCAACAACCGCCAGCGTATTGAGCAAGCCCGTAAAGAGGGTGGCCGAATAGACGTGGGGCCAAACCAGCGTGGGAATCGTATACAGCCACACGCTCATCGGGAAGTTGGGGAAGCCGGTCGAACTACTGATGCCGCGAACGGCAAACGCACCCTGTCGCATATCCAGAGCCAATGACAACAGACGGGCCTCGTCTGCCTTGAACTCGGTGATGTCAGGCCAGCCCATGCGCAGCACGCCTGCGAGCAACACGATGGCCACAACCGCCAAGGCTTCTAACCAGACAGGGGGACGCCGATCGCGGATCATTCGACAGATAGGTGCAGGCTGACTGGACAATGGTCGGAGCCAATCACATCAGCATGGATTCGAGCGTCGGTCACCCTTGGCCACAAATCGGGTGAGACAAAGAAATAATCCAGCCGCCACCCTACATTACGCTCGCGTGACTGTGTGAAATAGGCCCACCACGTGTACGCACCCGTCTCGTCGGGATGGAGCGTCCGGTAGCTGTCGACATAGCCCTGGGACACGATCTCGTCCAGCCAGGCACGTTCTTCGGGCAAGAAACCGGTCGTCTTCTGATTCTGTTTCGGACGCGCCAGATCAATTTCTTGATGGGCCGTGTTAACATCGCCGCAGAAGACAACGGCTTTGCCTTGCGCCTGCAACCGATTGCACACGTCAAGGAAGGCATCTTTATAGGCCATCTTATAGGATACGCGACTGTGGTCGCGGCTGCCGTTGGGGAAGTAGGCTGTGATGTAGACGAAATCGCCGTAGTCGGCCACAATGGTTCGACCCTCGCGATCAAACTCCTCAATGCCCAGCCCAATGCTCACCGAGAGGGGCTCGCGCCGTGAATAGAGTGCAACCCCACTGTAGCCGCGCCGCTCGGCCGCTGCCCAATACGTGTGATAGCCGGGCGGAGCGCACAGTTCGTCATCCAGTTGTTCCGGCGAGCACTTGGTTTCCTGAAGACCGAGGACATCGGGCTTTTCCCGATCCAGCCACTCCAGAAAGCCTTTCTTGCGAACGGCGCGCAGGCCGTTGACGTTCCAACTATAGAGGCTAAGCATGGGGCGCATTGTACCATGAGAGCGCCGGGCCCAGGAACATCGTTGGTGCTCACGTTGAAGCCACCGGCCCGTCAAGCTACAATCAACCCATGTTCTCTCCAAGTGATACGGATCGCCTCCCTGAGCTCTACAGCCTCAGCCGTTCTGAACTCAGCACCTTGTTGGGACAGTGGGGCTACTCTGACTACTATGCCGGACGTGTCTGGGAAGGACTCTATCGCGATCTGAATCCTGACCCAGCCACCATGAACGACTCTACGGCCGGACCTGCAAGCGAAGCTGGCAAGCGACATGCGGCCCGGTGAACTTGCGGCCGTTGACCGAAACGGCCAGCAGCGATGGTACCACGCGCAAGTTTCTGCTGGAATTGCCGGACGGTCAGGCAATCGAAACGGTCATCATGTATTTTCGGGGACGGGCCACGGCCTGCATCAGCTCGCAGGTCGGCTGCGCGATGGGCTGCGTCTTCTGCGCCACAGGCCAGATGGGCTTTCGTCGTCATCTCACCGCGGGCGAGATCGTGGCTCAAGTGGTGTTTGTCGCCCGTCTACTGCGCGAGCGGGGCGAGTCGCTGCGCAACATTGTGCTGATGGGCATGGGCGAACCGCTGCATAACTATGAGGCGACGATGTCGGCCATCGATACCATTCTCGACCACAACGGGCTGGCCATCGCCCCTCGCTTCGTCACTCTAAGCACCGTGGGGTTGGTGCCCGGCATCCGACGGTTGACGGCCGAACGCCGGCCCATCCGGCTCGCAGTATCGCTGCATGGCGCCACCGATGCGGAGCGGATGGCTCTCGTGCCGCCTGCCCGGCGCTGGCCGCTGGAGGAACTGATGGCTGCCTGTCGCGACTACTGTGACAGCCTCAAGCGACGCATCTTTTTCGAGTGGACACTGATCGAAGGGCAAAATGACGGGCCCGAACAAGCGCACCGCCTGGGTCGCTTGCTGCAGGGCATGGACGCTCACGTCAATCTCATTCCGCTTAATCCGACCCAGGGCTATGCAGGACGTCCGACACATACGCCGCAGGTCAAGGCCTTTCAGACCATCCTGCGAGAGTACGGCTTGCCCAGCACGGTCCGTCAGCGTCGAGGGATCGACGTGGCCGCCGGCTGCGGCCAACTGGCGACACAAGTCGCGGCCACAACCGGCTCAACCCAGCCCAACGCTTAATCTTCCTCGTTGCCCCAGTCCCGGTCCGGTGTCGCGTAGATCAGCGGCATGCTGACCAACGTCACCGCAAACTTGACACCTACGTTGAAGATGAAGATCTGCCAAACGACCGGCCATGGCACGCTCAGGGGGCTATCGGCCAGGAAAGGCAGCGGTGCAAAGGCCAGCACGGTAAAGACCAGGCTATCGATTGGTATACTGACGGTATTACTCACCAGCACACGAGCCCATTGGTACTTTGTCGTCACCCGAGTCACAAACCAGTGGTAAACCTCGGTGTCGATGAGCTCGCTCACGATTTCGGCCACAATGGACGCGAGGACGATACGCCAAACCGGGCCTAAAATAGACGAGAACGCCCCGCCTAATCCCCAACTGGGATCGCTGGGCACACTGGCCGCCCACGCCAGATAGGCAGCCATAATCAGATTGATGCCCGCCGCGGCGATGATTAACGTCTGGGCGTTGCGCTTGCCCAATGTCTTGTGGACCATGTCGCGCAGGGTGAAAGTTGCCGGATAGACAAACGTACCCATATCAACCGCCAAGCCGACAACGATGCCGATTTTGAGGCTGCCAATATCGGCCATCATCTGCGCCGCAACATAGGCTGCTACCACCAGCATAGCACCGCGCGAAAAAGAAATAGCCGCTGCGCGTGGATCAGCGACCGTACTGGAAACAGACATGAGGGGATTACTCCTTAGTTTTGTTGAGGCGGGAGCTACGACCGCCGCAGTTTTGATTAGCCGGGTACTCTGCCACCGGCGAGGGACTACTATAGCATCGGTTGTCGCAATTGGGCCACTGCTCAGTCAGTCATCATGTCGGACGGGAGGACTCTGCAGGCTGCATCATGTGGACACAGATCAACTGGCCACTGCTTACCTCAACCGAGGCAACCGTGTCGACCATCTCATTGCTGACGCCGCGGGCACGGCCGAAATGCAGCGTCTCATTCTGCAACGGCCAGCGAAGGCCTGTGGTCGCTCGAACAACGGCGTCACCGTGAAACGGGAGCAGGGAGACCGTGTCGCCTACGCTGCCAACGATGCTGCTTTGATCCGATACCAGCCAAACCTCTTCATTTGGCTGCACCAGGCGTACATCGCGCCCGACCATGGTCGGATGGGCCAGCAACGAGATGTTGGCCAAGGTTTGGTCCAGCCGGCCTCCAATGGCCCCATAAATCTGGATGGGATCCGAGTAATGCTGCGCGGCGTATAGGAGGCGCAAGTTCCAGATCCGTCTCATTCTTGTCATGGGAAAAGGTGACGACTTCGGTGCCGGACCTTGGGAGTGCCTCCAGAACACCAGGGGGCAAGGAGTCCAAGTCGCCAATCAGTACGTCCGGCCAACGACCCAGGTCCCGCACATAGCGCAACCCGCCATCCGCGGCGATGATGCTTGTCGCGTTGTCCAGACGGGGTCGAATCCACGCAGTGTCCGCTAATTCGCCGTTTGCAAAGACCATGACTACCATAATGATTGCCTGTTACCGCATCAAATGTAAACGTCTGATAATAGCGTTGCCCGCCGGACCGTGCCAACGTGCGCGGTCGTCTAGCCCGACTGGCCCAACTGTTCTATAGTCTTGGAAAACAGCGCTTGAGGAACGACACCATAGCCATGACCACAGAAACTAGCAAAGACAAGGGCATATTCGCCGACATTCAACGCTCACTGCGCGACCTGGATGACAATCTCGCCAATACATGGTCGTCAGCCGCGGTCAGCTTGCGAAACTGGCGACGCAAGCAGCGCGACGCCCGCCTTGATTACATCATTATGCCTCTGGGGGGGTCGTTCCCGGAACGCGACGGGCCTCCGCGCAACTATCTGCAACGCCGCTTGCCACTCCCGAGCGAGCCGCTGAGCATTCAGGGTTTCAATCGACGCATGCAATTGATCGCTGATGCCGACAATGTCAACGGGGTCATCTTATCTGCTGCGCAATCTGGGCGGCGGATTGGGCACACTGCAGAATCTGCGCCAATCGATCGAGCGTTTACGGGCGGCGGGCAAAGAAGTGATCATTTACACGCCCTATCTGGACATGCGCCACTACTATATCGCCACGGTCGCTGACCGGATCATTGCCCCGCCCAGCGCCAAATTCGATGCGGTCGGTCTCTACACCGAGGTCACATTCTTGAAGGACGCGCTGGCTCGGGTGGGTGTTGGCGTGGATGTGATTCAGATTTCACCCTACAAAACGGCGTTCGATCGGTTGGGTCAATCAGACTTAACACCGGAGTATCGCGAACAGTTAAGCTGGCTGCTGGATGAGCAGTATGACATCCTCACGGCGACGATGGCCGCCGGTCGCGCCATGACCCAGACCCAGATGCAAGCGCTCATTGACTTGAGCCCACTGACATTGGAAGATGCCCTGGCCGCCGGGCTAATCGACACGATCGCTTATGATGATGAGCTGCCTACCCTATTGGCGCCAAAACAGGAATCGAGCGAGTTAGTCGCAGCCGAAGCGGTCCAGAAGGACGACGCAGAACCACTGCGCGCCAAAATCAAGACCTGGCCGGATGCCCAAAAGTCACTACTGGAAAAGCACCGGCGCCGAACACAGCAATATGTTGGCGTAATCTCACTGGAGGGGGCCATTGCCATGGGCCCCAGTCGTACGCCCCCAATTGATCTGCCTATCCCTTTTGTGGGCGGCGCAACCGCCGGGGAGCAGACGCTGGTGCGGATCTTGCGCAATGCCGAAAAGCAGAAGGACATGGCTGCGCTCATCCTGCATGTGGATTCCGGCGGTGGGTCAGCCCTGGCCTCGGACCTAATCGGCCGTCAGGTGGCATTGTTGGCCAAGAAGAAGCCGGTGTTGGTCTATATGGGCAATATCGCGGCGTCGGGCGGCTATTATGTGGCGGCGCCAGCCCAGCACATCATGACCCAGACGGCAACGATTACCGGCTCCATCGGCGTGATCATGGCCCACGTGGCGACGACAGGTCTGTTGGACATGCTCTCGGTCAACCGCACTGCTTTACAGCGCGGCGAGCACGCCGGTCTCTACACCAATACAGACACCTTAAGCGAGACAACTCGCGACATTTACTGGCGAGAGATCGTTCATACCTACGAGCAGTTCAAGACTGTTGTTGCCGCGGGTCGTAACCTGGAAGTGGAGACGCTGGATCCGATCTGCGAAGGTCGCGTGTGGACGGGCAGACAGGCGCGCGAGCACCGGCTGATTGATAGCCACGGGGATTTTCTGGATGCAATCCGGCAGGCAGCCGAGCTAGGTGAATTACCGAACGAGGACGTCTACGCTGTCTCCGTTGCTAATCTTTTCGCCCGGGATTCATCCTATGTTCTCCCGGCCAATGCCAAGGCGGCTTTGCTTGGACAGGCTACGGAGCTTCTCAGCGGCGACGCGATTAAGGAATGGACAGGCCGGCCGCTGGCCCTGATGCCCTTCGACTTCAGATCGCCTTAGCGGGCCCGGGTGTTGAGCGACCTAATCCAGGTGAACAGTAATGACGGTCACCGCACCCTCCGCCCGCCGATCAACCTGATAGGGCAAATTACGTAGTAAGCTCCAGACCGCCTTATTGTCGTTCTGGACGACACCCACCAGGCGTTCCAGGCCATTCGCGCGCGCTTCCTCCACGATCATCCGTACGAGTTCGGTACCAATTCCGAGTCCCTGGAACTGATCGGCAATGGTCACGGCAATCTCGGCCTCCTGTGGGCTGCTCATCACGTAACGCACACCGCCCACAGGCGTGTTCTCAATCTCAGGGAGATCAGTGAACGCCAGCAAACCGCGACTATTGACGGCCACACCGTGGGCAATCTGCTCCGCTTCCGCCCACACGCGATCCTCATTTGGATTCTGCAGCGACTCATTGAAGCGGCGATACCGGGTCTCTTCACCCAGGTGGGCGAACAACTCGACCAGGAAAGGCGCATCGTCCGGCTGTAGCGGCCGAACGGTAATGAGCGAATTATCCCTTGCCCGAAATTGGGCCATTAACTGTTCTCCAAACATAGCTCACTCAACAGTTTATGACGCGGTGCGTCAAAAAGGACTATAGCATATCTTCCGGACTGAATCAAGCGACGAAATCAATTCCAATGCGTCACTAACAGTCATTGTGTAGACTAAAGGGAACCAAATGGACGGTATCATCCGCATCTGCAACCTTTCACACATCGTGACGTATTATGGATAGCACGACAGGCTACTTTAGTGGCGCGACGGCTACGTTCGTAGCTCGACCGGCTACGCCTACCGTTTGCCTGGCGTCTGTGGACAAGGATCGGTTACCAGGCAAAACGCCATGAAGGAACAGAACATGACTAATAATGATCAAGAAACGATGAGAGCATCCCTCGAGGCCCTGCCGTTCATTAGCCCGGCTCAGGTTGAGCAGTGGGTCGAACTACAGAGCACCATCGACCGCACCCGCGACTATTTGATCCGGGCGGTCCCCCAGGCACAACAAGGCATCGATGAGGCCCAGAAGATTCTGGCCCAGCGCACCTATACGCTGGTCTTCTTCGGCGGCACCGGTGTTGGCAAGAGCACGTTGATCAACGCCCTCCTGGGCCGCAATCTACTGCCGACCGGTGCAGTCACGGCCGTTACGGGCACCATTGTCTACATTGAACAAGCCGATGAAGACGAGCCGGAATCGCTGATCATCACCTACTGGACCAAGGACGAGTTTGCCGAGCGCGTCCGCCGTCTATGCCAGCTGGCGGAGATCGACAGCTTCGATATCACCAACAGCGGCGAGCGCGAGCAGGCCCGCAAGGATATCGAGGGACACATTCGCGACGGCAAGGAAAGCGCCAAGACCGAGCGTGACGAGTACCTGGAGATCCTGATCGACTGCATCGACTCTTACGAGAACAGCAAGGACCTCTACAAAGACAAGAGCGGCACCCTGCCCCGGTCAGCTTGACGCTGGACGACGAGACCTCACTCAAGCATCTGCGCGAAGACGGCTTCAAGGGCAGCGACCAGCGGCAGATTCGCCTGGTCAAGTCGGCCACTTTCCGCATTCATCCCAAGGCCGGTCAGCCCAACTTGCTGATGAACGGCTACTTGCGCATTGTCGATGTCCCCGGTCTGGGTGCGGGCATGCGACTGCATGAAGCCATCACGCTGGAAGAGATGAAGCGCGAAGACGCCATGATCGTCCTGGTGACCGATGCCGGCCGCCAGCGCGTTGACGAGATGAAATCCCTATCTGCCGTCAACTGGATCAAGGAAAACCGTCTGTTCGGTCTGAGTGGTGGCGATCTGGATGAGGCTGCTTCCAAGATCTTCCTGGCCGTCAATGGCGCCAATGTGCGCCAGGCCTTTGACCGCCTCAACTCCGGCCTGCCCGAAGCCGAGCTGGAAGTCAAGGAAGTAACCCGCTACATCGCCCCCAACTACTGGGAGCGCTACGGCAGTCGCGGCCACAATCGGCCCTACTTCCTGGTCATGGCTCCGCCGGCCCTTTATGTGCAGGATCCGGAGAACGCACCGGAGTGAATTCGCCAGCGAGACCGAGCGCATCCTGAAGGTCTTCAAGGATCAGCTGGGCAATGTCGACATCAAGGACCCGCTGGATCCGGATACCAAGGAAGCGCTGCTGAAACTGAGCGAAGTGCCGCTGCTGCGCGAGAGTCTGATTCACTTCATCCAGCACGAGCGCGTTCGCAGCCAACTGCGCGAAGCAGCCACCCGCACGCGCAATTCGCTGCAGGCTCTGCGCTTCTACTATGAGAAGCAGTTGGCCGCACGTGGCGTTCAGCCGCCGTTCGCTACCAGTTGGGAACAACTGCAGGAACGCCGCTACGAGAACATTCTCAACCGCCAGCAAAAAGAACTGCCGCGCGCCTTCCACAACGCCCTGCTGGAGCTGAGCAGCCGCACCAACAGCGACGAGCGTTTCCGCAGCCTCATGGGCCCGACGCTGAATGGCGTCAAGGGCATGGTGCTCGACGCCGTCCGCCGTGAAGTGGATATGCTCCTGGAGAACTACGGCACCGAGTATTGGGACGGCCGCGATGTCACCTATGACAACCTGATTTGGGGCACCAGCGGCATCGAAGTGCCGATCAAGCGCATCCTGTTCCAGGTTGAACTGATCATGCAGGACTCCGTCTCCCAGTTCATGCCGGAAGTGGCCGACGTCATTATCGCCGAACTGGAGCGCACGCTGGAAGCGCATGAGATCCTCTCGCGCATGGAACGCAGTGCTTACGAACAGGAGTATAGCCTACACCATCCCCGGCGAGTTCGAGGACGCGGTACCGCTGGACGTGGCCTATAAGGCACTGGTCAATCGCACCGGCCGCAACTTCCGCATGATCACCCAACAGGCGACCATGTACGAGTTGATGAAGACCGACCGCTCGGTCCACGCCAAGCTGGACGCCGGCGAAAAGGAATTGGCCCTGCCGACCAACGAACGACTGCTGGATGTCGCATTCTATGGTCCGGAGACAGGTCGCCCGCGAAATCGCCGCGTCCATGCCGCAACTGGCGGCTGCGACCACCAACAGTGACCAGTCTGCAGGCCGAAGCTGTGGCCGAAGAAGCCTTCGAGATCAACATCCTGGATACCATCGTCTGAACCGATGATGGACCTCGACATCAGCTTCCTGGGTGAAGACCAGCACCTGCCTGCCCCGGCCGAGTTGGAAGCCAGCTACGCCGACCTGCTCGACAATGTGGCCGTCAAGGTCAACCGTATGTTTGCCGCCATTATCGACGACTTGTTCAGTGATGACGACCTGCTGCCGCGGCTGCGTCGCCTGTTCTGGCTGGAGACAACCAAAACGGAACGCGACTTCAACAATCTGTTGGTCAAGCCCATGATGCGCCAACACGACCGCAATCTGCACAAGCCGGAACTGCGCAAGGCGATGGAAGTCGATCTGGAATCTGTCTCCGACCTGGAAGAGCTCATGCGCATCTGGGACGGCCTGCACAATCTGGAGACCGGCGTCACCATCTAGAGCTCTGAATCTTGCATTCCAACCGCTGATCGGCCGTTTGCCATTCGCACAACGGCCGATCATGCGGTTGTTGGGAGCGTGATATGACCGAACAACCAACCGACTTGCTCCGGGCCTTCCCCGGACAGCCACAGCTCCTGCTTTTCGCCAATCGACTTTACGTCTGGCTATCTGGACGATCTGGAAACAGACGGCGACTCATTCACTGAATCGCGGGCACGGGCCTGCTTCTGGCCCGCGATTTGCTCGACGATCCCAACGCGCAACGCTTTCGCTTCCCTGGTGGCGAACGACGTGACCACACGTCTGGCGCTCTATGACCTGTTGCGCGAGACGGGCTGGCTGAGGTGAGGATGTAGACGTGCTGGCTGCACGTTCGGCACAGGCCGCGTCTGCGAGACGCGCCGTCTGCGCCACCGTGGTTGGCTCTCGATCGTCGCCGCCTACGCCTGGCGCAGCGATTTCCTGCTGGAACAGCTCGATCCCGCCTCGCCGCCCGCAGCCTATAGCCCGGCCGGACAGGTCCTGAAACGGGCCGCCTACTTCGTGCGCCAGCAGGTGCAGCGCAGCGCCACGGATCGCGACAAACTGTACCGCAAGGTGGCTTATCAAACCGGCAGCGGTGGCCCGAAATCACTGGATGCGCTTGCAGCCGGGCGAGACCATTGCCCCGCTGCCGCCGTATCTATCGACCGCCCATTCCGGAACGATACCCGGAATATGCCCGCGACACCGTTCAGGTTGACCCTCAGGAGACGGAGTCATCGCCAGTCCCAGCCCGATCGCGGCGAGCCGATCAGCATCAGCAAGGATGACTTGGAGTGACGAACGGCCCGCGCCGACGGTTCAACCGACCATTCGCATTGAACCCAGCCAGGTGGAGCCGCCACGACGCCGGCACCGCCGGCAGGGGTCATCAGTGCCCACGTCCACCGTCGACCGCCAACACAGTCCGCCACCAGCAACCAGCTCGCGGCGGTCGCAAACGTCGCCGACCCGCCGACCAAGAAGACCAAGCTGCGCATTACTGGTCCAGGATCACCCGGATGGTCCCGGGACTGTATCGGGCTTGCAGGTGCGCGTCAGTGCGCCGGCAGCTCGGCAGCAGGTCGCCGGAACCACCAATCAAGACGGGCAATTCACTTGCGAGCTTCCGGTTTACGCCGATGCGGGCCTGACTTATGACATTGACGTGACCTGGCCTCGTGACTTCGGCGGTGATGTTGAGCGCAAGTCGATTACGCTTAACGCCGATCGGACGATGTTCGTCTTACCGTTCTACCGCACTCTGAAGGCGTAATGCAGCTCATGCCCGAATCGCTGAAGGTCACGACTGAGGACATCGACGAGTGGTGTGCCGAGCCCGGCAATACACCGCCAATCCTGTCCGTCCACCTCAGCGATCTGCCGGACGAGACCGCACACCAGCTCGTCGCCGCCAGGCTTGAAGTTAACGCCGGACGACGTAGCCGCCTTTGCGCCGGCGGGCGACGACGTAATCGTCCCACTGGAGCAGCTTGCTGTATCAGGCTGGTCAACCAGGCCCGACAGGAACACATGATTCGCTGGGTGGGCCGCCAGACACTCATCTGGCATCCCGGCGCAGCCACCGCAGCCGCGACGTCATTCGGCCGACATGCTGGCCCGCGATTACGTGGGCCACATCACGCCGGATGGCATACACGGTCAGCCAGCGACTGGACATGGCCGCGGTTAGCTATCTGGCCTGCGGCGAGAATATCGGTGTGGTCTATGGCCCTGCCAGTCACGGCACGCGGGCATCGAAGAAGTGCAGAAGGCCTTCATGAACCAGCCGCGCCGTCTGACGAATCATCGCGGCAATGTTCTGAATCCGGTCTGGACCCATGTGGGCATTGGCGTGGCCTATGCACCGCAGGGCCAGCTTATTGTGACCCAAATCTATCTGACCACGCTGGTCAGCCCGTCCGTGAGCTGGCCAAGCCAGACTCAAGCAACGACAACACTACTGGACGATCCTGACGTAATCACCACTGAAGCCATTGTCATCACCGATCCCGATTCCGACCGCTACCATACTTTTGGCTACATTAGCTGGTGGCAGCAAGAAGTCGTGCGCGACGCCACCGTCCTGGTGGTCGGCGCCGGCGCGCTGGGCAACGAGGTCATCAAGAACCTGGCCCTGATGGGCATCGGCAACATCCTGATCGCCGACTTCGACACCATCGAGGACAGCAACCTGAGCCGCTCCGTGCTGTTTCGGTCGTCGGACCGCGGCCGTCGCAAGGTCGATGCCGCCGCCGAAGCGGTCAAGGCGCTCAACCCCGATGTCAAGGTCAAGGCCTGGCATGGCGACATCAATTACGAAATGGGCCTGGGCGTCTTTCGCCATGTCGATGCTATCGTCGGCTGTCTGGACAATCGTGAGGCGCGCCTGTCGATCAACCGCTATAGTTGGGCCGTCAATCGGCCGTGGGTCGATGGGGCCATCCAGGAGTTGATGGGCATTGTCCGCGTGTTCTGGCCTGGTCAGGGCGCCTGCTACGAATGCACGCTGACCGACCTGGATTACCAGATTATCAACCTGCGCTACTCCTGCCCGCTGCTGGCGCGGGAGAACATCTTGCAGGGCAAGGTGCCGACCACGCCGACCAGCGCGTCGATCGTGGCCGCCTTTCAGACCCAGGAAGCGCTCAAGCTCATTCACGACATGGAAGTGCAGCCGGGCAAGGCGCTGATGATCAACGGGCTGACCAATGACATCTATACCGACCGAATACCCGGTCAAGGAGATGTGCATGAGCCACGCCATGCTTGGACCCCATCGTGGAGCTGCCGGAGGCCACGGCCGCCGGCACCACGCTGAACGACTTGCTGGCGATTGCCCGCGAGCACCTGGGTGAAGGGGCTGCGCTGGAGTTCGACGGCGAGATGGTGGTGTCCATGACCTGTACCTCGTGCGGCGCAGGAGGAGCCGATCTTCAAGCGCATGGCCCGGCTCTGTATGAGGATGCGGCTACTTGCCCGGATATGCGGCGGGCGACGCGAGATGAACCTGACCCATCGCATCACCGGCGATGAAGATTTCCTCGATCGGACGTTGGAGCAGGTGGATGTACCACCGCTGGGCATTGTCCGGGCCCGCAACGGCAAAGACCGTGTATATTATGAGTTGACTGGCGACAAAGCGACCTTTCTCCAGTTCGAGTAGACCTCTGCAACTGGAACGCTCGTTTTGCGTATATGATTATCGAAAACCAAATGGAGGCTTTTGACTGATGGCTAGCACGAAAGTAATTATCTATGATCCCACTGGATCCAAGAAGACCCCGGTAGAACTACCGGATGACGTCCCAATGCGGCGACTGATTCCGGCCCTGGTGAGCAAGATGGGCCTGCCGACAACGCAGGGTGCCAATCCGATCACCTACCGCCTGGACCACCGCTCTTCCGGCAAGCGACTGGCTGATGACGAATCGCTTTCCGACGCGGGCGTCAAGGAAGACGATATCCTCAGCCTGTTCCCGGAAGTCACCGCGGGCTAAGTGTCGTATCGCCAGTCTCAGCCGGCCAACTTTGGTGGGCCGCGGCATTGGCCTATGCAACACGTTTGTGTCACATTTCCTCCCGGCAGTCGGCTCCAGACCGGGCACTTGCGGGAGGCGTTTATCTTGTAACTTATAGGTTGAGGAAACCATGTCGTTCGACATTCGCGAAACCAGACTGCGCAACGACTTAACCAAGGTGCGCGAGCTGGTGGACCGCAGCGAGTTCATCCGCATCGTCAAGACCGAAGGTGACCCGCCGGAAAAGTACATTATCCGCTACAGCTGTCGCGGAGTGGAAAGCGTTTCCGGCTCGGGCCAGCCAACTATCGGGAAGTTCACGATGTGAGCATCTACTTGCATGCGGAATATCCCTACAAGCAGCCACAATTGAAGTGGATGACCCCCATCTTCCACCCCAATATCCACGTCACCGGGGCGGTCTGCATTGGCGCCTGGTGGCCGGCCAAGACGCTGGACGAATTACTTCTGACGCTGGGCGAGATGGTACAGTACAAGAATTACGAACCTCGCGACCCGATGAATTCCAAGGCAGCGAGTTGGGCCCTGCAACACAAGAGTCTGTTTCCGGTTGACCGGCGCGAGCTGAAAGGTTTGGCGATATCCGACCTGATTAAGCTGGGCCAAGAGGAAACCGATGACTACGGTATCAACATCCTCTGAACCGAGCACGCGACCGGCAGAAGCTGAACCGCTTACCTATTCGCTGCCGACATCGGCCGATTTAGTGGCCCAACTGCCGGAAAGGGCGCCGTCTGCGCCGCTTGAGGGCTGTTTGCTGCATGGGCAACAACCTGCCCCGGGCGAACCAGTCGTGTTGATCCACCAGACCGCGCTGTTGCAGGCCAACGCCCATAGTTTGAGCAACGTCGATGTTGAACTGGGTGGCGCGCTGTTGGGTCAGGCTTACCGCTCTGAAGGCATCGTCTACGTTGAGGTCAAGGCGGCATTGCCCGCCACCAGCGCGGATCACGGCCCGGTCCACTTCACCTTTTCGGCCGATTCGTGGTCCCAGTTGCAGCGCGACCGCACGACCCACTACCCTAACCTCGACATCGTTGGCTGGTTCCACACTCACCCCGATCTGGGTGTCTTCTACTCCAGCGATGACGTCGTGGTACATTCGGCGGCGTTTACCTTGCCCTGGCATATCGGGCTCGTGATTGATCCGCTGCGCGAAGAAGCCAGCTTTTTCGGCTGGAACAACGGACATCTTGAGCCACTGACGGGATTTTATGAGCTGCCTGAGCGTCAACCGGAGACGATCGTGACCTGGCGCGCGGTCCAGTCGGCCGTGTGGGATTCAGCCTATGTCCCACCGGCGGCCGATGGGCAACAAGTCAGCCGCGTGTTTCTACCGGACGGAGAGGCAGGCCAAGCGATTTCAACGCGCAACGCGGGCTTGATTCTGGGCGCCCTGGGCCTTGGGCTTTCGCTACTGCTCCTTTTGGCCGGCATCCTGCCCTTGATCCGGCAGGTGGACACACTGGAAACAACCGTGCTGGCCTTAGCTGATCAATCATTGGCGGCTACCAACGCGGTCACTTGCCCGGATCCCCGACTGCGCCTCATTGCGCCTATCACCGGTCAATCCTTCCCCATGGGTTCAACGGTGCCGTTGATTGGCACTACAGCCTACCCCGATGCGACGCGGTACCAGCTGGAACTGCGGCCGTCCGGCAGTCAGACGTGGGTCCTGCTTGATCGATCCAATCGCGACACCAGACTCGATGAGTTGGCCCGCTGGGATACCACTGGCTACGCCCAGGGCGCTTACGAGATTCGGCTGACGGCCGTCGACATGAACAATATTCGGCTAGCGAACAGCAGTCCTTGTTCAATCGCCTTACAGTTGGTGCCCTAGGGCCTTGAGCCTCATAACAACCATGACGGACAAACCCGCACTTTCCTACGCTGCACAGCTCATTCTAACCCTACCCGGTCAGGGCGACGCTGCCACCATCATTGTCACTTTGATGCCCGATGACACCATCCCTGTGGAGGGACAGAAGAAGGCGCTCGCAGATTGCACGCTACGCGAACTGCGCCGGTTTGCCAACACGCTCGAAGGCGAGGTATGGGAAACCTATGAGGCGATCACCCTCCTTGATTTGGCGAAAGACAAAAACCTGAGTCTGACCGTCACCTTGCTCGACAAAGACGGCAAAGCCGCCGAACCGCTGCAAGAGTGGGCATCCTCGGTCATCGTTTTCCCAGCCGAAAAGAGTTCCACCAAAGCCACAACAGTCAAAGCAACTTCCAAGGCACCGTCAACTGCCAAATCAGAGAAAGCCCCACCCCCGACGCCGGCCAAAGAGTCCGCGCCCAAGACGGCGCCGGATGCGACGGAGACAACTGAATCAAAAGAGCCGACTGCAGGTGCTACCACCGAAACCCGGCCCAAAGCAGCCAGTCAGGATATGACGGACGCCGCGGCTAAGCAGACGATCGAGACGAAAAGTGATGCAGCAGACTTGGCGTCCGCGATTACCTTCCCCGCGCCGGTCAAGAAGGAAGCAGTGGAAGCGGCGAAGGCCAAGGAGCCTGCCCGCCCCCACGTTCCGGCGACGATCGAGCCGAGCGAGGCGCGCGTCCGCGTGGCCGGCAAACGATTGCCGCCCGGAACCAACACCTGGGCTGCGGTAGATATCCTGATGGACGAGCCACCCCTGCGGGCCATGCAAGCCCACGCGCTTAGCAGCCTCGACCGCGAGGTGGCCGGCGTGATGGTTGGCCCGCGACCGGAGAAACAACCCGACGGCCGTTATCTGGTGCGTGTGATTGACAGTATCGCTGCCAAATACACCGTCATGCAGGGAGCCAGCGTGACCTATACGGCCGATAGCTGGCGCTACTTGAATGATACCCTGGGCGAACGTTACCCAAACGAGACGGGTGTTATGGTTGGTTGGTATCACACCCATCCTGGTTTCGGCATCTTCCTGTCGGGCATGGACCAATTTATCCACCAGAACTTCTTCACCCAAATCTGGCATACAGCCTATGTGCTGGATCCGCGTGCGCGCACCAGCGGCTTCTTCTGCTGGAGCCGTGACAAGTCACGGGTTAACCATTACGATTTTGTCTGGCCTGACTGGGCCGACGGTTCGTGGTAAGCTTCCTGAGTGCGACCCTGAATCGCCGAGTTGAGGACCGAAATTGATGTATAATCGGGAACTATTGGATGGACTTGCGGATTCTGAGCTATCAGAGACGGTCGATCACGCCCGTGTCACTCAGACGCCGGAAGCACCCGGAACTCAATCGATGGACGCGCAGGAAGCACCATTTATTCGCATCACTGACGACGACGTCAACCAGGCTAATCAGCTCAGCCTGCAATGCCCCATTTGTGGCAATGCCGTTGAGAACCATGTTGACGGCCAATCGCTGGTACCTATCGTCTGCGATAATTGCGGCACCCTCTATCACAAAGCATGCTGGGAACAGAGCGGGGGCAAGTGCGCGGTGCTCGGATGCGGCCACGACAAATTCCACCTTTACGGTCAAGACAACAAGCCGGTGCTCAAGGTCAAGTACACCGACCTGCCTGCCCCAACCGCCAACGGTCAGGGACCCAGCCAACAAACTCGCAAGATCAAAGAAGAGCAGCGCCGCCAGGTCGAGCAAATGAGCCGGCCCGGCTTCTGGCAACGTATCTGGCAATGGCTGCTGGACCAGATCAAGGTCGACTAATCAGGCCTGGCCAAACCGTTTGGCCGGCGCCCACCCCCACCCATGGTTCGGGCCCATCGCATCTCAGAAGATTCCACGTTCCTCGGTCAATCCTGCGCGTTATGTAAACAGTCGTTTGATAACGGGGACTTGATCGTCATCTGCCCGGAAGACGGCAGTCGCCATCATGACCACTGTTGGCAGGCCAACGGCAATCATTGCACGGCCTATGGCTGCACAGGACAGGGCGAAATCGGTGTGGGCATTGGTTCATCCCGCCGTCGCCAAACCAGCAGTCCGTCTCGACCAACCATCATCCCCAATCCCGCTGCCCTGGGCAATGCATCTAATGCGCCACCCGGCTCCAAAATTCGCGTCTTCCCGGCTCGCAACTTCGGCTGTGCACGCTCATGTCTTTTTCTGGGGATAATCATGGTCTTCTTGCTACTCGGCGCGGCCTGCTTTGGCGTCTATACCCTAGCCGAATCCATCTTTCGCGAATACGCCGCTCTGCTGCCAATCGCCGCCCACGGGTCGTCTGCCACTATCAATCTGATTCCCAGCCTGTTCGGCGCCATCTTCTCGTAACCACCCGCCTTGCGGCCCTACCGGGTGACGATTACGGTCGCCTGGGCTAAACTCCTGTCAAATCGCCGCGCCTCCTCGACGCGAGATAGGCGGCACAATCATGGGAGTTACACAATGACAAACTACGAACAACTGGTAGCCAAGGTCCAGCAGATCGACGACCTCAACAAAGCGTTGGGGCTGATGTCGTGGGATCGCGAGACCAACATGCCCAAAGGCGGGACAGCCGAACGCATCATCCAAATGACCACGCTCAGCAGCTTATCCCACGAGATGTCAACTTCGGATGCGATGGGCGAACTGATCAGTCTGGCCGAAGCCGAAGTAAACGGAGCCGATTACGACAGCATGGAGGCCAGCCTGCATGCGCCTGCTTGCGCCGCAATTACGACGACGCCAGCAAGCTAACGCCCGACTTCGTGGCTCGCTCATCGGCCGTCAGTGGCCAGGCCCGTGAAGCGTGGATCAAGGCCCGCGCTGAAAACGACTTCGCCACATTCCAACCGTGGCTGGAACAAGTCGTCGAGCTTTGCCAGGAGATGGCCGAGCTATATGGCTATGAGGACGAGAGCGTACGACGCACTACTGGACAAGTACGAGACGAAGATGAAGACGGCCGAAGTGCGAGCCATCTTCGAACAAGTAAAGTCAGAACTGGTACCATTGCGAGAAGCCATCGACCGCAGCGATGTCGTCATCGACGACTCCATCGTCCACCAGCCATTTGACATTGAGAAGCAGCAGGCGTTTGCGCGCTATATCGCGGCGGCGGCCGGCTATGACTTCAACCGCGGTCACCTGGGGACAGTGGTCCACCCTTTCGCCACTAGCTTCAGCCGCAATGACGCTCGCATTACGACACGCTGGTATCCCGATTTCCTCAACCCGTCGCTGTTTGGCACGCTGCACGAAAGCGGCCACGCCATGTACGAGCAGGGCACCCACCCTGACTTCTCCCGGACGCCGTTGGCGCGCGGCACGTCGCTGGGCATCCATGAGTCGCAATCACGCATGATGGAGAACGTTGTCGGTCGCAGCCGGGGCTTCTGGCTGGCTCACTTCCCCAGGCTGCGCGAGACCTTCCCAGACGCCCTGGGCAGCTACACGGCCGAGGATTTCTACCGGGCCATCAACAAGACCCAGCCGTCGTACATCCGCGTCGAGGCTGATGAATTAACGTACAACTTCCACATCATCCTGCGCTTTGAATTGGAGCAGGCCATGCTCAACGGCGATCTGGCCGTGGCCGACCTGCCCACGGCCTGGAACGACAAGATGAACGAACTGCTCGGTGTTGTACCGCCGACGGACAGTGAGGGCTGCCTGCAGGACGTCCACTGGACGCGGCCGGGCTTCGGCTACTTCCCTACCTATGCCCTGGGCAATCTCTATGCGGCGCAGTTCTATGAAACGGCCGTCGACGCAAAACCCGGCCATCGCCACCGGCCTGGCACAGGGTAGCACCGACGCGCTGGTTGCCTGGCTGCGCGAAAACATCCACCAGCACGGCAAGAAATATACGCCCGGCGAGCTGGTCGTCCGCGTCACCGGCCAGCCGCTGAGCCATGAGGCGTTTATGCGTTACGCCACGGCGAAGTTCAGCGACCTCTACGCGCTATAGCTCAAGGTTGCGGCTTGACTTGCGAACAAAGAAAGGGGTGGCTGCACGGTCGCAGCCACCCCTTTTAAGATGTGCCTAAATGTTGGTTTCGACCTAGAAGAAGCCCTGGGCGTACAACGCCGTGCGCAGCCGGATCACTCCCAAAAGAACAAAAAGCAGCGACAGCAGGACCATGAAAAACTGATTGCGATACTTTTTGGGTGAGTCATCCGACTTGCGCCAGAGGGCCGTCAGATGAGCAGCCACGACCGCCAATATCATTGTGACGGCGTGTTCAACGCGTGCCATGCCACTCAACCCCATGGTGAAGAGCAGAAATCAATCCCAACACAAGATTGATATCCATGAGGGTCGTGTAGACCAGCAATAGCGTGCGGTCAAGGGATTGATACTCCCGCTTACCCAACCACCCAATAGAAACTTGACCAGGACAATGATGGCGACGATGGCGATAATCCACCGCAGTTCGCCGTGAATAGTGCGAATGATGCTCATTGACAGATACTCCTCTAATCCAATTGTGAATAACGATGGGCCTGCGAGCGGCGTGTCTTAGGGCCGTTCGATCTCGTCCGATGATGCGCCTTGTCCACCGTCCGGGCTGTTTTGAGCGGATGGAAACTCAACGCGCGCTCGTGTAACAGCCAATCGATCGACATCCAGGACAGTGAAATGGACGACCTCCTGGTAGGTAACCACATCCCCTTCGTGCGGCGGACGGCCCAGGAGAGCAACGATTAAACCACCAACCGTCTCCACATCCGGCAGGTCTTCTTCTTCACCAAGATACACGTCATCCGTCAGATCGTCGATAAGATAGTCGCCCGACACCTCCAGGACGCCAGGGCTCAACTCTTCGTACGGCTCGCGCTCCTGGTCAAACTCGTCGCGCACTTCACCCACTACTTCCTCGACCAGGTCTTCCAGGGTGACGACGCCGGCAATGCCGCCAAACTCGTCGCGGACAACCGCCATATGTAGTTTCTGGTTCTTGAATGCTGCCAGTAACAACTCCACGGAGTAGTCTTCCGGAATCTCCGGAGCTACCCGCAGGATCAGTCGTAGATCAAAGGGCGCATTCGGCCGCATGGACTGGCGAATCAGATCCTTAAGGTGCAGGATGCCTACGATGTGATCGAGGTCTCCGTCGTAGACCGGGAAGCGACTGTGACGGCTCTCGGTCACTGTCTTGAGCAACTCGTCGCGGGGCATATCGGCCGGAATGGCCTGCACCTTGCGGCGCGGGGTCATCACCTGGCCAACGATGCGCTCGCTGAAGTCGAAGATATTGCGGATGATCTCCTGTTCGTCCAGTTCAATCATGCCGCCTTCCGTGCTCTCAGCCACAATCATTTCCAGCTCATCCGGAGCCAGCAGGCGCTCATGACCTTGTGCGGGAGGAATTCGAAACAGTCGCAATAAGCCATTGCCGATGCTGTTTAGGAAGGCAACGGGATAGTGCAACACCGTACCGGCGATCTTCATGGGTCGGGCCAATGTCAAGGCTACGGAGGAAGGGTCCATCAAAGCCAAAGCCTTGGGGACCATTTCGCCGACGACAACATGTAAGTACGTGAGGAGGCCGAGGGCGACGAAGTAGCCAATCGTGTTGGCGGTTTCCGGCTCTATCCCAAACCAGGCCTCCATATACGGTTCGATGAAGTGACTGATTTGCGGCTCACCGTACATAGCCAGCCCCAGGGAGGCCAGGGTGACGCCCAATTGCGCCGTGGCGATATACTGGTCGAGGCCCGGTCTGGTTTCGAGTGTCGGCATAACCATGTCGGCGCGAGCATTGCCTTCGTTGGAAAGCTGCTCAATCTGCGTCGCCCGCACGCCGATGATGGCAAATTCGGCCGCCACAAAGAAACCGTTCAGGATCACCAGAATAATGATGACGACAATGGGAATGATCAGCGTCGTCAGGGAGGGCAAAGAACCCTCGGCGGCAGCCACGCCGGTCAAGATAGCCACGCTCAATCCGGGAACACCGAGACTCAGCAGCAGGAGCTTAGTCATGGTCGGCTATCTCCCATTCACTGAACGGCGCATCATCAGTTCTCGCCGGCAGCAATAGCGAAACCTCACCGACGCTCAGATCCTCCATGCTCTCAACGCGAATGACGACGTTGTCGAACGGGACCTCATCCCCTTCGACTGGTGGCCGTCCCAGGCGGCTGAATACCAAGCCTGACAAGGTGTCGGCCGGATCGGTTGGCAGCTCCAACTCCAGATATTCGTTGACATCGGTCACCAGCAAGTCACCGCGCAAGTAGATGCGGCCGTCCTTGTCCCGCGCAATTACCGCCATTTCGTCGTCGAACTCATCCTGCAGCTCGCCAAAGATCTCCTCGATCAAGTCTTCCTGTGTAAGCAGGCCGGCCGTGCCGCCAAACTCGTCAAAAACGATGGAGAAATACTTACCTTCAGCGTTTAGTTGTTCCCATACATCGGCAACCGGTAGTGTTTCAGGCACATAGAGCACTTCGCGAATGATGGGCGTGATGTCATCGGCCCCTTCTACATAGAGACGAAACACGTCTTTGATGTGTACAAAGCCAACGATCTCATCGACTGTCTCGCGATAGATGGGGATACGGGAATGGCCGGCATCAATCGCCTGCTTGATCAGCACTTCAGGGGTCGTGCTCTCCGGCACGGCATCGATTTTGGTTCGGTGGACCATCACTTGACGAGCGGTTAGATCGCGCAAGCGAAGGGCATTACGCAGGAGCCGACGCTCATTGTCGTCAAGCAACCCACCCTCGTGGCTCTCAGTCATCAGCAATTCGATCTCTTCGGCCGAATGGATGCGTGTTCCCTTTTCATGGCCGGAACGACCCATGGCGCGTAGAAGCAAATTGGCACTGCCGTTGAAGAGCCAGATGGGCAACGCAAAGAGAATAAGCGAAATGCGCATCGGCCAGTAAACGCTCATGGCAATGCCTTCCGGGATACTGGATGGCAATAGATTTGGGAAACAGTTCGCCGAAGATGACCTGAAGACCCGTGACGAAAAGTAGTACCGAGAACACGGAAATTGAACGGGCCAATGTCGTGGCCACGTCAATGTCGTTCGTGATCCCTGTCGACGCCAGCAGGCCGGCAATGGGCACGACTAGCTCGGAGGCAATGGCACTCTGCGCGTAGGCGCCCAGCACCAGCGAAGAAATGGTGATGCCGATCTGACAGGCCGCCACATAGCGATCAAGTTTCACCGGATCTTCCAGGATCGGCAGTAGCAGACCGGCCATACGGTTACCCTGCCCCGCAAGCTGGCTGATCTTGGTGCGCCGAGCCGAGACTGTACTGAATTCGGCCGCGACATAAAGAGCGTTGAAGAAGATCATCAACGCAATAATGGCAATTGTCACCAGGACAGTTGTCATCGGCTTGTCACCAGCCTATCGGTATGCAGGCAAACGAGCGTGGCCCATAGTCGGAAAGCAAATCGGCGATCTCATGTGGGCAACGCAAACTCCCATTCGCCAGGCAGACAGGCGTTGACCGTGGGTGCTATAACACCTTCAACAGGCGCACCCCACGTTGCAGACGATCGACTATGAAGATCAGGTTCGGGTGGTTCAGAGGATGGTTCGGACACCCTAGTTTCCCCCGCGGTGTCCATGATATATCCGCGCCAGATTCGCGTTTCCGCTACTAGACATCACAACAATCTCGATTTTCTCAAAAAGGGCAACTCCAAATAGGATAGACCCGATGGTATTAGACAGAAGGAATTATAGTTTAGCGGACCTGATTGTCAATCAGATGAGCGCAAACTGTACCCTAGTCTATCCCATTGTCCCGGTGTCCTCGCAACTGAACACGGCATCATAATGAACAGCTACCCGCCAGGCATCCGATTCCGGCCAAATTGATGCATAGGCCGGTACCGTGCCGGTCCGGCCGAAGAATCGTTCGTTGGCGTGCCATTTGGCTTGATTCAGCCAACTGATGTTGTAGTGAATTGCCGGGTTCTGTTGGTTGTTCCACAGGACAACCGTCTGCTGCCCGGCCTCATAACCCACTTTGTGGCAACCCGCCTGCACCATCGTTTCCAGTAGCGCGCGCATTTGTGACGACGTCAATTCAATCTGAAATGGGGTCAAGACGGCCGGATTGCCGGGCTCTGATTGTAAGGCCTTTGCCAAAGCAGTCTTAGCCAGCGTCTCCATTCGGAATGCGGCCAGCAACCGCAGCAGAGTCCGGGTGATCGCGTCCGTCCCGTTGCTCTCGTCGGCATCCGGTGCTTGAATCCCGATCCGCAGGTCGGCCCCACCATCCAGCTCGATTTCGTCCAGCGTCAGAGTCTGGCGCACTGCGTCGAACGTTGCCGGGACGGCCGCTGCGCCGTCGGCCGTCAAGACCGTAGCCTCGGCCCATGACCCCACGCCGACGATGTGAATTCGTACCCGTCGTCCCTTGGGAACAAACTGAGTATCACCGGTCGGCGCGTTCACAACAATCTCGACCTGCCCCTCGCGCCGTCGTTGCTCTATGAGCGTAACGGCATACGCGCCGTCGCGATAGGCCATGGATTCACCGTCATCTTCGAACAGGTTAAACCGGCCGTCGGCGCCGGCAAAACAGAAGATGTCCAGCGTCTCCGGAGCGTCCACTCCACCCCAACCTACTCGCGGCGCCAGAGGCACAATCGCTCCCGCCCGAGCGAAGACCGGAGTTTCATCCAGACGGCCGTAGATCACCTGCCAACTGTCACCCGCGTAACGCTCACCCGAAAAGAAGTTGTACCATTCGCCGGGTGGAAGCCAGACAACCTGGCGACTGAGGCGCGTGTCAGGGTCGGCCGGCGTGGTATACGGGGCCACGATCAAGTCGGGTCCAAAGAAATACTGCTGCGGACAGACATAGGCCTCATCACGATCAGGGTGGGCATGGTACATCGGCCGAACCGGAACAACGTCTTGTGTTTCGTTCAGCCACGACAGGGAATAGAGATACGGGATAAGCGCGTGACGTAGCTGCATGGCGTCACGGGTGATTCGGAAGACCTCGGCATCGAAGCCCCAGGGCCGTCGATCGTGATACAGGTTGCTCGTGCTGTGCAACCGGAAGATGGGACTGAAGACGCCAAATTGCACCCAGCGCGTATAGAGTTCGCTGTCTTCTATGCCTTGCATGTGGCCGCCTATGTCATGACTCCACCAACCATAGCCTACGTTGGCCGCTGTGGCTGTAAAGTACGGCTGGAAAGCCAGCGTGTCCCAGGTCACGTGCGTATCACCGGAGAAGCCAATGGGATAGCGATGGTTGCCCAGACCGCCCCAACGCGAAAAGACAAACGGCCGTTTGCCGGCGCGACCCAGGTCATGGTAGTGCAGGTGATTGAGCCACCACAGCGGATCAAGACCGGGCACGTTTGTTTGCTGTCCCTGCTGCCAATCCATCCACCAGAAATCAACACCGTCCGCTTCTTGCGGATGATGGAGAACCTCAAAGTAGGCTTGTGTGAACACGGGATCGGCGATATCGAACGCCACTGTCTGACCGCTCGCCGGATCAATACCCAGGCGCTGCGCCATTTCCGGGTAGGCAGCTTCATACGATCGCACACCCAGCGCCGGGTGCAAGTTCAGGGCTGTACGCAGACCCTGTGTATGCAGCCAGGCAATGAAAGCCGGTGGGTCGGGAAACAAGTCCCGGTTCCAGGTGTAGCCCGTCCAACCATTGATGCCGGGACCGACATTGACCAGGTGCCAGTCCATATCCACAATGCAGACCGAGAGTGGCACTTCATGGCTGCGGAAGTCGGTCATCAGTTGCAGCAACTCATCGGCCGAATAGGGCCAATAGCGACTCCACCAATTGCCCAGCACCCAACGCGGCAGCAGGGGCGCTCGTCCGGTGATGCGGGTGTAATCTTGCAAGCAGCTCTGAAAATCCAGCCCGTAGCCAAAGAAATAGAGGTCTTGGGTACGGTTAGCAGCATTGCGCGGTTGCAGCCATCCGGTCTCGTCGAAGACAAGGGTGGCCGAGTCGTCGACAACCACCCAGCCCGACCTGGACAGAAGCCCCTGTTCCAGGCGCGTCCCACCACTTACTTTATCAAGCGTGCGAGTGGTGCCCAAGAGGTTGCCCGGGTTGCTGTCAGCATAGCGCCAGGTGAATTCACCATCCAGCGCGGCGATCGTCAGCGAATCGGGCTGGAACTCGCCACCACGATAATTGCAGCTCCAGTTGCGCCGTCCGCAGAATCAGACCATCGGCCGACTGCTCAGCTTCGAATTCGGGAACAGGCTGCAGACGGTACCAGAATGGCTGGCTCGGCCGATCCTCGAATCGGCCGTCCGGGGCGTATTCCATGCGGATCAATCGTGACGTCAACACGGTGAAGCGGGCCGCACCCTCAATGATTACGGCCGCTGGGTCAGCGACGGGTTCGAAGTTTAGGTGTGTATAGGCCGGTTGGGAGGGCATCGGTGTATCCTCGCGTGGGTGGGGAAGTCTCACCCCGCCGTGTAATTATACCTACTCGCTCGCCCCGCCAAAGGAGTTGGCTGATGACTTGTCCATCGCCCTTTGATCGGGTCTCGCCTATAATCGGTCCATGACCACTGCACTACTTGTGATTGATGCTCAGGCCGATATGTTCGCGCTGGATGGCCTTTATGACGGTGATCGTATCCTCAAGACACTGCAAGACCTGATCAGGCTGGCCCGCGCGTCCGGGTCGCCCGTTCTCTTTGTCCGTCACGATAACGAACCGGACCGGCCTCTTGAACGCGGTACGCCCGGCTGGGAGATCGCCCCGGTGTTGTCGCCGGCGTCCGAAGACCCAATCTTCGACAAGGACACGCCTAACGCCTTCCTGCGGACCGGGCTGGCGACCTGGGTGGTACAAAATGGCATCAGCCGGCTTGTGATCTGCGGTATGCAAACCGAGTATTGCGTTGATACCACCGTACGCGCCGCCTACAGCCTTGGCTATCCCGTCGTGCTCGTCGCCGACGGCCACAGCACTTTTAATAGCTCCGCGCTATCGGCGTCACAGATTATCGCCCACCACAATCTTGTCCTGTCCGACTTCGCTGAGGTAGTCGAATCGAAAGACATCCGCTTTGATGAAGTGCCGCCGGCCGTTTCCATCGAGCGCCTGACACCCGGCGACATGGCTGCAATACAGGCCGGTTTAGTTGAGTGGCAGACCTATCGTGAGTGGCTGGCTGGAAAGGACGTGGCTCCCTATTGGCCCCACACGCATCCGGCGCGTGTGGCCGATACGCTGCACCAACTCTGGGATCCGGCGTTCAAGCTTCGCGCGCGTTACACCGACCCGCCGCCGTGGGAGATGGGCGTTGCGCGCACGTTCATGCAGCCCCTCATGGACACGCCAATGTTCATTCGCAAAGCGGCCGTACAGTCCGTGACCAAAGCCTTCGACCACCTGCTGCAGAACCCGCGCAACCCCCTCTCACCCCACATCAACAAGCTGGATGACAATCTATACAGCTATGACGCGCGCGACATTCGGCTTATCTATGTGCCCAGTGTGACGATTGACGCCGGCGGCGCCGAACGGCGGACCATCTTTCTACTGTGGGCCGCGCCCGGTGTGCCCGAGCGCAATCCGTTCGCGCTGTAAGTTTGCTAGACTCATCACTATGACGAGTGAACCCCTGACTCCCTCCCCGCCTCTGGTCATTGCCTTCGTCGGTGACCTCATGTTCACCACGCGGATAGATGCCGTCGTGCGCCATCTGGGCTATCAGATTGACTGGGTTGAACGCGCCGACGACATTGGCGCGGTCGATCCAAATGCGCCTGTTGAATCACCCGGTGAGAGCCTGCACGGCCGCGACGGGATGCTGTTTCGCCGAGTTACGGAGCGACAGCCGGCCCTACTCCTTTTTGATCTGACCAACCAAGACATTCCCTGGCAGAAGTGGATCGCCATGCTCAAATCGTCGCCGGCCACGCGACGCTTTCCGATTCTGTGCTTCGGCCCCCACGCTGATGTCGAGATCATGCAGCAGGCCAAGAGCCTGGGGGCTGATGCGGTGCTGGCCCGCTCGCGGTTTACGGCCGATATGCCAGCCCTTTTGGAACGTTACGCACGTATTCCTGATGATGCAGCCCTGCGCGAAACGTGTCTCGAGCCGTTGTCAGAGTTGGCGCGGGAAGGGATTGACCTGTTCAACGAAGGTGCCTATTACCCGTGCCATGATAGCCTGGAGGCCGCCTGGATGGCCGACCGGAGTGCTGGGCGGGACCTGTATCGCGGCATTCTGCAGGTGGGCATCGCCTACTATCAGATTGAACGCGGCAATTATCGGGGTGCGGCCAAAATGCTGCTGCGCGTGCGGCAATGGCTGGAGCCGCTGCCGCCGGTCTGTCGCGATGTGAACGTCGCCCGGCTTCGGGCAGATGCCGAGCACGTCTATGAGGCGCTGGTAGCCCTGGGACCGGACAACATCCACGCGTTCGATCGCGCCCTGTTTAGGCCGATTGAACTGGTCGATTAATGCGCCGATTTGCCGCCAATCAGCCCGCGGCGGCGCAGCCACTTTTCGGTCTCGACGGCCACAAAGACCACTGAACTGGCCGCAAGGCTGATAGCCAGGTCACCGGGAGATAGCGGCTCCGTCGCGAAGAAACGCTGCCCCAAGGGTGTGTATACCAGAAGCAACTGCAATACCAGCGTCAAGGCCACAGCGATAATCATCAGGCGATTGGTGAAGAAGCCTATCGTGAAGACCGACTGATCTTCTGACCGCAGGGCAATCGCGTTGCCCATCTGGGCCAGTGTTAGCGTCGTGAACACCATAGTCTGCCACGGCCCTAACGGATCCTGCTGGTAGTAGATATAGCCCACCATCAACGAAACAAAACCCATCAGCAGGCCAATCCAGATGATCCGACTGCCCACGCCGCGCGCCAGAATACTCTCCGAAGGCGGATGCGGCGGCCGCGACATGATTCCCTTTTCCGGCGGTTCGACTGCCAATGCCAAGCCCGGCAAACCGTCCGTCACCAGGTTAATCCAGAGAATCTGCACCGCCACCAGGGGCAGGGGCATACCCAAAAACGGGCCGATGAACATGACAAACAGCTCGCCTGTATTGCTGGACAAGATATAGGTCACAAACTTGCGGATATTGTCATAGATATTGCGGCCTTCCTCGATGGCGGCCACGATTGTGGCAAAGTTGTCATCGAGCAAAACCATGTCGGCCGCTTCTTTCGATACATCGGTGCCCGTAATGCCCATGGCCACGCCAATATCGGCCCGTTTCAGCGCAGGGGCATCGTTAACGCCGTCACCCGTCATGGCTACAATATGGCCGCTTTCCTGCAGTGCCTCGACAATGCTCAGCTTGTGCTCTGGCGAAACACGCGCGTAGACCGGCACTTCTTCAACCACCACCTTGAGCTCGGCCGGTGTCATGACGGCCAATTGATGCCCGGTGATCGGCGTCTCACCCTGGGCCATCGTCAGGTCTCTGGCAATGGTTTGAGCCGTGAGTGGGTGGTCACCCGTAATCATGATCGGTCGAATGCCGGCGCGACGCGCGCGCTCCACGGCGGCACGAACCTCCGGCCTTGGCGGATCCATCATGCTGACCAGACCGACGAAAATCATGTCTTGCTCGATACTCAGTTCATCGCCCTCAGCAGGCAGGCTGTCCATCGGCCGAAAGGCGACACCCAGCACGCGCTGGCCGGCTTTGGCCGACCGCTCATTGGCATCCAGGATGCGCTGCGCCATCTCATCGGTTAGCGGTACGATACCGTCACCGGTCCACACTCCCGTACATATTTCCAGCAACCCGTCCACGGCACCCTTGGTGAAGGCCACATACGACACATCCCCCCAAGGCCCTTTGCTCTGCTGGACGTCTGCGCCCAATGCATGAACCGTAGACATACGCTTACGCTCCGACGTAAACGGCACCTCGGCAACGCGAGGCCAGCGCTCTTCGAGCGCAACCTTGGTCAAGCCCAAATCATCCGCAGCCACAACCAGCGCCCCTTCAGTCGGATCACCCATGACATGGCGTCCACCCTCCGGCTCAATCTGGATGACTGCATCATTGCATAAAGCAGAAGCCTTCACCAACAAGCTCAAGGTGCGCTCAGTAGGCAAGGCTTCCGGCTGCAAATCCGCGTCAGCCAGATACCCCTGGCTGCTAAGTAGTGTCTCAATCTCATGGGTCTGCCCCGCTACGTCCAGCAAGGTTACCGTCATTCGGTTCTGAGTCAGTGTGCCCGTTTTGTCGGAGCAGATGACGGTCACGGAACCCAAGGTCTCCACGGCCGGCAGTCGGCGAATCAGTGCGTTGCGCTTCAACATGCGCTGCGCGCCGAGGGCCAGCGTAATGGCCACTACCGCGGGCAGGCCCTCGGGCACTGCAGCCACCGCAAGGCTCACGCCAACCAGGAACAGATTCTCCAGATCTTCACCGCGCAGCAAACCCAGACCTACCACGAGGGCGATGATGCCAAAGGCCACCCAACCCAAAACCTTCCCAAGGTAGTCCAGGCGACGCTGCAATGGGGTTTGTTCTTCTACAACCGTCTGGATCATCTCGGCGATGTTGCCCAGCTCGGTCTGCATGCCTGTCTCGGTCACGATGGCCGTACCGCGACCATACGTAACAGCCGTGCCCATAAAGACCATGTTGCGGCGATCGCCCAGGGGGATCTCGCTATCGCTTGTGGTGGCAATCGGCACCACGCTCTTGCCAACCGGAGCCGACTCGCCGGTCAGGGCTGCCTCCTCGACACGCAAGCTGACACTTTCCAGCACGCGGGCGTCGGCCGAGACAAGGTCTCCCGTCTCCAGCTTCAGAATGTCACCCGGCACCAGCGTCCCGGCGGGAATATCCTGCAATCGGCCGTCACGCATGACCATGACTTCGGGCACGGACAGCTTCTTCAGCGCGGCTATGGCCTGCTCGGCGCGATACTCTTGAGAAAAGCCGATCACGGCGTTGAGCACGACAATTGCCATGATGATGATGACTTCCTCATACTCGCCGAGGAATGCTGAGGCCAGCGCGGCGAAGATGAGGATGATCACCATGATGTCGCGGAATTGATCGAGAAGAATGGCCCAGGGGCTCTTGGCTCCCTTCTCGATCAGTTCATTGGGACCATAGTGGGCCAAGCGGCGGGCAGCTTCTTCGCTGCTCAGGCCGGTTTGGGGATTAGTGTTCAGTTCGGCGATGACTTCGTCAGTTCCGACCCGGTACCAGTTACTCATTGGTTTGTTTACTCACTTCACAGCAACAGACGCGATTACGGTAGCTTGAATCGTAACGGGGTCTGGGTTTGTTCAAGAATGGGCTGCATTGCAGGCAGCAAGATTATTCCCAGCAAGTTCTCTGTACGACTGATTAGCCGGCTGGGTAAGTTCGCGCAAAAGTAAAACCATTGCCCATGTGACAGAGCACATTCCGCCAAGATTAGCAGCGAATAGGGGCATCAGTCACGGTCCATGTTTCCCGATTGGCGGCTCGCCGGAAAGAGCCTGCATGGTTCGCAGGCATCATTCGCCAGTATATCTTTATCAACTCGAAAGACAAAGCTGTCTAAAGTTTGTAGAATAGCGGGACGTCCGGCAAATCCTCTGCCGGAGCCCGAAACCACTCACACACGGAGGCTCCATGAGTACGCCCTATATTCCGCCAACAGCGTTGTTTATTTTTGCCCACCCCGACGATATCGAATTTGGCTGCGCCGGCACCGCAGCCCAGTGGGCCAGGCACGGATCGCGTGTCATCTATGTAGTCATCACCGATGGCAACGTGGGTAGTCATGAAGACGGTATGACGGCCGAACGCCTGGCCGAGATACGCCGAGCCGAGCAGACCGCAGCCGGTCAAGTGGCCGGGGCAGAGTGCGTTTTCCTGGGCTATCACGATGGCTTTCTGCAACCAACGCTGGAACTGCGCAAAGACCTGGTGCGTTTGATTCGTCAGTACAAGCCCAACGCTGTCGTCTGCGGCGATCCGACGAATTTCTTCCCCAGTGACTACTACATTAACCACCCCGACCACCGTGCCGCCGGGCAGGCGGCCCTCGATGCCGTGTTCCCTGCCGCGGAGATGACCCTGCTCTATCCGGATCTTGCCGCTGAAGGGCTTGTCGGCCACAAGGTCAACTATGTGTATGTCAACTTCACCTCAAAGGCCAATCACTATATTGACATAACTGATGTGATCGATGTGAAAATTGAAGCCCTCCGGCAGCACAAGAGCCAGCTGGGTGATTGGGATCCCACTGACCGCCTCAAGGAGTGGGCGGCCGAGACAGGCAGCAAAGTCGGTTTTGACTATGCCGAAGCCTATTGGCGTATCACCCTCAAAGACCCCTCAGCCGAAACCGAAGCGGTGCCGGAGGCGGTAGCAGAGGCAGCGCTTGAAGCCGGGCCGGAAGCCAACGGGGGATAACATGGCCGACTCACTGCCATTCACACTTGGAGTTAACTACTGGCCACGACGCAAGGCCATGTACTGGTGGTCTGATTTTGATGCGGCCGAAGTTCGCGAAGAGTTCGGCATCATCCGTGAACTGGGTATGACGATGGTCCGCGTATTTCTTCTGTGGGACGATTGGCAGCCGACACCGGACACCGTCAATCCCGCTGCCCTGCAGAACCTGGAAACAGTGGCCGACATCGCCGACGATCTGGGTCTGAAGCTAAACGTCACCTTCTTCACCGGCCATATGAGTGGGCCAAACTGGGCGCCGGGCTGGTTATTGCTGCCGGGCGAACCAATGCTTCCCCATGTACGTCAGGTTGTCAGCGGCGGAACTGTGGTCAATACGGGCTATCGCAATCCCTATGCGGATCCGATGGCCCTGGCCGCAGCGGAACTTCTTCTCAAGACGGTCGTCGGCCGTCTCAAGGACCATGCCGGCATTGGCCTTTGGAACCTGGGCAACGAACCGGACCTATTTGCCTGGCCGCCGGATGCCGCCACCGGCCGCGCCTGGACACGCCGCATGTCCGGCATTATCCGGGAGCTGGACAATGATCATCCGGTGACTTGTGGCCTGCATATGGCCGATCTGGTCTATGACACCGGCTTGCGCGTCAATGAGGTGTTCAGCGAGGTAGACCTGGCCGTCATGCACGCCTACCCGATGTACACCCACTGGGCAAATGGCCCCCTCGACCCTGACTTTGTGCCGTTCACCTGCGCCTTGACCTCAGCCTTAAGCGGCAAACCAACCCTGATGGAAGAGTTCGGCGGCTGCACCACCGGCCCTGGTGAACCGGCCGACACCTGGGCGTGGACCGCCTTTGGCCAGCCGCGCACGCAGTACATGGCGTCTGAAGAGGGCTTGGCCGACTATATCGAAGCCGTGCTGCCCAAGCTGGTCGAAGTTGGAGCAACCGGAGCGGTCATCTGGTGCTATGCCGATTACATTCCGGAGTTGTGGGATCGGCCGCCATGCGATCAGGCCAAGCACGAGCGCTTCTTTGGCCTCGTCCGGCCGGACGGCTCACTGAAGCCGCACGCAGAGGCGATCCAACGATTCGCGGCTACGCAGCCCAAGCTGAAAGCTGCCACACGGTCAGTCACACTTGACATAACACATGAAGAGTACTATCAGAAGCCGGAACAGCATGCGCAGCGACTCTATTCGCAGTTCTTGCAGGAAGCGTGATAGGCGGTAGGGCGGAAATCCTGCTCGTTCCGAATCGTCGACAGCGCATGTCTTAACAATCTCATAACTCAGTGTTGACTTCCCGTTAAAGGCGGTGGCGTATTGTTAGTCCGAGATTATGGAAACCTCGGACTATCTGACTGTCATTGTGGCGACGCGCAACGATGCCTGCAATATAGAGGCATTCCTTCGTTCGTTGCCGCCACACGTGGGCCTGATCATTGTCGACAACAGTGATGACGAGACGCGGGAGCTGGTTGCCGCCATTCGACCGGCGAACACGCGGCTCATGTGGCTGCCCACTACATTACTTGAAGCGCGACAGATAGGCGCCGAGAGCGCTCGAACCGAGTGGCTATTGTTCACCGACGCCGCCATCACCTTTGCCGCCGACTATTTCAGCCTTCTGCCAAGCCAGCTGACGGCCGATGCGCTTTACGGGGTCAAGTTATCCCGCGACGATGCTCGAGAAGACGACCGGTGGTTTTTGCGGGGCCAGGCCGCGCTTGGCAGGCTAGGCATTCCGGCAGCACCAGGCTCCAACTTGCTCGTTCGTCGCGAGGTTTTCCACGCCATCGGTGGGTTTGACCTTGCACTCAACAACCACGAAGATATGGAAGTGGTTTGGCGGGTCCGCCGTAATGGCTATCGCTTGCGTTTCGCGCCGGAGCTGGTTGTCTTCGTAGACCTCCCCCACCGTCCGGATCAGACTCAGACCCGCAATACATGGCGTTCGCTGGCCCACTCGGCGCTGCGGTACAGCGGCCTCTGGCCTGGGCAATGGCCCCAGAAAGTTCGGGCAGACTGAGTATCAGGTTCTGCACTCGACGGTGAAGCAGGCTGAAAGCGTCAATAATCACCATCTCGTTTGCGCAAAAAAGCGCATTCACTTGAAACGAAGGCGACAAAACGTGTAATATAGGGCGGTTATGCCGAAGAAAAAGATCCTCTTCATCGGTGGCTCGCTCAACATGACCCGAATGGCCCATGAGGTGTCGCGCCATCTGTGTGATGAATTCGACTGCTATTTCACCCCCTACTACGCCGATGGTCTCTACCGCCTGCTCGCCCGTCACACGCATCTGGTAGACTTCACTGTCTTGGGCGGCAACTTCAGGCGACAGACCATGGAGTACTTCAGTCGCCATCAGCTGCCCATCGACGAGGGGGGCAACGCCCACCAGTACGACTTGGTGGTTACAACCAGCGATCTATACGTCCCCAAGAACATTCGCGACAAGCCGTTCGTGTTGGTTCAGGAAGGCATGACCGACCCGGAGAACCTGATCTACCATCTCGTCAAGTACTTCAAACTGCCGCGCTATGTCGCCAGCACCTCCACCTTTGGCATGTCGAACCAGTATAAGCTATCTCTGCGTAGCCTCCGAAGGCTATCGTGATTTCTTCGCCCGCAAAGGGATTCGTCGCGAAAAACTGGTCGTCACCGGCATCCCCAATTTCGACAACTGTGACAGCTATCTGGACAACGACTTCCCGTATCACCATTTCGTGCTGGTGGCGACATCTGACGCCCGCGAGACCTACAAGTTCGACAACCGCACGAAATTCATTCGCCGCGCGATTGAAATAGCCGACGGCCGACAGCTCATCTTCAAGCTTCACCCCAACGAGAACTTCAAACGAGCCTCGCGAGAGATCCTGGACCAGGCGCCGGAGGCGCTGATCTACACCGACGGCAACATCGATCATATGATTGCCAACTGCGACGTGCTGATTTGTCAGTATTCGACGGTCGTCTATGTGGGCCTGGCGCTCGGCAAGGAAGTTCACTCCTATTTCGACATTGACATGCTAAAGGCGATGGTTCCCCTGCAGAACGGCGGCACCTCCGGGCAAAACATCGCTGAGGTCTGCCGCCATATGCTCCGGGGTGATCCGGTCAATCCGGAGGAGTTCTTGAGCTATGCCAACGCCTAAGTCCGACATGAACCAACACATTGTCACCGTCGTGCAAGCCCGCATGGCCTCGACGCGGCTGCCCAATAAAGTGATGCTGCCGCTGGCTGGGAAGCCCTTGCTCCTCCGCATGGTCGAGCGCGTCCAGGCTGCCGAGCTGAGTGGAACGGTGGTTGTCGCCACCAGCACCAATGCCGAGGACGACGTCCTGGCCAAGCTTTGCCGGGCCGAGAATCTGCTCTGCTACCGGGGCGATCCGGAGGATGTACTCGACCGTCACTACCGCGCCGGGCAAGCGCTGGAAGCCACCACCGTCATCAAGATCCCGTCGGATGTCCCGCTGATCGATCCCCAGATCATTGACCGAGTGATCGCCTACTATCTGGCCAACGAGGGCACTTACGACTACGTCAGCAATCTGCATCCGGCCACTATCCTGACGGCAACGACGTCGAGATCATGACCATGCCCGCGCTGGAGACAGCCTGGCGTGAAGCCGAGCGCACGTTGGAACGCGAACATACCACCCCGTTCTTTTGGGAAAACCCGGATCGATTTCGGCTGGGCAATGTGGCCTGGGAAACCGGGCTCGATTACTCCATGAGCCACCGCTGGACCATCGACTATCAGGCCGACTACGACTTCATCCGCACCGTCTATGAAGACTCTATTCACCGGACCGCCACTTCTCACTGGACGACATTCTGGCCTATTTGGAGGCCAATCCCGCAGTGGCGGCCATCAATGCTGACTATGCCGGTGTCAACTGGTATCGCAATCACCTCAATGAGCTGCGAACCGTCACACCGGCCATGACCAAGCGCGCGGGCAATGAACAACCCGCTGCCTAAGGAATGACCCATGCAACAAGAAGAGATCACTGAACTGGAAGAGATGGCCCTGCGCGTGCGCGAGCACATCATCCGCATGTCCACCGACGGCGGCTGTTTCACCGGCGCCTCGCTGTCCTGCGCCGACCTGGTTGTCTACCTCTACACGAACTTCCTGAATGTCAGCCCGGAGACGATGCAGGACCCCAACCGCGACTATCTGTTCTTGTCGAAAGGCCATGACGTTCCTGCACTTTACGGCACTTTCGTGGAGCTGGGATGGATGCCGCCGGAACGACTGCAGAACCATCTCAAGACCAACGACTACCATCTATTGGCACCCCAACCGCAATGTGCCCGGCATCGAGTTCCACTCCGGCTCGTTGGGTCATCTGCCTTCGGTCGCCATTGGCGTCGCCCTGGACTGCAAGATGCGCGGCCAGACCAACCGCGTCGTCGTCATCACCGGCGATGGCGAGCTGAACGAGGGCACCCTGTGGGAAGCGATGCTGGTGGCCAATGCCTATCATCTGGACAACTTGCTGTTCATCGTCGATCGCAATGCCTTCCAGGCCAATATACGCACTGAGGACCTCATTCCGCTCGAACCGCTGGGACCCAAGTTCGAGGCGTTTGGCTGGAACGTCAAACGCACCAACGGCCACTCGTTCGCCGCCCTGAATGAGGCGCTGTCCGAGGTACCGTTCGGCGAAGGACGGCCGAGTGTACTGATCGCCGACACCATTCGCGGCAAGGGATTGCCCAGCATCCAGGAGCGGGCCGACCGCTGGTTCTGCAACTTTACCCACGAGGAAGTTGACCAGCTGATCGAAGAATTACACGGCACACGCCTGGCTGACATCCAGTCAGAAACGTTGATGGTGCGCTAGGAGAACATCACCCATGCAAACATACGAACAACTGCTGCTGGACCTGGCCCAGGAAGACGAGCGCTTTGTCGTCATGACGGCCGAAAACCGCGCCGCCATTCGAAATCTGCCCAATATCCTGACCGATCGCTTTATTGACACCGGCATTACGGAACAGACGATGATCGGCGCCGCAGCCGGGCTGGCCCTGCGCGGCCGCATACCCGTGGTCCATGCCCTGGCGACCTTCATCACCTTGCGGGCCTTCGAGTTCGTGCGCACCGACGTTGGTATCGGCAATCTGCCGGTCAAACTGGTGGGCGGCGTGCCCGGCTTCCTGTCGGACGGCAACGGCCCGACGCACCAGGCCATCGAGGACGTGGCCATCATGCGCGGCATTCCCCATATGCACGTCTTCTGCCCGGCCGATGAGCAGGATATGATGCTTGGCCTGCCCCACATTCTGACCAGCCCCAATCCGACCTATATTCGCTTCAACGCCCTCAAAGCGGCCATCGACCATGATTCTACCTTCGAGATCGGCCGCGCCGAGCTGGTGAACGATGGGCAGGACGTGACGATTCTGGTCTATGGGATGCTCTTGACCCAGGTGCTGGAAGCGCGCGCAATGCTGGAAGCTGAAGGGTACTCGGTGCGGGTGCTCAACATGCGTATGCCCAAGCCAGTGGACGAGGAAGCCATCCTGCGGGCCGCTCGCGAGACGGAACTGCTGGTCACCGTCGAAGATCATTTCCTGACCGGCGGCCTATTCTCAATCGTCAGTGAAACGCTGGTGCGCCACGGTCAGATGGCCAATGTCCTGCCGCTGGCCCTGGACGAGCGCTGGTTTAAGCCCGCCCTGCTGCCGGCTGTGCTCGAATATGAGGGGTTCACCGGCCCGCAGATCGCAGCGACAATCCTGGAACGGTTACCGGTCACCGCCGGCGCCCGCTGACCCATTTGCCTCCTGAGGAAGAAACGATGCCTAACACAGTCAAGCTCGATCAAGACTACCCGGACATTTCCGAGTCCGAGAAACTATATGCTCGGGCCACCGGCCTGATGCCCGCCTATTCGCAGACACTGGCCAAAGGCCCCACGCAGTACGTCAACGGCGTCGCCCCGAAATACCTCCAGCGAGCCAAGGGGTCTCACGTCTGGGATGTAGACGGCAACGAATATATCGACTTCAACATGGCCATTGGGCCGATTTCGCTGGGCTATGCCTACCCGGCGGTGGACGAAGCCATTACGCGCCAGCTGGCCGACGGCATCACCTACTCGTTGGTTCACCCGCTGGAGGTCGAGGTGTCCGAACTCATCCGCGAGGTCATCCCCAACACGGAGATGGTACGCTTTGCCAAATCGGGCGCTGAAGCGACCAGTGCGGCCGTTCGCGTGGCTCGCGCCTATACCGGCCGCGACAAGGTGCTCTGCTGCGGCTATCACGGCTGGCACGACTGGTACATCGGCATCACCGCCCGCAACCTTGGCGTGCCCCAAGCTGTGCGCGACCTCGTTTACACCTTCAATTACAACGACATCGATTCGGTCATTGACGCGCTTGATGACGACACCGCCTGCGTCATTCTGGAGCCGATGACCTTCGACCTGCCCAAGGATGATTTCCTGCATAAACTGAAGGGTGCCTGCGAAGCCAACGGCACGCTGCTCATTTTCGACGAGATGTGGACCGGTTTCCGGTTGGCAGTCGGCGGCGCACAAGATTACTTCAACGAAGTGGCTGACCTGGCCTGCTTTTCCAAGGCCATCGCCAACGGGATGCCCCTGGCGGTCCTGTCCGGCCGGGCCGACGTCATGGATTTGTTCGATGAAGATGTGTTCTTCTTCAGCACGTTCGGTGGCGAGGCGCTCTCCCTGGCGGCAGCCCAGGCCACTATTCACGAGCTGCAAACGCACAGCGTCCCGGCCTACATGGCCGAGAAAGGTCAACTGCTCATCGACGGGTACAACGAGATGGCTGACGAGCTGGGCATTCGCGACTACACGCACGCCAAGGGACACCCGGCGCGCGGCATGATCGTTTTCGACGACAAAGCGGGCAAGAGCCTGTTGATGAAATCGCTGGTCCAGCAAGAGCTGATCCGGCGTGGTATCTTGTGGTCGGGCTTCCACAACATGTCCTACAGTCACTCCGACGGCGACCTCAACTACACATTGGACGCCTATCGTCAGGTGCTGCCGATCCTGCGCGCCGGAATCGAATCAGACGACATCCAGGCGCAACTGCGCGGCACGCCCGTGCAGCCCGTCTTCCGCCGCACCGACAGCTTCAATCTGAAGCCCAAAGCGAAAAATGGCTAAGCCCACCACGCCTTCTCCTGAATCGCTATTCTCCCTGGCGGGCAAGACGGCCGTCGTCACCGGCGCGCTGGGGCTGATCGGCCGTCATCATTGTGAAGCACTGGCCGGTGCCGGGGCGAACGTTATCGTCGCCGATCTCGATGGGGCGGCCTGCGCCGAGTTCGCGGCCGGCCTACCCACGCATTCCATCGGACTTGCCCTGGATGTGACCAGCGAGGCGTCATTGATAGCCCTGCGCGACCGCGCTCTGGCCGACTTCGGCCACCTCGATGTATTGGTCAATAACGCGGCCATCAACGACATGTTCGAATCGCCTACGTTGGCCGCAGAACAGTCGCGCTTCGAGAACTACCCCCTGGCTATGTGGCAAAAGTCGATGGACGTCAACGTCACCGGCATCTTCCTGTGCTCGCAGGTGCTGGGCTCGCCGATGGCCGAGCAAGGCAGCGGCAGCATCATCAACGTTGCCTCGACCTACGGGATTGTCGCTCCGGACCAATCGCTGTATTTGACGCCCGACGGCCGTCAGCCATTCTATAAGTCCCCTGCCTACCCGACCACGAAGGGCGCGGTCATCTCCTTCACCCGCTTTCTGGCTGCCTACTGGGGCCATGCCGGGGTTCGGGTAAACACGCTCTCACCTGGCGGGGTAGAAAACAACCAGGATGAATACTTCGTAGACAATTATTCGAGGCGGACCATGCTCGATCGCATGGCCTATCCCCACGACTACCAGGGCGCGGTCGTCTTCCTGGCCGGCGACGCCTCGGCCTATATGACCGGGGCCAATCTGGTCGTTGATGGCGGCTGGACGGCATGGTAGTGGCAATGGCCGATCTTGAGCAGCGCGCCCGACGCATCAAGCTGCTGCTCACCGACAGCGACGGCGTGCTCACCGACACGGGAGTCTACTACTCCGACAACGGTGAGGAGTTGAAGCGATTTTCCATCCGCGACGGCATGGGCGTGGAACGGCTTCGCAAGTTCGCCGGGGTCGAAGTGGGCATCATCACCGGGGAAAACTCAGGGCCGGTGGCCCGCCGCGCGGAAAAACTTCAAGTCACTGAACTACACCTGGGTATCAAGGACAAGATGGCCATCTTGCACGAGATCGCCCAGCGCTATAAGCTTGACCTAGACCAGATCGCCTATATTGGCGACGACACCAATGACGTGGACGTCATGCAGGCCGTGGGATTATCAGCCTGTCCGGCCGATGCCACCCGCTTTGCTCGGGCGGCGGCCGACTACGTCTGCGCCAGCGGGGGCGGCCACGGTGCGTTTCGCGACTTCGCGGAACTGATCATTGCCGCGAAAGACCCCGCCGGCACAAGCACCACGTCCGGAGAAAGAGAACATGTCTAATCGCAAAGTACAAATTGGCGATCGCGCCATCGGGGATGGCGAGCCCGTTTACATCATCGCCGAAATCGGCATCAACCACAACGGGTCGTTGGAAATGGCCAAACGTCTCATTGATGGCTCGCACTTTGCTGGCTGTGATGCCGTTAAATTCCAGAAGCGCACGCCGGAGCTGGCCACCCCGCGGGATCAATGGGAGATCGAACGCGATACTCCCTGGGGTCGCATGACCTACATCGAATATCGGCGTCGTGTTGAATTTAGCTACGATGAGTACGCCGAGATCGACCGTTACTGCCGCGAGAAGGGCATGGACTGGCTGGCCTCCTGCTGGGACGAAGAAGCCGTTGATTTCATCGATCAGTTCGACCCACCCTTCTACAAGATCGCCTCGGCCACGCTGACCGACCACGACTTGCTGCGCAAGATCAAGGACACAGGCCGACCGCTCATGCTGTCCAGCGGCATGTCAGAGATGTGGCAAATCGAGCAGGCTGTGGATGCGGCCGGTCCGGGTAACCTCATGTTGGCCCACTCCACGTCCTCCTACCCCTGCCCACCGGAAGAACTCAACCTGCGCATGGTGACCACGCTGCGCGAGCATTTCCCAACGCTGCCCATCGGCTACTCCGGCCACGAGGTTGGCCTGGCCCCGACGTGGGCGGCCGTCGCGTTGGGCGCCAGCTTCGTCGAACGCCACATCACGCTCGACCGGGCCTTGTGGGGTTCGGATCAGGCGGCGTCGGTTGAGGTCATGGGCATGCACAACCTGGTCCGTAACGTGCGTGACATTGAGAAAGCGCTGGGCGACGGCGTCAAGCAAGTCTATCCCAGCGAGTTGGCGGCGATGAAAAAGCTGCGCCGCGTCAATAGCCAACAAACAGCCGATGCAAGTTCGTAAGCTCGACACCACCCAGGCCAGAGAGCGCGAGACGTTCGTCGACTTCGTCTTCGATCTCTATAAGGACGCGCCGATGTGGGTGCCGCCCATGCGCTCCGATGCCCTGAAAGGTCTCGATAAGTCGAGGCATCCTTACTACCAGCATTCGGATGCGGATTTCTATATCGTCGAGGACCAGGGACGCACACTCGGCCGAATGGCCATGCTGGAAAACACCAACTTCAACGCTTACCATCAGTCAAAAGCCGCCTTCTTCGGTTACTTCGAGGTGGTGGAGAACCGCGAAGCCGCCCACGCGCTGCTGGCAACCGCCGTCGAGTGGGCACGGGGGCGCGGGCTGGATAGCATCATCGGGCCGCGAGGTCTGGTAGGTATCGACGGCAGTGTGCTGGTGGAAGGTTTTGAATACCGCCCCGCCCTGACCATCCCCTGGAACTTTCCCTACTACGATGACTTCATTAGCAGCTTCGGGTTTGAAAAGGATGCGGATTACCTGTCCGGTTACATACCCGGTGACACGCCCGTTCCGGAGCGTGTCAAGGCGATTGCCGAAAAGGTCAAGGAGCGACGTGGCTTTCGCATCCAGCAGTTCAAGAGCCGCGCCGAAATCCGCCAGTGGATCCCCAAAGCCATGGAGATTCACAGCCAGGCTATGAGCGGGCTGCATAGCTATTATCCGCCCACCGAAGAAGAGACGCGCGAGCTGATCAATACACTCCTGCTCATCGTCGACCCCACGTTGATCAAGCTCATCATGAAGGACGATGAGGTGGCGGGCTTCATCCTGGCTTATCCCGACATCTCGCGCGGCCTGCAGAAGGCCAACGGCCGACTGTACCCATTTGGCTGGTTTCACATTCTGCGCGACCGGCAGACCACCGATTGGGCCAACGTCAATGGCCTGGGCTTGCTGCCCAAGTATCGCGGTCTGGGCGCCAATGCGATGCTGTATACCGAACTGGCCCAGACCGTCAACGAGCATCATTTCAAGCACGTCGATCTCGTCCAGGTAAACGAAGCCAACTTCAACAGCCGTTCCGACCAGGAGACGCTAGGCGCCGTCTGGTACAAGCGCCACCGGCACTACAAACTGGACGTGCCCGCTTAATCACTTCGAGCCGTCGCGGGGACGGGCTGCGAAAAGCGCCAGCGCGTGGCGCGTGCTGGGGAAGGCCAACTCCGGCAATTCATCCGGAGCAAAAAAGGCCGCATCATCGGCATCATCCCCGGCAGTGAGCTCGCCACCCGTGGGCGTTCCCTCATAGAGAATGAATATCGACGCGCCACCCTGAGCAGGGGGATTGTGATAGACATCCAGCAGCCGATCAACCGTGACAATGAGGCCCGTCTCTTCCAGCACCTCACGCGCGGCCGTTTCGCGCGGGTCTTCACCCTGGTCCAGAAAACCGGCCGGGAGGCTCCATTTACCCTTCTCCGGCGAAACGCCGCGGCGCACCAAGAGTATACGAGCGTCATCGCTCACCAGAACACCGACGCCCACTTTGGGATCCGTGAAGTGAATGTAGTGACATGCCGGGCAAACGCGGCGCGGCTTGTCCATCACGACCTGTGTGACTAATTCGCCGGCGCAGCGCGGGCAGTAGGCAACCCAGTTCGGGGCACTCGCATTGTTGGGGACGGTGGGGTGAGCCATGGCAGCCGGACAGCTACAGACTGGCGCGGCTTCGCACAAACAACGTGGCGATGCCCAGCACCAACGTTGCCAGGCCGAGCCACAATGCGATGGGACTAATCGTCGAGGTCGAAGCAGGCTCCGCTTCTGCGTCAGGGGGCAAGGCAAAGGCCGCACTTGTGGCCGCCGATTCCTCAGCGGTGTCCGCCAAAGCATCTTGCTGCAGCTCGCCGGTCGCCAGGGCGCCGGTTGTCGCGGTGATGTCTTTGCGGCTGGTGATGTCGGCCGTCGCCCGACCCTCGGCCTGGGGCGCCACAGCCATCTCCTCCGTGGCCTCAAGAGCCGACTCTTCAGCAATCGCTGATTCGGCCGCTGCGCCGGCAGCGCTTTCCAGTGCGGGCTCTTCAATGGCGATACCGGCTTCGGCTGCCGGCGGCGGCGGTTCCAGCTCCAGCTCGGCCACCGGCGCCTCAGCCGAATACGTGTCCATTTCCGCGGCCGGTTCAGCCATTGTCACCGCTTGTGCCGGAGCCGCATCACCGGCGCCCAGGTCGACATCAAACAAACTGAGTCCCAGCACGAACACGAACAGCAGAGCCGTCATAGCAGTGGCCCCACGCAGGAGCGGATAAAGTTGTTGCGTCGGGTTGGCCTTGGGTGGCCCGTAAAGTGCCGGGTCCAACGAAAAACTGCGCGGCACACGCCGGCTAGGCAGGGACTGCAATTGGAGTTTGACGACGCGCAGCTGCTCCAGTTCCGCCCGCAGGGCCGCATCCTGCTGGAGGTCAACCTCCAGTAGCTGTTGTTCGCGCGGTGACAGGGCGCCATCCAAATAGGCGTTGAGCGTTTCAGCGCGTTTCTCATCGGCCGATTGACCGATAGTGCGGAAAAAGTCCATCATGATTGACTGTCTACATGCCTCTGGTTTCTAGACGATATGCAGACGGCAATAGTTCCCCACCAGTGGACTGCAGGCAATCCCTTAGCTTGCTGCGAGCACGACTGATGCGCGACTTAACAGTGCCCAGGGACACTTTGGTGATCCCGGCGATCTCTTGATAATCATACCCTTCAATGTCGCTCAGCACGGCGGCAATGCGCTGATCTGCGGGCAAACCCTGGAGACACTCTTCAACGACCAGTGCAAACTCAACCCGCTGACGGTGGCCCTCCGGTGTTTCTCCGGGGCTGCGCAGGAACGCCAACGATTCGTTCTCATCCATCATCTCGTCCAGGGACGATTGGGGGCGACGCTTGTGGCGACGCAATTCGTCATAGCAGCGATTGGTAGCAATGCGCGCCAGCCACGCCTTGAAGTTGCCGCCGCGAAAACTCTTCAGCGATTGGTAGGCGGTGATGAACGTCTCCTGGGCCACATCTTCGGCCGAAGCCGGATCGCCCATGATGCGATAGGCAACGTTATAGACAAACTCCTGATATTGGACCACGAGACGGTTGAAGGCCGGCAAGTCTCCCTGCTGCGCCTGGCGAATCAGTGTCTCTTCGTTCATAGTCCCAATAGCATCAAGCGGATTGACAGGAATCCGAGCTTACTTTATACTCCGCGATTAGAAATTTGGGCCGAAGTGGCGGAACAGGCAGACGCGCACGACTCAAAATCGTGTTCCCTCGGGAGTGTGGGTTCGATTCCCACCTTCGGCATTGACATAGAATTATAGGGGTGGGCCATTGGCTCCGCAACAAGGCTTCGCACAGGAAGCCTTTTTTGATGGGTGCTGATCACGATGCTTTAGGTCCGGCCAAACTGACGGGCCAATTGAACGGCCGAAAGATGAATCATGGTCGGGCGTCCATGGGGACAGGTGTGTGGTGTCTCGCACGCTTCCAGCTGCCGAATCATCGCCTCCATCTCCTGACGCGAGAGCGTTTGCCCCGCCTTGACGGCCGCTGTCTTGCAAACCCGCTTGATCACCAGTACCTCCAACTCCGCCTGCAGTGGCTGCCGTTCACTCTCCAGATCAGACAGCACACCCAGTAACGCCTGCCCCGGGTCCGTATGGCCCAACGAAGGCCGGTACAGCGCGGAGGACGACGGCATTCGGGCCAAATGCCTCAATCTTGAATCCCAGATCGGCCAACAGCGCGGCATGCTCTTCGAGCAACGTTGACTGCGCCGGAGACAGATACAGCGCCGCCCCCGCCACCAACCCCTGTGACATGACCTGACGTTGCTGCCAATCCGCCAGCAGCTGCTCATAAAGAATCCGCTCGTGCGCGGCGTGCTGGTCGATTAGATAGAGCCCTTCCGGCCCTTCGGCGATGATGTAGGCTGCCCCCACCTGGCCAATGACCCGCATCAACGGCAGCTTGGCGGCCCGACCCTCCACGCCATCCGCCTGGCCGGCGACGGCCGAAATATCGCGAGCATCATCCCTAGACGTCTGCCCCGACCAATCCAGGCCCGGCTGGAGCGGTGTCGCTTCATTTTGGTGAGACGGCGTTGACGTAGTCCCCGCCCAGGCTACTGGCCCGTCAAACGACCGTGTATCCGGCCAAGCGCCCAAATCACGCACGGGGCCGGTCTCGAGCAGCCCGGCCCGCACAGTCCGCTGGACCGCGCCAAAGAGCAGTCCTTCGTCGCGAAAGCGCACCTCGACCTTGGTCGGGTGGACGTTCACATCCACCTCCTCCGGCGGCATGTCAATGAAAACGAGGCCAAACGGATAGCGGCCTACCGGAAGCAAGGTGTGGTAGGCCTGAATGACCGCGTAGGTCAGCCGATTGTCGCGAATCCAACGGCCGTTGACGAACAGGTTAATGTGGTTGCGGTTGGACCAGTTGAGCGCCGGTTCACTGACATAGCCATGAACCTTGACCGGCCGATCGTCATCGACATCTGTGCCCACGGCCACAAGCTGACCGGTGGTCTCTGGACCATAGATGGCCAACAAGCACATCCTTCACATTGCCGCTGCCGGTCGTTTGCAGCGTCACCCGATTGTCTTGTGTGAGACGAAAACGAATGTGAGGATAGGCCAGAGCATAACGCGTGACGAACTCGTCGATGAGCCGCTTCTCGGTACCCGACTGACTTGAGGAACTTGAGGCGTGCCGGAACATTGTAGAACAGATTCTCGACGGCAATCACGGTGCCCTGCGGCGCGCCGGTCGTCTCGCGCTCGGCCCGCACGCCACCTTCCATCGCCAGTCTGACACTCGTATCACTGCCCGCCTCGCGGCTGACAATTGTCAGATGACTGACCGCGGCAATCGATGCCAGCGCCTCACCGCGAAACCCCAGCGTGCGTATGGACTCCAGATCATCGGCCGAAGTCAATTTCGACGTGGCATGCCGCTGAAACGCCAACTCAATCTCGTCGGCCGGAATTCCGGTGCCATTGTCCGCCACTTGCAGCAGTTGCTGCCCACCACCGCGCACGTCAATCGTAATGGCGGTAGCCCCGGCATCGATGCTGTTCTCCACCAGTTCCTTCACCACCGAGAACGGCCGCTCCACCACCTCTCCGGCAGCAATCTGGGAGGCCAGTTGATCAGACAGCAGTCGAATCGACATGTCGGGCAATTGTAGCAGAAACCGAGAATCGGCGCGGCTTGCCACCGGCAGCAGCAAGACCTATACTCCACTCACGACAAGAGGATGTGAAACACCAATGCCATTTCAGCCAACGCTATGATGTAATCCCGGAGCGCCTGTCCTTACACGCTGTACCCTGAGCCAAAGCTGGCCACCGGCGCGGGGGTGCTCTTTCTCCATGGCTTCATGGGTAGCCCCCTGAGTTCGCGCCCACTTGGCCGACTATCTGCAGGAGCCGCGGCTACTTTGTCCACTGCCCGCTGCTGCCGGGCCATGGACAGTACCCCAACAAGCTCTATCAGGTTAGTCGCAAAGCCTGGATTGCCGAAGTCGAAGAAGCTTACGACCTCGCCAAGGCCAATACCGACGAGCTTTTCATTATCGGCCATTCGATGGGCAATATCCTGGGGGCGCACCTGACGACGACGCGCGGCGGCGTGCAGGGCAATGGTCATGATTGCCCCAGTCTACGAACCGCCCGACGGCCGACTGAAATACACGGGCATCGCGCAGCACTTCGTTCCGTGGTACTACCCTCACAAGAGCAGTAAACCCAGCATGCAGCATCTGGTCCGCGAGCGTGTGCTGGACTTTGATCCCACGATTGATTTTGATGACCCCGACTTCCAAGCCCTACTGCCGGAAGTATCGCGCGTGCCCATGTCGGGCATGTATGAGATGGTGCAGACGATCGCTTATGGCCGCAAACTCTGGCCCAGCCTGAATGTTCCGGTGCATATCTTTGCCGGCGGTGAGGATGTGGCCGCCCCGCCGGACAATGCCCGCCAGATCCTGGCCTTACTGCCCAATCCAGACAAAGCACTGACCATCTACCCCGAGTCCGGCCATGAATTGATGCGGCCATTTGATCCGGTCCATCAAGAGGCGTGGCAAGCGATTGGCGCCTTTCTAAACGATCATCGCTCAGAACCGGCTCACCGGCAGATCGAGCGAAACGAGTCTTGATTCCCGCAAGCTGCCCTTCGGAATCGTTCGTCAATTGTGCTCTTATGCTATTGTCTTTTGGCGCCGATTGCTGCACAATATTCAGGTCGCTGAGCATACAGGGCCGTTCGATTGACACTCTAGCAAATGCCTCAACCAAAGTTCTGATTGCTGTGCCAACCAGTCGCCCCAGCTCATTGACGAAATCACATTCAGTTTGTTGAGCGGTTAAAGGAGAAGGACTTAGATGAAACGTTTGACTCTGCTTTTAGGTGCATTGCTGCTTTTGGCGTTAGCCGTAGCGGCCTGTACGCCGGCCGGTGGCGAGTCCACAGCCGAAGCTGATTGCAGCGACGAAGGTGTTGTTTGCATCGGGTTAGTGACGGACGTTGGCGAAGTTGATGACAAGTCATTCAACCAGTCAGCATGGGAAGGGGCGCAACAGGCCGCCGAGCAATTGGGCGCAGCCCAGGTACAGTTCATTGAGACCAAGGACGCCAAGGACTACGGCGCCAATATCGATCTATTTGCCACCCAAGGGTACGACATCATCGTGACCGTGGGCTTCGCCATGGGCGAAGCGACAATTGAAGCCGCCGGAAAGTACCCCGACATCGATTTCATCGGTGTTGACCAATTCCAGGGCGCTGCCGTCGACAATGTAGCCGGCTTGATCTTCGCAGAAGACAAGTCTGGTTTCCTGGCCGGTGCGCTGGCCGGTCTGCTTACCGAGTCCAACACGATTGCTTCGGTGCTGGGCACCGACCTGGTTCCGCCGGTTGTGGCCTTCAACGAAGGTTATAAGGGTGGCGCGGCTTATGTCAATCCTGACGTGACCGTCATCGACACCTATCATCCCGGTGGGATGGATGTTGCCTTCACCGACCCGGAATGGGGCGCCAGCACGGCCAAGCAAGCGCTTGACCAAGGTGCTGACGTTATCTTCGGTGCGGGCGGCAAGACGGGCAATGGTGCCCTGATTGAGACGGCCACGGTGCCGGGTGCATTCTGCATCGGCGTGGACACCGACCAGTGGGAGACCGTTCCCGAAGCGCATGCGTGCCTGGTTTCCAGCGCCATGAAGCTCATTACCCCCGGCGTTGTTGACCTGGCGACCCTCTCCAACGAGGGATCCTTCCCCAGTGGCAACTACCTGGGTGCGGTCGGCCTGGCCCCGTTCCATGATTTCGAGGATCAGATTCCCCAGGAAATCAAGGACACGCTGGCCGAGCTTGACGCAGGCTTGCAAGATGGATCCATTTCCACCGGCTACAATCCTGGTGGGTAATCTGATCGACATGTGGCGGCAGGGCACGGCCTTTGCCGCCACAAAGCAGTCCATTCACATAGTGTGACTAATGGTTGAGAGAAGTGCGACGTGTTCTGTGGAGCACGTCGCACTTTGTCTTTAGCAGGGGAACAGTATGACATCAGTACCGGTTCCTGAGGAATCCTCCAGCGGCTTTACTGCATGGCTAAAACAGGCCTGGCGGGCTGTCAGCGTACCGCTGATGGCCATTCTGTTGGCCCTGCTCATTGGCGCAATCATTCTCCTTATCTCGGGCGCGAATCCGATTGAAGCTTACGCCGCCCTGTTTGAGGGTGCCTTCGGCAGCCCAGAAGCGATCCAGCGAACACTGGAAAAGTCTACCCCTCTGATCTTCAGTGGATTGGCCGTTGCCTTTGCCTTTAAGGCCGGTCTATTCAATATCGGCGCCCAGGGGCAGCTGCTGGTTGGAGCCATTGTGGCCGCTTGGGTAGGCTTCAGTATCCAGGGCTTACCGGCCATCGTTCATGCACCGTTGGCGCTGCTGGCGGGTGGCGCGGCCGGAGCGGTCTACGGCGGCATTCCCGGCGTCCTGAAAGCCTATACCGGTGCCCACGAAGTGATCACGACCATCATGCTCAACTACGTGGCAATCAACTTCACCGATTATTTGGCCGACGGGCCATTGAAGGACACGTCACCGGGCAATATCGTGGCGCGCACCCCGTTGATTCAGACATCGGCCGAGATTCCCACATGGGGCTATGTCCCGCTCGGCTTTATTATGGCGGTCATCACCGCGGCAATTGTCTGGTGGGTCATCTATCGCACCACACTGGGCTATGAGATTCGCACGGTAGGCCTTAGCTCCTCCGCGGCACGTTACGCCGGTATCAACGTGGCCCGCATCATCGTACTGGCCATGGCCATCAGCGGTCTCTTGGCCGGGTTGGGTGGTGCCGTGGAGACGCAGGGAATTGTCGGCCGTTTTCAGCCTGGCTTCAACGTCGGTTTGGGCTTTGACGGCATCACCGTGGCCTTGTTGGGCAAGACTAGCCCGTTCGGAGTCATCCCGGCCGCCATCGTGCTGGGCGCCATGCGGGCCGGTTCGAGCCAAATGCAGTTTAGCGCCGGCGTGGCTAAAGAGATCACCGACGTCATTACTGCCTTTATCCTGTTTTTCGTGGCAGCCGACGTCATTGTGAAGACCTTGCTGCGGCAACAGGACAGTGACGACGACAAGGTTAAGCTGAGTACAGGTTGGGGTGCCAAATAGGGCACCTGACATCGATCCAGAGCATCACACTTCCAAGCATTGGGAAGGGATAGAGCATATGGAACTCTCCGCACCACCGCAGGCACAGACAAAAAGCTGGCTCGCTGACCATTGGCTTGTGGTCACGATCATGGCGATCATTGCCGCGCTGATCGTCTTCTTCTATTTGAGAGCGCCGGCCCAAACAACGGCCGTTCTTGCTTCCACCCTACGCCAATCCATCCCCCTCATCCTGGGCGGGATGTGCGGCCTGATTGGCGAGCGCACGGGAGTCATCAACATCGGTATCGAAGGTCAAATGCTGATGGCTGCCTTCGTCGGCTTTCTCGTCAACGTCTACACCGGCAACCTGCTTGTGGCGGCCCTATCCGGTGTACTGGCGGGCATGGCTATGGGCGGTCTGCTGGCCTTTATGTCGGTCACGCTCAAGATGGACCAAATCATCGCCGGAACGGTAATTAACATTCTGGCCGTCGGTCTGACAGGCTACTTCTATGTGACCGGCCTGACGACACAGGGAAAGCTCCTGCCAATTCCGCTGGGACCGTTGGCTGATATTCCCCTAATTGGTCCTGTCTTGTTCAATAATCCGCCCATTACGTACGTCGCCATCATCATCGTGTTTGCGCTGCAATATGCGCTGTTCAAGACGCGCTGGGGTTTACGCACACGGGCGGTGGGCGAACATCCCAGTGCCGCCGATACCGTTGGCATCAACGTCTATCGGACACGCTATATCAACGTCATCATCGGTGGTGCCCTGGCGGGTCTGGCCGGTGCCTTCCTATCATTGGAAGCGGTAGGCTCATTCGAGCGCGGCATGACCAACGGCCGTGGTTTTGTGGCCCTGGCAGTCATGATTTTCGGCAACTGGACGCCCCTCGGCACCTTAGGGGCGGCCCTCTTATTCGGCTTCACGTTGGCCTTGCAGACCCAGTTGCAGTTCATGGGCATTCTGAGTATCCCCCATCAGTTCATCGGCATGCTGCCCTATCTTACAACCATCGTGGTGCTGGCCTTTTTCGGCAGCCGCACCCGTCCACCCGCGGCGGTGGGGCAACCTTACGAGCCTGGCGGGTAGCTGGGTTATCGGGCAGCAAACGCGACCACATCACATAGGCGTTCACAGATAACGGACTCTCGGTAAGATAGCACAATGGACTACAGCACCGCTCCCATCGTTCTCGAGGCCAAAGGGATCACCAAGCAATTCCCCGGTGTTTTGGCCAACGACCATATTGATCTCACGTTGTACAAGGGCGAGATTTTGGCCTTGTTGGGTGAAAATGGCGCCGGCAAAAGCACCCTCATGAATATTCTCTACGGCCTCTATCGGCCGGATGAGGGTGAACTCTGGGTCAAAGGACAGCGGGTTGACCTGGAGAATCCTGGTGATGCCATCGAACAAGGTATTGGTATGGTCCACCAACACTTTCAATTGGTGCCGGTGATGACCGTAGCGGAGAACGTCATTCTGGGAGCCGAGATCACGCGCTTTGGCGGCAATATTGATATCCGCACGGCCAACCGCCAGGTACGCGAGTTATCCGAGCAGTACGGTCTGGCTGTTGATCCGACGGCCGAAGTGGAGGACCTGCCGGTCGGAATCCAGCAGCGAGTCGAAATCATCAAAGCGCTCTATCGCCAGGCCGACATTTTGATTCTGGATGAGCCAACGGCCGTCCTCACGCCCCAGGAAGCCAACGAGCTGTTCCGCATCATGCATGATCTGACTGACCAGGGCGTATCAATCATATTCATCACTCACAAGCTCAAGGAAGTGCTGTCCGTCTCTGATCGTGTCGCCGTATTGCGTAACGGCCGGATGGTCGGCACCACGCACCCGGTCGAGGCGACCGAAGCCAGCCTGGCCGAAATGATGGTCGGCCGCAATGTCATCCTGACCGTCGAAAAGGATGAGTGCGAACCGGGATCTGTCGTACTGGAAGTCACCGACCTGGTTGTCAAGGACGATCGTGACCAATTGGCCGTACGCGGACTCAACCTCGATGTCCGCGCCGGTGAAATCCTCGGCGTCGCCGGCGTTCAGGGCAATGGTCAACGGGAGTTTGTAGAAGCCCTGACCGGCCTGCGCCCGGTCATTAGTGGTACAGTGCGCATAGCCGGAGTAGATGTCACCGGTGATACGCCGCGGGAAATTACGGATCATCAGGTAGCCCATATTCCTGAAGACCGCGAAAAACATGGGTTGGTCATGGGTTATAGTGTCTCGGACAATCTGGTACTTAACCGATACTATCGTCGACCCTATTCCAATGGCGTCGTGTTGGACCAGGATAAGATAGAGGAGAACGGCGAAAAGCTGGTTAAGCAATACGATATCCGCACGCCGTCCATCTATACCCATGCCAGCACACTGTCCGGTGGCAATAAGCAAAAGGTCATCGTGGCTCGCGAGTTCTCCCGTCCGGTGAAGCTGCTCATTGCCAATCAACCCACGCGAGGCATTGACGTCGGCAGCATCGAGTTCATTCACCGGCAGATCGTGACCCAGCGTGATAATGGCGTGGCCGTGCTACTGGTATCGGCCGAACTCGATGAGGTGCTGAGTCTGGCCGATCGAATCGCGGTCATGTTCGAAGGGGTCATCGTCAAGACCATGCCCCGCGAAGAGGCGACGCGTGAAAAGATTGGCCTTCTGATGGCCGGGTCCGAAGCCTAGGGATGACTCATTGGCGGGCCGGCGATGTGAATACCACCTAAATGGGCCTGCATAGTTAGCGATTGAGGGATATGGTAGGTGCCAGAAGGACAAACCCCCGGCGGCAAAACACGTATAGGCTGACTACTAGAGATTGCCTCGTCCCAGAGGGCTTGTTGTTCGTCATTCTGGATACCTGGGGTTCAATGCGACGAATTGGGAAACCAAATCACGATGCGAGTAAACTGATATGGATGATGTTGTTTATCTAACGCCGGAAGGCCTACAAAAGATTAACGAAGAGCTCGAGTATCTGAAGACAACTCGACGCGAGGAAATTGCGGCCAAACTGGCCACGGCTATCAAGCAGGGTGATCTGAAGGAAAACGCCGACTACCACGACGCCAAGGAAGAGCAGGGCTTCATCGAAAGCCGCATTCGCGATTTGGATGACTCACTGCGGCGCGCACAGGTCATCAAGGACACCGGCCCGTCGACTACGGTCCGCATCGGCAGCACCGTGACCGTTACCGAGGAAGGGTACGATGAGGAAGAGACCTATAACATCGTCGGCGCCCACGAGGCAGACCCGGCCAACGGCCGTATCTCCAACGAATCGCCGATTGGCCGCGCACTCATCGGCGCCAAGAAGGGTCAGACTGTCCGCGTCGACACACCGGCCGGCCTGACCAACTTTGTGATTGTCAACATTTCCTGATTGACGGCGATGTCACCCGCCCACGGCGTGCGTCGTTTTTCTGCGATTGACTATTGACAAGTGGCGGGGCTTACTGATAGGATATCGTCCACAATAACATAGCAAAGGCGATGATAGGGATAGATTGCCGGGACCAGCCGGTGACCAGAGAATGGGGCAAACCGCTGAGAGCACCCAACTCCGACTCCCAGGCGATGACACCCTTGAGCCGACCGGTGAACAATAGACCCAGTAGCCGGCTCCGGGAGCGCCCGTTATCGCGTAATGGTCTTTAGTCGGACCAGATAAGGCCCCTGATCAGGGGTGAATGGTGGTGGTACCACGATGTGGCTTTGCGGCCCTCGTCCTCCAAATTGGCAGGACGAGGGCTTTTTTGTTGGTCGCGACGACACGCGGCCAATGACTGACCCGGCCCTCGTCCTCCAAAGCGGACGAGGGCCATTTGTATTCTATGGCGATCTGGAGGTAGACGATGAGTGAGATTATTCGGACGATTGACGCAGGGCACTACGCGGGCCAGGCAGTACGCGTGCGCGGCTGGCTCCATAATGTGAGACGCATGGGAGGCATCAGCTTTGTCGTGGTGCGTGACGGGTGGGGCACCCTCCAGGCGGTGATCCAGGATGAGCAGGATCTGCAGCCCCTGGAAAGTGCCGGGCTGGAGAGCGTGGTAGAGGTGGCGGGAACCATCATTGCCAATCCGCAGGCCCCCTCAGGCATCGAGCTGCAGTCGCCCACGATTACGGTGGTCACCGCGGTCACGGAAACGCCACCGATCGCCATGCATAAACGACAGCTCAACGCAGCGTTACCCACACTGCTGGACCATGCCGTCGTCGCCAATCGGCACCCGAGCCGTCGGGCTGTCTTTCGGCTGGCGGCGGGTGTCATGTCCGGCTTTCGTCGGACATTAGGTGAGCTAGGCTTCACCGAGGTTCAGACACCGAAGATCGTCGCTTCGGCCACTGAGAGTGGATCCAACGTGTTCCAGCTCGACTATTTCGGCACACCCGCCTATCTGGCCCAAAGTCCCCAATTCTACAAGCAGATTATGGTCGGCGTGTTCGAGCGCGTCTTCGAGGTGGGCCCCGTCTTTCGCGCTGAGCCTCACGACACCAGTCGTCACGTCAACGAATATGTCAGCCTCGACGTGGAATTCGGCTTCATCGAGGACCACTTCACGGTGATGGCCCTGCTGAATCAGGTGATCGCCGGCATTTTCCGCGAACTGGAGATGAGGTACGGGGCAGAGTTGACGTTACTCGAAGCCACCCTCCCCAAAGTGGTCGACCCAATCCCTCACATTCACTTTGCCGACGCGCAGGAACTCATCTGGGCCACCCACGGAGTCGATGTGCGTGGCGAACCCGACCTTTCCCCGCAAGACGAGCGCTGGCTGGGTGAATGGGCAATGACCGAATACGGGAGCGACTTCCTGTTTGTCACCGGCTATCCGATGGTCAAACGGCCGTTCTACACCCATCCCGATCACGCCCGCCCGGCCTACTCCAACTCCTTCGACCTCTTGTTTCGAGGCACAGAGCTGGTCACCGGCGGGCAGCGCCTCCATCTCTATGAGGATTATCTGGCGGCGTTGAATCGGTCCGGATATTCGCCCGAGCCGTTTGAGACCTATCTGGAGGCATTTCGCTACGGAATGCCACCTCACGGCGGATTTGCTATCGGACTGGAGCGCTTGCTCATGCAGCTGCTTGGTTTGTCTAACCTGCGTCTGGCAACGCTGTTCCCCCGCGACCTGACGCGACTATCGCCCTAGCGGCCTCTGAATCATGGCGCCAACGTTACGTGATCGCTACCGGCTGCGGTCAACAAACGCTCGTTGGTCGCCGGATCATAGACACCCAGCCGCAACTCCCCGGCTGTGGAGGGTAGGCTAAACTGCTGGACCACGATATCCCCCGGCTGCCAAAACGCAGCCGGGGCGCCGGCTCGGTCATCTTGAACCACTACCGCGCCTGATTCATCCGTGACATGCAGATAGAAACGGCGATCGCCGGCAGGCCTCGCCGCGACCTGCCAGTATGTGACAATGTTGCAAGGGTCTGCCCGGCCAACCTGGCAAGGCTGCACAACATCGTAGCCTAGCAGACGAACCTCATCACCAAACAACTCATCCTGTGGCACAGCAGGGTCGATCGACGCGGGCGCACCATATTGATAGAGGGCAAATCGATTGTCCACCGGAACGGCCCAGGCAGCGACCAAGGATTCCAGCGCCGGCGCAAGGGGCAGAATCGCCGGGCGAACGATTCGCACAGTTTGGCCCAATGGCGCACCGGGCAAGATCAAACTCTGGGTGGGATCGAAAAAGCGCAGGGACAGATCCTCCCGGCGTAACGTCAGGTCCATCGTTGGCGCATCCATGGTGTCCGGCGTCCACCCCCCCACTGCCACCGGTCCACTATCCGGATTATCATCGAGAAACGCCGCGGCATCCGTCAATGCTGACTGCCACACAAACTGTACTTCCTCGTTCGCGGGCCATGTGCGCCAAAGCCCGTCGATGGTCCGCCACGCCTGAAATCCCCACATGATCATCATCACCAGAACAATGCCAGTTATCCACTGCCTTGTGGATAACAGACGCTGAGCTGTGGATAACTGGGCACTCTTGTGGATAACCAGCAGTGGAAAGAGCATCAGCACTGGCAATAAGTTGACTATGCGAATGGTGCTGGGAGCGTCTACTGTGGCCATGCTGGGTAGTACGGCCGTTGCCAGCCACAGCAGCAGGAATGCATACCGTTCGTCGCGCCAACGCCACAGTGCCAGCGGCAGGCTCAGGTAGAACACCAACGCCAGCAGCGGTCCAAAGATCGGTTGCCCGGCGATCCCCTGCCGCCACAATGGGTCGCCAGCCAACCCAAACATCAGCGCAATCTGCCCGGCATTTCCCAGGACCGGTCCAAAATCGCCGGCCAGCAAGGCGCGCAGCGGCGCATCGACTTCACTGATCCGGAACTCCGCGCCGGGGTTGTTCGCCAGGAACAACAGCAGCGGCAGCGCTATGAGTCCAAAGACCAGGAAGAAAGCCCCGACGCCTGTCCATCTGGCCCTGAGCGCCGGCCGGTGAAACAAGAGTAGATAGAGTACAAACAGCACAAAGAAGATCGGTACGGCGCGCGAGGCCATATAGGTGTGGATGCTCAACCCGGCCATAAGCCCGGCGAGGCTGAACCACAACATACTCTTGGCCGGCGGCTCGCCCGATGCTTTGGCGACATCGGGCCCGGCAAACGGCGGCGACCACCCCCGCCACCAGAAATAGGTCGCCAGACCGGACAGCACCGGCAGCGCAATGGCGCGCAGCGCCAGTCGACTGTAAAACACCGGCCAGAACAGTACCGCCAGGAACGCGGCTGCGGCTAGCGCAATCTGCCAGCCGAACATCCGACGTCCCAGAGCATAGCTCACGGCAATGAGCACAATGCCCAAATAGGCCGACGGCAATCGCAGACCCGAGGGCATGATCGCCGACCAGGATGCTGATCCCTGTTTGGACATAGTGGTAGAGCGCTTCGTGGCCATAGGCGTCAGTGAAATAGATGGCGTGGTTACCGGCGAGGATTTCTTGATTGATCAGCCAATGGGCGACTTCGTCATGCTCCAATCCCGGCGGAGTAACATTGTCCAGACCGACCAACCGCAAGGCCGCACCGATGAGCAGAATGGCCGTCAGCAGCGCCAGCCGGCCGTTGGCGCTCAATATCCGGGAGTGATCCAAGCGCGCGCTCATTCGGCCGTCAGCCTCAGGCGCGACGATAGCGACAGTGGCAAGATCGATGCCAACACACGCCGCTCATCAGGGCCGATGATCTTCAGCAGGCCCAGACCGGTTACGTAAATGGCCACCCCGACAACGAGAGCCACGGCCAGGTTGAGTTGATTGCCCAGCCACATGGCCGCAATCATGATGGCCGTCAACAGCACCGGCCGCCAGGCAAATTTCACCCAGTTAATGCCCGGCATGCGCTTGCGCAAGTAGTAGTCAAAAACCACCAGCAGCACTACTTCCGAGAGAATAGTGGTGACTCCGGCGGCCACATAGCTGTAGCGTGGGATCAGGAACCAGTTGGTCACGACGTTGAAGCCCACGGCCAGAGCGAACGCGCGTGGTTGCATACGCTCCAGACCCAGGCCGATCAGCACATAGTTGGTCACACTATTGAGCCAGCCAAAGGGGATGGACCAGATGATGATCTGCAACGCAATGGCTCCATGCGGCAGGAATTCCCGGCCCCCCAGCACACCGATGAGAAAATACGCCGAAAACGTTGTTAGCGCCGCAATGGGCAGCGCCAGCAATAACATGAGTTTCAGGGACATGCTGTACATGCGTTGGGCCGAAACCATATTCTCCTTGATGGCCCGCGAAATAATGGGGAACAAAGCCAGCGTGAAGTAGGATGGGATAATCTGGAGGGCGTTGTACCACTTGTAGGCACTGTTATACCAGCCAACCACTTCTTCCCCATTCGGCAGCCGCTGTCGCAGAATCAATACATCGACGGAGATGAAGATCGTCTGCAGCAAGTGGATGAGCATGAGGGGAAAGCCCAGCCGCAACATACTGCGCTGCATCGTGACGTCCACCTGCCAGGGGCCATGAAAATCAAACCGGCGCGCGGCTATGACACTGAGCAAGACAAGCGTGATGAGATTGACGACAATTGAAACGGCCGCCAGCCCCACAAAGCTATAGCCCATTGACAGGACAGCGACACCCAACACCACCTTGAGAATCGTGGTGACGGTCGACATGGCCGCGGGCACTTCTGCCTGCTCGTGAACATAGAACATGCCGCTGACGCCCAGCGTCAGGCCGGAAAAGACCATGCCGATCATCATCAAGACAATGGCGACGATCTCGGCCGGCGACAACGGATTAGGGCTGCCGCGATGTCGCCCAGATGTAGAAGAAGATTGGCAGGCTGGCGACGAGCGGCAATGCCTAATCGCAGCAGGCTGGAATTGAACAGGAAGTGCCCCGCCCGTGACCGGTCCTGCGACACTTCGCGAATAAGCAGGATGTTCAGACCGTAGTTGGCAATGATCTCGAAGATACCGGCGGTGGCGATGGCTGTGGCAAAACTGCCGGCATCCGCCGGACCCAGCACGCGCAAGTAATAGGCGGCAAAAACAAAGTCGATCGCCTTGTTGAACAGGCTGAGGGCCATCGGCGCGGCGCTGTTCTTGGCAATGCTGCGCGTGGCCGAAGCAGTGCATATCGGTTCGGTAGAACCGCTGCCACAGTCCATACCCCGGCCATGAATACGAGCACAATCCCGGCCATGAACGAAGCCAGTCCACCCAATTGGAAACTCCGTGGACTGTATCGGTACCGCACTGTCCATTCACCCGGCTCCAGCCGCACTCCCCGGAAGTTGCCGTTGACACGGGTGATCAGCCGTTTCCTGCTTCAGCCGATTCGTCGGCGCCGGCCGGCCGCACATAAGCCCGCCAACCCGGAGCGTAGCTGTCGTTCAGAACGAGCCAGGCCGGTTCGGCAGCGGAAGCCCTAACGATGACTTCGTTGTTGCTGTAGTCTTCAACGGTGGCCGGGAGCAGGTCGGCCGCTTGGGGCACATCTCTGCCGGCCACCCTGCCCACTCGTCGCATCGGTGCCGCCACAACCACATATCGGCGCGGGTCGAAGGTCTGCATAGCCGCCAGTGGATCCGGCGCGACGACTGTGGCTGACTGCGGGCAAGACGAAGGCGCGCGGCGCAACCGCCAGATTCTCGTAGATACGGACACCTTCACCCTCCCAGACCAGGCGCTAGCTTGGGCAAGTCCAGTGCCTCGACACTCATCACGTACCGCACGCCCAGCACATCCAGCAACGGCGAGTCCAGCGAGTCCAGACGGCCGATGGGCTGAATACGATTGAACGCCAGGCCGTTCTGCGGCTCGATGGCGCTCATGTACTCGGTGTATTGGCGCGGAATTATCGAGTCGTAGCCGCGAATGTCCTGCAGCCCGTACAGCCACGGCATGTTGGCGTTCAGCGCCTTGTTGCCGCCCGGATCATACGTGGTCATCCGCCACTCACCCGGGCTGCGACTTGCAGCCAGGCAACCGCTTCCGGCTTGATAGGACAGCAACGCCGGATCGACGGACGCATGAAAGCCCCGCCCGGCCAAGAACAAATCGACAATAATGACCAGTCCGGCCAGACACCACCCAGGCGCGACGCCGGCTGCTCAGAAGAATGCGCCGCTGACGATAAGCAAGCAGGCCCAGCGTCAACACCTGCCAGAACTCATAGCTGAAGAACGCGTGCTGCCGAAGCAAATGCATCCGGCGCCAGGGCCAGGCCCAGGAAGACGGATTCGATCGAGCCGGCCAGTCTGATCATGGAACAGGCAGCCCACACCGATAAGCAATAGCATCGCCGAGCCCGGCCACCATAAACAGCACACCCAGCGCACGGATGATCGACCGCATGCACGTTACGGCCATCTTCACGTGCCTACACGCTGACGCCAGGCAGCTGCTCACTGCATCAGCGCCAAATCCGGCCAGCGTGGCCACGGCCAATGCCAGCGGAAAGACCCAGCGAAACGGTGTATGCAGTTGGTCGATGAACGGCAGACCATAGTACAGCAGCGCGTACAGCGGGGTGCCGAAGATGAACGCCAGCGACAATCCGCGACAGCCCCACGAAAAACAACGTCTGGTTGCGACGACTCCGCGTCAGACGTACGCCAGCTCAGCAGAGCCAGCGCGCCAATGGCAGCCAGGACCAAGGGGCAGAGATGCCCAGATACGTGGCTCCTTCGACGTAGTTCTTGGTGCCCCAACTGCTGGTATAGGGACCGTGGGGATTCAGATTCGCCGAACGTATTGAGTTCAAAAGGAACAGTCAGCCCGGTCAACACATCGCGATAGGCGTGGTCACTGGGATTGCCGATAGAAGTCGGGTAGCGCAAACGTCAGCAGATTGCGCCACGGGAAAGGCCCAGCCGATGACCTCCTCATAGGCGGCCGAACCGGCACGAAAGTTCGTTTGGCCCACTTCAAACAACGGCACCAACTGCACCGCGGCCAGCGTCAACCCTAATCGCAACCATGGCGCCCAGCCACAACAGTGGCCTGCACGACATCCGTCAGCCCCGACTGACCTTGCAGCCGGAATGCTCCGCCCGCCACGCGCCCAGCGTGACACTGCCCCAGCGCCAAATGGCATACAGCGCCATGATCAGCAGGGTGTAGTAGGTGAACTCGGCATGCCCGGCCAACGTCTGTATGCCCAGCGCGATGGCACCGATAATCACCCACCACAGCGTGGAATCCTTACGGCCTTCGCGTCGCGTGGGACTGACGACTCTTCTCGATGCAGGCCAGCAAGCAGCGGCAACCAGGCCACGGCAGCGATGACCATGGGAAAGACGGCCGCACTGGTGACGATGAATCCACCGCCCTGATAGACCAGCCCGGCCAGCGCCGCACTGCCCCGCCGCATCCTGAGCACACGGCCGAAGACGTACATCAGCACCCCGGCCAACCACAATTGACTGACGGCAAACCAACCAAACGCCCGCTCCGGCGACATGATGAAGAACAGCAGGCTGAACGGATACAGCATCGAGTGCTGACCGTTGGCCAGAAACGGCGCCCCGGCAAACAGGTTCGGGTTCCACAGCGGGATCTCACCCGCGGCAATGCTGTCGAGCGTAAAGGTTTTCCAGGCATAGTTCTGGATGACGAGATCGGTGATCAGGCCGTTCTGAGGAGGGTTGACCGGTAGTTGATCGGCAACGGCGCTCCACGGGGGCCACTGAAATAGCGCATCGGCCGGGAGCATTGTCTGCGAGCCAAGGGATACGCCCGCAAATAGCAGCAGGGGCAGAGACCAGAAAGCCCAGGATGATGAGGAGGTCCCATTGATGGGCGCGCAAACGTGCTGGTATCATAGAGATAGACTGGCCAACGGCGCAAACAGGTGGCCTGGTAGTTGCGAACAGTCATCACCTACTCTTGCCGGGCCCGCACTCGCTAGCGGCGTCTGCCACAATGCGACTATAATCGCAGGCGCTTTGAGGCAGACAGCCGCCAAGTATAACAAACTGACAGCCGTTTCACACGGTCAGACAGCCGAGACATGGCATCCTACAGATGCGGCTCATCTTTGATCGAACTGACGCAAGGGCAAGGAAGAACATCGTGGCCGAAGCAACCCTCCATTTTCCATCCGACTTCCGCTGGGGCACAGCAACTTCTGCTTATCAGGTGGAAGGCAATAACCGACAAAGTGATTGGTGGGCCTGGGAAGCGCAGGACGGCCGCATCCTCAACGGCGATCACAGTGGTTTGGCCTGTGACTGGTGGGAAAACGCCGAGGCCGATCTCGATATTGCCGCCGAGCTGGGCACCAATGCCATTCGCATCGGGCTGGAGTGGAGCCGCATTGAGCCGGAGCCCAGCGTCTTCAATAGCGGGGCTCTCGACCGCTATCGGCAGATTCTCCAGGCGTGCCACGATCGCGGCCTGGAACCGATGGTCACCCTCCACCACTTTAGCAACCCGCTGTGGCTGGTCGAGAAAGGCGACTTCAGCAGTGAAATCGTGGTCGATTATTTCCGGCGCTACACAGCCAAGGTGGTCGACAGTCTGGGCGATCTGGTGCCTATCTGGATTACCATCAACGAGCCGATGACCTACGTCTTTATGCGCTACCTGTCCGGAGCCTTCCCGCAACCCGCTTCGGCAAGCCTGAGCAGCGCAATGCGCGCCGTCCACAATCTGCTGCGCTGTCACGCGGCCGCTTATCATACGATCAAGGAGCGCTATCCGGGCGCCCAGGTTGGCGTGGCCAGCAACCTGGCTGTCTTTGAGGCCAGACCCCCAAGCAATGCGCTTGACAAATGGTGGGCCGGACAGGTGTCGCAGCTTTACAACAATGCATGGCTGGACGCGACACAGACCGGAACCTGGCGCAGCCCACTCGGCCGCAAACGCATCGCCAACCTTGCAGGAACATTCGACTTTGTCGGCCTCAATTACTACACACGGTTTCTACTCCGCTTCCCACCGCCGAAGGGGATAATCGAGCCGGAATGGGGACCCGATGCCGTTGTTAGCGACGGCAACTACGGCGAAGTCTACGCCTATGGCCTTTATCAGCTCATAGAGCACGTCTGGCTTCGCTATCAACGGCTGATGTACGTCACTGAAAACGGCGTGCCGGACAGTGCCGACCGTCTGCGGCCGGGTTTCATCATGGATCATCTGCGCCAGATTTGGCACGCGGTCTCGTTCTGCTACCCGGTAATGGGCTACTACCACTGGACACTGGTCGATAATTTCGAGTGGGATCGCGGCTGGTCGCAACGGTTCGGCCTGGTAGCGCTGGACACCGCAACACAGGCGCGCACGTGGCGGCCAAGCGCCCATCTGTACCAGGAGATTTGCCGCACAGGAACGATTACCAGTGATATGGCGGCGCGCTATGCCCCGGATCTGCTGTCGGTCATGTTCCCCGGCACCACACCGCAAGCAGTCTGAGCTTCTTCAACTAGCCGTTTCAACAGCCGGGTGGAACGGCGCCACAAAGCGGTTTCGGGCAGTATCGCGAGCCTGTTCTCCTGATTGCTGCAAAACCGACCTTTCACGGTGAAGGGTTCGCGTTTGACGACTAATGATCCCTGAGCGTCTCCTTGGCCGGTCGCGTTGCCTACCGGTTTGTGCTATACTGCCATCTATTCTGGATGCTCACAAATGTGCCGTGCCAACGGCTTTCTGGTGACTTCACACGCAAATCAATTCGGAGAAGAGAGACATGTCAGGTCATTCAAAATGGTCCACCATTAAGCATAAGAAGGCGGCCAGCGATGCGAAACGGGGCAAGGTATTTACCCGCCTCGCCAAAGAAATTACGATTGCCGCCCGTGAAGGCGGTGACACTGACTCCAACACAGCGCTGCGACTGGCGGTAGACAAAGCCAAAGCCGCCAACATGCCCAAGGACAACATCGAACGCGCTATCAAGCGCGGCACCGGTGAGCTAGAAGGCGGCGAACTCATCGACGCCATCTATGAGGCGTATGGTCCTCACGGCATCGGCATTCTCGTTGAAGTGGTTACCGACAATCGCAACCGCGCCGTGGCCGATGTGCGCCACGCCGTCAACAAGTATGGCGGCACGATGGCTGAAGCCGGGGCTGTCTCCTGGCAGTTCTCGCGCAAGGGCTACATCGGGATTACCGAGCAGGTCGATCAGGATGAGGTGTTTCTGATTGCCGCCGATGCCGGAGCCGACGACGTGCAGTTTGGCGAGGAAATGGTCGAGATCTACGTTGAGCTCGAAGCATTTCAGTCCGTGCGCCAGGCGCTTGACGAAGCCGGCATCCCGATGGACGATGCGAGCCTTATCTACGACCCCAACAATCCGATGGAGCTGGACGAAGCGCAGTCGGTACAGGTCATGAACCTAATCGAACGCATTGAAGAGCTGGATGACGTTCAGAATGTGTATACCAACCTGGACGTTTCCGACGAAGCCATCGCGGCGATGGAATCGGCCTAGCGTCCGGCCTCCCGGCCCCAGAGCGTTCATGCGCATCCTAGGACTTGATCCGGGCACCGCTACCACAGGCTATGGGGTCATTGACGCGATAGACGGCCGTTTAACAATGGTCGACTATGGCGTTATTGTCACCCCCCCGGAGATAGCACCCGCCTTCGGCTTCAATCAATTCACGCGGCCAATTGCAAGCCTTACTGTCCCAGTTCGGGCCGCAGACGGCGGCGGTCGAACAGGTATTTTTCGGCCGTAACGTCACGACAGCCATTGCCGTGGGCCAGGCGCGCGGTGTTTTGCTCCTGGCCCTGGCCAATGCCGGGTTGCCGATTAGCGAGTATTCGCCACCGCAAGTCAAAGAGGCCGTCACCGGCTATGGCAAGGCCGACAAAGCACAGGTGCAGATGATGGTTCAGCAGCTATTGGATCTGGCCGAGACGCCACGGCCTGATGATGCCGCCGATGCCCTGGCTGTCGCCATCACCCACTTCAACCATTATCACTTTCAGTTACTGGTGGATGCCTCATGATTGCCAGCCTTAGTGGAACGATCCAGAAAATAGAGCCGGCCAGCCTGGTTATTGCCATTGGCGGAGTTGGTGTGAGGGTCAATGTGCCCCGCACCGTGCTTGAAAACACCGGCGGTGTCGGCCGTCCGATACAGCTTCACACGCATTTGGTTGTGCGCGAGGATGAACTGTCGCTCTACGGCTTCAGCGCCGAAGACGACCTGCAGTTGTTTCTTCTACTGCTTAGCGTCAACGGCGTCGGGCCACGGGTGGCCTTGTCCATCTTGGGCACGCTGAGTCCGGAGTTACTCAAGAACGCCGTCATGCGCGAGGACACGGCCGTCTTGCAGCGCGTGCCCGGCATTGGCAAGAAGACGGCCGAGCGTATCATGTTCCAATTGCGGGACCGTCTGGATATGTCCGAGGTTAGCACCGCGATGCCTCTGGTTAGCGACGTCGATGCCGATGTGATTGACATATTGACCGGGCTTGGGTTTAGCATTGTCGAAGCGCAGGCTGCCCTGCAACATATTCCTCGCGATGTAGATGCCATCGACGAACGCGTGCAGTTGGCTTTGCAATATCTCGACCAATCCGGGTCCCGCTCGCGTTAAGTACATAACGCTATCAGAACGGTATCAGAAAGACAGTACGGAGGACGATGTGTCTGCATTTCCCACCCTGGATGGATTTGGCCCCACCCGCGACACTATGCATACATATGCCCAGGCTATCAATGTGCTTGCCCGCGCCCACGCCGAACCCCGGCCGCACTGGTGGCATACGAGCCTGAAGGTAACGGCCGACGGGTTGGTCAGTGATCCGCTGCCTCTCCCCATGGGCGGGACGGCCGTCCTTTTGCTCGACCTTACCCACCACCACCTCGCGCTGATGACCCACACGGGCCAGGTTAGCACCTTTCCCACCACTGTAGGATGGAGTGGCACCCAGATGGGCGATGCCCTGATTGCGGCGATAGGCGAGCTGGGGTTGCATGGTGACTATGAGCGAGAGCGTTTTGAGAGTGATGAGCCGGGTGTCTACGATACGGTTGCCGTTGAACGCTTTTTTGCGGCGCTGACAAGTGCCAACGAAGTCTTTAAGCACCACCAGGCGGCCCTCTCCGGCGACAAAAGCCCGGTCCAATTGTGGCCGCACAATTTCGATTTGTCGTGCGAGTGGTTTGGCACCAGGATGGTGAATCTGGAGGAGAACGGCGAGACCAGCACCGCTCCGGCCCAACTGAATCTGGGCTTCTATCCCGGGGAAAGCAACGCCGAAGCCTACTTCTATTCCAACCCCTGGCCCTTTGAAGCCGAGCGCCTCATGGCTTATCCCTTGCCGGACGAGGCAGTATGGCACACAGAAGGATGGTTCGGCACCAAGCTCCCCTATGAGGTTCTGCTGGACAAGCCCAACGCGGAAGAGCAACTCGCAGACTTTGCGCGCGTGGTTTTCGGCATCGCCTCCCCAACTTTAGTCCAATAAGACCTTGCCCACGCCCTTGGGCCGGGTCCGTGTTTTGACACCGACTTGACACCCCGGTACAATACCGTCACGGGTGGGTGAGCGATGCTTGTATTCGTTGCCCCTCGTCGAATTTAACAATGGGCATTCGCTTCGCAAACTGCGAAACACAACGATATCGTGCGTTTAACGCACACACACTCCCGCAGAGTGAACTCCTACGCGCCCATTTCCCTGAAACCAATAACCGATTCGTAAACACGGGCTCTCAATTGGCTGTTATTTTGCCATGAGGAGGTGATGTCGCGCCCAGTCAGACCAAGGTGAAGCCCTGTATGGATGAAGAAACAACGATTTAACGAGTTTGGAGGAGTTTGAGATGCGAAAATTTACCTGGACCATGGTCTTGGCCATGGTCATCCTGATGAGTCTTGTGCTGGCCGCGTGTGGCGGTCAGGTGCAGGAAGCGGCCAAGAGTGTAGCCCCAACAGTCGCCGCCGCGGTTGGTAAGGCTGTTGAAGATGCTGCCGCCGCTGTAGAAGAAGCCCCGATGGAAGAAGCGATGGACGGCGAGAAGAAGATCGCCACGTTCATCTTTACCCAAGAATTCGACACCCTGAATCCTATGTACACGGGCATGTGGTTTGTCACGGTCACCCACCAATTGTGGAACGTGTGGGCCTGGCACTTTGATGAGAACGATGAGGCCAGTACCGGTCCTGGTCACGGAGATCCCGAGTGAAGAGAATGGTGGCATTTCCGAGGATGGAACCACATTGACCTTCAAGTTAAGGGATGACATTGTCTGGTCAGACGGAACGCCCATCACTTCCGAAGACTTTCTGTTCACGGTCGAGATGTTTCTGGAACCCACCAACACGGTCCAGATCAACTTATCCGTACGATGTAATCGAATCGATCGAAGCCCCGGATGCGCAGACGGTTGTCAGGTCAATTTCGCCGAACCCTTCGCCCCGTGGCTGGCCTGGATGTGGCGCAGCATTTTGCCGGCCCACATCTCTGCGACCCGTCTTTGAAGCGGAGGGAACGCTCGATAATGCCGACTGGAATATCGCACCGACCGTCAGCGCCGGTCCGTATCGCTTTGATGAGTGGGAGTCCGGCAGCTTTGCCCGTTTCGTCCGCAACGAAAACTGGTTTGGCGAGCAGCCGAATATCGATGAGATCTTCATTCGCTTCGTGCCGGATGATGCCGCCCAAACGGCCGCGTCTGCAGACCGGCGAAGCCGATCTGGGCACGTTCATTTCCTATTCCGACGTCCCCACATTGGAAGAAGCAGGCGTGAATGTCATCAGCGTCCCGTCTGGCTATAACGAAGGCTGGTTCTTCTACTTTGGCGAAGACGGTCATCCCGCCCTGCAGGATCTGCGCGTGCGCGAGGCCATCGCCATGTCGCTCGATCGCGAAGCACTCAGTCAGGATCTGCTGCTGGGTCTAACCAAACCGGCCAATACGCTGTGGGACAACATGCCCTACGTCAATCCCGACATCACGCCATGGCCATTTGACCCGGATGCGGCCAGAGCCTTGCTGGATGAGGCGGGCTGGGTTGACTCCAACAATGACGGGACGCGCGACAAGGATGGCGTTGAGCTGATCCTGACGCACGGCACGACCATTCGTGAAATCCGCCAGGACGCGCAGGCCGTCGCCCAGCAGCAGCTGGCCGAGGTTGGCATTGGGCTGGATCTGCAGAGCTACGATGCCGGTGTCTTCTTTGCCGGCTACGGTGAAGGTGGACCCGGCAGCCAGTGGTGAACTGGACATCTTCCAGTGGTCTGACGGCCCTGCTTATCCGGATCCGGATCATTACTACTGGCTGTGCAGCGAAATCCCGACCGACGAGTATCCGGACGGCGGCCAACTGGCAGCAGCTCTGTGATGAGACGCTGGATGGACTGTTCCAATTGCAATCCACCCAGACCAACTTCGACGAGCGTCAGCAAACGTTCTTCGAGATTTCAAAGTACATGCATGACAATGTGATCTGGTATGGTATATGGGAAGACCCGGACATCTGGGCACTCAACCCCAGTCTCCAAAATGTCACGATGTCCGGCGCGACGCCATTCTACAGTATTGCGTCTTGGGATAAGACTCAGGAGTAGACTCGACGTCATGTGAGTGAAGGGGTCAGGCGGCGTGCCGTCTGATCCCTATTTCTGCGACGGAGAAACACGATGAGTCGCTACGTCTTTCGTCGACTCCTGCAGGCCATTCCGCTGCTGTTCATCGTCAGCATCATCCTTGTTTGTGCTGATGCAATACATGGGTGACCCCCTGGCCACCATGGGCGGACGTCGCGCAACCCGGCCGGACGACCGCGAACGCCTGACACGGCAACTGGGTCTGGACAAGCCGATTTACACCCAGTATCTCTACTGGCTCATCGGTAACGACTGGACCGAGATCGACCTCGACGGCGACGGCATCGCCGAGACGCCCGGCACCCGGCAGCGGCGTGCTGCGCGGTGATTTTGGCAACTCGCTCATCAAGCGCGGCCAAACGGCCTGGGAGGTGATTTGGGATCGCATCCCCAACACCTTGTTGCTGATGTCGGTGGCGGAAGTGGTCATCATTGTCTTTGCCTTGGCCATCGGCATCTTCTCGGCGCTGCACCAGTACTCGATCGCCGACCATGTGATCACGGCCATCTCATTCATCGGCTACTCCACGCCGATCTTCTTCTTCGCCCTCTTCTCGATCTATATCTTCTCGGTCAACTTCCAGAAATGGGGGCTGCCTTCACTGCCGGCGGTCGGCATGTTTGATCCCCAGGTGGGCAAGACCCCCAGTCAGGTCGCTCTGCACATGATCCTGCCGGTCCTGACGATCGCGTTTGTCAGCATCGCCGGCTACAGTCGCTACATCCGCAGCACGATGCTGGAAGTGATGAACCAGGATTACATTCGCACCGCCAAGGCCAAAGGACTTAAGAGGCCGCTACATCATGACCGTGCACGCCCTCAAGAATGCCTCGTTGCCCATCGTCACCCTGGTCGGTCTCGACCTTGCGCTGCTGCTCGGCGGCGCGCTCGTCACCGAGCGCATCTTTGCCTGGCCGGGCATGGGGCGCCTGTTCCTCGACCATGTCCTGCGTTTTGATACGCCGGTCGTCATGGGCATTTTGATCATCCTGTCCGTCACCGTCATCGTGTTTCAGATCATCACCGACCTGACCTACGCCTTGCTGGACCCGCGCATTCGCTATGACTAGGCAGGGGAGAAACACATGACCACCGTCGAGACAACGCCCGTCTCCCTGCTATCCGAAGCGGATGAGTTAGCCCCGCCGTTGACCTTCCGGCAAATGGCCTGGCTCCGTTTCCGTCGGCACCGAATGGCCATGTTCGGCTCTGTGATGCTGATCCTCCTGTTCGTCTATGCTTTCGTTGGAGGTATCTATTTCACCGACGAGAAAGCCAACTTCACCGATACCAGCCAGCGACTGTCCAGCCCCTCCCTGGAACACCCTTTCGGAACCGACACCGTCGGCCGCGACGTGCTGGCCCGAACCATACAGGGCGGGCGAGTATCGCTCATGATTGGCCTGACGGCCGCCATTCTCGAGATCTCGCTGGGCATCTTGATCGGTGCGATCTCCGGATTCTACGGTGGCACGGTTGATAACGTGCTCATGCGCTTCACTGAAGCGATGCTGATTATCCCGTCCCTCTTCCTGCTTATCGTGATGGCCAAGGTCGTCGGTGGCAATGTCGGCTTCATCATCTTGATCATTGGGTTGACCAGTTGGATGTACGTCGCCCGAATCGTGCGGGCCGAGTTCTTGTCTATCAAAGAAAGCGAGTACATTCTGGCCGCTCGCGCGATCGGCACCCCCACCAGCCAAATCATCTTCAAGCACATTTTGCCCAATACCATGGCGCCCATCGTCGTCGCAGCGACCCTGGCCGTTGCCGCCGCCATTCTGGCCGAGGCGTACATCAGTTTCCTCGGTATGGGTGTGCAGCCTCCGGCGGCCACCTGGGGCAATATGCTGGACGGTTCTTACAATTACATCGAAACTGCACCCTGGATGTGGATCTTTCCCGGCCTGCTCATCCTCCTGACTGTGCTCAGCATCAACTTTGTCGGCGACGGGCTGCGCGACGCGCTTGACCCGCGGAGTCGGAACAACTGATGACTACTACCTCTATGCCTCCAGACCGCGGCCAAAGCGGCGAAGCCAAACTATCTGCTTGATCTGCGAAACCTGGAAGTCCGGTTCAACACACCCGAAGGTGTCGTACACGCCGTCAACGACGTCTCTTACCACATCGCCGAAGGTGAGGTCGTTGCCGTCGTCGGCGAGAGCGGCTGCGGCAAGTCCGTCAGCATGATGTCAATCCTGGGCCTGATTCCCAAGCCACCGGGCGAGATTGCCGGTGGCAAGGCACTGTTCTTGGGACGCGATCTGCTCACGCTGAATGACGAGCAAATGGAAAGCATCCGCGGCGGGGAGATCGCCATGATCTTCCAGGACCCGATGACCTCACTTAATCCTGTGTTGACGATCAAGCGGCAGATGACCGAAGCGCTCAAGCGTCACTACGGAATGAACAATGATCAGGCCCAAGATCGGGCCATGGAGCTGCTGGAATTGGTTGGCATTCCCGATGCGGCTAAACGTCTATCCAATTATCCACACCAGTTCTCCGGCGGTATGCGCCAGCGGGTGATGATCGCCATGATGCTGGCCTGCAACCCCAGCCTGTTGATCGCTGACGAACCAACGACGGCGCTTGATGTAACCATACAGGCGCAGATCATCGAACTGATGATGCGAATGCGCGATAAATTGGGGATGGCCATGATCTGGATTACCCACGACCTGGGCGTCGTGGCCGGAATGGCTGAACGCGTGATCGTCATGTATGCCGGCACGGTGGTCGAAGAGGCCGACGTGGACAGCCTGTTCGAGACACCGGGCCATCCCTACACAGTCGCCTTGCTGCAGGCACTGCCCCGCGTGGACAGGCGACGGGACGAACGCTTGCGATCCATCCCCGGCGCACCACCCAATCTGCTGATTGAGCCCAAGGGCTGCCCCTTCGCACCGCGCTGCGATCTGGTGTTCGATCGCTGTCGCAGCGAACGACCGCCTCTACGCGTCATATCGCCCAACTCATCGCGCTGCCTGCTGGATAGATACGTCGCACCGGCAACCCTATAGTCTGATACCTGAGCCAAGCATGAACAACGGAGCAACACGATGAGTGCGAACGGAAACGGAACCACTCCCCTGGTACAGGTCAAGGACTTGCGAAAATTCTTCCCCATTCGAAAAGGGATTTTGTCGCGCACTGTGGGTCATGTGTATGCCGTCGACGGCATTTCCTTTGACATTGCTGCGGGCGAAACGCTGGGTCTGGTCGGCGAGAGCGGTTGCGGCAAGAGTACAGCCGGTCGGACGCTCCTGGGTCTTTATCCAGCCACATCAGGCGTTAGCATCATCGACGGCACGGTAGTCCAGGAAGCGGATGATGAGTCGGCCCAGGAGATTCGGCGTAAGGCGCAGATGATCTTTCAGGATCCCTTTGCCTCGCTAAATCCGCGTTGGACCGTCAATGCGATCATCGGCGAGCCGCTACGTGTCCACCAGATGCTGGGCAACGAGGAAGAACGCGTGGAACGGGTCCAGGAGTTGATGGAACTCGTCGGTCTGGACGGCCGTTACCTCAACCGCTTTCCTCATGAATTTTCCGGTGGCCAGCGCCAGCGCATCGGTATCGCCCGCGCGTTGGCCTCTGACCCCATTTTCCTGGTATGCGATGAGCCGATCTCCGCCCTGGATGTGTCCATTCAGGCCCAGGTGGTCAACTTGCTGGAAGACCTTCAGAAGCGGCTGGGATTGACTTACTTGTTCATCGCCCACGACCTAAGCATGGTCCGCCACATTTGCGACCGCGTATTGGTCATGTATTTGGGCGTGATGGTCGAACTGGCGGAGAAGGACGAGCTGTACGAGAACCCACTCCATCCCTATACGCAAGCGCTTCTGTCGGCCGTTCCCGTGCCTGATCCCAAGGCGGCTCGCAAACGCCAGCGCATTGTGCTGCAGGGTGACGTTCCCAGCCCAATCAACCCGCCAAGCGGCTGCCGATTCCACACGCGCTGTCCCATTGCCCAACCCCATTGCGCTGAGCATGTGCCTGCATGGCGGGAGCCGCAGCCGGGTCATTGGGTCGCCTGTCATGAGGTAGAGCCAAAGTTCATAGCTTAGTCTGAATGCTGCGGGCAGCGGGAGCTAAACAACCGAACCTTCAATTGAGCAAGACGACAGCCACGCAATGGTTGCCGCCGGGAAGTAACGATGTCAAATAAAGTTGAGGTCTTGGAGAAGTACGAACGGAACGGCTGGCCGTCCATCGATCGCCCGGACCTGAAGCCACCTAGCGGGTGGAGTCTGGATCTGATCAATTCGCCTAACTTGATCCACCATCACGCGCTGTCACCCGACGGCACACATGTCGCTTTCGTGTGGGAACGTGACGGTCGATCGGACATCTTCACCCTACCGGTCGATGGCGGCTGGCCCCAACGCCTGACCCCTAATCGCGGCAAGACCATATACTGGTGGGACGGCCCGCCCGTCTGGTCGCCGGACGGTGAGTGGTTGGCCTTTGGCATGAACGGCCACGTGCATATCGTTCCGGCGGATGGCAGTCAGTTGCCCAAAGCCATCAGCGACTTTGCCGCGAGCGGCTCCTCGCCGGTCTGGCTGCCGGACAGCAGGCAGCTTATCGTCTCCACGGAACGCAACGATGCCTACGTCTTGCTACTGACCGATATCGATGGGTCTTGGCCGCGCGCGCTGGCTGAAGGTAACGGTGACAATGGTTCGGCCGCTGTCTCACCCGACGGCCAGTTGGGTGGTCTATGTCCATCGGCCGTTTGATGACCTAAATCGCTGGGAGCTGCGCCTGGTCGATTTGGAATCCGGTCAGACGCGTGCCCTGGGTGGCTCGTCGAAGCAAAAGGATTGGTCACCGCAATGGTCACCAGATGGGTCGCAGATCGCTTTCCTGTCGCAGCGCTCCGGCTACACTGAAATCTGGCTCATACGGCCTGATGGCGAAGGAATGCATCAACTCACCAAGCTCAATCGGGATGTTGACGAGATCGCCTGGTCACCGGACGGTCACCGGCTGGCGGCTACCGTCAACCGTGATGCCGCCGTCGACATGGTGCTGGTCGATGCGAAGTCCGGTGAGGTAAGCGAGCTAAGCGGCGGTCTGGGCTACTTTGCCGGTCTTCATTGGTCCCCCGACGGCCGTTTTCTGTTGGTCGAATATGAGAGCGCCACCTTGCCGCCTGACCTTTATGAGGTCGATGTGGCATCCGGCAGCATGAGGCAACTCACCTTCTCGATGCCGCCCGCCTTGGCTGCCCATGATCTGATTACACCGCAGCACATCCACTATCGCAGTTACGATGGGCTGGAAATCCCGGCGCTGCTCTGGCGGCCGGCCGAGCCCAACGGTGCGGCGATCGTTCGGCCGCATGGGGGGCCAACCGACCAGTATCGCTTCCAGTGGGACGCGTTGGCGCAGTACTTCTTGGCCAAAGGCTATACGTTCCTGACGCCCAACTTCCGCGGCAGCAGCGGTTATGGCGTCGCCTTTGAGCATGCCAACTATAACGACTGGGGCGTAGGCGACACGCAAGATGTTCTCTATGGCGCGCGCTTTCTGCACACTCTGGAGTGGATGGACCGCGAGCGTATCGGTATTTTCGGCTCCAGCTACGGCGGCTATATGGTTGCCACTTGTCTGGCCCAGGACCCCGATTACCTGTTTGCCTGCGGCGTCAGCAAGTACGGTGACGCCAACCTTTACACGTCGTGGGCCGGCTGCGAGCGCATCACGCGGCTCTACACCGAGATGATGATGGGCCATCCGCGCTCAAATTGGCCCGCCTATCTGGCGGCTTCGCCCATCCGGGATGTAGCCAACATCCGAAAGCCGGTGCTGCTCATCCATGGTCTGGAGGATGATGTTGTGCCGCCGCAATCGTCTGAAGAATGGGCCGAAGCCATGCGTCGCCACGACAAGGTGTTTGAGTACAAGACCTATGCCGGTGAGCCGCATGGCTTCCTGAAGGTTGAAACGGAGCTGGACTGGCAGCGACGGACGGAACGGTTCCTGGATTGGTACCTGAGGGCCTAGCGGCGACCTGTGACGTTGGCTCAATGCGTTGAACCACCCATCGGCCGGCCGACTGTCGTCGTCGCGTGTCCTAGCCGCGGCTCTTGTACCAGGCCACGGTCTCGCGGATGGCTTCGCGGTGCGGGGTCACACCATTGCCGAACGATTCGCGGTATTGGCTATCATCCATGACGAACGGCTCGGTGAACTCGTAAGCCATTTCCTTCATCTCGCGAATCTCCTTCACGAACAGCCCGACCACGGCCATCATGGCCTTACCCGCCGGGCGCAGCTTCACCGGCTGCCCAACCTCCTCGGCCAGCATGTCCGCAAACTCGCGCGTCGTCACCGTTTCCGCGCTGGCAATGTGCCAGGCTCGACCGTACGCTGCTTCCTGCTCGCTCAGAGTCACGAGCCCACGGGCGAAGTCGCGGATGTACGTGTACGTGTGCGGCAGGTCCGGGTTGCCCATGACGTTGACCGTGCCACCACTGATGGCTGGTCCAAAGAAGATATCGCCCACAGCCGATCCCTCGACCCGCGGCCCATAGAAGTCTGACGCGCGGCCGATTGTAGCTTTAATCCGTCCTGCCTGATGTGCCGCCAGGACCATCTGCGCCATTCCAGCCCGTGTCTTGCCCTTGGGACCGGTAGCGGCGTAGGGCATGTCCTCGCGAACGGGTCGGCCGTTCGTCGGGCCATACATGTAGAGATTGTCGCCCATGACCAGCCGGGCTTCGGTGCGCGCCACACCCTCCACAATTCCCTGCATGATGGGCGGGAACTTCTCCGGCCATTCGTAATACTCCGGTTGGGCGCATTGGAAGACGACATCGGCGCCATCACAAATCGCGGCGACTTCGTCAAGGTTAGTGGCGTCACCCTTCACGATGACCACACCCTCAGGCAGCGCCTCATTGAGCGTGCCGTGTGCGATTGACCAGCGTCACCTCTCGGCCACGCCCGACCAATTCTTCCATCACACTGAGGCCCAACGGGCCGGTTCCGAAGACAATATTCTTGTTTGATTGCAATTGATTACTCATCTTGATTGACTCCATTTGTTGGGTACATGGAGCAGTCTACACTTTGACACTATGTCAAAGTCAAGAGGCAAAGATGAGACTGCGTTGGGTCCGGCTTAATTGGCGACGGGGATGATTGGCAGTTGCAGCTCGACGACGGCCGTATCAACCGGCTGTCCCTCAACGTGCGCCGGGCCTGACAGATGGAGCTCTCGCAACGGCCCAGCCAATGTGTGATCGTGAATACCAATCCAGCGCAGCAGTTCCAGTACGGCCGAATCGATACCCATGAACGGTCCCTCGTACAGCAGGCAAGCTGCCAGGTCTGTGGCCGGAAGTTCGCGGAACGTCAGGTCATCAGTTGCCGGGGTTTGTTGCAGGATGGCGGCGTCAATCGCCAACGCTGCCTCAACGTCCAGATCCGCATACGCGGTACTCTTCCGTATGGTAAATCGTAATCTCGGGTTCGCTCGGCTTAATCCGCAGCTCGCCCAGTCGCTCATACAGGTGCTCGTACATCGTACGACAGTAGTAGTCCATTTCCCAGATGGCGGGCACGATTTGCCGCACCGACGCAATGCTCTGGGCGGCGAGTGATTTGACCACGACCTCGTAGGCCGGTGGCTGTCCGGCCTGTTCAATCTGCTGCAAGCGTGCCTCGATATCCACCAGCCGCTGTTGTCCGGCGGCAATCTCCTGCTGCAGCTCTACTTGACGCAGACGCAACATGCCGCGCAGTTGATCCGGCGACAAATCTTCGTCACGCAGCAACGCGGCAACTTGTTCCAGCGAAAAGCCCAACTCTTTGAGGGCAATAATGCGGTGCAGTCGAGGCAGCTGATCGATCGTATAGTAGCGGTAGCCGGTCCACTCATCGGTGTGGCTTGGCTTGAGTAGGTCAATCTGATCGTAGTGGCGCAACATCCGTGTGGACACTTGCGCCAGTCGCGAGAAATCGCCGATCTTGAACATACCGTGGATTATACTGCGAACGCAGAACAATGACGCCGTTATTTCCCGCGCTATACTTGGCAGCATGTCACGAACCCGAATTCGACGCGAACGCCTAACCCAGCCAGCTTTGCCGCTGTTGACCGTACCCTTCCGGCAGGTTCGCAACCGGCAGGCGCCCTATGCCTTCCTTGAACCGGAAAGCCTGGACATCATTCATAACGCGTCGTTGGACATTCTTGAGAATATCGGACTCGATTTTCTCGATGCCGAAGTGCTGGATATCTGGGAGAGGTCCGGAGCCAAGGTCGACCACGCCGCGCAGCATGTCTGGTTGGACCGAGGTCTGATAATGGATAGCCTGGCCCAGGCGCCGCCCACGTTCACCTGGCGTGCTCGCAACCCGGCACACGATCTGATCATCGGCGGCAACCATATCGTGTTTGGACCGTGCGGGGGCATGGCCTATGTCACGGATATCGACCGCGGCCGACGGGCGGGCACGATGGTTGACTACGAGAACTTCCTCAAACTTTCCCAAATGAATGACGTCCTTCACATCGGTTCCTGGGAACAGGTGGCGCCGCAAGATGTCGGCGTCAACACGCGCCACCTGCACCGGCTGCGCTCCAGCTTTCGGCTGACCGACAAAGTCATCCCCGAAGCCGCCCACGGCCGAATCATTCCCCAGGATGTCCTGGCGATGATGGCCCTTGTCTTTGGCGATCTGGAGGGAGATCCCGTGACCGGGGATGTCATCAACGTCAACAGCCCGCTGCGCTACGACGATCGCATGTTGGGCGGCCTGATGAGCTATGCGCGGGCAGGGCAAGTGACGTTCATCACCCCGTTCATCCTGGCCGGGGCCATGAGCCCGGTGACGATGGCGTCCGCCCTGGCCCAACAGAACGCCGAGGTGCTGGCCGGAATCGCGCTGACGCAGCTGGTTCGGCCCGGCGCGCCGGTCATCTATGGCGGCTTCACCACCAACATCGACATGAAGAGCGGCAGCCCCAGCTTCGGCACGCCGGAAGGCGCCTGGGCGCTGCTGGTTGGCGGGCAGCTGGCCCGTCGCTACAACCTGCCCTATCGCGGCAGCGGCAGCCTGACCAACGCCAAGCTGCCCGACGCCCAGGCCGCTTACGAATCGATGTGGACGCTTTGGCCCGCGGTTATGGCCCACACCAACCTCGTCATGCACGCCGCCGGCTGGATCGACGGCGGGCTGACTGCGTCCTACGAAAAGTTCGTCATCGACCTGGAGAATCTGGCCATGATCGACAACCTATCTGGATGGGTTCGATCTTTCGGCCGATAGTCTGGCGCTGGACATGATTGCCGAGGTCGGGCCGGGCGGGCACCATTTCGGCACGCCCCATACCCAGGAACGCTACAAGGACGCGTTCTACGCCACCTCGGTGGCTGACCGGCAGGGCCACGACGCGTGGGTCGCCTCCGGATCGGCTGATACGGCCCAGCGTGCCAACAAGGTATGGAAAGAGATGCTTGCTCAATACGAAGCGCCGCCCCTCGATCCGGCCATTGCCGAGGCCCTGGATGACTACGTGGCTCGGCGCGAGATTGAACTGGCTCAGGCGCGACTGTACGAATAGAACTTCGATTGCGCGAATAGGGGGATCCACCATGACACATTTCTTTGCCTTTGAGGAATTGACCTGGCCGGAAGTGGCTGGGCTGCCGCGCGACATGCCCCTTGTCATCCCGTTGGGCACGGGATACGAGCTGGACTTGCTGGCTGAAGGTCTGGGCCACCCGGACCGGATCGGCCTCTTGCCTGCCATCCCCTATGGCTGGCGCGGCAGCGGCCTGGCGACGGCCGAAGCGCCCTTCGCCACAATGGTCAGCAACCTGCTCGACAGCCTGCAAGACGACGGATTCACGCACGTGTACGCCTTGCAGCCGCAGGGAATCGATCTGGGTCTGGGCGTTCGATCGATCGTACAGTGGCACCCCAGCCAGCACAACGGTCCGTCGTTCATTTTGCCCGAGGGCACGCAGGATAAGGTCGTCCTGATTCCGGTCGGCCACACGGAGCAGCACGGCTACCACCTGCCGCTATCCACTGACACGCTCATCATTGAGTCGATCAGCACCAGGACGGCCGCTTTGGTGCCCGATCTGGCGCTCACCCTGCCCGCCTATCCGTACGGGGCCAGTACCCATCGCTCGTCTTTCGCCGGGACGCTGAACGTCGGCGGGCGCGCCTTCGAAGACTACTGGCTGGCTGTCATCGACACCCTGGTCGGCCGAGGCTACAGGTTGATGTATCTCATGAGCGGCCACGGTGGCAATGTGTCTTTCATGATCAATGTCGTCAAGTACGCGGGCGAAAAGTACCGGCGCATCTTCTGTGCCACCGCCTGGCTGCATACGTCCGGCCACATCGCGGCGCCGGTTGTACAGGAATATCGTCTCTCGGACCGCGGCGGTATGGGACACGCGGGCGAACTAGAGACGGCGATGATCCTGGCGCTGCGGCCTGACCTGACTCACATGGGTCGCGTTGTGGACGAAACGGATTTCGTGTCCACTGATAGCTACTACATGGACTGGATTGAAGGCGGGTCGCTGGTGGCTAATCCACCGTGGGACGATGACACGGCGACCGGAGCTTACGGTGCGGGCAGCGTGGCCACGGCCGAGAACGGACAGCGTCTGGCTGGAAGCAGGTATCGCCGAAAAAGCGGCCCATGTGCGGGAGATTCACGAACAGCACCGACGCCGCGAGGAGCGCCGCGTCGCCGGGTATGGTTTGTGGGGCAAGACGGCTCGCGGTGACTTGTCATAGCCGCTAGCACATGAAGTTGAGCTCCGGGTCTTCCTCCAGCAGAATCGGCCGATCGATGGCGAACGGCGCGATGTCATAGGCCGTCTGCCCATCGAGCGCCAGTTCACTCAGGATCTTGCCAATGAGGCTGGCGAACTTATAGGCGTGCCCGGCGCCCACGGCCACCGACACATTGGGATGCTCCGGCAGCGAACTGATCACAAAATCACGGTCGGGAGGCATAGCGTAGAGGCAGGTCTTGGTATATATCGGCTCGCCCAGCATGCCGGGAATGACCTGGGCCAGAAACGTCTCGGTCCGCGCCAGCGTGGCCGCGTTCGGCTCAAAGGTACGCGTCTCGGCCGTCACACGATCCCCGCCCACATCCTGCGCCGCCTTGGGGCCCGCCTCGCCAAACACCGGGAAAGCCATAGAACGACGGCTCATCCATCCAGATCCAGACGGGAAAGCGATCGGGCATGAAGACGCTGATGTCGGGCGAGTTGTAATACGTTACCTGCTCCTGCGTCACCGTCAGGTGAAGCTTGCGGCCGAAATGGGCCAGTGCCTCGTTGGTCCAGGCGCCGGCAGCGATCACCAGATGGCGACAGCGATACGTATCGCCTCCGGCTTCGACGTCCACCTCGCCATCCAGCGGCCGAATGGCGGTCACCGGCGCATTGTCGCGCACGGCCGCGCCATTCTCGCGCGCCAACCGCAGGTGGGCGGCGTTGCTGCGGGCTGGGGTCGCCATACCGCCGTCAGCCTGATAGATGCCGGTGATGTCGTCGGTCAAGTGAAACTGCGGCCAGCGCCGCATGACTTCGGCCGCCGACAGCTGTTCGTAGGCCACTCCGGCAGCGTCCATACTTTCGGTGTACAGCGACATCGGGTAGGCCGGATATAGGGGCCACAGGTCCAGCGCGCCAGTCTTGATCACGAGTTGTTCGCCCGCATCCGCCTCGACCTCAGCCCAGGCGTCATAGGCATGTTTGGCCAATTCAACGTAGGCGGGCGTGTGGTAGGAGAGGCGAATGATGCGCGAGTGATCCTGTGACCCGCCGCGCACGTGGCCGATTTCGAACTGTTCCAATCCCAACACATCGTCGCCCAAGCGACGGCTCAACCAATAGAGAGCGGCACTACCCAAACCGCCCAACCCCAGCACGATGGTGTCAAACTCACGTCTCATTTACTTCTGTCCTCTTTAGGTATGGTTCGTTCTATAAGCGGCACGTGATTGGCTTTCATGGACCATCAGATAGGCGAGTTCATCACCCGGTAAGCCGTAAGCCGTATGACCCTGGTAGCCAGTCATGGTCTCGGCGCCCGCGACAGCATTCAAGATGGCTTCCTCCACCGCTTCGGCCGCTCCGGCGAACAATGGGCTCATCTGATCGTTGGGGACCATCGTCAACGGACGCTGGGTCTCCGTCGGTAGCACGTCGTTGCCGGTGGCGAAGGCCAGGAAGATATCGCCGCTGCCATTGTGGCCGATGCCTCCCACGCGGCTGAAGCCAACTGTGGCCCGCTTGGCCAACCGGCGGCACTGGAACGGCAGCAACGGCGCGTCGGTAGCCAGAATGATAATGATCGAACTGGATCCGGCCGGCTCGCCCCACGGTTTGGGCGTATTCAGCAAGTGGCCGACGGGCACGCCATCGACGCGAAAATCGTCGCGCACACCATGGTTGGCCTGGACGAGGGCGCCAATCGTAAACGCGCCGCCCTTCGTTGCCACCACGCGCGACGACGTCCCAATACCGCCCTTGAATTCGTGACAGATCATCCCGGTTCCGCCGCCGACGTTGCCTTCAGCTACGGGGCCGGACGCCAGAAGGCTGATTGCCTGCTCAACGTGCTTGCGCCGGATATGAAAGCCGTCCATGTCGTTAAGCCAGCCATCCCAAGTCTCCGCTACGACCGGCAAAGACGAGTCCTTTGTGTGTCCTTGCTCCTGCCCGTGGGCCAGAATCGCCTCGTGAACGGTGCCCACATGGTGGGTATTGGTGAGGGCAATGGGAAACGCCAATTGGCCCGACTCCTCCAACCACAACAAGCCGGTCATCTCGCCGCAGCCGTTGAACGAATGGTAGCCGGCAAACGCCGGATTGCGCCAGATTTCGCCGTCGCGCGGCATGACCACCGTGACCCCTGTGCGTGCCACGCGCGGCTCATCGCTGATTAGTGTCGTATGCCCGACCAGGATTCCGGGTACATCGGTAATGGCGTTAAAGGGACCGGTAGGCAACTGCCCGATGGTGATGCCCAGATCACGCAGACGCGGTTGAGACATGAGGCTCCTCCAGAAGGTTATACAAACTCGCGCGGGATGGCTTTTGTCCAGGACTTTGTGAAGACCCGCGTGTTGCCCTCATACGCATCGAGGTGATGGCTGAGGTGGAAGTGCATTGCGTCGGCCGTCATCGTGGCCTCGACTTCCACGCGCACTTGCCAGGCATCCCGTTGGTATTCCAGCATATGCGTGATATGGGCCGTCATCGACAGTGGGTCGCCGTCGACGACGGTGTACGTTTCCGTGGCTATGTCCTCAATCTCCATGCCGGTATCGACATAGCGCATGCGTCCTTCATCAAACGCCAGCCGCAGGGTTGTTCGTCCGGGAATCAGATCATGCTCGATGACCTTGCGCGTCTGGCCCGACCGCAGCTGTTCCGTCTTGAGCGCCGGAGCTACTTCCGCGGGCAGAAACTCGGGCAATGTCGCATCGGCCGCTTGCGCCGCGCGGACCGGCAGACGCAGGCGGCAATCAGCGCCGGTGTGCAGCGTCAGCGTGACCGGTCGGGGCGATGGCCACGCGTGGCGAATATACGAGGGTGAAACGCTAACCCGCCAGCGATGCCCGGCGGCCAGGCGATGCCCGCAAACGTTGAGCTGGACGGTCACGTCGTAGCGTTCACCCGGTTCAAGCAACGACGGGTGCTCATGACTATCGCGGTGGGTGAGGTTCAGCAGTCCCCAACTTACCAGCGTAGAGGCGCCATCGGGGGCCACATCGCATAAACGCACCGCGACCAGTGCCAGTGTCTGATCGACCGACAGCGCCAAATCCACCTCTGGGTAGCCCAAAATGTCCTCGGCTTCGGTTGAAGACAGGCTGGTGAACGACAATGACTCGCCGTCGGCCGTACGCTGATCACCGGGAAAATCACCGGGATAGCCATATGCCCCCCACTGCCCGACGTTGAGATTGTGGCCCAGCCGTGACAGGTATGAGACGCTGTGGTCCGGTGCGGCCTGGCTGCTCAAGCTACCGCTGGCGCCGTCACTGTTGAGATGCAGCAGGCGCTCGCCAACGTTGGGCGACGGCCACGATGGGTCAGCCACCCAACGTCCGGGGCGTTCGGTGTAGAAAACGGCGGGTGGGATGCTGTCCTGAATCCACGTGCGCAGCATCGGCTCGTCCATGATGCCGGTGTCGATACCCTTCAACCAGTGGTCCCACCAGCGCAGACTGTCTTGCAGGAAGCCTATATCAGGTCCGGGCTCGCCCATTTCAGGGAAGGTGTGGGCCCAGGGACCGATGAGGCCCTTGCGCGGCACGGTCAACCCGGCAAGCAAGCGCGGTACGGAATTATTGTAGCTGTCGGCCCAGCCTCCGACGGCATAGACCGGCACCTGGATCGCGTCGTAGTTCTCGCCGACTGATCCGCGCTTCCAGTAGGTATCACGCGTTTGGTGGCTCAGCCAGGTCTCTACCCACGGGTCAGACCCTTTTTCCAGTCGTTCAAACCACATCTCGCGCCAGCGATCACCCACAAACCGTGGGTCGGGTGGGATGGGATTGAACGCAAACATAACCGATGACCAGGACAGCATCTGCGACGTCAGCACGCAGCCACCCATGTAGTGCACGTCGTCGGCATAGCGATCATCGGTGAAACCAATGACCACGATCGCCTTGAGCTGCGGCGGCCGGCGAGCAGCGACCTGCAAGCTGTTGAACCCACCCCAGGAGATGCCCATCATGCCGATTGACCCATCGCACCAGGGCTGCGCAGCGATCCAATCGATGCAGGCAACCGCGTCATCATGTTCCTGGGCGGTGTACTCGTCGGTGAGGATGCCGTCTGACTCGCCGCTGCCCCGCAGATCGACACGCACGACCGCGTAGCCGTGACCGGCATAGTAAGGCTGGCGCAGCGCATCACGAAGCGCGGTGCCATCACTCTTGCGATAAGGAATAAACTCAAACAGGGCTGGAACCGGGATAGTCGCAGCATCTTCCGGCAGCCACATCCGGGCCGCCAAGCGCGCGCCGTCAGGCATGGGGATCCACACGTTTTCAATCTCACGAACGCGGTGTGGAAACTCGTGAACTGTCTGCATCGCCACCCCTTTCATCGGCCCGCCTGAAGTCACCTGTTGGTGTGCGGACCGGATGCCGGACTATAGCAGCATGTGATATAATCAGCAATTATCCGTGAACGCGACGTTCACATTATGAACAGACAGATGTCGTATGCTAACTCTACGTCTCAATCTCCACAATTGGTGGCACGGCCGAATCATCACGCCTGCACGCTGGCCGATTATTCGCGACTATGCACTTATTTTGATTGGTGCGACGGTGCTGGCCGTCAGCATGCATCTCTTTTTCGTGCCCAGCCAGCTGGTCGCCGGGGGCCTCAGCGGCGCCGCGCAGATTGTCAACAGCTTCACCGGCTGGCCCATCGGCACGCTCATCTTCATCGCCAACATCCCCCTCTTCTTCCTGGGTTGGCGCTGGCTGGGCGGCCGACGCTTCCTGGCCCGAACCGTGTTTGCCGCGTTCATCTACTCGTTTGTGCTCGACGGGCTGCAGTTGCTGTGGCCGGGCATGCGGCTGACTGATGACCTCCTGCTCAGCGCTCTCTATGGTGGGGTGGTGGCCGGGGTCGGGGCCGGGCTGGTTTTTCGCGCCCAGGCCACCAGCGGCGGCACCGACATTCTGGCCCGGACCCTCGAGAAGCGCTATGGCATCCCGCTGTCGCGCGGCTATTTGTACACGGACGGTCTTATCGTATTCCTTGCGGCCCTTGCCTTCAGCTGGGAGCATGCCCTCTATGCCGTCGTAGGTCTCTACATTGGCGGCGTTGTCACCGAAGTCACGTTGACCGGCACTAACATCATGCGCGTCGCCACGATCATCACTACCGAACCGGAGGCCGTCGCGGCGCGGCTGATGACCGACCTGGAACGCGGTGTGACGGAGTGGACGGCCCGCGGCATGTACAGCGGTCTGGACCGTCATGTACTCATGTGCGCCGTCAGCCGCTCTGAGATGGTCACGCTGAAGGCCATTGTGCATGAAATTGACCCGTTGGCCTTCGTCATCATCGGGCAAGCCCAGGAAGTCTTTGGCGAAGGTTTTCGCACACTGGAGGAAGCGGTCTCCTAGCATGTCGCCGACTGGTCATTCCGTCGGTTTTGCTCTGGCGAATGGTCAGTGACCTGCTACAATATCCGTGAACGATACGTTCAATATATGAACAGGAGAACCCCATGCGGCCGAAACTCCAGACCCTTGATGACACCCTGATCGCCCAGATTCTGGATGAGGCCAAACGCATACTGGCGGAGACCGGCATGGAGATCCGCGGCCACGCCATGCGGGAGCGCTTGCTGGCCGCGGGGCTACCCAGCGACAGCACGGGCACCCGCATCCTGTTCCCCCGTTCGGTTGTCGACGCGGCCATCGCCGCGACGCCCAGGTCATTTGAGCTGTATGATCGTGACGGCCGTCCGCATGCGGATCTGGGCGGAGACCGCGTGCACTTCGTCCCCGCTTCCAGCGGCCTCAAGATTCTGGACCATCGCACCGGCGAAACGCGGCTGGCCAACTCCACCGATTTCGTGGAGTATGTGCGGCTGGCCGACGGCCTGCAGAATATCGCCTATCTGGCGACGGCCTTCTCTACCAACGACGACATCGAAGCGCAGGTATCCGACGTATGGCGACTGCACCTGTGCCTGACCAACTCCCTGCGGCCGATCGTGTCGGGCGCCTTCACTGAACATGGCGTGCCGCGCATGGTGGAGATGATGCAGCTGTTCCGTCGCGATCGAGCTGATCTCATCGCCAAGCCGATGTCGATCTTTACCATCACGGCTACAGGCATGTTTCGTTACAGCGAGGACTCCTGCCAGAACCTGATCGACTGCGTGGAAGCGGGCATCCCGGTCGAGATCGTGCCGGTCACCCTGATGGGACTGATCGCGCCGGTAACGCTTGTTGGCGCGACGGTGTTTCACACAGCCGATGTGCTGGCGGGACTGACGATGGCCCAAATCATTAAGCCCGGCGCGCCGGTACTCTTCGGCGGCGCCCCGGCCGAATTCCATATGCGCGCGGCGACCTCGCCCATGTTGGGAGTGCAGGCGCTGCATCTGGATGTAGCCTACGCCGCGGTGGCCAAATCCCTTGACTTGCCCACCCAGGCTTACATGGCCCTCAGCGACAGCAAATTCCTCGACGCCCAGGCCGGCGCTGAGACCTATGGCAGCGCCCTGCTGGCGGCGCTGGCGGGCATCAACTCCGTCTCCGGACCGGGCATGCTCGACTATGTGCTGACCTTCAGCCTGCCCAAGCTGGTGCTGGATGACGATTTGTGCGGCCAAGTCCTTCACTTTGTGCGTGACATGACTATCGTCGACGACTTGCCGACCGATGCGTTGGTACAGGAGGTTATGGCTGAACAGCATTTGATTACGGCCGAACACACCATGACCCACTGGGCTGAGCACCTTTACATGCCCGGCCCAACCACGGACCGCGAGAACCGCGAGAACTGGAGCAAGGCCGGCTCCAAAGATTTGCAACAGCGGGCGAATGAAGAGGTCGAGCGTCGTTTGGCGGCCTATGAACCCATTGCGACGGACCCGCTGATTGTGGCCGAAATGGAGCAAATCGTCCGCAGCGGCATGCGCACGGACGCTCCCCTGCCCGAGATACCGCCACCGCCGAAGTCCGTGGCCCTGGCTGAAGACGGTGATCGCCGTCGCAAACGTCGCTTTAACCGATGACGACTACCCGACAAGAACCCATGGCGGGCACGCAGTCCGTCCTGCGCGCGCTGGCGATGCTGGATGCGTTTACCGACGAACGGCCCGCGTGGACGGTCACCGAGCTGGCGGACGCGGTCGGCCTCAATCGCACGACGACCTATCGCTTGCTGACCGCACTCGAAAGTCGCGAATATGTCGCCCGGGACGAAACAACCGACAGCTATCGACTGGGTTCGGGCCTCATTGCGCTGGGCGGTCGGGCATTGCGCGCCAACTCGGTACGGGCCATCAGTCAGTCGGAGCTCGAGGCGCTGGCTGAAGAAATGGGTGAAACGGCCACACTGGAGATCCTGTCGGGGCAGGACATGGTCATCATCGACGAAGTGCCGGGCGACTATGTGACCAGCGGCAGCCAACACATCGGCTCGCGCTGGCCTGCCTATGCGACCTCGACCGGTAAAGCGATTCTGGCGTACCTGTCGGCCGACGAGCGCAGACACATCCTGCCCAACCCCATGCGGCCGTTGACCCCAGCCACGCTCACCCATGTCCGCGACCTGCAACTACTGCTTCACACGGACCCTCGTCGACGGCTATGCCGTGGCCAACGAGGAGCTGGAGTTGGGATTTGTTGCTGTAGGCGCGCCGATCATTGACGCCGACGGCCGTCCGGTAGCGGCTATCAGTCTGGGTGGCACACTCGATTCGCATGCCACCGGAACGCGTGCCGGAAATTGGCGCGCGCGTGAAGGCTGCGGCTGAGCGCATCTCCTACCAACTTGGGTATCGCCCTGGCGAAACCACCTCGGGAGAGGAAGCCTAGCTGATGAACGAGTCTTTGCGCCAACAGACGGACGCCGTCTTCGCACGCTGGGATCGTCCTGACGTCCCCGGTTGTGCGGTAGGCATCATTCACGATGGCGAGCTGGTCTATTCGCGCGGTTTTGGGTCAGCCAATTTGGAGCACATCATCCCCATCACCAGCGCTACCGTCTTTGATATCGCCTCCACGTCCAAGCAATTCACAGCCGCCTGCATTGCCTTGTTGGCCGAGACAAGTCGCCTGGGGCTGGATGACAACATCCGTCGCCACGTGCCGGAACTGCCGGACTTAGGTCATGTCATCACCCTACGGCATCTGCTCTACCACACCAGCGGCTGGCGCGACTACCTGACCCTGCTCGATCTGGCCGGCTATCGCGAAGCAGATTACACCAGTGACGCTGAGGTCATGGCCTTTTTGACGCGACAGCGCGGCCTGAACTTCACACCCGGAGAGCGCTATGACTACAGCAACACCGGCTACTATCTGCTGGGGGGCGTTGTCGAGCGTGTAAGCGGCCAGACACTGGCCGACGTTTGCCCACGCCAACATTTTTGCCCCGCTGGGTATGACCCGTACCTGGTTTCAGGACGATCATACGCGCATCGTCCCCGGCCGGGCGACGGGCTACAGCCCTCGGGTCGAGGGTGGCTTTCGCATCGACATGACCACGCTGGATATGGTGGGCGATGGGGCAATGTTGACCTGCGTCGATGACCTTGTCTTATGGGATCGCAATTTCTACGACAATCAGTTGGGCCGCGGCGGCCAGGCGCTGATTGACCTGATGACCACCCCGGCTCGGCTCAACAACGGAGAGACGATTGATTACGGCTTCGGACTGGACCTGGCGCCCTACGGAGGACTGCCCTGTGTCAGTCATGGCGGCTGGTTTGTTGGCTACCGCTCAGAGATGATGCGCTTTCCCACGGAACGGTTTACGGTCATCTGCCTGGCCAATTCCAGTGCGATCAACCCCACGTCTTTGTCTACACGCGTCGCTGATTTGTGGTTAGGCGACGTCTCCAGCGAGACGGCCCTTGCCGGAAACTCCGCCGAGCGGTTACCCTCAATCGCAACCGAAGCCGAACCCACCCCGATCAACGGCCTCTATTTCGACGAGGCCACTGAGCGCGTCATGGAGATTGCTACGCAGCTGGGCCAACCGGCGGCCGACTTCGGACGTGGGCCCAAGATTTTGGTCCCCCTCACGCCTGACCACTGGCGAACTGAAGATGAGTGGTCTGACCTCTACTTTCGCGACGGCCGACTGGAAGTGACCCAATACGGCCGTCCCTACGCCACCTTTGTGCCGGTAGACCCGGCGATGCCGACCGTGGCGGACCTGGACCGGTTGGCAGGCGCCTATACCAACGACGAACTAGATGTGACCTACGCCTTGCATTTGGCGGGCGACGCGTTGTGGCTACAGTACGGCCGAGTGGGGCCTGCCCTACTCAAACCGGTCAATGCCAATGTGATGCGCCACAGCGACCGAACGTTACACTTTGAGGCCGATGAGAACGGCACGATTAGCGGCTTCACCCTGGGAGCCGACCGGGCCTGGGGCTTCTGGTTTGCGCGGCAGACAGTCGCGACTAGCATGACCGACATTTATTGAGGAGAGATTATGCCCTTACCAACACCATTTCATTCGCGCACTTCGGCCGTTTGCGAAAGCTATGAATGGCGCAACTGGTCCGGATTCCTGTCCGCAGGACTATACGAACCCTCTCATGAGCGCGAGTATTGGTCGCTGCGCAACAGCGCCGGCTTGATCGACGTCAGCCCCTTGTACAAGTACGAGATCACTGGGCCGGACGCCGCCCGACTGGTCGATCGCATCATCACCCGCGATGTGAACAAACAGCGCGTCGGTCAAGTCTATTACACGCCCTGGTGTGATCATGAGGGCAGGGTGATTGACGACGGCACCGTGTCGCGGCTGGACACCAATCACTTTCGCATGACCTCGGCCGATCCCAATCTGCGGTGGTTTCAGGATGTCGGCTACGGCTGAATGCCCAGGTTGCCAACGTGACCGACGACCTGGCCGCGCTGGCGCTGCAAGGCCCGCTAAGCCGCGACATTCTGGAGCAGGTTGTCACCGGTATCGATGTCGACAAGCTGAAGTACTTCTATCTGGCCGAAGGCATCGTCGATGGCTTTCCCGTCACGGTCACCCGCACCGGCTACACAGGCGATCTGGGCTATGAGCTGTGGGTGCGTCCGGAGTTCGCTGAGCGCCTGTGGGACTGCCTGGTCGACCGCGGCCGGCGGCTACGGCATTTTGCCGGCGGGCATCCTGGCGCTGGACATTGCTCGCGTGGAGGCCGGGCTAATTATGATCGCCGTGGATTATGTCTCCAGTCACTATGCTGTCATTGAAAGCCAGAAGTCCTCGCCGTATGAAATCGGGCTGGGCTGGGCGGTCAAGCTGGACGCCGGCGACTTCATCGGCCGGCGCGCTCTCATCGCCGAAAAGCAGCGCGGTTCGACCTGGACATTTGTCGGGCTGCAGTATGACTGGAATGCCCTGGAACGCCTCTATGCCGAAGAAGACCTGCCGCCGGGCGTCGCCGGTCGCGCCTCGCGATCGGCCGTGCCGGTTTATACGCGCGGCGGCGCGCGTGCAGATTGGTCAGCTGACCAGCCACGCCTTCTCGCCGGTGCTCAAACAGTACATCGGCATCGGCACGCTGCTAACACCTCAAGGTCGTCATGGGCCAGCAGGTGGATGTCGAGGTCACGGTGGAGTACAAGCGCAAACGGTGCCAGGCCACGATTGTGCCCACACCGTTCTTGATCCGCCCGCAAGCGCTCTGACCCAGGTCACCGAGCTAATCTAAGGAATAACAACAATGACGCAACAATACGATGCAATTGTCATCGGCGGCGGCCACAACGGACTGGTCGCGGCTGCCTATCTGGCCCGTGCCGGCAAGAAGACGCTGGTTCTGGAAAAGCGCCACCTCGTCGGCGGCGCCTCGGTGACCGAAGAGATCGTTCCCCGGCTTCAAGTTCACGGTCATGTCCTATGTGGTCAGCCTGTTCCGGCCGGAAATCGTCCGCGAACTGGACCTGACCGTCCCACGGCATGGCCCTTCTGCCGCTGGAGAGCACACTGACTCCGCTGCCCAATGGCGACTACCTCTATCGCGACAACGACCACTACGCGACTCCTGCGCGACATCGCCCGCTATTCGCCGCGCGACGCCGATGCCTATGAAGAATACGGCCGCTACATGTACTTCATGGCCAAGGCGGTCAAGTACATTCTGGGCATCATCCCGCCTGACCCGACGTCGCTCAACCCCAAGGACTCTGATGGGCCTGGTCGACATGGCCAACCATTTCCTCAATCTCAGCCAGGATCAACTCTACGTGCTGGCCAAGCTGATGACGATGAGCGCGGCCGATTTTGTGGAGCAGTGGTTTGAATCCGACCCACTCAAGGCCACCCTGTCGGCCAGCGGCATTATCGGCACGTTCCTCGGCCCGCGCTCGCCGGGCACGGCCTACGTGCTGCTCCATCACTACATGGGCGAGATCGACGGCGCCTACCGGGCCTGGGGCTTCCACAAGGGCGGCACCGGCGGCCTGGCCGACGTGCTTGTCGCAGCGCGGCCCAGGCCCAGGGCGTCGAGGTGCGCTGCAACGCCGGTGTGGATCATGTCATCGTCAACAACGGCCGGGCTGAGGGTGTCGTGCTGGAGAATGGTGATGTCATCAAGGCCACTATGGTCCTGTCCAGCCTGGATCCCAAGCAAACATTTCTGCGAACTGGTGAATCCGAATGAGCTGCCGGATGATCTTGGTTAGCGCCATTCGGCGCTTCAGACAGGCGGCTCGTCGGGCAAGGTCAATCTGGCCCTGGACGGACTGCCCGAACTGGCCTGCATGCCGGGCCCGGGACGTCATCTGGCCGGCGCTATCTCCATCAGCCCCAGCGTCGACTACATCGAGCGGGCCTATGACGATGCCAAGTACGGCAACTTCTCGCAGAAGCCCTATATCGACTGCATCTTCCCGTCGATGATCGATCCGGACATGGCCCCTCCCGGCAAGCATGTCATGTCCTGCTTCGTCCAGTACGCACCCTACCAGTTGGCTGATGGCCCGTGGACCGACGCCAAGCGCGAGGCATTTGGCGACACCGTGGTCGACACGCTATCGGAGTACTTCCCCGACCTGAAGAGCCTCATCGTCGGCCGGCAGGTACTGACCCCGGTGGACATTGAGCGCATGATCGGCATTTCGCAGGGCAACATCTTCCACGGCGAGCTGAATCTGTCACAGTTGTTCTTCCTGCGCCCGGCCGCCGGCTACGCCAAGTACCGTACACCGTTGAAGGGATATTACCAATGCGGCTCGGGCACCCATCCCGGCGGCGGCATCATGGGTGCACCGGGCCGACTGGCGGCGCTGGAAGCATTGAAGGACGTGCGATAGGAGGGTATGGCGATGACAGACAAATTTGACGTAATCATAGTGGGTGGTGGACACAACGGGTCTGGTTGCCGCAGCGACGTTGGCCCAGGCCGGACGAGCGCGTCCTCGTGCTGGAGCAGCGCCCGGTGCTGGGCGGCGCGGCGGCCAATGAAGAGGTGTTCCCCGGCTTTCATATCAATACCGGCGCCGACGATGCCGGACTGTTCTTCGACGAGGTCACCCAGAAGCTGGGCCTGCTCTCGCGTGGGCTGGCTTTCAAGCAAGGACCGGCGCTGCTCTTCGCGCCGCAGCCCGACGGCCGGGCGCTGACGATTTGGCGCGACTCGACCCAGACGGCAGCCAGTATCGCCCAGTTCAGCCGGCAGGACGCTGACCGGTTCCCAGCCTTCAAGAATCAGGTGGAACGAATGGCGGCCGTTATGCACGACATGGCCATTCTGCCTCCGCCCGACCTGGCCGAGCTGCAGTTTGACAACCTCTCCGGACTGGTCGGCATCGGCCTGCGCCAGCCGGAACTGCGCTCGTGGGGCAGTGTGGCCCTCAAGGCCAAACGCCTGGGCGACGAAGACATGATGGAGTTCATCCGCGTGCTGCCGATGGCGGTGCAGTCGTATCTCGATGATTGGTTCGAGAGTGATGCCCTGAAAGGCGCCCTGGGCGGTTCGGCTGTGACCGGGCTGACGCTCGGTCCACGCGGCGGCGGCACGACCCTCAATGTTCCTGTATCAGAGCATGCACGGCCTTGCTCAACAGTCGCTTTGTGGACGGCGGCATCGGCCAACTCAACGAGGCGCTGGCCAACCAGAGCGCACGGACGGCGGAGCCGTAGATTCGCACCGGTGCGGCCGTCGAAGAGATTCTGATCGAAGGCGATATCGAACCAGTGGCCGTCGGCGTACGTTGTCCAATGACGAGGAGATTCTTGCCGGGACGATCTCTCCAATGCCGACCCGCGCCGGACGCTGTTCGGGCTTGTCGGGCCACAACATCTCGACCCGGAAGTCATGCGCCAGGTACGTAACATCATCTACCGCGGCAGCACGGCCAAGGTGAACCTCGCGATGGATCAGCCTGCCCGCGTTTGTGGGTCAGACTTCGGTCGAACAGCTGACCGGCCGATCCGTATCAGCCCCAGCCTGGATTATCTGGAACGGGCCTACGATGCGCGCCAAGTACGGACAGTATTCGAAAGCGCCGTATTTGGAAATGGTCATCCCGACACTCCATGACACTTCGTTGGCCCCCAGCGGACAGCATATCCTGTCGATTACCGTGCAGTATGCACCGTACACCCTGCGCGACGGCGATTGGGATAGCGAGCGTGAGGCGTTTACCGACAACCGTGCTGGACACCCTGGCGGCATACGCACCGGATATCCGCCAGCACATACTCCACAGTCAGGTGCTGACGCCGCTGGATTGGGAACAGACCTACAGTCTGACCGAAGGCTCCCCCACCCACGGCCATATGGGGCTCGATCAGTTGCTGGTCATGCGGCCGATCCCCGGCTGGAGCCAGTATCGCACGCCGATTCGCAATCTCTATCTGTGCGGTGCCGGCAGCCATCCCGGCGGCGGTGTTACCGGCGTGCCCGGTTACAATGCCGCGCGCACTGTATTGGGCGATTAGAGCCACGGATCGTCCATCGGCAGGCCAATCGCCCGGCGGATCGTGTCTGACCGGGGATTGTGCGTTGACGGGCCGCTGATAGAGCCCTGCATAGCGCCGAAGTCGCAACCCAACGACCATAGTCTCGTATGATGGGTGAGACGCATACGATTGTGGCTTGCCCCAGGCAAGGAGTATTAGACGATGTTACGCAAGGTATTGGCGGTTTTCCTGCTGGTAACTCTATTCGTGTTGCCCGTTGCCGCCCAGGATGACAAGTCCTATTCGGCCGATCGGTTTGATGTGGATGTGGTTGTCCAGCCGGCGGTTCTCTCAGCGTGACGGAGCAAGTTGACTTTCGATTCGTTGGCGGTCCGTTCAGCTATGTATTTCGGGAGCTGCCCACGGACCACACCGACGGCATCGGCAACATTATCGCCGGAGCCAACGGCGTCCACCTGGCCCGAAGGCACAGGACCCGGTCAGGTAGAAATTGAGGATGGCAACCCCATACGGGTGACCTGGCATCTGTCCCCCACCTCCAACTCCATTGAGACGTTTGAGCTGTCGTATGAGGCGCTGGGTGTCGTGCGCCAGGACGACAATGCGGACGTTCTCGATTGGCAAGCGCTGCCGGAGTCCTATGAGTACACGATCGCCAACAGTCCGGTGACGTTCACTTACCCACAGTCGGCCGACCTACAAGGTCCACCGGTGCTATTGGACAGCAAAGGCGACATTACCGCCGATGGCAACCAGGTACGTGTTACCGCAGGCAACCTCGGTCCGAATGAACCTCTCGTGGCCCGGCTCGACCTTCGCGCCCGGTACAGTAATATCTAGCCCACCGGCGTGGCAGGCACAGCAGCAGGCCATCAACGATCGCGCCTGGCTCTGGGCCGCGCTGGCCGGTCTCATCTTGTTCGGCGGTGGCTCCGCCCTCGTTCTGTCCGCCAGGCCTTACAGCCGCAAGGAGATTCGGGCTGACGGCAAATCCTATACACCGCCCTCCGATCTGGCTCCGGCCCTCGCCGGCGTCATTTCAGGCAATGATACGTCGGTAGGTTGGCAGCATGCCCTGGCCACAGTGTTTGACCTGGCCAGTCGCGGCTACCTCGAAATCGAAGAACTGGGTGGCCGAAAGTGGTATCAAGGCCAGGATTTCCTCATTACGCTGAGCTCGCAACCGACTGACCTGCTGCCGCACGAGCAAGCACTGTTCGACATGCTCTTCACCGACAAATCCGGCCAGAGTATCACGAGCCTTAGCGGGACTGAGATGGGCAAGCTGGTTACATCCGGCCGCTGGAACAGCTATAAAGAGGCGCTCGAAAATGAGCTTATCCTGGCCGACCTGATCAGCCCCAAGCGCAAAGATGGGTCGAAGCGCTTCGCCATCCTCGGGATCCTGCTGATGGTCGCAGCTCTGGCTTCCTTTGTCATTGGCTTGCTGTTTGGTTCACAGCTGGGCTATTGGACACTCTTGATTGCGGGCGCGATATTCATGCTGGCCATCATTGCTTTTCTGGTCTCGGCCACCATCTCAACCCGGTCGGAGCAAGGCGAACAGGTCGCCGCATTCTGGGCGCCATTTCGCCGCTATATCGAGCAGGCCTCCAAAGGGAAGGAGTCCATTCCCAACCCGGAGCTCTTCGAGCGCTATCTGCCCTATGCCACGGCCTTTGGTGTGGCCGAACAGTGGGCCAAGGAAAACGAGAAGGCCGGCTGGCATGAGGCGCCAACCTACTTCAAGGGCATTGACATGGTTGACGAAGCCTCATTTGCGGCCTTCATCGCCATCATCGCTGCCACCAATAGCTCCGGTGGCGCGGCCAGCGCGGCGGCAGGCGGGGCCGCGGCCGCGGGGGCTGCCGGCGGTGGTGCGAGTGGTGCCGGATGACCGCAAACCATGACTTTTGATAGGTGCCTTGAGCTCGCGCCGCGATTAAGCTACTGCATAACACCTATTGGCTTTCCGTCGCTGCCGGCATCGAAATGCGCTCGCGGATAGCGGGGAGTAAAGCGAGTCAACATGGCCAAATCTATCATCATTATTGGTGCCGGAATCGCCGGGCTGTCGGCCGGGTGCTATGCCCGGATGAACGGCTACGACATCACCATCTTCGAACTGCACAGCTTGCCGGGCGGACTGTGCACGGCGTGGGAGCGCAAGGGCTACACCTTCGATGGCTGCATCCACTACCTGTTTGGCTCCGGACCAGGCCAACCCTTTTATCAGACCTGGGTTGAGCTGGGCGCAGTGCAAGATCGGCCGATGGTCCACCATGACGAATTCATGCAGATCGTGGGCACAGAGCGGCGAGCGTCTCATCGTCTACAGCGATCCCGACCGGCTCGAAGCCCACATGAAGTCTCTGGCTCCGGAAGACGCACGGCTCATCGAGTCGTTTGTCGACGGCATCCGCACGTTCACCGAGTTTGACATGAGCATGCTGCAGGCGAAGCCGCGCTCAACAATGAACGCCGAAGATTGGCGCGATTTTGGGCTGGGCATTCATGCCTTTCGCCGTGCCGCTGGCAAAATGGGGCATGGTCTCCGCGGCCGAATTCGCCACCCGCTTCAAGAACCCCTTTCTTCAGCGAGCCATTCCGCTCATGTTTGCCTGGCCCGATTGCCCGGTCATGGTGGGCCAGTCATTGCTGGCCTATATGCACACCCACAACGCCGGGTTCCCGGTCGGGGGCTCGCTGGCCTTTGCCCGGGCCATCGAGCAACGTTACCGACAGCTGGGCGGAGAGATTCGCTATGATGCCCAGGTTCAAGAGATCCTCGTGGAGAACGACCGGGCTGTAGGGGTACGCCTTTACGATGATAGCGAGCACCGGGCCGATGTGGTTATCTCCGCCGCCGACGGCCGAGGCACCGTGTTCGACCTGTTGGACGGAAGGTATATCGATCGCGATCTGCGGCATACCTATGACGGTCATTTGCCGATCCACTCGGTCATCCAGGTCTCCCTGGGCGTCAAGCGCGATCTCTCGGCCGAACCGCATTGGGCAAGTTATCTACTCGATACGTCCTTGACGATCGCGGCTGAGTCTGTCAGCGACGTTGGGGTCAAACATTACTGCTTCGATAAGACGCTGGCGCCGGCGGGCAAATCGGCCGTCACGCTGCTGTTCAAGGCTGACTACAGCTTCTGGCAGCGCATCTATGCGCGCAAGATCTACGACCTGGAGCAGCTCCAGATTGGTGATACGGTGGGCCGTTTTCTGGACGGTCTCTATCCCGGCTTCAGCGATGATGTCGAGGTCGAGGATATTGCTACGCCGATGAGTTATGAACGTTACACGCGGCAACTGGCTTGGCTCCACCTGCGGCTGGTTGCTGACCAAAGACACCATGCGCCTCATGATTCAGGGCATGCCCAAGACGTTACCCCAGTTAGGCAACTTCTACATGGCCGGGCAATGGGTGGAACCGGGCGGCAGCGTGCCGGTGGCCGCCATGTCGGGCCGCAATGCCATTCAATTGATTTGCCACGACGACCGACGACCGTTTGTGACCACCACACCCTAGCTGATTCGCCAGACAATCGCGTCGCTGTGCCTGCCGTGCCGGTAACAATATCGTAACAACCCCCTCTGGCCCCTGCCCATTGTGCAGTCATCGTGCTACCATCCGCCACTTGTGATCTGTGGTATGATGAATGCACTAAACGCCACACATCGTCAGTCAATTTGTAAGCTCAAGTGAGTAGATTGGTTAGGTTACGTACTAGCAGCAAACGCCACACCGCCAAGCTAGTGTAACTGAATGGAAGCCCACTTATGACTAACGATTCACGAGATACCGATCTTGGCACTTCGATTGTCGACCCACCGGAACTGAGCCCAACCGATCGGCCGTTTGACGCCTACATGAACTCCACACGCTCACTCTGGTCGCGCATTTCCTTCCAGAAGATTGGGTTGTTCATGGTCAGCCTGATCCTGTTCATTCTGGCCCTGACACTGATGAAAGAGGGTGCACGCGGTCTAACACCGCTGGTCGAAGGTCGCTTTGCCCTTGATACACCGGCCAACTCGCTCGGGTTTGGCTGGCTATTTGCCTACGTCATCATGAGCGGGTCCCCGGTCGCGGCATCCGTCGCTGACCTTTTTCGATGCGGGGATTATCAACCAGCTGAGCTCCTTCACCATGATCAGCGGTAGCCGAATTGGCTCCAGCTTCATCGTGCTGTTCATTGGCTTCATCTACGTCTTGCGTGGTCGTAATCGCGGCACTAGCCTCAGCATGGGCTTGCTGTCGTTCATGGTGACCGGCACGATCCAGGCCGGCGTGCTGATCTTCGGCTTTTTTGCGTTGAGCGCCGGTTTCCTCGATCGTTTCCAACCGGGCCAGGGAGGTGCCTTAACGCCATTACCGACCTGATCCTGGACCCAATTGTCAACCTGGCCAAGACCTATCTGCCCGATTGGGGTCTGTTCGTGGTCGGTCTGGTCCTGATCATGATCACCTTCAGTCTGTTCGACAAATGTCTGCCGGAAATGACGCTGAAGGAAAGCCAGATCGGCCGTGTTTCACGACTGGTCTACAAGCCGGCGGTCATGTTCTTGCTGGGCGCGGGCATCACTCTGATCTCGATGTCGGTTAGCGTGTCGCTTAGCATTCTGGTGCCGCTCAGTCATCGCGGCTTCATCCGCCGCGAAAACGTCATCCCCTATATTATGGGTGCCAACATCACAACGTTTATCGACACACTTCTGGCCGCTGCCCTGCTGAACAATCCGAGTGCCGTCACCGTTGTGATGACGCAGATGGTGGGCGTGACGTTGGTTAGCATGGTCATTTTGCTCCTCATCTTCCGGCCCTATGAGCGCGTGGTGCTCAGGCTGGTCGATCGCATCACGCTGTCCAATGTCAGCATGGCGATGTTCATGGTCACCATTCTCGTCATTCCGTTGGTTCTTATGTTTCTGGGGTAGCATGCACCCTTCGCCAAGGGTATCTCGACAATCAGATCATGATGTGTGCTAACATTTGTCGGCAATCAGCAACATTCATGCGTTGAGCTTCAATTCTGACACATCACTTCGCTAGGAGAGCAGACGATGCGCGTATTGATTGCCAGTGGCGGTCCCGGCCACACGGAAATTGCCATCCGGCAGCTAACCATCATGGCCGAGACACTCACCATGACACCAACGGTGCTGACCGTGATTAAGGACCCCAGCCAGCAGGCTGAGGCCGACGCGATCCTCGCTCATGCGGCCGAGCTACTGGATCCCGTGTTCGACCGTGTAGAGTACAAGACCCGCATCGGCCAGGCGGCCGAAGAGATCGTCGAAGAAAGCGAGAGCGGCCGATATGACCTGCTCATGATGGGCCAGCGCACCTCGCGACCACTGATGACTCGTCTGCGCGGTCCGGTCACGCAGAAGGTGGTGAGCCAGGCCACGTTGCCGGTCCTGATTGCCAAGCGCGAAGCACGACCGTTCAGGCGCGTTCTCATCTGTGACAGCGGCGTCCAGTCACCTTCGCTTCTGCAGATGTTTCGGCTACACGCGCCCGCAATCCTGGCGACAACGACTCGATGTCACGATTCTCCATGTCATGTCCCAGATCAGCGCCGCTCCGGGCAGTTCGCGGTCTCGACCTGCGCGCCGACGCCGGTGATCTGATGGAGTCCAGCTACGCCCGGAAGGGATGTTGCTGGCCGATGACTTGGCCTATTTGGAACGGAGATGGATCTCCATCCCAAGGCGCTGGTGCGCCATGGGCTGGTGGTCGATGAGATCATCGATGAGGCCGGCACGGGCAACTATGACCTGGTGGTCATCGGCGCCCATCGGGATGAAGGGTTGCCGCGGTTCTTGCTCGATGATCTGGCGCGTGAACTCGTGCTCAACGTGGAGTGCGCTATCCTGGTTGTGCGCTAGTATCGGAGCAGTCGTGCGACGCGGTTAGCTGCTCGCGCCAGGCAAAGATGCCGGTCAGGAAACGGGAGATGCGCCGCGATGAGCAGCGCGGTAGAAACGCTCCAGATGGCCGCCAGACTGGGTGCAATCAGCGAACCCGAGAGAATGCCGGCCTGTAGAGCACATGTTGTACCAGGCCAGATAGGCCGGCCGCTGGTCATCCGGAGGCTTCTTGCAAGACATAGTTGCCCACTGCAGCTCCCGCCAAGGACCACCCCAAGCCTCCGAACAGCGCCGCGATACCAGGAACAGAGGTCGGTCCCTTGGCCTGCGACACAAGCAGTGGATAGACCGCTGATGACCATCATGCCCAGGGCCAATGGTGCGTCTGATTGCCCAGACGCCGAAAGACCGCGTCATGCTGCAGCGACCCGATGAACAGAGCCACATAGAACAGACTGTTGCCGATGGCGATGATATTGTCCGGCAACTCCAGATCGCGCACCAACGCCAACGGGAACAACGGCACGGCAAGGTATGAGCGTCAGATGCATGGCAAAGACGAGCAACAACGCGCTCTTGTAGCTATCATCCGACATCGGCGCCAGCCACCGATTGGGTTGACTGGACTGGGTGCCATCCTTGCGCATCAGGAAGCGCAGACCGACCGTCGTGCGCACACTGTTCCAGGTGTGCATGATGCCCGGCTCAGCCCAGTCACGCAGCCGCATACGGCCGTTGGACCGTTCCGCGTCTTCACCGGGTGGACGATAAAACAGGTGCACTGTGCTCATCGTCGCACCGATGAACGCCAATGAGGAACACAACCTGATAGCCCAGAGGGAAACGGCAACGTATTGAGCAACCAACCGCAGATCAGCGTCATCGACAATCGAGGCCAGCGCATAAGGCGGCATTGCGGACGCCGGCCACCTGGGCTCGCCAGTCCGGAGGCACGGCGCCTCGGCAAACAAGGCATTGAAGCTGATCGCCAGCGCCGTACCCGGTACGCTCATCAGCAGGGTGATAACGACCAGTGGCCCACACCTGCCCGGCCGGTACGAGCCAGCAGCGGTAGGAACACCCAGATCAGGTAGAACCACCGCTGACGATATGGCCGTCACCACGGTGGCCCGATCGACCGGCTTGTCCTGTAGCCAGCGCCCGGCCGGCAGCGCGAACGACCAGGTTGACCACAGCCGGGAGCGCGGCCATCAGACTCAACTGGAACGCCGATGCGCCGATGCGCGTGGCGTAGACGGCGACAAAGGCAATAGCGCTGCCGTTCAGAACACCAAACCAGGCAATGTCGAATACCAGATTGTTGAAGTTGGACCGGTGCTCCGGTGGAACGGGGCGCTTGCGCGTTGATACAATTGAGAAACTCATAACGATCTACGAACATGCTGCCTTACTCAGACTACGGCGGCTTAGATACATGTCTAATTGACAACGTCGCCTATTCTACCAGAACTGCGACTGTGGAAGCATACATGATTGATTGTCAGGGATAGCGCCATAGCGTTCGGTGGACCAACCATCGCGGTCGCTGGATCGGTGTTTCCCATGCTGCCCGCCGATGGTTCGAATGCTATAATTCCGCCTCATTGAGGGATAGTTTAACGGTAGAACAGCGGACTCTGACTCCGTCAGTCCTGGTTCGAATCCAGGTCCCTCAGCTCACAGCGAGCCACCCATCGTGGGTGGCTTTTTGTTACCGGTAGAGAAAGCCGGGTCGGCCCGATGGCATAGCGCCCGGCAGAGCTATTCGTATGAACATTCGGCGTGCTCGTCCGGACGACATACCCGGCATCCTGAGTCTGGTCAATGAACACGTCCGACGTGGCGATCTGCTGCCGCGCACGGAAGCGGCCATCCGGCGAATCGCTGGATGATTGGCTGGTCGGCAAGGATGCCACCGGCGAAATCGTGGCCTGCGTTTCGCTGTTGTCTTACACGCCGGCGCTGGCCGAAGTGCGCTCGCTGGCCGTCGACGATCGGGTCAAGGGTGAGGGCTGGGGCCGAACCATTCTCAAGGCGGCCATCGCCGAAGCCCGCCAGCGCCAGATCCCCACCCTTATTCGCCCTGACTCGGGCCGTAGCTTCTTTGAACGCGGTGGCTTCCAGATCAGCAGCCGCGAGCGCTTCCCGGAGAAAGTCTGGCGCGATTGTCACCTGTGCCCACTGCAAGAACATTGTGACGAAACGGCCGTCGTGCTACACTTGTCCGACCCACAAGCGGTGAGCCTCCCACGGTTCGCGTCGCGACGACCTTCCCATCACGCACCGCGCCCTATAGCCCTGCCACAATCAAGACACGCGCCAACTTGCGCCCGTTGGAGGAAGAATACATGACCCGTCCTACTGTCAACAAAGTCGTCCTGGCCTACTCCGGTGGCCTGGATACTTCCGTGATCGTTCCCTGGTTGCGCGAGAACTATGACTGTGAAGTGATCTGCTTCTGCGCCAATATCGGCCAGGGCGATCACGAACTGGAAGGTCTCGACGAGAAAGGGTTGGCCAGCGGCGCCAGCAAAGTCATCATCGAAGATCTTGCGCCACGAATTTGCCAAGGATTTCCTGATTCCCGATGATGCAGTCCGGCGCCATTTACGAGCGCCAATACCTGTTGGGCACATCGGTGGCCCGGCCGCTCATCGCCAAATGGCAGGTGGCCGTCGCTGAGGCGGAAGGCGCCGACGCCGTCGCCCATGGCTGCACCGGCAAGGGCAATGACCAGGTGCGCTTCGAGCTGACCTTTCAGGCGCTTAACCCCACGCTGACGGTCATTGCCCCGTGGCGCGAATGGGATATTCGCTCGCGCGAAGATGCCCTGGCCTATGCACGCAATCACAACGTCCCTGTCCCGCACACTGAAAAGTCGATGTACAGTCGCGACGCCAACCTGTGGCATCTGTCGCACGAAGGCGGCATTCTGGAAGACCCGGCCAACGAGCCGGAACCGTCGATGTTCAAACTGACCGTCTCCCCGGAAGACGCCCCGGACGAACCGGAAGTTGTCGAGATCACCTTTGAGCAGGGCATGCCTACCGCCGTCAATGGCGTCCAATTGCCTCCTGCCGCACTCATCGAAACCCTGAATGGACTGGGAGCCAAGCACGGCATCGGCCGTATTGATCTCGTCGAAAACCGTCTGGTCGGCATGAAGTCGCGCGGTGTCTATGAGACGCCCGGGGGCACCATCCTCTATGCCGCCCACCGCGAGCTGGAGTCGCTGTGCCTCGATCGCGAGACGTTGCACTACAAGCAGCAGATGTCCCTGCGCTACGCCGAGCTAACCTACTATGGTATGTGGTACCACACGCTGCGCGAAAGCTTGCAGGCGTTCGTGGATGAGACGCAGAAGGCGATGGACGGCTGGGTCAAGCTTAAGCTCTACAAGGGCAACGTGATCGTCGTCGGCCGTTACAGCCCCAACAGCTTGTACCGCGAAGACTTCGCGACGTTTGGCCAGGAAGATGTTTACGACCAGGCGGACGCTGAGGGCTTTATCACCTTGTTCGGTCTGCAGATGAAGGTCAAAGCGATGATGGAAGTTAGCGACGGCGGGCGCACGCGCTATGCCGCCCCCGACTACTCCAAGTTCAAGCGTGACTAGGCTGGGAACACGAACGTCATGACTCACTTGCTGAACATCGACCCTGCCGGCACAGCCACATCACCGGCAGGATTTAGCGCCGCGGGGGTAGCTTGCGGCATCAAAGAATCAGGTCGGCCGGATTTGGCCATTCTCTATTCGGATCGTGACTGTACCGCTGCCGGTGTCTTCACTCGCAATCAAGTGGTTGCCGCACCCGTCATCGTTGACTGGGCGACACTGGCCGCCAACGACAGCGCCCTGCGCGGCGTGGTCATCAACGCCGGGAACGCCAACGCCTGCACCGGCGACCAGGGACTGGCCAACGCTGAAGCCATGCAACAGCAGACGGCCGAAGTGTTAGGCGCCTCGGCCAATCAGTTTCTCGTTATGTCAACAGGCGTTATCGGTGTCCAGCTACCCATGGAGCATGTTCGGGCAGGAATCACGGCCGCCTCCGCCGTCCTTTCCCCGGAAAGCGGCCTGGAAGCGGCTCAGGCCATCATGACCACCGATACCCGCCCCAAGCATCAAGCTATCACAGTGACGCTATCCGGTGGCCCTGTGACGCTGGGTGGCATGGCCAAAGGCGCGGCCATGATCCACCCCAACATGGCGACGTTGCTCGGTGTGGTCACCACAGATGCCGCCATTCCTGCCCCCCAGATGATGCCGCTGTTGCGCCATGCGGTCAATCACAGCTTCAACGCCATAAGCATTGACGGCGATACCAGTACCAACGACACCATTCTGTTTCTGGCTAACGGTGCCAGTGGCATAGCTGCCGAGACTGACAGCGATTTGGCGCTCATCCAGGAAGCACTGCTGTTGTTATGTCAATCATTGGCCAAGATGGTGATACAGGACGGCGAAGGAGCCACCAAGTTCGTTGAGGTAACCGTAACGGGCGCCTTGTCTGAAACCGACGCCAAGCAGATCGCCTCGACCATCGCCATCTCTCCCTTGGTCAAGACAGCCTTTACGGGCAGTGATCCCAATTGGGGTCGAATACTGATGGCCGCCGGGCGGGCGGGCATCGGTCTCAAGCAATCGCTCCTGTCCCTGTCGATAGGCATCGAATCGGCCGACGAGCTGCTTCTGGTCGAAGGCGGCACACCGACCAGCTTCGCGGAAGCTGACGCAGCGGCCGTGTTCGCCGCGCCGGAATTTGCCCTTTGCCTGGACCTCGGCCTGGGTGATGGCGCGTTCACTTTGTGGACGACGGACTTGAGCCACGACTATGTGACACTCAATGCCGACTATCGCACCTGACAAGAGCCTATGAGCAAGCTTTGGGGCGGTCGATTCACAGGGACAACCGATGCGCTGGTCCACCAGTACAACGCCAGCATTGGCTTTGATGTGCGTCTTTACGACGAGGACATCACCGCGAGTATTGCCTGGGCTGAAGCGATCGCCGCGATTGGCGTTCTGATACCGGAAGAACGTGACACCATTGTGGCTGGACTCGAGCAGGTGCGGGCCGAATTTGAAAGCGGCGCATTTGCTATTGAACTGTCTGATGAGGACATTCACTCGGCCATCGAACGGCGACTGACCGAGCTGATCGGACCTGTCGCCGGAAAACTCCACACCGGTCGCAGCCGCAACGACCAGGTGGCCACAGATTTTCGGCTGTGGGTCATGGCTGCTACAGGCAGACTGCGCCGCGATGTCGCCGAGCTGCAGGCAGCGCTTTTCGATAGTGCCGAAGGCTACCTGAACCAGCCCATGCCCGGCTACACACATCTGCAACATGCCCAGCCAATCACCTGGGGGCATTGGGCGCTGTCCCACGTCTGGCCTCTCGTGCGCGACGCGGAGCGATTGCAGCAGCTGCATGATCGCGCTTCCGTTCTGCCGCTGGGCGCGGCGGCGTTGGCAGGCTCGGCCTTCCCGGTGGATCGACAGGCCTTGGCCGATCGGTTGGGCTTTGCGGCCGTCTCACCCAACAGCCTCGATGCCGTATCCGACCGCGACTTTGCAGCCGATTTTCTTTATGCGGCAGCATTAACTGCCATCCACTTGAGCCGTCTGTCGGAACATCTCATCATCTTCAGCACGGCCGAGTTCGGCTTCGTCGAACTGGATGACGCATATGCCACCGGCTCGAGCATCATGCCCCAAAAGAAGAACCCCGACACGCTGGAGCTGACCCGCGGCAAAAGCGGCCGGTTGATCGGTCATCTGACCGGCCTGTTGGCGACGTTGAAGGGGCTTCCCAGCAGCTATGATAAGGACCTGCAAGAGGACAAGGAACCCGTCTTCGATGCGGCCGATACGTTGGCGCTCGCCCTGCCGGTGATGGCCGGGCTTGTGCGGACCCTGCAGCTACGACCGGAGCGCATGGCTGCCCAACTGGAAGGGGGTTTGCTGGCGACGGAGCTGGCCGACTATCTCGTGCGCCGCGCCATTCCCTTTCGCGAGGCCCATCACATCGTGGGTCAAGTGGTGCGCCGTGCGGATGAGCTGGGTGTTGAGCTGACTGAATTGACTGCGGCCGACTTGCGGGCAATCGATGAGCGAATCGATGCCGAAGCAGTTGCCGTTCTCTCAGTCACGGCCGCCCTCAACGCGCGAACGGTCACCGGCGGCACGGCCCCGGCGGCTCTCCAAGAACAGCTGCAGGCCGCACGTCTGGCCGTTCAGAACCAGTAGCCGGCGGCAATCAGCAGCACGGTCAGCAGGCCAAAGCCTGTCTCCAGGAAGCCAAGCTGCTTCACCGTGCAACGCCAGCGCCCCGGTGACAGGCCCCACACAGCACGCAACAACAAGATCGCCATCGCCAACAAACTGGTTAGCGGTAGTAGATTGCCCCACACCAGCGCCGCCACCACACCAATCGCCAGCACGTGGGCCGCAATGGTGCCTGCCGGCCGAATGAGTTTGCCCTTGTCCAGTCGCAGTCGTGCCCGTACGAATAAGACCGCCGGGGCCGAGCGCGCGCTCATCACGATCCACAGGGCCAATGCGGGCCATAGCGCCCACCCGGCAGCTAAGGCGATAGACGCTGACACAGCCGAGAATGCGATCGGCGCGGCCAACTCTGCCTGCCAGCTTCGTCCCGGTCGCCGGTTGTACCATAAGAACACGGCCAGCAGAGGCATTGCCAAAATCGCCGGCATAAACGGCCACCACCCAACCAGCAGCAGCGCCACCACCCCAGCGGCCAGCACCACGCCACCATATAGCAGGGTGAAACGCCGCGCCACCTGTGTTCGCGCGTACTGTCGGCCGCGACGCCGGTCACTCCAGGCAATGGATAACGGCCGTTGCAGCAAAAAGAGAGCAAAGGCAGCCACCGCTAACGCGGCACCGCCGAAGGATGGCGCCACGAGGAGACCTAACAGGATAGGTTCGATGACCAGGCTCCAACTGCCGTGTTCGGCCGGAATGGCCACTTGCTTATAGGGTACGTGTTTTGGGGCCGCGTTGGGCGTCAATACAGGAGTAGTCATAGTCGCACCGGAATTCTACTGTGTATCGGCCCTGGTGACTTGCGAAAGGCTCAATTCATAGGCACGGGGTAGCCTGGCGACAAACGGGCACCCCTCAGCCCCCTCACAGCTACCGCAGGAACAGGCAGCTTCCACGCAGTTGGTGCCACAGACAGCATCAGAACGGCCGTCCAAATGCAGCCGCCCCTTGCGAACCCAGAAATCGAGCATCCCGTTCAATGTGGACTCATCCACTCCGAGGCGGAGCTGTAGCTGTGCCACCGTGACCGGACCCGTGCTTGCCTCAATGAGGCGCAACAGTTCAAATAGCATCAGCCCGCTCCTAACAGCAGCCCACCTTGAAAGACTACCAGCGCCGCCACCCAGGCCAGCGCCAATTGCCCCAGCAAGCTGGTCCACATCCAGCGGGTGCCCAGTTCGTGCCGCTCGGCAGCAGCCGTGGCCACGCACGGCGTGTAGAGCAGAACAAAGACCAGGAAGGACAAGGCCGCCAGGGCGCCATGGCCGTTACTGGAGGCGTCGAACCCGGCCCGGATCTCGGCCGAAAGAACTGTATCCGTTTCATCCGTGGTTTGGCGCTGAAGGTTGATACCTATCAAAGACGGAATCGCCCGCAGCGTGTCGCCGATCGCCGTTCCCAGCGATGTGACTATGCCCGTTACGTCGTGGAGCAATGAACCGTCAACGGCTACCTCACTTGTCGTGGTCGTGCCGTAAGTCTGGGCCAGCGTGCTGATGATCACTTCCTTGGCTACCAGGCCGCTGACCAGCGCACCGGTCGTCTGCCAGCTGCCAAAACCTAGGGGCTCGAGTGCCGGGCTAATGACGCTGGAGAGACGGCCGAAAGCGCTTTCGGGTAACGGTGTGTCGGCAAACGTCCCACTCCCACCCAGCGGCACCGCCATGAGGAACCAGATGACCAGCGACATGCCGAGGATGATTGACCAGGCATGGGCCAGAAAAGACCGGGTGCGCTGCCACATTTGATGCCAAATGCTCTGCAAATGGGGCAGTCGATAGGGCGGCAGTTCCATCACCAAACCGTGGCTGCGTGTGGCCGGCAAGACGGAGCGGCGTAGCAAATACCCCACGGTCAAAGCGAAGAGAATACCCAGCAGATAAAGACCAAAGATAACGCCACCGGCATAGCGGGGAAAGAAGATGGCCGCGAACAACACGTAGACCGGCAGCCGCGCGCCGCAACTCATGAACGGCACGAGGAGGCCGGTCAGAATGCGATCGCGCTGATTGTCCAGCGTGCGCGTGGCGTAGATGGCCGGGACGGAGCAGCCGAAGCCCACCATGAGCGGCAGGAAACTGCGCCCGTGCAGGCCAATGCGGTTCATCAACCGGTCCATCACAAACGCGGCACGAGCCATGTAGCCGGAGTCCTCCAGCACGGCCAGCGCGAAATAGAGAACCAGAAGCACCGGCAGGAAAACCAGCACCCCGCCCACTCCGGCCAAAACGCCGTCGACAAGCAGCGAAGCCAACCAGGTATCAGCCAGGCCCACGGCACCGAGTACCGCCAAGAGCCAGGCCGCAATCGGGCCGTTAATCACACTGTCCAGCCAATCGACCAGCGGCGCAGAGACATCAGCCGTCAGGCGAAATGTCAGCCACATTATTACCAGGAAAATGGGAATGCCCAGCCAACGGCTCATGACAATCCGGTCCACCCGATCGGACCAATTGGCCTGATCCGCCTCGCTCTGATGCACGACTTGCTGGACGAGTTGGTGGATGACTGTATAGCGGCGATCGGCTGTCATCGCATCCACGTCGTCCGGCAGGGTTTGGCTCAGGCGTTGTTGGGCCGCGGCCGTTGCCTCCAAGACATCCGTGCTGCCGAGCAGCGACACCACCCGATCAGCCATATCGTCATCCCCTTCCAGCAACTTGATTGTCAACCATCGCGCCGGGAAGTCAGACGTGATTTCCGGATAGTCGGCCAAAAACACACTGTAGGTTATGGAGCTCCGCTTCGATTTCAGGGCCATAGTCGAGCTCAAAGGAGTTGCTTGTGGAGGTGCCGGCGACGGCGATGGTATCAATCAGCTGGTCGAGGCCGATCTTTTTGCGGGCCACAGCGGCAACTATCGGCACGTTCAACGCGCGGCTCAGGGCTTGACTGTCAATCGTTACGTCGTTGCGTTCCGCCACATCCATCATGTTGAGCACGACAACCGTCGGCCGTCCCAGTTCCAGCAGCTGCACGATGAAATAGAGGTTACGCTCCAGGTTCGTGGCGTCGGCCACAGCCACAATGACATCCGGCTGTGACTCCAGAATGAAATCACGGGTGACGGTTTCTTCCTGGGTGAACGTGCTCAGACTATAGGCCCCGGGCAGGTCCGTGATGAGAAAGCGCGTGCCGGCCGACTCGTAGACGCCACTCTTCTTTTCGACCGTCTTGCCCGGCCAGTTTCCCACATGCTGCTGGGAACCGGTTAGGGCATTGAACAGCGTACTCTTGCCCGCGTTCGGATTGCCCGCCAGGGCCACATGCAATTCGGCGACTGCCGTGGGGATCAATGGCGCGCTCGTCATGACAGCTGCTCTTCGGATGAATCAACCGGCCGAACAGGGAATACGCTCCACAGGGATGACGTACAGATTGTCGGCCAGGTCGCGACCCAGCGCGACGCGGGAGCCCCGGACAGCCACCAAAAGCGGCCCCCCGGAGTCCTGCACGACTGATAATTCCACCCCCGGCGTGAGGCCGAGTTCTCGCAAGCGATGGAGGACGCAATGATCGACTTCCAGACATTGCAGGCAGACCGACTGGCCCAGTCGGCAGCCGCTCAGCGGGAAACGCAGCGCGTCGGTCAGGACCTCTTCAGGGTGCTATTGACGATATCGCTCGCCGGTGACCGCACTGTGTCACGGCTGCGACCGACGCCGAAACCAGCGCCGCCTGCGACCGCCGTGCGTCAGCGGAGAAGCTCAGCAGCACACTGATCAGACCAAGAGCCAGAACCACGGGCCAGTGGCTCATGCAGATGCTCCAGCGTAGCCGGACGAAGATATGGTCGGCCGCTTCCGGGCCCACATAGCGCAATTCGGCCGCCACACTAACAACCAGGGGCCCGCCAAAAGGCATGACCTCATGCATCATCACCTCAGTTCCCGCTTGCAAGCCCTGCGACGCCAAATAGGCCAGCAGAGCGTCGGTCTCGGGGTAAATGCGGCTAATGATGGCGCGTTGTTCCGGAGCCAGTGAGGCCAGCGGGAAATCCGCCACGGCACACGAAAACCCTTCTGGGTCGGGAATGGGGTTGCCATGCGGGCAGGTTGCCGGAAAGCCCAGGAATGCATCGAGCGCATCGGCCACGTCCGGATCGGTCGCATGTTCCAGTCGACAGGCCATGTCATGTACGGTGTCCCAGGGTAGGCCCAGGCAGTCAGCCAGAAAACGCTCCCACAAACGGTGGCTGCGCACGACCGCAGCCGCCTGTTGACTACCCAAATCGGTCAGGTCAACGCCTTGATAGCGGGTATGGGCCACCAATCCCTGGGCACTCAAACGGTGGACCATCTCCGTAGCCGACACGCTGGAGACGCCCAGCCGCTCGGCCAATGCGGAGATAGGCACCGGGTTGCCGGGGACCGCCATTTCGGTCACCGCTTTCAGATACATTTCCGCGCTTTCGTTGAATGAGTCGTGTTTCATGGTGACCGTGCCCCTGTTTTTAGGTCACCCTTATCATACAGTTTTAGGCCGGCCTGCATTAGTGACAGATGTCATCTACAGACATGACGTTTGTCCAATGATCCGAGGCCGAGTTTGTTTGCTGGGAAAGTGGGGCATCAGAGTAACAAGATGACTCTAACGATGCATATCATACTCTTCAGCCACGGCCAGATGAACCGCGTTCAGGAGCATATTGACCCGACGAAGCAGACGCACGTTGGCTTCCGGCCGAATGTTGGCCGTGTCCGGCAGCTGTAGTGCTGTCTCAATGAGGCTGTCGCGAAAGAACATCGATGCTTCGAGCGTGGCCTTCATCGGAATTCCCTGAGCCATGGCATTGCGCGCATACTCATGGCCGATCTGGCGAGCCTGCTCCAGAATAGAGTCGTTGTCGTCTTCGCTGGACAGGAACTGCAGGGTGAGCCCCATCAGTTGTTGACCGAGCTGCCGGTTGCGATTGCGCGCCTCGGAATCAAACTGCGCTAACCAGTTTTCATCGCGACTGACTACCACGTCCTGGCGGGCATGGGCCAGCGCTTGTGTTGCGAAGAGACCGGCTATGCCGTTGGTGTAGGGCGAGACACGATGCTCTCGGGCAAATCGGGCGATATCGCCAGCCGCAAAGCGGCGATGTCCACCCGGGGTCACCATAACGGGAATGTCACCGTTGTTGGCCCAGCGGCGCAGTGTCGTTGGGTGCACGTTCAGCCGCTTGGCGGCCTCACTGAGCGTATACCACGTTTCCGGTTCCTGTAACTGGTTCGCCATAGTCTTGTCAGTTGATTCTATGCAAAGCTATGCAACTGAGTAAGATTCTACTTGCAACGAGTCTGACGTCAACCTTTATCGTACGTGCTCTCCGAATTAGCCAACGCAAGCAGTCAATCAGTCCAGATGATACATTCATCGACTGACTTGCGGCGCGGCCGAGGGGGCGGGATATCGGCCGGATAACCGACAAACAAAAAGCCCACGATCGTCTTTGTCGCCGGATCGAGGCGCAGCAACTCGTAGGCCAGGGAGTCGCGTGTCACGGCATTGGTGCTCCACTTGATGCCGACACCTTCGGCCCAGGCAGCCAGCTGCACGTTCTGTATGGCGCAGCAGGTGGCGGCATAATCCTCTGTCTGCCGCTGCGCGTCGCCGGTCTGATCGCTAACCACCGCGACAATGGTCGGCACAGACGCGAGTTTTGTCGTGCCGTCTGTTCTAAGCCGTTGGCGGTGTTCCGGCGCTTCTTCCGGAGCGCGGGCCGCCTGGATGTCACCCAATCGTTCCGCGAGTTGCGTATGGACGCGCGGGCCCAAGACGATGAACGTCCACGGCTCGGTCAGGTGATGGTTCGGCGCCCATGTGCCGAATGCCAGCAGCTGCGTCAACAGCTCCGTCGATATCGGTTCTTGTTCAAAGCGAGCAATTGTTCGCCGTCCGGTAATCGCGTCATGAACATTCATGGTTACACTGCTTCTCCATTCAAGAAAACCGCCACCTCATGGCCGGGATTGAGACCAACGGCCACACGCGCCCTTTCGGCCAGACCGACCGTGTGCGCTTGCCACGAGCTGACGGCCGTCCCATCATCCAAGCGGATGCCATACACGTAGGCGATACCCACAAATTGGCGAGAGACAACCACGCCATTACCCGCGTCATCGGCACGCAGAGTAACATCGTCCGGACGAATGGCAACTTCCACGGTCGTACCCGCGGTCAACCCGGCCGGCTGCGGAATCGGTCCCAATGGCGTAATGATCTGGTCGGCGGTCGCCTGACCGGGGATGAAACTGGTCTGACCGATAAACTCCGCCACACGTCGGGTGCGGGGCGATGATAGACCGCCTCCGGCGTACCGATTTGTTCGAGACGACCGTCCATCATCACCGCCACTTCATCGCCCAGGAACAATGCCTCTTCCTGATCATGCGTCACAAAGACGGCCGTGATGGCCCGGCGCTTGAGCATGCCGCGTACTTCGGCCCGCACCGACGTACGTAGCGCGGCATCCAAGTTGGAGAATGGTTCGTCCAGCAACAAGACAGCCGGATCCATGGACAGCGCACGCGCCAAGGATACGCGCTGCTGTTCGCCACCGGACAGCTGATGGGGCATCTTGTCTGCAAGAGCCCGGGAGACCCGACAAACGCCAGCAGCTCGTTCACGCGCTCCTGCGCAGTCCTTCCTTCGCCCCAGCGCAAAGCCCGACATTCTGACCAACGGTTAGGTGAGGGAAAAGGGCGTAGTCCTGAAAGACCATGCCCGTGCGCCTTCGCTCCGGCGGGACTTGCACAGATCCGTCGTGGGCCACTACTTGCCCGGCGATCTCGATGCTGCCTTCATCCGGCGTTTCGAATCCGGCGACAAGACGGAGCGTTGTCGTTTTGCCGCATCCGCTGGGCCCAACCAGCGCCAGAATGTGGCCGGGGCGCACGGTGAACGAAAGGTCGTCGACGACAGGCATCTCGGCGAAGCGCTTGGTCAGATGGCGGCAGTCAAGCGCATACGCCAGACCACCTTGATTCACTTGTTCCGACATGGGCAGGGTAGAGTTGGCGCTATCGATCCTGAGCATCTCGCAGGGATAGGAAGGCCAGCGGCAGGGAGGACAGTAAGATGAGCAGCAGCGTCGGCGCCGCGGCGCGGGCGAAGAAGGCCTGACTGATATTCGACCAGACTTCGGCCGCCAGTGTCTCAAAGCCAATCGGGCTGAGAATGAACGTTGCGGGGAGCTCTTTCATACAGGTAAGGAAGACCATGGCCGCCGCTGCGAGAATGCCCGGCCGGAGCAGCGGCATCGTGACCCGGCGAAAGACCTGAGACGGTCGTTGGCCGAGACTGCGTCCCGGCATCTTCCAGACGAGGACGACACCTGAAGCAGCGATGATCGCTCCGCACCGATCGCCTGCGGCAGGAACAGCACCGCGTAGGCCACGACAGGAGCATCGGCAACGTCTGGTACAGGGGGTGGCACGAGATTGGTGCCCACGAATACGTAGGCCAGGGCGACGACGATGCCGGGCAAGTGCGGCGCTCGAATAGGTCAGTCGCTCCAAGGCCCGGCTCATCGGTCCGGGCCATCGCACGGCCAGCAACGCTACGGGCAGCGCCAGCAGAACGGTCAGGATGGCGGCGATGAGCGACGCGGAGATCGAGTTCCAGGCCGGTTTCAGCAGTGCGGTCATTGATCCGACATTGCTAACCGCCGGGCCCAGGTCGCGCACGACGAAGTCCTGATTTAGGCCGCGCCAGAACCAATAGACTAGCCCACCGGCCGGAACCGCCAGCGCCAGGAAAACGATGGACCCAACAAAGATCAGCGCCGGAACAGTCCACCGACCGAGGCGCAGCAACGGACGCTGCCGCGCACAGCCCACGGATACGCGCGCATACTGGCGGTTGTCGCGGCTGCGATGGTCGAGGTAGAGCAAGACGGCCGCCAACGCCACCAGAATCAGGGCCATCGCCGCCGCCTCGTCCAATCTGTAAGCTTGATAGCGATTGTAAATGATGCGCGTGAAAGTGTTGTACTGGAGCAGGTTAACCGCTCCAAAATCACGCAGACAATAGAGGGCAACCAGCAGGCTACCGGCAACAATGGACGGTCGCAAGTAGGGGACGGTTACGCGCCGGAAGGCCTGACCGGGCGATTGGCCCAGACTGCGAGCCGCTTCCAGCATGGCCGGATCCATCCGTTGCAGCGCAGCGCGAACGGTCAGGTAGGTGAACGGATAACTGATGAGGGTCAGCACAAAAAACGCACCGACAAATCCATTGAAGGTGGAAATCGATCAATGCCCAAGCAGGGGTTGCAACGCTTGCTGCACAATCCCTTTGGGACTCAGCAAGGACGCGTACAGGTAAGCCGCGACATAGCTAGGCACGACAAGCGGCAGCGCCGCAGCGACCGACCATAGACGACGACCGGGCAAATCGGTCCAGGTCGTCAGCCAGGCCATCGGCACGGCAAGAGCGGCCGAGGCCCCGGCCACCGTCACGACCAGCAGGAGCGTGTTGCCCAAAGTCTGCCACGTTCGCGCCGACGACAGCGTCTCCAGGGTGGCCTCACCGGCACCGACCGTGCGGATGATCAGGTAGGTGGGGACAACAACGACCAGAGATACGGTGATAAGTGCAGCCGTCACCAACAAGGTGTGGCCCGATACCAGGGTCCGCCCGTCCGGCCGTACCCTGCGAACGCCGAAACCGGCGGCACGTACGGCCGCCCACTGCTGGATGTTGGCGAAGTCTCCGATGCTCATTTAGGTAGGTTTCATGAACAGCTATGCTCGTTGAAGCGCAAGTGTACTATACGCAGCAATAGTGACCGGGGTCAAGATAGGCGTTAAACCGAAACTTATCCCCGGTCACCATCCGCTTTAACCGCGGTTCAATTTTGGCGATCGGCTATGGAGACTATTCGATGATGCCCAAATCGATGAGCATATCCAGCGTGCCCTGCAGATCAGCCAAGGTCACCGAGAGCGATATCTGTCGCTAGTGGCGTCCAGGTCAGCAAATGGCGGCAAGCCGTCCGGCAGACGTCACGCCGGCTACCACCGGGTACTCGTAGGTGCTCGTTGGCGAAATATTGCTGGCCCTGCACGGACAGAAGGTATTCAAGAAAGCGTTGGGCAGTGGCCGGGTTGTCGGCCGACTCCAGTATCCCGGCACCCGAACACCATGATCAGCGACCCCGGCCCGCCGCCCGACAGAAAGTAGTTGCGGACAGGAAAGTCATCGCCCTGCTCAGACAGGAAGCGATAGAGATAGTAGTGATTGACAAAACCGACGTCTGCTTCGTCCGGCACCCAGCGCAGCCAGTATCGGGGTGTTGTCATCGAAGACCAACGGGTTGTTGGCCTGGATTCCCAGCAGCCAGTCGCGGGTTTTGTCGTCGCCCCACTCATGACGCATGGCCGTCACCATCGCCTGAAAGGACGCATTGACCGGCGCCCAGGCCAGCCGACCATTCCACGGGGGTCGATAAAGTCGTAGATGTCCGCCGGGCAGTTCAGTCGCGGGGTCGCTGATGGCATCGGTGTTATAGGCCACCACGCGTGCGCGGCCGGAAACGCCCACCCAGTCATCTGCAGCCGATTTGAAGCGCTCCGGCACCTGATCAGTCAATGAAGTGGGCAAGCTGCGCCAGCAGACCCGGCAGCCTGCACTGCGCCTAGCCCACCGGGGTCCTGGGCATAGAACAGGTCGGCCGGGCTGTTCTCGCCCTCTTCCAACAACACGCCGGCCAACTCGGCCGTCTTGCCGTACCGCACGTCCACATCTGATGCCGGTTGACGCTGAAAATTGGTCGATGATCGGCTGCACCAGGCTCTCGCTGCGACCGGAATATATGACCAGCTTACCGGTGTTCGGTGCCGTCGAGCACCTTCCGTCACTGACTCTGTCAGCGCTGCCCGGACTGACAGCCGGCCAGGAAAGCCATAGCCAGCAACGCAATGATCAGCACATTCAGAATAACGCAATCGAAAAAACATAACTCACTCCTCTCGCAATGTCAAACAGATAACGAGGCGCATTATGGGAGTTGCGTCGTTCTGACACAATAGATCGGCGTTCATTCTGGAATTAACGGTACGGGCTGCGCGATAAATTGAGCATGGTTAAACTGTGAGTTGAAAAGGCAGCAAAAAAGCCCCAGGTCACAATAACCCCGGGGCTTGACATGGCGTGGGAACCGAGGTGTTCAGCCTTAGCTGCGGAACAATTCGCGCACAATAATGTTGCGCTGAATCTGGCTGGTGCCCTCGTAGATCTGGTAGATCTTGATGTCACGCATCAGTTTCTCGACCGGGTACTCTGACATGTAGCCGTAGCCGCCAAAGACCTGTACGGCATCCGTCGTCACTTTCATCGCGCATATCAGCCGCAAATGCCTTAGCCATCGCAGCGATGGCGGTGTTCCGCTCGCCGCTGTCCTCGGCCCAGGCCGCTTTCCAGACCAGCAACCGCGCCGCTTCCACCTGCATAGCCATGTCGGCGATCATGTGGCCGATGGCCTGGTGCTGCCAGATTGGCTGACCCATGCTGACGCGTTCCTTGGCATACTTGATGGCTTCGTCCAGTGCGCGCTGGGCCACACCGACGGCACCGGCGGCCACGCTCGGCCGGCTGCGATCAAACACTTTCATCGCCGTGCCGAAACCCGGTACCTTCTTCGCCCAGGATGTGAGTCGCCGGAACCCTGACATTGTCGAACACGACCTCGGCCGTATCGGAGGCGTGCTGGCCCATCTTGTCAAACGGCTTGCCGACACTGACACCGTCCCACTCGCGCTCGACCACGAAGAAGCTCATGCCCTTATAGCGAGCACGACGATCCTCGCGAATGCTCGGGATTCGTGTACGCCAGGACGGAATAGAAATTGGCATTGGTCGCGCCGGTGATGAACGTCTTGCTGCCGTTCAGCACGTAATCACCATTTTCGCGAACCGCCGTGGTCTTGATGCCGGCCACATCAGACCCGCCTCCGGTTCGGTCACGCAATAGGCGCACAATCCGCCGTCCGCCATTCGGCCACCGTACTCGGTCTTCTGCTCGTCGCTCCCGGCGATGAGAATTGGCAACATACCCAGGCTGTTGACACCAATGGCAGTGCTCATGCCGGAACAGCCCCAGGCCAGCTCCTCACTAACCAGACACTCCTCGAACATGCTAAGCCCCAGCCCACCGAACTCCTCCGGAATGGGCATGGTGGTCAGACCCAATTCCATCGCCTTGCGAATAACCGGCCACGGGTACTCGTGAGTGCGGTCGTAGTGTTCAGCCTTTGGCGCCATTTCGTTGCGGGCGAAATCACGCGCCAACTTCTGGATCATCTGGTGTTCTTCGCTCAGAAAAAAGCTTACTGTTTGATTGCGGCCGTTGGCGCTCATCCTGTGTTCTCCTCGTTTCAGCGGGTCAGTGGGTTGTCAATGCGACGTCTGTCGCCCGAACTCAATCGAGCGACCGGTCATGCCATAACGCAACGCGTTATGAAGGCATTTTAGCCCACGCGAATTGGCCACGTCAAGCATTCGGCGGCTAAGTAAGCCGGGTGGCATAGCGGGCCGCTCTATTTCGCCCGAAAGCCCGGCGGCAGTGGCCCATCATTCAACAAGGCGACTGCACGAGTCTGATTGCCCTGCTGCTTTAGGCACGCCACATTCTCGCGTGTGTTGTTAGGGCGCTGGCCGGGCACCGTGAATCTCGCTGACGTAGCTGATACCCCGATCCGCGCTTCCCCAACCCACCAGCCCATACCCGGCCGCGTAGAAGTAGCTCTCAACAGGATCGCCAGTCGGGTTCAGCAGCCAGGTCAACTCGACCACATCCTTCAGCGTAGTCCGCTATCAAAGGTGTAATTGGGTAATGGGCCTCAAATCGCAGCCAGCTCTTCTGAAAGCCGCTCGCCACAATGCTGCAATTCGACTTGCGATAGAACACGACATAGGGATTGCGCTCATAGAGCTCGCCTTCTTGCCAGATAGCGCGGACTCCAGGCGGACCCGACCACATCGTTCTCATAGAGCGTGTAGTATTGATCGTTGCCGGGACTGGTGTCCGTGCCGCGGTAGATCGTTTCTTCGGTGCCCCACAGTTCTTCCCATTCAGCCCTGATCTCATTGCCCTTGGTGTGGAAGAAGCGTGCGCCGCTATATTGTGTCTGGTGGCGAGCCTGTGCCCCACTGCTATGACGCACTTCATACAGCGGACCGCGCACCGTCGGCCATATACTTCATCATGTCGTAAATCGCCGCAGGCGGATTGCCGATCACCATCGGCAGGAAAACCACATCCACCACAGTAATGTGGGGCGTGGTGGAGGCGGCGCGTTAGGACAGGCGACGGGTAGGCCGGGAATGGGAACCAATCCGTCCATCGTACCGATCCGATCGGCGGTGCCAGTACTCGACCAGAAAAGCCAGCCGGACAGCAGAGCAAGACCCACCATCCAGGCGACAAGAGTCACAAAGTTATGTTTCATACGGACGTTCCCTCGCTCGTGATCGAGCGACCACGAGCATGCAATGGGTGCATTATGGCTGATTCGAGCGCAATTATCATAGGGGTGGATGGCAATCTTCACAGCCGAATTCATGCGCACCTCGACCAAGCGCCCAATAGCAATCAGCGCTTTTGTCCGGCGCGCTTCATGTTACAATTCTGCCATGAGCTCCAAAACCGTTCCTCCCATTGCCCCTGAACCAGATTCGCCCACACTTCCCTGCCCTCTGAACCGCACGGTCAACGGCCGACCGGCCGTCTTTCTGGACGGCCCTGGCGGCACCCAGTCACCGCAAGCCGTGATCGACGCCATGACCGACTACCTGCAACAGGGCAGCAGCAATCTCGGTGGACCCTTCCTGACAAGCCGGGAAGCCGACGACGTGGTCGACAGATGCGCGCCGAGGCCATGGCCGATCTTGCTGAACGCTCGGCCGGAGGAAATCGTTTTCGGGCAGAACATGACCAGCCTGACCTTCAGCATCAGCCGGGCGATCAGCCGCACGTGGCAAGCCGGCGACGAGATCGTCGTCACCAAGATCGACCACGACGCCAACATCTCGCCGTGGCTGACCGCAGCGGCCGATCGCGGGGTGACGGTGCGCTGGCTTGACTTCCACCCGGAGAACTGCACGTTGGCCGTGGAAAGCTTGGCAATCCTGTTGAACGAGCGAACGCGTCTGGTGGCCGTCAACTATGCCTCCAATGCAGTGGGGACAATCAATGACGTGCGCACCATCATCGCCGGCAGCCCACCGGGCAGGAGCGCTGGTCTATGTGGATGCCGTCCACTATGCTCCCCACGGTCTGATCGACGTCCAGGCACTTGATTGCGACTTTCTGGCCTGCTCGGTCTACAAGTTCTTCGGCCCGCACACCGGGGTGCCTTTACGGCAAGTACGACGCTGCTGGATCAACTCGAAGCCTACAAAGTGCGCCCTGCGCCCAGCGCGGCCGCCCGGCAAGTGGGAGACCGGGACCCAGAGCTTCGAGAGTCTGGCCGGGGTAGCCGCGGCAGTTGACTACTGGCTGCGTCTCGGCGGCTCGGCAGCGGCACGAGGCGCGAGCGATTGACGCAGGCCATGCAGGCGATTCGAGGCATATGAAGCGGAACTGAGCCAGGCCTTTCTGGCCCAGGCCATCGACAGTGCCGGGACTCCATGTGTTCGGGGCATACTGACATCGAGAAGCCTGGACCAGTCGCACACCGACGTTTGCCGTCAGTCTCGATGGCTACACGCCGGAGAAGTTGGCGGAACGGCTGGGCGAGGCGGGAATATTTGTCTGGCATGGCCACTACTACGCCGTCGCGGTCATGGAGCGACTGGGTACACTGGACAACGGCGGTTTCGTGCGCATCGGCTTTGCCCACTACAATACGCCGAAGGAGTGGACCGCCTGTTTACGGCCCTAGCGTAACTGGCGGCCATGAGCGTCAACATGAGAACGTGACTCACTTGTTGACAGGCCAAATCCATGTGCCATAATCGTTTTCATTATTAGTCTCGTAGGTTTATTTATTGCAGCTAAGCTGCCAGCCATCCTTAACAAGAGGAGGTGGTGCGTATGAGTAGTTACTCTATCATGTGCACCGTAGCAATGCCTCCTCGTGAGAGCTAGCATTGCTACGGTGCAAAACAAAGGCCCTGGATTCGTCCAGGGCCTTTGGCTTTCTATGGGTGAGAACGCGGCGCGCTATCTAGACTTCCTCGGCGCGATAGTCCAGCGGTGACGGCGGCACTTCCAGTTCCGGCTGCTATGATCGGGTCAGGAACATCTTCACCGGCCTGGCGCCGCACCCAATCCTCGTATTTCAGACCATCGGGCATGGTGGCCCCGGCCAACGATTTGGCGGTCGAAAGTGACTTTAGCGACACCCGCGCCCCGAACAGGAATGCTCCGGACAGGTTCGCACCTTGTAGGCGCGCCTCATCCAGATTTGTACCGCTCAGATTAGCCTCAGTCAGGTTCCGCTTTTTCCAGATTAGCCCGCGACAAGTTGGCCCAACCCAGAGTTTGCGCCGGAGAGGTCTGTGCGCTCAAAGCTGGAGTAAGTCAGGTCAGCCTGGACCAGGTTTGCCCGTTCCATATTGGCGCCGTTAAATGTGACCCGGCTGGCCTGCACCTTGTGCAAGTTGGCATCGACCATCGTCGCGCCGCTCAACTGCGCTTCGTCCAGTGTGGCGCCCGTCATGTCCGTCTCCGTCAGATTGGACAGGCTCATATCGGCGCCGCGCAAGTCCGTTTCAGTCAGATTGGACTGGCTCAAGATTCACGCGCTCCATGTGGCGAATCACTTAGACTCGCGCCACTCAGGTTGGCATAACTAAGATCAGCGCCCTCCAGATTGGCGCGGCTCAAGAATGTATTGCTCAGATTAGCCCATGCCAGCGCCGCGCCGGCCACGTTGGCCCCAACCAACTGGGCGTTCGGCCAGCGATCCGTCGGTCAGCCAGCCACGCTCGTCTAACACGCGCATGGCCCGCGCCGTCGAGTCCCTGGTCGCCACTGCCCAGCTCGCGAATGAGCTGCGACTTCAGTACCGCTTCGTCGCGAGCAGTCTGGTTCTCTTCCTGCTGGCGAACCTGGGCCTCCAGAATACTCATTAGACGCATCTCGCGCTGGCGACCTAAGTAGTCGACCAGCCACACAGTCAGGGCCACCCCCAGCAGCATGATGCCAATGCCACTGGCATAGACATTGAAGAAGCTACCTTCGGTAGTAGCCGAGCCAACCAAAGAATACTGCCAGAACCAGCAGGATGATCACGATCCATTGGATGCTAAGGCCTTTCGGCTTTTCAGTCATTCTGACTCCTTCGCTCCAACTACAGAGGCTTGGATTGCTAGATGCGAGTGTCAGATGCATCGCATTCCTAGGAAGCATCATCTGACAACTCGTCATCGTAGTCTACCTTAATCAGCCCCTGCTCAATCGCATCCACGACACTCATATCGTTGCGGCAGCGGATGCGCCGGGGGTGGGCTGGAGCCGTCGATTGGGATTCAATTCGACGGCCTTCTCCACCTCTTCCAGCAGCAGCCGCGGCCATTTCTTAATGGCGTCAGCCTGTGCCGCCTGCACTCGCCAGATCAGGTTGCGGCTGTCCTGCTGCAAGCTTGACAATCAGGTCGTCTACATTAGCCAATTCTTCACGCCATAGTTGTTCGCTGCGGCGAGCTGCTGCCCAGCGCTGCTCATTGTCAATTTCAAAGGCCTGCCACTTCTGGGCCAGATCCAGGTCAACGTTCTTCAACTGCTCCTGAATTTCCAGCAAGAAGCCTTCCCACCGCGACTGCATCCGGTTCGACTCGACCCGCAGCATCTCGGACGCCTCGCGCTTCTGCTGCTCCAGTTGCTTCTGCCAGTGGGCGAAGTTCTGGACGGCCATGCGCGCTTCCTTGTACTGATTGGAAAGCGTCAGCCATTGCTGCGTGAAGCGCTCAATCGTCTCTTTGTGCTCGTCGATGGTCGACTGCCAGCTGTCTACCTGGTGGTTCAGGTCCTGTCGTGACTGACGAACTTCGTCCGATACACCCACGAGTTGATCGCGCATTTCGGATTGATCGGCCGCCAGAGTTTGCAGATTGGCCTCCGACTTCGTCACGACGTTGCTCAGGACCGTCAGGCGTTCACTCAGCGGTACGATCTTGCCGCTGGCCTCCATGAGGGCGGGCTTCCAGTTGTCATTCAGGTCCTTGTATAGCTCTACCCAGCTCGGCCAGATTCGCTTCTGACACAGCATAGTGCTTTTGCATATCAGCCACGACCCGATTCATTTCCTCAATCTGCCCGGTGGCGTACTCAAACTTGCTTTCCTGCACACCAATCAAGTTGGCCAGACGAATTTCTTCTGCCTGTCGCAGTTCCAGCTCCTGCTCAATTGCTGCCACGGCAGCCAATGAACCGTCATCCAATTTCAGTTCGTTGAGTGTCGTCTGCAGTTGGCCGATCACATGGGCATTGTCTTGCCCAAGCGCTTCGAGTTTTGCCAGACGTTCGGCAACAGCAGCACGTGTGGCTTCTGTGTCAGCCAACCGTGCATCATTGGCCATGTTTATGCTAGCCAGCTCAGCCAACCGTGCATCATTGGCCATGCTTATGCTGGCCAGCTCAGCCAACCGGGTATCATTGGCTTGCACGACGTTCTGCAGGTCTGCAATGCGGACAAAAGTAGACGGGTCAAAGCGCTCCAATTCAGCAAGGCGATCACTGTCGCCTAGCCCGGAACTTTCAATACGAGTGATGCGCTCTTGCAGATCTTCCTGCACGCTCTGGACTGACATCGCGATCTGCCGCTCAACATTGTCGTTAATATCCACCTGGAGCGCGGTTAGGCGCCCATCATACCCGACGACGGCCTGCGTGACGTCTTCGCGCAGACGCGAATAGACGTCATTCTCCAGTCGCTGCGCCGCTTCCGTCTGCTGGGATACAAGGCGGTTCTCAATATCAACGGTGTATTGGGCGATCTCCTCGCGGAAATTGACGAGTTCCTCATCAAGTTTGGGCAAACGCACCAGTTGGGCATTAATGTTGGACATATGCCACTCAAGGTCCTGCAGGCGTTGCTCCTGGCCGGAAGCGCCGGTGCCCATCTCCGGCATCTGTTCAATGCGTTCAGATACCTGCGCCAGTTGCCACTCCAGCTCGTGAATGCGCTTTTCGCGTTCCGCAATCTCGCGTCCCTGCTGGGCAATGCGCTGTTCCACCTCGCCCAGTTTACGGGCGGTCTTGCGGCGTTCTTCATCTAGCCACTTCAAATGATTGCGCAGTTCAGTCATTTCGCGTGACTGAGGAGAATTAGGGCTGAAGGCCATCTCTGTAACTCCTTGGGACATGTGAACCTACCTTCCTGGGCCGGTGACTACCTCTGGTTAGTGTTGCTGGGTGCGGTCTAATCTGGAACGCAGTTCGGGCGTTAATCGCTCGGCCAACGGCCAATCAAAGACGACCGGCCGCCATCTCGACCGGCAAGACATTCTTTTTCGACATGCAAATAGTGCCACAGGTAGGCCGTATTAGAACATGAAGGCAACGTGAAATGTCAGTGGTGGAAGGCGTTAATACAGCGCGACAAATCGGGAGGCTACGACTCGGCGATATTGGGTCTGAATTGAAAGGGTACAGAGACGGTGCCACCTTGCACTCGGAACGGAGTATCCGGGCCATTCGGGGAATTCGAATACCTCGGCCTCACCCACATCCTGGTATAGCACGGCGTGGAGCGTCTCGGCCGCCGACGGTATACCGTCCAGGGACACCATAACCTCGGAGTTGATGCCGGCCGGAACGAAAGCGCTGCCCATCACCTCGCCCAACTCGCCGTCCTCATCAGCATGGATCACCAACCAGGCGTCGCTCGTGGCTACGACTACAGCAGCCATCATCGAGTCCCCTTCACCGACTGTCTGATCGTGGACGATGATGTAGCTGCCCGTATCTGTGCGGAATGATCGGGCCTGTGGCAAACGGCCGTCGAACATCACCGGCGCATCCGCCTCCGGGAAATTCAAACCCGTCGCCCGGCACACTGTCCTCATGCACTCGCGCAAAGAGCGTAGGGGTCAGGGCAGCCTGGATCAAATTGACCTCAACCTGTTCGTTTAAGCCGTCTTCCAAAGGCGACTCGCCAATGATGAGTCCCGGCTGCCCATTGTCATCGAAATGGACAACGACCCAGCCGGGACCGTTGCTGATGACGCGATCAATGACGACTCTGCCGTCTCGAACGGGCTGATCATAGACCAGGACATCTGGCGGGAAAGTGGCCGCGAACGTGTCCGCTACGGCAGAGCCGCCAACGATGAAGGGTGGATCGGCTTCCGGAAAGTCCAGATAGCCCAGCTCACCGCTGTCGTCATGAAGCACAGCATGCAGTTGGGGTGTGGCTTGTTGCCAGGCGAATGGGCACGGAGACGTCCTCGATATTCGCCCGGCTTCCAGCAAAACCTGACCCAAGACCTGACCGGCCACGCCGTCCTCATCAGCATGGATAACCAGCCACGTCGGCGCCAAGGCACGCACACTCTCCACGGTCACGACACCGTCCGCGCTAACCACCTGATCCTCAACGAGAACCGCCGGCTGAGGGAGTGTCACCGTGACATCAAATTCTGCCATGGCGGCATCGTCGATGGGCTCGTCCGGCTGGGGTAGTTCAAACTCCTGCAAGTCGCCGGCATCCTTGTGCAGTCTGGGCCAGTAGCGTGTCCGTAGCGCGAAACGGATCGATCGTAACCTGGATGGCCCGGTGTACGCCTTCGGGCAAGTCGACGTAACCCAATACCTCTCCGGCTTGGCCATCAACCACGCTAAACACCGCCAACCAGCCCGCCTCCGGCAGAGCTAGCTTCATCAATCAAGAGCACGCCGTCCTCACCCACCTCCTGCGCCGAAACCTGGATCATCGGACTGATTGGGGTTGGCTCAGGGGTGGCCGTAGGGAGTGCCGTGGGCAGTGGCTCCGGCGTTACGGTGGGAAACACGGCCGCTGTTCGCGTTTGCTCCGGTGTTTCCGTCACATCGCTTGCCTGGCCGGGTAACAGCGAACAGCCCGCGGCCAATACCATCATCGCGAGGAACAGGATGGCTACAGTTCGTGTGGGCAGGCGGTGCGGAACGATTTTCAGTCTCATAACAAGTGTGCTTCAGGCGGCATATCGGCCGAACGCGGGACACATTGTAGCGGCTCTTATCGCCCTTGCCACCACATCTGCTGCCCGTCACTGGTCATCTCTAACGTACCGGACACATCGGTCCGCAAGATCGCTGCCCCGACCGACTCCAGTCGCGCCAGCACGTCCGGATGAGGGTGACCATAGCTATTGTCCTTCCCGGCCGAGATTATCGCCACCTGTGGCCGCACCTCTCTGAGGAATTCCTCACCGGACGAGCCATTCGATCCGTGGTGGCCCGCCTTTAGCACCGTACTGGACAGCACCTCACCGTCACTCATCAAGGCGTGCTCAGCATCTTGTTCCGCGTCGCCCGTCAGCAACACCGATAAGTCTCCGTAGGTAAGCCGGGTCACAATCGAACGCGCATTGCTGCCCTCCCCCTGGAATTCGGCCGCAGGATGCAAAATGGCCAGCGCCAGGTTGGGATCGAGGTGATAGACTTCTCCCCGCTCAACGACATGTAGCTGCGTCCCCCGAGCAGCGGCCGTTTCCAGCAACTCCTGGTAGGTCGGGTCCTGTTCAGCCGTAGCGCTATTCGTCAACAACAAGTCAACCTGATAGCGCTCCAGCACAGGCACCAGCCCGGCGATGTGGTCTTCATCCGGATGGGTAGCCACGACGATGTCGAGGGTCCTGTCCCAGAACGGAATCTGCCGGCCCAGTTCATCCAGAACGGCCGTCGGATAACGGCCACCGTCCACCAGTACCTGGCGGCCGCTGGGTGTCTCAACCAGAATCGCATCCCCCTGACCCACATCGAGAAAGGCCACGTGTAGCAGACCGTCAGGTTGCGAGACGGACCATAAGCCCGCCAAAACAGCCAACAGCAACGAAGCACCCATGATCGGCCATCGCCCCCCTCGACGGGCGGTCAACGCGGCGCCGGCTCGCAAGCCATCCGGACGCTTCATGGCCACAGTCGCTATTCCGATTATCAGCAGCACTGCCAGCAACCCGGACAGCCCTAACGGTACCGGGACGGCCGCATTGGGAACGGCAGCCAGTAGTTCCACGACGCCGGACGTATAGGCCAGGAATAGCCAGCTGACCCAGCCCGCTGCCTGGCCCAGAACCGGCGATGCCATGCCCGAAAGCGCCGTCAGGCCGCCGGTCATCATGACGGCGGGCTGCACGGGCAGGACGAGCACGTTGGCCGGCATGCTGACCAGCGAGAGTTGGCCAAAGTAGTAGAGAATCAAGGGCAGCGCCAGAACCTGCGCCGCGGCCGTCACCACCAGCCCTTCCGCCAGCAGCCGCGAAACGGCTCGCCCGGCTTCAGGATCGAATAGTTGGGATGATCGTTGCTGTAACCAGCGGGTCCACGGACCGGCGTAAAGCATCAGTCCCAGCGTTGCTGCAAAGCTTAGCTGAAAGCCGACATCCCACAACGCGTTCGGATCAACGGCCGTCATCACCACAGCCGTCACGAGCAGCGAAGCCACGGCCAGCGTCGGCCGTCCCAGGAAGCGCATGCTCAGCAGAAAGACACCGCCCATCAGCGCCGCCCGGAGCACGGACGCCGACCCGCCTACGAGGGCCGCATAGGCAGCGATGAAGGCCATCACAACAAATGCGGCCGTCCGCCGCGGCAAGAAAGGCAATGTCAACCGATCAGCCAGAGCGATGATCAGTGCGATATTGAAACCCGATATGGCGATTATGTGGGTCATGCCCGTCCGGCGAAAGGCATCGCGCACAGCCGGCGACATGCCGCTGTCGTCACCCAGCAGGATTCCAACCAGCAAAGAGGCCTGTGGTTCCGGAATAGAAGTGATAATTGCCGTGCGCGCACGTTCCTTGAGCGTCAGCAGGCCCCGCATCGCCGTGCTGCCACCGGACAGCGCCAACACGGCAACTTGCGGGTAAGACATCTCGCTGCGAATGCCCTGCCGCGCCAGATAAGCTGCGTATTCGGCCGAACTGGTTGTCTCCGGTCCCTTCAGCTCGCCTATCAGTCGAATTGTGGATCCGTAGGGGACTCCCGGGTATCTCGCAACGCGAACGAGAATTGTGTCATCAACGGCCGTTGTCTGGTTATCAGCGACCACTTCACTGAGTTCAACCCGCAATTGGACATGCGTATCGCGCACTTCAGGTTCGGCCAGCCACCTGTCCATAAGCCACGATGTCACCCTGGTCATGGAACGTCTGCGCAGAGATTTGATCCGTTGGGGGAAGCGAAGAAACGTGCGTGCGGCCCCAAAGGCCGTTGCCGCGACCACGGCCAAGACCAGCCCGACGCGACCAACGCGCCACCAGAATGCGGCCGCCAGGGTCGCCAGTGACGGCAATCAGCAACCACGGCCAAAGAAGCGGCGCGAACTGCGAACCGAGCCACATGCCGGCCAGCCAACCACACCCTGCACACAGGGCCAGGTAATACTTTGAGTCAGGCAACACCACCTACCGACCTGCGCAGCAGCGAACTAACCGAATAACGGTAGGCCACGCCGCACCGATTGAGTTGTTGCTCTTACTCCACTATCCGACCGTCCAGGGTTGATGACGCTCCGAGCCAAGCGGGATGCGTCGCCAGGGGCAATACCAGTCGCCTTATTGCTCTATTCTCGCGTGCTTGACCGACGCGACTCTCGCGCTCGGCCTGATCGGCCTGCAACCTTATGCAGGTCCCGTTGCGCACCACCGTCAGCACGCGCAGCAAGTCTTCCTCGATTCCGTTAAGCACATCGACCACATACACATCGGCATCCTGGCGCAGGGCGTCGGCATCGCGCGCGGCGCGTTCGCAGAACATGGTCGGCCCGCTGCTGGGCGGCCACGATGATGTTGTCGCGCTTGACCAGCTCATCGGCTTCCTGTCGGGCCAGCTCACGGATGCGCTCTGCTTCCTCTTTGGCCTGGGCCAGAATGCGATCCTTCTCCGCTTCCACCCGATTGGCGCGCTTCACCTCTTCGGGCACGGCCACTCGCATTTGGTCGACGATGCTGAAGATCTTGTCTTCATTGACGAGCAGATAGGCACTCATCGGCACGCGCGTGCTGTCGTTGAGGGATTGCTCTAGACGGTCAAGCAGAAGTTGGATATCCATAGACTACACTGTCGTACCCTAATCACGCAGCGGAATCGACGACTGGTAAAGGCTGGCATCGGCCTCACCGAAACGACGATAAAGATGTTCGGCCACATTGGGCGGGACCATGCTGCTGACGTCCCCACCCAGACGACGCGATTTCGCGCACGGTGGTGCCGGTGACAAACGAGTTCTCTTCGCGCGTCATCAGGCTCACGGTTTCAATTTCCGGCGCCAAGCCGTTGATTGGCCAGCGCCGACCGAAACTCAAACTCAAAGTCTGAAAAAACACGCAACCCACGAATAATGACACCGCGCTTCAATGGCCCGGCAAAAGTCCACCAACAGCCCGCCGAACGGCATGATCGTGATGCCGGAAGCGCCATTCAACGCTTCGTCGATCATCTCCATGCGCTCGTCCAGCGAAAACAGCACCGACTTGGTCGGCCGACTATGATCATAGACGCCAATCACGAGGTCATCAAACAGATTAGCCGCGCGCTCAATCAGATCGAGATGACCATAATGAACCGGGTCGAAACGTGCCCGGATAAACTGCTCGTCTGCTCACAGCCGTTCTTGTCACTTGAGGCCATTGGCAACTCCTAAGTTGCTACCAGCAAGGCTATGCTCGCCAGTCATGCACGCTAGCTAATGTCACCCGCGTGCTCCCAGAATTGTGCCACACGTTCGCGTAGAAGTCGATTTTCAGGTGCTGCCAGGTCCGGATCAACCTGTAAAAAGATTCGACGGCCTCGGCCTGAGCCATCTCCAGGACCGACAGGTCGTGGAGCAGCGACGCCAGTCGAAGCTCCGGCAAGCCGCTCTGCTGGCGGCCGAAGAATTCACCGGGCCCACGCAGTTCGAGGTCTTTTTCGGCCAGTACAAAGCCGTCATTGGTTGCTTCAAGGGCTATCAGCCGTTGTTCGGCATCGCTCGTCACTTCATCGGCAATCAGGATGCAGTACGACTGATACTCGCCGCGCCCAACCCGACCACGGAACTGATGCAACTGGGCCAGACCAAAGCGATCCGCCCCATCGATGACCATCACGGTGCTGTTGGGGACATCAACGCCTACCTCAATCACCGACGTCGCTACCAGGATGTGGGTCTCGCCATCATGGAAAGAACGCATCGCCTGTTCTTTCTCTTCCGAGCGCATGCGGCCGTGAATGAGACCCAGTTTCAGTTCCGGGAAAACATCCGTTTGCAGCTTCTCATACTCCTCAACAGCGGCGCGTGCGTCCACCATCTCCGACTCTTCAACCAGCGGATAGATGATGAAGGCCTGGCGACCCTCGTCGACCTGGCGACGGATGAAGCTGTAGGCTCGCTCTCGTTCAGTCGAGCGCAGCCAGCGGGTCTTGATCTCCTGGCGACCGGGTGGCATCTCATCCAGACTGGACAGATCGAGCGTGCCATAAAGCGACAGGGCCAATGTGCGTGGAATAGGCGTAGCCGACATAGCCAGCAAGATGAGGGCTGAGATGTCTCGTTACCGACCAGCGGCCCCTTTTCGCGCAGGGCCGCACGCTGATCGACGCCAAAACGATGCTGTTCATCGACGATGACCAGCCCCAGCCGGGCAAAGCTACACCGTTGGCTGGATAAGGGCGTGGGTGCCGATGATAGCCTGCAGTGAACCATCAGCCAGACCTGCGGCAGACTCGTTCACGCTCGGCCGTCGTGGTACTGCCGGTCAACAAACCCACCGAGATGCCCAACGGTTCAAGCAACCGCCGCAGCCCGGCGTAGTGCTGCTCGGCCAAGAATCTCGGTCGGAGCCATGAGGGCTGCCTGGGCTCCGGCCTGGGCAGCGATGACCATGGCCGCCGCCGCCACGGCTGTCTTGCCTGAACCCACATCACCTTGCAACAAACGATTCATCGGTTGCTCGCGTCCCATGTCAGCGCGCACCTCGCCAATGACCCGCTGCTGCGCGCCGGTCAACTCAAACGGCAGGCGCTCATAGTAGGCGACAAGCGCTTCGTCGCTTACGGGCAACGATTCGGCCGAATGCTTGGTCCATTGTTGGCGCTGACCCTGAATGCCCAGCTGCAAGCAGGAACAATTCGTCATAAGCCAGCCGTTCGTGCGCCTTGCGCAATGTCTTTTGGCTATCCGGAAAGTGGATTTGTTGTAGGGCAACCGACAGGGGCATTAGGCCGCGACGTTCCCGAATAGACGGTGGGACCGGGTCCGGCACGCGTTCAGCCCACGTGTTGACGGCATTTTGCATGATCTCGCGCATCTTGTACGCCTGCAGACCTTTGGTCAGCGGATACACCGGCACAATGCGCCGCGTCTTCAGCGGGTCCGTCTCCAGAGGTTCCCATTCCGGAGAATTGAAAATTAGCCGACCGAGGAACTGATCCACCTTGCCGCTGAGAACGATTTGCATTCCGGCTTCGAGTTGATTCGTCAGCCACGGTTGACCGAACCAGGTCGCCTGCACACTGCCCGTGCCGTCCTTGACTATCGTCTCAATCATGACTTGATTGGTTCGCGTGCGCCTGGCGCGCGTTTGCCATATCGTGCCAATCACCGTCACCTGTTCGCCATAGACCAGCCGATTTATCGGCTTCAGCAATGAGTAGTCCTCATACCGACGCGGAAAGACGTATAGGAGTTCGCCAATGGTCTGGACGCCCAGGTTCTCCAGCTTCTCGGACAGCTTCGGGCCAACCCCGTGAAGGGCCGAAACAGGTTGCAGCAACCCGGCCGGATCCGGCTCGACGCTCGGCTCAGCATAATGGAGCACGTCCTCTTCAAGTTCAGCTATTTCACCATCGGCCGCGGCCTCAAGCTCCTCGTCTTCGTCCAAATCGTCGTCCGAGTCGACGGTCTGTCGCCGGTTGAGATTCCTTGACGGCCGCGGGTTGGCGTCGGTCCGGCTGACGGCGTGGCTCGCTTGGCCGGGCCGTGGCCGTAGAGCCGCCCGGTCGGCGGGCAATGCTAGCCAGAAGATCGTTAATCGCCTTGGAGCGGGCCTCAACCCCCGGCAGACGGCCGTAGTTCATGAGCACTTCGCTGACCTGTTCGGCCAACGCCAGGTCGCTTTCACTCTCCGCCTCTTCCTGGGCCTGGGTGACCCAGAAAATGACGAACTGGCGAATGCCGCCCACTACCGATTTGTTTTGATATCCCTGTTGCTTTTCCAGCTCGAGGACACGCTCCAGTCGTCGCAATGCCTTGTCCATGATTTCCTCGTGTCCTATCGGGCGTGTCCACGCGAAAGGGTCTATGGCCGATCACGTGGGTGCCCGCGGCGTATGGTCTGTTGGCCCCGCCGCCGGGCCGTCTGGCTCACTATTCCACGCCCAGAATAAAGAAGTAGTGGGCCTGCCCACCGTTGATTATCTCGACCTCAATATCGGGGTTATGTCGCTTGATTCGGCCCGCCAACTCAATCGCATCAGTCTCTGTCTTGTCTGCACCGAAGTAGATGGTTGCCAACTCGCGCGCCTCTATCGACATGGCGTCCAGCATCCGCTCCAACACCACATCAATATCCTCGTGGGAGGCGCACAACCGACCATCGACCAGATCCGATAAGCGCACCCTCTTCCACAGCCACATCATCGAGCGTCACCGTGCGGGTAGCCCGCGTCAATTCGCCGGTGCTGACTTCGCCGGCAGCCGCCTCCATGGCCTTGGCCACAGCCTTCAGATCGCCGTCAGGTCGCAGGGAAAGCAGCGCATTCAGTCCTTGCGGAATAGATCGTGTCGGCACCACCACAACTTGCTTGCTACATAAATCGCGTGCCGCCTCCGAAGCCAGGAAGATGTTCTTGTTGTTGGGAAGAAGGATGACACGGTCTGTTGGCAGTTGTTCGATGGCCCGCAAAATCTCTTCAGTGCTGGGATTGTTGGTCTGGCCTCCGTTAACCACGTAGGCAGCCCCCAGGCTACGAAACGTGTGTGCCAAACCGGTCCCGGGCGTCACGGCCACCACGGCAATCTGCCCCGGCTTGATATGAGGCGGTGGCTCGGCATTGATCTCGGCGAAGGAAAGCCCATCGCTGTTGCCGACAATCTCCTCCATCTGGGCCTGCATGTTCTCGACCACAACATCCATGACCATTCCCAACGTGGACCCATAGGACAGTGGCTGCCCGGGGTCCTTAACATGGATGTGGACTTTGATCGTGCGTTCGTCCCCCACCACCACGGTGGAATCACCCATCGCGTCGATCGCCTGTCGGATGGTCAGCACATCCAGGTCTTCACCTACCAGAATAAACTGCACATCGTAAGGGTGTTCCAGGTCGCCACCTTCGGGCACAACCAGCGCCTGGGCCGGTGTGTGACCGTTGGGCTCAGGGATTGCCATGGCACCGGTGTTCATGATTGGCTCCACAGATATGGGCCTGTCCAACGACAGTTGACCCTGTGCATAGCGCATCATGCCCTGTAGAATGTAAACGAGTCCCTGGCCGCCGGAATCGACGACACCGGCCTGTTTCAAGAACGGGTAGTTGCTCCGGCGTGTACTCCAGTGCTTGTTCGCTGCGCTCCAGGACGCGTTCCATCACAAAGCGCAGGTCTTCACTCTTGCGGACAGCATCGGCTGCTTCTTCGGCTCCGGCGCGAATGACGGTCAGAAGTGTGCCTTCGACCGGTCGCATGACGCCTTTGTAGGCCGTTTCGCTGGCTTGCTTCAGGGCCAAAGCCAAATCGTTGGCCGTGAACAGTGGCTTTTCCTGGAGGCTCTGGGCCAAACCGCGCCATATCTGGCTCAGGATGACGCCCGAATTACCGCGTGCGCCCATCAGTGCCCCTTGAGCCAACTGTCCAGCTATTCGGCCGACGTGCTCGTCTTGATTGCTCTCCACCCGAGCCACCGCGGATCGCATGGTCAGCAACATGTTGGTTCCCGTATCCCCGTCAGGTACGGGAAAGACGTTCAGCGCGTTGACATGTTGGTAGTTTTCTTCCAGCCAGACAAGGCCGGCGCTAGCCATCTTCTTCAGTTGATGACCGCTACAGCTCAACCACTTGGTCGGGGTCGGAGTTGTAACGGGGTTCGTCTTTACTGCGGTTGTCAATACTCTCTTCCTCCACAGCTGCCGGAGATTCACGACTCATCGCTCATGCGCAAACCCTGCACATAAACATTCACTGCGTGAACCGGAAGGCCGAGCGCCTGCTCTACATGAAACTTGACCGACTGCTGAATGCTCTCCGCCACGGTGCGAATACGCACGCCATGCTGAACAATGACGTAGATGTCGATGACGATCTCCTCGCCATTGACCGATGACTTCAATACCTCGGCGATTGTCCCGACTCAAGAGCTGAGCAATTCCACCAACGAGGTTCTTGCTGGACATGCCGACAACACCGTACGATTGATTAACGGCTTGGCTGACAATCGTGGCGATGGCCGCCGACGAAATATCGATAATTCCCTGGGTGTCCTCTTTGATGGGCATATTAAGACTTGCTCCTCAACCGTGAATCGGTTGCATATCATACAGCAAGCACCTATAATAATTGGTCGTTCTATGCTGATAGTAATCTAGTCGGGCGACCCGACGTGGTCGCTCTAAGTTTGAGCGCCGCACCTCGTGCGGCCATGAGTAAGGTGTGATTATGGCGAAATGTGAAATTTGTGGCAAGGGACCGATGACCGGTCATAACGTTAGTTTCTCGCAGCGCAAGACCAAGCGGGTGTTCAAGCCCAATATTCAGCGCATCACGGTTTACGAAAATGGCCGCTCGGTCAAGAAGTATGCCTGCACGCGCTGCATCAAGACGACCGCGAAAATCTAGGGTCTGAGCGACATCGGCGCTCGTGGTCGTCCGGCAGCTGTACCTGCCTGATACGATCTTCTGACCAATTCCGGGCCGGCGCATGCCGGCCCTTTTCGCATATGGGCATCAGCAGCCGCTGCCAGGGAAGCCGTCCACCAGCCGTAACGCTCATTCACCACCCTCTTTTGTTCGCAAAGCCAACGTGCTTTCGAGCACGCGAACAGCCCCGGCCGCCAGAAGTTGATCGTGCACGGCGATCTTGCGTATCGGCGGTTACCAGGGCGATCATGTTGCCGCCCCGACCGCCGCCACTGAGCTTGGCGCCCAGCGCCCCGGCGGCACGCGCCGCCGCCACCAGCGCATCCAGCTCGGCCGAAGAAACTGTCATCTCTACCAGCCAACTGCTGATTCTCGTTCATCAATTCGCCCAGTCGGGTCGCATCGCCGGTCACGATGGCTGTCCGGGCCTCAGTCGCGATGCGTGCCACACGCATCGAAAGATGCCGCTCAAACTTGTGCGGTGCGGCTAACCATTGCCGCCGCACATCACCAACCACATCGCGCGTGGCGCTGCGAATGCCCGTATCGCCAATGAGAACTTGCAAGGAGGGATGCGGCTCGAAATAGCTCAATCTGGTTCTGCGGTTCAGCGCGAACGAAGTAAGACCGGCTGCTCAAATGTGACCACGGTATTGTCGATGCCGCTGGGAGTGCCGTGATGGACCTTTTCCACCTCGATAGGCCAGGGCGGAAACCACGTCGGGCGTCAACCCGTCGCTCGAGGCCCAGGTGGGCTCCCGACTGCACGCAGGATAGCCACCGCAATCGCCGCGCCACTGCCCAGTCCGCTGGCGATAGGAATCGCACTACTGACTGTCAGGCGAAACCCGGCCAACGAAGGCAATCCGGCCCAGCGTCTGCAATTGCCGCAAGGGACTGGCCAGCGCATCATCATCGGCCGTTTGGGACAGCCATTGCTCAAGGCCCAGATCAGGCGCCGCCAGCAGGACGTCGTCCGAGTCAATGGATTCCACGGTAGCGCTGGCTCGAATCTGGGCGACGGGCGCAGCGATCGCCGGTCGGCCATAGACCACAGCGTGTTCGCCAAACAGGATAATCTTGCCGGGAGCGGTGGTGGTTGTCATCGGCACGTGGGGTTAGTTGAGCACATACAGTGCCGCAAAGGCGACTATGCCATAGAGCACCAGATCGATCTGTAGTGCGCGGTCACGCAACAGGATGTCTTCCGGCGCGCCGCCTTCGTGACGCACCTGAATCAGGTACAGGTAGCGAAAGACACCGTAGACGACGAACGGGATGGTCAGCATCATGACATGGTTCGTCCGGCACACCTTCGGCCAGAAACGTGTAGAGACTGTAGGCTACAACGGCCGTTGTCATGACGACCAACTGCAGACTATCGATTAGTTCGACCGTATAATCATCCAGAATGGCTCGGTGACTGCCGGCATCCCCGCCCAGCAGCATCAGTTCGTGCCGCCGCTTGCCCAGCGCCATGAACAGAGCCAGAAAGCCGCCGAATACGTACAGCCAGGGTGAGAATCGCTCCACCTGGATGACCACGACACCGGCAGCAATGCGCAGAATGAAGCCGGAGGCAATCACCATCACATCCAGCAACACCACGTGCTTCAGCCAAAACGTATAGGCGACTTGCACCACGAGATAGGCCAGCAATATCAGCGCCAGGGGCGGTGACATGAGATAGCCAGCGACGAGACTGAATCCCGCCAGGACCGCGGCGGCTATGGCAGCCACCGTCGGGTTGAGCTTGCCGGAGGGCAACGGCCGATCGCGCTTGACCGGATGCTCGCGGTCGCTCTCTATGTCCGCCAGGTCATTCATGATGTAGACCGCGCTGGACATCAGGCATAGCAAAATGAAAGCACCCGTAACCGCCAGAACACTGGACAGATCCGTGACCTTGCGGTCAAAGAAAAGCGGCACGTAGACAAAGAGATTCTTTGGCCACTGCCGCGGACGCATCGTGGTGATCAACGCCGATAGCATTGGGTGCTCCGTTTCAGGCCAAGCAGATTTGGCTGCGTGTTTCTATCACGATCGGGAATTGGAGGCTACCTCATTAGGTGTTGTCCGCCGCCGTAAGGACTGGCCGGACACACAGCGCAGCCTCTCCCAGGTCGACACGAGAGAGGCTGCGGAAAGAACCAGTCGATTAACCCGAGTGGGCTGCAATTTAGCAGACAGTCGCGGTCGTGTTCCAGAACCAGTTATAGGCGTAGAACGGGTAGGCCTGCGCCGTTTGGGCCCGAATCGCAATCAGCGATGATCCGACCATCTGCGCCGGAATGGTGAATGTGGCGACATCTCGCCGCCGACACCGGAATTCATCGTACCGACAACATAGCCACCAATACCCTGGGTGCCGAACGGCCCCATGGTGACGGTGAAGGTCTGGTTCGGCGGGAAGTTGTTGGTCTTGATGGTCGACAGTCTGATTCTGTACCACGCTACACACCCGGAACGTCGGAATACCGGTGTAGCTGGGGAGTACGGCGCCGGCAACGTCACCGGCTGTCCGCCCTTGCCCGGAGCCTGGCCGTCGTCGTGTTGTTATAGAACCAGTTATAGGCGAAGAATGGGTTACTATGCGTCGTTTGCATCCGAATCGCGATCTGGTAGGAACCCTTCAGCGACTCCGGAATCATGTAGGTTGCACGGAACGACCCACCGGCGCCTGAATTCGTCGTCGCCACGACAACGCCACCGACACCCTGCGTGCCCATCGGCCCCATCGTTACGACAAAGTTCTGGTTGGCTGGATAGTTATAGGTTTCCACGGTCACGGACTGATCCGTGACCACACTGACAATACTGAACGTGGGAATGGTGCTGCCTTGTGTCGGCGCGACGCCGATCAGGATAGCCAGAGCACGGCCACGGCCATAAGCAACGGCAGGCGATAGCGTGATAACCACCCGGGCACACCGACCTGATTCTGAACGGATACTGTCGTCATATCAAACCTCCTGAACACTGGTCAATGGGACCGTTTGCGAGCAATTCAATCCTTCATCTCTTGATTACCTCGACAAACTACGAGTCAAGCGCAATCCATAAATGCGCGCAATATGATTATGTCGCGTTCTACAGTATACATAATCATGAGGTAGATATCTATAGAACGGCCGTTCTTAATTGTCATAACCTCGATCATAGACCGCCGATCAAATAGCGTCGGGCGGTTTCGGCCAACACAGCTGCGCCCTTCACCATGACACTTTCGTCGATGTCGAAGGTATTGGTATGGTGATGACGAGCCGGCCCCTCCGGCACGGCCGCACCCAGCATGAACATGGCGCCCGTGCGCAGCCTGCAGTCATGTAGGCAAAGTCCTCGGCGCCCATCCCAAATTCGGCATCGATCACAACCTGTTCGCCGAAGAGATCCCGTGTGGTGGTGCGCATCCAGTCATTGACTTCGGCCGCGTTGAACATGCTGGGATACCCTTGGTAATGGCCAATTCATACCGACCGCCTAGCAGTTCGCTGAGCTTCAGCGCGTTCTCCAGCTCGACACGCAGTTGGTCGCGTGTTTCCGGCTCGTGCGAGCGTAATGTCCCGGCAATATTGACACGATCGGGGATGACGTTGGTAGCCGAGCCACCGATGATCTTGCCCAGACTGACGACGACCGAATGAAGCGGGTCGATGCGCCGGGAAGGGATGGCATAGATCGTTGCTCAAAATCGGGCGCAGCATGAACAGCGGATCACTGCCGGTGTGCGGGTAGGCGCCATGACCACCATCGCCGTAGATCCAGGCCTCAAACGAGTCAACGGCCGCCAAACTGTGCCCGTCTTGAAAGTGGAACTCACCTGATGGCTGGTCCGACGATACATGCAGGGCGATCACCGCATCGATATTCTCCAGCGCGCCGTCGTCGATCATCGCCGTGGCACCGCTTATGCCATTCTCGTCGAAGGCTTCCTCAGCCGGCTGGAAGATGAGCCGGACCCGTCCTTGCCACTGGTCTTCGAGGTAGCTTTGCTTCAGCAGTTGGGCCACGCCCAGCAAAATGGCTGTGTGGGCGTCGTGGCCGCAGGCGTGCATGACCCCCGCATTACCGGACCGGTAGGTTGCATCATTGACTTCCTGGATGGGTAGGGCGTCCATGTCAGCCCGAATCGCAATGATCGGGCCATCATCGCCCAATTCGGCCACCACGCCGGTGCGTCCCACGCCCGTCTTCACCGTAAAGCCACCCACTTCGGCCAACGTGTCGGCTACCAGGGCAGCCGTTCGGAATTCCTGGAAGCTTAATTCCGGATGCAAGTGAATATCACGTCGCAGCCGCACCAATTCGTCGTTCAGTGATTGTGCTTTCTCTACCATGGTCATGTTGTTTTCTCCGGTGAAACACAGGCCGTCCGACCATCTGGCCGGCCGATCCGTTTGGGTCGGTCTACCAGTCAGCAACAGCTATTAGTACGATGCTTTCTGATTCGTTACAAGTCGAGGGCGGCAACCGCCGCAACTTCATCCGCCCGCAGGCTCATGCAGGCCACACCCTGAACCACACCCTCTTTGGCCGGGATATCGGCCGCAGCAAAGCGAATGATCTTGCCCAGTTGCGATATCACCAGCAGATCGTGGTTCTGCGTTGCCGTGACGACGCCCACCAGGCGATCCGTCTTCATGGCCACTTTTCCGCCCGCGCCGGGCGACTTGTTGGCAGTGAACCCGCTCATCAGCCGAATAGTTCCCGCACCGTCGTGACCAATCATAAAGACGCCACTGTCAGGCGACACGCCGGCAATACCGCCACCGCCGACATCGGCCGCATCCAATCGAACACCCAGGCAGCCGCGCGCCGGAACCTGACTTTCGGCGAAGCGAATCGCCTTGCCATCGCGCGTGGCCATAAACAAATCGTCACGGCCGTTGGTCCAGACTGCACCTACCAGCGGACCCCCCTCTTTGACGTCATGGTAGATGGTTCCCTGGATAAGGCTGGGGCCAAGGAAGCTGGCCCGAATGCGTCGCACCCACCCCCGCTGGCTGACTAGGGCCACATAGGCATCCTGTGCCGTTGCCGGAGACGCGGGCAAGGCCGCAACCACTTGCTCGTGCGCTGAAAGGTGGATTGCCTCCGTCAACGACCGACCCTTGGCGCGAACCGGAGATTCGGGCAATGTCGAGACCGGCAGGCGATAGACACGGCCGCCCGACGTAAACACGAGGACCGTCGCACTTTCATCAGCCGCCGCCAGCGCGGCCGGTTCATCATCCTCGGCCACGTCCAGGTCAAAGACACCCATGCCTCCACGCCGCTGTCGGCTATAAAGATGGCGTGGTGTGCGCTTGGCCAATCCGGCGCGGCTAATGGTCAACACATTGATCGTGGTGGCTGGCTCAGTCGGCTCATCATCAACCGCCCGTGCGCGGCCTGTGGCAACCGGCGACTGGGCCAAACGCGCTTCAAGGCGCTCAATGTAGGCCACAACAGCCTCCGGGATACCGGTCGAGGTCCGGCCGTTCCGACGTATCTATCATGTTGCGTCCGGCCCTGTATAGTCGTAAATGACCCCGGCTGAAATCGGGTGGTCGGCAAAGTTGTCGAATGTCACATCATCAAATGGCAGGCGGTAGATTTGCTTGAAGAAGGCCATCATTGCCAGGTAGTTGACCAGAACGCGCCGAGACCAGTCCAGCTCCAGCGCGTCGGCCGTTTGTCGGATGGCCGTCTCGTCCCCTTCCAGCTCGATAAAACGGCCGAAGGGCATTTCGTCCAGAACCACCTCAACCTCGCCTAGCTGGAAGGTTTGACGGTACTTTTCGTAGACCTGCACCGGCGCAAAACCCAACCGCTGCAAGATTAGCGACATGTGGTCGAAATCATCCACCGTGACTTCGATCTCTTCTCGCACCTTGGCCTCGCTAATCACGTCGGCCTCTGCCCGGCCCTTGAACGTCAGCCGGACACGGGCATCCTGCCGCAGGCGCAAGAGTTTAGAGTCAGCCAATAGCTCACCCGACGGCGTATCAAAGCGAATATTGCGTTCGTAGACACGAGGATGGGTTTGCTCGGCGCCGAGATTGAGCAGCCGGACGCGAATAGAATCAAGATCATCCACCAGGAACTTCACCTCAACCTCAAGGTTGGGGGACGGCTGGACTATGTCACCTTCCACGGCCTGAGAATCCATCATGCTACCCTGCTTCTAGCCTGTTGTTGCCAACGCCTACTCGCCTGTGCTATGCCTCATGCGGGCTAATCGTTACCAGCGCCTGATCCTTTTCCACGCTGGCCCCCGCCGCCACATTCACATGCGTCACGACCCCGTCACAAGGGGCGCGGAGTTCATTTTCCATCTTCATCGATTCCAGAATAATTACCTTGTCGCCAAAGTGGACCGTGTCCCCTTCAGCCACAGGCACGGACACGATGATCCCGGGCATGGGTGAGGATACGACTGCCTCCCCATCGACACCACACGCCGTGCGTGCGTCGCTGGCCCAGGCGATAACTCCGTTCATCCAGCACGCGGACACTGTACAGTTCACCCTCGATGAGCACTTCCCAATCGTCACCGCGCTCGTCAACTACGGCCGACATAGATCGATTGTCCAGCAACAAAGAGGTAATACCGCCCGACGGTAGTCGTCGAAAATCAATCTCGTACGGTTGGTCATCAATGGTAATTGTGCCATCATTGCTGATGTCCACCGTGAATTCCTGATCCTTGACTGTGGCAATGTACTTCATAGCTTCACCCGCAAACCGCGGCTAGCGACGCAAGCGCTCCCAGCGACTATACCACTTCCAGTTCGATGTATCCCGCTCGCCCGGGGCCACAATTTGCCCGGCACGCTGGCTCCGTTCATGGGCCGCCAGGCTGGCCAACAGAGCCGCCTCCATGGCATGGGTCGCCTCGCGATCGTCCATGGTGAAGCGATCTTCGACGAACTTGGTGTCAAACTGTCCCGACAGAAAGCGGTGGCTGGCCATCATGTGCTGGTGGAATGGGATGTTGGTCTTGACACCCATGATCCGGTACTCCTCCAGCGCGCGACGCATGCGCATGACGGCTTCCGCACGCGTTTCACCATAGCACACCAGCTTACTGATCATCGAGTCATAGTAGGGAGTAATCTCGAAGCCCGGAGAACACACCGGTATCGACGCGCACGCCCGGGCCGGTGGGCAGTTGGATGGATGTAATTGTGCCGGTCGAGGGCAGATAGTTGTTGTACGGGTCCTCAGCATTGACACGGCACTCGATGGCCCAGCCCTGCATTCGCACATCTTCTTGCTGCAGGCGCAGGCGACGACCGCGAGCAATTCGCAGCTGCTCCTGGACAATGTCGATGCCGGTCACCAGTTCGGTCACCGGATGCTCCACCTGCAGGCGGGTGTTCATCTCCAGGAAATAGAAGTTGCGGTCGCGGTCCACCAGAAACTCAATCGTGCCCGCATTGACATAATCAACTGCTTTCGCAGCGGCTACCGCCACCTCGCCCATGCGCCGCCGCAGATCCTCATCCACCACAAATGACGGCGATTCTTCGATCAATTTCTGGTGGCGACGCTGCAAGCGAGCATTCGCGCTCGCCCAGATAAATCGTATTGCCATCGACATCGGCCAGGAGTTGGATCTCAATGTGGCGCGACTCGGTGATCATCTTTTCAATGTAGACGGTGTCGTCGCCAAACGCAGCCAGCGACTCGCGCCGCGCCGCGGCAAATGCATCGGGCAGATCTTCCAGCCGATGGACCGGTCGCATGCCCTTGCCACCGCCACCGGCAGCAGCTTTCACCAGCACCGGGAAGCCCATCTCGGCCGCCGCGGCCGCCATCTCCTCATCGCTCAGCCCGGGCAGGGTGCCGGGCACGACCGGCACGCCTGCAGCCATGACCGTCGAGCGGGCCACGAGTTTGTCGCCCATTGTGGCGATGGCCCGGGCCGGCGGGCCAACGAACACAATGCCCGCATCGACACAGGCCTGGGCAAATTCGGCACGCTCGGCCAGGAAGCCATAGCCCGGATGAATGGCCTCAGCGCCGGAACGCTTGGCGACGTCGAGGATCTTTTCGGCCACAGAGATAACTCTCGCGGGCCGGCGGGGGACCAATGTAATAGGCTTCATCGGCAAAGCGAACGTGCGGGGCATTACGATCCGCATCCGAAAAGACGGCGACGGTGCGGATGCCCAATTCGTGACAGGCACGAAGAATGCGCATGGCGATCTCGCCTCGATTGGCGATGAGTAGTTTGTCAAATCGCTGCGCCAGAAGACCATCTTCCCTCAACATATGACTCTCCTGTGGTCAGTGTGCGTGGTCTAGGTTCTGCGGCTAAAGTGGGATGTTGCCGTGCTTCTTGGGCGGGTTCTGATCGCGCTTGTTCTGCAGCATATTCAAGGCATTGATCAGCCGCGGTCGTGTCTCGCTGGGCTCAATGACGTCATCAATATAGCCGCGTTGAGCGGCAATATAGGGATTGGCCAAATGCTCGCGATACTCGTCGACCAGTTCCTTGCGCTTGGCGTCCGGCGATTCGGATTCGGCGATCTCACGACGGTAGATGATATTGACCGCCCCTTCCGGACCCATCACGGCAATCTCGGCCGTGGGCCAGGCCACATTGTAATCCGACCGGATGTGCTTGCTGTTCATGACGCAGTAGGCGCCGCCATACGCCTTGCGCGTAACAACCGTCAACTTGGGCACGGTGGCTTCGCAAAACGCGTAGAGCAGTTTGGCGCCGTGGCGAATGATGCCGCCATGTTCCTGGTCCAGACCGGGCAGAAAGCCGGGCACATCCTCAAAAACAATCAGCGGAATGTTGAAGCAGTCGCAGAAGCGAACAAAGCGGCCCGCCTTTTCACTGGCGGCAATGTCGAGAACCCCAGCCAGCACCATCGGCTGATTGGCAACGATGCCCACACTATAGCCGCCCAGCCGGGCAAAGCCGACGACAATGTTCTGGGCGAAGTGCTCCTGAACTTCATAGAACTGGGCATCATCCATCGACCAGGCGGATGACATCCTTGATGTCATACGGCTTGTTGGGGTTATCCGGCACGATGTCATTGAGCTTCTCCTCAATCCGCAGATTGTCGTCAGTCGGGCTGGGCTTGAAGGGCGGATCCTCCATATTGTTGGAGGGCAGGTAGCTCATCATCTCGCGCATGAGGAAGAGGCAGTCTTCCTCAGACTCGGTGGCCATATGGGCCACGCCGCTAATTGCGTTGTGGGTCATGGCGCCGCCGAGCTCTTCAAAGGTCACAGACTGTGCCCGGTCACCGCCTTGACGACGTCCGGACCGGTGATGAACATGTGGCTGGAGCCTTTGACCATGAAGATGAAGTCGGTCAGGGCCGGCGAGTAGACCGCGCCACCGGCACACGGCCCCATGATGGCGCTGATCTGCGGCACAACGCCGGAGGCCAGTGTGTTGCGCAAGGAAGATGTCGGCATAGCCACCCAGGCTGACCACGCCTTCCTGAATGCGGGCGCCGCCGGAGTCATTGATGCCGATGACCGGCGCACCGTTGCGCATGGCCATGTCCATGACCTTGCACGATTTTTTCGGCATGAACGCCGCTCAGGCTGCCGCCAAGAACAGTGAAGTCCTGGCTGAAGACGTAGACCAAGCGGCTGTCGATTGTGCCCCAGCCGGTGACGACACTGTCGCCGAGAACGCGATTGTTGGCCATGCCAAAGTTGTGCTCACGGTGGACCATGAGCGCGTCGATTTCACGAAACGAGCCTTTGTCCAGCAAGCACGTCAATCCGCTCACGGGCTGTCAGTTTTCCCTTGGCTTTGTGCTTGGCGAGACGATCTTCGCCGCCGCCGTGTAGAGATTGCTCCTTCAACTGGCGCAGATGTTCGATTTTGGGGTTCATGGGATGCGTTTGTCCGCTACCTCCTATATGGTATGAATGATCGAAATAGCGCCGGGCTGGTGGGCGGTTAAGGGTACAAAGCGTGACAGGCTACGGGGGCAGCATATCAGAAGAAGTAGCGCCGGATCAGGCGGGGAGGCAAAGGCTATGCGTCATGCCTATCTCCGACAGCGGCGTACCGCAGCAGACGAGGGCAGGCGACGGCCCAAAGTGCCCAGGAGACCGCCGCACGTATTGCCAATGCCACAACACCACATAGTAGGAACCAACCCAAAGCCATGCTCAGGCGCCACACGGGATCCGGACTCAATCTCTAGCTCACCCAGCCAACCGGCTTGTCGCCACAGGACGAAGGCTCGCCCGAGATTCCATATCCCGAGGGCCAGCACCACCCACAATACCGACTGACACACCCCAGGGACGTGTCGAAGGGGGCAGCGCTTTCATTGCGGGAATTATATGCGAAGCGTGAAAGGCGGCCAAATGAGCGACACGCAGCGGCGCCAACCGGTTGACGGCCAAATCAATTCGCGGCTAACTTTCCCGTCATGAACATCGCACCCCATGACCTCGGCGACCAATGGCAAGGTCTGGAACCGGAACAACCCGGTACTTCCCGCGCGGCCTTCTGGGTGGCACTGCTTGGCCACACTACTGCTGGTGGTTGGCGCACTTGCGCTTGGCGCATTCCTGTTGAGTGAACCAGCGATGAACCTGCGGTGACGCCAGCGTCGGCGGTATCGACACGCTAGATACCATACCGCTGGATGATGACGCCCGTACGACCTCAGCGGCGGAACCCGGCGCGGCAGAGTCCTCGCTACCGGCCATCGCTGCGACAGCCACCCTGCCGGGATTAACCGGTCGCCGGCGCTGAGGCTATCCGCCGTGTCGTCTGGGCAGGCCACCGATCATCGACGCCACCCTGGATGAATGGGGTGACTTCCCAATCAGCACGTCGGCGTTCATCGTCTACTCTTCGTCATCGATGGGACGGCAGCGATGACCTGTCGGCTGATTGGCAGTTGGCCTGGGACAGCGAGCATCTCTATGTCGTCGTCGACCGTGACTGATGACATCCATGCCCAGAACCAGACCGGCAACACTATCTTTCGGGGCGACAGCCTGGAGATGCAAATCGACACCAATCGCAGCGGCGACTTCGGACCGGCATTAAGCCCCGATGACTTTCAGATCACGTCTGTCACCGGGGGACTTTGCCGGACTGCCACCTTCGGCCTTTCGCTTTCAGGGTACGGCCGACGGCGATATGCTCGATGCCGCCGGATTCGCATAGTATTCGCGTGGCTGCCCAGCCGACAGCCGACGGCTATGTGCTGGAAGCCGCCATCCCCTGGCGGGATCTCAACACCGTGCCGGCCGAAGGTCTGGAGCTTGGCCTGGTCCTCAACGCCACCGACAACGACCAAGCCGGGAACGGCCGTCCAGGAGCTCATGAAGTCCAACACGCCGAACCGCGCGTTTGGTGACCCGACAACGTGGGGCATCCTTACCGGCTCCGGTAGATGGTACGCCAATCATTACAGGCGACCTTACGCCGCGGGCCAATCTAATGCAACTCCTATCCCCGCGCCGTATGATCTGGTTTGTATCAACGAAAGGAGCGTACATGAACTACAAAGTGCAGAAGACCGAAGCCGAATGGCGCGAGCAGTTAACCGACGAGCAGTATCATATCGTCCGCGAAAAGGGGACGGAGCGCGCGTTCACCGGCAAGTATTACCACAACAAGGAAGCAGGCACCTATCACTGTGTCGGCTGCGGCGCGAAGCTCTTCAGTTCGGAGCAGAAGTATGATTCCGGCTCTGGCTGGCCCAGCTTCTGGGCGCCGGCCGCGCCGGAGAACGTTGGCGGCGAAGAGGACAAGAGCTGGTTCATGGTCCGCAACGAAGTTCATTGCAGCCAGTGCGGCGCCCATCTGGGCCATCTGTTTGATGATGGTCCGCAGCCGACCGGCCTGCGCTACTGCATCAATTCAGCCTCACTGGATTTCGTCAATGACGGCGACCGGTAGCCTCAGCCGACCCACCTAACCCGGCAAAAAACGCGGCTGGTTCAATTCGTGAGCCGGCCGCGTTCTGCATTCCAGGGAGAGGGCTCTCCAACTACCCCACAAGGATTTCGTCGATGCGCCTGATTACGTCGGCCGTTAACTCGACGTCTGCGGCACCGGCGTTGTCAATCACTTGCGAGGGACGAGTAGCGCCGATGATGGCACTGCTGACACCCGGTTGACGCAGAACCCACGCCAGCGCCAGCTGTGCCCGGCTAATGCCCAGATCCTGGCTCACCGTTTTCAACTCACGCACGCGCGCAACGTTGTCGTCGGTCATGAAGCGTTCTTTGGCCCATGACTCACGGCTGAAGCGGCTGTCGTCGTCTACACCCTCATCGTATTTGCCGGTCAACATGCCCATGGCCAGAGGTGACCAGGGCACCAAGCCTATACCGCACGGCTCCGTCACGGGCAGAACTTCATTCTCAACCCGATCGCGCACCAGCATGGAGTACTGCGGCTGCTCAACGTGCGGCGGATAGAGGCCGTGTTTCTCGCATAGGTCGCATACCTCCGCTATCTGGCCGGCCCCCCATTCGGATGTGCCCCAATAGAGCACTTTCCCCCGGTGGATAAGGTCGTCCATGGCCCGCGCTGTCTCCAGGAGCGGTGTCTCCGAATCAAACCGGTGGCAGAAGTAGATATCGACGTAGTCCGTACCCAGGCGGCGCAAGCTTCGGTCGATGCTCTCCATGATGTGCTTGCGCGACAATCCGCGATCGTTGATATCGTCACTCATCGTGCCGAACACTTTGGTGGAGATGACCAGTTCATGGCGAGGGAACTGACGCAGCGTCCGGCCCATCTGCTCTTCGGCCCCACCGTTGCCATAGACATCGGCCAGGTCATAGAAGTTGATGCCTTGTTCGTAGGCGGTCACCACGACCTGGCGCGCCACATCGGCCGCCACTTTCCCTTCGCCATAGTTGATCCAACCACCCAGGGAAATGGCGCTGACTTTCATCCCGGCCGAGCCGAGTCGTCTATACTGCATAAGGGTTAGGCTTTGGTGGTGTCGTTGCTGTCGGCCGTTTCTGCCGCCTGCGGCATGTTCTTACGCAGCTCATCAACACTGCCCCGCAACGCCTCGACCTGCTTGGACAGAGCTTCCAACACGCTGTTGCTGGCCACGATCACCTGCTTGCGCGTCTCGTCGGCCACGGTCGTGGCGGTCGAAGAAGCCATGCGCGTTGCCTGGCGACCGGCGCCAGTGGCGGCATCAAGTGAATCCTGGGCCGGCTTCGTCAGCTTGTTAAGTGTATCGCGTTCCAGCGACTCCCCACGCTCGACAAGGCGATCAAACGACGGGCCAATGGCACCCTCGATGAATGAACCTACTTTGTCGCCGACTGTCGCCATCGAGCCCAGCGCGGCCAGATAGAAACGGCGCGTGCGCGCCGGCACGGCTTCGATCTGTTCCTCAATGGTCAACTGAATATCATCTATATCATCGTCGATTGTAATTTTGTCGGTCATCTTGAATCCTTCCCCTGGTGGGATGCTATTTCGTTAACTATTCTGACTATACGCCATAGTGATGAGGTGCCAAAGAGAGTTGGTCCCTTTGTGATGCTAGTATAGCCCGGTTTCGACTATAAGTCAGCGGCGGTATTCATCGCCACAGTCACCAATTAGACGAAGTAGGTCATTCGAACGCTGTGTTACGGCTGCAATCTCGGCCAAGTCGGCATCATCCAGCTGAAACTCGAACACGCGGGCATTATCCTGCCGATGTTGCGCCACTCCCAGACGTGTCCCGGCAATGACCCCGACGACACCGGGACGTTCAAGAATTGCCCGGACCGCGACATTGGCAATGGTGGCTTGATGTCGACGCCCCACCCGATCAAGTGAGTGCAGCAGCTCCTGGAACAGGTTCCACCCACCCCAGGCATCCACCATCTGTTTGTATTTGCGTAGGCTGGCAGTGGCCAGCGCTGAGGGGCCGGGCTCCGGCTGATCAAGATAGCGATCAGACAGCAACCCGCCGCACAAGGTGCCATAGGTCAACAGCTTGATGTCATGGTCGAGGCAGTAGGGCGCCATCATTGCCGCCGGCCGCTGATCGATCAGGGAATACTGGACCTGATTGGAGACGATGCGGATGCCGGCCTCGGTGATGATGCGCACATGGTCTGTATCGAAGTTGGTCAGCGCCAGATGGCGTATCCGGCCCTCATCGCGCAGCGCAGCCAGGTGATTCAGCGCCTCGAGATAGCTCGGATTGCGATAGTCCCACCAGTGGAACTGCAACAAGTCAAGCGTCTCGGTGTTCATACGACGGCGGGAGAGTTCGACTGTCTCTTCCACCACACGCCGAGGCATTGGCCCAGGACGCGGCACCCACTTGGTGAACGCCTGCATGTCGCTCAAGGCCGCCGGACCTCGCGTAGCAACTAGTTGGCGACGGAACTCGCCAATGAACTCTTCCGCTGGGCCGTAGTGGTCGGCCAGATCCCAGGTCGTATAGCCGGCGTCGTGATAGGCGAACATATCGGCCACGGCCGCCTGTGGGTCGATGCGTCCGTGGCCGCCGGACACCTGCCACAATCCATTGAGGATGCGGCAAATCGACAGGTCAGCGGTAAATGGAGTCGTCGCTTCGGTTGGCAGAGTCATAGTCGATATCCTTGATGCCGTCACTCATGCAGCAGTCCGGCAAGGAAGGCTGAGAGGGACGGCTGCAACGATTCTAGCAAGTAGCCCCCCTCCTGCACCACGACCAGCGGCCGATCCAGCGCCCGCAATCGCCGGCCAATCGGTTCAAAGCTTTCCGGAGACAGGGAGAAGCTCCCTTCGGGATCGCCGGCCAGCGTGTCAAAGCCGTGCGAAACGACCACCACATCCGGCTGGAAGTGGGCGACCGCCGCCAGGAGCGTGTCCAGTGCCTCCAGATAGGCTGTCTCCGTGGAGCCCAGTGGCAGTGGAATGTTCACGTTGTAGCCACCGCCAGAGCCCGAGCCCTGCTCGTCGGCATAGCCACAAAAGTAGGGGTACTCCTGATCGGGGTCAGCATGTAGCGACGCCACGAATACGTCCGCGCGCTCGTAAAAGATAGCCTGGGTGCCGTTGCCATGATGATAGTCGGTATCCACAATGGCTACCCGCCGACCTTGCCCGACCAGCCACTGGGCAGCGATGGCCGCGTTGTTCAGGTAACAGTACCCCCCAATGAGATCCGCATAGGCATGGTGGCCGGGCGGTCGGCTGAGCGCGTAGGAAAACGGCGCACCGTTGACGATGGCCTCGGCGGCCGAAAGAGCAGACTGAGCCGACCAATAGGCGGCGTCCCAGGTATTGGCCAGGATAGGTGTCATCGCATCGGCGCAGTAGTAGCCCAGCCGGCCCCACACCGACTCGGGAATACGACCGGACAGCTCGCGGACAGCGAAACTGTCTGGGACGGCCGGCAACTCACGACCGCGGAGGTCGGCAAAACGTCTATGGGCAGTCTTCAGAAAAGAGACTAAGCCAACGGTATGAACCGCAGGATGGGCAGGAGACCAAAATCGCGAGGCTCATCAATGGTGGCCGACGGTTCGGCCTGTAAAGCCGCCAGAAGACGGTCAGCGCGGGCAGCGCGTTCGCTGGAATCGGGCGGATCGTGCCGGCGATGCTGTGGGGCGAGAAAGGCAGGGAATTCGAGTGCAGCCATCAGACGGTAGGACGCGTGCCATCGGTCACACGTCTACAGTTCCAGCTTCATTACCTTCTCATCGTCCATGACTTCGCCCGTGTTGACAAAGCCCAGACGGGCGTAGAACGCTTCCGGGCCACCCTCGGCATCTGGTAACTAAGCAAGAATTCGCGTGCGTCAGGCAGTGTCCGCACGTGGTCGATGAGCAATTGGAGCGCCTGTCGACCGAAACCGAGGTGTTGGTAACGCGCGTCGATCATAAACCGCCACAAAAAATATTCCGGCTTTTCGCGATCGTCATACAGCATGGCAAAGCCGACCGGGGTCTCGTTAGCGTAGATCGCCCGAAACCATGCTTTAGGCTCGAAGGAGGCCTCAGCGATGGAGATAGGTATTGGGAGCCACAAACTGCTCCTGATCCGGTCGTACCTTCAGCTTGAGAATGGCATGAACAGTCTCAGCTCGTCACCTCGCGCAGCGTGACCAAGGCTCCGGCATCAGGCAGGTTGGGTTCGGGTAACTCAGTCATCGACAGACCTTACCGAATTTTCTCTCGCGGCAATGATTTCATCGTGTCTAGCCACCATGCTGCTGCCTGAAGGCATGAGAGCGCGCTCATCTGGTTGTCAACCGCGGGCAGTTTTCCTATATTTGGGGATCGTATGGTTCGTCATCTTCGATACTTTGCCGTGATCGGCTTGTTGCTCCTGGCGCTGGGCCGTTCCACCACGACCCAGGCCCAAGGTGGCTCCCCTGACGAGATCTTTCGGCTGGTCAATCAGTTTCGCGCCCAATACGGCCTGCCACCATTCACGTGGAATCCAACGCTGGCTGCGGCGGCCCAGGGACACGCTAACTATTTGGCCGGCAACGGATTCTACAGCCACTACGGCGCTGACGGCAGTTCACCGCAAGACCGCGCCGAGCGTATCGGCTATGTCGGCTGGGCCGGTGAGAACTACGTGGCCGGCACGCGACTCACGCCCCAGCAAGGCGTCATCTGGTGGAGCAACAGCGCCCCCCACTTTGCCAACATGGTTTCCAGCCGTCACACTGAGGCCGGCGTGGGCTATGCCTTTGGCAGCGACCAGAACTACTACGTGTTGGTCATCGGCGAACCTACCACTGGCCCAGTACGCGATCGCCCGGCTGAGGTATTAAGCGACGTACCCGCGTTCGTGGCCCCCCTTGAGCTCAGCCCGCCCAACGAGGACGGCTCGATCATCCACACGGTCGGCGCCGGGCACACGGTTTGGGCCATGGCCGCCCGCTATGAAGTCTCCGTGGCCGACATCTACTTATTCAATGGCTTGAACGAAGACAGTGTGATCAATCCAGGTGATCAGATAGTCATTCGATTGGCTGAAGGGCAGCTGCCACCACCGACACCCACCCCGCCTGCCACTCATCGCGTGAGTGAAGGCGAATCGTTGTGGAGTATTGCCGCCTGGAACAAGATCGATCTGGCAACCCTCTTGTGGCTTAATGGCATGGCTGAAGATGCCGTGGTCCACCCCGGCAACGAGATCAAGATTCGGCTGTTGCCCGGCGAAGCCCCACCGCCGACAGCTACCCCGCAATTGACCCACATAGTGAAGACCGGCGACACAGCCTGGGGCATTGCCCTGGCCTATGGCCTTACCCTGGATCAATTGGTCACCTTTAACAACATGGATCCCAACGTCCTGCTGCAGATCGGCCAGGAACTCAGCATTCGGCCGCCAACCGAGACACCCACGGCGACGCCCCTGCCCACGGAGACGCCCACCGGGACGCCTACACCCGAAGTGGTAGCGGCCAAGCTGACCACCCCAACCCCAACGGCCACACCGCCATCCATCGCCATGGTAACGCCGGAAGGGTCCGCAACCGATGACGGCGGTGGCAGTTGGAGCACGGCGCTAGGCATAGCCGCCATGATCGCCGGCCTGGGTCTGACTGTTTTTGCGGGTGTGGCCGTGATGGTCTTGTGGCGCAAACAGTGAGCGGGTAAGATTGGGGTCAGGAACAGCCATTAGCAAGGGAGCCAATCCATGACTGATTCAACGATAGATTATGGCATGCGCACACATGTCAACCTGCCTTATGACGCGGCTGTGGAGAAGGTAACGGCCGCATTGAAAGATCAGGGCTTTGGAGTCCTGACCGAGATCGACGTCAAGGCCACCATGAAGAAAAAGCTGGACGTCGATTTCCGCCGTTACATCATCCTCGGCGCCTGCAATCCCCCGCTTGCCTACCGGGCGCTCAGCACCGAAACGGAAATCGGACTGCTCTTACCCTGTAATGTCATCGTCTATGAAGATAAGGATGGGGAGGGCGCGACCGTCTCCATCATTGATCCCATGATGATGTTGGGGATGGGCATCAATCCCAGCCTGCAGGACGTAGCCAACGAAGCCAACGATCGCCTGAGGCGCGTGGTAGCCGCTCTCGAGTCCGAGTAGCTGCGGCCCTCCCATCACCTGCTGCCGCTGAAGGATACGCGGCACCCTTTTCATAGCCTGCCTACCGGTCGGCCGACGTTCCGCCGCGGGTGTCGCCCACTGCCGGCATGAAGTGTTTGATGATCCGGCGGCGATCGGAGACAATCCACCTATGTGGTGCGGTGTCCCGGTGGGGGTTAGCCTCTGCCTCCGCCCACGGAGCGCAAAGTTGAGACGCAAGACGGCATGGAGACAACCGACATGAGTCAACCTCTGAAGATATTGTTCCTCAGCGCGGAAGTGGCGCCGTTCGCCAAGACCGGCGGGCTGGGTGATATAGGTGGGTCATTGCCCAAAACCTTGCGTCAAATGGGCCACGACGTGCGGGTCATGATGCCCGCTTACCAAAACATCGAGGCCGGCTATCCCGGTGTCAACCCCATGCCGCTGGAGCTTCTGGTCCCCACCGGCTCCGGCATTATCTCGGCCGGCGCCTTTGAAGGCACACTGCCGGGCAGCGATGTGCCGATCTACTTCATCGCCGAGAGCAGTCTATTCAACCGGCCGACCATCTATGGCTATTGGGATGACCCGTATCGGTTCGCCTTCTTTAGCAAAGCCGCCCTGGAAATGAGCGCCAAGCTCAACTGGCGGCCGGATGTCGTCCATTCCCATGACTGGCACACGGCCCCGGCCGTCACCTGGCTGGCCACATCGGGTCAGTCTGACGACCGGTTTCGCGGCATCCCATCTGTTTTTACGATTCACAACCTGGCCCACCAGGGAAAGACCAGCTGGAACGTCTTTGATTATTTGCAGATTCTCACATCATCGCTAAATGAAGAGGCGTATGGTGAAGTAAACTTCATGGCCCGTGGAATCTACCATGCGACGATGGTGAACACCGTCAGCCCCAGTTATGCGCGCGAGATTATGACTAAAGAAGGCGGTGCCGGGCTGGATGGCCTCTTGCGCTACAAGTCCTATCGATGTGCACGGCATCCTCAATGGACTGGACACCGACACCTGGAATCCGGCTACAGACAAACGGATTGCCCGGCCCTTCACTGCCCGTTCAGTGGGTCGCCGCCTCGACAACCGTCATGCTCTGCAAGAGGCGGCCGGTCTACCGCAAATCGACGACGTGCCTCTGGTGGCCATGGTTTCACGACTAGACTGGCAGAAGGGTTTGGACATCACCGGCCCGGTCATCCACCAGCTGATGAATGGCTACGCCGGTGAAGCCCAGTTCGTTGTCTTAGGCACCGGCGACCCGCAGTACGAAGCTATGTTTGCCCAGCTGGCCGACTATCATCGCGACAAGATGACTGCCTACCTGGACTACAACGCCGGTCTCGCACCGACCATCTACGCCGGGAGCGATCTGTTTCTGATGCCCTCTCTGTTTGAGCCCTGCGGTTTGGGCCAAATGATTGCCATGCGCTATGGGTCGGTACCGGTCGTGCGCGCCACCGGCGGCTTGGCCGATACGGTTCAGGACGGCATCACCGGCTTCACTTTCTACGATTACAGTTCACCCGCGTTCTGGGACGGCTTGCAACGGGCCATTTACATCTACAATACCGATCGCGATGCGTTCAAACAGGTCCAGCTTAATGGCATGCGGTCCGATTTCTCCTGGGCCCGTTCGGGACAGGGATACCAACAACTGTACGAGTGGGCCATCGCCCGGATGCGCGGCTACTAGACCCGTCGAAACAGGTTTCGCCCTATGAGGTTCTTCCTGGGCAATCCGGTCAACACCAAGTTCCGGATCACCAACAACTTCAACAGTCCCCGCAGCTATGCCAACGGCCGGCATGAAGGCATCGACTTGCGCGCGCTGGAGGACGGCAAAGCCGTCGACATCCTCGCCGCACAACGCGGCGTGGTCGAACGTATTCGCTGGGACTCCGACAAGGGTTACGGTAATTACGTTCGTCTACGGCACGAATGGGACGACGGCACAACGTGGGTTACCTGGTACGCCCATATGTCGCAGCTGGACCCGGCTATCGCCGAGGGCAAACGCGTCCGCATCGGCCAGCGCCTGGGTCTGGCCGGAAGCAGTGGCAATTCAACGGGTGTCCATCTCCACCTCACCCTGCAACACCTTGGCTATGGACTCAAGGGTTACGTTCTGGATGATGTGGTCGATCCGCGGCCTTACTTCACCACGGTTCGGCTACCGGACTATGATGAGGCCACGTATGTAGCCGACATCACCGTGCCGGACGGGGCAATCCTCGAAGCCGGGCGTCCATTCAGCAAAGTTTGGCAAATACGTAACACCGGCACGTCCACCTGGGGTGACGTTCACGTGCTGGCCTTTCAGGGTGATGACCGACTGGATGGACCGGACGCAGTTCCCCTGCCGGCTCTGCGCCCCGGCGAAGCGGGCCCGGTCACGGTCAATCTGATCGCGCCCCAAGAGCCGGGCCGGCACCGCTCCACATGGAAAGGGCGTGGTCTCGAAGGCGATGCCTTTGGCCCGGAACTATATGTTGACTTCATCGTTACGCCGGTGGCACGGCGCAATGGGGCCGTGTTCATTGAGGACGTCACTATCCCCGATGGCAGTGTCATCAATCCTGAGCAGGAGTTCCTCAAGACATGGCGGGTGCGGAACACAGGCGATGGTCCATGGGATATTGGCTACGGCCTGGGCTTCGTCGATGGGCAAGTGATGGACGCGTCTGTCTTTGTCCCCGTGGCCACCACGCGACCCGGTGGCACGGCTGATCCGTCGGTCACCCTGCGCGCGCCGGATTCGCCGGGCACCTACCGTTCGACCTGGCGAATGCGGGACCCGGCCGGCGAGTTCTTCGGCGACTTCTACTTTGCCGAGATCATCGTTGAAAGACAGTCCGATCTGGAATCGGCCGGTGATGCGGCCGTCTGTCTTGACGAACCGTTGGCGAGCAAGCGGCACGTTTCGTCCGGTGAACAATTTCTGGCAACGTGGACGCTCTGCAACACCGGCCGGACTCGGTGGGACGAGGGCTATGCTTTGGCCTTCGCCGGGGACCATCGCATGGGTGCGCCGTCGGCCGTCCTCATCCCGCCCACGCCACCCGGAGAAAACGGCGCCGTGTCGGTGCGACTGACGGCCCCTGCCCAACCGGGTCGCTACCGCAGCTCCTGGCAGCCACGCAATCCGACCGGCCGACTGTTTGGGCCGGTCATGACGGCCGATGTTGAGGTCGTCCGCCTGGGAACGCAGGACAGCACTGAGTTTGTAGCCGATGTCAGCGTGCCCGATGGCACCCTGGTCGAGGCCGGGCAGATGGTTGAGAAGACGTGGCGCATCCGCAACGACGGCACGTCAGCCTGGACCCCCGGTTACGCCTTCGTCTATGTGGCGAACCAGCAGATGGATGGCCCAGATAGCGTGCCCCTGCCGCTGGCCTTGCCGGGTGAAGAAGTTGAGGTGACGGTCACTCTGGTGGCGCCGGACGAACCTGGCCTGCACCGCAGCAGTTGGCGCGCCCGCAACAGCAACGGCCGTCTCTTCGGCGATATACTCTTTGCCGAGGTGCGGGTGCCGGAGACCGACGCCGAGATTCCGCGCAGCAACGATGCCCGGCTGGATAGCCACGTCACCGTACCCAACGGTAGTCAGATGGCCGCCGGCGATCGCATCCACAAAGTGTGGGCTGTCCGAAACACCGGCACCACTGCCTGGGAGCCGGGTTACGCCCTGGGCTTTGTCGGCGGCAACCAGATGGACGGAGCAGATAGCGTCCCCGTTCCCACTGCCGCGCCCGGTCAGATCGTGCGTATCACGCTCGACCTCATCGCGCCGCCCAACCCCGATAAGTATATCGGCCGCTGGCGCCTGCGCGATCCGGAGGGCAAGTACTTCGGTCCGACGCTCTTTGTGTCGATTGTCGTGAAACCGGATGAGACGACCATTGACCTCCTGCCCTACTTGCGCGGAGACGGCCGTCTCTACGAGATGAAGCACATCTTCCAGACGGCTGCCGGGCTCCATATTGGCCAACAGCGCATTCAAACGCAGACGGAGGGTCGCCGCTTCTATATCGTCAAGAACAACGAGTGGGAGGAACTGTGGTACGACGATGACTTCATCTACCGCGGTACCGACACATCTCCCGGCAACGGTAATTTCTACACGCTCATGGAAGACAGTCGCTATGGCAGCCCTTGGGTACCGCGACACATGGCTCCTAATCACTTCTTCCGGCGCAGCCCCACCGTCGTCAGCCGACGGAAGCAGGATTGCAATGTCAACTTCCAGCTGTCCGGCACGCATGTTACCTGGATCCGCCTTGAGAAAGTGCACGCACAGTTCCGGTTACCCGACAGCGAAGGCGAGGAATCAACGGGCATGGTCGTCAAGGATGTGGCTGAACTGGCGGCCTACAGCGACTACGATGGCCGTCCGGCCAACCGACCTTTTGAGCGCTATTACTACGCGAAGGGTCTTGGGATGGTGATGTGGGAAGGCATTGACGTCGACCACCGCGGCAAGTCGTTCCTCGTTGAGCTCCACCAGCCCGGCAGCCGTCCAAACAACCAGCGCGAGCACCTACCCTGCCTCGAACAGTTGATGCGCAGCCGGGATAGCTGATCTGATTGCGGATTATTCGGCCGTTTTGTCGTATCATTCTCCAACCAATAAGTTCCGAGGAGATTGAGTTATGCGTTTCGACCGCGCCGCCGGCGTTTTGTTGCACCCCACCAGTCTGCCCAGCCGCTATGGTATCGGCGACTTGGGTCCCAGTGCCTATGATTTCGTCGATTTTCTCATTGCCGCCAAGCAGCGACTGTGGCAAACGTTGCCGCTGGGCCCAACGGGCTACGCCGACTCACCCTATCAGAGCTTTTCGTCCTTCGCCGGTAATCCCCTGCTCATCAGCCCCGACAAACTGGTGGCCGATGGTTACTTGCCGGCCGAGGCCGTGGCTGAGGTACCTGACTTTCCGGCTACTGAGGTCGACTATGGCCCGGTCATCGACTACAAGCAGAGTCTATTGCGTCAGGCCTATGACCATTTCCGCGCCAATGGTCAGGCCGAGCAGCGCACTGCTTATGCCAAGTTCCTGGCAGAGACAGCCTACTGGTTAGACGACTTTGCCTTGTTCATGGCTCTGAAGACCAGGTACATGGAGCAGGATGGCGGGGTATGGAACACCTGGCCGGAGGATATTGCCCGACGCGAGCCCAAGGCGATGAGGGCCTGGAGCAAGAAGCTGGCTGATGAGGTTGAGAACTACCGCTTCCAGCAGTTCCTCTTCTTCTCGCAGTGGCTGGAGCTTAAGGCCTATGCCAACGCCAACGACGTCAAAGTCATTGGGGACCTGCCCATTTTTGTTGCCTATGACAGTGCCGACGTCTGGGCCCATCCGGAACTGTTCTATCTGGACGAGACGGGCGCACCGACCGTGATCGCCGGCGTGCCACCCGACTACTTCAGCGCCACCGGCCAGCGGTGGGGCAACCCGCTGTACAAGTGGGATGAGCACGCAGCCACGGACTATGAGTGGTGGAAGGCGCGCCTGGCCATGTGCTTCGTCCAGGCCGACATTGTCCGCATTGATCACTTCCGGGGCTTCGCCGCCTATTGGGAGATCCCGGCTTCCGAGCCGACAGCCGTCCGCGGCCGCTGGGTCAAAGGCCCGGGTCTCGCCTTTTTCGAGGCCATTCGCCGGAACCTGAGCGATCTGCCCATTATCGCTGAGGACCTGGGTGTCATTACACCCGATGTGGAGGCGTTGCGCGATCAAAACGACTTCCCCGGTATGAAGGTTCTGCAATTCGCCTTTGGCGGCGACAAGACCAGTGACTTCCTGCCCTTCACCTATGACAAGAACAGCGTCGTCTACACCGGCACCCACGACAACGAAACCACTCTGGGCTGGTACCGCAACGCCACGGAATCCGAACGAGACCACGCTCGCCGTTATATGTCCGTCTCCGGGCAGAACATCGTCTGGGACCTGATCCGGTTGGCCCATGCGTCGGTAGCCGATATGGCCGTCATTCCCATGCAAGACCTGCTCGTGCTGGGCAACGAAGCGCGCATGAACTTTCCCGGCAAGACCGGTGGCTGGTGGCGCTGGCGGTACACCCAGGAGATGTATCGGCTGCGCTTCCCCGAAGTCGCTATGGGCCTGTCGAGCCTGGCCGATCTCTACGGCCGCGTGCCCCTGGCCGCTGACGAGAAGGACTTGGACACGCTGTCGGCCGCCGCTTCGGCCGTCGATTTCGACGAGTAGCCAAGCGCCAATAGGTCGCTGATCCTCGCTGCTGATAGCGGCCGACAAGGACCGGACCATGGTTTTCCGAGTAGTGGAAGACCATCAAATCCGCGTCATCAGCGTTCCGTACTTGTCGACTTCTACACAGCCACAGTGGCTCGGCATTTGACTTCACACCCCGCCTGTAGGAAAATGGCGGTTGCTTACGATTCGCCCTCGTAGCTCAGAGGATAGAGCGCTGGCCTCCGAAGCCAGAAGCCCAGGTTCGAGTCCTGGCGGGGGCACTTCCCTCCATTTACCCGATTCACCCAACCTCATACGGCATGATCGAAAATGTATGACACAGTGCATTATGCCTTTTGCATTGAATAAACGTTACATTTGTCACTCTTATTGCATCCCCACTCTCGCCTACAATGCCTACTGAGTGTGGCTAACGGGTTTGGCCGCGGCACGCATCGCAGCTTAGGTGGCAGGCCTCAACAACGTCACCAGCCCCATCCGTTAATCACTCGACACCACCAGTAGGAGATTGACATGGCAGGTTTAGATAGCGAAACCCGCGAGATGATCCTCGACACCTTGCGCAAGTATGCCGATCGCAAGTTGACCCCCGACTACTTGCTGGAGCTGGACCACGACGATCGTTTCCCGGAAGAAGTGCTGAAGGAACTCTATGACCCGATGCACTTGGGACTGCATCTACTCTTCATCCCTGAAGAGTTCGACGGGTTGGGTGGTGGAGCCTATGACATTTATCGTGTTTCCGAGTTGATGGCCTCCATCGACCTGGGTGTCGCCACGGGCGTATTGGCGACCTTCTTAGGATCGGATCCCATTCGTGTGGGCGGCACACCGGACCAGCGAGCCCACTGGATGGGCCGCATCGCCAATGAAGCCTTGCTCATGGCCTACGGCGCTACGGAGCCACAGGCCGGGAGCGACCTGGCGGCCATGACCACCAAGGCGGTGCCGGTGCAAGACAACGGCCACGTCACCGGCTACAAGATCACCGGCCGCAAACAGTGGATCAGCAACGGCGGTGTGGCGGATCTCTATACGATCCTGGCCCTGGCCCCGGGCGGTCCGTCCTGGTTCCTCGTCGAACGGGGTGCGGAAGGCTTCAGTACCGGCAAACCCGAAGATAAGCACGGTATTCGCGCCAGCAATACGGCCGCTCTGTTCCTGGAAGATGTTTACGTCCCCGCCGAAAACCTGATTGGCGACAAAGAAGGTGATGGGCTGGCCCACGCGCAGGCCGTCTTCGGCTACACACGCCTGATGGTGGGGGCCTTCGGCCTTGGCGCGGGCTGGGAAGCGCTGCGCCGCGCCATTCGTTATTCGCACGAGCGCATCCAGGCCGGCACACCCCTGAGCGAGAAGCAGGGCTATACCCACAAGCTAATCGTGCCCAACGCCGCTCGTCTCGAAGCAGCCCGGACCTATATCGAGTGGGTGGCCGAGCGTCTGGACAGCGACGAAGAAGGGCTTGCAGACCGAGGGCGCCGTGGCCAAGTACATGGCGACTGAAGCAGGCAACAAAGCGGCCGAAGATGCGATTCAGGCGCTGGGCGGCTACGGCTACACCAAAGAGTACATGGTCGAGAAGATCAAGCGCGATGTCCGCATCACCTGCATCTATGAGGGCACGTCGGAGATCATGGAGTGGACCATCGCCCGCGACCGCTGGCAGCTTCATTTGAAGTCTCGCGGCGAGTTCTATAACGAGTGGGCCGCGCGTCTCGATGGTCTCCACCGCCAGCAGCCGGAGAACGGCGCCAATTACGCTGCCATGGCCATGCGCGCGCTGGCCGTTATTCTGGAGCGGTGCCCGATTGGACCGGCTGACTCGCAATCAGCACGTTCTGTTCCGGTTGGGTGAACTAATCGCCTATGCCGAGACAGCGGCTGTTTTCGCTGAGCGCGTCGTCGACAATCCCACTGAGGCTATCCAGTTGGGCATCCCGGCCCGGCAAGCTTTGGCGCGCATTCACGGGCGTGAAGCAGCGCTGAAGGTGGCGACCGAGGGACTGCGTTGGGCAATCGGCGCCGGGCAAACCGACCCGAACCTGGCCCAGTCTATAAACTTGCCCGACATCTATCAGGCGCAGGACGGCCTGGTCGATGACATGAATTTTGCGAAGGATGAGCTGAACAAGGTGTTTAGCTAACCTATTGACCCACACTAATCTGGACCGGCTATCCTAGCCTAGCCCGGCCACTAATGAGGTAACTATCATGGATTCTGCGGCACGTGCAGTTGCGATCGTCGGGGTGGGAGCCATACTGCCCGATGCGCCGAGTGCTGCGGCCTATTGGGAGAACATTCTTAACCAACGGTACAGCATCAGCGATGTTCCCGTCTGACCGCTGGAGCGTTGAGAATTACTATGACCCCGACCCGCGTGTCCCCGACAAGACCTATAGCAAGATCGGCGGTTGGGTACGCGATTTCGAGTTTGATTGGCGCCGATTTCGGATGCCGCCCAAGGTGGCCGCGGCCATGGATGAGGGCCAGCAATGGGCGGTCACTATTGCCGCCGACGCTCTCGACGACTACGGTTATCCCGATCGGCCGCTGAACACCGATCGCACCGGTGTCATCCTGGGCACGGCCATGGGTGGCGAGCTCCACTACTTGACCAACCAGCGAATCTTTCTGCCGGAATACGAGCGCTGGCTGCATGGCCTCACCGGAATTTGCCGCGCTGTCGGCCGAACAGCGCGAGGCGATCCTGCGCGAGTGGCGCGCAACAGTCGATCAGGAAATCCCGCCCATCAGTGAGGACTCCATGCCCGGCGAACTGCCCAACATCGTCTCCGGGCGGGTAGCCAATATTCTCAACCTGCGTGGCCCCAACTTCATTACCGATGCCGCCTGCGCCTCCAGTTTTGCCGCCGTCGAAGCAGCCGTTGAGCTGCTCAATGAGCACAAAGTTGATGCCGTGATCACGGGCGGAGTGGACCGCAACATGGGCATCAGCACCTTCGTTAAGTTCTGCAAGATCGGCGCGCTCAGCGCTACCGGCACACGGCCGTTTGGCGTTGGCGCCGATGGGTTCGTCATGGGTGAGGGCGCCGGGACGTTTGTCCTCAAGCGACTGGAAGATGCCGAGCGCACCGGTGACAAGATTTACACCGTGATCCGCGGCGTGGGAGCCGCCAGCGACGGCAAGGGTAAGGGCATCACCGCGCCCAACCCCATCGGTCAACAGCTAGCCATCCAGCGGGCCTGGGATTACGCCGGTCTCGATCCGGCCACGGCCACGCTCATTGAAGCGCACGGCACCAGCACCCGCGTGGGGGACGTGGTTGAGGTTGAGAGCCTGGCCTCCATTTTCGGCGACGCGCCGCGGCATAGCATTGGCCTCGGTTCCGCCAAGAGCAACATCGGACATCTCAAGGCCGGGGCCGGTGCGGCGGGGCTGCTCAAGGCCACGTTGGCGCTGCATCACAAGGTGCTGCCGCCGACACTCAACGCTGATCCCGCCAATCCCAGCATTGATTTCACCACATCACCCTTCTATACCCTCAACGATGCGCGGGAATGGACTCGCGCCAACGGCACCCCCCGTCGCTGTGGCGTCAGCGCCTATGGCTTCGGCGGCACCAATTTCCATCTGGTGCTGGAAGAGCATGTCCCAGGTGCGTTGACGCAGCAAACAAAAGTCTACAGCGGCGTTTCGTTGCCCGGCGAGCAGGTGGCCCCCGCTGCGGCCTTAGCCACTGCCCGCCCCAAACCTGTGCGCGGCATCCTGGCCCTCGGCGCGGCGTCTCCGGAGTCCCTGCAAGCCAAACTGGATGAAACGGCCGTGCGTGTGGAAGCAGGTTGGACCCCCCCGCGGGAACTGCCCAAGGCGGTGGATATCCAGGCGCGCGAACGGTTAGTCATTGACTTTGACACCCACGAAGAACTGCTGGACCGCCTGCACAAAGCGCAGAAGGTCATGGGGTACGATACGCCGCAGGCCTGGAGAGCATTGGAAGCCCAGGGCATTTTCCGCGGCAGTGGCCCTCGCAATGGCAAGCTGGCCTTTTTGTTCCCCGGTCAAGGTAGCCAATACGTCAACATGGGCCGCGCCCTTGCTGCCGTGTCACCCATCGTCCAGCAGACAATCGACGAGGCCGATGCCATTATGCAGCCCATCCTGGGCCGTCCCCTCAGCAGCTACCTCTTTGTCGATGCCGACGATCCCGCAGCCATGAGCCAGGCCCAGTTTGATTTGATGCAGACCGAGATTACCCAGCCAGCCATGTTGACGCTCGACGAGGCCTTGCGACGGCTCCTGGCGACCTACGGCTTCGCTCCGGACATGGTCACCGGGCACTCGCTCGGTGAATATGGCGCGTTGGTGGCGGCCGATGTGCTGCCTTTTGCCGAAGCGCTGGAAGCGGCCGCCGGGCGTGGGCGCGAGATGGCTCGCGTCGAGATGGCTGACAATGGCTGGATGGCGGCTGTGCTGGCCCCTTATGAGGTGGTCGAATCCACGCTGCAGCAAGTCGAGGGCTACGTCGTCCCGGCTAACATCAACAGCAACTCCCAGAGCGTCATCGGCGGCGAGAGCAAGGCCGTGGAACAGGCCATCAAGCTGTTCCAGGACAAAGGCTACCAGGCCATGCAGCTGCCGGTCAGCCACGCCTTCCACACGAAAATCGTGGCCCCGGCCAGCAAACCGCTGCGCAGCATGCTCGATCGCATGCACATCACCCCGCCGCGCATTCCGCTGATTGCCAATGTGACCGGCGACTTCTATCCCACCGACGCCGAATCCATCAAGGAATTGCTGGAACTACAGATCGCTTCACCCGTTCAATGGGTCAAGGGCTTGCAGTCGCTATACGAATCCGGTGTGCGCACGTTTGTCGAGGTCGGCCCCAAACGCGCCCTGCGCGGCTTCGTCAAGGACGTTTTCGCCGGTGACGATGAGGTCGTGGCCCTGTTGACCAACCATCCCAAGACCGGCGACCTGGCCACGTTCAACCAGGCGCTGTGCGGTCTGTTTGCCGCCGGGTTTGGCCTGCCCACTGAGGTAAATATCCCGGTCACGGGCAATGCCTCAGCTCCGGCTGCGACAGCACTCCACCGCCTCCGGCGTGTCGGTCGATGTCGAGGGACTGGCCCAAGCGGTGGCCGAGGCTCTGCGCACGATGTCCCTGCCGGGCACGCAGCGCGTCTACGACCGCAATGAGGCGCCTCTTGGCTCCGTTGTCATCAGCGGTACCGGCCTGGGCCTGCCCGGCGCAGATAAACCGGTGATGGACCCCGACAACGCCATGCGTATCTTGCGTGGCGAGCAGTTCGTGGACCTGATCCCGGAGCGATTCCGCAACGCCATGGTCGCCAAGCGCATCACGCGGCTGGTGAAAGGTGAGGACGGCAGCGGCCGTTTCGAAACCATCACCGATCCGGATGAAGTCATCAAGCTGGCCGGGCGACCCGGTCCGTTTGACTTGTCAGAAGAGTATGGCGTTCCCTCAGAGCTTATCGACGCCCTTGACGTAACCACCCAGTTGGCCATGGCCGCTGGGCTGGACGCACTGCGCGAGGCCGGCATCCCGCTGGTGCAGACATGGAAGCTAACCAGCACCGGCAAGCATCTACCCGACAGGTGGGTGCTGCCCGAAGCCCTGCGCGACGACACGGGCGTTATCTTCGCCAGCGCCTTCCCCGGCGGCGACCGCTTTGCCGACGAATTCCAGCGCTATTACCTCGACCTCAATCGGCGTCAGCAGCTGCAAATGCTGGAAGACCTGCGACACTACGCTACCGATAACACGACAGCCAACGAAATCAACCGGCGAATCGGCGATCTGCGGGATCAGCTTGAGCATGAGCCGTATGCCTTTGACCGCCGCTTCCTGTTCCGCATTCTGGCCATGGGTCACAGCCAGTTCGCCCAATACATTGGCGCACGCGGGCCCAACACTCAGATCAACGCCGCCTGTGCCAGCACCGCGCAGGGCGTTGCTCTGGCCGAGGACTGGATCCGCAACGGCCGTTGTCGCCGCGTGGTTGTCATCGGCGCGGACAATGTCACCGGCGATCATCTGATGGAATGGGTCGGGGCCGGGTTCCTGGCTGTCGGCGCGGCCACCACCAAAGACCGCGTGGCTGAGGCCGCCCTGCCCTTCGATCGTCGTCGCCACGGCACCATCATGGGCATGGGTGCCTGCGGTCTGGTCGTCGAAAGTGAGGACGCTGTTCGCGAGCGCGGTATGCGTGGCATTGTGGAAGTGCTCAGCAGCGGAGACTAACAACAGCGCCTTCCACGGCACACGGCTGGATGTGGAACACATCTCGCAGATCATGAACAATCTGGTCACGGCTGCCGAACGTCGTTTCGGCATCAATCGGTACGCCATCGCCCCGCAGACGGTGTTCATGTCCCACGAGACATTCACCCCTGCGCGTGGTGGCAGTGCTGCGGCTGAAATTCTGGCCCTGCGCCGAACTTTCGGCGAGACGACTAACAACATCATCATTGCCAACACCAAGGGCTTCACCGGCCATCCTATGGGCGTGGGTGTGGAAGATGTGATTGCTGTCAAGATTCTGGAACATGGCATTGTCCCGCCGGTGCCCAATTTCAAGGAGATGGACCCCGATCTGGGTCCGCTCAACCTGAGTCGCGGCGGCCGTTATCCGGTGCAATATGCCATACATCTGGCGGCAGGATTCGGATCGCAAATTGCCATGACCCTCACTCGTCGCATCCCCGGTGGGCTGGATCGGGTCGATAACAAACCCCTCTACCAGCAGTGGATCGCGGCCATCAGTGGTTACGACACATCCGAAACCGAAGTCGAGAAACGCGTTTTGCGCGTCAAGAGTCAGGGCAACCCCGTTCGCGTCCCCGCACCCAACCGCTGGCAGCCGGGTACCGGCCCAACAGTGCGTGCCGCAGCTAGCGCCGCCGGACCGGCAGGCGACACACCTGCTCGGATGGCTCCACCGCCACCGCGGGCTGAATCGATTGCGCCCACCATCCAGCCTGTTGCGCCCCCCGTGGTGCCCGTTGCCGCGACGCCGGTTGAGCCGGCTGAAGTCGAGAAAGGCCCTCTGCCGGAAGCTGTTCGCGTCGAATCAGAGCCGGCCGCAGGAGACCCGGTCACCGCGCGCATCATCGCGCTCGTAGCTGAACAGACCGGCTACCCGCCCGACATGCTCGACCTTGACCTGGATCTGGAAGCTGATCTGGGCATTGACACCGTCAAACAAGCCGAAACGTTCGCCGCCATCCGGCAAGCGTTCGACATTCCACGCCGCGACGACATGAAGCTCCGCGATTATCCGACGATGGCCGCCGTGATTGGCTTCGTGCGCGAGATGCGCCCGGACCTGGCCGCTGCACCGGTCGCCCCGGCAGCGCAACCGGCAGTCGAGCCGCTTGAGGCGGTAACCACGGCCGCTGCGATAGCCGCTGCCGTCGTTGCGGACGACACCGACTCGGTCACTGACGCCGTCTTGCGCATCGTGGCTGAGCAAACCGGCTATCCGCAGGACATGCTCGACCTCGACCTGGACATGGAGGCCGACCTGGGCATCGACACCGTCAAGCAAGCCGAGACGTTTGCCGCCATTCGGCAGGCGTTCGACATCCCCAGTCGGGACGACATGAAGCTCCGCGACTACCCGACGCTGGGGGCCGTAATTGGCTTCGTCCGCGAGATGCGGCCGGACCTTGCCTTGCCTGAACCGGCACAGGTCGTTGAACAACAGACATCCAAACCACCGGAGTCGGCATCTCCGGCACACCAAGTCATCGTGTCTACAGCGTCGGATGCGGCCGATTCGATCACCGAGCAAGTACGCCGCATCGTGGCTGAGCAAACCGGCTATCCGCAGGACATGCTCGAACTCGACCTCGACATGGAAGCCGATCTCGGCATTGACACCGTGAAGCAGGCGGAGACCTTTGCCGCCATTCGGCAGGCGTTCGACATTCCGCGCCGTGACGATATGAAGCTGCGTGACTACCCGACACTGGGGGCCGTGATCGGCTTCGTCCGGGAAATGCGGCCGGATCTGGCGTCTCGGCCTGATAGCGAGCCGGTTGCCCAGCCAAGTACACGTGCGACGCCCGTCACGCCACCGATAACCGACGAGGAAGCCGATATCGTTACCCGCAAGGTGCTGCAGATCGTGGCTGAACAGACCGGCTATCCGCAGGATATGCTCGAGCTTGACCTCGATATGGAAGCCGACTTGGGCATCGACACGGTGAAGCAGGCGGAGACGTTCCTGGCCATTCGCCAGGCATTCGACATACCCCGCCGTGACGACATGAAGCTGCGTGACTACCCGACGCTGGGCGCCGTGATCGGCTTTGTCCACGAGATGCGACCGGACTTGGGCTCGGGCGATCGGTATGAGTGGCCCAAGACAGCAGCCCGGAATCATCCGTCGCCGAACCTATTGCCGCCGCACGCAGCGATAGCGCTACCTACCGGCTAGAAGATGCCGACCTGATGCCGCGCCGGGTACCCGTGCCGTCACTGGCGGCCGTCGCTGGACCTGTGCAAGCCCACCGGCGTCACACTGGATAGGAACAGCCGGGTCCTCGTCATGATGGACCGCGGCGGTGTGGGCAAGGCCCTGGTGAGCGCGGTTGGAAAGGCTGGGCGTCACGGCGCTGGTCATCGACGAGGCGCTTGAATCCGAGGCGCTCGTCGCCCGGATCGATGCCTGGTTGACCGACGGACCTATCCAGGGCGTCTACTGGCTGCCTGCGCTGGATGCCGAACCGGGCATCGAGGAGATGGACCTCGCTGCCTGGCGCGAATTCAATCAGTCAACGGGTCAAGAATCTTTACACGACAATGCGCGCCCTGGTCGGCGCGATCAATCAACCCGGCACGTTCCTGGTGTCGGCCACGCGATTGGGCGGCCTGCACGGCTACGGCCCGGACGGTGCGACCGCGCCGCTGGGCGGCGCAGTAACCGGCTTCACCAAGGCTTACAAACGCGAGCAGCCGGACGTGCTGGTCAAGGCCGTGGACTTTGAAACCGGGCCGCAAGACGGCCGCTCCGGCCGACGCGCTCATTGCCGAAACACTGAATGACCCCGGTTTCGTCGAAGTCGGCTACTGGCAAGACGGCCGCTATACGGTCACGCTGGTCGAAGAACCGGCGAGCGACGGCCAACCTGGCCTGACGCTCAATGCCGACTCCGTGTTCCTAGTCACCGGTGCGGCGGGCGGTATCACCAGCGCCATCATCGGCGACCTGGCCGCCAGCGAGCGGCGGGACGTTCTACCTGCTGGACCTGGTGGCGGAACCTGACCGCGACGATCACCAAGATCGCCCTGTTCCGCAGCGACAAAGACGCACTGAAGCAGTTGTTGATCGGTGAAGCCAAGACCGCGGGCGAGAAACCCACACCGGTCCAGATCGACCGACAGATCATGGCCCTGGAACGCAGCGAGGCCGCGCTGCGGTCGATTGAATCAGTCGAGGCGGCGGGCGGCACGGCCCATTATCGCAGCGTCAACCTGCTCGATGGTCCGGCACTGACGACCGTTGTAGACGAAATCCGGCAATCGTTCGGCCGAATCGATGTCCTCGTTCACGCGGGAGGCATCGAGATCAGCCGCTCGCTGGCCGACAAGGATCCCGACCAGTTCAATCTGGTATTCGACATCAAGGCCGATGGGTTCTTTAGCCTGTTGAATGCGGCCGCCGGTATGCCTATCGGCGCCACGGTGGCCTTCAGCTCCGTGGCCGGGCGCTTCGGCAACAACGGCCAGACGGATTACAGCGCGGCCAACGATCTGCTCTGCAAGCTCACCAGCAGTCTGCGCCAGTGGCGTCCCGATACCAAGGGCATTGCCATCGACTGGACGGCGTGGGGCGAGATCGGCATGGCCACGCGCGGCTCCATCCCCAAGATCATGGAGATGGCCGGGATCGACATGCTGCCACCGGCGGCCGGTGTGCCCACGGTGCGCCGCGAGCTGGTGGCCGGGTCGTTCCGCGGTGAGATCGTCACCGGTGGAGCACTGGGGATGCTGGTCGACGAATGGGATGAGACCGGTGGACTGGATATTGCGACGGCCAACCAATGGCTGCAAGGAACAGGACCCACCGCTGCTTATGCTGGGTAAGATCAAGTCTAATGACCTATTACGGCGGGCTGCAGGTCGAGACAACTCTGGATCCCACGGTGCAGCCGTTCCTCTATGACCACGCGATGGACGGCACGCCGCTGCTGCCGGGGGTAATGGGCACGGAAGCCTTTGCCCAACTGGCGCAGGCGCTGGCCCCCGGCTATCGTGTGGCGGCCGTCTTGGATGAAGAGTTCCACAGCCCGTTCAAATTCTATCGGATGGAACCGCAGACGCTGCACCTAAGCGGATTCGCCAGACCGACCGATGACGGCGATCTGGTGGCCGATGTCATGCTGCGGTCGCGACGCGAATTCGGTAAGCCGGGCTTGCCGCCGCAGGAAAAGGTCCACTTCACGGCCAAGGTCCGGCTCGCTCAGCAAACCCCTGAGGTAACGACGCGGTGTCACGATTCCCTACCGCAAGCGACCGAGATGCCGGTCGAATCGGACGCCATTTACGCTATCTACTTCCATGGCCCGGCCTATCAAGTGCTGGAACGTGTCCAGGTGGACGGCAACCGGGCCGTCGGGTTGATGACCGGCGAGCTGCCGCCCAATACCCATCCGAACGGAACCGTTTCGCTCATCGCGCCACGGCTGGTCGAGTTATGCTTCCAGACGGCCGGGGTCTGGGACATCAAGACCAACGGGACGATGGCTCTACCGTTGGGCCTCGGCCGCGTAACGGCTCATCGCCAGCCGGAAGAAGCGGACGGTCATCGTCTGTATGCACTGGTGGATGTAGTGGACGGCGGCGAATCCTACAATGCGCGTGTGGTTGATGATACTGGGCGACTTTACGTCGAACTGGAAGGCTACCGCACGGTAGACCTGCCCGGCGAAGTGAGCCTTTAGGTTCATAGAGTCCGTTGGGGCCTGCGAAGCCGTCCGAAGTTAGGGCAACAGACGGCTTCGCGGGTCTGTCCTGCTTTCGAGTATAATGGCCCGGTGTTTGCTCACCTGTTACCTGCGATTGTCGCCGCCACGGAACCTCAGGTTACCTTTCACTTGCAGCCGGCCGCGGCGGTCCCATCAACTCTGACCTGGCTGAGTCCGGCCGAAATGCGCTTCTTGGAGACACTCTCGGTTAAGAAGCGGCGACGCGATTGGCTGCTGGGCCGGTGGACATCCAAGCGACTGGTGGCCCATGTCCAGGAACGCCGGAACGGTACTGGTCTGGATTTCGCCGCCATCACCATTCACAAAGATCCCGACGGCGCGCCGCGGGTTGACATTGCACCCGGGTTATTGGCAGTGCCCCCCATGACGCTTTCCCTCAGCCATTCCAACGAGGTCGGCGCAGCGGCCCTGGTCGAGAAACCTGATTGGCCGCTGGGTATCGATCTGGAAAAGCGAGAGCCGCGCCATCCCGGGTTTGTAGGCGACTACTTCACTGATATCGAGCAGGCCCAGTTGACCGGCTTGACCGGCGAGCGCTATCAGACGGCCGTCAATGCCATTTGGAGCGGCAAGGAGGCGGCCCTGAAAGCTGTGCGCCAGGGACTGACTCAGGATACACGCGCGCTTAGCTGTGTCTTTGACTTCACAATCACATCCGACTGCCCATGGTCTTCGTTTGACATCTTGTGGGACAGCGACCGGTTATCCAAGCAGCCACCCGCCCTCACAGGACGGTGGCAGGTGGTGGATGGGTTTGTCCTGACTGTTGTCAGCCAACTGGGGTAATCGCTCCGCCCTAAGGTGTGGATTAGTCTAGGCCAGGAGTCCGTTGCACTGTTCTATAATCCCAACAAAAGGAGGATCCCCGATCGCATGAAACCAACACGCATTTCCCCCGGACCCGGTCAGGAATCCGTCTGGGACTATCCCCGGCCACCTCGTCTGGAACCGACTGACAAGCACATCCAGATCACCTTCAACGGCGAGACTATCGCCGACACAACCCGCGCCAAGCGAGTTCTGGAAACCAGCCACCCGCCTGTTTACTACATCCCGCTTGAAGATATCCAGCAAGCGTTTCTGCAGCCCGGCACCGGCCGATCCGTTTGCGAATGGAAGGGCAGCGCCGGCTACTACTCGCTCGACGTCAACGGCAAGCGCGCTGACAACGTGGGGTGGACCTACCGCAACCCTACCGCCCCATTTGCCGCCATCAAGGACCATGTCGCCTTCTATGCCGCCCCGATGGACGCCGTCTTGGTCGACGGCGAGAAGGCACGACCTCAGCCAGGTAATTTCTACGGCGGCTGGGTGACCGATGACATCGTCGGTCCGTTCAAGGGCGAGCCGGGTACAATGGGCTGGTAGGCTCAACTCGCGGACCACGCCACCAGCCCAATCAGCACCGAGATCGCATCATGGCGGGCATAGACGCTAACCTCACGGCCGAAAATTCAGCTTCCTTGCGAACCTTGCAGCGCCAATGGAGCGTGGTCGCGATCCTGTGGGTGGCTGCCTGGGTAACCGGTTATTGGCTGCTCCGCCCCGTCTGGGCTTACGTCGACCGCTGGCTATGGCTGTCCGGGTTGTTGCTCGTCTACGGTCTGTGGTGGGTGTTGTGGCGCCATCTGGACACCAACCACCCACCCGACTCCCACCACCTGCTGTCAACGCTGGGCCCCGGCAATGCGTTGACCCTATTGCGGGGGCTATCGATCGTCCTGATCGGCGGCTTCTTGTTCGGCCCGTGGCCGATGGGCGCGTTGGCCTGGATCATTGTGCTAATCTATACGTTGGGCAGCATCGCCGATTACTTCGACGGCTATCTGGCCCGTCGCGCCAATCATGTCACTGAATTAGGCGCGCGGCTCGATATGGAATTTGATGGTTTGGGGACGCTGGTCGTCATTCTGCTGGCCATCTCGTTCGGCCAACTGCCGTGGTGGTACCTGAGTATTGGTCTCGCTCGCTACCTGTTTGTTCTGGGCCTTTGGTGGCGCAGGCGTCGTGGTTGGCCGATTTACGATCTGACCCCCAGCGTCCATCGCCGTTTGTTTGCCGGTTTTCAAATGGGTTTTCTAAGCGTCGTCCTGTGGCCCATTCTACCCGCGGCGATGGCAACTATCGCCGGGACACTTTTCGCCACGGCTACCGGCGCCGGCTTCCTGCGCGACTGGCTGGTCGTCAGCGGCCGAATCGATCCCGATCAGCCGGCCTATCAGCATCGCCGGCAGGCGATCCACCGCATCTTCGCCATCTATCTGCCGCTGCTATTGCGCGCCGTGCTGCCGGTCGCCATGGTCAGTCTGCTAAGTCAGGCCTCGCCCCCGTGGCAGCCCGCGGCCTGGGTAACGCTGTTGACCTCGTGGCATGTACCGGGTGCCACATTACGGAGCGATGGCCGTCGCCCTGATTGCTATCGGCGGCACAGCGCTAATCACGCTGGGGATTGCCGGGCGGCTGGTTTCGGTCTTGATGACCTTGCCGATCGGCTTCGACATCGCCACCCGCGGCCTGCAATGGGACAACGGGGCGGCGCTGGTGGCCATCGTCGGCGTGATGCTGGTGGGCACCGGTCCATACTCTCTATGGCGGCCGGAAGACCCGCGCCTGCAACACCGGCTGGGAGACGCGTGAGCCGCCAACGTTTGTTGCGCTTGTTGCCCTGGCTGTTGGGCGCAGCCCTGTTCCTGTGGGTGCTGCGAACCGTTTCGTTGGCCGAAGTATGGCAAGTACTGCGCCAGTTGCGGCTGTGGGAGATTGGGGTGCTGCTTGTGGCCAACGCCGCCGTTTTGTTGGCCATAACCGGCCGGTGGTGGCTGCTTCTCGGTGGTCTGGGCTATCGTGTACCCCTATTACGTCTCCTGGAATATCGGCTGGCCGTCTTCGGTCTTAGCTACTTCACACCCGGTCCCCATGTGGGCGGCGAACCATTGCAAGTGATGCTGGTGGAACGCGGGCACGGTGTGCCTCGCAGCCACGCGCTAGCGGCGGTCACACTCGACAAGACCATTGAGTTCATCATCAATTTCGCCGTCCTGCTGCTGGGGATTGGCCTGATTTTGCGCTGGCAGCTATTGGATCAGTCAGTGGGCAGGCAGGCATTTGCGGTAGGCGTCGTACTGGTGCTGTTGCCTGCGCTCTATCTCGGCGCAGCCGTGGCCGGGCGACGTCCACTGGCCGCCTTAATTCACCCTCTTTCGCAAGCACGGCTGCTTGATCGATGGGCAGAGCCATTGGCCGCGGCACGTGATGCCGTCGCGGTCAGCGAAGCTACCATGGCCGCCTTCGTTCGTCGGGCACCGGGCACGCTGGCCCTGGCTGTCATCGTCACGCTAGTGAGTTGGGTCGCAATGATCGCCGAATACTGGCTCATGGTATACTTCCTGGGGGTTCGACTGACGTTACCGGAATTGGTGACGACGCTGACCGCAGCGCGAATTGCGATTCTCTTGTTTCTACCGGCCGGGCTGGGTGCGTTGGAGTTCAGTCAGGCGTTGGCTTTTGGAGCCCTGGGCTTTAACCCAGCCGTGGGTGCCAGCGTCAGTTTGCTCATCCGGGCGCGGGACACTCTGTTAGGTGGCGTAGGACTTTGGCTGGGCAGCCGTCGCCTACAGGTCAACCGCAAAACAGCGTCCATTGATAACGCATCACTCTAGCCAACCCACAGTGGGAACCCATTCGTATTTGCACCTGTAAGGAGTTTAGTCATGGCATCACGTACGCGCCGAATTCGGCCGATCGATTGGGCAATCATCCTCTTGGCCGGAGCCACCGGCGCTATCCATTTGTTTCTGGGGTTCAGCCAGCTTTCGGCCGGTGGTGACTTGTTTTTGCCGGTAAGCTTTATCTTGAACGGCTTCGGCTATATTGCTCTGGTCATTGCCATGTACTTTCTGCCCGCATTTGAACGCTACCACGGTTTGTTGCAGTGGGCGCTGGTGATCCTTTCCGTGGCGACGATTGCCTTGTATTTTGTTTTCAATGGCATTGCCGGGCTCAGCAGCCCGTTGGGGTTGGTGACGAAGGGCATTGAGTTGCTGCTGATCATTGCCCTGGCTTATGACATGGGCAACGGCTAGTCCTTGGGCAACGGCTAGTCCGTTGGGCAACAGCTAGACGGTTAGGCAACGGTTAGGACGCTACCGCAGCCTGCCGCAAACATCCAGCTGATGGGCAATGTAGATGAGCTGGCCGGCTTCCACCTGCGCACGGCGCTGGGTAAGCCAATCGCTGAACTGTGCCGCATCGAGCTCCGGGTGGCCGGTGAGGGATGTCTCGACAAAGTGCAGGATGTGGTGCAGAAAGTAGGCTTGGTCGCCTACATAGTGACCATCCCGGGCGAACACAACCCAGTCCGAACTGCCGGCTGCCAGGATATCCCCACCGGCCGCCGGGATTTGTGATAGCAAGTGACGGCCGCTGCGGCTGTCACCTGATACACGGCCGTCGACTATCCGCTCATCCATCGACCGGTGATAGAGGGCCATGACCTGCTCATCGAACGCAGCGTCGATGGTTGGCTCAAATACCGTTAGGCCATCGAAATTGATCGTCAGGTAAAACAATCCGCCGGGCACCAGCGCCGAAAACAGCGTGGGCAGCGCCGTCGGCAGATCCAGTAGGTCGAGAAAGGCGTGGGCGATGAGTAAGTCAGCCTGACCGGACTTGCTCTGCACGTAATCAAACGCATCCACTGTTTCGGCAACGACACTGAATGGCAAGTCGCGAGCCAATCGGCGCCTGGCCTCTGCGATGTTGGCCGGTTCAGCATCAATCGCGATGTAGCGGCCAACTTGCAATCTGTCCCGCGTCGCAAGCCGCTCCACCATCGTGCCAATCCCCGCACCCAGTTCCAGGATGGTCAACGGCTGTTGAGGCAGCCGGTCCACCAACGTTTCCCAAACGAAACCATTCAGTGCGCGATCGTCGACCGTTTTCTTGGCTTCCAGGTAGCGGATGAAGGAGTAGTTCATATAGCTTTACCGTATCGAGCAATGAGATCCACAAGGAACCCGCGTATGCGTTCGGCCGATTCAGCCCACGTTGGCAACGTCTGGTATCGCTCCAGCGCCCGCGCACTTAGCGCGGCCAACAGGTCGCGGTCGCCTTGCAACTCGTTCAACACGCTCGCCAGTCGAGCAACGTCACCGGCCTCAATGAGGAAGCCATCTAGGCCATCGGTGATGATCTCACCGGCGCCGCCGGATGTCGTGGCGATAGCGGGCAGGCCGTAGCCGAGCCCCTCGGCATAGACGATACCATATCCCTCGTAGGTTGACGGCACAACCAGCACATGGGCCGCTGCAAAGTGTGCGGCCAGCGCGTCGTCCTCAAGTCGGCCGTGCCGGGTCACGCGTGATCCGGCCGGCAACCGGTCGATTAGCCGAGCCATCGTGTTGGCGTAGGCCCGGTCCATTGTCTCGTTCCCGACAATATCCAGCGACCATGTACTGGGTGACAGCCGAGCCACTGCCTGCAATACCACATCCAAACCCTTACGCGGAATGATGTTGCCGACAAATAGCAGACGCAGAGGACCATCGGCCGCCGCACGCAGGGCCACCGCGTCGGCCGTGATACCCGGGTCCCTGTGATCCTTGCCCGGATAGGCGACGACGCCGAGCATATCTCGCTTCGTCAGGGCCGCAACGGCGGCGCGTGTTGTGTGGCTATTGTAGATGAAGCCGTCAACTGAGTTGAGGTAGCGCTGTTCGACGTGACGGTAGGCACGGTTCTGCCAGGCCGGTCGCGCCTCGCTGCAGCGTAAATGATGGACGATGCTGAGGATCGGTGTCGGCCGCTCCCGCATAGTGGCATTGAGCCAGAACAGCGACGGGTGGTTCAACTCATCCTGGAGCAGGACATCATAGCCGCCATATTGCAGGATCGTCTGTAACTGGCTTGAACCGTTGTCAAATAGGTGTCGACCGTAAGATCGCCAAGGCAGGGCGATGACTTCCACCGAATCGCCCCGGGCCTCCAGGTACCGAACCAGCTGCCGATCATACAGATAGCCGCCGGAAACAGTCTCCAGCGATCCGTAGATGACCAGCCCGATGTGCATTGCGTGGGCCGTGGGCTAACGTAGGCTACCGTTCCAGTTGGAACCGGGCCCAGGCGATGTCGTTTTCCCAGATCTGAACGGCCACGAGACTGAGGTTGGGCGCTTCGATGCGCTCAGACAGACTCCGGCACAAAATCCGCGAAAAGTGCTCGATACTGGGGTTGAGGCCGGCGAATTCGGGCAGGTCGTTCAGCGTCTTGTCCCGGTAGTAAGTCACCAGGTCATCGAGGTGATGTTCAATGTCCACAATATCAACCATATAGCCATGGTGGTCCAACGTCGGGCCCGATAACTGCAACTCGACATGGTAGTGGTGCGAATGCCATTCATTTTCAGCGCCCCAATCCCCTCCGATGAGGAAGTGCTGGGCTACAAAATCACGCTTGACGGCAACGGTATACATGGATCAACTCCTATCTTGTAAAGCGGCCGACATTCACTTGTAAGTCAAGACAACCTGGATGGTCTCGGCCGAATTCTTGTCCAGTGTTTGGTAGGCTTCAGCCGCCTGCTCAATGGGGAAGCGATGGGTGATCAACCGATCCGGTCCAATGCGCCGCAGCATCTCCCACGCCACACCCAGGCGACGTTCCTTGGTCCAACGACCTAACCATTGCGGGGCGATGTGGCTGACTTGCGAGCTGATGATCTGCATGTGCGAACGGTGGAACCGACTACCAAGATCAACAGACACCGGCTTCTGACCGTACCACGATCCGACAACGATACGTCCGTTGTAGCCCGCGAGCCCAATGGCGGCGTCCAGCGCCGCCGGGTTGCCCGACAGTTCATAAACGAGATCCGCCCCCGGATACGGCCGATCGCCCTGCAGGACCGCACGGGCCAATGCACTGGCCTCCGGGTCAGTCGCATCCAGGCCGGCATCGGCCCCCAGCGTGGCCGACCACTCGCGGCGCAGGGACAATGCGTCCAACGTTACCAGCGCGGCCAGCGGCATACCGGCCAGTACGGCCGTCGTTAACAGACCAACGACACCCTGCCCCACGACGGCAACTTGTTCGCCAATCATGGGACGGCCGTCCATGACAAACGAGATCGCTGTTTCCATATTGGGCAGAAAGACGGCCGTTTCCGCCAGCATATCGTCGGGTAGCGGCAGGACGGCTCCGACATCAGCGACGAAATGGCTTTCGTGGGGATTGAAGGCAAAGACCACTCGGCCGAGCCATTGACTGTCAAGCGCCCCGCCGACTTCGATGACACGCCCAACAACCGCATAGCCATATTTCAGGGGATAGCCGAAAGCGGCCTCGCCAAGCGCCTCAATGGTCTCATCGACAGCCATATCGGTCGGCACCTGGCCGCGATAGACAAGCATCTCCGTACCGGCGCTCACGGCCGATACGACCGTTTCGACTAACAGTTGGTGCGGGCTCGGTGCCGAGACGGATTCTTCGCGAACCTCAATCCGGCCCGGCTCAGCGAAGATAAGTGAGCGACGTTTAGTCACCGGGCCCTACGACTTGACCTCGAAGCTGTGGGTGATGGTAGCGACCCCGCGAATCGTGGCGGCCACGGAACAGTACTTGTTCACGGACAAATCAATGGCCCGGGCCACCTTGGTCTCATCCAACCCCGGCCCTTCGACGATGAAGTGCAGGTGGATATCGGTAAACTCGTACGGCGGCTGGGGGTTCTGGTTGCCATCCACGTTGATATACAGTCCATTCAGTTGTTGACGCTGCCGCTGCAGGATGGCCACGACATCATAGGCCGAACAAGATGACAACGCCATCAACAACAGATCAGACGGCTTGGCCGCCTTAAACTCCTGCCAATCGGGATCCGCTTCTTCGGGCCATGACCCGCAGGAAACGACATTGCCATATGTATCACGAGTGACAAACAAACGACTGTTGCCCCCCATCCACTTCAATGCTACGTTGCTCAAGAGACTCCTCCAACAGATGAATATGTTCGCTTCGACACTCTAGACGGTGCAGTAGGGACTAGGGTGCCGGACAAGCCGGCGATGTTACGCCCGCCACGGCGCCGGTGGCTGTGTCCAGGCACTGGCAGTAATCGGCCGGCTGGTTCTCTATGCCCGGCGTCCACATCCAGTAGGTTACGGTTGTACGCAAGCACATGATAGAGTCGGCCGCGCCATCGGGAACCGGCACCGATCGCGCCCGCTCCAGCCCCATGCCCTCGTTGTCGGCTTCCTGCAGCATGAACAGACGTGTGTGCGGCCCATCACTGGAGCCAAGCTGGATCTGCCCGTTGCGCGCCAGTACCACAGCCAAAGTCGGTGTCAGCAGGATGAGCACCCAGCCGGCCAGCGCCAGACCAATGAGAATGCGTTTTACCCAAGTGTTCATGGTGTGATAGACGAACCGGCTGGAAGGACGATGCCACCCAGCCGGTTTCAGATCTTATCAGTTTGGCCGGTAAATGCCAGCCTGATACTGTCTAGACTGCCGCCTCATTGGCTTCGGCCAACATGGCGCGAAGGTATAATTCGGTCGTGTATTCTTTCACCATCCGACGGGTGCTAAACCGCCAGGCATTGGACTGGATCGCCTCACGCATCACCTCGACCCAACCGCGCGGAATTCCGTCGCGGTCACGCGTGTAGTACAAAGGTACGATCTCCTGCTCCAATAGTTCGTATACGCGATCGGCGTCATGGGCATCCTGCTCTTCGGTGCTGCCCACTTCAGAAGCACTGACCGCCCAGCCGTTGGCGCCGTTATAACCCTCGACCCACCAGCCGTCCAGAATGCTGAGGTTGGGTATGCCATTGAGCGATGCCTTCATGCCGCTGGTGCCGCTAGCCTCACGCGGGCGCCGAGGCGTGTTCATCCACACATCGACACCCTGCTTGAAATAGCGCGCCGTGTGCATGTCGTAATCTTCGACGAAGGCCACCCGGCCGCCCAAATGGTTCGACTGCGCAAACTGATACACTTGCTGGATGAGCTGCTTACCCGGCTCATCAGCCGGGTGGGCCTTTCCGGCGAAGATGAATTGCACCGGGCGATGAATGTCGAGCATCAACGCTTTGAGACGATCCAGATCACGGAATAGCAGCGTGGCCCGCTTGTAGGTGGCGAAGCGCCGGGCAAAGCCGATGGTCAGGGAGTCGGGATCCAACAGGGTGCCGCTCACCAGAACCTGCGTCGGATCACTGCCGCCATCCACCCACCCCCGCCTCGCCTTGGAACGCAGGAAGTTCATCAGCTTGGCCTTCAGCACCACATGCGTGCGCCACAGTTCCTCATCGGGCATCTCATTCAGCCGCGTCCACAGCGCCGGGTCGTCGTGGTACTCCTCCCAATCGGAGCCCAGGTACTTGTTGAACAAGTGTCGCATCTCACCGGCCGTCCACGTGGGTACATGAATACCGTTGGTGATCGACGTAATCGGCACTTGATCTACCGTTCCATCAGGCCACATCGGGTTCCACATCTCCCGTGACACTTCGCCATGCAGCTTGCTGACGCCATTGCGTTGCCCGGCCATGCGCAGGGCGAGGACGGTCATGTTGAAGGCGTCACCCCATGGCTCCTGGTGCAGGCCCAGGGACAAGAACTCGTCCCGACCGATGCCCAGTTGATCCCAGTAGCCCTGGAAATGGGAGTCCATCAGGTGAAATGCAAACGCATCATGGCCCGCCGGTACCGGCGTGTGAGTGGTAAACACACTTTGAGCGCGCACCGCTTCGGCCGCTTCCGCATACGACTCGCCCGTGGCCACGCGTTGACGGATAGCCTCCAGAATCAGGAAGGCGGAATGACCTTCATTCATATGCCAGACGGACGGCTCATAGCCCAGAGCAGCCAACAGCCGGACGCCGCCAATACCTAACAGCATTTCCTGCCGGATCCGCATTTCGCTGTCGCCGGAATAGAGCCGCGCCGACAACTCACGATCCCAGGGATCGTTCTCCTCGACATCGGTATCCATCAGATACAGCGGCGCACGGCCGACATCGACCCGCCACACACGCGCGTGCACCATGCGGCCGCTCATTTCCACGTGAACGCGCAACTCCTGTCCAACCTCATCAACTACCAGGTGCAAGGGCGCATCTGATAGAACGAGCGGCTGATAGACCGCTTCCTGCCAACCGTGTGACGGAACTCTCTGTTGGAAATAGCCCTGGGGATAGAGAAAGCCCACACCGACAAACGGCAGACCCAGATCGCTGGCCTCCTTGGCATGATCACCGGCCAGGATGCCCAGACCACCGGAATAGATGGGCAGCGAACTATGCAGACCGAACTCAAATGAGAAGTAGGCGATGGTGTTCCCGATCAGCTCGGGGTAGGTTTGGTGGAACCAGGAGTGGCCATTATTGAGATCGCGGTCAAAGGTCATCATGACCTTCTCGTACCGACGCAGATAGGCGGGATCCTGGGCGCGGGCCGTCAGCGTCTCCTCGTCAATCAGCTGCAGCATTTTCACGGGGTTATGCTGGGTGCGCCGCCACAACGGAAAGTCGAGCACGCGAAACAATTCGCGCGCGTCCGCATGCCAACTCCAGTACAGATTATAAGCCAGTTCAGGCAGCCGTTTCAGCTTGCCCGGCATCTTCTGAATCAGATCATCCATTTTGTTTCGATTCTCCTCCGAGATCGCCAATCACAGTGTGAAGCAAGGGTAGGCCGCCCAGGCAGCCGGCAAGGCCACATGACGTGAGAGCAAATGGGGCGTCGAGAACGATTGAGGGTAACAGCATGGCCCGAGGCAAACGGGAGGCTGTGGGCGGGACGAACCATCGCAAATGCTTCCATGGTTAGCGGCATTGGATTCGGTTGACGAGTCAACCATCAACCGGCTAGGATTATAGCATGCCCGCCGCGGCATGCACGCTGTGAATCAGCGGCGATGGCGCTTAGTCCAGATCAAATGGGAACGACTGCGCCTGCAGATCGCGGGCGTGGGCCACCGCCAAATCGGTAACGGCATTAACCGCCCAGTCAAATTGGGCATCGGTCATAAGCTCATGACTTATCAGGGGTGACGGGTTGGTGGCGTTAATGACGTAAACCACATCATCCTTCACCACAAACTCCGGCAGATTAATGTCGTAACCGTAGAGGTGGGTCAACCTTAGGGCAATCTCGGAAATCTCCTGGGCAATTGGCCCGGCGAGATCGAGCGTGCAATCATGGTATTTGCGCTCGTCAAACGAATAGGCCAGCAGCATCGTTTGCTTGCCACCCACGACGAGGCAGTGGACGTGGTGCTCCGAATCGAGGACTTCCTGCAAGATCATGGTGCGCGTGCCGCTTTCGTCGTAACGTTGAATGAGTTCATCAACGTTGTTGACGCGATAAGCAAAGCGCCGGCCGCCGCTTTGAATGTCTTTGAAGATAGCCGGGCTGCCGATGTAATCGATAATGCCCTGCCAATCCATCGGATATTCGAGGTTGCGAAAACTGTCAGGAACTGTCTCCGTATCAATGTCTTTGTTAGGCAAGACCACGGTTCGAGGCGTTTTGTAGCCCAGTTTTCGCACCAGGGCACCGGAAAAGAACTTGGTGTCATTGGCCCAGGTAAAGGGATTGTTGATCACGTAGCAATCGTGCATGGCGGCATACTTCACATAGCTGCGATAGTATGGCACCTCATGGGACATGCGGTCGATGATGACGTCGTACGGCACCGCGGCATCTTGCATGGTGCCGCCGATTTTGACCAGCTCGGCGCGAACATCATCGTAGTTCTCATTCACCTGATTCATGACTGCGTCTGGGAAGTCGCGCTCGCGGCCGATGAGAAAACCAATTAGCTTCACGTCTTTCTGGCTCATGCAGTCCTCCACGCCGAGGGCGTCAAGTCAATCACACTGAGTGGCTCTTCAGAAACGCAACTATAGCCGCATCAGGGCCGATTGGCGATTAAATACCGTGCCTCACGCGGAGGCACTGACCTAGTTGTTGGCGCCCCCACCCAGCTCGGCGATGGCCTGCTCGAACACGGAAAAGGGCTGGGCGCCGGAGATAAGATAGCCGTTGATAAAGAATGCCGGCGTGCCGTTTACGCCCAGGCTAACACCCTCGGACAAGTCTGCCGCCACGGCATCTTCGAATTGCCCACTTTCCAGACAGGTGCGGAAGGCGACGCTGTCCAGGCCTGCACCTTCCGCCAGGCCGACGAACGTCTCGCCCGCATCGGAACGGCCGCTCCAGGCCTGCTGGTTATCGAACAACAACGTGTGCATGGCGAGATAGGCATCTTGCACGCCTGCACAGCGCGCCGCCTGGGCAGCCAGCGTCGCCTGAGGGTGAATATTGGTTAGTGGAAAGTCCTTAAAGACATAACGCACCATACCCGAGTCAACAAAGTTGGCCTTTATCTGGGGGAACGTCTCCTGGAAATGGCGGCTGCAGTACGGGCATTGGAAGTCGGTGAATTCAACGACCACGACGGGCGCATTGGGGTCACCGATACTATGGGCACCGTCAATATTGACCTCAACCGGTACGGACGGATCCGGCTCCGCAGGCTGCTCCTGGACATAGGCATCAGCCAGAGTGCCTTCCTCAGCCAAACCAACCGCGTACTCGAACAGCTCATACGGCTGGGCGCCGCTGATCGGGAAGCCATCGATGAAGAAGGATGGGGTGCCACGCACGCCCAGAGCCAAACCCTCATCGAGATTGTCCTGGATGACCTGGTCGTACCGACCGCTCACCATGCAGGCGTCAAACGCTGTCGTGTCGAGACTAAGGTCGCCGGCAATAGTCGAAAAGAGCTGCGCAGATGCTGATCCGGTTCCGGCCCACTCGCCCTGCCTTGCAAACAGCACATCATGCATGGGCCAGTAGGCGTCTTGTTCACCAGCACATCGCGCTGCCACGGCCGCTTGTCGGGCCTCAGCATGAATGTTGTCCAGCGGGAAGTCCTTCACCTGATAGTAGACACGGCCGCTGTCCACCATCTCGCTGAGGACAGCGGGCAACGTCTCGGCGACATATCTGCCACAGAACGGGCATTGGTAATCGGTGAACTCAACGATAGTAATCGGCGCATTGGGATCGCCCATGGCAGCCGCGATGTCATCGGCCCGCACCGACGCCGGTGTCGGCTTTACGCCGGGCTGTGTCGGTTGCTGAGGTTCTTCTGCTGCCGTGGCAATGGTATCGCCTCCCTGCACCGCGGTGATTGCCTGCAGGAAGACGTCGGCCGGATAGGCACCAACCAGAGGCTGGTCATTCAGAAAGAAACTGGGCGTGCTGGAGACGCCACGGCTTCGCCCCAGGTCAAGGTCAGCGGCAATGGCATCGTCGTAACGACCTTCTTCAATGCAGACGGTTATCTGATCGACATCAAGTCCCAGTTCGTCCGCATAGCTGGCGAACGCATCTGCGGCGCCACCGCCTGACCAATCTTGGATATCTTCAAACAACCGGTCGTGCATCGCCCAATAAGCGGCGGCACCCTGTTCCCCGGCACAGCGGGCAGCGTTGGCCGCTGCCGTAGCCTGGGGGTGAATGTTGGTCAGAGGAAAGTCATAGAAGACCAGACGTACATCACCGGTGGCAATCTTTTCGTCCAGAATTGTCGGCAACGATTCCACGGCAAAACGGCCGCAGAAGGGGCACTGAAAGTCAGAGAACTCCTCCATCAGAACCGGGGCATTGGGATCACCGCGGTAGGGACGGCCCTCATCGGTGAAGCCAACCTGAATGCCGAGTGCATCTACTTCCGGCGCGGCATCTGAATTCTCGGCCGCCACGACGGGCAGACTGACCGCCGGAGCGGTATCCGGCGCCTGCAGCGGCAATTGCGGCGCCTCGCCACTGGGCAATGAGTCAGCCGGTGCGCCACAGGCGGTCCCTATCAGACCGACCGTTAAGAGTACTAAAATATAGAGTGAAAACGTGACAGTGCGATTCTTCATGCTTGCTTAGGAAAACACTCGACCCTGACATACACAGTGGCTGCCCGCTTGCGAGGCAGAAAGACGGAGATGTGTTGGGCTCAGACGATTGGTAAAGATGGCGACGCTTCGCGATCACAATGAGTATAGCTGTGGGCACGAAGTCAGGACAACCTCCGCTCCGTTTCTCACCAAACAGTAAGCGCCGGAGCGTGTCCGACGGTCGCCCCAACTTACCGAACGTGCTAGACTAATGGATTGAATGTTTGACGCCGGTACAAGCGTCATTGTCATCCTAGTTTTCAGGACATCAATGAGGATACCGACACTTGATTAAACGAACCTGGCCCCTACTTGTCTTTGCTTGCGTCTTGGCAGCTTGCCAAAACGGGACCGATGTGCCACCAACGGCAACGGTGGCCGTGAGCACTGTCGGCTCAGCGGTAGACGTCAGCCCCCAAGACAGCGTACCGACCTCTGTAGCCTCGCCCACCGATCCTGCCCCGACGGCCGTTCCCACAGCCATCCCCACGCCCTTGCCGCCCAAGAACTTGACGGTCTGCATGGCGACTGAGCCGGAAAGCCTGTACCTCTACGGTGACCATTCGGCCGCGGCTGTAGCCATTCGCCACGCCTTGTACGAATCGCCCTACACCGAACTGGACTTTGTCTACCAACCATTGGCCCTGACCGACTTGCCCTCATTTGAGAATGGCGGTGCAGTCCTGGAAGATGTGCAGGTCGAGGCGGGGGATGTCGTTGTCAGCGCCGACCGACAGGTTGCGGTGCTGGGGAATGGTATCCCGGTCATCAACAGCGCCGGGGAGCGGGTGGTGTATGCGGGTGACCCGATTACGATGCCCCGCTTGTCGGCCGATTACACGCTCAAACCCCTGGTTTGGTCCGATGGCACGCCGGTGTCGGCCGAAGACTCTGTGTTCAGCCACGCCATGGCCACTGACTTAAGCACGCCAACCATTGACCGTCTGGCCGATCTGACCCAATCCTATGTCGCCGTGGACGAGGATACGGTTCGCTGGACCGGCTTGCCTGGTTTCATTGACCCGGCCTATATGACTCACGTCTGGACCCCTCTGCCCAAGCACCAGCTCAGCGGCTTCAGCGCGGCGGAGTTACTGTCCATTGCCGAGACCACCCAGGCGCCGCTCAGTTACGGTCCGTTTCAGGTGGACGGCTGGACGCCGGGTGAAGAGATCCGCCTCATCCCCAATCCGTACTACTATCGCGCCGATGATGGGCTACCTTACCTGGATAGCCTGACCATCCGCTTCGTGGGGCAGGCATCGGCTGCCTTGCCGGCGGCGTTTGAGTCATGCGACATCATCACGCAGGACGTGGTAACCGGTAGCGATCTGCCCCAACTGCTGGAGGCAGAGGCCGACGGTCTGATTGCCACCCAGGTCACAGAGTCGCCCATTGTTGAGTACTTGCTCTACGGGATCAATCCCACCATTGCCTATTCCCAACAGCGTCCGGACTGGTTCGAAGATGCTCGCGTGCGGCAGGCTCTGGCCCAATGCAGCGATCGTCAGCGGATGGTCGACGAATTGACCGGCGGCCGTTCTGAGGTCATCCACACGTATGTCCCGGCCGCCCACGCTTTGTTCCCGGACGATGTGGCTCAATGGCCCTTTGACCTGGCGGCGGGCAACGCGCTGTTGGATGAGGTGGGTTATCTCGACAATGACGGCGACGGGATTCGCGAGGATATCGGGGCTACGACCCCCTTCTCGGTGACAATTAGCACCAACAGCGAGAGTACCATTCGCCTGGACATCATCGAGCAGCTTGGTAGCGATCTGGCCGCTTGCGGTGTGCAGGTTGCGGTGACCCCCGTCCCGGCCGGGTCGTGGTTTGCGCCAGGTCCGCAAGGCCCTGTCTTCGGCCGTCGCTTTGACCTGGCCGAGTTCGCCTGGCTGGGCCGCAACGAGCCTAACTGCGGCCTGTTCCTGTCCGATAATATCCCCGGTCCTGAAGAGGATGGGTTTGGCGGCTGGAGCAATGTCAATGTCACTGGCTGGCAGTCTGAGGAGTTTGACACAGCCTGCCGGGAGGCGCTGAGTCTGCTGCCGGGCCAGCCGGGCTATGAGGCCGCTCATCAGGAGGCGATGCGTATCTTCGCCCGCGACCTGCCCGCATTGCCGCTGATAGCACGCCTAAGGGTAGCGGCCACAAATCCGGCTGTCGAGAACTTCAAGCTTAACGCCTCGCAGCCGTCCGAGTTCTGGAACGCATTCGAGTGGAACCTGGCGACCTCGCCGCAGGAATAGGCGGGATTGGTTCACTGATACAACGCATGATGATGCTACCGACTGACACACCCAATGCCGCCGGCGATCGCTATCTGATCGTGGGCCTGGGTAACCCGGGACGCGAATATGCCCAGAATCGTCACAACCTGGGCTTTATGGCGGTGAGCCGGTTCGCCCTTGACCACAGCATTCCGATGCAGCGCGTTCAGAATCAGGCGATTGTCGGCCAAGGCAAGCTGGGGACCGAGTCGGTCATCGTCGCCAAACCGCAGACGTTCATGAATCTCAGCGGAAATGCCGTCGCCTCATTGATGCGCTTCTACAAGCTGCCGGTCAGCAATTTGCTGGTGGTCTACGACGAGCTCGATTTGCCGTCCGGCACCTTGCGTATCCGCGAAAAGGGTGGCGCTGGCGGACACAACGGCATGCGCTCGATCATTCAACACCTGGGCGAGGAGTTCCCGCGATTGCGACTGGGCATCGGCCGTCCGCCGGGTCAGATGCCGGGCGCAGCCTATGTCTTACAGGACTTCGGCCGAAGCGAGCAACCGGTCGTGGATGAGATGCTGGATATATCCGTTCAGGCCATTGAGACGTTTGTGCGGGACGGCATTCAGTTGGCAATGTCGCGCTACAATGGCCCGATCGGCAACGGACAGGAGAGCGAGGACAGTTCTAGATGAGCATATCGCCGCTGCTGGAACTGTTCGACAATCTGCCTGCCTTTGAGCAGCTCATTGATCGTGTCGGCAGCCAGACGGACGAAGGTATCCTGTTGCCGCTGGAACTGGCCCGCGGGACACGCCCGGCGGTGCTGGCTCAACTTCATCGTCGATCGGCCGTGCCGAATCAAGCCCCGATAGTTTTGTTGACGGCCCGCATTGATGCGGTCACCCATTGGCTGCAGGCGCTGGAAGCGTGGCTGCCCGAAAGCGCCCATATGATGCGTTTCCCGGAGCCCACGCCACTGCCCTACGACCGCGGACCGTGGAGCGATCGCACCCGGCAGGCCCGACTCAAAGTCCTGGCGGCGTTAATCCGTGGTCAACATCCCCTGGTGCCCGCAGGGAAACAATCCGCCCCTCATCATAATCTCCGCCCGCGCCTTCCTGCAGAAGACACTGCCGAAACGACGCTTTGTGTCCGGCACGCGGGTGCTGCGTGTCGGGCAATTACTCGATCTCGACAAGACCTTCACCGGCTGGCAGGACATCGGTTACGAAGCGGTCAGCGTGGTCGAGGCGCCGGGTCAGTTTAGCCGGCGGGGCGGCATTATCGACATTTACCCGGCGGCCGATACGCTACCAACTCGTATCGAGCTGTTTGGCGACGAAGTCGATACGCTGCGCTATTTCGACCCGACCACCCAGCGATCGTTGCCGGCGGAGGATGAAACCGACGCTCCGGCCCATGTCGTCATAACCCCCGCACGAGAGGCCTTGCCCGCGGCGGCTCGGGCATTTGCTGAGGTCTGGCAGGACGAAGCCTTACCGGTGAAGGTAGCCTGCCCTCCTGGCGCGACGATCTGGCCGATCTGCGGACTGGAGTGGCCACGCCTAATCTTGAGTACTACCTGCCGCAAATCTATGCGCGACCGGCGACGTTGCTCGATTATCTGCCGCAGGACGGCCTGCTGGTGATCGATGATTGGCAAGAGTTGAAGAAGACAGTCGCTGAACTGCATGACCATGCCGCAGCAGGTGGCTGCCGAACAGGGCGAACTACCGCCCGGCTACCAGAATCCGCTCTTTACCTGGGATGAGATCGCCTCCGAGCTGACCTGGTGGCAGCCGAGTAATCCTGGGCGAAGGATGCGGCTGAGGATCTGCCTAGCGGTATCGGCGAGTCACCCGTTTTCATTGACGTCGCCGACTACTTCGATCCCGGTCCACGTTATGGTGGGCAGGTTCGGCCGTTATTCAACAACTTGCGCCAGATTCAGCAGGAAGGCGAACGTGCCGTCGTCTATAGTCGTCAGGCGGCGCGTCTGGAAGACCTGTGGCAGCACGAGGGTGGCTACCGTTCCCAACCGCTGACAGCTCTAACGGAGGCGCCTGATTCCGGTGAGAACCGCGACAGGGCGTAGCCGTCGATGATGATGAACTCGTCGCGTCCGCATTAACCGAACTGCCGCCGGACGGCAGTCTGAGCTTTGTGCAGGGCAGTCTGGCTGAAGGCTTCAACCTGATCCGGCGTGACACACATCAGATGATGCTCCATCTGCTGACCGATGCCGAGATGTTCGGCTGGAGTCGCCCGGCGCCGCGCCGTCTGCGGCAGCCGCGCGCCACCGCCCCGGAAGCGTTCTTCGCCGACATCAAGCAGGGCGACTACGTGGTTCATCTGGACTACGGTATCGGCAAGTTTGAAGGTCTGGTCGTGCGCAATCTGGGCGGTATGGAACGTGAATACCTGTTGGTTCAGTATGCCAACGGCGACACGCTCTATGTCCCCGTTCATCATGCTGATCGCATCGGCAAATGGATTGGCCCGGATGAAGCTACCCCATCGATTCACCGTCTGGGCGAACGCGGCTGGACGCAGAACAAGGTGGCGGCCCAGAAAGCGGCCGATGAACTGGCCGACGAACTACTGGACCTTTATGCGACTCGCGAGACCGTCTCCGGCCACGCCTACGCTCCCGACACCGAATGGCAGGCCGAACTGGAGGCGAGCTTCCCCCATCGCGAGACCGAGGATCAGTTGCAGGTGATCGCTGAGGTGAAAGCCGACATGGAACGGCCGCAGCCGATGGACCGGCTTGATCTGTGGTGATGTCGGCTATGGCAAGACCGAGGTGGCCTTGCGGGCGGCCTTCAAGGCGGTGATGGACGGCAAGCAGGTGGCGATCCTGGTGCCGACGACCATCCTGGCCCAGCAGCACTACACGACCTTCCGCGAACGACTGGCCGCCTTCCCCATTAGCGTCGAGATGCTGTCGCGCTTCCGCACAGCGGCCCAGCAGCGCAAGATCGTCACCGAACTTGCGCCTGGGACAGATCGATATCGTCATCGGCACGCACCGGCTGCTGTCCGACGATGTTTCCTTCAAAGACCTGGGGCTGGTCATCATCGACGAAGAACAGCGCTTCGGCGTGGCCAACAAGGAAACACTTGAAGCAGTGGCGCACTGAGGTAGATGTGCTGACTCTGACGGCAACGCCCATCCCGCGCACGCTCCACATGGCCCTGACCGGAGCGCGCGATATCAGCATCATCGACACGGCCCCGGCCGAGCGTCTGCCGGTACAGACCTATGTCGGCGAGGCGGATGAGTCGCGTCTGCGGACAGCGATCTTGCGCGAATTGGAACGCGGCGGTCAGATCTTCGTCGTCCACAATCGCGTGCAGAGTATTCACATCATCAAGAAGCGTCTCGAGAAACTGGTTCCGGAGGCGCGAATCGCTGTCGGCCATGGCCAGATGAGCGAGCGCCAGCTGGAAAAGATCATGCAGTCGATTTTGCTGACGGGCAACATCGACATCCTGCTCAGCACGACAATCATCGAGAGCGGTCTGGACTTCCCCAACGCCAATACCATCATCATCGACCGGGCGGAGCAGTTCGGTCTGTCGCAGCTCTATCAGTTACGCGGGCGCGTCGGCCGCGGTACGCGTCGTGCCTATGCCTACTTCTTCCATTCGCCCTGGCGAACCCTGACGCCCGACGCCCAGGCCCGGCTGGAGACGATTGCCGAACACACCGAACTGGGCGCGGGCTATCTGATCGCCATGCGTGATATGGAGATTCGCGGTGCCGGCGACTTCCTGGGTGGTCAGCAGAGCGGCCACATCGCCAATGTCGGCTTCGATATGTATACACGGCTGCTGACAAAGGCCGTCAAACGACGCAAGGCCGAAATGCGCGGCGAGGCACTGCCGGCCGAGCTGCCCGACGGCACGCTCATCGACCTGCCGCTGGCGACGTATATACCGACCGACTATGTGCCCGACACCCAACTGCGCCTGCGACTTTACCGGCGCATGGCAACGCTGGACACACTTGCCGAGATCGACGAGATGGCCGGTGAGTTGGCGGATCGCTTCGGCCCCATTCCCGACCCGGTCTACAACTTGCTCTATCAACTGCGGGTAAAAGCCCTGGCTCAGATGGCCGGCGTGGCGGCCGTGGTCACCGAAGCCGGACAGATCAAGATCCGTATCGACGAATTGGCGGGACTCGATCGCTACCATCTGCAACGCTATCTGGGCGACGGAAGCGCGGGTCAGCAAGACGGCCGTATGGCTGCAGGCGCGACATGGGCACCCACGAATGGCAGGTGGCGCTTGTGCAGGTCCTGGAAAAGCTGCGACGTTCAGGCGCCAGGCTCCCCGGCGCCAATGGAAACAGCGAGCCATCGATTGGAGCACGAAACGGATCGTGAGACAGAAGTGAGAGCGTGGCCTGATAGAACGTATGAGTGACACGCCAGAAGGTAATAGGCTATGGATATTCAGTTCTTTGACGATCCCTTGGAGGGGCCACGGCCACGTGAAGACGTGCGCATCAAGCAGATTGGCCTGTTTCTGTATCCAGAGGTGCGTCGCCTGGCTTTCGGTATCGAACTCACCCGCTTTCGCGAACGGCCGTCTATCGAGGTCATCATCACCAACGGCGATGGCCAGCCGGCCGGATCGCTGCATGTTATCGAAACGCTGACACCCAACTTCACGCTGCACTGCATCTGCGTGATCACGCAGACAGTCAACCCATACGAGCTGTCAGGCCGTGGTCTATTATTCCGCGCCTGAAGAAGATCGGGTTGACTTCACCGGCAGACGATCACCTTCGATGCCGCACTGCGCCGGTGAGCAGCTCTTTCCGCTTCCCAGTCGAATAGTCCGTCGAAACAAAAAAGCCCCGGTCCAGTTGGACCGGGGCAGTGTAGGGCGGATTGTTAAACTAGGCGAATCTTCTTCTTCCACCTGTTGCTGCTGTTCGGCCAGACGCCGCAGCTTGGCCTTGGTTTCGCGCCAGGCGATCTTGGACAGGCCCAGCTTCTGGCGCACATCATCGGCCTCCACGTTGTTGTTCCAGTCTTGACAGGGCCGAGGCCCACCGCAGATTCTCAAACGACAACAGCCCCGGCTCAATCTCGGCCGCTTCGGCCACGTCGTGCAGGATGTACTCCAGATTGCGCGCCGTACAGGTAAACAGCGTGTCGGTCGGCCGATACTGCTCCAGATACTCGTCCAGCAGGCCCAAGCCATTCCGGATCCAGCGGCACCTTGCGCTCCTTATAGCGCAGGCGCGGGTTGGCGTAGCGAATATAGAGATAGGGCTGCTGCGGGATCGCCTGCGTCAATGTGATTGGGGACAATGGCCATCGCTTCGCCCTTCTTGATGCCTGTCTGCAGCAACAGAGTCAGCAGCAGGTGCGGCCGGGCATCAGGCTTATGGTCCATCTCTCCGGCGCGCCAGGCAGTCGTAACGACCAGGGCCTTGTCGATATCGGCCGGATACGGGCAGGCTGGGCAAGCGGGCTGCTGACGCTCTGCTGGATGACGGCCGCCGACGGATCCGTGGGCAGCACACCGCTTTCGTGGAGCCATCCAAAGAACACCTTGAGCGTCGTCACGCGTCGCGCATAGGACTTAGGACTGCAAGGCACACCGCGCTCATTCAACAGCCAGTTCAGAAAGTCGTTCAGGTTCTTGGTGCCAATCTCGCCGATAGGCTGCCCAATACCCAGGTATTTGCCCAGCAGTCGAATGTCGCTGGCAAAGGCCTTGGCCGTGTTGATCGAAAAGCCCTCATCTTGCATATGCTTTTCGAACAGGCCCAGTGCCGCCTGCAGCGATGCATCGGCCGTCAGTGGTGGCGCCTTGCTGATGCTCTCCGGTTGTGCGCCGCCGTCGGGAAATAGCTCCTGCTGTCCTCTTGCTTCCATGATCCTCTCCGAAATCACTCGGCAATAATGTAGTGATATGCGAAATTCTAGAACATGTGGGCGATAGTGTCAAGGAGTTGCGTCGATTCGCGAGCGTATAGGGATCGGTTGTATTGTTGCCGCCGTCGTTGATGATCCAGATGTAATAGCGACCGGCGCGCGCGACGGCCAATGTTGACCGTCTCTGTTGGTCAGTTGATCACCGTTGTTGCCCAGCAGCTCCAGCTAGCCGCAGTTGCTGCCCGCCGCCACGATTAGCTGGCCTTGCCCGGCGTAAAGTTACTCAGTCCGAACAACGACCGAGGCTGAAGGCGGAAGATCAAAGTAGAACCAGTCATTACGATCGTCCGCGAAATAGGCATCATCCCGGTTCAAGGCGTTTGCGGCGCTCTAGGCACAGACATCATTTGGCTCCTCGCTGCGACGGCCCACTATGGGCATGAAGATCATGGCCGTGGGCGTAGGCTGGATGCTAATGACCGTGCGCGACATCGGTCCCAAATCAACAGCATCTTGAGCCTGAAATTCGACTGTGCGGGCATTGCAATGACGGTGCCGCCAGCACATTGTTATAGGTTACGGTGCGCAGTACCTGCTGATAGTTGGAGACGCTGTCGACCCCGGTCAGCAACAGAATTCCTGTGTCCGCGTCATATGACTGCTTGATGCTGGTTCCCGCGACTCGTGCGGTTAGGCTTTCCGCGGGACCATCCGGCGGATCGACCAGGCGAACAGTGACTGATTGCAAGGCCGTGTTATCCTGATCGACAAGGACCATATTCGAATCGGCAACCCGAACCGGACGCCACATGATGTAGAAGCTGGTGTTGTAGTCAGTGCCGGGGCCGGCGCCGTTCAGATCTACAATCGGGGGGTCATTGATGGGTACAATGCCGACGGTTATCGGCAGAGCGGCGCTGGTCGCCGTGCCATCATTGACAGTCATCTGCACCTGTCGATCAGCTCCATCCGGGTCTTGTGACGTGTTGACGTAGGTCAATGTCGCCAGAACCTGACGATAGATATCAATGGGCGCCGGTCCCGATATTTTCAGGACGCCAGCCTCAAACTGGGCCGTCAACCCGGAATCGGTCAACGCCACAGCCAGTATCTCTGCATCACCGTCCGGTCGATTGATCAGCGTGACGGTAGCCGAGACAAGAGAGGCATTGTCGGGATCAGTGATCACCAACGTCCCAGCCAGGATGGGCAGGGGTGGTGAATCTTCGCGATACACGGGCGGGCTGCCCACTGTGTAGTCAATTGCCGGCGGGTCGTTGACCGGTGTGACAATCAATGATGCTGCGGCCGTTTGCGTGCTAAATGCCGTCGAGCCGCCGTTGACAGAAACGTTCACATTGCCCTGTCCGTTGGTGCCACTTGTCTGATCCCAGGCACGGAATGTCAGGTTACCGGATGGTCCGGCGTAGTTTGGTGCGGGAATGAAGCGAACCTGCGCCTCTGGGCTGAGCAGGAGCGCGGACGTGTCAGATACGACGCCAACCGGTTGCCAGACGGGCGTTCCATCCACTGGGATACCTACCGCATATTGCCATTCGCCATGAGTCGTGTCAGCGCCGACGACGGCGATGCCCTCGAGCGCGCCGGGGTCCGGATCCGTGATAGGATCAGCGTCTCCGCTGGCCAGCATTGCTTCAACGGTGTCGCCGGGCGGATCGAGCGCGTCCTCCATAACATCGCTCAATGTCAGTCCGGCCGGTGCAGTGAGTGTCGGCGCCTGATTATCCGGATTGATCTGGATGGTTGCGGTCGCCGGTAAGCTATCTGACAGGCCATCATTGACACGCACTTCGATGACCCGTGCACCGCTGGTCGGCTCAATGGCCGCATTCGTATACCGAGCGGTGCGCAGCACGAGCTGGAAAGCCTCCACCGGGCCAGGGCCGTTCACGACAAGCTCGCCCGTTGACGGGTTAAACGGTGTGATGGTCAGGCTGGTAGAGATGGTAGAGGCAGTGAGGATCTCCAGCGCGCCGTCAAGCGGGTTGGTCAGGCGAAACGTTGCTTTGGTCAACGTTTGGCTGTCCGGATCGACAATGGTGGCGTCTTGATCAGCGACCGGCACCGGGACATTGCTGCCCAAATACCCCGCACTGAAGTTAACCCCCGGATCAGGGCCGTTCAGATCAACTACCGGCGGATCGTCAACGGCCACCACGTTGATTGCGGCCGTCTCGGTAGCGGCACTATAGGCCGTCGTGCCACCATTCTTGGTGACATCAACCCCAGTATTGCCGACGACACCCTGCGTCTGGTCCCAGGCTCGAAAGGTGATCGTGGCCGAGCCACTGAACTGCGGCTTGGGCACAAACCTCACGCGCGCGGCCGGGTTTAACAGCACGGCCGATTCGTTCGACACGTTGGCGAAGGGGAGCCAGCTGCCGCCCGCATCAAGCGAGTATTGCCACACCCCGTTGCTGGAACCTGCTTCAATGACGGCAATGCCTTCCATCGCGTTGGCATCAGGGTCAGTGATGCGGTTGCCGCCCGCGCTGGCAATAATGGTTTCGACTCTGTTGCCTAGCGAATTGAAGGAATTCTCGTTGATATCGGCAAGGGTCATCGTGCCGGTATTGTCCAGGATCGGGGCATCGTTGACGGCGTTGATCGTCACAGTGCTCGTGACAGGCTCACTGCGCATTGATCCATCGTTAACCTCAAAAAGCACGACACGATCGCTGATATCGGGGCCTTGAGACGTGTTGACATACGTCACCGTCCGCAGCACCTGCTGATAGTTCTCCAGGTTGCTAACGCCGGTCAAGTCCAATACACCGGTCGCCGGCTTGTATTTGACCGTGATGCCGGTTGCCCCAGGATCGGCCGAGAGCATTTCCAATGCCCCGTCAGGCAATTCAACCAGGGTCACTTTGGCCCAGGCCAGGTCCGCACTATCAGCGTCCGTGACAGTCAGACCGGTTGAACTAACAATCGCCTGCGGTGGGTCGTCTTCCGTGTAGGTCGCCGAGTAATCGCCGAAGGGCAGGTCGCCGTTGAGATCAATCACCGGGGCAACACCGGGTGCGGCCGTGACCAGCCCGAACAGGGATGCCAGTAGTATCAGCGATCCCAGTGCGCTGGCGATGATGGTCACGGTATGGATGATGGCTTGTCGAGATCGAATCAGTTTAGTCACAATGATGGTTCCAAAGACCCATTCAGGTCTATCGATGTCAGGATGATTCGCGGCCGGCGCTGTCCGGTTAATCAGCGGCCGACAAACCGCGCCCATTACGGTGGTGGAAACGGTGGCGGCGTGGCCGATGGTTGGACAGACGCTTCCGTTGGTTGGGGTGGTGCCTGTGTGGCCGGTGGTTGCACCGAACCACCACCGTCATCGCCGCCCCCACCGCTCGAAACAGGCGTCTCGGTAGCCACAGGAACAGACGTTGGGGTAGCGGTGGGCGTAGCCGTCGGTGTCGGCGTGGGCGGTATCGACACAGCCGTGGGAATCTGATTCGACTCCAAAGCATTCATCAGTTCCACAACCGCAGCTGACAACCAGCCCGTAACACCGTCGGACGTCCGGATTTCAAACCAGGCCGTGTCATCTTCACCAAAACGAGAGAGCACTTCCGCCCGCTGCCCCTGGGCCAGCGATCCAATCTGCGGGTAGCTGGTGCCGGGGCCGCGTCGCAGGAATACCGCGTTCAGAGCCACCTCAATCATTGGCACGGGCGTGGCCGTAGGCAGGTCCGGTGTGGGAGTGTGGGTAAGCGTCGCCGTCACGGTAGGCAACGGTGTAGGTGACGGGGTTGCGCTGGGTGTGGCTGAGGGTTGTTGTGTCGGTTCGGCCGTGTCAGTGGCCACCGGCACCAGCACCAGGGACTCCGGCGTGACCGTCGGGCTGTCGCCGGTTTCGTTAATTATCCCGCCACCGACAGCATTCCCGTCGCCCTGACCGGAATCGGCCGTTTCTGTAGTCAATGCCCCGGCTATCCCGTCGGCAGTCCCAGCCACGATGGCCATCGGCGTCATTTCCGGCTGAGCACCGAGCAACCTAGCACCGGTCACCGTGGCGACAATTCCCAGGGCCAGCAGAACCACCAGGGTCAGCAGGCCCCAGCCGCGACGGGCCGGCGTCGCAGCGGGCACGCCGGACGCGCCCACCAGAAGCTCTTCGGCCAAGAGCGCTTGCTCCAGAGCAAGAACAAACGCCTCGATAGACTCATAGCGTTGACGCGGGTCTCTGCGCAGCGCGCGGTCGACCAGCTCGTAGGTCTCCGGCGCCAGGCCGCCGCGCAGTCGTTCAAGTGATGTCCCACCGGCGGTCAGTCGCCGCAAGAACACGTCATAGCTCTGCGTGGGACCAACCGGCGGCGCTGCGGCCAATAAATGGTGAGTTAGCACACCGAGGGTATAGACGTGACTGACGGCATCGATGTCCTTGCCCGCGCACTGTTCCGGTGAAAGATAGGCCACCAGTTCAGCCTGTTCGATGTCGGCATCCCAGTTGCGTTTCTCAAACGGCACAAACAAATCGGTCAGAACCAGAACATCGTCCGTTGACAGGGCTACGTTCTTAAGCAGCACGTTTTGCGGCCGCAGATCGTAGTGTCGCAGATCCAGCCGTGTAGCCAGGAGTAGGGCGTCAGCGAGCTGCCGGACCAGCTTCAGGGCGTAGATGGTATTGACGGACCCAGGTCGCACCGCAAGTTGCTCGAGTCGCTGCGACAAGGGGTAGCCATCGATCGCCGCTTGCGCTACGTAGGGCTGTTCAGTTGGCGGTTCGGCCGACCGTGAAAATTCGAACGATGTTGGGATGGCGAATCTGGGCAATGGCCCGGGCGCGGGCGGTGAATTGGGCAACAAACCCGGTCGACACGCCATCTGGGCGCAGAATATCCAACGTAACGCTGCGGTCTTCATCCACATCGTACGCCAGATAGTGATCGGTGTAACGCTTCACAGCCAGGAGCTGCTCCACTTTATACTGATCGACCAGGTTAACTACTAGATTCTCTACAGTCATCCTCTCGTTGTGTGACGCGGATAGCCCTGGTCCTTTGCGGGGGTCACCATGGGCGCGAACACATCCGGCCGCCTGTGCCCCAATGCTCGGGCAACAGTTGCGGCGCTATAGCATCCCTATTCCGCCCACGGCATCATGATAGCAAACCGAGATGAAGGCCAATCTTACGGTCTATTGAGTCTTCACGATCAGCCCATAGAGCTGCTGTGTCTCAGCCGGGCCGTCGTTGGTGATCTGAATGAAATACTGTCCCGGTGGTTGAGTGCCCAGAACAAGCACCTTGTTCAATGCCGCGTTGGCGTTCTGTCCCAGCGTTTCCAGCGAATCAGGATTGCAGTCAACGCCTGTGCGAACAATCAACTGCCCCCGCCGCGGCACAAAATTGGTCATCTCGACGGTCACCGACGCTTCTTCAGTCAGCCGAAACACATAGTAGTCCTGCACCGGGTCCGGTGGCGGGCTGTAAGGCGCCGGGGGGAAGAAACTATACTGACGATTGAGTTGCAGCGGATAGGCCAGTTGACAAGTGTTGTTCGGTTCAACCACGTCGTCAATGATGCCCGGCAGGAAGATCTCCTGAATCGGCCGATCCGTAATGGGAATGGTAATCGAGTCACTACCCGAGACGGGCCCCGGCACCGGATCATCGCTGACACCGGACGCACTCACCACGCGCAATTTATCTTCGCCCGATGAGCCGGTCACCTGATCCGTATAGCTGCACTCGTAATTGGCCCCCGCAACAATCAGGGGCGTGGGCGTAAGCGCAGGTTCCACGGCCGTTGAGGTCACCCAAGGACGAGTCCTGCAGTCCGGTGATCAACACGCTGTCGGCCTCGCTGAAGTTGCTAATTCGCACTGTGAACATGACATTCTCGCCGGGCGCGGCCACGATGGGCGGATCAGCGGTCAGATTCACATCGATAACCGACGGTACATCATTGATCTTGATGGTTGTGCTCGTCGTCGCGCTGACTTCGGCCGCTTCTTCCGTCCGGGCGACAGGCCGTGAGAACGACGCTGAAGTCCGATGGCTGACCGCTGACTACGGCCACAAAGTTGCAGGCCACGCCGGCCCCGTTTGGCGGGACAATAATGGGCGCTCCGCCCGGCAAGCAGTTGTTGGTCACGGCGGGCACCAGTTCATTGCCCTGGTCGAACAGGTTGCCGAACTTGTTGGTGCTCAGACCAATGAGCGTCAGCGGAACGCCACTGGGGTTGGTGACGGACGCCGTAAATGTCACCTCGGCGCCGGGTTCATCAACTTGCGCCGGCACGCCCACCAGGCCGGCTTGCAGATCGAGCACATCGATCCAGCTGGCATCACTGGCCTGGTTCAGGGAGCCATTGCCGGGATTGGTTCCCTGGACTGTAGCGACGCTGGTTGTCTGCGCGTCCACATTGGTCAGGCTGCACGTGTATTCGCGGCGCTCGCCGGGAGCCAGATTCAGGGGCACCGCCGGATCAAATTCGCAATCCGGCGCCGCGCTATCAAGAACCCGGACGTTGGCCAGGACGGTCGGCCCCTCATTGCGGATGCCGATAGTGAAACGGGCCGTACCACCAGGCCTGACGACCTGATTGGTCGGCCGTTTGATGATGATCAGTTCCGGCTTGGACACCTTGATGAAGGCATCGGATGTTTGCTGATAGCTGCCCACTCCAACCGCACTGCCGCTGACCGTCATAACTTCCAAACTGCTTTCGCCGACGCTGCTCTTCTGACAGGTGTAGCTAGTTGACTGGCCCGCGGCGAGGGAACCAAGGCTATTCTTGTTACAGGCCGAAATGGATGAGCCCGAGGTAGACAGACCGGAGACTGCCGCGCCGCCGTCGTTGGTAATCGTGACGGTCAGATTGGCAGTGTCTCCGGCAAAGATGTCTTGCAGGCGCGGTGTGATCTCAAGTTGCAGGTGAGCCGCCGCGGGCACCGGGGCGTTGAGGTCAACCGGCATGCTGCGGGCGCTGGTAATGGTGGCCCCAAGGGCCGCAGCGAAACCCAACACAATGACTAGCACCCCTGTCACCAGCAGTAGTGGTCTTGGATGTATCCTCACTCAGCCAACCTCCCCGTAACGTGCCATCCACCGGCAGCCTGTGGCCGACCGGTGGATGGACTGATGATCTACGTTTGCACGAACAACCGTTGTTCGATACCAGCTACCCTTTTCTTAAGCCCACTGCCTTCACCACAGATCCGATCCGGCAAGAGTCCAGATTACGGCGATACATGATTCACGCGCAAGGTATACGGAATCGGGCTGGTCTCCGTTGCCGAATAGACTCGGATGAAATAGGTACCCGCCGGAGCATTTGGCAAAGTAATGCTCTTTTCGGGGAGCTCACTCCCATCATTAATGGCATTATCGTTGGATATTGCCTGGCAGTTCGGGGCCACATACAGGATGATCTGTCCCTTTACCACCTGATAGTTACTCATCTTCACCTGGATCGTTCCGGGCTTGTCCAGGACAACCTTGTAGTAGTCATTGACATCGTCAGGATAGAAGATGTAGTCAACGCCCGTCGTGATGCTCAGCGGGTTACATTTGTCATTATTGGGTTCACCGAAGACCGGGAAATTCGGCACCATCGGCAGCATCGACCGGATCGTGCCCCGCTCCGTCACGCGAATGAGGACGTCGTCAGTCAGTATCTCGCCATCGACGGTCGCCGACAGGACGAACTTCAGCTCGTCGCCTGCGCTGAGGCCGTCCCGGGTGATGGTGTGCGAACACAGGTAGCTGTCGCCCGGCTCAATCGCCTGCGGCAGACTGCAATCACCCTTGCCGTCCAGGCTTCCAATCTCGGAGATCTCCATTGACTGCAGCGTCACCACCGAACTCTCGTTATTGCGGACCTGCACCAACAATTCCACGTTGCCGCCCGGGGCAATCATTGCCGCCGGGTTGGCGTTCAGGATAGCGCGCACGCCGCTGTCCTCCGACACTGACAGTTCGATATCCTTGCTGCCGGTCACTTGGTTGTTGGTGTCATCTTCAACGGCGAAGGTGATGCGGTTGACAAAGGTCGGGAACTCGGCCGTCACGGAGGCGGTGTAGCTGCACGCAAACGTGCCACCGGCGGCACCCAGAATCAGCGCCTCGCCTGATACGGCGCAGGTGGAGTCTTTCACCAACGCGTTCGCCGCATCCAGCAAGTTGCCGTGAAGCACCGTGCCCGATTCATCCAGGCTGGTTAGCTGTGTCAGGGTTACATCGGTGCTGCCGTTGTTGGTCAGCGTCACGCTAAAGACTACATCGGTCGCATTGCCCGCGGGCACTTCGAACAGGTCGGCGCTGGCATCGATGCCGATGTCCAGGATGTTGAGTTCGGCCCGGTCAAAGTCTTCGACGGTATCGTCCGTGGCGTTGTCAATGGTTCCGACCGCACTCACTTCGACAGCCACCGGAGCGGTAACAGCCGCAACTGTACAAGTAAACTCTCGCGTCTGACCCCCATTGAGCGCGATCACGTCGAAGTTGCATGTGATTTCGGTAGGCGCTTCGAATGCGCCCTGTTCTCGTTCACCTTCGCTGGACACAATCGGCGTCAGCGCTGCAGTTAGCGTGACATCCTTGAGCCGTGTCTGGCTGGGGTTGCCAACGATAACGAGCAACGGCACATCCGTTCCGCTGGGCACCGTGTACCCGACCAACGGATCGGCCAGAATCTCAACATAGATGTTGGGGTTGCTGACGCGGACAACGGCCGTTACTTCGCTGGTCACGTCCGGACCACCGGTTGTGTCCTCGGCCGTAACGACCAGTTGGTTATCGATACGCTGCGTCACGTCGCTAACCGAGCAAACGATGGGCGGCAACGAATCGCCGGCTCGCCAGCGTCTGCTTGACCAAGCCTTTGTTACAGTCGGCTACATTTGACGTAAGCGTCACGTCTTCCAGATCGACGTCGCCGCTGTTTTCAATCGTGATGGTAAACAAGGCAGTATCACCACTTATGACCGTCTGGAACGGCTCGTCCACGGACAACATGATTTCCGGTTGCACGTGTCAACCTTGGTGACGGCCGTATTGCTGAATGCCTGACCGTCATAGACCTGAAACTCGACACTGCGCTGCGTCACGTTCGGTGTCTTGGAACTGTTGTCGTAGGTGACCGTCTTTAACACCGTCAGGAAGTTCTCGATCGTGTCCGGACCCTGTAGCGTCAACGTCGCGCTTGGACTTATTGTAAGCAGACCTTGATGTCGGTCCCTGACTGGTCGGCGTCCAGCGTCTTCGGCGGCACCGTCAGGCGCCTTGTCGATCTGGACATAGGCCGCGTCCAACGTACCACCGTCGGTGTCGGTCAATGTCATGGCCGGCCCGCCGACGATGACCGGGCCGGCGTTGGTGTTGAACAACGCCGTGTAGCCGGTGCCGCCGATGCCGGACCGTTCAGGTCAATTGTGCGGCGCGTCATTCTTGGGGTGTGATGGTGATGTCGACCATGGCAGGCTCTTCGGCAAACAGGTCACCGTCACTGCCGTTCCACTCGAACTCCGTGGTACCCACTCCAGTCACTAGTTGGGTACGAAGCGTCAGCGTATCCAGATTAGCCATAGCAATGGTCTGATTGGCACCGACGTCATTGGCCGCCCAGCTTCAGCGTTCCGTTAGCCGGCGAGCGAGACAATGCGCACGCTGGCCAGTGGTGTACCTTCGACATCCAGGTAGGCGCTGATGCTGCTGAAGTCCGTGGCCGCGAAGTTGAGGTCCTTGTCTTCATCGCCGGTCTTGGTGAAATCAAAGACCTCGGGCGCATCGTTGACGGCATTGACCGCTGATGGTGACCTTGGCCGGCCTTATCGGCGTAGGTCAGTGCCGTCGAAGCGTTCCACTCAAAGCTGGTCGTGCCGGTGTCCCAGTCTTTCTCCGGCGCGAAGGTCAGGCTATCCAGATCGTTGGCCATTGCACTTCGTCGTTGACCTTTAGCGTCACGTTGCCGCGCTTCAGGAGCGCCCTTGGCCGGCAACGAGACGATTCTTGATCTTAACCAGCGGCTCGCTCGTCATCATCGGTGAAGTGATCGACGAACATCTGTTCGGTGAAGTCCAGAATCGGTGTCTTCATCGGTGTTCTCGTGAAATCGACGACGACCGGCTTGTCGGCAGCCGAACCCAGATGACATCAAAGCTAGTATCGATCGACTTGCCGCCCGTATCCGTCGCCTCAACGGTCAGGTGTCGGCGCCGGATGTATTGGGCTTGAACTTCAGCGTCAGACACCGGTCTGCGTCATTAATCGACGGCGGTGCCACCGCTAAACACACTGGTATTGGTATTGCCGGTCACCTCATAGGTCAGGTCCGTGTCAGCGTCCTCCACATCGTCGAAGGCCAGGATACAGCGAGATATTCTTGTCCGGTGCATCCTCGTCCACCAGCACATCGTTGATCCCGCTGGTGGTCGGGTTGTCATTGACAGCCGATGACCGTGACCTTGAAAGTTGTTTCAACGGTCAGACCGCCGGTGTCCGTCGCCTTGACGGTGATCTTGGCCACGCCATATCGCGTTTTCAACGTAATTGAGGATGAGGTTACGGCAGGGAAATTGAAGGCCGCCACGACCCGCTGTTCGAGTTGTCAACGATGGTATAGGCCAGCGCAGAGTCGGCATCTTCCGCGTCATCAAACACGCTGTAAAGATTAATGCTGGTATTGGCCGCGTCTTCGTTAACCGAGAAGTCGGCAATGCCGCTCGTTGTCGGCGCGTCGTTGATGTCAACCTTGAACGTAGAATCGACAAACTGACCCTGAGTATCAGTCGCGCGAATGGTGATGTTGGCCATGCCCGACCCAGGATCGGCAAAGGTCAGCTTCATGTTGCCGGTATTGTCATTGAGTTCGACTGTCACCAGACTGGGGTTGTCATTGGCTTGTTCGGTGAAATCGAGGTCCGCATCCTTATCTTCATCATCGCTGAAATAGACCCACAGACCGATATTGACTGGCGCCGAGCCCTCATTGACTACTTGATTGGGAATGCCGGTGGTTTTGGGTTTGTCGTTGACATCGGTGACGTTGATTGTCACTTCGGATGTCGATGCAGTTGTTGGCCGGATCGGCTGCTTTAACGTTGATCTTGATCTGCGCCATGGGTCTCATGATCCAGCTGGCTGCAGTTGGCCAACGGTGATCTGTCCGGTGGAACTGTTGATCGCAAATGGTGTAGAGCCCACAATGGAGTAGGTGACAGCCAGACCCTCCGGGTCCATGGCGTTGACCGGGCTCCCGACGGTCGTCCCATTGGGCGAGTTCTCCGCCACGTTCAGGATTGGGATGGCAGGTCAATGACCGGCGCTTCGTTAACGTTGGTGACATTGATCGTGATGACCGCATCATCCTTGTCCGGCTTACCGGTGTCGGCCACATCAATATTGAGCGTGTAGCTGGTGGGAGGCGTTTCAAAATCCAGTATCGGTCCATTCGCAACGCGAATCTGGCCCGTTGTCGGATTGACATCAAATAACCCTACGCCCGTGCCCCGGTCCATCGACAGTAAAAGGTGTGGGCATCATTCTCGACATCAGTCACCGGATCGTCCCAACCAAGGTGTTATTGGGACTGTTCTCCGCGATGCCAAACTCCTGATCGTCTACAACCGGATCCACATCGGCCACATTGGTAATGTTAACGGTGACGGTCGCCTGTGCGGTTAGCTGCTCAACATCCGTCACCTTGACCACCAACGTGTAGGAAGTGGTAGTCTCATAATCCAGCGCCGGATCACCATCATAAGTGATTATGCCGGTGGTCAGATTTATCGTCAAATAGCGTGGCACCCTGCCGCCGATGAGGTCATACTTGGCAATGGGCACGCTTCTCAGGATCAGTCGCTGCCACCTTATGCGGCGACGTCTGTTGTTCGGCTATCGCATCCTCAGGAATCTGAAACAGCCTGGTTATTGAAGATTGGCGGCAACGCAAAAACGATGGTATCTGGAGGGCCAATATGGCAATCAGCATAACGGCAGCCACAATTGCAGCGACTTTTCTCTTCATGATGCTCCTTCAAACCGCTCCTCAAGCTCTACCTGACCTTCTCCCGGCATACACCCGCCGATCCCACCACGTAGATTATGATGGTTGCTATGCCGAGTTACAGGCAGCGACACCAAACAGATTTGGCGCGCCATCCTATCTTACCGCCATCATTTAGCGACACGGTTAAAATGTAGTGAAAAGTCGGGGCTGACGCAATCGCTCCCCGCCCGTCCCCAGGCAAAATGCACCCACATCCAGCACCGTAGTGTAGCGCCGGAAGTCGAACGCCAGCAGATCCTTAAGGGGTCACTCAGGCAGCCCAGGTTGGTTGGAATTACGGTGGTGGACGGGTTGCGCGGTGGCTCAGTGGCCGTCGGGGGCGGCGGATCGGGGCAGATCTGTCGGGGCTGCGTCGCCGGCACGCCTGTCGGCGGCGCACTGGTTGCTCACCGCCACCGCCACCGGAGGAACCGGGAGTCGCCGTCGGTGGTTGCGGCGCCGGGGTTATGGAGAAGGACGGCGTGGCCGTGGCCGCGGAACCGGGCAGCCACAGTTGCTGGCCCACGCTCAGCAGATCGTTGTCCAGGCAGTTGACGCGCATGACCGTACCGATGGGCACATTGCCGTTCTGGGCCAGACGCGCCAGCGCGTCACCCCGCTGGACGACGTAGATGACTCCAGCCGGGTGGTGGTAAGACGACACAGCGTATTGGGCGTGGCCGTGGCCGTCGGGGATGGCGTCGTCGTAATTGTCGGCGTGGCCGACGGCGCTGGCGGTAGAAGACGCAGCGGCACCATGTCACTAGTGACAAACGATCTCGCCGTGCTAACAGCTCTTCCAGACGGATTTGCCAGGCCATCTCTCCACCGAATCAGTGGGCAGGTCGGCCACCGCCATCGGCAGGCGATAGGCCGAGCCATTGTTCGGTTCGCTAAGCGAACCCAGGGCAATTTCGTCGTCGCCGTCCAGAAGGTAGACGGTGAATGCCGCGCCCTGCAGCCGGAATGGTGGGCCAGAACCAGTCGAAATTGATGGTATCCAGCGGTCCAAACTCGCGATTGGGCGCCGGGTGCCAGCACCGATATACTGACATCAAACGGCGCTTCGGTCGGCAATTCAATGGTGGCCGTCGGCGAGCGGCGTTCTGGCCGGATCTTCCGTAGGCTCCGGTGTAGATTATCGCCACCGGCTATCACGGCGACTGCCGTCTGCCGGGCGTCGCTACGATCACGGTCGCTACCGGGTTATTGCCGTCGGCGCCGTTGCCGCGAATGGCTGCGCACAAAGAAGAACGCCAGGGCTCGCCAGAGCAACCATGGCAATCGGAATGAGAAAGAACAATGAACGGCTGCGGCCCGGTGTCCAGGCGGCGGCCTTGGGCAGTTCCTGTTCGGCGAAAATAGCCGTCTCAATGGCGGTCAGCATCTCATCGGCCGTCTCGAAGCGGCTCCACTCTTGCCGCCAGAGGCAGTTACGCACCAGGCGATAGGTCTCGCCGGCCAGCCCCGGCCGCGCGTCTTCCAGCGGCTCTTCCTTGGGCATATTGGCTTGCGGGAAGATGTCGAACGGCAGCGTGGGCATCTGCGGCCGGTGCCCGGCCAGCAGTTCATACAGAATGACGCCCAGCGAGTAGATGTTGCTGCGGCGGGTCAGCACCTTGCCCTCCAGCTCTTCCGGCGAGGCGTAGTCGAGCATGTCATCGTCGGTCTTGCCCAAGAACTGACTGTCGCGGCATCGTTGACGACCGGCACACCGAAATCCACCCAGACCGGGATACCGTCTTCCCGGACCATGATGTTCTGGGGCCGCAGGTCATGATGGATGAGATCGACCGCATGCGCGGCGCTCAGGCCGTGTGTCAATTCGCGACCCAGTTCCAACGCTTCGATGGGCGGCAGCATTCGGTCATCGTCGCGCAGAGTCATCCAGGTGTTGTTCAAGCGAAATGCTGGGGAAGTAGTCGATGACGGCGTAGGGACGACCGTCTTCGGTTACATCAATGTCGGTGACAGAGGCAATGTTCTGGTGTTTGATCTGGGAAACGGCTTCCATGCGCCGTTGGAAGCGCGCACGCGAGATCGGAGTCTTCGTCTACCGTGGTGCTGAGGACCTCCAGATAGACCAGCCGCTCAAGTTTGACATCGCGCGCCAGGAACAGATCACTGACCTTGTGCTCCGCGACCAGCGACACAATCTCGTAGTTACCAATCTGTTGGCCTGACAATTCTTCCTTGTCTTGCACTATCATCTCTTACAGCTCTGAGATCAAGCTCCATCAGGCGGGAATTTCGGGCAATCATATCCCGACGTGACGGTTGCCACTAAAGACAATCTCTTACCTTACTATTATACACTCAAAAAGGCAATGTGCGGGCCCTCGTTTTCATCGCTTGCCATCCGCCAGCAATACGAGTGGCCGTGCTATCACTTTGCGCCAGGACAGTGCCGGTGCATCGTCTTCAACCACAACAACCTACCACTGGTAGTTGCTTGGTTCATCGATAACACAGCACCAGCGCCGCACAGTCAACTGCTGAATCGAGCCCTAGATTTTCCGCTTCGGCCGATACCCACCAGCACGGCGCCCGATTCCAAGAGCCCAAATACACCGCAAAGTTGACCATCGTCCAGCCGTTCCGGCCAGTCCCAATAGAAGGTCACCGGGTCGCCAAGTCTGAATTGACTCTCCGAAGGTGGCCCCAAGCAGCACGACCGGCGGCAGGCTCGGCATCGCCGTTGCTTCTGGCTCGGTGACGGCCTCGGTGCCGCCTCCACCGTCTAATCCCAGCACACCCCAGGGTGTGCGCCAGGGCGATGGTCGGGGTGACCGGGGCCATCGCATCCGACGTCGTCCTGCTCCGCAACACCGTTGCCGGTGACGCGGGCCACCGTCGGGCTTGCGCTGTCGCAATAACCGTCGTTGCCAACGGTGTGGCTGCGGCCGACCGCAAGACCAGCGAGCTGCAGGCCAGTTCGTGGCCACCATCGCACCCATCAAGCGATGACCAGAATCAGCAGCACGTACAGCAGCTTGCGGGGAACTGATGAGTCACCGGACAAATCTTTCAAGGCAATTCCTGATTATGTCATCCTCTGGCATTGTGAAGTGTAGCACAAACCTGGCAAGCTCCAATCAACATGTGGCCAAGCGAGTTGCGCAAGCAGCTCCGAACACTAATCGAGAATCAGCTCATCTTTGCCGGACAGACTATCTTCAACACGCTGAACAACGGTCTCCAGGTGCATCGGCTTGTGGACGAAATCGAGCTGCTGGGTCCGAATAGTCAGCACCGGGCACAGGTCAAACTCCGCCAACCATTCATCGTAGAAACGTGTCGAGCAGGGCCGAGATAGTCGGTAGATATGCCCTCTTCAATCGGTCGAGCGCGACGGCGAATGCGCTCGATGCAGCACAGGGACCGGAGCCGTCAGGTAGATCAAGAGATCGGGTCGCGGCAGATTGGACGGCGATCAGATCATAGACATTGCGATATGATTCGTAGTCCCGTTCGCTGATATTGCCCATATGGCGCAGCACGCGGGCGAAGATATGGGCATCTTCATAAATGCTCCGGTCGCCGATGGCTGAGCGCGATCCTTCGGCCAGCGCCAAATGCTGTTGGGCCCGATGACCCAGAAAGAACACTTGCAGGTGAAACGACCACTGACGCATGTCGGTATAGAAGTCAGCCAGATACGGATTATCAACGACTGACTCGAAACCGGTCACCCAACCCAGGCGAGCGCCCAGCCGCTCGGCCAGCGATGTCTTGCCCACGCCAATGTTGCCCGGCCACAAGGACGAAGTGTTTTGTCATAGGCAGGATTGTAATGATCAGCCTTTCGGCGTCAAATGAGGAGCCTCCTGGCTCACTTGATTTCGGCTTCATGTTTGCCAAAATCAGCATCAAGACCAACGTGGGAGGTTAAACGATGAAACGTGTATTGAAAGTGTTGCTATCGTCGCCGGCGTGCTGCTTGTCTTACTGCTTGTTGGGCCCGTTTCTTGTGCCGGTCCAGCCCCTTCCGGGTTAGCAGTCCCGGAGGCATTAGCTGGCTGAAGATAGCCGACTTCATGACCATCCCTTTCCTGGGACAGACGGCATAACGCTCCATTATCGGGAAGGCAGGCGAGGGTGAACCGACTTTTGTCCTGTTCCACGGTTTCAGCAGCAACATCTACACGTGGGATGAGGTATTCGATGATCTTTGCTGCCCGGGTCTGACCTTGGCCTATGATCGTCCACCTTTCGGACTCAGCGAACGTCTGGTTGACGGCGACTGGACCGGCGAGAATCCGTATGCACCCGATGCGGCCGTCGGATCAGTTGGTCAGCGTGCTGGATGCGAAAGGTATTGAGGAGGTCATTCTGGTCGGCAATTCGGCCGGCGGCACACTGGCCTTGCGGACGGCGCTGGCCCATCCGGATCGCGTCGACGGGCTCATCCTCGTCTCGCCGGCCGTGTATACCGGTGGCGGTGCGCCGCAGGCACTGCAGCCGTTCCTGGGCCTGCCCTCAGCTCGATCACCTGGGACCGCTGGTGTCGCGTCAGTTCGCCGCGCTTGGCGATTCGCTGGCCGGACAGTCCTATTTCGATCCCTCTCGGATCACGCTGAGCAGGCGGAGAAGGCGGCATCGCCTTGCGTGCTACAGGACTGGGACACGTCTCTGTGGGAATTCACAAAGGCGTCGCAGGAGTCCGATCTGGTATCGAACGGCTGGACGAGATTGTCCTGCCGGTGCTCGTGGTCACCGGCGACAGTGACGGCATTGTGCCGACGGAAGAGAGCATTCGTTGGCCGGGGATCTACCGAATGCCGAGCTAGCTGGTCACGCAACAGTGTGGTCACGTCTCCCAGGCAGAGTGTCCTGAGCCATTCATGGCCGCCGTGAACAGCTGGTTGGCCAATCTGGAAGCGGCCGAATAGCTGCGTTCAGTCAGCAGTCGCGTCTCCCATTGCCGCGCATCGGTCAGACATCTATAATCGTGGGATGAACCTGGGCGACCTGCAAGAGCCGGCGGTCCACGAGGATGTTGAGCAACTCGAGGCGCTAGAGCCACCCTACAAAGTCTTTGTCCACAATGACAACGTGACACCCTATGACTTTGTAGTGATGGCCCTGTTGCGATTCTTTGGTCTGACTTCGCTGGAAGCCGAACAAGTAACTTACACCGCCCATGTGTCCGGCGTTGCCTATGTGACAACGCTTCCGCGATACGGAAGCGGAGAAACGGGTGGGGCGAGCCCAATTTGCCGCAAGTCTGGAAGGTTATCCGTTGACCTTCACTATCGAACCGGAGTAGATCACTCTCGCTTGCTTGTCTAGGAGTCTACAATATGGAATTCACATTGAACGGCGCAGGTCCAGTCGCGAAGAACTGGATCGAGCGCGACATTGCCTCACTCTCACCGTCGTACAGTCGCGAGTATGCTCTGGTTGTTGACCACGCCCAGGGTTCCGAAGTATGGGATGTCGACGGCAAACGCTATATCGACTTCATGGCCGGTGTTGCTGTGCTGAATGTCGGTCATCGCCATCCGGCCGATGTCGTCGATGCCGTGCGCGAGCAGATCGATCGCTTCTGGCATATTTGCCTGTCCGACTTCTTCTACCCACAGGCTGTTGAACTGGCGGAGAAGCTGCAGGAGATCGCGTCCAATGGAGGATCGCATTCCAAGGTCTACTTCGGCAATTCCGGCACCGAGGCCGTCGAGGCTGCCATCAAGCTGGCCATGTACAAGACCGGCCGCACGCGCTTCATCGGCTTTCTGGGTGCATTCCATGGTCGAACGCTGGGCTCACTGTCCTTCACGGCCAGCAAGGCTGTCCAGCGCGCCAACTATCTGCCCGGCGTTAGCGTCTTCCATCTGCCCTATCCCAACGCCTATCGTCACGCGCTGACCAGCAAGCCGGATCAGGATTATGGCGAGACGGTTGTCGACTACTTGGAGGAACAGCTCTTCCGCAACATGGTTGCCACCGACCGATATCGCGGGCATTCTCGTCGAACCCATCCAGGGTGAAGGCGGCTACATTGTTCCCGCGCCCGGCTTTTTCCGCCGCCTGCGCGATGTGTGCGATCGCTACGGCATTCTGCTGATCGTCGATGAGATTCAGAGCGGCGCCGGGCGAACCGGCGACTGGTGGGCCATCGAGCATGAGAACGTCGAGCCGGATATCGTTTGCTTTGCCAAGGGTATCGGCAGCGGTATGCCCATTGGCGGCATCATTGCCCGCGACGACCTGATGACCTGGGAGCATGGTTCCCACGGCAGCACGTTCGGCGGCAACCCTGTCGCGGCGGCTCCGGCCTTGGCCACGCTGCAGGTGATCGAGCGCGAGGGCCTGATTGCAGCAGGCTGAAGATACGGGTGACTCATCATGGAAGCTCTCGAGGAAATGGCAGGAGCGACATCCGAGCATTGGCGAAATCCGCGGTCGTGGTCTGATGTTGGGTATCGAGTTTGTTCAGGATCGCGAGACGAAGGAACGCGCCGTCCAGTTGCGCAACCACTCGTCCAGCACGCATTTGAGAATGGCCTGCTGCTGATTCCCTGCGGCACCAACTCCGTGCGGATGACCCCGGCCTTGAATATCCCGCACGCTCTTGTCGACGAGGGGCCTGCACATCTTTGAAGAAGCTCTTAACCGTCGCGGAATCGATCTACATGGGCCAGGTCGCATGACCACCGTCAGCGAAGCGATTGCTCAATTCAAGGCCGAGCTGAGCGGTGGCGTGTCGCCGGCCATGGCAACACCGCTGGTGCCGGGTACCTATGACGTCAAGCTGGATGTTGTCCCCCGCTGGTCGACTTTCTGCTGACACCGGTGTGTAGGGTCTCTTTGTCGGCGGGACGACCGGCGAGGGCATTCTGCTTGACGATACCAGCGTATGGCGCTGCATGAGGCGGGAGTCAGGCGCAGCGGACGGTCGTGCCCCGATATTGGCCATGTGGGCTCGCAGCGCACGGCCGAGCGATTGCCCTGGCCCAACATGCCGCGAGTCGGATGCCGATGCTGTTGTCTGCGTGACACCGTGGTTCTATGGCGTCAACGATGACTCATGCTGCGGCACTTCAACGCCGTAGCCGAGTCGCCGTTCCCGACACACCCTTCTTCGTCTACGACATCCCGCAGTTTGCGGTCAATGGTGATCAGTCCGGCCTTGCTGGACGATTGACGGAGGAGATTGCATCGTTTGCCGGGCTCAAGAGCAGCCGCATTGATGTGCAGATTGTTCGCCAATTGGCTGATGCCCTGCGCGAAGACAAGATCCTGTTGACCGGGAATGAGAGCGCCGCGCTGGGATGCTGGCCCTGGGCGCCGATGGCCTGATCAGCGGCCTGAGCACGGCCGTCCCGAGCCGTTTGTCGGCCTGACACAGGCTTTCGCCGCCGGAGACATGCCGCGAGCCCAGCAGTATCAGAAGGCGATCAATCGGCTTCTGGCGCTGTTGCCCGCCGGGGCACGCCTGGGCGGCATCAAACGGATTCTGGAAGAACGTGGCTATCCGGTCGGCCCACCGACACCGACGCTTAGCCGCAACCGACGCCGACTCTGGCCGCAATGCAGGCTATCCTGGACGCGGCGTATAGGTGCCTCGTTGAGGCCTCCATCGCCAATGAAACGACTGTCTGCTCTTTGACATTGACGGCACGCTCCTGCATTCCAACGGCACCGGCCGGGAGATGCTGGGTGCTTCGCTGTACGCACAGTCTATGGCACGGCTGGACCAATCGACACCTATGAGTTTGGTGGCCGAACGGATCGGCGCATGATTCTGGACCTGCTTACCGCCGAAGGCTGGGACAGTGATCGACATCGAAGCGCGTTTGCCGGAACTGTATGCGAGATGTGCCGCCAGAGCGAACGGCTGTTTGCCGACGGCCGTCTGGCTCTATGCCCCGGGTTGTCGAATCTGCTGGCCGAACTTGCACCAAACCCGGATGTGCTTCTGGGCCTACTTACAGGTAATATTGTGGGCACGGCTCCGCTCAAGTTGCGCGCGGCCGGTCTGGATCCGGGGCTGTTTCGCGTTGGCGCCTTTGGATCAGACAGTAAGAACGGAACGATCTGCTACCAATTGCCTGGCGCGGGCGACGGAGCTGGCCGGACAGTCGTATTTACCGGGACAAATACGGTCATTATCGGCGATACGCCTGCCGATGTCCATTGTGCGCAGAATGGTACTGCCCGCTCGGTCGCTGTCGCTACGGGCTGGTATGCCCGAGGATCGCCTGCTCCAGTGCGAGCCCGATTACATCTTTGATGATTTGAGCAATACGAAAATGATCGTGGACGCGCTGTTGGCATAAGTGGCCCGGTTAGCGTCCGATCATTGGAGGTAAGTGCTGATGAAAATGGCACAGGCAAGACGGTCTTCGGGGATTGAACTGAGCCAGCACGAGCCGACGATCCTGACGCATTAAGGACCTGCATGACTGGGTCATCTGGCAGTTCCCACGGCGGACAGGCGAAAGTCTCATTATGCGGCCGTCAAGCCCTCTGATTGAGGACCACGGCTGGTTCCCGGCGATGTGGATCCATCGGCCGCAAGCAGGTGACGGTTTATGCAACATGCAAGCAACCCTGGATTCACCGGAGGCTGCGTCTCCGCACAACTGGACAAGTTGTTGGCTCAATAGCACGCTCCAGATCTGACTCTCCGCAAAGACAGAGATCTGGTGTGAACAAGCCAGGTCTTTGGCCGGTAGAAAGTGGTCAGCGGACTCTTTGCTGGATTTAGATGACAGTCCCGTCCGGCACAACCGCGTTCTTGGGCACAATGACGATGCCATCTCGCGAGACCCAGTAAGGCGTCTCATCATCTTCGCGGTCGGGCATGTAGCGAATGGTCACGTTCTTGCCGATACGTGCGTTCTTATCGATGATGGCGCCCTTGATAATCGACCCGGCGCCAATGCCGATATCCGGCCGGCCCAAGGCGGGCATTGTCGGCGCGGGCACTGTTCGTCTCATAATAATCAGCGCCCATCATGATCGATGATTGCACATTGGCCTCGTTGCCGATGATGCCGCGCAACCCAACAACACATTCGCGGACGATCGCTTCGTCAATCCGACAACCATCGGCCAGCAGCACATTGTCCAACCGGGCGTTGAAGATTTCGCTGCCCGGCAGAAATCGGGCGTGTGTATAGATGGGCTTGCGTGCGTCATAGAAGTCAAAGGGTGCGTCCGGTTGAGCCATGCGCAAGTTGACTTCATAGAAGCGGCGAATCGTACCGATGTCCTCCCAGAAACCGTCGAATACATAGCCGCATACCCGACGCGTGTCGATCGATGACGGGATCATGTCGCGGCCGAAATCGTCGCCATCTTCGCCCAGCATTTCGACCAGCACTTCCGTCTTGAAAACGTAGATGCCCATGGATGCCATGTAAGGCTTGTCGGGATTCGTACCGCTGGCGAATTGATCCAGTACCTCTGCGTTCTTGGGCTTTCTCGGCAAAGGCCGTGATGCGATTTTCGCTGTTGAGCTTGAGGATGCCCAAGCCCGAGACGGCGTCGCGACCCACTGGTTGCACTGCAATGGTAATGTCCGCTTCCATATCGATATGGCGCTGGACAAACTTGCGGTAATCCATGCGGTAGAGGTGGTCACCGGCCAGAATCAGAACGTAGGGCGTGCCCGCTTCCTTCAGCTCAATCCACTGCTTGCGTACCGCATCGGCCGTACCCTGATACCAGTCGCGACTGCGTGGTGTCTGTTCAGCGGCGAGAATCTGCACCCAGCCAGGCGTGAACTGGTCGCGATTATAGGTACCCCAGATGTGGCGATGCAGTGACGCAGAATTGAACTGCGTCAGGATGGCAATCTTCTCGATGTTGGCATGAAAGCAGTTGCTCAAGGGGATATCGATTAGCCGATACTTCCCTGCCAGTGGCACAGCCGGCTTAGACCGTTCCTTGGTCAGCGGATAAAGACGCGTCCCCTGGCCACCACCAAGGATCAGACCCAACACATCTGTATTTATCTGCGTCCATAAGCGTGCTTCTACTCCTGCCGGCGCCTTCGGCCAAGCGCTACGATAATAGTGGGTTCAGAGAGTGTGATCGTCGCCGATCGTCGATTCGCACTATATCATACCCATGCTCAGGGTTTTTGGCACACTCAGTGCCGCATGTTATGATCTTGCGGCGCGAGTCCGACCCAGGCCATAGCCTGGGCATGATTGCGACATCATGAGTCAGAATATAATTATGAGTCGAGTAATACACACCGATAGTCCCGGCAAGCGCCGCAACCAGGCGCGCCGATCCGTGGCCGAGATCTTGCGCTATCTCAGCCGCAAAGCCACCATTGACGACGAAGCGCGCGATATGGCCGCGGCGCTTGGTCTTATCTGCTGCGCGAGATGAAAGCTACTGTTGATGAGTCCGTCACTGCCTGGGAGAAGCGCGGTTACTGGCTGAAGTCAGAGCGCTTTCTGCGCGACTGGGAGTGGATCCCGGAGCTGGCCGCCAATATAGAGGACGTCGTACGTCATCAGGCGTGGGACCTGTTGCCGGAACTGATGGGCGAGTTGTCCCATCCACTTCGACGACATCAAGATCAAGACCTACACGCGCAAGCCTGACCAGTGGCAGGGAACGTATAGACAGCTGTTGGCCGAACCACCCAGCGAACTGCCCTACTGACGCCTAAGGTGTCCACTACCGGGCCATGGCAACACTGCACGAGTTGCGAACGTGGGTGGCGCTGCTTCTAGCTGCTTCTATCGTTGGTGACTGCGGCCAGAATCGCGGACACTTGTCGCCCGTGGCATTATCGCCCTCCCCGCTTGTAATGCCGACAGCCATCACGCAACGCCCACCGCAACTCGCGACTGACATACCCCAACCCACACCAACGGCATCGCCCACGACCACGCCATACCAACGTGCCGGAACCACGCCACAGAGGCGCCATACAGCCTGCACTGAGCACCATCACCGCTGCCAACGCCCTGTGCAGAACCAGGACGCATCGAGACACGAGTTTCTACAACACGCTCGCTGGCCGGGCCATTGCCTATCGCATCTATCTGCCCCCTTGCTACGGACTGGATGGCCATGTCTATCCGGCGCTCTATCTCCTGGGCGGCAACATCCACGACGATAGCATATGGGATCGTTGGGCGCGGACGAAGCGGCCGAAGCCGGCATCATGGCGCGGCGACCTTGCGTCCCTTCGTGATTGTCATGCCGGACGGCGACTGGGTTGCCAATCGAGACATCCGGCGGCCCGGGTTCGTTCGAGAGCCGTCGTGATCAATGAGTTGATCCCCACGATCGAGCAGACTTACTGCGTGTGGTCCGATAGGCGCCGGACGAGCCATTGGCGGCTGTCGCGCGGTGGCTATTGGGCACTGGAGATCGCCTTTCGCAATCCGGATCACTTCCGCAGTGTCGGCGGCCATAGCGTGGCCCTGATCGATCAGTTTGCCGGGCCGGGCATAGACCCGGTGCACACAGCCGCAACCAACGACCTGGGTGACCTGCGTATCTGGCTCGATCTTGGCGAGCGCGATCCCTATCTGGTGCAGGCGCGGCCCTTGCATGACGCGCTTAACGACTGCAGGTGTAGACCATGTCTGGCAGATCAATGAGGGCCAGCATGAGAACGCCTATTGGACGGCGAATCTGCCGGCAATATCTGGCCTGGTATAACGCGGGATGGACGGACGATCGCGAGCACATCTGCCGCTGTGTGGTGGGACCGACTAATTCTTCCGGCGCTGGTCGCGGCGGTTGCTGTGAATCGCGGCTCAAGCCAGTACAGCAGGGCAATGACGCCCAGACAGATCGCCGCCAGCATCAGCAGCTTGACCATCGGTGAGGCAACCATGATCGCCACCAATCCGAACAGAGATGGCCACGCGCATAGTAGCCCAGGACGATCTGCCGCGTGCCCATGCCCCGATCAGCCAGCCGAAAATGCAGATGACCACGATCGCCCTGGAATGGATGCTGCCCGCGCCGCAACCGAGACACGATCTGCCAGGCCACGTCGATGATCGGCACCGCCAAGACAAGCAAGGCGGTGGAGAATTTGGCCGGGGATAGGATTGATAGCGTCGCCATCTGATAGCCTAGTAGATAGGCTCCGGCCGAGCCAAGGAAAGATACGCGCCGGGGCAAAGTTGAAGAAGAGAAAGCCCAAAAGCGCCCCGGCCAGCGCCAGCGGGAAAAAGCGAGACAGTCGTCTGACCCAGGCGATAGCTGTGCCAGGCAAACAGCGACGCGGCGATGAGACACACCCCGGCCGCCAATCCATCCAGACCATCCAGAAAGTTGACCGCGTTGATCATGCCCACAACCCAAAAGACGGTGATCAGGATGGCCAACGGCCGCCAGATCCACACCAGATCGCCCTCCAGTTGAAAGATAAGGGACAAGGGCGTCTGTGTCCATAATCCGTCGCCCGGCAGCGGATTGGTGAACACTTCGATGAAGATAATATGGGCCACGGCCACCAGCGCGCCGAGAAACTGGATGAAGAACTGCCAGCCCGGCTTGAGATCGCGCCAGTCGTCGATCAATCCGCCAACGACCATTACCAGACTGCCGAGGACAACGCCGCGCAGGCGCAAGGCATCGTCCGGGCCGGCGGGTGGCATCAGCCAATAAATCAGCACGACGCCAATGATCCAGGCGCCGAAAATCGCCAGACCGCCCAGCTTGGGAATGCGACCCTGGTGCTGCCGCCGGCCGCCCGGTTCGGCCACGATCCCGGTCGTAACGACAGACGGATCACCAGCGGCGTGATTACGAGAGCAGCCAACACGGTGACGCCAAAGACGAGGAGGTAGATCATGGATGAATCGGTTGCCCTATGAGATCAAGCAGCTAGGCGGTCCCGAATTGCCGGTCACCCGCGTCACCCAGGCCGGGTACGATATAGCCAATCTCGTTGAGATGTGAATCAATATGGGCAAGATGGATGGGTACATCAGGATGGGCCGTGTGCAGCGTGTCTACGCCCTCCGGCGCAGCCAAAATGCCCACGAATTTTACCCGCTGTGCGCCCCAGTTCTTCAGGATATCCACGGCGGCAACGGCGGAACCACCAGTGGCCAACATGGGGTCTAGCACCAGACATACCTGCACCGTCGCGCCGGTGGGGAGCTTGTTATAGTACGATACGGGCTTGAGCGTTTGCTCGTCGCGGTAGAGGCCAATATGCCACACTTCTGCGCCGGGCATCATTTCCCACATCCCTTCCACCATGCCCAGTCCCGCCCGCAAGATGGGTACTAGCCCGACCTTCTCAACCAGTTCCACACCTTGCGTTGGCCTGAGGGGCGTTTGGACGGGCACCGATTGCGTCCGCTAAATCGGCCGTGGCCTCATAGCACAGGAGCATCGAGATTTCACGAATCAGTTCGCGAAACTTCTTGGGCTTGGTGGCGACATTGCGCAAGATGGTTAGCTTGTGCTTGACCAGCGGATGCTGCGATTCATAAACCATTCCAGTTCCTCCGGATTCTTTCGAGACCATTGTAGCCAAGCACGCACAGACTGGGTAATTGAGGCTTGAGGCGTTCGCCCTCCGGTCGGATTACGCATCAACAGGCACTTGACGTATAATCGGCTACTAGCTTATGGTAGATCCAATCCCTAATCCCGCGCGGCAAATTGCCCCTCAACAGACGGCTGAAGACCAGGGTCTCGATACCATGCTCCGGCCGCAATACCTATCCCAGTTCACGGGCCAGGATCGGCTGAAGGATAACTTGCTCATCCTGATCGAGGCGGCCAAGGGGCGCGAGGAACCGCTGGATCACGTGCTGTTCCACGGGCCGCCCGGGCTGGGCAAGACCACCCTGGCCCAGGTCGTGGCCAACGAGATGAAGGTCAATATGCGCCACACTGCAGGTCCGGCCATCGAACGGGCAGGCGATTTGGCGGCCATCCTGACCAATATGCGCGCCGGTGACATATTGTTTATCGACGAGGTCCACCGGCTGGGGCGTAACATCGAGGAAATCCTCTACCCCGCCATGGAAGATTTCGTGCTCGACATCATCGTTGGCAAAGGACCCGGGGCCAAGAATGTGCGCCTCAAGCTGCCGCGTTTTACGGTGGTGGGAGCAACGACCCGGCTGGCATTGATGACCTCTCCGCTCCGCGCTCGCTTTGGCGCCGTCTATCGCATGGACTTCTACGACCAGGCCGCCATGGAGACGATTGTCCGTCGCGGGTCCACTATTCTGGATGTGCCCATTGAAGACGAAGGCGCCTCCGAAATTGCACGGCGCGCCCGTGGTACGCCGCGCGTCGCTTTACGTCTGCTGCGCCGCGTACGTGACTATGCGCAGGTTCGTGCCGAAGGCGAGATCACCCGCACCATTGCCGTCGACGCGCTTGATTTGTTGGAGATTGACCCCATGGGGCTGGATGACCTCGACCGGCGCGTGCTGCGAACCATCATTGAGAAGTTCAGCGGCGGTCCGGTTGGGCTGGAAACGATTGCCGCCTCGATCAGCGAAGAGTCGGACACCATCATGGATGTTGTCGAGCCGTATCTGCTGCAGCTGGGCTATTTGGAGCGCACCGCTCGCGGGCGTGTGGCCACCCCCCATGCGTATCGCCACTTGGGCATCGCCATTACCGGCCCGGCGGCCGCCAGCCAACCGGGACTGTTTGACGAGACTGCTGACAGCGAATGAGGCGAACCGATGAGTGAGATGGGTCGAATCATGGTTTTCGTGGGGCTGGGCATCGCCTTCTTCGGCGCGATTTTGCTGGTTGGTGCCCGTTTCTTCCCGTGGCTGGGGAATCTGCCGGGCGACATACGGATCGAGGGAGAGAACACGAAGTTGTTCATCCCGATTACCACCATGATCCTCGTCAGCATTGTGGGGACCATCATCTTGAACGTGCTCGTACGCTATTTCCGCCGCTAATCCTCAACCCTTGAGCCGACTGCTGTTACTCAACAAGCCGTTCCAGGTTCTTTGCCAGTTTACTGACCGCGAAGGACGAGCGACGCTGGCCGACTACGTGGATGTGCCTAACGTGTACGCCGCCGGACGGCTGGATTACGACAGCGAAGGGCTACTGCTGCTCACCGACGACGGCCGTCTGCAATCCCTCAGCAGCGACCCGCAACACAAGCTGCCCAAGACCTACTGGGTCCAGGTGGAGCGTATTCCCGACCGCCGTGCATTGGATCGGCTGCGTGGGGGCGTTAAGCTGAAGGATGGCCTGGCCCGCCCCGCCCAAGTGCAGATCCTTGACGAACCCGACATCTGGGATCGCGACCCGCCCATCCGCTATCGCAAGAACGTGCCCACCGCCTGGATAGAGTTGACCCTCACCGAAGGGCGCAACCGGCAGGTGCGGCGTATGACAGCCGCCGTCGGCCATCCGACCCTGCGACTGGTGCGCTGGGCCATCGGGCCGTGGACGCTCGCCGGGCTGGCCCCGGGGCAGTGGCGCGAGGTGCCGTTTCCCGCGGATTGGCTACGCGAACAGGATGGGACACGATGACGGTGGCTCCCCCCGCTACGGTGACGATTCTGGGCGTGCCGGTTCATAGTGTGACGACGGATGACACACTTGCGGCTGTGCGCCGCTTCATGACCGAGCCTCGATTGCATCAGATCGCGACCGTCAACCCGGAGTTCGTCATGACAGCACAGGATAACCTTGCCTTTGCCGATGTATTGCGCAGCGCCGATCTTTGCCTGCCGGATGGCGTCGGGTTGCTGTATGCGGCGCGCCGGCTGGGCCGGCCCTTGCCGGAGCGGATCGCTGGGTCGTCGTTGGTTTATGAGCTGGCGGCACTGGCTGCCGCCGAGGGGTGGTCGTTGTTCTTGCTCGGTGCTGCGCCGGGCGTGGCCGAGGAAGCAGCGGCGGTGTTGGCCGATCGCAGTCCAGGTCTCATCTTTGCCGGAACTTATGCCGGATCGCCCGACCCGGCCGAGAATGACAACATTGTGCAGCGCATCAATGAAAGTGGCGCGGCGATTCTGCTGGTGGCCTATGGCGCCCCACGCCAGGACCTGTGGATCGACCGCAACCGGGACGCGCTGACAACGGTGCGCGTGGCGATGGGTATCGGCGGGTCGCTCGATTTCATCACCGGCCGCGCCGTTCGCGCGCCGCAGTGGGCCCAGGATTTGGGTCTGGAGTGGCTACATCGCCTTTATCGGGAACCGTGGCGCTGGCGGCGGATGCTGGCCCTACCACGGTTTGGCTGGCGGGTGCTGGTTTCTCCAGCCGCTGCTTCCGCAAAGAACCAACGCCCGCCAAGCCAACCGCATTAGGCAACAACGCGGCTGAGTTGCTCGCCCATTGAGTCGGCCGCGCCCTCACCAGGTATAATCTCAACGATCACCGCACCCGTCTTGCGACCCGACTCTACGTAGCGATGGGCGTCGGCGATGTCGGCCAAGAAATACACGCGGTCAATGACGGTACGTACCGCACCCATCTCCATCAACGCTTTCAACGAGTCAAGTTTGTCCCGATTGAAGCCCGGTCCCGTGGCGGCAAAGATAGCCCGCTGCCCCTTGCTCCCACGAGTCCGCACTGTGTGCAGCAGTGCATCGCCGGATGGAACCGTGGTGAGATAGAGGCCCGTGGGGGTCAGCGCCTGCCGGCAGTCACTGAACGAACGCTTGCCCACGGCGTCGAAGATCACGTCATAGGTGTCACCCAACTGGGTGAAATCCTCTTGCCTATAATCGATGATCCGATCGGCTCCGAGCGAGCGCACCAGATCCACGTTTTTCCCGCTGCACACGCCGGTCACGTGGGCACCATAGTGCTTGGCCAACTGCACGCCGAATTCTCCAACCGCGCCGGATGCGCCGTTGATCAAGACCGATTGTCCTGGTTGAACCTTAGCGATGTCACGCAGAAATGATTGCGCCGTAATGCCCGCATCACAGATGCCAGCCATGTCGCGATAGGTCATCCCAGCTGGAATGCTTGTAACCAAACCGTCTTCGGCCACGCAAATGTATTCGGCATGTGCGCCTGCGTCCGCAGCACCGACAACCCGATCACCGGGCTGGAAGCGCGTCACGGATCGGCCGATAGCCACAACCTCCCCGGCGAAATCGGAACCAGCGATCGCTTTCGGCCGTGTCAGACCGGAGAAAAACCGGATCAGAAAAGGCGTGCCTGTGCGCGAAGCGATGTCCGTTGGCGTCACAATCGTTTCGTGAATATGGACGAGGATTTCATCGTCCTTCGGTACCGGTTGTTCGGTATCAATGACATTGATCACATCGGCTGAGCCGTACTTGCTATATTTCACTGCTTTCATGTCGTTATCTCCAAGTCGATTGTTTCTCGGCTACGGCAAAGAAGTTGGCCGAGCTGCCTGACTGAATATCTGTTTGGATGATGTTCAGACCGGCTTTTGTTATCAGTTTCTCAACGTCTACACTACTCAAAACCCCCAGATGAGGGACGATGCCTGTCTTGCTGACACCGCGCATGAACAGCGCCATCACCGACCGGGACTGTCCCAGGCACGGCGTCTCCGAGATGAATCGGCCGCCCGGTTTCAGCAGCCCATAGAGTCGCTCCATCGTCTGGGGCGCGTCAGGTAAAAGGTGCAGGACGTTCAGAGCCAGAACCACGTCGAAGGATTGGTCGGTAAGCTGCGCGTCAAGAGTGCTACCCTGACCGAACCGGACGTTGTCGACATGCTGCGCCGCTGCCTTGGCCCGCGCAATCTCAATCATTTTGTCGGAGATGTCAAGACCATGGACTTCACGAACGCTGCCGGCCAGGGCCACACTCCATGTACCGGTCGCACAGCCAAAGTCGAGGACAGTGTCAGTGGCCTTAAGATGAGGGATGACGGCCGCCAATACACGGGGATCAGCCTCCGCGGGTCCTTCGCCGTCGCCGTCAAACGAGTCAGCGCGGCCGTCCCAAAATCGTTCTGCCTTACTCATCATCTGAGCCTCCCTGCTGCGCGGTAGCCGCGTCTGGCCTAGTAGTGATCATCTTTCGGGTGGTAAATGAATACTTCTTCCAATGGCGATTCGAAGACTGTGGCAATCCGAAAGGCTAGTTCCAGCGATGGCGAGTATTTGGCATTCTCAATAGCCACAATCGTCTGGCGCGTCACGCCCACCTTTTCGGCCAGATCCTTCTGCGTCATTTCATCGTGATAGAAGCGCAACTTGCGAATGTTGTTAGAGATCGCCAACTTGCCCATGCTAATACCCCCGGTGATAGAGGAGTAGCTTGGTGACATCACCAACGATAGCGCCGATCATCATGGCCACGAACATGATGATGAACATCGTCTCGGCCGGACGGCCGACGGCCAGGGCGACCATTGCTATCAGAAAGCCGACGCCAAAGACGGCCGACGAGTTGCGGGTCGAGTACAGTTCGAACAGCTTATCTCGCTCGTCCTCCAGCCCTGTAGCCTCTTCGTCGCGATTCAGGATGGCATTGACGATTTGAAAGAGAACCTGCGTGATGATATAGAAGAGGATATACAGCCCGATCAGGATGAGGATGGCTCGACTCCAGAAGATGAGCACCTCGTCCGTGTCAAACGTTCCTGCCTGGAACCTATTCCACACGACAATGCCAAAGATGACATAGACCAGTGTTGAAGTGATCAACGAGACGAGTACGCTTTTCTCCTGCAATGATAGTCCCTCATCGTCTTCAAAGTCGTTGTCCGTGTACTTATTCGAATGACTCATCCCAGCTGCTCCATGTCTGCATTTCTCGACTTAATATCAAATCATCTCGACATAGAGTATATCATAATATACTCGGTGTCAAGTATATTATACACATTGTAGCTGAGCGGAGGCCTGATTTAAACCTGATAAGTGAATATCCGTACCGGACTGGGCAACGACCGTTGTCGTCCTATGCCAATCAATGGCTTAGCTGGACCAATTCCCTTCGCTCGCGATTGCCCATGTGATACGATACCCACCATGCGTATTCTGATCACCGGCTCAAGTGGACAGATCGGCACCAACCTGGGGCTGCACTTGCTTGAAGAGGGTCACGAGGTCTTCGGCGTCGATGTTCGGCCGAATCCCTGGACCGAGGCCATCCCCACCTTGTTGCAGGACCTCAGCACGCCCAACCATGACTTCAACGGCGGCATCGGCCACGTGCCCTATCCCGCCAACCTGGACGCCGTGGTGCATCTGGCCGCCCACGCCAAGGTCCACGAGCTGGTAGAGGATCCGTCGCGCGCGCTGGAAAATATCGTCATGACCTTCAACGTGCTGGAATTTTGTCGTCACAACCATCTGCCGGTCATCTTCAGCAGCTCGCGCGAGGTGTATGGCGACATCCACCGTTACATCACCGAGGAATCCTACGCTGACTTTGCCTTCACCGAAAGCCCCTACTCGGCTAGCAAAATCTCCGGCGAGGCACTGATCTACTCCTATGCACAGTGTTACGGCCTGCGCTATCTGGTCTTTCGGTTTAGCAACGTCTACGGGCGCTACGATAACGATCTGGCACGGATGGAGCGGGTCATCCCGCTGTTCATACAACGCATTGGCCGCGGCGAACCCATCACGGTCTACGGCGGTGATAAAGTGCTGGACTTTACTTATGTCGATGACTGCGTGCGTGGGGTAACGGCCGGTATTAGCCTGCTTGTCAGCGGGCGCGAGGCCAATCAGACCATCAATCTGGCTTATGGCCAGGGCAATAGTCTGGTGACCCTGGCGGAGTACATCAGTGAGGAGCTGGGTCTGTCCACCGATGTCGCCATTCGGCCGTCGCGCGTGGGCGAAGTAACCCACTACGTTGCCAATGTCGGCAAAGCGCGAGCCTTGCTGGGCTACGAGCCTAGCGTTCCCCTGCGTGAAGGGATTCGGCGCGCTGTGGCTTGGTCCGGAATCTGGTCGGCCGACCATCGCTCATAAGACGCGCCGACGACCCGGTTTGCTGGAACCATTACGAATAGGACCTGGCGTGCTGAGAATCACTGTTCCCACGTGACTGTATCTCTGGTCTGTTGATCCCCCTGCGCCTGCCGGTTAGAATCAAAGTCACCTATGACTATGAAACGAGAAGACATTCTAGAAATGGCGCGTACCGTAGCAGCCGATATTGCCACGCGCGCCGATGCGGCCGATCGCGCCGGTAAATTACCCTCCGAAGACATAGACGCTCTGCGCGAATCGGGCTTTCTGACGCTGAGCGTGCCCACGGAGTTCGGCGGACTGGGCCGATCGCTGGCTGACTGTGTGGCGGCCGAAATGGAACTAGCTCAGGGCAGTGCGTCCACCGCCCTGGTGGCGGCCATGCAGCTGCAGGTCTTTGGCCATCAACGCGAGACTCACACCTGGCGCGAAGATGCCTATGAGGCATTGTGCCGCGAAGCGGCCGACGGCGGTCTGTTCAATTCTATCGCCAGCGAACCAAAGCTGGGCAGTCCGTCCCGCGGGGGTCTGCCGGAAACAACCGCCTTGCCCGGACCTGATGACGACCACTTAACCGTGAATGGACAGAAGACATGGTCTACCGGCGGAGAAGCGCTGACGCACATGCTGGTCCGCGTCGCCGCAGGAGATACGCCGGGCGTGGTGCTGGTGCGCCAGAGCTATCCGGGCATCGAGTGGATCGAGACATGGCAAGACGCGCTGAGTTTTCGGGCCAGCGACAGTCATGACGTGTACTTTCATGATGTTGTGGTGCCGGGCGACAATCTGATCGAGGTCGGTAACCACCGCTCATCGCCCAACGTCTGGTTTCCGATGATCCTGTCGGCGCTCTACCTGGGAACCGCCATTGCCTCGCGCAATGCCACCATCCGGTTCGCTCTGGACCGCGTGCCGACTGCGCTGGGCAAGCCGATTGCCACACTGCCCAAGATTCAGCGTCAGATCGGCGAGATGGACACGGCGTTGCAGGCGGCGAAGGCGTTGCTGTTTGAGGTAGCTGAACTGTGGACCGGTGACGGCAACCGAGAGGCACTCATGCCCCGCATCGCGGCCGCTAAACTGGTGGTCAACAACACCGCCAATCAGGTCACTGAGCAGGCATTGCAAGTGGCGGGCGGCTCCAGCATCACCCACGCGCTGCCGCTAGAGCGTTACTTCCGCGACGTGCGCGCCGGGAGCATGCAGCCGCCATCGGGGGATACGGCCCTGGAGATTGTGGGGCGTGCGGCGATGGGTTTGTAAGGGGATACAAGGCCAATTAGCGGACCAGGCGACCGACGCTTCGCTGATTCAAGCCATCGATCTGAAGCGATCGTTGACTTTCGGCGCGTAGCGTCTGACCGGAAGTGATACATGTTGGCGCTAACGTCTGCGATCCAAATGTCACTCTCTGGTAGGAGTTAACCCTTACTGCGTAACTGACTCTTGATCGATGCCATAGAATCGCGCGGTTACACTATCACAGGCCAAGATGCTGTTTTCGGATGCGAACGCGTCGATGCTTGCAACATTTGCCTGCGGTCGGCTGACTTCTCTGCACCGTAGACAGATTCACCTAGAACAATTGCCGGAACAAAGACCGCCTGAGCCTTGGACAGGCTATCTGAGGACATCCAATTCAGCCGCAAATAGGGCAATGACGATGTTCGTAGCGAGAAGGTAGCTACCATTTACGGGAATCCTCAATTAGCTGCGCGGCGCTGCTTCGATGATCGACTTGCACTCATTTAGTTCCTGACGACTGCAACCCAACTGGGAATGCGAGCCCGCAAAAGCGAGGAATTGCCAAGCCGGAACACCTTGCGGGGTTTTGGCTCGCAGCATGTCGGCAAACGTGAACCTGCGTTGCAGCTCTCCGGCTGACCGCTCGAGCACACATAAGAGCGATAACGTCCAACCATTAAGATTTGTGCGACTTGTCGACAGACTATACACGATCCCAGGGTCATGCCGGTCAAATCGACGATTGATGCTCTGCACGCAATTACATGAAGCAACAGTTGGTCAGCGGTCTATCAGCGAACTATGGCACGATTGGCCCTACAGCGCTTTATAGCGCCTTAAACTGCTCAAACGCATCTCGGCACGCTTCGCAATACCAGATCATCCGGCACAGCGTGGGGCCGAAGCTATTGCGCAGGGTCGTGTTCGTGGAGCCGCAGCGGGGACAGATGGCATTGTCGTAGAACGTGATCGGCACCGGGCCGGCCGGTTGGCGAGGCGGCGGTGCCAGACCGAAGACACGCAGCTTTTCCCGCGCAATGTCGGTCATCCACTCTGTCGTCCACGGGGGGAAGAGGATCGTCTCCACCACAACATCGGCCGCTCCCATGGTCTCCACCCGCGCCTGAATATCGCGACGCATGACGTCCAGCGCCGGGCAGCCGGAGAAAGTCGGTGTCATCGTCACGGTGACACGATCGCCGTCGAGCACCACATCACGCACGATGCCCATCTCGACCACAGACACGACCGGGATTTCGGGGTCCTTGACGTCTTCGAGAGCCTGCCAGATTTGGTCTGTAGTCAGATCGATCATCGGTTGCTCACCAATCGGCCGTCGGGTCCATGCGGGCCACCGCCTGCATCTCGGCCAGCAAAATCATGAGCGCCTCGGTGTGTTCGCTGCGGGAGATATTGCGCTGTGGCAGGCTGTCTTCGGGGATGGTCAGGTCGCACGCTGCCAGAAATGGCCGCACCAGGGCTTCCCACTCGCGGTGAAACACTCTCCAGAGGTGGGACAATGCCCGCCTCCATCAGCACTGCATCACCGGGCAGAGGCACAAAAAGTTGTTGCGCATAGGGCCAAACGGCGTCGAGAGCTTGCTGGGTACGACGGTGGCTTTCGTCGGTGCCCAGACCCAGACGCTTGAGCCACAGGCTGGTATGACGAAGGTGGTAGACTTCCTCACGACGGATCTTGGCCGCGGCCTCGGCCAACGGCTGGTAGGCGCTGACGGTCAATTGGGGCAGCAGCACGCTTTCGGCAGCATCGAACAGATACTGTCGTACCATGGAAAATGCCCAGTCGCCCTTGGGCATCTCGACCAGCTGGATATTGCGAAAATCGCCCGGCTCGCGGAAGAAGACGACCTCGTCCGGCGATTCACCGGTCAAGGCCTCGCGCAGACCGTACCAGATCGAAGCGTGGCCCAACTCGTCGAGGGCGATGTTGGCGAAGGCGATATCCTCTTCGAGGATAGGTGCGTGGCCGGTCCACTCGGAATCGCGGTGGGCCAGGATGATCTCGTCGTCGCCCATGGCCAACAGACGTTCGCTCAGAGCCGCGGACAGTAGGGGGTCCATCAGGCGTCCCCCTCCTCACCCCGCTTAATCTTGGACATGCTAAAGACGGTGTGATACTGATTGGGCATGCGGAACAACTTCGTCTGCGACGGCCCCAGCAGGTCGGCCGACTCCTCAGCCGGATCGCGTACAATCGCCCCATCCGCGCAGGCCCACCATACAGCCGCCTCAACTTCCGGGTAGGCAGCAACGGCCGCCTGCAACGCCGCCGCCGCCGAATCGGCTGTCACTTCACCTACGTAGTCGACGTAGGTCATGGATTGGCGCTGGGACACTTTGGCAAACACAGCGTACGTGGTCGAATCGCTCGTTGCGTCCGGCGCTGATACGTCCGAATCGGCCGTCACGGTTAGGGTGGCAACTGCCTCCGCCGGCACAACCCACAGGCTGTGGCAGGCAGGGCGTCGCGCAAAGACGTCGCGGGCATTGAGCCAGGCCACTTCAGCATCAGGCGCGTGAACCGAGCCCACATTGCGGTGGGGCTGTCCGGGGCGGTCTTGCTTGAAGACCTCAAAACGCGGCCACTGGCTGTCAGTCATTCATCGGGTCCTTGGGGCGTCGTTCGTCAGGTCGCCGGGTCGCATTGCCTGAGCCACCCCTAGTCCTCCCCAATTCCTAATTCCAAATTCTCAATTCCTAATTGCGTACGCTTCAGCCGCCTCGCGCACCCAACGGCCGTCCTCATGGGCCTGCCGTCGCGCGTCGAGCCGGGCCTTGTTCATCGGGCCGTCACCCTTGATGACGCGCCAAAACTCATCCCAATCGATCTCGCTGCCGGACCAGTTGCCTGTCGCGGCGTCTTCGTTCATGGCCTCGTCGGGCACGTCCAACCCCAGCGCTCGCAGCGCCGGGACCATTTCGTTGATGAACTCCTGGCGCAGTTCGTCGTTGGTCTTGGTCTTGATACCCCATCGCACCAGCTGCGGCGTATTCTTGGATTCGCTGTCATGGGGGCCGAACATCATCAGCGATGGCCACCACCAGCGATTGATCGCGTCCTGGGCCATCTTGCGCTGGGCGAGTGTGCCCTGAGCGTAGCGCATGACCATCTCCTGGCCCTGTTTCTTGTGGAAGCCCTCCTCGGCGCAGATGCGGACCATGGCCCGCGAATAGGGGCCATAAGAGCTGTGGGCCAGCATGGTCTGGTTCATAATCGCCGCGCCATCCACCAGCCAGCCGATGGCCCCCATGTCGGCCCAGCTGAGGGCGGGGTAGTTGAAGACGCTGGCGTACTTGGCCCGACCCTCCAACAGGGCGTCGATCATCTCCTCGCGGGTGGCGCCCAGCGTTTCGGCCGCGTGGTAGAGGTACTGGCCGTGCCCCGCCTCATCCTGCACCTTGGCCAGCAGGACCATCTTGCGCCGCAGATTGGGGGCGCGGGTGATCCAGGCTCCCTCCGGCAGCATGCCGACGATCTCGCTGTGAGCGTGCTGCGAGATCATGCGAATAAGCTGCTTGCGGTAGTCATCGGGCATCCAGTCGCCCGGTTCGATCTTCTCGCCGCGGGCGATGCAGGCCTCGAAGTCGGCCAATTTCTCTGGTACGCTGTTTTCGATATCGATCATCGTGTTTGGTCCAAGTAATGCTCCTGATGAAAGGATTATAGCTCACAAACGACTGAGTAATCCCGAGACTTAGTTTTTACTCGACGGATACACCGGCGGCCGTTTCTCCCGCAGCGCCTCTACACCCGCCATCATGTCTTCGTGAAAGAAGCCCAACATCTCCAGCGCCAGCGAGTGGTCGAAGATCGGCCCGGCTTGCAGGAGCCACTGGTTTAGGGCGCGCTTGGTGTACTTGATGGCGTGGCGCGGACCGGTCGCTAGCTGGTCGGCAACGGCCGCTGCCTTGTCGAGCAGCTCGTCATCGGGCACGCACAGGCTCACCAGCCCGATGCGCTCCGCCTCGCGACCGCTGACAAAGTCGGACGTCATGAGATAGTACTTAGCCTTGGCCATGCCCACCAGCAGCGGCCAGATGATGGCCGCGTGGTCGCCGGCGGCGACGCCCATGCGCACGTGCCCGTCGGCCAGCCGCGCGCCCTCCCCAGCGATACTGATGTCGGCCAGCAACGCCACCACCAACCCTGCCCCCACTGCCGGGCCATTGATGGCCGAGACGATGGGCTTGTCGCAGCGCAGTATGTTGTAGACCAGACCGCGGGCCTCATCCAGAATGCGGCTGATCTCGTCGAAGTCACGGTAGGCGTTCTCCACCAGGCCCAGATCGCCCCCGGCGGAGAAGGCCCGCCCCGCCCCGGTCACCACAGCCACATGGACCTCCGGGTCGCGGTTGATCGTCTCCCATACCGCCACCAGCTCTGTGTGCATGCGTGCATTGGCGGCGTTCAACACCTCCGGCCGGTCCAGCGTCAGCCACAGAACATGATTCTCCCGCCGCTCAAATCGGATATGCTGAAACTTGCTGTACTCCATAGGTACCTCGCTCGATGAGAGAGGAAGGATTAGAACACGGATGACGCAGATTGGGCGGATGAAGACGGATCAGAATATCGACAATTTCTATCCGGGAAAATCCGCGTCATCGGTGTCATCCGCGTTCTATTCTTCTACCTCATAATCGTTTTGCCCTGAATGGTTTCTAGCATAGACTAGAAACGCAGTTCCGGCACATCCGGCAAGCCAACGGAGAAAACACGTGGAAGCAGCGGAAATGGGCCTGATCGGCCTGCGGGTCGGTTCCCTCATCATCGGCATACTCATCGTCGGCAGCACGCTCATCGCCGCCATTGAAGCGTTTGTCATGCCGCGCGCCGCCCACGTCTGGCTGATGCAGTTGGCCTTTGACTTCACCGGCTTCTTTTTCAAGCTGCGCGTTCGCCGGGCCACCAGCTACAAAGACCGCGACCGAATCATGGCCCTCTACGCGCCACTGACCCTGGTCTTCGTGCCCATCCTGATGCTGACCCTGGTGATGATCGGTTACATGTTCATCTACTGGTCGCTGGGCGAACAATCGGTACGCGACGTATTTCAGTTAAGTGGTTCGTCACTACTGACCTTGGGCAACGCAGCCATTGACGGTGTCGTTTTCGAGATTATTGAGTTCTCCGAGGCAATGCTGGGCCTCATCCTGGTGGCGCTGGTCATCGCCTACCTGCCCACCATGTATGCAGCCTTCACCCGGCGTGAATCGGCCGTGGCGCTGCTGGAAACACGGGCGGGCACGCCGCCGTCGCCCTGGGAACTCATTATACGGTCGCACCAGCAAGAGGAACTCGACCAGTTACGCGAACTCTGGGCGAGTTGGCAAGTGTGGTTTGCCGAGATCGAGGAGAGTCACACGTCGCTGCCGCCGTTGATCTACTTCCGCTCTCCGCGGCCGGAGTTGTCGTGGATTACGGCCGCCGGGGTGGTGCTTGACTCGGCCTCGCTTATCCTGTCCACGGTTGATGTGCCCTACGAACCGCGGGCGACGTTTTGCGTTCGCAGCGGTTATCTGGCCCTCAGACAAATCGCGGACTTCATGGAGATTGATTACAATCCCGATCCCCAACCCAGCGATCCAATCAGCATTTCGCGCGATGAGTTCGATGCCATGTGCATGGGGCTGACCCTGGCCAGAGTCCCACTGAAGCCTGACCGCGATCAGGCCTGGCGCGATTATCAGGGCTGGCGCGTCAATTACGACACGGTGCTCATCACCATTGCCGCCCGCACGCTGGCGCCCTATGCCCCCTGGAGTTCCGACCGGTCCATTGCGCCAACCATTGCCGTCCCGCAAAACCTATAAGCCGCCGTCGGCGATTTCTTATGCAAGTTTTGCGGATGGGCATTGAAATCGGCTGAACACGCTGCTAAACTCCACTCTATGGACGAACAAGATATCGCTCAACAACAGGCTCAGATTCTGATCGAGCGCGCATATCGCGAGCAGATGCACGGCAACTTGGGCGATGCCATCCAGCTCTATCGGCGGTCGATCGGCATGTTTCCGACGGCCGAAGCCCACACCTTCCTCGGGTGGGTCTACAGCATGATGGAGCGCTACGACGAAGCCATTGCCGAGTGCGAGCAAGCGATTGCCCTCGACCCGGAATTCGGCAACCCGTACAACGACATTGGGGCCTACCTGATTGAGTTGGAGCAGCATGACGAAGCGCTGCCCTGGCTGGAGCGCGCCCTCGAATCAGAGCGCTACGCCTCCCCGCAATATGCTTTCATCAACCTGGGCCGCATTTACGAACATTGGGGCGACACCTACGCCGCGCTGGAAGCCTACGAGCAAGCGCTGGAAGTGGCCCCCCTGTACCTGCCCGCCGAATGGGCCCGCACCCTGTTGTTGGCTCGTTTGAACTAGCCTCTTCCCCTTTCACCCAACATGGCTCGCGCATACGGCCGAATCACCATTGCCGCCGTCGGCAAGATTCGCACGCGCCATTGGCTGGCCGCCCAGGACGATTACCTCAAACGTCTCAAGCATTACTCCACGGTCGAGTTGGTCGAGGTGAAGGATGTTGTCGGCCGCAGCGTGCCTGACGATCAGGCCATGGAGCGCGAGGGCCAGCAGTTGTTGCAGGTGGCCGGGCGGTCGAACCGGACGATCCTGTTGGACCCGACCGGACGAACGGTAACGAGTCCTCAGTTGGCCGAGGAACTGCATAGGTGGCTGGAGGCGTTCGGTTCTGTCGCTTTTCTCATTGGTGGGCCGCTGGGCTTCTCACCGGAAGTGCAAACGGCCGCCCACGACACGCTATCGCTGTCACCGATGACCTTCACCCATGAACTGGCTCGCGTCGTCTGGCTGGAACAGCTCTACCGGTCCTTCACGATTCTTCACGGGGAACCGTACCACAAGTAGCGGCCGGCCTATGGCTGTGGCAGATACGGCCGATGCGCGCCGATTAATCCTGCAAACCGCCGATGACGACGACGTACTCGCCGCGCGGCTCGGCCGCTTCCAGCCCGGCTAACAGTTCCGACAGTGTTCCTCGCGTCACCGATTCGAACAGCTTCGTGAGCTCATTGGCCAGCGCCGCCGGCCGATCGCCGTAGACCGCCAGCGCGTCGGTCAGTAAATCGCGCAGGCGATGGGGCGCCTCGTAGAAAATCAGCGTGTGGGGTGACGTCGCGTCCACGGCCAGGAAGGTCTGGCGCTTGCCCGATTTTCGCGGCGGGAAACCGCGAAAGGTGAACGAGTGGGCCGGCAGCCCCGACAGCACCAGCGCCATGATGACGGCCGAGGCACCGGGGATCATTGTCACCGGCAGGTCGGCATTAATCGCCCGACGCACCAGCGTGTAGCCGGGGTCGGCCACGCCCGGCGTGCCGGCATCCGACACCACCGCCACCGACTGTCCCGATTCCAGCGCATCCATAATGCGCTGCCCGGCGCGATCCTCGTTGTGCTCGTGAAAAGCGACCTGGGGTTTCTTGATCTCGAAGTGTTTCAGCAGCAGGCCGGTCTTGCGCGTATCTTCACTGGCCACGAGGTCTACTGCGCGCAGGGTTTCCAGCGCACGCAGGCTGATGTCACCCAGGTTGCCAATCGGCGTAGCGACCAGATAGAGGGTACCCGGTTCCATGCGCCGTCTGCCCCCTAGCTCTCAGCCCAGACCATCTGCGCGCCCAGCTGCTGCATGGTCTCGACAAAGCCGGGGAAGCTGTCGGCGGCGCAGGCCGCATCCTCGACCACGGTTTCTCCGGTGGCGGCCAGCCCGGCCACGGCCAGCGCCATAGCCAACCGATGGTCATCATGGCTGTCAACGGTGGCGCCATGCGGTCGCAGTGGACCATGCACGGTAAATCCGTCTTGCCGGTCGTCCATCACCACGCCCATCTTGCGCAGTTCGGCGGCCAAGACGCCGATGCGATCCACTTCCTTCACGCGCAATTCGGCTGCATCAGACACCGTGCTGTCGCCTGCGGCCTGCGTCGCCGCCACCGCCCAAATGGGAAATTCGTCAATGGCCCGAACAACGGCCTGGCCATTGACATCAGTGGGGTGAAGTTCATCAAATCGCACCGTCAAATCGGCGATCGGCTCACCGCCGGACAGCCGCGCGGCGCCCACGTCCACTTGCGCCCCCATCGCCCGCAGGATGTCCAGGAGTCCGGTTCGAGTGTCGTTAACGCCGACATTGCGCAGGACGATCTCCGAGTGCGGCGTGATGGCCGCGGCAACCAGGGGAAAGGCGGCCGATGAGATATCTCCGGGCACGGTCATATCGAGGGGCAGCAGCTTCCACGCACCTAATGTCGCTTCCGGCAGGGTTACCCAGCCGTCGTCAGTTAGCGTCGTACTGACGCCCATGGCCGCCAGCATCCGCTCCGTATGATCGCGGGTCGGGCCGGGCTGATGGATACGGGTGGCTCCGACAGCGTAGAGCCCCGCCAGCAGCACGGCGCTCTTGACCTGGGCACTGGCCACCGGCATTTCGTAGGCGATGCCCTGCAGACGGCTCGGCCGTATGTCAAGCGGCGCGCGGCCTTCCGTGGCGCTGATGTTGGCACCCATATCGGTCAACGGGTCGACGATGCGACCCATCGGCCGTTTGCGCAACTGTAAGCTACCGTCCAGCGTCACCGGAAACGACTGCCCAGACAGGATACCAGAAAGGAGGCGAATAGCCGTACCCGCATTGCGACAATCCAGCGGACCGTGTGGCTGCCGCAAACCCGATAAGCCGCGACCCTCAATCTCCAGGTTCCAGGCCGCCGGGGAATGCCGGTCGATAGATACCTGTATCCCCAGGCTTTGAATGACATCCAACGTGGCCAGCGTATCGCCTGCGGGCAACCAGTCGCGCACCACGCTCACACCGTCGGCAATCGCTGCCAGCATGACCGCCCGGTGACTGATGGACTTATCACCCGGCACGGTGATTGTACCGCGCAGGGGCGTATTCTGAGGCTGAACAATGATCCGCGACGAAGCCATTGCGGTGGCGTCAGACAACTTTGCGCCGGGTCTCGGCCATTTGCGGCCGTGTTTCACTCTTGTTGCTCGGCCCCTGCACCCGGTAGCGCTCGTGGCGGGCCGGATTAGGTATCGGCTCGGTCGGCCGATTGGGGTCGAGACGGGCCACCGGTGGCCGGCCGGCCAGTTTGGCTGCGCCCAAACCCTGCACCATGATCAGCGTGTTGGTACGGCGCAGTTGGTCAGACAGGGTAGCCGACGCATCGGCCGCCACCACGTCCGCCATTGCGCCGCGCAGGATCTGCTCCAGATCACCCAACTCATTGGGCGGTATGAACGCCGGAGCGGTGAAGAATTCGTTGTGGTCCTGGACCGGCACGATGCGGCCGACAATCAGCGATCCAATCGGCGCGCTGCCGTGACCGGAGGGCAGGAACACATCGACCTTTTCACCACTTAGAAAGTCGTGGAGATTCAGCGTCTGCCCTTCGTAATCGTCCAGAATGTAGCCGCCCATTGGTGCAGCGTCCAACCATTGCGCCAGAAGTGTTTGCTGGGCCTCGTTCATGGCCTGCTTCTGCTCCTCGCCATAGAGAGTGGCGGGGCTGGCCCAAATGCCTTCGGCAGGCAAATAGTCGAACAGGAACCAATCGTAAAAGCGATCGGCTTCGAAGGCGTCCATGAGGTGATCATTTTCAGCCGTGTAGTAGGTGTCCCAGAAACGCGGCAGGCCATCGGCAACGGCCTCATCGAAGCGTTCCTCATCGGCAAATTCCAGCAGATTGGCGCGCAGCGTGCGCGCCGCATCAGCCCATTGCCGTGCATCCTTCTCCGCGGCCAAGTCAATGGGCAAATGGCACTGCTTATACTTTTTTCCGCTACCGCAGTAGCACGGATCATTACGCCCTGGCTTTTCCATCACATCTTCTCCAACAAATGGTGAGACCCATGGCAGCGGTCCCAGGTAAAGAGTCCCTTTTCCCGTCGGCAAAGGGTGGTCAGTATAGTACCAGATTTGTCGCCTACGAGAGAATGTCAAACCATGAGCGGCGCTAGTCGGTGGCTTCAGCGCTTCCCACGGTAGTTGCTTCGGCCTGGGAACGTGTCGCAATGGTCTCGATTAGCAGCACCAAGGCAATACCAACTCCGGCCAACAAAACGGCGATCGCCAACTGGGTGATCTCCGTCCCGGTCGACACGGCGGGCAAGATGTTCTGCTGGGCGGTGACGATCTGCTCGCCATGACTATCGAGCGCCAAGGCGCCGGTCGCATCAGTCAACCAGGCCGTATCGACCTTCCAGGGCCAAATCTTGCGAAGGCTGCCCAGCATCAGGCCAATGAGCACCGCGACCGTCGCGTCATGATAACGCTTGAACAAATAGTGGAGAACCTGGGCAAAGGTAACCAACCCAATGGCCGCACCGACAGCGATGAAGAATAGCGTGGCGAAATCGCGCTGATTGACCGCACTGAGAACATCCTGGTACTTGCCCAGCAACAGCAGGATGTAGGCCCCGGAAATGCCGGGCAGGATCATGGCACAACTGGCGAGTGCGCCACTGAGCATGAAGAACCACCAGGTATTGGGGGTCTGCAACGGCACCATACCGACGATGAGGTAGGCGCCGATAGCGCCGATGGCCAGCGCGCCCAACAAGCCGGCTGTCCAGCGCTTGATGCGCCGGCTGACCACGAATACAGACGCCACAACCAGACCGAAGAAGAAGCTCCAGATGTAAACGGGGTAGTTGACCAGCAGATACTCCAGCGGTCCCGCCAGGGTGAAAATGGCCGTGATAACCCCCAGACCCAGCGCCATCAGAAACTTCCAGTTGAGCATCTTGAACGCTTCAACGACGCGCAAGTGCACGACGGCGTTCAAGAAATGGGGCTGGCCGATGGTGCGGATCGAGTCGATGAGCTCTTCGTAGATGCCAAAGATGAAGGCCATGGTGCCGCCGGAAACACCGGGCACAATATCGGCCGCGCCCATGGTGATTCCACGGACAAACACGCCGAGATAACCCAGCAGGCTGCGCTGCGGCCATTCGTCTTGTTCATCAAGTTCTTCAACAAAGTCGTGTACGGTCATTCAGGTATTCCTAGTTATGGTGTCAAAGTCGGATAGTCTGTGCACTCGTGGTGCAGGTCGCTGGTGTTAGGTCTCAGGCATTGGCCAGCTATTCAGCGTTGGCCATCGGTTGCGTACGGACGCAAAAGGATAGCCGATTTGGCAACAATTGCCTACCACCTTCAAGCCTTCGCTAAGGATGTCTGTCGCCTCAGGTGGCGGTCATGCGCTGGTCGCGCAACAGCGTCACTTCCTCGACGCGGCCCCGCAGCCTGGCTGACAAAACTCGAATCACGCCTCGGGCTACCTCGCTGCGACTCTCCATCAGATCAAAGAATGGCTCTTGCTCCAGCCGCAGGAGCACGGTGTCGGTCGTGGCGGTGACACTGGCCATGCGTGGTTGAGTGTCCAGAAGGGCCATCTCGCCAAACACCTCGCTCTCGCCGAGATGATTGATGGTTTGTTTCCCATCATGAACGCGAACATCGCCATCAACGATGATATATAGTGAATCACCACTGTCCCCTTTGGCGAAGATCGATTGCCCGGCCACAAGTTCAATCTCGGTCAGCAAACTGGCTACCTCGGCCAGCAATTCGTCCGGCATCTCGGCAAAGAGTTCGACGTCCTTGAGCAAAATGACCTTCTCAATGGTGGATAGCATCGGCATCTCTCCTGGTATTGGTTCAATTAAACGCGCTGCACCTAGTTTGGACAAGGTCTGCATGGCTGTTTCACGCATAACCGGGTCGGTAGATTGGTTATAGTCACCCAGCGCGACTTCGATGGCCGGCGTGCTGCTTTGCAAACGGCCGATGGCCCATATGGCAGTGATATGTAGCCAGGGATCGCTGCGGCCGTTGCCGGCGAAAACCACCTGCACGCGCTCCTGGGCTGCCGTGGGGCTGCCGGCCGTCGGTTCTGTCAAGAGGGCCTGTCGCGCCGCGTCGGCATCCACGAGAGGCCATATGTGAGACTTGACGGTCCCTGGCAGCGTCACATCCAGGACCTCCAGCGCATACGAACGCCGCTCCTCGGACAATGACGCAATGTTGGCGATGACTGAATTCAGCGCCTCTCGATCATACAGAAGCGCCAGTAGCAGCAGTATCCTGTCTCTCGCGCGCTCGACCCGGTTGTCACCCACTTGCCTCAGATAGGCCAGCTCCGGGTCCGGGCAGTCCCGAGCGATAGCCGACAGCCAGTCCGCATACTCTAGTTCGCGTTCGAGCTGGGTTTCCAGCAAGCGCCGAGTTTCGTCGCTCACCGGCTCAAGTCCCAGACCGACCAACGCCTCCAGGACTGCCAGGCGAACGGCGTCGCTGGGATCATCCATCCTTTGGAGTAACAGCCCTGCCGCTTCATCACCGGCTGTATGACCGATAATGCGCGCCAGAGCAACGAAGCTGCTACTGGTCGTCCCGGGGTCAGCCCAGCTTGCGAGGATGGTCGTCTTACATCCCTGGTTCAAAGGCTGATAGGCGTGGCTGATCAGCACGGTTGCGGCTGCCTGGCGCGTTTCAGGATCATCCAGGGCGAATACAACAGCTCGCCACAGGTCAGACACATCGAACTCGCCGGCGGCCACCAGGGCATCCCGCCGCACGGCCGCTTCCGGGTCGACCAGCAAGCGCTGTATGAACGTCGCGCCGTCTTCAGCATCGTAGCGTGCCAGTCGCGTGGCCGCCCGCCGCTCTGCGATACTGGGTGAATCGATCAACTCGGCCAACGCTGCCTGGGCCGCGGCGCTGGTCCGCATCTGTTCCGAACTTCAGTAAGCCGGCGATTGCCGCCCGGCGCAGCGCGAGCTCCGGGCTACCCAGCAAGTCAACGAGTTCCGGCACGGTTGCCCCGCTATCCAATGACAAGGCGGTATCAATGGCCTCCGCGCGAACGCTGACATCAGGATCGGCGGCAGCAATGGACAGCACGCGCGGCAATAACGATTTCAGGTCAGGCTGTTGGGCAATGCGGGCTAGCGCCTCACGCCGCACAATTGGGTCTGGGTGGTCCAACGCTTGCTGCAAATAGGTTTCAGCCTGGTCCGGTTCATGCTCGATCAGCAGATTCAGGGCGTACAGGGCAGGGCCCGGGTTAGGACTATTCAACGTGGAACGGACGACGGCGGCGGTTACACCGTCATCGAGCGACAAGGAGAGGCCGACCAATCGGCGGCGCTGCAGCGCTTGCAGCAGGGCTTTCGGGTATGCGCGACCGGTCAGAAAGACGCCCACCAGCCAGACGACGATGATGATCAGCAGAACATACGACAGCTGAACCACATCAAACGCGAGGACCTGGTTGAGAAGGAGCAGGAGAACACCGGCGCTGCCGACAGCAATCATACGCACGATACCGGTGTCGATGGTCTGAATGCGCGTGCGTTCGGCCGCGGGCAAGGCCTGATACAAGATCGTCTGCGCGGACTGGTCGACTGAGAAAGCCAAGCCCAGATCAAGCACTTTGTTGAGTGTTGCCAGCCAGAACAGGATCGGCACAATCCCCCAGCCGGTGCCAATCACGCTCATCGCCCCCGTCACAATCAGCAGGGACACTGGTAGCACCAGCAGTCCCGCCCGCACGCCAAAGCGGTTGATGACGAAGCCGGTCAGCACAAAGTTGTTGAATAGCGTGAACACCCCCAAAAAGGCCAAATAGAGACCCAAAAACGATGACAGGCCGGACTCTGTTGGAAACTGTGCCCCGACCCGATTGTAGAAAACGTTATCGACGAAGTAGAACGCCAGCCAGGACACAATGGTCAGGGCGAACATCAGCGCGATGTAGGGACTGGACAGCAGGGACCGTGCAGAACGTTGCGCGGTGACATTGCCTCCGACCGTTGGCCCGGTTGCCGTCAATGTCTCGTCATACTCCCGCACAATGATGATCAACAACACGAGTGCGGCGCCCAACCCCAGCGTCGATAGAAAGAGCAAGTTGACCGTTCCTATCCAATTCACAATGGTGGGGATCAGAAGGCCGGTCAGAATGATCGCTACCCACAAGCCCGCGCCAATGGGGCCAATCAATCGCTTGGACTGGCGCAGGGTCAACAGCCGGTTGGACATGCTCCAGAAGCCAAGGAGGCCCAGGGTGACGACAACCTGGAACAGAATGGGCAGCGCAAACGTCACCCAGCGCCCCCCACCCGCCAGGAGGGCCACCCAGAACCCGGCCACAAGCACCGTTAAGAATGCCAGCGTGATGACCAACTGTCGGCCGAAAGTAACATACTGGCCGAGCTTCAGGTAGCCGGTCGTAATCGCAATGACCACCAGGGCGTTGAGAATGTAGATAGTCGGCAGAGTCTGCGGGCTGAATTCGACAAGGAACAAGGGGAAGGCCGAGGTCTCCAGGAAATTGAACCCAACGCCCAGCGAGCAGGATCTCGGCAAAGAGCAACCCAGCCAGGCGCCCTTCTTCCGGGCGGATATCAAACCTGCTGAGGAAACTAGTCATGCCCTCGATACACCTGACTGAGCAGCGATCAAGACCGATGAATAGTCAACCGCGAGGCAGTTAGGTTCCGGCATGGCGGGTCGAGATAGCTTGTCTAAACGCCTCAATCACGTCGTCCAGACTGGTGCCCGGCCCAAATACCTGTGTTACGCCCATCGCCTCCAGGCGGGGCACGTCCTCATCCGGAATAATGCCGCCGAGGAACACCGGCACGTCGAGCATGTCATTCTCCCCCATGAGCTGCATGATCCGCTCCATGATCGGCATGTGGGCGCCGGACAGGATGCTGAGGCCTATGGCATCCACATCCTCCTGCAGGGCAGCCTCGACCACCATCTCCGGTGTCTGTCGCAGGCCGGTGTAGATGATCTCCATACCCGCATCGCGCAGGGCACGGGCAGTGACTTTCGCGCCGCGATCGTGACCATCCAGGCCGGGCTTGCCAATCAAGACACGCGGTCGGTAGGTATCGCTCATCGGTCGTTTCTCCTCGGCCCAACGGCCGTTCTGGGTTACAGACTATTTCGGCTGCCTGTCTCTACCATGCGGCCGACGGATAGGTTGGCGCAAAACTGTGTTTCTCCAGCACACGCCGATTCGCTTCCGGTTCATTTGCCGAAGGTCGAATATCCGGGTGACGAAATAGGCTACTGATCTCTTCGACACAGAGCCGGCCCTTGGGCGTTAGATGAATGTGATCACCGTCCACATTAACCAGCCCGAGGTCAATGAGGCGGTCAAATGTTCCGCGGAACACGTCCAAGGGATCTCTATTATAGTGTGTCATGAATAGACTACAATCGAGATAGGGATCGTTCTTGAACGAGAACATGACATCCCGATGAAAGGCCTCGATCGGGCTCAACCGGTAGCCACGCCAGAGCGGAGACTCCCCGGCCACAATGCGCTGCTCATAGCACGTCAAGATCGAACACATTGGCCAGCTGCGTATGACTATAGTGACCGTAGGCACCCGGCCCGATGGGCAACGTGACGCTCTGCGATAGGGCAGTCGCTCCTGGCGGAATGTGTCCGCGGCCCTGACGTTCCGCGGCGTAGAAGTCATTGGGCAATTCGTGGTAGCCGTGCGATTCCAGGAAAACCTGGGCCATGAGATGCTGCGTTTGGCTAGATGGCGATGACTAGGCAGCGCTATCCGTCCCTGCGCACCTTCTCGTACGTCACCGTGCCCCGATCGACAAACAAGAAGTAGGTCGACAGCGAATCCGGTGCCAGCCGGACGGCATCTTGAAGCGTCGCTTCCCAGCTGGCCAGACGACTGATCCGCAAGGCCATACATCAGATCCAGATTAACGATGAATCCCTTGTCGCGCAAGCAGACGCATTGCGTCCTCAATGAAAGTTGTCTGATGCCGTCGTTTGGTCGCCGACAGGATCTGCTCGTCCGATACCTGATAGCCAACGCTGACGCGGGTCAGGCCATAGCGCCGGAGTGTGTCCAGAAAACGTCGCGCCCGCGGCGAATTGCCGAAGAACTCGGGATGCAAGTTCCAGCGTCCCCAGTGCCGTCGCGTTCAGCCAGCCGCGGATCAGCCAGGGCAGCCAGGAAACCGGCCAGGGCGTCGGTCGGGCATGAGGCTGGGTGTCCCACCACCGAAATAAAGTAGGTTATGTCAAGTTTTGTCTGTTCGGCGTGATAATACCAACTCCCGTCGACCAGACTTAAGATAGTGAGCGAATCCGCTCGCGCCTGGTGGGATTGATCGCCACCAGATAGTAGCTGCAGAACTCGCAAACGCCGGAGCAGAATGGAATATGGATGTAGACGTTGTGAATTGTCGTCCGGGTAAGGCGGACGACTAAACTCTGCCAACGGCCGCATCTCGGCTCAGCGATGGGTAGATGCTGAGGTAGTAGTAATCCAGACTATTGCGTTGCAGAGCCGCCGGCAGCCGATCCAGATCGTACGCCTCATAGAGCGCCGCAGCCTCGCGGACGAGGTCGGATGGGCTTGAGAGCAAAGTCGTTGTCTTAAGGGGCAGGGTCATTGGCATTCGTGCTCAAGAGTAGCCATCATTGCTTCAGGAGGCAACGTCGTGCCAACGCGATGATCTCCGGAACGCAGCCATCGGCCAATCTGGCGCTTGCGCCGCGCTACTGAGAAGCATAGTACGCTAGCGAGTCTGCTTTCACGCTTGAGGTACGACTTTGAAGCAAAATCATGGCTAACGAACCACTGCCCCGCGCAACGACGACAACCCGGCCGAAGAGAAGCTGGATTTCAAGCGCATCTTGCCGATCATCCTGATCGTCTTCGTCGAATCTGCTGGGCGTGACGATCATTCTGCCCCTGCTGAATCCATATGCGATTCGCTTTGGGGCCAGCCCGCTGACGATTGGACTTCCTGGCGGCCACATATCCGCTCTTCCAGTTTATCGGCGCACCAATTCTGGGCCGGTTGTCCGATCGCTACGGCCGCCGTCCTATTCTCATTGTCAGCCAGATCGGAACGCTGATCGGCTTCATATTGCTGGCGCTGGCCAATTCGCTCTGGCTGATTTTCCTTGCCCGGGCCATCGACGGTATCTCCGGCGCCAACATCTCCACGGCTCAGGCCGCCATAAGCGATGTCACTACCGCGCAAGACCGCACCCAGGGCCTGGGCCTCATCGGGGCCGCTTTCGGGCTGGGCTTCGTGCTCGGCCCGGCCATTGCCGGAGTGGGACTGCTCCTAAGCGACAATAACTATGCCGTTCCGGCGCTTATCGCCGCGGCCTTTTCGCTGCTGTCGATCCTGCTGACCGTCTTTCTTGTTCGAGGAGACCCTGCCCGAAGAACAGCGAGGCCAGATTCCGGCTCGGGCGCCACTCAGCTTTGGCAGCATGGTCGACGCCCTGCGGCACCCCACGGTCGGGCTACTGATCTTCCTCATCTTCGCTCAACAGCTGGCCTTTGGCGGTTTCGAACAGCTGCTGTCACTTGTTCACCTTCGGCCGTTTGGGCCTGAATGCCTTCGGCAACACCATTGTGTTCATCTACGTCGGCATCATCGTGGTGGCCGTTCAGGGCGGGCTGATCGGCCGTTGGAGTCGTCGATTTGGTGATCGTCGGCTGGTCTATGCCGGGTTCGCGCTATTGGCCATTGGCTTGACGGCCATGGCCTTCACACCCCGCCAGCCACCACCATGGTACTCCGAAACGGCGATTCGCGACGAAATGAGTGCCCCCGATGCACAACGGGTTGATGGACCGGCGATCGTTTCCACACCGGTCGAACCACCACCGGACGGCAATAGCTGGTGGTCTCGGGATGATCTGGCTGCTCGTGGCCATGATCCCGGTCGCTATCGGCGGCGGCATGCTGCAGCCGACGATCAACAGCCTGATCACGAAGCGCGTCAGCCCTCTGGAGATCGGTGGCATGTTGGGTATTTCGGCCGCCTTTCTTGAGTCTGGCCAATGTATTTGCCCCGCTCCTGGGCGGGGCATCTTCCAGGCGACCAACGCCACGGTGATGCTCTTGTTCTGGGGCGGCCTCATGGGTCTGCTGTATCGTCCTGGCCCGGCGCAAACTGAAACCGGGTCGCGAGGATCTGAGTGATCCGGGCCTGGCCACCGGCGGCGGCGGGCACATAATCCCGCTAACGCGCACCGCGTCAGGTACGCATCGACGAAACGACGAAACAAGTCACTTGACAACAGTCTGGTTCTGAATAGAATAGAACATATGAGCTATCCTTGGATCCGAGCCAGCGAAATCGGTGAATATGTCTACTGCCGCCGCGCCTGGTGGCTGCGCCGTTATCAGTCGGCCGTCTCACAAAACGTGCAGGAGCTGAACCACGGGCACGCGCCACCATCGGCAGCACGGCCGAATCGTGGCGCAGTCTGTCTGGGCCCGGCGTCTGGCCTATGTCGCCATTTTCTGCGCCGTCGCTGTGCTCGTGTTTACGCTTGCTGTCGACCTGAGCCCGGAGACCAGAACCGCCATGCCCATGAACGGATTACCTCTTCTGCTGGTTCTGGTCCTTGCTCTTGCTGGCGGCCATCCTGTGGGTCGGCGGCGAGCGGCGGCGAGCACAGAGTGGTTTGCCGGCGGGCGATGTCGTTTACAACGATACCGGTGCCTGGCGGGCCAACAATCATGTGCTGCATGCGGCCGACTTGCGCTTGGCCGGCAAGCCCGACTACCTGGTGGAACAAGCCGACGGCAGCGTTATCCCGGTCGAGGTTGAAGTCCGGCCCGGCCCCAGCCAAGCCGTGGGCCGGGCAGGTCTTGCAGTTGGCTGCCTACTGCCTGTTGGTCGAGGTGAACTACGGCGTGCGGCCGCCCTACGGTATTTTGCAGTACCAGAGACCGGGCGTTTGCCATTGAGTACACGCGCCGAGCTGGAAAATGACTTGCTTGATCTGCTGGACGAAATGCGGGCCACCGCCGTCGATGATGACGTACTACCCGAGCCACGATCAGCCTCGCGCTGCGCCCGTTGCGGTGTGCGTGATGCGTGCGACTACCGGCTCGATTGAACGGCGGTGCGACCGCCAATAGGCCTGACGTTTCCCAATCCCCATTTCTGGCTATAATTGTCAATCGTTGCGCCGCCGTTATCGGTGACTGCGCTTAGTCCAATCTGGAGGCTTCTTTGTCGACCAAAATACAACGCGTCACCGGTATGCCCGATGTCCTGCCTGATGATCGGCGTACTGGGATGTGATCACCGCCCAAGCAGCCGAACTGGCGACACGCTACGGCTTTCAACGCATGGACCCCCCCATCATCGAGTCCACCGACCTGTTCGTGCGCGGTGTGGGCACCGCGTCCGACTTCTTCGTTCAAAAAGAGATGTACACCATTGAAGAATCGGATGGCTCCAGCATCACCCTGCGGCCGGAATTCACCGCCGGGTTCGTGCGGGCCTACATTCAGAACGGCATGAGCAGTTGGACCCAGCCGGTTAAATTGTTCACCATTGGCCCGGCCTTCCGCCGCGAACGGCCGCAATCGGGCCGGCTGCGCCAGCATAGCCAGTTCAATTGCGAGATCCTGGGTGAGGATGATCCGGCGGCCGATGTCGAAGTCATGATGTTGGCCATGAATCTGTATCGCAGTCTGGGCTTCAAGGGTCTCGGCTTTCAGCTCAACAGCACCGGCTGTCCCGTCTGCCGCCCGGCCTATGTCGCCCTGCTGACCGGCTATCTGAACAACCACAAGGACAAGCTGGCCAAGATCGATCTGGAACGCCTGGCCAAGAACCCGTTGCGCGTTCTGGATAGCAAGGAGTCCGGGCATGGATGATCTGCTGGCCGGTGCGCCCCACATTCGCCGATCATCTGTGCGATGATTGCGCCGAGCACTTTGCCGAGTGTGCGCGGTATGCTCGACACGCTAGATCAATCCTACGTCATCAATTTTCGCCTGGTGCGCGGGATCGACTATTACACCAAGACCGTCTTTGAGGTCTGGCAGGAAGGGATTGGTGCCCAGGCCGCACTGTGTGGCGGCGGACGCTATGACGGGCTGGCCGAAGATATCGGCGGTCCGCCGACTCCGGGCGTGGGCTTCGGTAGCGGCATCGAGCGCATTGTGCTGGGTATGAAAGAGCAGGGCATCGAGCCGCCGGCCGACTCGCCTCTGCCCGGTCTTCGTGGCCCATTTTGGCGGCGCGACGAAGACGAAGGCTGTCGAACTTACGTACCGGCTGCGTGACGCCGGCATCGGCGCCCGCCTGGTCTTCGCTCGCTCACCGCGCAGCATGAAGAGCCAGATGCGTGAGGCCAATCGCCACGAGGCGCGCTACGTGACTCATCCTGGGTGACGATGAACTGGCGGCGGGAGAGGTCACCGTGCGGCCGTTGGACGACAGCGGGCAGGTGCGGGTGGCGCAGACGGACATCGTCACGTGGCTGACTGAGCGTCTGAGCGACTAATCAGCAAGCGGCTTACTCATAGGGCAAGCTCGCCATGATGGACCTGATTGGAATTCTGGAACAGCCGCGCATACCCGCCTCCCCGGCCATGGCCCAGGAGATTCAAGCCTGGCTGACGGAACGCGGCGTGGCCAGTTGGATCGAGGCTCCGTGGGACGACGATCCGTGCTGGATGAGCAATTGGCGCGTTCGCAACTGCTCATCGTTCTCGGGGGTGACGGATCCACGCTGCGCGCAGCACGTCTCAGTGTGCCGTTCGGGGTGCCTTTGTTCGGCATCAATATGGGCCGGGTGGGTTTTCTGAGCGAGGCCACGCCGGAAGATTGGCCGGAACGGTTGCAGAAGGGTCCTGGATGGCGACTACTGGATCGAGCGCCGCCTGCTGATCCACGGCAACTTGTGGCGCGACGAAGTCTCTATCGACTCATTCGTGGCCCTCAATGAGATCGTCATTGGCCGTGGGGCGCAGGCTCGCGTCATTCGCCCGAGCCTGTTCGTTGACGGTGATCTGGTAACGATCTATACGGCCGATGCACTCATCGTCTCGACGCCGACCGGCTCGACCGCCTACGCTATGGCCGCCGGGGGCCCGCTCTTGCCGCCACAGTTGCAGAACATTATCGTGGTGCCCTGTGGCCGCCCATATGAGTCTCAACCGGTCACTGGTCCTGCATGAAGAGGCGCGAGATCGACATTCATGTTGAAATGGACCACGAGGCGTACCTGACGGCCGACGGTCAGAGCAGCAGCGCAGCTATCGTCCGGGGACAAGGTCGTTGTGGTCAAACATGACAAACCGTGCCTGTTTGCCCGGGTGGATGATCCCGGCTACTTCTATCGACGATTGATGCAGCGTCTGGGCTTCAGCTGGCCCCATCTGTAGATGCGGGCGTCTTTATGTCACCCTCATGTTCTTCTGTCAGGAATCTAACGAATCCTTGCCAGAATCATTGAATTGACCGGATGTCTACCGCACTCAACAACGGAGTCTTATGAAGATTAGCGAACCGCGATTGCGCGCCCTGCTTAGCCAGGCGGAGCGCAATCTGAGCAACGGCAAGATCGCGGCGGCCGAAACAATGTACCGACAGATTCTGGACGAAGCGCCCGAATCCGAGGAAGCCTGGGTCGGGCTGGGCGACGCGATGCTCGATCCCGACACAGAAGCGCGCGGCCTATGAACGTGCTCTGGAATTGGCTCCCGGCATGCCCGATGCCGTCAGGGGGCTGGCGCTGTTGGACGGCACGGCCGTTCCTGAGAGTCTGGCCCCGACCGTCAGCGAACCAGCCGTCGCTACGTCTACGCCCACGGCCGTCAAGCCGGTTCTGGCCACAGCCGCCGTCAGCGCTGCGACCCAGGCGGTTCAACCGGCACCGGAGCTCGAATACGATCTTGTTTGCTATCGGCATCCTGATCGCAACACCTCACTGCGCTGCTACAACTGCCACAAGCCCATTTGCATTGACTGCGCCAATAAGACGCCGGTGGGCTACATCTGCCCCGACTGTCTGCGCGCGGCTGAAGACAGCTTCTTCAACAACAAGCCAACTGACTACATTGTTGCCGCGCTCGTCTCGTTTCCCATCAGCCTGTTAGCGGGCTATATCTTGCTGAATTTCCAGCTGGGATTCTTCTTCTACATCATCCTGTTTCTAGTCAGCGGTGCCATTGGTGGCTTCATCGGCCGAATCACCAAACGGGCCATCGGCTACCGGCGCGGTCGCTATTTGCCGCAACTCGTTGTGGCCATGATGATCCTGGGTGTTCTTATACCGGCCATCCCCGTCCTGCTGGCGGTCCTCAGCGGCAACCTGGGCGCGCTAACGATTTTGATTGGGCCAGGAATCTATCTATTCACAGCGACCAGTGCCGCATACTGGCAAATGCGCTAGAATCCGGGGCCGATGCTGGCCGAAATCTACATTCGCAACTTCGCCATCATTGACGACCTTCATCTGCGGTTTGCCCCAGGCTTTAATGTGCTGACGGGCGAAACGGGTGCGGGTAAGTCAATCATCCTCGACGCGGTCACGCTGGTCATTGGCGATCGCGCCGATACGTCGGTCATTCGTGCCGGTAGCGACGAGGCCTACGTTGAGGCTACGTTCGAGCTGAGCCCGGAACAACAAGGCCTGGTGGCGCCTATCCTGGCCGCCGAAGGGCTGGATGATGAGTCAGGCGACATCCTCATTCTGGCTCGCGAGTTACGCGCCAACGGTCGCAGCATTACGCGTGTCAACGGCCGCGCCGTCAATCTGTCCGTTCTGCGTGACGTTGCCGAGCCCCTCATCGATATTCATGGGCAGGGCGAGCATCTGTCCCTGCTGCGTCCGCGGTCCCACCTGCCCCTTCTCGATGCCTTCGGCGGTCTGACCCCCAGCCGGCAGGCGTTGTCCCGCGAAGTAAATAAACTCCACGACATTCAGCGCGAGTTGCGCGCCTTGCAGCAGAGCAAGGAGCAGGTAGCCCAGCGTATTGAGTTGCTGGAGTACAAGGCTCAAGAGATTAGTGCCGCCGGCTTGCATGCCGGCGAGGAAGAGTCACTACGTACTGAACGGGTACGACTGGCCAACGCCGAGCAACTGGGTCGGTTCGCGGCCGAGGCAGTGGCGCTCCTGTCCGGTGTCGATGATGATCAGCCCAGTGCCGGGAGTCTATTGGGCCAGGCAGAACATGCCCTGGCGCAACTGGTGCGGTTGGATGATTCCCGAGAGTCACTGCTGGCCGGGCTACAAGGCTTGAGTTTCCAGCTTTCCGAGATTGCCACCGAGGTTCAGGATTATCTCGACGCGTTGGAAGTGGACGCTGATCGGCTGAACACCGTCGAGGAACGTCTGGAGGCGATTGCCTTTCTCAAGCGCAAGTATGGCGCCGACGATATTGAGGCATTGCTTGCCGCGCAAGCAGCGGCCGAATCAGAGTTATCTAAACTGCAAAACAGCGAAATACGAACGGCCGAGTTGGAAGCCGAGCAAGAGACCTACTTGCGCCGCATCGGGTCGCTCGCTGCCGATTTATCCACCCGGCGAAAAGCCGCGGCCGTGGTCCTGGCGTCCGGGGTTGAACAACATCTGGCTGACCTCAAGATGGACGGCGCGCGCTTCGCAGTCAATTTCGAAACTGTCCCCGCAGCCGACGGCTGTTACGTCGTCGATGAATCCGGCACGATGGAACGGCTGGCGTTTGACCAGAGCGGGATCGATCGGGCGGAGTTTGTGATCTCTGCCAACCCCGGCGAGCCGTTGAAACCCATGGCCAAGGTCGCCAGTGGCGGCGAGACAGCGCGGCTCATGCTGTCCCTCAAGACCGCATTGGCCGAAATAGACGAGACCCCGACACTGATTTTTGATGAGATCGATCAGGGTATTGGCGGCCGCGTAGGTGATATTGTCGGCCGAAAGTTGTGGAACCTGGCCGCGGTCGCCAACCACCAGGTCATCGTTGTAACCCACCTGCCCCAATTGGCGGGCTATGGCGACACCCACTACCACGTCAGCAAGGCCATTACCGACGGCCGCACGATTACGGCCGTCGAGTCGCTCGATATTCGTGGGCGCGTGCGCGAATTGGGTGAGATGCTCGGCACCCAGGGCGAGTCAGCTCGCGATGGGGCTGAGGCGATTCTGCGTCAGGTCAGTGTGGTTAAGGCAGAGGCGCGCCAGCCTCTGTAGTCGATCCAGCCTCAACAGTGGCCCCGACCTCCGGAGCCATTACCTCGGCCCCGGCGTCCTCACCCACCACCGGGCGGCCCAGCAAAAACTCAATCGCGGCCTGTAGCTGCGGGTCTTCCCCTTCCGCCAATGTCGTCAGATCTTCCGGCAGATTAATGACAATATCCGGCTCTAATCCATTTTCATGAACCCAGTTGTCATTGGGCGTCAGCCAACGGGCAATGGTCATGCGCAGTCCGCCGCCATTACTCAGCGAGTTAACAGATTGAATCGTACCCTTGCCAAACGACTTGGTGCCGACGAGGATGCCGCGTTCGCGGTCACGGATGGCTCCGGCCAGACTTCGGCTGCGCTGGCACTGCCTTCGTCGATCAGCACCACCATGGGTACATCTTGGGCCAGCCCACTGTCGGTGGAGTCATAGACATCGCGCCGACCGCTGCCAAACTCCTCAATCAAAACCGTGCCCGCGGGCAAGAACTCATCGGCCACATCCTGTACTTGATCGAGCAAGCCACCCGGATTGCGCCGCAGGTCGAGGATCAGGCCGTCCGGGTTGGACTGATTCAACTCAGTCAAGACGGCTTGCAGGTCAGATTCCGTCGTACGAATGAATTGGGAGATACGAACGTAGCCAATATTGTTTTCCAGCATTTCGCCGCGCACACTGGGCACGACAATGGTGTCGCGCACAATGTCAAAGACAAGCTGCTCCCCGTCGCGATCAACGACGAGGTTCACACTGGTGCCGCGGGGGCCGCGGATGATGTCGGCCGCAGCAGTAAGCTCCATCCCGGCCAGATCCACGCCGTCCGCTTCCAGCAATACATCACCGGGCAGCATGCCGGCCGTTTCGGCCGGCGATCCCTCGATAGGCGAAACGACCGTTATGGCGCCGTCAATGCTCTCAACGACGACACCAATGCCCTGGAACTCACCGTCCATCTGCTCCTGCGAGCGAACCTCATCCTGGGGTGGCAAATAGCGAGTATACTGGTCACCTAGCGTCCCCAGCATGCCGTCAATGGCCCCCTGTACGAGCGCCTCGTTGTCAACCGGCTGGCGATAATAGCGCGTTTGGACCAGGTCCCACGCCTCCATGAAGGCTTGGGTATCCTGCCGGTCGGTGGCGGCCCCGAGTTGGACGCCGGAAAATGCGTTGAACGGCGCCCACGGAGACTGGGCCAGAACATAACCGGCATTGAAGCCGATAAACAAGACGACGAGAGCGAGTAGAACGGTGCTAAAACGTATGCGCATAATTGCTCCGGAATATAGGATTCGTCAAGCTTACTTCGTTACCATAAGTATTATGTTGGTATGGAGTAAGAGTGTTGTTAGCCGATTGAATAGTTTAACCTTAGTCCGTATTGTCCGGCCGGTCCAACTTGTTAGAATAGGGCCCCGATGAACACGCAGAAAGTCCGCAGTATCTTCACCGTCAGCCTCGTCTTGCTGGATGCTGCGCTCATTGCCTTGGCGTTTGTTCTGGCCTATCAATTCCGTGTAACTATTGACTGGCCGGAGCCGCTGGCCAACCAGGTGCCGCTGTCCAGCTATCTCGGATTGCTCCTCTTGCAGGAGTTCATGATCCTCTTCATCCTGTTCCTCAATCGACAGTACTACATTCCACGCTCGGCCTCACGTATCGACCAGTTGTACTACGTGTTCATCAGCGTTTCGGTTGGCATGTTGATGTCGGTGGCCGTGTCCACACTGCTGTTCCGCAACAACCAGGCCATCCTCGACTATCCGCGGGCCATGCTCATGTATGCCTGGGCGCTAACGATCATTTTGTTAACCCTCGGCCGGGTGTTTCACCAATGGCTGCGGGCCAAGCTGCGTGATCGAGGCATCGGCAAGGACCGTGTTCTGGTCGTTGGAACGGGCGACACGGCACGCATGATGTTGCAGCGCATTGTCTGGTCGCCGCAGCTGGGCTATGACGTCGTCGGCATCATCAATGGCAACGGCGAAAGCGTGGGCGGTGAATTGTTAGGCGTGCCAATTATCGGCCGTCCCGAAGACCTGCCAACGCTCATCACCGAACGGTCTATCGATGAGGTCATCGTGGCTATCCCTGAGAAGGGCCACCGCGAAACCCTGCGCATTATCTCTTACTGCGAGCGCGGCCGTGTGACAATTAAGGTCTTCCCCGACCTGTTCCAGTACATCACCTCGCAAGCGGGCATTGATGACCTGGGCGGGCTGCCGCTGCTGTCCATCCGCGACTATGCCCTCCGCGGCTACTTGCTGACCCTCAAGCGAGGCATTGACTTCGTCGGCTCGATCATTGGGCTGATCCTTCTGTCGCCGCTAATGCTGCTTACGGCCGTCGCCATCAAGCTTGAATCCCCCGGCCCGGTGTTTTTCGTGCAGCCGCGCATGGGGTTGGACGGCCGCGAATTCATGCTGATCAAGTTTCGATCCATGCGCTCCGACTCCGAGAAGGACGGTCCCGGCTGGACAGTGAAGGATGACCCGCGTCAGACACGAATCGGTTCCTGGTTGCGGCGGCTGGAAGTCGATGAACTGCCCAATCTGGTCAACGTCTTCCTGGGCGAGATGAGCCTAGTGGGTCCGCGACCCGAACAAGCCTATTACGTAGAGCAGTTTCGCCAGAACGTGCCGCGCTACATGGACCGCCACCGCGAGAAAGGGGGCATGACCGGTTGGGCGCAGGTCAACGGATTGCGCGGCGATACGTCGGTGGCAGAGCGCACCAAGTACGACTTGTGGTACTCCGAGAACTGGTCGATTCTGCTCGATACCAAGATCCTCATGCGTACTTTGTGGCAGGTCGTCTCCCGTCAGACGAATCAAGGCCTGTCGTAATCACCTAAACCTCACCCGCTCGGCCGTTTGATCTAACGCTGTTCTAATTGACCCTGTTTTCGGCGCATGTTATCATAATTAAGGTGCTCATTAGCACTCGACCTGTGCAAGTGCTAATTGCGCCTTTCGAAGCAAACCAAGTGACCGGGCATGGCCACACGGCGCCAGTGACCCGGTCTTCCTATGCAAAGCTCCATGATAGAACTACAGCCGCTGACAGACCGACAAGAACGTATCCTGGCTCTAGTCATCAAGACCTATATCGAGACTGGGCGTCCGGTTGGTTCCAAGACCCTGGTCGAAGACTTCGGGCTGGATGTCAGCTCCGCTACGGTGCGCAATGACTTAAACGTCTTGGGCGAGCTGGGCTATGTCGGTCAGTTGCACACCTCCGCCGGACGAATTCCCACTGAGAAGGGCTACCGCTACTTCGTGGAACGTCTTTCCGGTGACTTTCATTTGCCGCTCCACGAGCGACAGATGATTCGCCACCAATTCCACCAGGCGCGGCTCGATATTGAGCAGTGGATGCGCCTGGCGGCGGCCATTCTGGCCCGCACTGCCCGCAGCGCCAGCTTCGTCACCGCGCCGGTGGCCCGCGCCAACCGTTACAAACACCTGCAGCTTATCTCCACTCACGGCCGACTGGTCCTGATGATCCTCGTGCTGTCCAGTGGCGAGATCAAGCAGCAAATGTTAGCCCTGGCCGAGTCCCTGCCCCAATCCCGATTGAGCGCCGCCGCCGATCGGCTGAACAGCTTGTTTGTGGATCGCGAGTACGACGACATCGTCGCGCGCCTGGGTCAGCTGGACACGCTCGAAGAAGAAGTGACGCGACTTGTGTTGGACATCCTCAAGAGTGCCGATAACCGGCCGATGAGCAGTGTCTACCGCGACGGTCTGGTCAACATTCTGGACGACGAGGGGACACGACACGCGATACACCTCTTGGAAGAGCGCACATTGCTGGCCGGTGTTCTCGCCGAGACCGAGGCACAGCGGAATGACGGCGTTCAGGTGGTCATTGGCGGCGATGGCCGGTGGGAAGAACTGCGGGATTGCACGATGATCCTATCCCGTTACGGCGTAACGGATGACTTCTATGGTACAGTGGCCGTTGTTGGGCCCACGCGCATGCCGTATGATCGCAATGTTGCGGCCGTGCGCTATGTGGCTGATCTGATGAGCGGCTTTGTCTACGAATATTACGGGCAGGAAGTGATCGAGCCGTCGCTCGTCAGCTTGCCTAGCTATGAGGACGAAACAAGTGACTGATCAAGAACAAGTGGACGCGATCTATCCTGATGAAGATGAGGCCGCCGAGAATGGCGAGGCCGACTTTGAGCGAACAACTGGCCCTGGCTCAGGAAGAGGCCGCCCGCAATCTGGAAGGTTGGCAACGCACCCAGGCCGAGTTTGCCAATGCGCGCAAGCGCATGGAAAAACAACGTGCCGACGCCTACGCCGATGCCAACATCGAGCTGGTCCGCAAGCTGCTGCCGGTTGTGGATGATATGGATCGCGCGCTCCAGTCTGCCCCGGAAAGCATCCAGGGTGATGGCTGGTTCTCCGGCCTATCCATGGTTGGCCGAAAGTTCGGCAGCATCCTGGAAAGCCTGCAGGTAGAACCAATCGAGGCGCTTGGGCAACCGTTTGACCCCAACTTCCATGAGGCGATCGGTCAGGAACCCTCCAGTGAGTATGAAAGCGGGATCGTCTCGCGCGAAATGCAGAAAGGTTACCGGCTAGGCGACCGTGTAATCCGGCCGTCGCTGGTGTATGTTGCGGCGTAAGTCGGCCGATACAAGAATTAGAAAAGGAAATAGAGAGACATGGCAAAGATAATTGGTATTGATTTAGGGACAACAAACTCCGCGGTCGCCGTGATGGAAGGTGGCGAAGCCAGCAATTATTCCCAGTTCGGAAGGCAATCGACTGTTCCCTTCGGTTGTGGCCGTCAACCCCAAAACGGGCGAGCGGTCTGGTTGGCTTGGTTGCCAAGCGCCAGGCAGTCATCAATCCGGAGAACACCATCTCCTCGGTCAAGCGGTTCATGGGTCGCAAGTACGACGACCCACAGGTGAAGAAGGCGGAAGAGTACGTCAGCTATGAGGTGAAGGAAGCCCCTAATGGCGACGTTCGCGTCGTCATGGCTGACCGCGAGTATTCGCCGCCGGAAATTTCAGCCATGATTCTGCAGAAGATCAAGACCGACGCTGAGGCCTACCTGGGCCAGCCGGTGACGCAGGCCGTCATCACCGTCCCGGCCTACTTCAACGACAGCCAGCGCCAGGCTACCAAAGACGCGGGCAAGATCGCCGGCCTGGAAGTCATGCGCATCGTCAACGAGCCTACCGCTTCGGCTTTGGCCTACGGGCTGGGCAACAATCCTGACGGCACGATCGCCGTGTATGACCTGGGCGGCGGCACATTTGATATCTCCATCCTGGAAGTCGGTGACGGTGTGTTCGAGGTGAAGTCAACCAACGGCGACACTTTCCTCGGTGGCGACGACTTCGACCAGCGCATTATCGACTGGGCGGCCGAGCAGTTCAAGATGCAGGAAGGCATCGACCTGCGCAGCGACAAGCAGGCCCTGCAGCGTCTGCGCGAGGCGGCCGAAAAGGCCAAGATCGAGCTGTCCACCACGATGCAGACAGAGATCAATTTGCCGTTCATCACGGCCGACGCCAATGGTCCCAAGCACCTGAATCTGACGCTAACTCGCGCCAAGCTGGAGCAGCTGACCGAAGACTTGATCGAGCGCTCCATCGAGCCGGTGCGCCTGGCACTCAAGGATGCCGGCCTAAAGATCGAGGATATCGACGAAGTGATTCTTGTTGGCGGCATGACCCGTATGCCCGCGATCCAGGAAGCGGTCAAGAAGTTCTTCGACAAGGAACCCCACAAGGGTGTGAATCCGGACGAGGTCGTTGCCCTTGGGCGCCGCCATTCAGGCCGGTGTACTGGGTGGCGATGTTAAGGACGTTCTGCTGCTGGACGTGACGCCGCTGACTCTGGGTATTGAGACTCTGGGTGGCGTGGCTACGCCGCTTATCGAGCGCAACACAACCATTCCGACCAAGAAGAGCCAGATATTCTCCACGGCCTCCGACAGTCAGACCCAGGTGGAAATCCATGTGGTGCAGGGCGAACGGCCGATGGCTAACGACAACAAGAGCCTGGGCCGCTTCATCCTGGATGGCATTCCGCCGGCACCCCGCGGCGTACCGCAGATTGAGGTCACCTTCGACATCAATGCCGACGGCATCCTCAACGTGAGCGCCAAGGACAAGGCCACCGGTCGCCAGCAGGCGATGCAGATCATCCCGTCCAGCGGTCTGGCCAAGGACGAGATTGAGCAGATGGTGCGCGATGCCGAGATGCATCGCAGCGACGACTCTGCGCGCAAGGAAGCGGTCGAGGTTCACAATATCACCGACACCGCCATCTACAGTGCCGAGAAGTTCGTGCGCGACAACGGCGACAAATTGCCGGAGACGAACCGGGCCGCTGTGCAGACGCAGATCGACGCCACTCGCACTGCGTTAGAGAGTGATGATGTGTCCGCCATGCGTTCGGCCGCCGAGACGACTGGAGGCAGTCATGCAGGAAGCCGGCGCAGCTATGTATCAGCAGCAAGAGCAGACCGCGCCGCCCGCAGGGTGACGGAACGGCCGACGCCGGTGGCAGCCGCGCCTGATGACGATGTCATCGAGGGCGAGTTCACCGAAGAAGCCTAATTATCGAGCAGACCGGCAACAAGACTGCACCTGCGCCTGGACTTTATGTCACGGGCGCAGGTGTTTTGTCGTCATTTGGACATGCCAGAGAATAGCACTGAATGGCCGTCAAACGTGATTACTATGAAGTCCTCGGTGTCTCGCGCAGCGTGACCAAAGAGGAGCTGAAAAAGCAATACCGCCGCCTGGCGCGCGAGTATCATCCTGACATCAACAAGGAAGCCGGCGCCGATGAGCGCTTCAAGGAACTCAGCGAGGCGTACGAAGTGTTGTCGAATGACGATAAGCGGGCAGCCTACGATCGCTTCGGTCACGCCGGGGTGAACAATGGAGCCGGCGGTTACGGCGGTGGCTTTGACTCGGCCGGATTTGGCGGGTTTGCCGATATCTTCGAAGAGTTCTTTGGCGGCTTCAATACCACGAGTGGCCGGCGACGGCGGGCAGGCCCGCGACGCGGGCCCTGATCTGCGCTATGACCTGACGATCACCTTCGAGGAAGCCATCTTCGGCGGCGAACGCGACATTGAGTACCGTCGCCTGGAACTGTGTCCGGAGTGTGATGGGTCCGGCGCAGAGCCCGGCACCAAACCGATAACCTGCACCACCTGTGGGGGATCGGGCGAAGTGCGAAGAGTTCAGCAATCGATCCTGGGCCAGTTCGTCAATGTGGCCACTTGCTCGACGTGCAACGGCACCGGCGAACTGATCCCCCATGTCTGCAAGACGTGCAACGGCCGCAAGCAGATCGAGCGAACGGTCACGAAAAAAGTGAAGATACCGCCGGGTGTCGATAGCGATACGCAGATCCGGCTGACCGGCGAGGGCGGCGCAGGGCTGGACGGCGGTCCGGCCGGCAACTTGTTTGTGGTGCTCAATGTGGCCGCGCACGAGTTCTTCCAGCGGCGCGGCGACGACATCATGCTGGACCTGCAGATCAACGTTGCCCAGGCCGCTCTGGGTGATGACATCGTCGTGCCGTCCGTGGACGGCGACAACGACGCTGCACATTCCACCGGGAACACAGTCAGGTAAGGTGTTTCGCATGAAGGGCCTCGGCGTGCCCAAGCTCGACCGCACCGGGCGCGGAGCCGATGTGGGCCGCGGCGACCAGCTGGCTGTCATCCAGGTGGCGATTCCCAAGAACCTGACGGCCGAACAACAGAAGCTGTTCCAGGATCTGTCCCGTTCGCTGGGCAAGGAAGTCGTGCCTCAGAAGGGCAAAGGCATCCTGGGCCAACTGCGCGATGCCTTGGGCGAAGTATTTGGTTGAGGGAATAACCGATGGATTGGCTTGAAGTCAGCCTGGTAACCGATGGAGAGGGGGCCGAAGCAGTATCTGAAGTGCTTCGGCCTTTTGCCTATCAGGAAAGCGTGGTCCTCGAACAATTGGGGGATGAGAGCTCACTGGACCCAGCGGCCATGTTGGCGGCCGTCACAGTCAAGATCTATATCCCCGAAGACGAAGACACCCCTGAACTGCGCCAACGCCTGCGCGAGATCATTTTTTACATGAGTCGCCTCTACCCCCTGCCGGAGCCCCAGTTCAAGCGGTTGGCCGAGCAAGATTGGGCCAATGCCTGGAAGGCCCACTACCATCCGTTTCGCATCGGAGAGCGCCTCTGGATTCGGCCCGAGCTGGATACCGGCCGACGATGTGCCTGATGTTGCGGATGACGCCATTGTGCTGGTCCTCGACCCCGGAATGGCCTTTGGCACCGGGTTACACCCGACTACGCAGAGCTGCATGTTGGCCCTCGAACAAATAGTGAGACCGGGGGCCCGGGTGTTGGACGTGGGCACCGGGTCGGGAATCCTGTCCATTGCCGCAGCCAAACTGGGGGCGGCCGAAGTCGCGGCTTTCGACACCGACGATCTGGCGGTACGCGCCACCAACGCCAACGGCGAAATCAACGGCGTAACGAAAGCGCTAACCGTCTGGCAGGGCCAACTGACGAGCGTCCCCAATCACGCGGCACATGCCCAGTGGGACATCGTACTGGTCAACATTCTGGCCCCGATCATCATCCAGCTTTTCAATGAAAACGACCTGTTGGGCTATGTTGCGCCAACAGGTCGTATTGTCTTGAGTGGTATCATCGACGAGCAGGGCCCATCGGTGATTGAAGCTTTGGAACGAGCAGGTGGTCGGGTCGAGCAGACCATCCAATCCGGTGACTGGGTCACCTACATCTGCACGCCCCACTAGCTCGCAGCGGCTCGTCGCGCCTTTAGAGGCGCATGGAACTCTACAACTATGACGAGGCAGTCGTCATACCGCGGCGGTAACGATACGTAATGCGCCCGCGGTCCAAATCGTAGGGCGTCATTTCCACACGCACACGATCACCCAGCAGGATACGGATATAGTGCTTGCGCATCTTGCCCGACAAATATGCCAGGACACGGTGCCCGTTGTCCAACTCGACCATGAACTGCGTGTTGGGCAACAGCTCGATAACCGTACCTTCTACCTCAAGTTTATCTTCTTTATTCGCCATAAACGTTTACTTTGCTTGAATCCTCTCTACCGATGGGGCTGTAACCTCCCATCAATCTTGCTACTCAGCCGTCTTCTCTACCTCGGCATCACTGCCCAGAACGGCTTCAACGGCTTCTTCGGCCGCTTCCTCAATCTCTTCAATGGCCTCGTCTGCCATAGACTCAGCCTCAGCTACCACCTCTTCGGCCACTTCAACGGCCTCTTCTACAATCGTGTCGTCGCCTGTTTCAATGGCGTCCTCGATTGATTCCTCGGCCGCTTCCACGATGTCAGCCAACGCCTCTTCGACTTCAGCCACATCTTCTTCAGCCGCTTCAACGATCTCGGCCACAATCTCGGCCTCAACCTCTTCGTTGACCGCCACTTCTTCCAGGACCTCGACGACCTCGGCCACGGCTTCTTCGGCGGCTTCAGTCGCCACTTCAGCGATCACTTCCGCTTCTTCTGCCACTTCCTCGGCAGCTTCGGCAATTTCTTCGGCCACAACCGCTGCGGCGACATCACCTTCAGCCAAATCCTCGGCGACAACTGCTTCGGCAACCTCGGCTACCTCATCAGCCGCTTCCGCGACCACATCGGCCGCGTCGGCCACATCAAGGTCTTCCTCGGCTTCTCGCAACAACGCTGCCGCGCTGGCAGCCGCTTCTTCTTCCTCAATGCGCTGCGCTTCTTCGATCTCGCGCTGCGCCATCCACTCAATCTGCTCATTGGCAGTGACAGCCTTCAAGCTGAGGCCAATGCGCTGCCGGTTCTGGTCAACGCTAACGACACGCAGCAAATGGGTCTCGCCCTCATTGACGACGGTTCGCGGATCCTCAACCGGGCTGCGCGATAATTGCGACACGTGCAGCAGTCCTTCGATACCCGGCTCGATCTCGGCAAATGCGCCGTAATCAAGAATGCGAGTGATTCGACCTTCAACGAGGTCGTTGGTGTCGTAACGCTCAGTAACCGTGTCCCACGGATTCGGCAGTAGCTTCTTCCGGCTCAGACTAATGCGGCCGGATTCCTGATCGATACCCAGTACGTAGACCTCAATCTCGTCGCCAATCTTGACCACCTCACGCGGGTGGTCGATGCGATGCCAGCTTAACTCGGAGATGTGAACCAGACCGTCGGCCCCACCCAGATCAACGAATGCGCCGAAGTCCCGCAGCCCGCTCACCCGACCAACGCGCGTCTCGCCTTCACTCAAGGTCTCCATTAGCTCGGCCCGCTTCAACTCTTCCCATTCCCGATACGCTTCGCGTTGGGATAGGACGAGACGATGGCGATGACGATCGACCTCAATGACCTTGAGGCCCAGCGTTTCGCCGCGCAATTTGGCCAAACGTTGCTGGCGGCGGCGCTCGCTCATACCCGAAGGGATTTCGGTCAGATGCGAGATAGGCACGAAGCCGCGAATCCGGCCATAGGGGACGATGACGCCACCCTTGTTGTAGCCAATGACCTCACCCTCGAACATCTCGCCATTGGCGAGCAGCGCTTCCGCCTCGATCCAGTCCTGGTTCAAACGAGCCAGGTGGATGGAGACGATGAGGGCCTCGGGGTCGGCCGTCTGCACCACATAGACAGGTAATTCATCGTTGACCTGAAGGCCGTCGCGTTCTTCAGGTTCGAGCTTGTTGATATCGGAAATGGGCACAATGCCATCCCGCTTCAAGCCCAAGTCAACGATCACGCCCTGTGGAGTGATGGCGACAATGGTGCCGGTTCGGATATCCCCCTCCTGGGGCATATCATAATCGTGCTGGTCTAGGAGATCTTGCAGTAAGCTGTTGTTATCTTCGGACATACTAAAATGCTACTTCCAACTGTGGTCTAGGGGCGGCAGGCAAACCCGGAAACAAAAAACCCGGCCATCGGATTCCAAACTAGCTCAGAATCCATAGCCGAGTCGATTTATCCCTGACAAATCGGGATAAGGACAGGCAGATCGCTAACGCCTCAAGCAGCGCATGCTATCAAGTTCAAGCGGGAGTCTCTAGATTCTCATGCGGTTTTGCATATGACGGTTCCAGAATCTTCGCTTCAGCCTGCTGACCTGTTCCCAAAAATAAGCCTACTCAGCCAAACACGGATTATACAAGCACCCGGCTAGACTGTCAATCGCAGCGCCGGCCGCAGATTGGTAGGAACAGCGGCCTCGTGCTACCATACCATACTGCTATGAAACGGCCTGATTCTCTGCGCGCCTACACGTGGCGCGTTGCCCCTCCCCTGCCCGATGATGTGCGTGCCGGCCTGGCGAATGGCTCACTCCCCATTCCGCCTGTCCTGCAACAGATCCTCTACAATCGCGGGCTGACCAGGGCGGCCGACATTCAGGCCTTCCTCGATAATCGCTACCTACCCTCGCGGGACCCCTTCCTGCTGGCGGGAATGGAAACGGCCGTGGACCGCATCGTGCAGGCGCTGAATAACGACGAGCAGATTGTCGTCTATGGCGACTTCGATGCCGATGGCGTAACGGCCACGGTCCTGCTAACGGAAGCCCTGCGCGGGCTGGTCGACGACCGGCGTCAGATTCGCCCTTACATCCCCGATCGAGTGGACGAAGGGTATGGGCTGAATCTGGATGCTATGGCAAAGATTCGAGAAGGCGGCGCAACCCTGCTGATCAGTGTTGACTGCGGCATTCGTTCGCCGGTCGAAGTGGCCCACGCCCAGAGCATCGGACTGGACACTATCATTACTGACCATCACAATATTGGCCGCGCCATGCCCGACGCGGTGGCCGTGATCAATCCCAAACGGGCCGACTCCCACTACCCGGAGACGATGCTGGCCGGGGTAGGCATTGCCTACAAGCTGGCCCAGGCATTGCGCCTGACGCTCCCGGAGCAGGCCCGCTTCTCGGATGAGGAACTGCTCGATCTGGTGGCCATCGGTACGGTCGCTGACCTGGCTCCGCTTGCAGGGTGAGAATCGCAAACTGGTGGCCGAAGGGCTGGTAGCCTTGAACGAGGTCCGGAGACCGGGCATTGCGGCGCTTATGAACGTCAGTGGCCTGCAGCCGGGCAAACTGTCGGCCGAAAGCATTGGCTTCGGCCTCGGCCCGCGCATCAACGCCGCCGGTCGTCTGGCCCACGCCTATGACGCCGCCAAGTTGCTGACGACAACCAACCACCGCACCGCGCAGGAGCTGGCCCAGCGATTGGAGAGCCTCAATCGCGAGCGCCGAACGTTGACCGCGCGCCTGACCGAGCGCGCCGAGGCATTGGTTGACCCTACAGCTCCGATGATCATTGCCGCCGATTCCGGATTCGAGTCCGGCGTGGTCGGTCTGGTCGCCAGCCGACTGGCCGAAACCTACTATCGCCCGGCCATCATCATGGAGCAGGGGGAAGAGGAAAGCCGTGGTTCGTGTCGTTCCATTCCTGAATTCCACATTACCCATGCCCTGGATCAGGTGGCTGATTTGCTTGTGCGGCACGGCGGCCACGCCCAGGCGGCCGGGTTCACTATTCGCAACGAGCATCTGCCCGAATTTCAGGAGCGAATGCTGGCCATTGCGGCAGCCGAGTTGGAGGGCCAGGATCTGCATCCGGCTCTCGAAGTAGACGCCGAGGTCTCGCTCAACGACGTCGATTGGGCGCTGCAATCAACTTTGTCCCAGCTGGAGCCCACCGGCAATAGCAATCCGTCCCCACGCCTGCTTTCGCGCAACCTACAGGTATTGAGTCACCGCACAGTCGGCCGTGACAGTAGTCATCTTCAGCTAGTCGTGGCCGGCAGCAATGGCTCGGAGGACTCATCCCCTGCCCCTCTACCCGCTATCGCCTTCCGTCAGGGCGCATGGGCCGGCGAGATGCCCGACCAAGTTGACGCGATCTACACGGTCGGCGTCAACGAATGGCAGGGCAGAAGTAAGTTGCAACTCATGATTGAGGATATTCGCCCGGCCGGCCAAAACGGTCGACCATCCGTCGTGAGTCGCTGGAAGCTACCGGATGCACCCTCTATTCTCAAGCCCACCCATAAGAGAGGAATATCAATGAAAGTATTGGTCACAGGAGCCGCAGGCTTCATCGGCGGTCATTTGGCCGAGCGATTGGCGCAGCGCGGTGATGAGGTTATCGGCCTCGACAACTTCAATGATTACTACGACCCCGCCCGCAAACGAGCCACGGCCGAGCGACTGAGTCGCTTCCCCAATTTCCAGATGGTTGAGGCAGACATCCGCGACCGGGACAGGATGCTGGAGTTATTCGCCGTAGAGCGATTTGACGCGGTGGCCCATCTGGCGGCGATGGCCGGGGTGCGCAATGCGGTCGCCAACCCCGATCTCTATGTCCAAGTGGACCTAAACGGGACACAAAATCTGTTGGACGCGGCCCGGGCCGCCGGCGGCGTGGGCAATTTCGTCTTTGCTTCCACATCATCCGTCTATGGCAACACCAAGCAGATTCCGTTTGTGGAGACCGACCCCTGCGATCGGCCGCTGCAGCCCTATGCGGCTGCCAAGCGCGGTGCGGAGATTCTGGCCTATAGTTACTATCATCTGTTCAAACAGAATGTGACCGTCCTGCGCTTCTTCACGGTCTATGGTCCGTTCGGCCGGCCTGATATGATGGCCTATCTCTTGGCCGATAGCGTATCCAAGGGCCGGGAAATACCATTGTACGACGGCGGTGAGATGTATCGCGACTGGACCTTCGTCGATGACATCGTCAGTGGCATTGTCGCCGCCCTTGATCGACAGCTAGGCTATGAGATCATCAACCTCGGCCGCGGTGAACCGGTGCTGCTGAGCGAGTTTGTCGAAGTGATTGAAGCACTCAGCGGCAAGAAAGCTAATGTGGTCAACACGCCGCGGCTATCGGCTGATTTCGTGCGCAATGAGGCCGACATCAGCAAGGCCCGCCGTCTGCTTGACTACAATCCCCAGGTTTCGGTAGCCGAAGGTGTACGCCGTTTCTGGGAGTGGTACCAAACGTATGAAATCAACTCCGACTAATTCGGACCCGGGCAACAACCGGGCCCCACGCCGGCGCGAGTCCATGCCCCGCCCCAAGCTTATCCGCGATCAGCAAGCCTGGGACCACTGCCTGGCCCAGCTAAAACAGGAACCGCGCCTGGCCGTTGACCTGGAAGCCAACAGCATGTTTGCCTATCAGGAGCGCATCTGCCTCATCCAGATCAGCACGCCAACAACCGACTACATCGTCGATCCCCTGGGGGTGCCCGACTTATCAGGGCTGGGTGCCATCATGGCGGACGCGACTGTGGAGAAAGTGTTCCACGCCGCCGAATACGACCTATTGTTGATGACTCGCGAGCATGGCTGGGACCTCAACAATCTATTCGACACCATGTGGGCGGCGCGAATACTGGGCTATGCGAAGCTTGGCCTGGCTAGTTTGTTGGAGCAGTTTTTCGACGTCAAGATGAGCAAGCGCTTCCAGAAGTCAGATTGGTGCCGGAGGCCGCTCGAAGATGCGCAATTGGCCTATGCCCAGACTGACACCCACTACCTGCTGGAATTACGGGATATTCTCGACGCGGAACTGCAGCGGGCGGGTAAACAGGCTGAAGCGGCCGAGCTGTTTGACGACCAAACCCACGCCCGCCCCACCAACAGCGGATTTGATCCCGAGGGCTTCTGGAGCTTGCACGGCGCACTTGACCTCAGCCCCCAACAGCGCGCCGTCCTCAGTGCGCTCTACGTCTACCGCGATGAAGAAGCCCAGCGGCGCGACGTGCCCCACTTTAAAGTGTTCAACGACCGCACGCTCATGGCCCTGGCCGCCGCGATGCCCCTGACTACGGCTGATCTCATGGAAGTCGACGGTATGGCCCGCAACCGCAATCAGCGCCAGCAACGCAAGCTGCTTGAAGTGATTGCCGAGGCACGCGAAGCGGAACCGCCCCAACGACCGAAGAAGACATCGCGGCCATCGGACAGCGTCCTCGAACGGTATGACACACTTCATACCTGGCGCAAGGAAACCGCGCGTGAACGTGGTGTCGAGTCGGACGTCATTATGAGTCGCGATGCGCTCTGGGCCCTGGCCCAATCCAACCCGCAGTCTCTGGAGGAGATCTGCGACCCTGGACGTTCTCGGCCCGTGGCGGTTGGACGCATATGCGGCCAGCCTCTTGCAGGTGTTAGGCAATTCCAGTTAAGCGAGGAGACACTCATGACAGTGACGATCACCTTTCATGGCGCAGCCCGGACCGTGACCGGCTCCCAACATCTTTTGTCGGTCAATGGCTTTCGCATTCTACTGGATTGCGGTTTTTTCCAGGGATCACGCACGGAAACGAGGGAACGCAATCAGCATTTACCCTTTGATGCGGCGGCCGTGGACGTCATGGTTCTGTCACATGCCCACATCGACCACAGCGCCAATATTCCCAATCTGGTCAAGAGCGGCTTTAAGGGCAACATCGTCTGCACCTCGGCTACACGCGACCTATGCACGCTGATGCTGCGGGACAGCGCCAAGATTCAGGACTATGACATCCAGTACCTGAATCGCAAGCGCGAGCGACAGCAGTTGCCACCGTTGGAACCGATCTACACCATGGAAGAAGCGGTGGCCAGCCTCAAGTCACTTTGTGAGTATCGATTACGAGCGGCCGTTTCCGCTGGCCCCCGGCATTCCGTAACGTTCTATGACGCCGGCCATTTGCTTGGCTCGGCTATTGTCGCCATCGACATCACCGAGGCATCCGGCGAACCGGCGCAGCGCATCGTCTTCAGCGGCGATCTCGGCCGACCGGATCGGCCGATCCTCAATGACCCGGTCACGCTGGACCGTGCCGACACGCTCATTCTGGAGAGTACCTATGGCAATCGCGAGCATCCGGACGGGGTAGAGATCGATGAGGACCTCAAGAAGATCATGCTCGACACGTACCGACGCGGCGGCCAGCTGATCGTCCCGGCGTTTCGCTGTCGGCCGCACGCAAGAACTTGTCTACCGCATCAACCACATGGTCGAAGCGCGCGATCTGCCGCGCGAACCTGGGCGTCTATGTGGACAGTCCGCTGGCCATCGACGCTACCGGCATTTATCGCATGCATCCTGAAGCCTATGACTCAGAAGCGGCCGAAATGCTCCTGTCCGACAGCGACCACGATGTCTTTGGCTTCAACATGATGCGCTACACGCGCGACCGTCGATGAATCGAAGGCTCTGAACTTTCTGCGCGACCCGGCGATGATCATCAGCGCCAGCGGCATGGCCGAATCCGGGCGCATCCTTCACCACTTGAAGAACAACATCGAAGACCCCAAGAACACCATTATGATCGTTGGCTGGCAGGCGCCGAACACACTCGGCCGTCGGTTAGTGGAGAAGCAGCGTCGCGTCAAAATCTTTGGCGAGGATTACGACCTGAAGGCCCAGGTGGTGACAATGAACGGTCTGAGCGCTCACGCCGATCGCAGCGAATTGATCGAATGGGCCGGGCATCTGCAACCGGCGCCACGGCAGACCTTTCTGGTTCACGGCGAACCCGATTCAGCGTTTGCCTTGGCCGACGGGCTGCAGCAGTCGGCTTGGTTTTGCAGGACGTGCACGTGCCGGAACTCGGCCAAACCTTTACGCTATAACACCCAACTCCTTGCCCACGCGCGAGAATGTCTCCAGGGCGATTTCAATGTCGCTGGGTGTATGTGCGGCCGAATTCATGACGCGAATACGGGCCTTGCCCTGGGGAACGGTGGGGTAGCCAATGGCCATGGCAAAGACTCCTTCCTCAAACAGTCGGCGGCTAAATGCCTGAGCCAACGGCGCTTCGCCCAGCATCACCGGCACGATAGGCGTCTGTGAGGCGCCGGTGTCAAAGCCCATTTGCGCCATCTCTTTGCCAAAGACGGCCGCGTTCTGCCACAGGCGATCGGTCAGTTCAGTGGACTCCTGCAGAATCGTAACCGCTTCAATGCAGGCGGCCGACGTCAGGTACGGTCATGGCACTGGAGAAAAGGAACGGCCGTCCGCGCTGGCGCAGCCATTCGACAATGGTCGCCTTACCTGCCACCAAGCCACCGACCACACCAAAAGCCTTGCTCAGGGTGCCCACCTCCACATCGACCCGGCCGTGCAGACCGAAGTGATCCACAATCCCGCGCCCCCCCTCGCCCAGCACGCCTTCGCCGTGGGCATCATCGACCATCAACATGATGCCATTGCTCCTCGGCGATGGCGCAGATCTCATCCAGCGGGGCAATATCGCCATCCATACTGAACACGCCATCGGTCACAATCAGCCGGCGACGGTAGTCGGTGGTCTCGTCAATCTTGCGGCGCAGCTCAGACACATCAGCGTGGGCGTAGCGGACCACCTTGGCCCGGCTGAGGCGGCTGGCGTCGATGATGCTGGCGTGATTGAGCTCATCAGAAAAGATAACATCACCTGGCCCCACAAGCACCGGGATAGTCGCCAGATTCGCCGTGAAGCCGCTTTGCAGGGTGATGCATGCCTCGGCGTGTTTAAAGTCGGCCAGTCGCCGTTCCAGCTCCGTGTGCAATGTCATGGTGCCCGGCAATTGTCCGTACGGCGCCGGGCCCCACCCCATAGGTATCAATAGCCACTTTGGCTGCCTCGCGCACACGGGGATGGTTGGCCAGACCCAGGTAGTTGTTGGCACAGAAATTCAGCAGCCGTCGGCCGTCGATGGTCACCCAGGCGTCCATGGCTGACTCAATCGTGCGAATGTTGTTGTAGAGTCCCGCCTCTCTGGAGGGCTCGAATCTCATCATCAATCCATTCTGTTGTGTCGTTTCGCATGGAGAATCTCCTGTAGTTGGGTAAATGAATACGTCCCTACCGCATATACGGCCCGTGTTTGCGGGCATTGACCTGTATACGGGGTAATGTTAACCGACTCTTAACAGCCGGCAATTGACGATTGGCAAGTGGGTCATGTATACTGCGTGGGTCATGAGTAACGACGGCCTATTGCAAGAGCCAGTACTCATACTGAACGTGACATTTGAACCGATACACGTTTGCAGTACGAAACGGGCACTGGCTCTAGTACTTTCCGGAAAAGCAGAAATCATCGTCAACGGTCGTGGCATGATTCGCAGTGCCGCGTCCGAGTTTGAGATTCCTTCGGTCATTAAGCTTGGCCATATGGTTAAGCGACCCCGACCGCGTATCGCCCTGTCCAAACGCGAAATCCTGCGCCGCGATGACTATACCTGTCAGTACTGTGGCCGCAAGATGCGTACGCTTGACGCTCGACCACGTCATTCCCCGACGATTGGGCGGGCCGCATACCTGGACGAATCTGGTGGCCGCCTGCTCCAATTGTAATCGCCACAAAGGCGGCAAGCGCGTCGCGGAAGCCGACATGATGCTGCACCGTATGCCTTTCGAGCCCAGCTCCGTCTGCAGCCTACCGCTTTGGCTCACATCTCGAAACCCACCAAGAGTGGGCGCAATTTATCGAAGGTTGGTAAAGATAGTGGCGGCCTGTAGCGGCCGCCACTTTGAACAATCTTGTCGCTTGTCTAGCGTGCTGCGACGTTGGTGGAAGCCAGTTCGACAATGCGATCCAGGCCGCTGTCGATCAACTCTTCCATACCCTCATACATCAACTCGTATTCGGCATAGGGTCCGCCATAGGGATCGCTGACGCTGAACGTCTGGTCAATCATCTCGGCCAGCAAAAGACCTTGTGGGCTTCATCCGGGAACTCCGCGCGCAGTGCTTCCTCGTGGCCTTCTTCCATGCAAAGCACGAGGTCGGCATTCGGCAACCATCGATTCATCGACCATGCGCGCCCGATGGGCGGCGATGTCATAGCCATTGCGCTGCATGACTTCAATGCTGTGTCGCGACGCTCCCCGTGGGACAATGGCCCACGTGCCGGCCGACGCCACGGTCCAGTCTGTCAGTCCGAGTCGATCCAGGCGATCCTTCAGTAGGGCCTCAGCGACCGGCGAGCGGCAGATATTGGCCGTGCAGACAACGAGAATATGAGCCATACGCAACTAATCCATCTCCGGCTGTAACATACCGTAATTGCCGTCGTGGCGACGATAAAGCAGGTTGATGGCCTCGTCATCTGAATTGAAGAAAATGTAGAAGTCGTGACCCAACAACTCCATCTGATCGACCGCCTCGTCCGGCGACATCGGATGGAGGGGGAAGCGCTTGCGCCGGACAATGCGCAGCGGCTCACCATCAATTCCTCTTCAATGGGCAATGGGTCGCCCATCAGGACGTCTTCCTGCTTGCCCACCGCGATAGCGATTCTTCTGCTTGCCGCGATACCGTTCAATCTGCCGATATAGCTTGTCAGTCACCTGATCGATGGCCGCAAACATGTCACTGTTACGCTCTTCAGCGCGCAAAATGGTACCTCGTTCATCGCGAATCGTGATTTCGGCGACCTGTCGTTCCTGGGCGCTGCGCGTGTTTTCCTGCGATAGTTCGACCTGAACCACCGTCAGATTGGGCATATAGCGGTCCAGGCGATCTGGTCTTTTTCTCCACGTAACTACGCAGTCTAGGGGTTAACTCCAGATTTTGAACTGTAATTGTTGGTTCCATGAGGCTTCCTGTTTCTCCTTGCGGTCGGTTCGGCCTTCACACCTTCTCTCAATGTGACGGCCAAGGGGCATAGAAGATCAATATTATCCCATGTCTAACTGACACGTGCCAGACAATAACCGGAAACCGCGCGGGCCCCGGCCGACAACAACGCCTCGGCGGCCGCGCCCATAGTCGCGCCGGTTGTGTAGACATCATCCACCAGCAGGACGGAGCGATTCGACTAAACGGCCGGGATCGGCCTCGAAAGCACCGGCCACATTGCTACGTCGTTCGTCAGGGCTAAGGCGAACCTGTGGTTGCGTATGCCGGTGGCGGCGGAGGCATTTGTCATCGTAATCCAGACCCATCTGGTGAGCAAGATGCTTGCCCAGCAGCGCTGACTGGTTATACCCGCGTTGCCTCTGCCGCCGACGATGGAGTGGGATGGGCAGAATGAGGTCCGGGGCCGAGTCCCATCTCGGCCAAGCGTCAGCCATGAGGGTGGCCAGTGGCCTTGCCAAAGCGAAATAGCCATCGTACTTCAGACGATGGATCAGCTCGTTGGTTGGTTCGACATAGAGCAAGGGAGCGCGGGCCTCACGCAATAACGGCCGATTAAGGCTGCAGGCAGAGCACAGATGGGCGACACCGGCATCGTGATCGGGGAGCATACGGCCGCATGCCCCACATAGCACACCAGACACACCCACAAGCGACGAAAGGCACGAATCACAGAGAACGGTTCCCAAGCGCCCGCAATTGGCACAGACCGGCGGAAAGACAATATCAGCGACGGTCGTCGCCAGGCGTTCGAGCCAACCGGACGGGGCTTGCGATACAGTGGTGTTCACTTCTACGAGCCAGAGAGCTCCTCGACGATTGCTTCCATCAGCTGTCGTTTTTCACTACGATTAAGTACCAAGTTCATTTCCAACAACAGCGCGTCCAGCCGTTCGTGCACATACGGGCGCAGCTGAGTCTTGTTTGTTAGGTCAATATCGCCGTCGAGATTGGCCAGCAATTCCTGACACAGGCGTGTCTTGAGCTGGACAAACGCATCGCGGTTCCCGGCACTCGGCGAATCGCGACGAACGCGCAGATCCTCAAGGTCACCTGGGTCCGGTTCGTGCCAATTGTCGGAATTGTCCATTGGTTACTCTAATAGGAATCAAGCGTAGGTTGAATGAGTCATCCGGTTCCAAGTAGTTGCTGGAACCATTCGGCCGCACCAGTTAGCCAATCGTTGATAAACGGTCCCAGCAAGGCCAGAATCGCAATCACGACTACTGCTACAAGAACAAGGACAAGCGCGTATTCAACAAGTCCCTGACCTTCTTCATCTCGGAAGAAACGCATGCTATCAGATCCTCCATCTCAACTCGGCAGCGGTCGAGACGATGTTCACTTGGTTTGCGGACTCAACCGGACCCACCCGTTCCGCAAGGCTGTAATTGCCGCCTGGGTCCGATCCTCCACCTTCAATTTACGTAGGATGGCCGTCATGTGGTTCTTGACGGTCTGTTGGCTGATACTGAGCAAAAAGGCGATCTCTTTATTGCTCGATCCCTGAGCCACCAGTTCCAGAATTTCCATCTCTCGGGGCGAAAGGCGAAAAGCCTGCAACTGACTCGCACCTGTCTCTTCTCGCTGCCATACATTGCGGTCTGCCAGCCACTGCGCGACATCCTCCGCGGTCATAATCTGGCTATTGACGATAGTAATGGCCTTCGTAGACGGCATGAATTAACGCCAGCAAGCTATCCGGGGGGACATCTTTCGTACAATAAGCAACGGCTCCGGCATCAAGCGCTTGATCCACATGGCCCACTTCATCGTAGCCGGTCAATATCACCACGCGGGTTGCCGGCGTCTCGGCCACAATGTACTGGGTGATCTCCAAACCGTTGGCGTTGGGAAGATTAACGTCCATCAACACAACATCCGGCCGGAGGTCTCGCACATGAGCCATGGCTACATCACCGTCGGCCGCTTGTGCAACGACTTCCATCGCCGGATCAGTCTCCAGGACATCTACCAGCCCCTGCCGAAAAAGTGGGTGGTCGTCGACGATCAATAGCTTGATGTGGCCCACAGTCGACACTCCAGTTTCATTTGCGGATAGGGGTAGTATACCATGATGCGTCTCGCCTATCTACCACGGCCGGCCGCGGATTCACGTTCGTCGGGCATAGACAGTGACCAGATCACCGAAGTTCACCGGGACGGCCGTGTCGTCCAGCGAGAAAGCATTGACCAAACGGGTGGTCGCTTTGCCCAGCGTTTCGCTGACGCCCGTCACGCGGGTTGCCAAATAGCCCAGGCTCAGATACCGGCCTTGGGGTCCCACGCCCGCCACTTCAAACCCCAGCTTCTCCAGCATTTGCGACAGCGTTTGGCGGCTAAAGTAGGTGAGGTGCATGTCCATGAGCCACGGCCAGCGAGGGCCCATTAGGCGAGCCAGGGGCGCCTCGACGTCCATTGTGTGAACAACTATCCACCCACCCGGCACGAGCAGGTCGTGGGCGCGGCGCAATTCATCAGCCGGGTCGTGGACATGTTCGATGACATCCCAAAGCGTAATGGCGTCAAATTGCTGCCCCGCGAGCGTCGGCGAAGCCAGCGTACCATGCATGACAGGCAAACCGCGCCGCGCAGCTTCGGCGGCGGCCCAGGCCGACGGTTCCACGCCGGACGCATCCCAGCCCGCCGCCAGTGCCACTTCGACGAAGACGCCAATGTAAGCGCCGACATCCAACAGGCGGCGACCATTCGCGGGGCCGATGATTTGCTCCGCTTCAGCCAAATGGTGGGCAAACGTCTTTTCCCGGCCGACGCGTTCGTGAACATAGGTCTCGTCTTCAACCGCCTCGTAGGCTGCCAGAAGCCGGTCGGCAGGCCAGCGTGGATTGGCATAGACCAGGCCACAGTGACGGCATTGGACGATTTGCAGGTGTTCGCCGTAGCCGGAATGAGTGCAGCGGAAGGCATCAACCTGAGGGGTGCCGTTGTTGTTGGTCGTAGAGCCGAAGCGGACAACCCAATCATTTCGGCCGCACAAATTGCAGTTAACGTCAATCATCGTGGACAGCAGGCATAACAGCGATGGCCGGCCGGCGTGGTTCGCCCCCGGCCAACCGACGGGCAAACAAACGCATAACGGTGTATTGGGCTTTGAATATCTCCTGTCGCGAGATTTTTGTCTGGCCTTTGCGGCGATCCTCAAAGATGATCGGCACTTCGCCAATCTGCCAGCCGCGCCGCTGGCACATGAATAACATCTCGACCAGGAATGAATAGCCGCTGGAGAATATTTGATCCAGGGGAATGGAGAGCAACACCTCGCGGCGATAGAGCCGGAATCCCGCCGTTGCGTCTCTGGCCTTCAGACCCAGCAAGCCCCGAGCCACGCCATTGGCGCCGCGACTCAGCCAGATGCGCTTCTGCGAACAGTTGCGCGTGCCGCCTCCCGGCACGTAACGGGAACCTATCACCACATGGGACGACCGGCTTAATTCCACCATGTCCGGGATATAGCGCGGGTTATGTGAGAAGTCAGCATCCATCGTCAGAATACGATCAACACCTAATTCGATCGAGCGCCAGGCGAAACCCGGCAATGTAGGCCGTGCCGAGACCCAGCTTGGCGGCGCGATGGATGGGAAAGACGCGACCCGGCTCCCTGGCAGCCCATTGGTCGGCCAACACCCCGGTCCCGTCCGGCGAATTGTCATCGACTACGATGACGCCCAGATTGAGCGGCAAGGCCAACAGCTGCTCCACAAGCTCATTGAGATTGTCGGCTTCGTTGTAGGTGGGGACGATCGCAACTGTATCTACTTTCGGCATGCCTTCGGCTCCGTAACCTGAGCATTGTAGCGATAAGCAGGTGCTCGGTCAATCAACCTTCAGGCAGACGTAAGGTGTCCGGTGGTGGCACAAGCGCGGCAATCGGCGGACAATATCCGCTCCATGAAGATTGGCATTCTGTCGCGTAATTCGGCTCTGTATAGCACCCGGCGACTCGCTCGCGCCGCCTGGACACGCGGTCACCAGGTGCGAATTCTGGATACGACGAATCTGGCGGTTCACGTCGGCACGAACGGTAATGGCCCACCGGAAACGAAACTCCTGGAGCCGGGCTCGCTGGGCTTGCCTCGGGCCATTCAGATTCCCCAGCTGGATGCCATCATCCCGCGCATTGGCACATCGGTGACGTTCTATGGCCTGGCCGTTGTGCGCCAGTTTGAAGCGGCGGGCATTGTCACGACCGCGTCGTCCTCGGCGATCGCTGTTTCGCGCGACAAGCTGCAAAGCCTGCAACTGATGACGCAAGCTGGGCCTGCCCATTCCACGCACGGCCATCATCGCCCGGCCGGAGGCGCTCTACGCGGCCGTCCACGCCGTCGGTGGGCTGCCGGTCGTCGTTAAGCTAATACGCGGCACGCAGGGTCGTGGGGTGGTACTGGCGCGACAGTTGGGTACTGTAAACGCACTGGTTCGACAGGCCGGCAATCGTAATCAGCATGTGCTCCTTCAAGAGTATGTTGCCGAAGCAGCCGGACGTGACATTCGGGCAATTGTGGTTGGCGACAACGTGCGTAGCGGCCATGGAGCGACATGCGGCGCCCGGTGAGTTCCGGGCCAATCTGCACATGGGCGGTACAGCGACGCCATCACACTGGACGCCGAGACCAAAGCCCTGGCGGTTCGCGCCGCCCGCGTCCACCAGCTGGCTGTGGCCGGCGTGGATTTGCTCCTGTCGGACCGAGGGCCGCTGCTGCTGGAGGTGAACTCATCACCCGGCCTTGAGGGTATCGAACGCAGCTACCGGCGTCAACGTGGCCGAGACCATCATCGCCTATGTCGAACGTGCCGTCATCAACGCTCGCTGATTACCTGCCCGGCTTCCAGACAACAAAAAAGCGCCGAACCAGGCGATCCGGCGCATGAGCCCGTAAATTTCGCAACGACCAGCCTTACGGCTAGAAACTCGTGTACCTTGGCAGACTGTGGCGCCTTTGCGCGCCGCGATGTTGTCCGGCGTCAGCTTACTGGCGCCGACTCTCGCCACTCTCCAGCCACCAGCAGGCGGCGTAGTGCCCACCACCATAGTCCTTGAATAGCGGCTCCTCCTGGGAGCACTTGTCAAAGGCAATGGGGCAGCGTGTGTGGAAACGGCAACCGGTCGGCGGATTCAGCGGGCTGGGAACATCGCCTTCCAGGATGATGCGCTGCCGCTTCACGGTCGGATCGGGCACCGGAATGGCCGACATCAACGCCTGGGTGTAGGGGTGCAACGGATTGGCGTAGAGCTCCTTGCGCGGTGACATCTCCACCATCTTGCCCAGGTACATGACGCCAACGCGCTCGCTGAAATGCTCGACCACACTGAGGTTATGGGCAATGAACAGGTAGGTCAGGCCAAAGTCGCGCTGCAACTCCTTGAGGATGTTGAGCACCTGGGCCTGAATCGATACGTCCAGCGCCGAGACCGGCTCATCGCAGACGATAAACTTCGGCCGCAAGGCCAGCGCGCGGGCGATACCGATGCGCTGCCGCTGCCCGCCGGAGAACTCATGCGGATAGCGTCGCGCATGCTCGGCGCGCATACCAACACGGGTCAGCATCTCGACGACGATCTCATACCGCTCCTGGGCGCTCTTATTGGTGTGGACGCGCAGCCCTTCGCCGATACTCTCGCCGACCGGCATGCGCGGGATCGAGTGAAGAGTAGGGATCCTGAAAGATGATCTGCATTTCGGAGCGCATCTTCTTCAGGTCGTTGCCGGTCAAATCAAAAATATTGCGTCCTTCGAAGATCACTTCGCCGGACGTGGCCGGAGTCAGGCGCAGGATTGTTCGGCCGATGGTCGTCTTGCCACAGCCGGATTCGCCCACCAGTCCAAATGTCTCGCCCTCATTGATGAAGAAACTGACGTCGTCCACGGCCTTGACATAGGCCTTGACGCGCTGCAGCAGCCCGGCGCGTACGGGAAAATACTTGACGAGTTGATTCACCTCAAGCAGTTTCTTGCGCTCTTTGACCTCAGGTGTCTTACCGTTGGCGCTAACTTCTTCTGCCATCCACTTCTCCTCAGACCGTCCGTGCTTCACCTTTGGTCACCATTCGGACCGCGGTGTCACTGCAAGCCTGCCTGCGGGTTCGCAGACAGGCGCAATTCGCTGCTAAAACCAATCCCTATTCGTACAGCCAGCACCGCACCTCATGATTGGGCGCAATCTTGATGAGCTCCGGTTCTTCGACTCGTGCACTTCTCCAGGTTATTCTGGACGCGCGCCACGCACCGCGGCGCGAACTTGCAGCCCTCGGGCAAATCGACCAGATTCGGGACCGAACCAGGGATCGTGGTCAGGTCCTTCTCGGCTTGTCCCAGCACCGGCGTAGAGCCAATCAAGGCCGCCGTGTACGGGTGCTTGGGATTCTTAAACAGCTCCACGACGGGAGCTTCTTCGACGATGCGCCCGGCATACATAACGTTGACGCGATCGCACATCTCGGCCACAACACCCAGGTCGTGGGTAATGAGGATGATCGATGTATCCATCTTGGTCCGCAGATTGCGCATCAGGTCCAGAATCTGGGCCTGGATGGTCACATCCAAGCGCAGTCGTCGGCTCGTCGGCAATCAGCAGCTCGGGCACGCAGGCCAGCGCCATGGCGATCATTACGCGCTGGGCCATACCGCCCGACAGCTCGTGCGGGAACGCCTTGACGCGCGACTCTGGGTCCGGTACGCCAACCATGGCCAGCAATTCGATGGCGCGCTTTTCGCCGGCTTCCTTGCCCATATCCTGGTGAATGGACAGCACTTCGGACAATTGATCGCCCACGCGAAACACCGGATTCAGGCTGCTCTGGGGCTGTTGGAAAATCATCGACATGCGGTTGCCGCGCATCGTGACCATCTTTGATTCAGACAGCTTCATCAAGATCTTGACCGTCAAAAACAATCTCACCTTCAATGATCTTGCCTGGTTGACCAATCAACCGCATGATCGAGAGTGAGGTGACGCTCTTGCCGCAGCCAGACTCGCCAACGATTCCTACAACCTCACCTCGCTTGACGTGAAAATTCACACCATCCACAGCGCGGACTACCCCACCTTCGGTGAAGAACTGCGTCTTGAGATTCTTGACATCCAGAATATATGTCTATGTCGCCGTTGGCGACGGTCGTTGTGTCCAATGCAGTCCTCTTTAGAGCTTCAGGCGCGGATCAATGGCATCGCGCAAGCCGTCGCCCAGAAAGTTAAATGATAGTGATGTCAAAAAGATCAGTAGGCCGGGATAGAGTGCTTTCCAGGGAGCCGTGAACATATCGCGTTGCACACCTTGCAGCATGTTGCCCCACGTGGCCACCGGCGGCTGAATGCCAAAGCCCAGGAAGCTAAGCGCGGATTCCAGCACAATGACACCGCCCAACGCCAGGGAGGCGCTAACAATAATTGGCGGCAAGGCATTGGGCATCATGTGACGCAACACGATCTGCGAATCCGACATACCCAGGGCCCGTGACGCCTCGGTGAACTCCTGGTTGCGCAGGCTGAGCACCATGCCGCGCGAAAGCCGGCAGGCACCGGTCCAGCTCAAGACGCTCAGGATAATGATGATGACCACCGCCTGGCTCCATTCCTCCGGCAGAAAAGGTATCTTCGCTTCGCGCAGAATCGACGACAGGGTCAGGAGCAGCGGCAGCGTGGGCAGAATGATGATGAACTCTGTCAGCCGCTGGATGAAGCGTCCGTCTTGCCCCCAAAATAGCCGGAGATGGAACCCAATAAGCATGCCGAACGTCTCGGACAAGAACACCACCGTGAAGGCCACAAAAAGCGACAGTCGCCCGGCCATCAACAGCCGGAAGAGCACATCGCGGCCCAATTCGTCGGTGCCCATCGGATGCTCGGCCGAAGGCGAGGCATTGCGATTCGCCAGGTCCTGAGCGTCACGCGAGTAGTTGACCTCCGCCTGCTGTGAGTCATTGTAGTAGGTCATCCGGCCCATGATCATCGGACCGACGATGACGGCCGTGATGATAATCCCCAAGATGAACCAGGGAGGCCATCGCCAGACGGTGGCGCTTCAGGCGCTTCCAGTAGGTGAGCAGCAATGGCTCAGGCTTGTCGGTGAGCAGGGCATCAGCCTGTAGAGCAGCGGCATCAAGTTCAGCTACTGACATCTTAACATCCTTTTATTGCTTCGATGCCGGGGGAGGCGGTAAACGCAGCGCAACCGCGCAAAAGCCAGTAGCGCCACACAGCAATTGACGCGACGCTCCCCGGAAATAGATTCTTAATCAAAGCGAATGCGCGGATCGACGATGGTGTACAGCACATCGCCGACCAGCGTCGCAACCACCACCAGGATGGCGGTGATGAACAGAGATAGCCATCACAATCGGCCAGTCATCGCGCCCCAGCGCATCGATGAACAACCGGCCCATGCCGGGATAGTTGAAGATCGTTTCGGTCAGGATGGCGCCGCTAAAGATGCCGGGGATCTGAAACACCACGATGGTGATGAGCGGAATCAGCGCATTGCGGGCGGCGTGCTTGACCGATGACGGCGCGCTCGCGCAGCCCCTTGGCCCGCGCGGTGCGCACGTAGTCCTGACGCAACACTTCCAGCATGGAGGAGCGCATGAAGCGGCTCCAGCCGGCCAGATAGAGCAGAGTCAAGACCATCACCGGCAGGAAGAGATGAATGATCCGGTCCGGCAAGGTGTACGGCGTGATGCTCAGGACATCCTGAATGCTGCCCGGCAGTGACACGGGTAGTGAAGACATCCCCGATGGGAAGTAGGGCAACCCCCATTCCTGGAACTTCAGCGTAAACAAGATGATCATCAGCAGGCCAAACCAGAAGACAGGCATGGCGATGCCAAAGAAGCTGAAGGTGGTGACGGCGTAGTCCAGCCGGGAGTACTGCTTGACGGCCGAAATGATGCCGATGGGAATGGCAATCAGCAGCGAGATCATCGTGACGGTGGCCGTGAGGATAATGGTGTTCTGGACGCGGCTGCCGATCACGCTGGTCACCGTCTGGCCGCGGGCCAGAGCCCAGGAATCGCCCCAGTCCCAGCGAATGACGCCGCGTCCACAGGGGGTCTTCTTCCCGCTTCTGCACCTTGCATTGGTGCCGCCGGCGTTCTTGCAGGTTGGCGATTGAAAGTCCGCCCAGGTACCGGTCTCGAACATCTTCTCGGCCGGTCCGGGATTGCCAATGGCCGCGCCCACCTCATCGACCCAGTCTTCGCCCAGCATCCAGGTCAGGTACGCCAGATAGAAGGGCTTGTTGAGGCCCAGCGTCGCTTCCAGGCGGGCAATTTCCTGCTCGCTATAGCGAGCTCTTGGCATCGCCGGCCAGGTTCAGGCCGGATAACGGCCCACCGGGCACTGCGTTGAGCAGGGCAAAGATGGCGATGGTTGCCACGATGACAACGAGGACCATCTGAATGCTGCGTCGTATGAGATAACTGGTCATGTTTCACCTCCGGGTCGCCTCGCGCTGCGCGGAGTTAGCACATACGCATGAAGCGTTGTGTGCTCGATTCAATTTGACTGAATAACGACTATTGGAACCCTACGGATCAAGCAATTCCCTGCTCACTGCAAAGGTGCCGGATTGTAGCAAAGCGAAGCAATGCGCCAACACCCAACTTATTCAATCTGTTGACAGATGGCTACGTGGCAGGCTTCCCCAGATGTTGAGTGCACGTTCAGAACGGACAGTAAGAAATGGTGGCAGCGCCCGCGGGCGCTGCCACCATTCAGGAGTCTAATACGATCAGCAGATTACTGCTGAACATCGTACTCGTAGATGTTGTACAGCTCGGAGTTCTGGGTCGGGTCCACATTGAAGTTCTGAACCTCAGGACGCGTCGCCGCAACCTTCAGGCGCAAGAACAACGGGATAACCGGCACATCTTGCGAGAAGATGCGCTGGGCTTCCATGTGGTTCTCAACGTATTCCGGCGTGCCGGGCAGCGAGCCAAAGCGCCTGGCAGACAGCATCAAATCCGGATTGACGTAACCGGACTGTTCTGGCCACCCCAACCGCTGGCGTAGGGCAACCCGTTCTTCGGGTTGATCTCGTCCGCGGTCCGGGAATCTGCGGTGCCCAGGTACAGGTTGCAGGCCGGCTCTACACCGGTCAACCAGGCGAATTCGCCCAGGTCAAACGTACGACCGAACAGCTCGCCATCCGGACCATCAGCGAACCACTCGCTCGACGGCAAGTAGTACAGCTCGCACGTCGATGCCGCAAGCCGCCATGTTCTCCTTGAAGATCTGGGTCAGCTGCTGGCGCATCTCGTTACCGGAGGTGGTGCCCAAACGCGGGGCGAAGCGGGCGCCGCTCGGGATCGAGACGGAAGCCTTCATCGTCACGCACGATCGTAAGCCGACCTCGTCCAACAGGGCGTTGGCGGCTTCTACATCGAACGGCCACTCCGTCAGACCCTCGGTCGGGTACAGCGGATGCACAGCTCGGGATGTAGGTGTGGATGACTTCCGAACGGCCGTACATGATGTTGTCAACCATGCTCTGGCGGTCGGTGCACATGGTCATGGCCTGGCGAACGCGGACATCCTCAAACCAGTCGTAGCGGGTAGTCGGCATACTCGCCGAACGGGTCAATGTTGAAGTCGATGTGCTCGTAGACGGTACCGGTCTGGAAGTAGGGCACCAGAATGCCGGAGGACTCGGCCTCGATGAGGAACGGAGCCTCGACCGGAGCTCATAGCCGTCCTGCGTGCCAATGTCACACTGGCCGGAGAGCAACTGGGCCATCAGCTGGTTGGTGTCGGGGATGAACTTGAAGGTGACGCTGTCCAGGTAGGGCAGACCTTCGTCGGCGCGATAGTAGATTCTCGTTGCGGACCAGGCGAATGCTGTCGCCGGCGATCCACTCAGAAATCGCGAAGGGACCATCGCCCACGGGCAGGCGGCTGGACTCTTCAGCTTCGAGCAGTTCGGCGGCGGAGAAACCACCCAGCACATGCTCCGGATGCGGCTGCCAGAAGTTGGTGAAGTACGTGCTGTCACGGAAACCGGGAACACCCGTCCACGCGATTGACAGATCACCGGTGGCTTCGTAGCTGGCGGTGCGCTCAGCGGCGTACTTGACGGTCGGGGTATCGGGATCCAGGGCCAGGTTGAAGCCATAGACAGAGTCAGAAGCCTTGACCGGCGTGCCGTCGGACCAGACCGTCGGCAGCATCGTGAAGTCCACGACCATCTGCTCCATCATGACCGGCGTGCCGTCGAAGGTGACGTCTTCCAGGTCGGAATTGACAATCACGTCGCCAACTTCCAAGGCCTTGACGACGTCGTCCTTGGTGCGGACGATGTCGCCCTCGGCGACCTCAACCACATTGATGACGGCATCGCCGTCAGCCAGGCTGGGCAGCTTCTCCAGGCCGTCAGCCTGGTAGGCATAGGACAGGGTCGTGATGTAGTTGGTGAAGAGCGCGTGCTGGACGGCGCGGGCCGCGAGCATCGAACCACCATAAATATAGAGTGTGTCCGGCTCCTGGGCCTGGCAGATAACCAGGTCCTTCGGGAGGGTCGGCGCTTCGGTCGGAACGGCTGTCACTTCAACAACTTGCTCGATGACCCGGGTCACTTCGACCGTCTGGCCTTCTTCCACAACTGTTTCGGTAACAACACGGGTTACTTCAACCTGCTCCACGGCGGGCTGGCAGGCAGCGAGCACGACGGCTCCTAGCATTACAAAAAGGGTGACAAGCACCATAGCTTTCTTCGACATGTTAGATACTTCCTCCTCTAAAGGTATATCTTATATTCTAAGGGGCCGGGCCGGTGACGTTAGCAAAATTCATACGGCACGGCCGATCGGCGTTTTCACATTCTGAGGTCATCTTCATAGCCATCATGGGCTACGAACTAAACAGGTTCCGGCAAGCTCACCACCTCCTCTAAATGACGCTCGTCAATTTGGCAAACAAAAAGCGCAACCCATTCAACGCGGCACCAAAATGGTGTCGCAGAGGTTACGCTCGTAGTAATCGCGTCGTTGTGTTGAGGAAATTTCAAGCAACGATCCCTTCATGTTGATAGTTCAGCATTGAAGTTGCAATGGAAGCGGATTATAGATGACTTACAGTTATCTGTCAACTGAGGGGCAAATGAGGGTCAGACATCCGACACCTCACGTACAGATCGGGTGCAAACGAATTGCAGTGCCAGAAGGCGGATCCATCAGGCGCGGAAACCAAAACCGGCGGCTGGTAGGGCATTGAATCCTCTACCAGCCGCCGGTCTGTCCTGAAAGTGGAGATGGCGGGAATCGAACCCGCGTCCGAAAAATTCGACCTCTAGATATCTACAAGCTTAGTCAACCAATTTAGGTTTCGCTACCGGGCGCCCCGGTCAACTGGGTCAGCCGGCTGCTAACTGATCACCCCCGAGAGGGCCTCTTTAGCCATACGTATCAGTATCGGCATGGAGCACGTTAGTCTAGTTGTCGCCTATTCCTGCCCGACCAACGACGAGGTCAGGATAGACGGGTCCCTTAGGGACATCTACTCTCCAGCTGCTTTAGGCAGCCATGGGGAGAGCGTTGTATGCAGTCGTGCGATTGGCACTTATGCGTTTGCTTCCAGTTTTACGAGATGTGAAACGTGCTCGGCTTGCAACCCAGGGCCAGCCTTCCCCGTCGAAGCCTGTCATCCCCGAATTAATGTTCGACAGTATACCACAGTCAGGGCGTTGACGTCTATCAGCGATTGGTAAGAACTGTCGAACCTGCTGTGCTTACGCCTCAGCCGCCGCAGATTCGCCGGCGGCGGCCCCCAAACGACGGACGTAATCCTCAACCAGCAACAGACTTGGGCCGGCATGTTGGATGGTCTGCAATAGGCTGGTCATGGAGCTAACCTCTTCCACTTGCTCCATGACAAACCACTGGAGGAAGTTGTCGCTGGTGTGATCACCTTCGGCACGTGCAATGCTAACCAGATTATTGATCTGGTTGGTAACGTGCTTCTCTTGCTCCAGGGCAAACCCGACCGCGTCGGCCGAACTGGCAAACTCGTTGCGGATATTGGGCAATCCCGGAATGATGGGCTTGGCCCCGGCCTCCAGAAGAAAGTGCACGAACTTCATGGCGTGCATGCGCTCTTCCTCGGCCTGGCGGTAGAAGAAGTTGGCCAGCTCCGGCAGCCCCTGCTCGTCAAAGTAGACCGCAATCGCCACGTACTGAGCCGAAGCCGTAAACTCGCTCTGAATCTGGCTGTTCATGGCGTCGGCCGTCTTTTGCTTAATGATCATGCTGTTGTCTCCTTGATGTGGTTGCCTACAGAATCATTATAGCGCAACTTGTCTCAGCGCAAGTTACGCCGGACGTAGGCGGCCACGCGTCGGCCCACCGACCGCACTGGCCCGCCGAACGTACTGCGCGCCGTAGCGGCCAATAACTTGTACTGCCGGCCCGGCACAACGATGACTTTGCCTTTCGTCAGGGACACTAGTGATTCAGTGACCACAGCTTCGGCTGACATCCATAGCGGCTCCGGCACTTGTGACCGGTCGAAGTTTTCATACTCGGTCGTGTCGTGGAAGCCACTATAGAAGAAGCCGGGGCACAACGCCTGCACGAAAACTCCGGTGTCCTTGAGCTCGCCTTGCAACGCTTCGGAGAAGGTATTGAGGTATGCCTTGGATGCGCCATAGGTCGCCCCGCCCGGCGAAGCGAAGAAGGAGGCGATCGACGACACGTTGATGATTGCTCCAGCACCGCGGCCGATCATTTGAGTCAGCACCGCCCGCGACAGGCGCACAGGGGCCAGCACGTGGACGCTGATCATGTCCAGCTGCGGGCCGACATCAATCTCCGCAAAGTAGCCTCGCGTGCCGAACCCGGCGTTGTTGACCAATAGGACGATGTCGTCCCGAGCGGCAATCATCTGGTCCAGCCGGGCTATATCGGCATCGACGGCTAAATCAGCCTGGACGACCGAAGCCGTGATGCCACAGTCGGCCGTCAAACGCGCTGCCAACTCCGCCAGCTTGTCCTCCCGCCGAGCGGTAAGGATGAGGTCATAGCCTAAAAGCGCCAACTGACGCGCGAACTCTGCCCCCGCCCCGCTCGATGCGCCGGTGATGAGCGCGGTTCCGGCGGGCAAACCTATGGCAGTCACATTGGTTGACATAATCAGACGATTAAGCGGCGATCAACTCGTGGACATTACCCACAGCCGCGGCGACATCGGCCGCTTCAACGACCACGCTGATGCTGCACTCCGATGATCCCTGAGCAATGGCGATGATGTTCACCTGGTTGTCGCCCAGGGCGCTGAAGACCCGTCCGGCGATGCCCGGCGTGCGCTGGATGCCCGCGCCGACAATGGTCATGATCGCCACGGACGGGCACCGGCCAGATGCGCTCAATGTCACGCCGGGCCAGTTCAGCCGAGAACTCCTCTTCCAGCCCGGCAATCACGTTGTCCATTGCCTCCTCCGGCACGATGAAGCAGATCGACTGCTCCGACGATGCCTGTGTGATGAGCAGCACGCTGACGTTGAGGCGGGCCACAGCGCCAAACGTCCGGGCGGCAATACCGGGCACACCGATCATGCCCTTGCCTTCGACAGTGATCATGCTGACGCCCTTGATGGCCGTGACCGCCTTGAATGCGCCATTCCCGCCGTCTGTTTCCTCAACGATCACCGTACCCGGGTGGTCGGGGTTGAAGGTGTTCTTGATCCGCAAAGGGATGCCATTTTCCACGCATGGCCGCATCGTCTTGGGATGCAACACCTTGGCCCCATAATAGGCCAGCTCCGACACCTCGCGATACGTTAGTTCCGGTAAGGACCGCGCACCGGGCACCAGACGCGGATCGGCCGACATGACGCCATCAACGTCCGTCCAGATCCACACTTCGTCAGCCGACAGTGCCTGGCCCAGAATGGCCGCGCTGAAGTCTGACCCGCCACGTCCCAGGGTCGTCGTCAGGCCGCCGGCCGTAGATGCAATAAAGCCGGTCACAATGGGAATCACGCCCCTCTTGAGCAACGGATTGAGCACGGCCGTTGTCATCTCGCGGGTCAGATTGGGGAGCGGCGTGGCCTGCTGGAAGTGATCATCGGTGACGATGAGCCGTGTCGCGTCAATGGCTTCGGCGGCGTGCCCTTCCTGCCGCAGATACGCGGCCAGGATTCGCACACTCATCTGTTCACCCATGCCGCTGATGGTGTCCAGTGCCCGCGGGGTGATTTCACCCAATACGCAGACGGCCGAACACAGCGCGCGGAAGCGCTCCACAAAGCGTTCGATCTCCGCCATCACCTGCTGGCGCTCCCCTTCCGGGGCCAATAGCGCGTCGATCGTCTCAAAGTGGATCGCACGCAATTGGTCAGCAGATTCAATGCAAACGGACTGGTCGCCGGTGGACAGGGCGCGGTGGGCGCCCTGCAACAAGAGATCGGTCACCTTGACCGGTTTGGAACCCATGGCTGAGGCCACAACCACCACATCACCCCAGGTCTCGCGGGCCTGCAGGATCAGATCGGCCGTGCCACGTATGGCGTCCGCACTACCCACTGATGTCCCGCCAAATTTCATTACTAGTGTCATACTTGTCGTCCTACACACATGATAAACGGCATCCAGGATGCCAAGGGTGAGTATAGCGGGCTAGGGATAGGGGGCAAAGCAAACGGCCGCCCCTTTCAGGACGGCCGTTTACTCATTTCTCTGGCCCCAGGAGATTGGAAACCGGAGGAACTTGGGCCAGAGTCACGTCAGATTGAGGCGGAGAGCCGGCTCATCTTGCGAGCATAGTCCTCCGCTGGTGAGAGTTAAGCGCCCTTGATGACGATCTCTTCCTCGTCAAAGGCATTGCCCTTGGCCGAAGGCACCGACTGCTCGGGCATGATAATCGCCAATACCAGGTAGATGATGATCCCGTGGCCGCCGGCCAGAGTCAGCAGGACAAACAGCAGGCGAATGATCACCGGATCGATGTTCACGTAGTGGGCGATGCCCGACGCCACACCAAATACCATGCGATCATCGTTTGAGCGGACCAATTTCTTATCGTTCATTGCAATACCTCCAAAAGTAATAATTCCTCGATTCTGAACACTATACGCCCCATGGTTGGCAAAGTTGCACCGTTTCTACCCACTCAAAGAACTGTGTTACACTGAGAATCTCTAGGTCCACACGGAGTACCATAAGCATGGCATCAAAACGTGAAATACTGATCAACGTCCCCTTTTCAGCGGCTGAGCTGGAGCGCATTGCCGCGGTCTCACCGCAAATACAGGTGGAGGCAGAACTGCTGACCGACGGTAAATGGCCGGAGGATCGGCTGATCAAGGCCGACGTATTGTATACCACCGACCGGCTGCCCGACGCCGAGCAAGCACCAAACCTGCGCTGGGTCCACTCTCATTGGGCCGGCGTGGAGCGAATCGTCAGCGGCCCCCTGTGGGAAAGTGATGTCATCATTACCAATGCCAGCGGCATTCACGCCCCCAACATGGGTCAATACACCCTGGCTCAGATTCTAGCCTGGGCCAATCGCGTGCCGGCCTGGATTCGGCAACAAGAAACTGGCCAATGGCCGACCAGACGCCGCGAGGCGTTCACATCCCAGGAGCTGCGGGGGCAGACAGTGGGGATCATGGGCTATGGCAGCATCGGCCGCGAGATCGCCCGGCTGGCCAGTGCGTTCGGCATGGAGATACTGGTCACCAAGCGCGATGCCCGTCATATAAAGGATACTGGATTCACCCTGCCCGATACGGGTGACATCGAAGGTGACTTGCCCACGCGCATCTACCCGACCGAGGCCACCAAGTCAATGCTCGGTGAATGTGACTATGTCGTCATCACCCTGCCCCTGACGGAGCGGACGCACCATATGTTCGATGAGGCCATGTTTCGGGCCATGAAGCCCAGTTGCTTTGTAGTCAATGTCGGCCGAGGGAGTGTTGTGAAAGAAGACGACCTTATCCGCGCCCTGCAAAGAGGCTGGATCGCCGGGGCGGGTCTGGATGTCTTTGAGGTGGAACCGCTACCGGAGGATAGCGCTCTCTGGGGGATGGACAACGTCATAATCTCTCCCCACATTAGCGGTTTCACCCACGCCTACGATGATCGCGCCGTGGATCTATTCATCGCCAACCTGGAGCGTTATCTGGCCGGCGAACCCCTCCTCAACGTGGTGAACCGCGATACCGGCTACTAGGGCACCCTAATCCGTATGGAGAGGACATAGTCGCGGTAGGCCCGGCCCACTGGTGTCAGTTCACGCGTGGCCGGATCATACAGGTCGCCCGTCGGATAGGCCCCATCGTCATACAGGCTGTACCAGAACCAGGCCTGTACCAGCCGGTTGTTATCCGCCGGCAAACCGGTTTCGTCGGTTGCAGTTCGCATAAACTCGATTGCTTGTTGTAAGTACTCGGCCACGAACTCGTCAGGAAAGCCATAGTCTGTGGGCAGCAGTATGCCGAACTCAGTGACGGCCAATGATGTATCCTGATAACCATTGGCGGCCATCCACGACCGGAAGTCGCGCACATGCTGAATAAAGATGTCCACGTCACCATGATCATCTATCTCGAATAGCCGGCCGCCGGTATCGTCCATTCCCGGCGGAATGCCGATCCCCCAACTGTCCTGCTCCTCTCGGAGTGTGAAGGCATGGACCGACCACAGATCGACCGGCATGGCGACACCATAGCGCGCTTCGTAACTCTGCAGGACAGCATCCAGATACGCCAGCCGCAGCGGTGAGGGCATCGACACACCCCCCGCGCCAATGACGGCCGAAGGGTCAAGCGCTTTGATAAAGGTATAGGCTTCGTGATAAAGCTCGGCATACCGTTCGGCCGTGATACCATCCTGCCAGGGCACGTCAGGCTCATTGCCGACGAGCCAGAAGGCACCGGGTTGAGCCTCAACAATCGTCTCAATATCAGACCAATCAGGCATCAGGCCGTCATCAGACAAGCGCAACATTTGCCAGTAGTCAATACCGTCCGGTACCGGCGGGTTTGCTACGGCGCGCCAGTTGAGCGTTGCGCCGACAGGCAGGCCAGCAGCGACGGCGTCCGCAACATACTCCAGCGGCCCGGTCACGCCAAAGCGGGCCAGTTCTGGCGGAGGTATATCGATTGTCGGCGTTGGCGACGCTTCGATCAGTGCGGCCGTCGCCATAATACGTGGCGGTGGGCTGAGGACTGCCGTCTTGGTGGCTGCCACGGTAGGGGTGACGGTGGCCGGCTGGGGCGTGCGCGTCGGAACAATGGGTTCAGGCGTAGTCGTTGGTTCCACAACGGCAACCGATCCCCCACACGCGAGCAGGATTAGCGCGCCGAGGGTCAGGCCCAGCAGCCCGCACATGCGATAGAAAGAGGTCAGCAACCGTCCCATCAAGCAATGATAACAAAAAGGGGATGGCTGCCATCCAAGGCAACCATCCCCTAATGGATCTGGGTGTACTGGTTAGTCAGCCAGGTCTTTGACGTCTTCCGCGGCCACTTCAGCGGCGGCCTCATGCGGGCGCGCTATCTTCACTGGCTTGTGGGTGGTCACAGACTTCACCACATCGCGTGTGTTGGCGACGTTGAGCTGGTCAAACAGGAACTCAAACTGCTCCTGTAACACGTTGCCGATGGCCGCCTGCTGCTCCGGATCCAAATCCCACCACTGCTGCTTGAAGCGGCCGATGGCCCGTTTGCGTGCGGAGTAGAGGAATTGCTCTTCCGTCTTGCCTTCTTTCCACTCGTCCTTGTGATTATTGCGGACGTAATCATAGGCTGTGGCGACAACGGAGTCCGGCAGATTGTCAAAAATCATGTTCTGGAAATTGGTCGCCAGGTGGATCTCCACGGTGCCAACTTCCGGGAACTTGCTGAACGCGTTGGGCGGCAGGGTGGAAGCACCGTGCTGCACCGCACCACCAAGACCGTAATCCTCACGAGCGGCGACACCCAGTTCATGCAGGGTATCAAAGTCGACACTGACCTGGGCCAGCGTACCGTCGGGCAGGACAACGCCGCCATGGCTGGTGCCGGTCTGGACCGAGATCTTGGAGATGCCCGTCACACCGTTGACGTGCTTATTGTAGCCCTGCATAAAGGCATGCAGTTCTTCAACGGTAGAATTCTTGTGGCCGACTTCACCAATCTCACCACCCAGCGAGATGGTCACTCCTGCCGGCTCGATGTCGCGGACATACTTGGTCAGCGTGGCGCAGAGAGAATAGTTAGCATGCTGCTGTTCATCAAGTGTGTCATAGCTGAGATCCACCAGGGTCGAGGTGTCGATGTCGATGTTATAGAACCCGGCGGCAACGGCCTCGTCCATCAAATCCTTAACCGCTTGCGTCTCGGCATCCGGGTCCTTGGCATGGCGGGCGGCCGAAATCTGGAAGTGATCGCCTTGAATGAAAACCGGGCCGCGGAAGCCTTCCTTGATGGCCGCGGCAATGACAGCGGCCGTATACTCGGTAGGCCGCTGGTCCGTGTACCCCATTTCGGAGCGAGCGATCTCGAACAGCATGGCCCCGACGTTGGTCTTGTTGGCAGCCCGGAACACAGCGCGCGACGTATTGTAGTTCATGGCGCGGATGTTCATGGCAGGGACCGTGAAGGTCGTGGGCACGTCGCCGCGACCAATAGCCATGTATAGCTCATGGATCGACGCCGGGTAAACACCCAGCGCCTGACCGATTTCGCCGATGAGCCAACGCGCGGTGTCGCGGGTCAGACCGTCACTGAACACGGCCGAATAAATCAGGTCATCCATCTTGCCGCGAACGGCTGTTTCATCGACAACCGTGACGACATCACCCTGAACGTCAACGACGCCGGCAAGGTGGCTCATCAATTCCTGCAAAGAATTTGCTTTCATTTGGTATTCTCCTCATCTAATCCCGGATATCAGGTGGCTCGTCGCTTGTGTGGCTGCCGCGCCCGGAAAAGAGTGCGTTGGTAAAATTGACAACATTCCTATCTTAACCCAAACCAGGTCCCTGGTACAATTAGAAACACGGCCAATCGACCGCCACAAAGGAGCACCATATCCATGACCCAACTGGAAAGCGCTATTCGAATTGCCCTGGATGCCCACGCCGGCATCACCGACAGATCCGGCCACCCGTACATCCTGCACCCGCTGACGCTGATGCTGCAGATGGAGACTGAGGAACAGATGATCACGGCCGTTCTGCATGATGTGGTCGAAGACAGTGACGTGACGCTCGACGACCTGGCCCGCGCCGGGTTCTCGCTGAGCGTCTTGCAGGCACTGGAGCTGTTGACTCACGACAAGGACGTTCTGTATCTGGATTATGTGGCGGCCGTGGCGGCCAATCCGCTGGCGCGGGCGGTCAAGCTGGCTGACCTGCGGCACAACATGGACGTGCGCCGCCTGCCGCCGGAGTTGAGCGAGCGCGATCTGGAGCGGTTGGCCAAGTACCGGCTGGCGTGGGAGCTATTGAGCGAGTCGGATGAGAGTTCCCCACTCACAGGTTGAGTGGCTGTGGTGGCTGTCGGGTTGAAACATGGATACGCAGGTGATATCAGCGGCTGCGCAAATACAGACTGAGTTAACACCCGGAGAAACGCTGTTGTGGGCGGGGCAGCCCAAACAAGGCTTTGCGCTGCGGGGACACGATGCGGCACTTATTCCGTTCTCCATTCTCTGGAGCGGCGCAGCATTAACGGGGCTCGTCATCTTCCTGTTCCAGGGTGATGGCCCGAGAGTTCTGCTCATCATGTCACCCTTCCTAATGGGGCTGCCTTTCTGCTTGTCGGACGGTTCTGGCTTGATATCAGGACCCGCGCCTCGATCTATTATGGTCTAACCGATCGCCGGGTCCTTTTCGTTGCCCGGTGGCCACGTAGTTATGTCCACTCTATCGACTTGAGTCAGATCGTAATGGTGCAGTTAACACGGCGCACAGACGGAACAAGTACACTCGAATTCCCCGGGTCCTACAGCGCACTCAGCCGAATAGGCATGCCCGGTTATATTCGAGGCCTACCCTGGACCTCAATGCATCACATCCCGCCGGCATTCGAAATGATCGCCGACGGCAAGATGGTGCGCGAACACATTCGCCAGCTGCAGGCTGGGACAACGCCCAGCGCCACGCCAACCGCCCATTGACGCTGTTCAGGCCTTTCGCTATACTGTTCGTTGTGAATACGTTGATTCAAGTGGACCGTTTGAACGCCGCCGCCGGCCGGACCACCAGTCTGGCCGGAGCCGTTGCCTGACGTTCGCCTAACAACGAGACCCAACAACCGCCAGACTGAGCAATACAGTCTGGCGGTTTTTTGTTGCCCGCTACTATCTGATAAGATTCAGTTCGGAGAACCTAATGAGACCAACAACCAGTAACGAAATCCGCCAAGCCTTCCTGGACTTCTTCAACGAGGTCCATCATGAAATCGTGCCCAGCGCGCCGCTGCCCCAGCGCGACAACCCGACATTGCTGTTCACCAATGCCGGGATGAACCAGTTCGTTGATGTGTTCCTGGGCAAGGAAAAGCGGCCGTATTCCCGCGCCACCACGGCCCAGAAGGTGATGCGCGTACAGGGCAAGCACAATGACCTGGAGAATGTCGGCCCGTCGGCGCGTCACCATACGTTCTTCGAAATGCTGGGCAACTTCTCCTTCGGCGACTACTTCAAGCGCGAGGCCATCGATTACGCCTGGACGTTCCTGACCGAGTTGATGGAACTGGATCCACAGCGACTGTATGCCACGGTCTATCTCGACGACGATGAGGCCTTCGAGTTGTGGACGCGCTATCTGCCGGAGGAGCGAATTCTGCGCTTCGGCAAGGAAGACAATTACTGGGCCATGGGCGATATCGGTCCCTGCGGCCCCTGCTCCGAGGTCCACTACTACTCCGGGCCGCTGGCTGACCAGACGGCCGAAGGCGTCAACAATGAGGACTATCCCGATTATCTGGAAATCTGGAACCTCGTCTTTATGCAGTTCGATGCCCAACCGGACGGCACGCTGCTGCCCCTGCCCCGGCCGTCGGTTGACACCGGCCTGGGCATGGAACGTCTCGTCCGGGTCATCCAGAACGTCGACAATAACTACGATACTGACCTGTTCAGTAGCGCCATGGACCGGGTACAGGAATTGCTGGGCGACTCCGACGCGCAACGAGCCGAGAATCTTGTCGGCTATCGCGTGATTGCCGACCACGGCCGCGCCGCAACGTTTCTAATCGCCGACGGCGTCCAACCGGGCAATACCGGGGCAGGGTACGTCCTGCGCATGGTCATCCGCCGCGCCGCTCGCTTCGGCCGCAAGATTGGCTTCCACGACCCGTTCCTGGGCGAGATTGCCGAGGTCTATATTGACCAAATGGGCGAGGCATACCCGGAACTCAAGCTGCGCCGCGACCTGATTCTCCACACCCTGCGCCGCGAGGAAGAGCGCTTCAATCGCACGCTGGATAACGGCTTGTTACACCTGGATGAGATTCTCGACGATCTGCACAGCCAGGGCCAAACGGTGGTGCCGGGTAATGTGGCCTTTAATCTGTACGCCACCTATGGCCTACCCCTCGAACTGACCCGCGATGAGGCGCTGGAGCAGCACGGCATGACCGTTGACGAAGCAGGCTATGCTGCTGCCCGCGACCAGCACGCGCTGGCCAGCGGTAGCGGCGCGTTCGCCGCCTACGAAACCGGTCAGAACATCTACAGCGACTTGTTCCAATCATTGGTCGAAAGCGGCCGATTGGACAGCACCGGCGTTGACTATGACCCCTACTCCGGCGCGTCACTGGAAACGGACGTGCTGGCGCTGGTAAGCGACGGACAACAGGTGTTGTCGGCCAAGACCGGCGAGACGGTCGAAATTATCACTGCTGCCACGCCATTCTATGTGGAGGCGGGGGGTGAAGTGGGCGACAGCGGCCGTTTCACGGTGCCCAGCACCGGGGCCGAGGTCGTCATCGACGATACGCGCACGCCATTCGCTGGGCTGATTATCCATGTCGGACAAGTAGCATCCGGCACGATCCGCGCCGGCGATTTCGGTCTGTTAGAGGTAGACCGCGAACGTCGCGGCGATATTCGGCGTAACCACACAGCTACGCACCTATTGCATCGCGAATTGCGCGCCCACTTGGGGAAGCATGTGGCTCAGGCTGGGTCGCTGGTCGCTCCGGATCGTCTGCGCTTCGACTTTACCCACGATGCGGCCATTGACCCGCAGACACTAAGCGCGATCGAAACGGACATTAATGAAGCCATCCTGGCCAACATGCCGGTGACAGTCACGTACATGGGCCAGAAGGAAGCCATTGCCGGCGGGGCTATGGCTCTGTTTGGTGAGAAATACGGCGACGTGGTGCGCACCATTGCTGTTGGCGGTGAACCGAACGCCGGCGCCTACAGCTTCGAATTGTGTGGCGGTCTACACGTCAGCGAGACGGGCGAGATCGGCCAGTTCCGTTTCGTGTCCGAAGAAGCCGTCGGCGCAGGCGTGCGCCGCGTCGAAGCGGTCACCGGCCGCGGGGCCAACCAGTACGTGGCCGACCGCTTGGAGTTGCTCAATCGCCTGGCGCAGCGCCTCAACACGCCCCTTCCGGAAATTGAGACCCGACTTGAAGCCTTGCAAGGTGATCACAAATCGCTCAGCCGGGAACTCGAACAGGTTAACCGCCGGCTGGCTCGCGATCAGTTTGAGACCTTGCTGGGTCAAGTCCGGCGGATCAGCGGCGCCAACCTGCTGACCGCTCAGGTGGAAGTCAGCGGAATTGATGGTTTGCGCGAAATGGTGGACTGGTTCCGCGACAAGGTCGGTTCCGGTGCGGCCGTCCTGGCCACCGTTAGCAACGGCAAGCCGGTCATTGTGGCCGCCGTTAGCGATGACCTCATCGCCCGCGGTCTGAAGGCCGGGGACCTGGCCCGCGAGGTCGCGGCGATGGTGGGCGGCAGTGGCGGCGGTCGGCCGAATATGGCCCAGGCCGGTGGTCGCGATCCGGAAAAGCTACCCGAGGCACTGGCGGCCGTAGACGGGCTGGTTGCGGCGGCTCTCAAGGAGTAGACCCGGGTGCAAACCCTGGTGCTCGATGCGACCGAACCGTTCTCTGCCTTGCGAGAGCGACTGCTGGCCGATCGGGGGCATGAGCGTATCGCCCTGTTGGCCCCGGCAAACCAACGGCTGGCCAAGCCGGATCTTTTGCTGATGTTGTTGCGCCGGCTGGCCGATCGCGAGCACCTGGCGCTTGGCCTGGTTAGTGACGATCGTGCGCTGCGACAGCAGGCGGCGGCACTTGGGTTACCGGCCTTCGCCACACTGCAAGCGGCTGAGCACCATAATCACACCTGGCACCTCGTTGACCGGCGCGAACAAGTCGGCTTCGCGTGGGCTGAGCCACGTCAAGGGCCGGAAGGTGCCTAATCGTAGGCCAGCCATCGAGTCGCCCGGCTGACCGGCGGCATACTGGTAGAACGTGATCGACACAGCGAACACCCCCATTACCACTGCCGGACGGGCTATGGCTATTGACCTCGGCGAGAAGCGCATTGGCATCGCTCTGAGTGACCCCGGCCGCATGATTGCTTCGGCCCACTCGACCATGACGCGCAAGTCGCGTGCCGAGGACTTTGCGCGCTATGCCCGACTCATCGAAGAACAACAGGTGGGTCTCGTCATTATGGGCTTACCAATCACCATGGCTGGATATGAGGGCGACCGCGCTGCCTGGGTTCGGGACTATACGGCCGACTTAGGCAACCATATTGACGTCCCCGTCGTCTATTGGGATGAGAGCCTGACGACGAAGCAGGCTGAAGCCAGCCTGCGCGCCCAGGGTAAACGCGGTCGCAAGATTAAAGATCAGGTCGATGCTGTTGCCGCCGCGTTTATCCTGCAATCGTACTTGGACAATGATCGGCCGCCGCTGGCCCAACTGAATGACTTCCAATAACTCTTCCCACGACTCGTCTGGTCGCGGCGGCTTTGCCGGCGTGGTGCTGCTGCTGATACTGGTAGCGGCCGTCGGCGCGGCAGCTTTTGTTCTGTACCGTGAATGGCAACGGTCGGTCCCCTTAGGGTCGGTCGACCGGAGCCGGATGAACCCGGCCCTGGACACGGCCAAGCGGCTGCAACTGGAGCTGTATCTGGGCACCCACACCGAAGCGCTAACCCAGCCGGCCGGCATTGCGACTGAGCCGGCAACGTTCGTGATTAATCCCGGCGAAAGTGCATCGGCCATCGCTGCGAACCTGGCGGGGATGGGGCTCATACGCGATCAAGAGTTATTCCTCAACTATCTGGTCTACTATGGCTATGACGGTGCCCTGGTCGCGGGCAGTCACCAAGTTGACCCACGCACCACAATTCCGGAAATCGCCCAGTCACTGAGCGGCGGCGGTCCGCGCAACCTGGAACTGCGCTTTTTGCCCGGATGGCGGGCCGAGGAAATGGCCAATTACCTCAGCGTGACGTCCCCGGCCCGGATCGATCCCGATCAGTTTCTGGACATCGTCAAGCGTCGCCAAAGCCATGACTTGTCGCGCCACGAATTCCTGGCCACGTTGCCACCCGACGCCACGCTGGAAGGCTATCTCTATCCCGGCACCTACCCCATCACGACCGAGACCACCAGTGCGGAACTCATTGACCTCATGTTGACTGAGTTTGATCGGCAGCTCACACCGGACCTGCGACAACTTATCGGCGCGCAGGGCATTTCGGTGCGTGAGGCTGTTATTCTGGCGTCCATCGTTGAGCGCGAGGCGGTGCTTCCGGAAGAGAAACCCGTTATGTCCGGCGTATTTTTGAATCGGTTGCGAGCCGGTATGCCGTTGCAGGCAGACCCCACCGTTCAATATGCCCTCGGCTACCAACCGGAATCCCAGAGTTGGTGGAAGGCGCCCCTGGCGCTGGCCGATCTGGAGATTGATTCCCCTTACAACACCTATCGCGTTCCCGCCCTGCCGCCCGGACCTATCGCCAACCCGTCCCGCATTAGCCTGGAGGCCGTCGCTAACCCGACCGCAACCGACTACCTGTTCTTCGTGCTCGACTGCACGGCCGAACGGTCCGGCACCCATGTATTCAGCGCCACCTTTGAGGAGCACCTGGTCAATGTCAACCGCTGTCGCTAGGTGGCTGTGGCTGCTCCTACTTCCCTTGCTGGTTGCCTGTCAATCCGTCGAACCGGTGGTCAAGATCGGGCTGGTGGCGCCGTTTGAGGGACGTGACCGGGCCATCGGCTATGACGCCATTTACAGCGCGCGGCTGGCGGTGCGCGAGATTAATGCGGCCGGCGGCGTCAACGGCACCCGCGTGGCCCTGGTGGCCCAGGACGACGGCGGGAACGAACAGTTGGCGCGCCAGGCCGCAGCCTCACTGGCCCGCGATCCGGCGGTGGTGGCGGTCGTAGGCCACTTTCTAAACGACACCACGGTGGCGGGCAACAGTCTCTATGCGAAGGATGGGGTGCCTCTCGTTGCCGTTGGGAATGGCGCACTGATACCTAGCGCCCCGGTACAGCTGCCGGCGGCCTTTCGTGACGCTTACGCCGCTGTGACCCCGTTTGATGAAGTGGCCGGTCCCTATGCCGGTCCAACCTATGATGCGTTTGGTCTTTTATGGCAAGCGTTGGCGCTCGCTGAACAAACGACCGGTCGAATCGACCGCGCCTCTGTCCGGAATGCCCTGGTTGGATTAGAATACGTGGGCGTTACCGGAACCGTATCCCAACCACCCACTCGCTAGCGCCGGAAGAGGAGCAACCGTGACACCAGCAAACATTATCAAACGAATACTCGGCGGCATCATGATGGCCACCGCCCTGGCCATCATTATTACCAGTATCCTTGGCGCGTCGCGTATTGGCGAAGCCATCGATAGCATTACGACCAACATTGAGAACACGCTGCAGTTCACCAGCGATTCGCTTGCCACGGCCGGCGATACGATCATCCTGACTCAAACGACGATCACGGAAGTTGGTGTCGGGCTCGAAACAGCCTCCACGGCAACGGCCAACCTGTCCGGGGCCATAGCCGACAGCCGGCCGTTTCTCAGCAGTGTCAACACCCTCATCACCCAGGACTTGCCGGTCAATCTGGAAGCCGTTCAGGCCGCCATACCCAACATTGTCCAGGTGGCAGGGGTCATTGACACAACCCTGACTACCTTGAGTGGTATTGGCATTGATCGGACCATCGATCTGCCCTTCGGCCAGTCTATTCCCATCCAGTGGGACCTGGGTATTGAGTACAACCCGGAAGTGCCGTTTGATGAGACGCTGAGTGCGTTTGAGGACACACTGGATGGCCTGCCGGAGAGCCTGCGCGCATTGGAGGAGGACCTGACAGTGACGACCGACAATCTCGGTGTGTTGTCAGATAATCTGCTCTCTATCTCAGACGACCTGGTCACGATCAACCAAAGCGTCGGTCAGTTGGTTCCATTGCTTGACCAATACACAGTTCTGATCACAGACTTACAAACGTCTATTGACTCGGCCCAGGAACGCATTCCGACCCAACTGGATGCGGTTCGTATGGGAATCATCCTTGGACTGATCCTTCTGTCGCTCAGCCAATTGGCCGGTCTGTACCTGGGTTGGGAACTCATTAGCGGCCAGCGTGACCAACGAAAAGACCCGGTCATGGTAACCACATCGGCCAAAGAGGTGTCATCTGAAGCACAGTAACCAGATACACAGGCCACGGCAACCGCTGTTCATTTCGGTTGTCCTGTTAATTGTGGTGCTTCTGGCGAGCTGCGCTGAAGGGCCAAGCACAGCCGTTGCCCCCCTGCCCGTCAACACCACACCGGGGCTGCTGCCCACACCCACCCTGGCGCCACCGGTTTCCGGAACTGTTGACGTACCACGGCCGCCGACGCCGGTGGTCCTGCCTTCGCTTACGCCTGTGGGTGGTGTCCCGGTTGCCGAAGAGACAACAACGGCCGATTCGGCCAACGCCATCTCACTGGAGTCGGTTGACTTGACCGTCGGCGTCACGATTCCAACCGACGCTACCGCACCTGAGTTACTTGCTATTGCCGAGAGACTCCTGGGCGAAGGGGACTTTGCCGGCGCTGCCGGGGTCTACCAAGCAGCCGTGGCCCGCGACACGGAGCTGCGTGTGGAGGAGTTGGCAGCGGCACGGTATGGCTTAGGGGTGGCATTGCTGGAGGACGGTCAGCCCGAGCTCGCCGCGGCGGCATTGGACCCATTGATCGACGGCACCGATTCGGCCGTGCCGGCGGCAATTGCGGCCGCGGCCGCTTTTCAGCGCGGCCAAACGTTGCTGGCCGCCAATGCGCCGACTGAAGCCATTGCCGCGTTCGAGGCGTATTTGGTTGAGAATCCGGACATGGCCGCCTATGTGCAGCCGCTCATCGCCCAGGCTTATCAGCAGCTGGGCGACGGTCCCGGTGTTATTGGTGCGCTTGAGGCAGCGCTGGCGGCCCCTTCCCATCGCCTGAGCACGATCGCCCTGCATCGGCAACTCGCTGAGCAGTATCTGGCGCAGAGCAACTACCCGGCGGCAATCGCCCAGTACGACGCGATTCACGATCTGGCCCGCACCGAGATCACCAAAGGGGAAATGACGTATTTGGCAGGTCAGGCCGAACTATTGGCGGGCGATACAACGGCCGCCTATGATCGCTATCTCAAGGGGATAACCGACTATCCGCGTGCTGCAGAAAGCTACTGGGGCCTGGTGGAACTGGTCGATGCCGGTGTCGAGGTCGACGAGTTTCAGCGCGGCCTCGTGGATTTTTACGTCGGTGTCTATCAGCCGGCTGTCGAGGCGTTCCAGCGCTATGTGGCTGCTGCGCCGCAGGACTACCGCAAGGACACTCACTTGTATCTTGCCTGGTCTTATGAGGCATTGGGCAACCTGGAAGCGGCGCTGGCAGAATTGGCAACCTACCGCGACTTTGATCCGGCCGTAGCCACCATTGAGCTGGCCGACATGTTGGCGCGTGCCGGAGAGGTAACCGGAGCCACCGAGGCGTACGAAGCGTTCATCACGGAGTTTCCGGACGATGAACGCGCACCGGAAGCCGTATGGTCGGTCGCCTCGCTGGCGGAGAGTACGGGTGGCGTGAGCGCCGCCGATCGCTATCTCTACCTGGCCGAGAATTATCCCGCCCACGCCGATGCGCCGGAAGCGATTGCGCGTGCCGCCCTGGTCTCGCGACTGGCGGGTGATACGGACCGTGAACTAGACCTGTGGCAGCGTCTCGTCAACCAGTATCCACAAAGCCTTTACGGCAGCGAAGCACTGACCTGGCTGCTGCGACTGGCGCAGGACGGCACCGCCGGACTTGATCTGGCAGCCTTGCAAGAGCAGGCGCGCGCTTTGCAGCCAAGCAACTTCTACGCCCTGCGCGCCAGGGACGTCGCCAATGGTGTCGAACCCTTTTCGGCCGATGCGCCACTCCGGATCCCGGAAGACGAAACGACCGATCAGCGGGAAGCAGAAACATGGCTGCGCGAATGGCTTGTCATCAATCAAGTGACCGTTCCGCCCGAAGGCGAGTTGTCCGCACTGCCCCCAGCGCTGGTGGACGATCCGCGTCGCATCGTGGGTGAAAAGCTCTGGTCGTTAGGTCTTCTCGAAGAAGCGCAGGGCGAACTGGAAGCGTTCCGTCAAGCGTATCAAGGCGACCCGCTGGCCAGTTATCAGATTGCGCTCTATTTGCGGGACGTCGGCCTGTACCGGTCGTCAATTGCCGCGGCCGAAACGCTGCTGGCCGCTACGGGTACGCAGCTCTATGATGCGCCGCGCTTCATCGGCCGTCTCATCTACCCCACGTATTACGCCGACCTGATCCTGCCCCTGGCCGAAGAGTATGGCTTTGATCCGCGCCTGCAATTCGCCCTCGTGCGCCAGGAAAGCCTGTTCGAGAGCTTCGCCCGTTCCAGCGCCGCCGCCCAGGGTCTGGCCCAGGTCATCCCTGATACCGGCGCCTGGATCGCACAGCGGCTGGCCTGGCCGGACTTCGAGAACGAGGACCTCTACAAGCCCTACGTCGGCCTGCGCTTTGGCGCCTATTATCTCAGCCAGCAGTTGGCCGGGTTTGACAATCTCGAACAGGTCGCGCTGGCGGCCTATAACGGCGGCCCCGGCAATGCCGCGCGCTGGTTTGAGATCGCCGGCGCCGACTTCGATCTATTTGTCGACACGATAGACTTTGGCGAGACCCGTGACTACGTGCAGCGGATCTATCAGGGCTTCAGCGCCTATCGCGACCTCTACGGCAACTAATCCGGTGGCTAAGCGGTTGATGATTAACCGTGTGAGTGCGTTGCGATAGTGGGCAGACGGTCGTAAAACCATTTGCGTACTCAGCGGCCATTTCACCACGGCAAGATAGACCAATACACATCAGATCGCTCATAACCCTCATGTCCGGAAACTTCGAATGGCAGACAGAAGACGAGATTCGCAGCAGCCAACAGGCGGCCTGGGATGATCCGCCGTATCCGCCGACTTCCCCCAAAAAAACTCGGCATATACCCTGGCGTCTCCTGGCGCTGGTGACAGTACTCCTGGCCGGGGTTGGACTCACGGTCTGGTGGCGCGTGCAGGTGCAGATTGACGCAACCATGCAGTCGCTTCGCAATGATGTCGCTTCCAGCTACAACCTGGTTCAGCTGGCGGCCACGGACCAGGATGAGGAATTGTTCCGGTCAGTGCTCTCCGGTCGCGATCCCGACTGGACAGCCTCACAGCTGGAGCTGTTTGACGCCGGACTGCTCTTCGATCGCACTCCCTTGGGCCTGACCGTCACACCGGATTCGCTGCCACAAAATCTGCCGGTTCCCTTTGATGATGCCGTGGCCGATGAAGTCGCGGTTAGCATTGAGTTCACTCCCGACCTCAACGAAGCGGTGCTGACGTCCGTCCAGCCCTTTGTCGTGACGACCGCTCAGGGGGTCACCGACACCGTTCTGCTGGAACAGACTATGGTCTTCCGGCGAGGCACTCAGCGTTGGCTCCTGGCGCCGTCGGAGAGTGATTTCTGGGGCGATCGACAGACCATTGAAACGAATCGATTACGGGTGGAGTATCCCGCACGTGATGAGGCCGTGGCTATTCAGCTGGCCGGGGATTTGTCCAAGGCAATTGACCGTCTTTGCGCCGGCATTGCTGACCTCGGCTGTAGCGATGAGTTGGGTCTGACGCTGCGCCTGGAAACCGATCTTGGCTCGCTGGCTTCGTTAGCCAAGAACTCGCGAGACCAATGGGCCTATCGCGACGTACGGCAAGGCAATGCGCTCATCTTGCCTGCCCCGACGCTCATTGGGCGCCCCCTAGAAGAAAACCTGCCCGTTTCCAGCGGCTACCAAGCCTTGCTTAATGCCTACCGTCCCGCAGTTTTGGAAGCGGTCATCACTGACAGCACGGCCTGGGAATGCTGCCAGCAGGGCGCACTGTTCCATGTGCTCCTCGACCATCAATTGGCTGAACTTGGCTATGGCGAGTGGCCGATCGCTTCGGACGACTATCAACAAATTCTGACCGACGGCACGCGCTTCAGCGACCTGGTCTACTTGTGGCGACGACCCAGTGGCAGCCCGATTCCGGCCGAAGATCAATGGCGACTCTATTTGGCGATTGATTTTCTTCTCAACTCCTTTCCCGACCTGACCCCAGCCAATATGCAGCGATTGCTGCCCGTCGCACCCAACATGGAAGAGTGGCTCAGCCGCCTGCTCGTGGAGAGCGATGACAAGGTGGGCAACTCATGGGTTCTCAATAGCCTGGACCAGGCATGGTGGATTTATGCGCTACAGGGCACACTGATGAGCGAAACCCCACCCATCCCTGTGCCGGATGAGTCACTTTACCTGGCCTGCACGGCCGAAGAAGGCAGCCAACGCCCCGGTCCGGCGTCTGTCTATCGTTATGATCTCGCTACAACGACCTGGACCTCCCTTTTGAGCGTTGAAGGGTTCGTATGGATGAGCCCGCTGCCCAGCCCCGATGCGCTACTCATGCAACAATTCGTATTGGCCGAAGAAACATGGCAGACCAATTTGTGGCGCGATGGTGCATCCCAGCCGCTGTACCGAACGGATACCGGCTTCTCTATTTCTTTCGGCGAGACCGATCCTGACGGCCGGCAGCTGGTCACCTATGCCTGGGAGCCGGAACAGGATCAAACCGATGCCTTACTGCTGGATCTTGATACCTGCACCAGCGATGGCTGTGACTTCTCCCGGCTGCAAGGCGTACCCCGCTGGTCGCCGGATGGACAGCGCGCCGTCTATAGTGGCGATCAGGCCACCCTACCCACCAACACGCTAATCACCAATGAGCGCGTCATCATTTTTGATCCCAGCGAGCCATTTTACGAACGAGCCTTGACATTGGGGCCGAGCCCAACGGCGGAAGAAACGGTATCTTCTGAACCGATCGGTACCGGCTACTCCCCCTTTTGGCTGGATGAGCAAACATTTGGGTATATCCACGTCATCCGGGATGGTTCCCCAGGCCCGGCTGTGGACGAAGAAGTCGTGGTTGCCACAGTGGATAACCAAGAGCCCAGAACCATTCTCACATCGGCTGATTTATATGAGTATCTGCCCGCGGGTCAGGATAGCAGCCGCATAACCCTGGCCTATGTCGTGCCGCATCCCATTGACCGCGAACTGGTGTTTGTGGTCGCCGTCGACGAACTCCGGAAAGATGCCTTTGTGTTCTCGTACGATTTGGCCACCCGCCAACCCCAACTGCGACTGCAAGTACGATATGACCTGAATCACTCGTTCAGCTTTTCGCCCGATGGCCGTTACTTGATCGTGACCGGACGCGATCACGGCAGTTTTGCGCCCAGGGACAACAGTGGCATTCTCTATCTTCATGATATCGCTGCAAACCGCACCACCCCTTTTGCCATTCGACTACCCTTCTTCTTGTCTTCAGTGACCTATGACTGGACTGATGACAGCAATTGGCTCGTGTTGGCAATGGACGACAATCTGGTGGGATTGATCGCTCCGGATCATCACTATGTAGACGTGATCCCCCACTCCTTCGGAACATGTACGTCGGTCGCCTGGCTACAGGAGTAATCGCTGGATTGTCTTTCACAATCCAGTCACCCGAGCGTTAAGCTCGGCCTTGCGCGCTTGACGTGTCTCACGCGCATCGCTAGAATCCCCGTCTGCGCAGATGCGAACCCACACTAGGTGGAAGCCACGCAGTACAAGCAGGCACCATGACCAAAACCTACCATTTCTGGATCACCGGCTGTCAGATGAATTACGCTGACGCCCGGCGCGTGGCCACCGAGTTGGAGAAACTGGGCTACCGTGCCACGCCCACAATGCAAGAGGCGGATGTGGTTGTGCTGGAAACCTGCACCGTGCGTCAGCAATCGGAAGACAAGGCTTACAACAAGCTCCACGCCCTGCGACCCTTGAAGGAAAACCGACCCGATATGACGATCGCCGTTATGGGCTGCGTGGTCGGTGTGCGCGGCAACGAGGCATTGGAGAAGCGCTTCCCCTTCGTGGACGTGTTCATGGAACCGTCGACGGATGGCCTGCCCCTGCTGGCGCATTTGTCCCAGGATGACGACTACGCACAGGAACAGGAAGCGACGCGCCAACGCCATGCGTTGCAGGACGGTGAAGTCATCCTGCCCGCCGACCAACGTGGGCAGTTGGTCTCGGCGCCGGTGTCGATCGTTTATGGCTGCTCCCATGCCTGCACGTTCTGCATTATTCCGCAAAAGCGTGGTAAAGAGCGCAGCCGGCCCGTGGGCGAGATTGTCTCTGAGGTGCGCTCACTCGTGGCCCAAGGGGTGAAGGAAGTCGTCCTATTGGGCCAGATTGTGGACCGCTATGGCTATGATGTACCGGATGGTCCGGACCTGGCAGACCTGTTGCGTACGGTCAACGACGTTGAGGGCTTGGAGCGTATTCGCTTTCTAACCAGTCATCCGAACTACATGACCGATCGCATCCTGCATGCTGTAGCCGACCTGCCAAAGGTAATGCCCCAGATTGAAGTGCCGATCCAGGCCGGCGACGACGACGTTCTGGTGGCCATGAAGCGTGGCTACACGCAGGACGAGTACCGTGGCCTGGTCCATCGTATTCGCGCGATCATCCCGGATGCAGCAATCCACGGGGACATCATTGTCGGCTTCCCCGGCGAGACGGCCGAACAGTTTCAGCAAACGTACAACGTGCTGGCTGACCTTCGCCTGGACAAGATTCACCTGGCTCGTTACAGCCCGCGCCCCGGCACCGTCAGCGAGCGGCGGATGGAAGACGATGTGCCTGACGCGGAAAAGCGTCGACGCTACCAGGTGATTGAGGACCTTCAGAAGGAAGTGTCGGCCGAAAAGACGGCGCGTTTCCTGGGTGACGTGGTGGAAGTCCTGGTGGAAAGCCGCGACAAGTCTCGCTGGCGCGGCCGCACGCCGCACAACAAGCTTGTCTTCTTCGACGACCCGCGTCCCTTGCGCGGTCAAATGGTTCCGGTGCGAATCACCCATGCCGGGCCGTGGAGCATGTCGGGCGAAGTGATTGATGACCGTCAGACAGTCTCACCCCAGAGCACGCCTACGGCCGACAGCATCCCGCTAAGCATGCTTTAGCGGTCGGTTTAACCCGGCGGCTGCTTTTCGCAATTACCCACTTGGCAACGGTGCGTCTACTAGGCGCTGAAATAGCCCGTCTTGGTCGCGCCGCGGCTGAGTGCGTGGGCCAGGTCATCGCCATTGTTAACCAAATAGGCCGTTTGCCCACTGGCACGCAGCAGGTAATACAGTCCATCGGCTGAACGCGGGCCGTGGAATGACTCCGGATTCACGAGGATAGTCACAACGCGTAATCCACGACGGCTTAGTTGGCGCGCCGATGTGGCCCAGTCCTCGCGCGTGGTGGGCGTGATGACAATGACCGTTGTGCCCCGGGGAAACAGATGCGATTCGGCATGGAGCATATCCTGAATGGGCACCTCGCCCTCAGCACGCAAGACGGATAGCGTTTCCAGGATGCGGTTGAACTGCCGTTCACCGCGGTCCGGCTGAAGTATCTCATTGGCCTGACCGTAGGCCAGCATGCCTACGGCGCGATCGCGCTGCAAGAAGAACTGGGATACGGAGGCGGCGATGGTGACAGCGTACTCCTCGGTGGATTCGGGAAGCGTAAATTCCTCCATCTTTAGCCAGGCCGGAATGTCACCCGGCTTTGGAGCTGTGGCTGTCGTTTGGCGCGGGGAAATGTGCCCATAGACGGACATGTCCGGCACAATCCAGATGTCGGCCAGCGGGTCCAGTTCGAATTCCTTGACGATCAGCCGGTCGCGCCGGGCGCTGCTGCGCCAATGAATCCGGTTAAAGCTGTCACCGGGTTCGTAGTCGCGCACGCCGGAGGCATTGGTCGTGGTGTAATGGGTGCGGCGACGCAGCGCATCGCCGCCGGGCAGGATCCCCACCGGTAACGCAAACTGCTCCAGGTCGAAGGTCATGGGATAGACAACAATGTTAGACGTGGCCAGGATATCGCGCTCCATCGGGAAAAGGCCGAACGGGTCGCTGGTCCGCAGGCGGATGGGCCCGAGCTGATAGCGACCGCGTTGCCGGCACATTGTCGTTACGCGCCAGCTAAAACTCTGGCGAGGGCCTAGCCCATTGACCACCTGGCTGGCGTAATGATCAGGCAGCGTCGAGAAGTCACGAACTTCTACCCACAGTTTGGGGATGATGCTCGTGTTCTGAATGGTGAATCGTTCTTCCAGCGGTCGGCCGACCTGTGTGCGCCGCGTGCGCGTCAAGCGCGACAGGTGCAGCCAGTTCAGGTTTGCCCAGGCCCAGGCGAAGGAAAGAATGAGCAGCAGCCCGAGCAAATAGGCCAGCGTGAACAACAGGTCGCGACCGGTCAACAGCCCGGCAACAAACGCCGCAACCGCGAGAAAGAAAACGATGGTTCGCCGCTGCGAAAGAAAGTTCAACATCAGGCGCGCGCCCGTTCGCGGCTAACCTGGCCACCGGGGACGGCCGTTGCGTCGAGAATCTCCTGGACGATCTGTTCCGGTTCGATGTCCTTGATGCGGGCCGCCGGGCCGACGATGAGGCGGTGGCCCAGGGCGGGACCGGCGAGGGCCTTCACGTCGTCCGGCAGCACATAGTCACGGCCCAGCAGAGCCGCCCGCGCCTGCCCCAGGCGGTAAATGGCTAGAGCGCCGCGTGAACTGGAACCCAAATACACATCGGGATGCTCGCGCGTCTTGCGCACGATATCGACGATGTACTCCTTGACAAGCTGGTCGACGTAGATGGCGCGCACAGCGTCCTGGGCTTCCATTAATTCTTCCACCCCAACAGCCAGCTGCAGGCTATTAACCGGATGGACATACTGCTGGCGATCCAAGATCTCGATTTCCTCGTTGCGGCCGGGATAGCCCAGGCGAATGCGCAAAAGGAAACGGTCAAGCTGCGCTTCAGGCAGCGGGAACGTGCCCTCATACTCAATCGGGTTCTGTGTCGCCAAAACCATAAACGGAATATCCAGCGGATAGGTGGTGCCGTCCACAGTCACCTGTCGCTCTTCCATCGCTTCCAGCAAGGCGGACTGTGTCTTGGGTGTGGCGCGGTTGATTTCATCAACCAGGACGATTTGGGCGTGGATTGGGCCGGGGCGAAACTCGAACTCGCGCGTCTTCTGGTTGAAGACCGAGACCCCGGTCACATCGCTAGGGAGCATGTCGGGCGTAAACTGGATGCGCTGGAATTTGCAGCCGACTGACTTGGCCAGCGATTTGGCCAGCACCGTCTTGCCCACGCCCGGCACATCTTCAATCAGGATATGCCCCTGGCACAGCAGGCCCAAGACTGTCTGTTGAACCGGCTGGTGCTTGCCAACCATCACTTGCTCCACATTCTCAACTATACGTTGTGCAATCGCCTGGATATCCGCCATTATCGTCTCCTGCTGAAATTTGAGGTTTGGCCTCGAAGCTGGTGAATCGGTCACTGACACCACACGGTCCATGGACCATATAGTCACGTTCACAGTATAACACGTGACTGACATGCGAGGTAATTCTTGGTGGCATTTTGGGGTCAGTCCCTGCCCGTTTGCCGACCGTCAGTTGTTGGTCTGCGTAGAAGCATAGCCCGGCGTGTCCGGACGCGAAACAAAGTTCACACACACCTAATTATGCGGGCAAAAAGGGGGTCGTATCGACGCCCGTAAAGCGTGAGAAGTTGGTCGCGTTCGTCGACCGTGTAGAACAAATGTGGTATAATTCATAAGTTAAGATGATGCAAAATCCAGAGAAAACTACTGCCCTTCCCACTGTCTGGAATACAGTTGCTGCTGGGTTTGAATTGACCACGCGTCACCCCTGGTTGCTCATCGTCCCCATATTGCTGGACGTGTTTTTGTGGCTTGGACCGCGCCTCAGTTTCGGCCCGCTGGTGCAGGAATTGCTGACTCAGTTGCCCATGGACACCACGCTGATGGATCCCCGACCCATGCTCGATGTGATCAGCCTTCGTACCAATATGTTCACCTATCTGAGCCCGTTCTTTCTGGGTGTGCCAGTCCTGATGACTGGGTTAACGCCGGAAACCACGCCGATCACCCCTTCGCTCGTGGACATTGACAGCTGGGTGCTTTGGGTCGGGTTGTTAGTCGGTCTGACGCTGGTCGGATTATTGCTGGCCGCTATCTACACCACGTTGATAGCCTCGGTGGTGGTCAAGGATGATGATGAAACCATGGATCGTTCCGCGGCCGGCGCTGGTGCGATCCTGCAGTGGATAGGGCGGACGTGGTTCCGTTTCACAGCTCTGGCGCTGCTTTTTCTGGTCATCTTTCTGCTCATCTTATTGCCGATATCATTTATCGGCGCCTTTGTGGCGCTGCTCAGCCAGATTCTGGCGACCTTCATCTTGCTGGCCGCACCGGTCATTTTACTCTGGGTCGTTATCTTTATGAGTTACACGCCGCAAGGCATGGCCATCAATCGCAAGCCATTCTTCCCGTCACTCGTCGAAAGCGTTCGTCTGTTTCAGACGAACCTGCTGCCGGCACTTTCGCTCTTGTTGGTCGTCGTCCTTTCGCGCCAGCTTCTGAGTTGGCTACTGTTATCAGCCGATGACGGCTCCTGGCTTACGCTGGCCAGCATTCTTGGCCACGCCTTTGTTTCAACTGCATTGAGTGCAGCCATGTTGATTTTTTACCGCGATCGTCACCGCTTGCTACCTGACGCAAACCTGGTGGATACCAAACTGGAACCTGTGAACTAGCACCATGAACAAGAAAACGAATCAAGATCAAGTCAATTATGATGCCGCCAGTATTCAGGTCCTGAAGGGCCTGGAGGCTGTTCGTCGCCGGCCCGGTATGTATGTTGGCGGCACGGACTCCCGTGCATTTCATCACCTCGTTATCGAGATCGTCGATAACTCGATTGACGAGGCTTTGGCCGGCCGCTGTGATCGCATCGAGGTAGTCATCCATCCCGACTCCAGCGTTACGATTTCTGACAACGGTGTCGGTATTCCCGTGGCTGAACATCCCACTGAGAAGGTTTCAGCCTTGCAGGTGGTGCATACAAGCCTGCACTCCGGCGGCAAGTTCGATGGTGCCGCCTACAAGGTTTCCGGCGGTTTGCACGGCGTCGGCGCGGCGGCTGTGAATGCCCTGTCCGAATGGATGGAAGTCACGGTCAAACGCGATGGAGCTGTCTGGCGTCAGCGCTATGAGCGTGGCATTCCCGTGACGCCGGTGGAAAAACTGCGCAAGCTGGAAAAAGGCGAGGCCACCGGTACTATTACTCACTTCAAAACCGATGAAACCATCTTTGTTGAGGACAATGTCTACCGGTTCGAAACGCTGGCCAACCGCTTTCGAGAGATGGCGTTTGTCACGAGTGGCGTCTTTATTTCGTTACGCGACGAGCGCGTTTCACCAACCCGCGAGATAAACTTCTACTTTGAAGGCGGGGTGCGTTCATTCGTCCGCTATCTCAATCGCAACCGCAAGACGCTGCACGATATTGTCCATGTCGAAAAGGAAGTAGAGGGTTTGGGCATTGAAGTCGGCATGCAGTACACCGACGGCGTCAGCATTTCGGAATACGCCTTTGCCAATACAATCAATACCCCAGACGGTGGCACGCATCTGACCGGAGCGCGGACCGCTCTGACCCGGGTTATCAATAACTATGCGCGCAAGAACAACATCCTCAAAGAGAAGGACAAGAACTTCTCGTCCGATGACACCCGCGAGGGCGTGACGCTGGTCGTCAGCATCAAGCACCCCGATCCGCAATTTGAGAGCCAGACCAAGGTCAAGCTGATGAATGCCGAAGTAGCCGGTTTGGTTTCGTCAGTCTTGGGTGAGGCGCTGGGTCAGTTCCTGGAAGAAAACCCGCGCGAGGCCAAACGCATTGTCGAACGATGCCTGACTTCCTCCCGCGCCCGCGATGCCGCCCGCGCCGCTCGCGAACTTGTCATGCGCAAGAGCGCGCTGGACAGTCTGACGCTGCCGGGCAAACTGGCCGACTGCTCTGAGAAGGACCCGTCGCGCGCCGAGCTCTACATCGTCGAGGGTGAATCGGCCGGTGGCACCGCCAAACAGGGTCGCGACCGCCACTTCCAGGCCATCCTGCCTTTGCGCGGCAAGATCCTCAATACTGAGCGCGCCCGGTTGGACAAGGTGCTGGCCAACAACGAGGTCAAGTCGCTCATCTCAGCCCTCGGCACGGGAATCGGCGAATCGTTTGACATCGGCAATCTGCGCTACGGCCGAACCATTATCATGACCGACGCCGACGTTGATGGCAGCCACATCCGCACCCTGCTGCTGACCTTCTTCTTCCGCTACATGCCCATACTGATTGAGGATGGTCACCTGTATATTGCCCAGCCGCCACTCTACGCCATCAAATACGGCAAGAATCTGGATTACGCGTATACAGACGCACAGCGTGACGCAGTTATCAAAAAGCTGAATGGGCAGAAATACTCGATCCAACGGTATAAGGGTTTGGGCGAGATGAACGCCGAGCAGTTGTGGGAGACCACCATGGACCCGGAGATCCGCACGCTGCTGCAAGTCACCATTGAGGATGCGGTGCTGGCCGATCGGACCTTTGATATGCTGATGGGTGATGAGGTTGCGCCGCGACGCCGGTTTATCACCACTCACGCCAGCGAAGTTCGCAACCTCGATATCTAAGACAAGCGGGCCAGGGATCGTCTTTACCCGCTGAGCACCAACCGACGTGGACCTTGCTATTCACGAAACAATTGATGCGTCGCAGTCCGTATTGGCTGCGACGCATTTTTGCTCCCCCCACCCACCCCGGCAGTAACTGACGGCTGATTGTCGCGACACTTTGTACCTTGGAGGTCTTTTCATGCGTATTCTCATCACCGGCGGAGCCGGCTACATTGGCAGCCACACAGCCCTCGAACTATTGAAGGCTGGGCATGAAGTCGTCGTCGTAGACAATCTCGTCAATAGCCACCCCGAAGCATTGCGCCGTGTTCAGGAGCTAACCGGACGAAATCTGGCGTTTCTATGAGATCGACTTACTGGATCGCGATGGCCTGTCGGCCGTCTTTGCCGCTGAACCGATCGACGCCGTCATCCACTTCGCCGCGCTCAAGTCCGTAGGCGAATCGGTGGCGCAGCCGCTGCGCTACTATCGCAATAACGTCACCGGCACCCTGAATCTGCTGGAAATGATGGACGCCCACGACATCCGCCAGTTTGTCTTCAGTTCCTCGGCCACGGTTTACGGCGATCCCCACACAACACCCATTACCGAAGATTTTCCGCTGTCGGCCGTCAACCCCTATGGGCAGACCAAGTTGATGATCGAAACCGTGCTCCGAGACCTGGTGGCGGCCGACGATCGCTGGGACGTCGCCATCCTGCGCTACTTCAACCCAGTGGGCGCCCACAGCAGCGGCCGAATCGGCGAGGACCCGAACGGCATACCCGCCAATCTTGTGCCCTATATCACCCAAGTGGCTGTCGGCAAACTGCCCTATCTGCGCGTCTTTGGAGACGATTACCCCACCCCAGACGGGACTGGTGTGCGGGACTATATACATGTCGTAGATGCGGCCGTCGGTCACTTGCGGGCCCTGGAGAACCTGGCCGGGCATCCCGGGTTGGTGACCTATAACCTTGGCACTGGACAAGGCTATAGTGTGCTGGAGGTTGTCAGGGCCTTTGAGAAAGCGTCGGGCCAGACCATCCCGCTGGAGTATGCGCCGCCGCGTCCGGGTGATGTCGCTGCCTGCTTCGCTGATCCGACGCTGGCAGCGCGCGAACTGGGCTGGACGGCCGAGCGGACTCTGGATGAAATGCTGGCCGATAGCTGGCGCTGGCAGTCACAGAATCCCCACGGCTACACCGGATAGGCTGATAGCGGTCCGGTGGTCTGGGTGGCTTATTCTTCGCGGTCTTCCCGGCCAAAGACCAGCTTGACCAGCAGCAGCACCGCAAATGAAAACGCCACCAGGATCACCGAGAGGGTGACGGCCAATTCCAGATCCAGCTCAAAGCCCAGGTAAATCGCCAGCGGCATAGTTTGGGTACGGCCGGGGAAGTTACCCGCGAAAATAATGGTGGCCCCAAACTCGCCCATTGCCCGCGCCCAGGCCAGGGCCACGCCTGTCAGAAACGCCATCCGCGACAGAGGCAAGGTCATACGCCAAAAAACCTGAAAACGGCTTGCCCCGTCGATGGCGGCTGCATCTTCCAGTTCCGGCTCAACGGCGGCAAAGCCAATGGCTGCAGCGCGGACGAACAACGACGCGGCCACAAATGTCTGGGCAATCACGACAGCCGCTTCGGTAAAGGTTATCCGCAGGCCGATATCGGCCAAGGGCCCGCCAATCCACCCCTGACGGCCGAAGACCAACAACAGCGCCAACCCGGATACGGCCGGTGGCAGGACAATCGGCATATCAATGAGGTTGTCCACCAGAACCTTGCCGGGAAACTGGCGACGGGCCATGAGGTAGGCCACCGGCGTACCAAGCAGGATCGACGCCAGCGTCGCCCAGGTACTGGTGCGCAGACTGAGCGAGACCGCCTGACGCACTTCCGGCCGGCTGAGGTTGGCAATGAGATCCGCCGGAGAGCCAAAGGTCAGGAGAGCCAGCAACGGCAGCAACAAAAAGAGCAGTACGGAACGGCCAGCGCCCACCACAACTCCGGCAGGCGACGTTTGGGACTATAGAGATTCTTGCGCCGGTCGGAAGAAACGGCCGGCCCGATAAGGCTCATGGCGCTGTCACCGGGCTAAAGCCATGGTTTGCCAGAATAGCCTGCCCGGCCGGGCTCAAGACAAACGCCACAAAGGCCTGCGCTGATTCAGCGTGGGCGAGTATCATTCAACATTGCTATAGGGTAGTCGGCGATGATGTTTAGGTCATCGGGGATATCCAGGTAAGCAACATCCCCACCCGATCCGGTGGCATCAGATCTGTAGACGATCCCCGCATCTGCTTCACCCAGAGCCACCTTGGTTAAAACGGCGCGGACATTCTGCTCGGAAGACACCAGGTTAGCCATCACAGAGTCCGCAAAGCCGGCGCCAAATTGGTTGGCGTCGGATGCTTTGGCCAGGAAGTCCCGCGCGTACTGGCCAACAGGCACCTCCGGCGCGGCCAGCACCAATAGCACTTCCTCGTTGGCCAGATCGGCGAGCTGCGTAATCTGGGCCGGGATTCTCCTGGGGAGACAATGATCGCCAGCCGATTGGTGAGAAATCGGACGGGAGCGGCCGGATCAATTCGTCCGCTGGCCACAGCGGCCGCCATCTGAGTCCCGTTTGCACTCGCGAACACATCCGCCGGAGCGCCGGCCGCGATCTGGGTCGCCAGCTGATTCGACCCGGCAAAATTGAATGTGATCGGAATCTGGGGGTTATCGTTGGTGAAGACCGTCCCAAGTTCGGTGAAGGCATCGCTTAGCGAGGCGGCCGCAAAGACGGTGAGTGGTGACGGACGCTCTGACACAGCCGTCGCACACCCCATCGCCGTGATCAGGCCCAGGCACGCGATCATGGCAGCCGCTAGTTGCTTCATCAACGGATGTCCTCCTCGATTGTGGTCAGCAACCATTCCAACCAGGCATCCGCCGCTTCTATTTGGCCGCGCCGATAGCGCTGCACCATTAACTGGTGACCGTTCGATTCGCCCACATTCGTCGCAACCAGGGGCCCCGACAGCCAGCCGGCGCATTGGTTTTGCTGTGCGGACACCAAACGCTTAACGATTTCTACTGACTCCAATCGGGCGAAATACAGTTTGAGCATGAAGCCCAGTCGCAGGTCGCGCGGCTGCATGACCGGCGCCTCAACCCAATCGAAGGTACGCTGCAGTCCCCGCTGGGGTCAGGCTGAACACCTTGCGCGGCGGCCGATCGCCCTGCGGTTCAATTTCGGCCGTCACGTAACCTTGTAATTCAAGACGGCCCAGCAGGGCATAGAGCCGACCGAGCTTAACCTGCCAGAGTCCGTTCAGGCCGGACGGATCGGCCAGGCAGCTGTGGATCTCATACCCATGCATTGGGCGCAAACGCAAGAAACCCAGCAGGCTCAGTTCCGTGGAAAGCGTTGCTCGATGTTGGGGGCTCATAGGTTGACTATTCAAACCTTGAGTATATCGGCTGTGAATAGGGCCGGCAAGCGACACTTCCGTTCATTGATGGCAGGCTGAGTGGTCAACAGGACCGCAGGCAATGCGCCATGACAGTTCAGCCGTTTGTGCTATGATCTCCCCACAATCACCCAAGGATCGTATCGAACCCCTATGAAGCTATCAACACGACCACCCTTGTTCCTTCTTCTTGCCTTCCTGCTGCTCTTGCTTGGCGCCGTCAGTTGTCAACCGGCCCAGACCAGCCAGTCCGCTCCACGACAGACCAATGACGGGCCCCCTCCCGGAGACCGAGCCCGAGTCGAGTGGGTCTATGACGGCGACACGATTGAAGTGTCGCTCGACGGCCGCACCTATGATGTGCGCTACATTGGGGTGGACACGCCGGAACGGGACGAGTATTTCTATGACGAGGCGTTCGACTTCAACATGGACCTGGTTCGTGGCGAAACTGTCATCCTGGTGCGCGATGTCTCCGATACAGATCAATACGGCCGATTGCTGCGCTACATCTACAAGCCCGACGGCACCTTCGTCAACGCTGAACTCATCAGCAACGGCATGGCCCGTTTGGTGACATTCCCCCCGGATACGGCCAACACCGAGTACTTCAAAGCGTTGGAATCAGAAGCACGACGACGCCGGCCGTCGGGATGTGGGCCGACATGGAGCAGGCCGGGCCATGCGACTGCGATCGCAATCTCTACGACTGCGCGGACTTCGATCGCCAGCGCGAGGCGCAAACCTGCTTTGACTATCTGCATGGACAAGACCGGTGAAGACGTGCACCACCTCGATGGCGGTGGTGACGGTTGCGTCTGCGAGTCGCTGCGCTAGTTCCGGTCTCACAGGACCACCATGCTGATCTACTTGTTCGGGCTGGCGGCTGCCGGCAAGAACTATGTTGGCGGTGTGTCTGCAGGATTCCTTCGGCTTCACCTTCTATGACGGCGACCTCGATCTGACCGATGAACTACGCGAAGCAATTCGCACCGAACAACCATTCACCGACGCGATGCGCGATCGCTATTACGCCGGTCATCGTCCGACGTCTGACTGAATTGCGCAGCGAGCATTCCCTTTCTTGCCTTTGGCCAGGCCACCTTCAAGGAACGCCACCGGCAGCAGATCCTGGCGGCCTACCCGACGCGATCTTTGTCTGGGTAACGGCCGAGTTTTGGCTACGAATGGATCGATTGCGCAGGATGACAAGTCGATTACGGCCGACTATGCGCGACGCATCGATCAATTCTTCGAGCCACCCCAACACGCCGACCTACACGCATCGACAACAGTGGTACGCGCGCGGATGTAGCCGACCAGTGCTTGGTCCTGCTCAGCGAACTGGCCCGAACCGGCAAGGGCTAGGCCTAGCCGCCAAGCACATCGACGACCTCGGCTTCGCCAACGCCCGTCGGAGATCGGTCAGTTCGCAAGATGACGGCCGTTCCTCGAACACCGGATCCCAACGACACCACCTCCTCGCGCAGCACGCTTTCGTCCAGCATGATGCGCATCGGTGTGGGCAGCCCAAACGGAGCCACGGCGCCAATCTCATAGCCGGTAACTTGCAGCACTTCGTCCGGCGTGGCCATCGACATGCGCGACTGGCCGACCGCCGTGCGCAGCGCCTTCCAGTCAATCTGTCGTGGTCCGGCCACGGCGACCATCAGATAGCTGTCCTGCGCCAGCCGAAACAGAATGCTGCGCACGACCTGCTCCGGTCGCTGATCGCGCTCTTCGGCCGCCTGTTCCAGCGAATGAACCGGGCCCGCGTGGCGAAATTCTTTAAAGGGGATTCCTTTGGCTTGTAGCGCGCGGCCAACCGGCGTTGTGATGTCGTTCATAGAGACTCGTACTTGCTCAGTGCCCCGTCGTTGCTGACAGGGATTGGATAGTTTCCTGGTCAATCCAAAGATTCTGTCGGAAAAGGGTGTATTCGGCAACCAGAAGTTCCCGACCGGCATAGCCGACATGGGGGTGCCGATGGACTTATGAGGTGGCACGATACCGTGTATAATGACGCTATGCAGCCGAGCCTCGAGATGCGCAGGCACTCCACACGCACACTGATCCCTGCGCTGATCACCCATCACCTGGCCAACGGACAACTAACCGGAACATTTTCGGCCGCCGGTCTCTATCTGGACCTGTCAGGGTTCACCAGTTTGACCGAGTCCTTGATCGAGTACGGTACGGATGGCGTCGAGACCTTGACCATGACGGTGGAAGCGCTCTTCGCGCCGCTAATTGAGAGTACGTTCGACCATGGCGGGTTCATCGCGGGCTTTGCCGGGGATGCATTCTCCGCCCTGTTCCCCCAGCGGCCTGACGAGGATAGCAGCGCCGCTGCCTTCCGGGCCCTGGCAGCGGCCGAAGCGATGCAGGCTTCGATGAACGAACAGGGAGAGCAGCACCTGGCCCAGGGTGACTATTCTCTCAAGGCCAAGATTGGACTGGGGCTGGGCGAGGTGGAATGGGCAATTTCCACATCAGACGATGACACGCGCGCGGTGTATCTCTTTAAGGGTCCAGCAATTTCGGAGAGCGCCCTGGCCGAGAATGAATCGCGCCCCGGGGACATCGTGGCGAGCCGGTCTTTCTTTCAGGCAATCTCACCAGACGTGGCCGTCTTGCCACAGCAGGGCCACGATTTGATTACCCAAACGCTGACATCTCTTGGGGCGGATGGCATCTACCCCGACCTGCCGGAATCCGAGCCGGACCAATTGGGCCGCTTTGTGCCCGAAAGTGTGGTCCGACAGTCGGCCAAGGGCGAGTTCAGACAGATTCTGTCGCTCTTTATCAATCTCCGGGGTGAGCCGGGGACGGATGAGCTGGAACAGGTGCTGGGTGTCGTCTTTCGCCTCTTGCATCATTATGGCGGTGTCGTCTATCGCATTAACTTTGACGACAAGGGCTGCAATCTTTACGTATTTTGGGGCGCCCCCACCAGTCAGGAAAACGATCTGCGGCGGGCGCTGGCCTTCGTTCTGGAACTGCGCGACGATTGCGCGGTTCCATTGCGCGCCGGCCTGACCTCTCGCATGGCGTATGCCGGGTTCATGGGCTCCCCTGTCTATGAGGAGTACACCTGCTACAGCCGCGGGGTTAACCTTGCCGCACGCATGATGACCAGTGCGCCCTGGGGCGATATATGGTTGGATGACCGGGTCGCCCAGCGGGCTGAACGGACTCATCAGGTGGAGCCGATCGGCCCGCGGGCATTTAAGGGCTTCGTCGAGCCGGAGTATGTCCACCGTCTGATTGCCGCCAGAGAAGTCAGTGGCTATCCGGTGTTTCGCGGTGAATTCATCGGCCGTGAATCGGAACTGCGGCAATTGACCGAGCGGCTGGCGCCGCTGGCCAATCAGGAATCGCCCGGTGTCTATTTGATTGCCGGCGACGCGGGCATTGGCAAGAGCCGCCTCGTCCACGAGTTCCTGGAACAAGTGACAGTCGATGCCGGCTATCAGGTCATTATGTGCCAGTCGGATGAGCTTCTCCAGCAGCCCCTCAATCCGTTTCACTACGGACTACGGCGATACTTTCAGCAGTCGCCCGGCGCGGACGAAGCCAGACGACTGGTTACATTCAACGGCATTCTGGATGCGCTGATCGATACCACGACTGATGATGACCTGCGGGACGAGTTGCGCCGCACGCGGTCGTTCATTGGGCACGTGGTCGATCTGCACTGGCCGGATTCGCTCTATGAACGCGTCGATCCGCAGTTGCGAGCGGAGAACACCCAGAATGCGCTTAAGGCGCTGTTCAAGGCCATCAGTCGGCAGCAGCCGCTCATTATCCATATGGAAGATGCCCATGCGCTGGACCGCGACAGCCTGGCCTTGTTGCCGTACCTGATGCGAAACATCGAGGCATATCCAATTGCCCTGCTGCTGACAGCTCGTCATCCGCTGCCGGATGACCTTTTCGACGAGGAAACGCCCCAGGTTGTTCGCCATCTGTTGCCACTCAATCTCGCGGCCACCGGCCGGCTGGTGTCGGCGCTAGCTGCAGAGCCGCCGACAGACGAATTAGTCGATCTTCTGGCCTCCCATTCGGAAGGCAACCCCCTGTTCGTCGAACAAATGCTGATGTTCCTCACCCGGCAACAGAGCGCTGACTCAACCAAGCGTGCCGGCACGCCCCCAACGCAAATGGGGGGTCTGGATATGCCCACGGATGTCCGGTCGCTGCTCATTGCGCGCCTCGATCAGTTGCCGCCCCAAGTGCGGGAATCCACCCAGATAGCGTCCGTCTTGGGGCGCGAGTTCGACCAGGGGACATTGGCGGCCATGCTGCAAGAACCGGCAGAGTTCGACGTCATTCTGGAACAGGGGGCCCTCAATGACATCTGGTATCCGATTGACGAGGAGCGCTACCTGTTCCGACACGCCCTCTTGAAGGACGTGGCGTATGACATGCAATTGCGATCCCGACGCAGACAGTTGCATGGGCAGGCAGCCGAGTTGCTAACACGGGCAGTGGATACAGACGCTCCGCCGGCATCGCAACTGGCCGAAATCGCCTACCACTATGACCGCGGCGATAGGGCACGCCAGGCGGCCGTTTACTATGGTCGGGCAGCTACCCAATCGGCAGCAGCCTATAACAACTTACAAGCCGTTGACTACTTCTCTCGCGCGTTACAATTGACTGCGCCTACGGACCTGGAAGCACGCTACGACTTGCTTCTGGGCCGCGAGGCGGTCTACGCCTTGCTCGGGCGGCGGGACGATCAATTAGCTGACCTTAGAGCCCTGAAATCAGCGCTGGTCGTGTCGCCCGACAATCATCACCGCGCCGAGCTTCTCTTGCGGCAGGCAGCCTACGCTCTTGTCCGGGACAATTACGACGAAGCTACGGCTTATGCCGAACAGTCGGCCGAAGCCGCCGCAGCGGTCAGCGACCCCGTGGCTGAGGGTCGTGCCCTCCATCGGCTGGGGCGAGCGCTGTGGCAGCAAGGGCAAGCGGCCGAGGCCGAGCCTTATCTGCAACAGGCACTGGCCCTCGTTCGCGAGGGTTCAGCACAGGTCGAAATGGCCGAGTGTCTCCATGACCTTGGAGTCGTCTGGCAATACTTGGGCAATCAGCCCGTTGCTCTGGAGTATGCGATTCAGGCTCAGGCAATCTATAGCCGAGAATCTCATGCGCAGGGTCTTGTTCGCACGGCCAATTTAGTGGGCATCATCAATTATTCGCTGGGTCACTATGCCGCCTCGTCGGCTGCCTATGCCGAGGGCCTGGAGTTGGTTCGGGAAATTGGCTGGCGCTATGCCGAGTCAACCATCCTGATCAACAAATCGCACTATGCCCTGGACTTCGGCGAGTATGAAATGGCCCGGCAGAATTACGAGGAAGGGCTCACGATCGCCCGCGAGACGGCTGACCGGGAAGGACAGATCACCTCACTGGATGCACTCGGTCTAGTCGCCTACTGTGAGGACCAGACGGCCGTTGCCCTGGACAATCTGAATCAGTCGCTGGCCTTGGCTCGACAGATCGCCAATGACAAGTCAATCGCTTATCCACTCACCCACATCGGCCTGGTGATGGCCGAGAACGGCCAGGCGGTGGATGCTATCCAACTCCTCCAAGAGGCTCTGGACCTCCGTCGCCGGCTGGGCAACGAGGCAGCCGTCATAGATACGTTGGCCGCGCTGGCTGCAGCCCAGCTCCATGCGGGTCAGCCGCAAGAAGCCACGGCCTCGATCCAGATCGTCCTGGACTGGATTAAGGCAAATGGCGTTGAGAGTCTTGAGTTGCCGATCAAGACATATCTGATCGCCTACGAGGTCCTTCGCCAAGCTGAGGATGGGATTGCGGCCAACGTTGATTCGCCTGCCCGACGATGTCTTCAGCAAGCCTATGAGTTATTGCAGTCACGCGCCGAGTCCGTTGCCGACGAACACCTGCGTCAGCGCTACTTGACGCAAGTGCCGTTCAATCGTGAACTGGTTTCGCTGTGGCAGCGTGCGGCTGCGGACTGAATTGTCGGCGGCCTAAGTCGACATTTATCGACGGTCTAGCCGCCCGGCACATAGCCGTCCGGCGAACGTGCCGGCGGGGCCAGGTAGGGAACTACCGTCTCATCTCCCTCAACCCAAATCCAGTAGGCAGTGCCAAACTCCAGCTTATCGACGTTCGTCTCGGTTGTCGTCCCAGGAATGCTGCCGGGCAAATCGCTCTTATACACGACCGTGTACGCGCCGTTGATAGACCGCAATGCGTCGGTTATCGGTCGTGGGTCCGGCAATGGATAGACGAACTGATTCCAGCCCGGACTCAGGAACGGCATTTCGATGGTTGACATAATCGCATAGACGCCATTCCTGGATTGCAGATCAGCCACGACCATGTTCTCGGTGAAGCGCTGGGTATTGAGACGCTCCCAGGAGTCACCGCCATCGGGCAAGAAGTAGACATTCAGCGTGTGTTCATAGCCCTCGGGCACGTCACGCTGCAGATAGTTGAAGGCAATGAACCGCTCATCAGTCACCTCAGGGTTCAGAATAACCTCATAGGCCTGGCCCACCGGCTGCAGCCAAGTCTGCGTTTCGCTATCCAACCCTGGCACCGTGCCCAGCACCTGGAGGGTGGCGACGCCGTTGTCCTCAAAGAATCCCTCTTTACTATAGACAACCACCTGCGCATCGGCCGACAGGATGGGCGCGTTAAACGATCGACCATTGGCGCCGCCAATGCCTACAGAATTGGGGCCGCCGATACCCACAGAGTTCGGGCCACCGATGCCCACGGAATTCGGCCCGCCAATGCCGACCGAGTTCGGGCCGCCGATGCCCACGGAATTCGGCCCGCCAATGCCGACCGAGTTCGGGCCACCGATACCTACGGAATTCGGGCCACCGATACCAACCGCGTTCGGACCGCCAATGCCGACAGCGTTTGGCCCACCGATGCCGACGGCGTTCGGACCGCCAATACCGACCGAGTTTGGTCCGCCAATACCCACCGAGTTTGGTCCACCAATGCCGACGGAGTTGGGGCCGCCTATACCAACCGAGTTCGGACCACCGATGCCGATGCGGTGCGTACTGGTAACGACCTCGCCATCCACGGTCTCCCAGGGAGGATTCAAGCGGAAATGGCTAATGGATTCACGGGGCGTGTCACCCTCTACCCATGTGCGTACGACCACGTCATAGGCCGGCAACGCCATCGTCAGGCTGCCCGTATGAAGGTCACCGTCTGTCTGCAATGTGGCTGTGGGGGATAGCCCGGAGAAGTTGGGCACAGACCAATAGTGCAACGGGTAAACCTGCACCTTCAGCTCTTCGCCGTCAGACAGCGCCTGCGTCACCGAGATTGTCACGGTGCGACTGGTTACCGCCTGCACATCCAGGCTCGGCCGCCAGGCGTCATCCAATGGCGCCATCAGAATAGAGACATCGGCCGACTCCAGGTCATTATCACAGCCGATGAAGCGCGTCGAAACGCTGCTGTCGATCAGGCACAGACGATCGCCGGGATAGGCGCCCCGGACCTTGATCCGATCGCCGCCGCCGGTCGGCGACCCCAGCTGGATGATCATGTCATCCGTCTCGTCCGGCGTGCCCTGGCTCTGAATCAGATAGGCCTGGGCCGCAGGCAAGCGCAGTCTGTCCTTGTAATTGTCCCCCGGACGACCATCCCGCACATCAAAGTTGCGGGCCCGCAGCACGGTGCGGTCTTCCTGAGACGGCCAGTAGATAACGGTCGTCACCGGGACGGGTAGGACATCCGGCCCCTCGAAGGGAACGATCTCCGCCGCAGGGGCGTTGAGCATGGGGTACGTGTTCGTAATCGTTGCCCAGTCCGCCCGTCCGGTTGTAATCGCTGCCAGGCTCTCGGTGCAATCCCCCGTCCACTGCTCATCGATCAGGAACTCGCTGTATGCCGGATCATATGTCGAAGTCATGAAACTACCGTCACAATTGATTCGGCCGAGGATGTTATCCTGCGGGAAACCCAGGTAATTATCCGGGAGAAAGAAGAGATAGTGGGCCAGCTCGTGGGCCAGGGCGCGCCACCACTCTTCACCCAACTCAGACGTATTCTCACCGTAGGGATCCCAGACCGTGCCCATCACAATCTGCCCGCCCCCATAGGCGTTGGTGATAACCTTGCTTTCCGGCGTGCCGGCCAAGACGGTCTCCGCCACCGGCACCTGCGCCACACCACCAATCGCCGCCGAGGGCCGGATGCTATTATTGGCCTTGATGATGACATCGGCCGCAGGCCAAAGCTCCTTGCTCTGGTAGACATAGACCTGCCCTAACGCGGCCTGGCCGTTGGTGGTGTCATAGAGGATCTCCGACGCACGTTGCACGCTCGTGGCCAGTTCGGTCAGAAACGTGGTGTCGTCGCGTGCATCCCACTCCAGGGCGATCACCAGATCAAACAGCAGAAGCGGGTTTTCCTCAGAAACCTGAAGCTCGATGACGTCTGGGCGCAGTAAAGGACTCCAGCACCGGGCCGCTGGATGTGACGGCCGCGCTGGTATAGAACAGTCGGGCCTTGTCAGTAAAGGTGATCGCTGTGGTCCCTGTTAGCGTTTCCGGAACGGGCCACAGGGCGATCAATTGATCGTTCACTGCAATGGTCCCGCCGCCCGGCAGATAGCCGTTAGCGTCCGTCACTTGCGGCTGGATCGGCTCGGGCATCCATAGCGCCCCATCCACCTGCCCTTCCGGCAGCCGGAAGACCACGGCGCCAGGCACTCCGTTCCCTTCGTCATCGACAACGCGTACCTGGGTGCTCTGCACGCGGAACGGGAAGGTCACCGACGAAGCTGCCGGGCGCTGGAACGAGCCAGAGACGGCATTGAAGTAGCGATAAGGTTCATCCGGCGCATTCGCGCGCTCCGGCGGCGCAGGATAGGTCACGATGCGCATGACGACATTGTCCGATCGGCCGAAGAATTCGCTCTCGAATGTATCCCAACCGAAGACGTGGTCACTGCCCGCCGGGCCGGCGGCCAGGTCGGTCACCTGGGTGGCGGCCGTCGGTTTCGCCGGCCGCCAGCGGTCACCGCCATCCAGTGAGTAGAACATACTGACCTGACCCACCGGCGTGCCGTTAATGCTGCTCAGCCGGTAAGGGATCGAGATGACATTGGTACCGAGCACATCAGGCGAGGCATAGAAGTTGGCGGCCGCTGTCCTGTCGGGGTCAGATATGTTGACCAAGGAGACGGATAACCCTGGCAGCGAATCGCGCCGGCGCTGGAGGCCATTCAGATAGACCTCGTTGGCCAGACCCATTACGTCGCCATCGTCACTGATGGACATTCCGGCAAGCGCCAAGTCCAGATCGCCGTCGCCATCGGCGTCCCCCCAGGCCACTGCCTGTGACTTCTGGGCGGTGCCTGTGGCCGGGCGGGTGTCCGGCGTGGACCATGCCGGTCTATCTGAAAGGCGGCCACCCTCGTTCTCAAATACGACGCTCGGCTCAAATCCTTCATCTGCGGCCACTGAGAACGCCAGATCCAGATCGCCGTCGCCATCGGCGTCGCCCCAGGCCACGCCGGTGGCCTCCAGAACATCAAATGATTGCCATCCTTGATCCTGTCGGAGTGAGAACGCCAAGGCACCGCCCAGGTTTTCATATACCCTGGCCCGACCGCTGGGCATGGCCACAGCCAGATCTCGGTCACCGTCAGCATCCATATCCCCCCAGGCAACGCCATTGGCCGTCACATTGCCGTTCCAGCCTAGCTGCAAATCGGCCCCGCCTACGTTCTCGTAGACGCGTGCCCCCAGCGTCAAGTCGAGGTCATCATCCTTGTCCCAGTCGGCCCAGGCCACACTGCGGGCGGTCATGGTGACCGGCGATTGCCAACCCAGGCCCGCCTCAGGGTCCAGCAGCAGCGTTCCACTATCATTTTCGTAAACGCGAGCAAAATCACCCTCTGCGCCAACGGCAAGGTCCAGGTCATCATCACCGTCCCAGTCGCCCCAGGCCACACTGCGCGTTGCAGCCGTATCGCTAATGGGCGCCTGCCAGCCGAATCCGGCGGCCGCGTCGAGGATGAGGGCCTGGTCGACGTTCTCGTAGACGGCCGTCGGGGAACCATCGTTGCCCACCGCCAGGTCCAGGTCGCCGTCGCCGTCCCAGTCAGCCCAGGCCACCGCCGTTGTCCGGGCCACATCGGTTACGGTCGACTGCCAGCCCAATTCGCCGTCCAGATCGAGGTTGAGCTTGCCCTCCTCGTTCTCATAGACGACGGTCGGCTCGCCATCATTGCCCGCTGCCAGGTCCAGGTCGCCGTCGCCGTCCCAGTCACCCCAGGCTATGCTGGTGGTCGGCCGTTGGTCAGGTGACGTCCAGGCCGGGACTTGTCCGAAAGCGATGGCCGGCAGATCGTTGCGAAACAGAAGGTTGGTCTGTCCGCCGTTGCGCCGCCCGCCGTTGCCAACCGCCAGATCCAGATCTCCGTCCCCATCTGCGTCGCCTGCGACAACAGAGTAGGTTGTCTCGGAAAACAAGTTCTGCGGTTCGGTCGATTGCCAGCCTAGTTCGAGTGTCTGTCCATCCTCATTCAGATAGATCTGGTTCTGGTTGCCGCGACCGCCTCCGGCATTATTGCCCACGATCAGGTCCAGATCATCATCGTTGTCCCAGTCCGCCCACGACAACGATGACGGTTTAGCAAAGCCTGCAAGCCCTATCTCGTTGATCTGCACATAACCAAGGTCAGTGTCGGGTGCCACCTGCAATGTGCGCGTCTCGTTTTCACCGACGATGTTCTCGTAGACGATGAGGAACGAACCAAGCGTCAATTCCCGGCTGCCACCGCCAACGGCCAGGTCGAGATCGCCATCGTTGTCCCAGTCACCCCAGGCAATGGCCTGTGTCAGTCGCGCTTCAGGCGATTGCCAACCGATGGCATTGGCCGGATCAAACTGCAGGGTGCCACTGATGTTCTCATAGACCCGGTCGGGTTGGCCGTAGTTGGCTGTGGCCAGGTCGAGATCGCCGTCGCCATCCCAGTCGCCCCAAGCAACACCCAGCGTTGTCTGCGCCTCAGCAGCCGCCCAGCCGATGCTTACGGTGGGCGATAGTTGCAGCGTACCGGTGATGTTTTCAAACACCTGATTGGGACTGTCCTCGTTACCTACGGCCAGGTCCAGGTCACCGTCGCCATCCCAGTCACCCCAACTGACGCTGCTGGTTTGCTGGGCGTCGTCTGAGACCCAGCCAACTTGATCGTCTGGGGCCAGGGTCAGCGTGCCGGCCACGTTTTCATAGACCTCGTTGACCTGAGGGCCGCTCCACAATCCACCGTTGCCCACGGCCAGATCGAGGTCCCCATCACCATCCCAATCGCCCCAGGCCACACTGCGGGTATCAAAGCTTGCCGTCTGATCGGACAGATTGATGGCTGCAAAGCGGCCCGCCCCATCATTGCGGTAGAGTTGATTGCGTTGGTCGAAGTCGGTCGCAGCAAGTCCGAACCGCGGCTGCCAATATTGGCCGTTGCCCGCGACCAGGTCCAGATCGCCATCACCATCCACATCTCCCCAGGCGAGGCTCTGGGTATGGCGCACATTAGCCGGATCTGCGTCAGGCAGTTGTTCCGGGCTCATAGGCTGCAAACCGTTTTGTTGGGCTGGTGGGGAGAGGAACGAAGTCGTGGTGGACGCCATTACGGACGTGGCAGCCGCATCCAGGACGGCAAAGAGACCCAATGCAGCAGCACCTATGGAGAGGACGAGCACAAACAGGCGTTGGATCAGTGGCTTGCGAAGAGTGGTTCGGCGCTGCATGGCGAGTACCTCCAAGGATTGAAAACTGCAATGTGAAAAGAGCGCCGCTGCAAACAGCGACAGGTTCATTGTAACAGCGGGGGGGACAGTAACACAACACGCCGGACACAGCCGGCGTGTTAATTCGTTTACAGGTGGCGACCAATCGCCACTAGGCTTGGGGTTGGACTTCGGCGGTAGCGGCGGCCACGAAGCTTCGGAAGAGACCCAACATGGCGGGGTCATCCTCGATGAGGTTCTCCGGATGCCACTGCACGCCTACCATGAACGGCCGTGTCGGTGCCTCGACCCCTTCAATCAGTCCGTCCGGCGCATAGGCCACAGGCACGAGGACCGGCGCCAGATCGCGTATTCCCTGATGATGGAGGCTGTTCACTTCAATATCGCTTCCGGAAGGGAGGACATCGGCCAGCTTACTGCCCGGTTCAATTGTGACCGTGTGCGGTCGATGGGAACGGGGAAACTCGCCAAAATAGTCATGCTTCCGGGCATCGGGCATCAGGCTGGCTACGTCCTCATAGAGGGTGCCGCCCAGTGCCACATTAAGCATCTGGTGGCCGCGACAGATCGCTAACGTCGGCTTGTGCTGCTCGAACGCCGCTTTGGCCAGAAATAACTCGACACGGTCGCGATCAGTGTCCACGTCGTGAATCAGCTCCGGCCGATCGCTGCCATAGGACTCCGCGGCGATGTCGCCCCCGCCGGTCAACAGCAAGCCGTCCAGCCCATCGAGCAGTACCTGGAGAGAAGTCTCATCCAGGCCAAGCGGAATCAACACCGGCACACCACCGGCGGCTGATATGGCCTCCACATAGGAAGGCATCAGCGCGTAGAGAGGAATCGGGGTTGACTGGGCGGCGACTTTACGATACGTCGTCAGGCCAATAATCGGTTTACGTGTGTTCATGGTAATCTCGTTGGGCTACGGCTCTTGCAAGCATGGTGTACCGTGCATTAGAAACAAAAAAGAGGCGGAAATCATACCACTTCCACCTCAAGTCTATCTGTATTCTGCGAACCCCGCATCCAGGAGTAGGTCACGCTGCGTCAAGCAACGGGATTACTCACCGACACTCAGGCGCTTGCTGCGCAGGCGAGTCGCCTTGCCGGTCCGGCCACGCAGGAAGTACAATTTCGAACGGCGCACATGGCCGTGATTGTGTACTTCAATGCTCTCGATGCGCGGTGACTGGAGCAGGAAGGTACGCTCGACGCCGATGCCGTTGGAGGCAATACGCCGCACCGTGAAGTTGCGGTTGCTGCCGCCATTGCGCAGGCGAATGACGGTGCCGCGAACCATCTGGACGCGCTCGTTGCGGTCGCCCACATTAATGCGGACGTACACAGTAACATTGTCGCCAACCATCAGGTTGGGCAGTTCGGTGCTTTCTTGATTGTCGAAGGCCTTAAGCAACAAATCGGACATGATTCTCTTCTCCAAAGGGCGTGACAGATGTGATGCACCACAACCAATCGCGGGTCACAGAATGTACGGCCCCCCAGTTGTCAATTTTGCAAGTTTGGCAAAAAGATAGCCCGCCTTGCGGACTGAACCCATACTATAGCATGGGCTGATTGCGAAGGCAACCCCGGTTCATGGTAAAATTACCATTCTGCTTGGAGCCCGTCACAGGCACCAAAACGCCCTAGCCCAGGTGCTTCATGATCGGATCCCCACCTTTTCGCCCTTAGGTTAGTTCAGGCTATAATCCCCTCCTAGGTAGGATACCAGCCTTTCATTGGGTGACGAACCAAGGGAAACGGAAGAACCATGACCGAACAAGACACGTTTCTGTCCGCCAACGAACGCGAGACTTTGCAGCAGATAGTCCAGACGGCCGATCCTGAAATCGAGGCTCAGCGCGCCCAGGCGTTACTGGCAATCGACGACGGTCAGTCGCAAGCAGCGGCCGCGGCTGAATCGGGGCTGACCTCCGGGCAGCTGGAATATTTCCTGCGCAAGTTCCGTGAACAACGTCTGGATGCCTTTGCCTTGACACCCTCGCAAGTCAACGCGCCATCGGCCACAGTCGCTGAAGATGAAGCGGCTGAATTGCGACGATTGATTGATGAACTGAACGGCTTGGTGCAGGAGCTGCACCGATTGATGCCGGAGACTTCGCAGAAGCAGGCGGCTAGCAGTTATTCACCACAAGGATTGATAATCTTGGTCCGCGACAGCGTCAGCCGGCTGACACCGGATATGCAGCTAGATATCCTGCGCAACTTCCAGGGTATGACGGCCGAAGACCTGACCGACATAGATACCTGGAAGGGCATGACCTACATGATGACCTACTCCGCGCGCTTTCAGGCCGAACAGGTCCGTGACAAAGTATCCGGCACGATCAACCAAGTCGTACCGGAACCGGTGCAACCCGGCCGTCTGTGGCGCCTGGTCAAGAGCAGCGTCGACCGCGTTACGCCGGAATTCGCCAAGCAGATTGTCGGCACTTTCAAGGATGCAACGGTCGAAGACCTACGGGATCCGGATACGTGGAAAGGCTTGTGGTACATGATGAGCTATTCCATTCAATTCCAGGCCGAACAGTTGCGGGACCGACTGATTTCGGCTGAGGAAAGTCAGTCGAAGCCCTAGCGCAATGCACGGATAGAGCCGGATAGAGCTTACCTATGTCCATTTATGTATCCGATGAGTTGATGTACTCGGTCTTCAAGGATCTCTTCGACCGAATACAGGCCGTTGATCCGTCCGCTACGGAAAGTATGGTCAGGTCCGGACTGGTCATTCGTTTCCAATGCACCAAACCCACAGCGCAAGTGACCATCGACGCGCGACAGGCGCCGCTCAAGATTGACTATGGTCCGAGCGCCATCAAGCCGCAAATCACGATCAACATGACGGCCGACACGCTTCATTGCATTCTTCTCGGCGAGCTGGGCATTCGCAAGGCGATGGGCCGGGGCTTGCTGGAGTTGCAAGGACCAATCTGGAAGACCATTTCCCTGGCCGATCTGTTTGAAAAGAGCCAGGATATCTACCCAGCCGTGCTGCACGGGTATGGACTGCCGAGTAACTGCCCGGATAACCTCGGTTAGCTTGCATCCGCCCTCGACGCATACTTTTCGTTCAAACGCTTGACCCCCGTGTTGGCGAACTCCAATTACGATTTGCGCCACCAATCAGCGGCCGGATTACGGAAGTTGTCCCTGTTTACGCTAGGGACTTTCCTTGTGCTGATGCTGGGGGCCAATAGCAATGCTGCTGCGGGTGGACCTCTGGCATGGTTGGGTTTTGTGCGCTTGCCTGTAACGGGCGGAGAATTATTGCAGATCGGTCCGGTGCTTTTGTTGCCGGTGCTGTCAATACTGGCTTGGATCGGTTATTGGTTGCTCACCGCATCCCATGATCAGTTGCAGTGGCAATGGGGTTCACCACGAATTGTGATCCCGTTGGCGATGCTGTGGCTGTGGGCCATCGGCCGAAGTGGATGGTCCTGTTTTGATGGGTCATGCCCGCGCGGTGCCATCGCCCGCCTGATTATTCTCGCGGCCATCTTTCTCTGGGTGTACCTGCTGATCGTCAATGAGGCGCCCGACCTGCTTATCGTTGTAGCTATCATTGTCGTGCTGCAGTCAACCGTTGCGGTTGGCCAATTCGTTAGTCAAGGAGACCTCGGCCTGCGCGCGCTTGGTGAACTCCCGCTGGATCCATCGATCTCTGGCATCAGTGTCGTGATGCGGGACGGACAACGCTGGCTACGCGGCTATGGGCTAACCATGCATCCCAACGAATTGGCGCGTATTCTTGCCATCTGCCTCCTGTTGCTCGTTGCGTGGCGATCCCAGCCTACCCGCGCTAGGGCAGTGCTCCTTGCATTCGTCACTATCGTCGGAACAGCCGGTATGCTCGTCACGTTATCAAGATGGGCGTGGGTCTGTTTACTGCTGGCCCTGACCCTTACCTTCCTACCCGGTGTGCGCGAGGTCCTCAGAACGAAGCGTATCGGCCGACCAGAGCCAGCAATGGGTGTCACTGCGGTCGCGTTGATGACACTCATCCTCGGATTTTGGCTCGTCTATGGCAGCGCGATTACCGGCCGCATTCTGGACACAGGTATGCCTCTGGAGAGCCGTTCCGTCAATGAAAGGCAGAGAGACATGAACCTGGCGATAACCCTATCCAGCGACTCACCACTCATAGGGGTGGGGCATGGCGAATACATTGCTGCCGCCCGCAGCATTGATCCCACGGCCGGCATTGTCCACAATGTACCGCTGCTGGTCGGTGCCGAGTTGGGCCTCGGCGCATTGACGCTTTGGCTGGTCTTTTTGCTGGCACCGCTAGCTCGCCATTGGGATGTCGCCGACGATCTGGCACCGATGGCGGCGTTTGTCGCTATTGGGTTAATGGGGCTGCTCTACCCTGCGCCATATCCCCTGGCCGACACCACCAGTACACTCTTGGTTGCAATCGTCGCCGGCTATCTAACAGTCAATAGGATGAAATCCGAGACACAAACTCAGGTCAACGAAAGACCTGCCAGTGTCGAGAACCGTTCAACCCAGGGTTTGTTCAAATAGCGCTAAATAGTCATCCGTGACAGCATCCCAGGCATAGTGAGTCTGGGCATAGGCACGTGCCCGTTCGCCATAGTCAGCCACCCGATCAGGATCGTCGATGAGCTGTTGAAGCACGACCTGCAGCGCAGGGGCACCCATTTTGCCGTCATACGAGAAACCTGCATCGCCGATTGTTTCCAGATTCTCGGGCGTATTATGGACGATCACACAGTTCCCAAATGCCATAGCCTCCACGAGAGCCGGGTGAGTTCCGCCCACCCCGGACGTTTCGACGAAGATGGAAGCATTGGATCCGAGCTCCAGATAGCCTTGACCAAACACATACCCAGTGAAAATGATGCGGTCGTCACCTTCGGCAAGCTGTTTCAACGAAGCCACATACTCTTCGGCATAGGCAGAATCCCCCACAATCACGCACTTCAAATCCGTATCCAGGGAGCGAAAAGCCTCGACCAGATGATGGATACAGTTCTCAGGCACAAAACGGCCGACAAATAGGACATAGCGACCCGGCTCGAGTCCGTAATTCGCCATCATTTCGCCTGGGGGCAAGATACCCACTTCGGACCCATAGGGAATGCAAACCGAACTGCTGTTGAATCGTTCCAGATAGTAGGACTCCACAACACGCGAATCAGTTACATAGGCATTGGGCAGTTTGGTGGCCAGGTATTCGGCAAACTGGATGTAGTTCTTGGCAAACTGAGGCCATTTCTCGCGCTTCCAATCCAGTCCATCCACATTGAGTATCGTTCGCGTGCCCACCAGCCGCGGCAACCACGTCACAGGGCTATTGCCGGCAATGAAGTAGAGCGCAATATCATAATTCTGAGAAAGCGCGTGAACCGACGACAGAAATGAGTGAACAATGGTGTCGAAGTACTTGTTGGCCACTGTCGGCAACATCACCAAGCGCATCCCCTTGTAGGTGTCACCCTCGTAGTCTATGTGATGCGATCGGCAGTAGACCGTGACCTCATGTCCTCGCTCTACTAGACGCTGCCCCAGTTGTTCAACACAAGTTTCGAACCCACTATAGTTGGCCGGGACACCGCGTGTGCCCAGCAATGCAATTTTCATTCGTTAATCCCTTCTGTCACTTTTCGATTCTTGATAACGCGTGCGGGGGAGCCGGCAACAATCGCGTATGGTGGCACGTCTTTCGTAACGACGCTGCCCGCCGCCACCACAGCGCCGCGAGCGATGTGGACCCCATCCAGAATGATTGCCCCAGCGCCAATCCAGCAATCATCATCCACAACAATCCCGCGCCGAGTCTCACCCTGTAGACGTATGGGCACGTCTGCGTCCTCATAGCGATGATTTTCCGCGTGGAAGCTCACGCGTGGGCCCATGATGACGTCATTACCAATGGTAATGCCTCCCTGCGCACCCAGGAAAGAGTATGCACCTATAGCCGAGTTGTTACCAATTCGAAGGCCAACGCCTAGCAATCGGATAACGCCGGTACACTGGATAGTCGTGAACTTAGCGATCGTTACATTGTCGCCCAAGACCACGCCCTGCTGCGACAATGCATCGATACGTACGAAATCTTCAATGATAACGCTGCGCCCTACCGAAATGAGTTGTGGGTTGCGCAACGACACACTCTTGCCCAGCAAGAGAACCCCTCGACTTTCTTTCAACCACAACCGGCGCCACCCCCCATTCAATATTGCCAGACCACGCTGGAAAGCAACCTGAAACAGAGCGCGGCCGGTCAGCGCCGGGTCGAGCTGGTAACTGCTGTCGTGCTTGAGCGCCCGAATCGACTTCTCTACAAACTGGTGGATCATGATCTAGTGAAGTCTATTGTTCTCTTGAAGAAGGAGTGCTTGGACAATCTTGTCCGCTTTCGCGCGCCACGTATACGATTCAGGCAATTCTGACTTGGGTATGACCACTTGTTCGCGAATCATGTTGGTGAGTTCACGCACGTCTTTCAGGAACCCTGCCGCATCCACCGGGATTCGTACCTGAGGATAATCGGAGAATGCACTTACATTGCCGATGTTGGTCGTCACGACAGACTTACCGATGGCCACATACTCGTAGAACTTGATTGGATCAACGCCATGTTGCCTTTGCTGATTATAAGGTATGACGCACACATCGAACGCAGTCAGGTACTGGGGTAACTGGTTGTACGGTTTGTCACCCAGATAGTGGGCATTTGGTTGTTGCCACAATGGCTTCATCCAGTCCGCATTTAGCTCTTGACCAATGAACACGAAATTGACATCCGGCATGTTTTTGACGACATGCACCATCAGATCGACGTCAAACATCTCCTGCATCTTGCCGGCGTAACCAACTATTGGCCCCTCGAGACCCATCATATCCAGCGGGATCTCGTGGTGTTGATTCGCGCTAAAGACATCCTTATCGACGCCGTTTGAAATATGGACCGCGTCAGGGCGTCTTTCGTTGAACCAGGTAGTCGTTTCCAGCGAGTTAGCGGATAGAAAGTCGGCCCGTTCAAGGAAAAACTCGTAATATGATGACAATTCTGGTATGTCACGATAAAGCGCATGCTTCAGCAGATTGTCCTGGGCATCAAAAGCCACCAAGTTTGGCGAAAGCTGATCGACAAGCGGGGCATACAAAGGTGCCGACAAAAAGAGCGCATAATCATCGTCAATCGCCAGATGCGCCAAGGTCTCGTCTACAGCCTCAACCACGTATGGTTGACCAAAGATGTAAGGGATCCAACTGCGCTTCATCCGCAGTGGATTGATCAGTTCGGGTATCAGAATGTCAAGCGTGTAAGTCTTGTGGTCTACTTGCGTGATACTGATATTGCCCTTTTTGAGGACCGACGTTCCGTCCGCGGGGCGCCAGTTACGTCGCAACAGAGCCATCTCGGCCAGCGAGATCGGCCGGTTGATGATAAGCTGTGTTTCGACTTGCCGATGCCTCTCGAACTCCTGCATGAAATGAGCGTCGCGTGTGCGGAACCCTTCTCGCTCACATTTCTTCCAATCGTGGAATGGAATTACAACAAGATTCATGATTGCGGAGACAGTCTGTTGGCTTGTGACAGAACACCCAACAGCAACCAGAAGTAGTAGTTGGCCGGGTAGGCATCTAACGTCGGTATCACGAGGCCCCCAACTAGAAAAGCCATCGTCGCGGCAACACTCCATTGTAGTAACATCGTCGTTTGAGGCTGAATGGTAACTGGCTTGTAGAGGCGGCGCAATCCGCTCGCCAAACTTAAGCTAACAAGGAGCAGAAAACTCAGTAGACCAATGACGCCCAGCTCCAGCAATATCTTGATGTAAAGATTATGACTGTAAAAGAATTGGGAGGTCGTACCCTCATACAGGTTTTGCAACCCCTCACCGGCGCTGCTGGTACCATAGCCCAGCAGAAATTGATCGCGAAGCGCAGGGATTATCTCGTCTCCCCACAACTGCATACGAAAAACGAAAGTCGGCGCCTCCAGGGGGTTGGAAATGGCCAACACAGCATCATTAAGAACGGTCAAGGTGTCGCCTGAGGTAATGGAGAGAGTGAGGAACAGAACCACCGCACCCACAGCTGCCAATCCGGTCAACCGGGCAAAAGCACGAATTGGATTGCGTGATTGCAGGATGACCAGCACGATGACCCCGACCAGAAAACCACCCCAATTCCCCTTGGTGCGCGTCATCAAGAGCAGGCCGAACTGCAACACCAGGAGCACGAGCAGGGAGATGCGCAGCCAGGGCTTGGACTTCATGCCTGTAAGAAGCACGATAACCAGAAGCAGCACAATCATCAAATAGAGCCCCAACTGAAACGGTCCGGCCATGGTGGAAAACGGCCGAATCCACCCCCCCATCAGGAACGTGATCGGGCTGGAAGTTGACAATTCGATCATGCGGTAGTCAATCGGCCACATGACAAAGAATTGCTTGATCCCGTACAGAGTTACCGGGATAGAGAACAAGATCATACCTTTGGCGAACAGACGGAAATCCGGCATCTGAAGCAGGTGCCGGCTGATGTAAAACGCGATGCTCATGAACATGAACTTGCGGAACCCCTCAATTCCGGCTTGCATGTTGGGCACGTTGGGATTGAACATTTGCAGTAGTGCCAGTCCCCAAAGGAACAGAAGCAAGATGTCCAGCGCCCCAAGGCGCAACTTTCCACGAAGCAAACCCTCCCCTAGATGCAGGACGCAGGCGAAAAGCAGTCCGAGATCAAATATCAGCGGAGCAAAGCGAATGCCAGTGAAAGCCTTGAGGATGGCCGTCAGCGGCAGTAGGACTAGCATGAGCACAACGGCCGTGTTTCGCGTTCGCTTGCTGACAACCAGTCCCGCCAACGGTAGACCTAACAGCACAACCCCGACGAAAAGGGCCTGTTGCTCCGGGAGCACAGCCAATAGGGCACTGACGGCCAGCAAGAATAGACCCAGCACGAGAGCCGGCCCATTATTTCTCACCATTCGGTCGACAGATTGCAGACTAGCCATTCTCACAAACAGCATCCTCTAGACGTCTAACGTCTACCGTCTCAACATAGGCATTGCGATCGACACCATTCTCCGTGTCCAGGTAATCATTGGCAAACCAGATGCGCAATAGGTGCAGGTTGGGATCGACCGGCGTACTGAGCGACAAAGTCTGCCAGCTTTGATCCCCAAGACCATAAGACAACGTACCGACCTTATCCTTGTCTAGCCACAATTCCAGCTCAACGGGTGGCGGATCATCATGTTTTGCTTTCACGGAAATCTGCCAGCAGCCCTCTGCCTCCGCCATGAGGAAGAGACGCAACTCGAAATAACCGGGACCATAAAGCGTGCCCGGCGCATCGACATCACGCAAAGAATCAGGCTGTCCGGACTGGACGAACTGACCAATGGGAATCGTGGCAGATTCGCTGACAACGATCATGGGAATTGTAGCGTTTAGAAAGCGACCGTCGGCCGCCCGCAACACCTCTTCGTCGGTGGGCGTTGGCCCCAGGAAGCAGTCATCCGCCGCGTTCTCAGCACAATCAATTTCCAGAGCAGTTCCCAATAGATCAATGCTGATCGCGCTAGAGAATCGGCTGGAAAATGCATTGGCCACCACCAAGTGTACAAAATTGCGCTGGAAAGGTGCCGCCCCCGCCCGTGCCAAGAGCAGTCCGAAGGCCAACAGCAGTGCCACCAGCATGATCCAACGCCCTCTCATCGCTCGACAACTGCCTTGAGAATCGCATTTACCTTGGCCGCAGAGGCTTCGCTACTGAACTGCTGCACGGCGCGTTGGTAACCTTGCTGCCCAAAGCGGCACGCGAGTTCCGGATCCTGTAGCAAGCGGATAATTGCCTCACTGACCTCTTCAGGATCTGTGGGATCCACCAGGAATCCAGTCTCCCCATGTACAACCGCCTCCGGGACGCCACCGGAATTACCGGCAACTACCGGTTTGCCCATTATGTTGGCTTCCAGGTAGACAATCCCAAAGCCCTCAATATCACCCTTCTCGGGAATCGCACGACTGATCATGACGAACACATCACAGAGCGAATAGTAGGCGGCCACTTCTTCATCGTCGGCATACCCCGCGAAAGTGACGTGCGATTCGAGATCGAGTTCCTGCGTGAGTGCACGCAGAGTTGGCTCATTGGCACCTTGACCGACGATGAGATAGTGGGCGTTCGGAACGGACTGCAAGATTCTAGGCATGGCTTGCAGCACAATATCATGCCCTTTACGCTCCACAAGACGAGAGATGGTCAATATGCATTTCTTATCGGCCATACCATGCCTGGATTCCAACAAATCAGCTAGCGTGTGATCCACTGGTTGGTTCGCGGCGTTGACTGAAGGATAGACAACGTGTATGCGACCTTGGTCAATACCAATATCCCAGAGTATTTGCTGCGCCGCACCACTGTCGGCAAATACCACATCAGCCGCCTCCAGCATGTGGTTAAACAAATGCCGATAGGACGTTGTCTGTGGGTACAGCAAATCTAGGCCATAAGTGAAGACACCGTAAGGAATCCGCCTGAGTTTGCTGATGAGCCAGGCGGGCAAGAGAAGTGAATAATGTGCCTGGCCACAAAGAACGATCGACACGTCCTTTTTGCCCAAGAGATTGCGGAGGTAGAACGGTCCGAAGAACTTCAGCTGCTGTTTGAACGCATCCCAATTTGAGGGGATTCCCAGGCGATCGATCTCAAAATCTTGCTGATCATCAAACAGTTCCCAATCGGGTGCCGCCAAAGCTGTCACGCGGACTTCGTCCTTAGGCAAATGGCTGACGATTTCAAAGAGGTAGCGCGAGATACCCCCCACAATTGGCGGGAAATCGAGCGTCAGAAATTCCATTTTCCTCTGTGTCAATACCTACTCCCTGTTTTTCGAGAACCACAATCCTGCCCGACTTCCAAATCACAACGGTCGGCTGGACCATGCTCACTCGTTTTGCTAGGCATCCGGATGATTCCGCGTGGTCAATCTACCAGCTAAGGCCATCGACTGGCCAGCCAACAATCTTAGCTCATCAGCCTTCAGAAGGTACGCAATCAGAATGAAGACAACCGCCCCAACCACCGCGGAAAATCCCAGATACGCAAATCCACCTATCCGGCCGAGCATCAATGTACGATTGGCACTAAGCCAGGCCAACCCTAACCAAACGAGCGACGCGCCCGCACTTGCCAATAAATAGCGCCCGAACATAAGCGAATAAGTACGCTTATCAAAATTGATCTCAGGATGTCTGTTCAACATCCAGAAGGATAGCACGGCGACTACGATAAAGTAGACGCTACGAGCTACCCCGAGACCGGTAGCTCCGGCGGTCCTTACCAGAGGAATAACCAGCCCAACATAGGCTGCAAAGCTAATGACTTCCACAAGGACGGGGGTGACTGTATCTTGCAAGGCATAGAAGGCTCGCTGCAAGATACGTGTAATGCCATTGGCCGACATACCAATCGCGTAGCCGGCCAAAATAATGGCGGTCAGCTGCACATCCTCGGCCGAAAAACGCCCAAAACCGAACAAGACATTGATGATTGTCTCACTGTTGATCAACAGCCAGAAGGAAAGAGGGAGCAAGAACATCGTTGTCGCCCCAATTGCCCGCGACATACTACCTGAAAACAATTCGTTCGATTCGTTGGCCGCCTCCAGCGAGAGTCGCGGGTAAATGACAGTACCCAGCGAACCCGCGAATATGGCGATGGGCACTCTAAAGAGGTTGGCCGCGTAGCTTATGGCCGACACCGTTCCTTCAACAAGTGAAGAGGCGATGTTTCGCTCGACAGCTTGAGATGCATAGGCAATGGCAAAGTAGATTACCAGAGGAACCGCCAAGCGGAACACGCGAGCAATCGCCGGGTTGTGCCAGTCAAGTATGAAGCTGTAGTGGCTGTTGTACCGACGCAGTACTGGGATCTGTATCAGCAGTTGGGCCAGTGCGCTGAGGGTTACAGCGACTGCTACTCCTTCGATTCCCCACCAATAGTTTGAGAGAAGGATCGCTACGATGACGATGATGTTGGCCAACACGGGCGCGAACGCTGGAATAGCAAAATGATCAAACGAATTCAGTATGGCCGTCAGCAGCGTCGATAAGCCGATAAAGATCAGCATCGGCATAAGAATCAACGTCAGGGTTATGGCCAAATGCATCGTTGGTTCTGCAAAGCCGGAGTACAAGACTGGCATCCACAGCCGGGCGGTCAGAGAGGACACGAGCACAACGCCTGACAGTACGATGAAACTCAAATTGAACAGCGTGCTGGCCGTCCGCCAAGCAGCCTTCTCATCCTTCTGGAACGATTCGACGAAGATGGGTAGGAAGACAATAGCCACACTGTTGGAGAGTAGAATCAAGTACAGCGTGTTGGGCACGAAGAATGCGGCGAAGTAGGCATCGGTGGTAGTGGAGGCGCCGAAGCTTGCCGCCAGCGCAGCATCACGCACATAGCCCAGGAAGCTGGCCACGAGAGTCAAACCGGCCACAACGCCAAACGAACGAACTAGTTTCATGTAGTCCCTATTTGGCACGAACCCACTACAGGTGAGTGATCCGGAGCTGATTTCATTGTTAGTGTCAGCGCAGGGAAAACTGGGGGCCCACATGTCACCGAAAATGACACCTATCGGCCATGCCGGCGACTCCCCGTCTACTCTTGGGCTATTGGTTCTACTTGGTCCCCACCTAAAAGCTGCACAGTGGTACCGGTCTCAGCCACTGCGTCATGGGAGTCCTTTTCAGCTTGCCACCAGTACATTAAGAGAACAGCCAGGGTCGATAAGATAAGCCCGGCAATCCCGGCAATGATAGCATTCAGCAAGACATTGGGACTGCTTGGTCGTTCGGGAACAGCCGTTTGGCTGGCCAGCTTCACGCCGCTCGTCGTATCGACAGAGGTGATCCGCTTCTCGTCCACCGTTCGCGCCAGTGTGGTATAGGTTTCTACTGCCACCTGGTAGTCTCGGTTGAGGCGCTCTTTCAGGATATCAGCCTCTTGCCTCTCTTGTTGAACTGTCAGAATTTGCGGCTCAATGGCGGCCAGACGCTCTTCGATTTGTGCGCTCTGAGCGACGAGAATATCTCTTAGATCGGCAATAACCTGACGCTGGTCAGACTGCTCTGCCGGGCCCTGACCATCAACGTTTAGCTGAATCTGCCACGGCGCAGCGGCTAATGTACTACCCGGTACGCCACCCAGCGCACGAACTTGTAAAAGGATTGATGCCAGGGTGTCTATCGATACCGCGTTCGATAAATCACCGCTCGAATTCTGAGCCAACAGGCTCTCTATGTCCTGCAAGATCAAGTCCGTTTGTCGTTGCTTGGCCAGGTAGTCCGCATGGGTTTGTTGCACTGCCGACAATTCGTTAACCAAAATCGTGATACGGTTGGACGACTGGAAGTCGATGAGTGCCTGCTCAGTTGATTCCAACTCACCCTTAGCGTCGGCCAACCGGGCCTCAAAGAAAGTCAATTGCTCGTCACCCTGATAGCCATAGACCTGGTTGGCCCAATTCACAAACAAAGCGGCCCACGTGTTGGCCATCTCTGCAGCTAGTTCAGGGTTCGTGTTCTCCACTGTTAGTTTCACGATGCTGGGATCAGAGCCGGGGGAAGCACTCACCTGCCTGCGCAGCTGAGTTAAAGTCATCATCTCGTCTGCCGGGATTTGCGCAAGCAAGTCGACAAGCATTTGATCGCTCAATGCCAACTCCGGATAGGCTTCCAGCGGTTGCAGATCGGATATCGTCTGAATCCGATCATCAAATTCTACACGTTCACGTGGTAGCGTCACCGCGATGAGAGCGGTCGCTTCGTAGGTTGGTGCAAGCAGGGAGCTAAGCGCCAAGCCAAGGACAAACCCCAAGATCCCAAAACCAAGAATCCAAAACTTCTTATCTGCTACAGCGGCTAGATACGGCCGCAGATCAATTTCCTGTTCACTGTTATCCGCCATAAAGCCCTTTTATCCCGAAGTCTCAGTTTGTGGCTCGAACTTGGGACAGTGGGCTCATTCTATCACGCCCTCATTCATTCGGGGTAACTGACTGAGCCTGAAATAAGCAAATGATAACAACAGATTCGCGACCTAATCTGTCCAAACAGGATTGGGTTGGAACGTCGACCTTTGAGCCAACACGGAACGGTTACGGCTTACCCCGTTCTTGAACAGCCCGGCGAAATGGTGGTGGGCCTTGTGCAACGAGAGAATCGGCTAGGCCTGCATTTAGGTAGGCCACCTTGGCAAAGCACCCTCTGCCTTGACTACTCACGCATTTAGAGAAAATACGGTTTGCCCAATTGCCAGCCAGACCGCTATAATTGATTCGATAGCAGCAAATTTCACAACCCGGCGTCTCCCACTTGCCATCACCACATACGTCGCGGCCAAATCGCGGGTTCTATTTGGGTACAGCTTGCGGATTAGCCGTGTGGCGTTGCCGTAGAGTGTGGATTTGCGAAGAACAGAGGAGTAAGCGTGCGGAGGGGTTTGTATGTTGCGGCGTTTCGGCGTTAATTTCGCCATTTTTTCGGTTGTCTTGGACATCGGGTTAACTCTGCTGGCACTGTACTTAGCAACCCACCTGGTCCCGGTCCTTTCCACCCAAGGCATCATTCGCACCAACATTGTCGTTAATGTGGTGCCCTACACCTATTTCGTTGTTCCGATCCTGTGGGGCTTCACCTTTCTGGTAATGTCCGTCTACGACCCCAAGCGGATCTATAAGGCGATCGATGAATTTCAGCTTGTGATTGTCGCTACCCTCATTGCGGCTCTCCTATTCGCGGGCTTCCTCTACCTATCCTATCGTGACTTCTCTCGTTGGCTGTTTGTTGTCTTCGTCTTTCTCGATCTTGTCCTGCTGCTGGGCTGGCGTGTCATCGCTCGCTCCGTGTTCAAAATGGGTCGGCTCCCGTCGGAACGAAGCGTTCTCATAGTCGGAGCCGGCGAGGTAGGACAGCGCATAGGCCAGATGATCCGCGAGTATGATTGGATGGGTCTGAACCTGTCCGGCTATTTGGACGACAATGAGCGCACCCATTCAATGGAGGACGAAGATGTGCTCGTCCATGTACTTGGACCGGTCGAGGACGTGCGCCACGTTGTTGAAGAACGCGAGATAAACGATGTAGTGATTGCACTCCCTCAACGGGCCTATAACCAGATTAATGATCTTGTGCTGGCGCTGCATGATTTACCGGTACAGGTACGCGTGGTACCCGACTATTTCAGCTTGGCCCTATATCGTGCGTCGGTCGACGATTTTGGTGGGTTGCCGATGATCAACTTGCGTGATCCGGCGCTCAATGACGTCCAGCGCCTGTTGAAGCGAGTCTTTGATCTGACCATTGCCGGCACCATTCTGTTGATCACGCTGCCGTTCATGATCGTGATATCCCTCTTGATTAAGCTCGATTCGCCCGGCCCAGTGATCTTTCGTCAGCAACGCGTCGGTGAAAACGGCCGTTTGTTTGCCATGAACAAGTTCCGATCCATGGTTGAAAACGCCGAGAGCTTGCAGGCTGAAGTATCGCATGTGACCGAAGACGGCAACATTATCTTTAAGTCCGTCGATGATCCGCGCATCACCCGCGTCGGCCGTTTCCTGCGGCACACCAGCCTTGACGAACTTCCGCAATTGATTAATGTCGTGACCGGTGATATGAGTCTCGTTGGTCCTCGCCCGGAACTACCTTTCCTTGTGGGGCAATATGAGCCGTGGCAGCATAAGCGCTTTGCCGTGCCCCAGGGCATGACCGGTTGGTGGCAGATCAACGGCCGAGCCGACAAGCCCCTTCATTTGCATACCGAGGACGATATTTACTACGTCCAGAACTACTCGCTGTGGATGGACATCTATATTCTGCTGAAGACGCCCTGGGTAGTCATTCGCGGCAAGGGTGCCTATTGACCCGATTGACGCCCGACCGCCGGTTTCTGTCATGACCAGCCCTTTGCCGGGACCTCACACGCTTCAGACGTCCTGGCATCAGGCAGATTCATTAGCCAAGATCGAAGCGGTTGTCGTCCTATTGGCGGCGCCGTTTCTGTTTTTCCCCACCCTGTCATGGATCGCGACGCTCCTGGCCCTTATCGGCCTGGCAGTCGTATGGTTGCTTCCGCCACTAATCAGGCATCAGCCAGGCTTACCCGCCACACCGTTCACGGTTAGCCTGATTCCGTGGGGGCTGGTCCTGATCGTGGCGATTGTTGTTTCGGCCGATCCGAGCCAGACACTACCGAAGGCAACCGGCATCTTGTTGGGGTTGGCCACGTGGCGACTCATCGTCAATTTTGCCGACAACCGATCCACGGTCATATTAGCTTCCTGGGGATTCGTTTTGCTGGCTACCGGCCTAACGGTCATCGGTTCCTTGGGGCTGACTGAGATTGCCAAGATCCCCAGTCTGGCCCCACTCTCCCCAACCCGACTCTTCTCGGTAGCTGACACGTTTGGCCTGGCAATTCACCCGAATCAGCTGGCCGGATTGATCTGTTTGTTGCTGCCGCTTCTGGTCTCGCTCTTGTTCGGTTGGCATCCGTCATCCAATCGAGCCATGCTCAAACGCACTGCGCTCCTGATCCTGACGCTTCTGGTCGCGTTAATCCTATTGATGACGCAATCGCGCGGAGGCTGGGTTGGTGTGCTTGGCGGGTTGTTTGTCTTGCTGGTGAGCTGGGCAGTGCTGATGCCACCCTCTTCAGCCCGAAAGGTGGCTCGCTGGACCGTTGCGGGTGTAATCACAGGTGGAATGGCAGCGGCGGTTTGGATTGGGCCGGCGCGCATTCAACAATTGTGGCTGGATCCCCCGGCGGAAACGGCCGTCGGCACACTAACCACGCTGAACTATCGCCGCGAGCTATGGCCGTGGGCCCTGACAGCCGCCCATGACTTCGCCATCACCGGCACAGGCCTGGGGACTTTTCGTGAGGTTGCCTTTCGCCTATACCCCGTAGAACTATCGCCCGATGCCGATATTGGTCATGCCCACAACATCTTCCTGCAAACCGCGCTGGATGTCGGGGTGCCGGGTCTCATCGTCTACGGCTCACTGCTGCTCATTGCGATTGGGGGTGCCTGGTCGGTTGGCGCAGCCGACCCACGCTATCGGCCGTTTGCCCTGGGGTTGTTGGCCGGTCTGGCGGCCTTGCACATCTACGGCTTGGCCGATGCGCTGGCGCTCGGCTCCAAGCCCAGCTTGCTCTTTTGGTATGCGTTGGGCCTGATTGCGGTCATGTCGATGACGAGTGATCGTCGTCGCGCCAATCAAGCCGTCTGAGGGCGTTTGCCCAGACCCATCTTCTCGCGCAGTTGCATCAGGCGTTCCACCTGATCGTCGTCCAGTTCCTCGCCGGCCGCCAACGGATCGCCACCACCCAACTGCGCCAACATGAACAAGATGCGCGCATTCTGCTCCACAGACTCCAACCGCATAAAGGCTTGCATGGGCGAGTCGCCGACGGTCAATGAGCCATGCCGTTCGAGAATAATGGCGTCGTGGTCACGAATTAGGGTGCGAATGGCCGTGGCGTTTTCTTCGCTGCTCGGCAATGAGTAGGGTGCCGTGGGAATACGGCCGAGCATCAACATGACTTCCGGCAATACATTCAACGACATGGGTATCCCGGCAATCGACAGCGTCACGGCCAGTGGCGGGTGGGCATGAACTACTGCCTCCACGTCCGGTCGCTGCCGATAGACCTCCAGGTGCATGGGCAGCTCGCTGGTCGGTTTCAGACCTTGCCGCAAGGCTTCATTTGAACCCATCGGCACGCCGTCCATAGTCACCACCAGAAGCTGATCCTCTGTCAGCAACCCTTTCGGCAATCCCGAGGGTGTAATCAGCAAACGTTCTTCATCCAGTCTGGCGGAGATATTGCCATCAATGCCGCAGATTAAGTCCTTGTCATACATCAGGCGGCCGACTTGCACGATCGACTGCCGTAGCGCCTGTTCGCTAGTCTCCATATCCAGCCTCCCCTACCCTTTGACCTCGGCCAACAATCGCGCCGGCTGATGAGCATACCAAACGGGGTCAGCCGCGCCGCGCACCAGGCGCATCAGCGTATCATTGAGTGCCCGATTGACTGGTACGTTTATGCCCACGGCTTCCCCTGCCTCAGCAATGGCCCCGTTGTGGTACACGACCTCACTCTGCGCACGGCCGCTATGAAGGTCCATGTGAAACGACGGCATCTTGTCGCCCCGGCTGCCGGCCACGCCACGACGCAAGATGGCTCGCATAAGCAGGTATGGCCCCAACCGAATGCCACGCGCCAGCCAGCAGACTGGCGCACCGGGCAAGTCAACCACCGCCAGATTCAGCCGGTCCATGACGGCCAAAGTCTCGCGCAGCATGCGCGATTCGAGATCGACGATGCTCGGGACTTGGTACAGCTCCTGCGGACTCATGTCCAAAATGGCTGATGTGGCATTGCTCATCGAATTGAGCAACGCCTTGGACCACTTCATCGCCCGGTAGTCATCAACAACGGCCGTTTCGATGCCCGCTTGCCGTAGCATCGACGCATAGGGGTCTACGGAACTACCGCTGCCCATGGCCGACAATCCCATCCCGCGCCCTTTCTTGTCCACGATCAGGTGGTTGCCCACCTCGCGTCGAACAGGAATGGTTACGACGCCGGCCAGTACACAGGCATTGCCGGCACGACGTGCAACGATCTCCTCGACGCCAATACCATTCTGCGTGGTCATAATGGCCGGAGGCAAGGGGCCGGCGGCCGCGAGGTCAGCCATGGCCGCTTCCAAATCGTAGGATTTCATACCCAGGATTGCGAGGTCGTAGTTGGCGTGTCCGCCGATCGCCTCCTGGAGACTGCCATAGGCGGGGACATGCTGGGTGGTGATCGATCCCGGCTCAGCCAGGAGGAGGCCACGGGCATTGATGAGATCGGCCGTATCGGGCCGGCACACCAACGACACCGACCGGCCGTTCTGGGCCAGTTTCCCGCCCAAATAGCCTCCGATAGCACCGGCGCCGTAGATCAGTATTCTCATACCGTGTTGTTCAGCGGCGGCGTCGAATCGCCCAAAGTCGCACCGATGAACTCGGGGCGGCCGCGAACGAAGTCATCCACGGCCAATGCCCGCTTGCCGGCCAATTGCAGCTCCAGCAAGCGCAAGCGGCCGGTGCCCGTCTGCACGGTCACGCCATCGGTCGTGTGAGTAACCCGGCCGGGAAAACCGGAGGTCAGGTCTCCCACTGGAACTGCCTCACGAATACGCAGCAGCTGACCATCCCACATCGTAAAGGCGCCGGGCCACGGTGTCATCGCGCGAATGCGGCGGTCGATGGCGGGCGCAGCCTCGTGCCAATCGATGCGCCCGGCCTCCTTCTTGATCATTGGGGCATAGGTTGACAGGGAGTCATCTTGCTCAACCGGCGCCAAGACGCCATTGAGAATGTCATCGAGATAGGTGCGAACCATGTCCGCCCCCAGCATTGCCAGTCGATCGTGGAGTTCGGCCGTAGTTTCGCGTTCACCGATAGCCAGCCGCTGCCGGACAAACATCGGGCCCGTATCCAGCCCCTCTTCCATCCGCATCAAGGTAATCCCTGATTCAGCGTCTCCGGCCAGAATCGCATGATGGATGGGTGATGCTCCACGCCAGCGCGGCAGCAGCGAGGCGTGCACATTGATGCTGCCATAGGTGGGCAGGTACAAGACGTGCGGGCGCAGGATTTGTCCAAAAGCAGCGACTACAATGGCGTCCGGTGCCCATTGACGCAGCGGTTCGGCCGCTTCATCAGAGCGCAGCGATTTGGGTTGGTAGACGGGGACACCCGCATTCTCCGCAACAATCTTGATTGGCGGTGGTTGCAACCGGTTACCGCGACCGGCCGGTTTGTCGGGCTGCGTTACCACGCCGACGACATCCTGCGTGGCGAGTAGAGCCTGCAAAGATGGAACGGCAAATTCCGGGGTGCCCATGAATACGATTCGTGCCATCCGCGCATTCTAACATGCTCCGAGATCACAGGCGAAATACCAAATTGGGCTAACCTTCGCAACTTTGCGTGCGCGCCATCGTATTGATTGATGAGTAGGAATTTAGTTCTTTAGTTCATGGAGGTTGAGAAATGAACGTTCAACGAGCGTTTACGTATGAGTTTGAGGACAAGCAGTGGGTGACCAAAATTCTGGTCGGCGTGCTGCTGTCGCTGTTCGCCTGGCTGATCATCCCTGCATTTATCCTGAATGGGTACCTGGTCGCCGTGATCCGCAAGATCATGGATGGTGAAGATACGGGCAGCACGCTGCCCGAGTGGGACGATTGGGGCAAGCTAACCAAGGACGGCATCTTTGTTACCATTGCGCAAATCATCTATACCCTGCCATTCCTGTTGATCATGGGCGTGGGTTTCCTGTCCACGGTGGGCTTTGGCGGCCTGGCAGAAGCCAATGAAGGCATCGCCACTGCCGGCTTAATGGCTACCTGGGGTGTCACCGGATGCCTGGGTTTGATCTTTGCCGGAGCGCTGCTCTTCCTGACCCCGGCCATCGCCATTCAGTATGCCATCAAGGACGACTTTGGTGCCTGCTTCCGGGTCGGCGAGATCTGGCAGATCATCAGCAACAATTTCGCTGACATTTTCATCACCTTCCTGGTGACGATGGCGGCCGGACTCGGACTTTCCGTAGTCACGGGTGTTCTGAGCATTATCCCCTGCCTGGGTTGGATTGCTGCGGGTGCATTGGGTCTGGCATTCGGGCCGTACCTGATCATGGTCACCGGCCATCTGTATGGCCAAATTGCTGCCAAGATCCTGGGCAGCAAGTCTGGCGGCGAACTGCCGACGGCCAAGATCGTCGATTAGTTACTCCCCTAGACAGTTATAGACAGCAGCCGCCCATCGTCGCAATGACTATGGGCGGCTGTTTTGTTTGTTGGCACTCGCCTTAGAAGAGCGTGTCTTGCTGCGGCAGTTGGAGGTCAGCCACAGGCAAGCCAACCAGCCGGTTGAACCGATTGGCCGTGGCCGGAGCAAACCCGGCGAAGTCATCGTTGAAGAAGGCATAGGCCTCGGTCATCTGTCCCAACGACGATCGCAGTTGGTCGAGCCAATTCTCGAGATCGGCCGTCTTGTCTTCCAACTCTTTGTTCTTGGTGGCATACCGCCCGTGCCGGCCCAGAAAACGCAGATAGACGAAATCTGTCGTCGGCCAAAATGTGCGCGGCAGATGGATGTAATCGGCCGCAGTCCAGCAGACCTCGTACTTGGCCAGCAGCTCGATCGTGTCGTGACCTACCCAGGAGCGATGCCGTAGTTCAACCGCAAATCGGATGTCGCTGGGCAACTGTGACAGGAAGTGTCGGAGGGTGTCAGATTCAGCCGCGGTGAATTCGGGTGGGAACTGCAGGACGACAGGCCCTAGCTTGTCCCCCAATAGCCGCATTGCATTGAGGAAGGCTTCCATCTGCGGCTCGGCTGCTTTGAGCCGTAAGTCATGGGTGATCTCGCGCGGTGTCTTGGGGCAGATCTTGAAACCGGCCGGGGTCAGTTGTCGCCATCGCTCAACCACCTGGGAGGACGGAATCCCGTAGAAAGTGGAGTCCATTTCCAGCCCATTGAATAACCCGGCGTAATAGGACAACTGCTGGCGATCGGGCAGATCGGCCGGGTAGAGAACGCCTTTCCAGGGCTTGTAGCCAAACCCCATCGTGCCCACATACCAATCCGTCATATCGGCCGACCAATCAACCTTTGCCCACCGATCCCATGCTTAATCACCGGCTTGTGCGGCGATGGGATTTAGCCGATCAGGCTCCGTAACCGGCACTTCGACCGACAAGGCCGCTGCGGCAAAGAGAATGGCGCTAATCCAGACCAGATCAGCCAGGAACAAATGCACAATCTGCATCCATACAGGAGCCAGAAGCAAAACATTGATAGTCCCGGCGGCCAGTTGAAAGAGGAACAAGGACGCGCAAGGCCCGCGAGAACAGCCATGTTTGGCGGTCCGGCCGTTCCTCATGAATAATGCTGCTGGCCACGACCAGATAGATGCCGGTCAGAATGGCAATAATGGGGTGCCAGATACGCAGCCGCTCCAAGAAAGTGGGCCGTTGCGCGCAAAGTCTTGCTGAATGCCCTCCACCAACGACCCGGCCGGGAACAACGTATCCCCCAGTGCCGTGATCGCGCCGCTCGCGCCCAGGATCATCAACATGGCAAAGCCGCCGAACAGCAGCCAGCCAGTCTTCCCCTGATCACGAAGGCGAATCGGCCGTCCGCCACTGGCCCACCACGCCGTCAGCGTGAGTGCGCCCAGGAGCAGGAAGGTATTGATGAGGTGAGCGGCCATCGAATACACACGGGCGGTGGATTGATTGTGGGCGACCAGTTCGAACAGCACCAGACCGGCTCCCACCAGTCCTTCGGTGATGATGAAAAAGGTGGAGAGCACGGCGCCTTTACGAACGATATGACCCCTGGGATACAGATAGAACGACCAGGCCAGCATGCCAAGGACCAACACTCCGGATAGAGCGCTGGTAAGGCGGTGAAACAACTCGATCATTGTTTCCATGGCCGGTTCGCGAGGCACCACAACCCCATTGCAGAGCGGCCAATGACTGCCGCAGCCCGCTCCCGATCCCGTTGCCCGAACGAATGCCCCCCACAAAATGACAAGGATGGTAAAGCCCAAGACTAACCAAGCATATGCCGCAAAGTTTCGTTGATTGCTAAGAAAATTCCTCATACGCACCAATTATAGTCATTGGCTGCCCCGGCCCAAAACTGTGCCTAGCCCTACTGGTCCAAGTCTAAGCCTCAGCCAACGCTATCCGGGTCTTCCTCTTGTCCACTGATATAACGCTCCAGTGGATCATCATCTTCATCGACCAGTGTGCGGCGCGTCTTGCCGCCGGACTTGGGGTCTTCGACCAGCCCCATCTCATAGAGGTGTTCCATTAACCGGGCGGCGCGGGGATAGCCAAGTCGCAGCCGCCGCTGTAGAAACGACACGGACAGATTGTCATGCTTCTTGGCGAGATCAACGGCTGCTTCCAGCAGCGTGTCTGTCTCATCCAGCAAGGCGAACTTGGCGATAAGCGGTTCCCATGGGGCTGCGCTCGGCTCGAAGTCCGGCATAACCTTGCGCCAGTGAGCCACAATACGCTCGATCTCACCGTCACTGACGTAGACGCCCTGGATGCGCTTGGGGCCACTGGCATCCGGGGCCAGGAAGAGCATGTCGCCCTTACCCAATAATTGGTCGGCGCCTACTGTGTCGAGGATGACGCGTGAGTCTGTCCCCGAAGCTACAGCAAAAGACAACCGCGCCGGAAAGTTAGCCTTGATCAGGCCGGTGATGACGTCGGTCGACGGCCGTTGCGTGGCAACCACCAAGTGGATTCCCGTAGCGCGCGCCATCTGCGCCAGGCGGCAGAGGGTCCGCTCCACATCGCCCGGATACATATGCATGAGATCCGCCAACTCGTCAATGAACACGCCTATCATGGGCAGCGGCTGGTGGGTCTTGTCACCCTTACCGACTTTGCGGTTATAGCCACCGATGTTGCGCGCACCGACCAGGGCAAACAGTTCATAGCGGCGATCCATTTCGGCCGTCAGCCAGCGCAGCACACCTACAGCACGGTCAGCATCCACCTCCACCTTGCCAATCATGTGTGGCAGCCCGTTAAACCGGATTAGCTCGACCTTCTTGGGATCGATCATGACCAGCTTAAGCTTGTCAGGCGTGTTATTGAACACGAGATTGGTGATAAAGGCGTTGATGAGAACCGACTTACCGGAGCCGGTAGTGCCGGCAACCAGTAAATGCGGCAGCTTGGCCAAATCAATAGCCACCGTAGAACCGGACACATCGGTGCCCAGGCCAACGGCCAGCGGCGAATTCAGCTCGGTAAAGTTGATCGACTCGCCCACACTCCGCAGTCGCACCGTGCTTACTTCATTATTGGGCACTTCAATGCCCACGACACTACGTCCTGGCACCGGCGCTTCGATCCGCAGACGCGAGACTTCGAGCGCCAGGGTCAGGTCGCGCTGCAGGGCGGCAATCTGCCCAATCCGCACCTTTTGCATCTTCACTTCGCCGTCCGGCCCGGGCTTTTCGACGTAGCCCGGCTCCACACCGAACTGCGTCACGGCTGGGCCACGGCGTACCTCAACGACACGCGCGGGCAGTCCGAAGTCGTGGAGCGTCTCCTCGATGCGTTGGGTCTTCCACTGGATCTCGCTGCGGCTCAGGCCCATCGTGCTGCCCTTCTCCAACAAGTCTAGTGGCGGAAGCATCTTGTTGCGGCGCGGCCGCGCCGTGGCCACAACCAGCGGATCGGTTTCCACGACCTGGGTACGGGCCGGCACCTCAGCTTCGCGGGTCACGGTGATATCAATGGCCTCTTCAGGCTCCTCCGGCAGCGGGGGGATGTCAGCTTCCACGCGATCGGCCCACACGGATAGACGGTGCGATGCGCTGTTGAGCGCACCTGTGATATCCGCCCAGGAGATCCCCCACAGGAGCATGATCGCCCACGCAAAGAGGCCGAGATACAGCAGGGCGGCCAGGAAAGGGCCGAGGAAATCGATCAGCGGCTGCGACAGCGCCCAGCCCACCAACCCACCCCCCTGACCGTTCAGCGCATCGGCCAGCGATCGGCCGCCGATGAGATGGCTGAAAGCCAGCAACAAGAACAGCAATATCTCGCCGCCGATAATCTGCTGGGGACGTATGGTATAAGGCGGTTCGACACGCTTAAGCATGAGGTGGACGCCCACCCGCCGCCACTACCAGGGCAATGACAAACGCCCCCCACCCCAGGATCTGGCGCAGCAGACTTGTCCACCAGACCAACCACGCTGCCTGCGTCAGACCGGCCAACGCCAGCAGGGTGACAACACCCAGAATAAACAGCATTAGCCCGGCAATCTCGCGACGCCAGGACACGACATCATCCACCAGCCGCTCATCCCAACTGGGCGGTGGCGGGGTCGGCGTCGAACCCTTCTTCTTGGTGGTGGTTGTGGTGGTCTTGGAGCTACTACGCGCCATACGATGTCCGGGTCACGACCCGGGATCGGCTGGTTCGTTCACGCCCCGGAGGGTTAAGGCAATGCGCATATGGCCGGGATCAACGTACAACACACGGGTTGTGATCGTCTCGCCCATGCGAACCACATCACGCGGATGTAGAAAAGAGCCTTCAGCCATTTCGGTGATATGAACCAGCCCGTCTAATTCGTCTTCTAGTGTCACAAATGCGCCAAACGAGGCGATTTTGTTAACTATACCACGGACGAGTTGGTTCGGCTTGTAGCGCTTGTCAGCGTCAATCCACGGATCGGGGCGCAGTCGCTTGGAACTGAGCGCCACCTTGCCGGAAGCGGGATCGACGCTCAGCACCAGTAGCGTTAGCTGTTGACCGGGAGAGAGAACATCGCTCGGCCGGCTCAGACGCCGCCAGGATATTTCCGAGATGTGGAGCAAGCCTTCGACGCCGCCCAAATCGGCAAAAGCGCCGAAGTCAGTCATATTGGTGATCGTAGCGACGACCTGGTCATCGGGTGAAATAGACTGTAGGAGCGTCTCCCGATCATCAGCTCGAACCAGCGACGCGCGTTCAGAGAAAATGAGCCGGCTGCTGGTAGGGTTAACTTCAATTGCCTTGAGTTTGAGCAAGCGTCCGGTCCATCCGGAAAGCGCCTCCATGCGGTCGCGGGGAGTATGAAGCTGAGGGAAGTCCACTAGTTGCGACGCAGGCACGAAGCCTTGTAACCCTTTCCAGAGCACGAGCAACCCGCCCTTGTTGTAGCCGGTCACGCGTAATTCAACGATCTCGTCGGATTCGAGCAGTGCTACTGCGAGATCCCAGGGGTCCTGATTGCCGGCTGGATCGGGAGAAGGCAAAACCGGCCCGAGGTCGGCCAGATCGTTGAGAAGCGTCTGTCCGTTGGCACGCTCATCAACGTCAAGAAAGGCGTCCTCCTCTTCAATCAGAGAACTCCAATATGCTTCTGAGCGGGAGCCACCTTGTTTGGCTAGCATTTACTCCTGTACATCCCCTGCTACGGTACAAATGGTTACGATGATAATGGTTTCAATGCGCCGGCTTGCTGCGCGGATTTTCACCGAGATAGCAGGGTTTCATTTAATGCCAAACGGCAGGGCACGTCTGCCATTGGCAGGGTAAATGTTCAAAAGCCGACCGTCTACACCACTATATATGCCGGGTATGGTTCAATCCCGGCACATAAATAGCCGTTTCTGGAATTATAGGGGGGTGTTTCCATATGTCAATCTAGATTGGCACCAATCTTGATTAAAAAATTCACGCTTTCTTCACGGACCTCTAACTGAGGGGCGATCCAGCGGGACTCGGCTATAATGGCAGATGGAGTCCGACATCAATGGAAACATCAACCTCTCGCCGTTATCTCATGCTCGCGCTGCTTGTGGACGCCGGCATACTGGTCTCACTGTTCGTTTCGCTGCCCAGACTCGGCGCGTTGCTGGGCAGCCCATCGGGTATGAATACGCTGCTACTGGCTGCAGTCTATCTCCCGTTCCTAGGTGGTACCTTTCTGCTGCGCAAACTCCAGCCGAGACCTCCGGCCACCGGGGTGTGGCTGTCTCCGACGGTGCGCGGTATCTTGGCCGGAGTCTTCGGCCTGGTTCTGACCACGGCTTTAGCCTGGCAGTTGGGTTTCTTCGAATCCTTGTCATCGGCCGATCCGCGTATTCTCGGCGAAGGCGAGGCGGCAGCATACTTTGTCTTCGCGCCTGGCGCCTGGATCGGCGTATCCATGCTGTATATATTGTTTCTGGCCTTCCCGGTAAACGAAACGGTCGCGCCCGCAAACGGCAACTATCCGGTGTACGCACTCATCGGATTGGTGACGACAGGAGCGATGATGGTAACCCTGATGGCCCAGGGGCAGGCCATGCTGGCAGAGGGAATCTCAACTCTGTGGTTGGTTATGGGGTTCGGGCTCTTGCTGGTCCTGTTCATACCGCCCCGCTTGCTCTACGCCTCGCGGGTCTTCCCCCTGCCCGGCCGTGCCGTCACCATTTCTCTGGTGTCGCTCGTCCTGGTCATCGCCGCCGGATCGTGGCTGATGGTAAGCGTCTAGCTGCGCTTCAAATCGTCGAGCAACAGCTGGGCCGCGACCCCACCCGACAGCGTTACCATCGGCACGCCACCGCCGGGATGGGTCGTGCCACCCGCAAAGTATAGCCCGGCAAAGTCAGCCGACCGGTTGTGCGGTCGTCGAAAGGCGGTCCACTTGCTATTCGCCGACGCCCCGTAGAGCGCCCCCCGCCACGCGCCGGACTGAGCTGCCAAATCAAGCGGCGTGAGAACTTGCTCCGACCGGATCCGGTCTGACACATTCAGGCCGTACGACGCCAGCTTGTCCAACACCACTTCGCGATAGGCAGCCGTCTGCGTGGCCCAGTCATAACCACTGCCTACAGCCGGCGCATTGACCAGTACAAACCAGTTTTCTGCGCCTGCGGGGGCATGGTCCGGGTCAGTCTTGGCGGTGATGGCGACGTAGACGGTCGGGTCAGACGGCGGCACGCCTTCGTCGAAGATCTGCCGGAACTCGTGCGGATAGTCGGCGGAAAAGAAGATGTTGTGGTGGGCCAGACTTGGCCCACTCGCTTCGGAGTCCACGCCCAGAAGCATGACAAAGCCGGAGCAGGATGGCTCCTGGCTCGTGACCGATTGTAGCCGCTTCTCCACGACAGCCGAGCGCGGCAACAGATAACTATAGGTTGTAGCGACATCGACATTGGCGACGATCGCCCGCGTCGCCACCCGACGGCCGTCGGCCAGCTCGACGCCGGTGGCCCGATCACCTTCGATCAGGATCTGCCGCACCCCACAGTCGGTATGGATGGTCACCCCCAACTCCTCCGCGAGACGGGTCATGGCCGCAGCGATGGCGTAGATGCCGCCTTGTGGATACCAGACCCCGCCGGACAGCTCAACATGGGCGATAACATTGAGCGTAGCCGGGGCGGCATACGGACTGCCGCCAACATACGTGGCGAACCGACCCAGGAGTTGCCGCAAGTGAGCCGAGTGGACATAGTGGTTGATAGCTTGCGACATCGTGCGCAGCGGATCGGCCGCGGCCCACTCGGTCACCGGTACTTGCAGGAAGCTGCTTGGCCGGGGCGGCTGATCATAGATGAACACCGGCCCGGTAATACGATGAATGCGAGCAGCGTAGGCCAGGTAGGACAGATAACCTTCGACATCCCGAGGCTCAATCTGCTCGATCTGCGGCAGCATGACCGTCAGATCGCTACTCGCGTCGAGCACCGTGCCGTCCTCATAGAAGTAACGCGTTAATGGCTCAACCGGCAACAGGGTCAGGTAGTCTTCCAGGTTGCGCCCGGCGGCGGCAAACAGGTCTGCAAACACGTGGCGCATGGTGATGACTGAGGGGCCGGTATCCCAGCGAAAGCCGTCGCGCACGACCTGCCCCATCTTGCCACCGGTGACGTCATTCTTCTCAAAGACGGTCACGCGCAGACCGGCAGAGGCCAAGCGAATAGCCGTGCTCAAACCGCCGATGCCGGCGCCAACGATCACCACGTCCGGCTGCTCAGACACGTGCCACCCGCCCTTTCCAGACCGGCCCGCCGCGGTAATGCCACCAGATGGCCCGTGCGGCAATGATGGTCATGAGCATCACTGATACGGGCATGAAGAGCGCATCCGTCACCCGTTGATGGGTAAATGCCGCCGTCAGCGCGCGAATGCCTACCCCAACCACGGCCAGAAGCGCAAACCAACTGTTGACAGGCCACAGCAACCAGGGCAACAAGAAAACCGTCCAATGAAACAACGTCGACAAGAGTAGAAACGGCACGGAACCCCCATGGCCGGACAGGATGTTCTTGGCAAATCCATCGCGCACTTCCGGCCAACTCGTGTACATTCGACAACCCACGAGGCGGTTGCCGTCGGCCATGCGTAATTGCAGCCCGGCGGCCTTGACGCGCCGCGCCAGCATCACGTCCTCGACCACCTCTCCGGCCACGGCCGCATGCCCGCCAATCTGATCATAGGCTGCTCGCCGGAACACCACACATTGGCCGTTGGCAGCGGCAAAGGCCGGCCACTGAAGATAGTGGACGGCCACAATGGGTAAGTATCCGAGGATGGCCAGGGCGATAAGTGGCACCACCAATCGCTCGGGCCAGGTGACTGTCTGTTGCGTCGGCCACACTGTCAGCATATCGGCCGAGAGCCGATCCAGATCGCCGATCAAGGCCGATAGCGCCGTCGGCGACCAGCGGACATCCGCGTCGGTGAACAGCAGAACGTCACCCGTAGCCGATTCGCTCAACTGTTGGCAGGCCCAGTTCTTGCCCAGCCACCCCGGCGGTAGTGGGGCACCGGGAATAATGCGCAGCCGGCTATCCCCCGCGGCCGATTCGCGCGCCCGATCGGCCGTACCATCACTGGATTGGTCGTCCAGCAATACTACTTCGAACGGCGCGAAGTCCTGGGCCAACCAGGCGTTTACCGTGTCGCCGATGATGGCCGCCTCATCGCGGGCGGGAATCAGAACCGATACGCGCGGAGGATGCTCGCCCATCGGCGCCGGTTTTTGGCCCAGCCGTGGAAAGAAGACAACATTCGTAAGCGCTGTCAATCCAATGATAAACAGGGCCAAGGCCACCACTGCGAGCAAGCCGTTAATGAACACCATTCATGACCGCCTTAGTGGTGCGGCAGACTTGTCCAAACCGACGAGGCGCAGCCAGCGCGGCCGAATCGACGGCCGTTGGCGCAAGTCCTCACGATGCGTCCAACCGAGCACCGCGATTTGACCCAGCAGAATGGCCAGCAACAATGGGTCGGGATTGAATATCAAGAGATAGAAGCCGATGGTGATGAGTGCCAACATAATCGCCCAGCCGGAGACAGTCACCAGCCCGAACCAGAACCCAAGTGCAATGAGCGACACAGCCGGAACGGTATAGATGGTCAGGCCGATCCAGGCTCCGAAGGCAGTGGCAACGGCTTTGCCGCCACGCCAGCCGAGAAAAGGCGAAAAGGCGTGACCCAGCACCGGAGCCATGGCGATTAGCCACATCCCCCAGCCGCGCCAACCGAAGACATAGTAGGCCATGCCCACCGGCGCGGCTGCTTTGGAAATGTCCAGCATCATTGCCAGCGAAAACCAGAGGAACCCCGCCGAGCGCAGGACGTTCGTGGCGCCGGGGTTTTTGTCGCCCACTGCGCGGATATCCTGCTGACCGGCCAATCGGCCGACCCACACTGAAAATGGCAGCGCGCCCAGAAAGAAGGCGAAGATCGCCCACAAAATCATCGACAGCAGCTCAGGCATATTGATCTCGACTACCGGATGGCACCGATAGGTGCGGCTGCTTCAGGACTGCCCGCCAGGCCAGGACCACAAACGCGCCCATTACCACAAACCCGACCAGGCCGGGGCCCGGCAAGCCGAAGAACACCACCAGGCCAATAGACTCCAGCGCCCATGTAATGGTATAGACGACCAGTAGCGGGACCGCAGGCACCGGCGACGGATTGGCAACCAGGGTCAGGAAAGCTGCGGAGAACAACCAGCCGGCGTAATTGGACCAGGGAATGCCAAAGTAGCCTTGCGGTGAAGCCCAGACCCAGTAACCCCAGGACACCATCTGCGGGTCCAGAAACAGGTCCCAGGCCGTGAAAGCCAGCGCACTCAACAGCACAAACCGCCACCGGGGCAAACCGCCGCCAATCGATTGGGCCACCGCCCAGGCCACGGGCAGCATCATCAGCCAGGCCAGGGGAATGACCAGCGGTACATGGCGTAGCTGTGGTTGAAGCAAGTCGGTATAGGCATAGTCGCCAAACGGGAACCCGGTTGACGACCCGAGGTATTCAATGCCCCAGGCCAAGACCCCCACCAACGCAGCGGTGAGCAGCGTGCGGCGCCAGCCCCACGCCTCACTCAGAATGATCAGCACCGCGCCTGCCTGGGCCATGACGCCGGCAACGACAAGCGCGTTAAAGACCGCCGCACCGGCGAAAGCCGACACGATCGGCAGGGCAATCATGATGAGCGCCCACAGCACCAGACAGACAATCACCGATCGACTCAGCTGCCAGTTTTGCGCCTGCCGACGCAGGTCACGCATTGAACTCGATGTCATTCTCACTCCATCGTGAGCAACCGCTTGCGCACGTTATGGACCTCCAGACCGGCATTTCGACCCGTCTCTTGAAACAACAGCCGTGACTGCGGGCCGTCCAGTGCGAATAGGCGAACCTCAATCGTGGCATCCAGCGTCTCGTCCACACGCTTGCCCATCTCCACCGTATCCGGACCTTTGAGCAGGCCGATGCGGCTCTGGGCACTCTGCCTGATGATCATCTCCAGTCGGTGATGCCGATCGCTGACGACCCAATGAACGGTGTCTTCGGTGACATCCAGTCGCTCAATCCTGGCTCCGGTGTAGGTAGCAAATCGCAGCAATCGCCCATGATGCCAAAAGGCGATAATCGACCCGCGAAAAGCCTGATTAAGCCAGGGGATGATCGCCACGGACGATGACAGGGAAGTGCCCGGTGTGTCGAAATGATTGCTTTGGCACCAGATCCACGCCTCCGGGAACGACTGGCCCCAATCCTTCTCGCCGTAGCCGCGCCCACCGTTCAAGTCAACGTCCTGGCCATCGACGGCAAGCGACCCATAGATCGTATGATCCAGGCTGACCACACCGTGATAACACTGCATGAACGGCACCCAGGCATACCAGCCCATGATGCCGGGCGACAAGAGAGAGACCGGGAACTGCGTCACGCCGCCAAACTGAAGCGAGCCACTAACACGCTGCTCAGGTCGATCGATCTGTAACGTCAGGCCATTCGCCGAAAAGCGATTGGCCCCAACGTGCACCTCAAAGCGATCATCGGCCGCCCAAAACGCTTCGACTGGGTAGCGATGATAGGTCGTCAAGCCGGTCATGCCGTCCAGCACCTGCACAAAGGCGTGCGGATCATGGCTCAGGAACACGCCGGGGATCACCGCGTAGCGCTTCGTTTCAGTGGAGTCAATCAGCTTGTAGTACCATCCTTCAAAGAATGGCGGCTTCTGACCGCGCAGACGGCCGTGAAATCGATTGGGATGCAGCGTGCGCCGGACAAAACCTATCACAAGCAGCTCAGCGTCCTGCGGCAAACACCGCGCTCAGGTCCAATGATGGTGACTTGGTCTTGGTCGCCAAGGAAACATAGGCGCGGGCCAGAGAATCCTTGGCCGAGCCCAACACGGTGCCGACCAGACCCAAAGACTGGGCCAATTGTTCGGGCGGCACGGCGGCCACGACCTCTTTCCAGATCGTCTCCTCCAGCACGTTGATGGCCGTCTGCACTTCACGCAGGTCATAGCCGGCTTCGAATCGCTCGGCCGCCACTTGCTCCATGTAGGCCATGATTGGAACCAGGTTCCGCGACTCCAGGCTCTGCAACATCAGTGCATACAGCCTACTTAAGCGCGTCCGACCCTCATCGGATCCGGCCTCCGCATAATGCGGTAGACGCGCCCTCTCCAGAATCTCACTCGCTTCCTGCACAATGGGCGTTTGCTTTGCCCGCAATAACTCTACAAGGTCCATGGGTTCCTCTTTGTCCAGACAGGCTAATCCCATGCTCAACCAGCGCGCGGTGGGTCAGCTCAGTCTGCCTCGATAATGGTGTAGGTCAACTCCATTGGCGCCACCTGCCCCAGCATGGCCTGTGCCGGGCAATATCGTTCAGCCGACAGTGCAATGGCTCGTTCAACGGCCGCCCGGTCAATGGCCCGGCCGGTCACGATATACTCGATGACGAAGCTGGTAAACACCTTGGGATGCTCATCCGCCCGCTCGCCATGCACTTTCACTTCAAATGCCGTCACATCCTGCCGCTTCTTCCGCAGTATAGAAATCACATCCATCGCCGTGCAGCCGCCCAGGCCCATGGCGATCAACTCCATCGGCCGAGCGCCGGTGTCGGTGCCGCCCACCGATTCGTCAGAATCCATAATGACCGCATGGCCGCTGTCGGCCGTTGCCACAAAGCGCATTCCGTCCCCTAGGACGATCGTTGCATCCATTCGTCATAACTCCTTTGGAAATAGTGCCGGCAGAGGGGCCGGCGCGCGCATGCATGCGCGCGCCAATGGTGAGGCAATTAACCCATAATCTGAATAGGGCGTCAAGCGTTGCCGAGCCGACTACAGGCGGTAAATGCGGGGAACCCGCGTGTTCATATTGGTCAAGATCTCATAGGGCACGGTGCCTGCCCATTCAGCCAAATCCTCGGCTGTGATGACCGCACCACCCTCGTCTTCCCCAATCAAAATGACTTCGTCGTTGTTATAGGCTGACTCCCATTCGATGTTGATCATGCATTGGTCCATGCAAATGCGGCCGACCACCGGATAGCGCTTGCCGCGAATGATCACCTCGGCCCGGTTGGACATACTGCGAAAGTAACCGTCGCCGTAGCCTACCGGCACAGTCACGATGCGCACCATGTGATCGCTCTGCCAGGTCGATCCGTAACTGACCGGGTGACCCGGTTGCACGACCTTGAAATAGACCACGCGCGACTTCCAGGTCAGGACCGGGCGAACAGTCACGGTGCGGGGTACTTCGGCTGAAGGGTAAACACCGTATAGCAAAATGCCCGGCCGAACCATGTCCAGATGGCTGGGCGCGAACTGGGCGATGGCCCCGGAATTGGCAGCATGACGCTTGGGTGGCGGCAGGCCGCGCGACTCGTAGAAGACGAGGACCTGTTGGAAGCGCTCCATCTGCATCTTGGTGTAGGCCAGATCGGCCGAGTCGGAATTGGCGAAGTGGGTGAAGATGCCCTCGACATCGCAATGGTCGCAGTGCAGTGCTGCCTCGAGAAGGGTTTCGGCACTGTAGTAGTGAACACCAACACGCTCCATACCGGTGTCAATCTTGAGATGCACCCGGGCGCGCACGCCCATCTGCCGGGCGGCGTCGTCAATCTGACCCAGCTTCTCGACCGACGATGCGGTCAACGTCAAATCGTGCTGCAGAAACAGGGGGATCTGGTTGCCGATGATCCCGCCTAGGACCAGAATAGGCGTCTCCACGCCCGCTTGGCGTAAGAGAATGCCCTCTTCAAGAAAGGCTACGCCCAGATAAGGTGCGCCCAACGAGGCCATATGACGAGCGACAGCCACCAGCCCATGCCCATAGGCGTTGGCCTTCAAGACCGGCATCACCTGGGCCGGAGCCACATGGCGAACAATGGCCTCATAGTTCTCCGTAAGTCGGGCCAAATTGACTTCAACGACGGTCGGTCGAAGCACGCCGTTGCTGCTAATCGTTAGTTGTTGTAGTGCATCCATAGTCTGTCGATCGGCAGGATTATAGCCCATGACCGGCGAATGTCTGCGGCCACGCTTCCGCTTCTCATTGGGGCGAACCCAATTCTTGACGCATACCACCCTAAGACTAAAATAGCTGGTAGAATTGTTGTAGAATTCAAATAGTGAAAACGGCCGTCCGGGAGAGAACCACACACTGATGTGGTCGCCGAAGGGGCAAGTGGGAGCAGCTGCCGCTGCTGCCGGGAATCTCTCAGGCAAAGTGGACCGTGCGGACGGGTTTCTTCTGGAAAGTGTCGGTTGATGCCCAGCATCAACTTGGCCACCGAAGGGGCAACCGCTTGGGGCGGGAATCTCTCAGGTTTACGACAGAGGACACCGGCATCAGTGACCATCCCAGGGATGGCGATGTCTGGTGTCCTTTTCTGTTTCCGGCAACTTAATCCAATTGGTCTTTCAGGAGTGTGGAAAAATGGCTTTCAATATCCCGGCCGACTTACTATATACGAGCGATGACGAATGGCTGCGCCGCGACGGCGACGAAGCGGTTATCGGCATCACCGACTATGCCCAGGACGCGCTGTCCGACATTGTGTACGTTGAACTGCCAAGTGCGGGTGATTCTTTTGCCCAGGGCGCAACCTTCGGCACCGTCGAATCGGTCAAGGCAGCTTCGGACTTGCTGATGCCTGTTTCCGGCGAAATCGTGGCGGTCAATGACAGCCTGGCCGATACGCCGGAGCAGCTTAATTCCGATCCGTTTGGCGATGCATGGCTGATCCGCATTGCGATCAGTGATGCCTCCGAGCTCGATGGCCTGATGGACGCAACCGCCTATGAGGCTTACATCGCCTCGCGTGAATGAGCCTTGCGGCACTCTTAATTCCCACTGGAGGTACCTATGACATCCCCCGAATCATCCCCGAACGGTTGGGACGACATCATTGAGGCCCGCCCGAACAAGAATGGGCAAGGCCCGAGAACACGCGATCTACTGCAACCGGCCGACCACTTTGTCAAGCGTCACATCGGCCCGCGCAGCAAGGACGTCACCGATATGCTGCATGCCATCGGCCTCGATACGCTTGACGACCTGGTGCACGCAGCTATCCCGGCATCTATCCGGATGGACGGCCGTCTCGACCTGCGCCCGCCACAGACCGAAGCAGCTGCACTCGATGAGCTGCGCGGCCTGGCGGCCGAGAACAAGCTCTATCGCTCCTTTATCGGCATGGGCTACTACGATACTGTCACCCCGCCGGTCATCCAGCGCAACATCCTGGAGAACCCGGGCTGGTATACGCAGTATACGCCCTATCAGCCGGAGATCGCGCAGGGCCGCCTGGAGGCGCTGATCAACTTCCAGACCATGGTCTGTGATCTCACCGGGCTGGAAATGTCCAATTCATCCCTGCTGGACGAGGCCACCGCCGCAGCTGAAGCCATGACCCTGTGCTACCGGGCCCGTCCGCGCAGTTCCGAGGCCAATACGTTCTTCATCTCCGAACTGTGCCATCCTCAGACCATTGCCGTTGTGCGCACCCGTGCCGAACCGCTGGACATCCGCGTGGCTGTCGGCAACCATGAAGAATTCGATTTCGACGATACCTTTGGCGCGCTGGTGCAATACCCGGCCACCAATGGCTCCGTCATCGATTATGAATCCTTCACCGAGCGCGCTCATGCCGCCGGCGCATTGGTCGTCGTCGCCACCGACCTGTTGGCCCTGGTGCTGCTTCGGCCGCCGGGTGAATTCGGTGCCGATGTAGCCGTGGGCAGCAGTCAGCGGTTTGGTGTGCCAATGGGCTATGGCGGCCCGCACGCTGCCTTCCTGGCCACCAAGGACGAGTACAAGCGCATCATGCCCGGTCGCCTGATTGGTGTCTCGGTGGATGCGCAAGGCAACCCGGCCTACCGCCTGGCCCTGCAAACCCGCGAACAGCACATCCGGCGCGACAAGGCCACCAGTAATATCTGCACTGCGCAGGTTCTGTTGGCGGTCATCGCGTCAATGTACGCGGTCTATCATGGCCCGGACGGACTGCGACGTATTGCCCTGCGGGTGCGCGCGCTGACTGAAGTGGTAGCCAGTGGCCTCCGACAGCTTGGATACGCCGTCAACGACGCACCCACGTTTGACACGCTGGACATCTCCGGCGGCCCGCTCAATGCCGAACAACTACGCGAAGCAGCAGAGGCGCGGGGAGTTAACTTGCGCTACTTCGACAATGGCCATACCGGCGTGTCGCTGGATGAGGCGACTTCGATCGCGGACCTTGAAACACTCTTCGCCATCTATGGGGCCACGACGGGGCAGTTTGACGTCCCCACCCTGGCCGACAGCATCGACGTGGCTTATCCGGCCGAATTCGGTCGCACCAGTGACTTCCTGACCCATCCGGTCTTCAACAGCTACTTCTCGGAGACAGAGATGATGCGCTACATCATCCGGCTGCAAGGGCGCGACCTGTCCCTGGTCCATTCCATGATTCCCCTCGGCTCGTGCACCATGAAGCTCAACGCTGCGGCCGAAATGTTGACCATCACCCTGCCCGGATTCAGTCACATCCATCCCTTCGTCCCGCTGGATCAGGCCCAGGGCTATCAAAAACTTCTCCACAATCTGGAAGCGTGGCTGAGCGAGATCACCGGCTTCGCGGGCATTTCCATGCAGCCCAACTCCGGCGCGCAGGGTGAATATGCCGGCATGCTGGTCATCCGGGCCCATCACATCGCCAATGGCCAGGCCCATCGCGATATCTGCCTCATCCCCAGTTCGGCCCACGGCACCAACCCGGCCAGCGCAGTCATGGCGGGCATGGAGGTCGTGGTCGTGGCCTGCGACGATGACGGCAACATCGACCTTGATGACCTGCGGGCCAAGGCTGAACAGCATCGCGACCGGCTGGCGGCGCTGATGGTCACCTACCCCTCCACACACGGTGTGTTCGAGGCAGGTATCCGCGACATCTGCCAAATGATTCATGACAACGGCGGTCAGGTGTACATGGACGGGGCCAATATGAACGCCCAGGTTGGTCTCTGCCGACCCGGCGACTTTGGGGCCGATGTCTGCCATCTGAACCTGCACAAGACATTCTGCATACCCCACGGCGGCGGCGGCCCGGGCATGGGACCTATCGGTGTAGCGGCCCATCTGGTGCCCTACCTGCCCAACCACCCGGTTGTGCCCGGCGTGGGCGGCGAAGAAGCACTGGGGACGGTCTCGGCCGCGCCCTGGGGCAGCCCGATGATTCTGCCCATCCCCTATGCCTACGTCGCTATGATGGGCGAGCCGGGACTGAGGACGGCGACAGAAATCGCCATCCTCAACGCCAACTACATCGCCGAGAAGCTGGAGCCCTACTACCCGGTGCTGTATCGCGGCAAGAACGGCCGTGTGGCCCATGAGTGCATCATCGACCCGCGCCATCTGAAAGAGACGACAGGCGTTTCGGCTGAAGACATTGCCAAGCGGCTAATGGATTTCGGCTTCCATGCCCCGACCATGTCGTTCCCGGTGGCGGGCACGCTCATGATCGAGCCGACAGAAAGCGAGTCCACCGAAGAGCTGGACCGATTCTGTGATGCGATGATCCGCATTCGGCAGGAGATTCAGGCGATTGAGGACGGCGCGAGCGATCCGGAGAACAACCCATTGAAGCATGCGCCGCACACGTCGGCCGTTATCGCCGCCGCCGACTGGGACCACCCGTACTCTCGCGAGCAAGCCGCCTTCCCGGCCCCGTGGGTACGCGAGCGCAAGTTCTGGCCCTACGTCAGCCGCATTGACAATGTCTACGGCGATCGCAATCTGTTCTGCGCTTGTATTCCCACAGAAGTATACGCGGCCTAGCGCAGTGACGTTTCAGCAAGAAAGGAGCGGCTTCGGTCGCTCCTTTTTGTTTCAGCTACCGACGCTTACGAGGATATCTAGCACTGCCTCGGCTGTCTGCTCCCACGTGAAACGACGCACATTGTCGAACCCTTCCGATACCAAACGCCCACGCAGATCGCCTTCGGTGACGATACGCCGCAGCCCGGCCGATAGCATTGCCGTATCCAGCGGGTCAACAAGCAGGGCGGCCGATCCGGCTACTTCCGGCAGCGAGCTGGTATTGCTACACAGAACCGGCGTACCGCAGGCCTGTGCCTCCAGAACAGGGAAACCGAACCCCTCATACAGCGAAGGAAAGGCCAAGGCCGACGCGCCCGTTAGCAACGCGGCTTTATCAGCGTCGTCGATGTAGCCAGGCATTAGAATGGCCTCTGCCGTCGCGGCGCTGGACGCAGCGACGGACGCCGCAACCGGGTCTGACAGCCAGCCTCGCTTGCCGGCCAGGACAAGTGAATAGCCCTCGAGCGCTAACCCACTGGCCGCAAAGGCCTCTACCAGCCGCACTAGATTCTTGCGCGGTTGGAGCGTCCCCAGGTAGAGAACATAGGGCGTGCCAATGCCGTAGCGCGCTCGCGTCATGGCGAAGCGTTCGGCGTCCCGCTCCGGTTCGAGCGCAGGGTCGGCCCCCGGATAGACCACCGCTATTTTGTCCGGGTCGGTGCCATAGAGACGGCTAAGATCGGTTTTGGTGGCTTCGGAGTCCGCAATAACCGTTTGCGCGATGCGGCTGTTATGACGTGTGCTCCACCGCAGATAGGCCCGCTGTCGGGCGGTATGGGCCTCCGGGAAGAACTCATAGCCCAGGTCATGAACGGTGGCCACGCTGGGCACGTCTAAGCCGACAGGAATGACGTGGGCCGGGGTGAAGAAGACCGCAGGCGGCCGTTGGTTCAGTTCATGGCGCAGGCGGGTATGGGTCCAGAGACGGGGCTGGGGGATGACCACCTGCTCGATATGGGCATGGCGGCCAAAAAGATCGGACGTGGGGGGATGATTGAAGTACAGGCGCAGGTGATGGTTGCGTTCGGCCGTCAGAGGAATGAGCGCGCGAATCAACCAATAGGCGTAGGCTTCGGTGCCTGTGCGCTGGGTGGTGGTGGCCCGGCTGGCGTCGATGCCGATGATCATGGGCAACAGTGAGTTCCGGCTATTCGTCACCACAGGGTTGACGAACAGTGAGAAAGTCCTGGGCCACCCAGCCTTCATCGCCACCCACGGCGCGCACTCGTCGCCAGGTTAGTCCACCGGATTCAACAGGCGCATCTTCCAGCACGGTAAGCAGCGTACCATCCGGCAAGACAATGAGCTCGGCCCCTTGGGGTGCGTCACGCATGGTTAAGCCATTGCCGCCGGTGCCCTCCACCACGCCACGGCACAGTGTCGGGGTGGGTGATTCGGTGGGTTGGGGCGTGGTGGAAGTAGCGGTGGGTGTTGGGGGAAACTGCTCGACAAACGGCGTGCCCACCGGCACGGGTGTCCCGCTGCCGCCGGCCGCCGCATCCAGCACTTCCTCGCTAGGCGGCGCCAAGGCATCCAGCAGCTGCTGGCGCTGATAAAAAAGCAGCCCACTGGCGCCCAGTAAGAACAGGACACAGGCAGCCAGGGAAAGGAGCGCGCGCCGCAGGACTGTTTCACGTTCAAGCGTATAGAAGCGCGCCCCGCCCCGACGGATGTTGCGGTAGGTCACGAACGCGGCCACGATGCCCGCCAAAATCAGCAGCGCCGGTAAGACAATGCCACTCATGCGATCAGCTTACATCCTGTGGGGGCTCAGTCAAGCCCAGATCGGCGGCCGAAATCGGACCGCGGCGCAGAATACGGAGCGTGGAGCTCGAGCAGTCCACAATCGTGGAAGACAGATCGCCGGGAGAAGGACCGCCATCCACCACAGCGGCCACCAGACCATCAAGGGATATCAATGCGTCAGGGCCGGTAGTGGCCGGCGGGTGACGCGATACGTTCGCGCTACTCGTAGCCAATGCGCCCCCTGCGGCCCGAATGAGATCGCGCGCGATGACATTGTTGGGAATCCGCACGGCGATGGTGTCATTGGACGAGATGACGTCCGGCAGTTCCGCTCGACGCGGCACGATCAAGGTCAGCGGGCCGGGCCAGAAGCGTTCAATGAGTGTTTGGGCAACAGTTGGAATCTCACGGCACACACGCGCCAAATCCGCCTGGTCAGCCAGCAGAATGGGGATGCCTTTCTCGGACGGTCGCTGCTTCATTGAATACAGACGCTCAATTGCCTCACCGTTGAAGGCTACGACACCGACACCGTATACTGTGTCAGTGGGAAGGGCAACGATCTCGCCACCTCTCAACATGTCGGCGGCTTCCGCCAGATCGTCAGACGAGAGGCCATCCAGCAGGCGTGTGGGCAGTTTAGCGTTTGATTCGCGGTTCATCTGGTATGCACTTCACCTGTTACGGATCGCAGGTCGCCCCTAGACACGCAACGCTTCCACGGCCACCAGCCGATCATACCCGGCAAAGTCGGGGAGTATCGCTATTTCACTCCGTGGAAACGACTCGCGGGCCAGCCGCCGCACCGCATCGCCCTGCCGCCAGCCGACCTCTAGTAAAAGCAGGCCGCCCGGATTCAGCTTCTGGGCCGCGGTCGGGATGAGTCTCCGAAAGTAGTCTAGACCGTCCGGCCCCCCTCGCAGAGCACCTTCAGGCTCGTACCATTTTACTCCATCAGAGACGGACGTCCATTCATCGTCCGCAATGTAGGGCAAGTTGGCGATGACTATGTCAACTTTCGAATCGATGGGGTCCAACAAATCGCCCTCGATAAACCGGATATGGTCAGCGCCCAGTCGTGCGGCGTTGCGCCTGGCCACTGCCAGCGCATCAGAGGCAATGTCGATGGCAACAACCCCGGCCTGCGGGAGATGGTGCGCCAGCGTAATGGCGATGCAGCCGCTACCTGTGCCTACATCGACAATCACCACGTCCTGGCGCGCACCGGACCAGCGCAGAACATGATCGACTATCATCTCGGTCTCAGGCCGTGGGATTAGGACAGCCGGCGTCACCACAAAGTCCAGGCCATAGAACGGTGCGATTCCAATCAAATAGGGGATGGGCTCCAGCTGTTCCGCACGGGCCAACAAAGCCAGGAAATTCGACTCTTGCTCGGTCGTTAGGCTTTCGTCGGAATGGGCGATCAGATAGCTGTGAGTCTGCCCGATGACATGCTCCAGGAGCAAGCGCGCATCCAGATCAGGTGATGGAGAGGTAGAGAGTCGGAGGCGGCCCTGGGTCAGAGCCTGTTGGATGGTCGTCATTAGGCAAATGGTGGGCAGCATTAAGTCTACTACCCACCACCTACCTATTGTACTAGATTGCTTAGGCGGCCTGCAATGCTGCTTCGCGCGTGGGGATATACCCGCGCCCTTCCAGGTAGGTCAGAATACGCTGGGCGCTTTCCTGCGGGGTTTCCTGATCCGTGTGGATGTGGATCTCCGGGTTCTCCGGGGCCTCAAACGGGTCGGAAATGCCCGTGAAGTTGGGGATCTCACCGGCGATGGCCTTGAGATACAGACCCTTGACGTCGCGCTCCATCACAACTTCCAGCGGTGCGTCGATATAGACTTCCATGAAGTTGGTGGTGGATTCGCGCACCATGTCCCGTACGGACTGGTAGGGGGAAATGAACGAGCAAACACAGCCTACGCCGTTGCGGGACAGGAGCTTGGCTACGAAGGAGACGCGCTCGATGTTCTTGGCGCGGTCCTCAGCCGTGAAGCCCAGGTCGCGGGTCAAACTTTCGCGGACGACATCGCCGTCCAGCCGTTCGAAGTTGGCGCCGCGCGACTTGAGTTCTTCTTCCAGAACGAGGGCGATGGTGGTCTTACCGGCGCCGGACAGGCCGGTCATCCAGAGTACATAGCCGGGGTAATCTTGTTGAGACATTATTGGTTTCCTTTCGTCGTAATTTTGTCGTGTTGTTAAGCTATTGCGCCAGGGCCTGATTCTCGTAAACCTCGGCCGCTTCCCCGCGAATGAACCCTTGCTCCAGCAGCAGGTTCAGAATCTGGCGGGCATTCTCTTCGGCCGAATGGCTGACGGTATCCAGGGTGACTTCGGGGTGCTGCGGCACCTCATAGGGGTCGTCGATGCCGGTGAAGCCGACGATATCACCGCGACGGGCGCGGGCGTAGTAGCCCTTGGTATCGCGTGATTCGCACACTTCCAGTGGTGTGTTGACGTAGACCTCGATGTAGTTCTCAGATCCTACGGAATTACGCACTTCATTACGCGTGGTACGGTAGGGACTGACGGCGGCGCAGACGGCAATCCCGCCATGACGCACAATCTCGGCAGCGACAAACCCAATGCGGCGAACATGTTCGTCGCGGTCTTCTTTGCTGTAGCCCAGCCCTTCCGAGAAGTGGGTGCGCACGACGTCACCATCGAGCAGGGTCACGTTACGGCCATACTCCTGCAGCAGCGTCGTCAGGACAGCGCCCGTAGTCGACTTGCCGGCGTTGTGCAGGCCCGTCAGCCAGATGCAGGCACCTTGACGATAGCGGGGCGGGTAGGTCTCGGCCAGAATCTCAGCGACTTCGGGGCGCGTGAACCATTGCGGCAGCTGACGGCCGCTTTGCAGGTATTCCTCGCGCACCTGGGTGCCCGAAATAGACGCCGTACGCGTTTCCTTGCTGACCTTGGTCATTTCCTCGTACCGGTCTTCATCCGGCAGGTAGACCAGCATCTGGAAGGGGACAACGCCCACGCCCAGTTCTTCGCTATGCTTTTCCACCAGTTCCTGGGCATCGTAGGGGCCATAGATGTCCTTGCCGTTCGAGTCCTTGCCGGGGCCGGCATGGTCACGGCCGACGATCAGGAAGTTGGCGCCATAGTTGCGGCGAATGATGGCGTGCCAAAGCGCTTCGCGCGGGCCGCCCATGCGCATGGCCAACGGCAGCAGCGACAGCAAAATACGGTCGGGATCGTAGTAACGCTGGGCCAAGGCCTTATAGGTGCGTACGCGTGTGAAATGGTCCACGTCACCGGGCTTGGTCATGCCAACCACTGGATGCAGCAGCAGCACGCCGTCTTTCTCTTCCACGGCGCGATGGGTCAGCTCCTCATGCACGCGATGCAGCGGGTTGCGGGTCTGGAAAGCGATGACATTGCTATGACCAAAGGTCTCCAGTTGTTCCCGTGTCTCGGCGGGCGTATAGCGTAACGCCTTGAAATCGTAGTGGTCGGGCAACTGGATCATGCGGATGGGGCCGGAAATATTGTACTTGCCCCAGTTATGCATCTCGGCCACGATGGGGTGGCGCAGGTCCAGCGTGCCGAAAGCCTTCTGAGCAACCTCTTCCAGGTCCCACTCGTAGATTTCTTCCAGCTTCATCACCGCCAGCAGCTCGTTCTGCGGGCTGCGCAGGGCGATATCCTGGCCAATCTTCAGGCCTTCGATTTCTTCCTCATCCACCGGCAATGGAACCGGAATGGGGAACAAATAGCCATTGGTCAGGCGCATCGTATCCAGCACGCTCTGGTGATCTACCTCGCCCATGAAGCGATCCAGCGGCGAAAACGCGCCGGTTGCCAATAGCTCCAGGTCACAGACCGCACGCTCTGAAATGCGAATCGAAGGCAATCCAGCCGCGTAGTCACGAATCTCTTCGCGCTCGTCGGCCGGCACCATCAAATCCACCAATGTTCCGCCATAAGGCGTGATTAACGTCGTCTTCTCTTGTGTGGCTAACAACTCTACCAATCTCCTTTCCGCACGTTCTCTGTAGATTCAGTCGGCCGGTGGGCCCAGGGCGAAAGTGCGGATGATTACATGTCAAATTTGTCGTGCCGAACCTTGGCCGGATAACCACAATAATGACCAGGACAACGTGAAGTTAACGGCAACGCGCGGGGCACGACCGCATCACAATTCACTATTCCTGGTCAAACAAAGGCAGTGTTGCACGGGACCGGAGGATACTTATCAACAAATCCGCAACACGGGCATTGGTCCGTAAAGGTTCGACTACCTAACTCCGCATTGTAATCTAGCGAACCAATCTTACAATTCACATTAACATGGGGTTCAGACAGCCAGCAGCTTAAGATTAGCCAAGGTATCCCAGTTGCTTCAGCCGTTCAGTGACGTCCGCTTCAGCAGCGGCGTCCCATGACCCAACGGCCGCATCCCGCTCGCCAATCTCCGCTTCCACGGTGACCACCGGGTGGGCGGCCAACCAGTCGGCATCCAGCAACTCAGTGATCACCACCCCGTCCATGTAGTCGGGCACAGGGCTTCCCTGCAAGTGTAGAAGGGTCGGCGTCAGGTCGTAGATGATGTGCTCCGGCAGGTGTTGGTTCTGGGCGATGTCCGGCCCGGCGGCAATGACGATGCCCTCCAGACGGTGGCTGCCGGTTTCGTCGGTGTAGGGCAGGCGAAACAACTCCCCCCGCTGGCCGGCAAACTCGTAGCCCATGCGCGTGATATAGGTCAGATCGCGCATGATGGCCAGCAGATCGGGAGCCGGTTCCAGAAAGCGGCCGTGGTAGAGTTCTTCTTTCTTGTAGACGCGATCGACCACCGGCAGGCCGTCCTCCGGATCGACAATCGTCATCAGGGCCGCGGCGATCGCATCCCGCAGCGCTTCGTAATCGGCCGGCTCAACGATTCCCTCCGGCTCGCGCCCCTTGAGGTTGATGAAGATCTGGCCGTAGTAACCGAAGCTGTAGGCTTGGGTTCTGGACCAATCGACGGCGCTGGTGAACTCTAGGCGCTCATCGCGCGGCAGGACACGGATGCGGTCTCCGAGGGCGCGCTTAATGGCAACTTCGGCCCAGTGCATGTCCAGGCGGGTGAGGGTGTTGGAAATGCGCTCGCGGGTCAGCCCGGTACGGCGCATGGCCTGGTGCCAGCCCTGTGAGGCGGTGGCCTCCTCGCGCAGTACCAGCCATTCTTTCTGCCATAGCCACTCGTTGAGAAACACATCCCGAAACAGAGGCCCGGCTCCGTGATCCGACATCACGACAACATTGACATCATCGCCGGCCGCGGTGACCAATTCGCCTACCCAGCGGTCAATGCGCTTATACAGATCTAGAATCGCGGTCTTATATCGGTCAGGTGCTTCCGGGTCGTGCTGCGGGTGGCTCTCGTCCATATGGTGCCAATAGAAGTGGCAGATCTCATCGCTGTTGCGAAAGACCACCATGAAGAACTCCCACGGCTTGTCCTGCATGAGGCGCACGGCCGCTTCGCCACGTTTGTCAGTCATATCGGCAATATCGTCCAACCACTCATCCTGTCGTTCGCGGTTGAAGAAGAATTTCTTGTTGACCCGATAGCCTTGCGCGTCTAGTTCGGCCTTGAGCTCAGGCGGGTAGCTGTAGGCGGCGAAGTCCGGCGTGCCCAGCCCGCTGAGTAAGAAGCCGTTGACCGGCTCCGGCGGGTAAGTCATCGGCACGTTCATCACCCCCACGCGACGCCCCTGCTCGCTCAGGAGCCGCCAGATGGACGCGCCGGGGTACTGGTCCGCGCGGACAACGCGCAGCTCGTAGCTATCCGGTTCGCGGCGTACAAAGTCGAAAACGCCATGTTGGCCGGGATTCAACCCGGTGATGAAGGATGCCCAGGCGGTGGGTGAATGCACGGGTATGGTGGAGCGCAACACGCCAAAACTGCCGCGATCGATCAGCCGGGCCAGGTTGGGCAGTTCGCCTGCTGCGGCCCACTGCTCGATCAACGGGTGCGGTGCGCCGTCAATCCCAATCACCAGTAGCTTGTGAGGATCCATGAACTTAATTGTACTAGCCGAACAAAGGGCGACCAAACCGGGTCTGTTCGCGATGCGCCGTTGAGAGGCTAGCGGACAGAGAAACCGGAATGTGACTGAGTGATTGTGGCCGATGAAAATGGGAAAGGATTGGTGACAATCGGCGTGGCTTCGCCTCAGTCGCTGGTCTCCACAGCAGTGACAGGCATGATCGTGGCCGGGTTCGTTTCGACTACCACAGCCTCAAGGCGACCATGGCTCAGTTCACTGAGCGCAGCTTCAAAGCCAGGAACGTGCTCGACCCTGAATCGGGCGGTCATGGTGATCTCGGCCGCGAAACGTTCGTCCAGCAGCGTCCCGTGCTCGGCCGAAATCAGCAGGCGCACTTGTTCCAATAGCGGGTACGGCACGTCGAGCATCACGGTTTGCGTCGCTACTTTCTCCGCCAGTGGCAGGGTAGCCAGAACGTCGCGGGCAGCGTCACCATAGGCGCGTACCAACCCGCCTGTACCCAGCTTGGTGCCGCCAAAGTAGCGTGTTACCACAACCGCCACATCGCCCAATCCGCTACCCTGGACCACCGCCAGCACCGGCCGACCGGCCGTGCCCGACGGTTCACCGTCATCGTGGCAATGGGCAGTCATCGATCGGCCGTGACCAATGATATAGGCCGGCACATTGTGGCTGGCATAGGCGTGTTCGCCACGGATACGCCCAACAAATGCCCGAGCCTCGTCCACCGAGAAAACCGGAGCGACTGTGGCGATGAATCGCGAGTTCATCACTTTGGTTTCAATGCGCGTTTCCGCGGCCGGAATGAGAAGACGATCCTGCATAAATTCCATTGTCATTCAGGAACGATGAATGTCATGTGTTTCGCATGACATTCATCACTACTTTACCGGGCTGCTTCTGCTAAACTAATTCCAAGCCACCGTTTACTGGCTGAGCGTCGTGAGTCAAACTAAAGTAGGCTTTCTGGCAAACTTGGTGTATTGCGGGCCTGTGGGTTCGCTCCAGTTGCCGAAGAAAAGAGCTAGCACAGACTGCACTCCACAACGCCAGAATTATGGGGAACGGTGGCTTCGGTCTGTCTGGGGGCCGCGTTCTGTTTCCGCTGATGCGGCAGGCAACCGCCCAACAGCCAATGCCTGAAACAGATCGAAGAAGAACAGAAAGCCCCCCTGCACGACGATTCCCCATCCACGACCGCGCCAGCGAGCGTCTTCGCGCCCTTTGGTCTGTACGAGTCGCAATCCACCAAGCACGTAGAACACATCCAGCCCGGTATTCACCCAAAGGATCCGCTGCAAGTTACGCTGCTCTTTGGCCAAAGTGTCGGGGGCAAGGGCATTAGGTTCCTCGCGGCGCCCGGCGGCCGATCGCTTGCCGAAGGTGGCGATGGCCATATTGATCGCCCCCCACCCGGCAAACTGCTCGCCCATTCCTCTAACCGTATCCTCGTCAGCAGCCGTCATCATCAGTCCGGTACCTATGCTGCTGGCCGCCCAGCCCTGTAAGGTCGTGGACAGCCGGTCTTGAAAATCCCAAATGGTCATAATCTACTCCCTGGCTATTTGGATTTGATTATAGAATACTCTAGCGGGTTTGCGGTGTATTGGTGCATACTGTATGCTGTTATGTCTAGCGTCGTCGAGCATTCGGGGGTATGGCTATGGATGACAGAGGGACAAGCGTCAAACGAGCAACGTTGCAGGCTCGGCTTTCGGCCGAGCGGGCCAACTTCTTCTACCAATTGCGCGGGCTGGACGAAGAAACTCTGTGTACCGTGCCGGTGGTGGACGGCTGGACCGCCCGTGACTTCCTTCCCCATCTTGGCTATTGGGACGCACTCTATACGGATCGGATGCAGCGGGTGATCGACGGCCGACGCACTGAGATCCAACCGCTGGAAGGCGAAGGCGCGCTCGATAACCTGAACGCTGAGACGCGGCAGTACTTTTCGCGCCTTGACTTGCACGGAGCCATGGCGTTGTGCCTCAAGGAGCGCAACGGGTTTCTGGCCACGCTGGCCCGCACGCCCGACGAACTGCTCTACCGGCGCATCCAGTTTGCGCCATCCTGGCGCACCTCCTTGGCTACTTGGACGCGCCTGCGTTACAAGCACGATGAAGAGCATGCGACGCAACTCGGCCGCTGGCGCACGAAAGCCCGACTAACAGGCGATTCCAAACCGCCGGCCAGCAAGATCGTGCTGCGCCCCTTTCTACAGGCTTCGCGTCAGGAGTTCATGTCCCTGGCGACGCTGATCCCGGCAGATGCGCGCAACACGCGACCTGTCTGCGGGGTCTGGACCTTGCGCGATGTGGTAGGCCACCTGACGGCCTATGAGTTCATGGGAGTGACCGCGTTACGCGATCTGGCTCTGGGCAGCTCTCCCCAGTTCGAGAAGACCATCCGCAACTTCGACATCTTCAACGAAGCCCAGGTTCTGGCCAAGCAAGCGGTCTCGTGGAATCAGATACTGGAAGAGTACCGAGCCGTCCGCAAGGCGCTCAGTGCGTTGCTGGAAAACCTTTCCGACGAGCAGCTTCAGCGGCCGTTCGTTGCGCCGTGGGGTTCAGCCATCAACGGGTATCAGTTTGTCTTTGGCCTGGCGATCCATGAACAAGAGCATGCCGCCGACCTGCGCAACACGCTAAACCTCAAGCCCCTCCCCCAACGGCTGCGCCATTATCGGCCTGCCTGAGAGCATCGTCTGTGCCTGATCGCCTTCAACAACGCCTGGGTGTATGGCGATCACTGGTCATCTACTACGGCAACCCCCTGCGCCAACGGCGCATGACCCAATTCTATAGCGCATTCGTCTCACCCGGTTCGTTGTGTTTTGATATTGGGGCCCATGTGGGCAACCGCATCCGGCCCTGGCTGCGGCTGGGGGCGCGCGTTGTTGCCCTGGAACCGCAGCCGCAGTTGATGCCCGTTCTCCAGCGGCTCTACGGCCGCTGCTCGTCCGTGGTCCTGCTGTCGCAGGCGGTTGGGGCGGAGCCGGGGACGGCCACTCTCCTGGCCAGTCCCACGAATCCCACGGTGGCCACGCTTTCGGCCGACTGGGTTGCCGAATTGAGCCGCGACGCCGGCTTTGCCGGGATTACCTGGCAGCCTGCGGCGACAGTAACGGTTACCACCCTTGATCATCTGATCGATCAATACGGCTGGCCGGACTACTGCAAGATCGACGTCGAGGGCTACGAGCTGGACGTGCTGATGGGGCTGTCACAGGCGCTGCCGATGGTGTCGTTTGAGTACATCCCTTCCACAATCGACCGGGCAATGGCCTGTGTAGAGCGGCTGCAAGGTATTGGGTGACTACGAATTCAACTGGTTCGAGGGCGAAACCCATCGCTGGCAATCAGATCGCTGGCTGGCCGGCGTCGAGTTCAGCGAGGTGCTATCCGGGCTAGCTATGCAGCGACGGTCGGGTGATATCTTCGCGCGCTGTCTGTCAGTCGCCTGAGGCAGGGACCTGAAGCAAACTGTGTGAGGCGTGCGACTGGCTGTACCAGTAGTAGACAGCCATGCCGAAGGCTGAGGTCAGCCCCACGCCGGCAAACATAAACCACGGCAGTGAAGGTAACTGAAGCTCCGACGCCAGGTCCACCAACGACCCTCCGGCGATGTGTCCCAGTCCCCCGCCCACGGCCAACGCCAGGGAACTGACTCCGAAGTAAGCACCACGCGCCCGCGGGTTGGCCATGTCGGCAATCACCGTCTGGGAACTGGGCAGCACCAACACGGTGCCCAACGAGAAGAAGAACAAGGCCATATAGAACTGGAGCAAAGTCTCCGTAAAGGCCACCAGGCCGAGGCCGCAAGCCATTGAGGCCAAACCCACGACAATAATGGGGATCGGCCGCAGCCACCGCTCGGCCAGCTTCAGCGCGGGAACTTGCAGCACAATAGCCAGGACGGCACTCACCGGTAAATAGCAGGCTCACGCTGCTGTTCTCCCCGGTGATGGCTCGAACTTGCAGCGGCAGAGCAATCGACAGTTGCACCCACATGAACCAGAAACCCATCATCAGGGCCGTGAAGACCACAAAGGGACGATCAGCTAACGGCAGTTGCAGGCCCGATAGCCCCGCTTGCGGGTCGCTGCAGACGGTCACCGGCGGCAGGGCGATCCAGGTGATGACAAAAGCCAGCATAAAGAACGCCGCCGCCCCCAACCCAACCACGCGGAAATCAAAGGCGATCAGCGCTGCGCCGATCAGCGGGCCGACGGTGCGCGCCACATTCTGGAGGATGCCGACTTTGCCATACAACGCCGTAAGCTGGTCCGGCGGTGCCAGCGCGGCCAGCGTAGCCTTCTGCGGGGCATCAAACAAGGCGCCGCCAATAGCGGCCATGAAGCCGGATAGCAGCAACATCCACGGCACAGTGGCGAAGCCCATCATCACGAAGCTGGCCGAGCGAATGAGCACCCCCAGCAGAATAAGTTGTTTCGGGCCTACCGTATCGGCCAGCGCCCCACCAAACACCGTGAGACCTTGCTGGGTGAACTGGCGCACAGCCAACACCAGGCCGATAAACGCAGCCGCCCAACCTAACTCATCCACAAAATGAACCGACACCAGCGGAATGATCAGAAAGAACCCCGCGTTCATCAGGAACCAGTCGGCCATGACGGTCAGGATGCCTAGCTGCTGCTGACGAGGGGAGAGGTCTTGAGGAGAGAGAGTTGCCTTGTGCATCGGAGTCCAACACAGCCGGACACGCCGCGCCCACCAGCAGGCGAAGCGGTCATGGGTGATGAAGGTTGGTGATTAGCGGGTTCGTTCGATAGAGCGACGCGGCTCCTGCATTAGCAGATTAACGGCAGAATGCATTCCCAATCGGCTCAAATGTATCGGCCAGATTGGACAGTGCGCCGTTCGGCCAGACCGCCAAGTCCCCAGTATAGAGCACCTGATTCATCAATCCAAACGGATTGCTCAGGGCGGCCATTTCGGCCGCAGCGTTGATCCGAAGCTCAACCACCCACTGCCCGCCGCCGGCCTCACCGACGGCCGTAGTCCAGTTGGTGCTGGTGTAATTGGAGTTCCACTCAGCGCCATCGGTGTTGGAACCGATGCCCGCCCACATGCTGGCTGCGCCATCGCGTGTCACTTGAATGAACCGATCGGCCGTGTCGGGATCGCCACCGTTCGCGGTGGTGTCGAAGTAGACGCGGAGAGAGTCGGTCGGGTCGGCGGCGTCGTCGTTGATCAGGAAGGCTAAGTACAGGTTGCCCGCATCCCGTGTGAAGTAAACTTGCACCAAACGGGCTGGATTGCCTTCCGGCTGGAACTGGTACAGCGGTGAGCCGTTCCACTCCGTGCCCAGATTAAACGTCCCGTCAATCGTCGGCGGCACTGACACACAAGAAAGGGTGTATGCCGGTGGCGGCCCCACGGTTACCGAAGGTGTGACACCCACCGGCTGCGTGGCTGTGACCGACGGCGCGATGGTTGGCGTAACGGTCGGCAAAGGTGTGATGGTGGGGGTCACTGTGGGCAGCGGCGTGCCGGTCTGGGTCACAGTCGGCAACGGTGTGATTGAAGGCGTGATCGTGGGCAATGGCGTCCAGGTTAGCGTCACGGAGGGCAGCGGCGTCAGAGTTAAGGTGGGTGTCGCTGTCAGCGCCGTGGGCACCAACGGGTCGGTACCCTGGACAATCTCTAACCCATCGGATTGGCCATCGCCATCCGTATCGGCCAGGCGCGGATTGGTTTTGTAGATGACTACTTCGTCACCGTCGCTCAACGTGTCGCCGTCGGAGTCGCGGTTGCGCGGATCGGTCGAGTAGATCAGAACTTCGTCACCATCCCGCACGCCATCGTTGTCGGTATCGGGGTTGTTAGGATCGGTGCCAATCGCCGTCTCCTGCGCATTGCTAAGGCCGTCCTGGTCACTGTCGCCCTGTGTCAAGGCGGTGGCGGCCGCATTGGTGGCAGCGGCGCTCTGTGTGCCCACGACAACAGTCTGGGCCACGGCCACCCCGGTTTGCGTGGCGGCAATCTCCGGAAAGGATAGGGTCGGCGTCGGGGTAGAGGTGGCGCCAATGCCAAACAGGCGCGAACGATTGGTCCACAGGCTGAGCAGGCCTAGGATGAGCGCAAAGGTGCCCAGGAACAGCAGGATGTAGAGCCAGATCGGCGGGATAAACGGCCGCGAGATGGCATCGCCGGTCATGACATGGCGACCACCCTTGGATGAGGCCACTTCAATCTCAAAAGACAGAACCTGCTCCTTGCCAAACCAGCTGGATTGCCGCGCCTCAATCGCCATTTCCACCAGGGCCGTCTGACCCGGCTCCAATAGAATACGGCCGCGCTCGCCCTGGAAGCGCAAAGCCTGCTGGATGTCGCGGGCAACAACGCTGTACTGACTGGGCACATTGCCCGTGTTGTGAATGGTCACCGTCAGATGGCCGGGCAGACGTACTTCTTCGCTGTCAATGCCGGCTTCGAATGCCTCAAAGCCGCCGATCGTCAGCGAGGCAGTGGTGCTAACATCAATATCAGGATGGCGTTGCGAAACCACTTGCAAGCGCAGCCGCTGCCGGCCGGATGGGATGTTCTGACCCTTGGGCACGCGGATGGCGAAGGAAAAGGGGATGGTGTCGTTGGCCGGCGCTCGTTTGAACTCGTCGGGCAGAATCAACCAGGAGGGATCGAGCCCCTGAATGCGCAAGTAAACGCGGTCGTCCTGGTCTGTGCGGTTCTCAATGTCAACCTTTACTTCGAGACGCTGCCCCGGTTCGGCGTAGAGCTTGTCGCGGGCCATGTAGATCGCCAAAGGTGGCTCTTCAACGGCAACGGGGCGCGCCGTTTCCGGGACAGCCAACGCGGCCCCTACGCCGGCCGTTGCCAAGGCCATTCCCGGCGTTATCGGCCCAGAGACCACTTCGGCCGGTTCCTCCAGCACGGCAATGGGCATCTCCGGCCCTTCCAGCGTCATCTCATAGGGACCAACGCGCATGACCGAGCCCACCGGAAGCGGGGCCGGCTCGTCCGGGCGCAGACGGTGGTCATTGACCCAGGTGCCATTAACCCCACCCATGTCGACCGCTTCCCAGCCCAGGGACGTGGCCTGAATACGGCTGTGATGGCGCGACACGCCGTCGGCCGGCAGGACAATATCGTTATCCGGGTTTCGGCCGAGTGTTACCACCGATCGGGTCAGCGGGACAATGCTCTTGGGATGTCCCGGCGTATGAATGTGTAGTTCGTAGCCCGGCGGCGGTTCCGGCACCTGCTCCAGAATGTCGAGCTCCTGGTGGATCATCACGCGCGTGGGCGAACCCTTCAAGCGCAATAAATGCGCTGCGCAGGGCGTCGGCCATCTCGGCACCGGAGTTAAACCGCATGTCGGGCGATTTGGCCAGTGCCTTCTCCAGCAATGTATCGATGATGGGCGGCACTTCCGGGCGGATCTCGCTCGCTGCCTGGGGCATTGTCCCTGCCTGGTGGGTGGCAATCGCTTCGGTCAGGGTGTTGAACGTGTAGGGCATCTTGTTCGTCACCAGCTCGTAAAGCACAATGCCCAGCGAGTAGAGGTCCGACCGGCCGTCCAGCTCCTTGCCCTCACACTGCTCCGGTGACATATATGTCGGTGTGCCTACAGTGGTGCCGCTCTGGGTGATGCCGTCGCTCTCCTGCAACTTAACCAGCCCGAAGTCGGTCAACAACGCACGAAATGGTTGTGCTCCGGCTTCGTCAGGCCGCGTCAGCCGCTTGAGGATGATATTGCCCGGCTTGACGTCGCGATGGATGATCTTGCGCCGGTTGGCGTAGTCCAGGGCTTCGGCAATCTGGATGGCGATCTGCAGGCTTTGGGTGAGCGGCAGGAACTTCTGCATGCGCTGCAGGCGGCGCAGATGATCGCGCAGGCTGCCGCCGTCCACGTACTCCATCGCGATGAACAGCCCCTGCTCCGAATCGCCAAAGTCATAGACGCGGACGATCGAGGGATGGTCCAATTGCGCGGCCACACGCGCTTCCTGCACCAGACGGGCCCGAAATTCTTCCTGTCGGGCAAAATGGGGGTGCATGAGCTTGATGGCCAGCGACCGTTCGAGATTGAGGTCATAGCCGCGGTAGACCGTGCCCATGCCACCATCGCCCAGCAGGGCATCCAGACGGTAGCGACGATTGAGCAGTTGGCCGATGTAGGTGGTCATGACCGGGTCTCCATGCAAACCAGTCAGGCTTGCTGCAGCACAGATGTCAACGTGTCGGCAAAGGTGTGAACGTCGGCGGCGCTGATCCAATAGTGGGTGACAGCCCGGAAGCTGCGGGCGCCGTTGGTGCCCACATACACGTTGGCTTCGGATGCCATCGCATCGGCAATATCGGCCGACGACAGCGGTACATCGTCTGTTAGGCCGAAAAATACCATGTTGGTGCGAACCATCTCCGGCTCGACCTGGATACCGGGAATCGTCGCCAGGCGTTCGGCCAACAGTCGGGCGTGGGCGTGGTCATCACACAGCCGGTCAACCATCTCGGAAAGGGCCACAATCCCGGCGGCTGCAATGACCCCGGCCTGACGCATCCCGCCACCCAGGGCCTTGCGCATGCGCCGCGCCCTATAGATGAACTCGTTTGAACCGCACAGGACAGAACCCACCGGTGCGCACAGCCCCTTGCTGAGGCAAAAGGTGACCGAATCAACATGCCGCGTCAGTTCGCTCGCAGCCAGATTTTGGGCCACGGCCGCATTAAACAGCCGCGCCCCATCCATATGCGTGGCCAAGCCATAGTGCGTCGGCCACAGTTCGCACCTGCATCAGATATTCCGGCGGCAAGGGGTAGGCGTGCTTGGCTCCATAGCTGTTCTCCACAAGGACCAGGCGCGTGCGCGGCAGATGGGGATCGTCATCGCGGACGGCCGCGGTGATCGCCGCGGGATCCATGCGGCCGATCGCGTCCGTCGGCAAGGGGTACGGTGTCACAGCGGCCAGTGCGGCCATGCTGCCCGCTTCCCAGGAAAACACGTGCGCGTCCCGGCCCAAAATGGCCTCATCGCCACGCGTGGCGTGGCTCATGATCGCGACCAGATTGCCCATGGTGCCGCTGGACACAAACAAACCGGCCTCTTTGCCGGTCTTGGCCGCGGCTAAAGCTTCCAGCTCATTGACGGTGGGATCTTCGCCATAGACATCATCGCCTAAAGGGGCCATGGCCATGGCTTCACGCATCGCCGCCGTCGGCCAGGTAACCGTATCCGAGCGGAAGTCGATCTTATCCATACCGTGAAGTTTACGTAAAGTGGAAGACTTTGCAAGACGTCGAACCTTAAATGGCGTCAACGAAGGGAATGCCCGGTTCGAGAAACAAGTCGAGCGGCGTGCTTTGGGGCACCAGCAGGCGCAGCGATTGCGGCCGTATCGCGCACACAATGGGCGTCGATCCGGCCGATTCGCCATCCGTATGGCAGCGCATCGTCGGTTCCGTGGTGATGGCGATCTGCCGGCCCGGGATCAGCATCATCCCCGGGGTTTGGTCGTGCATGCCCATCTTGGCGGCGGCCATGTAGGCGGCCATTTTGACGAGACGCTCACCTTGTGGCAAGTCCTTGGCCCCGTTTCCGGCCTGGAAGAGCCATACTTCAAGAAGGCCATCGTCGAGCAGGCCATCGGAATTCAGCGGCACCAGCCCCCCGGCATAGCGGCGAGCATTACTGACGAGGATCATGAGGAAATCATCCTCAACTTGCTGCCCGTCCACCTCGACGACCGCGCGCATCGCCGGCAGCTGCGGCAAGACGGCCGCTGCCTGAAGGCTGAAGCCCACAGCCCCGAGCCGCTTCGACCAGGTCGGCCGTGGCTCCAACTTATCGACGATAAACGCATCAGCCCCAACGCCGCTCCACAAAATCCAGTGCCGGCTGCTGGTTGATGACGTCGTGTGGCCCAGGTCAATCGCCTGCACGCGCCCTCTCAACAGGGCATTGGCCGCCTTGATCATACTGCGCGGCTCGATAAGTTGCGGTCGGGGTAGCCCCAGCTCCTGCGCCAGCGCATTGGCAGTTCCGGCGGGGATAGGGGCGAGGATCGTTTGACTGCCGGCCAGCCCATCAGCTACTTCGCTCAGCGTGCCATCGCCCCCCGCGGCCAAGACCACGTCTTGGCCGGCATCGGCCGCCTGACGGGCCAGCACGGTCGCGTCACCGGGCTTGGTGGTGGGACTGAGCGTAACCGTCCAACTGGCAGACCGCCACACGTCGGCGACGGTTTCCAGGGCATCGGTAACAGTTAACCGACCGGCCCGCGGGTTGTAGATGAGCGTTGCTGTCGGCATTGCTGGGCGGTGTCCTTATGGCACTAGAGCATACCGCATCCAGGGGCGCTATCGCAACCGTCTCACACGCTGGGCACAGTTACCCCGTCCGGCGCGCGACCCTATCGCGATTGCCCACATCCGTTATACTTGGGGAAACCCTAGACTATCGGAGGCAGCTTATGACAAACGAAGAGAAAGCGGTCTGGACGTTTCTGGATCGCCACCTGCGCAGCATCTTCACCCAGGACGCGACGGCATACAAGGAGACAACCAGCGATGACCTAAGCCTGTACGAATGGTTTGTCACCCCCCACCGGCAGGACGGTCTCGACTTCCACTTCTTTATGATCGAGCACGGCTGGGCCGGGACCGGACCGGATTATCGTTACGATTTGCTAGAGCCACGGCTGCAACTGTATGGCGATACGGCCGTGGTGAGCTACACGTTTATGCTGACCCGTGTAACGCCGGACGGTATTACACACCAGCAGCACAATGAAAGCCGCGTCATGGTGCGCCGCGACGGCGACTGGCAGATCGTGCATGTGCACAAGTCGCCGGCCTGGAAGGCGCCGCACGAACGGCCGGAGAAGCAGTAAGATCGCCTGCTAAACGAAACAGCCGGTGATGGGTGTCACCGGCTGCTAACTGCCTGGAAATCGTCGGGGTTGGTTATTTCTTGGCAGGGATGATAATCCACATCAGCAGATAGGGAATCAGCCCCGGAACACCGCCCGGAATCATCAGCAGGGCGAACAACGCCCGGAACCAGAAGGTGCTGATACCAAAAAACTCTGCCAGACCGCCACATACGCCACCAATAATGCCGTTTTGCCGGCGCAATTGTTTTTGTTCCTGAACCTCGTACGTCTCTTTCATCACACTATCTCCCGCAGAGTTTGGCGAACCGGATGCCTCTCGCATCGTCGCCAACTCAGCCAATATGCCTGATTTGCTGTCATCAATCATTACGCAGTTGAGCGCGCAAAGTTGCGGCAAGACAGGTGATTTAGCGTCGATCGAGGTCGCGCAGCCGAGACATCAGCATGGTCATGAAGCGCAGGTTGTGAACGGTTGCCAGACGAGGATAGAGATTGTCGTTGAGCTTGTACAGGTGATGGAGATAGCCCAGCGAATAGGACGCGCAACACTCGCTGTCGCAATAGGCCGATACCGGCACCGACTCCTTGACATGCCGGTCGTCGTTGGGATAGAGATAGCTGAACCAGTCACTACCCGCGAACGAGGTCATCTGGGCGGGATTATCATTGAACACCATCAATCGGCCGTGGCGAGCATCGCGCGTGGGCATAGTGCTGTCGAACAGGTTGTAGCCCAGCCGCACACAGGCAGCGACATTAGCGGGATGGCCCACACCCAGCGCGTGCACCGGATACGGCGCGGGCACCAGTTCGCGTACCAAGCCCAGCATATCCTCCAAGAGATTGCCCTGGGCGTCGAGCGGCCAGCCGCCGTAGCCATAAGCGTCGAAGCCCAATTCCAGCAGGGCATCGGCACATTCGCGGCGCAGATCAGCCGATAGCCCACCCTGGATCACGGCCATCAGCTTGGGGCGCTCTACCTCGTCCAGTTTCTTTTGCTCGACCAACTGGGTAAAGGTGGCCTTGCAGCGAGCCGCCCAGCGGATCGTGCGCTGGACCGACACGGCCTGCTCGTTGAAGAGGTCGTCAGGATGGGTGCAGTCGTCGAAGCAAATGAGCATATCCGACCCATAGGCAAACTGGAGCTGAATGCTCTTCTCCGGCGTGAGGTTGTATTTGCGGTCGCCGCCGGGCCGGAAGGTAGCGCCCTTATCAGTGATGGTGCCCATCTTGGGATTCTGCCGAATCAGGGAGTACACTTGGAAGCCGCCGGAGTCGGTGAAGATCGGCCGCGACCAGCCTGACATCCGGTGTAGCCCACCGAGCGACTGAATGGTTGACGTACCCGGACGCTGCATGAGATGATAGACGTTCATCTGCACCGCTTGAATCCCGGCGCCATCCAGATCGGTGGCCGATACACTGCGCACAACACCCTGGGTGCCATCGGGCAGGAAGGCGGGCAGGTCTATCGATCCGTGCGGCAGGTTAAGCCGCGTTACTGTTTCGTCCATCCCAGTACTTCATGTCCTCTGTGAACCAACCACCACTACCGGTCGACTTTCTGCAGAAGATGCAAGTCTTACTGCCTCCGGCCGAGTATGACCTGTTTCTGTCCAGTTACGAGCAACCGTCTTACACCGGTCTGCGAGTCAACACACTCAAGGTCTCAGCGGCCGATTTTACCAGCATGTCGCCCTTCTCGCTTACTCTAGTGGGCGACCACGAACCGGCGGCCTTCACGACGCCCGGCGAAGACAGGCCCGGCCGCCACCCGTATCATGATGCCGGACTCTACTACTTGCAAGAGCCTTCGGCTATGGTAGCCGCGGCGCTGTTGGGCCCCCAACCGGGCGAACTGATCCTTGACATTGCCGCCGCGCCGGGCGGCAAGGCCACCCATTTGAGCAGCCTGCTCAATCGCGATGCGACCGCCGGTCAGGGTTCGGTACTACGACGGACGCTGGCCAGCCGTGGCCTGCTGGTAGCCAATGACATCGTGCGAAACCGGGCCAACATCTTAACGGAGAATCTGGTACGCTGGGGTGGGGTTAATCATTTGGTGACGGCCGATGAGCCGGAACGGTTAGCTACCCACTTCGGGCCCATCTTTGATCGCGTCCTGGTCGATGCCCCCTGTTCCGGCGAAGGCATGTTCCGGCGACAGGGTGGCTTTGACTGGAGCGAGCGCATGGTCCTGGCCTGCGCCCAGCGGCAGAGCAACTTGCTCATGACAGCGGCCGATCTTGTGCGGCCGGGCGGCTATCTGCTGTATGCCACCTGCACGTTTTCTCCGGAAGAGAACGAGTCGGTCATTGCCCAATTTCTGGCCGAACACCCGGACTATGTGCTGGTTGACCCGCCACGATTCCCCGGTTTCGGCCGGGGCCGGGTGGAATGGGCAGCCGACACACCAAAGCCGGACCTAACCCGTGCCGTGCGTCTTTGGCCCCACCACTTCCCCGGCGAGGGCCACTTCCTGGCGCTTATGCAGCGAACAGAAGACAGTGATTCGCTGGGTGCCTATCGGCAGGGTGACTTTGAGATCCGCAGCCCCTCGCGCGACGAGCAGGCACAGTGGCACGCCTTCGCGGATGAAACTTTGGGGCTGACCTTGCCCGCGGAAAGACTACACGCCGCCGGCGGGCGACTCTACCTGATTCCGGAAACACATCCGGCCTTGGGACCGCTGCGCCTGGTGCGCTATGGCATCCTGTTAGGCGAATTACGATCAGGATACTTTCGACCCTCGGCCGATTTGGCCCTGGCGTTGAATGCGGCCGATACGACCCAGCACGTCTCCTGGTCGGCCGATGATGACCGGCTGACCGGCTACATGGCCGGCGAAGATGTCGCCGACCCGGGCCCCAACGGTTGGCTGCTGGTCTGTGTTGAGGGCTTTGGCCTCGGCTGGGCCAAGCGTGTTAACGGACGGCTCAAGAACCACTATCCACGCCAACAGCGGCGGCCCCGCAGTCTCTGAGCCGACCTTATAACTTCACTACTCGCGCTTTCGTTTGTCCCTGACCGTTGATCGCATTACGCGTATCCACAATCAGCTGGGCTTTGTCAGCAATGCGCGTGTAGTCGAAGTCGCTGTGATCCGTAACAATGACCACACAATCGGCCGCAGCCAGCGCTTCATCGGTCAACTCGGCCGATTCGAGCACCCAATCCTCTATACGAACCGTGGGCACATAGGGGTCGTGATAGGTCACATCCGCGCCGCGTTCACGCAACAGGTGCAGCACATCAAGGGCCGGGCTTTCACGAACATCGCCCACGTCCCGCTTATAGGCCACGCCAAGCACCATGATGTTGCTGCCGTTAATGGCCTTGCGCTCATCGTTCAGGCCGTCGCCCACTTTGCCGACCACATAGTCAGGCATATGGCTGTTGATCTCGGCCGCCAGTTCGATGAAGCGGGCGGTGTAGTTGAGCGTCCGCAGCTTCCAGCTCAGGTAATGAGGGTCGATGGGAATGCAGTGTCCCCCCAGCCCGGGGCCGGGATAGAAGGGCATGAAACCGTAGGGCTTGCTGGCCGCCGCGCGTACCACTTCCCAGACGTCCAGGCCCAGCTTGTCGCACATCAGGGCGACTTCGTTGACCAGGCCGATATTAACGGCGCGGAACGTATTCTCCAGCAGCTTGACCATCTCGGCCGTGGCCGTGCTCGACACCGGCACGGGCGTGTCCACAACGGTACCGTAGAGCGCTACAGCCACTTCGACGCATTCCGGCGTCACGCCGCCAATCACCTTGGGAGTCGTGCGCACCGTGTAATCTGTCCGGCCGGGATCAATGCGTTCCGGCGAAAAAGCCAGGAAGAAGTCTCGGCCCACTTCCAGCCCACCCTGTGACATACGCGGCAAAATGACCTCGTCCGTCGTGCCGGGATAGGTCGTGCTCTCCAGAACAATCAATTGGCCGCCGTCTTTCGGCATATTGCGGACAATCGCCTCGGTCGAGTCAATAATGTAAGAGATATCGGGGTCTTTGGTCTTGCGCAGCGGCGTCGGCACGCAGATTGATATGGCGTCTACGGTCGCCATATCGGCATAGTCAGTCGTGGCCCGCAAACGGCCGCTATCGACCAGTGGCTTCAGGACCGAGGAGGGCACATCCTCGACGTAGCTGTCCCCGGCGTTTAGCGCGGCCACCTTACGGGCGTCGATATCCACGCCGATAATTGTGAAACCTTCTTCGGCCAGCGCCACTGCCAACGGCAGACCAACGTAGCCCATGCCAATGATTCCGACTACGGCTTCTCGCGACTCGATCTTGCGCAACAACTCTTCTTTGCGTGACATCTCCACTCCTTAACTTACGCCGCTGTTCGTCGGCGTTTCCGTGTTTCGTTACTTGATAGACTTCTTTGGGTAGATTCGGCAGGGTACTTCAGTTGTCGAGCGTTGAACAATCATCTTGATTGGTAGGCCACAATTGCACTGTTGACACTGCCCCAAATCTGCCGACACGAAACGACCAACGACTGTCCATGATTGTTCCGTTCGGCCGCAAACAGACTGTTTGCGCTACGCCTCCGGACTGAAGGGCCAAACCCAGAGGGCGGTAGTCCCGCACCCGGATGCTAGCCCGACACAAGCCTTGCCAAGTATTCTAACAGCAGTGGGGATAGGAGTCCCATCAGGACCGTTAAGAGCGCGATAAACCCGACGAGAACGGCTCCCAAAGTGCCTGATTGGTCATGTGCGTGACCCGGCAAAACACCGACCATCGCCCAGCGCACCATACTCACGACGGCAACACCCAATGTCACCAGCACCAACCCCAAGACCAGCGGACTCTGGGCGGCCAATCCATTGAACGTTGCCCAGCGGGCAGCAAACAGGGGCGTTAAGGGCAGGCCAAGCAAGCCCAGCCCTGCCAAGGCCCACAAAATGCGCCGCCAAACCTTTGCGGGACCGGTCTCCGCCGCCCAACCCGCCAAAGCGACCAGCAGAAGAATGACAATCAGGCGGCCGATTACCCCCACAGCGACCACCGCCGCCGTGGCCGCGCCGGGCATGGAAAGGGCGGCCACCTGTAACCCGGCATCGAACACCAAACCATAGGCCAGCCAGTCCCGCCACCCGACTGCCCGGCTCAACCCAAAGGCCGCCACCAGGGACGACAGCAGCACGCTGCCCAGCACGGCCGTTTCAAAGACCACAGATCCGCGCGCGACGGGAAATTGATTCAATACCTGGGCCAACCAGACCGCACTCCCGGCCCCCACAACACCCACCAGTAGAGCCACAGCGGGCAGTGGCGCCTGACGGGCCACCCCGCTCAGCCATACGTAGAAAGGAAATCCTCCGACCAGCAGCAGCGTGGCAAATAGCAACACACCATGAGCCGCGTCGCTTTGGGCCTGTCCTGAATCCAGCAGCCAGCCGGCGGCGATGAGCAACGGCAGGGCCAGAGCCACGGCCAGAAAAGCCCGCCACGCCTCAGTCGCTGAGGTATATCGGCCGCCGTAGAGAGAGGGCACGACCACAGCGGTCGCGGCCAGCAGAAAGACCGCCCCGAAGGCAAAGGGTTGCACCATTTGCGCCGCCGCCAGGAAGGCCAACGCTGCCAGACCGCCGGGCACCAAGGCCTTCGGGCCGGGCGAGTAGCCGTGCAAAGTGAACAGCAAGGCCAGTCCCGCAGCCAGCCAGGTCAGGAAAAGGGCATTAAACGGTGAAAGCTCGAAGGCACGCCCAGCCACTACCCACGAAGCAACAACCGGTTCCGGGCCACGCCCCACCGCAACAAGCAGTATGGCAAGGCCCAACGCCACCACCACCCCCAGCCCGGCCGCAACACGGGGCCAACGGCCGACCATGACGGCTGCCAACGCGGCAACCAGTGGTCCGGCGATCAGGAGGATAGGCAGCGAGTCCATGTTATTCGACCACGTCCACAGGCAGAAATCGGGCCTGTGCCAGATAGGCGATGACCAGAGCAACCAACAGGTTAGCGGCCGACAACGCCACGACCAGCGCAATCGACTGCTCTACAGAACTATTGAACAGGTCGAAGCCGTTCAGGAAGAGCAGCAGGCCGACCCCGGCGTATAGCGGCCCGCCGGTCGTTAACCCGACAAGTCCCAGTCCGATCAACCCGGCGATCGCCAGTTGCACATGGGCCGGGCTCTCACCAATCGCAGGCAGCCAACCGGACCTTGATGCAATGAACAGGGAGACAGGAACCGCTATGGCCAATACCAAACGGATTAACTGCTGCGCCGTCAGGTGGATGGGGCCGAGGCTGAAGAGGTCACCGAGCTCCATCAGTGACCGTTCGGCTGGGGTTAGATTCGCCGGTGGTCGGCCCCAGTTCACTTGAGCGGCAGTGATGGTCATGATTACTGTCACGAAGATGCCGGTGAGCGTGTAGACAATTGCCAGCCGAGGATCGAGCACGTCGACGTAGAGCAGAAATGATCCCACATACTGCACCAGCAGCGCGGGCAATACCAGACGCATATCCCATGCAGCCACCGCCACCGCCGCGGCCAGCAGCACCAGCCAGGCCGCCGGTTCACCGCGCAGGAACTCGAGTCGATCGAGGAGACTGTAGATAGACATAGTTAGACGACCGTCACCAGGATCAACAACACAATCACGAGCAGGATCCACAGCAGGCCACTCGGCCCTTCGATAATGGCCAAAGCCTCAGACAGGGCATCAGCCACGGCTGTACGCCACTGTCCGGCCCGTGATGTGACGGGCATGAGTGCATCCCGGGGCAGCAATGGTGTGGCAACGACTTCCTGTACATCCAGTCGGCCGTCGAGTAACCAGGCGACGAGGGGTCCGAATACTAATGGAGCCAGCAAGGCCAGCCAGGTGATGGGAGTAGTCGCCGACAATGTCGGCAGGTCGATGGCGATGAGAGCCAGGAGCGGCAGCAACAGAGGGACTATACCACGTATGGCGGGTCCAGCGGCGAGAAGACCGGCGCCTTGTCGGGCCAGTTGCCCCCGGCGCCAGATCTGGTGTGACACTGCGGCCGACCAGGCAATCAGCAAGATGACGAGAATCGCCACCAGCAGCCAGCTCGCGCCGACCTGCCATGTCACGTACAGGGCTGTGATCGCCGCAAATCCGGCCGTCAAGGGCATGCCCAGCACGGCCATCCACGCAATCAACATCGCCGCCGGCTCGACCCATCCTGACCAGCCGCCGGCACGCGCCACGACCTCATCGTAAGTCTCGACTCCGGTAACTCCGGCTGATCGCGAGATTAACAACAACACTAGCGGGGCAAAAACGGCTACACGAGTTGCGGCCAGGAGCGCGCTTTCGGAGCTAAACACGGCGGTCAGCACAACCAGCCCAGCCAGCGCTCCGGCCAGGGCGACCGACCCCATCGCACTGCGGGCCGCCGGCTGCCAGGCCCAGCGCAGACCCAGCAGCAGCGCCGCAAAGCCGACAACCACAGCCAGGGCAGTCTGCGCGCCGCCGGCGACGGATTGCTGGGCGACCGGTAGAAGTACTGTCGCTCCGGCAATCGGGGGCAAGGTCATCAGGGCTATAGCCGACGCCGGGCTTCCACGCAGTGCTGCCTCGCGCCAATGCGCCGCAGGCCAGGCGCCCAGCAACAGGGCCCCGGCGATCAGAACCGCCGCACCGGCTAGCTCAACCCACAAGGCTTCGGCCGTACCGCCAACGGCAATTGCATCTGCAAACCAAATGAGCAGCAAGGGCGTCAACAGAAGCAGGGCCAGCTGCCGCACCAAGGGCCGGCCGGCTTGCTCGAATCCTCCGCTCCGCCATAGCACCAACAGCCAGGCGCCGATCGCAAGACTCAGCATGGCGGCGGCGGTCAAAGGATCGCCCGCCCAAACAAAGGGTAGAAAACCCAGGGCAAGCATCAGCGAAAAGTCAGCGCTGCCGTTGGCGGATCCATACACCCAACCGGCCGTGGTGGCCGTCAGGAGCACCAGCAAAACCATCCCGGTTAGCTGCCACACGCCGAGCGAGATGGTCCAGGAGTAGCCCAGGAAAGTCGCCGATGGCAGCAGCTCGGGCGCCGGTGACCCGGCCCACAGCCACAACCCAACGGCGATCAAGGTCGCGCCAATCGTTAAGGGGAAACGAAGCCGGGGCTGGGATTGGAGAACAGCGCTCAGCACAACGGCCGCCGCCAACACAGTCCACAGAGCAACAAAGGGCAAAATGGGCATCAAACGCGCGATTCTAGCGGTTTAGGGGATAGCGGGCAAAGCCGCTCAGCCAGGGGTCACAATCACGCCCGTGCGGGGATGAGCCGTTTGGGTCGGATTCAATCAATTGGCCGAGGGTTGCGGGGCCGGATGTTTCAGCAAGACTTCGACCGGCGTCGCATGCTGGTCGTCATTTGCCGGCGACGACAAGTTCTCCAGATCAGCCAATATGGCCGGCAGTTGTTGCCGGGCCGCATCCTCACCCAAGGCGATGAGTTCGCGATACTGACTAAACTGAAAGTAGCTCATGCCCGCCAGCGCCGGGATAATGAGTTGGTTGCACTCCTCCGGGCCTTGGCCGGCATGGCGCACCAGCGTTTCGATAGCCGCTATGCCGCGGTTGAACGGACCGAGTTTCGGCCGCAAGGCCGCGGTAAATACATCGACACCGATGACATAGTCGGCTCCCAGCATCCGGGCCACATCGCCGGGAACGTTGTCAGTGACGCCGCCATCAACAAGCATGCGACCATCCCACTCGACCGGCGGGGCAAAGCCGGGCACGGAACTGCTGGCACGCAGAGCCCGACCCAGGTCACCGCGCCACAACACAACACGCTCGCCGGAAATCAGGTCACTGGCCACGGCCGCAAACGGGATGGCCAGATCGCGCACATCAAAGCGACCAACAATCTCCTCGACCCAGCTTTCCATGCGCATGAAGCAGATGAGCCCGTCACGAGTCACGCGCAGCTTGGTCACATGTCCCCAGCCGGTGCGCGCCGCCAGGTCACGTAGGTCAGCAATACTTAGACCGGCCGCATAGGCCGAGCCGATGATGGCCCCCATGCTGGTTCCGGCGATCGCGTCTATGGGAACGCCGCCTTTTTCCAGGACCGACAAAACACCTATATGGGCCAGACCACGCGCAACACCGCCACCGAGGGCCAGGCCAACGCGCGGGCGACCGTTCAACTCACTCATGATCGTGCTCCCCAGTATGGGACTACGGCCAATCGGTATCAACTTTCATGGCCGACGCCACCAACTCAGTCGCTGCCTTGGGGGTCTTGATGATCTGCATCATGTTGCCCTTGAGCTTAAGATTGCCCTTCATGATGCCGGCAATCGGATCGATGTCACCATCGAGCACCTTGTGCCAAACATCCACCGGCGCGCTCAGTTGAAAGGCCACTTTCTTCGCAGCGGGATCCTTCACCAGATAGGCATCACGCGCCAAGCCATGCCAGAGGTCCAGATAGAGGTAGGTGTCTTCGGCAACACCCTGGCCAGCTGTGGTGACAAAGTAGAAATCCCCTTCCCAGTTGGCCGCAGCTTTCTTGTAGGCCTCGCTCGCATTGATTTCGTTCATCAGAGCTTTCGCCCATTCGTCAGTGGCAAATGTGATTCCCATTAGTGCGTCTCCAGGTAGTTGCTGTTCGAGTGAGTGGACCCTCAAAGGGACTCTCATAAGATAACATACGATGACGTCCCTTGCCAACGAGTTTAGCCGCAGGCTATCGCCCTCTGAAATTCGGCGGGCGGCGCATCATGAAGGCCTGCGCTCCCTCGAGGAAGTCTTCGGTACTGAATAGCTGGCTCTGCGCCCAGCCCTCGAGCAGCAGGCCACGGTCCGTATCGAACTGGCCGTCTATCACCCGCTTAGCCATGCCCACGGCCAGCGGCGCGGCTTGTTGCAGCTCGGCGATCAAATTATCGACCGTGGGGCGCAGGTCATCCGCAGGCACCGTATAGTGCACCAGCCCCCACTGCTCCGCCAGAGCAGCGTCAATCTGGCGGCCGGTGAAGATAAGTTCCTTGGCACGGGCCACACCGACCAATCTGGTCAGCCGCGTAGTACCGCCCACGTCAGGGATCATCCCTAGACGCGTTTCCGGCAGGCCAAGCATGGTACCGTCGACCGCCAGGCGAAAATCGCAGGCCAAGGCCAACTCCAGCGCCAAACCCAGGCAGTGACCATGCAACAGAGCAATTGTGGGTAACTCCAGCCGCTCCAGCCGGGTCAGGATACCCTGGTACTCATCAGTGATCGACCGCATGCGCTGCTGCCAGTGGGGGCCATACATATCGGCCAAGCCGAGGAGATTGCTGACGTCAATTCCAGCCGAAAACACTGACCCTTCGCCGCGAATCACCACGACGCGCAGACCTGGGGTACGGTTGGCCCGCGTCACGGCCGCGTCAAACTGCCGGAGCAATTCGTTGTTGAGCGCGTTGCGCTTGTCAGGCCGATTGAGGACGATCTCCAGTACCGGACCTTGCTCATGGACGACAACCAATTCACTCATGGACACCTCCCAAACACAACCCGCACCAATCGCCGTAGTTGGGCTTTAGTTTGCCACAGACCGCCAAATGGGGCGACTGGTGCGGGCGATTACAACGTCCAACCCAATGGGTTAGCGGAGCTTGTAAGTGAACGGCATGAAGGCTACGGGAATCAGCTTGATGTGCTGCTTGGCAAACGGGATGCCTATAATGGTAATGGTCAGGATGGCGGCACTAACCAGGTGGGCCAGCGCAATCTCCCAGCCGAATAGTACGATCCAGATGATATCAAACCCGGTTTGGAGGCAACCGCCCGCGTTCTCTTCGCGGACCACTTCTTTGCCGAACGGGGTAAACATGGCCATGCCCAGGTTAATCGCCTGCAGGCCAAAGGGAATACCGATAATGGTCAAGCACAGCAACACGCCGCCGATGATATATCCGGCCCCGGCGAAGAAGCCACCAAAGATTAGCCATAGAATGTTGCCGATTAGGCTCATAATTTTCTCCTTAGGCGCGCAAATGACCGCCTGTTTTCATCCATCTATACGCAGAATAGTACCGGTCGTTTCAGGAAGACAGCGCGTCGAGGTGCATATGTAGCCAGTTGCTAATCAATTCGACCACCCCATCCGCGCGCCCAATCGGGACTGTGCCCTTACCCTCGCGGTGTCGTATCGCTCCAACACCACCGCTTCCCCGCCCCGTGACGCCGGCCGATGTGACAAATCGGCCGCATCGCCATCTCCGTTGCCGGCGACAGTTGGCAGAGATTGATCGCGTCAAGGGGCAGTTCGTCCTCTGTGGTCACACCGCAATCTTCCCGATTATAACCGACCGAACAGGCAGGCGGGGTGAGCGATTGCCTGTCATTGCCCGCGTGCACAGCCAACAGTCGCGGTTCGTGTTTCGATGGTCTATAATCGACGATAATACGATGCTTATGAAACCAACACTTAGCCCAACCGATACAGCAACCCATAGCGGACTGGACGCCATTGCTGCCGCCTTCCGCAACGCACGGGGAACGGCTGCGCTGATGCCCTATTACACACTGGGCTATCCCGACCGTGCCACCTCGCTTGATGTCATCGAAGCCATCGCCCCCTACAGCGACATGCTCGAACTGGGCGTGCCCTTCAGCGACCCGTTAGCAGATGGCCCAACCATCCAGCACAGCACACAGATTTCGCTGGAACAGGGCACGACGCTGAGCGACTGCCTGGGGATGATTGCCGAGCTTCGAGAACGTGGTGTCACGGTGCCGATTCTCCTCTTTGGTTATTTCAACCCTTTCCTGGCCTATGGCCTGCCGGCGCTGGCCGAAGCGGCCGTTGCCGCCGGCGCCCAAGGGTTCATTGTGCCCGACTTGCCGCCGGAAGAGGCCCACGATCTGGAAGCTGCGGCCGCGGGCAATGGACTGGCCTACATCCATTTCCTGGCCCCAACGAGTAACCCAACCCGCATCGAAGCGGTCACCGGTCGCGCCAATGGCTTCATTTATCTGGTCAGCGTCACCGGCGTCACCGGCGCGCGCCAGTCGCTGCAGACCGATCTCGACGGGTTCATCAGTCGGGTGCGCAGCCAAACCACCGCGCCGTTGTCGGTCGGCTTCGGCATCAGCACACCGGACCAGGCAGCACGCATCGGCCTGTTGGCTGACGGCGTCATCGTCGGTAGTGCGCTGATCAACGCCGTCGATGCAGCCGACCGTGACAAACCTGCCGCCGCCGCTGCCTTCGTCCAGTCTTTGCGCGCGGCACTACTGTCCTAGGTTAATCCGCGTCTCGCTGCTGCGGCAGATGGGACCGGCACCCCGTGAGATAGCCCAATGACTAACCAATTGGCCAACGAGAGTAGCCCCTATCTGTTGCAGCACGCCGACAACCCTGTGGAATGGTATCCCTGGAGAGATGAAGCGCTCCAGCGCGCCCGCAAGGAAGATAAGCCCATCCTGCTGAGCATCGGCTATGCTGCGTGTCACTGGTGCCATGTGATGGCCCACGAGTCGTTCGAGGACCCGCAAACGGCCGCCTTCATGAACGAGCACTTCATCAATGTCAAGGTCGATCGGGAGGAGCGTCCCGATATTGACAGCATCTACATGGCCGCGGTGGTAGCCATGACCGGCCAAGGGGGCTGGCCGATGACCGTGATTATGACACCCGACTGTCGCCCCTTCTTCGGCGGTACATACTTTCCGCCGGTGCAGCGCTACGGCATGCCTGCCTTTACCCAGGTCCTCCAGGGCATTGCCCAGGCCTGGCAGACCCAGCGCGACGTCGTGGAGAAAAGCGCTGTCGAAGTCACGTCCCACTTGCGACGCGGCGCCATCCCCATCACAACCGGGGCCACACTCGATGCAGACTTGTTCGACCAGGCCTTGAGCAACTTGCTGCGGACGTTCGATTCAAAGCTGGGCGGGTTCGGCGCGGCGCCCAAGTTCCCGCCTTCAATGACCCTCGAATTCCTCCTGCGAATGGCTCTTGAACGCGGAGACGGCATGGCCCTCACCATGGCCGAGACGACCCTTAAGGCGATGGCCCTGGGCGGTCTCTACGACCAGATCGGCGGGGGATTCGCCCGCTACTCAACCGACGAGCGCTGGCTGGTACCGCACTTCGAGAAGATGCTCTATGACAATGCTCTGCTTGCCCGCGTCTATCTGCACGCCTGGCAGGTCACCGGCAACCCGCTGTACCGGCGCATTACCGAGGAGACACTGGACTTTGTGGCTCGCGAATTGCGGCACGAAGCGGGTGGCTTCTACAGCAGCTATGACGCTGACAGCGAAGGCGAGGAGGGCAAGTTCTACGTCTGGTCGGCCGATGAGATTCGCCGGGAACTGGGCGAGGACGCCGCGCTCTTTTGTGCGGCCTATGATGTTACCGATCGAGGCAATTGGGAAGGCCAGAACATCCTCAATATGTCGCGCCCTCTGGCGACCGTTGCCGAGGAATTCAACATGGATCCGGCTGAAGCGGCGCAGCGACTGGCGGCCGCACGCGCCCATCTCTATGACGTGCGAACCAAGCGCGTCTGGCCGGGTCTGGATGACAAAGTGTTGACGGCCTGGAATGGGTTGATGCTGGCCGCCTTTGCCGAGGCCGGTGTCGCCCTCAATCGACCCGACTACACTGCCATTGCCGAACAAAATGCCGAGTTTCTGCGTGACACCTTGCGCCGGGTTGACGGCCGATTATTGCGGACGTGGAAAGCGGGCAGCGAGGCTCGCTACAACGGCTATCTTGAGGACTACGCTTATCTGGCTGACGGGCTGTTGGCGCTCTACCAGTCCACGCTCGACGTACGCTGGTTCGTCTGGGCCCGCGAATTGGCCGATAGCCTATTGACCCACTTCATTGACGACGAGGATGGTGGCTTCTTCGACACCTCCGACGATCATGAGGACCTGCTTCACCGACCGAAGGAGCTGCAGGACAACGCCACACCCAGCGGCAATGCGATGGCGTCAGGGGTCTTACTGAAGCTGGCGCTGCTAACCGGTGACGGCCGTTATTGGGACGTGGCCGAACAAGCGACCGCCGGACTCTATGAGATGATGGCCCGCTATCCCGGCAGTTTTGCTCAATGGTTGGGCAACGCTGACGTTCATCGTGGGCGAACCGCAGGAAGTGGCCGTGGTTGGCGCGCCGGACAGTGACCAGACGCGGGCGCTGCTGGCCGTGGTGCGGGAAGCGTATCGGCCCGACGCTCGTTCTGGCCCTGGAATCGGGCAGGGGTGAGGCGGAGCTTATCCCATTGCTCGCACAGCGGGATCAAGTGAACGGACCAGGCCACGGCCTACGTATGCCGCCGCTTCGTCTGCCAACAGCCCGTCACGGATCCGGACGCTCTGCGAGCCCAGCTAGCCGATGAGCCGGGCTAGAAGTGGGTCATACAGAGGGGCGGCTGGTCGGTGTGGAACAGGCGATCGACGGTATCCAAATAGGTCGCGTCGGAAATCATCGCCAGCCCGTATTGGTACAGCTTTCGAAACCCAATGGCCCCGGTGGCTAGTGACGAAAACTCAGACACATCCAGGCTGATTGTGACGTCAGTATCGCCGTCGGGGACGAGGGTCGCGCAGCCGTTTTCAATCACCAGGACGTATTCACCGCCATTCTCCGGCATGAACGTGTCGGTCAGCGTCGAGCCGCAGCCGGCACGTCTGCGCGCCGAAGTCGTGGTCAGCCAGTTCGGCAAAGAGCGTGGGCACATCCACGACACGGTACATGATGCCCGTCCCTTGCGTGTTGACTTCATGCCACAAGCCCATGAGCAAGTTGCCGCTGCCGTTGCGCGGATCGGCCAGCAGGAAGTGAAACTGGTCGTCCTGTGTCTCATAAACGATGCGGTCAAACTGGTCGGCCTGCGAACGGACGAACGTCAGCAGTTCTGAGAGCGCCTGTAGGATGGTCATAGACCAGTGCTCGAATGACCATGTTGTTGAGCAAGAAATTGTTGCTGTGGGCCTTGTCGAAACCAGAAGATCATGTAGCCTTCCAAACGGCTGTCACGCCGATAGCCCAGAACGCGCAGCGATGAATCGGTGAAGATGCTGTCCAATACGTGCGGCGGAAGTTGAATTAGGCCATTGCTGCGGTCGACAAACCGATCGTAGCATGCGTACAGGTCCTGCTTGTCATCGGCCGTTAGAAAGGCGACATGCGTCTTGCTGCCGCCACGCGGCAGGGCTGCGGCATCGAAGGCATAGCGGTTCATCTTCGTCCCATACCCATATCCCATCTGTTTGTAGAAATCGGGCCGGAAGGGATAGAGCGCCGTCAGCGCCGCACCCTTGCCGCGATAGTAGTCGTGGAAGAAGTGCGATCATATCGGCGGCGACATGCTCTTTCTTGTGGCGCAGATCCACCGCCACGCCGCCAACCCCGCCAACCAGCGTCCGCTTCGAGCGCAGCTTCATCGTGAAGTCATAACAGCGCATCACGCCCACTATCTCGTCGCCCTCAAACACGCCGAAGAAGTGGACGATCGGCTCCTTCATGATCTTGGCCAGCCGCTCGAGCATCCGCGGCCCGGTCGTCGGCGGGCGACGGCGTTCATTCCCGGGAAAGCCTCGACCGTAATCCGCAGGAATTCACCTAATTCGCTTTCGTGTACTTCTCGAATCTCACGCATGTATGCTTGTCCGTTGTACGCCAGTATTCGGTGACCGATGCCAATTTTGGTGTAGAATACGGGCACTATGAAGAGTCTGTTTCAAAAGCGAACAAAGTCTAACACCGATAACGATATTGTGGTTATTTCCGGGCTGCCCCGATCCGGAACGTCCATGATGATGAAGATGCTGGAGGCCGGCGGGCTGCCATGCCGATCACCGATTCGCTGCGCGTGGCCGACGCCGACAACCCCAAGGGTTACTACGAGTTCGAGCGGGTCAAGCAGCTGGACAAGGGCGACACGGCCTGGGTTCCGGATGCGCGGGGCAAGGTGGTCAAGGTCATCTCTGCCCTGCTCAAGTATCTGCCCGCCGACGAACAGTACAAGGTGATCTTCATTCGTCGCAACATGTCGGAGATCCTGGCCTCGCAGCGCAAAATGCTGGTCAATCGCGGCGAAGACCCCGACAAGATGGACGACGCCCAGATGGCGATGCTGTTCGAAAAGCATGTGCAGCAGGTCGAGGCGTGGATGAAGGACCAGCCGAACTTCGATGTGCTCTACGTCCACTACAGCGACATCCTCAGCGATCCGGTGACCGCAGCCCAAGCGCATCAGCGCGTTTCTCGACGGCCGCGTTGACGCCGAGAAGATGGTCGAAGTCGTCGATCCCGAGCTCTATCGCAACCGCCAGACGCAGCTCAAGGGTGAGTGAGGAAGCGCAAGCCGACCACGCAGCCAGGCTGATGCACGCGGTTAGATTGCCGATCAAGCCGTAGCCTAAGCGACGGTCATGCCGCTGACGAGCTGGCCGCCGTCAACTACAAACGTCGCCCCGGTAGTGAAGCTTGACGCGGCCGAAGCCAGATAGAGCGCCATCCCGGTTAACTCCTCCGGTTCGGCCATGCGTTTCTGCGGTATCGACTGAATGACAGCGTCGTGGATCTGACTCATTGCCCCAGATGGCTGACTGAACTGGGTCTTGACGAAGCCGGGCGCGATGGCATTGACCTGAATATTGTCCGCCGCCAGCTCGGCCGCCAGCACCTGGGTCATCATCAGCACGGCCGCCTTGCTGACACAGTAGACACCCATCATCGGCTGCGGCTCCAGTCCGGCGACGGAGGCCATATTGATGATCTTGCCCCCACCCCGCTCGCGCATCAGCGGCGCGCACGCCTGGGCCATCCGGAAATAGCCCTTCACATTGACATCCAGAATCTTGTCCCACTGGCTTTCTTCGGCATTGAGAAAGGGGCCGAAGTGGGGATTGGTGGCGGCGTTGTTGACGAGGATATCAACGCCGCCGAAGTGATCGATGACCTGCTACAAGCAGCGTCTCGATGGCCGCCACGTCACCCGTATGGGCGGCCATGGCCAGAGCACGCGCCGCCCCGCGCCCGGATCGATTCTCGGCCACGTCGTCCAGCGCCGTCCTGCTTGCGGCTGACCAGCACCACCTGCGCCCCGGCCGCGGCATACGCCTCGGCAATCGCCAGTCCGATACCCCGCGACGCGCCGGTAATCAGCGGCTACCTTGCCCGTCAGGTCGAAGTTGTGTACTCGTTCGTCATGGTTGACTGCTCCTCGTCGCTCGATTAATGCGCCTGTTATAGGTCCCAACGACCGCGCCGCGGCAACAAAAAAGCCCTCGTCGATTTCGGGGCGAAGAGGCTTTGTAATAGCAAATTACATCTGCTGATGCCTACGGTCCGGTGAAGCGCACATTCAAGTCGATCCGTTGGAACAAGGTTGTGCGGATCAGACGTATGCACCCACACCCACAAGTCATTGGGGGCATTCTCTGACCAGTTGAAGACCCATTCGGCGTCGCGCGGCGGCATGTTGACACAGCCGTGACTGTGCTTGTAGCCGAAACGATCGTGCCAATAGGCGCCATGTAGGGCAATGTCAAAATCGAAGTACATCGTATGCGGCACGTCTTCCACGACGTAGTAATCGACCCGACCCTCGGCCCCGACCATATCGGTCGTCAGATTGCGTTCCCAGACCTGGAACAGGCCTTCGTACGTCGGCCACTTGTTCAGGCCGCTGGAGACCATACCGGCGTAGACCATGCGGTCGCCTTCGTAGGCGGCAAAGGTCTGCTCATACAGGTCAACCTCAACCCAGAACTCGTCCGCGCCCGACTTCTTCCGGTCGAGGGCTGACGTCGATCAGGCTCATGTAGGTCTGGCGCATCCACCGACCGAAGCCGATGTCATACCAGATCCAGCCCTCATCATCGACCTGCGCGCCATAAACAACGACCGGCGTATAACGCGGCAGCTTAATGGCATTCGGGTCCGGGGCCGCACCCGGCGCCGAACTATAGGGGAAGTCAACGATGATCCAGCCAAACGGCCGTTCGGGTTGGGTGCGAATCTCCACACCGGTGAACTCCGACGGCGACGCGAGAGTGAAATCCTCTTGGCGAACCCATTCACCATAGTTGATCTTGTACCACAGCCGGCCCTCGTCGTTGTTGTTGGCGATGTCCTCAATGCTGGAGAACAGATAGCCATCGCCTGCGTTACGCACGATCGGGCTGCGACATGGATGGTTCGCGCGTAAACATTGGCCAGATCGGCAATCCGGCCGTAGCGCAGTCTTGGTCAGGATGCTGTCCGGCACCGGCGGCAGGCGCAGCAAACTTGGCCGGCGGCGGATCGGTGTCACAGACATAGCCCACCTCAGCAGACAGCACGTAGCAACTGGCCGCCGCCGCGGCCGATTGGCGCACCAACAAAAGGACCGCCAAGTCACGCAGGCTAGCGACAATCATAGAGTAATTCGTTTCATTGGCAACAAATGATTATCCTTGATCATGGATTATTATGAATGTTGTCTCGTAAATTGTAGCATGAGGCATGATCCACGTTCAAGTAAGCGCGCTTACATTGTAGGGATTGCTTAGCTACGATTACCCTACACCAATACGGCCGACAGCTTGCCGCGCACAGAGTTGACGATCCAGAGGCTGCTCGGCGTGCGCACATATCGTCGACGGTGATGACGCGCTCGACGAGTTCGCCCGTCGCCAGCAGCGCTGTCGCGCAACGTCCCCGGCCAGCAGACCGACAGACGACCGGTGGCGTGTAGCGTCCTGCCGTCCAGTTCCACCACCAGGTTGGCCGCGATGTCTCGGTCACTTCGCCGCGCTCGTTATACAGCATCACATCGTCGCAGTCGGGTCGCGCCGGCACGGGCCTGTATCATAGGCAGTGTCGCACCGTGGTCTTGTGATACAGCCAGCGATCGGCCGACGACTACCGGCTCCGCGGCCAAGCCAAGCCGTACCGGAGCCGGCCGGTCGATCCGTCGCCAGCGGAATAGCTTCAACGGTAAGCCGCCCATCTTGGCGGCCAACAAGCGCACCTTTGCAGGCTGGTTCAGCGCGTTGCGCAACGCCGCCAGTCGGGCCAGACGACGTTCGCGGTCAAGCGGAATATTCAAATACTCGGCCGAAGCCGTCAGCCGGTCCAGATGTCGTTGCCAGCAACCAGTAGCCCGCGTCAGGCGTCCAGCGCAACGATTCAATCAGGGAAAAATCCGGCGGCATGTCGTTGTGGGGCGGACAGCACGCGCGCCTTCAGCAGGCACTCCGCGTATTCGGCACCCGGCTCAGAATCCCAGACAATGCCGCTGCCGACACCATACGTGGCCGGCCCTGTCTCCCGGTCAATGACGACCGTGCGGATGGCAACGTTGAACTGCCCGTGACCATCCGGGCTAATGTAGCCAATCGATCCCGTGTAGACGCCGCGCGGCTCCGTCTCCAGCTCGCGCAGGATCGCCATCGTGCTGACCTTGGGCGCGCCGGTGATCGAGGCGCACGGGAACACCGCCGCCATCAGTTCACCGAGGCCGGCAGCGGTTTCGGCCGTGACGGTCGAGGTCATTTGCAACAGGGTCGGATAGCGCTCGACGGTGAAGAGCTCCGGCACCTGCACGCTGCCGATCACGCGCCACACGGCCGATGTCGTTGCGAATCATGTCCACAATCATCACGTTCTCGGCCCGATTCTTCTCGGAGCTGTGAAGCCAGGCAACCTGGGCGCGATCATGCGGCCGATGACAGGCCGCGCGGCGCGGTGCCCTTCATGGGCCGGGAGGTCACCTGCTCGCCGTCGCGCCGGAAGAACAGCTCCGGTGATGCGCGACAAATCACGTGGCGACCGAGGTCGAGTAGGCCGTGTAGTTGGCGCGCTGCGCCAGGCAAATCGCGACATAGAGCGCCCACGGGTCGCCGTCGAACGGGGCACGCAGGTTGAAGGTGAGATTGGCCTGGTAGGTGTTGCCCGCAGCGATGGCATCCTTTATCACGGCGCGACGGCCGAATAGTACTCAGCCTCGGTAATCGAGGGCGTCCACTGGCCAAACGCGATAGCCATCCGTGGATGCAAGTTCCGGCCACCGGTTCGAGCGCCTGGAAGAGTCCAAACCAGAGCAGTGGCGGTCTCGTCAGCCGGAAGGTCATGCGTGGCCAAACCATAAGGCGGCGGCCGCTTCATAGGAAAGATAGCCCGGCCGCGTACAGACCCTGTTCGGCCACGGCCCCCTCGATGCGCGCCAGAGCCGAGCTACCAGTGCCGGTGCCGCGGACTTCGACGGTCTCGACGAGATCGGTATAGCGCCAGTGTACCGGCCGTCCTGCATGACCACAACCGGCGTTTCCCGTCAGCAATCGGCAAAATCAATTAGGCCCCTTGACCTTCTCCCCCTGGCCTAAGCTCGACCGACCGCTGGTAGGCTGCCCAGACACCCCGCGAAAGGACCGTGCGCAGGCCGCCTTTCTCCAGCTGATAGAGCGCCGCGGCCGTCGTGCCGCCGGGGGACGTGACCTGGTTGCGCAGTTCGGCCACGTGCTTGCCCGACTGGTCGGCATAGTCGATGGAACCGCGCATGGTCTGCAACACCAGTTGTTCGGCGATGCGCCGCGAGAAACCCAGATGCACCCCAGCGTCGATCAGCGCTTCCATGAACATGAAGATATAGGCCGGGCCGGTGCCGCTGAGGGCCGTCGCCATGTCGAGGTAGCTTTCGTCATCGACGTACAGCTCCTCACCCAACGCGCCAAGGATCGCCTGGGCCTGGTCGCGCTGTTCGGCCGCTACTTCCGGTGTGGCCGTCCAGACGGTCATGCCTTCGCCGATCTGGGCCGGCGTGTTGGGCATGGCCCGCACCACGGCTGCATGGGCTACACCGTCCGCCAACTGGCGAATGGGCGCGCCGGCAATGATCGACAGCAGCAGGTCCTGGCGGCGCAAATGGCCGCGAATGCCGGGCATGACCACGGGCAGGTTCTGGGGTTTGACCGACAGGACGATGACCTGTCCCGCTTCGGCGGCGGCGGCATTGTCCGTAGTGGTCTGGATCCCATAGCGCGCTTCCAATTCGCTCAGCCGTTCGGGCAGCGGGTCGGCGGTGATGATTTGTTCCGGCGCGACGAGATCACGGGTCAGCAGGCCGCGGATCATGGCTTCACCCATGATGCCGCTGCCAATGAAAGTTACGGTTTTTTCAGTAAACATCGGCTTTCTTCATGCTCCTTATCAGGCGGTCAACGTCTCGCGGCGCACGGTAACGGCGGCCAACTCCTGGGGGTCGACGGTGACCCCCAGTCCCGGGCCGGTGGGCACGGTGATGGTGCTGTCTTCGCGGTTCAGCACAAACGGCTCGGTGATGTCCTGCTCATAATACCGGTCTGTGGCTGATATGTCACCCGGCAGCGTGAAGCCAGGCAGCGACGCGAGGGCCAATTGCCCGGCCCGGCCCACGCCGGTCTCCAGCATACCGCCCACCCACAGCGGCATGCCCGCGGGTCGGCACAAATCATGGATGCGGCGCGCTTCCGTCCAACCGGCCACCCGCGACGGTTTGACGTTGATGATGTCGCAGGCGCCAATGGCCAGGGCAAAGCGGGCGTGGTCGGCCGAATGAATGCTTTCATCGAGACACAGCGGCGTCTGAATCTGTGGCCGGAGCAAGCTGTGGTCATAGATGTCTTCGTAGCCCAGCGGCTGCTCCAACATCAGGAGGTCAAGGTCGTCCATGGCTTGAAACAACGCCGCGTCAGCCAGGGTAAAGGCCGAGTTGGCGTCCAACATAATCGGCAGGTCTGGGAATGCCCCTCGCGCGGCCTGGGCCAATGCCAGGTCATGGCCGGGCTTGATCTTGAGCTTGATACGCCGGTAGCCATCGTCGTAGTAGTCCTGAATGACCTCCAGCGTACGGTCGATAGAGGGCTGGATGCCGATGCTCACACCAACCTTGACGCGGTCGCGCGCGCCTTCACTGTACGGCTGGGCCAGCTTGGCGGCCATCGACAGGCCGTCCCGCTGGGCGGCGAGGTCCCAGATGGCTTGATCCAGCGCTGCCTTGGCCAGCGGATGGCCACGCACAAACTTCATCAATCCGCCCAGATCTTCCGGTTCAGCAATATCCTGACCCAGCGTGGCCGGCACCAAGAAATCAGACAGGATGTGCCAGGCCGTCTCCACTGTCTCATAACTGTAGCCGGGATCGTTTGTGGCGACACATTCGCCCCACCCCAACAATCCCTCGGAATGAACAGTCACCAGGATACAATCGCGCTTCAGTTGCGGGCCAAAACTGGTAACAAACGGGCTAACCAGCATCTGGCTAACGTGAATCAGATCAATGCGTTCGATTTTCATGAGTGTGCTAACCGTCTTGATGGGCCAGGAGATAGTAGCTGCGGGCTTGTCCGTCGGCAGCCTGCTGGGTCACAAAGTCACTCACCAGAAACCCGTCGGCAAACATGCGCTCGAATACGTCGCGGGAATGATAGCGCCAGTCGCGAGCCAGTTCCGGATCGGCGTGGCGGATGGCTTGCATGTTGGCCGGAATCTCGACCAGAGCCAGGCTGTTGGCCGGAGCAAGCCGGGTCGGCGGCACGGGAAGACCGGCCGCATTGAACGCAGCTTCGTTGACCACCAGTGCCCCACCACCCAGCAGCGAATCCAGCTGCAAGGGCCGCCAGGGTCGGGAGGCACGGGCCTGCACGCGGTTACTCGTCACCCACCACTGGACTTCGAAGCGGTCGGTAGGCAGCCCGGCGTTAATGCCGCCCATGTCGCCATGGAAGTTGCGCAAATAGGTCTGGCAGACTGTGCCCAGTTTACCGACGTTGAACCGGGCATTCACACTTTCCAAGGGGTCATACGTCCAGGTAATCAGCCGAATACCTATACGAAGCGCAGACTCGCGTTGCCCCATCTTGAGCTGGTAGCCAACACCGCTCTTCTGATACTCCGGCAAGACCCCGGCGATCACGGAGAACATTTTCAATCGCGCGGCGGCAACTTCGTCGGCCCGATTGTAATCATCTTCAATGGTGGCCAGGATACCCAACGCGAAGCCCACCATACGTTCGCCTTCGAACGCGCCCAGGACCGACGCGCCGTTGTGCTGCATGGCGTGCATGGCATGGGCCGGAACTACCTCCAGCTCGGCCATATTCCAGGCGTCCAACTGGATACCCTCAGCCTGACTATACTCGTCCATGCTCTGCATGGACCGAACAACAATCTCGTGCATAAGCAGCATTCTACCTCAGGAAAAGATGCGGTCGAAACGCGCGACCTAGTCGGCCGCAACCAGCAGTAACACGAGCAACCCTGCCAGGGCCAGGAATGAGCCATAGGGCAGTGTCGCTTGGCGTTCAATGCGCCGGCTGACGAGCAACACACCCGCCACCAGGCCCGCCAATAGGATGCCCAGCAGCAACGCCTGCCCGACATAGGCTATCCCGACAACAGCACCGATGAGCACGGCTAACTTGACGTCGCCCATCCCCAACGGCGGCCGGCCGTACAGCCATGTTCCCAGCCCATAAATCGCGCCAAATATCGCCAATCCGGCCAGGGCCCCGGCCAGGGCGCCCACGGGTGACGCGGCGGGACCAACCAGAATCGCCGCGACAGCGGTCGGAAACACCACCACATTGGGCACCATGCGATAGGTCACATCGAGCGCGGCCAGCAGCAACAACACGGCGACTAGCCCGGCGTTGATGGCCAGGCGTACCGGATCGGCATCCTGTGCGGCAAGCCAGGCCATGGCTGTGGCTCCCACCAGCGGGGTTATCCATCGGTAAGGCAACGACCCGACGCGCGGCTGGCCGCTTAGGTCCGGCCACCGCCTCGTCACAAGATTCACTAGTAAGCCGATGGCCAGCCCGATAACGCTCCAGATGTTAAGCATAACGGCCGATTATAGTCGCAACCGCGCGCCGATGCCCGGTTTTTGGCAACCGGATTAAGGCGTGTATGATTGGCGCTGAACGTAATCGTCCTATCTATCTAGAGACCCAACCCATGAGCAACATCTCCATCCAACACGACAACACCGACTCTGACTTCCTGCAACTTTGCGACGTTATCCGTGCCGATATGGAGCGTCTGGGGGTTCCCGGCGTGGCCGTCGGCGTCCTGCGTGACGGGCAGACCGCAATGGCCGGGCTGGGCATTACCAGCGTCGAGAATCCGCTGCCGGTGACGGCCGATACGCTGTTTCAGATTGGCTCGACCAGCAAGACCTTCACCGGTACGGCCGTCATGCGGTTGGTCGAGATGGGCAAGATCGAGTTGGACAAGCCGGTGCGCACCTATGTCCCAGAGCTGCACCTGCTCGACCCGGAGACGGAAGCCGCGGTGACCGTTCGCCATTTGCTGACTCACATGGGCGGCTGGGCCGGGGACTATTTCAGCGAAACAGGCAGCGGTGACGACGCCAACAGCCGCTATGTGGCTGAGATGGCTGGATTGCCTCAGGTTGTCCCGGTGGGCACGCTGTGGTCCTACAACAACGCCGGGTTCAGCCTGGCGGGCCGAGTCATCGAAACAGTCACCGGCCAGACCTTTGAGGAAGCGATGCAAAGCCTGGTGCTGGATCCGCTTGGTCTCGACAACTCCTTCTACTACGCCAACGATGTCATCTCGCGCCGCTTTGCCGTGGGCCATCGTGTCGAGGGCGAGCGCGGGCCCCAGGTCGAACGGCCGTGGGCGCTAACCCGTTCAGCCCATGCCGCCGGGGGCATCTCCTCGTCTGTGCGCGATCAACTCGCCTACGCGCAGTTTCATCTGGGCGATGGCACAACTGCTTCGGGCGAACGCCTCCTATCGGCCGTAACGATGGCCGACATGCAGACCGCCCTACACCCGGCCAACCTGGGTCGCGAGATGGGTTTGAGCTGGCTGTTGAAGTCGGTCGATGGTGTGCCCATTGTGATGCATGGCGGGGCGACCAACGGGCAGATGTCGGCTTTCCTGATGGTGCCGTCGCGAGACTTCGCCATCACCGTTCTGACCAATGGCGAAGAAGGGGGCCTGCTGCACGATCATGTGGTCGGTTGGGCACTGGAACACATTCTCGGCCTGCGCGAGCCGGAACTGGCGCACCTGTCACTAAACGCGGAGGAGCTAGCGCCTTACGTCGGTACCTATGAGGCCATGATGACGACCCTGGACCTCTATCTCGAAGGCGACACGCTCATGGTTCAGGCCACGCCGAAAGGTGGGTTTCCCGACAAGGATTCGCCGGCATCTCCCCCACCGCCACCCAGCCGTACGGCGTTTTTCGGCACGGACACGCTGGTGGCCCTCGACGAGCCCATGATCAATTCCAAGATGGAGTTCTTGCGGGATGCCGACGGCACCATAGAATGGCTGCGCACCAGCCGGCTGCACCGGCGTCAATAAGCCTAACGTGCAAAGATCCGGTGTTACGGAAAGGCCGGCGGATTCCAGCCTTGCTGGTAATCAGCCAGGTATTGCTTCAGTTCGTCGGGGATGGGAAAGGCGCTGCGAGAGACATAGTCATACATGACCTGGACCGTTCTGCCATAGGCCACAAGACGGCCGTCTTCGCCCTCGACGCGGTAGAGCATATCGAAGCTCTTGGTGCCGAAGCGGGAAATGCCCGTGCCGATTCGCAGCAGTTCGGTTAGCAGCGCCGGAGACTTGTAGATGCAGCTGGCCTCGACCAGAATCAGCGGCAAGTCCAACAGTTCCGTGCTGAGCAATCCGCTGTCCTCCATGATCTCGCCCAAGAACTTGATCCGTACTGTCTCGAAGTAGGCAAAGAACACGGCATTGTTGACGTGGCCCATGGCGTCAATATCGCGGAAAGCCACTTCCTGGGTAATCTCGTAGGGAAAGTTCGTCTGGGTCATGTTGCTCTCTTCCTTGGCATGTGCCAATCAGTCCACGAGCGAAGCACCTTCTGAGGCCCGACAGACATACACTTCAGCCGCCAGACCGGTCGCCTGCTGATAGGCCGCGGCAACGTCATTGGCGAACGTTTCGGCACTGTCCGACCGGACCAGGGCCACCGCGCTGCCGCCGAAACCACCGCCGGTCATCCGCGCCCCATAGGAGGCCTCGTGGGCCTGGGCCAACTCAACCATCGTATCCATCTCAGCCCGCGAAATCTCGAAATCATCACGCATGCTGATATGGCTCTCGTCCATCAGGCGTCCCATCTCGACCGCATCCCCACGGCGCATGGCATCGGCCGCTTGCAGGGTGCGCTCATTTTCGGTGATGACATGCCGGGCGCGACGCATTGCCAGCTCATCCAGCTCATCCTTGCGTGCCTCGAACTGTTCCAGCGATACATCACGCAGGGCAGGCACTCCAAAGAAGTCGGCCGCGGCTTCACATTGCCGCCGACGTTCGTTATAGGCCGACTCCACGAGACCTCGCCGTGTGGCGGTATCGAGAATCACAACCGATGTTCCTTCCGGCAGTGGCACGGCATCCGTCGCCAGCGATCGGCAGTCGATCAGCAGGGCGTGGTCAGCTTGGCCGGCAGCCGAGATCAACTGATCCATGATGCCGCAGTTGACGCCCACCCAGTCGTTTTCGGCTCGCTGGCCAATCAGGGCCATCTGCGTGGGATCCCAGGGCCACTGGCCCAGTTCCGCGAAGGTGCGCGCGGTGGCCAGTTCCAATGCGGCCGAGGACGACAACCCTGCGCCAATGGGCACATCCCCGGCTATCACCCCGTCCCAGCCGACGAGCGCGTAGCCATCCTCATCCAGGGCATGGGCCACGCCTTTGACATACTCCGGCCAGCCGGAATCGTCAAAGGTCAGCGTATCCAGATCGCTATCTGTCTGCCCATCAAAGGCCATCGCCTGCAAATTCAGGCGACGATCGGCACGGGGCCGGGCGGCAATCCACACTGCCCGGTCGATAGCCATCGGTAAGACAAAGCCGTCATTATAGTCGGTGTGTTCACCTATGAGATTCACCCGGCCCGGTGCGCGCACCATGAAGGCAGGTTCCTCACCGAAAAGCTCAATAAATCGTTGTTTCGTGTTGGCTTCCATGCTGTTCATCATCCACATCACGATAGTCTCGGTCGCAGCGCCACAAAACGGAGCTTCTCGCTGCCGACGCGACGATAGTCCTCTTCACTGCCGGACACCTCATAGCCGACAAGGTCAAGCAAGCTCCTGGCTGCACCGGGGTGGCGACGCGCATATGTCACCATGGCCTCGCCCGACGCTTCCGGTGAATACGGGTCGGCCGTCACCGCCATCGCCCGGCCACGAAAATTGATGGTCACTGCCGGCTCGGCGAGAATGTTGCGATACCAATCCGATTGGGGACCCCAGGCTGATACAACCGTACACGTGTGGGTCGACGGGTCATAATCGACGACTTCCAGAACGGCCTGACGTGGTTGGCCGCTCTTGCGACCAACGTGATTGAGAAGCACAAATCGACTTCCCAACAACCGGCCAAGGCCCAGGCGATAAAGTCCTACAGGTGCGCGATAGAGCAGGCGCGCTAACCCGGCAGGCGGTTTTGGGGAAGACACAGCCGATGACATTACAATCAACCTGGGCGAACCGTCTAGGTCAGCAGGCGGTCGCCAAAGGCGGGGAGGGCAGCAGTGCCGCCGGTGTGCCAGAACAGCACGCGCTGGCCGCGGGTAAACGCCCCCCAGCGAATCAAGTCAACGAGGCCGCCCATGGCCCGACCGGTATAGACCGGGTCCAGCAGGATGCCTTCTAAGCGGGCGGTAAGATTAATGGCCTCGCGTTCAGTCTCGCCGACTTTGGCGTAGCCATCTCCCAGGTAATCGTCGTTTATGTCAATCAAATCCGCCACCGACAGCGTGCCCAATCCCAAATGGGTTGCTGTCGCTGTGGCCAACGCGGCCACCTGGGGTTGCAACGCTTCGGCCGTGTGGTCAACGCTAATACCCAGCACCTTGCCTCGAAAGCCATAGACCTGCGCTCCGAGGGTAATGCCGGCGTGAGTGCCCCCGCTGCTGGTGGCGAAGACGATGAAATCGATGTTGAGGTGCTGCTGCTCTAGCTGGGTGGTCAATTCCTGCATGGCCAGAACGTAGCCGGTCGCCCCAATGACGTTCGAGCCGCCGAGCGGAATCGCATACGGTCGTCGTCCGGCGGCGCGCAGATCGGTCATCACCCCGTTGATCACGGCGTTGCACTCCTGGTCATCAGTCCAATAGACATGCGCGCCGAGCAGTTCATCGAGAAGCAGGTTACCGGTAGTGGTGGCCGGTTTGGTGCCTCGCAAAACAAGGCTGCAACCCAGACCATACCGCGCTGCGGCGGCGGCCGTCTGCCGGCAGTGGTTGCTCTGGGGGGCGCCCGTTGTGACCAGGTGATCGCTGCCCTGGGCCAGCGCATCCGCCACCAGGAACTCCAGCTTGCGAGTCTTGTTGCCGCCGGTCGCGAGGCCTGTCTGATCGTCGCGTTTGATCAGCAGTTCCGGCCCACCCAAAAACTTGCTCAGCCGATCCAGGCGATCAATCGGTGTCGGCAGATAGGCGAGTTCAACACGATCGGGAAACTTTGGTTGCATGCAGCACTCTACTCTTTCAGTTGGCGATGACGCACCGGAGTCTGTTGTGGGCAAAGCCCAGAACAACCTCTCAGTGCGGCGACATCAAGGCTGTATTGTAACTTGTTTGGGGCGTGTGTCGACGAACGAGGACTGCGCCGACTACGTGGCGCTATCGGTCGGCCGGGACCCGCTGCGGGAGCGGAGCAGGTCGAGATAGCGGGGGATCATGTCCGTATAGAGTCGATACCACACGGCTCGCGCTGGATAGTCCCAGGCGCCCACGAAACGTACCACCTCGCCGTTAAACCCGGCCTTGAAGCGCCACACCCCCCACATCCGATCGTCTTCGTCAAATACATCCGGAGCACCCCACATGTCGTAGACGGTGCAGCCCACGTTCTTCGCCCAGCAGATGGCCTCCCATTGCAGAAGGTAATTGGGCATGCGATCACGTTCTTCGTTGCTGGAAGCACCATACATGTAGATGGCCCGGTCTCCGTAGCGGACCAGGATGACTGCGCCAATCGGCCGTCCTTCGAACTCCGCAATCAGCGGCTGGGCTATTCCGGCATCCATCATCGCCTGCCAGCCATCCATATAGTAGGCTTCCGGCCGGATAGTGAAGCCGTCACGCGCGGCCGTTTCGCGATACATGTCAAAGATCATCGGCAGATCGTCGACCGTGCCTTCGCGTACGGTGACATCCTTGCGGCCGGCCAGCCGAATGTTGTAGCGCGTCTTCTGCTTCATGGCCGCCAACAACTGTTCTTCGGTCTGGTCGAGATAGATCTCCACGGTGTTGCGAAACTGAATCTGTTCGGCCGATTCGACCCAGCCGCGCGCTTTCAGGGTCTGGATGAGCTGCGTCCCCACCGGTGATTTGCGCTCGGCTTCCACCCCCCAACTCCGGACCACTTCCGGATCAATCTTGATGAAGATCGCCCGCTCACGGCGGGCCAGTTGTTCCAATTGGCTCAGCACCCGATCGCGCAAGTCGGTATCACTGTAGTCGAGCACCGGTCCCTTGGGCACGTATAGGACACAGAAGGGCAGCCGAGGCAGTTGACGCTTGAGGACCAGTGCCGCGGCCACAGACTCGGCGTGATTGGCGCCAACAGCCATGGTCAAGGGCATGGCCGTCCAACCCCAGCGGCTCTTGAACTGTCCCCAGACCCAGCTTTGCAACGCGTGGGCGCGCGGCAGCTTGGCCAGGGTCTGCTGCCACACAGTGGGCGAATGTTCGTCCTTGAAGGTGGTGGCCCGATAGGGGCTCGTGGGTGAAGGTGCCATGGTGGTCTCAGAAAACAGGCGGCCCGAAGCCGCTATGCCGACAATGGTACTTTATTTGGGCTAACTCTGCACTGGCCGCGAGGAAAATTGCACTCCTGCTTCATGTGTCGTCACAAAATCAATGGCTATACTTCGCACTCTAGGCAAGGTGGAAGGCGATTTGCACCAAAAGCGAAAGGAGGATCGGACATGAGCCGCATCGTTAATGGGATCAAACATTGGACAGGACTGGGCACCGTTATGTTGCTGCTCCTACTGTTCGTGCCTGTTGCGTTTATCCTGGAGTTCACTCACGCCAATCCGGTCCTCATCCTGATCATATCGGCCGTCGGCGTCATTCCCCTGGCAGGCTTGATAGGCAAAGGTACAGAATCGCTGGCCGAGAAAGTGGGTGAACGCGCCGGCGGACTGTTGAACGCGACACTGGGCAATGCAGCGGAGCTGATCATCAGCATCTCGGCCCTGCGCCAGGGTCTGATCACCCTCGTGCTGGCCTCAATCACCGGCTCTATTCTTGGCAACTTGCTGCTCATCCTGGGCCTTTCGCTGCTCGTGGGCGGTCTCAAGTTCGGGACGCAACGATTTAATCGGGAAAACGCCAGCATGGACGCCACATTGCTCGTGTTGTCAGTGTTTGCTCTGGCCATCCCGTCGCTCTTCAATAGCGCGATCGAGCCGGATTTTCGCTCGGTTGAGGCCCTGAGCATCGGTGCGTCCATTGCCATTCTGGTGATGTACGCGCTCACCATCGTCTACTCCTTTACCTCACGCAATACCGAAGAGGATCCCACTGTACGTGAAGCCCACGCGCCGGAAGGCTGGTCAACTACCCACGCCGTGGTTTTATTGATTGTGGCCGTTGCCTTCGTGGCTATCTTGAGCGAGTTCCTGGTCGGCGCCGTCGAACCGGTAACGGAGGCGCTTGGCCTGAGCGAATTCTTCCTGGGCATCATCCTCATCCCGCTGGTTGGCAACGCAGCCGAGCATCTCGTGGCGGTCCAGGTCGCCCTAAAGGACAAGATGGATTTGAGTCTGGGGATTGCTATCGGCTCCAGCCTGCAGATTGCGCTGTTCGTCGCCCCGCTGCTGGTGTTCATCAGCCTGGCAATTGGCAATCCGATGCCGTTGGAATTCAATGTTTACGAGTTGTTGGCTGTGGCCGCGGCGGCGCTGATTGCGGCCCTTGTGTCATTGGACGGCCGAAGTAACTGGCTGGAAGGGGCCATGCTGCTGATGCTCTACATCATCCTGGCCGTGGCGTTCTTCTTCCTGTAACGCCGATCTAGCGTCCACGACGCCAACGGTAGAGCCGGCCCAACAGGGGATTGTAGACGCGATCGGCCGCGCCGACGGTGCGCTTGATCTCGCCCCCAAAACCGCGCTTGAAGCGGTAGACCGGCCACAGGCCATCTTTGCGGTCGGTGAAGTTGGCTTCCAGGTCTTCTTCGAGCGCGTCCGGGATCCCCCACAGGTCATAGGTGGTGCATCCTTTGGCCTTCGCCCAGCGCATCGCCTCCCACTGGACGGCATAGGTCGGCATGCGCTGCCGTTCTTCCTCGCCGGACGCGCCGTAGAGGTATGCGGCCGTCTTGCCGAGCGAAAACACCATGGCCCCCGCCAGGAGTTGTCCCTCATACTCAGCCAACAACAGCGCCGCCTGTTCCGGAGCAAAGATCTGGTAGGCTGCGCCATAATAGGTCGGCTGGTGGATACCGAAGCCATCCCGCTGACCGGTGGTTTGCATCAGCCGGTAGAAAGCCGGTATGTCCTTTTCCGTGCCGTGCCGGACCGTGACGCCCTTTTTGGCTGACAGTCGGATGTTATAGCGGGTCTTTTGCTTCATGGCGGCCATGACATCATCGAGTGACGGGCGCAAATCGATCAAAATCGTGCGCGGCGGCTGGATGGTGTCCGTTTGTGTATCCAGGTTGTGGGCCTGGCACAGCGCATCCCACGCTTCGGCCGACATCTGATCCTGCCACAGGCGGGGCTCAATTTTGACCATGCCCGCCCCACGCTTGTATGCGGCCTGATCGATGTGATTGAGCAAGACGTCAACTTGCTCCGGATCGTGCCAATCGACAATGGGGCCATGGGGCACGTAGCCCAACTTGATGACCCCCAGGCCCACCGACCGGAACAGGATCTGCGCCCCACCCACCAGACGGCCGTGTTGCCGCATCCAGACGCGCTCCGACGACCAGCCGAAGCGATTCTTCAGCCGCGCCCAATTCGTCGTCTGCAAGATGCTGCCCTGAGGATGGTTGGCGACAAAAGTGTCCCACTCTTCGTCGGTTTCAGTGTAAGGCTGTTCGCCCAGCGTCATCAGATTTGCAACCATAGGAGCGGGATTATAGCACGCCGCGCTTCGACGCGCGCTGCGACGCGCCCGTCGTTCGTCCCGTGTGGCCGATGTGCTACAATGCTTTCAGACAACCTACTGAGGATCAGGCACCATGAGTCAACTAGATACCCTTTACGCCCTTCAACAGACGGACACCGAGATTCGCGACAAGAAGCAACAACTAGGTGACGTACTGCGGGCCCAGAAGGAAACGGCCGAGATGGTTGCTGCTCGTGAGTTGGTTATATCACTTACTCAATCGTTGCAAACCGCCCGCGCCACTCATAAGGACCTGGCTCTGGAGTTAGGCAGCGTGACCGACAAGGCGCGCGCTTCTGAAAAACGACTCTACTCCGGTGATGTCAAAAACCCCAAAGAACTGACGGACCTGCAGCATGAGATTGAGTCGCTGGCCCGACGACGGGACGTGCTGGAAACCGAGGTGTTGGAAGCCTTGATGGACGTTGAGCAGGAGGAAGCCGACCTACAAACGGCCGAATCCGATCGGGCGACCATGATGGCTCAGTGGGAAACCTCCGTGGAATCGCTCAAGGTAGACCAACAGAAGCTCGCTATTCGTCTGGTGCAGTTGGGTCAGCTGCGCGACCAGCACGCGGCCAAAGTTACGCCGTCCATGCTGCGAACGTATGATCGTCTGGCCCAGCAGAAGGGTGGCTTGGCCGTCGCCGTGCTGAAGGGCAGCAAGTGTCTGGGATGTCAGGTGACTGTTCCCGCCGACCGCATGCGTGACGCGGAGAAGGGCAACCTTGTCTATTGCGACAGTTGCGGGCGAATTCTGGTAGCCCGCTAACCGACAGCGACCTCACTAACGACGACGGCGATAGGCCTCAACCACCTCGGCCATGATCGCCAGCGCAATCTCTTCCGGATTATCAGCCCCAATATCCAGACCCACCGGCGCGTGAATCCGTGTCAGTTGCGTCTGCGTCATACCCAGCGCGGCCAATCGTTCACAGCGCGATGCATGCGTCTGCCGACTGCCCAGTGCGCCCACGTAGAATACCGGGCTTCCAAGCGCAATCTGTAATGCTGGATCGTCGATCTTGGGGTCGTGGGTCAGGGTCACAACGGCCGTTTCGGCAGTCAGGGCCACCTCCAACAGCGCTTGGGCCGGCCAGGCCGGCAACAGGCGATCAACATCCGGAAAGCGTTGGCGGCTGCCAAACGCGCGGCGGGGATCGATGACAATGGTGGCGTAGCCGACCGTCTTGGCCAATCGCGCCAGGGCCACGGCAATATGGGCGCCACCGATGATGATCAGCGTTGGCGGCGGGCGGAAGACATCCACAAACATGTCGGCGCCATCGACCAGCGTGTGCCGCTGAGAGTCCGAAGTTGCGGCCATGGTGTCGCTGATTACCTGGGTAAACGGCAATGGTAAAGAAGTAGAAGCCACGACCCCATTGGATTCCTGCAGTACTTTGCAGCCCATGAGGGACTCCGGCCCCTGAATGATCGTGGCTACCTTGCCGATCTCCCCGGTTCGAATGGCGCTGCGCGCGAGGCGGTAGGTGTCATGATCGAGCGGTTCCACAAACATGGCAATGCGCCCACCACAAGCCAGCCCCACATCCCAGGCGATCTCATCAGTCACGCCGAATTCCAACAGTTGCGGTACGCCGGTCTGCAGCACCGCCAGGCCCACCTCAATGACCGCCCCCTCAACACAGCCGCCGCTGACCGAACCGGTGATCAGACCGTCAGACGTAAAGGCCATCTTGGCGCCGACCCTGCGCGGAGCCGAGCCCCATGTCTCGACGACCGTGGCCAGGCCAATGTCACGGTGTCCCACAGCCAGCCACTGGTCTAAATCGGCCAGAATGTCCTGCACTAGATCGTCTCCGGTGGGCTTTTCGTGGGCATGGTTGGATTCTAGTCGCTCGCCGGTTGGCAATCAACCTGGCGTCTATTTACTCGTAAGAAATTCGACCGACTGGCGTCTATATGGTGCGGCTACTATGTGAATTGATGGGGATCGGACTCGAAAGACGGTTCGCCTTGCTATAATCGCTTTGACGCACTGTAGACTATAAGGAGTTAATTATGAGCGACAAGAATTTGGAAATCGCCACCCTGGGTGGTGGTTGTTTCTGGTGTCTGGAAGCCATCTACCAGGATGTCATTGGTGTGGAAAAGGTTGTGTCCGGTTATTCCGGCGGCCACGTCGCCAACCCCACCTATGAAGAAGTATGCGGCAAGCGCACCGGACACGCTGAAGTGGTGCAGGTTACGTTTGACACAAATGTCATCAGCTTCGATGAGATCCTCGACATTTTCTGGCGCATCCACGACCCGACCACACCCAACCGCCAGGGCAACGACGTCGGCCCGCAATATCGGTCGATCATTCTGTATCACGATGAGCGTCAGAAGGAAACGGCCGACGCTTCACTAGCGAGCCCAGAGACGCGAGCGCTTTGGCCCAATCCTATTGTAACCGAGATTGAGCCATTCGAAGTTTTTTATGAGGCGGAAGGGTATCACCAGAATTACTTCAAGGATAACCGCATGCAACCCTATTGCATGATGGTCATCGATCCCAAGGTGCGCAAGTTCCGCAAATCGTTCCAGGACAAGTTGAAGCAAACGGCTTAATCAATCTCATCCAATCGAATCTTCGTGCACGCGCCGGCTGGGTTAAAACCGGGCGGCGCGTGTTTCTTTTCGGGCCTCGCTCAGCAGGGGCACGAAGTCAGTGCCGCCGGTGCCGATAGCCGTCTCATCCGACGGCGCCTGCTGCTTGATATAGCGGACGCTCAATTCCATGTGAATCCTGCGGAAGGCATCCAGCAAATCAACGCAGGCATTGAGTCGGTCAGCCAGTTCCGGTTCCTCAGCCACCCGCTCGGCAACAAAGGCGCGAATATCCGGGCCATGCTCCACCGCATCAATGAACTGCCGATGCTTAGGCGGCATGTAATTGCGCATGTCGGCCAGGAACGGGCTGGCGTGGCGAATGCCCAGGGCCACGTCCAGGGATTGAATGAGCGAACTCTGCGCGGCACTGCCCCCGGAGTAGCGATGACGCCCGAGATCCGCCTCTAAGTAGAGTACGCCTTCATCAGGCCAGGATGACAGATACGGCCGAACACGATGGTAGAAGATGTAGGGGTCACAATGCTCCGGCATTCGTTCCAGAATGGCCAGCATTTTCACAAGAGCCGCTTCGATCACGACCAGATTGGCGACCACGTCCTGGCTATCACCAAATGCTACAGCTTGCTGCGCTTGGACCAACGCCACCAGTGCCGGCGTGCCTGCGGCCTCAATGGCCACCGTCACCAAATAGAACCAGCGTTCGTCGGACCCGTTCAGAAAAGTAACCAGCGTGTCAAGATTGTCGAGCGTTAGCGGGCCGGCTGGGTCCAACCGTCGCCAGTTATTGAGCACCAGGGATCCATGCGCGGTAATGGGTGGACGTCCGACGAGTTGGGCAATAGTCCACCACGGCCGGGCAATCGGGGCAGGCAACACAGTGGCGGGTTCCGTTTCGGCCCAAATATAGGCTGTGCCCAACAGCGACAAAACCAGCATCGCACGCTCCAATTCGCGCTCCCCATTGAGAGCGTCAAGATCGAGGACAGCCATTGCCTCCAGGCGCCGCCGCAGGGTCCCCGTTAACAGCATGGCCGGAATATCGGCCGCCAGCCCATCCCATTCGGCATAAGCCGGCGGCAGCGCCTGCAGTGGATCCTCGGCCGGCAAGAAACCGTTCGTCGGATCAACAGCGTAGGCCTGCAGGTTGAGTTGTTGTTCACGAATCATAGCGCCACCCGTATCCGTCATTGCTTCTATCGGCCTGTCCGTTATCCTCCCATTGTAGCGCATGATCAGGCGATTGACGCCGCAAGCGAAATAACTACAATGAGAAGTTGGAGTTCTGTCCATGGTCGGCCGACAGTGGTCGCAATCGCTAACAGGACAAGGAGATAGCTAAATGACTGACTCACACCAACTAAACCGACGAATGCTCATTGGTGGCGCGGCGGGACTGGGCCTGCTGTTACTGATGGGCCTTCTTTGGCTCTATCCGGGAGCAACGGCCGCCGGACCAGGCGCCCCGCCGCCCGACCTCCCGGCCTTTGAAGGCCAAACCGTAGCCGTAGACTACACGGTGGCAGAACTGGCCAAACGCACGGCCGAACCGCGGTCCAGAACTGAATCCGGCTGGAACATCGTTCTGGACGAGGATTTCGAAAGTGGCATCAACAGTGGCACGTGGCTTAACGTCGATCGCAACGGTACGCAGGACGGTGAGTACAAGTGGGGCACCCGTGCGGTAGATAACACCATCGCGGGCGGGGCACTGAGCGCCTGGGGTGTGGGCGGCGGCATCGATGGCGACAAGCTAGACCCAGCCAAGAACGGCTTCCCGAAGAATGTGGATTCCTGGCTCATCTACGGACCGATGGACATGAGCAGAATCGTTGACGCGAACTTGGAGTTCAACTACTGGTTTGAGGCCGAAGCCGGGGACAGCTTCAGCGTTCTGTTGTCTACTGACGGCGCGACATGGGAAGGTAAACAGACCGACAACGGCGGCACAGGCACATGGCTTGGCCGCAGTTACGCCCTCTCCGATTATGTCGGAGCGTCGGAAGTCTATTTGGCCTTTCGCTTCAACAGTGATGACCAGGGCAAGAACAACAAGACCGGCGCCTTCGTCGACGATGTCGTTGTCCGCTTTGATATGGGCAGCCGTGCCTACCTGCCCTATATCGACGTGCAGCCATCAATCACACCGCTGCCGACTCCGATCCCACCAACGATGACGCCGACACCTCCACCTCCGTCACCGACACCACCCAATGGTGTTTACCTTGACAGTTTCACCGATGACATCGACGGTTGGGCAATGCGCCGCGAACGGTCCGGTGCAAACTATTCGCTGCAGCATCGTGGGGATACCGACGGCGGCCGGCAAGGCTTTCTGCAACTGGAACTATTCAACAAAGATTCCTTTGTGATGGTTTCGCCCCTCATTCCGGCCAAGCAGCCACCCTACAATATTGAGATCATGGCCAAGCTGAAAAGCCCCAAAGATCGCCAAATGTACGGCGTCGTTTTTGGCGGTGACTGGAATGGACAGGCCTGCCCGACCACTGGCTTCACCAGCTGCTTCAATCGCTACTATGAACTGCGGGTGCAATACCGCGACCTGAACGGTAAACAGTTCCAGGAGATCAAGCTTAAGCGCATCGACAACCACGACGGCTCCGGCGAACCGGACGGCCCGACGCTAATCGACTGGACGAAAGGCGGCAACGTGGGCGCTGACGACTGGATCGAAGTCGACGTGAACGTTTCGGCCGACGGGTATATTCGCATTACCTGGAACGGCAAGTACATTGCTGAAGCCAGAGACTCGACACTAATCAACCAACCCTACTTTGGCCTTCAGCTGATCACCAAAGACAACAGCGATGCCAGAGTAAAGTTCGACTACATCAAGATCGATTAAACTAGCCGGTCCGGCCAGCATAGAAAAAGCGCATCTCTCGACAGCCAGAGATGCGCTTTGATTTTGACAATAGAAATCAGAGGGCTGGCGCCGCTATTCCTGGCGTTCCCGCAAGTGGGGAAACAGCAAGACCTCGCGGATGGCCTTGTGGTCGGTCAGCAGCATCGTCAGCCGATCAACCCCCATGCCGAAGCCACCGTTAGGCGGCATGCCGTAGCGCATTGCGCGGATGTAGTCCTCATCCACCGGATTGCGCTCTTCGTCAGCCTGGCCGAACAACTCGTTCAGCTCCTCAAATCGCCGGCGCTGTTCCATCGGATCGTTGAGTTCGGAGAAGGCGTTGCCCATCTCCATGCCGCCAATGAAGAACTCGAAGCGCTCCACATGCCGCGGATCACCGTCCACGCCCTTAGCCAGGGGTGAAATATCACGTGGATATTCCAGAATGAACGTCGGCTGAATCAGCTTCGGTTCCACAAAATCACCCAGTAGACCGTCGATCAGCTTGCCCCAGGCAGCGCTCGCCGGCGCATCCCCACCGATCCCGCGGATGGCCTCGGCCAAGGCCGCGGTGTCTGGGTAATCCATATAGTCGATCTCGGTGAACTGACGGATAGCATCGCGCATGGTCATGCGTTGCCACGGTGGCGCCAGGTTGATTGTGTTGCCCTGGAACAGTATCTGTGCGGAGCCGGTCACCTGCTCGGCCGTATAGGCGACGAGCTGTTCGGTATAGTCCATCACGTCGTAATAGTCCCAGTAGGCGGCGTAGTACTCCAGCTGGGTGAATTCCGGATTGTGCTTGAAGCTGACGCCCTCGTTGCGGAAATCACGACCAATCTCATAAACGCGCTCAAAGCCGCCGACCAACAGTCGCTTGAGATACAACTCGAACGAAATTCGCAGGTAAAGCTCCTGCTTGAGTTGATTGTGGTGCGTCGTAAACGGCCGCGCCGCTGCCCCGCCATAGAGAGGCTGCAATACAGGCGTCTCCACTTCCAGAAAACCGTGATCATCCATGTAGCGGCGCAGGGCGCTCAACGTCTTGGCCCGCGCGCGAAAAACGTCGCGCACTTCCGGATTCACAGCCAGATCGGCATATCGCTGCCGATACCGTTCTTCCACGTCCGAGAAGGCGCTATAGCGGACGATCTCGCCGTCGACTTCCTGTTCCTTGGCCACCGGCAGCGGGCTAATCGACTTGCTCAGCAGCCGCCACTCGTGGACGTGCAAGCTGGCCTCACCGGCACGCGTGCGGAACATGGTCCCGGATGCCTGCACGAAATCGCCCAAATCGAGCAGTTTCTTGAAGGCATGGTGCGACTCTTCACCCAGGTCGTCGCGGCGCAAAAACAACTGGAGCCGGCCCGACTCATCGGCAACATTGGCGAATACGGTTTTACCCATGTCGCGGACACTGACCAATCGGCCGGCAACCGTTACCTCAACGGTCGCATCTTCCGGCGCAGACTCGAAGGTGGCAATGGCTTCGGCCGTTGTCGCCGTGCGTTCGCTGCGGCTGGGATACGGCTCGTGACCCAGGGCGGCCAGGCTGGCCAGATGCTCTAGTCTTTGTTCTTCCAGTGGATTCGGTTCCCAGGACATGACTACCTCAAAAAAAAGCCCGTGGGCACGAACGGCTTCGTGCAACACGGGCAGGATTTCGTTAACTTAGAGTCGAGTGCTACTCGACTTTGACGATCTCAAACTCCGTGACGCCGCGGGGCGCATTGACACGAACCACGTCCTTGACGCGCGCACCCACCAGGACTCGACCCAGGGGGCTTTCGTTGGAGATACGGCCCTCCACGGGATCGGCTTCCATGGCGCCCACCAGATGATAGCGCTCCTCAAGATCGGTACCGGCTTCGATCACCGTCACCCAGTCACCGACACGCACGACGTCATGCGGACGGACGTCCTCATCAATAATCTGAAAATTATTGAGGATTTCCTCAAGCTCCTGGATGCGGCCCTCGAGAAACGATTGGGCATTGCGGGCGGCTTCCAGCTCGGCATTATCCACAAAATCGTCGTCTTGCCCGTCTTCAAAAGCACGGTGCAAACGATCAGCAACTTCTTCGCGACCGGTGGTCCGCAACTGATCCAATTCCTTGGTCAGTCGCTGCAAGCCTTCGGCCGTCAGCAGGGTCGGTTTCTTAGTCAACATAGCACAACTTCCTAATAGAAATGGAAAAACCGCTGGGCACAGCGGCGTATCGGTCAAAATCACGATAGGCCATTAGTATAACAGAAATGGGCTGCTTGTAAAGAGTCGTAGAACATAGGTCCTACTTTCTCATGTTTGGATGCTCGACCCGGCTCAAACCACCGGCTCAGGTGTGCTAACTACGGCCATCGGTGCGTCCTTGCGTTCGGCCGTGTCAACAACAGGCTGCGCCGCACGCAACAGTGGTCCGCCGACCGGCAAGTAATCATACCCCTTCTCAACCAGCATCTCGAAGTCGGGAATCATGCGCCGCCCGTCGATGACCAGGTAGGGCGGTGGCGCCGTCTTTTCAATGGTGCGCGCCAGTCCGCGGAACTCTTCCCAGTCGGTAGAAATGTAGACTGCATCAGACCCGGCGATCGCTTCCTTCGCTGTCTCGTGATAGCTAATGCGGCCGAACAAGTGATTGGTCTCCGGGTTAAACCAGTGAGACTTGGCTTCTTCGGTGGCCAGCGGGTCATAGGCACGAATAGAGGTGACCCCACGTGCCAGGAGAGACTCCACCACCTTGAGTGCGGCCGAATCGCGCATGTCGTTGGTACGCTTTTTGAAGGCCAGCCCCAACAGGGCCACGCTCTTCTGATTAAAGTTGAACTGGGCCTCATGAACCGCCCGGTCAATGAGATAGGTCTTCTGATGCTCGTTGATGCCGTAGACAGCCTGCAGCAGATCTGTGGAGTGGCCGGCCTGATTGAGTTGGTAGATCAGACTTTGGATGTCCTTACCAAAGCAACTGCCACCGGCGCCGTTGCTGACATATGAGCCCCAGGTGCTGATGCGGCCGTCGGCCGTAACACCAATCTTCAGGTCTTCCATGCGAACGTTGGGCATGGCCTCGGCCAGCCGCCCGCCTACCCCGTTCCAGAACGAGATGTAGGTCAGCAGCAAGGTGTTGCTCATGTACTTGATGGCTTCAGCCGTTTCGGGCGTGGTCTCCAGATAGCGAATGCGTACATGGTTGACGAACTGCGAATAAACGCGGCGCAGGATATCCAGGTCTTCGCGCGTGTCGGCCCCAATGACAATGCGATCCGGCCGCCGGGAACCCTCTATGGCATTACCTTGGGCCAGGAACTCCGGGTTGGAGGCCACACCAAAGTTCTCTACGCCGTGTTCCAGGAGTATCGACTCCAGCAGGCGCGCTGTGCCGATGGGCACGGTGCTCTTGTTGACCAACACAACACGGTTCTTTTCCTGGCGCTTGGCCAATAGATTGGCCAGATGGTGGGCAGCGGCCAAATAGTTGGTCAGATCGGTCGATCCATCCCGCTTCGGCGGCGTGTTGAGGCAGAGGAAGAAGACGTCTGTGCCTTCGACAACCTGGTCGATGTTGGTGGAAAAGAACAGGTAGCGGTCGATGTTCTCGTCGATGGCCGCGGCTAAACCCGGCTCATTAACGTAGCGTTCAATCTCATTTTGGTCACCGGTTTGATACGCCGCAATACGCGCTTCATCAATATCGTAAGCGATGACCTCATGCCCATATTCGGACAGGACAGCCGCGTGCGGCAGACCAACAAATCCGGTACCGATAACAACTATTTTCATGAATAGGCTCCTGTCAGTTCATTCTCGACGGCCGCACCCCGCATTTCAATCCTGGGCGAGAGCCGCTCTATCGCGCCGGTTCCAGCACCAGCCAAGCGCGATCACGTTCATTACTGATTCGATATTGTAACTTGCCACATAGACCCGTCCAAGTGTGCATTTGTCGCCAGGGCAACGCCTATTGAACGGCCACCCTATGGCTGGGGTCCGCTGTGTGTTGTGCAACGGGTGCGGTCCCTTCCAACATAAGCCGCGCCGCACGACGGCCGATTTCCACCGCGAAATTGGTACCTCGGTCCCACGGATAGACCTGGCTCATACTGGCCAGATAAAGCTCCGGAATCGGCGTGGGAATGTCAGGGATATGTTCGGAATGGTTGAGCAGGGGCACGGGCTGGGCATACTTTTCGCGGAAGACCCAGCTGCGTCGCACCCACTCCGGCCGAAACTCAGGATTGATCTTGCTGAGAGCAGCCGTGAAGTGAGCTTCCAGTTCGTCCTTGCTCATGGTGAAGTAAGGGTGATCCGGCGTAACGTAGTCGCCGCAATAGACGATATGGTCACCGCCGTAATGGGCCTTGTCTATGTAGTTGGTGTGCTCGACGAGCGCCAGGAACGGGATATCGTTGCGGCTCTTGTCGGGCGAATCGGCCGGAATGTTCAGCCAATACGTTTGGCTCTCCGGCATCAGCGGCTGCTTGAGGGCCAGGGTCATCACGACCGCGCCCATGCTCTTGAGTTCCAGCAACTCCGATAAATACGCCTTTGGCAAAGCGGGAGCCATGTGGGCCAACAGGCCGGGGGATGTCGTCACCAGACAGGCGTCGACCACCTGAGCCGTGCCGTCCCTGGGGGTCACGCCGATGCCGCCCTCTGCCGCCGGTTGAATCCCGGCAACGGGAGTGCTCAGCTTGATAACTGCGCCGCGCTCTTCCACCGCGTGTGTTAGCCGATCGATAAAGGCCTGAAAGCCTCCCTCGAAGTAGCCGAGACGGGGGCTACGCACGTGAAGCCGGGCCCACATCCAGGCCATGTTGACGTCTTGAAAATAGGGGCCGAACTTGCCGATGAGCAACGGCCGCCATACGGTCTCGTAAATCTTGTCGCCGTAATAACGCCGCAGCCAGGCATCGGCCGTTGTTTGCTCCAGCTGACGCCAGGGTTTGCTATAGCGCAAATAGGCGCTCACTGAGCCAAAGCGGGCCACGTCAATCAGGTTGAAGCCGGGAAACGTAATCCAGCGTTGGGGCGAGTCAAAAGGCACAATGCGGCCGTCATAGATAACAGACGTGGTCGGTCGGGGAAAGAACATCTTGTCCGAGAATCCCAGCTCTTCAACAAGACCAATGATGTCGCTGTCGGACGTGAACAGATGATGGTAAAAGCGCTCCAGCGGCCATTCCCACTTCTCATCTGTAAACCCGGTTGCCAGCCCACCGGTGTGGTCGTTGGCTTCGTAGAGCGTGACATCATGACCGGCGGCCAATAGGTCATAAGCGGCCGATAAGTCCGGCGATTCCCGCGCCAACAATCGCTATCTTCACGCGCCGCACTTCTCCTTCACGCGCCTGGGCGCCTTCTTCGACGGCGGTATCCATCACCGCCCAACTCACTTGCATCCGGATCATGTAGTAGATGCCCAGCAGGGTTATCGGCAGCCACAACGCCGCGTGGAGTGTCAACGTGTAGGCTGTGGCCAGTTCCACCGGCACACCATACAGAGTCAGCACGGCAATGCCGGGACCGTCAAACGTACCAATGTAGCCGGGCGCCGACGGCAGGGTCGTCGCCAGGTTGACTACCCCGTTCATCAGCATCAACGCGAAGAACGACACCTGGAAGTCAAAGGCATGCATGACGAACCAGTACTTGACCGTCTCCAGCAGCCAGATGATCACAGACGTAAAGAAGATCATCACCAAGCCACGCGCACTGCGCAGCCCGGCCAGGCCGTCCACGAACCGCTGGGTGAAGCGCAGGATAGGGTCGCGGAAGCGTAGCGGCACCAGGTGATCGACAAACCATTCGGCGAACGCCATGAAGCGCGCCGGCATAGCAGCCATCACCAAGAACACGAGCAGCGCTGCCAGAAATACACCGCTGCCGCCAATCACCAAGTAGCGAATGCTGTCGCTGGGCAAAGGGGCAAACGGCAGGGCCACAAACACAAACATCAACATGACCAGTCCATCGAAGACCCGTTCGACCACGATGGTGGCCAGACTGCTACTGACGGATACCTGCTCTTGCTGGCGCAAGCACAAAGGATCGCAACAATTCCCCCGCGCGAAACGGGTAGACGTTGTTACCCATATAACCGATCACGACGATGGGAAACAGCTTCTTGACCGGGATCTGCTTGATCGGCCGGAGCAAATAGTCCCAGCGCCAGGTGCGAACCCACACGGCCACAAAGTACACCGCAATACTGGGGATTAGCCAGACGTATTCAGCTTTCGTCAGGTTAACCCAGACTTCGGGTAAATCCAGGCCACGCAATGCCAGCCAGGTGAAAATGACACTAATGCCAAGGCCAACCAGCAAGCGTACTCGTTTGGAGGTCAAATTATCGTATCCTTACCGCCTATTACACGGCAACAGGCAGCAGGCGCAATTCTATCACCACTCACGACGCCTGCATCCGGCGATGCTTTGGAGACTCTCACCCTGTTTGCTAGTTGTCATTGGGACGGCCGGCGCGTATAATTCGCATCTGTTCGGGGTGTGGCGCAGCCTGGTAGCGCGCTTCGTTCGGGTCGAAGAGGTCGCCGGTTCGAGTCCGGCCACCCCGACACACATAGAACCGGGCCATCTGTTATCGATGGCACGGTTTCTTTTTGTTACGGTCTTCGCGAGCTAGCCCCACTCAGGCGTGCTACAGCCCGGCGATGAGTTCCTCAAGGTCGTCGCGGCCAAACACGTAGTTCTCGTGGCAGTATTGACACTCTATCTCAGCCTGACCCTCAGTCTCCAGCAGATCCAGCAGATCGTCCTTGCCCAGCGACGCCAGCAGCTGCAGCGACCGCTCGACGGCTGCAATTGCATTCAAAGCGCACCGGATACTTGGAGATGAACTCCGGCGACAGGTCGGTCATGACTTCAGCCAGTAGGGCTTGCGGGTTCAGATCGCCCGACAACAGGTCGGACAGGGGCGGCATTTCCAGCAGACGCTCGCGCACCTGCGCGATCATGTCCGGCTCGTACGGTGGCAACGGCTGCAGCAGCAACCCCCCGGCCTGTAATACCGACCCCTCATCGTCCAGATTCACAAACGTCTGGATGATGGTTGGGATTTGCTCGGAATGTTCCATGTAGAAAGTCAGGTCAGAATCGATGTCGCTGTCGACCAGATGAACGACGCCTTCGGACAGCTCCGGCAGCAACACGTCCCTGACAACCACCAGCAATCCGGCGCGGCCAATGGCTGAGACAATGTCATAGTCACCTTCGGCCGTACGCAGAGTCGACATCCGGCTTCTGTGTGTAGCCGCGAACTCGACCGTTGCTGTCCGCCTCAACCAGCGTCTTGACCAACGGGCCGTTGCCTTCCCACTTCAGGGCCACGCGCTGGCGCACCTTTAGCAGCCCGCCCATCAGCGCCGCCGCCGTCAGGGCTTTGCCCAAGGTATAGGTCGCTGTGGGAGCAGTTTCGTGTCGGTTGGCCGCCTCACGGACGGTGTCGGTGGTGACGCAAATATAGCCGCGCAGCCCGGCATCCTTGGCGATTCCCAGTATCATACTGTCGTTCATGTTGGTTTCTCCTCAAGCACCGATGGGTATCGTACGAATTAGCCCGCTTCGCAGGGCAGCGAGGAGTTTAGCAGAAGGCCGGACCAAACGGTACAATCACCTGCTATGATGCCTAGGCCCGCTCACTTACCAGTCCGTTACCGACTATTCGGTGTATGGCGACCATGATGCCCCCTGACGCTAACTGGCGGGGACGGCCGAGATGATCCGGCGTGCAACGACGCTGAGAGGGCGCGAGCAGGCCGGGCTATTCTCCATTGAAGGGACGCGCCTGATCGAACGCGCCCTGAGTGCCGGGGCGCCGCTTGAAACCGTGCTGGTCGGCCGGTCATTTGGCGGGCGCACCGACAGTCGCGTGGTTGAGCTTCTGGACGAATTGAGTAACCGCGATGCCAAGACGGTCGTCGCGCCGGACAACGTCATGGTTGAACTGACAGATGGCCGTGATTTAGGCGCCATTCTCGGACTGGTTCGCTTGCCCCAACCCGTGTCGCTGGAAACGACTCTGCGCGAAACCGCACCGGATCGAGCTCTGTTTCTGGCCGGGGTGGATATCCTCGATCCCGGCAATGCGGGGGCACTCGTGCGCACAGCCCATGCCGCTGGAGCCACCGGCTTTCTAGCCGTCGGCTCGACGGACCCTTTTCACCCGCGCGCCACGCGCATTAGTCGGGGCAGCATCTTTCGGCTGCCGGTAATTCCGAGTTGCGTCGGCCGAAGCCTTGCTAGCCACGTTGCAAGCGTTGAATATCCGAAGCATCGCCACCGCTGCGACGGGGGCGTACCCTTGCCGCACCTGGCGCCAGCACTCAACCAGCGGCCGTTCTCATGGGCAACGAAGGTCAAGGCTGTACCGGACGCTGTTCAACAGGCTGTAGACATCGTCGTGACCATTCCGATGCCGACCGATGTCGATTCGTTCGCCGTGAACGCCGCCGCCGCCATTGTGCTGTATGAGTTTCAGCGTGCAGTATGGTCAGAAGCCCGCTGAATGGAGGATTCACAGCTATGAGCCCGACACCTTTCAAAGTGAGTCACATCGACCATGTCGAATTCTTTGTCCCGGACCAGGTTGAGGCGGCGGCCTGGTATCGGACTGTGTTGGGTCTGGAGATTCTTCCTGCGTTTGAACATTGGGCCGTAGATGGTCCACTCATGATCTCCACTGACGGGGGCAGACGATGTTGGCGCTCTTTCGCGGGCAGCCGCAGGGCGATCGGCCGACGGCCGGCTTTCGTCGCGTGGCCTTTCGGGTGGACGGTGACGGCTTTCAATCGTTTCTGGAGCACATTAGGGATATTGAGATATACAACGCTCAGTGACAGTCGACTGACGGCCGATGATGTTGTTGACCATGGGCAATCGTGGTCGATCTACTTCCAGGATCCCTACGGTCATCCCCTGGAGGTGACGACCTACGACGTGCCCCTACCATGAACCCAGACGGGAAAACCGATATGTGTGAATTGACAACGTTATGAAACAAAGTACCATACCGTCCAGTTTCCGAAATTTGACAATTGACGGCGCTTCAAGGGTGCACACGTGCACGGTGACTGAGAAGGCAGCCTGACCAAGGAGGTACCGCAATGCAGATTGAGGTAGTGCAAGAGCAAGGCAGCGTCCCCGTGACGGTATTGCGTTTGTCGGGCGATCTGACCGCCGAAGAACCGCTCCTGAGCCAAGCCCAGGCCGCATATGCCGCCGGCGCCCGCAACATCCTGCTCGATCTTACCAAGGTGTCCTATATCAGCAGTGCCGGACTGCGCGCCCTGCACAGCATCTATCTGATGCTGCGAGACGCTGATCCGACCGACAAGGCGCAGGCCGTCAGCGGCATTGCCCGCGGCACTTACAAGTCACCCCATCTGAAACTGCTGTCCCCCAGCAAGAACGCAACCAAGGCGCTTGGTGTGGCCGGCTACGATATGTTCCTGGACATCTTCGACAATTACAAAAAGGCTGTCGCCTCGTACGCATGAACGCGGCTACTTTCCACTTCAAGTCGGCCGAACTGCCCGATCTTGACGATATGCGCCGTTTTGTCGAAGAGAGCGCCTTTAAGCTGGGGGCAGACGAAGACGCGGTTGGTGAGATGGTCCTGGCGGTCAATGAGGCCGTCACCAATATCCTGCTCCATGGCTATCGCAGCCGCCCCGGCAACGTCGAGATTGGCGTAGAACGGCAGGGCAACAATCTCGTTGTAATCCTACGCGACCACGCGCCACAGTATGATCCGACCTCAGTGCCCCCGCCGGACCTGTCGCTATCGCTGGAGGAACGGCCGTTGGGGGGGCTTGGCGTCCATATGATGCGGCAATTCACCGACGAACTACGCTATCGTGTCACGGATGATGGCGCCAACGAACTACTGTTTATCAAACACGCTGCCCTGCCTGCCACGAGTCCATCCGAGCAACCCAGCTAGCTAACCGAGTCTTCATCGCCCAATGACATCCCCACCTACACCAATCACCTTGAGCAAGCCGGAGCTAGATCTGTTCTGGAACTCACCTGACCTTATCTATCTCCCGCCCGGTGAGGTCTTGATCGAAGAAGATCAACCCGGCAGTCTAATGTATGTACTGTTGGAAGGTGTGGTTGACATAACTTCGAAAGGGCGGATGATCGACCGGCTGGAACAGGGCACCATCTTCGGCGAAATGGCCATGATCGACGACCGGCCGCGGAGCGCATCAGTCACGACGGCCACCGGGTGTTGTGTTCTGGCGGTCGACCGCGCGCGCTTTCGCGAACTCATCCAGCAGCATCCGGATGTGGCCACGAGTGTCATGAGCATCATGTCCCATCGTCTGCGACGGCTAGTGGACGAAGAAGTTAACCGCCAGCGGTTGGAAGAAGAACTGGCTGTCGGCCGGCGGATTCAACTAAGCCTGGTCCCGGCGACTTGCCCGGTGTTTCCCGGCTGGGAATGTGTGGCCTATTACGACGCCGCGCGCCAGGTAGGCGGTGACCTGTACGATTTTATCGTGATCCCGGAAAATCCTGATCGGCTGACCATTGCGATTGCCGACGTAACGGGCAAGGGAATACCCGCCGCACTCTACATGGCCGTAAGCCGCACGATTATCCGCGCTGAGGCCATGCAGGGTCTTGCAGCCGGCCAACGCGTTGCAGCGGGTGAATCAGTTTATCGTTGAAGACAGGCAATCCCCCCTGTTCCTCAGTGCATTCTTGACGACCGTCAACATGGAAACCGGCGCGTTTTCCTGTGCCAATGGCGGCCACAACGCACCGTACTGGTATCATGCCGAGACCGGCAAGGCCGACGAGCTGCCGGTGCGTGGGCTGGTGCTGGGGGCGTTCGAGGAAGTGCGACTGGACCAACAAACCTATGTCCTTGAGCACGGTGACTGCCTGATACTGTTCACCGACGGCATCACCGAGGCGCGCAATAGCCAGGGCGACTTCTATGAAGAAGAGGCCTTGCAAGCGGTCATCGAATCCGGTGCCTGGACCACGGCCCAGGATCTACTGGACGCGATCGTCAACGATGTAGCTGTCTTCGTCGGGGATGAGCCACCGGCCGATGATATGACGCTCATTGTCCTGCGCCGCGAGCCGGCGACCGCCTAGCCTTCCGCTGGTTCCGCCCCATTCCTGTAGCCTACCTCCAAATACTCAGCGCCGACTCAATTCAGACATACCTGACAAGTGTCATGATCAACACGTGACATTTGTCATGCATTTGACATCGCCGCTAGTGGTACCCTACTCGTGGGTGTAGTCCTTTGCACCCGCTTGTTTATCCACTCGGCGTCTACGGACGCGCGCTACGGCAGGCCGGTTAACATGGAGATCGATTGTAGCTCACGTTGGAGAGTTCATACGTCGGACTTCGCTTATGCGCAGCCCGCGTGTGCTTATACGATTCGTTCCACCTGCGACGGTTCCCTTACTTTGTCGAATCAAGCCCCTGTGTCATCACGGGGGCTTTTTTGTTCCCTGATTGTGCATTAATTCACAAGGAGGTGACTCTTGACCACCGTAACCGTAAATGCAGCCCAAGCCCCCCCACTCAGCTTTCTGGACAGGGTCGCCGCCGCCACCCCAGGCCCCACGCGATTGGATATGTGCATCCAATGTGGGACATGCGGTGGTTCTTGCCCTTCCGGGCCCGACATGGACCACACGCCGCGACAGCTCTTTGCCATGATCCGGGCTGACATGGAGACGGAGGTGCTGGCCAGCAACACGCCCTGGTATCTGCGTCTCATGCTATTACTGCATGGTGCGCTGTCCGCAGGAGGTCCACATCACCGACATCATGTACACGCTGAAGTCCATGGCCGTCGAGAGGGGACTGTACGAAGACACCACCGGTTCCGACCTGTCGCAGACGTTCGTCAGTATGGTCGAGAATTACGGCCGCAGCTTCGAGTTCGGCCTGGCCACACGACAATACCTGAAGCACCAACCGCTGAAGGCACTGAGTCGGGCACAGATGGGACTGGGGATGCTGACCAAGGGTCGCCTGGACCTGACGCCGCACAAAATCGACAACATCGATCAACTCCGGGCCATTCTGGAGAAGGCCAATGAAATGGAGGCAAGCGCATGAACAAGTATCTGTTCTATCCCGGCTGTTCCATGCAGCGCAGCGCGCGACCGTATCTGGATTCGCTGGTCGCCATCCAGGACGATATGGCCATTGAGTTGGAAGAGGTACGCGACTGGAACTGCTGTGGCGCCACGGAGTATGCGGCCGTGCAGCAAATGGGTTCCTACGCACTGGTCAGCCGCAATCTGGCGCTGGCCGAGCAACAGATCAATGGCACCGAGATGTCATGGCCGCCTGCAGCGCCTGCTATCTCAACTTGGCCAAGACCGACAAGTACCTGCGCCAGGACCCGCTGCTGGCCGCGGACATCAACACGGCGCTGGGGGCCGGGGGGTTGCATTACAATCCCGGTTCGGTCTCCGTGCGGCATATGCTCGAGGTCGTCTTCAATGACGTCGGGCTGGAGACCATTCGCGAAAAGGTGGTCCGCCCGCTGAAGGGGCTGAAGGTTGCGCCGTATTACGGCTGCATGGTTGTGCGGCCAGACCCGGATAAGCGCTTCCGCAATCCGGAATATCCCATGTCGCTGGACGAGATCATGGAGGCGCTGGGGGCGCGGGTCATTGACTTCCCGGAAAAAGCCCACTGCTGCAGCGGTCATATGACCCAGATCAGCCCGGACGTGGCCTATGAACTCATCCGCCGGCTCATCCACGCCGCCACTGATTCCGGAGCCGACATGATGGTGACGCTCTGTCCCATGTGCCAGTTGAACCTTGACGCCTATCAGGCTGACGTGAACAAGCATTTCGGCACGGACTATCACATGCCGGTGCTGTACTTCACCCAGTTGATGGGCCTGGCCTTTGGTCACGATCCGGCTGAGTTAGGCCTGGGCAAGGAGTTCATGAGCTCGCGCCCGGCGTTGGCCAAGATTGGTGTCGATGTACCGGAAGCTGAGGAGACGCCGGAGAAGCCGGCCCGACGCAAGAAGGACGATCACCAGCCTACCTATGCCCAGCATGCCCCAACGACGCACGTCGAATTGAGGAGGAGAAGTCATGAGCACACCACAAACCAACCCCGACAACCATGGAAAGGAACGCATTGGCGTCTATGTCTGCCATTGCGGTTCCAACATTTCCGCCACGGTGGATGTCGAAGATGTCGCCGTTTGGTCACAGGAAGAGCTGGGTGATGATGGCGTTGTCGTCTCGCGCGACTACAAGTTCATGTGCTCCAGCCTGGGCCAGGAATTGATCGAGCGCGACATCGAGGAGAAGGGTCTGACCCGCGTGGTGGTGGCCGCCTGTTCCCCCCACCTGCATGAGCAGACGTTCCGCGTCCGCCTGTGGCCGGGCCGGTCTGAATCCCTACCTCTGCGAACTGGTCTCCATCCGCGAGCAGGTTTCGTGGGTCCACACCGACAAGGTGCTGGCCACCGAGAAGGCCAAAGCGGTGGTGGCCGGCGGCGTTGAACGGGTCATCGAGAATGAGCCGCTGGAGCCGCTGCACGTGCCCATTCACCCAGCGACGCTGGTCGTGGGCGGCGGCATCGCCGGCATCCAGGCCGCCCTGGAAATCGCCGACGCCGGACATCAGGTCTACCTGGTCGAACGCGAAGCCATCTATCGGCGGTCATATGGCCCAGTTCGACAAGACCTTCCCCACGCTGGACTGCGCGGCCTGTATCCTGACCCCGAAGATGGTCGACGGTCGGCATGCATCCCAACATCAAGATGATGACCTGGAGCGAGGTGGAGCGGGTCGATGGCTACGTGGGCAATTTCACGGTCACGATCAAGCAGAAACCGCGCTATGTCATCGAGGATCTCTGCACCGGCTGCGGCATCTGTTGGGAGAAATGCCCCAAGAAGGTCATCGACAACGAGTTTGAGGCGGGGCTCGGCTATCGCAAGGCGGTCTACACGCCCTTTGCCCAGGCCGTGCCCAAGTATCCGGTCATCGACACCGAGAACTGCATCTACTTCCAGAACGGCAAATGCCGCGCCTGCGAGAAGTTGTGCCCGACCAAGGCCATCGACTTCACCCAGGAAGAAGAGTTCGTCACGGTGACTGTCGGCAATATCATCCTGGCCACCGGCTATGACCTGTTCGATGCCCGGCGGATCCCGCAATACGGCTACGGCCGGCTGGCCAATGTCTTCACCAGCATCGAGTTCGAGCGCATGTGCAATGCCGCCGGCCCGACCAACGGCGAGATCGTCCTGCGCGATGGCGTCACCGCGCCGAAGTCGGTGGGCATCGTCCACTGCGTCGGCAGCCGCGACCGCAACTACAACAACTACTGCTCGGTCATCTGCTGCATGTCCAGCCTGAAGTTCGCCCACCTGGTCAAGGAGCGCACCGGCGCACAAGTCTACAACTTCTACATCGACATGCGCACGGCCTTCAAGGACTACGACGAGTTCTACCAGCGGGTGCTGGAAGAAGGCACGCTCTTCGTCCGCGGCCGGGTGGCCGAGGTGACGCGACGCGGCCCGACTGCCCAGCGAAGAGGGCAAGCTCATCATTCAGGCCGAGGACACGCTCGTCGGCAAGCAGCGCCGCATTCCGGTGGACATGGTCATTCTGGCGACCGGCCTGGAACCGCGCCACGACGCCAAGGAGGTGGCCCACAAGTTCGGCATCTCCTGCAGCGCCAACGGCTGGTTCACCGAGAAGCATCCCAAGCTCGACCCGGTAGCCACCATGACCGAAGGCATCTTCATCGCCGGCGCGGTCCAGGGGCCGAAGGACATCCCGGCCAGTGTGGCCCAGGGCGCCGCCGCCGCCGCGCGCGTGCTCAGCCGAATCTGCCAGGGGCGAGATCGAGCTGGAGCCGGTGCGCGCGACGGTCGACGCGACCAAATGCTCCGGCTGCCGCATCTGCAACAACCTCTGTCCGTTCAACGCCATCATCTTCCATGAGGACATGATGGTCTCCGAGATCAAGCACGCGCTCTGCCAGGGCTGCGGCACCTGTGTGGCCGCTTGCCCGGCCGGGGCAATCAGCGGCACCGGCTTCAGCAACGAACAGATCTTCGCCCAAATCGAAGGCTTGCTCATGTTCTCGCAGCCCGGCAATCTGCTGGATATGGCCCAGATGGCTGAGATGGCTGCGGCATAGGAGACAATCATGACTGAACAATTCGAACCGGTCATCATCGGCTTTACCTGCAACTGGTGCAGCTATCGAGCGGCCGACCTGGCCGGCACCGCTCGCATCAAATACCCGCCCAACGTCCGGCTCATCCGTCTGATGTGTTCCGGCCGGCTGGACCCGACATTTGTCCTGAAGGCATTGGCCGAGGGCGCCGATGGCGTCCTGATCACCGGCTGCCATCCGGGCGAATGCCACTATCTGGAACAGAATTACAAGACATTGCGCCGCTATCTGCTGCTGCGCCGCACGCTAGCGCCCATGGGCATTGAGCCGGAACGGGTCAAACTCGTCTGGGCCAGCGCCGCCGAAGGTGTTCATCTGGCCAGAGATTACCGTCTTCGTCGATGAAGTTCGCGCCCTGGGGCCGTTGAACTGGCCCGCGCGCAAGGCGATTTTCAGTGGCACGCGGCCAGCACCGGTCAGGCCGTACAGGAGGCAGTGGCATGAGCGAGCAAACCGAAATTTGCGATGTATTGGGCCGCCTCGTGCGGCGGCTGCGAGATCGCCGTTCTCAACATCGGCGAGAAGATCCTCGACGTCGATGCCAATTTCGACGTGGTCTTCTGGCCGGTCGCTATGGACGCCAAGTACAAAGATGTCGAGGCGATGCCGAAGATAGTCCATTACTCCTGACTCTCTTCAACGGCGGCATTCGTAACGACGAGAACAAGCACATGGCCGAACTGCTGCGCCGGAAGAGCCAGATCCTGGTCTCGTTCGGCTCCTGCGCCACGGAAGGCTGTATTCCGGGACTGGCCAACTTCTCGTCCATGGAAGAGATCTACGATGCGGCCTTCGAGACGGTCTCCACGGACAATCCCGACCACATTCGGCCGCAGTACGACTATCCCGATGCCCGAAGGCATGCATCCACATTCCCATGTTCTATCCCGTCTTGCGCACGCTGGATCAGGTCGTGGATGTCGATTACTACATGCCCGGCTGCCCGCCGGAATCGCATCAGATCGCGGCCGTTATCGACGTCGTGATCAAGGCGCTGCACGGCGAAGGCGGAACTGCCGCCCAAAGGGCAGTGTGATCGGTGCCGGCAACTCCACCGTCTGTGATGACTGTCCTCGCGAGCGCAATGTCAAGACGATCACTGCCTTCCACCGTATCCACGAAGTGGAGCATATCGATCCCAAGATTTGCCTGCTGGAACAGGGCATTCTCTGCAATGGACCGGCCACGCGCAACGGCTGTGGGGCGCTGTGCCCCAAGTCAACGCCGCCTGCATCGGCTGTTATGGCCCGGCCGAGGGGGTGGTTGATTATGGGGCGCGGCTGATGACCGCCATCGCCTCGGTCATCGACAGCAACGACCCGGTGGAGATCGAACGCATCCTGGACGGCATTCCCGACCCGGCCGGCTCGTTCTACCGGTTCAATCTGGCTGATTCACTGCTTCGTGCCGGGCGCATTGCCTGGGCTCCGGCCGACGGCTCCAAGCGTCGCGTCGCATAAGGAGGAGATGGCATGGAACGCATTACAATCGACCCGATCACCCGCCTGGAAGGACATGGCAAGATCGAGATCTTCCTCGATGAGGCGGGCGATGTCGCCAACACGTATTTCCAGATCCCGGAACTGCGCGGCTTCGAGCGCTTCTGCGTCGGCCGTCCGGTGGAGGAAATGCCGCTGCTGACCAACCGCATCTGCGGCGTCTGCCCGGAAGCGCACCACATGGCGGCGGCCAAGGCCGGCGACGCGGTGTATGGCGTGGATCCGCCATCGGCGGCCAAGAAGCTGCGCGAGCTGCTCTACATGGGCTTCTACTTCACCGACCACACGACCCACTTCTACGCGCTGGGCGGTCCGGACTTCGTCATGGGGCCGGACGCGCCGGTGGCCGAGCGCAACATCCTGGGCGTCATCCACAAGGTCGGTCTGGAGATTGGCGGCAAGGTCATTCAGGCCCGCAAGTACGGCCACACGGTGGTCGAGATGTTCGGCGGCCGCAAGGTCCACCCCTGCACGTCCATTCCCGGCGGGGTGACCAAGGGCTTGACCGAAGCCGGAACGCAAAGAAATCGAGATGATGGGCCGCTGGGGCATCGAGTTCGCCCAGTTCAGCCTGCAGCTCTTCACCGATCTGGTGCTGGGCAACGAGGACTACGTCGACCTGATCCTGGGCGACATCTACACCCACCGCACCCATTACATGGGCATGGTGGACGATAACAACAAAGTCAACTTCTACGACGGCAAGATCAGCGTTGTTGACCCGGATGGCGAGCGCCTGGGCAAGTACGCACCAGAGGATTACACCGACTGGATCGCCGAACATGTCGAACCCTGGACCTATCTGAAGTTCCCCTATCTGAAGAAAGTGGGCTGGAAGGGCTTCGTCGACGGCAAGGACTCCGGCGTCTACATGGCGACGCCGCTTGTCACGCCTGAACGCGTCGGACGGCATGGCCACGCCGCTGGCCCAAGAGCAATACGAGAAATTCTACGATACTCTGGGAGGCAAGCCGGTGCACCAGCGTCTGGCCACGCATTGGGCGCGTCTGATCGAATTGCTCTATGCCGCCGAGCGCATGGTGGAACTGGCCACCGATCCGGAGATCCTCGTCAACGGATATCCACACCGTGCCGACGAAAGTCCCGACGGAAGGGGTTGGCATTGTCGAGGCGCCGCGGGGCACCTTGACCCATCATTACTGGACAGATGAGCGAGGGCTGCTGACGAAGGTCAATCTGATCGTCGGCACGACCAACAACTATGCGCCGATGAGCATGTCGATCAAGAAGGCGGCCCAGAACCTCATCCACAAGGACACCGTCAACGAAGGGTCTGCTGAACATGGTCGAGATGGCCTTTCGCGCCTATGACCCCTGCTTCGGCTGCGCCACCCACTCATTGCCCGGCCAGATGCCGCTGCAGGTGACCATCCGGGACGCGAACGGAGAGACGGTTGATGTTCTACGGCAGTTCTGCTAAACCGCACCCATCGGTTGGCGCCTTTGCCGGTACCGTCGTCGTCGGGCTGGGCAACCCCATCCTGGGCGATGACGGCATCGGCTGGCGCGTGGCTGAGGTCGTTGCAGACGCTGGCGCCCGACGTCGAGGTCGACTATCTGGCGCTGGGTGGCCTCAGTCTGATGGAGCGGCTGATCGGCTACCGGCGCGTCATCATCATCGACGCCATGCAGACGCACGGCGGGCAGTGTGGTGATGTCTACATCCTGCCGCTGGCGGCCCTACCGAACCTGTCGGCGGGCCACACGACGGCCGTCCATGACACCTCGCTCTCTACGGCATTTGAGTTAGGCCGCTCCATGGGCGCGGACGTACCCGACGAGGTGACCATCGTTGGCATCGAAGCGGAACGTATCTATGACTTCTCTGATGAGATTTCGCCGCCGGTAGCGGCCGCTATCCCGGCTGCCGCTCAGGCCGTCCTGACCCTATTGGGCGCGACCACCATAGAAGACGCCATGCGATGGCATGGTCAACAAGAGGCATAAGCACCATGGTATCTAAAGAATTACTGCGACGATTCCCTTTCTTCGGTTTCATGTCCCCGGCTCAGGTTCGTGAAGTAGCGATGATCTCGGAAGAGATCGAGCTGGAAGACGGCGACATCCTCTTTGCAATTGGGGACCAGGCCAACGCGCTATATGTGCTGCTGACCGGGGCCATCGACTTGCACTATATCGTCATTGACGAGCACCTACCGCAGCTTCGCAAAGACTTCCTTGTCGGCACGATCAACCCCGGCGAGCCGCTGGCTGTTTCGGCTGTCATTGCCCCGCATCAGTTAACAGCAACGGCCGTCGCCACCGAGGACAGTACGCTGCTCAAGATTGACGCGGCCGAACTCCGCGACCTGTGTGATTCTGACCCGTCGCTGGCCTACGGTTTGCAAACGCAGATCGCCAAGGCGACCATGGAGCGGCTGCACATGACCCGTGTATTACTGGCCGCCGCCACCAGTCCGCTGCAAGCCTAGAGTTTCAGCCCAAACCGACTATAATCAATGGGACGGACGGCAACATCCGTCCCATTCTTTTTGAGTTGCCGATTGTCATGCATGAGTTAGCGGTTACCGAAAGCATCCTGGAGATCACCCTGCGCCACGCAGCAGAGGCCAACGCCGTCGCCGTGACGGACATCTATCTGGTCATCGGCGATCTCTCGACTATCGTGGATGAATCGGTTCAGTTCTACTGGGACATCATCAGCGAGGAATCGATTGCGGCCGGGGCGCAGCTGCACTTCCGACGTATTCCCGGCCGACTGGAGTGTCAGGCATGCGGACAGACCTATAGCCCCACAGACAGTCTTGTTTGCCCCTTCTGTGACAGCGAGCAAATACAGATCATTGCCGGTGAAGAGTTCTATATGGAAGCCATTGACGTGGGCCACGCCGAAGACCTGAGTAACGTCGGAGCGGAACCTGCCGCACCGACCGACTGAGCCAAAAATTATGAGCGAACGCGTACCTGTAGTCGAACGAATCTTGGGGGCCAATGAGCGGCTGGCGGCCGATAACCGCGCCGCGCTGGACGCCGCCGGCGTCTTTAGCCTCAACTTCCTGGCCTCTCCCGGCGCAGGCAAGACCAGCCTGGTCGAGCAAACAGTCCATGGTCTGGTTGATCGCTTTCGCGTGGCCGCCATCGACGGCGATATCGCCACCAGTATCGACGCCGACCGCGCCGCTGCCGCCGGGGCCACGGCCGTTCAGATCAACACCGGTGGCGAGTGCCACCTCGACGCCGTCATGCTGCAACAGGCTCTGGGACAGCTTGACCTGCCGGCCATCGACTTGCTGATCGTCGAGAATGTGGGCAATCTCATCTGCCCAGCCAACTTCGTCCTGGGCACGCACAAGAGCGTGCTGGTTGCCTCGGTGCCCGAGGGGGCCGACAAACCGTACAAGTATCCCGGCACCTATCGTGGTGTCGATGCATTGGTAATCAACAAGATCGACTTACTGCCCTATGTTGACTTCGACATGGATTACTTCCGGCGCGGAGTCGCGGCATTGAATCCGGGGCTGGAAACGTTCGCCGTTTCCTGCCGCACCGGCGAGGGCATTCCGGCCTGGCTGGAGTGGGTGGCGCGCCACACGGAGTCATGACACCCGGCGCCGATCCCATCCCGATGGAAGGTCGGCGAATCCATATCTCCGGCGTCGTTCAAGGTGTGGGCTTTCGGCCGTTTGTCTATGGGTTGGCCCTGCGCTATCACCTCCACGGCTGGGTGCGGAATACGTCATCCGGCGTCGACATAGAAATCGATGGCCCGCCGGCCATCCTCGACGAATTTGCCCAGGCGCTGCACCTCGAACTGCCGCCGCTGGCCCGCATTGACCAACTGGACATGGAGTTGCGCCCAGCCAACGGCTTCACCGCGTTCGAGATAGTGGCTTCGCAGACCGAAGACGGGGCCTTCCAACCCATCTCGCCCGACATGACCGTCTGCTCCGACTGCCTGCGCGAGATGGCCACCCCCACGGACCGGCGCTATCGCTACCCATTCATCAATTGCACCAACTGCGGCCCGCGCTTCACCATCATTCGCGACATCCCTTACGATCGACCGTTGACCACGATGGCCGACTTTCCGATGTGCTCGGACTGTGCGGCCGAATACCATGACCCGCTCGACCGTCGTTTCCACGCGCAGCCGGTGGCCTGTCCCATCTGTGGGCCGCACATCTGGCTGGAGCCGGGTGGCAACTCCCTGTCCCATCCCCCCATCGAGGGGGAAGACGCCCTGCAAGCAACCCGCACACTCCTGGGCGACGGCCGAATCATGGCTATCAAGGGGCTGGGTGGCTTTCACTTGGCCTGCGACGCGACTAATACGCAGGCCGTAGCTGAACTGCGGCGGCGCAAGCTGCGCGTGGACAAACCGTTTGCGGTGATGATGCCCGATCTGGAGACCGTTCGTCGCCATTGCATAGTTGGATTGCCGGAGGCGGACCTGCTGGAATCCCGCGCGCGGCCGATCGTGATTCTGCGCCGCCGCCAAGACTCCCCGCTGGCGGCCGAAATCGCGCCGGGCCAGGACCATATCGGTGTCATGCTGCCTTACACGCCGCTGCATGTTCTGCTGCTGGAAGCGGAGCCGGGCTTCCCTGACGCACTCGTGATGACCAGTGGCAACCTCAGCGAAGAGCCAATCGCCTACACCAACGAGCAGGCCCACGAACGGCTGGCGAAATTAGCCGATGCGTTCCTGTTCCACAACCGTGATATCTTCACGCGCTGCGACGACTCAGTCATGCGCGTGGTGGTCAACGAGACGACGGCCGCCCCAGACTCATGCCCATGCGTCGGTCGCGCGGCTATGCGCCGTTTCCGGTGCGACTACCGTGGTCGGCGCCGCCGCTGCTGGCCGCCGGAGCCGAACTCAAAAACACCTTCTGCGTTACCCGCGACGATTATGCTTTCCTCAGCCATCACATCGGCGACCTGGAGAATTACGAGACGCTGGTGGCCTTTGAAGCAGGGCGTGGAACACCTGGAACGACTGTTTCGCGTCCGGCCCGAAGCCATCGCCTATGACCTCCATCCGGACTACATGGCCACCCGCTATGCCCTGGAGCGAGCCGAGCGCGAAGACCTCCCGGCCATCGGCGTGCAGCACCACCACGCCCATATTGCCGCCTGCATGGTTGAACATGGCCTCTCCGGCGACCGGCCGGTGATTGGCGTATCCTTCGACGGCACCGGTTACGGCACCGACGGTGCCATCTGGGGTGGCGAATTCCTCATCGCTGACTATGCGACAGCCAGAAGAGCGGCCCACCTGCGCTATATCCCCCTGCCCGGCGGCGACCGCGCCGTTCGCGAGCCGTGGCGCATGGCGTTGGCAGCGCTTGGCGACGGCCGGATCTGCCCTGGGACGACGACCTGCCGCCGGTCCGGTACGCGCAATCGACTGGATGACAATCGCCTGGCCGTCCTCCAGCACCAACTCGCGACCGGTCTCAATGCGCCACCGACCTCCAGCATGGGCCGCCTGTTCGACGCGGTGGCCGCGCTCATTGGCGTGCGCCAGGTGGTCAATTATGAGGCACAGGCGGCCGTGGAACTGGAAGCTCTGGTGGATCCCGACGAGACGGCCGCTTATCCGGTGGCTTACACGTCACGCCGATCGACCCGTCGCCCTTGCTGGCAGCGATCATTGACGATCTACGGGCGAATGTAGGGCACCGGCAGATCGCCGCCCGCTTTCACAACGGGATTGCCCGAATGGTCATCGACGTTTGCCGCCGCTTGCGGCATGAGACCGGCTTGACGGATGTGGTGCTAAGCGGTGGGGTGTGGCAGAATATGAGTCTGTTGCGACGGGTTCTTTTGCTGGCCGAACCGAGCGGATTTGACCGTCTATACGCATCAGGCTGTACCGGCCAATGATGGCGGGTTGGCCCTTGGGACAGGCCGCGATCGCCGCATATGGGTTGCGCACCATCTGTGGCAGCTCGCGCCCTCGAGGAGTTGAATCATGTGTCTTGGAGTACCCGGAAAAATCATCGACATCTATGAGACCAATGGTCTGTCCATGGGCCGCATTGACTTCGGCGGCACGGTCCGCGAGGCGTGCCTGGCCTATGTGCCCGAAGCGATGGTGGGCGACTATACGGTCATCCATGTCGGCTTTGCCATCAGCCTGCTGAGCGAGGAAGAAGCCTTCGCGACGCTGGAGATGCTGCGCGAGATCATCGACCTGGAGGAGGAGATCGGCCCCGAAACGGTCGTTGTCCCCGAGACGGCCGAGGGCTAGGGTCATGAAGTACGTCAGCGAATATCGCGACGCCGAGCTGGTCCAGGGGACGATCCGCGAGATCGGCCGCGTGGTGACGCAACCGTGGGTCATCATGGAGATTTGCGGCGGCCAGACCCATGCCATCGTCCGCCATGGCATCGACCAACTGTTGCCCGACGAGGTGGAACTGGTTCATGGACCCGGCTGCCCGGTATGTGTCACCCCGCTGGAACTGATCGACAAAGCGCTGGATATCGCCGCGCGGCCAAACGTCATCTTTACATCGTATGGCGACATGTTGCGCGTGCCCGGCACCAGCCGCGACTTGTTCTCCGTCCGCGCCCAGGGCGGCGATGTGCGCGTCGTCTATTCGCCGCTGGACGCGGTCAAGATCGCCCAGGACAACCCCGATAAAGAGGTCGTGTTCTTCGCCATTGGCTTTGAGACCACCGCCCCGGCCAACGCGATGGCCGTGCTGCAGGCCAAGGCACTGGGGGTGAAAAACTTCAGCGTCCTGGTATCCCATGTCTGCGTACCACCCGCCATGCACGCCATCTTGGGATCGCCCAACAATCGCGTCCAGGGCTTTCTGGCGGCTGGACATGTCTGTGCGGTCATGGGCTATTGGGAATACCCGCCGCTGGCCGAGCAGTACCGCGTGCCTATGGTCGTCACCGGCTTCGAGCCGCTCGACATCGTGCAAGGCATTCTGGCTACGGTGAAACAACTGGAAGCAGGCAAAGCCGAAGCCGAGAACGCCTATCAGCGGGCCGTAACCTTCGAAGGCAATATCCCGGCCCAGAAGGTATTGGCCCAGGTCTTTGAGACACGCGACCGCGTGTGGCGCGGCATCGGCATGATCCCCGCCAGCGGTTGGGGGCTGCGCCCGGAGTTCGCTGAATTCGACGCCGAGGGGCGCTTCGATGTCAGCAGCATCCACCCGCAAGAATCGCCCTTGTGTATTGCCGGGCAAATCCTGCAGGGGCTCAAAAAGCCGCATGATTGTTCGGCCTTCGGCACGCTGTGCACACCGGAAAACCCGCTGGGGGCGACGATGGTTTCGTCTGAGGGCGCCTGTGCCGCCTACTACCGCTACGGCCGACATCTGACTGACCTGTCGGTCGATCAGATCGCCACCGACGTTTCCGCCATTCACGCCGACTAGGCTGAGTACTACAGAGACAAACCAATGACCACACCCACCACCCCCGATGCCGCACCCGTGACGATGGAAGGTCCTGTCTGCCCTATGCCGTTGCGCCACGACGAGAAAATCGTCCTGGGCCACGGCAGCGGCGGCAAGATGTCGCACGATCTCATCGGCCGTCTGTTCATCGCGCCGTTCGACAACCCGGTCCTGGCCGGGACGAACGATGCAGGCGTGGTCGATCTGAACGGGGCGACCCGCCTGGCCGTCAGCACCGATTCACATGTGGTGTTTCCTCTGTTCTTTCCCGGCGGTGATATCGGCCGTCTGGCTGTCTGCGGCACGGTCAACGATCTGGCCATGATGGGTGCGACGCCATTGTATTTGACCGTCGGCTTCATTCTCGAAGAAGGACTGGATGTCAGCGTATTGGCCGATGTCGTCGTGTCAATGCAAACAGCCGCGGCAGAAGCGGGGGTGCAGATCATTGCCGGGGACACCAAGGTCGTGCAACGCGGCAAGGCCGACGGTGTCTACATCAATACGGCCGGTGTCGGCACCGTACCCTCCGGGCGCGCCGATCAGCGGCGACCTGGCTCAGCCGGGCGATGTCGTCATCGTCTCCGGCACGATTGGCGATCACGGCATCGCCGTGCTGGGCGCGCGCGGCGAACTGGGCTTCGAGGCCGATGTCGTCAGCGATGTCGCCCCGCTCAATCATCTGGTCGAGGCCATGCTGGCGGTCAGCGACAACATCCATGTCCTACGCGACCCCACCCGCGGCGGCGTGGCCACGACGCTCAACGAGATCGCCCAGCAGTCCCAGGTCGGCATCGTACTGGACGAGACGACCATCCCGGTGCTGCCGGCCGTGGATGCTGCCTGCGAGATGCTGGGCTTCGACCCCCTCTACGTGGCCAACGAAGGCAAGCTGCTGGCCATCGTCGCCTATGAGGATAGCCAGGCCGTGTTGGACGTTATGCGCCGCACACAGTACGGAGAAGGCGCCCTGGCTATCGGCCGCGTTGTGGCGGAACCGGCCGGGCGGGTCTTGCTGAAAACCAGTATCGGCAGCACGCGCGTGGTCGATATGCTGGCCGGCGAAATGCTGCCGCGCATCTGCTGAAGCCCATCCCCCTTTCCTTAAGAGATTGCTAGACATTGCTCGCGCAGGGGAGTATAGTTTGCGCTATCTGGAGCATCCCACCCACAAGTAATCGCGAGGTTTTAGCAATGTCACGAGGCATCAAAGCAGCCCTAATCACACTCGGCGTCATCGGCGCTCTGGCTCTTATGTTGTTTGGCGTATGGAGCTGGTTCACCCGTCAGGCCATCCCCAAGGTCAGCGGCACACTGGATGTGGCCGGACTGAACGCGCCGGTCGATATCGTGCGCGACGAATACGGCGTGGCCCACATCTACGCTACGAATACCGAAGACCTCTTCTTCGCCCAGGGCTATACCCACGCCCAGGAGCGCTTCTGGCAGATGGAATTCCAGCGCCGCACGGCCTCCGGACGCCTGTCGGAGATCTTCGGCCAGGCGACCCTGGAGACCGACCGCTATCTGCGTCATTTCGGCTTCAAGGATTCCACGGCCGGGGCCTATGACTTGCTCGACGATGAAACGCGTCGGGCAGTGGATGGCTATACCGCCGGGGTCAACGCCTACATCCAGGACCGCTCGCCCGCCCAACTGGGACTGGAGTTCGCGTTCCTGGGTGTCCAAGGAACTGACATCACCATCGAACCCTGGACGCCGGTCGATTCGATGATCTGGGCCTATATGATGATCTTCGACCAGGGCGGACGGCCGAATCAGGACCTGCAGGTGGCCGACATGATTGGCTACATGGGCGTCGATCGCTTCCGCGACCTGCAGCCCCCTTACCGTGACGATCGGCCGACCATCATCCAGTCCAGCGAACTGGGCTACCTGAGCGGACTCGATACCAGCCCGCTGGCGGCCCTTTCGGATGGCGAGTGGCAATATCTGGCCGATGTCGGCCAACAGATGGCCGGCACGCCAACGGTGCCGCCCCTACTGGCAGCCATCATGACTCCCTACGGTAGCGGTTCCAACAGCTACGCCATCTCCGGCGAACGCACCGATACCGGCTTGCCCTACCTTGCCAACGACCCCCACATGGGCGTGCAAATGCCTGCCCTGTGGTACGAAGTCGGCATGCACTGTATCGAGAAATCGCCCGACTGCCCATATGAGTTTCGGGGCTTCTCATTGCCCGGTGTGCCCGGCATCCTGATCGGCCACAATGACCGCATCGCCTGGGGTCTGACCAACGCCGCCTTTGATGCGGAGGATGTGTACATCGAACGCATCAACCCCGACGATCCCAATCAGTACGAGGTTAACGGTGAATGGGTTGATATGGAGATTCGTCGCGAGGTCATCAACGTTCAGGGTCAGGACGAGCCGGATATTGTCTTTGTCCGCAAGACGCGCAACGGTGTGGTGGCTTCCGATTCATTGGTGAACGCGTCACGCTTTGGCGCCACAGACGAGGGTACTCAACCGTATGCCCTTAGCTTCGCCTGGACCGCACTGGAGCCGGTGCAGACCTTCCGCGCCGTACAGCTCATTATTCGCTCGCAGAACTGGGACGACTTCCTGGCCGGGGCGCAGTACTTTGAGGCGGGCAAGCAGAATCTGCTCTATGCGGATACTGACGGCAATATCGGCTACGTGATGCCCGGCAAAGTGCCGGTTCGCGCCGGAGGCAATGGCACGGTGCCGGTGCCGGGCTGGAATGATGACTTCACCTGGACCGGTTTCATCCCATTCGACCAGGCCCCGCGCGTCTTCAACCCAGAGCAGGGCTTCATCGTGACCGCCAACAATCCCCAGGTGCGGGCCGAGGATTATCCCTTCCTCATTGCCGCGTTCCAGGATCAAGGCCAGCGCGCTCAGCGCATCACCAACATGATCTCTGAAGACGTCGGGCCAATCACCATCGAAGACATGATGGCTTTCCAGACTGACACGGGCAGTCTATCGGCGCTCGAGGTGATCCCCTATCTGCAAAGTCTGACCATCAGCGATCCCGATGTCGCCGCCGCTCGCGACCGACTGCTACGCTGGGGCGGTCAAATGCACAAGGACAGCCCGGACGCAGCCCTCTACAACTTGTTCTGGGTCCGACTGCTCGCCAATACTTACAATGATGAGCTGCTGCCCGACTACTATCCGGACGGCAAAGACGGTACGGCCGACTCGATGTACTGGCTGTTGCAAGACCCGCAGGCCGCCTGGTGGGATGATGCCCGGACGGCCGATGTGGTGGAGGATCGCGATGCCGTCCTGATTCGCTCCCTGACCGAGGGGTTGGCCGACGGCAAGACCCAGCTGGGTGACAACCTGGATGACTGGCGTTGGGGCGACCTGCACCTGATCACCTTCCAGAACGCCACGCTGGGTAGTTCCGGCATCGGCTTTATCGAGAACATCTTCAATCGCGGGCCCTTCCCCACCAGCGGCAGCGAATCGGTGCCGATGAAAACGTGCTGGGACGCCAACAATGGCTTCGAGGTCACCTGCATTCCCGCACTACGCCAGATCATCGACCTGAGCAATCTGGATAACTCACTCATGATCCACAGCGTGGGCCAGAGTGGCCACCCGATGCACGATCAGTATGACAACATGATCGAGATGTGGCGCAACTTCGAGTACCATCCGTCGAATTGGCTGCGCGAATCGGCCGAAAGCGGTTCGCACGAAACCCTGACGCTGCAGCCCGCAAGCAACTAGCCTGCGCCCCCGTCGTGGCGACTGTTCGCGTGCAATGCGTGGAAAGCCGCCACGATCAACCCTACCCCCAGCCCGACAAGTAATCCAACCAGACCCCACAACGGCAGTTGGCCCCATACCCGTGCGATTTCGTCAGCCGTGAATTCGGGCCCGTGGGCGTGCAGGCCGGTCTTGAGCGCCATCAGGAACAAAGTCACCGGCACAGCTCCCAGCCCGACAGCCAAGCCTGCGGCGCCGGCAACGGTCAGCCACACCGGCAGGCGTAACGTTCGGCCGCCCAGGCGGCACTGCACCACATAGACCATCGCCACGGCCGTTGCCCCCACTCCCAGGAGCGTGACGCGCAGCAGGTCGCCTTCAAGGCCGATCCATATCAGGCCATAGACGGCCAGCAGACCTGTGGCCAATCGTAGGCCGGGAATCGTGCTCGGTATGGTCATGTGAGAGATCGACCCAATGCCCTAAAAGCCAGGCGATATTTGCTAGAATCGACGAAACCACTCATTTTCGTAGAAGGAGAAACAATGTCTGACGAACAAATCAAGGATGCCTTGAAGCGCATGCCCTACGGATTCTACAGTATCACAAGTCGCAACGGGGACGAAGTGAATGCCATGGTCGCTAACTGGGTGACGCAGGCCTCATTCACCCCGCGCCTGGTCGCCGTAGGCTTGCAGAAAAAAGCCTATTCGCATGAGGTCATTGAAGGGGGTGGTGTGTTTGCCATCAATATCTTCAACCAGGAAGACCAGGAAGCAATGATGCCCTTTACCAAGAGCCGGGAAAAGAACCCCGACAAAATGGCCGAAGCCACCTACACCGCCGGCCCCGAAACCGGCTGCCCCATCCTCGAGGGCGCGGCCGCCTATATCGAATGCCGGGTGCGGCAGATGATCGACATCGGCGGTGACCACGACATTATTGTCGGCGAGGTCGTCAACGCCGGCATTCTCAAAGAGGGTGAAGTGACCGATACGTTGACCCTGCCGTTTGTCGGTTGGAGCTACGCCGGCTAATCGAAACAAAACAGGACCGGGCCATCGCTGGTCCCGGTCCTGGGTTCAATTAATTGGACGGATGCCTTAGGGTGTGGGCGTCGGCAGCAGCAGGTAGCCCTTCGGGATCGGCTGCTCATAGGGCGGGACGTTCGTGGGAATGTCCTGCGTGAAGATAACTTCGGTAAAGCCCAGACTTTCCAGAAAGCCCTGCATGTACTGCTGGGCGTTAAAATTAGCCCGGTCCAGAATGTCGCTCGAGCGGGCCGCTTCGAGAATGGCGGCTTCGGCCGTCTGGCGCACCTGGGTCTCCAGATTGGGATCGCCCTTCACCAGCAGCCCCGTATCCCGGTCGGCCACAAACGACCGATCGTTATCGAGCACCGGGATGTCATCAAAAATCGTGGCCTGCGGGAGATGGACCATGACCGTATCCGGGTCCACCACCGCCAGGTCCTGCGGCGTCATGGCCGCCAGGTCGACCCCGGCAAACACCTTGCCGTTCGCCACAAAGACCATCGACTCGCCCAGGAACAGGTCAAGCAATCCTTCCTGGCTGGAATCGGCCGTTACGACTTTCTCCAATTCGTAGGAGGCCGTCTCCAGTCGGGCCAGATCGTTGATCTGGGTCACGATGGTAGCGGGATTGGGCAAGATAACAGGCGTGGCTGACACAAATAGCTGACGAACACGATCACTGATTGGCTCAACGACACTGGCTGCAGTGTCGGCCGCATCTCCGGCCTTCATGGCAAAGCGAGCACCGGCAAACACCAGCACGCTGGCCGCGATGAGGAAGACCACGGCAGCCCCGTAGAGCACGTTGCGCGAACGGGACCCAGTTTCGACGATCTCTTTTTGCTCCATACGTTTGTCTGTCACCTCAAAATAATGAAACCCACAATATATCCATTAACTAGTATACCAAATTATGGGCTCACATTTCTTTAAGGAAGAGACGGACCAACCTAAAATCTATCTCAAATGCGGCGATTGCCCCCACGCCTGCATCGTGGACAATTGGGCTCATGTTTGTCGCCACCTGCATCATCATTCTGGACCTGGAGGGGGTGCGATCGTTGAAGGAAAAGCGGCGCATCCTCAAGTCCATCCTGGCTCGATTGCATCAGGAGTTCAATATCTCCGCCGCTGAAGTGGATGGCCATGATCTGTGGCAGTCGGCCGTCATAGGTCTAACCGTCGGCGGCAACGATCAGCGGCATCTGCATAGTGTGCTGCAGAAAGCCGTCGATTGGATCGAGACCCAGCGCCCGGACGCGCCGATTCAGGACTATCGCATCGAGTTCCGCTGATCTCTGGCGATTCCAATGACCTGAGGGCTTTCCGGCTAGGCGAGGAGCACGCTCAGTTCGCGTCTAAACTGCGCGCCGCCGCCATGGGCCGGATGGCGCACTGACTCCGAGGCAATGCCCCAAGTATGCCAGCGCCTGTCCAGCTTTCTTGCCCACGGCGACGATTAGCTGGATCGGGTAGTGGGTCAGCAAATTACGCAGGTACGGCTCCCCACAGGCTATCTCGCTACCGGTTGGCGTGCGATTGCTGTCCGGCAGTTCGGCGCGATGGGGATGAAACGGAAAGGCATTCCATAGCAACGGTGCCTGGGCGAGTTCATCAAGCGTGCGCCAAACGGCCGTGGCGCTTGCCTCGCGTTGCCGACCGTCGATTTGGAATCCTTGAGCAGCTGCAAATTGGGGGTGGCCGGCCATGATGTGCTCACTCGTAAACGGGATGCCTGTCAACCGACAGCCCCGATACCCAGGCGCCTCGCCCACCAGTAGGACGGCTGGGCGGAAGGCATTCATTTGCCGTAAGTAACACTCAAGATTGGTCCGGCAGCGATCGGCCGCTGCGGACGCGCCCGCGTAGGGATTGTATACCCGATCCATGGTGGGCACAGCGGCCAGGGATTCAATGAATGAGGCAGAAGACATCATAAATAGCAACAGGGGGCGCACTCGACTGAATGCGCCCCCTGACGGTCGACCAGGAGGTAGCTAGACCGGTCTAATAGCGCAGGATTGCCCCAATGCGACCCAGGTCCTCCAGCGACGCATTGTCGTTGATGACCTCGACATGACCGCCCTGAGTCACTGTTTGGGCGACAGCGGCGTCGATGACGTCAGCTACGGCCGTCAGCTCCTGCTCGCCCATAGGACTGCGCGCCAGATTGGCCACCACGAAACCGGACGGTCCATCGATATAGCCCGGATGACGGTAGCCATCGCTAATGATCAAGTGTATCCACGCGTTTGTCGGAAATAGCCTGGAGCGTGTCGTCCAGCCCGGCGACGGCATTGTTGCCCATGGCGTTCAACGTCACCAGGCGTTCTACCAGTTTCGCCTCACGTTCGGCATTGACCTCGCGCAATAGATTGAGCGCCTGACGTCGAATCTCCGGTTCGCTCGCATCCACATCAATCGACAGGGTGCCCGCCAGCGTACTCTGGAGCTGCTTGGGCAGCATCTCGCGGAACTGGGCCACAGTTTCAGTGGTGCCCCCCAGGAACAGACGGCGAATCGGCCGATTGGCAAAGAAATGATTGGCCGCGGCGGCCGTCTCGCGAAGGTTGCGGTTCACGACCTCATCCTCGTGCTTGCTGCCACCGGGCCCGCTTGTTCCGCCACCGCCCCGCCGACCAACGGCCGATGAGCCTGTACCGCTTTTGACTTTGCGAACATCTTCGCCGACGTAGGTGTCCGTCGCTTGTAGTTCACCCAGGTGGTACTCGTAGTATCGGCCGCCGACGCGATCAACCAAAATCACGCCGAAGTGAGCATAGTGATCCAGAAAATGGGTCAGCGGCTTGACATAGGGACGCGAACCAAGGCGGACACGATTGCGAAAGGCGACAGGAGACGGGTAGGCGCGGAAGAAGTCGCCGTTCTCACCGCAAAACAGCGCCAACCCAGGGTTGGCCCAATCATAGCTAAGGTCCAGATAGCGCTCGATGGTCTCCGGCCTCCTTGTCGTGATCCGGCTGCACCTCCTTGAGCAGCCCGCGCGCTTGCAGCTTAATGGCCTCGACTGACTGTTGCGTGTTGTCGGTGTCCAGGTAAACGACTGACAACGCCCGCACCATTTGCTTCATAGCCGAGCAATTCCTGCATATGATCTTGGCTAAACATGGATTCCTCCTCGGATGAATGTCACCAACGCCACCGACCGGATGACCGGAGGCGCAGGCGCTGTGGAAAAAGATTGTACCGACGAAACGACTCTAGGTCGCCTTAGGTTCTCAGGGTCGCTCGCCGAGTGTTAGGGGTATGATCATTTGTTCACCGTCGCGGATAACGGTCAGATCTATAGTTTGCCCCACCTCCGTCTCAAAGACAAGGAAACTGATCAGATCGTCGGGGTTGCCAATCGGGCACGCCGTCAACAGCAATAATCAGGTCGCCGCCGGGCAGGGATTCGCCCAACTCATTGATGCCGCTGCCAATCAGGGCCGAGCCCTCAGCCGGGGTACCAGCGCGAAACGTCCGTCACGTAGGCGCCGGCGGCTTGGGGCAAACCCAAGCCGCTCCTGGGTCGCCAGATCGAGCGACAGTCATGCGAATGCCCATGAAGGGATAGGTGTAGTTGCCTTCGGCGATCAGGATCGGCACCACGCGGTTGACGGCATTCACGGGAATGGAGAAGCCGACGCCGGAGTTGGTGCCGGTGCTGGTGCGGATGGCACTGTTGACCCCAACGACCTCGCCCCGCAGGTTGAGCAGCGGGCCACCGGAATTGCCGGGGTTAATGGCCGCGTCGGTCTGGATGACCCGGGCAGCGAATAACGGCCACCACCCTCAGCGATGCGCTGCGAGCGAAAGCGTGCGGCCGAGACCGCTAATGATGCCCACCGACATCGAACCGGCCTCACCGAATGGATTGCCGATGGCCACAACAAACTGACCGACGGTGATGTCATTGGAGTCACCGAGCGGCACGGGGATGACATCGGCCGGCAGCGATTCCAGCTGGATGACGGCCAGATCGCTGTCGATGTCGGTGCCGATCAGCTCGGCCGATCGCCGCTCACCGTCGGCAAATACCACTTCCAGCCCATTACTACCGGCCACCACATGGTTGTTGGTGACCACGTGACCGTCGGTATCGATCACGAATCCACTGCCACTGCCCTCAATCTGGTCGGTGCTATCCAGCACAAAAATGCTGACCACGGCCGGGTTGACCCGACGATACATGCTCGATCAGAGTGGCTTCCAGATCATTACTGATGACGGGCATCGTTGCTTCGACGACTGTGGACTCCAGCGGTACCGGGTCACCTCGGCTACGACCGGCTGCTGGGCTGCCAATGTGGCCACAACTTCGTTGACGATGGCGGCCGTATCGACAATGGGTGAACCACGCTGGACGAATTGACCGGGGCCGATGCGCCGGTTGACACCGGTGCATCAACGTCGGCCGTACGGCACGCCGTAATAATCAAAGAGACAGGGACAGAAGGGCCAGGGAAGAGAGGACGGTGTTTCGTTTCATAGTGGGTACTTCGCTGCTGAATAATGGCGAGGAGCGGTAAAAGGATAATTGCATTTTAGTGACGGCGGGTTGGACAAGTCAAGTATCAATGATCACCACTTAGCCAGCTATCACGTCACTCTGCCCTACCACGTCCGGCAAACGAGCGGTAATGCAAAATGGGCCACCCCTCGCGTGAGAGGCAGCCCATTGGATTTCAGACCGGTCAGGCACACGTCTGCCTGTGGCGGCAACTCAATACAGGAACATCGGCTTGCCCAGCACCTGGCGCACCTTCGGCCGATAGTTGACGGCTCATACAGCTCGTCGACATCGACCCGCTTGATGCCGCTGGCCACCGTGCTCATCGGCACGTGGGTATAGTTGCCGTCGCGCAGGGACACCATCCGACCGCTGGTGCCGCCCATGATCAGGTCAACCGCCAGCTGAGCATAGTTCGTCGCCACCATCAGATCCAGCGCATCCGGCGCACCGGAGCGCATGAGGTAGGCCAATCGCTGGCTGATGATATTCTGGCCGGTCAGCTTCTTCAGCGCCTCACCGGTGATCTCGCCGATGCCGCCCAGCTTCTTGTGTCCGTAGGCATCCGTTTCGCCATATTCAACCACAGCGCCACCGACCATATGCGCGCCTTCGCTAATGGTCACCATGGCATAGTTGCTGGGGTTGCTGTTCTTGTCCTGCATGACCAGCTCGGCCAGCTTCTCCGGGTCGAACGGCACTTCGGAGATGATGACCCGATCGACACCGGCCAGATAGGAGCTGATCAGGCTGGTCTCGCCTGAATTGCGGCCGAACAGTTCGAGCACGGCAATACGCTCATGCGAACCGGCGCTGGTGCGCAACTGGTGAATGAGCTGCACGCTGCGCGTTACGGCCGTGCTGAAACCGATGCAGTAGTCGGTGCCGTAGACATCGTTGTCCATCGTCTTGGGGATGGCGACGACTGGGAAACCCTCGCGATGCAGGCGCTCACCGTAGCTCAGCGTGTCGTCACCGCCGATGGGGATTAGCCGATCAATCTTGAGGTACTCCAGGTTCTGCAGAACATGCGGGGTAAAATCGCGGGTAGTCGGGTCGTTGGCTTCCGCCTCAGGGTGCTCCGGATCCTTCAGGAATTCGGGTACGTCCTTCGGTTTCACCTTGCCGGGGTTGGTCCGGCTGGTGTGCAGGAAGGTGCCGCCGGTGCGGTCGATCGTGCGGACCGCGTTGCGGTCAAGCTCTTGCGTATATTTCTCGATTGTCTCCGGATCGTCTCGATCAACATAGAGCAAGCCGGCCCAGCCACGGCGAATGCCGATGACCTCATGCCCATCAGCAACGGCACGGTTGACCACGGCTTTAATGCACGGATTGAGGCCGGGAACATCGCCTCCGCCGGTTAGAATACCAATTTTCATAATCATTTACCTCACAATAATATCGTCAGTCTCGAAGAGGAGGGTTGAAAGCATCCTCAGGAATAACACTCGTCCTTGCTGCAAGTTGCATGGGGCAAGGCGCAGCCTACATGTCGACATAGACTGTGTCACCACGGCGCACGCCTGCGGCCGGTTGGGCCAGGATGCGCGCCAGCGGCCGCAAGTTCATCCACCACTGTTTGATCGGACGGCTGTGCAGATAGTCCATTTGCCGCGCCACATCATCCATGTTCATATACTTGATAACCCCTTCGACCTGCCCAATGACCTGGCCCAGCGTCTCCCGTGACTCGACCTGTATGGAGAGCTGATCGATGGCATGGGCGGCCATTCGAGTCGCCAGAATGCGGTCAAACGGCGAGGGATTGCCACCTTGCTGCAGGTGACCCAGGATCGACTGGCGCACATCAAACAAATCGCCGCCCTCTTCCTCAAACAGCAGCCGCATCACCGGCGTGGTGTAGACTTCGCTGGCCTTCTCGTTGCGAATGACCAGCCCCAGACGCTTGCCATGGGCGAAGGCATGGGCGAATTCGTCAATGTCGTGCTGCAGATCGTTAAGGGTTACACCTTCTTCGTGCAGATAGACTCGCTCGGCGCCGCTGCCCAAAGCACTCATCAGCGCCAGGTAGCCACAATAGTAGCCCATGACTTCGACGATGAACGTGCGCTGGGAAGCAACGGCCGACTGCTTGATCTTGTCCACAGCCTCAATGATGCTGTTCAGAGCCGTGTCGGCCCCGACGCTCAGTTCCGTACCCGGTAGGTTGTTGTTGATCGTCGCCGGGAGGCAGATCATGGGAATGTCGAAGGCGGGGTAGTTGTGGCGCTGGTTGTAGAGTTCCAGCATGGATTGATATCCCGACCAGCCGCCAATCATCAATATGCCGTCGATCTTGTGCTCTTCCAGATGACGGGCTATGGAGTACAGATCACGGCCGCGCGGGATATAGCGGTTGGTACCCAGTTCAGAACCACCGATGGTGGCCCATCCGCCGACACTCATCCAGTCCATCTCCTCAAATTCGCCCGCCACTAGCCCGCGAAAGGCATTGCGAACGCCATATAAAACATGCCCGCGATCCAGGCCGATACGCACCGCCGCGCGGACGGCCGTGTTCATTCCCGGCGCAGGGCCACCACCGTGCACAATCGCCAGTCGCAGTCGTCGTTGGCCCGGCTCGGGCGGATGCGGAAGCGCACGCACCATAGTCCGCATGATCTGGAACGACTCGGCGAATTGCGGCCCGCGCAGCATAAGCGCCTCATTATAATTGTGCGCGGCCACAGCTTCGGCAACCGCGCGTGTCTGTTCCAAACAAATGGATAGCGGCGTTCGCGTTATCTTGTTTCCGCTCATTCCCATGACCAGCGGTTCGCCGGTCGGGTCCATCTCCACGATGGTCTTGATGGACTCCTCACCGAGCAACGTGCTGAGATTGCGATCGAACGCGCTGGGTGATCCGCCGCGCTGCACATGCCCCAATACAGTGATACGAGTGTCCTCTCCCAAGCGTTCTTCCAGCACTTCGCGAACATGTTGGGTGGTAATGGGGTTGCCATCGCGATCGCGCGCGCCTTCGGACACGATCACCATGCTGTCACGCCGGCCGACTTCGCGCCCACTGCTTCAGGACTTCGCACATCTTGCCTTCCCAATCGTCCACATCTGGTGGCGCTTCGGGAATGAGTACCCAGTCGGCACCGGCAGCCAGCCCGCCCATGAGCGCCAACCAACCGCAGTTGCGGCCCATGACTTCGATCACGAAACTGCGCTGGTGGCTGGCAGCCGTCGAGGCGATGGCATCGGTGGCCTCCACAATGCGGTGTAGGGCCGTGTCTGCGCCGGTGGTCATCTCGGTGCCAAACATATCGTTGTCGATCGAGGCGATGATGCCGACCACAGCCAGGCTGCGATGACGGGCGGCCATGGTTTCAGTGATCTGCCCGGTCCTCTGTAGCTCATCGACCAACTCCGGCCACTCGCGATGGAGAATATCAGCCCCGGTCAAGCTGCCGTCGCCACCAATGACAATCAACCCTTCGATTTCATGCAGGAGGAGATGGCGCACCGCTTTCAGGCGGCCGGCGCGTTCGCGAAACTCACTGCACCGAGCAGACCCGATAATCGTGCCGCCCAGATGCAAGATACCGCCCACATCGCCCCAACCCATCGGTTTAAAGTGCATCGGGCCTTCTACCATGCCCCGATACCCCTCAGTGATTGCAAAAACTTCCATGCCCTCATAGATGGCGGTGCGGACGACTGCGCGTACGGCTGCGTTCATCCCCTGGGCATCGCCCCCACTTGTGAAGACGCCTATTCGTTTCATATTGGTTACTTGCTACTATTGACAGCGCATCAGCCATATCTGCCGGCACTTGATGCTGTCCTGTTGATGACGCCGTGACAGACGCAATACTCCTGTTAATCGCTCATTGACTGACTTAGATGGTTCGACTGTGTAGAGTTCAGTGACGGTGTTTAGAATGCGGGATATGGGTAGGATAATACTACAACGTTCGACAAGTGCGTCAACTTTAATGCGGGAAGAAATATCCGGTGTGGTGCCAACCGGCGCGATATCCATGGCCCGATTAACGGGTCGCCGCTCAGCTTCTTCCGCGCCCAACTGACTGCACCGCTCGCCACCATTCACCCACCTGACGTCGATTGTGTTGAATGTGGGCGATCCAGTTTGTCTGAATCTGAGGTCGTCCCTGCACAAGCTGACTATCACCAACATACACCCAGGCCACAACAGACTCCCCACCGCTGAGGGTAACGATTCGCTTCTCCCGTCGATAGTCGCTTTCACCTGGCTCAGCCGGATCATACCCCTCCAGAAAATCCAGGCGCGACAGCACCTGGCCATACAGATTAGGCTGCACGCTCACCAGTAGGCCATCAACGGCGGTGCCGGGATGATTGACCAGCATGGGATACCAATCCAGGTCATAAAGAGCGCTCCCGGACAGTTTGGCCGGGGAAAGCGAGAGAATGGCCTGTTCCCACAACATGAAATTAGGTTGGCCGGGGAGTAGTGTTCCGTAGACAAAAACGGGTAGATGAGTCATAGAGCTTTCATGCGGCTAGGCATCAACCGCTGACTGGGCTAAAATGACCGTCGTTGGTCCTCGTAGCTCAAAGGATAGAGCAATCGCCTCCTAAGCGATAGATGATGGTTCGAGTCCGTCCGGGGACATGCTTCACCCAGGTACCTGCCCAAAAACCAACCTCATAACAAACTTAGCGGATCGATGTCGAGCCACCAATTCGGGGCTGTATTGATATCGTCCAGCAATCGGCGCGGGTCTTCGGCCCGGACGACGATCTGCCACCGATAACGGCCGTCCACACGGCTATAGAACGGCGGCACCGGCCCCAGGATTTCTGTCGCATGAAGGCCCTGCTCGCGCGCCTGTAATCTTAGCACACGCGCCATGTCCTCGGCAGCGGTGCGCGCCCGAGCGGCCACCGGATCGGCGATGACCAGCTTGGCCTGGCGTCGATAGGGCGGGTAATTGTGTGTGGTGCGGAAGCGCATCTCTTCGAGATAAAACGTGGCGTAATCGTGTTCGGCTGCGGCCTGGATAGCGTAGTGATCTGGCTGATAGGTTTGAATGATCACCCGACCGCCCAACAGGCCTCTACCGGCACGCCCGGCCACCTGCGCCAGAAGTTGAAAGGCCCGTTCACCGGCGCGATAGTCCGGTAGGCCCAGAGCCACATCGGCCGAAATCACGCCTACCAGCGTCACATACGGGAGATCAAGCCCTTTGGCAATCATCTGGGTGCCGATCAGTATGTCGGCTTCGCGCTCGATGAAGGCGGAGAGAATGGCGTCATGGCTGTCATGGTCGGCAACCGTGTCGCGATCCCAGCGCACGATACGCGCATCCGGCCATTCCTGTGCTACCAGTTCTTCAACGCGCTCGGTGCCCAGGCCAAAGTAACGAATGCGATCAGAGCCACATGCAGGGCAGCGCTCCGGGATCGGCCTCCCGCCGGCCGCATTGATGGCAAACCAGGGCGTGGCCGCGGCTGATGATATGTCAGCGGCAGGTCGCAGCGCGGGCAGGTCTCGATGTGCCCACAGTCGCGACAAATAACAAATGACGCCGTGCCGCGCCGGTTGAGCAGCAGAATGGCCTGTTCGCCTCGGGCCAGCGTATCGTCCAGGGCCTGATGCAGCGACCGACTGAAGATCGACCGATTGCCGGCTCGCAACTCCTGCCGCAGATCGACGACTTGTACCGGCGGCAAGGGAATCGTCAGGGCATCGTCCAGGGCAGTCAACTTCACCTGTCTCCGCAAACTGGACATACTGGCTCTCAAGTTGTAGTCGCTCGGCCTGGCCGGTCAATGCGCTGGCGATGGCCCATGATCCGCTGCGGCAGCTCGAGCAACTGGTAACGGCCGCCGCGGGCACGATGATAGGTGACGACGTCGGGCGTGGCGCTGCCAAGAATAATTGTGGCTGGGAGAATGCGCCCCAGGGCAACGGCCGCTTCACGAGCGTGATAGTAGGGCGCCGGAACGGGTGGCGTTTGCTTGTAGCTCTCGTCGTGTTCTTCGTCGAGAATGATGACGCCGGGATTGGCCAGCGGGACAAACAAGGCGCTGCGCGGGCCGACGATGACATCATACAGTCCCTGCCGGGCCCGCCGCCACGTGTCGTATCGTCTCGCCGTCACTCAGATCCGCTGTGGATGAGCGCCACGCGACCGGGAAAGCGGGTGGCAAAGCGGCGTACGGTTTGCGGGGTCAGGGCGATCTCCGGCACGAGCACAATGGCTTGCTGGCCGCGACTTAAGCGCCAGACTCAACGGCACGCATGTAGATTTCTGTCTTGCCGCTGCCGGTCACACCATGAATCAGAAACGGCCGCACCGAATCGGCCACGCCGTCGTTGTCGTCGTCGAGCGGCAGGTTTGTTTCTGGCCAGATCCGGGTCCAACTCCTGCATGGCAACCCGTATGCGACCCCAGACGCGCGATTGATCCAGTGTCAGGGTGGGTGGGTCGGGCGGAGCAAAATCACGATCGGCCAGCGAATCGCGCCAGATCTCGGTGATGTTAGCGTACCAGGTCCAGCTCAGTTAGACGTCGCAAGTGCGCAAGGCGGCTCCGGTGGCGGCATACACCTCTCCGACTGACATCGGCCGGGCCTCGCGGGCTAGCAAGGTCAGGATGTCCAGGTAAGTCTGCGCCCGCTGCAGACGCAAGATGTGGCCAGGACCTGCCGAGACGAGACGGCCAGCGTCAACGCCGCCGGCTGGAGTTCGCGCCGGATCAGGCCCTTGCGACTCCAGCGCGTCGAGCGGTGCAGCGTCTCACACCGGCAGACTATCGGTGTAGCGGGAAGTTGAGCGAACAGGTGCGTGCCACTCCGGGGGGCAGCGGCGGTCGGCCCGCAGCACCAGGTCGACTCCGGCAGGCAGGCGAATCAGCCCCGCCGCGGACAGGTCAGCCAGATGCTTATCGGTTGCTCCCGTCTGGGACACGTACCAGCGCCTCGTCGGGTACCGGATCGGGGCTTGTGGCCAGATAGTGCAGAACGCCCGCTGTCGAGGTTGCTTGCGCCCCATCTCGGTGCATGCGCCAGAATACGGTCCCATCCGGCGCTCAATTCCACCATGCGCACCGTCTTGGGCTTGGCGCGCGGCGGGTCGAGCACCGACGCCCGGCGCATGATCTTGCGCTTGACCAGTTGGTCGGCTGCCTTCTGCCACTCACCGCCGCGCAGACGCACGCTTGATCTGTCGACCACGCCGGTCACCATGCTGCCGTAGCAGTTCCAAGGAGCTGTGTCTGGGTCTCGGTCAGCGTCCCGTCACCGTCCCAGTAGGGGTTGATGTCATAGGTTGCATCGGCCCAGCGGGTCAGTCCCGGCGGCAGCATCAGGCGCATACAGGCATTGAGCGGCGCCAGATAATACGTCGCTCAGCCAGCGCGCCAGCTCGATCTGCCACGGCCGGACCACCGGAATCTCGTCGATAATGCTGATGATCGGCTTGGTATCTTCCACCGCCGCCTCATCGCTGAAGCCCACGACAACGCCCTGGGCCAGCCGCTGCCCAAACTCCACCTCGACCAAGTGGCCCACTTGGAGCACACGCCCGCAGATCGCTCGGCACGTGGTAGTGAAACGTGCCGGTCAACGGTGCCTCTATATTGACGACTATCTCCGCGTAAGCGCCGGATCCGGCTGGATATTGGCGTCAGGCATAGAACAATTGTATCATGGATGAGCGTGAGGTGTTCAGGCATAATAGCCGGGATACGTGCCCTTTACGGACACCCCCACCCACAGGAGTCAATGCGTGAAACTCGTTACCTATCATCACAGCGGACACATCGGTATTGGTGCTGTTCAAGGACGATCGGATTGTCGACCTAGCGGCCGTTGCGCCGGACATGCTCAGTCTGATCGAATGCCGGACCGGAAGCGCTGGCCGAAGCGCGGCAGCTGGTCGCAGACAGCCACCGATACCGTTGCCCTACAGGACGTCCGACTGTTGGCGCCCATTCCGTGTACCTCGGCGCAACGTCATGTGCCTGGGCAAGAACTATGCCGAACATGCCCGGGAATCAAACGAGGCCCGCGGCGAAAAGGTTGAGATCCCGGACTGTGCCGGTCATCTTCACCAAGGCCACGACCAGCATCAATGGTCCCTACGACGATATTCCGGTCGACAGTCGTGTCTCGGAACAGATGGACTACGAGTCTGAACTGGCAGTGGTCATTGGCCGGGCCGGTCGCTCGATCAAGGAACCTGATGCCATGGCCCATGTCTTCGGCTACATGGTGCTCAACGATGTCACCGCCCGCGACTTGCAGCAGCGACACAAGCAGTTCTTCAAGGGCAAGAGTCTCGACGGCTGCTGCCCCATTGGACCGTGGATTGTGACGGCCGATGAGATCAGTCAACCCGCATGCCCTGGCTATCACGTGCCATGTCAACGGCGAGCTGCGCCAGGAAAGCACAACGGCCGAGATGATCTTCGATATCCCGACCACGCTGGTCCATTTGTCCGACGGCATGACCTTGCTGCCGGGAGACATCATCGCCACCGGCACCCCCAGCGGCGTGGGCTTTGCACGCAAACCGCCAGTCTATTTGCAGCCGGGCGATGTGGTTGAGTGCTACGTGGAAGGCATTGGTTCCATTCGCAACCGGATAGTGGCTTTCGCTGGTAGTCAGGTGTAGGCAGCCGTCATGTCGGGAGCCTCATCCGAGCACAGCAACAAGAAAGCGACGCAGCCAGAGAGCACTCTGGTAGAGACACTGGACAAGTGGAGCCGCATCACGTTCCGTGCGCTACGCGAATCGTTTTCGCCCGAGTCGCAGCTTGTCGCCTCATCCATCGCATTCTTTACGTTGTTCTCGGTCTTTCCACTGGCACTACTGGTCGTCGCCATTGGCAGCAATTGGCTGGACCCACTACTCATTGAAGAGCGCCTGGTCGAACAGTTGGAGTTTGCCGTGCCGGCCATGGAATCCCTGCTGGGCAGCAACCTGGAAAGCCTGGTTGCCCGGCGCGGATCAGTGACCGGGATCGCCCTGCTTAGCCTCTTTTGGTCCTCCACCAGCATCTTCAATGTTCTGACGCGGGTGATGGATCGTATTTGGGGCGTCGACATTAACCAGAGGCAATCGATTTGGCGTCATCGAGGCCTGGCCATCATCGCCGTGCTGATTCTGACGGGCGGTCTTCTACTTGTCTCCCTGGCGGAGGGCACCGTGGTCACAATCCTCAACAGCTTCCTGCCGCCGGAGCTGGCGACGCTGGAGCCGGTGACCACCCAACTGTGGACTATTTTGCTCAGTATCGCACTCTTCGCGATCCTTTATAACTATCTGCCCCATGTCCGGTTGACCTGGCGCAGCGTGTTACCCGGGGCCATCGTCGCCGGCTTGCTGTGGGAGTTGGCCAAGCGTCTGTTCCTCACCTTTATCGGCGCCTATTTATCGCGCTCGAACCTCATTTATGGTTCTGTCGGCAGCATCATCGCCTTCCTGGGGTGGACGTACGTCAGCAGTCTCATCCTGCTGTTTGGCGCCTATGTCAATCGCGATGCGGTGGAACTCAGGCAGCGGGAGAACAGCTCCCGCGCTAAGCCTGATCGTATGCCTGACGCAGCCAGCCAATGAGCTCATCGTCCACATCGGCCGGGTCTGACAGACGTACGCGGTGGCTGACCATGGAGTTGAAGCTGCCGGAGGCTTCCAGCCGGTTGCCGGCGCTGACATCGGGTAAGTTGATACCCACATCCACCCGTGTCGTCGTGGAAGGTTGCACCAGGCCAAACTGCTTGTTGCGCCGCAGACTTACATAGGTGCGCTTCGGGGCGATCTCCACGTCATCGCCAAACGCTTCGACCTGGGCAATGAGCGCGTCGTAGATCGGCCGCAGCCCGGCCTTCTTGTCGCTGTACTGGACATCGACAAAGTTCTCCTCTTCCCCGGCCGCGCCCTTGAGCTTGTCACGGGTCAGAACCGCCAGCGTATTGGCGTTGCCATACGTCAGGCCATACTCATCCTGGAAGAACTTGCGGATGGCGGTGTGCTTATCCGTGCCGGTGGCCAGACCGCTCTGGATCAACTCGTCCAGAGCTCTTGCCGGTCTGGGCCTCGATGTTGCGAATCTGGGTATGCTGGGCATCGTCCACTGATGTCATGATGTGTACCTCCTATGGGATTTAGGTCGTCTACATCATAGACCAGGCGTTCTATTTGTCAAGACTGTTGGACCCTGCAGCAAGGGGATCTCCGCCAGATTAACCCAGCAAGCGCTTGGGCGCGATCAGTTCCCGGGCCATCTGAATGTGGTAGCGCAGATCCTCATCGCAGATGGTACCGAGCTCGATGCCCACCCAACCGCGATGCCCCGCGTAGGGCGGCCTGAAGTAGATATCAGGGTTGTTCTCGATAAGGGTCAATTGCAGGCCGGGCGGCACGGGCAGCCACACGGCAATTCGGCCGTCATCATGATGGTTGTTGGCGAACATCACAAACACCTTCTTGTGCACAAAGAAGGTGGGCTCGCCGTGGGACAGACGTTCAGAGGTTTCCGGCAGGCTCAGGCAGATCGGCCGAACGCGCGTCAAGTTGATCGGTCATGTACCGCCTATACAAATAGCTCCACCACCTCAAACGTCCGAACGTCCACAATCCCCTTGTCCGATATCCTTAGCTCCGGGATCACCACCAGCGCCAGCAGGCTCAGCTGCATGAAGGCATTGTTCAGCGTGCAGCCGCAGGCCGGAAACGCCGCCACCATGCGCTCGGCCTTGGCCGCCACGACCTCGGCCCGTTCGTTGCTCATCAGCCCGGCGATAGGCAGTTCGACCAGGGCGATCTCCTGACCGTCCTTGATCACCACCACCCCCCCACCGACCTCGCCCAGTCGATTGGCCGCTTGAGCCATGTTGGCCTTGTCGGTGCCGACGACGATCATATGGTGGCTGTCGTGGGCCACGGTGCTGGCGATGGCGCAGGGCACATCAAAGCCGAAGCCACTGACGAAGCCGTTGGTCACTCCGCCGGTCGCCCGGTGGCGTTCGACCAGCGCAATCTGACACACATCCTGAGCCGGGTCCATCTGCACCAGACCGTCTTGCACAGCCAGTTGGCGCTCCAGCGCACGCGTCGGAGCCTGGTTCTCGACCACGCCGATGACCCGCGCCGTCACCGTCGCCGCTATCGTCAGACGCCGGGATGTCAAAATCGGCCGCCTGCAGCGCCTTGCCCAGCTTGACGGTGTCCATCGCGAAGTCGGGATAGGGGTAGGCCGGGATATCGATGGTGATTCGGCCGTTCTCCGCCACGACCTCGCCGCCGGCAATGACCAGCTCGATGGGCAGGGTGACGAGATCACTGGTCAGGATCATGTCGGCCAAGCGACCGGGGGTGATGCTGCCGATCTCCCGTTCCAGGCCGAAATGGGTGGCCGTGTTGAGCGTCGCCATCTGGATGGCCGTGATCGGCCGCAAGCCCTGGGCAATGGCGTGGCGCACGACGCGGTCCATGTGTCCGTCGTCGACCAGCGTGCCGGAGTGGGAGTCGTCGGTGCACAGGATGAAGTTGCGGCTGTCCAGACCCTGCTCGGTGATGGCCTTGACCTGGCTGGCGACATCATACCAGGCCGACCCCAGCCGCAGCATGGCCTTCATGCCCTGGCGCACGCGGGCAATGCCGTCCTCCAGCCGCGTGCCCTCGTGGTCGTCGGCCGGGCCACCGGCCACATAGCCGTGAAAGGCGTGTCCCAGATCGGCCGAGGCATAGTGGCCGCCAATCACCTTGCCCGGCCCTCATCGTCGCGGCCATTTCGGCGTGCATCTTGTCGTCGCCCAGAAAGACGCCGGGGAAGTTCATCATCTCGCCCAGGCCGATGATGCCGGGCCAGGTCATGGCTTCGGCCACTTCGTCCGGGCCGATACTCGCGCCGGGAGTTTCCAGGCCCGGCGCGCTGGGCACGCAACTGGGCATCTGGACGTAGATGTTGATGGGCAGCGTGGCCGCTTCGTCATGCATCAGGCGCACGCCGGGCAGCCCCAGCACGTTGGCGATCTCGTGCGGGTCGATGAACATGCTGGTCGTGCCGTGGGGGATGACCGCCCGGGCGAACTCGGTCACGGTGACCATGCCGCTCTCGACATGCATGTGGGCATCGCACAAGCCGGGCACCAGGTAACGGCCCGCCGGCATCAATGACCGTTGTCGAATCGCCGATGGTGTGGCTCGCGTCCTCGCCGACGTAGGCAATGCGACCACCCAACACAGCCACGTCCGTGCCGGGGAGGATCTCACCGCTGTGGACATTGACCCAGCGGCCGTTGCGGATGACCAGATCGGCCGCGCGCCGGCCCATCGCCACGTCGACCAGGTCGCGGGTGATGTCTTGCCAGGAAATACGTTGTGCCATTCTCAGCCCCCTTTGAATGCCATCATTTTAGCCGGGCGTGGCCTTTGGCGCACATGCCGCCGCTATTGGCGCATGCGGAGAAAGAGCCAGAGAATACCCAGGCCGAACAATAGCAATACCGCCCCGAAGATCAGCGGGATGTAGGTGCTGGTGTTGGCGCCGGGACTGAGCACGGCCGAAGCAGGATCGGCCGGGTCGTAATAGACGGCGACCACCTGCGCGGGCGTCCAGGCGTTGAATGCCGCCTCGCGCGCCTCTTCCTCGGTGCTATACGTCCGGTCGGAAGCTGTCGAACCCTCGCCCAGCGAGTAACGGCTGCCGGAATACGGCTGGCCATCGACCTGGTAGTCGTAGTAGATCTCGTAGAAGTACTCCCGGTCGGGGACAGTGCGACTGTTGTTAGAGTCGTTGCGCCAGGTGACGCGAATGTTCTCAACCGTGCCCTGCGCCGTCGGCCAGTCCCGGCTGCCGTTCGCTTCCAACACAAACGACACGCCGAACCCCAACATGAGAATCCCTAAGGCGAGCGTGCCGATGGCCACCCACAAGAGAAACTTACTCTGGCCGGGTGCGGGTTGAACAGGTGTCGAATCGGAATCTGTCTGCATGCTACCTCCTGTCTATCTTCAATCAATGAGCCCAAGATCAGTCAGACACTGTCGCCGGCCGAGATGCCGTCAGCCTGTGCCTCCAGCGCGCGAGCGACGATCTGCATATCGTCCAACAGCGCCAGCAGCGCATTCTTGCTCAGAACCGCATCGTTGTGATCGTGCACCAGAACGGCCGCCGCCTCCGGCAGCACCTCCTCGGGAATTCCAAGCCTCTCCGGAACGGCGGCGCGATCGTAGACGGCGACGCTGCGGGCGCCTTTGTTTGTTCGCAACGTGGTGCCCACCAGGCCGGTCGGATATCCCTTCTGCACGAAGTCATACAGGGCGGTCTGCGCCTTCAGTGGCAGGCGGTCTCGAGCATCCACACTCAGCGCATCCTCCAGCGCCGTCACGCGGCCACGGGCCACGCCCGGCCCCGGTTCAAGCGGCACGCCCAGTGGCGCGGTGAGTCTGACTTCCATGACAAGTCGCAGCCAGAACCGGGCGCTGGTGGTGTAGCCGTTGTCGGCATAGCTACGTTCCCGTCTGGCAAACGGCTTGAGAGCAACGCCGCGGCCGTCGAATTCACCCCCGTACCAGACCGCCAGCGGATCACTGTCCTGGTTGAGGCGCGATAGCCCGGCGGCGGCCGCCGCAGTCTCCCCAGCCTGACGCGAGCGGAGATTGTGCCGCACGATCCAGACCAGGCTAAGGGCCACAAGCCCCAGCGGCAGACCACACAACAGCAGAATGGCCAAGAGGCTCGCCAAACCGTCGCCGCTCCCGGCCACGGCAATGGCGAGAACGGTGATGGCACACGGCGCGAGAACCAGCACCGCGATCACCCCCATCAGGATGGTCTTCCTATTCATGCGCTAAACCCTCCTATTCTTACACTGCAGGTTGCCACCTGTGCACTCTGGAACGTCGTTGCCACGTCATGTGGCAGTCGCCGGGCGGGCCGGCATCCTGGGCATATGCGGTTGTGCGTCAATTCGCCTCCTGCGTCGCTGCCTCATGGGGCGGGAACCGTGCCCCGGCTCTTGATTAGTTAGGCAAGACCGGCATCGCGCGCGCGAATGGCTGCCTGGGTGCGGTCGGCTACCTGCAATTTGTTGTAGACGTTGGAGGCATGATTCCGGACAGTCTTCAGACTGATAGTCAGTTCTTCGGCGATTTCGGCATTGGATCGGCCGCGGGCAATCAAAATCAGAATCTCGCGCTCGCGTTCCGTCAAGTCGGGGAATACCTCGGCGTGGGGCGATGCCTGCGCGGAGACAAAGTAGTCCATCAGACGGGTGGCAATGGCCGGGCTGAAAATGGCCTCTCCTTGAGCCACGGCCAAGATGGCGCGAATCATCTCCCCCTCGTCGGCGTCCTTCAGGACGTAGCCCCTTGCGCCTGCTTTTAGCGCGGTGAAGACGGAGTCGTCGTCTTCGAACAGCGTCACAACCAATATGCGCACATCCGGCTGCTTCCGGACCAGTTCACCGATGGCCAGGAGCCCGCCCCCTTCCGGCATTTGAAGATCCATGAGCACGACGTCAGGCTGTAGAGATAGCGCCTGGTCGACCGCTTCCCGGCCGGATGTGGCCTCACCGGCCACAACCGTCTCGGGCATCGAGTCAAGCAGCGTGCGCATGCCTTTGCGAAAGAGCGGATGGTCGTCAACGATCAGAACAGATACAGGACTCATGGTAACTAGCTCTCCCTGATTGGTAGTGTCGCCCGGACGACAGTGCCCCCGCCCGGCTGGCGGGCAATCGACCAGGTTCCACCCAACTCGGCCGCCCGTTCCCGCATGGAATGAAGACCGATGCCACCCTCGCGGCCACCGGCAAAGCCGCGCCCATCGTCGCTCACCTCGATGTGCAAGTTATCGTCAATCCACAACTGTACCGTCGTGCGGCGTGCATTGGCATGTTGAACGACGTTGGTCAGCGCCTCCTGGATAATGCGGTAGGCGGCAACTTCCACCGCCGCCGGCAAGGGCGGCAAGCCCTCGGCTGCGTCAATGGTCACCGCCAGACCAGACCCAGCCGCTGTTTCCAACTGATCGAGCTTAGCGGCCATGACGGTGAGCGCCGGCACCAGCCCTAAGTCATCCAGCGCGGGCGGCCGTAACTCGTGAACCACCCGGCGAATGTCGTCGATAGTGGCCCGGATATCGCGCTGCATCTCTTCGGCCAGAGCTTCGGCCGCGGCCGGGTCATTTGGGATCATCCGCCGCAAGACCCTGGCCTCCAGCAGCAACGACGCCAATGACGGACCCAGTCCGTCATGCAGATCGCGTCGCAGGCGGCGGCGCTCCTCCTCACGGTTGGTCACCAGCTGCTGGCGCGAGCGCTGCAGATCGGCCGTCAGCTTGGCGTCGTAGACAGCAATTCCCGCCTGCTGGGCAATGTTACGCAGCAGCCTTTCGTCCATCTCGGACAGCGCCTCGCCAGCCGAGCGCCGGGCGACGACAAGCCGGCCCACGATCTCGCCCTGATAGGTCAAGGGCAGCGTTACGGGGTCGGTTGTGGGCTTGCCGTGGGCATGAACGGTGGTGAATCCGGTTGCGGTCTGCTCTTGAAGGCCCACATAGGGCAATCGCAACGCGGCCGCCACCGTCTCAACAATGGTCGGATAGACCGCCTCTGGGGTGATCGTCTGTTCCAGTTGTTGGCCCAACTGGGCCAGAACCTCGAATGGTTCGTCACGCTGACCATAGAGCAGCCGGTTGACACTGCGCTGCAAGCGATCGCGCAGCGGCTGGAACAGGACGGCGACCAAGCCGGTGGCCAGCAGGGCCAGGAGCCAGCTCCCCTGCGTCTGGAAGAGAACGCCCGCGCCACCAACGATGAGCACATAGAAGAGAAATACGACTCCGGTCATCACACCGTAGACCAGCGTGCGGTTGATGATGATGTCGATGTCGTACAGCCGGTTGCTCACGATGGCGACTCCGGCGGCCGTGACAACGCCGAGGATCATCAGATTCGTGATGACGATGCTGGCTTCCAGGGCAACCGTGCCGGAGACGCCACGCCAAATCCACACCGGCACAAGCACCAGAGCCAGACCCAGAATGACAAAAGCTGCGTAGGCCAGCCATTTCATTTGCGCCCGTGCCGTGCCTGTTGACCGTCGATAGCGAATGAATACCGACGCCAACGACCCAAACACGCCGATACCCAGCAGAACAGTCCCTATATTGAGCACAGCGGTGGCCATGGGCTCGGCGCCCCGGACCCCATATGGATTCGGTCCTAGTGCCCACGTTTCCAGCGGGCCGGGGTGTAGGGCAATGGCGAACATGGTCATTCCCAACCCCAGACCGGCTGCCCAGGCGATCGGCTGCCAGCGCGGCGACAGCAGACGGCCGTCGGGAAACAGCAGCAGCACATAGGTGATGGGGAGAATCTGGGCCGGGAGCCAGGCCCACATGCCGAGCCAGGTGGCAAAAGCCATGATGCCCGGGGACACCGGCGCAGGCAGGGCAGGGCCATAGACCAGAATGCCCGCGGCGAGGGCGGTGAAGGCATACGAGGTGGCTGTCACCAGAAACAGCCAGCCAATGGGGTTGCGCGGCCTCTTGTTGACCACAGCGACGCCAAGGAGCATATAGGCCACAACCAGAAACGGCGTCAGCAGCTGGTGGGAGAAGAATGTGGAAGCATTGCCGGTCGAGACCAGATGCCAGGCCACAATGGACAGGTTGATCAGCATCAGACCGATGACGGCAATGGCCCAGACCCGCGCGATTCTGGATGCACCGGCGGGTTCGGCCTCAGTCTGATTGGCGGCCGTGGTCCCGGATGCGGTGGAGATGATTCGGTCAGGTTGTTGCATGTTCCTGCGATCCATGGTCAGCAGCAATTGTAGCACCGTTCTTAGCGCGGCAGAGCCAGCCCATCAGAATGGCTTGAACATCATGAGCCAAAGGATCACGGCAATCCCGCCAAAGCCGATAACCGCCAGTGTTACAGCAGGTGCCTTCGCCAAGAGAGCTTCTATCTCCTCGACTGAAGACTGGTTGCCGGGAGGCTGCGATTTTCGCCCGTCAAACCAGGCCATGCCCAACGCCTGCCGCACCCGTCCGTAGTGCCGGGTACCGATGAGAAACATGGATACGATAATGCCTATGAGCAATGCCAGAGAAAGCCAGATCCATCCATAGCCCCACCAGTCGCCCAGGAAACCGCTAATGACACCGCTGACCAGTAGCGTTAGCAACGAGCCGTAGAAGACGGCCAAGACTCCGCCGCTGGCATTCAGTTCCAGCCAGGCGCGAGCCAGCGCCGGGTCGCGTTGGGAACGCAGACGTAGCGCAACCACGGTGCTGACGCCGTGTGTCAGCAGGAAAGCAAACGTTGCCAGAACGTGAATGTAGACCAGTCCATGATACACGAGTAAAGCTCCTAAATTTGGTTTCTTAGATGAGATGATTCCACACCAGCACCAACAGAACGATTTCGATGATGCCGCCTAGTGGTCCAAAAGGTAATTCAAAGGCATACCAGAAGATCGCGCTGAGGCTTAGCAGGATGATCGCCAGGATCGCGCCATCCAGGCGAGCCTGCCAGATCCAGTACGCGGCCAGGAGTTTCAGACCGCTGACCACGACGAACACAAGTCCGGTGACGATCACGGCTTCGATGCCCAGCGCCTCAAGCGGCCCGCTCAGTAGAGTTATGCCGCCGACAGTCGGCAGGGTGCGGTGCTTCAGCGCATAATTCAATACCGGTAGGACACCAAAGGACCAGCCAAGGGCATCAAAAGCAACCATAACGGTCAGGACTATGACCAGGGGAGTCCTCATATGAACCTCGATCAACAAATAGCCGGATAAACAAACTACTGCTATTTCGCAAAAAGGTAGGTGTAGTAATCGCACGCCGAGCTTTGCTTGGCGTCAAAGCCCGGCGACAATCCGCCCACACTTCAATTGGCCGTCGTCACCGGCGGGATACTCTGGAGATACGCCCATATCGCTTCCAGTTCCGTGTCCGTCATTTCCAGGGTGATCGGCCACGGCATATAGGCGGGTCAAGCACTTTACCGTCCGGCGTGACGCCGGTGCGGAGGGTAGTGGTGAAGTCTTCGAAGGTCCAGTCGGCCAGATCGCCACTGGGCGTTAGATTGGCGGCCGAGCGGATCACCCGGCGCCGAGGCCGGGACGGGTCCCCCGGCGAGGTTCGACCCATGGCAGCCCATGCACGGGGCGATCATGTAGGCCCCATAGGCGACGGATACTTCGGGTGTAACGCTCTTCGGGGCGCGAACGCTGTGGTCGATTAGTGCGGCCGAGAAGAACGGCAATTGATTGGTCAGGAGCGCGAAGCGACCCAACGGGCCAAACGCCGATTCCGGAATTTGCCGATCGACCGGCGGAAGCGTTCGCAGAAAGGCGACCATCCGGCCCATATCCTCATCGCTCAGACCTGGCGTAGTCAGTGGCCGGCATGATGATAAGTCCGTGGCCATCTGGGATCGACTGCATGGCGGATAGCTCGATCCCAGTCCTCGGCAGTGAAGTCGGCCGTTGCACTACCTTCGCCCTTGGTCAGATTGGCGGCATAGAACCGGCCAATCATCGGGTCGTCGATCATCACGTTGCCCCCGAAATCCTCTCCGTGACAGTCGGCACAGCCGCGTATGGCCGTCAGGCGACGACCCTCTTCGATGCTTGCCGCATCCGTCGGAACAGCTAGCGGCTCAAATGGCACGTCATAGGTTTGATTGATGCGTCCCTCACTAATGATGAAACCAAGTAACCCTGCCAAAAGGACTAGCCCAACGATGCCACCCAGGACAATCCCAATCCATTTCAATACCCGATCCATTTGTCATTCTCCTTTGTCTTCTTGTGAATGGTCGTCATAAGCGGCCGCACACCGGTGCCCGCTAACAGATTTCTGCTGACATTGGCTATATCACCACCAGCGACATCCAAATGTCGTCAAACTCAAATGGCAGTTTGCGCCAGTGATCGCCGTGGTCGGCCGAGTGGTACACTGACCCGTGCCGTGTTCCAGCGTAGATATGGCCGGGCGCCTGTCGGGTCAGTGGCCAGCGCCGTGGGCATCTCGTCCATCGGCAGCGCGTCCCAGCCGATCGGCTGCCAGTCTGCCGACCTGACGCTCGATAGAGATAGGCCTGAGGCGATTGGCCAAAAGCGTTTTGCGGGCCGAGCCGACAGCTACGTACCATGTTTCGGGGCGCGCCGGATCGGCTGCACAGGCCACACCATAATGCTTGGCCAAGCCGGTGCGCGGCTGTTGCCAGGTTTGCCCGCCGTCGCAGCTGACGGCCGCTCCACCGCCCGTGCCACCGGCCTCATAGACCCATGACCCGTCGCCGTGGTGGAACTTCAGGTCATGACAGTCGCGTAGAGCGCCCGGCCGGTGACCCGACCAGGTCTCGTCCGCCGTCCTCGCTGCGCACGACCGCGCCAAATTCAATCCCGGCGATGACAACATCATGCTCCGTGGGCGAGACGCTGAGAGCACATCACGTAGGCCTGAAAGGGTTTCTCAGCCGGGGAAAACCACCACCAACGGTTGGGTATCCGCTTGAAGCCATCCAGGTTGTGCCAGGTTCGGCCGCCATCGACCGATTTGATCACACCGGCCGGCTTCACCCCAGCGTAGACAATATTGGGATCATGCGGGCTAACCGCCAATGATTTGACGGTCATGCCGACCAGTCCAGCCGATTCCCAGGTCTGTCCACAGTCGGCCGACCGGTAGACACCGTGGCCGTTTGTACCGGCCCAGATGACAGCCGGTTGGCGTGGGTCTTGGGCCAGTGTGGCCGGTTGGCGAAGCCGTCGAGGTGGGACACCACCTGCCATTTGCCGTCGGGTTGCTTGGCGGCCCGCTGAATACTGCTGCGGCCGATGGCCAGAATCGTGTTTGCGTTCACTTTGCTGCCTCCTATTCATAGTCGGGCGATCGACCCTAGACGGCTTCGGCCGCAACAGATGCGATCGGCTCATGTACGAGGTTCCGGGCCCGAATCGCCAGCGCCAGACCCAGAGCGAAATCTACCAGCGCGAGGACCGGGTGCAGCGCGGACAATACGGGCGCACTGGCGCGCATGAAGATGAGTACATCCGCCTGCAAGATGTAGACGCCCAACAAAAGAAGTGTCAGTCGTTTCATGGATTGAGGAAACTTGCCGGTGAAAGCTGTGACGGCCATGATCAGCAACGGCAGCGCCAGGCTGTGCCCCAGGTTGACGTGGTTGGCCCACCCCCACTGACCGGCCACAACGGTCATGCCGGCAAAGAAAACTTGCACGGTTACGCCAACGACAAACAGCCAGGCCGCAATCACATACATGTGTTCGAGAAATTTGCATTTCACTATCTCCAAGGAGCACCATTTCTTACGGGATTCATCCCACTCTAGTGGAGCGAGAATCTGACTGGTTGGCGACCCAATGCGTGCCTGCAAGGATGAACCGCCCGGCTCCGATGAACCAGAACGGCAACCCGGCGTAACTGATAAACGCCCGCGCCAAAAACAGAGTAGGAAGCGGGCCAGTCGACCCGGCTGCAGCCGTCTGGCCTGCGGACGCTTCCATCAGATTAGCGATGCTATCGGTCCAAAATACGAGCCAGCAGCAACAGTGACAAGGGCACGCCGATCAGCAATCCCGTCCAGGCCAGAGCTCTGGGCAGGGTATGGTCAGTCAGGCCCATCGCCGCATTCAGCAACATCCAGAGGCCGATCAACCCCAGCCCACCCAATCCGGGCAGGAGCGATTGTTCAAAGTCAATGCGACCCAGGACCAGCAAGAGGGAACCGGTGGCCGTGAGGATGAAACCGGCCACCCCCGCGATCACCGCGATCGAGCTCAAGCACCGAGTGATCGACCCCATGGAGGCGATGGAGAGCTAAGGACAAGCGGTATAAGCAGCAGGGCCACCGGCACGGCCGAGATGTCGTTGAGCGTTCCGAACGGTCCACCAACGACAAAGAACAGCATGAGCGAGATGAAGCCAAGGATGCCAATCGCTCCGCCGATAATTGCTGCCCACCCGACAAACTGAGGATTGGTCTATTCACAGTACTTTCTCCTTGATTCCGGCCTACAACGGTGTTCAATCTGCCTCTTAGTGAAATGGGCGGCACAACACATTGGAGCAGTATAGACTTCGGCGAGGCTGTCATGAGGCAGCAGTCATCATGTGGGCGGGAAGTTTGCCCGGCCGAGTTGGGAATCATGTCCCGGTGGGCAGCCAGCGTGCGTTGGTAGGACAGGAGCCGAAAACAAAAACGGCCCGCTACGTGCGGGCCGTCATGGAAATTGTTTGAGAGCGGCAAGGTTCTAGGAACTCAACCGTACCAGCAGTTCTTCCACCGACATGACCGTTCGGTCAGTCTCGTCGCGTCGCTTGACCTCAACGCCACCCTGCTCCAGGCTGCGGGCCGAAAGTGTCGCCCGCCAGGGGATGCCGATCAGGTCGGCGTCCTTGAACTTGACGCCCGCACCCACGCCTTCGCGATCGTCATAGAGCACCTCAATGCCGGCATCGAGCAGCTGCTGGTACAGCGCGTCGGCCTTCTCGCGGGTGCCGTCGCCCTCTTTGCCAATGTGGACCAGATGCACCTGATAGGGCGCAACTGAGTCCGGCCAGATGATGCCGTCTTTGTCGTTGTGCATCTCCACAATGGCGGCCATCAGCCGGTCCAGGCCGATGCCGTAGGAACCCATATAGACCGGTTGCGTCTCGCCGTTCTCATCCAGGAATGTCGCGCCGACGGCGGCGCTGTAGCGGGTGCCCAGCTTGAAGCAGTGGCCGGTCTCAATGCCGCGTCGCGCTTCGATGCGGCCGCCACACTTGGGGCATTGGTGGCCGTCGGCGGCCTGGGCAATGTCGGCCAGCTGACTGACGGTGAAGTCGCGCGGGTAGTTGGCGCCGGTGTAGTGGTAGCCCTCATCGTTGGCGCCGACGACGTAGTTGCCGCCGTATTCAATGGACGTATCGGCCACCACCATGACACCCGGCTGGTCAATGGCCGCCGCAGCCGTCAGGCCGATGCCCGAAGCATAGCCAGGCACGGCGCCGATGGCTCGAATCTCATCCTCGGTGGCCGCGCGTAGGAAGCCGCCACCAACCGCGTTGACCAGCTTGACCTCGTTGATGTCCAGGTCGCCGCGCACCAGGCACAAATAGCAGACGGCCGCCCTCGGCCGACACCGTACTTCGGCTGCCACCAGTAGAAAACGGCCTTAATCGTCTGGCTGGTGGGCACGCCGACATAGTCGGCCACGGCGGCAATGGTCTTGCAGTCAGGTGTGGCCACCTTGATTAGCTCGGCCAGACTCGGCCGGCCTGGCGCCCTCGCGCACAAACTCGGCCGCTTCGACGTTGGCCGCGTAGTCACAGTTGGCGCAGGCGATGTAGGTGTCTTCGCCCTGGGGATGAGGCACGGTGAACTCATGCGACGTCTTGCCGCCCATCGCACCGACATCGGCGTTGATCATGCACCGTCGGCACGTCGCAGCGCTCGAAAATATTGACGATAAGCCTGGAACATACGCGGGTAGTACTCGTCAAACGCTGCCTCGCCGGTGTCCAGCGTGTAGGCGTCTTTCATGATGAACTCGCGCAGGCGCAGCAGACCGCCGCGCGGTCGTGGTTCGTCGCGGAACTTCTTGCTGATATGATAGACCATCTGGGGCAGATCGCGGTAGCTCTCGATGTCGCGCAGGGTCAGGTCGATGACGACTTCCTCGTGGGTGGCCGACAAGGCATACTCGCGATTGCCGCTGCCCTCCAGCTTGAAGCAGCACATCGACGGAGTCCCAGCGGCCAGTGGCCTGCCAGAGCGGCGGCCGGGTGCAGGTTGGGCATCCACATTTCCTGGCCGTCGATGGCATCCATCTCCTCGGCCATGATCGTCCCAGATCTTGCGGATGACCCGGTAGCCCAGGGGCATGAAGGTGTAAATACCCGCCCCGATGGCGCGAATGTAATTGGCGCGCAGCAGCAGCTTGTGGCTGGTTAGCTCAGCCTCGGCCGGTGCGTCGCGGAGTGTTTTGCCGAATGATTTTGAAAGGCGCATAGCCAGATAGTATAGCCGCGGGCGGCGGGGTGGTCAAAGCGGGATCGGGCAGTAGCGGTCAGGACACCGCTTCAGGGCGCACTGCCAGAATGACCTTGCCCGTATTCTTATCAGCCAGCACATGGGCGTGGGCCGCCTGGGCTCTTCGATGGGGAACACCGTGTCGATGATCGGCCGCAATTCGCCACTGCATCAGCCGTGGCCACACGTCGTTGCTCAAACCGGCGGGTGATGGCGATCTTCTCGGCCGGCGGCCGATTGCGCAGCGTGGAGCCGATCAGTCGCAGCCGCTTGCCCATCACCTGCCCCAGGTCCAGCTCGGCCTTCGCGCCACTGAGCAGGCCGATGTGAACCAGACGGCCGTAGCGGGCCAGCGCCGAGATGTTGTCGGCCAGATAGGCTGCGCCGACCGGGTCCAGAATGACATGGACACCCTGGCCGTCGGTCGCCGCGCGGACCGGCTCCAGGAAGCCTTCGACCTTACGATTGACGGCCAGTTCGGCACCCAACTCGCGGCAGGTGGTCTGCTTCTCCGGGCTGCCCACGGTGACAAAGGCCCGACTGCCGAAGGCCACGGCCAACTGGATAGCCGCCGTACCCACGCCGCTGGCCCCGGCATGGATGAGCGCTGTCTCGCCCGGCTGCAGCTCGCCCTCGATGAAGAGGTTGACAAAGGCCGTGTACCAAACCTCCGGCACGGCCGCGCCCTGGGCAAACGACCAATCATCGGGCAGGCGCAAGAGCATCTCGGCGGGCACGGCCGCCTGCTCGGCATAACCCCCGCCGGGCAACAGCGCGCACACGCGGTCGCCGGGCTGCCAACCGGTGACGGCTGTCCCCACCTCGCGCACGACGCCGGCCATCTCCAGGCCCAAGACTTTGCTGGCGCCGGGGGGCGGCGGGTAATTGCTACGTGCCTGAGACAGATCGGCCCGATTGACGGCCGTGCGCCCAGACATCGACGAGCACCTCGTCGGGACTGTAGGTGATGTCGGGCATTTCATCCCAAACCAGTTGCGGGGCGGATGGATCGCCATGGATGCTGATCGCTTTCATGATCGGTGGTCTCCTTGCCCACAGGGGTGCCTGCGGTACACTTCATTCTACCTCTACCTTGAAGGAATCCAACGACTATGAAGAAGCGTGACACCTACACCGTTGAAATCGCCGGACTGACCCGGCACCTGCCCCTCTTTCGGGTTGCTCCCGGCGTGCGCATTGCCGTCTTCAATATGCTTGGCGACACTTACGTTGTCAAGGCCTCTGCGGCCGCCCTGTCGGAAAAGCTCAAGGACGTGAGCGCGGACGTCCTGCTGACGGCCGAAGCCAAAGGCATTCCACTTATTTACGAGATGAGTGCCCTGATGGGTTTGCCCTATGTCGTCTTGCGCAAGACGTTCAAGTCCTACATGGGCGATGTATTGTCAGCGGACACCATTTCGATCACGACCGGTCAACCGCAAACACTGTTCCTCGATGAGAAAGACCGAGCGCTGCTGGACGGCAAGCGCGTCATTCTCGTCGACGATGTCATCAGCACCGGCAGCACTCTGAAGGCCATGGAACGGCTGGTTGAACTGGCAGGCGGGGAAGTCGTGGCCACCTCGGCCGTCTTTACGGAAGGCGACCCCGACTGGTCCCATGTGGTCGCGCTGGGCAATCTGCCTATCTTTACCGACTGAATCATCGGGCATTCGATATGACGGCTTGCCGACGCGGCAACCTTGAGCATCTTCGGTCACCTGTTTGCGTCGGTGGCGGAGGAAATGGGTGTCACACTCGGCCGTACAGCTTACAGCCCCAACATCAAGGAACGGCTGGACTACAGCTGCGCCGTTTTTCTCAAACAAGGCGCAACACCCGTGTTGCTGGCGCAGGCGGCCCACATCCCGGTTCACCTGGGCGCAATGCCCGCCTCCGTCCGCGCCGCCATCGCCGCATGCGCGCCCTTTCACCCGGGCGATGTGGTCATTCTGAACGACCCCTACCAGGGCGGCAACCATTTGCCCGACATCACGCTGGTCTCGCCCGTTTTTATCGACGAAGCCCTGGTGTTTTTCGTCGCCAGCCGGGCTCATCACGCCGACGTCGGCGGCATGTCGCCCGGTTCCATGCCCCTGTCGACTGAGATTTACCAGGAAGGCATTATCATCCCGCCCATCAAGCTTGTGGACGGCGGGCAACGCAACGAAGCGGTCTGGCAGTTGATCCTCCGCAACGTCCGCACGCCATTGGAACGCGACGGCGATCTGGCCGCCCAATTCGCCGCCCATGCCACGGGCACCCAACGTCTGGCCGGCATCGTCACCAGCTATGGTCTCGAGGAAACGGTGCGCCAGGCAACCGCCCTGGTCGACTACGCGCAGTTACTAACCGAAGCAGCTATCCAACGCATCCCCGACGGGCGTTACACCTTTACAGATGCCCTGGACGACGATGGCCAGTCCGACGACCCGCTGCCCATTCAGGTCACCCTCACGATTGAGGATGCCGCGCTGACGGCCGATTTCGGTGGTACGTCTCCTGCCGCTGCCGGCAATCTGAACGCGGTCCCGGCCATCGTCGAATCGGCCGTGGCTTACTGTGTACGCTGCGTGGCCCTGGCGCTGCTGGCTGTGGACCTGCCGATGAACCAGGGGGCTTTTGGCCCCCTGCGGGTGCTCATTCAGACCGGATCGCTATTGAACCCCGAACCACCGCATGCCGTGGCCGCGGGTAACGTGGAGACCTCACAACGGATCGTGGATGTGGTGTTCGGCGCGTTGGCCCAGGCGCTGCCGGATATCATCCCGGCCGCCAGCCAGGGTACGATGAACAACCTGACCTTTGGCGGCGCGTATCCCGACGGCTGGGACGCACCCTCAAGCCACTTCGCCTATTACGAAACGATTGGCGGTGGGGCCGGGGCCGGGCCGGAAAGCGACGGGGCCAGTGGCATCCACGTCCACATGAGCAACACGCGCAACACGCCGGTCGAGGCGCTGGAGTACAGCTTTCCCATTCGCGTGGAAGCCTACGGCCTGCGCGAGGGATCCGGCGGCAAGGGACGGCGGCACGGCGGTCTGGGGCTGGTGCGCCGGATTCGCTTCCTCAGCCCGGTGACAGCGACGATCACCAGTGAGCGGCGGCGGCTGGCACCCTACGGCCTCCAGGGTGGACAACTCGGCACATCTGGTTTGAATTGGCTGGTGCGCGATGAGCAGGCCATCAGGCTGCCGGGCAAGACCACCATCGACCTGCAGGCCGGGGATGTTTTGCAGCATCGAAACGCCGGGCGGCGGCGGTTGGGGCGAACCAGAGTGAATTAGTCGCCCGGCAGCGGCGGCTGCTGAACGACGGCCGATCGACGACCGGAGAACAGCCCATTGACGACCATCACTCCCAGCAAGATCAATACGAACCCGGCCAGCGTATACCACGACAGTTGCTCATCCAGCACGACCACGCCCAGGATCACGCCGAACACGGGAATGACATAGGTCACCATCGAGACATAGGTCGGCTCGGCCGTTTCCAGCAGACGGTAGTAGACAACAAACGCCAGCCCTGTGCCCAGGATGCCCAGCGCCAGCAGAGACGCCAGCGCTGCCGGGGATGGTTGGGGCAGTTGCCACGGCTTGTCGATCACCAACACCAGAGGAAGCAGGTAGAGCGTCGCCAACGAGAGTTGTGAGGCCGGGGCCACGAGCGGCGGCAGGCCCCGCAGGTGGTTGCGCGTGTAGACGATGGCAAAGCCATAGCTGGCCGACGCCGCCGCCACCGCCAGAATGCCCAGCGTGCTGCCTTCCAGACCATCCTGCAGTGTCGGCACAGTCAAGAGAAGCAACCCGGCAAAACCAACCAGCACCCCACCGACCTTGGCCGGGGTCAGGCGATCGCCTGAACAAGGAAGTGGGCCAGGATGATGGTGAACAGCGGTGTCGTGCCGTTCAAGATGGAAGCCAGCGCACTGTCGATATATTGCTCGCCCCATCCAAAGAGGACGAAGGGCAGGGCGTTGTGCATGAGCGCCACCACGGCCAGCGCCCGCCAAACCACGCGATCCCGCGGCAGCGATCGTTTCTGCCGACGCAGGACGATTAGCAAAAAGGCTGCGCCAATGGCAACGCGCACCAGGGCCAGCGTCAACGGCGGCACATATTCCACGGCGACTTTGATAAACAGAAATGACGGGCCCCACAAACTCGCCAGCAGCAAGAGTAGGCCGAGGTTCTTCCAATTCACAGCGCGGTTCCTTTATCCTGCCCGCTCCCAGCGTACCGTGAGAGGCATGACACAGCGAGTGTATACGCAAACCTGCTACATGGCCTACCCGAATCTTGCGCCCTCATTCCGGACGCGCGGTCCAGGACAGCGGCTATTGCATGAACGATGGCACTCAGTACAATCTCTCTGTGCTGCCCATCTGAAGCCGGGGCCACCAATCGCATGAGGATCATCTGTTAGTTACTATGTCACGGTTAGTCAAATCGGCCTATTTCTGTCTGGGCCTGTTGGGGCTTTTTGCCGTCGTGCTTGCCGGCTGTGTGCCGGCGCAGCCACCGGCCGCTGCCTTGGCCGCCGAATCTACAGCCGCGTCTCCTACCGCAACGCGGCCGCCGGTAATCGTGACCTCGACGCCGGCGCCGACGGCCACGCCCCCACCAACGGAGACCTCCTTCCCAACGACCGTTCCCACCGCAACGTCCACGGCCACACCTATCCCGACAGCCACACCGGACCGGACGATCGCCTGTTCGCAACGCCTGCCCGATGATGATCTGTTCACGATTGTGACCCTGACCTATGGCTTGAGCCGCGACTATGCGCCGGGCGATCTGGTCCCGTTGGCCGGTTACTTGCCCAGGGATGTGACGTTGGGCTACCCGACCGAGGTGCGCCGGATCATGGCCGACCCGCTGGTGGCGATGGTCACCGATATGCAGGCAGCCGGTCTGGAACCCCGCGATCATCTCCGGCTACCGCAGTTACTCCGCCCAGGCCATCGCCCGGCAAAAGTGGGCCGAGAAAGAGCCGGATCGCGTTAACATCCTGAGCGCTCCACCCGGCTTCAGCGAGCATCAACTGGGTACGGTCGTCGACTTCGGTTCGCCTGAACTGCCGGCTATCGTCGGCCAGGAAGATATCGAATTCCACACCTATTTCTATAAGACCAGCGAAGGTATCTGGCTGGCTGACAATGCCCACCGCTACGGCTTCACGCTGAGCTATCCACGCGAGGCCACAGAGGTGACCGGCTTTTTCTACGAGCCGTGGCATTATCGCTATGTCGGCGTGGAGATGGCTACGCAGCTGAAGGCGGTGGGCCAATCCCTGACCGAATACCAGCTGGCGACAGAACCGCCGCCCTGTGTGCCGGACACTGCCATGATGCGTAACCGTTTACTTCTTCTCGCTGTCGTTACGGCCGTCTGGCTAGCGCCTGGTAGCGCGTGTACGTCGGCACCATTGACCACCGCACCCACCGCCCTGCCCGAACCGGCTGTGCAGGATGCCACGCTCGAACCGGTCATGACGCCGGAACCAGCCGTCACCCAGACCGTCCGAACCAACGCCAACCGCATTACCGACCGCCACAACCGCACCAACGTCGTCACCCACAGCGACACCACTGCCATCGATGACGGTGATCGTTCCATCCGTGTGGGAGTCGGCCGCGCAAGAGGCGGTCACGGAATTAGAAGACAGCGGCCAGACGACATGGCAATGGGCCATCCAGGTCAGCGATGACCCTGCGGTCGACTAGTTCCACGACGTCCGAGATCATCCTTCAGCACAACACCAACGGTGTGCCGGTGCGACAGGAGCCGATCGTCCTGACCGTGCCCTTCACCACCAACTGGGAGTATACCATCCGCGCCGAAGCCGACGTCATCCTGGCTAACGGTCACCGATTGGCAGTGCCGCTGTTGTGGAGCGAGATGGAGCCGCGGCTAAAGGCGCTTGCGCGTGGATGGGCTGCACCCAACGGACGAAGGCTATCCGTATCAGGACATGTGGTCATTGATCGCCGCAACCGATTCCGAAATAGCCGTGGCCGAAGCTAACGCCCTATCTGGCCGCGGCCATGGCCCCTGAACCAGTGGTTCATCTGGCAGCCGTCGGAGACATCATGCTCGACCGGGAGCTGGGAACGGCCATCGCCGGCGGCGATCTCGACTATCCATTCGCTTTTGTCGCGCCGGTCTTGCAGGCGGCCGATTACACCATCGGCAACCTGGAAACGGCTTTGGGCACGCTGGGCGAACCGGCGGAAAAGCGCTACCCGTTTCGATCGCCACCGGAATCGGCCGAATCGTTGGCCCGCGCCGGGATTCGATCTCGTTTCGCTGGCCAATAATCATGCGCAGGACTACGGGCCGGACGCCCTGCTGCAAGCGATCGACTTGCTACAAGCGCAAGGGGTGGCCACGGTCGGCGCGGGCGCGGATGATGCTGCTGCCCACAGACCTCACATTGCCGAGGTGAATGGGCTCAGCGATCGCCTTCCTGGGCTACGTCAACGTACCCATCGAAGCGGTGACCAACTTCGACACGGCCAGCTGGACGGCGACGGTTGATGCGCCGGGCCTGGCCTGGGCCGAGCCGGAGCGAATTCGAGCGGATGTGGCCGCGGTTCGACCGGATGTCAATTTGGTTGTCGTCGTCTTGCACAGTGGCTATGAGTACATTGAGCAACCCAGCGAGCCGCAGGTGGCTGCCGCTCAGGCGGCCACGGAAGCCGGCGCCGACCTGGTCATCGGCCACCACGCTCACATCCTGCAGGGGATCCAGTACCACAACGAGGGGGTCATTGCCTATGGCCTGGGCAATTTTGCCTTTCAGATCGATGGGCCGCCGGAAACGGCCGTGGTCAATGTGTGGCTGGACGGGGACGGCGTGCGCCAATTGGAAGTGCGCCCGGCCTTTGTGCAGGAGAGCGGCCGCCCACGCATGGCCGAACAGTGGGAAACAGGCCCGATTCTGGAGCGTGTCCACTTCCTGACGCTGCTGCTCAACCCGTAAACGTCGGCTTGGGGTATTAGGGTGTCGCGGCAGTCTGGTCCGGGCCGATGACCAGTTCCGGCGAGAAGCTGCTCATCATTCCATCCTCGTTAAGAGCGGCCATGCTGACCAAATAGGTCTGGTTGGGATCCAACCCGGTCAGAGCCACATTGCCCGCACGCCCGGCGGTCACAAAGCGAAACGGCGGAAAAGCGGCGGTGTTGGCAGGTCGGAAGGAAATGGCATACCCATCAACATCCTCCGCCACTGGCCAGGTCAGCAGGTAGGAGCCGGGCTCGGCCATACGGGCTACAGACGGGGGCTGCGGTTGGTGAGGGGCGCCGGCCATATTGGCCAGGACCGCCACATTGAGCTGCGTTGACTGTTGCAAGTAGTTGTAATCCACGAAATCCCACGTATCGAGGTTGGAGTTGAGCAAGTCGGGGTCCTCTTCGGACTCCATCACGCGAATAGCCGGCATCCCCAGTTTGACGAATTCGCGGTGGTCGCCCCACCGCCCTTCGCGGTCCAGGGCATCGATCACGCGCACGGGGAACGTGGGCAGATAAAGGCCGCTGATATACTCGTAGTAACGCCCCAGTGCCCCGGTATTCGAGGCCAGGAAGTTTTCAGCAAAGAGACGCACATGCTGGGCAATCCCGACCCGACCGCCAATGGCATCATAGTTGATGACGCCGAGGATGTTCATGTTGTCGAGAAAAGCGTTCTCGGCGAAGAACCGCGATCCAACGGTGTCCTGCTCCTCGGCCGATGTAGCCAAAAAGACAATCGTTTGGTTCCAGTTGCGCGAACTCATGATGCGCGCCGTCTCCAACAGCAAAGCGACGCCGGAGCCGTTGTCGTTGGCGCCGGTAGACCGACTGTTGCCGTCGGTCGCGCTGCCCGGGCGGTTATCGTAGTGGGCCATCACGACGATGACACCGTTGCCCGGCCCGGTGCCCGGCAGTGTCGCCACGACGTTGCTTTGCTCGGCGAAGTAGCCGTCATAGGAGAGAGGAAAGTCCTGGAACTCAACCTGCATACGGCCGTTGCCCACCCGCACAAACTCGTTGAAGATCCAGCGCCGCGCCGCACCGATGCCAAAGGTCTCGGAATCCGTCACGCTAAAGGCATTGCGTGTGCCAAAGTCCTGCATTTGGCGTACATAAGCCATGAGCTGTTGCTGCGACACCTGGTTGATGGCATCAACGACAACGGGATCCACGCCCGGCACCACGTCGCTGACGGGATCGATCACAACCTCACTCCCCAGGCTGGCTAGCGGGGGCGCGGTCGGTATGGGCGTTGGAATGACCAACTGGGGTTGTGGCTCCAGCAAGCTGCAACCACTCACCAGCACAGCGGCCAACAAGATCAGGATAAATGCAATTCGTCGCAACAGATGTTCCCCCACATCGTTTCTGCATATGGCCTATCGATGGCCAAACGTCGCGTAGACTATAGCAAAGTTGGGCAACTTGATCACTTCTGTAAGCGATCGCTAAGCCGGCAGTTCCGGTAGTTTGGCCTTGATATCCGATGGTCTAACCAGTCCGCCCCTTGCTTGATGCCCCTGCCCCACGACCACAAAAGCCTGCGGGTCGATCTCGGTAACGGTTGCTCGCAATGACTCGACGTCCGGCCGGGTAACGGTGCAAAACAGAATGGCGTGATCTTCATGGGTATACATGCCCTCGCCCGTCCAGCGCGTCACGCCGACACTGAAACGGGACATCAACATGGCCGCAACTTCCTCCGGGTAGTCAGTCACGATGAACACCACGCGGACCACGCTCGGCCCTTCCAGTACGTAATCAGTGGCCAACCCCCACACAAACAGCATGATCATGGCATAGAGCGCGTTGGCCCAGCCGAACGTCAGCCCCAATCCAAGGATCACAGCGCCATCGACCACCATGTAAAGTTGGCTAAGCGGGATACCGGTGCGAAGCTGGATCACCCGGCTGATAATGCCCGTGCCGCTGACCATACCCCGACCGCGCAGAATGATACCGTAGCCTACGCCCCCCAACACGCCGCCGAACAAGGCTGTTAGCAGCAAATCATCAACCAGACCCTGTGGCGGGAAAAAACGCGCCGTCAGGTCCACCCCCAGGGTATAGAACAGCGTCACGTAGAGCGTGCGTACCAGAAAGCGAAATCGGCCGAGTAGCCAAAAACCCACCCCAATCAGTGGAATGCTCAGCAGCAACATGCCCGTGCCGTAGGGAATGCCCGTGTAGTGGTTTAGGATGAGTGACAGGCCACCTACCCCGCCGGGGGCAACTTCGCCGGGGGCAATGAACAGGTTGAAGTTGATGATCATGACGATGGCGCCGATGGTCAGCAACAAGTAATTCTTAGCGGTTTCGCGCAGATTAATCGGTTCGATGCGGGTACGGAATGCTTGCCATCCTATTGTTGCCATAGTAGTAGGCCTCCTTGGCCAATGTGACCACGACGTCAGGATGTACGGCGTGATTGACGCAGCAGCAGGATTAGCCCAACCAGCACGACAAGCAGGGCCAATCCGGTCAGCAGCAGCCCGATCCGAAACGGGCTGGACTCATAATGAAAGACAATCTCGTGTTCGCCCGGTGACACAAACAGGCCACGGAACAGGCCATTGGTCTGATAGATCGTCGCCGGTTGCCCGTCCAGGGTCGCTTCCCACCCGGGGTAATTGGCGTCGGCCATAAACACCAAGCCGGACTGTTCGGTCGATACAGCCAAGGTTACGCGTTCGGGAAGGTGTTCGACCACAGTTACCTGGCCTTGACCGGGAGTGCCGGGATTGGCGACGGTTGGGAGTGCGCCCGCGCCAACGACAACGGCCGTCGCACGCGGATCGAACGCCGGCGCCTGCATGGCCGCCAAACTCGCTGATATATCCGGCTGCCACTGCCAATCATGGACCAACCAGGCGCGTGGCGTTGCCTCCAGGTACTCAAGTATCTTCACGTCCCCGGAAAAGAGTTGGCGGAACGGGCCGGGAACCACAGGCTGGAACACATCGTCGCGGCTATCGACCAGGGTCACCCCCTGAATATCGCAGGCCGCGCCGGTTGACGGGCAACGCAAGGTCAGGCGGGCTGGTTCGGCCGCTTCGGGCAGTACGGCCTGATAGAGATCCGGTGCTTCGCGCAGTGCCGGGGCCAACTCCCAGCGGCGGCCCGATGTTGCAACAATCTCGACTAGCGGCGGTTTAGAAGAGAGCAGCCACACGGCATCACTCTCGAACGACGGCACATACCCCACGTCCATTGCTTCGCCGGGAGCCATCACCAGCGAAAACTGTCGGTCAAAGAAGACCCCCTGCCGCCACAGGTCACCCACCTTGTCGGTAATGACATAGCGCGTATTGAACAGATCGAGCCATCGGGTGTCGGGGACGTCGGTCAGGTATTCGCGCAATCGGCCGTCGGCCGTCACTTCGCCTTCCGGCAGAATCAGACCCATCAAATCAGAGTAAGCGGCCAGCGGCAAGATACCACCGTCAAAGCCATCCACGGCGTAGAGGCCATAGACCATTGGCAGGTTGGGGGCGATGATTTCCTTTTGCTTGATGGCAATGGTGTAGTCATACCGTGCGCCGGTATCCAATTGGTCGGCGTAGATGGCATCTATCTCAGCCTGATCGCCGGGATCAAAGAAGATGTCCGACAGGCTGAGAAACCGATCAGGCGGTGTGCGGCACGGTTCGCCGGGCACCTCGCATGCGGCGAGTGTTTGCAGCCGCGCCGCGGGCGGCCGAACGTCAAAGTAGGCTTCGGGGGTGGTCAGGTTGTTGTACGGTAGATCGCGTGAGGCTAGCCACAGCACCGACGTGGACAGGACCGCCAACCCAAATAGCCCCCATCGTCGCATCCCCGGCCCTGCCCGCAGCAGTATGACGAAAATGCCGCCCAATAACACCAATTCAACCACCCAACCGACGAGCGTCAGCCTGTTCGGTTGTTCATAGGGGGCTTCGGGGCCGGTGGGGATCACACCGGCCAACAGCCCGGCGGCAAAACCCCAGACCATCAATGCCACGATGAGCACCAGACTGACCAGCAACGGCCGCTTGAGCCAGCTTATATCGCCGGTGCGTACGCTCTGGGCGAGCGCATCCCAGCCTACGCCGGCCAGAAGCGCCGTGCCGAAGGCGTACAGCACCAGCCAGCGGGCAGGCACGCGGAACAGATCAAAACCTGGCAGATTGGCCAGCAACCAGTAGACCGGCGTGAAGCGGCCCAGAGCCAGCACCAGCCCGGCAACAACCAGTACCAACGAGACCGACAATCTCCGGGCGACCCTGCCGGCGCCACACGCCAATCACGGCCAACAGCAGCGCGGTCATCGGCAGGAAGGCGACATACTCAGTGAAGAGTGATTGGCCGTAACTTGGCAATACGACTACGGCTGACCAACAGCGGGTGCCAGGAGAACGACAGGACTTCGGCCACGGACAAACCGCCCTGCCGGGCCGAATAGCGTGTCAGTTCCAGCGTCGGCAGCAACTGAACGGCGGCCAGCAGGCAGGCCAGTATCACCGCCAGGACCAGCAGACCCGCCGACTTGCAAGACGTAGTGCCGATTGGCACGACCGTCCACCAGGTGCACGAGGAGCCACAATGAGAGGGCCACGCCGCTGATGAACGCCGATTGCGTATGCCCGGCCAGCAGTTGCAAGGCAAAGAATCCGCCCATCATAAGACAGGCCAACAGCCAGCGTGCGCGATTGGTGGGGTTGTCCGCCGTGCCCACGACGGGCTGGGCCGCCACGAACAACCACGGCAGCCAGGACAGCCCCTGAACCTGGTTGATGTGCTCGACCTGCGCAGTGAGATAGCCACCGAGGGCGAACAGGACGGCCGCCAGCAGCGCCGCCACCGTTGACAGGTGCAATCCGCGACGGCCGAATACATAGACGCCCAGCCCGGCGATCATCACATGAATCAGAATCGAGGCGCTAACCGCGTAGGGCGTCTCCAACAGCAACCATACCGGCCAGTTTAGGGGGTAGAAGAAGCCAACCTGGCTGTTGGCCAGGAAAGGTACGCCCATGAAGATGTTGGGGTTCCAGAGGGGCAGATGGCCGGCACGCAGCGCATCAGCCGCCATCTGCCAGTAGGGGTAGAAGTAGAGAAATGTGTCGCCGCGCGCCAGAATCAAATTGGTGAAGGCCATCTTGGTAAAGAAGGCCAGCACCAAGGCGACGAATCACCAGCGGTGTCAGGCGCTCCGCCATGGTCGCCCTTGCGCACGGCCCGACCGTCGCCATCGGTTCGGTAGCTGTCATGACGCGCTCAGGCTCTCTCCAGCCGGTAGAGGATCATCTGCGACGCGTCTGAATCGGTGGAAGCGGTTGCGCAACCAGACCATGAACCCGGCCTCGACCACTGCCCGCCGCACCGGACCAGCGACCGGCGAATTGGGCAGTACTAGGAAGCGCGGCGCAGTCCGTCACCGCCAAAGACGGCCAGGTCGTCGACGCAGCGTCATCGGGATTGGGAAACCAACTCACATATACACCGGTATCAAACAGATGATAGCGCCACTGCCAACTATACCAGTGATCGTACAGGACTGTCCCATAGGGCGCGTCACGCAAACGTTCGGCGACCTGCCATGCACCTTGATCGGCGGTTGGTTGGCCACCGACGGGAAAGCGTCCGTGACGTGCCGCGAAGGCGGGCAGAAGCAACAAGCCACCCAGCAGAACAGTCAGGCAGCGGCTATACGGGGGGATGATCGTCGCGGCACCGAAAGCCAATGCACGAACAGCCGTAGCCAGTAACCGCGCCACAAGCAGCAGGATCAGCGGCAGAATCGGCAGCAGGTAACGATCCCACACCGGCACGGCAAACAGCCAGTGGAGCGGTAGGTAGCCAACAACGAAGAGCAGCATCACGGCAGCTACAGGTGACAGTCGAGCGAGTGTATCCGGTGTAACGACGGACGACCAGTATCAGCCCGGCGATAGCCACCGCGGTCAGACAGCACCGGCCAACCCAGCGATAGCCGCCCAAGCTTCGCCCACGCCACCAGCGCGGCCAAAGTTCCCACGACCAGGCCGGGCGCAAGCCCCCGGCATTGGCAATTTGCAGCCCCAGCAGCGATCCGGCGTCGACCGCGCCAGCACCCAATCGCCACCACCAGCTCCTACCGCCGCCGCGCCCACTCCCCAGCGCAGCCAGTCGCGGCGTGACCAGCCACTCAGCAGCGCCAAGGCGATCGAGCAGGGGCAAGAAGAGCCAGGCCTGATACTTGGTGGCCGCGGCCAGTCCAAAGCCACTCCGCTGCAGACCAGGATGGAAGACCCCACCGCGCGGTCGGATGCGGACGCACTACCGCCACCAGGCCACTACCAACCAGAAGGTCAGCAGCGGATCCGTGAAGGCGGTGGCGCTGAACTGGATGGCCAGCGGCGAGAGGGCCAGCAGGACCGCAGCCAGAACGGCCGTCAACCCGTCGCCATAGAGCCGCCACGCAAGCAACGCCAAGTATCGGCACCAGCAGCAGCGAGACGATGAAGTTGGGCAGTCGCGCCGCCCACTCCACCGGGCCGAAGAAGCGGGTAGAATAGCGGCCTGCAGGTAGAACAGAAGCGGTGGTTTATCGACCGGCTGGGTCAGCAGCAACGGATCACGCCAGACCGCGATCTGGCGCGCCCAGCTCGGCAAACAGGGCTTCGTCGGCGTGGAAGTGATTGGCAAACAGGGATCGGTAGCGAAAACGGCGCCGAGCCAACACGCGGCGACGACCCAGTAGCGATATGGCGATGGCATGGCGTTGTTTTGGCTACCGCCCTCGTGGCCGGGACGCCCCAACCCTAATCGACGAAAGCGATACTTGACGAGGTAGTAGAGCGCCTTGGGACCCTCGCGCCACGGGTTGAGCTTCTTGCCTTCTTCAAATTCACGGCCGTTATAGGAGATGGGCACCTCATAAATGCGATAGCCGCGCTTGAGGATCTTGGAGGTGATCTCCGGCTCAAACTCAAAGCCACGCGACTGCAGGGGAATGTCGCGGACGACGTCGGCGCGGAACACCTTGTAGCACGTCTCCATGTCGGACAAGAATCGTGTTGTACAGAACGTTGGTGACCAGTGTCAGCATCTTGTTGCCGACCATGTGCCAGAAGAACATCGTCTTGGTCGGCCCGCCGCGAAAGCGCGAACCGTAGACTACCGCCGCCCGCCCTTCTTCAATGGGCCGCAACAGGGTGGGATACTCGCGCGGGTCGTATTCCAGGTCGGCATCCTGGATCAGCAGAATGTCGCCCTGCGCCTGCCGGAAGCCGGTGCGGACGGCCGCTCCCTTGCCCTGATTCGTATCGTGCAGGATGATCACGAATGACATCGCTCATCGCCGCAATCTGAGGGTAAAGCTCGCGAGTGCCGTCGGTGGAGCCATCGTCGACAATCAGGATCTCGTCCGCCAGGCCGACGTCCAGTACGGCCTGAACCACGGCCGGCCACAGTGTGGTATTCGTTGTAGACCGGTACGATAACAGATAGTTTCACAATCACTCTTCGCCTATAGAAAATCCGGACGCATTATAGCACCCCCCAGACACCCCAACCAACCGCTACGGCTACCCCAGCCCGACGCTTACGTTATAATCTCATTTCGACTATGACAAAACCAATTGACACGACTTATTATGGATATGGACGGCGTTCTGTGGCATGGCGACACACCGATGCCCGGCCTGGTCGCCTATTTCGCCCTACGCGAACCCAGGGCATCGACTATGTGTTCGCCACCAACAACGCCACCAAGACGGCCGCTCAATACGTGCAGAAGCTGGCCCGCTTCGGTGTCGACGTGTCCCGCAGACAGGATTCTGACCTCGGCCGAAGCCACAGCCACCTATCTGGCCGATACGTATGCGCCGGGCACGGCCGTCTATGTCGTTGGCGACGGCGGCCTGCATGAGGCCATTGCCGCGCGCGGCTTCATCGGATGATCAGCCCGGCCGCCGTGCGTGCCGGAGCCGGCGCCCAGTGGTTGTCGTGGGACTGTCCAAAGCGGCGACCTATGAAGACCTGGCCATGGCCGCCCATCTTTCGACGAAAGGCGCACGCTTCATCGGCACCAACCCGGACCTGCTTTTCCCAGCGAGATTGGACCCTGCCCGGCGCTGGGGCCCTGCTGGCGTCCATTGAGACCAGCACCGGCGTTGCGCCGTTTGTCATCGGCAAGCCGGAACCGATCATGTTCCTGGAAGCCGTGCACCGACTCGGCGGCGATCCGGAATCAGTGGCCATGATCGGCGACCGTCTTTCGACCGATATTGCCGGCGGCCAGCAACGCCAGGCTGCGCGTACGATTCTGGTCCTGTCAGGCATCTCGACGTCGCGACGAAGCGGAACAGGGCGACATTAGACCCGACTATATTTTCGACGACATTACGGCCGTCGGGGAGTTTCTCACCCATGGACAGTCCTAAACCACTTATGCCCGCGCCGGTCAATCTGTATGACCTGGAATTCCACGAACTGGAAACGTTGGTCAAGTCACTGGGCGAACCCTCGCTTTCGGGCCCGTCAGCTGTGGAACTGGCTTTATCATCAGTATGCGGCCGATTTCGACGAAATGACCAACCTGTCCAAGAAGCTGCGCGAGCAGTTGGCGGAGAAGGCCACACTTTCCATCGGCAGACCTGGCTTCGGCCAGGAGTCGTCGGACCATCGGACGCAGAAAGTGCTCTTCCGACTGGATGACGGCCAGTATATCGAGACTGTGCTCATGCGCTACAACCGCCGCCGCACACTGTGCATCAGCACCCAGGCAGGTTGCGCAATGGGCTGTGTCTTCTGTGCGACAGGCCAAATGGGCTTCTTCCGCAATCTGACCGTAGCGGAAATCGTGGCTCAGGTCATGTACTTTGCCCGCCTCTTGGCCGCTGAGGATGAGCACGTCACCAACATCGTGATGATGGGCATGGGCGAGCCGCTGCACAACTACGACCACACCCTGGCGCGGTGGATCGGCTGACCGATCAGGAAGGGTTTAATCTGGGCGCGACGCAAGATCACGATTTCGACGGTAGGTCTGGTGCCGGCCATTCGCCGCTATGCCGACGAGAAAGCGACAGACCCCGCTGGCCGTGTCGCTCCACGCCGCCAACAACCTGGAGCGCGACCGGCTGATCCCGATCAACCGGCGCTGGCCCATCGGCGAACTGATTGACGCCTGTCGCTATTATATCGAGCAGACCGGGCCGTCGGATGACGTTCGAGTGGGCGCTGATTGCCGGGGAAAACGACACCGAGGAACAGGCCCACCAATTGGGCCAGTTGCTGCAGGGCATGCTGTGCCACGTCAACCTCATCCCACTCAACCCCACGGCGGGTTATGGCGGCCGGCCGTCGTCGCCGGAGCAGGTCGAGCGGTTCCGCGAAGGCGTTGGGCCACTATGGCGTCAGCAGCACCGTGCGCGTGCGGCGGGGGATTGACATTCAGGCGGGTTGCGGCCAATTGCGCGACCGCGTGGTCAGCCAACTGGCTCTGGATGAGCAAGAGTCGGCTTTCGGCAGCGCGTGGTTAGCAACCGCCAATGTACCAGCAGGGATTATCCTGCACGCCGTTGATGCGGATCTCGAAGTGGATATGGGGGCCGGATGAGTTGCCGGTGTTGCCGGACGAACCGATCACATTGCCCTGATAGACAATCTGTCCGGGCACGACGTTGATGCCGTTGAGGTGGGCATAGAACGTCTCGATAGCCGTTGCCGTGATTGACCACAATCAGGTTGCCGTAGCCGTGGATGTTCCACCCGGCAAAGGTGACCGTGCCCGTGTCCGAGGCCACGACCGATGACCCTTCTCCCAACGCAATATCGAGGCCGGGATGACCGTACCAGTAGAACTGGGTGTAGTTGCGCGCACTGACCGGGTAGACGAAGGTGCCCGTACCCACAACAGCCGGGGCCACGCCGGATCCCGGCGACGCCGTACCGACTCCAGGCTGGGCGGCGTCCAGACAAACACATCACGCACCGCCCCCGGCACCATGATTTGCGTCTCCGGATAGAGGCGGTAGGGAAATTCCAGGTTGTTCGGCGCGTAGGCGACGATGGCATCCACCGGAATCCCATACTGCGCTGAGATGCTCTCCAGCGTGTCGCCTGGCTGGACATCGTGCAGAACGCCGTCAATGGGCAAGATGATCAGGTCGACACCTGTCTGCAACAGGCTTGATTCCTGGCTAAGCGACGGGTTACCGCCCAGCAGCGTGGTGGCCTGGATGCCGAACTTGTCGGCGATGCCGTTGGGGGTGTCACCCCGCTCCACGCGATACACTTGCAAGCTTGATGCTCGGGTTTCTTGCCCTGATACGTCTCAGGGATTGGCGTTCGGGCGACAGGCTGGTGTCTTGGATAACCGGTAGTCCGGCTACCGCCACAACCGGCAATGTGGATCCATCCTCCAGCGACACCGCTTCGGCCGCGAAACTGCTCACAGCCCCGGCGAGCTCTGGCGGTTACGATTCTCCTCGGCTTCCGACCGAACCCGACGAAACGGCAACGCGATACCCCACCAACAGAATGGCCGCAACGACAAGGCAGGACACCATAGCCCACGAGGCGCGGCCGATTTGATTTCTTATCCATAGGCAAGCGACCTGAATGCTATCTGTCGGCCACGGCAAAGACAAGCTCTCCGCAGCCGAACAGACGGCACTCTCTATCCTTGCTTATGTTGCTGAGCGAGCCGAATTAACCCGCGTCCTTGGTCAGGGTCTCCAGGAATTCGTAGTTGTTGGCCGTTCCACGCATGCGCTGCAGGACAGCGGCCGTGGCACTGCTGATGTCGTAACCGGGCGTGTCCATCAGGTGACCCAGCATACGGCGCATGGTGTAGACGCGCTGCAACTCGTCGGCTGACAGCAGCAGCTCTTCGCGGCGCGTGCTCGACCGCTCGATGTCGAAGGCCGGGAAAATGCGACGTTCCTGCAAACGACGGCTGAGCATCAGCTCCATATTACCAGTGCCCTTGAACTCTTCGTAAATGACGTCGTCCATACGGCTGCCGGTATCAACCAGACAGGTGGCGATGATGGTCAGGCTGCCGCCGAACTCCAGATTACGGGCCGTACCAAAGAAGCGCTTAGGCGGATAGAGCGCACCGGGATCCAAACCACCGGACAACGTTCGGCCGCTCGGCGGCACCGTCAGGTTGTAGGCGCGGGCCAGTCGGGTGATGGAGTCGAGCAGGATCACCACGTCGTTGCCGGATTCCACCAGACGCTTGGCACGCTCCAGCGCCATCTCGGCCACACGGCAATGGTTCTTCACCGGTTCGTCGAATGTGGAGCTGACCACTTCGGCCTGCGTCGAACGCTCCATGTCCGTGACTTCCTCCGGGCGCTCGCCGATCAGGGCGATCATCAGGTGGACTTCCGGGTAGTTTTCAGAGATGCCGTTGGCGATTTCCTTCAGGACGGTCGTCTTGCCGGCTTTGGGCGGCGAAACAATCAGACCACGCTGGCCGCGACCAATGGGTGTCACCAGGTCGATCATGCGCGTGGACAGGATGTTGGGGTTCGTTTCCAGCTTTAGTTTCTGGTCAGGGAAGATGGGGGTCAGCGATTCGTACCGCGGCCGATTCTTGGCGTGCTCCGGGCTGGTGCCGTTCACCGCTTCCACGCGCAGCAGGCTGTAGTACTTCTCGTTGTCCTTGGGCACGCGAACCTGCCCATAGACCATGTCACCCGTCTTCAGACCCAGACGTCGAATTTGCGAATTGGAGACGTAGATGTCATCCTTGCTCGGCAAATAGGAGCCGGACCGCAGAAAACCCATGTTCTGCTTGTCGTCTTCGACGACTTCCAGCACACCGCCGCGGAAATTGAAGACCACCATTCTCGGCATCGGCCTGCAGAATGCGAAACACAAGGTCTTGCTTCTTCATGGTCGAGTAGCCGGGGATCTTCATGTCCTTGCCGACGTCGCGCAATTCACTTAACTTCTTACTTTCGAGTTCTCCAATATCCATATGGTTGCTTCTCCGAACGGTCTGTTCGATTGTGTTGTGTTATTAGGTTGGCAGTTCGCTGGTGGCCCCAAGCGTTCTATCTAGCCCATACGGTCAATTAATTGGCACTCAATTTGCTTCCCCCGGACACGGCGAGTCCGGTAACTGATATCATGAAACAATCCTGACGGCGCATTGCCGACAGGATAATAGCATTAGGTGAAAATTAACAGGGGGTACAAGTCAGGGAGACCTTTTGGCTCAACGGCTATGCATTTTAAGTTAACAGAGGGAGCTTGCGATCAACAATCCACTTTGCGGGTCAACGGCAGTATAGCACGTTCACAGATCAGGGTCAACACGCCCCAGAAACCGATTGCACGCATCTCCTAAGTACGCGGATTTACCGAGTAGCAGCTTACGGCCGACTGTCATTGTTCTTCCTCCTCCGCGAGATATTGCTCTACACGCTCGACGAGATTCCGATTTCCCAGGAAGAGACGGCACTCTCTGGTGCAAGGAGTCCGGGACGATGTCGAGTATGGGACCGTAGCCATCCGAGGCGTAGCCACCCGCCTGATGGACCAGAAAGGCCAGCGGCCCGGCCTCATATAATAGCCGCAGCTTGCCGTTCTTGGCTCCCTCTTCGGCCGGGTAGCAAAACACGCCACCGCGCAGTAAATTGCGATGAAAGTCAGCCACGAGCGAACCGATGTAGCGCGCGGATAACTGCGGACTATCCACTTCCAATCCTTGCAACCAACTGAGGTAACGCTGTGTTCCGCGGGACCACTTCTGGTAATAGGAGGAGTTCACGCTGTAATAGACGGGCGGCTCAGGCAATTGCAAGTCCGGATGTGAAAGCAGGAACTCGCCATACTCCGGATTGAGGGTGAACCCATGGACGCCCTGCCCCGTGCTATAGACCAGCATCGTGCTGGCACCATAGAGGACGTAGCCTGCGGCTACCAACGATCGCGCCGGTTGCAGGGCGTCGGCTAGACGACCGCGGTTGCTATCGTCCACACAGCGGTAAATGCCGAATATCGTCCCGATACTGACGTTGACGTCGATGTTGGAGGACCCATCCAGCGGATCGAAGACGAGGACATAATGACCCTTGGGGTACTTGTCGGGTATGGGTACGGGGTCCTCCGCTTCTTCCGAGGCCATCAGACAGAGCCGGCCGGTATGATCGCACAGCTGGCGGATGATGTCGTGGGCAAACACATCGAGCTTCTGCTGGCGTTCGCCCTGCACATTCGTCGCCCCGGCCAAGCCCAGGATATCGACCAGTCCGGCACGATTGGTCTTGGACGCGATGATTTTGGCGGCCAGCGCCAGATCATAAAGCAAATTGGTCAGCTCACCGCTGGCATAGTCAGGCTGATGTTCCTGAATGAAGCGCTCGATCGTGGTCACACCCGATGAAGTTACAGCAAATGAAGTCGCTGCATTCACGGCATACGCTCCTTTGGTTTGTGGGAAACCATGCACTACCCGCTGCTGCGGGCTTAGCCCAGATACGGGCCCAGAAAAACAATGAGATAAAAGGCGATCGCTACCGCCCAGATGAGTGTGTCAAACCGATCAAGTGCCCCACCGTGACCTGGGAATAGTTTGCCGGTGTCTTTAACACCCGCTTCGCGTTTCAACAGGGAGATGCTCAGGTCGCCAACAACGCTCAGTGTGGAGACGGCCAAGCCGACAATTCCTGCCAAAGGCAACGAGAGACCCAAAATATAGGCCAGAATCAACGTGACAGCAACACTGGCCACAATACCACCGACATAGCCTTCAATGGTCTTGTTGGGACTCAGACGTGGGGCCAGGGAGTGGCGCCCAAGAATTGTTCCCACGAGGAACTTGCCGGTCAAGTAGGCCGCAGCATCGGCCGTCCAGATACTGATAAAGGCGATGAGCGTCCACTGCCAGCCGTTTTCCGGCAGATTCCGCAGTTGAAAGAAATGACTGCCCAGCCAGCCCAGCAGCATGAACCCGGCTACCAGGGCAAACCAGTCCAGCGCCGCATCAGTCGAGGCCGATAGCTCATGCATCTTCAACGCAAAGAAGACGACCGCCATCAACGAAACGAACAAAGCCAGGCCCATCAGGTTGGGAATGGCTACGTAGCCCGCCGTGAGCAGCAAGGCGACGGCAGGCAGCAGCAACCAGTTGGGCGTTTGCCGGCCCATGGCACGAACGATGGCCGCGTATTCCGAAGCCGCAATGAGAAGGAGAATGGTGACAGGGATAAAGTAAACAAGCCCGCCAACGTACTCGGCGAGCAACAGACCAGGCCCAATAATGAGTGCGACCATCACACGCTGGGCTAATGAAGACATGTTGTTAGCTCGACACCATTACGAATGCTCGGTAACCAAACCGAATCGACGATCGCGGCGATTGAAGGCGACAATTGCCTCATACAAATCCTCACGGCCGAAGTCCGGCCAAAGCGCAGGTGTGGGGTAGTATTCGGAATAGGCTGCTTGCCAGATGAGAAAGTTGCTGACGCGCAACTCCCCGCTGGTGCGAATGACAAGATCCGGGTCCGGCAGAGTGCGGGTGAACAGGTAGGAGCTAAACAGCTCTTCCGTCAGTTCCTCTGGCTTGACCCCATCCGCCAGGAGATCACGCACCGCATGGAGGATCTCGGCCCGGCCACCATAATTGAAAGCGACATTCAGAATGAGCCGGTCGTTGTCTTTGGTCAATTCCAGGGCACGCCGAACCTTGGCTTGAAGGTTAGGATCGACGCCGGTCAGATCACCAAGGTGATGGACGCAAACCCCCTGGGCGTTTAGCTCTTCTGTCTCCTGGTCCAGCACGCGGGCGAAAATGCGCATCAGGGCGCGCACTTCACTCTCCGGCCGGCCCCAGTTTTCTGTTGAGAAAGCGTAGACGGTTAGAATCTTGATGTCGAATTCAACGCAGGCACGAATGATGCGGCGCAAGTTCTCGGCCCCGGCGCGATGGCCGGCCTGGCGAGGCAAGCCTCGCCGATTCGCCCAGCGGCCGTTGCCGTCCATAATGATCGCCACATGATTGGGAATCTCCAGTGATGAGAGATCCAAAGGCTCTTCGTGCCGCTGCGCCATTCGCTAGACTTCCATGATTTCGGCTTCTTTGCGTTTGGCAATCTCATCAATCTCAGCAATGTATTTATCGGTCAGTTGCTGGAGATCTTTTTCGGCACGAAAGAATTCGTCCTCAGAGATGTCCTTTTCTTTCATCTTACGCAGGACATCGTGCTGATCGCGACGCACGTTGCGGACAGCAACCTTGGCGTCTTCGACGCGACGGCTAACCAGCTTGTTGAGATCCCGGCGGCGCTCCTCAGTCAACGGCGGAATGTTAAGGCGAATAACCTGGCCGTCGTTGTTGGGCATAATGCCGAGATCAGACTTCATGATCGCCTTCTCGATGGCTGCTGCAGCCGCACGGTCATATGGCCGAATGCTCAACTGCTGCGGTTCCGGAACCGAGACAACCGCCAGTTCGTTCAGGTTCATCTCAGCACCGTACATTTCGACCTTGATCTTGTCGATCAAGTGAGGCGAAGCGCGGCCGGTGCGAAAGGCGGCCAAATCCTCTTCCAAGGATGTAATGGCGCCGCGCATACGGCTATCTGCGTCCTTCAAAACACTGCGAACATCACGAGCTTCTGTAGTCATGGGACCCTCCAGAATAAAGCTATGGCACGGCCGGCGCTCAGGTGGGGCTGAGCCAACCGCTACCCCGAATCAATTTGTCCACGCCTATAGCGTGGCACCGCCGTCGACAGAGATGACGGTGCCCACCGGCTCGCCCAGCATCAGGCGCTTGACGCTCTCCGGCTGCCAGAAGTTTAGCACGACTATCGGCAGATTGTTCTCCATACAGAGTGATACAGCCGTCGTATCCATAACGCGCAGCTGCATACTCAGGAAGTCAAGGTAGGAAATGTGGGTAAAAGGGACCGCGTCCGGATTCTTCATCGGATCCGAGTCGTAGATGGCCCCCACTTTGGTGGCCTTGATCATCACGTCCGCCCCTAACTCCATGGCGCGTAACGCACCGGCCGAATCAGTGGTGAAATACGGATTGCCCGTGCCGCCAGCGATGATCACCACGCGTCCCTTTTCCATGTGGCGAATAGCACGCAGCCGAATATAGGGTTCGGCCACAGGGTTCATCTCAATCGCCGTCTGAACGCGAGTGGAGACGCCAACCCGTTCCAGGGCGTCTTGCATGGCCAGAGCATTCATCACGGTGGCAATCATGCCCATGTGGTCGGCCGTCGACCGCTCCATGCCGTGTTGTGTCCCGACCGTTCCACGCCATAAATTGCCGGCGCCAATGACCAGAGCAATTTGGACACCCAGATCGCTAACTTCCTTGATCACTTCAGCCACAGCGGCCGCGCGTTCCGGATCAATGCCATAGCCACCGGGGCCGGATAGGGCTTCCCCGCCAAATTTCAGCAGGATGCGCTTGTAACGTACGTCCGACATGAGCTCCCCTTTTCTTGTTTGCAGTGTTGCCGGCAGTCAGGTAGGTATCAAACGGCGGCGCCAGTGGCGCCGCCGTCTTACAAACCAAACAATCGGACTTAGTCTAGCCCTTCGCCCAATTCGTAGCGGGCGAAGCGGCGAACAATAATGTTCTCACCCGTCTTGCGAATGACCTCGGTAATCATATCATTGATCTTGACCGATTCGTCCTTCACATAGGGTTGTTCCAGCAAGCACATTTCCTCGTAGAATTTGGACAGACGGCCGGTGACGATCTTCTCGACAATCGCTTCCGGTTTGCCCTCAGCAATTGCCTGGGCCTTGAGCACCGCAACCTCACGGTCCAGCGCTTCCGTGTTCACGTCCTCTTTCGAGACGTACTGCGGCGCCGCCGCGGCAATCTGCAGTGCCAGTTCATGGGCCAACGACTGGAAGTCGTCCCCGCGGGCCACAAAGTCGGTCTCGCAGTTCAGTTCCAGAATGACGCCAATGCGGTTGCCCGGGTGGGCGTACAGCTCAATCACGCCTTCGTTGGCGTCGCGATCAGCTCGTTTGGCGGCGCGTGCCGCCCCCTTCTCACGCAACAGGTCAACGGCTTTATCAAAGTCACCGCCCGTCGATTCCAATGCTTTCTTGGCATCCAGCACACCGGCGCCGGTGACGCCGCGAAGTTCTTTGACCATTACGGCCGTAATTTCTATGGTCGTCATGTTCTCCTACTCTTCTTCGTCAAATTCGATATCGACTTCAACAATTTCTTCTACGATCGCGTCTACATCTTCAGCATCGGCATCCTCATCGTCCGTTTCGGCGACGCGGAGCTTGGCCAACGTTGATGCACCAAGGAGAACCTCGTCCTCGACCTCTTCTTCCATGCTGTCGAACGAACGGCCGGAATAACGATCGTAGTCGGTGATTTCCTCTTCGACGGTGTCCTTGCGAACTGCCGCGCCTTCCAGCGCCGCATCCGCCATCTTGCCGACCAGCAGCTTGATGGCCCGGATGGCGTCGTCGTTGGAAGGAATGACGTAGTCAATGGGGTCAGGGTCGCTATTGGTATCAACCACACCCACAACCGGAATACCCAAGGCGTTGGCCTCGCGCACGGCCGTCGTCTCGTGATTGACATCCGTGACAAACAGCATGCCCGGCAGTTCCTTCATGTCGCGAATACCGCCCAGGCGCTGGTTCAACTTCTCAATCTCGCGCTCAATCCGCAAGCGCTCGGTCTTCTTCAACAAGTCGAACTCACCGGCGTCACGCCGGGCCTCGAGTTCCTTGAGGTAATCAATGCGCTGTTTGATGGTGCGCCAGTTGGTCAGCGTGCCGCCGAGCCAGCGGTCGTTCACATAGGGCTGACGAGCGCGTGACGCTTCTTTGGCGACCGTGTCCTGTGCCTGACGCTTGGTGCCGACAAACAGCACATCGCCACCCGCAGCAACCGTATCGCGAATCTCGTTATACGCTTCCTCGAGCAGCACAATGGTCTGTTGCAGGTCCAGAATATGAATTCCGTTCCGTTCAGTGAAGATGTAGGGCTTCATCTTCGGGTTCCACCGGCGCGTCCGGTGGCCGAAATGCACGCCTGTTTCCAGAAGTGCTTTCATTGAAACAATGGCCATGGGGTTATTCTCCTTTTGAACTGTTTTCGTCTTCCACGCCTTTCATTCCGAAGAGGGACTTGCATGGCCGTGTCCGGACGGGGATTCCAACCGGGGCGCCACTTGTGCAAGGGAACCGGGGAGGACCGCGTCTGAACGTGCAAGCACAACCCCTTCAGTCCCGGCGTGTGTAAGATGTTAAGCTGCCTTGCCGACCGCGATTGGTCGACACAGGCATAAAATCTTTGTGATTATATAAGAGGGTGATGATTAGGCAAGGAGTCTGACTGATTTGCTTATGTCACCGGGGGTCATTATCGCCATCGAGTCAGGATGGTTTCCCGCTGAAACAGGCGGATAGCAAGGTATAGCAGAGCCACATCTAGCAGCGCCACGACAACGAAGATGATCAACATGATTTCACGGTTAATGAGAATCAGGCCCACCGCCTGCCCGATGACCACAAGGATAATGGGTAACAGAACGAGCGCAGCCAATTGCTCGGCCACGCGTGGATCCGAGGCACGCGATGAGATGATCAAGGCAATGCAGGCCGATAACATTGTCAGCAATGGCGCTACCAGGAAAATGGCGATGAACCAGAGCGGGTCCAGGAACTTCGCGAAGACGGCCGGGCTAGCCAGAAGGTACGCGCCGATCAGAAAGATGATGAATGCCAACCACGTCGCCAGAATAGCCGGCACAATGGCCGCCAGGATTTTGCCGGTGAGCAGTTCGGCCGTCGTGATCGGTGTCGCCAAGAGCGGCTCCAGGCTACGATTGGCCTTTTCACCGACAATGCTGTAAGCAGCGATGGTCACGGGGATAGCCACCGGTAGAATCATGAACATCAGCACGAAGAGATTGAGGGTGTAGAGGACGGTGCAATCCGGTCCGGACAAGCCCTGACACTGGTCGGCGAACAAGACCATGACTTCCGGGTCGGTCAGGTCGCCCATAGACGCGCCGAATTGATCGAACGCCACTAACATCACCAACGGAATGGCGGCCAACGCCAACGGCAAGATGAGCACGGATATCAAAACCATCCGGTTCTTGAATACCTCCGACCACTCTTTGCCAATAATTGTGCGGACCTTATCCATGCGGCCTCATAACTGCATCGATCGTTTCAGCTTTCCTGAATTAATCGCAAATAGACGTCTTCCAGCGTATAGCTCAGCTCGCCAACCGCCAGGATGTCTGCTCCGGCAGCCACCAGCAAGCGAACAACCCGGGGCGTCGCCTGCTCAGGGTCGTCCAGGGTCAGAATCAGGCGGCGCCCCTCGGCGTCCACCGCCTGGAGGAAAGGCTGATCACCCAACACCGGAGCAAAGGCGGCCGCATCCTGGCCGAGGTCGACCATCACTTTGCGGCCGTATAGTTGACGCCGCAGGCTTTGCGGCGTGTCCACGACGCGCAGACGCGTCTTGAACACAGCCACCCGATCACACAGGCGATCGGCTTCGTCCAGGTTATGGGTGCACAGGAAGATGGTCCGGCCCTCGTGCTTCAGCTCGGCAATAAAATCGCGCACAAGTTTAGCCGCTTCCGGATCAAGCCCGGCGGTTGGCTCGTCGAGAAAGAGAACCTGCGGCTCATGCAGCAGCGCACGGCCGATTGCCAGCTTCTGACGCATGCCTTTGCTGAACTCGCCTACTGCGTCGTCGCGCCGCTCCCAGAGACCGAGCAGGCGCAGGTATTTCTCAACCTGATAATCGACTTGTTCGACTTCATAGAGTCGGGCGTAGATCTCCAGATTGCGCCAGGCCGTGAGGCGATCGTACATACCCGGCGTTTCCGTCAGGATACCCACCCGCCGGCGAATGGCTTGATCGTCCCGCCCCACCTGTAGGCCCAGCACCGACGCACTGCCGGAGGTGGGCGCAATCAGGCAGCACAACATGCGAACAGTCGTGGTCTTGCCCGCACCGTTAGGCCCCAGGAAACCGAAGACCTCGCCATCGGCGATGGATAGCGAGAGATCGTCAACGGCCGTTGTGCCATCAAAGGACTTGGTTAAGTCTGTCGTCGTGATCATGTCCTGCTCACCTGACTATCTCGCACTGTAACCGCAGCCGGATCGGCTGTCAAGCTGGATGGTTGCGGTGTGGAATGTGCTATCATCCGCGTCGTAGCGGTGTGCCTCGTGGGTGCCGCATGTCTGAATGCGAGACATCTTGATGACAGACCAACATGTGACCCTGACGCCCAACCCGTGGCGTGACCAGATTGAGGCGGCCCAGACCCTACTAGATGAGCTGCGGCCGCAGCTGATTGAGGCAGAGGCCAATATGGCCGAGCGTCTGGCGGCAATTAGCGCCTTTGAGTTTCAAGTCCGATCACGCTTTGAGCCACTCACGCGACGCCTGGACGCACTGCAAGCGGACATCGACGACCTGCGCCGCCGGCTACGTACATTGCGATTTGCCTGGGAAGACGATGATGAGTCGTTTGCGGCGACAAGCAACCGCCGCGGCTCCCAGTGGGAGTTTGGCAAAGAAGGGGCTGCCTCGGCCGGGAACTTTCGTTATCGGGAACAAACGGTCGAGTTTGCCCCACCCACCCTACCGGCCGAAGAATTGGCCGAGCTGCGGCAAATGTACCGTCAGCTGGCTCGCCGCTTTCACCCCGATCTGGCGCTGGATGAAGAAGACCGCGCCTACCGCACGTCGCTGATGATGATTATCAACACGGCCTATGCCGCGGGCGATTTGGCCCAACTGCAACAAATAGCCCTCGAACCGGATCTGCGGACCGACGCTAATCGGTCCGAACAACAATTGGCCGAGTCGCTGGCCCGCGAAGTTGAGCGCTGCCGTCTGCGACTGGCTGAAATCGACAAAGAGTTGGCCGCTCTGGAGCGACATGAGAGTACGCAACTCATGCGGCGGGTGGAACGGGCCGCGGCCGAGGGGCGCGATCTGCTGAATGAATTAGCGGCCGACCTGCGCCGGCGCATTAACGAGAAGATGGTCGAGCGGGATGTTTTGCAAACGCAGCTTGAGGAAAGCAACGGCGATGACGAGCCCGATACCGAGGATTTAGCCGAAACGCTCTATGATCTGGGGCTGGAGGAAGCCGGAGACGCGGCGTTCATGGCCGAATTCGCCAATTGGCGGGCCGGGAAAAAAGAGCGTTGGACTGATGAATGGTCTGAGGACGACATTGAGGACATCCTCGACGATCGCGATTGACCTATCGAATCGACGCGGTGGGTATCCGGCTGATGCGGGCTACGGGCCGTAGAGATCGAGCACCGGCTGGTAAACCGCATTGCAGCCACCGGTACGCGAACACCCTTCCAGCGGCAACACCGGCACTTCGTCAAATTCGTAGGCTCCCTCAAACGCTCTGCACACGGGGCAGCAGTCTGCCGCAACCATGATGCGAACCTTGGTGGCGAGACCATTGCGAATACGCTCCAGGGCCGCCTTTTGTTCGATGAGACGTTGCTCGTCGGTCTTAATTGGTGCAGTTGACAACGCAAACTCCTGTAGACTCTTCGACTATGGTGAGTCCCGTGGCGACTCAAATCAGCGTTGATTGTACGGTCAGACCGGCGGTCAGGCAACATTAGGCGTCCGGATCGCGTAGACGCCAGACGCCGTCGAGTGGGGTCGGCGTGATATACTCTTGGCGTATCATTTGACCAGCAAAAATTGGGAGAAGCGACTAATGGGATTTCTCAAGAATCTGTTTGGCGGTAAAGACAAGAGTAGCAAGCCCTACGTGGACAAGCAGGGCGTGTACTTCTACGTCCAATGCGACAACTGTGGTACGGCCGTTAGACTGCGGGCCGACAAAACGTATGACCTCATCAACCAGGGTGACGGCTACGAATGGCACAAGACCATCGTTGACAATCGCTGCTTTCGGCCGATACCCACTGTCGCCATGCTCGACAGCCAGTACGAAATCGTGTCGCACGAGATCACCGGCGGCCACTATATCACGGAAGAAGAGTACAACCGGCTGTTGGCCGAAGATAAAGCAAAGCGCGAACAGGCACTCCAAGCGGCGGCCGACGAGACGGCCGATAGCGAGACGCCGTAACGCCCCACCTGTGGGGCAGCTCGCTGGGATTCGAGCTTTACTCGTTGGGATCGCGTTTGCGATTCAGAAAGACCAGCGTCGCGGACAGGATGCTCGCGGCCGCCACAATGCTCCAGCTTAGCTGACCCACGCGCTTTTCCATCCGCTCCTGGTGCCGGACCGTTTCACGATCGGTGCCCAATTGTACCTTGAGGCGCCCCTTCTCGGCGTCTTCCAGCAGGCGCTGGAGGCGGTTTGGGATCTCCAGATACGGCCGAATCATCTCGGCCAACGACTGGAAGTTGAAATCACTCAGTTGCTTCAGGCTCTGGCTGCGGATAAGGGCCTGACCATACCGTTCTATCTGATGCCAGGGATTGATATTGGGGTCCAGCTGTGACACAAGCCCCGACACCATGCCCAAAGCCCGTCCCAGATAGATAAAGTCCTGTGGCACCTGGAACGGAAAGTCGAACAGCAAGTCGCGGAACTCTTTACCCAACTCCTCGATCTCTTTCGGATCCGGCTGAGCCAGCTCCAGCAAGTTACGTCCCCACACACGATCAAGGATGGTCTCTTCGGCCTCGGTCACGCGATCCAGATCAGCGCCCGGCAGGAAAAAGCCCAAGTCGCGAAAGGCGTCGGTGAGCTGTGACGCGTCGCGTTGAGTCACCGCGACCAGGATCTTGCGCAGATTTTCACCTACGCTCTTCGGCACGTGAACAGCCATGCCGAAGTCGATGAATACCAATTGAAACGGCCGTGTCTCGATAGCGTCGGACGATGGCGGGTTCGTTGCGTTCGCCGGCTGCGGTGGTAGCGGGCGAACGAAGATGTTGCCGGGGTGGGGATCGGCATGGAAGAACTCCGCCTCGAAGATCTGCTTGTAATACGCTTCCAACAGTGAATCGGCCACTGCCTGGGGGTTGACGCCGGCCTGCCGCAGCCCGGCCATGTCGCCCACCTTGAGCGAGGTTACGTCCTCCAGCACAACAACCCGACCAGTGGAGTGCTGATGGTAGATGTTGGGGATATAGATGCGCGGGTTGTCCGCGTGAATCTGGGCGAAGCGCTCGGCATTGGCGGCTTCGGCCTGGTAGTCCAGCTCCAGCCACAACGTGTGGGCGAACTCATCCATGAGCGCAGGCACATTGGCCCGCCGGCGGATCGGCTTGTAGCGCATGACCCAGCGCGATACCACGCGCAGGGCCGCCAGATCAGTCCGCACGACATCCGCAATGTGGGGCCGTTGGACCTTGATGACCACCTGGGGTCCGGGCCCCGCAGCCCCCTCCAGCGGATGCAGTCGCGCCTGATACACCTGCCCCAGCGAGGCGGCGGCAATCGGGTTCGGGTCAATGGTTTCGAATCGCTTGGAGAGATCGCCCAGTTCGCTGCGCAGCAGCGAAAAGACTTGTTCGGAATCGGCCGGGGGGACTTCATCCTGCAACCCCTGCAATTCACCTGTGATCTCGATGGGCAAGATATCGACCCGCGTGCTGAGAAACTGGCCCAGCTTGATCATGACCCCGCCCATCTCGATGGCCAGGCCGCGGAAATCGCGTGACATCACTCGCAGTCGCTCCGGACGCGACCCGGTGACACGGGCCCGCATCATCGGCACGCGTGCCACCGCCAGATCCCACACAATGATTTGGCCGATGATCGTGGCAAAGAAACGCAAGATGCGCCGATACCGTACTTGGTCAATTCTGTCTTGATCGTCCATCATGAGTCTGCTGGTCGTTGGCGTTGGCTGCCCTATCGGGAAACGTGCTAAATCGAATAGTGCGGATTATACATGATCCTCTGTCCTGCTTAAGACAGTCCCCTGAATCATTAAGCTACGTGCCCGGTGTATATTGCCACCCCATGCGCCGATGGGTCAGTCCCCAGAAGATTATCTCCGGAATGCAAAACGCCTCAGGTATTCGTACCTGAGGCGCACTATGCCCCATAGGGGACTCGAACCCCTGTTTCAGCCTTGAGAGGGCCGTGTCCTGGGCCACTAGACGAATGGGGCCAGCGAATGCGAATTGTAGCAAACGCGATTTCGGCTGTCAAAGTGAGTTTGATTGGCGCTCATCTAGCATACCGGTATGACGTGCCTTACGACCCACGCACAATACGGCGGTGGGCCCAGGGCAACCAATCGGCCAGTTCACCGGCCAGAATGCCCGCGGTGGCACCCTGCTCGGCCACAAGACGTCCGGCCGCGCCATGCCAATACCCTCCGGCCACGGCGGCGTCATAGGGCCCGCATCCCTGCGCCAACAGGCTTACGATAACACCCGCCAACACATCACCGCTGCCGGCCGTTGCCAGGACGGGGTTGGCAAACGGCAAAAGGGTTACCCGGCCATCCGGCGCGGCAATAACCGTGTAGGCACCTTTCAGCACCACAACGTGCCCCCATTCCCCGGCGGCGCGGCGAGCCAGCTCGACCCGATCAAGCTCGCGAATGGCGTCAAGTGATCGGCCGAGCAAGCGGGCCATTTCGCCCGGGTGGGGGGTCAAGATGGTTTGCGGTGGCAGCAACCTGGGCCATTTGTCCACTAGGGACAGCAGATTCAACCCGTCGGCGTCCACTACCAGCGGCGGCACATAATCCACAGCAGTCAGCCCCGCCAGGAACGAATCCAGGAACTCACCCGCCTCGCCCAGGCCCGGTCCAACGAGGATAGCATTGTAAGTTCGCATCTGGTTCAGCAGTTGCAGCGCGCCGGACGGCTTGAATGTCGTCGTGTCGGTAATGACCGGGAAGGTGGCTTCCGGCAGTTGCCCAGCCACAATCGGCCGAATCTGCGCCGGAACCGCCAGGGCTACCAGCCCGCTACCGGATCGCAGGGCGGCCCGGGCTGACAAGGCAGGTGCACCCCAATACTGGGCCGACCCGGCGACGATAAGCGCCGTACCGAAGGTGCCCTTGTGGCCATCGGCCGGGCGATCGGGCAGCAGCGCAGCCACGTTCGCGGCCGTCGCCAGCTCCGACTTGACCGCCACCAGCTCCGGCAAAGTGGCCGGGATACCGATGTCGCCGACGACCAGCTCACCGCATGCGGAAGCGGCCGGAAATCGGAAATGCCCGCGCTTTGGCCCGGCAAACGTAACGGTGAGATGAGCGGGTTGGGTCAAGGGGTCGAGGGCGCCCGTGTCGCTGTTCATACCGCTGGGGCAATCTACGGCCACGACTATGGGCGTCGGCGGCAGCGGTGAATCGATCGAAGGGTTCTCGGGTTCCAGCGGCAGAGCGGCTGTGCTCAACAAGCCCTGCTCCCGGCTTTCGGCGTAGGCGGTGCGCTGCTCATCAATACCCCCGTTCACCTGACGCATCAATTCGGCCAGATCGCCGGTCACTGGTCGGGTCAGCCCCGTGCCCAGCAGTGCATCAACCACAATGTTGGTGATCCGTAAGCGGTGGCGCAAGACACGAAAACGCTGGTCATGCTCAGCCAGCAACACTTCCAGTCCCAGGTCGGTGACCAACGCAAGATTCTTGTCTTCCGCCGGGTCGCGCGGCTTGGACAAATAAAACGCCACCACGGCGCCCGCCTCGGCCAAATAGCGCCCGGCCACCAGGCCGTCCCCCCCATTGTTGCCGGGTCCGACGAGGACAAGCAGTTGCCGCCCCGCCACATCCCAGCGTTCCAGGACGGCCTCGGCCACACGGCGGCCGGCCGTTTCCATCATGTCGGCATAGCTGTGGCCGGCGGCATCGGCCGCTTTTTCGACGGCGACCATTTCGGCCACGGTGAAGACTTTGACGGTCATGGTTCTCCTCGCTAAATGGCGGGCGGGCGAATGAGGATGTACCCCAGGAGGGAATCGAACCCCCAACCTGCGGATTAGAAGTCCGTTGCTCTATCCTTTGAGCTACTGGGGCAGGCTAGATGCAATTCTAGTCGCAGCATGGATCAGCGTCAACTGCCGCCGGCTGAGGGGGGGAACATCGCTACAGAATCACCATCCTGCAGCAGCGCTGCGACTTCAACCGCATCATCATTGAGGGCCGCCGCAGTGACCAGGCCATCGGGAATCCCCAGGCGCAAGCGTAGATCGTCAATGGTTTGGTTTGCCGGCACCGACAGGGTGAAGGGATGATGGGGTGCGCCGGTCGTTTCGGCTGGGCGATATTGGCGCAGGGTGCCGTAGAGACGAACCGTGATGTGAATCACCAGCAGCCCTCAAATCTGTGGAGGCGAGGTGACCGAATCAGCTAGTCCTCGTCGTACTGCGGCCGAATTCCGTGGTACACCGTACTGCCACCGAACGTGCGAATGAGCAACTCAACCGGCTTGCTGACCCGTTCGGCAACGTCTTCAATGGCCATCGGCTCATTGCCATTGGCCAGCAGCACGCTGAACACAGCGTCGACCAGCAGACCCTGGGTGCCGACATCATCGGCGTGTCGGCCGTAGTAGGACTGCACCAGGTATTGAAACGCATCTACTTGCCGAACTTCGGCCGTACGCGAATCAACCAGATCGACCTTTTCCACGGTCAAGTCAGTCGTCAGGTCCTCGCCGAAGGCCAGCCGGGTATAGAGGTAGGTCTTCAGATCGAGATTCGACTCATCCCACCAACTGTAGTCGATGGCGAATTTTGTCTCGGGCGTGACCTGCCTCATTTGGGAGGCTTTAATCGTGGGGCGCGGATTGCTGGACAACGGGTTTTCTCCTGACCTTATGAGCGCATGCGCTCGCTATCGTATTGCCAATAGTGATCGCCCACCGCTGTGAACGCCGGCAGTCGGACCAGTTCAGCGAATAACGGACCGGGCGGCAGACGCTTCATCATGTTCATGGCGCTGTACAGCGTCTTGGCATGGACGGTATTTTGGGGTGACAATGCGGCCAACGTCGGGAACAGCTCGGCCAAAAGCGAGGCGATGCTGCGCTTGCCGGCCTCGGCCCGTCGCCAGTGAGCGTCGATGGCCGCGATTATATCGGTGCCGACGATCAACAAATCGTCATAGCCGCAGGGAATGGCCCGACGTGACAATTCAAACTGGATGCGATTATCGGCAATGGAGGCCAACCGCACCCATTCACGCTGAGCGCGACGCCGGTCATAGCCAATGAACAGGCTGCCCGGCTGCGGCCCAGGGCGCAAATGAAGGTATCCGCCGACCGGAATCGAGTTTTCTGTATACCACTCCGTCAGACCATAGATGTAGCGACCTTCCGGAACCACCCAGGCCGGCATCTCCTGCTGCGTTTCATCATCGATCAACAGGATACGCTGCCGCGGGGAGTCCATTTGGGTGATAAGCGGCCGAATGCGCCCATTGAGCGGCAGCGTTCCCGCCCATCGGTGGGCAAATGACAGAGGCCAGATGACCGGATCGGTCACCGGTACTGCCGGCTGGTCGGACCATTCATCATCGAGTTCCTGGATCAGGGCCAATTGCGGCGGGGCCAGCAGCGCCTTGTCGTAGGCGATTGGCTCATAAATAAGCCGCTCGGGTGTGGTGCGCACGCCTTCCGGTTCCATCCGGCGCAAGAACCACTGAATGCCGCGCGTCGGTGAGACCTGATCAAAGCGGCCGTCCTTACGCATGGCTTCATTTAACGAGAAGGCTTGAATTGCTTCATCCACGCCAGGGTCCAATTCCAGTTGGGGCAGGATTTCGGCCGTTGTTAGCGGGCCGCCGTCGGTGATTTCCAGAATGGCTTCGGCCAAGTGAAGGTGCCCGATGCTCACATCAGACATCAGCGACGTCACAAACCAGTCCGAACCCTGTCGCACGAAATCCTCGCGCTGGGCCAACGATTGGCTGATTTTGGCCTTTACCTGGGGTAGAAACTGATCCACGATGGCCTCAACATTTTCGGCCAGTTCCTCGGTCAGCGCCTCGCTATCACTCTCGGCGAGAGGATGAGGCGACAGTAGATTGGCGGCGAATTCGCGAGTCTTGCCTTTCAGCTCCACAGCCACGACGTCGAACGTGCCGTACTCCGGGTTGAATCCGGGCCGAATGGCCGTCACTTTCCCTCTGGCTAACTTGAGCGCCGGGAAGACAATCTCCTCCCCAATCTCGTAGTTACGCTGGGGTTGATAGACCGTGGCATCACTGAGCAGTCGCTTCACATCAGAGAGCTGAACGCGAACGCGCTCCTCAATGACCATGCGCGCCAAAGCATCAATCGTCTGGGGCTTCTCGCTCTCCAGGAAGTGGTTATAGATATTTTCGAGGTCAGAATCGGTAAGGGCGAATTCGGTTTCCCAGTACTCCGCCGTCTGCACCTGAGTCCGGATCACTGCTGACTCCTGTCGAACGAGGTCGATATGTTGAGGTTATGCAAACCTCTTCATTGTACCAAGCCCCCGGCAGACTGCCAATGATTACCAAAGGTCTAGCACGGTTTTTCAGTAGTCGGTTGTTAAGCCCTGGTCGTGCCTGTTTCCACTCGGTCAAAACTGTCGCTGCGGTATGAGAGGCGACTAATTACACGAAACGAAAGAAATTTTGCCGACGCAAGCGCATTTTCCCGTGCCTTTGCGCTCGTGAAGGGTGGGTCAACCCGTTGCAAAGCGGTCAAGGGCCTCAAGAAGCGCCTCGTGTCCCGACTACTGAAAAACCCTGAAAGGTCTAGGGGAAGGCCTGCTCCGTCCACTGCAAACCATTGACGGGTACATCCATGATGCGCACGTCCCAATGGAGATGCGGACCGCTGGAAAGCCCGGTAGAGCCGACGCTGGCAACTTGCTGCCCAGCCACCACTTCATCGCCGACATTAACGAGGATTTCTGACAGGTGATAGTAACCGCTCATGATGCCCAGACCATGGTCGATAATGAGGGTGTTACCGCGCAATTCGAGCGTATCGCTAAAAACAACTGTTCCATCGGCCGGAGCCAGTACAGCCGTACCCGTCGGCGAAGCGAAATCGACGCCGGTATGGTAGATCTCGATCGGTCCGCCGTTGTACGATCGCCGACCGCCGTACCCGGCACTGACAAAAGGTGCCTCCAGCGGTAGTTGCCAGACGCCGTCCCATTGCTGAGCCTCGTTGAAGCGCGCATAAATCGTTTGCAGGAAGGCGTCTTCCCCGGCGCGCAGTTGGGGATCCAGCAGCCCATCCAGTGCCTCGCCTACGTCAATATACTGTGTGTCATATTGTGTCGGTTCAATCCGCACGATGAGGTCCAGCGGCTGCCACGGCCGATCGCCATCCCCGCCAATCTCCAGCGGATAAATGCCCGGCTCAGTGAATGCATCCAGACCGACCAGGGCCGTATAGCCTCGGCCGAACGGGGTAAACTGCAGCGTCTGCTCGCCCAGACGGCCGGTGGGCACCCCGTCCATGATATTTTGCACATAGATCGACAGCGTCTCGCCCTGGGCGAGTGTCTGCGGCCGAATCTGAATATCGACCCACCCATCGGGTAAATCGCGATAAGCGACAGTCTCGTCTGGGATACGCAACCGCTGCCCGGCGACGACAAAAGCGGTGGTGTCCAGGCCATTGGCGCTTGCCAGCTGTGCCGGGCTGATGCCGAAACGGGCGGCAATGGCGAGCAACGTCTCGCCGGCGGCGACGAGATGCGGTCGCCCGGCTTGTGATCGCGGCGAAGCTGAGCCGGTGCGGCTGTTCAGCGCCACGACCTGCCCGGAGGCCAGCGGTGAGGTCAGGCTAATCAGGCGATTTTGCTCGGCCAGAGCGTCGGCCGTTGTGTTGAAATCGGCGGCGATGCCGGCCAGCGTATCCCCCACGCGGACGGTGTAGGTGGATGGGACGGATTCGCCCGTACCACCGGGGATGAGCAGTTCCTGTCCGATCTGAATAAAATCGGTATCGGTCAGGCTGTTAACCGCCAGCAGATCGGCGACGGAAACCCCGTAAATCGTGGCAATGATCGTCAGGTTCTCGCCCTCTTGAACAATGTGCACCTGGGGGATGGCACCGTCAGCCGGAGGGGCCGGCTGTTCGGCCGTCGGCGTCGCATCGTGAGCCATCACCCAAACAGGAAAAGCCACCATCGCGGCGGCCATGATCACAGGTAGAAGCAGTCGCCAAGGTATTTGTCGTCTCATAAGCACACCACCCATTGTCCCAGAGCCGCCGCCGACTGCCAATCAAGCTTAAGGCAAAGGTAATGCAGGCTGTGCCTGGGCTATGCCGGCTCATCCCGTTGGCACCGCAGTTCATCATAGATGGCTTGTGCTTCGGGGAAGTGAAACTGATGGGGGCGCTGCCAAAACTCCGCGAGCGATCGGTTGCCCGTCTGGCGCTCATAGACCACTGCTTGGAGATACTGATCTAACTTGTCGGCGTCGTGGACAAGCTGGGCTTCCAGGGTTACGTTGGCCTCCAGCTCGGCCCACCAGGCACGCCACCGGGGCGCAAACGCGACGTCAGTCAGAATCTCGTCGAGCGCGGCGGCCTCGGCCGACTCCTTCGAACCTTGGGGCATATAACGCCAGGCCGGGCGCGGGATGTCGGTCGTCAATGCTTCGGGTAGATCATGCAAGGTAACCATGGCCAAAACTCGGCCCAGGTCCAGATTGACCGAGATAAGTTCTGCCAGCACCATCGCCGTATAGGCCGCGCCATAGCTGTGGGCGGCGACAGTTTCGGCTTCGGGCACGCCGCGCTGCACCCAGCCGGTCCGGGCGGTACGCTTGAGCTGGTTGCCGTGCATGAGGATCTTTATATGTTGTGTCGGGTTCACCGGGCTTTGCTCCCACGGCCGCACTTGGGTTGCCTTCTCCTAACGGAGTAACCAACTGCGGTTGTTGGTGTTGTTAGTGCTTAGATAATAACATGAAGGTATCACTCATCGCTACGGTCAAAAACGAGGGGGAGGCGCTGCGGCCGTTATTGGATTCCATCCTCTACCAGTCGCGCCTGCCGGATGAAGTTGTCATCTGTGATGGCGGCTCAACCGACGACACGCTGGCCATTCTGCAGGAGTACCAGCGCTGGTTGCCGCTGCATATCACCGTTGCGCCCGGCAGCAACATTAGTCAGGGTCGCAATCAAGCGATTGCGGCAGCTACCGGTGACGTGATTGCCGCCACCGATGCGGGGGTCGTCTTGTCGCCGTCCTGGTTGGCAGAATTGCTGGAGCCGTTCGAGACCCGGCAGGCGGAAGCGGTCGGCGGCTGGTTCGAGCCGGATCCGTATACCGACTTTGAAGTAGTGATGGGAGCTACCGTGCTGCCTGCCCTGGAGGATGTGAAGCCGGACAAGTTTCTGCCCTCCAGCCGGTCAGTGGCGTTTCGCAAGAGCGCCTGGGAGGCGGCGGGGGGCTACCCCGAATGGCTTGACTACAGCGAGGACCTCGTGTTCGACTTGGCCGTGCAGGATGCCGTCGGGCCATTCCATTTCTCGCCGGAGGCCGTGGCCTACTTTCGGCCGCGTAGCACACTGCGATCTTTCTTTCGGCAATATTACGCCTATGCGCGCGGCGACGGCCAGGCCAACCTGTGGGCACTGCGCCATGCCATCCGTTACGCCACGTATCTCATCGTCCTGCCGCTGATTCTGCGTGCCATTTGGCGAGAAAAGTGGTATGGATGGGTGTTGCTGGTGCTGGGAGCCGGTGCCTATACTCGTCGGCCGGCTGAGCGGCTTTGGCCCAGCACATGGGGCTGGCGGCCCTGGCCTCGTGTACGTGCCTATGGGCTTATCCCCATCATTCGCGTCGTGGGCGATGTAGCCAAAATGCTGGGCTATCCGGTCGGATTGGTCTGGCGGTTTCGCAACCGGCGCAATCTCAAACCTTAGAGACAACAGCCCACGAGTGTAGGTGATAACCGCCGCGCCGGCGATAAGTGCTCACTTAAACGGCAATGAGCCTCGGTTGCCGCGCCTGCCCGGCAATGCTACCATGCACCAGCTAGGGTAGATGCCTATCGAGCGCTGCACCAATCATGTGTGTGAGCTCTCCTATAAGCAGCGCCCGGACGCAGGGAGCTGCCGCAGGCAATTAGCCATGATTATCGACCGCAAACCGCCTCGCCATCCTCGCCGCGGGCCCTCGTGCCTGCTGGTCCTGTTTGTGATCTTCGGTATCGGGGTCAGTTTGTATGTGATTCAGAACGCGGACGAAGTGCGGCAGGTTATCATCCCCACACCGACGCAGGAACCGACACGCTCGGCCACGGAGATGGCTGTATTGGGTGAATTGGCTCGTGACGATGGCGCCAACGAGGAGGCCATTGCCGCTTACGAAAAGGCCATCACCCTCGACGCGACCAACGTCGAGTTCTATATCCGGCTCATCGCCCTACTGGTGACTGAGGGTCAGTCCGAACGAGCGGTGGAAGTGGCTGAGCAGGCCATTATCCTGGCCCCCGACAATGCTGATGTGTGGACGGCAGCGGCGGCGGCTTATATTGCTGAGGGCGACCGCCGCGGTGACCTGGGCGATGTCAATGCCTCCAACCTGCAATATGCGGAAGCGGCCCAAGCAGCGCGCCAGGCGCTCAATATTGATCCCTCCAACGCCACGGCCAGCGCCTACGCCGCGGGCGGCCTGGTGCTACAGGGTGATCCGGAGAAGTATGAGCAGGCGCTGGTCTTTGCCGACGATGCTATTCGGCTGGGCCCCGATAATGCCGTCGCCCGACTGTACATGGCGACTGTGTTAACCTATCAAGGGCGGTATTCTGAGGCGTTGGAACAGTATCTGACCGGCCTGGAAATTGACCCCAACAATCCCGAACTCCACATCGGCATCGCGTACAACTATTACGGGACAGGCAGCATCCCCGACGCCCTGCTGAGCTTTGACGACGCCATCAATGTCGACGCAGACAACGCCGACGCCTACGATGGACGCGCGTTTATGTACATCCAGCTGGGTGACGCCCCATTGGCCGAAGAAAACGCGCTCGAATCGGTGCGGTTGAATCCTCAGGTGGCGCGCGCCCAGGGCCGGCTGGGCGAGGCCTACTTCCGCCAAAACAATTACGCCAGAGCGATTGAGGCGTTACAGGCGGCTGTGGATATGTATGGCTCCGCTACGGAGCTGAACGCACGCTTCTTCAATATGCTGGCCACGGCCTATATCCGGCGCGACTTGAACGAGTGCCCAACGGCCGTCCCCCTCTTCGAGCAGGTACTCGATTCATCGTCCAACCCCCTGATTGTGGACAGTGCCAATGAGGGCCTGCTGGAATGCCGTCGAGCAACCCTCGGCACCGCCCCCTAAGCAGCATTTCTAATGCTTTTCTATTGGCACTCTTACGTTTTGAGTGCCAAAAGTGCTTGACTTACGCCGCCTGTATGTTACAATTTGCAGGGTTGAGTTAGCACTCTCATGCAGTAAGTGCTAACGCGCAACATCCAAACCGCACCTGACAACCAATCTATTTTCCAATCAATAAGGAGATGTTCAAACATGGCTATGAATTTGAAGCCACTGGGTGACCGCCTGGTCGTTGAGCCCAAAGAACGCGAGACCATGACCACGTCCGGTATCGTTTTGCCCGAGACGGCTAAAGAGAAGCCGCAGGAAGGCACTGTTATCGCTGTTGGCCCCGGCCGCCGCGATGATGATGGCAAGCGCGTGGAGATGGACGTCGAAGTCGGCGACATCGTGTTGTACGCCAAGTACGGCGGCACTGAGATCAAGGTCGACGACAAGAAGCTGCTCATCCTGAAGGAGTCCGACGTTCTGGCGATTGTCGAGAACTAACTAACAGGAGACCCAAACAATCATGTCAAAACAACTCGTATTTTCCGAAGACGCTCGCCGCAAGCTCAAGCGCGGCATTGACACCGTTGCCACAGCCGTGGCCACCACCTTGGGCCCCAAGGGCCGCAACGTCGCCATCGACAAGAAGTTCGGTGCGCCGACCATCACCCATGACGGCGTAACCGTCGCCAAGGAAATTGAACTGGAAGACCCGTATGAGAATATGGGCGCCCAACTGTTCAAAGAAGCAGCCATCAAGACCAACGACATCGCCGGCGACGGCACCACCACCGCCACCGTTCTGGCCCAGCATATGGTTCACGAAGGCCTGAAGAATGTGGCCGCCGGTGCCAACCCCATGCTGCTGAAGCGTCGGTATTGAAGCCGGCACGGCCGCCTTGTCCCAGCGCATCCGAGACATGGCCATTTCCATCGACAGCTTCGACGAAATCGCGTCTGTGGCCTCCATTTCGGCCCAGGACGCGGAGATCGGCCAGCTGATCGCCGACGGTCATGGACAAGGTCGGCAAGGACGGCGTTATCACCGTTGAAGAGTCGAAGGGCCTGGAGTTCGAGACCGAATACGTCGAGGGAATGCAGTTCGACCGTGGTTACATCAGCCCCTACTTCGTCACTGACGCAGAGGCGATGGAAGCCATCATCGAAGACGCCTACATCCTGATCCACGACAAGAAGATCAGCTCGGCGCAGGACATCGTGCCCATCCTGGAGAAACTGGTCCAGATTGGCAAGAAGAACCTGGTTGTTATTGCTGAGGACGTTGACGGCGAAGCGCTGGCGACGTTGGTCCTGAACAAGCTGCGCGGCATGATCAATGCCCTGGCCGTCAAGGCTCCGGGCTTCGGCGACCGTCGCAAGGCCATGCTGCAGGACATTGCCACCCTGACCGGTGGTCAGGTCATCACCGAAGAGATGGGCCGCAAGCTGGAAAGCGTTCAGATCAGCGACCTGGGTCGCGCCGGCAAGGTTGTCTCCACCAAGGACGACACCACCATCGTCGACGGCAAGGGCGACGAGAAGGAAATCAACGGCCGCGTCGAGCAGATCAAGGTCGAAATCGACCGCAGCACCTCCGACTACGATCGCGAGAAGCTGCAGGAACGTCTGGCCAAGTTGGCCGGTGGCGTCGCCGTCATCCGCGTGGGCGCCGCGACTGAGGTCGAGCTGAAGGAAAAGAAGCACCGCGTGGAAGACGCCCTGAGCGCCACCCGCGCTGCGGTTGAAGAAGGCATCGTGCCTGGTGGTGGCGTTGCCTTGTTGAACGCGCTGCCCGCCCTGGACGACGTCGTCGTTGCCGTCGGCGACCCGACCACCGGTGTCAACATCCTGCGCCTCGCCCTCGAGGCCCCCATGCGCAAGATCGCCGAGAACGCCGGTCTGAATGGTGACGTCATCATCCAGAACGTCCGTCAGCGCCAGGCCGAGTCGAAGGACCCGCAGTTGGGCTACAACGTCATGACCGGCGAATACCTCAACATGGTCAAGGCCGGCATTATTGACCCGGCCAAGGTGACCCGCGGCGCGCTGGAGAATGCAGCCAGCATCGCGGCAATGATTCTGACCACCGAAGCCCTGATCACCGACAAGCCGGAAGAGAACGGCAAGGGTATGCCCTCGATGCCCGGCGGCATGGGCGATATGGATTTCTAGGTCAGACCTAGCAAATCAATCGTTTAAATATGGAGAGACCCCTTTTCAGAGGGGTCTCTTTTTTTGAAGAAAGGGAGGGCACGCGACCCTCCCTTTCTCATTATCTTGGCCCATCAGGCCGCAATTAATCTCAATGAGAAGGTCTACGGCAGCGCATACTCTTCCACCGGATAGCCTGCCTCGGCCCAGCCAGCAAAGCCACCCTTGAGACTACGGACGTCACTGTAGCCGTAGGACCACAGGATGCTCATGGCGATGGTTGAACGATGGCCGCTGCCGCAATAGATAACGATAGGGGCATCTTTATCTTCCGGCCATGCATCCATCTGCTCGATGAACTGCTCCAGCGGGATGTTGATCCAGTTGTCGGCCGGAATGACGCCGTTCTCCACCAACTCTTCCTCGGTGCGCACGTCAATGACGATCAGGTCCGGATTCTCGACCAACGCCAGATTGAGATCATCGGCGGTGATAACCCCGAAGCCTTCGGGCACGTTCTGCAACATGTCCTGCATGATGGCCACGAGCGCCGGATCGGGTTCGGCCGCGTTCAGCTCTACCGGGTCAGCGGGCAGACCTTCCATGACCGGATAACCCGCCTCGACCCAGCCACCGAAGCTGCCACCCTTCAGGCCGCGCACGTCCTGCCACCCCAATCCTTCCAGCGCCGTCAGGGCTATGGTGCAGCGCCAGCCGCTGCCGCAGTAGCTGACAATTGGCGTGTCGAAGCTGGGCAGGTAAGCGAGGTTGTCGGCCACCGCACGCAGCGGGATGTTGACGGCCCCTTCGATGTAGCCGTTTTCTTCGATTTCACCCGGTTCACGAACGTCCAGCAAGAATGGCGGCGGGTCGTCGCCCAGGGCCAGATTCAGGTCGTCGAGGCCGATGGTGTTGTAGCCTTGCATGCCGGCCAGGAACGTGGCAAAGGCAGTATCGAGGTCGGTCGGCACGCCGCCGGAAGAATCCGCCGTCATCTCCTCCGGGTAGAACACCGGTAGCTCGGCATCATCCCAGGCGGCAAAGCCACCCTTTAGACTTTGCACGTCGGTGTAGCCATAGGACCACAGAATGGTCATGGCAATCGTCGACCGGTGGCCGCTGCCGCAGTAGGTTACGATAGGCGTGTCCTTGTCGGCCGGCCACATGTCCTTCTGGGCAATGAACTCCTCGAGCGGGATGAACAGGGTGTTCTCCGCATCGATAGCGCCCTTCTCGGCTATTTCAGCCGGCGTCCGGACATCGATGACCACCAGTTCCGGATTCTCAGCCAGCGCCAGGTTCAGGTCTTCAGCGGTGATGACGCCGTATCCTTCAGGCACAGCCTGGAGCATCTCCTGCATGGCCGCCACGAGGGCCGCATCGGGGTTGGCGGCGTTGAGTTCGACCGCTTCAGGGGGCAGACCTTCCATCACCGGGAAGCCCGCCTCAACCCAACCGGTGAAGCTTCCACCCTTCAATCCGCGTACATCCTCCCAGCCCAGAGCTTCCAGTGCCGTCAGGGCAATGGTGCAACGCCAACCGCTGCCGCAATAACTGACAATGGGAGTGTCGAAGCTGGGCAGATAGGCCAGATTGTCGGCCACTTCGCGCAGCGGGATATTAACGGTCCCTTCAATGTAGCCGTTCTCTTCGATCTCTGAGGGCGAGCGGACGTCCAGGATGAACGGCGGCGGGTCTTCACCCAGGGCCAGGTTCAAGTCCTCGAGGCCGATGGTGTTGTAGGCATCCATACCCGCCAGGAACGTCGCAAAGGCCTCGTCCAGCGCCGTCGCTGCTGTGGGGGCGCCAACAGTCGGATAGCCGGAGGCCACCCAGCCGCCATAGCCACCCTTCAGGCTGCGAACGTCCGTGTAGCCATTAGCCCACAGCATCGACATGGCGATCGTCGAACGATGACCACTGCCGCAGTAGGTGACAATCGGTGTGTCCTTGTCGGCGGGCCACATGTCCTGCTGAGCCACAAACTCTTCCAGAGGAATGAACAGGACGTTTTCAGCATCGATATACCCCTGCTCCTCAATCTCCTCCGGACGGCGCACATCGATCACGACCAGCTCAGGGTTTTCGGCGAGTTCGATGTTGAGGTCTTCGGCCGTCAGGACACCAAAGCCGTCAGGCACGTTGTGCAACATTTCCTGCATCGCCAGCACCAACGCCGGGTCCGGATCGGCCGCGTTCAGTTCCATCGGCTCCAGGGGCAACCCTTCAGCCACCGGATAGCCGGCGTCTTTCCAACCGCCGAAACTGCCGTCCTTCAAGCCGCGCACATCTTGCCAGCCCAGACCCTCGAGCGCCGTCAGGGCGATGGTGCAGCGCCAACCGCTGCCACAGTAGCTGACGATGGGCGTGTCGAAGCTGGGCAAATAGGCGATGTTGTCGGCTACCTGACGCAGTGGGATGTTGACCGCGCCCTCGATATAGCCATTTTCCTCGATCTCGCCCGGCTCGCGCACGTCCAACAGGAACGGTGGCGGATCTTCGGCCAGGGCCAGATTCAGGTCTTCAACCGTCATCGTGTTGTAGCCGGCCATATCGGCCAGGAACGTGGCAAATCCGGCGTTGATGACTTCCGGATCGGCCGCGACCACGGGCACCTCGGTGGGGACGGCCGTCGGTGCTGCGGTCGGCTCGGGGGCCGGCTCTTCCGTTGGTGGGACGGCCGTTGGCTCGACGACCTCTGTTGGTGCGGACTCGGCGACGTCTTCTACGGCCGGGGCCGCCGGCTCCTGGGCGCACGCCGTCAGCGCCCCCAAGACGAGCAAGAGCGAAAGCAATACAGTCAATAAGCTTAACCAGTCTACTATTCATCAGTTCTCCTCTCTAGGTTCGGGAATGGTGTCTACAATCACACCCTCGTTGGCCTGCAGTTCTGAGGGCGCGACTTTGTCAGCGGTCAGGAACAGATCCGTGTTGCCGTGGCAGCTGTTGCAGGTTTCAGTCTGCGGTGTGTTGCGCTGGATATTGTGCGGGGTGGCATAATGCCAGGTCGGCACATCATCGAAGTTCGGCAACAGGTTGTCGCCATAATAGGCGAAGCTCTCCGGGTCAATCGGGACATGGCGCACGGGAACATACGCGTATGGCCGACCTTCGCTCTGTCGCGTGTTGCGGCCAATCAGGAAGGTGAACCAGGTATCTTCCGTCGTAAAGAACGGATTGCCACTCTCGTCGCTTACTTGCACATGGCAACTTGAGCAGTTGACGTAGGTGGTTGAGTGGCACACCTGGCAAGACAGTGTGTCGTCATGGATGCGATGCTCTCTGACCTCGTCGCTGTCTGAAGCATACGTTATGTGACAATTCTCACACTGCGCACCCTCCACGCCATCATAACGGTGGTTGGGCGGCTCACCGACTTCATTGCTGATATCCCCGTGTAGTTCGGCCCCTTCATGGCAATCCGTGCACACCATCCGCTCCATGCGGAAGTGGACATCAGCCTGAACGCCTTCGTTCTTGCCGAGATACTCATTGCCCACGCGGCTACCGTGGCAGGCCGTGCAGGTGCGGGTCATCGGTGGGTCGCTGGTGAAGACGTGCCCATCCAACAAGCCGCCACCGACGCTGGCCGGCTGGCCCACGTGGCAATCGCCGCAACTGGTGTGACAGCTGGAACAATGGTTGCCAAATGCAACCTCCATACCTTCATGGTTGCGATCCGCGCCACGCGCCTCCAGCATGGTCCAGTAACCTTCCTGGGTAAAGTGAAGGTTCTGATCAGCCAGGACAACCTGATCTTCGTGACAATTGGCGCAGGCCGGGGCAGCCCCCTCGCTGGGCCGTCCAATAATGCCCATATGGGCGTCTTCTTTGTCGGCTACGTCTTCACCGCCATGGCAATCGACGCAGGCAATTTCACCGTGTTCAGTCGCCGGAAACGTCTCGGCGTTGACGAATACCTTCTCCCAAGGCTCCAACGGAGCCACAGAGCCCCCTCAACCAACGCCGGAGGATTCACTTTCCCCAGGCGCCTCCTCTTCTGGTGCGGCTGTGTTGACCAGCATTTGCTGGTCGGCATGGCAAACCAGGCAGTTGCTGACCACCACTTCCGGTGTCGGGGTGAATGTCGGTTCGGCCGTTGCAGTTGGCTCCGGCGTCTCGGTGGGTTCGTCTGTGGCGGTTGGCACCGGCGTGTTGGTCGGTGGCGCGCTGGTGTCCGTGACGGCCACTTCAACGGCCGCCTCTGTCACCTGGGCCACTGCGACCGCTTCGGACGGTGCCGCCGCTTCTTGGCCACAGGCGGTTGCCAACATCAGGACAGTGAACAGGAATCCCAGCCAAACAAGTCGTTGTCTCATCAAGCGATCTCCTGCATGTGATTACGGTGCTACATTGCAGGTCTGTGCGCCGCCCATTCGGTTGGCCTAGGCTGCAGAGCGTTCGAAATCACGCTAGTTAGTGAAAATATTCACTAATAGGATAAACGAAATCGCAGTAAAGACAAGATCAAATAGAAGTTTTACTTATAGTAATCTCTTCTACTGATTGATAGGTAAACCCAATGAATCAGGCAGGCTGGCCAGATGTAATGCCTATTCTTTGTGGTACAATATTCACGATCGTAGCCCATTCGAAGGAGGCTTATCCATGCTGGATGTTCATCAACTCAACGTCTTTCTGGTGGCGGCCGATACGCTGAACTTCACCCGTGCGGCCCGTTTGTTGCACCTGAGCCAGCCCAGTGTTAGCCAGCACATTCAGTCGCTCGAACAGTCGCTGGGACAACAACTATTCGTTCGGGCCGGACGGCGCATCGAGTTAACCGACGCCGGGCTTGAATTAGTGCCGTTGGCTCGCGAGGTTGTAGAGCGATCGGTTGAGGTTGAGGAGACGATGAAGTCGCTTGAGGGGCAGGTCTACGGCCATCTGCGTGTGGGCTGCAGCACCACACCGGGCAAGTACATCCTCCCCCAGCTACTGGCAACGTTCCACCAACGCTATCCCCTGGTGCGGATGTCGTGTCAGGTGACACCTCAGCGACAGGCCATCGATATGCTGTGCGAAGGGTTGGTTCATATCGCCATGGTGAGCGAACCGCATATGACCTGCACAACAGCCGAAAGCCGCCGCTTCATGGTGGACCCGGTGCATCTCATCGTCCCCCTCGATCACCCATGGGCCCAGCGTGTGGAGATCACGCCGGACGAACTCTTTGACGGCACATTCATCCTGCGCGAAGAAGAAAGCGGTACCTTTTCGGCCGTGGCCAAGGCCCTGGCCGAGCACGACGTCGACATTCGCACCTTGCGAACACTGCTAACGCTGGGCAGTTCCGAGGCCATCGCCCTGGCGGTCCAGGAGGGCATCGGCGTCGGTTTCGTGTCGCAGATTGTCATCGCCCGACTGGTTGCCGGACAGGTGGCTGTCGTCCCCATTCATGGGTTGTCGATTTACCGGGAAATCCACATCGGCTCCCAGTCGCGCAAACCTACCACGGCGGCTCAGCGCGCGTTCTGGGGCTTCATCGATGAGGTGATTTCGCAGCGTGAACCGGAGCAATCCGCGGCTGAACCAGTGATGACAGGCGCCTGACCTTTCATTCCACTGACTGCGGCGAGAGAAGAGTCGTTCGAGTTGATTCGTCAGGCAGGCTGGGCTTGATCGCCGGTCCGAACAGCTTGCAGCCCCGATAAGTACGCCAGCACTTCAGACCGGACGGCGTCAGCCGCCTTGTCACTGGTGTCGATTGTCAGATCGGCATGAGCCAGGGCGTGGGCCAACCGGCGATGCTGCTCATCCAGGTAGGCCGGGCCGGCGTCCTGGTGCGGCCGCCGTGTGAGATAGGCGGGATAGTCGACGTCCAGGTAGACCAGTACATCGGGGGCTACCAGCCGTTGCCACATGTTGGGCACGAAGGAGTGCTCCTGCGCCGGGTGGCGAGCATCATAACCGGCGTCGCGCAGGGCGGCTATGAGCGTGCTCTTGCCTGAAGCGCAGGGTCCGACAACGGCCACGCGTAACGGTGGGTGGGGCTCGTTCATGGTGCTCACATCGTCAGGCGGCCGTTCAGACGGCGCACCTCGTCCCCGTTCTTGGGCAGCACCGACAGGACCACCACGCTGATGTCGTCGCGCGGTCGGCCGTTGTCGAGAGCCACAGCGTCATCGAGCAGCCGATCGGCGATGGCCTGGGCCGAGACCGCTCCGCTACTCACCATCTCCTGAAAAACACCATACGCATCGTATTGGGTGTTGCCACTCATGCTGCCGGCGTGGCTAACGCCGTCCGTATAGGCCACAACGATGGTTCCGATGGCGATGGGGATCTCGGTAATGAGGGGCTTGGTGTTGGGATGAACACCCACAGCATGTGAGGGCTCGTCTAGTTTAGCGAATCCGTCGGCCAGCGAGTGGACCAGCACCGGCGATTCGTTGTTGCGCGAGATGACCAGTGTCCGCGTGCGGGTGTCGACCGACAGGATATTGAGCGTGGCTGAGACCTTGCCGCCGCGATAGGTGAACAGGTAGTCGTTGGCCGCGCGGGCCGCGGCGCCGTCGCGCACGCCTTCGGCCAGCAGCTGGACTGCCTTGCGAGCGACCACATTGCTGATGGCCTTGGCGCTCTTGCCGCTGCGCTGGCCGTCCACCAGCACCATCGACAGACCGCCGTGCGGCCGTTCGATCATCTCCAGTGTGTCTCCACTCTCACTGGTAGCGTATTTGGAAACTTTGGCTACGGCGAATTGGACTTCCATGTGTCTCGTCTTCTGTTTCTCGACTTATAAATGCTTCGATGTTGCAGGTTGCATGTTGCAGGTGGTTGATTGCCACACGCAACCTGCCGCCTGCTACCCCTTCAACCTGACATCCAGCGCCGTGTAGCGATGGGCGACGCGATTATTCTTAACGGCCATAGCCACGGCCTTACGCGTGCCGACCAGGATGGCGGCCTTGCGCGCCCGTGTCACGCCGGTGTAGAGCAAATTGCGCTGCAACATCAGATAGTGCTGCGTCACCACCGGCATCACCACGCACGGATACTCCGACCCTTGCGACTTGTGGACGCTGATGGCGTAGGCATGAATCAGGTCGTCGGCCTCCAGGAAACTATACACGACCGGCGCGCCATCGACATTCACGGTGAGGGTCTGCTCAACAGGGTCCATAGCCGTGATGCGACCGATGTCGCCATTAAAGACGTTTTTATCATAGTCGTTGCTGGTCTGCATCACCTTGTCACCCACGCGAAAGACCCGGCCGCCCAACCGCCGCTCCGGCTTGCGCCCCGGCGGATTAAGCGCTTCCTGCAACAGCTGGTTGAGCCGCGTCACGCCCGCCTGCCCGTTGTACATCGGGGCCAGCACCTGGATGTCGTCGACGGGGTCAAAGCCGAACTTGGTAGGTGCGCGATGCTGAACGATGTCGACAATCATCGCCGCCACCTCCTCCGGGTCCTCCTTCACAAACAGGAAGAAGTCGGCCGCATCGGGGTCAGTCTCCGGCATCTGGCCCTGGTTAATGCGGTGGGCGTTTCGGATGATGAGGGAGCCGGCCGCCTGACGGAAGATGGTCTCCAGCCGCACCACGGCCGTTACGCCGGAGGCAATCAGATCGCGCAGCACATCCCCTGCCCCAACGGACGGCAGCTGATCGACATCGCCCACCAGCAGCAAATGAGTGTCCGACCCGACGGCCTTCAACAGGTGATTGGCCAGCACCAGATCGAGCATCGACGTCTCATCAATAATGATCAGATCGGCGTCGAGCTGATTGGATTCGTTGCGAGCAAAGCCCTCGGCCGGTTTGAACTCCAGCAGTCGGTGGATGGTCTTGGCCTCGCGGCCAGTGGCCTCGGCCAGGCGTTTGGCGGCGCGCCCCGTAGGCGAAGCCAGCAACGTCTTGTAGCCTCCCCGGTCGAGCAAATCGAGCAGGGTCCGCAGTGTCGTTGTTTTGCCCGTACCCGGCCCGCCGGTGAGGACCGTGACTTTGTGTGTCACGGCGGCCAGGACAGCCTGTTGCTGCTGTGGGCTGAGGGCCACGGCCGCGCCGTGCGTGGCGTTGGCGCTGCCCAGCTGTCGCAAGTCTTCGGCCGCCCGACCTCGCAGGGCTGACAGCCGGCTGGTTGGGTGTTCCACGAGCCGCTGCACATGGCGCGTCAGACTGACTTCGGACTGGTACAGTGACGGCAGGTAGACAGCCTGTTCCTCGCGTACGGCTGTTACGCCGTTGTCGCCCACCTCAGGATAGCGGAGCGTGTCGCGCCGTACGGTTTCGTTGCTCTCCAGCTGGGTCAGGACGACCGTTACCTTGGCCTGGTCCAGCTCCAGCGTCTTGGCTGCCTCCGGCTCCAGCTCGGCTTGTGGAACGTACACATGCCCTTCGTCGGCCATCTTGCTGAGCGTGTAGGCGATACCGGCCTCGATGCGCGCCGGGTCATCGGGTTGCAGACCCAGCGCCTGGGCCAGCCGGTCGGCCGTCTTGAAGCCTATGCCATAGACATCTCGCACCAGTCGATACGGCTCATTCTGCACCACCGCCAACGACTGGTCACCATACTGTTTGTAGATCTTGACCGCCAGGTTGGTCGTCACCTGATGGCTGTGCAAGAAGACCATGACATCCTTGATGGCGCGTTGCTCTTCCCAGGCCTCGATAAGATTGCCGATTCGCTTCTCGCCGATGCCCAAGACTTCGCGCAGCCGTTCGGGATTCTCGTCAATAATCTCCAGCGTCTCATCGCCAAAGCGGTTGACGATGCGCTCGGCCATCACCTTACCGATGCCGCGAACCATGCCGGAGCCAAGGTAACGCTTGACCCCTTCGGCCGATGCCGGAAGCGACTGTTCGCACTGCTGCGCCTGGAACTGACGGCCGTGCTTGGGATGGTTGAGCCACTGCCCAGTCAAGCGCAGCCATTCGCCGGGGTTCAGTTCCGGCAGATTGCCCACGACGGTAATGAGTTGGTCGGCGTAAGCGTATGGCAACATGCCGCGCTTGTCGGGTCGCAGGCGTAGCACGGTATAGCCGTTGTCGGCGTTGTAATAGGTCACGCGCTCGACCGCGCCGGTGATCTGGTCGGGGCCATCCATACGACCTATTCTAGCAGTTTGGTGGTAAGCTTAGCGAACCGTCGGCCCGACAGTCAGCGAATCGTAATCGGAGCTAGCACATGTTGACCGCATTGACCCACCCCACCCAACGCACCTGGCTCATCGGCCTACTCGTTCTCTGGGCCATTTTGCTTTTCGGCGGTTTCCTTGTCGGCAGCGGCGATCCGGCGCGGCGCATGCCCACCTGGACGCGCATGGCCAGTTCGGCCACGCTCGTCTTGGCGGCCTGGAGCTGGGTCGTCTTTACTCGCCAAACGGCTGTCTCGAGTTATGCGTTGCTGATCGCCATTGGCATGACCTTTGGCTTTGTGGGCGACCTGTGGCTGGCGGGGTTGCTGCCCGGCGGTCGCAATGTCATCGGCGGCATTGCCGCGTTCGGCATTGGCCACGTCTTCTATATCACCGCCTTCCTGCGCTATAGTAATGCTACCGGTCTAATCGACGCGACTCCGCGCTGGGGGGCACTGGCGGTGTGGCTGCTCATCGGCACGCTGGGCTGGTACCTCATCGTCTTTCGTGGCCAACCGCCGACACTGGTCACCTGGATCGCCCTGCCTTACGCCCTGCTGCTGGCCTCCACGGCCGGATTGGCGACCGGGATGGCTCTGCAGGACGGCCGTTTCGTTCCACTGGCCATTGGCGCGGCGCTCTTTCTGCTGAGCGACCTCATCCTGGCCGGCGAGCTTTTCGCCGGGCTGGATTTTCCGCTTATTGGCGACGTCGTCTGGCTGACCTACGGCCCGGCGCAGATGCTGATCGTGTATTCGGTGGGCTATGCCCTGGCGCGTCTGAGCAGTAGCCCCATCCCCTGACCGGGACGACTGTAGCCGCTAATTGGACGTGCCTCTATCCCTGTCTATAATCCTTTCCGGTGACCCGTAGTGTAAGTGACAGGAGAGCAAAGCGTGAGCAAGAAAGACAAAAAAGACAAGAAGGGTAAAGACGACAAGAAAAACAAGAAATCCGACGCCGAACAAGTGCGGGAAATGACCGAGGGCGAGCTGACGGCCGCCTATATTGCCAGCCAATTGACCCGCGGTCAGGATGCGTTGTACGGGGCCGAACGCCGGGCCATGCTAAGCGATCTAGCCGGCACCGGCGGCCTGACCGACATCGGCCAGGGGGCTGAAATGCTCGGTGCGGCGTCGGATATTGCGCTGATGAGTGCCGCCATTGACTCGCTCAATGATGACGACCTAAGCGATGCCATGGAAGTCGCCTCCATCTCAGGCGAACTGGCCGTGCTGGCTGATGTCGTGGCCGAAATGGACCTGCCGGTGATCTCCGACTTCCTGTTTGAACGCAGCGAACGGTTGCGGGAACTGTCGACCAACAACATTGTACGCATTGGTACGCTGCGAGCCCTGGGCGAGGCCATTGAGGAAACCAGCGAAGAGTTGGCCGAGTTGGGCGACGATGAAGTAGCTGAAGGCGTGGCCCGGCTGGACCTGGCCGATGCGGCTATGTCCAGCAGCGAAACGATGGCCGCGGCCGGCGAGTCGATGATCGCCGAAGGCTTGGCCACTTTGGCCGCGGCGTATGGGGTCGGTGAATTTGAGGACATGCTGGAAATGACGCTGCTTGAGGAAGAAGAGTAGTCTCTTCTCAACGCACAGCAACGCGTTAGCGCCGGAGGCCTGGCAGGCATTCCGGCGCTTTGTCGTCTAATGCAATTCCTACTTGACTTGCCTTTCGCGATTGCTATACTCCCGTTCAATGACTTTTGGTCAATTTTTTGATTATTATTAGTGACGAGGTTGATACGTAGTATGTGGCAATATTGCAGGTGTCTTAAGCGGGGATAGTTCCTAGACCCTCCGCGCAAGCGGGTAATGATTGACCGGCACAGGTCATCAAAAAGGGACGGTGGTGGCTATCCTCGCGGAGTAACGTGTGTTACGCGCGCAAGGTGACTGCTGCGACCGTTTTTTGTTGCCTACCGACAAGGTAGAGGTGGGCGACCTGGGCAGAATTCATTACTCGGAAAAAGACACTGACTATGATGCTGGATACAACTGACAACCTGACTGGGCCCATCGCGGCCAACTCCCCGGTTCAACTAGACCACCTGATTGGCAACACGCCTTTGCTGCGTCTGGATCGCACGGCCGACCTGTACGGCCTCGCGCCTGACGTCCAATTGCTGGCCAAGGCGGAGTGGTACAATCCCGGCGGCTCGGTGAAGGACCGCGCGGCACTGAACATCATCGAGACGGCCGAACGCGAAGGTCGGCTGCGCCCCGGCATGACCTTGCTCGACTCGACCTCCGGCAATACCGGCATTGCTTACGCCATGCTCGGCGCGGCGCGGGGCTATCGGGTCATGTTGGCCGTGCCGGAAAATGCCAGTCCCGAGCGTCTGGCTATTCTGCGCATCTATGGGGCCGAGCTCATTCTGACCGACCCCCTGGAAGGGTCTGATGGGGCGATTTTGGAAGCCCGCCGACTTGCCGCAAGTGACAGTAGCGTTTTCTACGCCGACCAGTACAATAATCCCGCCAACTGGCAGGCCCACTACCTGACCACCGCCAACGAAATATGGCGCCAGACGGTCGGCACCGTTAGCCACTTTGTGGCCGGATTAGGCACAAGCGGCACGTTCATGGGTACCGCTCGTCGCCTGCGTGAACTCAATCCGTCCATTGCGTGCTACTCGGCCCAGCCCGACGGCCCATTCAACGGCCTTGAAGGCTGGAAGCATATGGCCACGGCTATCAAGCCGGGCATTTATGACGAGAGTCTGGCCGACGCTGACTTGCGCGTCAACACCGAAGAGGCCCACGCGATGGCCCGCTGCCTGGCCCGTAACGAGGGGCTTTTGGTGGGCATCTCATCGGCCGCCGCGGTGGTGGCGGCGTTGCAGGTAGCAACGACGTTGGACGAAGGTGTCGTCGTGACGATTCTGCCGGACAGTGGCTACAAGTACTTGAGTGAGCGGTTTTGGCAGGAAGCGTAACCGACCGCCCTGGTTCGATAAGACTATGCTAGTTCTAACGACAGCGATACACGATGCGATCAAGACCCATGGCGCGGCTTCGTACCCGTATGAAGGCTGCGGGCTGCTGTTGGGCCAAACGGACGGCGTGCGCACGGTCGTGACCGAAATTCGGCCGCTGCCCAACGTCTGGCCGGTCGAGGACGAGAAACCTGAGCGCTTTCGCATTGCCGAAGACGACTGGCGCGATGTGGAGCTGGAGGCGATGGCCGACGGGTTGGACGTGGTCGGCATCTTCCACAGCCATCCCGATCACCCGCCGGTGGCCTCTCCGCGCGATCTGGCCTGGGCCAGCTGGCCGGGCTATTCCTACTTGATCACGCAGGTCGTGGGAGGCAGTCCCACCCACAGCCGGTCCTGGCAGCTGGCCGAAGATCGCAGCGGTTTCGTCGAAGAAGACATTCGCATGACAACGATAAACTAAACACTATCATTTCGGAGGATTGTTTCAAATGACCGTTATTCGCATACCAACCCCCCTGCGCCCCTACGTCGGCGGCAACAGCACCGTCGATGTCGAGGGCCAAACCGTCGGCCAGGCACTGGACAACTTGACCCAGCAGCACCCCCAGTTGCGGGCGCAGCTGTTCGAAGGTGACGAGCTGCGCAACTTTGTCAATGTCTATCTCAATAAGGAAGACGTGCGCCATATGGACGGCCCGGCAACGGCCGTTAAGGACAACGACACGCTGATGATCATCCCGTCCATCGCCGGTGGCCGAAGCTAGCGCTTACCCAGAGGATCCATCATGAACCAAGCAACGGATCGCAAAGTCGATCAATCCGCGCTCAAGGTGAACCAGGCGTTTATCATCGGGCTGCTCATTCTGGCTTTCGTGCTTGACTCAGTATGGCTGGTGGCCGTCGTGGCGGCCGCCATGCTGCTGGGCACGGCCGTCCCGTCGCTGGCGCTCTTCAAGGGCATATACCAGCGCGGATTGAAACCAGCGGGGATCGTCAAACCGGATGTCATCGTCGACAACCCGGAGCCCCACCGCTTTGCCCAGGGCTTTGGTGGTGTCGTTCTGGTCGGCGCGCTGGTGGCGTTGGTCGCTGGGGCCACAACCCTGGGCTGGGGACTGGTGGGGCTGGTCATTGTACTGGCCGCGCTCAATCTGTTCCTGGGGTTTTGCGCCGGCTGCTTTGTCTACTACCAACTCAATCGTCTGGGCGTGCCCGGCTTTGCCCAAAGTCCTATTCAGTAAGCGAGGGCCACGATGATCGAACGATTAGCTCTGGTCTCCGTCCTGGCCACGGCCGGTGTGACCGTCTTCTATCTACTTCGCATGGCCCATATACGCCGGATGTCTCCGACGGCGGCCGTGACCGGCGTGCCGACACTGCTATACTTCCGCAGTGACACATGCGCCGTGTGCCCTACCCAGAGCCGCTTCATCGAGCAAGTAGTTGGGGCATGGGACGGCCGTTTGATTGTCGAGCAGGTGGACGCCGAAGCGGAACCGGAGAAGGCCGGACGCTATCAGGTCTTCACCCTGCCCACGACCATCCTGATTGATGGCCACGGCCTGGTGCAGCAAGTTAACTATGGTCTGGCCGATGAGCGCAAGCTCACCCGACAACTGGCGGCGCTGGACAGCGCGCCCGCACCTGCCTGAGAGGCATCGACTGTTCTGGTGCCCTGGCGGGCACAGGAGTGTTTTCTTATGAGTATCGCCACGCAGATTGACCCGGCGGCTTTGGCTGAGGTGACCCTCTCGCATGAGGAGATTCAGCGCTACAGCCGCCACCTGATCATGCCCGAAGTGGGCATGACCGGACAGAAGAAGCTGAAGCAGGCCAGCGTGCTATTGATTGGCGCGGGCGGGCTGGGGTCACCGCTGGCCATGTATCTGGCCGCGGCGGGTGTCGGCCGCATTGGCCTGGTCGACTACGACACCGTTGACTTCTCCAACCTACAGCGCCAGATCATCCACGGCACCAAGGATGTGGGCAAGCCCAAGCTGGCCAGCGCCAAGGCGCGCATCTTGGACATCAATCCCCACGTTCAGGTGGACAGCTACGAAGTGCCGCTGACGTCGGCCAATGCGCTGGAACTGTTCGCGCCGTATGACATCATCATCGACGGCACCGACAACTTCCCAACGCGCTATCTGACCAACGACGCTTGCGTCTTGTTAGGCAAGCCCAACGTCTATGGCAGCATCTTCCGCTTCGAGGGCCAGGCGTCCGTCTTCTATGCCGAAGAGGGCCCGTGCTATCGCTGCTTGTTCCCCGAACCGCCGCCGCCGGGACTGGTGCCCAGTTGCGCCGAAGGGGGCGTGCTGGGCGTACTGCCCGGCACCATCGGCGCCATCCAGGCCACCGAGGCAATCAAACTCATCCTGGGTATTGGTGACTCGCTGATCGGCCGTTTGCTGCTGTACGATGCGTTGACGATGACCATCGACGAGGTGCGCCTGCGCAAGAACCCGGCCTGCCCCATCTGTGGCGACAATCCGACCATCACGGAGCTGATTGACTATGAGCAGTTCTGCGGCATGCCCGCCCACGATCACAGCGAATACGCCACCGAGACCAACGGCAGCGTGGCCACGATTACCCCGCGTGAGCTGAAACAGCGTCTAGATGCCGGGGAGGAGATCATGTTGCTGGACGTGCGCGAACCGCACGAGTGGGAGATCTCCAACCTGGGCACGGTGGGCGCGGTGCTTATCCCCAAGAACGAAATACTCGATCATCTGGGCGAGCTGGACACAGCGCGCGAGATCGTCGTGCACTGCAAGGTCGGTGGCCGGAGCGCCGATGTGATCCATGAGCTGCAGAAGCATGGCTATCGCAAGCTCGTCAATCTGACCGGCGGCATCAACCAGTGGGCGCGCGACGTGGACCCCAGTCTGCCAATCTACTAACCAAGCCAGTGTCTGATGAGACCCCTGAAGCGCCCGGTCATGACTGGCCGGGCGCTTTTTGTTGTTGGCGTGACGGTGGGCGACCACTATACTAGCCCTTTCCATCCACTCGCGTCTGTGTCCAGTCTGATCCCGCTCCGCCGCAAGACACAGACGGTTCACCCAGCGGGAGAGACGTATGGCTGAGCTAAAGGTTGCCTTCTGGAATCTGCAAAATTTGTTTGACACCGTGCCCTCCGACATCGCTGCCGACCTGGGCTTTACTCCGGCACAGGGCTGGACCCCAGCGGTGTTCCAGCAGAAGATCACCAACCTGGCCGAGGCGATCCGGCTGATGTTTGGCGGCGACATGCCCGATCTGCTGGGCATCTGCGAAATTGAGAACAAAGCCCTGGCCGAACAGCTCATCACGCTAATTGACCCGTCCGGCGATAAGCAGTACGCCGTGGCTCATGTGGAAAGCCCCGATATTCGCGGTATCGACACCTCGCTCATCTACTCCACCAATGTCTTTGAGTTAGCCGGTCAGCCGGTGGGGCATCTGGTCTTCCTGCGCTACCCCACCCGCGACATCTTCCAGGTGCCGCTGCGCGTCAAGGCCAATGGGGCCGAGCTGATGGTACTGGTAAACCATTGGCCGTCGCGACGACAGGGACAATACGAGAGTGAACCGTATCGTCTGACCGTCGCCAACCATTGCGGCCGTCTGGTAGATGACGTCCTCAAGTTGTCACGGGCCGAGTTCTTGCTGCTGCCGGACGCACCGGACTCCTTGACGGCCCTCAACCAGCGGTGGGATCGCAATGTGCTGCTGATGGGCGACTTCAACGACGAACCGTTCACGCGCAGCATGTTGACTTACTTGCAAGCATCCAGCGGCACCGACAAGCTGGAGGAGCCGATCAAGAAGTCGGGCGGCTCCAACCTGCCAGCGACCGAGGGTTATCTGCGCCAACAGGCGTACTTGTTCAACTGTATGTGGCCTGTGCTGGGCCGTCTGGATGAAGGCACGTATTACTACTCCGATTCCACCAACACCATGAATCTGCTCGACCAGTTTATCATTTCGCGCGGGCTGTTCTATGGGTCGTCGGGGCTGCAATTCGATCGCCCATCGGTGGAGATATTCCGACCGGCGCTGATCAGCACCGGTGGCAAGGGACGGCCGAAAGCGTTTGAATTCAGCAAGTCAGGTCAGGTGTTGGTCAACGGCTATAGTGATCACTTCGCCATCCTTTCCCGAATCGCTGTGTTGTAAAGGAGCCTGTCTATGAAATATGGGTTCGTGCTTCCACACGGCGACGCGCGGACGGCGGCCGAGCTGGCCCAAACAGCCGAGCATGCGGGTTGGGATGGCTTCTTTGTGTGGGAGCCGGTCTGGGGCATTGACGCCTGGGTTTCCTTGACGGCCGCAGCCATGCGCACCGAGCGCATCCGGTTGGGCACAATGCTGTCACCGATGTCGCGCATGCGGCCGTGGAAACTGGCCGGCGAAGCGGCCACCCTCGACAATCTGTCCGGCGGGCGGGTCATCATCTCCGTCGGGCTGGGAGCCATCGACACCGGCTTCGCCGCCTTTGGTGAGGAAACCGACCGGCGCACGCGCGCCGAACTGCTCGACGAGGGCCTGGAGATAATGACCGGCCTATGGCAAGGGCAGCCGTTCAGCTATGAAGGCCAGCACTATCACATCGAGCCCACCGACTTCATGCCGCCACCGCCACCCGTTCAGCAGCCACGCATCCCCATCTGGGTCGTCGGCGCCTGGCCGCGGCCGAAGTCGATGCGGCGAGCTCTGAAGTACGACGGTCTGCTGCCGATGGTGTTTGACGCCGAGGGCCGGCCGAAACAAGCCGCCCCGGCCGACGTGATTCAGATGCGGGCGACCATCGCCGTGAATCGAGAAGCAAGCACACCTTTTGATATCGTGGTCGAGGGCGTCACACCCAGCGATGCACCGGAGAAGGCATCAGCGATCATCGGTGAATGGGCCGAAGCCGGGGCGACTTGGTGGATTGAATCGATGTGGGGCGAGAACAGCATGCCAACCTTGGATGCTGTGCGGCAACGCGTTGCGCAAGGCCCGCCCCGCTTATAGTAGAACAAGGAGATATATCCATGGCAACCACTCTCATTCGCAATGGCACACTGATCGACGGCACCGGTAGCGCGCCCATCCCCAACGCGGCCGTTATCATTGAGGACAACCGCATTGTCGCCGCCGGGCCGGCCGGCAGCGCCACCCCCGTCGGCGGCAGCGTCACGTCAATCGATGCCCGCGGTGGGTTCATCTTGCCCGGCCTCATCGACACTCATGTGCACCTGACCCTGGAGGGCGTCAACATTGCCCGCGACATGATGACACCGTTCTCCATGCGCTTTTTCAAGGCGGTGGTCAACGCCCGGCGCACGCTGGATGCGGGCATTACCAGTGTGCGTGATGCCGGCGGGGCCGACGCGGGACTGAAGCAGGCTATTGAGACGGGCGTCATTGACGGCCCACGATTGCAAATCAGCACGGCCGTCCTGTCCATCACCGGCGGCCATGTGGATGGCTGGATGCGGTCGGGCAACGAATTCAACATCTTGCCACCCTACCCGGGCATGCCCGACGGCCGGTGCGACGGCATCGACGGTGTGCGGCTGAAGGTGCGCGAAGTGCTGCGGGCGGGGGCCGACATCGTCAAGATCTGCGCCACCGGCGGCGTGCTCAGCCCCACTGATCACCCGGAGTTCACCCAGTTCTCGCCGGAGGAACTGGACGTCATCGTCCGTGAGGCGGCCTATCGCAACGGGGTGAAGGTCATGGCCCATGCGCAGGGGTTGGAGGGTATCAAAAATGCCGTCCGGGCCGGGGTTCACTCTATTGAACACGGGATTTATTTGGATGACGAGGTTATCGACATGATGCTCGATCGCGGCACGTATCTCGTGCCTACCTTGCTCGCGCCGCTGGCCGTCATTGAAGCCGGGGAAGCCGGCGGGATGCCGGAGTATGGCCTGCGCAAGGCCCGCGAGGTGATGGAAGCCCACAGCGACAGCATCGGCCGTGCGTACCAGGCTGGTGTCAGGATCGCCATGGGCACCGACGCCGGGGTCATGGCCCACGGCACCAACCTGCGCGAACTGGGATTGATGTGCAACATCGGCATGTCGCCGATGGAATCCATTGTGGCCACCACGCGCGTGGCGGCCGAATGCCTGGGCTGGGGCGACCGCGTGGGAACGGTGGTGCCAGGCAAGCTGGCTGACGTGATTGTTGTCCAGGCCGATCCGATGAAGGACATTCGTGTGCTGGAGGATGTGGATAATATCGTCTTGGTCATGAAAGACGGTGAGGTGTTCAAGAATCAGATTTAACGCAAAGATGCAGACTTGTGCCACAGGCGTAAGCGCCGGTACCGATCCAATAGATCGGTCAGTCGATAGTGCTTTCACCTCCAAACCTTTGCGTCCTTGCGCCTCTGCGTTAACTTCGTCCCATGACGATCAACACCGAAACGAAGCTAACCACTCTCCACGCTGACATGCGCGCCTGCCGCCGTTGCCTGGAGGCAGGCCACGCCATCACCCCCGGCGCGGTCTTTCGCGGCGGGCCGGGGGCGCGGGTGATGCTCATCGGCCAGGCGCCGGGCACTACCGAAGTCACCGCCAAGCGGCCGTTCAATGCAGGCAGCGGCCGCCGTCTGTTTCAGTGGTTGGGCGAGGCAGGCTGGGACGAAGATGACTTTCGCGCGCGCCATTACATGACGGCTGTCACCAAATGCTATCCGGGCACTAACAAGTCGGGCAAGGGCGACCGCGTGCCCAGCAGGGCGGAACAGGCGCTGTGCCGGCCGTTTCTGGAGCAGGAGATCAGGCTCATCGACCCGCTGCTGATGTTCCTGGTCGGGGGGCTGGCAATCAAGCTGCTGTACCCGAATAGCACTCGGCTGGATGAGATCATCGGCACGGCCGTTTATTTCCCACCGGAAACCATGTCTGATCCGATTAACTTTGATCTGTCTCAGGCAGGTCGTGTGATGGTGGCCGACTTGCCATCGGGGCCGCTGGCGAGCGAACGGCCGACTTCGCTGAGCGGCCGTTTCGTCGTGCCGCTGCCGCATCCGTCGGGAGCGAGCCTATGGCCCAACAAGTTGGAGAATCAGGCGTTGATCGGCCGGGCGACAGAGTTGCTATCAGTGATTCGCCAACTTTATGGTCTGTAAGGCTACTGAGGCGGTGGGAACTGCCCGGCGTCTGTCGAGGCCTGCTCCGGCGGCACCGGCGCGATGAAGACGTTTTCCAGACTCAGCACCATCAGATTGTCGACCAGGTCGCCGACCTGCTGATTCAGCGGCAAAATCGTGTCGTCGAGCTTGCCCAGGTTCCAGATGGCCGCGCCCTTGATTTGAGGGTAGGCGCCATACAGGTTGGCGGCCCATTCAACATCTTCCATCGCGTCCGGTTCGGGCGGGATATTGTTATAGGTCCAACCCCATTCGGTGATGAGCACGGTCGGCCGGGGGATCCCGTTCTCGTCGGCCGCCTGAAACAGATCGAGGAAGCGACCAATTTTGTACGGGTAGTCGTGGCCTATGTCGTCGGCCAGATAACTGTACTCATGCAGCGCAATGGCCAGTTGGTCCGGATGCTGGGCAACGAGACGCAGGAAGCTGAGCATTTCCGGCGTGCGCCAATCGGCCGGCTCCGGCTCGCCGCTGGCCCAACCGAACGCTGCCCACTTATAGCCGTCACGCAAAGCCAGTTCGGCCGTTCGCTGCGAAAACTGTGCCAGCCACGCGGAGTGGTTCTTGTCTACCTCATTCATGGTCTCGAACCACACCAGGCTGGGGTCCAGTTCCGGCGGCCACGTTTCTTTTTCCAACTCCCAGTAGGTGTCGGCCGCTTGCACGGGATCCAACGTATAGTCCGGCACGTCGTAGCGGGTGGAGCGGAAGACGAGGGTATGGTCCACACCGCTGGCTTTCATCAGTTCCTGCGCCCGGTAGATCGGTTCAGCGTTATCAACGCTCTTGAGAAAGAAGGGCACGCCCGCCTCGTCCAGACGCTGCATATAGGTGTCCAGCTCCTCGTTATCCTCGGGGAAGGTAACGTGCAGTCCGATCTTGTTGAAGACCAGCTCCTGCCCTCGCGACGCCAAGTCCACCCGGGCCGACTCAAAGTCCAGAGGGGCGAAGCGTGTCGGTGTCGGCGTCGGGCCCAGAGCGGCTGCGGGCGGCAACTCGGTTGGCGTGGGCGTCGCTGTCGGTGGGGAGACGGTTGCCGATGCGGTCGGCTCCGGTGTCGGGACGGCTGTTACTGCAGCACCTTCACCAATGATGGGAAAGTAAACCGGTTCGGCCGTCTGGGTTGTCGCTGCGGTGGTTGGTGCTGCATCGTCCGGCGTCGCCGGGGCCGGGTAGCCCATATCGGCCCCCACTGCTTCTATCGACCGCGCAGGATAGCCAGTCGGCAGTACCTGCGGTGGGGGATACGGGGCTAGGGATTCGGTCGAGCGGCTTGGCCTAACAGTATCTGTCTGTGCGGCCGAGGTCGGCCCACCGACCGTCACGTCACCGACTGTCCCGTCGGCAACTGGCTCGCAGGCAGCCAGCACCAGCGCCACTATAAGAAGCAGCGCACCAATCAGTTGGCGGGGTTTGGCAAGGGTCATATGCATGATCGTGGGCAACTTGTTCTATAGACGCCCATCGCATCATAGCGGTTCCACGGTATGTGTAAAGCCGTTGCTAATGGCTGCCTCATGCGTCGGCCAACAGGAACCGCAGAGGATCCTCTACCCGCGCCGCCCAGTCGCGCTCGAAGTGGGCGGCGCCGGGGAAGCGCCGCGTCAACCAGTTCACACCTTCGATATACCCCATTTCGCGCATAACCTCATCCACAACTGCCTGCCCCGGTGCATAGAGCGTATCCAGCGTGTGCGTACCGTAGTCAAAGTAGATGCGGTGTGTCGCCGGATCGGGCACGTGATCCTCCAGGTAGGGTACGATGACGCCCTCGACCGACGGCCAGTGGCTGGAAACGCAGCCCGCGCCGCCAAAGATGTCGGGGTATTCACAGCTCGCATAGAGCGAGATTAACCCACCCATACTGGAGCCCATAACCGACGTATGCAGCCGATCGGGCAGCGTACGGTAGGTCGTATCGATAACCGGTTTCACTTCGTTGACAATGAACGAGAGATAGTTGTCCGATAGCAGCGCACCACCCATGGGTGCCAGCAATCGCTCACGCGTCATCCGGGACAGATGGTCAAACGGGCGCTGCGGACGATACTCGGCGTAGCGCAGAGGTGTGGACCACAGCCCAACGACAATGGCCGGGGACACCTCGCCGGCTGATGCCAACCGAGTAATGGCCTCAGCCACGGCCCACGTCACGCCGAAGTTAGCATCGGCCGGATTAAACAGATTCTGTCCGTCGTGCATGTAGATCACCGGATAGCGGCGACCGCTATCGGACACGTACCCAGGCGGCAGCCAGACCTCCACATGGCGAGGTCGCACAAAACGGGATGGGAAGTCAGCGTGTCGAATCGGTTCGGTCATCGGTAGGCCCTCACAGGTGTGGGTTGAGACGTTGGGCATATTGTATATCAGGACCGCCGGCCACTGTGCAACTTTTCAGTAACCGGCCTGTGGTAGGCTGGTATCGTGCTCGAAACGGCCGTTAACTCGTTTGTCCTGCGCTTCGTGCAGGAATCGGCCACCGCCGATGGTGACGCTGATGCCGATTGGCACGGCGTCATTCGTCACGTGCAAAGTAACACCGAGTTGCGCTTCGTCCAGATGGAGGAGGCGCTCAGCTTCATCGCCACGTATGTCCCGTTGCCGCCCGCACCGCCACCGGCCACCCAGGTCGCTGGGGAAGGTGGCTAGACCCTGGAACGCTTATGCCTGAACTAGACCAAACTGTCGGAATTGTCAGCGTCGGCACCTACTCGCCCGAATCGTATCTCACCGCGTCTGAAATTGCGGAGTTGACCGGCTGGGAAGAGTGGGTGATCCGCGACAAGCTGGGCATTACGCGCAAGTTCGTCGGCGGGCCTGACGACCAACCCAACGAAATGGGCATCAAGGCCGCGCTGGATTGCCTGGGCCAGACTGACATCGACCCGGCCGAGATTGACGTCGTACTATGCACCACCGAAGAGTGGCGCGAGTATATGCTGTGGACATCGGGCATCCATCTGGCCTATGAGATTGGCGCGACCAACGCCTGGGCCATTGACGTACACACCCGCTGCGCCACCACCGTCGCAGCGATGAAGATGGCTAAAGACATGATGCTGGCCGACCCGGAGATCGATACAGTACTCATTGCCGGTGGCTACCGGGTCAGCGACTTCATCAATTTCCGGAACCCGCGCACGTCGTTCTTGTGGAACATTGGCTCCGGCGGTGGGGCCATGCTCCTGCGGCGCGGCTGGCCCAAGAACAGGGTGCTGGGGTCACATATCATGGCCGACGGCTCGATGAGCAAGCACGTCATTGTGCCCGCCAGCGGCACGGTGCAGTTTCCGACCGATGCGGCCGTCGCCGAGGGACTGTTCTACTTTGATTTGGTCGAGCCGGAGGCGATGAAGAACCGGCTCAATGAGGTGTCGATGGACAATTGGCTCCACTGCGTCGATGAGGCGCTGCGCAAGAGCGGATCGGGTGCCGACAGTAATCCGCTGACCCGCGCGGATCTCGATTTCCTCAACATGGTGCTAATCAAGCCGTCGGGCCATCGCGAGCTACTAGAGCGCCTGGGGATGGCCGAGGATCAGGCAGTGTACCTAAGCAACTTCGGCCACACGGGTGAACAGGATGCGATGTTTGCCATCAAGGAGGGTCTGCGACAGGGCCGCCTGAACGATGGCGATTTAATGGCGATTGTGGCGGCAGGCATCGGCTATGTCTGGGCCGCCGGTATTGTGCAATGGGGGTAACGAATATGAACCGTTTACAAGATCGAGTCACACTTATCACTGGCGGCGCGGCGGGCATCGGCAAGGCCACGGCCGAACGTTTCGCCGAGGAAGGGGCCAAGGTCGTCATCTGCGACCTGAACGAGGAAGCCGGTGAAGCAGTCGCTGCCACGCTGGGCCCCGACGCCGCCTTCTACAAGGTCAACATCGCCGACCGCGACGCCGTCCAGACCTGGGTCGATGCGGTGGTCGAACGCTACGGCCGTATCGATGTGCTGGTTAACAACGCCGGGGTGCTGCGTGATGGTGTCCTGGTGCGGGTCAAGGACGGCGAGCTGGTCAAGCAGATGCCGGAAGCTGACTTCGACCTGGTCATCTCGGTCAATCTCAAGGGCGTCTTCAACTGTACCCAGGCGGTCGCGCCGGTCATGATTCGGCAGGGCAGCGGCGTCATCCTCAACGCCACATCCATCGTCGGGCTGGACGGCAACTTCGGCCAGACCAACTATGTGGCCACCAAGGCCGGTGTCATCGGCATGACCAAGGTCTGGGCGCGCGAACTCGGCCGATCCGGGGTACGGGTCAATGCCGTAGCTCCCGGTTTCACACTGACGGAGATGGTCCAGCAGATGCCGGAGAAGATTCTGGAGGGTATGGTGGCGCGCACGCCAATCGGCCGCATGGGCCAGCCGCGTGACATCGCCAATGCCTACTTGTTCCTGGCTTCCGACGAGGCGAGCTTCATCACCGGCGAAGTGCTCCGTGTTGACGGCGGCATCGTCGTCGGCACGTGAGGAGGCGAACATGCTCGCAGCCGATCTGCTGAGCAGCCGGGCGCGTCTGACGCCCGACCGCGAGGCTCTGCTCGAACTAGCCGCCGGCCGCCGCTTTAGCTACGCGGAGCTGAACGAGCGCGCCTGCCGGGTGGCGAATTTCCTGCGCGAAGACCTGGGCGTTCGGGCCGGCGATCGTGTGTCCATCCTGGCCCCCAACAGCGTGGCCTATATCGACCTTCTTTATGGGCTGGCCAAGATTGGCGCGATATTTGCCCCGCTCAACTGGCGGCTGGTGGCCCGCGAATTGAGCTATATTGTCAACGATTGCACGCCGCGGGTGTTGATATGCGGCCCGGAGTTTGCCGACATTCTGACTGAAATGCGGCCGGACATTGCCGTCGATCACATCGTGAGCCTCGATGGGGCGGACCTCCCCGGCGCGGCGCGGTATGAAGATTTGTTGGCCGTCGCATCGCCCAGCGAGCCGCCGCGTCCGCCCTTTGACGAGGACGCCGCCCACTGCATCCTCTACACGTCCGGCACCACCGGACAGCCAAAAGGGGCGATCATCCCCCAGCGTCAGGTGGTGTGGAACTGCATCAACACGGTCGTTAGTTGGGGCCTGGTGGATGCCGACGTCTCGCCGGTGTTCACGCCGCTATTTCATGGTGGCGGCCTGTTCGCGTTTATGACACCCGTCTTCTATATCGGTGGGCGTATCGTTCTGGCCCGCGACTTCGATGTCGACGAATCGCTAAGGGTCATTCGCGACGAGCAGTGCACGGTTATTTTGGGCGTGCCCACACTCTTTCAAATGTGGCGTGACGCGCCCGCGTACCGGGCGGCCGACTTCAGCCACGTGCGCTTTTTCATCAGCGGCGGCGCGCCCTGCCCGGTGGACCTCATCGAGGCATGGCGACGTGAGAAAGACGTGGTCTTTCGGCAGGGTTACGGCCTGACCGAAGTTGGGCCCAACTGCTTCAGCATGACCGATGCCGAATCCGTGCCCAAGACTGGGTCGGTGGGCAAGCCCATTTTTCACAGTGAGATGCGTCTGGTCGGGCCGGATGACGGCGATGTCCCAACCGACGAGGTGGGTGAATTGACCATTCGGGGGCCGCATGTCTGCGGCGGGTATTGGCAAAATCCCCAGGCCACCGCCGCTGCTTTCCGCGACGGTTGGTTCTACACGGGTGATATGGCCCGCCGCGACGCCGACGGTTTTTACACCATAGTCGGCCGGTTCAAGGATATGATCATCAGCGGTGGTGAGAATGTCTACGCGGCCGAGGTTGAAGCGGCCTTTCGCGAACACCCGGCTGTGGCAGAGGCCGCCCTCATCGGCCGTCCGGATGAAAAGTGGGGCGAGGTGGGCGTCATGATTGTCGTGCTGGAAAAGGGGCATCAGGCGCAGGCGGCAGAGCTAATCGACTTCTGTCACGACCGGCTGGCCCGCTACAAGGTGCCCAAGCAAGTCATCATCACCACCCGTCTGCCGTACTCACCCTATGGTAAAGTGATGAAAGCGGAATTGAAACAGCAGTATTTGTCGCCGGAGGCCGCGGCCGATTAAGGTCGCCGCTCCTGACTGGAGGCATTATTACAATGAGCATTCCCACACTACCGGGCGTCAGCGCCCAAACCGTCACCACCCCGCGTCTGACCACCCGTGTGCTTTTTGCCGGGCCGGAGGATGGCGAGCCGGTGTTGTTCCTGCATGGGAACAGTTCCTCGGCCACGTGGTGGGAGGAAGCGATGGTCACACTGCCGGGCAGCTTCCGGGCCGTTGCCCCCGACCAGCGCGGTTTCGGCGACGCCGACCCAACCAAGAAGATCGACGCCACGCGCGGCGTAGGCGATCTGGCCGATGACGCCATCGCGCTGCTGGATACGCTGGGCATGGACCGGGCCCACGTTGTCGGCAGTTCGATGGGCGGCAGCGTTGTCTGGCGGCTGCTGATGGACCATCCCGGTCGCTGGCTGACTGTGACCCAAGTGGACCCAGGTTCGCCTTACGGCTTTGCCGGAACCAAAGATATTGACGGCACGCCCTGTTACCCGGACTATGCCGGGTCGGGTGGTGGGCTGGTCAACCCGCAAGTTGTCGAGCTGGTCAAGCGCGGCGATCTGGACCCCAACAACCCGTTCACCATGCGTTCGGCGCTGCGGCGGTTGGTCTGCAAGCCACCCTTTGTGCCCGCCCGCGAAGAGGACATCCTGGCCTCCTGCCTGTCGATTCATATCGGCGAACAGGATTGGCCGGGCGACAAGACCGCCTCGCCTAACTGGCCCTACGCCGCGCCCGGTGTGTGGGGTGCGGCCAATGCGCTCTCGCCCAAGTACGCCGACGACCCGGCACGGCTCTATGCCATCGATCCCAAGCCGCCGATTCTGTGGTTGCGCGGCAGCCACGACCTGGCTGTCTCCGACCGGGCCGCCTCCGACCCCGGTACACTGGGTGCTATGGGGCTTGATTCCCGGCTGGCCCGGCATGGATGTCTACCCGCCGCAGCCGATGCTCGGCCAGACGCGAGACGTGCTAGAGAAGTACAGCGCCGCTGGGGGTGCCTATCAGGAGATCGTGATCGACGATGCGGGGCACGCGCCCTATCTCGATAATCTCGAGGGCTTTAACCACTACCTGCATCACCGGCTGCTATCAGCCGAGCCGACTATTTCGCTTGATTAGATTTATGTCAATTGCACAGATTCTGAGCACCGGCCGCTATATTCCGGAAAAGGTCATCACCAACGACGACCTCAACGCCATGCTCGGCGAAAACGTCGGTGATTGGCTGGTCAAGAACGTGGGTATCGAGTCACGTCATGTCATGTCCGACGACCAGACGACGTCGGACATGATTGTCGCCGCTGCCGAGCAGGCGCTGGCCCGCGCCGGGCTCACGGCCGCTGACCTCAACCTCATCCTGGTGGCGACGGACACGCCGGACTACATCAGCCCGGCCACGGCGTCGGTGGTGCAGTCCAAACTGGGCGCGACGAACGCGGGCACGTTTGACGTCAACTGCGCCTGCGCTGCCTGGGTCACAGCGCTGGACATGGCCGCCCGCTATATCGCCACCGACAGCGACTACCAGCGCATTCTTGTCTCCAGCGGCTACGGCATGACGAAGTTTGTGGATTGGACCGACAAGTACACGGCGACGCTGTTTGCCGACGGAGCCGCGGCCGTGATCGTGGGGGCCGGGGATACGCCCGGCTATTTGAGCGGCAAGTTATCGGCCGCGGGCGACTATCACGACGCGCTGGGTATCTACACCGGCGGCACCTACCGCCCGGCCACGCCGGAGGTGGTCGCTGAACTGGGCAAGCCGCGAGTGGAGTTTGTGCGCCGCTTCCCGGCCACGTTTAACAGCGACAACTGGCCCAGAATCATTGAAGCCGTCTGCGCCAAGGCGGGCGTAACGGTCAATGACGTCGATTTCTTCCTGTTTACCCAGCTCAACCTGCGCACGATTGAATTCGTCATGGATAACCTGAGCCAGCCGATGAGCAAGACACACTGGATCATGGATAAGTGGGGCTATCTCGGTTCGGCCTGTATACCGGCTGCGCTTGACGACGCGCTGGAGCAAGGCAAGGGGCCGCAGCCCGGCGACCTGGTCGTCTTCTGCGCCACCGGCGGCGGGATGGCCATGGCGGCGTCGTTGTGGCGCTGGGTATAGCGAAGCGTCAGGCAAACCTATGTACATCGGCGACTATTTGGGACGACGTAACCTCTATACACCGGATCAACCGGCCATCGTCGACGCGGGCAAGCAGCCGGCGTGGCGCTTTACCTATGGCCAGATGAACACCCGCGCCAACCGGCTGGCCAACTGGCTGCGCGACACGGCCGGTATCCAGAAAGGCGACCGTGTGGCCATCCTGGCCCGTGACGGCGTTGAGCACCTTGATTGCTTCTACGCCTGCGGCAAGCTGGGGGCCATTGACACCCCGCTCAACTGGCGGCTGCACTGGCGCGAGATCGTCGGGTTGCTGGCCGACACCCGGCCGACGGTGCTGATCTACTCCGACGACTTCCGCGAAAACGTGACCGCCATCGCGGCTGAGGTGAGTGGAACCGATTACGCCATCGCCCATTATTTGCACATCGACGGCGACGGCATCCCCGGCAGCCGGCACTTCGATACGACACTGCAGGCAGCCCCATCTGATCCGGTCACCTGTGAAAGTCTGGTCGAGGAAGACATCGCTTGCCTGCTGTTCACCGGCGGCACGACCGGCTTACCGAAGGGAGCACAAATCAGCCACCGGATGATTGGCTGGAACGTGCTGAACACGGTCATCCATGATCTACATCATGAGGACGTCTATCTCAACGTCTACCCGCTGTTCCACGCCGGAGGGCTGTTCGCTTACCTGTCGTCGCAGATAGTCTTTGGCAACAAGACCATCCTCACCCGCCAGTTTGACCCGGCGCAGGTGCTCGACCTGATTGAGGAGGAACGGGTGACGGTCTTTGCCGCCGTGCCGACGATGTACCAGATGTTGACACAGGCGCCCAACTGGGCCACGGCCGATCTGAGCAGCCTGCGCTTTTGCACCAGCGGCGGCGCGCCCCTGCCCGTGCCACTGATAGAACAGTACACCCGCGAGAAAGGCATCCGCTTCAAGCAGGGCTTCGGCATGACTGAGTTTGGGCCGGGGTTGTTTGCCCTGGCCCCGGAAGACGCCATCCGCAAGGCGGGCAGCATCGGCCGGCCCAACTTCTTTGTCGATGTGCGGGTGGTGGACGACGCCAACCAGCCGCTGGGTCCCAACCAGATCGGCGAACTGGTATTGAAGGGACCGAGCCGTTGCTCCGGCTACTGGAACAATCCGGAGGCGAGCGCAGCCGTCATCGACGACGACGGCTGGTTCCATACCGGCGATCTCGTGACCTATGACGACGAGTGGTACTTCTTTGTCCAGGACCGCAAGAAGGACATGTTCATCTCTGGGGGAGAGAACATCTATCCCAACGAAATTGAGGCCGTCCTGTATCAGCACCCGGCCGTGCATATGTGCGCGGTGGTCGGTTTGCCGGACGAGAAGTGGGGCGAGGTGGGCCTGGCCTGTGTCGTCTTGCGGCCGAACAGTCAGGCCACAGAGGCTGAGCTGCTGGGCTTCCTGCAAGACCGGCTGGCCCGTTACAAGGTGCCCAAGCGTGTCAGCTTTATGGACGCCCTGCCCCTGTCGGGTATGGGCAAAATACTCAAACGAGACCTACGCGATCAGTTTGTGGGCGAGACCCTGACGGCCTCGCCCAAGGAGCAACCACTATGACCACCGGACAATTGCGCCGGGGTGTGGCCGTGGTCGGCACGGGCATGAGCCGGTTCGGCGCCTTCAAGGAAAAGGACACTCGCGATCTGTTCGTCGAAGCGTTTCAGGACATGCGCGGGTCCGTGGACAAGGGACTGGACCCCAAAGACATCCAGGCTCTGTACATCGGCAACTACAGTAGTGAGCTGTTCGAGGGCCAGGGGCATACGGCGCCGATCATGGCCGACTGGGTCGGGCTGACCCCGCGCCCGGCCACGCGCATCGAAGACGCCTGCGCCAGCAGCGGTGTGGCATTGCGGCAGGGCATTATGGCCATCGCTTCAGGACTATACGACATGGTCCTGGTGGGTGGCATCGAGAAGATGAGCAACCTGCCCATCACCGAAGTGACCGACACGCTGGCTACGGCGGCCGATATGCTCTATGAGATCCCGGCCGGCTTCACCTTCCCCGGCTTCTATGCCGCTATGGCCTCGGCCTATATGGACCGCTATGGGGCCAGTGCCGACGCCCTCCTGCGGGTGGGCATAAAAAACCACGACAACGGTGCACTCAACCCCAAAGCGCAGTACCAATCCACCATCGGCGACCTGATGGCGGCCAAGATCGTCAAGGCCGAACAGCGCGGTCTGCGGATTCCCGAGTGGGAGAGCGAGATGGACTTCCTGCGCGACGATTCGGCCAACCCGATGATCGCCTGGCCGCTGCGGTTGTTCGACTGTTCGCCGGTGACCGACGGCGCCTCGGCCGTCTTGCTGGTTGGCGAGGAGCTGGCCAAGTCCTTTAGCGACAACCCGCTGTACATCATCGGCAGCGGACAGGCCAGCGACGTCGCCCTGCACGATCGGGACGATGTGACGGCATTGGCCGCAGCGCAGCACGCCGCCCAGGAAGCCTACACGATGGCCGGGGTGACACCCGCTGACATCAAGATCGCCGAGGTCCACGACTGTTTCACCATTGCCGAGATCATCGCCACGGAGGATTTGGGCTTCTTCGCCCCCGGTGAAGGCCACGAAGCGGCCGAAGAGGGCCTGACCACACGGTTGGGACCCAAGCCCGTCAACACATCCGGTGGCCTGAAGTCGAAAGGACATCCGGTGGGCGCGTCCGGCGGGGCACAGGTGGTTGAAGTCTGGAAGCAAATGCGCGTCGAGGCCGGGGCGCGACAGGTGACCGCAGGACGTGAACCTGGCGCTGACCCACAATGTCGGCGGCACGGGCCAGACCTGCGTCGTCCACATTTTCGAGCGGAGGTAAACCATGAGCGAACAACAACGCGACTTCACGGCGACCTCTTTTCAAGCCTATCTCAACGAGGGCAAATTGATGGGGTCGCGCTGCGTCGAGACCGGCGAGATATTCATTCCGCCGCGGCCGATCTGCCCCCACACCTACAGCGCTAACATGGAGTGGGTTGAGCTGTCGGGCAAGGGCAAGCTGGTGGCCTTTACGTCGGTCTACATCGGCACGACACCGATGATCGAGGCCGGCTATGACCGCGCCAATCCCTATGTCAGCGGCATCGTCGAACTGGCCGAAGGGCCGCGCTTCAGCGCCCAGATCACCGGCGTGGATGCGACCCAGCCGGAGACCATCCCCATTGGACTGCCTTTGCAGGCGGGCTTTGTGGCCCGAGGCGAGGGTGAGGCGCAAACCATGCATCTAGTGTTCAACCCTAGCGATTGAGCGAGTCCGGCTTGCGGAGGTATCTATGGCGTGAAGACGTATGGCGAAGTGAAATAACCGGCGAACCGGCTGGTTTGTTAAGTTGCGTTTACATGAAGAATCAAGGAACTGGAGGAGTATTAGAATGAAAAACCGCATTACCACCATTGGTCTGATGGCCGTTCTCCTGATTGTGGCTTTGGCGCTGGCTGCTTGTGGCGGCCAGGTACAGGAAGCCGTGCAGGAAGTTGCACCCACCGTGCAAGCGGCCGTGGAAGAGCAGGTTGAGGCAGTCGAGCAACCGACCGAGGCTCCGGCTGCTCCGACGGAAGAAGTCATGGAAGAAGCGCCCGCCGACGAGGCGATGGCCATGGATCTGGCTTGTGCCGAACCGGTCAAGGTCGGCTTGATCACCGACGAGACCGGCGCGCTGGCCATCTACGGCGCGCATATGTTGCGCGGTTTCCCGCTGGGCATGGAGTATGCCACCGGGCAGCAGGCGACCGAAGGCGACGGCTACACCTCGCTATATGCTGGACGATTGTGAGATCCAGGTCTATCTGCGTGACGACCAGAGCAATCCGGAGAACACGGCCACCGTCGGCCGCGAGCTGATCGAAGAGGTCGGCGTCGATGTCCTGGTCGGCACGGTCAGCTCCGGCGCCACGGCCACGCTGCAAGAGCTGGCGCGCGAGAATCAGATTCCGTTGATTGTCGCCCCGGCCGCGGCCAACGACATCACCGGCGTCAACTTCAACGAGTACACCTTCCGCACCAGCCGCAACAACTACCAGGACGCGGTCAACCTCTGCGAGTACCTGACGCAGCGAGTACGACACCTTCGTGCAGATCGCGCCCGACTACTCCTTTGGCTATGGCGGCGCGCAGGCGCTTCCGCGATGCCTGCACGCTGTTTGGCGGCGAGTTTGTGGCCGATGACATCTTCGCCCCGGCCGGACACGACCGACTTCACGCCCTACATGGAGCAGATCCTCGACTCGGGCGCCGAAGCCTTGATCGTGACCTGGGCCGGTGGCGGCTTCATCCCCATGATGCAGGCGGCCGCCGACCTGGGCGTCTTGGATGAGATGGAGCTGGCGTGCCAGCTTCGTCGACAATGTCGTCATGCCGGCCTTCTTCGCCAACGCCATCGGCACCACCAGCGGCATCCTCTACCATTACACGCTGCCCGACAATGCGATCAACGACTGGCTGGTGGAGCAGACGCAGGCCCGCTTCGAGCACCTTCCCCGACCTGTTCGATGCCGATGGCATGAACGCCGCCATCCTGCTTGTGGAAGCGCTGAAGGAAACCAACGGTGGCGACGCCAGCGCCGATGCGCTGATCGGGGCCATGGAAGGCATGGAGTTCGAAGGGCCGAAGGGCACGATCTACATCCGTCCCGAAGACCATGTGGCCATCCAGGATATGTACATCGTCACGCTGCTCAACGTCGACGATCCCGAGTTCAAGTTCTTTGAGCTCGTCGACACCAACCGGCCCAATGTGCCCTGCCTGCTGCCGGAAGAGCATGCAGGATCGCTGCGGCGACCTGCCGATTGGCGCGCTGGGCGACCTTGCCGATGGTGGACAGACGGCCGAACCCGAAGCCGAATGGGCGGCCAGCCAGCTGCGAAGAACCGGTCAAGGTCGGCCTGATCACCGACGAGACCGGCGCGCTGGCCATCTACGGCGCCCACATCCTGCGCAGCTTCCCGCTGGGTATGGAGTATGCTCAGCGGAGCGCCGGCCAGCTGAGGGTGACGGCTATACGTCGCTACATGGTTGACGACTGCGAAGTGCAGGTCTATCTGCGCGACGACCAGAGCAACCCGGAGAACACGGCCACCGTCGGCTCGTGAACTGATCGAAGAGGTCGGCGTGGATATGCTGGTCGGCACGGTCAGCTCCGGCGCCACGGCCACGCTGCAAGAGCTGGCGCGCGAGAACCAGATTCCGTTGATTGTCGCCCCGGCTGCGGCCAACGACATCACCGGCGTCAACTTCAACGAGTACACCTTCCGCACCAGCCGCAACAACTACCAGGACGCGGTCAACCTGTGCGAGTATCTGACGCAGCGAGTACGACACCTTCGTGCAGATCGCGCCTGACTACTCCTTTGGCTAGGGCGGCGCGCAGCTTTCCGCGATGCCTGCACGCTGTTCGGCGGCGAGTTCGTGGCCGATGACATCTTCGCCCCGGCGGACACGACCGACTTCACGCCCTACATGGAGCAGATCCTCGACTCCGGCGCCGAAGCGTTGATCGTGACCTGGGCCGGTGGCGGGTTCATCCCCATGATCCAGGCCGCCGACCGATCTGGGTGTGATGGATGAGATGGAGCTGGGCGCCAGCTTCGTCGACAATGTCGCCCTGCCGGCCTTCTTCGCCAACGCCATCGGCACCACCAGCGGCATCCTCTACCATTACACGCTGCCGGACAATGCGATCAACGACTGGCTGGTCGAGCAGACGCAGGCGCAGTTCGAGCACCTTCCCCGACCTGTTCGATGCCGATGCCATGAACGCCGGCCATGCTGCTGGTCAATGCTCTGCGCAGCACCGGCGGCGATGCCAGCGCCGAAGCGCTCATCGCGGCCATGGAAGGCATGGAGTTTGAAGGGCCGAAGGGCACGATCTATATCCGGCCCGAAGACCATGTGGCCATGCAGGACATGTACATCGTCACGCTACTCAATGTCGACGATCCCGAGTTCAAGTTCTTCGAGCTGGTCGACACCAACCGGCCCGATGTGCCCTGTCTGCTGCCGGAAGAGCTGCAGGACCGCTGTGGCGACCTGCCGGTCGGCACCCTAAGCGGCGAGTAAGCTGAAGGGTTAGGTGAATCATGAAGAGCTGACTCACGGTTGTCCCGGTGGGTCGGTGTCCCAAAAAGCCGTCGACCCACCGGCCTGTTGATTCGCTGTTAATCGCGACGAGGTAACTATGGCTGACGACATCATTCTGGAAACCCGCAACTTGCGCCGGGAGTTTGGCGCGCTGGTCGCGGTCGACAATGTCAGCATGCAGGTCAAGGCCGGCACACTGCATTCGATCATCGGGCCAAACGGAGCGGGCAAGACGACTTTCTTCAATCTGCTGAGCGGCAATCTGAAGCCGACCAGCGGGCAGGTCATCTTCAAAGGGAGCGACATCACCAGACTGCCTGTGCACACACGGCCCATCTGGGTATCGGCCGCTCGTTCCAGATCACCAATATCTTCCCCAACCTGACCGTGTTCGAGAACATCCGTCTGTCGTCCCAGGCGCTCGGGCAGGACAACTTTCGCATGTTTCAGTCGCTCATCGCCGCTTTCACCGATACGACGACCGAACCTGGGAGGTGATGGAGCAGGTTGGGCTGGCCGAACGTGCGCTGCATGCTCGCCCGGACGCTGCCCCACGGCGACCAGCGTAAGCTGGAGCTGGGCATGATCCTGGCTCCTGATCCGGAGGTGTTGCTGCTGGACGAACCAACCGCCGGCATGGCCTCCGAGCAGGTGCCGGAGCTGATGGCGCTGATCGAAGGGATTCAAGCCGCCGGCAACAAGACCGTCATGCTGGTTGAACACAACATGAATGTGGTCATGAGTGTTTCCGATATGATCACGGTCATGCACCAGGGGGCCGTGTCTGGCCGAGGGCACGCCGGCCGAAATCGCCGCCAATGAACGGGTTCAGCAGGCCTATCTGGGCGCACTCTACGACTAAAGCATCGGAGGCAACATCATGGACAATCATGTTGGAAGTGCAACCTGATTCATACCTTTATCGGCCAGTTTCACATCCTGGAGGGTGTGACGGTGGACGTGCCACGCGGCATCGATTACGGCGCTGCTGGGCCGCAACGGGGCGGGCAAGACCACAACACTCAAGTCGATCATCGGCCTGACGCCGCCTCGCGAGGGGCAGATCGTCTTCGACGGTCGAAGATTCAAGGCCAGCGCAGCTTTGACATTGCGGCAATGGGTATTGGTTTTGTGCCGGAACATCGGGCCATCTTTCGCGATCTGACGGTGGAAGAAAACTTGCAAATCGCTGAACGACAGAAGGGCGACTCGCCCGCAAATAGGAGCATGATCTTTGACCTCTTTCCGGACCTGAAGCGGCTGATCAAACTGCCCGGCACCAATCTGTCCGGTGGGCAGCAGCAGATGCTGGCGATTGCCCGCGCGCTGGTGCCGGATAATCAACTGTTGCTCATCGACGAACCGAGCGAAGGGCTGGCCCCGGTCATTATCGAGCAGCCTGATGGATGCCATTCGCCAGTTTTCGGCCAATACCACCATTTTGCTGGTCGAGCAGAACTTCATCGTCGCCAGCCAACTGGCTGAACGGTATGTCATCGTTGAAGAAGGCCGTTCGGTCCAACAGGGCCTCATGGCCGAACTCGCTGAGGACAAGGCCACCATCCGCCGCTATCTGGGCGCCGCCTAGGACCGCAGCGACACGCCACTAAACAGAGGAAACACTATGGGCGACTTCTCCGACACACTCCGATCCAACCGCACCCGCATTGCCGTCTTTACCGTCCTGATTATGGGTCTGTTGCTGGCAATCAGCGGCATGGACACGGAAGACTGGATTCTGACCATCATTCGCGGACTATCAACCGGCGCTCTCATCTTCCTGGTTGCAGCCGGGCTGTCGCTCATTTTCGGCCTGCTCGATGTGCTGAATCTGGCGCATGGCGAGCTGTTCATGATTGGCGCCTATCTCGGGTGGACGGTCTATGTTCGACCAGACACGGTGATTGACCTTGTGACGCCGCTGGCGCTGCTGGCCGTGGGCTTTGCCCTTTCGCCCGTATGGGAGTCACTACTCGGCCGAACGAAGGTATCGCCCCGACTGGCCCGCATCTGGCCCTGGTTCGGCCTCTTGGCCGGGGCGGCCATTCTGTTTCTCGCCCTGCGTGCCTATCAGATCGCGATTTGGGACCCGGCCGTCTATGCCCAAAGCCCGGTCACCATCGCCCTCAACTTCAGCCAGGGCACTTTGACCACGCCGGAGGCGCCACCTTTCGCAACGTCACCCTTCCTGGTCATGGCCGGGATCGTGTTCGGCAGCATTGTGATGGCGCTCTCCGTAGCCGGGCTGTCCATGTCGCGGCGCGAGACCTACTTGCAGTCAGCCATTAACCCGCGCACGCTCTTGTTTGCTGGGGGTCTGCTGGTATTCGGCTTACTTATCTACTTTTTCAACGACAGCCTGACCGCGTTCGTATTGGGGCTAAGCACCAATTGGCGCTTCCTCCTGGCGATCCTCATCGCGACGGGAACCGGGATTCTGATGGGCGGCATGATCGAAACGACGCTCATACGGCCGCTTTATTCGCGGCCGATCTACCAGATCATGATGACCCTCGGCCTCAGCTTCATCGGCATTGAGCTGGTCCGCACGATCTGGGGGCAGCCGGAATTCACGATGCCCAAACCGGCACTGTTCGACGGCACCGGTGATTTCTGCCCGGCGACATCGCTGAGTGATTTACTGCAATACAAGTGCTCCACCATCTTGCTATTCGACAGCCGCATCCGTACCTACAACGAAGTCTTCATCATTGTGGTCGGCCTGGTGGTGCTGATCGCCATCTGGCTGCTGCTGCAGCGCACGCGGTTGGGCATGATCATCCGGGCCGGTGTGCAGGATAGCGATATGGTGCAGGCACTGGGCATCAACGTCCGGCGCATCTTTACGCTGGTCTTTGCCCTGGGGGCCGGGCTGGCGGCGCTGGGTGGGGTCCTGGCAGCGCCATCCATCGGCCTTTCGATCGACATGGGGACGCGCTTCATGTTGCTGGCGCTCATTGCCCTGGCCATCGGCGGGTTGACCAGCTTCCCCGGCGCGGCGTTAGGGGCTTTGCTGGTGGGGTTGATGCAGCAGTTCATGATCAAGTATGGCCAGATTGGCATCAGCATCCCATTTCTCGAAGAGCCCTTCAAGCCGACACCGCCCCTGGTGCCCGCTTCGGTGGTGTTGCTGATGGTCATCATTCTATTGATTCTGCCAAACGGGCTGCTCGGCCGAAAAGAGTAAGTCACCGCGCCACTCGCACCGCTCAAGGAGTATCCATCGATGCAATCGACACTCGCCAGAACAGACGCACAGCCGGCCGGATTCAGCGGCTGGCTCCGCAGTAATGGAGCAACCTTCCTGGTCTATCTCGCGCTGGTGGCTTTCCCCTTCCTCATCGCCTTGTTTAACGGGCAGTCTATGGGCGCCATGCTGGCCAACGAAACAGGCAGTGCCCTGTTTCTTCAAGGATTGATGATTGAGATATTCATCCTCGCCATCTATGCGATCAGTTACGATCTCATTCTCGGCATCACCGGCCTGCTGTCTTTCGGCCACGCCATGTTCTTTGCCGTAGGCGCCTATGGCACGGGCATCATGTTCAAGAACCTAGGTTGGGGGGTGGTGCCGACCATCATCGGTGTGGTGATCCTGGGTGTGCTGCAGGCGCTACTGTTTGGGCTGGTGCTGGCCCGCGTCAAGGGTATCACCTTTGCGCTTGTCACCCTCGGCTTTGCCTCGGTGTTCTATATCATCATCCGGTCCAACGAGCTGTCAGCCCTCACCGGCGCAGACGTTGGCCTGCAAGGCATTATCGTGCCGGAATTCCTGAGCACGTCGGATAATCGCTTCCGGCTCTACTTCATCACCTTGACGACGGCCCTGGGAGTGTATCTCGTCTACCGCCGCTTTGTGGACTCGCCCACCGGGCGCGTCTGTATTGCCAACCGCGAGAACGAGGATCGGGCGCTGATGCTGGGGTACAACACCTACTACTTCAAGTTGACGGCACTGATTATCTCGTCGGTCACGGCGGCGCTGGCGGGGTTCTTCCATGCCGTCCACCAGCCGCTGGTCAGCCCAAACGTGGCCAGTCTTGGCTGGACGGTAGCGGCCCTACTGATGATTCTCATCGGTGGCGTGGGCACGCTGGCCGGTGCCTATATTGGCGCGGCCGTCTTCCGGCTATTGGAGTATTTCCTCGACAAGTGGTTTGGGGCCGAGGCCAACTTCCTGCTGGGTGTGGTCTACATCCTGCTGGTGCTGTTCGTGCCCTATGGCATCGTCGGCACGTGGCGCTCTCACCAGTACCAACTGAAACAGTATTGGGCAGACCTGACGAAGCTGTTCACGGGCAAAGAGCCCAGCGAGTCGCTGAAGCCCTGATGCGCGCTTACCCCACAGAGGTCTCGGTGCTGAGCCAATCGCCTGTCTTGATACGGCGATAACGTTCGTCATCCACCACCACCACCGGCGGAGAACTGCCGTACAGTTCCCGCGCCACAGCCGATCCCAGCGCCAGAATCGCGTCCGGCTCGGCCAGGACGATGGCCGCCGGGGCCGTGCCTAGCCGCACCGACTCCAGCAGGATGCTGCTGGCGCTGCTGCTGCCCTTGCCGATGGGCATGACCAACACTTTGCCGGTCACGTTGGCTCCCCATTGGGGATGGCGCTGGTCGATGATGTTGCCCGTCTCCGGCTCCAGCCCGCCCCACAGGCTGAGCGGACTATCCAGCACCAGCGCTTCACCCGTCACGGCGCCGCTGACCAATGCTCGGGCAGTCGAATTGCCTGGCGTTGACGGGGACACCTGAGGCTCCGGTAGCAATTGGGGTATATGCGCAAGGTCGGGTTCTGCGACCTGATCGGTCTCAGCCCACAATCCCGCATCTCGCCATACCTCACCCAGCGCGCCGGACCGCACGCACTCCTCCAGACTGCCGAAGACCACCTGCAGGCCGATGTTGCCCGGCGAGTAGTGGGCGAACTTGCCGGAGTTGGTCATCAGAACCCCGCCACGCGCCCGAACGATCGGTGTGACGACGACGCAGGTGTCGACGATGACCTCCACCCCCGCCTCACGCAATTGCGCCAGCCAGCCACGCTGCTCGAGCAGGGCCAGGACGATGCGGTGGGTGCAGACAATGAACTCGACGTCCGATCGCGGCGGATGCTGCTCAATGAGTGGCATGAGTTGAGCAAACTCCGCCAGCGAGAAGTGGGGGCTGCCAAGCGCCACCACATGGATGGGGCCGTCGGGTGCAGTTGAGAGCACCTCCAGCGTATCCGTCATATTCAGCAGTGTTATGTCAACAATTCGAGTCGGGCGCTGACCTTGAAACGCGGCTTCCATTGTCGGCGCCTCCGGCGTGACGCCCACGGCGTGGAACAAGGCCACCCCGCCCGACGACGCGGCCGCCGCGCCCAGCGCCTTGAGCTGATCCTCGGTGGTGGTTTCCGGCAGTCCTTCGATGACTGGGATTCGGGTGCCCGTTCGCACGCCAAGGAAGTAGCCCAGCACGGGAAAGAACACGTCCTCGTGTAGCAGTCGGTCAGGGATGTCCACCATCCGAAACAGCACCTGCCCCCGCCGGTTCTCGGTGCGGTGCAGGCCGACGTCGGGGGCACGGCCGGTGATGGCCGCGCAGATATCGATGAAGTCACCGTAACGGTTGGTGCGCGCACCCAGCACGGAGTTGGCAAAGACGATGGCATTGCTTTCGGCCCAGGCCACCTGCGCCCCCAGTGCGGGCCGGTGCATGGCCTGATATGGCGCGCAGGTAAACGTCGGCCGGCAGCCCATCGCCTGGTAGGCTTCCATCATGCGCGTGGCCCAACGGCCGACCTGGTCCGTGCCTTTGAACACTTCGGGGTGAATGAGGTCCATCGCACCGACGTTCAGCGTGGTGGGCACGACGACCTGCGCCCCCCCGGCCGCCAGTCGTTCGGCAAATTCCAGGCCGGAGTAGCCGTGGTAAAGGCAACCGTCGATGTGGGCCGATTCGATGTCGAGCAGGCGCTCGGCGCCATAGACGTCAGCCATGGTGACCAGGATGCGCATCGCCATCTGGGTGGCGGGACCTTTCTCGCCGGACAGCATGGCCTTGTCGTTGTCGGTAAGGGTTAGTTGAACCATAGCGATGGATTGTACCGTCAGGCGAGGATTTGGGACAGGCCAGAGGTAGGGGCGGGTCAACGCGTTCCAGCGCTGGCTGACCCCCGGTAGAAACAAGGTCGGGCCTATCGAAGACGATTGACCCGACCCTAAGGTGCGATTGGTTGTAGCGTGGGCAAGCTTGCCCGCGTGATTGGTCAGAATGTTCAGTCAGGATTAACTGAGCTACGCTATCTGCGTGTCAACCGCTTGGCGGCGTGGACCGGCAGGTAGAGCGTGGTGCGGATGGCGGCGTTGTGCCGGACATTGCCCATCTTGCCCCACTGCACCTTGTCATCCATCAGCTCATCCTTGCGCGTCACGGGCTGGCCGGTCACGCCCCAGTCGGCGGCCAGGTTAAGCAGCGTGGCCTCCCAGAACGTGTCCTCGCCCTTGTGGGCAATGCCCACGCGAGCGCTCATCTCGAAGATCGGATCGCTGGCGCGCACCAGGACCTGAATCTGACCGAAGGTGGTGCCGCCGTCCCGCTCGGCGCCATAGGTGATCATCCCCGAAAAGGGGTGGCCCTGGGGCGTCATGAAGGCGAAGGACTCATCGTCGGCGTAGATCACCATCACGCCGGTGGAGATGGGCAGGCCGCCCGGACCGCTGAGGTTGATAACGGCCACTTCGCCGGGCTGGATCTTGCTCAGCGGGGCGTAAAACTTGCCTGAGCTGGGCCAGTATTGAGGGTATTTCACCTTCCAGCGAGCCACCACCTCCTGCGGTGTCACATCGGCGCCGGCCAGCCGGACGCGGTAGGTCTTGCGCCAGAGTTGGCCAAAGCCCGACGTCGGCCCGGCCAGTTGCCGCCCGGCCACGTTGGTATTGATAGCCTGGGGCGCAATGCCGGACACCGTCAGGCGGTCGACCGGGTGGGCCCATTCGCCCTCAACCGGATGGTCGGGGCTGGTGGGGTCGTGTACCTTCTGATTGGTTTCAGTTGTCATGATGACTCCTCTGTCGGCGGGTAGCTAGCGGGCCGCCGGAGTCTTCAAGGCGGCCATGACGGCCGCTTCGGACTCATAGATGCCGATGGCCTCATCCAGCCGAGTGAGCTCGAAGATCTCACGGTAATGGTCGCTCAGGCCATAGGCCAGCAGCGTGTGGTTCTGCCGCTGGGCACGAATGAGCAGGGTCACCAACAGGCCAATGCCCGTCGAGTTCATATAGTCCAGGTCGGTAAAGTTGAGCACAAAGGCCTGGGTGTCACCATTGACGGCCTCGGCATAGGCGGCGGTCAGCGCATCTTCAGCCGATCCGGTGATGTCACCGTCGATATCAACGATCCCAATGCCAGGCAATTTACGGACAGTCAAGTTCAGACTGGGTTCGGTCATGATCATCCTCCCACTGCAAAATAGGTGTCAAGTAACTTGGTGATTAGGCCGAAGTGGCCGCAACTTCTTTCAGGGCACTGGCCTCGTCCGGATACAGGTTCATGAAATCCGAGAGGCGCGTGATATTGAATATTTCCTGGTAATGGTCAGACAGGCCACAGGTCATCAGTTGCTTGTGGCTCATCCGGGCCTTGGCCAGCATGCTGACGATGAGCGCGATACCGGTGCTGTTGATATAGCCGACCTTGGTGAAGTTGAGCAACACCGCGGGGGCGCCTGATGTGTCGGCCGTGTCGTAGGCCGTTTCCAGCGCCTGGTCGGCAAAGCTGTCAATGTCACCGACCATATCAATCACCGCCAGTTGGCCGTTCGTACCATTCATGCGCACGGTGGCCACCAACGGGTTAGTTGGTTTTTCCATGTTGTGCTCCTTCATCGAGATAGATTACCAGGCTCAAGGTGTGGTGCTGCGGACCGGTGTCCACATGCACTTCGTCGACCATATTCTGAATAAGAAACAGGCCCCAGCCGCGCGGCGACTGTTGTCCGGCCAGCTTGGCCGTCAGGTCCGGCAGCTCGGCTTCCGGGATAGGTTGTCCGTGCCCGCGGTCGGTGATATTGACCGTCAGCTTGGAGCCGTTGGTGGTCACATTGATCTTCACCGGTTGATCGGCTTCGAACCGATTGCCATGCTCCATGGCGTTCATTGTCGCCTCGGCCACGGCCGTTTTGAGCCGTTCCAATTGGGCACTTGGCAGGTCAAGCGGTTCGACGACTTCAACCACCTGTTTCATCGCCTCCCGTTCATTGCCGGGCCGGCTGGCCAGCTCGAAGTGGGCAAGCGTATGGGTATGGGCTGTTGTTCGGGCGGCCGGCTTATCCTGCACCGACCGCACCAGCACCATGGTCACGTCGTCTTCCTGTTCCCAGCCGGGACCGGTGAAGCTCGTCAGATTCTCCAGCAGGAAGGGCAGCATCTCCGCGCGGTCTGTCGCCTCGCCCACCAGCCGCTGGATGCGCGGGAAGCTAAACATCTCGCGCTGCGGATTGTGGGCTTCGGCCAGCCCGTCGCTGTAGAGCAGCAGACATTCACCCGGGCCGAGGATTGTCTCCTTCTCTTCATACTGCATACTCGGCAGCAAGCCCAGCGGCATGCCGCGCGCCCGCATTTCCACCACGCCGTCTGCGGTCCATTGATAGGGCACGTCGTGTCCGGCGTTGGCATAAACCACCCGGCCCGACACCGGGTCGAGCACGGCGTAGAAGCAAGTCACGAACATCTTGGGCGGGATGTCTTCGACCAACTGGTTGTTGGCTCGCTCCAAGATGAGGCCAGGCGAGCTGTCGTGTTCGGCGGCCGAGCGCAGCAGGGTGCGCGTGGTGGCCATGACCAGCGCCGCGGGCACGCCCTTGTCGGTCACATCGCCAATGACAAAGCCCATACGGCCGTCGGGAAAGGTGTAGAAGTCGTAGAAGTCGCCGCCGACAGCGCGGGCCGGCTGGTAGTAGGCGGCCACGTCCCATCCCTCGAGGGCCGGCAGCGACTTGGGCAGGAGCAACTGCTGGATGAGCCGGGCCACGCGCAGTTCCTGTTCAATGCGCTGGCGCTCCAGCGCCTCTTCCTGCTGCTGCCGGATGAGCTGGGCGACGCGCACGGCCGGGGCGGCTTGTGTAGACAGGTTACCTAGCAAGCGGCGATCATCGGACGAGAAGTCCTGTTCGCTCAGGCGGTCGCCGAGGTTGATCATGCCCACCAATGCGCCCTGGCTGACCAGGGGCAGGATGAGCCGCACGCCCGCCTCACGCAGTGCCCGAACGCCGGGCGAATCAAACGTCACGCGCTCGATGTCCACCGCGCCGCTGGCGTTCTGCAGATAGTCGAGAAACGGATCGCCCGCGGGAATGTCCAGCGGGATCATCGCACTGGGCAAACCCGACGCATCGGTTGCGGCCGTGGCTGGTTGCGTTGGCTCTTGCGAGAGAGATTGATTGGGCCAGGAGGCTTCAGTCGTCGTCATAATGACCTCATCTTAGCAGGCTACCGTCTCCTAAACGTTACGGAATCGTCCAATTTTGCTTGAATTAGGCAATTGTACGCCACATGGCCTGCTAAATCGCACCTTTGCCGCCTTGAAGAGGCCAGGTGACGGCCGGGACAGACCCGACCGCCACACGTTATCCCCTTTTCAACCGGTCACGCTGTCTATTGCGTCACTGTCAATGTGGCCACCATGCCGTGGGTTAGATGCGGCGAGAAGTCGCTGTTCAGGTCGGGCAGGAAGCACAGCACCGTGTACTCACCGGGCGGCAGGTCCATCGTCGTATAGACCGTTTGGCCCGCGCCCATCGGCGTCCAGCCGCCGACCATCTCGAACGGCGGCGGACCGGATGACTCCTCTTCGGAGAAGATCATCGCCATGACATCATCAATCGTTGACCCGTCGGCGAGCTTGATGATCGCCATCTCGTGCCATTGGGTACCCTTGTTGGTAATCTGCCACGTTTGCGGCCCGCTCTTGATCTCAGTCGGCATGACGAAGGCGAAGTCCACCAGGTCAACGTTCAAGTCGGCCGTCGGCGGTGTGGCGCCGCTGGGCTCGCCGGCCTCCAGAAAGGCCAGCCCGGTCACATTGCCTTCATCGTCGGTTGCGGCCACGGCATAGCTGCCAGGCTCAAGATCGTAGACGACGTCGCCGCCGGGCACCATCGGCCCGCCGTACATGGTGATCATCTCGATGGCCGCTTCCACATCTTCGTCCACCTGCTGCTGCAGCTGTTCCGGTGTGACGCCGTCGTTGAGACGATTGATATCGGCCGAACCGCCGGTCTGGTTCACAAACATCACCGGCCCGGCCGGCACCGTATCCGGCACCACCAGCTCGTCGCCGTTCTTCGTCACCACAAGTTCGGGAAGCTGCCCCGTGGCTGCTTGCTCAACGACTGCGGCGGCGGCCGGTTCGGCGGCCGTTGTCGCCGCGCTACCCGAACCGCATGCGCTCAGAATACCTACGACGAGGATTACCAACAATCCTACGCCTATCAACTGCTGCCAATTCCATTGACGTTTCATCTTCATTTCCCCTTTGTGAACAACTCGGACCACCACAATTGGTCTGTCCTTCATGCTGTTCACTGTACCGGACGATCGTCTGCTAATCGTTACGGCAGAAGGGGGTTTGGACGGTGTGAAGTGTAAACTACTTTACACCAGCGTCTGGAAATCGTTACGGTTGGCCAAAATACAGCATAGAACCTAGAGTGCGCGGCGTTCCCATTCGGCCGCATAGTGGGCGCCGAGCTCGCGCCATTCCGGCGCCAGCTCCATCAGACCGAGATAGTAGACGGCCCGGCGCGCCGCCAGACCCACAATAGCCACATAGGTCGGGTAGGCCAGTTCCAGTGCAGCCAGTTGTTCCACCGGTGCGTTGGCGGCCATCTGCGCGGCCAGCAAATGGACCACCTCCACCGCTTGTTCGCCGACCACATGACCGCCGAGAATGTGGCGCGTGGCGCGATCGACGATGATCTTGCAGAAGCCTTCGGTACGGCCGTCGATCACAGCCCGGTCGAGGTTGACATAGGAGGCCAGCGCCACCACGAAGTCATGGCCCGCGGCCGTGGCTTGCTGCTCGGTCAGACCGACACTGCCGTACTCCGGATCGGTGAACCCGCCGTGGGGCACGATTTGCGGCTGGTAGTCGCGCTGCTCCTGATGAACCGCATTCTCCGCGGCAACGCGCGCCTCATAGGTGGCGCTCTGGACCAACATCATCCGTCCGTCAATATCGCCCGCCGCATAGATATGGGGTGCCGTGGTTTTCAGACAGGCGTCGGTCACGACATAGCCGCGTTCCGTGGCGACCCCGGCCGCCGCCAGGTTGAGCGGATCCACGTTCCCCGGCCACCCGACGGCCACGACGACCGCCTCAAACAGCCGCTGCTCAACGGTCCCACCGTGACGATAGACCAGTGCCAGACCGTCGGCCGTCTTCGCCACGCGATCGACACCCTCAATACCGGTGACAATCTCGATGCCGCGGCTCTCAAAGGCGAGCTGCATCGTCTCGGCCACATCGCGATCCTCGGTCGGCAGGATGTGCGGCGCCAGATCAAACAAGGCCACTTCAGCGCCAAACGCACGCAGGACGCCTGCCAGTTGACACCCGGTGGCTGAGGCGCCGATGATGGCAACGGAGTGGGGCAGCTCGCGCAGGTGCCATATGTCGCTGTGGCTCCAGGTGTGTTCCGCGCCGGGAAACGGCAAACGCCGCGCATGGCCTCCGGCACAAATGATGAACCGGTCGGCCGACAGCGTGTGGCCGCCTTCGCCGAGCCGGATGGTCTGCGGGTCGACAAACGCAGCCGGGCCAACTCCTTCCATCACCCGCACGCCGGCCGTTTCCATTTGCTCGTGCAGGCGCTTCTTGCGGTGAACCGCTTCGACGACGGTCTGCGTTTTGTCCATGAGACGGCCAAAATCCAGTACCGGCGCCTCACCGATGAGACCGTACTCGGTGTGCTGTTGGGCGTCCCGGAGCAGTCGCGCCGCGTGAGCCAGAGCCCGCGTGGGCACGCAGCCGTCGTTGGTGCACGTGCCGCCCAACCGACTACGTTCGACCAACGTCACCGAAGCGCCCAACTCACGAGCGCGCAAGGCGGCCGTGACGCCCGCCGGGCCGCCACCAATCACTACCACATCGACCATCGCTGCACCTCCTGCATCAGGATTCCATCTTTGTGAATGAATTATAATCCGGGAGGGGACTGGGCGACGAAGCTGATGCAACATAATCAGGGCTGCGCACTGCCTTAGTCGGCGCCAACCACACGCAGACGAACTCCGGCTGCATGGTCTCCTGGATGACGCGCACCAGTTCGGCAGTAAGCGCATCCAAGTCCGTTTCGTCGCGCACGGTGGCGGCGAAGTTATTCAACACTTTCTCGGCATTGTATTTTTGACGAAAGAAGCGGCGGTCGATCCAATCCTGCACCCGCCGCCGCAACGGGAGGAATAGGGCAGCGATTAGCAGTGTAGACAAGACAACTGCGGCGGTTGAGGTCTGGCCCGTCACTGATGAAAAGAGTCGTTGCAGAACGACTACACTGCCCAAATAGGTTAGCACCAACAGGCCGGACATTAGCGCATACGTTAGCGTGCGCCGAATGATGACATCGATACCCCAGAGCTGGTAGCGCAAGATCGCAATGGTGATGGCTACTGGCAAGAAGGGAATGGCAAAGAAGTCCTGGTAAACCATGCTGACCAGATTGGCAATGATACGTGGTTGGCCGTCAGGGATGGGCAGCGCACGCCCAAAAACAAGTACCCAGGCAATAATGGCCGTGACGATGCTCACAACGCCGAAGACGATCCATTTGGTTTGCTGTCGCTCGACGGTGTTTGCTTCGCGCATATACCGGTACACTTGCAGGCTACCACCAAACAGCACCAAAGCAACAAGGGCGAAATTGACAATTGAAACGATAGGATCAGCTGCCAGCGTGTCACCAGTGGCCTGAGGTTCTGGCCCTCTCACTAGCAAGAGAAACGTAGCGATCATGGGAATGTACGCCCAACGGGGAGAAAAACGGCCATTTGGCACCAAATAGAGAAACAAGAGCATGATCAAATTGCCCAACATATAGGCTATGGTGGCCGGCCAAGTCAGGTACGGGTTGATCGCTCCAAAATCGCGTGAGCCTGCAAACAATGCGTACGGTATGACGACCAGAGCCAGCGAAGTCGTCAAGCCTAACCAACTCTGGCGCTGATGCCACAGCAGCAGACCGGCCAGCACCGTATACACCAGAAACACAAACACCGCGCCGGTCAGCATAATGACGCCATAGGTCTGCAAGGACAATCCCCAGGATGTCCAGACAGTCACTTCGGCCGGAGTTAAGGCGGCAAAATTACACTCGTTAGAGACGCCCGGCACGCCCTCCATGCACGGGACGATTATGTCGAAATAGTCAGCAACCAGATCCACCCAGAAGAGACTGATGCACAGCAGGGCGATAACAATCCAGCCCACCAGCGCCAACCGGTACAAGATCGGTCTACGCTGCGACAGAGTGGGTGTAGCTAACACATTATTCATACACGTTTCCTATCCGCCGGGAAGATATCAGGTAGCGGAACAGCGCATCCTGCATCAACCTGTACTGGTTTATACCAACAATCTCACAAAGCCGATTGCTCCGCCGAAAAGGCGCTTCTGTTCCGGCATGGGCATCGCGCCAGGAGGTCAAGTCCCAGTTCATCGGTAAATTCCGTTTACCCTCGGTGACGCTCTAGTGGTCGGCCAGATTCAGGTTGCTCGCTTGACGACTACAGATGAGCCTCATCACTTGTACTTCCCTCAAAGCCATCCCCAATCCGTTCCGCGGGCTTCAGCCATACGCTGACAAACTCCGGCTGCATCGTCTCCTGGATGACGCGCACCAGTTCGGCCGTCAGCGCATCCAGGTCCGTCTCGTCGCGCACGGTGGCGGCGAAGGCGTTCAGCACCTTTTCGGCATCGTACTTTTGGCGGAAGAAGCGCCGGTCGATGGTCGCTTGCACGCGGCGGCGCAAGCGGCAGGAACAGGGCGGCGATCAGCAGCGTCGAGAGCACGACCGCGACCCGTGACTCGCCGGTGATGGGCGAAAGGAGGCGCTGCAGGATGACGACCGTGCCAAAGTAGACCAGCAAGAGCAGGCCGGTCAGGATGGCGTAAGACGTCGTGCGCCGGATGATGATGTCGATGTCAAACAGCCGGTAACGCAGGACGGCCATGGCCAGCCCCAGACCGATGACGGGAATGCCGAGACTGGCGACAACCGACAGCTGGTAGGTCCAGGCATCATCCACCCAGCCGAACGCCGCCGGAAAATTGAGCATGAACAAGCCGATGCCCAGGACCAACCCGCCGAAGGCCCATAGAATCTGGGCGCGGCTGACGGCGTCACGCATGGTAACGGCGCTGTGGATGAGACTGATGATGGCGAGGGCCATCATGAGCATGGTGGCATACCCAGCCGATCTCGCCCACCCCGGTTACAAGCATGAGCACCAGGACCACCGCCCCGAGCATAAAGGGCACATAGGCCAGCCAGGGATGCCGTTGAATGATCGGCTTGGGATGCGGAAAGACGAGGGTGAAGGCCAGCAGCGCGGGGGCCAACAGGGTTCCGAATATCATGTAACTGAAGAATGTCGTGGTCACATAGCCGATCCGGCTAAAACTGATGGAGATGCCATCGGGCACAATACCGCTGACGGCATTGGCAACGATGGCCGCGGTGAAGATAAACAAGGCGCGCGCCGCCGGGTCATTCGGATGCTTGTAAAAGGCCAACAAGCTGACTGCAAACAAAATGAGCGCCCCCACGTTACCGAGAGCGTTGCCCGGGTTCTCGGTCTGGTTGCGAATGAGGGCGGGAAGAGTCCAGTTCACCACCGGGACAACCACATCCAGCGACTCCTCCCCCCGGACGACCGTATATGTCACGCTGTCACCCACAACCCAGCCCTCGGGGACGTCGCCCACCGCCCGGTCGGCCATCGGCAAGCCGTTGATGCCGGTGATCAGGTCATCCGTTCGCAGCTCGGACGGTGCGCCAACCAGGTTGAGCCAGGCGATCCATTCGGCCGAGCTGATTTCATTCTCCGTGCCGTTCCAGCCGTCGGTGGGCAGGAAGTACCGATAGACAATTTGGGCAGTGCTCACGCCCACGATGAGCAAGGCGAAAGCAAGCGCCAGCCAGGCGCCGCGGTTGAGGCGGATTCGTGTGGTCGGTTCAGCGGCAGGCAAGTGGCTCATGAGCTACCCCCAAGATAGGCACGGTGGCGCGATCGTGCAAGTGGTGGCGCATACACGGTCGGTCTACACATGCTCCACGCGCGCCAGCGACAGGCCCAGCACCGCGCCATAGAGCACATGGGCCAGCGCGAAGAGCGTGGTCGGCACCGCGCCAAGGGACTCGTTGAAGCCGGTCACCAGCACCGCCTGCGCCGCCGACCACAACAGCAGGCCATAGACCGCGCCCAGCAGCCAGCCAAACCGGCCGAGAGCGGGCCACCGCCGCACCAGCACGCGAAACACCAAGGCAAAGACAACGCCATACAGCCCGGACAGCGCCAGGTGGAACAGCCCCCCGGCCAGCGGCGAAGCGCCCGCACCCGGGTCAAAGCGGCTGAGCGTTTCGGCCGGGCTGATTCCGGCAACCCAATCGGCCGCCACGAGAAATACCCCCATCACCACGCCGGCCAGCAAACCGGTAAGTAATCCATCGACGGCCACATCCCCGGTCGTCTTGTCGCGCTGCTCTGAATAGCTGCTTTCTCTGGTCATTGCACACTCTCCTGGTAGTTAATACCGTTACGATACCAGCTGACCGTCTCCTAATCGTTACGGTACCGTTACGAAATGGAGTAATTCGGTTAGAATAAGGCGACGATGAGCATTTCGCTGCAATTCTTTGGCTCGCCCCACATTGAGCGCGACGGCCGTCCGGTCACCACCGACACGCGCAAGGCGGTGGCCCTGCTGGCTTATCTGGCGGTCACGCGCGACCATCACGCCCGCGAGACGCTGGCCGCCCTGTTGTGGCCGGAGATGGACGACGAACGGGCGCGGGCGGCGCTGCGACGCACGCTGTCGGCCGTTCGCACGCTCATCGGCGAGGAAGCCATTGACGCCAACCGCGAGACGGCCGCCCTGGCCGATGTCCCCAGTCTATGGGCCGACGTTTGGGCCTTCGAGGATGCTGTGGCCGACGTCGAGCGCCACCACCGGTCGGGCGACACCGTCTGTGAGGGCTGCCTGCAATCCCTAAGCGAGGCAGTAGCTCTCTATCGCGATGACTTCCTGCAGGGCTTCTCGCTGCGCGACAGCGCCGAATTCGACGACTGGCAGCTGGCCCAGGCGGAACGGCTGCGGCGACTGCTGGCCTCGGCGCTCAATCAGTTGGTGCAGGGCCAGAGCGAGTCGGGTCAATTCGACGAGGCCATCGGCTTTGCCCGGCGCTGGCTGGCCATCGACCCGCTGCGCGAAGACGCCCACCGCTGGCTGATGCAGCTCTATGCCTGGAACGGCGCGCGCGATCTGGCGCTGCGGCAGTATCGCGATGCGGTGCGCGTGTTGGAAGCCGAACTGGGCGTTGAACCACTGCCGGAAACGACCGCCCTCTACGAGGCCATCCAGGAAGGGCGGCTGGCAGCTCCGGCGATTGCCACGGCCCGGACCCCATTAGACAACGCCATAATGTCACCGGCCGTGCCCCCGGTGCCGGCGCCACTTTCCCCACCCCGCCCTGTGCCCCTGATTGGCCGTGACGACACCTGGGCCGCGCTGGCCGAGACGTATGCAGGTATCGGGCCGAGCGGTCAGGTCGCCATGATCGTCGGTGAAGCGGGCATCGGCAAGTCGCGTCTGGCGGAAGCATTTCTGGACGAAGCCCAGCGCAAAGGCGCGACGACCGTGCCCGTCGCCTGGTATGAGGGTGAGGCGAATCTGGCCTATGCGCCGTTTGCGGCGGCCTTGCGCGCGCTGGCCGGCGACCCGCGCCGGCAGGCACGTCTGGCCGATCTGCCGCCCGCCTGGCTGGCCGAGGCCTCGCGTCTGGCGCCGGAACTCCAGTCGCTGACCGGTCTGGCCGCCCTGCCGGCCGATGTCAGCGGTCCCGGCGCCCAGTCGCGCTTCTTCGCCGCCGTCAGCGAGGTGCTGTGCGCGCTGCTGGCCGGGCCGGCGCCGGGGGTGCTGTTCCTCGACGACGTCCAGTGGGCCGACGAGGCTTCGCTGGAACTGCTGGCCTACCTGGCTCGGCGCCTGCGGGAACTGCCGATCTATCTCATCCTGGCCTGGACCGACGACGCCGTGGGCAGCGACCACCGCCTGCGTCGACTGGTGGCCGAAACGCAGCGCGCAGGCAACGGCCGTCTCATCGAGTTAGCTCGCTGGCAACCCACTGACGTGGCGGCGCTCGTTGCCGCTGACGAGCGCGCCCGAAGCCTGCCGCCCGATGTCGGCGAGCGCCTCTACCGCGAGACAGAAGGGCTGCCCTTCTTCGTGGTCGAATATCTCAACGCCCTGTCTACTCACGCGCTCGACGATTGGACCATGCCCCAGACGGTGCGCGATTTGCTGGCCGGGCGCCTGGCGACTGTCGACGAGACCGGACGGCAGCTGCTACAGACGGCGGCTGTGATCGGCCGATCCTTTGACTATACGACGCTGTGGACAGCCAGCGGCCGCAGTGAGGACGAGGTGGTGGCCGGGCTGGACCGCCTGCTCAATCACGGGCTCATCCGTGAGACGCCGGGCAGCGACGGCCGCGATCTACGCTATGACTTCAGCCACCAGCAACTGCGGTCAGCCGTTTATGATGACATCCATCTGGCCCGCCGTCGCCTGCTCCACCGCCGTGTGGCCGGGGCCCTATCGGCTGAAGCACGCGGAACAGCGGCCGGCGCGGTCGCCAGCCAGATCGGCTATCATGCCCGGCTGGCCGGACAGGATGACGTGGCCGCCGAGCAGTACCGGCTGGCGGGCGAGTTTGCCCGGTCGCTGTTTGCCAACCGCGAGGCACTCGACCACTTCGAGACAGCGCTGGCCCTGGGCCACCCCGACACAGCCGCGCTGCAGGAAGCGATTGGCGATCTCCACACCCTGCTGGGCCAATATAACGCCGCCCTCCACGCCTATGAAGCGGCGGCGGCGCAGGTGGAAGGCCCGGCGCCCGCCCGGCTGGAGCACAAGCTGGGGCAGGTGTATGAACGACGGGGCGACTGGGAGTTGGCCGACAGCCATCTGTGCGCCGCGCTGGCATCCTCTTCAGCAATAGATGGCCCGGCCGCCCGCGTCCTCGTCGACCGCAGCCGCGTGGCCTACCGTGCCGGGGACGTGGCCGCAGCGACGGCGCTGGCGGCCGAAGCGTTGACTCTGGCCCGGGAGAGCGACGATCGTCTGGCCGAGGCGCTGGCCGAGAACGCCCTGGGCATCCTGGCCCGGCAGCGGGGCGACCTGGACGAGGCCCACCGGCAGCTGGCCCGCAGTCTGGCCCTGTCCGAAGCGTCGGGGACCGAGATGGCCCGCGTGGCGGCGCTGAACAATCTGGCCCACCTGGCAGGTGAATCCGATGACACGATCACGGCGCTGGACCTCATTGAACAAGCCCTGACCCTGTGTCGGGCGCAGGGCGATCGTCACCACGAGGCGGCACTGCTCAACCATCGCGCCGATCTGCTCCATCAGGCCGGACAGGAGGAACAGGCCATGAACAGCCTGAAAGAATCGGTCGCCATCTACGCTGAAATCGGCCTGGAAGCGGGTGGCTGGCAGCCGGAGATTTGGAAGCTGACTGAGTGGTAGCGGCCCGCGCCGCTACGGCTGGCGTTGTTCGATGACCAACGGTCCACCGTCGCGATCCCGTGTCGCCGTCAGCGTGTAGCCGCCGTAGGTGCAGTCGCCCTGTTGCACCTGGCGCACGCGCCCCTCGACCGTCAGATTGTGCGTGGTGTTCGGCAGCAGCGTGATCTCGATCTCGGTGGGATAGGTGTCCACCGGCACGGTGAATGTGCCCGATTCCGTGGTGATGGTGATGATCTCGCCATTGCCCAGTTCGGCCGAAATGACCTGCGTCAGTCCGTCGGTAGGCGATGTAACCGGGTAAACGTCGAAGTACTCCGGCGTGGCCTGAGGGCATTGGACGACATCCGGTGTGGACGAATTGCCATCGGACATCCGCTGAATAGCCAGATCAAGCCAAAAGCCATCACACCAGCCACCAGCAGGGCCAATAGAATGCGAGTTTGATTGTTATTCATGATTCGTCACCTCTAGCGCACAAGATTGGGGTCGATAATGTACTGCCACCAATTGTGGGCGATGCCGTGACTCGACCCGGCCACATGCGGCAAGAGCTTGAACCACCATTTGTGATGCGCGCGTATGTCACCGTCGCCCCAATCGGCGCAGTTGGTCAACTCCGGGTCGCCTTCCAGATTGGGGAAGTTCCGCCACGTCTTCCAGCGACTCTTGACCAGACGTCTGTTGCCCCAATCGTAATCGCGCTCGCTGTTGGGCGCGTAATGCATCCAGCCCACTTCAGCCTGGCCGGGGTTTTCCTTCTCGTGTCGCCAGTAGCGTTCCCACAGATTGCGATCGCCCTTCTGGTCGCGGAACGTGTATTTCATGATCGACTCAGCCCGATGGCCGAACGCCTCCAGCGCCTCGCCGACGCCACGCTGGTAGTTGAAGCCCATAATGATGAAGCGACGCGAGGCGTGGGCGGTCTGAGTCATGGCCGGCGCATTGCACCAGAAGGCCCCAGGCCCGCCCATGATCGACTCGTAGTAACCCGCATACGGGAACGCGTAGAGCCAGAACTCATCGATCTTGTTGTCATCGACCTTGCGAATCATGTCGAACTCGTCCAGAAGCGCGTCATAGTCAACCGCATCGGGATCGTGGAACCCCTTGCGCGCTTTCCAGGCGTTGTAGAAGTCATCGGCTTCGTAGACAAAGCCATCAGCCTTGCGCGGGAACCGGTCGACGACGATCTCCTCGACGACCTTGTAGTTGGCATAGCCGTAGCTGCACTCCTGAATGTCGGCGATGTATTCCTTCACCAGTTGGCTGGGGTTGTGCCATTGAAGCGCCTTGCTGAGGCGTTGATTGTCGGCGCCGGGCACCCGCGGGTTGTGGACAATCAGTGACACGCGTTTGGTCACCGGCTCGATGGGCTGGTTCGCGGGTTGATTCTCCTGATCCAACCCAAACGCATCTTCAATTCTGTCCAGTAACGACTTTCGTTTCGCCATAGTGTTTCCCCGAGTCAGTGATCGTTTCGATCAGTCTCAGTCGATGAAGGCAACGGCAATTATGGCCACCTGCCGTAACACCGCCAAATAGAGAGTGGACCGCTCAGACACTCCCCGTCGAGCCGCCTGAGGCTATCGCCGGCAGCCGGACCGTAAACGTGGCGCCTTCACCGGGCGTGCTTTCCAGCCGCACCTGCCCCCCATGAGCGCTGACCAGTTCGCGGACGATGGCCAACCCCAGGCCGGAGCCGTGATCGTGATCGCGTGTCCGTGATTTTTCCACGCGATAGAAACGCTCGAAGATGCGCGCCTGTTCTTCCGGCGGGATGCCCAGGCCGGTGTCGCTCACGGCCGCTTCCACCCACGCCCCGGCCGGCGCGGCCGACAGCGTGACCCGGCCGCCGGCGGGCGTATAGGTCAGGGCGTTGTCGACCAGATTCGTAAACACCTGGGCCAGCCGGTCGGGGTCGCCCAACACCGGGGGCACGGGGACCACATCCAGCGCCAACTCAACCCCGTTTGACTGGGCCTGTGGCTCAAAACTGCGCTGCACATCCGCCAGCAGCCGGCCCAGGTCCACCGGTTGCCGGGCCAGTTCCAACTGCCCCGACTCCAGCCGAGCCAGTTCCAGCAACTGATTGACCATGCGATCCATCCGCCCGGCCTCACTGTAGATGGTCATGGCCGCGCGGGCCTGCTCGTCGGGGGTAGACGCCGCGCCGTCGAGCATGGCCTGGCTCCAGCCACTGATGGCCGTGATGGGTGTCTTCAGATCATGAGAGACATTGGCCACAAATTCACGCTGGGCGGCCTGAGTCGATTTAACCTGCGCCGCCATGCTGTTGAAGCTCTCGGCCACTCGTTGCACTTCCTCCGGACCTTCAGGCGGCACGCGCTGGTCATAGTCACCGCCGGCGATACCCTGAGCGGCCTTGGCCATCTGTCGTAGAGGGCCGGCCACCGACCGGCTGATGACGATGGCCAGCAGTACCGACAACAGCAGGGCCAGCAATCCGGCAATGGCCAACGGCCGCGTAAAGAACTCGCTGAAGAAGGCACTGGCCGTCGGCTCCGGCTCAGCGTAGAAGATGAGCGCCCGGCCCAGCTCCGGGTTCGGCTCGGCAAAGACCAGCCAGGTGCTGTCGTCGGGGGCCACAAAGCGGCCGAACAGGCTGCCGCGGCCGGTGTTGGGCAGCACAACCCCCTGCGGGCGCTCAATCTGGGTAAACGTATCGCCCACCCAGTCATCACCTGCTACGGTATCCAGGATGATCTCCTCGGCATCGGCGTCAACCACCAGGATGCGGGTACCGGTCTGCTCGGCCGTATCGACCAGCAGACCCTGCAATTCGGCCGAACCGGCGCCGGATACCCACAGCTGTAAGAGTTCGCTCTGGTTGGTACGGCTGATGGCGGCCAGCCGCTGCAGGGAGGGGATGAGCCGCACGCCGGAGACCGTGGCGAAGCCGAACAGGGCCGCGGCCACCACCAGCAGCGTGGCCCCGATGACCACCAGATAGGACAACAAAAGACGGCCGCGAAGGGAGCTCAGCATAACTCAGTGCGTGTCCCGGTTATACGAAGGAGGCTCAGGTTCCATCAACCAGCAAGGCCGGCGGCGCTTCGACCAGCTTATAGCCCCGCCCCCACACCGTCTCAATCTGGGCGTCGCTGCCGGCCAGCTTCTCGCGCAGGTGGGCGATGTGGACATCGACCGTGCGCGTTTCGCCATAGTACTCATAGCCCCATACCAGGTCCAGCAGTTGATCGCGCGACAGCACCTGGTTGGGATGGTCGGCCAGCGAGACCAGCAGGTCAAACTCCTTGGCCCGCAACGTCACCGGCTGCCCGGCTACGGTGACTTCGCGGCTGGACGGATCCACCAGCACGTTGCCCACCTGGCGCGGCCGATCTGATTGCGGCTTGCCGCTGTTGACGCGGCGCAGCAACGCCCGCACCCGGGCCACCAGTTCGCGCGGGTTGAAGGGCTTGGTCATGTAATCATCAGCCCCCATTTCCAGGCCGACGATCTTGTCGATGTCCTGGTCGCGGGCGGTCAACATGATGATCGGCAGATCGCTTTCGGTTCGTACGCGGCGACACACTTCCCAGCCATCGACTTCGGGCATCATCAGGTCCAGCACCAGCAGATCAGGCGTGTGTTCACGAACCTGGGCCAGGGCTTCAGCACCATTGGCCGCCGAGACCACGCGATAGCCATCCTTCTCCAGGTAGAGACGGGTCAGGTCACGGATGCTGGCCTCATCATCAGCGATGAGAATGGTCTGGGAGGGCATTACGGTCGGCGATGCCTAGCCGGGGATCATGGCCACGACTTCAATCTCGACCCGCGCACGCACCGGCAGCCCGGCCACGGCCACGGTCGAGCGGGCCGGCGGCTGGGGACCGAAGTAGGCGGCGTAGACGGCGTTCATGGCCGCGAAGTCGGCCATATCCTGCAGGAACACCGTCGTTTTGACCACGTGGCTCAGGTCGGTGCCGGCCGCTTTCAGGACGGCCATCAGATTACGCATGACCTGATGGGTCTGGGCGGTCACATCACCGTCAATGAGCTTGCCCACTGCGGGGTCGATGGCGACCTGCCCGGCGGTGTAGAGCATGGTGCCGGTGCTCACGGCCTGGGAATAGGGGCCAACGGCCGCCGGAGCATCGTTGGTGTGGATGATTTGTTTGTTCATGGGTGGTTATCTCCCTACAGTGTCGGCCAGCAATTGCCAGCGGCCGTTTTCTTCTTTGGCGGGCAAGACCCAGAGCTGCGGCGCACCCATTTCCAGGGTGAAGTCCAGCTTCTTGAGCCAATCGCTGCGCCTTGCCTCGACCGTCACAACGACCAGTTCCAGCAGCTTGCGCGCATCGTCGGGGGTAATGACCGCCGGTCGAAACAGCGCTTCGTTGGGGCCATCCGTCTCACGGTAGGCCGGTTGGGATTCTAGCAGGTTGCGGGCCATCTCGCTTGCCTGGGGCAGGTCCACCGCCCAGGCAGGGATGAAATAACGATTGGCGCGGCTCCAGAACGCTTGAGACTCGTGCGTAGACACCCACCCCGTGAGCGAAACCTTCTTGTTCTGCGTTTCCCGCTGCTGAATGTTGACCTGACCGTCAAAGCCCCACAGCGGCACCCAGGCTTCCGGCGGGGTGCGGCCCGGCGCAGCGTAGCGGGCCTCGGCCAGCCGCAGCCCCTCTTCTGCCAAAACAACGGCCGATCGGCAGTTGGGGCAGCAGACGACCACGTCTGTTTCGCCCGGCGCCAGAGCCAAGGCGCAGTGGGGGCAGCGCAGGGCCAGCAGTTTCATTGGTCGTCAGACTCCACGGGGCGGCCCTTGCCAAGATCTTCCAAAGCGGCCGACCCACTCTCCATCATCTGATTCCATTCATGCTCGCCCAGCAACGCCTCCAATAGTCCCGAATTGACGTCCGGCCCGGTCTTGAGGTAATCACCATGCCGGTCTTCAACTTCTTCGCCAAAGCGGAAATTGCGATAGCCCCATAGTATGAGCAGGAGTCCCACGATCACCGGCAATAATACCAGACCAAAGGCGTCATCATCGCCGGAAACGACCATCAGGGCCAGAATCGAGCCATTGACAAAGATGAACGTTCCGGCGGCGAGGGCGCTCACCAGTGTGGCCGCGCGGTAGACGGTGTTGCCCGGCGCCTTGCCCGCGACAACCGTACCCGTGACGCCATCGACCACCACCTGATACGTGCGCTGCCGGTAGGTATAGCGCACCAGCCAGACAGGATAGTAGGCCAGGGTCAGCACGGGGCTGAGCAGCTGGATATTCTGGTAAGAGGTCGATGTCTGCTTGGCCTGTAGCTCCGCATCATAGACAAAGTTGCGTCGTGCTTCGGCCAGCGCTTCGGTCGGCGATTCCGTGGGGTCGAACACCATTGCTTCGGCATGCAGCGTTTGGCTGTCGAACGGCTCCAGGTCATCGCGGCTGACGCTGATGCGATGAATGGCCAGATCGCCTACCTCCAGCGCGGCATCGTTCCATTGCATGCGTTCGAAGATGGAGAACTCGGCCGGTTTTGAATCGTCATCGCCCGACTTGACCCGGCCGAACAACCAGCCGGCCACGGTCGATTCGACCCGCCAGAAAGGCAGATAGGCCAGGATGATCTCGCTGGTCTGGGCCAGACGGCGCAGGTCGCGGGCCTTGCGCAGACCGGTCAAGAACTCGCGCATGGCTGCCTCCGCCTCCGTTCGGTCAATGCGGCGGCGGATCTGCCAGCGCTGGATGCCACGGTCGCCCTGAATGAGCGAGTGAGTGCTGCAGTATGGGCAGCGGACGATGCGCGTACCCTCGACAACCGGCACCACCCCACTACAGGTGGGGCAGATCAGGCCGGCGGCGCTCTCATGGGACACAGGGGTGATCATGGTCATTCTAGTAGCGACGCGACGTCTGCGCGGCCGCGCCAAAAATAGGGATGGCCAGGGCCACGGCCACCCCCAAATAGACAAGGAGCCCCACGGTCAGGCCGCTGCCGCCACCGATCAGATAGGCGACGCCGGGGATCAGGGCCGCCGCCAGATAGGCCAGGCAGCCCAGCCCACCCACGGCCAGAAACGGGGTCTCATTCTTGGCGGGAAAGACGGCCGTCAAAATCTGTCCGTTGGCAGCATTGACACGGGCCACGTAGGTGTAGCCGGCATAGTCATAGCGAAACAGGTAGAAAGGGATGTGGACCAGGGACATCTCACGAATCTGTTCGGCGGCCACCCCCTCATTGTCGGCCAGCCAGGTGCGGACCGCGGTCAGCGGCACGGTGGGAGATAAGGCGACACCATCCAGGTCTGATTCGTAGGCCACCAGGCTGCCCGCCGGCAGCTGCAAGTCGTTCAGTTCTTCGGATGCCAGCGCCGCGCCGGGCTTGAATAGAACGCGCTCCTGCCCCTTTCCGTCCGTGGCCCGCACCAGCCACAGCGGGAACAACTGGTACGCACCCTCGTGGAGCTTGGCGGCCGTGTCCAGTCCCTTGACGGTGTCATTCCCGGCCATCCAGCGCCGCAGCGCCGCTTCGGCTCCCGCCGCGTCCAGCGTCGGCCGCACGGCATAGTGGAGCACGGCCTCACTTTTGTCGAGGTAGTTGACGGTCCCACAATATTCGCAGGTTGTATAGGCGGAGCCCTGGGTGACAGGCAGAACGGCCGCACACTGGCGGCAGAGGAGTTGGGTGGACGCTATAGCATCCTGGTTCATGAGGGGCATTGTAGCATGGGGGCAGCGGCCGCGGCAATAGCGCGGCGCCAGGAAAGTTGGGGACAGTGGCGACACAGCCCAGGCACGCGAGGGTTGAGCGGACTGCCGCTAGCCTTGCGAGGGGCGAGACAGGGCGGCTGACTCTTTCGCCGACGGGTGGCGTGGCGGGCGCGGAGCCCATTGCCAATGCCCTTGCGTTTATGCTAAACTGGTGGGCAAGCGACTAAACTTTATGTCTGGTGTGCTCTATGGCCCAGGATACGCATGACCGGGTAGGGCAGACACCTTAGGCGCGCTACGATAGATTACCAGGAGCTGAAGAAATACAATGATTGATGTCAACCAGCTCCGTCGCGGGGTCACTTTCCTCAACGACGGCGCTTTACTCAAAGTTACTGAATACACCCATAACAAACCGGGCCGCGGCAAGGCCACCATTCGCGTCAAGGTCCGCGACCTGCGCACCGGCACCAACCGGGAGATCACCTTCAGCTCGGGCGACCGTGTTGAGGATGTGCGTCTGGATGAGAGCACCTTCCAGTATCTCTATGATGACGGCCAGTTCTATGTGTTCATGGACACCAGCACCTACGAGCAGAAGAATGTCAACCACAGCGTACTGGAATCGGACGCCAAGTACCTGCGCGACAACTTGGAGATCGAGCTGCTGTCCTATGAGGGTGAAGTCATCGACTACGAACTGCCGAAATCGCTGGAGTTTGATGTGGTCGAGGCCGAGAACGCGGTAGCGGGCGACACCGCCACCGGTTCGACCAAAGAAGTTATCACTGAAACGGGTCTCAAGGTGAAGACGCCGTTGTTTGTGCAGGCCGGAGATCGGATCAAGGTGAACACCGAAACCGGCGAATACATTACGCGCGTCTAGGGTCCCAGGCGAGACTGGACCCGGTTCTCAGTGAATAGTTGCTTTTCATGTCGTTGGTTATTCATGAGGAGGATTCAATGAAGAAAACGTGGTTGTTTGAGACTCATTGGTTGACCCGTACGCTGGTGGCCGGCGTCGTGTTCGCTATGCTGGGGCTGGCGCTCATGGCCAACCCCAAGCCTGCGGCCGCGCAACAGACAGCGTGCTTCACCAATCATATCGTCCAGCCGGGCCAGTACATCGCCCAGATTGCGCGCATTTACAATGTGACGCCGCAGGCGATCATGGCCGCCAATCCGCAAGTGACGAATCCCAACCTGATCTTCCCCGGTCAGGTGTTGGTGATTCCGCTGTGTGGCGCGGTTCCGCCGATCATTATCCTTACGCCGACACCGGCACCACCGCCGCCCACAGTTCCACCGGGCACGGGCGGTATCCCCGGCGTCTGCCGCTATTATCATTACGTTATGCCCGGGCAGACAATGTTGGGCATCGCCCGGCTCTACAACGCCAACCCGTTTGCCATCGCCCAGGCCAACGGCATCTTCAATCTGAATCTGATCTTTGCGGGCACGACGTTGTGCATTCCGTAAACCCGACTCGTTCGTAGATATGAAAGGACGGTCGCCTACCACGGCCGTCCTTTTTGCTTTCTAGGGCACGGCGCCGGTCACCACGTTCACCAGTCGCCCCGGCACAACGATCGTCGTCTGCACCGTTCGGCCGTTCAGCGCCGCCTGCACCACCGGCTGGGCCAGCGCCAGCGCCTCCAGTTCGGGCGCTTCCGTATCGACACCCACCACCAGCCGATCGCGCAGCTTGCCGTCTACCTGCACAATGACGGTGATCGTCTCATCGGCGGCCAACGCCTTATCATAGACAGGCCACGACTGCCGGTGAACGGAATCCGTACTCCCCAACACCGTCTGCCACACCTCTTCGGCGATGAACGGCGTGATGGGCGCCAGCAGCAACGTCACTGTCTCGATGGCCGTGCGCCATTGGTCGCCGGAAATCGGCCGATCGGCCTGGCCCACCAGGTAATTGACGTATTCCATCAATGCGGCCACGGCCGTATTGAAGCGAAAGCGCTCCATGTCGTGGGTGATGCGGCGGATTATCTGCTGCCGCGACCGCTCGAAAGCGGCGTCGGATTCGCCGGGCCTGTCAAATCGAGCAGCCATCTCACCAACCAGACGCCAGTAGCGATCCAAAAAACGGGTGATCCCGATGATGCCGCGGTCGTCCCACAACACTTCGGCGTCGAACGGACCCAGGAACAGCAGGTAGGCCCGCAGGGCATCGGTACCATGGACGGCCACCACCTCATCCGGCGTGACGACATTCCCCTTGGACTTGGACATCTTCTTGCCGTTGACCGGCGACAGAACCATGCCCTGATTGCGCAGACGGCTGAACGGCTCGTTGAACTGGACCAGCCCGGCATCGGCCATCACCTTGGTCCAGAAACGAGAGTACATCAGATGGCCGACCGCATGCTCGGCCCCACCCACGTACGCATCGACCGGCAGCCAGCGCTCCACCTCGGCCGGATCAAACGGCTGCGAATCGTCGTGGGGACTGACAAAGCGCAGGTAGTACCATGACGAACAGGCGAAGCCGTCCATCGTATCGGTCTCGCGCTCGGCCGGGCCGCCGCACTGCGGGCAGGTCGTGTGCAGCCACCACCTGACGCGGGCCAGCGGCGAACGGCCGTCGCCGGCCGGGCGAAAGTCAATCGGCTGACCATCGTCGCCCACATCGGGCAGCCGCACCGGCAAATCGCCCTGCGGCACGGGCACGGTTCCGCAAGACGGGCAGTGGATGATGGGAATGGGCGCGCCCCAATAGCGCTGGCGGGAGATCAGCCAGTCGCGCATGCGGTAGGTAATGGACGGCTCGCCCCGCCCGGCCGCGGCCAGATCGGCCGTGATGCGCCGTGCCGCCTCGTCTGAAGCCAGCCCGTCATACGGCCCGGAGTTGATCAGGCGGCCATCGCCACTGTAACAGTCACCCGCTTCACTGACGCCACCGTCGGGCGCAACAACAGGGATGATGGGCAGGTCGTAGCGCCGGGCGAAGGCGTGGTCGCGTTCATCGTGGGCGGGCACTCCCATCACCGCGCCGTGACCGTAGCCGGGCAGCACGTAATCCGCCACCCAGACCGGCAGCGCCTCACCGGTCAGGGGGTGGCGGGCTTTGGCCCCGGTGAACACGCCGGTCTTGTCGGAGCCGGCGGCGCGGTCTATTTCGCTCAGTCGTGCAGCGGCCGTCACGTAATCAGCCACAGCCACGGCCTGCATTGGCGTGGTGATTGTCTCGACCAGCGGGTGCTCCGGGGCCAGAGCCAGGAAGCTGACCCCAAACAGCGTATCCGGCCGGGTGGTGAAGACGGGCAGCGCGTGGATGTGGTCAGCGGCGGCTACATCAAACACGACCTCAGCCCCCTCCGACCGGCCAATCCAGTTGCGCTGGGCGGCCTTGATGCGCTCCGGCCAATCTACGGTGTCCAGGTCGTTCAGCAGCCGGTCGGCGTATTCGGTGATACGGAAGAACCACTGCTGCAGCGCCTTGCGCTCCACGGGCGAATCGCAGCGCCAGCAGCGGCCGTTCTCGACCTGCTCGTTGGCCAGAATGGTCTGGCAATCGGGGCACCACCACTGCCGGCCGTAGGCTTGATAGGCCAGGCCGCGCCGGCGCAACAGCAGGAACAGCCACTGCGTCCAGCGGTAATAGTCGGGGTCAGCCGAGCTGATCTCGCGCGACCAGTCATAGCTGCATTCAACCAGCTGCATCTGGCGGCGATAGGTGTCACTGAAGCGGCGAGAACTCTCACGGGGGTGAATGCCATGCTGGATGGCGTAGTTCTCGGCGGGCAGGCCGAACGCGTCCCAGCCCATCGGGTGCAGCACGTTGTAGCCGCGCATGCGATGAAACCGCGCATCGACGCAGGTGGGCACGTAGTTGCGGCAGTGGCCCACCGATAGCCCATCACCGGACGGGTATGGGAAAAAGTCCAGGATATATCGATTGGGCCGGGCCGGGTCATCGCCGGTGGCATACAGGTCCATCGCCCGCCAGATCGGCCGCCACTTGGCTTCGATTTCCTGGAACTCATAACGGTCTTGTTGCTTTGCCTTGGTTGTCATCCTATCACTCACATCCTTTTGGTTATTTCAGGCACACGGCCGGCGCACTGGAACGCCCCTGGGCTGAGTGGTTTGGGCAAAACAAAACGGCCACAGGGACTACCTGTGGCCGGATGATTCGAGTGTTTGGTTGGGGTTGAAACAGGTTACCGGCAGGCACAGGCATACTTGGCAAGGGTGCTGCCGAGTAATAAGCCGTGGGCCGGGTATCGATCAATAGAGCGTCGCATTGTGTGTAACCTGCTACCAGATTGGCGACAGCATACCATGGGGCCGATCGGATGTCAACGGGGAGTTCAAACACGGATGACAGGGAAATCACGAATTCTCGCGGATAGCTTCCCTGCTCAGCAGTCGATGGTCACATCCGGTTCATCCGTGCGCCATGCTTCTCCCGCCGCCAAACCGTGGTCGATGCGTCCGGTGGCCGTTGTTTTCGGGACCCTTGGCGCTATGTTATACTTGAAAGTTGGAGCACCGGACGTTTGACGGGCAACCGCAGGCGCTCGCGGCTCGTAGATAGAAATAACCAGGCATCATTGGGCCTCGTGGCAATTCGCGCCGCCCCTGACCAATCGTTTCGAATTCAACCAGTAGTGGACAGCCTCACCTCAGCGCTCGAACGCTTCTCACTCATCGGCATCATTGATGTTGTCGATATCTTTCTGGTCACGGCCGCTATCTTCGGCGTGTTCCTGCTGATTCGCGGCACGCGCGCGGTCCAGGTATTGCGCGGGTTGTTGCTGCTGGCGGTGGTCATCTTCCTCATCGCCCGCATCTTCGATTTGCGTGCTTTCTCCTGGCTGGTCGACAACATGCTGCCCGTGCTATTGATCTCTATTCCGGTCATCTTTCAGCCGGAGCTGCGCCGCGCCCTGGAGCAACTGGGGCTGGCCGGGCGCTATTTCCGCATTTTTCGCAAGGACGACGTCAATCCGTCCGTAATCGCCCTAAAAGATGCCGCTCTGCGTCTTTCGCAGCGCCGCCACGGCGCGCTGGTCATCTTTGAACAGGATACGGGTCTGCAAGAGTATGTCGACACCGGCATTGTGCTTAACGCCGATCCGTCACCGGAACTGTTTCTGACCATCTTCAACAAGAACACCGAACTGCATGACGGCGCAGTGATCGTGCGCGGGGACAAGCTGGCCGCGGCCGCCTGCGTGATGCCCCTGTCCACCAGCAGCCTGTCCGACCGGCAGATGGGCCTGCGCCACCGGGCGGCCCTGGGCATTAGCGAAGTCAGTGACGCCGTGGCCGTGGTTATTTCTGAGGAGACGGGCCAGGTATCGATTGCCCACAACGGCCGAATCTTGCGCCGCCAGGACATCTCGCGGCTGGACTCCATTTTGACGGCCTTCATGCAGCAGCCGCGCACGCCGGGCGGCAAGAGTGCGAGCACATGAAAGACCGGCGATCCCTGTACGAAACATTGGCCACGTTCCTGGTGGCGTTTATTCTGGCCCTGTTCATCTGGGCCAATGCAGCGCAGACCCAGGATCCGATCCGCACGCGCTTCTTGGAAGTGCCGGTTTCGTATGAGGGCATTCCGCAACGCACGGTCCTGTTGGAGGCCGGGCGCCTGGAAACTGTGCAGCTGCGATTGGAGGGACCGGACTCTATTCTGCAGGAACTGACGCCCGGTGACTTCGCGGCCACGGTGGATCTCAGCCAGGTGCCACCGGGCCAACTGGTCACCGTGCCCATCGTGGCCTCCGGCGGGCGGGCGGGCGTCACCATCTCGTTCATCACGCCTGAAGATGTGGATGTGCAGTTGGAGCAACAAGTCACGCGCGATGTCCCCGTCGGGCTGGACTTGCGCGGCTCGGTGGCCCGCGGCCACACGCAGGGCGAACCGCTGATTGAGCCGACCTTCGTCACCGTCTCCGGCCCGGCAAGCCGCGTCAACGAGCTGGACCTGGCCTTGGTCACCGTCTTTCTCAACAACGCCGTGGAGACGCGCACGGAGGCCACCCAGCCCATCTTCTATGACCAGCAGGGTCGTGTGGCCAGCGTAACCGGGCTGGACGTGGGCACAGACCAAATCACGGTAACCATACCGGTGGAAGAGTCGGCCGGATTCGCCGACAAACTGGTCAATGTCGTCTGGTCGGGCGAACCGGCGCCCGGCTATCGGCTGCTGAGCGTAACGGCCGATCCGCCGTCGCTGCTGGTCGAAGGGCGCCCGGCCCAGCTCAACGCTCTCAGCAGTATTCGTACCGAGTCTATCGACGTCACCGGCCTGACCGAGTCGTTCCAGCAAACGGCCGTCCTGGACCTGCCGACGGGTATCACCGTGGACCCGGATCAAGTGGTGACCATCAACATTGAGATCGAACCGATTCTGACCACCGACACCTACAACCGCACGGTCGAGGTGCTGGGACTGGCCGAGGGGCTGGAGGCAATACTGCGGCCGGATCAAGTGCGAGTCGTTCTGTTCGGGCCGCTGCCCGTACTCGACGCCCTGCCCGAAGAGGATGTGCGCGTCTCTATCGACGTGTTTGGCCTGGAGGAGGGCACCTATAGCATCGTGCCCAGCGTCGATATCCCCGACCGGGGCGTTGAGATTCGCTCCGTCCAGCCGAGTGCGGTAAATGTCGTGCTGACGCCGACGATTACGACGACCCTCCCTATCACCGACACGGCCACACCGGAGGCTCTGTCGCCGCCGCAGACCAGGTCCGTGGTGGTGGCTTCGGCCACGCCAATGAGCGGTGCGCTAGCATCCGCGCCACCGTCGGCGGTCGTCTGTTATATTCCGGATGCGGGCGGCGGCCTGAACCGGTACAATGGACCGTGCAGCAGGAGACAGAACCCTCGATGAGTGAACGCGCGTTAGTTGCTTTTGTGGGCCGGCCCAATGTGGGCAAGTCCACCTTATTTAACCGGATTGTCGGCCGGCGGTTGGCCGTTGTCTCGGAAGTGGCCGGCACGACGCGCGACCGGCTCTACGCCGACGCTGAGTGGGGTGGCGTGGGCTTCACCGTCGTCGATACCGGCGGCATCGAGGTGACCGACGGCCGCACCAAGCCGCTGTCCGAAGATTCCGAACATTTTTTGCCGGCCATTCGGCAACAGGCGGCTATCGCCATGGATGCCGCCGATGTCATCGTCATGGTCGTTGATGGCCAGAGCGGGCTGACGGCGGCCGACCGCGAAGTGGCCGGCATTCTGCGGTCCACCAACAAGCCGGTCATCGTCGCGGCCAACAAGCTGGAATCGACCAAGCTGACGGATACCGCTTACGAGTTCTATGAGCTGGGGTTGGGCGAGGTCTTTGCTGTATCAGCGCTGCATGGCTCCGGCACCGGCGACTTGCTCGATGCCATCGTCGAGGAAATCCCGCCCTTTGACCCGGATACAGTGGACGAAGAGACGATCAAGATCGCCTTGCTCGGACGTCCCAACGTCGGCAAGTCCACCTTGCTCAACAAGCTGGTGGGCGAAGAGCGGGTCATCGTCAGCCCCATCGCCGGGACCACTCGCGACGCCATCGACATCGACCTGCGCTGGCACGATCAGGAATTCAAGATCATTGACACGGCCGGCATTCGACGACGGGGCAAGATTGATCCCGGCATCGAGAAGTACAGCGTGCTGCGGGCTCTCAAGACGCTGCGGCGGGCCGATGTGGCCTTGCTGCTGATCGACGCCCAGGATGGCGTGACGGCCCAGGACAGCCACATCGCCGGAATGCTGATTGAGGAAAAAAACGGGGTTGTGGTGCTGGTCAACAAGTGGGACCTCATTGAAAAGGACACCCACACGATGGCCCCGTTTGAGGCGCAGGTCCGGGCTGACCTGAACTTCATGCCCTATGTGCCGATTGTGTTCATTTCGGCCGAAACCGGGCAGCGGCTCAATAAGATCCTGCCCACGGTGCTGGAAGTCAACGAGTCCCGCCATCAACGGGTCTCGACGGCCGACCTCAACAAGATCATGCGCGATGCGCTTCTGGCTCACCCGCCGCCACTCAAGGCCGGTCGTCGCCTCAAGTTCTATTTTGCGACCCAGGTAGCCGTGGCGCCGCCGACATTTGTGTTCTTCGTCAACCGCCCCGAGTGGGTTCATTTCGGCTATGAGCGCTTCCTGGAGAACCGCTTGCGCGAGACGTTCCCCTTCACGGGCACGCCCATTCGCCTCATCTTCCGCGGTCGCGCTGAAGAAAAAGGCGGTCTCTCGTAGCTCGGTCAATTCTGACCGAGTCTTGCGCTACCTGGCTGCCTTTTCACCCTCGATCAGACTGATCAACGCCTCTTTCATCTGTCGGCCAATGGCCACCGTGCTGTTGCCCGACAGATAACGGGCGTAGCCGGATTGGGCCAGTGCCTCGCGGCGCGTTGGGTCGGCGCGCAGGCTGCCGATCGCCTCGGCCAGCGCTTCCGGGTCTTCGCGCGGCACCAACAGCACATCCTCTCCGTCGGTCAGGAACTGTCGCACCGTGGGCGCATCGCCGGAGATCAGCGGCCGGGCCATGGCCAGCGTTTCCCAGACCTTGTTCTGCACCGTGAACAGCGACTGCCGCGTGGTGCCGAACACCCCCAGACACACATGCGACCCGGCAATGCCGTCCAGCAGTTCGTCCAGGCTGACAAAGCCATGAAAGACCACATTGGTCAGGGCCAGTTCGTCGGCCAGGGCGATGATGCGATCGCGCTCCGGCCCCGTACCGTAGAAGTGGAACACAATATCCGTCCGGTCGCGCAGGCGGTCGGCGGCGCGGATGATCGTCTCCATGCCGTGCGAGGGCAGGAAACCGCCGTGGTAGGTGATGCGAAAGCTGTCGCTGGGTGGCGTGACGGGCCGGGGGTAATAGACGGACTCGTCGGCGCCGTGGGGCACCTGCCGAAAGCGATCCTCGGGCAGGTTGTACTTCTCGGCGATGTAGGCCTGATACTCACGATTTTCTGCGATCAGCAGATCCGGCCGGCGCAGACCGCCCTGCTCCAGTTGGAAGATAATGCGGCCGGTGGTGGGGCTTTTCTCGGTCAGGCCGCGCTCTTCGGCCACCAGGTGCAGGGACATGAGGATGTCGAGGGCCACCGGACGACCGCGCCCGTGGGCCAGCCGCGCACCGATATAGGCATCGAACTGACCGGGATAGCCGATAAGCATAACGTCGTATTCATCGAGGCGGCGGTGCTGGGCGGTGAGCTGCTGATAGGCCGAAGCCACGCGCCCCCAGAAGCGCGGATTGCGCCAGCCGCCGCTGGCCTGCTCCACGCGGTCCTCAATGCCCCGCCACAGTGTCGCGTGGCAGACCTGCACGACGACATCCGGCTGGGCCTGTAGCCCTTTGAGGACAATCTGGTTGCGCGTGTAGCCCGCGCGATAGGTGCCAAAGTAGCAGACGCGCAACGGCCGTTCGACTGTAAAAATAGGCATAGGGTCAAGTATAGGGAAATGAACGCAGATGACACAAACTTGGCCGGACAAGGGGTGGTTCTTGACGCAGGGACGCCAAGGCGCAATGAGGCTACGGCAGTCGTCACGGCTGTTGGCCCCTGTTTGTCTGAGCTGTCTTCATCCGCAACATCCGTGTCATCCGTGTTCGATTCTTTCCCCCATCACGTTACAATGGGCCAATGATCCTCGTGACCGGCTCGAGCGGCTTCGTCGGCCAGGCATTAGGACGCGCATTGACAGAATCGGGCCATGCATGGCGCGCTTACACCGGCCGCATGAACGCCCCGCAGACATTGCGCGCCGAGCTGGATGGCGTGGATACGGTCATTCATCTGGCCGGATCGGAAGCACGCGGCCGGGCGCGAATGCTGCAGCATGTCGATATCGAGGGCACCGAACGACTCATCGAGGAGTCCCGCCGCGCGGGTGTCCAGCGCTTGATTGTGCCCAGCCGCCTGAATGCCGACCCGCACGCCATCCATCGGCTGCTGCGAGCCAAGGGCGAGGTCGAGCGGCTTGTGCAGCGCAGCGGCATCCCTTACACGATCCTGCGCGGGGCCACGCTCTATGGTCGCAATGACCGTTTCACGGAAATTGTGGTGGGCCTGGCATTGTGGAGTTGGCCGCTGGCCTGGCTGCCGCGTGGCGGCCGGGTGGCCATGCAGCCGCTCTGGGTCGATGACTACGCCCGCTGTCTGGTGGCGGTGCTCGACCGACCGGATATGATTAACCGCGTGGTGACCGTGGCCGGGGAGGAGCGCTTCAGCTACAAGCAGATCGTGACCATGCTTCTGTCCAATCGCGGTCTGCGGCGCGTCATGTTCCCGCTGCCGGGCGCGCTGCTGCGGCCGATCACCAGTCTGGTATTCGGCTGGTGGTACTGGCCGCCGGTCAGTCGCTACATGGTGGATCGCTTCTTCGTGCCGGAAGTGTCCGACCTGGACACTGTCTGGCGGGACTTTAATTTTCGTCCGGCGCGATTTGGCGATACGATTAGCTATCTCAACCGGCGGGGCTTGCCGGCCCGGCTGTTTCGTCACTAGCCGCAACCGGTCGCCCACGGTGAGCGTACTGGTGGCTAGGTGGGTGCGGCGATCTATGCCCATGGACTATCGTGTGGCTTTCACGCCCGTGTTACACTGGAACCGTGTTTGATTGACAAGGAGAGGAGGTTAGTGATATGCGATTCATTCTGCGATTTCTGTTGAATGCGGCCGCTTTGGCCGTCACGTTCTTCATAGTAGACCTGTGCTGGGCAGGCGATATCTGGCAATTGCTGCTGGTGGCTGTTGTGTTCGGTCTGGTTAACGCCTTGATTCGTCCGCTGATCACAATCTTGAGCTGCGGGTTGATTATTCTGACGCTCGGGCTGTTTGTCATTGTGATCAATATTTTCTTGCTGTGGCTGGTCATCTGGATTGGCAATGCGCTGGGGCTGGGCTTCAACTGCGTGCCGCCGGTGTTCTGGAACCTGGTCTTTGGCGCCTTCGTGCTGAGCCTTGCCAGTTGGGTGACCAACCTGTTGCTGCCCGACGGGCGTGAGAGCAACAACGGCTAACGGGACTCGACCGGGCATAGTCGATGAATGGGCCGGTGGAAGCATCAACTTCCGCCGGCCTTTTTTGATCCGGGCTCAGGCGCGTTCCAGCAGGAATACGGCCGTCCTGGCCAGCCAGTTGGGGGCGATGGACCACAGCCGCGTCCCGGACAGGTAGACTTCATCCTGCACCACAAAGCCCTGCTGCTCGCAGAAGCGCCGGAAGTCGGCAATGGTCAAGGCCTGCCAGCGCGGGACGGTGTACCACGGTTCAGGGTAGTCGGGCGCTTCGGGCATGCGACCGCTTGCCAGAAATGACAGCCTGCTCTGCCAGTAGGCCCAGTTGGGGAAGCTGACGATGGCCCGCCGGCCAACGCGCAGCATCTCGCCCAAGATCATGCCGGGGTCGTCAAGATAGGGCAGCGTCTGGCTGAGCACCACGTAGTCAAAACTGTCGTCGGGGTAGTCGGCCAGCCCTTCCTGCAGGTTGCCCTGGCGCACGCTGAGACCGCGCCGCACGCAAACCAGCACCCCTTCCTCGCTGATCTCAATCCCGCGCCCTTTCACCTGTTTGTAGTGGATCAGATGGGCCAGCAGCGCGCCGTCGCCGCAGCCCAGATCGAGCACGCGCGCGTCGGCCGACACCAGCCCGGCAATGGCTTGCAGGTCGGAGCGCAGTTCGGACAGCAGCGGGCGAGCGGTGGGGGCCATAGGCTTATTCCGGCAGAGCGATGGCTTCCTCCGCCACCAGCCGGTCGAGAAAGCTGGACAACAAGCGGGTCATCGTCTCCACTTCCAACAGAAAGGCATCGTGCCCCCAGGTGCTTTCGATGTCCAGATAGGTCACATCGCCGCCCACGGCATAGAGTGCCCGCACCAGCTCCTTGCTGTGATAGGACGGGTAGAGCCAGTCGCTGGTGAAACTGACCACCAGATACTTGACGGCGATGGAGTCGGCAAAAGCGGCCGCCAGCGATCCCGTCGGCGCGCTGAGATCGAAGTAGTCCATGGCCTTGGTCACATAGAGGTAGCTGTTGGCGTCAAAGCGACGGGTGAAATTATTGCCGTTGTACTTGAGGTAGCTCTCCACGGCGAACTCGGTCTGGAACTCGTAGCCGTACTGCTCGCGCGTTTGCAGCCGGCGGCCGAATTTCTGCTGCATGGATGCGTCGCTCAGATAAGTGATATGGCCGACCATGCGGGCGACGGCCAGTCCGGCGTCGGGTCGCTTGCCGTTGTCGTAGTAGTCGCCGTTGTTCCAGGCCGGGTCGGCGTAGATAGCCTGCCGGCCGACTTCGCTGAAGGCGATGAGCATGGGGCTGTGGCGGGCGGTGGTGGCCAGGGGGATGACCGCGCGCAGCCGGTGGGGATAGTGGGCCGCCCATTCCAGCGCCTGCATGCCGCCCATTGAACCACCGGCTACCGCCAGTAACGTCTCGATGCCCAGGTGGTCGATGAGTTGTTGCTGGGCGCGGACCATGTCGCCGATGGTGACCACCGGGAAGTGCAGACCATAGGGCTTGCCGGTGGTCGGATCAATGCTGCTCGGTCCGCTGGAACCATAGCAACTGCCCAGCACGTTGCTGCAGATGACAAAGAACCGGTCGGTGTCAAACGCCTTGCCCGGCCCGATGCAGTCATCCCACCAGCCAGGGTGGTCGTCATCGGGCGCGTGGACCCCCGCCGCGTGGGCGCTGCCGCTGAGGGCGTGAACGATGAGGATGGCGTTGCTGCGGTCGGCGTTCAGACGGCCGTAGGTCTCATAGGCCAGCGTGACCGGGCTGAGGGTGGCGCCGCTCTCCAGAACAAACGGAGCGTCCTGGGCGAAGGTGTAGGTGTGGGTGGTAACTAGCATAGGGTCGTGGCGTAGGGGGCGAGCCAACCACAAACGGTTGACCCGCCCCTATGATTGATTGGTCGCTAGGCGCTGGCTTCGAGAGCCTGGTCCAGGTCCCAGAGGATATCTTCGATGTCTTCCAGGCCGATGCTCAGGCGGATGAAGTCAGGCGTCACGCCGGCGGTACCCAGTTCCGTTTCACTTAGCTGGCTGTGGGTCGTGCTGGCCGGGTGAATGGCCAGGCTGCGCGCGTCGCCGACATTGGCCACGTGGCTGAATAACTGCAGGTTGTTGATGAACGTCTCGCCCGACGCCTGCCCGCCCTCGATGCCGAAGCCCAGGATGGCCCCGTTGCCGTTGGGCAGATATCGCTTGGCGCGCTCGTGGTCGCGGTGGCTCTCCAGACCGGGGTAGCACACCCACTTGACCCGCGGATGGGCCTCCAGCCATTCGGCCACGCGCTGGGCGTTGGCCACATGGCGATCCAGGCGCAGGCTCAGTGTCTCGACGCCCTGGATTGTCAGCCAACTGTTGAGCGGGGCCTGGCAGGCGCCGATGTCGCGCAGAATTTGCACGCGGGCCTTGAGAATGAAGGCCGGGGCGCCCAGGTCGGCGTAGACCAGCCCATGATACGATGGGTCGGGTGTGGTGAAGTTGGGGAATCGACCGCTGGTCCAGTCGAAGGTGCCCGCATCCACAATGACGCCGCCGATGGTCGTGCCGTGGCCGCCGATGAACTTCGTTGTACTGTGGGTGATGATGTTGGCCCCCCACTCAAACGGCCGGCAAAGATAGGGCGTGGCGAAGGTGTTGTCAATCATCAGCGGAATGTGGTGCTTCTGGGCGATGGCCGCAATTTCCTCGAAGGGAAACACGCTGATGTCCGGGTTGCCCAGCGTTTCGCCGTAGATGATCTTGGTGTTGGGCTGGATGGCCGCCTCGAACGCCTCCGGGTTGCCGGGGTCCACAAACGTGACATCGATGCCCAGGCGGCGCAAGGTGTAGTTGAACTGGTTGTAAGTGCCGCCATAGAGCCGGCTGCTGCTGACGATGTGGTCGCCTGCCTCGCACAGGGTGAGGATGGCCTGGGCCTGGGCCGCGTGGCCGCTGCTGGTGGCCAGGGCGCCGACGCCGCCTTCCAGATTGGCGATGCGCTGCTCCAGCACGTCGGTCGTCGGGTTCATGATCCGGGTGTAGATATTGCCGAACTCTTTCAGCGCGAACAGGTTGGCCGCGTGTTCGGTGTTCTTGAACTCGTAGCTGGTCGTCTGATAGATGGGGACGGCACGGCTGCCCGTGGTCGGGTCGGCTTCCTGCCCGGCGTGCAGCTGACGCGTATTGAATCCGAAAGCATGTCCATTGGTTGTCGTCATCTCGAAAATCTCCTCGATTGTTTTGTTATAGGTGCCGGGGCAACAAAAAACCCTCGGCGATGGTGAAGCCAGAGGGTCCGACGAGCAGGTTTTCAGTTGATGAAGTTACGTAAAGGGATCCGCGGGTCCCGTCGCTCTCATCTTCCAGAATAATCTGCCGGAGTTGGCACCCTGTCGTCAGAACGATCCCTATCTTTCTGTACCGGGTTGCCGAGGTTTCAACGGGCCGGTCCCTCAACCTCTCTGGATAAAAGTGACAAGTATTAAGTTGTTGGAGAAGACTATAACCGAAGCCGCGGACGTTTGTCAAGTGACCAAATTGCCCAAAATCAGCCGGCTATTGCGCACACCTTTGGATGAAAGGGATTGGCGGCGACTTCGACCAATGGGGTTTTGCGGCTCTAGCCGAGTCAGGATTGTCTGACCGGATCGGCGAACATCAGCTCGATCCGTGTCATCCGTGTTCTAGTCCCGCGTCCCGTGTATAATGGTTATGTCGATACACTTCTAGACCTTTGGGAGGCATCCAATGGACAACCACCGACCTTTCTTCGTAACCGTCACCGGCATCCTGGCCACCGTTGCCGCGATTACCGGTTTTCTGATCACCCTGCAGATGCTGGGGCTGTTTCCGCTGTGGTTGGGCGAGGTCGGCTTCTTCGGCCTGAACTGGCTGGGGGCCATCCTGTGGGCCATCCTCACCCTGTCCACCATCTGGGCGCTGGTTCGGCTGTGGAATAACGAACCGGGCGGCTGGTTGCTGACCGTGCTGATTGCCACGAACGGCATCATCCTGGCGCTGTTCAGCGTAGCCGGCGGTTCCACCTGGGAGTCGATGCTCCTGGCGCTTATTCTCTACGGCCTGATCTTGCTCTTCCTGGTTTTGCCCAACACGCGCGAGGCCTCCAGCGCCAAGCCCTATCTCTCGTAGAGCAGCGCGGACAACGCCGCCATTAGCGCATCCACATCGGCCGTCGTGTTGTAGCCCTGGATGGAGATGCGAATAAACGGCCGATCCTGCCACTGGATGGTCGGGATCTCCACCCGGTAGTCGTCGTACAGCCGCGTCTTGAGCGCCGTCGCATCCGTGCCGGGGGGCAGCGGAGCCAGGGCCATCTGGTGATAGAAGCCGCCGCCACCGACCGGATAGATGCTGGGCAGCTCGGTCAGCGTGACCATGCGGGCCACAAACTCGGCCGCCAGCGCGTGACAGTGCGCCCGCACCACGTCCCAGTCATGATCGCGCTGGAATTCGATGGCCGCCGGGACAGACAGATAGGCTGCGTAGTCGTTGGTGCCCAGATATTGCGTGTAGTCGAGGAAGTCGCTGCCGTAGGACAGCGTGCGCTCGTCGCCCCAGCCCCAACCGATGACCAGCGGCTCGATGAGATGTTGCACCGCGGGCCGGGCATAGAGCAGCGCCGAACCTTTGGGGCTGCACAGCCACTTGTGACAGTTACCCGTGTAAAAGTCCACCCCCATCGCCGCCAGATCCAGGGCCACCTGCCCCGGTGCGTGGGCCCCATCGATCACAGTCAGGATGCCCGCCTGCCGGGCGCGTTGACAAATGGCTTCCACCGGCAGCGTAACGGCTGTCGGTGAGGTGATATGGCTGAGGAAAATGACTTTCGTGCGCGGCGTGACCCCGGCCCAGAACTGCTCCACCACCGCCTCGATCGACGTGACCGGCAGCGGGATGGGTTGGCGCACATAGCGGAAGCCGCGCCGGTGGCTGAGGTAGAGCCAGACGTTCTCGCAGGCGCCATATTCGTGGTCGGTAGCCAATACCTCATCGCCTGGCCCCAGTGCCAGCGATCGGGCCACAATGTTGACGCCGTTTGTGGCATTGGGCACAAAGACAAGATCGTCAGCGGCTGCACCAACATAGGCCCCCAGCGCCGCCCGTGCTTCGGCCAGATAGCCGCCGACATCCCGCCCCAGGAACTTGACCGGTTGATGTTCCAGCAGGCGCTGCCAGTCTTGATAAACAGCATACACCGGCCGCGGTGTGGCCCCAAAAGAGCCGTGGTTCAGGAAGATGACGTCGGGGTCGAGCAGGAAGAGTTCGCGCATGGGGATTCCTCAGGGATGGAGGGTGAATATTGCGGTTTAATTATTCGCCCATTGGCGCAAGGGGGCAAACGTTACAGCGGCAGCGGTGTGAAGTAGTATCTAGAATTGTCGCTGTCGAACTATTTAGGGCACCTGAACAGACCGAGAGTCTGAGAGAGGGTAAGCATGTCACCGGAAGCAGTAGCCCCAGGTAATGTTATTTTCGTCGATACTTGGCTGCAAGACGGCCGTCTGCTTGGTCAGGGTGAACGGATCGCCTCCCCCGGATATATGACCGTGAGTTGGTATGCCATCGAACAACCCCCTGGCTCTCATGCGCTCGGCGACGGCGTAGCCTACATCTATGAGGCCTACAGGCTGACGACACGCGAGATCGCGGCCGTGGCCGTGCCCCGCTCCCGCGGCCGTTACTATTGGCGCGACAAGGCCCTCGGTGGTGGTCTGATGTTCGTTCTACTCCTGCCGGAGGGTCAGACTATCGCCATTCCCGACCCGCTGCCACGCGAAGCCAAGGCCCATGATGGCCGCATCGCCGTGTACTGGAAGTCAGACGGACGTAACGGTGAGGCGGTGGTAACCTGGAAGCTGGAGCCCTTAACGGAACAGGTTGAGGCGGCGGCCGAACAGCTTAACGACCTGTTTCAGGAGGCGGCCGGCGCCACCACACCGTCCGCCGTCCAGGTAACTGATGACCACGCGGTGTGGGTGCAGCTGCGCGATCTGTTGCTGGATGGTTTCAACAACGACGAATTGGCAGATCTGGCTTTTGAGCTAGACATCGACGTGGAAGATCTTCCGGCCGAGCGGTCGGCCCGGGCGCGCGAGATGGTCAACTATCTCGGTCGTCGCGGACGACTGGGTGAATTGAGCGCCGCCGGATTTCGCGCCCGTCCGGCTTTGGCGTGGCCATTGCTGTAGAGGGATCACGCAGTGCTGCCAGACCGTCCCAAGAAATGGCGCGGCTTACCCAGGCGGAAATTGAAAAAGGCCTCGCACAATGGGAGGCCTTTTGCAGCAATGTTGATTCTTATCAACGGCGTAAGCCACGCCCGCCCGGCCGCGCCGTGCGCGTAGCTCTGCCCTCATCATAGCTAGGATGAAGGCGAAGCGAGGCGCACCTGCCCGCCAATCTCGTCTGTGTGAAGTTCATACACTGCGCCGCCCACGCCCAGCGTGACCAACCAGCCGGGGGTGATGGCCTGCAGACAGCTTTCGTTGGCCTGACCCAACCCCAGGCACGAATCGGGGAAGTCAGCCGCTTCGAGCGCGACGACCTCGATGTCAGTCTCCGCCACGCCAAGCGCTTCGGCCAGGTACGCGACGGAGGTGGCCGTCGCAGCTTCGGGTTCGGCGGCCACGCCACTGCCCGCGTTCATGGCCACGCGCGCCTGCTGACCGGCCTCGTCCGTGTGGACTTCATAGTCCTGGCCGTTCACATCCAGCACAACGATCCAGCCTGGTGTGATGGCCTGCAAGCAGCTCTCGTTCGCCTGCCCCAGCCCCAGGCATGAGTCCATGAACTCGGTCTTTTCGGCCGACACAACGGTGATATCGGACGCGGCCACACCCAACTCAGAGGCCAGCTGAGTCGTAGCGGCCGTCACGGCCGCGTCGGAGTCGTCCATGGGCTGTGGTGTCTCGGCCGCTGGTGTAGGCAGACCAGCCGGGGTCGCGTTGGCGTCACTGGGTTCGACCGGCGTGGCGGTGCACGCGGCCAGCCCGCCTAACAGCAGCACCAGCATTCCTCTAAACATGTTGTTCCGCGACATCGTTAATTCTCCTTTGTCATAGATTGGGCTTCGCCCCGAAGGGCGTGCACGGTAAGATAACGATGAGGGAAGCGAAATTGTTCCCGGGACCACTTTGAGTCGGGAAGTTGGGGCATTGACTTTTATGCGGAATTAAGGACGGTTGGGAAAGGCAGAGTAAGCCCGACGTTGTTGGCATCGGGCTTACCAGGTGGGCGATACGTCGGACTAAATCGCAGCTTCGTGCCCTATGGCCGCTGTTTCACTGTGCCCACACCATTGATCTCCTGGGTCACAACCGGATTTCCAATGTACTCGACGGAGCCCAGCCCATCGATGGTAACGTCCAGTGTGTCACTAACACGGACAACGGCCACGCCGGCGCCGCTGCTACGAATCTCGGCGTTGCGGCTGGCCAGATTCTCGGCCTGATAACTGCCTGCGCCCTTCAGGTCCACCATCTGATCGGTGGTTTCGCCTGCCACCGTGATCTGTCCGGCACCTGGCAAACTGACTTGCCAGCTGTCGGTGTTCAGATTGCTAACAGAGATGTCACCGGCGCCTTCCAGCATCACTGCGTCAAGCGCGATGGCCGAAATCTGAAAGTCCAGTTTTGTAATGCCTCCAAACAACACGTCTTCGGTTGTCCGAATAACGAGAGTATCGTTGACAACCACGGTTTCCAGGTATGGCAGGAAATTGTCATCGGCTGTTATCGTCATCGACTCGGTCCCAGACTGATCAATTGTCACGGAACCCATCCCCTGCAAATCGACTTTGCTGAAACCGCTGACGTCTCGTGACTCGGTTGTCACGTTGCCGGAACCGGGCACGGTTTTCACACCGTCCAAGCTAGTGCAGGCCACGAGGCTAACGCAGCCGACCAACACTGCAGCTATCCACCCTAACTTATGCATTTCAATTTCTCCGTATCATCATGCTATCTGCCGGACATGAGCATGGGCATGGCGATCATCAGCAGGCCGCCGGCGATGAGGAAGAGGCCCCAAAGCCATCCGAGACTGAGACCAAAGAAGAACACAGCCGTCAGACCGACCATCAGCAGGCCGCCCAAAAACGGCAGTACGACAACACGCGTCCACTCATGACCGTTCTGCTGAAAGGCCCCTATGCCAGCCGAGATCATGCCTAACGCAGGCAGCAGTAGGAACAAGGCCCACCAGTTGGTGAGCGACGGCAGAATCTTGGCTTGCTGCAACAGGTACAACGTGCCAACGGCGATCAGCACAAGCGCAGCAAATGGGCCCAGCCCGCCGCCATTTCTGGTCTCGCGACGTTCCGCGCGCTTCCGGTGACGCGATCCACCGTCCTTCTCGTCACTTGCTTCACCATTGGAATCCATAACGTCTGAATTCGACATTTCCATCTCCTTGGGAAAGCTGCCCTGTTGGCGCCTTCCCGTATTGGGCACCTATCCGGCTACAGAGATCGCCGGCCACTACCCCTGATGGCCGGCGGCACATTGGGTTACGGTTCATCCTGAGACCGCACAATACCAACATCGTCGACGTAGACAGCGCCCGCGTTCTGACCATCAAAGCGGAACCGGATGGTCCGCAGTGTTGACGGGTCAAAGGCGTTGCCCGACGGCGTGGACGCACCCAGGGAAAGCGAATAGGTCTGCAGAACGACCTCCTCCGGGCGGATTTTGCCGGGAAAACCGTTCAATCCATACAGCCAGTTGGCTTTGACCAGATGGGCCGGCAGCGTGGGCCACACCGGAACAGCGGCGTGCAGTGGCCCGCCGCTGGGTTCGCCGGACTCCCCTTCAAGTTCGATGATGACCGCCTGCGTGGCGGGCTCCCCTGGCACACTGGCCAGGGCGAATGTCAGGGCGTCGCCCGGGGTCAGGTTCCAATTGGCCACCGTGTCCGCCGGGAGGGTGATCTCGTAGATCGGCAGGGAACCGGCATCCCAGGCCAGAAGTAGGGCCTTGTTACCCTGATTGGTCTCACTGTCACGCAGCTTCAACCCCTCCACCTTGGCGGTGCGGACATTTTCGGCGGCTGCCACGGCGTTGTCGACCTCGGTTATGCTGACATCGTTTACGCCGCTGTTGGTATCAATGGGGATCGAGTCGCCTTGCTGGAGTTGCACGACTACCGTTGGCGGCAACCATTCCACAGCCGCCGGATTCGCGAACACAGCCCGGTAGGCCAGGTCATCAGTCAGGCTGGCATTGAGAAAGCTCGTGACCAGTGCGGAAGCCGCCTGCTGCTGCGCCTCGGCCGTTAGTAAGGGCCTGCGGTTGAGCAGAGCAGAATTGAATAGCCCGCGGTCCTTGTTGCCCCAGACTGAATTGAACTGCCCGTGGTTGGCTTGATATATATAGGCCAGGGCCTTGAATGCGCCGGATTGCTTTTCCAGGCGCAGGCGGTTGTACTGCTGCTGGCCATAGAGCAGATAGGTGTCGGCATCATGACCACCGGCCAATAATAGATAGTCGGTATCGCCCAGATTGGGCTTGCGACCGCCCGGTCCGGCGTAAGCATCCGAAGGAGCTATGGAAACAACCCCGCGAATGCCGAAACCGAAGTCATCAACCGACTTGACCGGGTCCATCGCCCTTTCGTTCAGATGAGCTGCCCAAGCCACAGCTTCGCCGCCGCGGGAATGCCCAATCAGGGCGACGCGATCCAGATCTACTTTCCCGGCGAACGGATTGCCGGGACTGGCGTTCCACTCGCGCCACTGTCTCAGATGCTGCAAGAGCAGCCACGCCCTCAACGGCATTTCCTCAAATTCACCGTCGAAGAATGTGAGGCCGTTGAGAAAGTTTTGATCAACCGATGCCGCAATATAACCCTGACTGGCTAGATGCTCGCCGAGGTAGGCATAGCCGGGATCGGAGTAGTCGCTCATGGGGTGGTTGCCGTGCACGATCAATACCAGTGGATACGGCCCATCGCCTTCGGGCGCCCAGACGGTCGCGTTTAACGGGAGCTGGCTGAAGTCGAATCCCCAAAACCATTTGTGAAAGGTGCCAGCCAGCCCGGAGTAGCCGGCGAATAGAGCCGAACCGTCCACCGGCTTAGTGATCAGATCGGTATTCGCCCCAAATTCGGGACGCCGAGCGTCGGTGCCGGTGCCGTAGGTCATTTTGGTCACCGCGTAGGGGCCCGGAAGCCCGGGATTCTCCAGCACACGGCTGGCCGAGGCAGACAACGGCGCGTTGAGGATATAGCTGTCGAATCCTGGATAGGCAACCCACGCTGCCAGTCCAATAGCCAACAGAAGCGGGCATGCAATCAAAGCGATCCTGGCTGAGCGTGATCGACCGTCCATGCGGGCCAGGGCAATCATCATCGCGGCGAATCCACCTAGGAAAATGGCCATTTCCCCGGCAACAGGCAAGACGATAGACTTGAAAAATGTGTTGGGCCACAGAATGTCTCCGGCGATGAAGATGAAGGCGCCGGCGATGCGGCCAATAGGCACTGCCGGCACGGTCTCCAGAAGGTGCGTGGCTCCGGACCAATGGAGCGCGCGGAAGAGGGCGCCAAGTAATTTCCAGAGCAGGAGAGCCAATCCCTCACCCAGGGAGACGATGGCAAAGCCCAGAAACCCCATCAGCACGACGCTGAAGATCCGGGGGATACCGAAACTTACCTCCGCTCCCAGCAACGCTGTCACGACCGTTGCCGAGATAATGACCCCCTTGCCAAAGGCATTGAGGCCAACCTGCCAGCAGGAAAGGTGAGAGTAGTCGGCCACCTTGGGAATGTCGGCGCCGACCGGTACCGTAGGTGCGGTCATGCAATTGCTCCTGTTGGGAAGATATGGTTCGCTTTTGCCAGGACGGCAACCGCTCGCCAACCATAGATTAGCGTAATGTGGCTGGGGGTTCTTCTATCTTTGGATACAGAATCTGCCTAGGGACGTTATTCTGCACTATCGTCCGGGTAGTGAACGGTCGCCTTATGGGGACCCGGAGCAAACAAGACTGACCGCATTGTTCCCGGAATCGTGTTGAGATGGGAATTCTGGTCGTCGGCAAAGCCGGCTGTGCCTGACATTGCTTCCGCGCGGCATCGTTCTTCGTCACGCCATACAGCCGAATTCTTACACAGGGGGGAGTCCCCGAAAACATACGTAATAAACGCAATATATTCAAGAACTCCTAGTTTATGGAGGACTTTTTACATATCTTGAATATATTACGTATCTTTTTGGGAGGGGGGTCGTGTAAGAAATAGGTTTTATGTGCCGGGATGGAGCCTGGCGTGGCGGAGAAGATCGCTGCGAGTCACGGTATCAGACGGCCGTGTCGCAATGTCCCAATCAACCCAGGTCCAGGCTCTTGTGGTAATCTGCAGCGGGAACGACCGTGCGGTCAGGCGCCGGCCGCGCCCACCACCATCACACTCCCCCAGGCCACCATCTGCTCCCCCATCTGCCGCACATATCGTGCCCGCACGGTTTCCACCTCGGCCGAACTCAGACCACCGGCCGCCAGCCGCTCGGCATAACTCGGCCGATCCGGCTCCCCTGCGCCAAACCAGCGCGCTAACTGCTCCGGAGTGACGCGACGTTCCTCGGTCTGCGTCTCGACGACCAGAGCCACATCAGCAAAGCCGGTCGCGGCCAGGTCAGCCGTCAGGTCGTCGGCATCCCAATTGACCAGCGGGTCATCGGGGTCAGCGTAGATGGCTTCCTCGATGGCCGCCACGCGCTCGCCCAGCGCCTCGGCCCCGGTCCAGTCGACCAGTTGGTACAGCCGCTGCGTGTGGCGCGGCACAGTCTGGGCGATCACCAGACGGCCGTCGGGCCGCAACCGGTCGCGCAGAATCGCCAGCACCTCGGCCCGTTCGTCGCTGCGGGAGACGATGTTGCGACCCAGCACGCGGTCAAAACGCACATCCTCCTCGTCGCGCAGGGCCAGCAGGAACGGCAGTTCGGCCGGTTGACCGACCAAAATGACCGGCCGCTCCACGTCCGGCAGGCGTTCGGCCTGCTGCCGCAGCGCTTCGGCCTGCTGCGGATCGGCCGACAGCGCCCACACGCCGCCCTCCGGCGCCTGCCGCACCGCCTCCCAGGTCAGCAGTCCGCTCCCGGCGTTGAGGTCCAGCACCAGATGGTGGCGCTGGACGGCGGCCAGATCGAACAGCTGGTCACGCAGGTCGGCCAGTTTGCGGCCGCCACCGGCAATGGCCCGCTGCAGCCAGGCGTCGCGGCTGCGGTTGGTCGGGCTGGTGGTCAGGATTTCCAGGTGCGCGTCGGCCGTGCCTTCGACCATGGCCGCCAGTTGCGCCTCGCGGCGGCGCGTCACCTGCGTCTGGATCTCGCGCTCATAGCCGATGTCGCCCGGCTGGTAGAACACCTTGCCCTGCAGCGCGTCGGGCAAATACTGCTGGGCCACCCAGTGGTCGCGATAGGCGTGGGGATAGAGATAGCCCTGGCCGTGGCCAAAGCCTTCCTTGTCGCGGCTGCCGTCCTTGAGGTGGTTGGGCACGTCGGCCTCGCGCTCTTTCTCCACCGTGGCCAGCGCGTCGAAGAAGGCAAACGCGGAGTTAGACTTGGGCGCGGTGGCCAGATAGATGGCCGCCAGCGACAGGGGGAAGCGCCCCTCGGGCATGCCCACGCGCTCGAATGTCTCCCAGGCACTGGTCACCACGCCCATCGCCCCCGGGTCGGCCATGCCCACGTCCTCCCCGGCGAAAATAGCCATGCGTCGGAAGATGAAGCGCGGGTCCTCCCCGGCATAGACCATCTTGGCCATCCAGTACAGTGCCGCGTCGGGGTCGGAACCGCGCAAGGACTTGATGAAGGCTGAGATGGTGTCATAGTGGACGTCGCCGTCCTTGTCATAGAGTACCGCCCGACGCTGGATCGATTCTTCAGCCACGGCCAGATCGATGTGAATGATGCCGTTCTCGTCCGGCGGCGTAGTCTCCACGGCCAGCTCCAGCGCGTTGAGTACGCCGCGGGCGTCGCCGTTGGCCACATCCACCAGATGGTCCAGCGCGTCGGGAGCCAGCGCGACGTTGAGTGCGCCATAGCCACGCTCAGCGTCAGCCAGGGTTTGGTAGGCAATGGCCCGCAGGTCGTCCTCGGTCAGCGGTTGGAGCTGGAAGATACGGCTGCGGCTGACCAGCGCCTTGTTGACCTCGAAGTACGGGTTCTCAGTGGTGGCCCCAACCAGGATAATGGTGCCGTTTTCGACGTGGGGCAGCAGGGCGTCTTGCTGGGCCTTGTTCCAGCGGTGGACCTCATCCACAAACAGCGTGGTGCGCTGGCCGTAGAGGTCGCGCCGTTCGCTGGGCCACGTCGATCGCCTCGCGGATCTCCTTCACCCCGGCCAGGACGGCGTTGATGGTGATGAAGTGGCTGCGCGTGGAGTTGGCGATGACCATGGCCAGCGTCGTTTTGCCCGTACCCGGCGGGCCGTAGAAGATGAGCGACGAGAGCTGGTCGGCCTGGATGGCCCGGCGCAGCAGCCGGCCGGGGCCGATGATGTGGTTCTGGCCGACGTATTCGTCCAGCGTGCGCGGCCGCATGCGCGCCGCCAGCGGCGCCTCGGTCTTCTGCCGTTCCTTCCCGGCGTGGGCAAAGAGGTCCATGCAGGTATTATACCGTTGTTCGGCCGAAGATGCGGTGGCGGGGCAACCCCCTGTGGTTACCCTCTGCTATGGTTGCCCTCCAGAGGGCAGGTACGGGGACCTGCCCCTACCCGGCGTTTCGCGTTACAATATCATCCGATTGCCGGATGGCACCAAGCACCATGACCACCACCGTCTATACCGCCCCCGCCGCGGCCGGAAAGACCGCCTTCTGCATCAACCTGGCCCACCGAACGGCCGCCAATTTGCAGTCCGAGGTTCGTATCTGTGTGCCGACGGGGTTGCAGGCGGCCGGCTGGCGCAGCCGTTTATCCGCCAAAGGCGGCGCAATCGGCGTGCATGTGCTCTCGTATGACCGTCTGGTGGCCGCCGTACTCAACGCCGCCGGTGAAACCTTTACCGAGATCAACCAGCAAGTCCAGTATCACCTTCTGCGCAGCATCATCCTCCGGCGCGACCTGGACCACTACGCATCGCTCAGAGACAAGCCGGGCTTCATTCAGGTCACCCAGCAGCTCATCGAGGAACTCAAATCGGCACGCATCGACCCGGCCACCTTCCGCGTCGCGGTCAATACGATGGGGGCCGGGCCGCGGCTGGTTGAGCTGGCCGACATCTACGCCGATTACCAGCAGCGACTTCAAGAACAGGGTTGGGCCGACCGGGTGGGTCTCAGCTGGCTGGCGGTCGAAGCCCTGGAACAGCGCGCACCCGCAGCCTGCAGCCAGTGGCCGCTACTCATCGTCGACGGCTTCGACGATTTCACGCCCATCCAGCTGGCCCTGCTGCGCGCCATGGCCGATCGCGTCGGCGAATTTCACCTGACCCTGCCTCAGGCCGAGCAACTCGAGTTCCCGCGTTACGCGCGCACTCGACAGGTGGTCGAGGCCGCACTGGGCGTCGCGGCCCAACCGCTGCCGCCCCAGTCTGTCACGCCGCCCGACCCGGCGCTGAGCCATTTGTCAGCGGGCTTGTTCGCCCGCCCAGCCGCTGCCCAGTTCCCGCAAGACGGCGCGATAACCCTGCGCGAAGTGCCCGATCCCGCGGCCGAAGTGCGCACCGCCCTGCGCTGGCTGAAGCAGCAGATCATCAGCCGCCACCTGCGCCCGTCCGACGTCGCCCTGCTGGCCCGCGATATGACCCCCTATCGGCCGTTCATCGAATCCATCGCCGCCGAATTTGGGCTGCCGGTGCGCCAGGCCGACGGCCTGCCCTTGCTGCAAAGCCCGCCGGTGGCCGCCTTGCTCGACCTGCTGCGCGTCCACTTTCCGGCCGAGGATGGGTCGTCGCGATTGCTGCGCAGCGATGTGGTGGCCGCCTGGCGTTCGCCCTATTTTGCCTGGCAAACGCCGACGATCGACATTACCCCGGCCGACGCCGACCTGCTCGATGCCGTGGGCCGTCAATTCCGCGTCATTCGCGGGCAGGAGCAGTGGGCTTCGGCCTTCCAGGCGGCCGAAACCGCCTGGGCGGAGACAATCCGCGATGACGACGCCGAGAGTCTGACCGGCACAGGTCCGAGCCCGACGCGAGCGGCTGATTCTGGCTGCCAAGTTCAGTCACTTCATGGCGATGACCCAGCCCGCGGCCCAAGACGCCACGATGCGCGCTCATGTTGAATGGCTGGAAAAGTTGATGGGCCCCGACCCTGACCCCCATCGCGAGGATTCCAGTGAACCGGCCGCACCGTCGCTGCGCCTGATCGAACAAGCCCGCGCCAACCCCACCACAGCCCCGGCCGACATCGCCGCCCTGCGGGCCTTCAAGGAGGTCTTGCGCGGACTGGTGTGGGCCGAGGAAGCTGTGGGCGTACTGCGACCGGTGGATACCGTCGTTTTCCTGGAGGAACTGTTGGGGGCGGTGTCGGTCGCCAATTACACGCTGCCCATGCGCCCCGACGAAATCGCCATCCTGGCTGCGCCGGTGGTACAGGCACGCGGGCTGGGCTTCGAGGCCGTCGCCGTGCTGGGCCTGGGCGAAGGCTCATTCCCAGCCACGGTCAGCGAGGACCCGTTCCTGCGTGACGCAGACCGCGAATGGCTGCGCAATAACGCCGATTTCTGGCTGCTGCCCTCGACCCGCAGCGCCGAGCGCGAATTCTTCTACGAAGCCATCACCCGACCGCGCCACGCCCTGCTGCTAACCCGGTCCATCCTGGCCGACAACGGCGCCGACTGGGTGGCCTCCCCATTCTGGGAGGCCGTGCGGGCGCTGGTTACCGCCCAACCGACACGCATCCCGGCCGAACAGCCCTTGCCGCCCACCGAAGCCGCCTCATCGGCCGAATTGTGGGAGAGCCTGGCACAGCGCGCCGATTGGGCCGCCTGGGCCGCCGCGCACGAACCGGACGTGGCCACGCGCATCCAGGCTGCGGCCGACACGTGGCGGGCCCGGCAGCGCCGCCGTCTCTGCGCCCATGACGGACTGCTGGACACCGTCGCGCCCGATTTGATGGCCCAGTTCGGCCCGGACCACATTTGGAGCGCCAGCCGGCTGGAGTCCTACCGGGCGTGTGGCTTCATGTTCTATGTCGGCAGCGTGCTCAGGCTGGAGCCGCGCGAAGAGCCGGCCGAGGGGCTCGACGCCCGACAGCTGGGCCAGGTGTATCACGCCATCTTCGAGACGGTCTACCAAAAGGGACTACCCGACCCGGCTGAGGGCGACATCACAACGTTCGTGACCGACATCGCCAATCGTCTCCTGGACGAAGCGCCGGAAAAAGAGGGCTTCCGCGAGACGCCGTGGTGGGCCGAAACGCGCCGTGAGATCCTGGGCCATGTTCTGCGCTCCATCAGCGCGTTGGAGCAGAACCGTGGCGACTTTCGCTTCCTGCAGGCCGAGGCGTCCTTCGGCCTGCGCGGCGCACCGCCGCTGGTCATCGACGGCGACGGCGACGACCAGCTCTTGCTGCGCGGCTTCATCGACCGGATCGACCGCGACACCGAGGGCAACCTGCGCATTATCGACTACAAAACAGCCGGTCCGGCCCACTTCAAAGACAAGGATTTCGCCGAAGGCAAGAAGCTGCAGCTGCCGCTCTACGCCCTGGCCGCCGAACAGACGCTGCGGCTGGGCCACGTCGCCGACGGCTTCTACTGGCACATCCAGCAAGCCGAGCCCAGCACGTTCACGTTGGCCGGCCAGGACGACGACGCCCGCCCAGACCGCGCTCGGGTTCGCTTGGGACGCCGTGCGCCAGGTGCGCGACGGCCGCTTTCCAGCCCAAGGCGCCCTCCGGCGGCTGCCCGTCCTACTGCCCAGCGGCCGCGTTCTGCTGGCACTATGCACCGCAGGGATGGTGATGACATGACCACGCCGCCCCCCATTCTCCACGAATTCCCCCTCAGCCCGGAACAGCGCGACGCGGCGCTGGCTCGCGGCCGGGATGTGGTCGTCACGGCCGGGGCCGGCACGGGCAAGACACGCACGCTGGTGGCCCGCTATCCTGGCCCTGCTCGCCGACGGCGTGCCCCTGCGCAGCATCGTGGCCATCACCTTCACCCGCAAGGCCGCCCGCGAGATGCGCAACCGCGTCCGGCAGGTCATCGCCGCTACCCTGAGCCGGCCCGACGCCGATGAGACCGCCGTCACCCGCTGGCAGGACATCTACAACGGGCTCGACGCGGCGCGCATCGGCACCATCCATAGCCTGTGCGGCGAGATCCTGCGCACCCACCCGGCCGAGGCGGGCATCGACCCGCGCTTCGATGTGCTGGACGAGACGCAGAGCGCCCTGCTGCTGAACGAGGTCATCGAGGCCGCGCTGGCCTGGGCCGCCGACCGGCCGGAGACGACGCCGCTGTTTGCGCTGCTGCCCGAGCGGCCGTTGCAAGACCTCATCCGGAAGCTGCTGGCCAATCGGCAGGACGTGGCGGCATTCATAGATAAAACTCCGCCGGAAACAATACTCGACTTCTGGCGGGCGCAGTTGGCCGCCTATCAGGCGGAGGAGCTAGAGAGGCTGCTGGCCCGGCCGGAATGGCAGGCGGCCACTAGTGTATTGCGTGAGAACAGAGCGACCAACCCGGCCGACGTCATGGCCGACAAAGCCGCCCAGGTACTCAACGCGATCCATTGGCTTGATGGTGAAACTCATATCGGCAAAGTACGCAATCTGGACCAGATGTCAGGTATCCGCATTCAGGGCGGCATTGCGAAAAACTGGCCTGGCGGGGCGGCACAACTGGAGGATGTGAAAGATGCCCTGAAGATCATTGTTCCCGCTTGGAAAAAGGCACGCGTTGGACTTATGGCCGACCTTAACGCCCAGGACGAAGCCCTCGCCGCCGCCATGCCCGCCATCTACGACCTGTTCACCGTTGCGACCGATATCTATCACACCCGCAAGGCCGAGCGGAACGCGCTGGACTTCGACGATCTGGAGTCGGGGGCCATTGACCTGCTGGCGAACTACCCCGCTGTGGCCGCCTATTGGCAGGAACAGGTGGGCGCCCTGCTGGTCGACGAATTTCAGGACACAAACGAACGCCAGCGGCAGCTAGTACGCCTGCTGTGCCCGCACGCCCGGCCGTCTGTTCATCGTCGGCGACGCCAAGCAGTCGATCTACCGCTTCCGTGGCGCGGATGTCACCGTCTTCAACAGTGAGAAAGCCCAAATCGGCGCCCAGGACGGCTTGCTGGTCGACCTCGACATATCCTATCGCGCCCATGAACAACTGCTGACGGCCATGAACCGCATCCTGCAGCCGGTGTTGGGCGAGGACGAGCCGGGACGGCCGCCCTGGATCGCCCCGTTTGCGCCGCTGCGCGCCGGGCAGGACACTGTGCTTCAGGGATTGACCGCGCCCTTCGTCTCGTTCCACCTGAGCCTGGGCAACAAAGAGGAAGCGTTGCCCGTGGCAGCAGCGGCGTTGGCCGGGGAACTCGCCCGTCTGCAGCGCGAGAGCGACCTGGAGTACAAGGACTTCGCCATTCTCTGCCGTGCCGCCGGCGGTTTCCAAACCTATGAGAATGCCCTGGACGCAGCCGGCATCCCCTATGTGACCGTCTCCGGCAAGGGGTTCTACGAACGGCCGGAGGTGCGCGATCTGCTCAACGCGCTGTCAGCCGTGGCCGATCCGCACGACGACCTGGCCCTGGCCGGGATGTTGCGTTCGCCTGCCTGCGGCCTGGCGGACGTCACGCTCTACCGGCTGGTGCAGGCTCGGCCGCAGGGCACCACGCTGTGGGCAACGCTGCTCAACAGCTTTGTCCCGGACGATCCGGCCGAAGCCGTCCTCCTGCATGACGCCGTGGCCCTGATCGATGACCTCAATCGGCAGGCCGGACGCGCCCGCGTGGCTGACATCCTCAAGCAGTTTCTCGACCGCACCCACTACCGGGCCATACTGCGCCAGGCCGGGCAGACCCGCGCCCTGCGTAATGTCAGCAAGTTGCTGCTCGACGTTCACACCAGCGAACTGGTCAGCATCAGTCGCTTTCTGGAGTACGCCCAGACCTTGCGCGACAGTGGCAGCCGGGAGGGCGAAGCGCGATCCAGCGCCGGCGGCGCGGTGCAGATCATGACCATCCACGCTGCCAAGGGGCTGGAGTTCCCGGTGGTGGTTTTGGGTGATGCCGCACGCACGTCGAACAACCGCAGCCGGACCTTGATTGACTCTGAGCTGGGCATCATGCTGCCACAGAAAAACGAGGAACAGCTTAAAGCCACCGCCTATGGTATGGCCGCCCAGCGCGACGCAGACCGATCCGCGGCCGAGGATGCGCGGCTGCTCTACGTGGCCCTGACCCGCGCCCAGCAGTTGCTCATCATCAACGGTCAGATGAAACTCACCTCAACGGGCAAGCTGTCGTCGGACGGCTGGCTCAAGCAGTTGGCCTCCTTTATCCCCCTGCTCAATTGCGACCTGAGCCCCTACGAGGAGGCCGGGAGCAACGTTCACGCCTTTGACCTGACGTTGGGCGATACAGCCATCCGGGCGGCGTTCTATGAGCCGGGTTACGTCCCGGTGGCTGAACCCTCAGCCGACACACCGGCCGACCCGCCCGGCGACCTTGACGACAGCCTGCCGTTGCTGGCCTCGTTGATCCACACCAACGACATGCCGGACGACCAAGACAGCACGCCCTCGCGCCTGTGGCAGGTGACCGGCGGCGCGCAGACCACCGCCCCATCCTGGGTCGTCGGCCAGATTGTGCACGAGGCGCTGGCCCAGTGGCGCTTCTCGGCAGAAGGGTTCGACGCCTGGGTCATGGCCCGCGCTCGCGAGTATGGTCTGACCCGCGACCAACAACTGGCCCACGCCGCCCACAAAGCACGCGACCTGCTGCAAGACTTCCGCGCCCAACCGCTGTTTCAGAGAGATGGACACGGCCGATCGCCGCCTGCACGAGATACCTTATAGCACGATGGTGAACGGGCAACCGGACAACCGCTTCATCGACGCGCTGTACCTGAAAGACGGCCGCTGGACGGTAGTTGATTTCAAAACTGACGAACTACACCGCAACGAGACGCTTGAGAATCTGTTGGCCCGAGAGGCGTATGAAGAACAGATTCGAGCGTACGGAAGGGCCGTGAAGGACCTAGTGGGAACCGAGCCGCGGCTGAAACTATGTTTTCTGAGTATTCGCGGGCCGGCGGGGACGCGGGGACTGGTGATTGACCTACCGAATGCTGACGCTCCCACCGGCGCCGGCTAATGCGTCCGGCGTCCTCACCCATACACCGTCGCCAACCGCCCCAGCTCCGCCACCATCTCCGCCCGCAGCGCATCCGGGGCCAGGACCTCGCAGTCCGCGCCCCAGCTGCGAATCCACGGTAGCATTTCCTGCCATTCATCCACCGCGCAGAGCCAGATGCAGCCCCCGTCCTCGCTGTCGCTCACTTCCTCCAACGGATGCCAGACGCTCTCCTTCACCCGCTGGGTGGCCCGGCCGGGCGTGAACTTCAGGCGCACCTCGACCGGTTCGCGGCCGGTGGTCCAGATGCCCCAGGCATGGCGAAAAAGCTCGTGCTCGTCGAAGTCATCCGGCAGCTCGAACCGCTCCGTGGTCAGCGAGGCGCGCTCGATCCGCTCGGTCTTGAAGGCGATGATGTTTTCGGCGCGGTGGCTGTGGCCGATGAGGTAGACGCTATCGCTCCACTGCGACGGCTCGATCAGATACGGCCGCACGCGGTGGGTCTTGGTGGTGTCGGCGCCAAACGCCCGATAGACCACATTGACCACAATGCGCTCGGCCCAGCCGCGGGCGATGCTCTCCATGATGCGCTTGCCGTCTTCTGACGGACGCCGCGCGGGGACAGTTTCGGCTGCTGCCACCAGTCGCTCCATCATCGGCTGCTGCAGCGACCGGGCCAGCTTCTCCAGGGCGCTGGTGGCGTGCAGGTCGGCCATCTGGGTCTGGCGCGAAGCGCGGCGGGCGGCCAGATAGAGCGTTAGCGCCTCATACAGGTTCAGCCGGACCTCGGAGATGTAGCGGCCCCGGTCAACCCGAAAACGGCCGGGGCCGTCGTCGATCAACGGCACGTTTTCAGCCATCACCTGGCGGTCCTTCCAGACCGTGGACCGCGTGACGCCCAGCCGGTCGGCCAACTCCTGGTCGGTGAACCCGCGCATCACGTACAGCCGCTCCATCTCACGCAGGCGGTCGGCTCGAGTCATGCTGCGGCTCATGGTCTGTCTCCTGGTGTGAACTTGGTTGAGCGGGTCATTCCCACCTTTATACCGTGCTTACCTTGCAGACTACGTTAAGTTGACCGCGCGTTCCAGGGTGCTTCCCAGGCAGCATGTAGACCATCCCTTATGACCCGCCGCATACAACAGGCGCGCGCTGCGGCTAGCGGTCATCGCAGCCGCCCGCCCAAAACAACCGCCCGGCGTCGTCCTCGGCCAGCAAAACGCCAATTCGCTCCTGGATAATGGCCAGGTCCTTGTTGATGGTGCTGCGGTTAACCCCCACCAACCGCGCCAGTTCGGCCTGGGTCAGTCCTGACCGCGCCGACCGCAAGACCGCACTGATCGCATCCAGCCGCTCCAGCTTGTCGTTCTTGTTACCAAACATCTGACACGTACCTCCTAAGAAACTTGACTTAGGGATAGGATGCCAGAGGTGTGTTTCCGGTACTGAAACAAGGGATGACGAATTCGTGAGATTGGTCTGGGGAATTGCCACTGGCAGGTGACAGATGGCCTAGATCGGACTGTGTTGCCACTTTGGGCGATGGTTCTGTCTATGCTATGGATGCCAGTTTGCGGGGACTGTGCCCTGATAGGCTCCGACCTGTCAGGGCACACGCCCGTAGCCCCCGGGATTCCCAATCAACCAACCGCTTAAGGTTGATCGTAACCGAGGCCCACTATCATAGCAGTACTAAAGTACTGGTAGACGATAACCTAATCCCAACGCAGAGACCGAGAATCCGGGTCGAAAAGGGCTGTAACGGTATGACCAACAAGCGGATATTGATCATCGATGACGAAGCGCCCATGCGCTATTTGCTGGAACGGCAGTTGTGCCGGTCGGGCTACACGGTGATGGAAGCGCATGATGGCTTCTCCGGCGTCTCCGAAGCCCAGTCGCAGACGCCCGATCTGATCGTCTTGGACCTGATGATGCCCGGCATCGACGGTTTCGAGGTCTTCCGACGACTTCGCGCCACGCCCAAAACGGCCGTGATCCCCGTCATCTTTCTGTCCGGGTCGGTTAACGCTGAAATGCGGCGGCTGGCTTTCGCCATGGGTGCCGCCGAGGTGTTGGCCAAACCGCATCAAATCAGCGATCTCGCGTCGGTCGTGGACGGCATTTTCCGGCGGCAGGAAGCCCAGGCCGAGCCACCGCAGAAGGGCCGTGTGGTGGCCCTCTACGCCATGGCCGAGGGGCACGCCTCCACCGCCATGGCTATCTACCTGAGCCGCATGGTGGCCCTCCATTCAACCTGGCCGGTGCTGCTGATTGATCTCGACCTGACACTGAGTCCGGTGGCCTGTCGCCTGTCGCTGCGCCGGACCCCCCACATCCTCCACCTGCTGGAGCATGCCCCGGTGCCCATGACCGCCGCCGAGGTAGCGCCTTATGTGCAACAGCATCACGCGGGGTTGGGCGTGATTGCCGCACCGGAACAGCCGGCCGAATACGATTTCGCCAGCCTGCCGCGGCTGCGGGCCGCACTCGACGAACTGCGCACGCTGGGTTACTACGTGGTCATCCATCTCGGTCACGACCTGACCGACCTGGCCCTGTCGGCCATGCGCGGCGCGGATCTGGTCTGCGCCATGACCCAACAGGCCGGAGCCGATGGCCAGTATGCGGCGTTTGTGTCCTCAGTTGTGTCGCGGGGAGTGGACGCGGCGCGGTTAACGCCGATCGTGGGTGATTTGGCCGACCTGGGCCTGCGGGCGACCGCGAACCAGGCGTCCGATCCCATTGCCAAGCGCGTGCCCAGCCGGTTCGGCCCGCCCAACCGCAGCGTACAATCGCCCCAGCTAGCCCTGGAAGCCTTCCTGTAGTTCAGGTTTGTGGGCCGCCGTTACCAGGGTGTATCGCCGGACGTTGGCGTGCGCCGTGCCAGCATCGTGAGCTGCCGAAACAGGGGCTGCAGTGAGTCAGGGGCCGTTTCGTCAGTCATACAGTAAGTGTGCTCATAGCTGCCCACTTCCAACGTCAACTCATAGGTAATGCTGTCGGGGCCGCTGCCCGGCGCACCCTCTAACGTACTGGGATCTCTTTCCAACAGTCCCGATTGATCCAGCTCCTGCAACAACCGCGCTGCCTCTTGCGGCGGCAATTCGTTGGTATCGACAGTGGTTGCCAGGTGGATGCCGGTGAAACCACCGCTTTTCTCAAAGTGTATCCGCATCAGCACCTCCCGATTGGGTGGAGTCTAATAGGTCACCGCTAATCGATATTCAAAGCCGAGCGCATCAAGCCCACGAGCGACGAGGCACAGCCCGGGCGGTTGCCGGGATCGGTGATGGGGGGCACCGTGGTGTCTTGAACATTGATGCCCACCTCGGCCCACCCGGCACTGACTGCCTGCTGTTCCAGACTACCCTGTCCATATAGGGTCCCGGCCACCTGATACGTCTGCGCGGCTGCTTCAGCAAATTGCGTGTTCTCACCCAATCGCGTGCGCAAGGTCGTATACCAGATACGCCCCGCCTTCTCCCAGGCGAACCCGCCCATGTTCTGACAGGTCACATAGAAGGCCCGGTTGGGGATGCCGGAATTGATGTGCACGCCACCGCTGTCGGCGTTGGTCTGCACGAAAGTCGCGCATGTGGCCCGGCTGCGGGTCACGTCCCAGCACTGGGTCGTCGTAAGCCGTGCCCGGTGCCTTCATCGACCGGATGCCCACGCCGTTAACATTGCCCGTAAACAACCCCTCGCCAATGATCCAGTCCGCCTCATGCACCGCCTGTCGGCGCTGATATTGCTTCACGAGCGAACCAAATACGTCCGACATAGATTCATTCAAGGCGCCGGGCTGGTTTTCATAGACCAGATTGGCCGTAAACTGCGTCACCCCGTGGGTCAGTTCGTGGCCGATGATATCGACGGCAATCGTGAAGCGATTGAACAGCCGGTCGGCTTCGGGCAGGTCTTCGTCGCCGTCGCCATAGACCATCTGACGGCCGTTCCAGAAAGCGTTGTCGTAACCGGTGCGGAAATGCACCGTTGAATCCAGCCGCAGTCCACGGTTGTCGATTGAGTCGTGGTCGTAGATATCCTTGAACAGGGCATAGGTTGTGCCCGCACCGTCGTAAGCTTCATCGACCGCGTCGTCCCCCGTCGGAGGACCGCCTTCCACGCGGACCTGCCTGCCCGGCAGCGACCCGCCGTTCTCGGCGTCATACACAACACGCTGCAGACCGGATCCGGCCGCTTCCAGCACCGACGGCGGCAGCCCCTCTTCAGCCACGGCCTCGCGCTGCAGGCGCATGGCCTCGGACGAAACGATATTGCGCAGGGCGTGCTGGCGCTGCGCCTGAGTGCCGTTCTCGACGATGTTCTGCAGCAGGTGCGGTGGCAAGAAACAACTTAGTGAATGGTGACCATTGCTCATCGGTGCATCTCCTTGTGCCTCGGTCGTGCGTCCACGTTCGGGCACTCGACACAGACATTGTACAACAGGTCCGCACGCCGGGTAAACCAGTGGCCGCCGGATGGTCACACTTTTTAATCTCAGCCGCGCATCCGGTACAATCATCCCAACGCATCTTTACCGCAGGCGATCGGCTGGATGAAGCCGACAAAGCTCGCACAAGGGGAACCCGATGAGCGACCAGAAGCGCGATCAATCCGGCGCACCGGCATCACCAACTGTTTGCATTATCGTCAAAACACGGACGTCTGACGCCGAGGCGAATCAGTCACTCGTTCGCAGCGCCCACCAACTGGGCATTACAGCGTTGCAAAACGCCGACACCAGTCAGCTATACTATCTGCAGGGCAATCTGCCAGATGCCGCCGTCGCCACGCTGGCCGAAGCACTCCTGGCCGACCCGGTGACAGACACGTGGCGCGTGCGCCCGCTGCAAGGCGGAGGACACCCGGCCGGGCAGCATGTCATCGAAGTCAGCTTCCTGCCCGGCGTGACGGACTCGGCCGCGGCCAATCTCGTCCGCACCGCCCACCACCTCGGCTACAACGACCTGGAGCGGGCGGCCACCGGCCGGCGCTATGAATTGGCCGGTGACCTGTCGGCCGATGATCTGGCGCGTTTGGCCTCCGGCTTGTTGGCCAACCCGGTTATCCAGCGCTTCGCCATCGATACGCCACTCGCCGCGCCGTTCTTCGCCTACCGGACGGCCGATGACACCGTGGAGACCATCCCCCTGCGTGCGGCCGACGACGCGGCCTTGCTGGCCATCAGTCGCGAACGCCGCCTGGCCCTGGATTTGGCCGAGATGCAGGCGATTCAGACCTACTATCGCGCCGAAGATCGCGAACCGACCGACGTCGAGCTGGAGACGCTGGCCCAGACCTGGAGCGAGCACTGTGTCCACAAGACCTTCCGGGCCGTCATCGAGTATGACGGCCCGCCGCCCGGCCCCAATGCCCATGCAACGCCGGTGGCCCAGACCATCGACGGCCTGCTCAAGACCTACTCTGCGCGCCGCGACCGAGGCACTTGGACAAGCCCTGGGTCCATTCGGCCTTTGTCGACAACGCCGGCATCGTCGCCTTCGACGACACGTTCGACCTGGCCTTCAAGGTCGAAACCCACAACCACCCCTCGGCCCTGGAGCCGTTTGGCGGGGCCAACACCGGCGTGGGCGGCGTGGTGCGCGATGTGCTGGGCGTCAGCGCCGGCCCATCGCCAACACCGATGTGCTCTGCTTCGGCCCGCCGGACCTGCCCTATGAGGCGCTGCCCGCCGGCGTGCTCCACCCGGCCGCGCATCGCCGCCGGTGTCGTGCTGGCATTGAGGATTACGGCAACAAGATGGGCATCCCCACCGTCAACGGCGCCATCCTCTACCACCCCGGCTACACCGCCAATCCGCTGGTCTACTGCGGCTGTCTGGGCATCCTGCCCCGCGGTTCGCACCGCACGCAGGCCGAACCGGGCGACCTGATCGTGGCCATCGGCGGCCGAACAGGCCGCGACGGCCTGCGCGGGGCGACCTTCTCCAGCATGGAGATGGACACCGCCACCAGCGACATCGCCGGATCAGCGCCGTGCAGATCGGCAACCCCATCAAGGAGAAGCAGGTCATGGAAGTGGTCTTGCGCGCCCGCGATGAAGGCCTCTACACGGCCATCACCGACTGCGGCGCGGGCGGTTTCTCCTCGGCCGTGGGCGAGATGGGCGCCGAGCTGGGCGCCGACGTCGAACTGCAGACAGTGCACCTCAAGTATCCCGGGCTGCGACCGTGGGAAATCTGGCTCAGCGAGGCCCAGGAACGCATGGTGCTGGCCGTGCCGCCGGCCAACTGGCCCGCCTGCAAGCCATCTGCGACGGGCAAGATGTGACCCTGACCGTGCTGGGCACCTTCACTGCCGACGGCCGTCTGCAGGTCACCTATGGCGGCCGGACGGTGGGCGATTTGACGATGGCCTTCCTGCACGACGGCCTGCCGCCGCCGCAGGCTGCAGGCCACCTGGCGACCGCCGATCACGCCGGATGAGTCAGCCGATGCGACAACACCAAGCCTGATCAACGGCCGAGTTACTGCTGGCGCTGCTGGCCCACCCCAACATTCGCAGCAAGGAAGACGTCATCCGCCGTTACGACCATGAGGTGCAGGGCGGCACGGCGCGTCAAACCGCTGGTCGGCCCGATCGGCCGATGGCCCCGGCGACGCGGCCGTCATCGTGCCACATGGACACCCAGCCGCGGCGATCAAGCCGCTGCCCGGTGCGGCCCTCGGCAACGGCCTCTGCCCGTGCGTATACCGACCATCGACCCGTACGCGATGGCCTGGGCCGCCGTCGACGAAGCGCTGCGCAACGTGGTCGCCGTGGGCGCCGACCCCGACCGGGTGGCCATCCTCGACAACTTCTGCTGGGGCAACCCCAACCTGCCCGACCGTCTGGGCGTCGCTGGTGCGCGCGCGCAGGGCTGCCACGACGCCGCCCTGGCCTACGAGACGCCGTTCGTCTCCGGCAAGGACAGCCTCAACAACGAATACACCGATGAACGACGGCCGTAAGCACGCCATTCCCGGCACGCTGCTCATCTCGGCCCTGGGCCATGTGCCCGACGTCACCCGTACCGTGACCATGGACCTGAAGGCGGCCGGCAACTTCATCTTCGTCGTCGGCGACACGCGCCCGGAGCTGGGCGGCAGCCACTATGGCCAGGTCGGCGGCGCCGTTCGGCCGCAGCACCGCGCAGTGCCGGGGCCCATCGACGCGCCGCTCGACCGGCTGCGCGCCCTGCACCGAGCCATTCGCGCCGGGCTGGTGCGGGCCGCCCATGATTGCAGCGAGGGCGGCCTGGGGGTGGCGCTGGCCGAGATGTGTCTGGCCGGGCAGGTGGGGGCCGAGATTCAAATGCGCGCCGTACCGGTCGATCCGTATTACGCCTACGCCGCCGACGAAGCCGTGCTCTACAGCGAATCACTGACCCGCTTCCTGGTCGAGGTGCGGCCGGAAGACGCCGCCGCCTTTTCGGCCGCCTTGGGCGATGTGCCCCACGCATGCATCGGCGTCGTGGGCGGCAATATGCTGCGCATCCACCCGCGCCTGCCGGATGCGGCCGATCCGCTGCTCGAACTGGGCGTAGGACGGCTGCGCGCCGCCTTCACCGGAGCCGACGAACGGACCCTCGCTCCCAGCCAGCCGACCGGCGCACAAGCCGCCCGCCCGGTGGCCGCCCGAACTACCCGGCCACGGGTGCTCATCCTCCACGCCAACGGCACCAACCGCGACCGGGACGCGGCGCTGGCCTGCGAACTGGCCGGCGGCACGCCGGAGATCGTCCACGTCAACCAGCTGCTGGCCGGGGAGCGCGATCTGCTGGATTACCAGATGCTGGTAATACCCGGCGGCTTCTCCTACGGTGACGACCTGGGCGCAGGCGTGTTGTGGGCGGTGGATATGGGCCGGCAAGGGGACCATGCTCTAGGGGCAGCCTTAGAACGCTTTGTGCAAGACGGCCGTCCGGTGCTGGGCATCTGCAATGGTTTCCAGGCGCTGGTGAAAGCGGGCATCCTCCCCGGCCACGCCGACGGTCCGCGCGACGTGACGCTGACCTATAACGCCTCCGGCCACTTCGAATGCCGCTGGGTCTATCTGGAGCCGAACCCGGCCGGCCCATCGCTGTTCACGCAGGGGCTGACCGGGCGTATCTATTGCCCGGTGGCCCACGGCGAAGGGCGGCTGCTGGCCCGCGACCAGGCCGCGCTAACCCGTCTGCAACAAGACAACCTGATCGCCCTGACCTACACCGCCGCTGACGGTGCTGCCGCCGCCTACCCGGCCAACCCCAACGGCTCGGCGCTGGCCATTGCCGGACTGAGCAACGCCGCGGGCAACGTCTTGGGACTGATGCCCCATCCCGAAGACGCGATCTTCCCCTGGCAGCATCCCCGCGCTCATCGCGGCGAGCACACCCTCCTGGGGCTGCGTCTGTTTGAAAACGGAGTAAAGGCATGTTGACCCATCAAGAGCTACTCGACGCGATTCCCACCGCACTGGCCGGAGTGGACCTTGGCCCGGAGTGGGGCCACAAGGTGCCGGGCAAGGTACGCGACAGCTACCAGTTTGACGACCGGCGCATGCTCATCACCACCGACCGCATTTCCGCCTTCGATCGCGTGTTGGGCCTGATCCCGTACAAGGGCCAGGTGCTGAACGAACTGAGCGTCTGGTGGTTTGCCCAGACGGCCGATATCGTCGCCAATCACCTGCTGGCCGTGCCCGATCCCAACGTCACTGTGGCCCGTGAGGCAACGCCGCTGCCGGTCGAGGTCGTCGTGCGCGGCTACATCACCGGCGTCACCAAGACGTCGCTGTGGTATCTCTATGAGCAGGGCGACCGGCAACCGTATGGGATTCCGCTGCCCGATGGATTGCACAAGAACGACCCTTTGCCGGAGCCGATCATCACCCCCACCACCAAGGCCGAAGCCGGCGGACACGACGAACGATTGACGGCCGACGACATCCTCTACGGTGGGCTAATCGCGCCAACGTTGTGGGCCGAAATCGAAGCGGCCGCGCTAGGCCTGTTTGCCCGGGGGCAAGCCGTGGCGCGCGAGGCGGGGCTGGTGCTGGTCGACACCAAATACGAGTTCGGGCTTATCGACGACCGTCTGGCCCTTATCGACGAGATCCATACCCCCGACTCCAGTCGCTACTGGACGGCCGATAGTCTGGGCCAGGACCTGCCGGAGCATCTCGACAAGGAGTTCCTGCGCCAGTGGTACGCCGCACAAGGCTACCGGGGCGACGGGGATCCGCCGGCCATGTCGGCCGATTTCGTGGCCCAGGTGGCGGTGCGCTATATCGATGCCTATGAGCGCTTGACAGGACGGCCGTTCATGCCCGCAGCCCAACCGGCGGACGAACGCATCGCCGCAGTCCTGTCACCGGGACCGGCCAACTTTGGCAACCCGGGTTAGATGAGAGACCCGACTCGGGCGGTGAAATCGCCCGGATTCTGGAGTAAACTAGAAGGTAGTTGAGGGAACCATGGACGAACAAGCACAAGGTGTCAAACTCCTCCTGGAGTACGAAGTCGAGTCGGATGCGACCCAGGCGTACTATCAGTTCGTGATGGGCCAGTATGTGCCCACGTTGCAATCGATGGGCTTGCAGATGAGCGAAGCCTGGCATACCGCCTATGGCAACGCCCCCAACCGACTGATCGGCTTTGTTTGTGGCGATTGGGACACGATGAACACCCTACTGGACAGTGAAATCTGGCAAGACCTCAACACCGAGCTGGAAAAGTACGTCACTGACTTCCAGTATAAGGTTGTACCCTACCGCGGCGGTTTTCAGTTATAGATAGACGTTGCCCCTCGCGGGCCGATGGCAGCATTGCAGGCGGCTGAAGACCCCTGTCCCACCCTCACGACTCCAACAAATCAGTGCATCGGTAATCACAATACCCGATACGCAATACCCCTGTCACAATACTGGGCATACTCAGTTAGCGCGGGTTGGCCGCACACATGGCCCCTCATGTGAATCAGGTTGTCAGCATGACCCCGCCGACAGTGGGTTGCACTCGCCTTTGTCGTGGTCGCTACCAACTTCAACCGATTACAACAGCTCCGTCTGCCAGTTGGACTCCTGAATGCGTGTGTCCAGTTCGCGGTATTCGCGCGCCAGATCATCAGCGCTACGTTGCAGATCGCCCACGTCCACCGTGCTCTCAAACCGAATCTCCGACTTGCTATAGCGATCCTGCTTGATAATGGCCGACGAAACGGCCGTCGTGTAGACGGTGTGTCGCAGCTTCAGGATATCGCGCACGGCAATGGCATCGGCAATTGTCATCTCGCCTGGGCTGAGCATCGTCGCCGAATTGGTACGGTTGATCCGCTGGATCAGGCTGAGCAATTCACCGCTGATCCGCTCGATTTCGTCCAGCAACGCCTGCGGGTCCTCAGACGGCTTATCGCCTTCCTGGACCTTGACGTTCTGGTTCAGCCTGATCCGCAGCGTGTCAATGCGCTTCTGATAATCCGCTCGTTGGATTAGTGCCTCGGCTACTCTCATACGCCCACCTCCTTCCTCCGGCATAGATTCCCGGTCCACCCGGACACTACACTAGGGCACCGGGCTAACTTCCGCTACTCCACATCATACAATCACAGGTCGCCGCGGGCAACGGCATGGAGGCACTGTCGCCCGGCACGTCTATTCCGTCGCGACAGATGCATCGACGTCCCGTTTCTGCTAAGGTACCAGCATCATGAGCCAACCCATCGAGTATCAGGTTGATTCCACCGGCGTCGGCCTGCTGCGCGTCAATCGGCCCGCCGCCCGCAATGCGCTGGATTGGGCCGCCCAGGATGCGTTCGCCGCGGCCGTTAGTGCCGCCGCCCACGACGAAACGCTGCGCGTGTTGATCATTGCCGGCGCAGGTCGCAGCGCCTTCGTCTCCGGTGGCGACCTGAAAGAGCTACTCGGCCATCCGGAGCCGGCCGCCGGGGAACGCCTCGCCCGCACCATGAGCGCCGCGCTGGCTGACCTGATCGCCCTGCCCGTGCCGGTCATCGCTGCGGTCAACGGCGACGCTATCGGCGGCGGCTGCGAGATCCTGACCGCCTGCGACCTGCGTGTGGCCGTGGCCTCGGCCCGCTTCTCCTTCCGGCAGGTGTCCAACGGCCTAACCACCGGCTGGAACGGCACCGGCCGTCTGGTGGAGTTACTGGGCCAAAGCCGGGCCATGGACCTGCTGCTGACCGGCCGGACATTCGACGCCATTGCCGCCCGCGAAATGGGTCTTATCCACACCGTCATCGCCGCCGACGCCGACGTGGAACAGGCCGCTCGCGACTGGGCCGCCACGCTGGTCGCCTTGCCCCAACGGGCCCTCGCCGCCACCAAAGCCCTCGTCCACGCCGCCTCCCATCTCTCCCTGGATGAGATCAACCGCCTGGAAACCCATCTTTTTGTTGACCTGTGGCCCTCGGCCGATCATCTGGAGGCCATGCGCGCCTTCAGCGACAAACGGCCGCCTGACTTCAATCAAGGCTCATGATGTACGACCGCCTGAGCCGCTATTACGACCTCAGCCACGCGGCGTTGACCGACGACATCCCGTTCATGCTGGGGTTGGCGGCCGAAACGGGCGGGCCGATCCTGGAACTGGGCTGCGGCAGCGGCCGCCTGCTGCTGCCCTTGGCCCGCGCCGGCCACCCGATCACCGGCGTTGACAACAGCCCCGCCATGCTGGCCATCGCCGACCAACGTCTGGCGCAGGAAGACGCCGACGTCCGGGCGCGCGTGCGGCTGGTGACGGCCGATATCGCCGCCGCCGGGTCCGCCACCTATCTGGCGTATGAATCGCACACGACGGGCCTGACGATCTGTGGCGTCAACACCTTCATGCATCTCGATCAGGCGCAGGCGCTCGCGACGCTGCGCACAGTCTCCCGGCTGCTGCGGCCGGACGGACTGCTGTGCATCGACGTCGACAACCCGTTCGCGCTGTCGGCCGTGGACGAGGCGCCGGAGCCGGAACTGGAGCAGGCGTGGACCGACCCCGCTACCGGCCGCACCGTTCGCCAGCTGGCCGCCTATCGGAATGCCGATACCGATCAAGCAGTGGATGTGACCTGGGTGTTTGAAGAAAGCAGCGGCGCGACAACACCGGAGCGGACTGTCATTGAGATGCGGTACCACTACTTGTATCCCCACCAGCTCGACCTTTTGATTTCACAAAGCGGTCTGCGGCTAATGGCCTTCTATGGTGACTATGACCGCGCGCCCTTCGATGAGGACAGTGACCGCCTACTCCTGATGGCTCGACCGGTATGAGCGACACACACGACGTCGGCACGCCGGGATTCTGGCAAACGAACTACGACGGCGGGCGGCTGCCCTGGGATATGGGCGGGCCGTCGCCGGTCTTCCAGCGCCTGGCCGACAGCAGCCTGTTCCCGCCGGGCCGCATGCTGGTGCTGGGCGCGGGCACCGGTCACGACGCGCGGCTGTTCGCCCGCCACGGCTTTGCGGTGACGGCCGTTGACTTCGCCCCCGGCGCCGTCGCGGCCATGCAAGCCCTGGCCGACCCGACTGCTCCGCTGGACATCAGGCAGGCCGACCTATTTGATTTGCCCGACGAATTCAACGGTGCATTTGACACGGTGCTGGAGTACGTTTGCTTCTGTGCCATTGATCCGGCCCAGCGGCGGGCCTACAGTCACGCTGTAGATGCCGTCTTGCGGCCGGGCGGGTTGGTGATTGCACTGGCTTTCCCCCTGTTCGGCGGGCCGGGCGGTCCCCCGTTTGCGGTCAATCCGGACGAGTTTGCCGGGTACTTCACCGCGATGGGCTATCACATTGTCCACCGCGAGATGCCACCCGACTCCATTCGGCCGCGCAAGGCCAACGAGGAGCTGCTGATTCTCCAGAAACCGGCGGTTACGCCGTAAGCGTATCGTCGCTGTCCAGCAGCAGGCCCAGTTGAGCCGTCGCCTCACGGAAGGCCGCCCACTCCCCCGGCCGGATGGCCACGGCTAGATCGCCCAGACTCTCGCCGATGAAGTCGCGGGTCTTGGGATTGGTGCGCAGTGTCTCCAGGATGGCGCTGTCCCCCACACGCAGCACCACCACTTCCTGCAAGCGCCCCTCGACGCCATTCTCCGACCACCGGTTGATGCCTCGGCGCACACTGGCGGGCACTGGGCGGCCGCTGGCCTTGGCCAAGAAGTCCAGGACGCGCTCCGGAGAGATACCCTGCTCCTGGGCCAATGTCAGTGATGACGGCGTGATGCGATAGGGATAGAGCCGGTCCTCGCCCACCGGCGCCGCCTCGGCAATGCGTGCCGCCTGGAAACGATCCAGCCGGCTGGCGTTGTGAGGCACCAACAGCGTCGCATCCGGTTGAACCACCAGCGGCACGCGCACCTCGTCCTTGTCCGGCGGCTGGTCATAGAGCCAGGCCTGGGCCCGGTCCGTCAGTCGCACTACTGCGGTCTGGTCCTGTGAGTCAACGGCCACATCGACCATCCCCAGCCAGTGCATCGGTCCCTGCAACAGGAATGGCAACAGGCGCCCTTCCACGCGATCCCAGTCCTCGAAACCGGACAAATAGTGCCGCGAGGCCTCGTCGCGGATGTACCACGTCTCGTAATTACCGTCCGGCCTCTGGAAATCAGGGTCGGTGGACTTGATCGTGGCCAGGATATCGCCCACATGCAGCCAGTCGCCGGAGCGCGGCAGCGCATCCAGCAGCGCCGTCCGGGCCAGGATGGGGTCGTTCTGCCAACCCTCACCCTCGCAGATCAGGCCGGGCGTGCGCCGCAAATCGTTCCAGCCGCTCTGGCTCCAGGCGTCGACCATGGCCCGCAGCTGCTGTTCGCGACTTTGCTGCAGCCAGTCGATGGCCGCGCGGGTCGGCCGAAGTTCATCGTTCTGCCGCTTCACCAGCCCCATTTCGTCGGCCAGCGTTAGCAGCAACGACCGCCGCGGTCGGTCAGGGTTAATCAGCAAAGCATCCAGTCCACCCAGCCGCTCCGCGATCAACCCGGTGTGGTGGGCAAACGCCAGCAACGTCGTCAGGTCGTCGACAGCATCGTTGGGCGCGGCGTCAATGGCTGTGGGCGGTTCGGCCGGGGGCAGCGGAGGAGCGACGGCGGGCGTCACGGCTGTGGGGGCGGTCGGGGCGGGCAGCTTGGCCAGCAGTTCGTCGGGAATATAGACGTACTCCAGATGCCCTTCGTCCGTGGTGTCGAAGCCACGATAAAGGAAGCCACGGTACCACAGCGACTCGGCCGGGCTATAGGGGTCGAGCCACGGCTCCTCGCGCTCCAACCGGCCGGGACCCATCGGCCGAATCTCGCCGAAATCACGGGAGAAGGCGGCCACGGGCATGCGCCCGCCTTGCGTAATCAGGGCGGCGAGCGCCTGGCCGTCCATCGGATCTAGCTCGGCCACTTCGTCGCGAAAATCCATCTGGGTCATCATCTCAGCCAGGGTCGCCACCGCACCCTGCTGGTCGACGCCGGTCAGGTCGATGCCAATCCACTCGGCAATGACTCGCAAGACAATGAGGTTGTGTTCACTGAGCGATTGTTCCAAAGACCGCATGGGGCCACACTTTTCCTAACAGACGATCCGCAAAGACCGGGGAATGCACGTAATCGTCACCTGACGGACATTGTCGGCTGGATAGCAAAGCATCTCGCCATCGACGTGAATCGGCAGCGCGGCCGAGGAGCGAACTTTCAGCTGCTTGTTTTGGCGCATGGTCACATGCTCCGACGTCGTGTGCGTGCCGTTGATGACCCGCAGCAGCATGCTGACCATCACCGCCCGGCTGACCGGGTTGACCAGGCAGCTATCGATGAGACCGTCGTCGAGCCTGGCGTCGGGGGTCAGCAGGAAGCCGCCCCCGTGCCGCGGGCCCATGCCCATCGTCAGGAATAACGATTGTTGGCGCACCGTCTCGTCATCAAAAGCCAGTTCCAGGTCCGGGGCATCATAGTTCAGGGCGATGGTCTGCATGACGGCCGTCATATACATGGCAAACCCTTTGAGGCGGGTCAACCGTTTGGTGCGAATGACCACGGTGGCGTCGAAGCCGATGCCCATGTTATTCTCGAACACTTCCGTCTGCCCGCGTCCATCGTCAATGAGACCCAGGTCCAGCAACCGCTCGCTGCCATGAAATACGCGCACCACGGCATCTTCAATGTCGCTGGGAATATCGAGGGCATAGGCCATGTCATTGCCGGAACCAAGGGGAATGATGCCAATGGGCAGTTGTGTGCATTGGCCGTCGAACAGGCCGTTGACAATCTCGTGCAGGGTGCCGTCGCCACCGGCGGCCACGACCAGGTCATAACCTTCAGCCACGGCCTCGGCCGCCAGCTCGCGCGCGTGTCCCGGACGGGCGGTCAGTAGAATGTCGGCGTCGCTGTGATTGCGACACTGATACTCCACGGCCTCAACGAGATCGCGGGCCTTGCCTTCGCCGGAAACTGGGTTCATAATGACTTTGGCGCGCATGCGTGCTTGCTTTACACCCCATGCCGACCATGTTATACTGAGTCGGCACGGTATGTTACGTCAAGTTAAACCAACTGACAACAGCGGGGGCGTGCGCGGCGACGACCTGTTGAGCTGCCGCTCAACCAATCAGGAGAGCATTGTTCATGGGCCCGGATGAATTCATCGTCGATGAAGATGAGCCGCTGCCGGAGGCAGCCGACACACCCAATAACTCCTTCCTGGTCGCGGCGACGCTCCTGACCCTGTCCCTGCTATTCCTCTCCGTTGCAACCATTGTGGTGTTGCTTAACAATCGCTCGGCCGATCAAACCCAGGCTGTCGTCGCCATCGAGACACAAAACGGCTATATCCTGGCCACCAACGCCGCCGTTACCCAGACGGTCGAAGCTGTCCAACTAAATGCCACTGCTGGGGCCGTTGAGCTGAATAGCGGCGCTATCGACACGAATGCCGACGCTACCGACACGAATGCCGCCCCCACCAACGCTAACACCGGAGATGCGACTAGGACCGTGGAACAGGGCATTGTCGGCGGCATTAGCCCGACGAACGCCACAGCAACGGCTGCTGCCGGAGTGACGGCCGAACCTACGGCGACACTCGCCCCGGCGTTCACCGCCCCGCCCCCGATCATCATCCCGCTTCCGGCTGATGCGACAGCGACAGACGAAGCCGCAGCCACGGCAGTCGCGCCCACCGCCGAACCCACGACCGCGGCCGACACGGCCACCCCGGAAAGTCCGACCGCTACCGCCGAACCGCCTGCCATAACCGAGGAACCGGTCGCCACCGACGAATCGGTGGCCACGGAGCTGCCGCCCACGGTTGAACCTGTCTTCCCGACGCCCATCGAGACGGCCGAAGCGCCCCCTGTCGCCGCCACTGAAGCGGCAGCGACGGTTGTGGCCCCTGCGGAAGCATCGCCAACGCCGGAAGTCCTGATCGTGGCGACGCAGAGCAGCCCCACGGATAATGATGAGACGCCGCTGCCCCCCGCGCCAGGCACGGCGGACGCCTCGCAGACCGGTACAGCCACGCCAACGCCGGCCCAAGCCGCGACCGAGCCGGCCGCACCCGCAACGGATGACGCGCCGGCCGTGACAGTGACACCCAGCTCCTCATTGCCCGTCGTCACCGGTGGCGGTCTGGAATCGCCCACACCCGCCGGGCCGGTTGGCGGCTACCCTCCATCTGTGCCTGAACCCGGCAGTGGCTATCCCGCCCCACCAACCGCCGATCCCGGCAGCGGCTATCCCGGCCCGGCCACGGTTGTGCCGCCGACTGCGGCGCCGCCGACCGTAGTGCCTTCGCCGGATAGTCCCACACCGGTGGCAACGGGTGGCAGTGGCATTGCCACCCCGACTTCTACCGTGGCGGTATCCACACCCACCCTGGCGCCTACCAACATCGCCACGACAGCGACGGCGGTGTCAACCGCTACGCCCCAGGCGACCGCCACGCCCGTACCTGTGCCACCCCCAACGACGTTGCCCAACACGGGGCTGGACGCCTGGATGGTTGGCCTGATGGGTTTGGCACTAGTGGGTGTGCTGCTCCTGGCCCGCGGGTTGCGTAACTCGTCCCATTGACAGCAAAAAGCCGGGCATACAACCCGGCTTTTCATCCCATCATCCGCAGGCCCAATTAAAGCCGCGCGAGAATCTCTTTCTTCTTGGCTTCATACTCATCGGTTGTAATCAGCCCGGCATCGGCCAGCTGCTTGAGTTTGGACAGGGCCGCCATGGGATCGTCAGCGGCCGACTGTGCCGTGGCTCCCTGCAGCACAATTCCCCCGGCCTCGGCGCGCTTCTCTTCCATGGCGCGCAGGCGCAGTTCTTCGCGCACGTTTTCTTCCATCTCTTGGGAAATGGCATACAGCCGGTGGGCCTGCTCTTTCACCAGGTCATCCACGCTGATCGTCTCACCATTGGCTGCGGTCAACACGAGGGTCGACCGGAACACATTGTCAGTCAGCTTGGCTTCCTTCAAGTCGCGCCAGATGTAATCCCTGAACTCCGCTCGGCCGAACATGCTCGGCCGGTAGTGCATGAAGCGCCGGTTGGTGAGGACCACCACTTCCGGCGTCAGGTCCACGGTCACGGGCTTCTGAACTGCAATGTAGAGCACGCGCTCGCCACTGGTCAACAGTTGCTTCAGCCGTTCATAGACTTTAGCCACCTGAACCGGGTCCTGCTCCTCGGTGATGAACTGAGCAATCGGGCTGTCGGAAAGATTATCGTCCACTGGGTTTTCCTCCGTGCGTCGTCGCGCATCCTGCCGTTTAAGTGCCTCTACGCCGCGTTGATGGACGCGGCAAGACTATTGTATGCATCAGTATAGTCGCGGCAACCATCCTATATGCTGCCTAGCGTTACCGCACAGTCGGTTCGCGTCGCCTTCCGCCCACAAGTTGCCACCTTAGCAGCCGATAACGGCGGTTGCCAGAGCGGGTAGCCTCTGCTAACATACTTGATTGCCTTTGATAATGATAAACACTCCGCGCAGACGGCCGATGCGACCCAGTTCTTGGGCCGCAATCCTGGGTGAAGGCGTGGGCTTTTAGGAGAATCTGCTGATGAAAGTGCTGTTGAAACAAGACGTCGACAACCTGGGCTATGCCGGCGAGGTCTACATGGTCGCCGATGGCTACGGCCGTAACTACCTGCTGCCGCAAGGCCTGGCCGTCAAGGCCACACCCGATGTGATGAAGCAGGCCACCGTTTGGCGCAAGCAGGCCGACGCCCGCCGCGAAGAACTGCGCGCCGAATACGATGCGCTGTCCGAGCGGATCGAAGCCGTGGTCCTGACCTTCACCGCTCGCGCCGGTGACACGGGCAAGCTGTATGGATCGATCACTACCTCGCAAATCGCCGACGAATTGAACGAAGTGCTGGGCACTGACCTTGACCGCCGCAAGGTGGGTAACGACCAGCTGCGCCAGTTGGGCGAGCACAAGGTCGTTGTTCGTCTCGATGCCGACCACCACCCGGAGTTCAGCGTGATGGTCAACCCCGAGGGCGGCAGCGTGGCCGCTTCCATGGCCGCCGTCGAGATCGAGGCTGAAGCCGTCGCCGCGGCGGCCGCCACCGTCGTCACTGCCGAGGACCTCATCGAGGAAGCGTTCGACGAGATCGAATACGACGAAGAAGAGTAAAGCACTTCTGCCGAGCTAACCGCCGGCAAGTATATGGACGAGATCGGCCAAATCCTGCGCGAAGCGCGGGAGAACAAGGGGCTTAGCCTGGACGATGTCCAGGCCCAGATCCGCATCAACACCCGCTATCTGGAGGCGCTGGAAGCGGGTGACTATGCGGTTCTGCCTACGCCGGTTCACGTTCGCGGTTTCCTGAAGAACTACGCCCGATATTTGGGCCTGGATCCCCAGCCGCTGCTCGACCGCTATAACACCGGGCAGCCGTTTCGTGCCGTTCAGCTCAACCCGAACGGCACCATTTCGCCGGACAATCCCCTGCCTGAACGCGACGACCAGCCGTTCTTTGACCCGGTCAACATGGAAGTCGAAGGTCGCGGCAATTTTGCCGGCGGCAGCAGCAGCGGGGGCATGAGAGGCGGCGGCATTCTGCAGATCATCATTATCCTGGCCCTGCTGGTAGCGCTGGGGCTGGTGGCCAATCGCTTTGTTCCTCTATTGCTGGGCAATGGTCAGAACGAGAATGCCGTGGCCGAGGTCAGCGCCGCCGTGCGTGATGTCATTGCCGATGTGACCAACAGCACGCCCACGCCTGAGCCAACGCCGAATATTCCCAGCTCGTCTGAATCCGGTGCGGTGATAGGTGAATCGGGTGATGCCATTGTCAACACCGGCCGCAATAACCCGAACGCCGTACCCACTGTCACCCCCACCCGGCCGCCGTTACCGGCGACGCTCGACGAAATCCGGCTAAAGCTCGACATTCTCGAACGGACCTGGATGGAAGTGACGATTGACGGCGAAGTGGTCTATAGCGGCATCGCCAAGGCCAACGACGCCTTTGAATGGACGGCCCAAAACGATGCCAAGCTGGTGACGGGCAACGCCATCGGCGTCTTTGCCACCATCAACGACGTTGAGATCGGCCGTTTGGGTGGCCGCGGCGAACGATACGAAGAAAGCTGGCAGACCACGCAGTAAAACGGCCGCGACACGCCTCGCGTCGCCGATTATCTATCCGCACCACCGACCATCTAGCCGGAAATCGCTCATGAGCAAAGCCAAACAAAAGAAACAATTCTACCTACTGAGTCTGGGATGCAGCAAGAATACCGTTGACTCGGACAGCATGGCCGACCTGCTCACGCGGGCCGGCTTTTCTGATGCCGATGACCCGGACGACGCTAGCGTGCTGATCGTCAACACCTGCGGCTTCATCGAGAGCGCCCGGCAAGAGTCGATCGGCGCCCTGCGTGAACTGGCCGCAGCCAAGGGGCCCAACCAGCTGCTCATCGCCGCCGGCTGCATGGCCCAGCGCTATGGGGACGAAGTTGTGGCTTGGGTGCCGGGCATCGACGGGGTCATCGGCACGCGGCGCTGGATGGACATCGTGCCCTTCGTGCGCCAATTGCGCCGCCGCAAGCACCCGGAACCGCTGTATCATCTGCCGGACGAAGCAACGACTGTCGGCCGGGATGAGCGCGGCGTCTTGCGCGCCTCGATCCAGGGCCACAGTGCCTATCTGAAGATCTCCGACGGCTGCCGCCGGCCGTGTGCCTTCTGCGCCATCCCGCAGATCAAGGGCACCCATGTCAGCCGGCGACCCGAAGCCATTGTGGCCGAGGCCGTGGCCCTGCAGGCTGCCGGCGTGCGCGAGCTGATCATCATCGCCCAGGACACGACCGATTACGGCCACGACCTGGGCATGAAGAACGGCCTGTCCACGCTGCTCCGGCAAATCATCACCGCCGCACCCGACATCCCCTGGATACGGCTGATGTACGCCTATCCCGGCTATGTGACCGACGAACTGATCGAAACGATGGCCACCACGCCCCAGGTCCTGCCCTATCTCGACATCCCGCTGCAGCACGGGCACCGCGAGACGCTCAAGCGCATGCGTCGCCCAGCCAACATCGAGTGGGTCTACAGCACCGTCGACAAGCTGCGCCAGGCCATGCCCGACATCGCCATCCGCACCACATTTATCGTCGGCTATCCCGGCGAGACGGATGAGGAGTTCGACGGCCTGAAGACCTTTGTCCGTGATTTGGCGTTCGACCGCGTGGGTGCCTTCACCTACTCCTTCGAAGCCTCGACCCCATCGGCCGACGTGTCCTGGCAAGTTGAAGAGGCTGTCAAGGAAGCGCGTCAGGCGGAGTTGATGGAATTGCAGCAGGTGATCTCGCTGGCCAAAAACCAGGCCCAGGTCGGCCGAATCCTGCCGGTGCTGGTCGAAGGGTATGGCGACGGCATCAGCGTCGGCCGTTCCTATCGCGAAGCGCCGGAGATCGACGGCTACGTACTGATTCCCGGCGAATTGCCCGTGGGCGAACTGGTGCCTGTGCGCATCGACGGCGCCATGACCTATGACCTGACGGCCGTGCCCGATCTCGGCGACCGGCCGGTGATGGGCTTGTCGATTGACAGCCTGCCCACCATCCAGTTGTCCCAGGTGGGTCTGCCGGAGGGTTCGTGAACCGCGACCGTCTCGAGTGGCTGCTGGTCATTACCCTGGCCACACTCATGGGGTCAGCCTGGATCTACGTCTCGCGCGACACGACACCCTTCACCGGGCCAACGCCGGTGACAACCGCGCCCTATGTGGGTAACTTGGCCCCTGACTTCACCCTGGCCAACCTGGCCGGGGAATCCGTGACCCTGGGTGACTTTACGGCCGACGGTGGCCAGCCAGTGGTGCTCAACTTCTGGGCCACCTGGTGCCCGCCCTGTCGCGTGGAGATGCCGTACTTCGAGCGAGTCAGCGCCAAGTATGAGGGCCGCGCTGCCGTGCTGGGTGTCAATCAGGCCGAATCGGCCGAGACGATCAGCGAGTTCGCCACCCGTAACGGCCTGACATACCCCCTGCTGGTCGACCGCGACATGAAGGTCAACAATCTCTACGGCGTGCTTAACCTGCCCACGACCATCTTTATCGACAAGAACGGTGTGGTGAAAGAAGTGCTCGTCGGCACCATCAGCCAGGCCGTGCTCGAAGATCGGATCGAACAACTGCTGGATTCATAGCCCTGCCAGGTAGCCCGTTATGCTTCCCTACGTCAATCTCGGCCCCTTCGGCTTCCCCACTGCCCCGTTGCTCTACCTCCTCGGCGCGTGGGTATCCCTCTATGTGGTCGACCGGGCGGCGCGTCGGCTGGGTCAGGAATCAGAGACGATGTATGCGCTGGCGGCCACAACGCTCATCGCCGGGTTTGTGGGCGCGCGGCTGACATTTGTCCTGCTGCACTGGTCCTCCTATGACGACAACCTGCTGGGCATCCTGTGGCCTCTCAACAGCGGCTACAACGGCTTCGGCGGAGTCTTCTTCGCGGCAGCGGCGGCCTTCTTCTACGCGCGCTGGAAACGCATCGACCTCTGGACAGCCCTCGACGCGCTGGCGCCGGGCATCATCACCTGGCTCATGTTCTCAAGTCTGGCCGACTTCCTCGGCGGGCCGGGCTATGGCACGTTGACCGGACTTCCCTGGGGTGTCAGCCAGTACGGTGTGCGCCGCCATCCGGTCCAGATCTATGAGATCCTCGTCGGTCTGGCCGCGCTTGGCGCGTGGTGGCTGGCCACACGGCCGGAGCGTCGCGGATTCGCCGGTCGGCCGTTTCTGATGACAACCGCCGTCTATGCCGGTGGCCGCCTGTTCGTTGAAGCCTTCCGAGACAACGCCTGGTATACGACCAACGGCCTGCATGTGGTCCAGATTTTCGCTCTGATCATCATGGTTGGCAGCCTGATTCTCCTAGCTCGCCTGTCATCCCAAGTGTCGCCCGGCCCGGTCACCGAACCCCCCACCCCCTAGCCTGTCGCCCCAGACCCATGAACCTTTATCATCTCCCCGACACAGGAGCCCGATGCCCAAGTTGTTGTGGCTAGGCATTGCCGGGGGGCTGGGTGCGCTGGCCCGCTACGGTCTCTCGACCGTGGTCCAACGCACCAGCGGGGCGGTGTTTCCGTGGGGGACCCTGGTGGTCAACGTCCTCGGCGCGTTCGTCTTCGGATTGATCTGGTCGCTGGTCGAGAATCGACTGGTGATGAGCGTCGAGATGCGCGTTATCTTGCTGACCGGGTTCCTGGGCGGCTTCACGACCTTCTCCAGCTTCATGTTCGAAACGGCCGCCTTAATGACCGACGGACAATGGGGGCTGGCGGCGCTCAATCTGGGCGGGCAGGTCATGGCCGGGCTGGTGGCCGTGTTTCTGGGATTAGCCATCGGGCGAGCAATCTAGCGACGGAGCGAACGATAAGCGAGGGACAGCGATGAAACTATTTAGTGAAGCGCGATTGCTGCGCATCTTCATCGGTGAAAGCGACAAGTTTGAAGGACGGCCGTTGTATCAGGTCATTGTCGAGCGCGCCCGCGCGCGTGAGCTGGCTGGGGCGACGGTCCTCCGTGGCTACATTGGCTTCGGGGCCAACAGCCGCATCCACTCCGCCCGCATCCTGCGCCTGTCGGAAGACCTGCCGATGGTCATTGAGATCGTCGATGAGCCGGAGCGCATCGCCGCCTTTGTCGCCGAGCTGGATGGGATGATTCAGGAAGGGCTGGTCACGCTGGAAAAGGTCGAAGTCGCCATCTATCGCCACAACGGCGACCAACCCGCGACCTAGCGGGTCCCACCCCACCAACCGGTCGCCTACCCTTTCACGGCGCCGAACGCAGCAAACGACGAGTTCTTGTGCAGCAGTTCGATGGCCGAAAACCCGACATGGCGCAGCAACGCTAACTGATAAGTGACCGGCCGCGGCGAATCCTCGCGATCAATGGTGGCAAAGATGGCGTCGCGATACGCCTCACCACCCACGCCCATGAGGTAGTCGCCATATCGCCGCCACATCAACGCCTGGACGGCCGCCGTCTCGTGGCTGACCAGGTCCGTGATCCACACACTGCCGCCCGGCGCGGTGATGCGATAGAGCTTGGCGAACGCCGCCTCCCAATCGGCGTCATCTCGCAAATGGTGTAGCACAGCGGCCGCCAGCACCACGTCATACGCTTCGTCGGCCAGTTCGGCGTCGCGAAAGTCGGCGGCAATGGGGCGCACCGGCCCGGTCGTGGCCGCGCCGACACGTTCGGCCGCCCGGTCGAGCATCGGCTGCGAGAGGTCAAGCAGGTCGCAGGCCAAGCCGTTCGGCACCGTAGCCAGCAGCTTGAGCGTGTTGTTGCCTGCGCCGCAGCCAATGTCCAGGACGCGCCGGATGGTGGGTGTGGCCGATACGGCCGCCTGGGTAATCAATTCCATCGCCAGCGGCGCGTCGATGGTAGCCACCTGGCCCGTCTCCAGGTTGGAAAAGCGTTCGACGTCCTGATCAAACCGGGCGCGAATTTGCTCGGGGGTTGATTTTTCATTCAGAGAGGTTGTGTTAGTCATTGACCTGGGATTTTAGAGGCTGCGCCCATTGCCGTCCAACCAGGGAAATATCGCGCTTGACATTGACGTTACGTTATAGTTTATCATTGGGATCGAAAGGACTATGACCATGCGCTACACCGTTAAACAGCTGGCCGATTTGGCGGGCATCACACCGCGAACGCTCCACTACTACGACGAGATTGGTCTCTTGCATCCGTCGGAAGTGGGCGACAACGGCTATCGCTACTACGGCGAACCGGCGGCGAGGCGCTTGCAGCAAATCCTGTTCTATCGAGCGTTGGGTCTGAACCTCAACGAAATACTCGCCATCCTGGACGATCCCCACTTTGACGCAGAGCAAGCCCTGCGAGCCCATCGGGCGGCGTTACAGGTGCAGGCGGTGCGGGTCGGACAGCTAATTGAGACTGTGGACAAGACCCTGGCCCATTTACATGGAGAGAGAACGATGAAGGCTGAAGAACTATTTGGGGGATTTGAGACGGAGCAGGAGAAGGAACGGACACAGCAGGCCATGGACCTGTACGGCCACGACAATGCCTACGTCCAGGAATCCGCCCGTCGCTGGCGCAGCTACTCAACGGCTGACAAGGCGCGTATCAAGGAAGAAGGTGAGGCGATATACCGGAACCTCGTATTGCTGATCGACCAGGACCCCGGCAGCCCGAACGTTCAAGATGAGATCGCCAGCTGGCACACTCACTTACGCTACTATTACGAGCCAACGCCGCAGTTACTGGCCGGGCTGGGGGATACGTACATCGCCAATTCGGACTTCGCGGCCACGTTCGCCGCAATGCATCCTGACCTGCCCCGCTTCCTGCATGACGCCATTGCCATCTATGTTGAGCGGTTGCCGTCCTAACGGGCAGTGCCGCACTAACGGGCGGCGTCGCGAATGGCGGTGATCGCCAATCGGCATCACCGCCGGGCGACCCCCGGCCCATCCACCACCCGGCCGGGCGTGGCGCCGGTGTGTTCGCCGTCGCGCAGGACGGGCACGCCATTGACCAGGACATGGACCATCCCCGTGGCGTACTGGTGCGGCTGGGCAAAGGTGGCGTGATCCTGAATGGTAGCCGGATCGAAGACAACCACATCAGCATAATGACCGGGGCGCAGCCGGCCGCGCCGATCCAGCCGCAGATTGTCGGCCGGGAAGGCGCTCAGCCGCCGCACCGCCTCTTCCAGGGGAATCAGCCCCTCGTCGCGCACGTATTTGCCCAGCAGCCGGGCAAAGCTGCCATAGGCCCGCGGGTGGGGGTTGGACTTGAGAAAGACACCCTCCGGTGCCAGTGACGCCGAGTCGGAGCAGAAGCTGACCCACGGCAGCTGTATCTCCCGACGAACGTTGTCTTCAGACATGCTGAAGAAGATGGTGCCCACACGACTGTTATCCTCAATAACCATATCCATGGCCGTGTCAATCGGCTCGGTGCCGCGCAGGGCGGAGATCTCGGCCAGTGACTTGCCGGTCAGGTGCTTGAGGGCGTCGTTGCGGAAGCTAACCAGCAGCACGTTCTCGGCCGATCCCGCTTCGGCATAGGAATTCTCCCAGTCGGGACTGCTGGCGGCGATCTCCCGGCGCAGTCGAGCGCGCACGTCGGGGTCGCGCAGCCGGGCCACCCAGGCCTCGTGACCACCCTCCTGCACCCAGCCGGGCATCATCGCGTCCAACCCGGTGGCCGAGGCGTGATAGAGATACATGTCGGCCGACACCGGCACGCCGGCCGCCTGTGCCGCCTCTACCCTGGCGATAGCGTCGTCCAGCTTGTGCCAATTGGTGCGCCCCGACGCTTTGAGATGGTAGATCTCGCCGCGAATGCCGGTCGCCGTGACAATGGTCAGAAACTCGTCCAATGCCTCCAGGAACGTCGCCCCCTCGCTGCGAAGATGAGCGGCGAACAGGCCATCGTACTCGGCCGCGGCCGAAGCAAGGGCGATGAGTTCGGCCGTGTCGGCGTAACTGTCCGGCGCATAGATGAGCGCCGCCGACAGACCCACGGCCCCTTCGGCCATGGCCTGCCGCACCAACGCCTGCATCTGAGCCAGTTCGTCGGCATTCGGACGCCGGTCGGCAAAGCCCAACACGTTGGCCCGCACACCGCCGCCACCGACGAACGAGGCCACGTTGGGTGATACGCCTCGCGCGACCAGATATTCCAGATACTCGCGCAAGGTGGTCCATTCGATGTCGTACTGAATGTCACCCTGGCGCTCCTTCATATACGCCTTGAGTTCGTCATTGAGCGGCCCCATGGAGAAGCCCTCGCCCATGATCTCCAGCGTGACGCCCTGGCGGATGTCGGACTGGGAACGGCCGTCTTCGATGAGCGACTCGTTGGCCCAGCACATCATGTTGATAAACCCCGGCGCCACCGCCATACCGGCGGCGTCTATCTCCACCGGTGCGGAGCCATCAACATGACCCAGGGCGGCGATCGTGTCGCCTCGGATAGCGATGTCGCCTGCATAGGGCAATGTGCCGCTGCCGTCGTAGATCAGGCCGTTGCGAATGATGATGTCGTTCATGTCGTGGTCTCCTCGGTATTTGACGTGGCCAGGTAGGTTGGGAAGCATTATATCAGTCGAAAAAATAGTGTATAGATGGGTAAGTTTGGGGCTGTGCTATAATTTAGGTCAATAGGAATTGTCTTGCGAATCCGGTTAGCGAGCGAAGAGTGGTCGAATGAGGTGGTCTCCTTTACAAGCCCAGAAAGCTTCATGCAGACAGTGCAATACTCCTTTGAGTCTGTCCTCCTTCAAACAAAACAATATCGGCCGCGCGAGATGCGTGAAGCCATCGAGCGGCCACGCCTGTGGCGGCCACGCCTGTGGGCCATGCTCAATGCCGGCATTGGCCTCCCCCTGACCCTCGTCACCGCGCCTAACCTGACCTGGCTGTCGGACATCACCTATGTCCCCACCGGCCAGAGGTGGTTGTACTTGGCGATTGTGCTGGACCTGTATGCGCGACGGGTGGTCGGTTGGAGCATGTCTGACCGGCTGACGGACCAGTTAACCTGTGACGCCCTCATGATGGCCTTGAAACGCCGCCGGTCGGCACCGGTGTTGCTGCATCATTCCGACCAGGGTGTGCAGTATGCGAGTCTGGACTACCGCAATCTCTTGCTGAAAAACAAATCGGTCATCAGTATGTCCCACAGAGGTGAAGCCTATGACAACGCGCCGATGGAGAGTTTCTTTGCCACGTTGAAGAAGGAGCTAATTCACCGGCAGCAGTACCAGACCCGGAGAGAAGCACGATTGAATATCTTTGAGTACATTGCCGGCTATTACAACTCGGTGCGTCTGCATTCGGCGATAGGTTATCATTCGCCGGTTGCCTATGAGGCCTTGTTCGTTTCACCTTAACTTGGTGTCTACTTTTCTAGGGTCAGTCCAAGATCAAGCAGGCCTTGACCCCCGATTTGCCGGGAAAGGGCGACAAGAACGGCCAAGGCGGACCGATGATCCCCGGGGGGTTCGACCGGCAAGAAAGACCATGATGATGGAGGCGGCATAGGCGTCCCCGGTGTGCCTGGAATCAAGTGTCGGCTAGTTCGTTCGTTACAACATATACAAGAAACGGCAATCACCAGGCGGACATGTCTGCATGATCGGCCTATGAGGTCTTAAAGCTATGTTCGAAACGCTCGTCTCCATGCTGCCGCTCATTCTCGGCAGCGCCATCGTGCCGGTCCAAATCATTATGGTCATCCTGATGTTGACCAGTGAAAAGCAGGGCCCGCTCAAAGCGATCATGTTCGTCCTGGGCATGACACTTGTACGTATTGGCCAGGGCATTCTGTTTGGCTTGGTACTAACCGGCGGAAGCAGTGATCCGGCCGATGTCAGTGAGGGCACGGCCTGGTTCAAGTCAACGTTGCTGTTGGTGCTGGGCGTCCTCTTGCTGATCACGGCCTACAAGAAATTCAGCAGCGATCCCGATCCCGATGCACCGCCCCCCAAGTGGCTCACCATGTTAGAGACACTGTCGCCGTTGAAGGCCTTTGCCATTGGCGTCGGACTTGTTCTCATATCAGCCAAGTTGTGGGTGTTTACGCTAGGCGCAATCGGCACCGTCGCCGACGCGCGCTTAGGCCAGCCGGATAGTACTATAACCTACCTGCTGTACATCCTGCTCGCCCAGTCTATTCTGATCGGCGTCATTCTGATCAGATTGCTATTTCCTACGCGGGCCGCATCACTACTGGGAAGATTTGGTGATTGGCTGGAAGTCCACGACAGCCAGATCGTGATGGTCGTGTCGCTGATCTTCGGTGTGCTGTTCGCCTATCAGGGCATGATCGGGCTGCTCGGTTAAGGCACCACCAAACTGCCGCCCGGCCGGCACGATCTGGTGGCTAACATATACTAATGCACGAGACTGTAAACGGGGCCGGCTGCGCCACTTCGTTTGCTATGGAAAAGAAATGAGTACGGACATGTCGTTTAAGGCTGAGGCGCTGGGTGTAAACGTCGCCGAAAAAGACTTCATCAACGAATGGGCTATCCGGCTCGAAGCGACCGCCCCCGGCGCGTGGCGCAGCCTGGTCACACCCACGATCATCGCGGGCATCATCTTTGCTGTCTTGTACACGCCGTCGTACTACCTTCTGACGCGGACGCCTCTGGGCGGAGCCTCCGACGCCGAAATCCTGGCCTACTATGGCGACGGCCAACAACGCACCTTGGGTCTGGCCAGCATGTTCATCATGCCCTTTGCCGGGATTTCCTTTCTTTACTTCATGGTATTCCTACGGCGCATGGCCAAGTCCACCGGCTTCACGATCAGCCGGATACTGAGCAATGTCCAACTGGCGGCCGGAACCATTTTCATTGCCTTGCTATTTGTGGCTACAGCCGCGCTGACAGCCGTCACCTCCAGCATTCAGTTCGCCGACGCCTCTGTCGATCCCCTATTCGCTCGCCAGATGAGCTACTTCGCCGCCAACGTGCTGCTGATGTTCGGCATGCGCATGACTTCGATGTTTGTGTTCACATCGACCAGCATCGGCCGGGGAGCCGGACTAATTCCCAACTGGTTCGGCTACTTGGGTTATCTCGTTGGTATCGCGCTCTTGCTCAGCGCTACCTTCAGCGCCTGGTTCGCGCTCTTGTTTGCGGCGTGGGTGTTTGTTTTGTGCATCATCATTTTAGTGTACAGTGGTCGTGCGCCCGCGGCGGCATCGGCCTGACGGTCAATCTTGGGCCGTGGGTATTCATATGATAAGCAAGGAGCACGGTCAACATGAGAACTGTATTTAGCTATGCGCGCTATATCGTCCTAATCGGCATCATCGGTCTGCTTGCGGCTGCGTTGGCCGTCTTCATCTTTGGCGGAATCGCGACCGTGACCACGGTCGTCGATGCCTTCATCAGCGCCGAATTCAACGCCGAGGGCGCTCGGCTGTTCAGTGTCGACTTGATTGAACTGGTTGACCTGTTCCTTCTGGGTACCGTTCTCCTCATCACGTCCATCGGTCTGTACCAACTGTTCCTCGACCCCGATATCCCTCTGCCGTTATGGCTTTCTGTTACGAGTCTGGACGAGCTGAAGTTCAACCTGGTGGCCGTCATTGTCGTCATGTTGGTCATTCTGTTCCTGGGAGCGGCGGCCGTCTGGGAAGGCGGAACCGACATATTGGCCTTCGGCGTGGCTGTGGCCGCGGTCATAGCGTCGGCCGCAGGAGCGGTCGTCTTGTTGGGCCACCTGGCGGGGCAAACAGAAGACCGAGAAGAGGCCAAGAGAGAGGCCGAGGCCGAACGCATATCCGGCAAAGAGTAGTTCAATGGGACGCATAGGGCGCGACTCGGGCGATTTTGGACGCCGCGTGTGCCCTGACGAACCCAATCAACCTAGTATTCAGCAAGAAAAGGCGGCCACGTGGCCACCTTTTGTGCTCCGAATATCCTGGTGCCTAGTCGCGCCAGGCACGGGCTGGATCATTCTCCGGCGTGCGCCAGTAGACCCCCTTCTCGCGGGACATGTAGCCTGAGTCAACCAGATAACGACGTAAGAAGGCATAGTCCTCGTTAAATTGGGACAGCCACTCGCTGAACTCCTTTTCTGTCCAGCGCCGGTCCGGATCGATTTGCTGGGCCACCCAGTGGACGATGACCTGCTTCTTCTTCTCCTGGGCCGGGATGTCCACGATGCGTCCGTCTTTAACCCATGTCCGCAAAATGCGTTCCTCTTCATTCAACTCACTGGTCGGCACCAACGCAGCCAGGTTGGGCTGGGCAAAGATGTCCTTCCCCATCGTCTCCAGCACCTTGCCATCCAGGCGATAGATGCGCGTTGTTCCCTCAGCACGCACGCTGACGAGGCCCAATGCCTTCAACTCGGATAGATGATGGGAGACCGTCGGCTCTTTGAGGCCAAGCAGCTGGGCCAGCTCACCCACGTTACGCTCGCCGTTGGCCAAATGGCCAATGAGCTTCAACCGGCTTTCGTTGCCAAACACCTGGAAGAAGCGCAGAAGCTTCTGAAATTGCTCTTCGGAGAGTGAGTCCTTGTCGATAGTGGTCATTTCGATATACCTCTAATTAGATTTCTGTCTATTTAGAATTCTATCTATATTATTGTGCTTGTCAAGTGGCCGATTCCCGTTTACTCCTTGCCTGCCCCCCTGTCCGCATATGAATTCGAACGCTTTCCCTGCTACAATTAGCTACACGCTGTTCGCTACCAGCCTAACGGCCGACCGCCCAGCCAAGGAGTGTCAAGCTACATGCCCAAGACCGACAACATCATTGATGTAACCGACGGGACTTTCGAATACGACGTCATCAACCGCTCGCTGGACACCCCGGTGGTCGTCGACTTTTGGGCGCCCTGGTGCGGTCCATGCCGGATGCTCAGCCCCATCCTTGAAAAGCTGGCCGCCGATCCGGAGCTGGATTTTGTCCTGGCCAAGGTCAACGTCGACGATAATCCCAACGTCGCCATGCGCTATAGCGTCCAGGGCATTCCTGCGGTGAAGGGGTTTGTGGCTGGACAGGTAGCGGCCGAGTTCACCGGCGCCCAGCCCGAACCGCGGGTGCGCGAGTTCCTGACGTCGCTCATCCCGAATGAATTCGAGGAACGACTGAACCAGGCTGCCGGTCAGCTGGCGATCCATCAGTGGGCCGAAGCCGAGGATTTACTGAGTAACTTGCTGGTAGATCGGCCGAGTAGCCAGCGTGCCCACTATCAAATGGCGCGGGCCTTGCTCGGTCAGGCCTATGGCTGCGAGGCCTTGCCGCATCTGCAGGCCATCACGGATGGGCCGGAATTCGTTTCGGCCGAACGGTTGCAGTCCCTGGCCACGTACCTGTGCCGCATCGAAACCGACAACACGGACAGCGATGACCTGCCGCCGTTGGAAGCGCTATACAATCGGTCGGCCATCCTGCTGCAGCGCGGCAATCTCGAGGCGGCCCTCGACGGTCTGCTGGACGTGTTGCGCCAGGACAAGCGCTACCGCAAGGGTGAGGCCCGCGAGGTCATGCTGGCCATCTTCGAACTACTGGGAGATGGCGATGACCTGACCCAGACCTATCGCAACGAATTGGCAATGGTGCTCTATTAGGACACCGGCCCCACTAGATATAATATGAGTGAAACACCCAGTGCCAAGGATGCTGCTCGCTTGTTAGCCCATCTGGCCCAGGCCCGACCCGGCCACCATGAAGAAGTGGCGGCCGAAGATTTGGCTCCCGAACTGGCGCTGCTACGCACCTGGCAGGCCAACCGTCTGGCGCAGACCTATCAAGACCTGCTCAACAGCAAACGCTATCGTCCGGCGGCACTGTTCTTTCTCAGTGACATTTACGCCGCCCGCGACTTCAGCCAGCGCAATGCCGACATTGAACGCTTCTACGAGGGCGTCAGTCGTGTACTGCCGGAGCGTGCCGTGTCCATTCTGGGGGATGCCGTAGAGCTATATCAGTTGAGCGACCGGCTCGACCTGGACATGGCCCGCGTGTTAACGAGTGACCTGGGCGCGACGGAAGCGATTACCCCGGAGCAATATACCGAAGCTTACCGGATTCTCGACAACTACGACGACCGCCTACGTCAGATTCAGCTAGTCAGCCAGATTGGCACCGGCGTCGACAAACTGGTTCAGATTCCCTTTGTCGGTGTGTCTCTACGTGTAGCCCATACACCGGCCGTCCTGGCCGGGTGGTCAGAACTGCAGGGCTTCCTGGAGCGTGGCTACAGCGCCTTCAAGCACATGAAGGGCGCCCAGGGCTTTATCGGCACCGTTGAGCAGCGGGAAACCCGCATCCTCGACGCTATTTTCGCCGGGTCCACGAATCCGTTTGCTCTGGATACCTAGCCTGCAGAAGCAGCCGCGACGACACACGGACGAAGCATCATGCGTTTTCTCGTAACCGGCGGGGCGGGCTTTCTGGGCACAGCGCTTGCCAATCGACTGGCCAACGCGGGGCACGGTGTCCACGTCCTGGACGACCTCAGCAACGGCCGCCGCGAACACCTCGACCCGCGAATTGGGTTTACCGAAGGCGACGTTGACAATATCCCGCTGCTCTGGTCGCTGCTGCAAGACGTGGACAGCGTCTACCACCTGGCGGCGCGCGTGTCAGTGCCCCAATCGTTGCTCCACCCGCGCGAGTATAACCGCGTCAACGTCGGTGGCACGGTCAGCCTGATGGAAGCCATGCGCGACACGGGCGTCGGCCGTGTCGTGTTCGCCTCATCCGGGGCCATCTATGGCAACCAGCCGCGCCAGCCAGTCCGCGAAGACGACTGGCCCTACCCTGACAGCCCTTACGCCGTCAGCAAGTGGTCGGCCGAGCAGTACATCCACACCATCGGCGATCTGTGGGGCATTGAAACAGTGGCCCTGCGTATCTTCAACGCCTATGGGCCGGGACAAAGTCTGCCGGTCTCTCACGCCCCGGTCATGCCCCGCTTTCTGCAGCAGGCGTTAAGTGGCGGGTCCATTGTCGTGTTTGGCGACGGCCGTCAGACGCGTGATTTTGTGTATGTCGATGACGCGGTCGAGGCTTTGGTTATGGCGGCCACGGCGCACAACATCAATCGGCAAGTGATCAACATCGGCAGCGGCGAGGAAACCACCATTCGCGATCTCGTTAGCCACATTGAAGCGGCGACCGGCCAACACGTGGCCATCATCACCAATCCTCAGAAGCCGGGCGGCGTGCCGCGTCTGGCAGCCGACATCAGCCGGGCGCGCGAATTGCTGGGTTTTCGGCCGAAGGTGGGGCTGGACGCGGGGATACGGTTGACGCTGGAGCGGGATGATCGTTTCACTTCAATCAGTGGCTGATAGTATCATAACGATATCATCACGGTATCATCAAAAGCCCCACATTGCAGTTCTGATAGTTGGTTCCGGCAGTTGACAATAATAGCAAAGGCATTTGCCCCAGCTACAACGTCACTCGAATCTCCGACTCCGAATCGGCTGCCGCCAGCTTCAACTTAACGAATACCCACGGGGCAAAATAGGTCACCCACAACAGGATCAGGAAGTAGCGGAGGACGCGCATCGGCAACCCCAGCCATTCCGGCTCGGCGGGGAAGATGGCATCCAGCCCGGCCCAGATCACCACGGTGACGACAATGCCCAGCCCGTAGCGGGCTGCGCGCTGCCAGAAGCTGCCCGCCGTCTGAAACCGGATGCGGCTACCCTCAAAGACAATGCCTGTGCCGAAGCCCAGCAATGCTCCCAGACTGGTCGCCATTGCCTCTCTGGCCGACATTTCGGCCGTCGGGACGTAGGCCGCCCAGGGGACAGCCAGATCGGGCGCACCGATGACCAGCATCGTTGCCGCATAGACAGTCGTCAGGACAATCGGAATACTGAGCAGTACCAGAAGCCGTCGCCCCAGAATACGCTTCTCATAACGTTCCTGAAAATAGCGCTGCCAGATCACAGCCAGGATCAATAGAAGCATGGCCAGCAGCGCCCCAGTGAGAACGTCCTGTAGAAAATGCGCACCGAGGTAGACACGGCTAATCGCCATCAACACAACCATAAGGACCGCCAGCCCCCACAGCCACCATTTGCGATACCACCCGGCAATCAGGAAGTACGCCGTAGCGGCCGATTGCGTGTGGCCGCTGGCCAGGCCGTAACTCTCTTCAATGCCCAGGCCCACCGACGGATCCAGCCAGAACGGCCGCGGCTGGCGAAAGGTGCCCTTGACCATGGTGTTGATCATAACGGATAACAAGAAGATATAGCCGAGGAACTTCCCCAATCGCTTGTCGATGCACCAGTAGATGAGCGGCAAAAGGATTAGATAAAACTCTTCGGTGCCCAACGAAGAAATAAAGGTCATGAACCCCGCAGCCTGGGGCCAGGTTTGCTGCAGAGCGACAGTCAGAGCCAGACTCAATTCACGCCAGGCGTCCATGGCAAAATCTCTCCTGAAAGGCGACCAAGGGAAATCCCCTAAGCGGGCGTAGTGTAACGCACGCGCAGACGCGCAACAAATCAGCGCAGAGTGTCATGCCATGAGCGGCCAAGTATGTCAGTCGGCGGCTTAGCGGCGGCTGGGGCGGCTTGTCGCGGGGCGGGTTGGCTGTGTTATAATCGCCCCGTTATGGACCGCAAGTGGAACCTCAACCGAAAGCAGCTCCTGGGCATCGCCCAAATCCTGCTTAGCGTCGCCCTGCTGATCTGGCTGCTCAGTCGTGTTGGGCTCGAAGAAGTCCTCAGCACCCTGGCCACAATCAACTGGGCCTGGTATGCGGTGGCTTTCGTGCTGTTCCAAATGAACGTCGCCATTCGCGCCTTCCGGTGGTATGTGTTGCTCCATTCGCTGGATGATCGGCCGAAGTTTGGTTACCTGATCTACCTTTATTACATCGGCTTCTTCGCCAACAACTTCATTCCCTCCGGCTTTGGCGGCGATCTGGTAAAGGTCGTCAGTCTGCGACAGAGCTACGGCCACGGCACCGAGGCGCTTAGCTCGGTGCTAATGGAACGCGTAACCGGGTTGGTAGGGTCATCGCTCATCGCCCTCGTAGCCCTGGCATGGAATATGTCCAGCCACACGGCCGACCTGCATCTGCCCACCCTGCTCTGGCTGCTCATCTTCATGACCGCGCTGGGCATACCGGTGGCGTTCTTCATCGCCCGCTGGTCCAACCCGATCGACTGGCTGCTGCGCGTTTATCCGAGCGCCCGCGATCTGCCGTTGTTCGACAAGGTGGAGAATCTGGTCAGGACCATTCATCGCTACCCGGTCCCAGCCTTGGTGACGTCGTTGCTCATTAGCATCCCCTTCACTCTCAACCTGATTCTGGTGCAGATGTCGATTGCACGCGCCTTTGGCGTCGATCTGCCGTTTCGCATTTTCGCCCTGTTTGTGCCCATTATTTCCATCATCAACCTGCTGCCCATTGCCTTCAACGGGCTGGGCGTGCGGGAGGGCATCTACACCTTCCTGTTTGTGCCCATTGGCGTGCCGGCGGCTACGGCCGTCTCTATGTCATTGGCCTTCTACTTCCTGCGCTTCAGCGCCGGGCTGCTGGGTGGGTTGATGTATGCCATCAAGAGCGTCGCGCAGTTCATGCGCACACCACACCCGGAGAAGCTGTAACCGGCTGTCCATCGTCATGCCAATTCAACGCAAAGTGGCCGTCTTCGGTTTGGACGGCATTACCTTCGACCTGCTCCAGCCCTGGTTGGATGAGGGTCGTCTGCCCAATCTGGCCCGCCTGCTGCAAACCGGGGCCAGCGGCCCGCTGCGCTCCACCATCCCGCCCGTCTCGGCGTCGGCCTGGCCGTCGTTTGCCACCGGCACCAACCCCGGCCAGCACAGCTTGGTTGACTTCACCTACCCGGCCCCCGACGGCTATGACATTCGCGTGTCCAACGGCCTGACCGTGGCTGTGCCCGCCATCTGGCAGATCGCGAGCGAGGCTGGGGCACAGGTCGGCGTGGTCAGCCTGCCAATGACTTTCCCACCGCGACCGCTCAACGGCTTCATGCTGTGTTCGTTCCTGACCCCCAGCCCGGAAAGCGACTACACCTACCCGTTGGAGCTCAAGCAGGAATTGCTGGACGCCTGCGGGCCGTATCCGCTGCGTATGTCCGAGAAGGGGCGCGGAGTGGATCCGGTCGTTTTTGTGCGGGCCAGCAAGCAGCTGGAGATCGACCGCGCCCGCAGCGTCAGCTATCTGCTGCAAAACAAGCCGTGGGACCTGTTCATCTACGTGCTGGAGACGACCGACAACCTGCAGCACGAGATCTGGCACCTGGTGGACGATAGCCATCCACTCCATGATCCGGAAATGGCCGAACGGGTGCTGCCGGAGATACTCGACTATTACGAAACTGTCGATCGCCTGCTGGGCGAGATGGTGGCCCAATTGCCGGAGGACGCCCTGGTCGTCATTCTGTCAGACCACGGCTTCGGCCCCTTCCATAAGTTCTTCCACATCAACAATTGGCTGGCCGACAATGGCTGGCTCGTGTTCAAGCAGTCGCCTCTCAGTCGTCTGAAGCGCGCTGCGTTCAAGGCCGGGGTCACGCCGATCAACGCTCTCAAGTGGCTGACGACGCTGGGACTGAGCGATATGCGCAAGAACGTCAAGCGCGGCCGGGGCGGTGGGATGCTGCGCCGCGTGTTCCTGTCCTTCAACGATGTGGACTGGTCGCGCACCAGGGCCTTCTCCGTCGGCAACTTCGGTCAGGTCTATCTGAACGTGAAAGGCGAGCGGCCGCAGGGTGCGGTGGACCCAGCCGATTATGAAGCCGTGCGCGACGAGATCATCGCTGCCGCCAAACAACTGCGCGACCCCGAGGACGGCAGTCAGGTGGTGCCCATCGTCTACAAGCGCGAAGATATCTTTCACGGAATCAGCGCCGACCACCTGCCCGACCTCGTGCTCCACACCGACCGGGCCAAGTACGTCTCCTTCGGCCACGCTGACTTTGGCTCCAACCGCATCATTGAACCCAGCACCGGGCAGACCGGCCACCATCACATGATGGGCGTCATGGGCCTGAACGGGCCGGGCGTAACGGCCGGCACCAAGGTAGATGACGCTGGCTTGCTCGATTTGGCGCCCACGATCCTCCACTACTTGGGCCTGCCTGTGCCGGAATACATGGACGGCCGCGTGCTGGCCGATGCCTTCGACGATGCGTTCAACGACGCCAACCCTGTCGTCTACCGCCCCGGCGGTCCGGGCACGACGGCGGGAGATGACTCCGTCTACAGTGACGAGGAAGAAGAGCTCGTCCGTCAAAAACTGCGCGACCTGGGGTACATTGCCTGATGGGCCAAAAAATGTCCCACGACACGCCGCCCACCAAAGACCTGAGCCTGGTCATCCCCGTCTACAACGAAGAGGAGAACCTGGCGCCGTTGGTCAAGGAGATCCACGCGGCACTCGATGACCGCGATTTGGACTACGAGATCATCTTCATCGACGACGGCAGCACCGACAGCAGCTTCAACTGTCTGGAGGAACTGGCCGCGGAAGACGATCGCATTGTCGCCATCCGCTTCCGGCGCAACTACGGCCAGACGGCCGCCTTCGCCGCCGGGTTCGACCACGCGCAAGGCAATGTCATCGTCACCCTCGACGCCGACCGGCAAAACGACCCGGCCGACATCCCTACCCTGATGGCCGAACTCGACAACGGCTATGATGTGGTCAACGGCTGGCGTATCGACCGGCAGGACAATCTGATTCGCCGACTACCCTCGCGCGCCGCCAACTGGCTCATCGCCACCACCACCGGCGTGCACCTGAAAGACCGCGGCTGCTCGCTGCGCGCCTTCCGCAGCTATGTGGTTGATGAGCTGCACCTGTACGGCGAGCTCCATCGCTTCATCCCGGAGATGGTCAACTTTGCCGGCTTCAGCATGGCCGAAGTGCCGGTCAACCACCGGCCGCGCGTGGCCGGTGAATCGAAGTACGGCATCTCGCGTACCTTCCGCGTCGTCCTCGACCTGATCACCATCCAGTTCTTGCGGCGCTACGGCGATCGGCCGATGCAGTTATTTGGTCGTGTCGGTATCCTGTTGGGCAGCATCGGCGTGATCATTGGCCTCTATCTGACCGGGGTGAAGGTCTGGGGCGGCGTCACCGGCGGCTGGGCGGGATTCAATGCCACGCAGATCGGCAATCGGCCGTTGCTGTTGCTGGGCGTATTACTGGTGATTCTCGGCGTGCTGTTTCTCGTGATGGGCCTCATCGCCGAGCTGATCGTCCGCACTTATTACGAAAGCCAGGGCCTGCGCGTCTATCGCGTGCGGGAGATTCTGGGCCAGGCGGGACCCCCATCTGAACCGCCGTCAACGTAACCGGCTTTCGGCCGATTCCTTAGCCTCACCCATGACCACCTGGTCCCCCGGCACACCGGTCGCTTTGCGCGGCATTGCTCACAACAAAGTCTGGATCGCCCATACGGTTCGTGTGATTGAGGATACCCCCGATCGCTTGGCCGTCTATTTGCAGCCCGGCGCCGAATGCAAGATCCCCAGCGGGCTGATTCCCCGCAAGTACAGTGGTCGCGCCAATAGCGGCTCGCGCTGGGACGAGCAAGATGGCGGCGCGTGGCAGTTGACCGACTGGCAGTGGCAGCATCGCAGTGCGGTTATCTTGCTGCAACCGGAAACGTATTATGCGGTCCTTGTCTTCCGGTCGGCCGAAACGCATGAATTTGAGGGATGGTATATCAACTTTCAGCGGCCGTTCTGCCGGACCGCGACCACTATCGACACCCTCGACCTGGAAATTGATCTGGTGATTAGGCCTGACCTGTCGTACCAGTGGAAGGATGAAGACGAGTATGCCGCCGGCGTCCGGCGCGGTTCCATCTCTGCGGAAGACGCCGCACACGTCGAGCAGACGCGCGCGGACGTAGTGCGACTCGTCTACCCCGGTTCGCCGCTGTTTGACTCCCGCTGGCCGGCCTGGCAGCCCGACCCCATATGGACTCCACCGCATTTACCATCTGATTGGCAAGCCGTGGTATCGTGCGCGTAGTGCCCCATTAGACCGCTCACCCCCTCCACCCGGATGCGGTATACTCCCTACCCATGCTACTAATTATCGGTTTCGACGGTGCGACATTTGATCTCATCCGACCCTGGGCCCGCGACGGCTATCTGCCCAATCTGGCCCGGCTGATGGGCGACGGCGTGTCGGCCGATCTCGCCTCAACACTGCCGCCCGTCACCAGCCCGGCCTGGCCGACGTTCATGACCGGCGTCAACCCCGGCAAGCATGGCGTGTTCGACTTCATCCAGCCACACGGCGAGAACTTCACCCTCGTCAATTCCACGCGCATCCGCCAGCCGACCTTATGGCAACGACTATCCGAAGCGGGTTACCGCGTGGGCGTGCTCAATGTGCCTGTCACCTACCCGCCGCAGACGGTCAACGGCTTCATGGTCACCGACATCCTCAGTCCGCGCAACGCGACGATCAGCTACCCGGCCGATCTCGTCAGTCGCAACGAGGGTCGCCCGGGCCCCGACGGCCGGCCCTTGGGGCCGTATCGCATCGCGCCCGATGTCCAGTACAAGCCGGGCAACGAAGCGGAGTTCATCGCCGACATCTACAGCCTCATCCACGCTCACGGCCGCTGGGCCTTGACGCTGATGGAATCGGAGCCGGTCGATGTGCTGATGGTCCACTTCATCGCCATGGACATCGCCAAGCATGCGCTATGGCGCTTCATGGACCATTCGCACGAAGCCTATGAGCCCAGTCCCTATGAGAACGCTATACGCGACGGCTACGCGCTGGTAGATGACTACATCGGTCAACTGATGGCCAAGTTGCCGCCGGATGCCAACACCATCGTCATGTCCGACCACGGCTTCGGCCCGTTGAAGAACATGGTCAATCTCAACGTGTTCCTTCTGGAAAAAGGGCTGATGAAGCTAAAACCGGACGTGATGACCCAGGTCAAGGCATGGGCCTTCCGCAACGGCATCACCCCCTCGACTGCCTACCGGCTTATCGCTCGCATGGGCTTGCAGAACACCATTGCCCGCGTGAGTAAAAAGGCCCGCAATGACCTGGTGGGTAAGTTCCTCAGCTTCGACAGCGTGGATTGGAGTCGCACAATCGCCTACAGCATGGGTCATGTCGGGCAGGTCTACCTCAATCTGGTGGGGCGAGAACCACACGGCATCGTCACCGCCGACGCGTATGATCAGCGTCTGCAAGAGGTCATTGCCGCCCTCGACGACCTGCGCGCACCCGGCGGCACGCCGCTGGTAACCAATCTTGTTCCCGGCCACACCGCCTACCACGGGCCCTATATGCAGCAGGGGCCCGACCTGCATCTGGAACTGGACCACTATGCGATGATCGCCTGCCCGCTGTTTGCCACTGAGGGCAAGGTGATGACCAACCAGATTCGCGGCGACTCCGGCTGTCACCGGCGGGAAGGCATCTTTATTGCCCAGGGCGCCGCCATTCGCCAGGGGCTTGAGCTGCCGGAAGCCAGCATCCTGGACCTGGCGCCGACGATCATGAATCTGTTGGGTGAACCTGTGCCGCGTGTCATGGACGGCCGGGTGCTGGCGGAGATATTCGTCAACCCGACCGACATCGTCTATACCGGTGAAGACGGCGAAACGGCCGAGATCGGCGAAGAAGCCGCATTCGACGCCGCTGAGTCAGCGCAGATTGAGGAGCGGTTGCGGGGTTTGGGATATTTATAGAGTTCAGCGTTTATCCTGGCCGGCAACCTGATCGCAACCAATCCCGCACGCCGAGCCGATTGCCATAGTCCAATCTACCGATGGGAGAAAATCATGAAAGCAGGCAACCAGTCCATCTACCTTTGCGCCCCAATTAACGCCCTGGTCGAGGGTATCTACGAAGAGTGCATTCCCTTCACGGAGATCAAGCGCCACGGCGACTTTGGCCTGGGGACGTTCGACCATCTTGACGGCGAGATGGTCATGCTAGACGGCGACATTTACCAGATTACGGCCGAGGGTCGCGTGCAGCAGGTCGACGACAGCGCCCTCACGCCGTTCAGCACGGTGACGTTCTACCAGCCCAATGCGACGTTTACGCTGGACGAACCCTTGGACGAAGCGGGGTTTGAGTCCTGGCTGCTGGGCCTGCTGCCCTCGCCCAACATCTTCTACGCCATTCGTATCGACGGCACATTCGACTACATCAAGACGCGTTCCGTCCCCAAGACCGAGTGCTACATCCCCCTGGTCGAAGTGGCCGCCCACCAGCCGGTGTTTGAATTCAATGACATCGAGGGCACTCTGGGGGGCTTCTACACACCCAGCTTCATGGGCACAGTCAGTGTGCCCGGCCTGCACCTGCATCTGCTGTCGGCCGATCGGCAGCACGGCGGGCACCTGCTGGCCGCTCGTCCGCGCTCGGTGCGTGTGGGCATCCAGCCGCTCCATACGCTGGAGATGGCGCTGCCGACTACCGAGTATTACCTCAACTGGGACTTCAGCCGCGATGTGGGCAAAGACCTGGAAAAAGCCGAGCGCTAGCAGCCCCGGAAACGGAACAGGCGACGTCCGAATGTGTTCGAACGCCGCCTGCTAATCACGCGCTGTCGGTCGGCGTTAATTCCCCGAAATGGTGGGTAGTAACGTACGCATGGGATAGCGCGGATTGTAGCTGCCCGTGTCCATCAGCAAGCCTGGCAGGAACGCCCCGGCCACACTGTCCCATCGCACAAACTTGAAATTGGTGCTGTTGTTCTCCAGATGCTCGCCATCGGGTACGGCGTTTTGCGGATCATTGGCGCCGTCCTGCACAATCAGCAAGCCATTGGGAAACAGCGGTCCCAGCGCCACGTTGGTCACATCAGCGCCGTCAGATTCGTTGGCCTGATCGATCTTGCCTTCATCGGCAATGATGAAGCTGCCGAGGTAGGCGTTGCCGTCCGCGCGGCTTAGCACCGCATAGGTGTGATCGCCCTGGCTAGAGACCAGCAAATAGCCCGAATCCCCCGCGCCATAGTAGATAGTCAGACCCTTGATGTCCGGCTGGAGAAACGGCTCATCCATTGTGTGAATGACGGTGTAGTCCTCGCCGCCATCCGGTTCAGCGTTAAACTTCACGATGCCCACCCCATTCTCCATAGCTATATACAGATAGCGCAGAAAACGATCGACCACGATACCTTCTGACTGCGAATCGGCCGCTACACCGGTAGGCATGGGCAGTTCCAGTGTGCGCACGATGTCGGCCGTCACAAAGCCGCTCCCGTCGTCGCTCAGCATCAGTTGCGCCACGAGATTGCCGGCAGCCTGGGTCACAAACGTGTACACACGGCCGTCGCGCGAGCTGGTATAGGCGGCCAGGCCATAGACTGTTTGCTCGCCGTCATCAACCCCAAATATGGTCGCCGGCATGGTGACTGACGTGACGTCGCTGATCAGGCGATTATCTGGATCGATGCGGAACACGGCCAGGGTGTCATTTCGACGATCCGACACGATGAAGAGATCGGCTGTTTCACCCCCCAGCGGGAAGTTGTAGACCACATCGACGTTATTGTAGCGGACATCGCCGTAGACCGGCGGCGCTATCGTCTGCCGAATGGCACCGGTCAGGTCGAGCACCATCAGACCGCCGTCCTTGAGGGTTACGGCCACGAGACTGTCGGCCGCATCGTTGGGGTCCAGCCAGATGGCCGGATCGTCGGAATCACCCGCTATGACACCAGCCGGGGCGGCTGCGTCGTCGTGGGTCAGCGGCGTCTCAAGTGACGGAATGGCCGCGGGGACCGTCTCCAGGGTCAGCGCCAGAGCCAGGAACTGGGTCGGTGCCGGGGAGAAGTTGTTGTCGCTGACGAGGATGAGCGTCTGACGGCCGTCGGGCAGCACCGGCCCTAGCGCCATGCCCTCAAAGTTGTTGACAAACGGCAGGCCAAGATCGGCAAAGTCCAGCAGCAGCTCCTTGACCACCGGTGGATCAATCTCATAGGGCACGCCGCCGGTATTCCAAAACAGGCTGTCAACTGCAGCCACATCCAGCGCGCCCTGGCTGCGCGCCGAATATAGTCGCACTGTCAGGTCAAACGAATCGGATGGCCCGCGCTCCAACGTCAGGATCGAGCCATTGTTGTCCAGCGACACCATCTCAACCAGGCCATGCGGCACGGTGGGCGTCACCGGCGCCTCGGCCGGGCCGGTGATATAGACCTGCTCCTGCAGGGGCAGACCGGTTGCGACATCCAACCACAGGATGCGCGATAGGCTGGGCTGATCAACATCGGCAATCGGACCGTCCTGCAGCAGCGCGCTCTCTACGGCCGTCAACACGTGCCGGGCGTTGGGCATGAGCGTCAGACTCTCGAAGGACAGGTTATTGCGAACACCCGACGTATTGTCGGCATTGGGTATGAACTTGTCAGGAATGGTCAACTGCCGGAGCTGCCGGCCGTTCAGGTTGAACTCGCTTACCGACGGATCGATTGCGGTGGAATTGATCAGAGCATCTTCTGAGGAAATGAACACCGACCGTTCTTGCGACAGCGCAATACCCTCGGGATCAATCCCGCCGGCCGGAAAGGGTTGACCGTCGGCCGTCAGCAGCGTGGTTACGCCGTCGAAGACGACATCGCCCGCGCTCAAGATGCCGTCACTGATAGCAATAGACACCGTATAGAACCGAGCCGGATTACGCACACTCCGATCATCGGAGAGCACGTAATAGACATCCAGCAGCGGGTCGTAGGTCAGCGCCGACAGCCCGCCGATTTCGGTTTCGTCTTTGAGTAGACCGGTGGCCAGAGAGACCTGTCCGAGGTAGTCCACCTCGCGCACGACCACCCGTTCAGGACGCACGTTCTGGGCAGCCAGATCGCGGCCGTTCGCTCCCAAACCAATAACCAATAGACAGATCAAAACAACCAGGGTCAATCCAGCAGCCTTACTCCGCATCAAACGCCTCCTTATCTGCCCAACACCCAACTTGCGGCTGCACGGGTTCAGGGTTGTGGCCGGCCGAGCGGCACAAAGTCACGATCTCGGCCGGGCCACAACCAATAGTACAGGATGCAACGTGACCCCAAATAGCATCCTGAATAGGGGTAATTTCATTTTAGCACACGACGGTAACGGCTGATGATCGATTAGTTCTTATTTGGTTACCGTTTTGGCCCAGAAAATGAAAACGGCCGGCCCCATTCATGGGACCGGCCGTTGATTCAAGCGGTCAGGTGCTTGGCGTTAGGCCTTAAACGGCCTCGAATTCGCCTTCGATGATGTCTTCGTCGCTGTCGGCCGTTTCGGTCATCGTGTCTTCGGCGGCGTCGCTGCCGGTCTGGTAGGCGGCCTCGCCCAGACTCATCGCGGCTTGCTGCACAGCGGCCGTCAGCTCGGTGATCCGGGTCACATCCTCGCCGGCCATCGCCTGCTTCAGGTCGGCAATCTGGTTCTCCAGTTGCAGACGCATCCCTTCCGGGGTGCTACCGTTCAAGCTGCTCAGCGACTTCTCAGTCTGGTAGACCACCTGGTCAGCCATGTTGCGGGCCTCGATGAGGGCGCGTCGCTGCTGGTCCTGGGCCGAATTGGCTTCGGCATCGCGGACCAACTGCTGGATCTCGCTCTCGCTCAGGTTTGTGCTGGCCGTGATGGTGATGGCCTGGCTACGACCGGAGGCCTTGTCCTTGGCGGTCACGTTCAGAATGCCGTTGGCGTCAATGTCAAAGGTCACTTCAACCTGCGGGATGCCCCGCGGCGCGGCCGGGATGCCTTCCAGTCGGAACACACCCAGCGTGCTGTTGTCGTTGGCCATCGGGCGTTCGCCCTGCAGAATGTGGATGTCAACAGCCGTCTGGTTGTCCTCGGCGGTGCTGAACACCTCGCTCTTGCGGGTCGGGATTGTCGTGTTACGCGGAATGAGGGTCGTCATCACACCGCCCATCGTCTCCAGGCCCAGGCTCAGCGGGGTCACGTCCAGGAGCAACACGTCGGTCACATCACCGGCCAATACACCGGCCTGCAGCGCGGCGCCCACGGCCACAACCTCATCCGGGTTGACGCTCTTGTTGGGCTCCTTGCCCGTCAGCTTGCGGACCAGTTCCTGGACCATCGGCATGCGGCTGGAGCCACCGACCAACACGACCTCATCCAGGTCACCGGGCTTGAGGTTGGCGTCTTGCAGAGCGCGGTTCACCGGCTCCACCAGGCGCTCGACCAGGCCCTCGGTCAGTTGCTCGAACTTGGAACGGGTCAGCTTCATTTGCAGATGCTTGGGCCCGTTTTGGTCAGCCGTAATGAAGGGCAGGTTGATCTCCGTCTCCATCGTGGAGGACAGCTCAATCTTGGCCTTCTCGGCCGCCTCGCGAACGCGCTGCAGCGCCTGCCGGTCGCCCTTCAGGTCGATGCCCTGCTCGCGCAGGAACTCGCCCGTGACCCAGTCAACCACAGCCAGGTCCCAGTCGTCGCCGCCCAGATGGGTGTCGCCATTGGTGGAGACGACTTCGATGAGGCCCTCGCTGACGTCCAGGACGGACACGTCAAACGTGCCGCCGCCCAGGTCGAAGACGAGAATGGTCTCGTCGGCCTTCTTGTCCAGACCGTAGGCCAACGCCGCCGCGGTGGGCTCGTTGACGATGCGCAGCACGTCCAGTCCGGCAATGCGGCCCGCGTCCTTGGTGGCCTGGCGCTGGCTGTCGTTGAAGTAAGCGGGAACAGTGATGACCGCCTGGGTCACCGGCTGGCCGAGATAATCCTCAGCGTCCTTCTTCATCTTGCCCAGGACCATGGCCGAAATCTCCTGAGGCGTGTAGGTCTGGTTTTTGTTGGGCACGCGAATCCGCACGTCGCCCTGCGGCCCCTGCTCGATGGGATAAGGCAGGCGGCTGCGGTCCTCGGCCGTTTCGGCGTCGTCGAAATGACGGCCGATGAAGCGCTTCACGGAAAAAATGGTGTTTTCGGGGTTAATGGTGGCCTGGCGCTTGGCCGTTTGGCCTACCAGTCGCTCGCCGGTCTTGCTGAAGCCGACCATCGACGGGGTCAGGCGGCTGCCTTCGGCCGTGGTGATGACTTCCGCTTCGCCGCCTTCCATGACGGCTACGACAGAGTTGGTGGTGCCCAGGTCAATTCCTAAAATCTTGCTCATGTTTTATATCACTCCGTTTTGATAGGTGTGGGGTTTCTTTAAACTAACACCCTAATGTTAAAGAATTCATATAAGAATTATGTTGGTACAATATATACGTTGTGTATGAACCTTAAAGAAAACTGGATTTCAGGGCCGGCAAGGAAGTATAGAACACGGATGACACGGATTTACTGGATATTCGCGGATAGTTTTAGCCTGTCCGGTGTTTTGGCCGCCTGAACGGCATTTAATCGGTTAACCTGACTCAGCCACCAACAGCTTGCACTGATCCGTCTTCATCGGCCCAATCCGCGCCATCCGTGTTCCATATCACAGGAGACACCATCATGAACTGGACCCCACCCGCAGACTGGACCCGCATCACGACCCTCGAAGCCCACACGGCAGGCGAACCGCTGCGCATCCTGACCGGCGGCGTACCGCCTATCCCCGGCGACACCATGCTCGCCAAGCGGCGCTATGCCCAGACCCACCTCGACGACCTGCGGCGGGCGCTGATGTGGGAGCCGCGCGGCCACGCCGACATGTACGGCGCGATTCTGACCGAGCCGGTGACGGCCGACGGCGACCTCGGCGTGCTGTTTCTCCACAACGAGGGCTGGTCGACCATGTGCGGCCACGGCGTCATCGCCCTGGTGCAGGTGGGCCTCAACACCGGGCTGATTCAGGCCGAGGGCGACGCGCCGGTGGTGCGCCTGGACACCCCGGCCGGGCGCGTGACCGCCACCGCCCACCGCCGCGACGGCTGGGTGACCCACGTCTCCTTCCGCAACGTCCCCAGCTACGTCGTGGCCCTGGACCAGGAACTTGACGTGGACGGCATCGGCCGAATCCACTACGACATCGCATTCGGCGGCGCGTACTACGCCTTCGTGCCCGCGGCCGACGTGGGCCTGTCGCTCAGCCCGGCCGACTTCCGCGCCCTGATCGACGCCGGCACGCGCATCAAAGCGGCCGTCAGCGCCGCCCACCCCTTCAGCCACCCGTTCGAGCCGGACCTGGGCTTCATTTACGGCACGATCTTCGTCGGCCCGCCGCACGACGTCGCCCACCATTCGCCGCAACGTCTGCGTCTTTGCCGACGGCGAGGTCGACCGCAGCCCGACCGGCACCGGCGTCAGCGCCCGCGCCGCCATCCACCACGCCCGCGGCGACATCACCCTGGGCGAGCCGTTCGTCGTCGAGAGCATCCTGGGCACGACCTTCACCGGCGAGGCGGTCGAGGTAGTGGCGTTCGGCGGGCAGACGGCCGTGATTCCCCAGGTGACGGGATCGGCCGCTATGGTCGGGCGGAGCGAGTGGTGGGTGGATCCGGAGGATTTGGTGGGGCGGGGGTTTTTGTTGCGGTAGGCGTATCGAGCTGTACTCTTAGGTTTCGTTTTTCAGCGTCAACGCGCGATGGAATTATTGTCACTGTTTTGCCGGCTGGTCTGTTATTTGGAGATTTGGTAGCCCCCTCATAACAGGAAACGTTCTCTCTATCGCAGCTTCATGACTTTGGAAAAACCCTGCGCTTGGATGAGAGATCTTTTAGCATCGGGACCACGCTTGAGCAGTAATGGCCAGGATGGTGGACTCGGCGGCTGACCGCTTCTTTTGGCTGCGACCAACTAGCGATACACTGTACCGGATCAGCCTGGAGGGCGGTCCCGCCCGCAACCTCAGCAGCGATATAGCCGGGGTAACCATGCTTTGGACGCCGAGGTGAGTGATCCATGAACCGCATTGATCGTCTGTTCGCTATCCTGCTTCAACTCCAGACGCGCCAGCGCTGGCGGCCTGCGCGCCGATGACCTGGCAGAGAAGTTCGGCATTAGCAAACGAACCGTCTATCGGGATATTGCCGCCCTGATGGAAATAGGGGTACCGGTCATTTCCCTCCCAGGCGAAGGGTACGAGCTGATGCCCGGTTACTACCTGCCTCCGCTGGTCCTAACGCTCGATGAGGCCGCCGCCGTTTTCCTCGGCACTCAAATGTTGCTCCACCAGGCTAGCGGCCGTCTCATTCCTGCCGCGGAGCAGGCCCAGGCCAAGATCGCGCACGCTTTACCACCCCGTACACGAAGCGAGGTGGAGCGGCTGACGGCTGTCATCCAATTCATATGGAGACACAGAGGCATTCGCATCTATCTCGCTGCGAATTGTGGTCGCGACTCGCGAGCTTGTGTTTTGATCTCGACGACGAAAAGTTGGTGCGCTTGCAGGAGGCGGCGCGGGCCAACCGTGTTGTGCGCCTCTAGTACTTTGGGCAGTCGCGCAATGATCTGACCGTACGCGAGGTAGAACCATGGTCGCTCGTCATTCGCTAAAGGCGCGTGGTATCTGAAGCGGCTACTGTCGCCTGCGCGAAGCGCCGCGCACCTTCCGATTGGACCGCATCGATACTCGCTGTGAGTAAATTGCGCTGGTATTGGAGTCGTGCGCTACGGGATGCACGACGAGACTCTTTGCTAACCGATACGTATACGCTATGGCGAGACGACGCAGTTATGGCGATCAGTTGCGCGTGGTAGAATAGTCGGTCAGATGCATGATATGGCATCGTTGATTGAATGGACGAGGCCGTCGCGTTATTGACACTGTTGTCATCAATCGCCGGTCTGATGTGAACCACATTGAGTCGCTCTTCGGAGCGTGTTGCGCCCCGGCATTCGACCGCGAGTTGCTGTTGAGACGAAATTGACTTACCAGGCTTAGGCGAGTGAGAAGGACTGGCAGTTCTTCTACTACGCGCACGCGATCGGGCTGTACGCCGCAAACAGCAGACGAGACTTAGCGCCGCGGGACATAGCCGGCCAGGAGCAGGCTATCGTCCCCGTGCGGGTACGCGTCGATGGCCGGATAGCCCGATGGGTACGCGAGCGGCAACATTACGCCTTTGTGGAAGAGACGGGCGTGCTGAACAGTAACGACGTGATCATGGCCTACGAGGTTCATGCTTTGCGCGAGCTGGCGTCGTGGATACTGGGGTGGGGGAGCGCAGTTGAACCACTGGAGCCGCCCGAACTGCGCGAGCAGATTGCAGCCGAAGCGCAAAAGATTGTGGAGATGCTGACATAGGGTTGTCACTCACCACCGCTATGCTGTGGTCAATCAAAGCAAACACAAGGAGAACTGACCATGCAGAACAAAACGGTGGAGATTGTCTTTTTCCGGCTGGCCGAAAGTGTGTCCGACGACGAGTTCCTGGCAGCAGCGGCTGGCGTTGACGACTGGCTGGCCCAGACCGATGGTTTTTGCAGCCGCACTCTCTATGGTGACGGCGATGGTAACTGGGTGGATACGGTGCACTGGGCCAGCAAGGAACGGGCCTTGGCCGCAGCCGATGCCATCATGCAGCAGCCAGAAGGTATGGCCTTCGGAAGCAAGATCAACCCGGATACGATCTTCATGTATTATATGACCGCCGCTCATGGGATAGGAGGATAGCTCGTTCCAGACCTTGTTGTCCCTAAGCAACAATGTTGAGGGTCCTTGAAGGGGCCGCTTTCTGTAGGGTACGGTCAATATTGGGCGCGTCCTACATTGTGTAGACACCTCTTTGGTGAAAGGGCTTCCCTCGGCCACGGCCAAGGTCACCCTCAACGGCACTTCCTACGATGACGAGGACATCCTCACCTACGACGACGCCACCGGCGAATGGTCGCTCTACTTCGACGGCTCCAATGTCGGTCTCAAGACGGCCGATGTCAACGCCTTCCACCTGCTCGACGACGGCACCATCCTGATGAGCCTCGACAAGCCGCTGAAGAAGCTGCCCGGTCTGGAGATCCGACACTGGTCGATGACTCCGACATCGTCCGCTTCTGGCCCGCCGCGCTGGGCGAGACGACAGCCGGGACCTTCGAACTCTACTTCGACGGCTCCAACGTCGACCTAAGAGCCGGTGGTGAAGACATCGACGCCATCAGCCTGGCCGAAAACGGCGACCTGCTGCTCAGCACCATGAGCAATGGCAAGGTCGGCGCGCTCAGCTTTGCCGACGAGGATATCATGCGCTTCGCGCCCGACGGCCCTCGGTGCCGATACGGCCGGGAGCTGGTCGCTGTACTTCGACGGCTCCGACGTCGACAGCAAGCTGTCGGATGTGACCGCCGCTGTCGGTCGACCCCACCTCCGGGGCCATCGACTTCACCGTCGATAAGCGCTGGGTCTTCGGCGGCTTCACGGCCGAACCCTATGACGTCCTCCGCTGCGAACCGGACACGCTGGGCGTCAATACCGCTTGCGCGACGCTCGACTTGTCCTGGCTGGGGTCCGACCACGCCTTCAACGCCAAGCCCAACGAGATCGACGGCCTGATGCTCGGTCAGGCATCCTACGACCTGCCGACCATCTGCTACCCGCTCGTCCTGGGCCACACTGGCTGGGGCAGCTGACCCGGTGCCGCGCCGGCCAAGTCCGCCGACTGCGACGCTGACGGCCGCTATGTCGACGGTGAGGTCATCCAGCTCAGCGGGGCCGTGGCGGACAGCGGCTGGGCCATCAGCGGCTGGAGCGGCACCGACGACGACGCGGCGACCACAGCCACCAACCAACTCATCATGCCCGCCGCAGCGCACACAGCGAAGGTCATCTATGCCTACGGCGACCCCATCTACCTCTCACCCACGGGCCGAGTAACAGTCGACGGAGTACGCTATGAGGATGAGGACATCCTGAAATATGACCCGATCGGTGGCTGGTCGCTCTACATCGACGGTTCGGCCGTGGGGCTGGCCCCTACTGACGTCAACGGCTTCTATCTGGAAATCGGCGGGACGATTCTCATGACGCTCGATAAGCCGTCCAACAAGCTGCCCGGGTTGGTGGGGACGATGATCGACGACTCCGACATTGTCCGCTTCACGCCAACAGCGTTGGGCGACCTGACCGACGGGACGTTCGAGCTTTATCTCGACGGCTCGGATGTGGACCTAGCTACGGCCACCGAGGACCTGGATGCGATTGCCTTCGACAGAGCGGCAACCTGATCATCAGCACGGTGGGCAACGGCAAGGTCGGTCAGCCTGAGCTTCGGTGACGAAGACCTGCTGGTGTTCACGGCGACGAGCTTCGGCGATGACACAGATGGGACGTGGGAGCTGTACTTCGACGGCAGCGACATATCCACCAAGCTGGGAGATATCGCGGCGGCCTGGGTCAATCCCGGCACGGGCGACATCCTAATGTCGCCGGACAAGAAGGCCGTGATTGGTGATCTGACGGTCAACACCTATGACGTGCTGTATTGCTCACCCGACAGCCTGGGCGCACGACCAGTTGCTGGCCTTCGGGCTGGTATGGCTGATGGCCGGGGCACTGGGCACGTGGGGCCGGTTGCTGGCCGGACTGATTGCCGCGGTGGTCGTCGCAGGGCTGGCCTACGGGGCCTTTCGACGGTCGGCGCAGGCGGCCGAACTGCCCGAGAAGCGCGCCGTCACGCACGCCGTCGAGATCAGCGACTTCTCCTGGCGGGATGTGACGCTGATGCTGACCGACGCCGCGCTGGCCGACCGGGTGGCGGCCATGAACGCCCCGGCCCCGGCCCCGGCCGACGATACCGCTGAACAAACGGATGAACGCGAATAATCAAACTCTAGTGGAGGTTGTTACATGAAAGTAGTCGTATGTGTGAAGCAAACACCCAGCACAACGGCCGTTTTCTCGGTGCAAAACGGGACGGCGAGCTGGGATGATCCCGGTGGCAAACCCAATATCGTCAACCCGTGGGACGAATACGCCATCGAAGAGGCCATTCGCCTCACGGAAAACCACGGCGCGACGTCGGCCACGGCCGTCTCGTTGGGCGATGAGGCCAGCGAGGAAGCGCTGAAGACCTGTCTGGCCATGGGCTGCAGCGATGCCGTCCTGGTCACTGATCCCGGCTTTGCCGGGTCCGACACGCTGGGCACGGCCCGCATCCTGGCCGCGGCCATCCAGAAGGTGGGCGACGTGCAGGTGGCGTTGTTCGGCAAGCAGGCCATCGACGGCGACTCCGGCCACACGCCGGTGCAGGTGGCCCGCAAACTGGGCTGGACGCCGCTGACCTATGTATCGGCCATCACCGCCATCGGCAACGGCCAGATCACGGTCGAGCGGCTGACCGATGACGGCAAGGAAACCGTGACGACCAGCCTGCCGGTGGTCATCTCGGTCGTGAAGGAGATCAACGAGCCGCGCTACCCGTCGTTCATGGGCATTCGCAAAGCGGGCAAAGCGACCATCCCCCATTGGGGCGCGGGCGACCTGGCCATTGACGGCGGCGTCGGTGCGAACGCGGCCCAGGCTGACTGGTCGAACGTCTACCCCATCCCGCCCCGCGAGGGCAGCGTGGAGATCATCACCGCCGATTCGGTCCAGGAGCAAGCGCGCATCCTGGTCAGCAAGTTGTTTGAGGAGAAGGTCATATGAGCGGCGTCTGGGTATTCGTAGAAAATCGTGACGGGGCGATCAGCACGATCAGCCGCGAGGCCATCGGCGCGGCGCGCGGCGTGGCCGATGCGCTGGGCCAACCGTTGACCGGACTGGTCTTCGGCCACGGCGTTTCGGCCGTGGCTGACCAGGCATTCGACCTCGGCGTGGATACGGTCATTGGCTCAGACGACGCCACCTTTGCCGGGGCTCGTCTGGAAGCCGTGGCCCCCTTGGTCGTCAAGCTGGCGGCCGAACGGCAACCGGCGGCCATTATCGCCGGTGCCTCCACCCTCGGCCGCGATTTGGCGGCCTGGGTAGCGGCCGACCTCGATGCCGGGCTAGTGGCCGAGGCCATCGATGTGACTGTTGACGGCGACCGGATCAAGGTCACGCGGCCGGTCTACGCCGGGAAGCTGCTGTCCACGACGTTCGTGACCGGCAACCCGCAAATCGTCACCCTGCGCAGCCGCGCCTTTGGGCAGGCGGACGCAACGGGCAAGAGCGGATCGGCCGAATGGGTTGAGGCGGCCGTGAGCGAGGACGCCATCCCGACCAAGATCGTCGGCTTCGAGGGCAAGGGCGGCAAGGTCAGCCTGACCGACGCGAGCATCATTGTCAGCGGCGGCCGGGGCGTGGCCGGGCCGGAGGGCTTCGCGCCACTGCAGGAACTGGCCGATACATTCGGCGCGGCCCTGGGCGCCTCGCGCGCCACGGTGGACGCGGGCTGGATTCCGTATGAGCATCAGGTAGGCCAGACCGGTAAAACGGTTAGCCCCGACCTGTACATCGCCTGTGGCATCAGCGGCGCCATCCAACACCAGGCCGGCATGCGCACCGCAAGCGTCATCGTCGCCATCAACAAGGACGCCGAAGCGCCCATATTCAAGCTGGCGCAATACGGCATCGTCGGCGACCTGTTCCAGGTGGTTCCGGCGCTGAACGAAGCGTTCAAGAAGCGCATGTAAGACGCTTTGGACGCGGATGACGCGGATTGAATGGATGTAGACGGATTAGATCAATCTATCCGTGAAACTCCGTATCACCCGTGTCATCCGCGTTCAATTCTTCCCACCGGTGGCCGTCGAAGCCAGTGACGGGTAGAATCAGTTTGTGGACTCCCCCCCTATCACCGGCCTGGTCGTCAAGGCACAAAGCGGATTCTTCACCGTGCAGACGGCCGATCACGGTCTGGTCATCTGCCAAATCCCCGGCCGCCTGAAGAAAGAACGGCAGCGGTCCGACATTGTGGCCGTGGGCGACCATGTCACGATCTCCCTTAACGACGACGGCACCGGCAACATCGAATCTGTTGAGGAGCGCACCTCCGTCCTCAGCCGCTCCCGCCCCGCCCCCAACGAACAGCGCAGCCTGTCTGACCGACCGCGAGCAGGTGCTGGTGGCCAATCCCGATCAGGTGGTGCTGGTCTTTGCCGCCGCCCAGCCCGACCCCAGCCTGCGCAAGCTCGACCGCTTCCTGGTGGTGACGGAAATGAACGAGCTGCCGGCCGTCATCTGCGTCAACAAGACCGACCTGACCGGCACGGAGATACCCAACGATCTGTTCCAGCCCTATGAGGACCTCGGCTACCGGGTCATCTACACCAGCGCGGCCACCGGCGAGGGCATCGACGACCTGCGCGACGCCCTGCGCGGCAAGCTGTCGGTGCTGACCGGCTCGTCCGGCGTGGGCAAGACCAGCCTGCTCAACGCGGTGCAGCCGGAGTTGGGACTCAAGGTGAAGGCCGTTAGCGACGCTACGGGCAAGGGTATGCACACCACCCGTCACACCGAACTTATCCCCCTGGATGAAGGCGGCTATGTGGGCGACACACCGGGCATCCGCGGACTAGCCATCTTCGACGTGGAGCCGGAAGAACTGGACGCTTACTACCGCGAGATCGCGCCGCTGGTGGCCGAGTGCCAGTTCAGCAACTGCACCCACCGCAACGAGCCGAAGTGCGCCGTCCGCGCGGCGGTCGAGGCAGGGTCTGTTTCGGCCGAACGGTATGACAGCTATCTGCGGTTGCGTGAAGAGCTGGAAGGCCTCGAAGAAGACAAGTACTAATCCTCGCGCCGCAAATGCTGCGGACCAAACGAGTCGGGCAGCAGGGCGAATAACGTTGTCTCGCGCACATTGCCGGCCGGGTCGGCCATCCACACCGGCGGGTCCTGCTCCGGCGTGGCGAATTCGGCCAGGACCTGACGACACAGCCCGCAAGGCGCCACGCCGTTGGGCGTGCAGACGGCGATGGCGATGATGCGCCGCTCACCTTCCGACACCGCCTTGAACACGGCCGTTCGCTCGGCGCAGATGGTGCCGCCGTAAGAAGCATTTTCGACATTGACACCGGTGAATACACGGCCGTTGTCGGTCATGATCGCTGCACCAACCGCGTAATGGGAGTAGGGGACATAGGCTTTTGACCGGGCGACACAAGCCGCGCCAACCAGGGCGTCGCGCGTCGCCGCCAGATTTAGTTCATTCACCAGACTTCACCTCATGTTGCCGCCCGTCGCCGGACAGCCGGCTAAACGGCGCAACGACAGTCCCCTCCGGGACGCTCGTATCTTCGACCACCGCCTGCTCCACCCGGCAACCACGGCCGATCGTCGCATGGCGAATGACAGCCAGCGGACCGATCACACAATCCTCGCCGATGATCGTCCGGCCCTGCAGATAGGTATTGGGCCAGATGACGGTATCCTGACCAATGACCACATCGGTGTCAATATAGGTCGCGGTCGGGTCGATCAGCGTCACGCCGTGGGCCAGCCAATGATCGGCCGTTCGCCGCCTGAAATGCCTGCTCAACCTGCACCATCTCGGCGCGCGTCCCCGCCCCCAGCCCTTCAATTGGGTCGGCGAGGGTAATCGTCTCCACCGTCCGACCCTGCGCCACGGCCAGGGCCACCATGTCGGTCAGATAGTACTCCGGCCCGCCGCGCGCCTGTCGCAGGGGCAGCCGGTCAATGTTGCCCCACAGCCAATGGCCGTCAAAGCAGTAGACCCCAGCGTTCAGGTCGGGGATAGCCAACAGGTCGGCCGAGTCGGGGCGGCGGCGGGCTTCAGCCACCTCGACGATCTCTGCCACGTCGCCGGACTTGTCGCGCACGACACGACCGAACGTACTGTCCGGCGGCCCGGCGGTGATGAGCATGACGATCGCGGCGCCGGTCTCACGCTGACGCTCGGCCATTGCGGCCATCGTCTCGGCCCGCAGTAGGGGCATGTCGGCGTAGGTCACCAGAACCTGATCAGCCTTACCGCGCAGCGCATCGGCCGCCTGTCGTGCCGCGTGGCCGGTCCCCAGCGGTTCGGGCTGAATGACGTAAGTGGCCTTGTCGCCCAGCAGCACGGCCAAACCCGCCTCGCCCGGCGCAACGACCAGCACCGGCGGCCGATCGGCCACCGATACGGCCGCGGCAAAGACGTGGGCCACCATCGGCTTGCCGCCCACGTCGTGAAGGATTTTCTGCTTGCGGGATTGCATCCGGCTGCCTTGCCCGGCGGCGAGGATGACGACAGCTAGGGTCATGGTCTACTCTGTCTGTTTGGAACAAAAAGGACTGAGGGTCACGGCTCAGTCCTTCACGCACGTAAGGTTAAACTGGGGCGGTAGGATTCGAACCTACGAATGGCGGATTCAAAGTCCGCTGCCTTAAACCACTTGGCCACGCCCCACTATTGCGGCGTAATCGTAGCATGCGTGACCCTGTTTCGCAAGTGCCGCTAAACGCCCGTTAGCCCCACACCGCCTCCTAATCCACTTGACAGGTCACGGCAATCTCCGTTATGATTGGTCATACAACCATACCATCCGACCACTTATTGCCGTAGCCGCACTGATGCTCAACCGCGCCCCGTCCCTGACCGATCAGGTCAAGACCTACATCAAGGAACGCATCGTCAACGATGCGTTCCCCGCCGGCCGAATTCCGCCGGAGATGGAGCTGGCCGAAGCGCTGGGCGTCAGCCGGACGACGGTGCGCGATGCGCTCAGCCGGTTAGAGATGGAAGGCACTATTCTGCGTAAACAAGGCGCGGGCACGTTCGTCAACACACCCGTCCTGCAGATCCACACCCGGCTGGATGAGATCTGGTCCTATGAGGCGATGCTGCGCGCCCACGGCTTCACCCCCACAACACGGGTACTGGATTCCCGCATCCGGCCCGCCGGTGATGATGAGGACAGCGCCTTGCTCGGCCTGTCCTCTGCGGAAGACCTGCTGGTGGTTCGTAAGCTCTTTCTGGAGGACGACCGCCCGGCGATTCTGACCGAGAATCGCCTGCATCAGAATCCGCTCGACGCCTATACGCCGGATGATCTGGCGCGACCCATTTACGAGTTTATGGAGCAGTTCGGCCGATCCCGCCTCAGCTATTACGTCACCGAGATCGTACCCCAGATAGCCGATCATGACGTGACCGCAACGCTGCAGATCGAGTCGGGCACGCCGCTCATCCTGTTCGACGAGATCGGCTACGACGACGATAACCGGCCCATATTGCGGGCCTTATCCTATTTCCGCGATGATTTGCTGCGCCTGCGCCTGCTGCGCCGCCGCACCCAAAACGATTGGAGACCCACCCATGGATGACCTAGTTCCCGAAATTAACCGCCGTGTTGACCTGGCCCGCGAGGATATCCTCACCTTCCTGCGCGAGATCGTGGCTATTCCGAGCATGGACGGCGACATTGCCGAAGTCGGCCGACGCATTGGCCATGAGATGACTCGCCTGGGCTTCGATTCCGTCTACGTCGATCGCTACGGTTCCATTGTCGGCCGCATTGGCGACGGGTCGACGACGCTTCTCTACGACAGCCACATCGACACGGTTGGCATCGGCAACCCCAGCCAATGGGCGTGGGATCCGTTCGAGGGCAAGATCGAGGACGGCAAGTTCTATGCGCGCGGGGCGCTGGACGAGAAGGGCAGCACGCCGGGTATGATCTATGGCCTGGCCATTGCCCGCGACCTGGGCCTGCTCGATGGCTACACCGCCTACTACTTGGGCAACATCGAAGAGTGGTGCGACGGCATCGCCTGCCAGGCCTTTGTGGAGTGGGAAGGGATCATGCCCGACTTTGTCGTCATCGGCGAACCGACCAAGATGAACGTCTATCGCGGTCACAAGGGCCGGGTCGAACTGGAAGTGGTCTGCCACGGCACCAGCGCCCACGCTGCCAGCAACTTCATGGGCGACAACGCCATCTACAAGATGCTGCCGGTCATCGCCGCCATTCGCGACATGGATGCCGGCCTGCCCAGCCATGACTTTCTCGGTCAGGGCCACATCACCGTGACCCGTGTCTCCAGCCTGGCGCCCAGCGACAACGCCGTGCCAGACGAGTGCCGCATCTTCATCGACCGTCGTGTGACCTTCGGCGAAACAACTGACACGGTTGTGGCCGCCATCGAGAGCATCATCCCCGCCGAAACACGCGACGACTTCACCATTGAACGGCTGGTCTATGACGAGCCCAGCCACACCGGGGCTGTTTTTGTCTATGACAAGTATTTCCCCGCCTGGGCGCTGGACGAGTCCGACCCGTTTGTGGTGGCCGGTCAGCAAACCATGAAGGCGCTCTGGAATCGCGAGACTGCCGGCCGGCAAGTGGGACTTCTCGACCAACGGCAACTACTGGCGCGGCAAGGCGGGCATTCCCAGTATCGGCTTTGGCCCCGGCGACGAACTCTACGCCCACTCAGTGGACGAACACGTGCCGTTGGATGAGGTGGTAGATGCAACTGGCTTCTACGCCCTGCTGCCGGCCATGCTTACACAAGCCGTCGTCCAATAGCCATCGCTCAACAACCCAGCAAATATCGGAGGAATCATGCAAACACATTTGACCGGACGTGACATGATCACGACCCAGGAGTGGACGAAGGAAGAGATCGACACCGTCCTCGACGTGGCGTTTGATCTGAAGCGGCTAGCGCGCTCTGGGCCAGCCCCACGCCTACCTGCGCGACAAGGTGCTGGCGATGCTGTTCTTCTTCTCCAGCACGCGCACCCGCGCTCAGCTTCGAGGCCGGGCATGGCCCAGCTCGGCGGCCACGCCCAGTTCATCGAGAGCACGACCACCCAGATCAGCCACGGCGACACAGCCAAGGAGATCGGCGAGATCTATCGGCCGCTACACCGACGGCATCGCCATTCGCCAGTGCGATTGGGACGTCGGCAACCAGTACATCCGTGAAGTGGCCGCCGCCTCGCGCGTGCCGGTGCTCAACATGCAGGTGACGTCTACCACCCCTTCCAGATGTCTGGCCGACCTGATGACCATCATCGAGAAGAAGGGCAATCCGCGCGGGCTGACCATCAATGTCAGTTACGCCTATGCCAGCAGCTATCAGAAGCCCATCAGCGTGCCGCAGAGCCTGATCCTGCTGATGACCCGCTTCGGCATGAACGTCCGCCTGACCCATCCGCCGGAGTTCAAGCTGATGCCCGACATCGTGGAGCAGGCCAAGGAGAACGCCCGCCATTCGCGTGGCTCGTTCGAGATCCTCGATGACTTCGACGCCGGCATTCAAGGATGCCGACATCGTCTACGCCAAGAGCTGGGGCCGCATGCTGACCACCAGCGACCACGCAGGAATCGGCCGCGCATCAGCAAGCAGTACACCGACTGGATCACCGATGATCGGCGCATGGCGCTGGCCAAGGACGATGCGATCTACATGCACTGCCTGCCGGCCGACCGCAACATCGAGGTGACCGACGAGCGTCATCGACGGCCCGAACAGCGTGGTCTATGATGAGGCCGAAAACCGGCTGCATGTGCAGAAGGCGGTCATGGCCCTGACCATGCGCTAGAGCGGATCGGTACGGATACACCCACTTATCCCACTGAACCGCGTGATGCATCGGACACTGGAGGCGCAAGCATGACAAACAAACTGGCTGTGGTCGCCATCGGCGGTAACTCGCTGATCAAGGACAAGCAACACAAGTCGGTGGAGGATCAGTACGAGGCCGCCGGCGAAACCGGCTTACCACATCGCCACCATGATCAAGGATGGCTGGAACGTGGCCATCGCCCACGGCAACGGCCCGCAGGTCGGCTTCATCCTGCGCCGCTCGGAAATCGCCCGCCACGAACTGCACGAGGTGCCGCTGGACGTCTGCGGCGCCGATTCGCAGGGGGCCATCGGCTATGCCCTGCAGCAAAACCTCTACAACGACTTCCTGCGACATGGGCATCGACCGGCCGGTGGCGACCATCGTGACCCAGATCGAGGTCAGCGCCGACGACCCCGCGTTCCAGAATCCCAGCAAGCCCATCGGCTCCTTTATGAACGAGAAAGAGGCCAGCCGGCGGACTGCCGTCGACGGCTGGGATTGCTCGAGGACGCCGGGCGCGGCTGGCGCCGCATGGTGGCCTCGCCCAAGCCGATGCGCATCGTCGAGGAGCCGGTTGTGCGCACCCTGCTCGACAACGGCGTGGTCGTCATCACCGTCGGCGGCGGCGGCATCCCGGTGGTCGGCGACGCCGAAGGCAAGCTGACTGGCGCGGCGGCCGTCATCGACAAGGACCTGGCCTCGTCGCTGTTGGCGTCCAATCTCGACGCCGACCTGTTCATCATCAGCACGGCCGTGGAGAAAGTGGCCCTCAATTTCGGCAAGCCGGATGAGGTCTGGCTCGACACGTCACGCTGGCCGAAGCCAAGCAGTACCTGGCCGAGGGTACCCACTTCGCCAAGGGCAGCATGGCCCCCAAGGTCCAGGCCGTCATCGACTATCTGGAGGCGGGCGGCAAACACGCCATCGTCACCGACCCGCCCAATATCGCCCGGGCCCTGGCCGGGGAGACGGGCACGCACTTCGTGCCCTGATTGACGCAGCACCGACGGTTACCAGCACGATGGACCACGTACGACACCTCCGCAGCCTGCTCAGCGGCCAAACGTTTCGGCCGGACGAGATCGACTATGTTGACCCGGCCTATCGGCGCCGGACGGCATTGTCGATGTGGTCTACGACTACGACCTGATCGCCCGGCGCATCAGCCCGGAAACGCTGCGACTGAACCGCGATAGGATCCATCTGGCGCTACAAGCCGCTGCTGCCGGTGGAGCCGGACGCGCCGGTGCCGCCGCTGCAGGTCGGCTGGACGCCGCTCTACGACGCGACCGCGCCTGGCCGAGGCGCTGGGCCTGCGCCAGGTGTGGGTCAAGGACGACGGCCGCAACCCGACCGCCTCCTTCAAGGACCGGGCCAGCGCCATTGCCGTGGTCAAGGCCCAGGAGCGCGGGCGGCCGGTCATCACCACCGCCAGCACCGGCAACGCCGCCGCCGCCCTCAGCGGCCTGTGCGCCAGCGTCGGCCAGGCCAACGTCATCTTCGTGCCCGGAGACTGCCCCCCCAGCCAAGATCGCCCAACTGCTGGCCTATGGCTCGACCGTGCTGCTGGTCGAGGGCACCTACGACGACGCCTTTGACCTGTGCCTGCAAGCGGCCGATGCCTACGGTTGGTACAACCGCAACACCGGCTACAACCCCTACATGAGCGAGGGCAAGAAGACGGCCAGCTTCGAGATCTGCGAGCAGCTCGACTGGCAGGCGCCGGACCGCATCTTCGTCAGCGTGGGCGACGGCTGCATCATCGGCGGACTGCACAAGGGGTTGAAGGATCTGCTGGCCCTGGGCTGGATCGACCGCATGCCCCGAAGCTGATGGGCGTCCAGGCGGCCGGCAGCAACTACCTGGCCGAGGCCTGGGCCAATGGCGAGGACGTGCTGACCAAGCCGCCCATCGAGGCCCACACGCTGGCCGACAGCATCAGCGCCGGCCTGCCGCGCGACCGGCTCAAGGCGATGGCCGCTGTCGTGGAAACCGACGGCGCATACGTAACGGTGAGCGATGAGGAGATTCTGGCCGCTATCCCGGCGCTGGCCCGCGGGTCAGGCGTGTTCGGCGAACCGGCCGGGGCGGCGGCCTATGCCGGTCTGGTGAAAGCTGTCGCGGATGGGCTCGTCGGTCCTGATGAGCGTGTAGTGGTACTCAATACCGGCAGCGGGTTGAAGGACGTGGCCGGGGTGATGAAGGGCGTGGAACTCGCCCATACCCGCGCCTATCCGGTGGCCCCAACGCTGGACGCCGTGCAGGCGGTTATTAATTCGCTGAACTAACCACACAGGGCCGATCGGGATGACCGACAGGCCCTGTTTCATTTACTGGTTGGGATTGATCGCCCCGACGATGATCGTCCAGACGATGAGGATAGCCGCGGCCACACGCGGATCGTAGAAGGCCAGCGTGTCGAATGGCGTGCCCAGGGCGATAGCCCACACGGCAAAGGCCACGGTCGACACGGCAATCTGGACCCAGGCCGGCTTCTGGCCGGGCACCGACGTCTGGCGGAAGGTCCAGAAGAAAGTTGCCACTAGGAACACTCCGGACAGAATCCACAGAATCGTGGTCGTGTTCACATCGGGCACAATGCCGGGCGCGGTCTTGAACAGGCCCAGGATGGCCGTCCATCCGGCGACGATATCGGCCGGAACGTTCTTGATGACCTTGTCCCAATACCCGTCGGCCTGCAGATCGACACTTTCCGTGCCCTCCAGCGCCTTCGCTGTTTGGATGTCTTCTTCAGTTACAATTCGCCGTCCCATAGTCGTTATTCTCCTCGCTCAGATGCGCGTCAATTGTACAGGGGTTTGCCGGTGCGTTCTGTTAAATTATCGGCCGTCGCCTATCTGCGCGGCAGATAGCGCTCGATTCTGGGAATGATGGCCCGCATGGGAATGCCCTCGTTGAACTTGTAATGACCCTTCAGCGCCTTCTGCAGGCTGGCCGACATCTTCTGCGGCGGGTGGGGTCCACCGGCGTGGTGGAGGCCAATGACCTCCCAGTGCCGATTGAGCATGGGCGAACCGGATGAACCGGGCATGGTGTCGGCCAGATAGTGCACGCGGTCCTCGGCCATGTCGGCGATGACATAGTTTTGCGTCAGCACTACTTTCTGCGGATCGCCGTTGGGATGCTGGATGATGTTGAGCCGCTCGCCCTCAACGATCTGGCTGGGGGCCAGCAGCAGATAGCCTCGATGTCGGCCGCGTCGCAGCAATTCCAGATAGGACAGGTCTTCCTCACCGGGCTGCAGTTGCCGGTCGGCCAATGGCGCACCCTTCAGCCGCACGAGCGCATAGTCCAGATCGGTCGAAACACTGGATTCATACAGGTCGGGCATGAACTCGAACACGCGTCCCTTACTGACCACCACCCCATCGGCATCGGCGTGATAGTCAAAGCGCACGACAGCCGAATTCAACTGCGATTTCGACTTGAGCACATGCTGGTTGGTCAATAGCAGGTCCGGGCCGACCAAAAAGCCGGTACCCAGGGCGCGTCCCGCCGGCATTTCCACTCGGCCCACGGCCTGAGCGGTATAGATGGCCCCGGCCAGCAGATCGATGTCGAGGAAGTTGTCCTCGGTGTTGACGATGATCTCCAGCGCCTCGGCGTCGGCCGGTTCGGCGGTGAAGTCTGGTTCCGGGGCAGGATCGGGGTCGCGCGGCGGCGGCACGGAAGCGGGGTCGGCTTGTCGTACCGAGACGACATCCAGGTCGTACGTGTCGCGGAGTTGGGCCAGATAGTCCTGATCCGTGACCAGCTCGTACTTGACCAGCATGCTCGCCAGAAAGACCATATCATCGCGCGGCGTGCCGGGGTCGGCCATGACCGCGGCCGCCAGCGAACCGAGGGCATGGTAGGTCGGCCGTTCGGGGAGCAGGCCAAACGGTTCCAGCCGATTGATGAGCACCCCGGCCAGCACGTTCGGCGATGCGGCCAGGTCAATCGTTGGGGCAAAACGGCTCAGTCCGGCCTTGGTCAGGAACTGCAGTCGGGCGGCCGGGCCCAATTGCAGATCATAGGCATTGCCAACAACGACAGCCAGCTTCTGGCGGTCTTCAACAGTCAGGAAGAGATCAGCCATGAGGGGTTCCTCCGTGATTAGTTTGCGCCGGTAACGAGTGCGTTGCGGGCCATGATGTCATCGATCAGCTTCAGTTGGTCAGGGGGCAGCGCCGGGTCAAGGCGCAGGTAGGTGAGCAAACGGCCGAGCGCGGTGACGCCGGGAGCAATGACGCCGTAACGATTAAGCTGGTCCAACACCGCCCCGGCCACAACCAGCGAGTTGCCGTTGAAATCGACGTTCACCACCTCGCCCAGCCCGGCAATAACCAGCGTGGTGCGCCGGCTCTCCGGGGTCATGAACATCGGCCGATCGGCCAGAATGACCTGAAGTCGTTGCAGATCGGTGAACGGGACGGATGTCGTGGACACGGGCGTGAGTTCGTCAAGGGGTGCATCCGTCATGATGCCGTATCGCGACAAGATGGCGGTCCAGTCGATATCCGGCCGCGCCTCCGGCCCGACGGTTGCCAGCGAGGCGATCAGGTCATGACGGGACAGATAGGAAGCCAGTTCGCGGGCCTTGGCCTTGCGGGTGCTGCCGGGCACGTCCTCCAGATCCACCCCCAGCTCGAGGGCGAAATCGGTCAGTTCATCGATATTGAAATTGTCGGCAAACACGTCGCGGAGTTCGACAATCAGATCGTTGGGAGCGGGCATAGACACACGATTCCTTGGCGGCCGCAAGAGCACGCCTGCTGCTTGTCACTGCGGGGTATGATAACACACTATGTCAACTCGCTTCAAGATGGAGGCCGGGCGATCTGGGCATCGACTGGGGTGCCCTACCCCACGAGCGACAAGCAGGTTAGGGACTGATTCCTGTACCAGCCCTCGGCTATAACGGGCCCTGTCTCAATTGTATTAGCCAATCACAATCGTTGACCCACCGCGACGCGGCCGATTGTGATGGCTGGGGCAAACTCACTGCCGCGCCTAGCCGTGGCGCAGGTCAAGAATCTCCAGGCTGACGTTGGCCTGCGGTATCGCCGGTGACGGGCCGCGAACCAGCAGCGCCAGTTCGGTGTCAATGCCCTGCGCCTGCAGCCAAGATCGCGCCAGGCTGTCCCAATCCGCATCCCGATCAGGTTCATAGAGCGGCACGACGCCATAGGACAACTGCAAGGTGCGACAAATCTGCTCGTCGGCACTGGCTGCCACAATCCAGGTAGGCAGCCGGAAGCGACTGATGGCCCGGACGGTGTTGCCAAGACGGGTGGGCACAAACACCGCGCCGGCCTGGCTCGTTTCCATCATGGTTTCCACGGCCAGGGAAATCAGGTCGGTTGTCGTCGCCGGGTGGGCCGTGCGGAAGAAGCCCTCGATTCGCTGCAAGTCGTGGGCCGGTCGATACGGCTCGGTCTCGGCGGCGATCTCAGCCAGCATGGCCGTAGATTCGACCGGGTAACGGCCGATAGCCGATTCGCCGGAAAGCATCACGCAGTCCGTGCCGTCGAGGATGGCATTGGCAACGTCGGTGGATTCGGAGCGGGTCGGCCGCCGGTTGTTGGTCATGGATTCAAGCATCTGGGTAGCCGTGATGACGGGCCGGCCGAGGCGCACCGCTTTCAGCATCAGCTGCTTTTGCACCACGGCAATGCGCTCAATGGGAATCTCCACACCCAGATCGCCGCGGGCAATCATGATGCCGTCCGTAGCCGTTAGAATCTCGTCGATGTTGGCCAGCGCGCTGGACCGTTCGATCTTGGCCACAATAAACGGCCGATAGCCCAAATCGGCCGCGGCCCGGCGCACTTCGCCGATGTCGGCAGCGGTATTGACGAACGATTGGCTGATGATATCGACACCCTGATCCAGCGCGAAGGCCATCGCGTCGTGGTCATGGGGCGTGAAGCAGCTGATACCCAGGTCGATGCCCGGCAGATTCAGCCCCTTGCGCGATCGCAGTTCGCCGCCGACGATGACGCGGGTGTAGACATCCTGACCTTCCACCGATTCCACCCGCAGTTGAATGTACCCATCATTGAGGAAGATGGTGTCGCCGGGCCTGACCGCCTGCGGCAGCGGTTCGAAAGCCACGGATGCCCGGGTACTATCGCCCACGATATCGCGGGTTGTCAGCAGGAAGGGGTCGCCAATCAGCAGTTCCACCGGCTCAGACTCCAGTTCGCCAATGCGAATCTTGGGACCGGGCAGGTCGGCCAGAATGGCTAGCTGCTTATCGAGATCGCGGGCCACGGTCCGCAAATTGGTGATGACATCGCGATGGGCTTCGAATGAGCCATGCGAGAAGTTGAGGCGGGCAACGTTCATTCCGGCCCTCATCATCTGGGCCATGATCTCCGGCGATTCGCAGGCCGGTCCAATGGTGCACACAATCTTGGTCTTGTTGGGGGGCAAAGTCATCGAGATGTCCTTTCTAATATGATTCGTAAATCGGTCATGGCGCTCAATTCATGTGGGGCGACGGGGGTATTGAGATGGGTGGCATGCCAAACGAATTATCTTCCAACGGAACGTCCTGGGCCAGCGCCCAGGTCGCGGCGACCACATCATCATCAATCAGGTCGATCGCCGTTTGGGCAAAGCGTAAGGCGGCTACTTTGGCCCGGCCGTCACGCTCCGCCGCCAGCGACCACTGCGCATGGTCCACCAGCAAGGCCAACGCCAGCGATCGTCCTAGCGTCAGCGCCAATCGTCGCGCCCCCGCCTCCAACGCCGGTCGGTCGTCGGCTGTCGCATCCAGCCACTGTGTGGCGTGGTCGATGGCCACAACGGCCGTTTGGTGGGCGATAGCCAGCGTGGGGTCAGTGAGAGGTTGGTCCGGCTGAGCAATGCGACGGCGCAGCGGGGCCAGGCCGGCCGGTGAATGGGTCAGAGCCCGCACGGTATCCAGGGCCAGTACGTTGGTCGTGCCCTCCCAGATGGGCGTCACCTGCACATCCCGCAGCAGCAGCGGCAGGCCGGTGTCCTCTACATAGCCCGCGCCGCCGTGGGCCTCCAGCACTTCGCTGATGACCGCCACCCCCTGTCGGCCGGTGGTCAGCTTGATGACCGAGGTCAATAGCCGCAGCAAATGGCTTTCGTCGGGTGAGGCTTCGCCCGTTTCGTCGCGGCCCAGCAGGTCGATCAGGTAGAACGTCAGATGGAACGCGGCTTCGGTCTCGGCTTGCAGCCCGGCCAGAGTGTCGATATGCAGCGGTTGTTGGGCCAAGGGCGCGCCGAAGGCCACGCGCCGCCGAGCATAGTCACGGGCCAGGGCCATGCCCCGCCGCATGGTGGCCGATGCGGCCATGGCGTTCCAGGTGCGGGTCAGGTGAAGCATGGGGATGATGTTGCGCACGCCGTTTTCCAACCCCAGCACAGGGATGGCGGGGGTGCCGTCGAGAGTCAGTTCGGCCGTCGGCACCTTGCGGGTGCCCAGCTTGTCCTTGAGCCGGTTGACCTGGATGCCTTGCAGCCGTCCGCCCGCGTCGCGCAGCTCCACATAGAACAACGCCAGCCCGCGCCCGCCCGGACCGTTGCCTTGCGGCCGGGCCAGCGTCAGGGCCATTGGCGACGTCGTGGCCGAGGTGAACCATTTGTGGCCATACAGCCGCCAGACGCCGTCCGCGCCACAAACGGCGGTCGTCTTGGACAGGCCGACATCGGAGCCACCGGTCGATTCGGTCATCCACTGGCCGCTGGTCCAGAAGGTGACCGGGTCACGGCTGGTCAGGTGGCCCACCGCGTGGTCGATCAGCGGCCGATTGCCGGACAGGAGCAGCGTGCGGGCCGCGCCGTCGGTCATGGCCAGCGGGCAGGTGTAGACATCGGTCGAGGGATGGAACAGGTAGTTGAGAGCGAACTGGACCGTGCGCGAAAAATGGCCGTAAGCCTGCTCATAGGGAATGGCGACAAGCCCGGATTCGGCCGCCAGGCGTTCCGCGCGCTGCCATAGTGGGGTGATGTCGATGCGGTCGATGCGGTCGCCCCAGGCGTCCCATTGAGTCAGGAAGGGCTCGTTGAGCCGGTCGGCCAGTTGCAAGGCATACAGCTCGCCACCGCTGAGGGCGCCCATCTCACGCAGCGCCGGTTCGACGGCAGTCAACACCTCCACCGGCAAGTAACGCCGGAGATAGGAGCGCAGGACGCGGTCGTCATCATATTGATTGCCCAGTTGGGGCGGCGGTTGATTGAAGGGTTGGCTGGTCATGTCGTGCCTCCCGGCCGCAGCGGCATCTACGACCGCCGGCAGCCTGCTACTGCAAGTAGTGTAACCGATCCGGGCTCGGGCGTCGGGCCACATGTTCGGTTACGGTTGGCCACCTGTCAAGTTGTCAAACTGGGCCTTGACATACTGTGCGCCCTACAGTATACTCTTTACTGTATGATACACAGTACTAGCAGATTAACAGTACTACGCACCCACAGTATTGAAGGATGCACAGCATATGAGCAAGATAGACAACACCATTGACGACAACATCGACAAGCTGCGGCTCGAGCTGCGGCGTGGGGTGGTCGTGCTGGCTGTCCTCAGCCAAATGGAAACCCCCCAATACGGCTACAGCCTGGTCCAACGGCTGGCCGAGCGCGGACTGGATGTGGATGAGGGCACCCTCTACCCGCTCATGCGGCGGCTTGAGAAGCAGGGCCTATTGAAGAGCGAATGGGAAGTCGGCGAAGCCCGGCCTCGCAAGTATTATGAAATTAGCCCCCAGGGGCGCAAGGTGCTGGACACGCTGACCGGCGACTGGTTTGAGACCGTTGACGTCATGCGCAGCCTGCTAGTGAATGGAGAGAAATCATGACTGACTTAGTTGAACGCTACGTAAATCAGGTGGGGCGCTACTTGCCGGAGAGCGAACGCGAGGAAGTTCAGAACGAACTGCGCTCCCTGCTGCAAGACCAGCTCGATGACCGTTATAAGGGCGCGCCGACGCAGGATGATGTGGTCGAGTTGCTGGAAGAGTTCGGGGACCCGCGCCAGATGGCCGCGTCCTACGGCCGTGAACAGTATCTAATCGGCCCTGACCTGTATCCGATGATGGTGAAGGTGCTGCAGCGCGGCTGGATGATCATTCCACCGATTGTGGTGCTGGTCAATGTGCTGATCCCCCTGCTGTCGGGATCGGAGACGGGTCTGGTGGGCCTGTTCCTGCAGACGGCGTTTAACGTCTTGCAAGCCGTCGCCATCTTCAGCGCGATTGTGATAGGCATCTTCGCCCTATTGCAGCATTTCGGCGAGGACGTCGACATGCCGGAGCAGACGTTCAACCCACGCGACTTGCCGCCCATCAACGACGACGCGGCCGTGGATCGCGGCGAGGTGGTGCTGGGCCTCGCCTTCGGCACGTTCTGGCTGTTCATCCTATTCTACTTCTTGCGCATGGGCGGACTGACCTTACACTTCAACCTGAGCGACCCTGGCACGGTGATTCCGGTGCCCGCCCAGTGGTTGGTGGTAGCCATCGGCGCCCAATTCGCCGAACTGCTGATCAACGCCTGGGTCTTGCGGCGCGGGCGCTGGAGTGTGGGTCTGTTGCTGTCCAAGACAGCTGCCGCCCTGGTCGGGTTATGGGCCGGATATTATATCCTCATCCTGCCGCTGTTCGGCTGGCTGTTCGAAGCAGTGCCCTTCCTGGGCAACCTGCCCTTCGCCGACAGCGCGCCGGAGATCACGGTTGTACTACTGGCCGTCCTGACCCTGCTGGACGCCTTGCCCAAAGCGTTCAAGATCGGCCGGTCCAATAGTCAAAACGAACCAACTTACAAAGTCCAGACGAACTGACGTAACAAGGAGAAACCGAGTTTCTCGGAAGAAACTCGGTTTCTAACAAACGGAGAAAATTTCATGCAAGCAATTATCAACGAACGCTACGGTACCCCCGACGTGATGGAACTGCGCGACGTGCCCAAGCCCACCCCCGCGGCCGACGAGATCCTGATCAAGGTCATGGCCACCAGCCTCAACGCCTACGACTGGCACATGCTGATGGCCGACCCCTTCTTCATCCGCTTCATGTTCGGCTTCAGTGCGCCGAAGATGCAGACACTGGGCGCGGACGTGGCCGGAGTCGTGGAAGCGGTGGGCGCGGACGTCACCCACTTCCGGCCCGGCGATGCGGTTTACGGCGAGCTGGCCCCCACCGGCTGCGGCGGGCTGGCCGAGTATGTGACGACGAAGGAACAACTGCTGGCCCCCAAGCCGGAGAGCCTGACGTTCGTGGAGACGGCCGCGCTGCCCATGGCCGCGCTGACGGCGCTGCAAGGTCTGCGCGATATCGGCGGGTTGCAGCCGAGCATGAAGGTGCTGATCAACGGCGCGTCGGGCGGAGTCGGCACATTTGCCGTTCAGATTGCCAAGGCGCTGGGGGCGGACGTGACGGCCGTCTGCTCCACCACCAAAATGGAGCAAGCCCGCGCGCTGGGGGCTGATCAGGTGATTGACTACACCAAGGAAGACTTCACCCGCAACGGGCAGCAATATGACCTCATCTTTGGTGCCAACGGCAACCTGTCGCTGGGCGACTATGAGCGGGCGCTGGCCCCGGACGGGGTCTTCGTGATGGCCGGTGGCACGAACAAGCAGATGTTCCAGACCGTGCTGCTGGGCGGGCTGAAGTCGCGCGGCGGGCAAGCAGTTCAAGAACTTCACCGCCCACACGGACGTCGAAGACCTGCTGGTGATCAACGAGATGGTGGCCGCGGGGCAGGTCCACCCGGCCGTGGACCGCTGCTACCCCCTGGCCGAAACGCCGGACGCCATGCGCTATCTGATCGATGGGCATGCGAAGGGGAAGATTGTAGTGGTAGTGGACCCAGCGGCGGCTGATCCGGCGACTGGCTAATCGCTAGAAACCGAGTTTCTCGGAAGAAACTCGGTTTTCATCAATGCGTTACCCCATCACACCCGCCGCCCGCAACCCAGCCACCGCCTCGGCCGAATACCCCGCCGCTTCCAGCACCTCGTCGGTGTGCGCCCCGGCGGCCGTTCCCGTGTGGCGATAGACTGCTTCCGCCTCGGAAAACTTGTAGGGGCTGGCGACTTGCAGCTGGGGACGGCCGTCGTGGCCGGGCACATCGACCACCAGGCCACGGGCTTGCGTCTGCGGGTGGTCCAGCATCTCCGGCACGGTCAGCACCGGCTCCACGCACACATCAAATGCGGCGAACACTTCCATCCATTGGGCTAGCGGTCGCTGCTGGATCGTTTCGCCAATGGCCGTCCTGGTCGCCGCCAAATCGGCCGGATCATTGCTCTGGCCCACCGCCAGCAAGTCCGGTCGCTCGACAGCGGCACAAAACCCAGCCCAAAACTGGGGCTCCAGGCTGGCCACAGCCAGATACCGACCGTCCTGCGTTTGGTAGTAGTCGTACCAGTGGCCGCCGTTCAGCAGCGCGTCCTCCGGCCCCGGCGTCTCCCCGGCCACCAGGCTCTGCCCAGCGATGTGGGTCTGCCAATGGATCATCAGGTCGGCCATGCTAATGTCGATGAACTGCCCCACACCCGTCTGACCACGCTGGATAACGGCCGCCAACAAGCCCACCAGCGCCCCGAACGAACCACCGAAATCGGCCAACTGTACGCCCAGCGGCGGCGGCCCCGTGCCCTTCCGGCCACTGTGGCTCATCACGCCCGACAGGGCCAGGAAGTTGATGTCGTGCCCGGCCCGATCGCGGTACGGCCCGGTCTGACCATAGCCGGTCAGGGCGACATAGATCAAGCGCGGATTGATGGCTTTCAGTGCTGCATACCCCACGCCCAGCCGGTCCATCACCCCCGGTCGAAACTGCTCGATGACGATATCGTAGCCGCCCGCCGGGCTGACCAACCGATGGACCACGTCGGCTGCACCCGGCTGCTTCAGGTCCAAAGCCAGCGAGCGCTTGTTGCGATTGAGCACCGCATGCCAGACCGATGTGTCGCCGTCATAAGGTGGGATGAAGCGGGCCATATCGGGTCGGCCGGGCGCCTCCACGCGAACAACGTCGGCCCCCAGGTCAGCCAGGGTCATCGTGGCAAACGGACCGGGCAGCAGCGTGGTGAAATCGAGAACCTTCAACGAGTCGAGGGGTCCGCTCATGGGGTGGCTCCTTGGGGATCAGGCGACTGTGTAATGCCAGATGCCGTCGCGGGCCTGCTCAACCACCAGCCCATCCTGCATCAGCAAGTCGAGATAGCCGACGAGCATCCACAGTCCGGTCAAGCGCACGCCCCGCGGTTGGTGGGCATACATGCGCTCGACGAGCGCCGGGATGGTGTCGACACCTTCAGCCACCAGCGCCAGGCACTCGGCCCGGCGTTCGAGAATGCGGCCGCGCTGTCGTTCAATGACGGTGCGATGATCGCCAAACGGCCGCCCGTGACCAGGATAAACAGAATCGACATCCAGCGCCTCGATCCGGTCGAGCGAATCCATATAGCATGGCAAGGCGGGCACGCGGCGGTCCGCGCCGGGCGGTGGCTGTTCGACCACCGGGGTGGGGGTGATGGCCAGGAGCATATCGGCCGAAATGAGTTGGCTCGTCTCCGGTTGGTAGAAGCAGGTCATCATGCTGGCGTGGCCGGGCGTGTGAATGACATCCCAGGCCAGCCCGCCCATCTGCAGCACGCCATCCGGCCGGAAAGGGACGATACATGCCGGTGGCACCGGGTCGGCCAGCGCTTCCAGGGCGCGCATGCCGCTGATGACGCCTTCGGCCGTGTCTGGCGGAATACCCACGTGGGCCAGGAAGTCGTCGCGGTAATAGGTCAGTCGCTGGGCCCAGCGGTCACCATCGGCCACCAGCCAGGGCACGCCCAGCTCACAGGCCCAGACCGTGGCGTCGCTCTCGGCCACCAACCGCGCAGCCAGACCGAAGTGGTCGACATGCGGGTGGGTGATGACCATACGGGCCAGGTCACGCGGGGCCAGGCCGTGCTCAGCCAACCCGGCCGTCAGTGCATCCCAGCAGTCGTCGGACTTCACGCCCGCGTCAATGAGGATCGGCTCGGGCTGAGTAAACAAATAGGCATTGACCGACCCAACGGCCAGCCCGGTGGGCAGTTCGATGCGGATGGGGGTAGTCATGATGGGCTCCATGGCGATGATACTGCAAAGCCACGCGAGTGCAATGGATCAGAGACGGGACAACCCGTGTAGGTTGAGTTTACCGCAACCGGCCTCGTACCCGCAGCTTGTCTCGCCCTCGGCCGGAGTATATTGCCTGACTGGATCGGCTGGCCTACAATCAAGAAAGGTTGCGTATTGTATGCAGCATTTGGGCGGGCGACCCGCACCGCAGGTGCTTGGACCTGATCCAACACCACATAGTCCAGGCGACTCTTTCGCCACCGAACCCACAAGGAAAACGCAATGACTATTCTGACTGAACCCGTTGGTAGTATTCCGCGTCCCCGAGCTTTACAGGAAGCCATGCAAGCCTATGCAGCGGGTTCCATTTCATCAGAGGAATTGGATCGCCTTTTCGATGAAGCTGTCCATGACACAATCACGCAATTTGAGGCGACTGGCTCACCGATCATCAGCGACGGCGAACAGACGAAATCCAGCTTCGTCACCTATCCAATGGCCGGGTTGGACAACCTCGCCCCGGACGGGGTCATTATTCCCTTTGCGGATGACCATGTTCGCCAGTTGCCACGGCTGACGACCGGCCCCTTCCGGTACGGCACCTACGCCGGCACCTATCTGCCGCGCGCCAAAAAGTATGCGACCAAGCCGCTGAAGCAGGCTGTGATATCCGCCTCGGCCATGTCACTGCTCTATCCGGCGGAAGGCATCGACGGATACTCCCGCGAGCAGTTCCTGGAGGATTTGGTGAATCAGTCTGCAGCCGACATTCGTAGTTGTTTTGACAATGGAGCCTATAACGTGCAGATCGATTTTACCGAAGGGCGTTTGGCCGTGAAGCTGGATCCCAGCAAGGGACTGCTGCAACAGTTTGTGGACCTCAATAACCGAGTGCTAGCTCAATTTACGCCGACGGAGCGCCAGCGGATCGGGATTCACACCTGTCCGGGCGGCGATCATGATTCGACTCACAGCGCCGACGTGGACTATGGCGAGTTGATCCCGATGTTGATGACGCACGATGTTGGTAGCATTTACATGCAGATGGCCAGTGAAGCAGACCCTGAAAAAGCGCTGAAGGTAGTCGGGGACAATCTGAGACCCAACCAGCGTGTATTCGTGGGGGTCATTGATGTCAATAATCCAGAGGTGGAATCAGTGGAGACTGTACGCCAGCGGGTCTTAACGGCCGCGCGTTTCATTCCCGTTGAGCAACTGGGCACAACCGATGACTGCGGCTTTTCACCCTTCGGTGACGATGTCGGGACCGCCCGCGAGACGGCTTTTGCGAAGATCACGGCCCGCATACAAGGCACCCAACTGGCTGCCCAAGATCTAGGAGCTTGATCCCCGGCTATAGTGAAATAAAAAACGGCCCGGCAAAATGCCGGGCCGTTTTTTAGGTGGTGAGCAGTGGCTACGAAGCTTGTCCAGCTTCGAGGAAGCGTCGCCAAAAGCGCTTTATGCTGCTCATCCTTGGTCAAATGCCGTGTTTTACCCCGTATTCTTCAACCCCGACGCGATGCCGTTAATCGTCAGAAAGATCGCGTCGCGCAGAGCTTCGGCCTCTTCGCCTTCCTGGTCGGGCAGGGCACGCAGGCGGCGCAGCAGGCTGACCTGCACGAAGTTCAACGGGTCGATATATGGATTGCGCCGGCGCACCGAGCGCTGTAGTACCGGGTCGCTGTCCAGCATACGCCGCTGGCCGGTGACCTGGAGCATCGCCGCCCGCGTCTGGTGGAAGGCAGACTCGATCTGCCCGAAAATCAGGTCGCGCACTTCAGGGTCCTCCACCAATCCGGCATACAGCTCAGCAATACCCATATCCGCCTGCGCCAGCGACACCTGGGCGTTGTCCAGCACACCTTTGAAGAACGGCCACTCCGCGTACATCGTCTGCAGCAGGGCCAGTCGTTCCGGCGTCGTGGCATAGCCGGCCAGCGCTGCGCCGACACCATACCAGCCCGGCAGCACATGGCGGCTCTGCATCCAGCTGAAGCCCCAGGGGATGGCCCGCAGGCTGGTAAACGTAGCCCCTGACGCCCGACGCGACGGCCGCGAGCCAATCCGCATCTGGCTGATCTCGTTCATCGGCGTGGCCTGGGTCCAGTAGATCAGCAGCTCCGGCGTCTCGTAGACCAGTTCACGGTAAGCGCGATAGGACAACGACGCCAGTTCATCCATTGCCTCGCGCCACTCAGTCTTGGGCCTGGCCGACAGGCGGTAATGCTCCGGCGCGCTGGCTAAGAGTACGGCGTGGATGACCTGCTCCAGATGGCGCTCGGCGATGGCCGCATGGCCATAATGATCCTCGATGACCTCACCCTGTTCGGTGACACGAATTCGGCCGCCTACGGAGCCGGGTGGCTGAGCCAGAATGGCCCGGTTGGCTGGGCCGCCGCCGCGAGCAATGGTCCCACCGCGGCCGTGAAACAACGCCATCACCACGTCATGGTCGCGGCAACTGTCGGCCAGCGCCTCCTGCGCCTGATAAAGCTCCCAGTTGGCGGCCAGATAGCCGGCGTCCTTGTTGCTGTCGGAATAACCGATCATGATCGTCTGCCGCCGGCCGACACGGGCCAGATGCGGTGCGTAGCCAGGATGGTTGAACAACGCGGCCATGATCGTCGGGGCATTGCGCAAGTCGTCACGTGTCTCAAACAGCGGCGCAAAAGTCAGACCCTCCCGCGCCGGATCGTCCTGCAAACAGAGCCCATGCCAGCGGGCCAGCAGCAGCGGGGCCAGGATATCCTCCGGCCCGTGGGTCATGCTCACTACATAAGGACCAAACAGCTCGTCGCCGTAATACGCCACGCCGTGCTTGAGGATGTTGAACAGCTCCAGCGTCTCCTCGGTCTCCGGCGACAGCCCGTCCAGCCCAATCAGGTCGGGCACGGGACGCCCCAGCATCTCGGTCAGTACCTCGGCGCGGGCGGGACCGTCCAGCCCGGCAAAGCCATCGAACCAGCCCAGCCGGCTAAACAGTTCGTCGAGAACGGCCGTGTTGTAGTCGCTGTATTGGCGGATGTCGAGCCGCGCGGCGTGCAGGCCGAACACGTTGGCCTGACAAAGCGTATTGTCAAGATCGCCCTTGGCGATATCGGCCATGCCGGATTCGCGCAGGGTGCGGTCCATCAACGACAGCGGCTCGATGAGGTTGCTCATCTGGCGCATCCGCAGTGGCGGGCTGTTGACCCCCTTCAGGCGAGCGACCATATCTCCGGCCGACGCCTCGGCCAGGTCAGTGCTCAATTGGGCGGCATACAGGCGGTAGGGTTCGTCCGGATAGCGATCCTGTAGAAATTGGAGATGGGCGTCCAGCTCGACCATACGCGTCAATGGCCGCGAACAGCTCGTCGTCGACCGGGGTCAAGGCGCTGGAAACGCTGAGCGTCCGATCGAGGGTGCGGGAGGCCAGCCGATGGCGTTCCAGAGCCAGACCGCGATGCAGTCGCAGGGTTTCGGCCGTCACATCGGCCGTCACATTGGGATTGCCGTCGCGGTCACCGCCAATCCACGAACCAAAGGTCAGGAACCGCTTGGGCAGCTGCAGGCTGGGGTAATAACGCTTTAGGGCGTCGGCCATGTCTTCATAGACGATGGGGATGACGTCCCACAGCGTGGTGTCCAGATAGAACAGACCGGTACGGACTTCATCGGTGACGGTGGGCTTGGCTGTGCGGCTGCGATCGGTCACCCACAAAGTCGCCACTTCAGCCGTCATCTGCTCAATGATCGTGTCGCGCTCAGCGAGGAGCAGATCGCGCACGTCGAGATCGGTCAGGGCGTGTGACAGGCGGCGTAACTTGGCCAGCACCGTGCGGCGCTTGGCCTGAGTCGGGTGGGCGGTGAAAACCAGTTCGATATGCAGTCGATTGAGCAGCTGGCGCATCTCGAACTCGTCCATGCCCGCGCTGTGGAGCGTGGCCACGGCCGAAGCCACCGACTCCTTCAGCGGCTGGGGATGGGCCAGCCGTTCGCGTTCACGCAAGACGCGCACGCGATGCTGCTCTTCGGCCAGATTGACCAATTCGAAGTATGTCGTGAAGCTGCGGGCCACGAGCTCGGCCTCTTCGGGTGTAAGACGGCCGACGATATACTCCAGCCGCCGGTCGACAGCCGGGTCATCCTCCACGCGGCGCGTCTTGGCCAGGGCACGGATGCGCTCCTCCAACTCAAAGATCTCGATCCCCGCCTGCCGCCGGATGACATGGCCGAGAATATCGCCCAACAGGTGAATGTCGTCGCTCAGTGCTTGTTGTGGTTCGCGGATGACAGCCATAAATATCACATCTCCCGCACGTGGTCGTAGTGTTCGAAATAGTAGAAAGCGCAGATGGTGAGCGAGTGGGTGATGAGGCCGGAAGCAATCATACCCGGAATGGCCGCCAGAGGCACGAGTTCAATGGCGATGTCCTCACCGCCGTCAAACGAGGGGGCATGGGTCTTGACCACATCCCGCGCCAGGAAACTATGGCACTGGTTGTCGAGAAAGGCCGGGTTCGGCTCAACGCTGCCCAGGTGGACTATCTCGCGGGCCACATAGCCTGTCTCTTCGCGCAGTTCGCGAGCGGCGGCATCGGCGGCCGTCTCGCCGTCGTGGTCGGCCATGCCCGCGGGCAGCTCCAACGTGATCGTGCCCGTGCCGTGGCGATACTGTCGGACCATGACCACCTGTCCCTCGGCCGTCAGGGGGATCACATTGACCCAGTCGGTCGCTTCGAGGACGTAGAAGGCGTGTTCGCGGCCCGTGCGCGGCGAAACGGCCGCGTCCTGTCGCAGGCGAAAAATGCGGTAGTCGCCGAGAATGGTGCTGCTGAGTTTGGGCCAGGGTTTGATCATGGAAGGAGTTTAGGTCAGTGGTGGTTGAAAGGGAAGGGTTGATACCCGGCAATGGCTGTATAGACTGGTTGCGGGAGAGTTCATACCTCGGGCGGTGTTTGGTCTGCCGCCTTCATGAAAGATTGCGCCGCCCGTGCTTGACATGTTTACGTGACCCACCATCCAGCCGGCTGTTCTTGTCCGAGCGGGTGCAAATGAGAATCACTCCCGGCTTGTGATTTTCGGCACAAATGTTGCTACACTGAAAGGCTATGGTCAGTATGATTGAGGGGCATTCGCCCATTATCCAAATCAAGCACGTCGTCAAGCGGTTCCCTGTGGGTGATGGCGAGATAACAATCCTCAAGGACGTCTCGTTTGACATCCAGCCGGGCGAGTTCGTGTCCATCGTCGGCCCGTCGGGCAACGGCAAGTCGACACTGCTGAACATGATGACCGGTATCGACCACCCCAGCGAGGGCGAAGTCATCGTCACCGGCCAGCCCATCCACACGATGAGCGAAAACGAGCTGGCCGCGTGGCGCGGCGAACACCTGGGCATCATCTTCCAGTTCTTTCAGCTCTTGCCGGCGCTTAGCGTGCTCAAGAATGTCATGCTGCCAATGGACCTTGTCAAACAAATTCCGCGCCAGGAGCGGGCGGCACGGGCCATGGAGCTGTTGGATATGGTCGGTTTGGCTGATCAGGCCCACAAGCTGCCCAGCCAGGTGTCAGGCGGCCAGCAGCAGCGAGCGGCCATTGCGCGCGCCCTGGCCAACGACCCCCCACTGATTGTGGCCGACGAGCCGACCGGCAATCTGGACTCGGTGACTTCTGAAGAGGTATTCCAGTTGTTTCTGAAGCTGGTCGATGAGGGCAAGACGATGGTCATGGTCACCCACAGCCGCACTCTGGCCGCGCGTGCGTCGCGCATCGTTGAGATTCGCGACGGCCGTATTGCCAGTGACCATCCCAGCGCACTCGACCGGCACCGCGCGATTGCCCAGTCAAACAGCAATGGCATCGTCCTGCCGACGCCAGACAAACAACCGGAGTTGGCTGCGGCCGGCTGACGGCCGCCGCATCACTTCCCGGAAACCTGACGTATGGGCGTCTTATGGGACAAAGTCTGGTTCGACCTGTGGCAGCGCAAAGCTCGCACGCTGCTGGCTGTGCTCAGCATTGCTGCCGGTGTCTTTGCCATCGGCACCATCTTCGGCCTGACTGATCAACTGCTGTCGGGCATGGACGCCGCCCACCAGAGCGTTGACCCATCGCATCTCAATATCATCCTGCGCCAACCGATTGATCGGGCCACGGCCGAGTCGCTGCTGGATATTCCCGGCGTTTCCGGCGTGGAGCCACTTAACATCGCTACGTTGCGCTACAAGACCGCACCCGACGCGCCGTGGGATGCGGCTACCGTGGTCATGCGTGACGATTACACCGATCAGACCTATGACTGGTTGAGCCTGAAGGAAGGGCGCTGGCCGGAGGACAAGGAGGTCGGCGTCGAACGCATTACCAGCGATTACTACGGCATTGACATGGGCGATGAAATCATCATTGAACTGGACGGCACCGACCGCGCCTTCCCCGTTACGGGCAAGATTCGTCACCCGTTCGTCCCGCCGCCCGACTTTGGCGGCAACGCCTACCTCTTTGTCAACAGCCAGACGATGGCCCGGCTGGGCTTCCCGGAAGGTCAGTTCATCCAGGTGCTGGTACAGGTTGACCCCTATAGCGAGGACTACGCTCGTGACCGGGCGGCGGCCATTAAGGATCGTCTGGCGCAGCAGGGCATCGGCGTCTCACTGACGCTCTATCAGGAGCCGGCCAAGCATTGGGGCCACGACACGGTGCTGGGCATCACCATCGTGCTGCAGATCCTGGCCGTCGTTTCCTTGTTAACCAGCGTGATCATCGTCATCAACACGACCACGGCACTCATCACGCAACAAACAGACCAGATCGGCGTCATCAAAGCGCTAGGCGGCCAGACCAACGATGTGGCTCGCGTCTATCTGGCCGGGGTCCTCATTTTCGGCTTGCTGGCCTTGCTGGTGGCATTACCGGCGGGCATGCTGGCCGCCTATTTCGGCACGCGTGAGCTATTGGGTATTTTCAATATCGATTACGAGACGTTCCGCTTCTCAACCCGGGCTGTCGTCTGGCAGGTGTTGGCGGCCATCGCCGCGCCGCTTCTGGCTGCGCTCTGGCCGGTCATGCGCGGGGCGAGCATCTCCGTGCGCGAGGCGCTGGCCAGTTATGGGCTGGGTGGCGACTTTGGCTTTTCGCGCTTCGATCAGGGCGTTGAGCATCTGGCCGAACGCCTTATGCCCTCACCCTATACCATCGCCCTGGGCAACACCTTCCGGCGCAAGGGACGGCTGGCACTTACCATGTTGGTGCTGGTTCTGGCCGGTACCACGTTCCTGATGGTCCTGACGCTGGCCCAATCCATGACGGCCACGCTGGATAACGAACTAGATCGGCGCGCCTATGATATGCGCCTGTTCTTCTTCGAGCCGCACCGATCGGATCGGGCCGAAGCGTTGCTGGAACAGTACCCCGGCGTAGTCGAAGCCGAGCCGTGGTATTCTGTCAACGGGACGGTGCTGCGCGAGGGAGAGCGGGTGGAGGACACCGGCGGCCTCGGTGCCGAACTGTTCGGCATTCCCGCTGGCTCCACCATGTACGAACCACTAATCACCAGCGGTCGGTGGCTCTCGCCGGACGACACCGGTAACGTGGCCGTGATCAGCCAGGATACGGCCGATTTCAACGATCTGGCCGTGGGCGATACATTGACGATCAATCTGGGCGAATTGGGCGAGGCGGACTGGCAGATTGTTGGCACCTACCAGGCCATTTCACCCGACGTTTTCTCCACCGACCCCATCTATGCCCCCGCGGCGGCCGTGGCCGACGTGACCAAACGCGCCAACCGCACCAATCAGGTGGTCATCCGCAGCGAACGCACCGACGCGGCCGGGACAGACCAACTCATGGCCGAACTCGATACCTATCTGAAGAGTTATGGCATGGAGGTCAGTCCGTTCTTCAGCCGCACCAAGGCTGAGGACCGGGTTTACGCCTACAATTCGTTCAGCATCGTGAACCAGATGCTATTCGGTCTGGCGATCGTCATGGGCATCGTGGGCGGTATTGGGTTGATGGGATCACTGTCCATCAGCGTAGTGGAACGGACGCGGGAAATTGGCGTCTTGCGCTCCATTGGCGGCACGTCACCAGTGATCATGACCATGTTTGTGCTGGAGGGTGTGCTGCAAGGGCTGATGAGCTGGGCGGTGGCTGTACCGCTGTCCTATATCGTCGCCCGGCCTGTGGCAAATCTGCTGGGAGAGACCATCTTTCAGACACAGCTGGACTTCAGCTATAACTGGACGGCCGTCGGCGTCTGGCTGGTGGCTGTGCTGTCGATCGCCTTCCTGGCCTCGCTCATTCCGGCCCACGCCGCCTCGCGCGTGAGTGTGCGCGAAAGCCTGGCCTACGGCTAATTCCCCAACCTGCCTAGAAAAGCGAAAAGAGTGCAGTCCGGGCCAGGAGGGGGAACCGGGGCTGCACTCTTTTCTTGGCGACTTCACTTATCATATTAACGGGCCTAATTAAATGCAGCCTAAATCTAGGGTAAGTAGTGGCTAAGTGTGGGTTGGACCTCTCGCAAATCAACCCAGAGGCGCAAGAGTGGCAACTATCCGAGAACTGCCTTTTCCAGCCGGTCGTCGGGACATTACGAGTTATCCACCTGCCCTTGGCGACAGTGCGCCTTTGCGTTGATCTCCCCGTCACAATTCCGATCCGTTTCATCTGCCCAATCCGTGTCATCCGCGTTCGATTCTGTTCCCCGCGCAAGTTGCCAACGGCCGTGTTTTGTCGTAGTCTTCCTCTATCTGTTTGGCAACAGGCAGCTCCCACCGCCGCGCCCCAAACTTGACATCGATACTGCATATTTGTACTTCAGGAGACGTCGCAATGTACGTTTTTGATGACCACGCCTTAATTCACGATTTGGTGCAGGACGGCCAGAAGATCGTCCTGCTTGTGTTGGACGGACTCGGCGGTCTGCCCATCGAGCCGGGCGGCAAGACCGAGCTGGAAGCCGCCCACACGCCTAACCTGGATCGCCTGGCGGCCGAGGGCACCACCGGTCTCAGCGTGCCCATTCGCCCCGGCATTGAGCCCGGCAGCGGACCCGCCCACCTCAGCCTGTTCAGCTATGACCCGGTCAAGTACCAGATCGGCCGTGGCGTGCTGGAAGCGCTGGGCATTGGCTTCGAGCTGGGTCCCAACGACCTGGCCGCTCGCGGCAATTTCGCCAGCGCCGCGCCGGACGGCACGATCACCGATCGCCGCGCCGGGCGCATCAGCACCGATGAGTGCATCCGTCTGACGGCCAAGCTGCAGTCGGCCACGGCCGATGTCTTGCCAGGTTATGAAGTCTTCGTCGAACCGGTGAAGGAACATCGCTTTGCCTTGATCATTCGTGGTGAAGGGTTGGGCGGCGACCTGAGCGAGACGGACCCGCTGGTAACGGGCAAGAAGCCCCTGCCGGTAGAGGACACCAGCGGCACACCGGACGGCGCGCACTCGGCGGCGTTAGTCAACACATGGGTCGATGCCGCTCGCGCGGTATTGGCCGACGAGCCAACTGCCAACAGCCTTAACCTGCGTGGCTTGGCGCTGGACCCCGGGCTGGCGCGTTTTCCCGACATCTACGGCATGCGCGCCGGGGCCATCGCTGTCTACCCAATGTACAAAGGTGTGGCCCGTCTGGTCGGCATGGAGACGGTGATCTTTGAGGGCGACCGGCCCAAGCACGAGATCGACGCCCTGGAGCGCGTTTGGGACGACTACGACTTCTTCTTCATCCACATCAAGAAGACCGATAGCTATGGTGAGGACGGCAATTTTGAAGCCAAGGTCCACGAGATCGAGGCCGTGGACGCGGAGATTCCGCGCATTTTGGCGCTCAATCCCGGCGCCCTGATTGTGACCGGCGACCACAGCACGCCGGCCGCGCTCCGGCAGCATAGCTGGCATCCGGTGCCGACGCTGCTGTGGAGCCCGGTCGCCATGCCCGATCAGGTGCAGAGCTTCGGCGAACGCGCCTGCGCGAGCGGTCACCTGGGCGTCTTCCACGCCACCAACATGGTGCCGCAGGCGATGGCCCATGCCCGCCGCCTGAAGCGCTACGGGGCGTAGCTGCCACGACCGTGACCGATTGATCGGCCGCTTCGTCCTGATGGGATGAAGCGGCCGGTTTTTGTTTGGTCCAGTTACGGCTCTATAACGATCCGGCCGATCGTGTATGCGTCATCGGGCACCGGTTGGCCGTTGGCCGTGGCGGTGAGTCGTTCACCGGTCTGTGGGTCATAGACTCCCACGCGAAACGAGGTGGTGCCCAGCGGCAGCGCGGCCACGTCGACGGGTAGGACGAAGCGGTCGCTAATAGCGTCGCCCGACTGCCACAGCCCGACCGGCACGAGGCCGCCCCCCGGCGGCGCGTCGGCCTGGGCCAGCAGCGTCCCATCCGGGCCATAGGCATGGACAAACACGGCCAGCGGCCCCGACGCTTGACCGGCGACCTGCCAGGTCAGGTCCACCACTATCTGCGTGTCCTGGTTACCCAGCCGCGCATCCACCAGGGTAAGCGTAGAACCAAACGCGGCCAGTGACGACCGAACCATCGCCGCGCCCGGCTGCCAGCGACTGCCTATATCGCTAAATGTCCCCGTGAGCAAGTCGAAGGCCAGGACGCGACCTGAGTCAACTATCACGCGCAAAGCCTCATCGTCGGCCACGTCTCCCACTGTACGCCAGCCGGGGGCATAGCCGGGATAACTAACGGCCGTCACTTCCCGGTCCGGTCCGCCGTTGAAGCGCACAAAGTCCTGCACCTGAGCATAGGGCGGTACAACCACCGCCCCGACCGGCGTCCAGGGATAGGGGCTGGGGCAGCCATCGCGATGGGCGGCGTCGGAGCTGAAGAAGAAGGGCAGGTTGACGAAGGTCAGTGATTCCTCGGCGGGCGTATCAGCGGCAGCGGCGGCCATCCCGCGCACGATCTCGCTGGCCGATTGGTAGAAGTCTAGCTGGCAGCGCACGAACGGCTGCGGCGGCAAGACGACGAGTAGGGCAAAGACGGCCGAGACAACCACCTGGGCGACCCGCCAAACCGGACCCTGCAGCGCCGCCATTGCCTGCTCCCGCCACAACCACAACACCGGCAGGCCCCATAGCAGGGCCGCCCCGACCGAGGTCAAATAGCTCAGCCGCGGGCTGCCATAGAGGTAGTCGGGGCTGAGGAACAGCATGGCCGGCAGCACGCTGAGAACCACCCAACCCAGGCCGAAGACCCACAGCCGCAGCGCATCCGACCGCCACGCCGCCAGCCCGGTCAGGCCGACGATCAGAACCGCTGTCAACAGCAACGGGGCGATATCGTCCGCCCCCAGGCGCAGCAGCGGCAGCACTGGGTAGACCAGCGCCTGCAAAAAGGGTACAGCGTTACTACCCACGGCCGATAGGGAAAGCCCCACGGCCTCGCTGTCTTTGGGGATCAGCAGCCACAAGGGCACATAGACCACCACGGGGATGGCATAGGGCCACAACGGCAGCAGCCAATCGCGCCACGTTACAGGGCGGAACAAGATCCACTCCACCCCGGCCAGCGCAGGTAGGGCGATGAGACCGTTCTCGTGGGTTAGCAGGCCCAGCACCAGCGTGATCCAGGCCGCAATGAGTGGCCCGCGGCGATCGGCCGTTCGGCCCCAGCAATAGAGATGCAGCGTAAGCAACAGCCAGAACAACAGCAGCGGATGGGTCAGCGAGGCCACGTAGATGACGGCTTCGTAGTTGAACGGGAAGGCGATGAAAACCAGTGCCGCCACCAAGGCATAGACCGGTTGTCCCTTGCTCAGCCGATACGCCAGCAGCCAGACCATTGCCGCGTTGGTCGCCTGCAGCAGGAGCAGCAGGGCGTGATCGATACGGGCACTGTGTCCCCCAGCCAGCGATTCGGTGGCCCGCAGCGTGGCAAAGACGACCGGCCGATAGTAGCCATAGTCGGCCGAACTGCCGAAAAAATCCAGGACAGTCTGGCCTTCCATCCAGGCGAAGTGACCGGTGGGGTCGTCGTTGAAGTAGGCGAAGTCCAGCGCCCGGCCGTAGAGACTCGCGGCGAGAACGGCCGTGAGGAGCATGGAGATGGCGATGAGCCAGAGATGCCGGCGATCGGCCGAGTGGGTGGGCGCGGGATAAGGGTCAGCCACAATGACACAATGGTAGCATGGTTAGGCGTGCATCTGTAGAGTTCGTAGCCACCGTCCCAATCCCCATTTGCCAACAACCCTCCACGGGTTTAGAATTCGATAGAGTGCCATACGTCCCTTGCCCGACGCTTCCCATCGCCGGGCAGATACGCAAGGGACCGTGGCGGTAGGTCCACTGAACATGACAGCGACCAGCAATACCTCACTTTTCGTGATCGGCCTCTTGGTCGGTGTGGTCGTTGCGCTGGCAGGCGGCGCGGTGGAATACCTGATGCACCTGCGCCACAATCGCTCGCCCTTCACCGGACTGCCCAGCTGCTTGCTGTTCACCATCGGCGGGCTGGTATTGGCCGGAATCGCGGCCATCATCACCTCCCTGGTCCTCACCGGCGGCGCATGGCCGGCGCTGATCCTGGGCTTCGGCGTCATGACCGGCTTCTATGGCGCGTTCATGCTGCTGGTGGGGCTGTGGCTGTTCATGGATTCACGTGGCGCAACGGCCGATGATCCCGTACCGGTGGATTCCGGTCCCCAGTGAGCCGTACTATAGCAGTGTCCCCCCTTGTCCGGTGGCTAACCGGCCATTTTGAATTAACTCCACTCAGCCATGGAACCCCGCATCAACATCATTGCCGGCAACGTGCCGATTAGGGTCGATGTTGGGGAGATGATTGTCTTATCCACTCGTGCTGGCCGTGGCCAGTGAACGCGTTCATTTAGTCGATGCGCACGTAGGAGACGTACCCCGCAATGCCCGACCAATATGATCTGTCCTCACTTGAACTGCCCCGTCTACAAGGCCGCGCCCTTAGCCTGTTCGCGGGTACGCTCGACAACAGCGTTATGCGCTCGGCCCTCTTGGGCAAACTGTTGAAAGACGGCGGCATCAGCCGGCTGCGTGAAACGCAGGTTTCCGACCCGCCCACCTACTATCCCCTCAGTCTGGAGGAGGCCACTGCGTCTCGCGACCGGACACGCCTATGACCCTGCCGCGCTAGAAGCGGCCGCCCTGTCTGCACCCAACCCGACCCGGTTCGCCTCCATCGCCGACTATGCTCGTGCCTATCGCGACGGAACGACTACACCGATTGTTGTCGCCGAGCGCATCCTGGCCGCCATTGCTGCCGGTGACAGCGGCCCCCAGCCTCTGCGCGCCTTCCGCGCCGCCGATCGAGCCAACGTCATGGCCCAGGCCGAAGCCAGCGCCGAACGACTGCGCGCCGGGCACCCCCTGAGCATCCTGGACGGCGTGCCCATCGGCATCAAAGATGAGGTCGACATGGTGCCCTACACGACCACCGTGGGAACCACCTTCATGGGCGACCGCCCGGCCACCACCGACAGCACGGTTGTTGCCCGGCTGCGCGCCGCCGGTAGCCCTACTGCTGGGCAAGACGGTCATGCACGAGATCGGCATCAATCCGGAAGGCTTCAATCCCCACTACGGCACCACCCGCAACCCCTATGGACTGGACCGGCACGCGGGCGGTAGTTCCGGCGGGTCGGCCGCGGCCGTGGCGGCGGGCCTCTGCCCGGCCGCAATCGGCGCCGACGGCGGCGGCTCCATTCGCATCCCGGCCGCACTCAACGGCATCGTCGGCCTTAAGGCGACTTTCAGCCGCGTCAGCGAATTCGGCGCCGCGCCGCTGACGTGGACCATGGGCCACCTCGGTCCCCTGGCCGCCACCGTCGGCGACGCGGCCCTCGTCTATGCCTGTATTGCCGGGCCTGATCCGCTGGACGCCCTGACGGCCAACCAGCCCGCCGTCACGCTCGACGACTGGAACAATCCGGACCTATCCGGCCTGACCATCGGTATCTACGCGCCCTGGTTCGAGCATGCCAGCTTTCCCATTGTCGATGGCTGCCGTACCGCGCTCGACAGCCTGACCGATGCCGGAGCCGCCATCCGCGAGATTCATCTGCCCGGCCTCGACGAGATGCGCATCGCTCAGGCAGCGACCATCTTGGCCGAAATGGCCACAGCGATGGCCCCCTGGTATGACGAGCACTGGTCTGACCTCGGCCCCTCCACACGGGTCAATCTGACCGTCGGCCGTTCGCTCACAGCGGCCGACTACCTGCAAGCCCAACGCATCCGCACCCGGGCCATTGCCACCTTCCGCGCCGCTTTCGAGCAGGTAGATGTCATCCTGACCCCGGCCACGGCCGTCACGGCACCGGAAGTGCTGCACGAGGAGGGTTGGTCGGACCTGGGCATGGTCACGGAGCTGATGCGCTTCGTCATGCCCGGCAACCTGACCGGCCTCCCGGCCATTGCCTTCCCCGTTGGCTACGATGACAACGGCATGCCGATAGGCATGCAAGCCATGAGCCGCGCCTGGGACGAACATCTGCTGTTACGCGTGGCCTACACGGTCGAGCAAGCGCTAATTCGCCAACGGCCGCCGCTGTACTTTGATATTTTGGCCGAGTAAGGGACCCACGACACACTATGGATGCAACACTACGCGAACTACAGCGAGCGGTAGACCAGTGGGTCACGACCGTCGGCGTGCGCTACTACTCCGAACTGACCAACACGGCCATCCTCATGGAAGAAGTCGGCGAAGTGGCCCGGCTCATGGCCCGACTATATGGCGACCAGAGCTTCAAGGCCTCGGACGAACAAGTCCAATTGCCCGATGAGATGGCCGATGTGCTGTTCGTGCTCATTTGCCTGGCCAACCAGACCGGCGTGGACCTGTCGGCCGCCTTCGAAGCCAATCTGACCAAGAAGACCGACCGCGATCGCGATCGCCACGCCAACAACCCCAAGCTTCAGTCATAAGGATGCGCCATGACCACCATTCAAGACGCCATCGGCTACGAATTTGAGCCCAAAACAATCAGCTACACCGAGGACGACCTCAGTCTCTACGCCCTATCCGTGGGCGCGTCGGCCGAGAATCCGCTGGACCCCATGGAGCTGCAATTCGTCTATGAACTAAGCACCACCGGCTTCAAGGCTCTGCCCACCTTCGGTGTCACCTTCCCCTTTTCGCTGCTGTGGCAACTGTCCGACGCCCCCGGCCTGCGCTTCAACCCGGCCCTGCTGCTGCACGGCGAACAGTACCTGGAAATCCATCGGCCGTTACCCACCAGCGCCACCGTGACTAACCGGGCGCGCATTGCCAACATCTATGACAAAGGCTCGGGTGCGCTGGTTCTACTGGAAGTCGAGACGTTCGACGAGGCCGGCGAACTGCTGACCTTCAACCGTGATTCACTGTTCATCCGCGGCATTGGCGGCTTCGGCGGCGAGCGCGGGCCGAGTGGGCCGGTCAACGTGCCGCCCGATCGCGCCCCCGACGCCGTGATCAGCCAGCAGACCCAGCCCAATCAGGCCCTGCTCTACCGCCAGACTTCAGGTGATCGCAACCCGTTGCATGCCGACCCGGCCTTTGCCGCGGCCGGTGGTTTCGAGCGGCCAATCCTCCACGGCCTGTGCACGTTTAGCTTTGCGGCGCGGGCGGTACTTAAGGAATACGCGGGCAACAACCCGGCGCGGTTCAAGAGCATCCAGGCACGGTTCACCCGTCACGTCTACCCGGGCGAGACGATTGTGACGGACATGTGGGAAGTGGAACCGGGGCGCATTCTGTTCCAGAGCAAAGTGGCTGAACGGGACGAGGTGGTATTGGCTAATGCGGCCGTCGAGCTGCATGCGCCATGAACAAGGAGTCCGATGGAAAAACTAGACCTGAAAAAACAGTACAAACACCTCTACACCGCCTCAGCCAAGAAAACTGTCACCGTAGAGGTGCCGCCGCTGCAGTTCGCCGTCATTGACGGCGAGATCCCGCCGCACGAAAAGCCGGGCACATCGGCTCGCTTTGCCGAAGACGTCGGTGCACTGTACAGTGCGGCCTACACCCTCAAGTTCATGGTCAAGAAGCGGGCCAACAACCCCATTGACTATCCGGTTATGCCGCTGGAAGGTCTGTGGTCGGCCGCTTCGGGACGCTATGACCCCGGCCGGGCCGATACGTGGATCTACCGGGTCATGATCATGCAGCCGGCGTTCGTTTCGGGCGATCTGTGGGCCGAAGCGGTGACCCTGGCCCAGAAGAAAAAGCCCACCGACGGTCTCGCCCGCATTCAGCTGGTGACCTACCACGAAGGCCCAGCCATTCAGACGCTCCACCTGGGGCCATACGCCACCGAACCGGAGACTGTCGCCCGCATGCACGCCTATGCCGACGCCGAAGGGCTGACACCCCACGGCCTCCATCATGAAATTTACCTGAGCGATCCTTTCCGCACCGCGCCGGAACGCCTGAAAACAATCCTGCGCCATCCCATAGAACCAACCAATGAGTGAAGCCCCATGACCCGCGACGACCTGCTTGCCATGTTCGACTACAACTACTGGGCCACGGCCCGCATCCTCGACGCCGCCGACGGGCTGGGCGACGACGACTATACTGCCGTCGTACCCGGCATCAGCCACGGCAGCTTGCGAGCCACGCTGGTCCACATGCTGGCCGGGGAAACGATCTGGCGGTTGCGCTGCCTGGAGGCAACGTCTCCCATGGCTATGCTCAGCGAGGCCGACCTGCCCACCCTGGCCGACCTGCAACACCGCTGGCCGTTCGAGGAGCTGAAGATGCGCGCCGGACTGGAGCGTCAGACAGACGACTCGGTGCGCCAGATTATCCGCTATCGGACCACCGGCGGCCGCGATTTCCAGCAGCCCCTGTGGCAAATCATGGCCCATCTGGCCAACCACAACACCCAACACCGCGCCGAAGCGGCCGTGGTCCTAACCGCGCTTGGCCGTTCGCCGGGAGATGTGGATATGATCCTGTTTTTGCGGAACTGACTGCGTCACGCTACCGTATCTGCACCGGCAAGAACACCTTCCCACCCTCCACCGGCGGCGGTGGGTCCGAGAGGTAAAGCACCACACTCACCTCGCGTCGCACCTGTCCGGTCTCGTCCAGCAGCTCAGCCCGCACAACAACCTGCCCGGTCGCTCCGGCCGCCTTCACAAAGGTCCCCTTGAGCTGCCCCTGCTTATTCGTCGCACCCTCAAAGACCTCGCCGCCGCCGATGGCGCCCTTGTCACCGTTGTCGTCACCTACGCTGAGGCGTACCGTTTCCCCTGCGGCCGGGTCACCGTAGGCATCCAGCACAACGGCCGTCAGCGCCGATTGCGTCGCGTTGCTCAGGTCAGTCGGTGCGGCCGTCAACTGCAGTTCCGTCCCCACCGGCTCGGCCAGCACAAACGCTGTCTGGGCCATCAGCCCGCCCTCGGCGATCACGTCGATCGTCGCCGTCCCCGGCGTACTGCCCGCCGTGAAGATCAGCGGCAAACGGCCGTTGTCATACAGCCCTGTCGGCGACATCACGGATCCATTAGTGGCCGTCAGCTCACCATTGAAAGGGCCGGAGTAGCCGACGATGTTGCCCAGGTCGTCGATCAGATTCAGAGTAAGCTCAGCCGTATCACTCCCGTTCGGCCGCAGCGGTCCCAGGGTTCGGTTGTCGAAGGCCAGTGACGCCGGACGCCGGAACAGCGCCACCCGCGCCGTGGCCGACCCGGTGATGGCGCCTTCCTCCTGCTCAGTGACCGTCACGGCAATTTCGCCCACTTCGCCCGTCGTGTCGGCCGTCAAATTGCGGCCGACATAGGCATAGGGCGCGGACGTCGCTCCGGCCTCCACGCAGTGGCCGCTGGTGAAGGGCGTGCTGAAGGCCCAGCCCTCCGGATACGTAAAGTCCAGCCCATAGCAGTGGCGCACGTTGTCCTGATTGGTGATCGGGAAGACCACCGGCACGGAATCACCGTAAAACGCTTCCTGATAAGGCGGACCATCCACCTTGACCGGCTGGAAGTTGAAGGGTGACGGATCAGAGCGCTTGAACGCCACACCGCCCGTGGTACCCTCCACCCACAGAAAGGCAGCGCCACGGGTGGGCGGCGTGAATGCATCGGAGCCGAATCGGCCGTCGCCCGCCTCACCATCGCCATGCGCTCCGTCATCGTAAAGCGTGAATGGCGCTCCGAACGGACTGCCCGTCGGCGTTTGCAGCCAACCTTGTAGTTGGCCATTGTCGGTGGTTCGACCCAGGTCCAGCAGGAAGGCATGGCTCAGCTTGGAGAGCGTGTGGCTGTCGGGGCTGGAGGCCCGCAGATCGCTGGCGGCCAGGGCGTTAAACGAATAGGTGCCGTTACCGCTGGCGCCGACGCTGACCGTGGCGGTGTAGATGCCCGCCTGGCCGTTGGTGTTGACCTGCACAAACTGCACCATCTTGTCGCCCGGCTTATTGTCCACCGTCAGGCACTTGACGTTAGCCGTATCGGCGCAGTCCACCGGCTGGCCATTGGGATCGAGCACGGTCATGGGCGCGAAGTTGCCGCTGTAACCGGTCTGCAGGAAGATGACGCTGGGGATGAGCGCGTCCACTTCCACCTGATAAGTTTTGGACGGCTGCGGCGGCGCCGGGGTGAACTTGTAGCCCATGCCGCTCGACGCCCCGCTGAAGTCGTTGTTGCTGACGACCACGTTACCGAACGTGAAGGCGTAGGAATCGATCAGACCGATCTCGGCCGTTGCCGCCTCGTTGCGAACCTTGTCATACTGGAAGCGAATCTCGCCCGTCTGGAAGTTGAGCCAGACCTGATAGGCGCGATAAGCATAATCGTTGCCGCCATACCAGGCCGTGCCCTGGGTGGAGATGATGTGCCAATCGTTGAACCCCAGAGTTGGCCGTGTAGACATGAACCTGCGGGCCGAATTCGGTCGGCGTGGCCACATCTTGCGGCTGGTCGTTGGGCGGATACGGAATGTAGTCCCACTTCATATCCGTATCCAGGGGATTGACGTACTGGTCAAAGCTGAAGTTGCAGAATTGCGGGTTAACCAGACAGGGCGTCATCAGGATATAGCCGTCTTCGGAGACGTCTACGGTTGAGATGTCGTTGCCGAAGAACGAGAACGTATTGGGCAGCGTTAGCCGCTTGGCGGTCGAGAACAGTTGCCCGGCATCCTGCCCAAGAGATTCGGCCGGGAACCACTGGTACTCCCACGGCTCTAGTCGGTCCCAGCGATAGGTAAACACCGTGCTCGACGTAGTCGCTCCAGCGGCCCGCCCCGGCCGTATGGCTGAGTTGAGCGCGGACCATGTCCACGGCGTTGGCCAGCTGGTCGGGTGACACGTAGATAAACTGCCCGCCGGTCAGCATGGAGCCCAGTAGATAAGGCACCATGCCGCTGGGCTGCGATCCGTCGGCGGCCAGCTTGAGGTACGTTTCTTCCGAACCCGACACCTCCGACGGCTTGCGGGCCGGGGAGCCGCAGCCGCCCAGCAGAACAATGGATGCCCGCACGCGCTGCTCGTTCAAGTGCTGGCGCAGTTGCTCCGGGCGCAGGCTGTCGCCGCTGTCACCATCGGTGTAGAGCCAGACGTCGCCATCAAACTTGTTCTGTCGCGGCCTGCGACAAGGCGCCCAGAGCCGGGAACGGGACAGCCCGCGTCCGGCACCGGTAGCTGCCAGGCCATTGACCGCCGGCATGACCTGATTGGCAAAGAACTTGCCTTCCACCAGCGGGCTGATGGCCGGGCTGCCTGCGTTGAAGGTGTAGATGTTGAACTCCGTCCCCGCCGGATTGGGGGCGAGGTCGCTGACCTGCTCACCGATGATCGTCTTGACGGTGTTGATCTTCGGCGCGGCGGCAGGGCCGGCCATGCTGCTGCTGGTGTCGACGACCATAGAGACCTGGTCCCACCAGCGGTAATCGAGTGGCGGCGCTGCTTCGGCCGCTTTCGGCGCGGCGGGTGCCACCAGTCTCCGTCGTGTCCGCCACAAGCCCAGGCAGAACCGGCAGCGTCGCCAGGCTGATATTGACGTTCTGGACGATCGTCGCCGCGGTGGCCGCGTCAGTCGGCAGGGCCAGCTTGCGCCAGGCCTGCAAGTAACGGTTGATGTCGCACTGATTGTTGCCCTGGAAGTCGACGCCGGTGTAGACACGCTGAATGGCCGCCTGGCCGTGACTGACAGTGTCGCTGCCGTCGTTGGCCGTGTCCAGGAAATCCCAGAATAGGGCTGCAATCGCGCCCTCGTCGAGGTTGCTGGCCGTCACGGCGCGCATGTTCTCCAGGTCAACCGTCGGACCGTCGGGGTCCACGTAGAAACTGACCGAGGCCGAGCCGGGCATGATGGTCCGCGCCGCGCTCTGATAGTAGTCAGGGTAACCCTCACCAAAGGCCAACTGGTTGCCGCGCACACCATTATTGACGCCGGGCAAAGAGTGGGCCCCGCCGGGATTCTGATTACAGCTAAACTGGTGATCGGCAAAGTGCCCCCACTCATGAATGATAACTGAGTCATCCCATTCGTCGGTTGATGACGGATCATCGGCAATGACCAGCGCCGTCCGGCCCTGGTTGTAGAAAGACCCCTTGGTGCCCTTGCCCCCCTGCCAGAAAGCGGTCACCGTCCGGTCCATGACCGGCGAATTGGCGGTGTTGTTGTTCCAGTAGCGCCAGCCCCAATAGAGGGCGTCGCCGATATTGAACACCGGCGCTTGCGTCTCGCCCAGCTTGAAGACGCGCAAATCAAAATCAACCGTGCCGCCTTCCGAATCAATGACATTGGAATCCCAGCAATATAGTTCCTGATCATCCAGGTTCTTGATCGCCGCAATGAGGTTGTTGCCCTCGCGCACCTCGGCACAGACGCGATAGTAGAGTTCCAGCTCATCGTTCAGGAAGCCGTCGTCGTCACAGAAGCTGAAATTGAAACGGCCGTTGGCGTCGGTGATGGTGAAGCCGTAGGAGTCGTCGGAGAACGTGTCTTCCTCGCGCATCTCCACCAGGATGTTGTGCACTGGTACGGCCGTTCCGAGCTGATCTTGATATTGACCGGCATAGAGGGGCACAGCCGGGGCCGGGGTTTCCGGCACCACCACGGCCACAGGCATCCGGTTCTCACGATTCAACAGGCCGGTCACATTGAAGCAGCCATCGGCTGAACGCGTGGTCTGAACGGTCAGGGCCGATTTGTCGATGGTTGTTTTCGCCGTCGGCGGGTCATAGATCGGCGTGCGCGGGTCCAGATCAGACACCGTAGGTTGAGGACTATCCACCGAAAAGAACAGCACACCGGTAGCTGCCAGCGACGTCGCCTGATTGGCAAAATACCGTGCCCGCGCCCGCACGCCGTAGACACCCTCGCTCCTTACCTGCAATCGTCGCACGCTGCTGACGCTATCCCCCGCCGCCACCGCCCCCAGCGACTCGGCCGCCGGACCGTCCAGCAGCGTGCCGCCGTCCGGCAGTTCCCACTCTACCACCAGATTCGGCGCTTCGCGGAGCGGACGCGCCGTCAGGGTCAACGTCACAGTGCTGTCTGGCGCAACCGGTCCATCGGCCGACAACGTCACCTCGACGCCGTTGTAGACGCCACCGGCCACATCCTCGAGCACCGGTGCCGGTGCCGCCGCAGCGTCCCGCCCCGGGCGAACCACCGCCAAGAGGACCAAAGCTGTCACCATCAATAATACCAGCGAAATCACGCGAGACCGTTGCATTGTATTACCCACCTTCGCGTCATCAGCGACGCGCCAACCAGCAAAGCCACATTATTCTGTTATCAGACTTGGGGAGAGTTCGGTGACTGGCTTATGAAAAGCCTGAGTCGGCGCCGACTGACGAGGCCGTTTCTATCATTTGTCCGAAAGGTAGACTGAACGCCGGTTGGCGCTGCGCATCACGAACACAAGACCGCGTTCGGGGCAAGGATTCGCGCGAGGCGGGCGTCGATGAGTTTGCGCTTGTCCCGGAGCAACACTGCGCGCATGGTAACATAGGAAGCAAGGACAATGCAATAGGTGAATTTCTCAAAATGCCGTCAGCAGATGCATATGTTATAATGCGCCCATTCCGTTCGGTTTATCCATCATATCATGCAGAGACAGGAGTTTGGCCGCCATGAGCGATGCAGTACTTGACCTGGACACACTGAAAGCAACCAAAGAAGAGTTGAAACGAAGTGACGTCGTCACCATCTCCGGGCGCATTGACAGCAGCAATGCCGCCCAGTTCGATGAGTTCCTCAAGAGCAATCTGGTGGATCGTGGACGCTATCACATCGTGCTCGACATGGGCGGCGTCACCTATATCAGTAGCGCCGGACTGCGGGCCATGGTCGCCCTGCAGCGCGAGGCCACCAAGCACCGCGGCAGCGTGGTGTTGGCTGCCCCGTCCGAACGCGTGGATGAGGTGCTCAAGTTGGCCGGCCTGAACCAGCTGTTCATCTGTTATCCCGACACCACCCAGGCGGTTGGCAGTTTCTAAGGCACTTCGTCCAACCCAGTATCACAACCGGACACCGGCGAAACCCGGCAACGGACTAATCCTGTCTGGGCATTGCCTAATCGTATGTCTGCGTGTCATATCGACATCTCGGTTCGACCCGTTGGCCGCCCATGAGTAATGGCCGTAGCCTGACGGTGCCCGGTCGCTACGAATCGATCCGGCCCATCTGCGAGTTTGTGGTTGCCGCTGCAGCCGATGCGGGGATCAGCGAGGATGCGGCCTTCCGCATTGAGTTGGCCTGCGACGAGGCGGCCACCAACATCATCGAACACGCCTATGGCGGTGAAGCGTCCGGCGACGTCACCGTTGGCTGCACGGCAACGCCCGATGCCTTCACTATCATCATGCGCGACAACGGTCAACCGTTCGATCCCGCCGCCGTGCCCCCACCCCCCAACGTCGCCACGCAAATAACGGATGTGACGCCGGAAGAGCTGAGCAGCCAGCTTCAGGTCGGCGGGCTGGGGCTACATATGATTCGTAACCTGATGGACGAAGTCCACTTTTCTTTTGACGAGACCCAGGGCAACACACTGATCATGGTCAAGCGACTGGGAAGGAATGACCTGTCATGAGTATTCGCTACGAACAAGTCGGGCAGTCATCGACCTATGTCATCACGGTTTCCGGACGGCTGGATCAGGTGCTGAATGCCGAACTGGAACAGACACTCACATCGCTGCTTGCGGCGGGCCATGTCAATCTCATTGTCGACTTGACCGACACCGCCTACATCAACAGCGGCGGCCTGCGAACGCTTGTCAGCACCTGGCGCAAGGTCTCGCGTGAAGGTGGTTCGCTCAAGCTCTGCGGTCTCAGCCCGCGATTGCAGGAGATCTTTGCCATGGTCGGATTCGATCAAGTCTTTGAGATCCACCCCAATTGTGACGAGGCACGGGCAACTAGCTAGGCTTCCCATCGCGGGCCGCCGCTGTCCGGCCTAGGCCAGCCATCCGGCCCGCCATCTGTCGTCCTTATGATTCTTTCGGTCGTGCAACCCTCCGCCGACACGAACACAGGCCTCTACTGGCTGGCGTTCGCGACTGCCGCACTTACTCTGGCAGTGTTGACCTATGTCTTCCTGCGCCGCCGCGCGTCGCGCCGTCAACTGGTCGAGCGTGTGGCCGAGCTAGAGGCGCTCAGTTCGGCCGGGCGGGCGCTGGTTGCCTCAGAGCTGAACCTGGATGCGCTCATCGAGTTGATCGCCGACCAGGCCGGCCAGATTATTGACACGCGAACCTTCCAGATTGGCCTGTTTGACAACGGCTTCTACGAGATACGCCACTGGCACATCAACGGCCTGCCGCAACCCACACCCCAATCGTTTGACCTGCAAGTGACCTCTACTTTGCCCAATCAGCCTCAAAGCGGCCTGATGGGCTGGGTCCATGACACCGGTCAACCGCTTCTGGTCCGCGATTTTCAGAAGGAGATCGACCAACTTCCGGCCCAGCCGCGCTACATCAGCCCGGATCCCCCCCGGTCGGCGTTGTTTATCCCGCTCATTAGTGGTGAGCAGACGATCGGCGTGCTGGCCGCCCAAAGTCTCCAGCCCCAACGGTTTACCGACCAGGACCTGCGCCGGCTGACTATTCTGGCCAACCAGGCTGCAGCCGCCATTGCCAATGGCCGTCTCTACAACCAGGAGCAACTGCGCGTTCGCCATCTGGAACTCGTCGGCCAGATCGCCCGACAGGTCAACGCCGTCCAGGACTTGGACGAACTCTTTGAACAAGTGGTCAGCCTGACCCACGAGACGTTTGCGTTCCACCCGGTCAATATCTTTGCCGTGGATGCTGCGGCCGGGCAGCTCACGATTCAGGCCAGCAGCCTGGACACCATCCACAGCGCCACCCGCCACGGAGCTACGTCACAAGCCAACGCCGTCCCGCCGCATGATGTCCACCTGCCAATCGGCGACGGCATAGTTGGCGCCGCCGCCACCGGCCAGGAAACGATCGTGGTGAACAACACGGCCGACGAGCCGCGGTTCGTGGCCCATCTGGAGGCACTACCCGCCGACGCCCACGCGCCAACCTTGTCCGAAATCGCCATCCCCCTCATCGTCAACAACGAATTGCTGGGGGTGCTCGACGTCCACAGTCCGGAGCTCAACGCCTTTGGCCCCACCGAACAGACGGTGCTCGAAGCGTTAGCCGCCGAAGTCGCCGGGGCTATCCACAAGGCGCAACAGCAGGCCCGCGAGCAGGAACAGGCCTGGATGACCACCGCCCAGCTACAGGTGGCCGAAGCTATCAGCCGCAGCCGCGACCTGGACGAGATGTACGCCAACGTAGCTCGGCTCATCCCCCTGTTAACCGGCGTGGAATTTGCCGGGTTCATGCTCTGGGATGATGAAGACGAGACCTACCAGGGCACTGTTCTGGTGGACGCCGCCGGAGATACTGACGAGCACTTTGATCAGCTGGAGCTGGAGATCGGCGATTGGGGTGCTCTGGCTGCCGTCCATGTGGGCGGCAGCGCCATCTCAACCAGCCACCCACCCGGTTGGCTGCGCACTTCCGGCGTACGCCTCTTGCCCGGCGCGTCGGACTGTATCCGGCTCTACCCGTTGCTCAGCAGCCGCGAGGAGCCATTGGGCGTCCTGCTTGTCGGCCTTGAAGCCACCGACGCCTGTCAGGACAATGCCCGGCTGCCCATTCAAGAACGTGTTGCCGCGCGGCGACGCGAAGAGCTGCAAGCCGCGCTGGCCCGCCAGATTGCCCAAGCCCTGGAGAGCGCCCAACTGCGTATCGCTCAGCAGGAAGAAGCCTGGGTCAACACCGCCCTGCTCCAGGTGGCTGAAGCCGTCAGCAGTCTGACCGAGCTAAACGACATCCTCGACAGCATCGTGCGGTTGGTGCCGTTGCTGGTCGGCGTCGACACGGTTTTTGTCCTGACCTGGGACAACGAGCACCGGATATTTCGTGCCGGTCCCAGTTACGGCGTCAGCCCCATGGGGCGTGGTCTGGTGGAGACACTGGAGATCGACCGGGACGAGTTCCTGGCGATGTCGCCCCAACTGGCGGCCGATTTTGGCGAACCGACGGCGCGGGTCACGGCATCCAACCACTACCCGCTGCGCGTCCCGCAATGGCTGCAGACCGTGATGGGCACGACCACAGCCTACACCTTCTCGCTCGTGGCCGGAGGCCGGCTGGTGGGGGCCATGATCGTCGGGCTGGCCCCGGACACCAAAGGTAAGCGGCCGTTCTCCACGCGCCGGGCCAACATTCTCAACGGGATTGCCCAACAGGCGGCTACCGCTGTCGTCAATAACCAGCTCTACCAGGAGTCGGCCGATCGCTGGCGTCTGCAGCAAGAGCTGGATGTGGCCCATAACATCCAGACCAGCTTCCTGCCCGACACCAACCCCGACATCCTCGGCTGCAGCGTTGCCAGCCATTGGCAGGCCGCGCGGCAGGTCAGCGGCGACTTCTTCGACTTCCTGCCGCTTGGCGATGACCAGTGGGGCATTGTCATCGCGGATGTGGCTGACAAGGGGGTGCCCGCGGCCCTGTTCATGGCCCTCAGCCGCACCATCCTGCGCACGATGGCCTTCAGTCGCACCGACCCGGCCCAGGTATTGATGCGTACCAATGAGATTATCGGCCGTGAGGCGCGATCAGATCTGTTCGTGACCGTGTTCTACGGCGTGTGGAATCCGGCTCAACAACGTCTGTCCTACGCCAACGGCGGCCACAACCCGCCCTTGCTGATGGCCGCCAACGGCACGTTCCGCGAACTGCTGGGCAACGGCATGGCCCTGGGCGTGCTGCCGGAAATACAGCTGAAGACCAACTCAGTGGTGCTCAAACCATCGGAGACGGTCATCATGTACACCGACGGCGTCACCGAGGCGCTCAACGAAGACTTCGACGAGTTTGGTATGGATCGCCTCAAGATGGCCGCGCGGGAAGCGGCCCGACTGGATGCCACAGCCATCATCAACAACATCACCACCAACGTGGCCGACCACGTGGGCGGCACCCCCCAGTTTGACGACATCACCATGGTCGTCCTCAAACGGCATGCGGAGCAACTTCGAGCCGGTGAGTAACCTTCTGTCGAGGCAATTGATCTGGAGTCGGGTATGGGTGGCCGTGGTGCTGGCCCTGCTACTGTCCGGCTGCCGGTCATCTGTGCCGCCGGAGGCCGGCGGCGAACTGCCTGACCTGGTCGGCGGCAGCGTGACGGCGGAACCAGCCTCCCCGGCTGCCACGCCGGAAACACCGATCGTTGCCACCGGCACCACGCCGTCGCCAACTGCCTTACCCACGGTTGCTGGCCCCACACCGCTGCCCACGCCGTTCTACACCGGCCCGCTCTCGCCTGCCTGCGGTCAACTACTGTCCGCCGTTCCCATCGGCGGCGATCCCACGACAACCGAAATGCCGATCGACGCTGCTACGCGAGCGCAACTACAATCGGCCGTTCCTGCTGCGGCCTGGCCCGCGCTGGCCCGGCTGTTGGATGCGCCGGGTACTGTTGGCCTGGCCGCCTATCAGCTGGGCCAACCTGAGGCCGGGGTGTTTCTCAACGCCGACACGCCCATGCCCCTGGCGTCGGTGGCCAAGCTCATCACCCTGGTGGCCTTTACCGAAGCCGTGGCCGCCGGGGAACTGGATGCCCTTGAGCCTGTACCGCTGGCCGACATCAACCGCTTCTACCTGCCCAACTTCGACCTGGGCGCTCATAACCGTGCCGTGAATGAGCTGCGGTCGGAAGGCCGGGTCAGTGGCGATGACAATCCAACCGTCCTACTGGAAGATGCGGCCTGGATGATGATCCGCCACAGCTCCAACGCCGCCAGCGACTACCTCCACAATCGGCTGGGGCAGACGCGCATTGAACAAACGGTCATTGACCTCGGTCTGACCTCCCAAAGCGCCCCTTGCCCCTTCCTGGGCCAATTCCTGGTCATGGGCAACCATACCCTCGGCGCGGCATCGGACACGATTGCCCTGCGCGCGTATGCCGCGGGCGATCCGGCCCACTATGGCGCCGACGCGGCCCTGCTAACCGATGCCTATAGTCAGAGCGAGGCGTTTCGAGCGGCCGAAGTTGCCTGGCGGCAGCAAACGCGACGGCCGTCCATTGAATCGCAGCGCCTGTTCAGTGAAACACTCAACCCGCAGGCGTCGTCCGCCGAAGTCGCCGACCTCATGGGCCGACTGGCCCAGAACGGCCTCAGCTCGCCCGAAAGCAGTTTCCTCGCCCGCCGCATTCTGGAGTGGCCCATGCAGTTCCCCGTCAACCAGGAACTGTTCAGCAATCTGGGTTACAAAAACGGTAGTCTGCCCGGCGTGTTGACCACTGCCTACTACGCCTATCGCTGGAACGACGCGGCCCCGGTCGTGGTAGTCCTTTTCTATCGCGATCTGCCGCAGCAACTCTACCGACAGTGGCGGCGGGAGCTGCCGCACGACGAGCTGGCCCGCTGGCTGCTGAGTGACCCACAGGCCATCCCCCTGCTGCGCAATGCCCTGACCCCCTAGGGGTCGCAAACTAAGCAGCAGTTTAGCTTCAGGTGCGTTGTAACCCAGCACGGATACAGTTAACCGGGAGTTGTACGTATGAGAAAATTGGGACTAGGCACAGCCCTGGCGGTCATTGCTATGCTAACCGCCGCCGCAACGGGCATACAGTATCTCGGCTACCAGTTGGTGGGGCTGCCCTTTTCACCCCTGGATCTCTATGACTGGCTGGTGCGCAGCGGCAGCGGCCTGTGGGTATCGCTCATCAGTTCGCTGAAGGGGTTCTTCCTGGATCGCGGACAGACAGCGGCCGACACCGCCGGCACCACTGAATGGTTACTGGGCCTGGGTCTGTTTTTCGCGCTGGCCATGATTGCCGGGCTGATCTTCTATCTGTTCGTCGGCCGTCGCCGCGTGCTGCCGGACGGCATCGACGGCGTCACCATCGGCGCGGTGTTGGGCGTGCCCCTGCTCCTGGTCAGCCTGTTTGCCGGGCGATCGTTGGTCAACCCAGTGTTTGTAATTATCTGGGTACTGGGGCTGTTTTTGCTGTGGGGCATTGCTCTCAGCTTTTCTTTCCGCCGGCTGATGCGCCCCGTTCCCCTTAGCGCAGTCAGTGCAGACCTCGAAACCCAGACACAAGGATTGCCTGTGCTACCCGCCGACGATTCTGATGGGGCGACCCCACCGCTGGACGCAGCCACGGCAGCGCGTCTCGACCGGCGCCACTTCCTGTTCCAGCTGGGGGCCAGCACGGCGGCCATCACAGCCATTGGCGCCACTGCCGGAACCCTGCTGGCCAATGAGAACGCCAACAGTCAAGCCTTGCGGCCGTTCCCCATAGCCGACGCTGAATTCCTGGCCCGCCAAAGCGCGCTGGTAGACAACTTTCGCCGTTTTGCCATCGTCAGCTTCCCGCCGGATCGGCCGGAAGCGGCCGAAGTCGTCACGCTGGGCGCAGAGTACCCGGACCGGGCCTACGTGTCTGTCTGGTTAGGGGAAGGCAGCCCGATCGTCATCTACGAAAGCCTGGAAACCGTGCTATCGGCCTACGCCACCGACGATACCGAAACAACCGTCCTCTGGCTCGACAAGTAGCCCATTTGACAGCCAACAACTTGTAGTCGTATGATCCTCTTGTTCATGCGCGGTCAGCACTCGGCTCTGTGCCGCAGCGCGCGCCGCAAGGAGATCAATAACCATGAGTACACCCACCCGTTCCGTCAGCCCCGACCTGCTGGCCATACTGCGCGACCCCTATGCGATTCAACTCGGTGACCGATATCGGGGCTGATCCCGGCCAACTGACGCTCATCGGCGATAGCTGGCTTGTGTCGGCCGATACAGGCTATAAGTACCCGATTCGTGACGGCATCCCCGTTATGCTGGTAGAAGAAGGGGCACGCTGGAAAGACACGCCCGTCGACGCTTTGCCGGTCCCGCCGCCGCCGGCCGCCCCTGCCCCGCCGGTCAACGCGAGCGCCTCGGATATCGTCCAGACCTCCGACGAGCAGACGAACCTTGTCGTGCTAGCCGTGGCCGGGGGTCTGCTGTTGCTGGGCGGCATCGTGGGCATTTCGTGGCTGCGGTCACGATCAAAATCGTCTGACGGGTCATGAGTGAACGCTCAGCAGTCGGCCCCCCGTCTGCGGGCCGGCGCCTGTCGGATAGCCGGCTAGCCAACGTCGGGGCCAAGACCATCCACCAGGCGTTCATCACCTATCGCAATCAGTTCCAGGCCATTACCCAACGGGCTCGCCGCCGCTTTGCGCAGCAGGACTGGCCCGGCATGCAGGCAGATGCGTCGGAGCGGCTCGTCCTCTACCGGCAGATTGTCGACCTGGCCGAGACGGCTGTCCGCGATTTGCTGGGCGATCGGCAGTATGACAAGTTCATCTGGGCCGGCATGAAGGCCGTCTACTCCGGAACCATCACCGACCATGATGATTGGGAATTGGCCGAGACGTTTTTCAACTCAATCACGCGCCGCCTGTTTGCAACGGTCGGTGTCGACCCACGCATTGAGTTTGTCGACACCGACTTCGAAACGCCCCCGACGCGTTCCAAGGCCGGCATCTACCGCACCTACGGGCGCGCCCCCACTACCGAGCAACTCATGCGGGACGTGCTGGAAGCGTACACTCCAGATTGCGCCTATCGCAATGTCAACGAAGACGCCGCGCTGGTGGCCCGAGCCGTGGAAGCTCATCTTGATCGACATGGGCGCGTCCCCAGTTGTGGAGCGGCTGGAAGTAATCCGCGATGTCTTCTATCGTGGCATGGGCGCCTACCTTATCGGCCGTCTATTCAGCGGCAGCCGGCAAATGCCGTTTATCCTGGGTCTGATCCACGCCGATGACGGTGTCATTGTCGACACGGTGCTGCTGGACGAAAACAGCGCCAGCATCCTGTTCAGCTTCGCCCACTCCTACTTCCACGTCGACATTGCCCGGCCCTATGACCTCGTGCACTTCCTGAACGCCATGATGCCGCGCAAGCGGACCGGCGAACTATACATCTCGTTGGGCTACAACAAACACGGCAAGACTGAGCTTTACCGCGACATGCTCAATCATCTGGAACGCTCTGAGGAGCGGTTCCGAGATAGCCCGTCGGCCAGCGCGGGATGGTCATGCTGGTTTTTACGATGCCCACCTACGACATGGTCTTTAAGCTTATCAAGGACCAGTTCAGTTTCCCCAAGGACTCCACCCGCAAGGAAGTCAAGGCCAAGTATGATCTGGTCTATCGCCACGACCGCGCCGGACGACTGGTGGACGCGCAAAGTTTCGAGTACCTGGAGTTTGAGCGCCACCATTTTTCGGACGATTTGCTGGAAGAACTGCAGCGCGACGCCGGGCAGACGGTCACCATCGACGGGGATACGGTGGTGCTGGCTCATGTCTATGTCGAACGGCGGGTAATGCCGCTGGACCTGTATGTGCGCGAGGAAGACAAGACGGCCGCTGCTTCGGCCGTCATCGACTACGGCCAGGCAATCAAGGACATGGCCTGCAGCAACATCTTCCCCGGTGACATGCTGCTCAAAAACTTCGGCGTGACCCGCCACGGCCGCGTTGTCTTTTACGATTACGATGAGCTATGCTTACTGACGGACTGCAACTTTCGCGACATGCCCCCGTCAGCCTATGATGAAGATGAGCTGTCGGCCGATCCCTGGTTCCATGTCAATGAAGGCGACATCTTCCCGCAGGAGTTCGCCTATTTCCTGGGTCTTTCCGGCGACCTGCGCGACGTCTTCGAAGCGCATCATGCTGATCTCTATCAGCCTGACACGTGGAAGGCCATGCAACAGCGTATCCGGGCAGGCGAAATTGCCCATATCTTCCCATACACAACCGAACAACGTTTACACGAAGGAGAGATTAACTAGTGGAATATCGACGACTTGGCAAATCCGGTCTACCCGTCAGCGCCCTATCCCTGGGTTCATGGGTGACCTTTAGTAATCAGATGGCGGTGGACGCAGCGATCGAGGCCATGAAAATCGCCTACGATGGCGGCGTCAACTTCTTCGACAACGCTGAGGTCTATGCGTTGGGCAAATCGGAAACCATCATGGGCGCAAGCGCTCCAGGATATCGGCTGGCCCCGTGACAGCTACATCGTTTCCAGCAAGGTCTTCTGGGGAGCTGTCTCAAATGCCAAACCCACCCAGCGCGGTCTCAGTCGCAAGCACATCGTCGAAGCCTGTCATCAGGCAATGGAACGCTTGCAGGTCGATTATCTCGATCTCTACTTCTGCCATCGCCCCGACCCGACTGTGCCCACGGAAGAGATCGTCCGCACGATGACCCATCTCATCCAGCAGGGCAAGGTGCTTTATTGGGGCACGTCGGAATGGCCGGCCCAGCTTATCACCGAAGCCTACGGCGTGGCCCGCGAGTATGGTCTAATTCCGCCCACCATGGAGCAGCCGGAGTACAGCATGTTCGCCCGCAAGCGCGTTGAACGCGAATACGAGCGTCTCTACGAGACCATCGGCCTGGGAACCACCATCTGGTCACCGCTGGCTTCAGGCGTGCTGACCGGCAAGTACAATGACGGCATCCCGGCCGATTCGCGCGCCAAGCTGGACGGTTATGACTGGATTCGAGAGCACATCGAGAGCGACGAAGGGCAGCAGCAAATTGCCAAGACACGCCAATTGACCCAATTGGCCGATGACCTGGGCGTACCGATGGCCCGATTGGCGCTGGCCTGGTGTCTAAAGAACCCCAATGTCAGCACAGTCATTACCGGCGCATCGCGGCCGTCGCAGGTGGAAGACAATCTCAAGGCCCTTGATGTCGTCGGCCAACTCACGGATGAGATCATGGCCCAGATCGAGACCATTCTCGACAACAAGCCCGATCCGGAACCCACCTACGACTAGCCTCTCTGCCCATGCCTATGGAAACCCTGCCCATCACCGGGCTGCCGGTTGGCGGCGTCAGCGCGTCGGTCCTGGTCTGTGGCGACCCGGCCCGCGCTGATGCCATCGCCGCCGCCCTGGACAGCACGCAGCACCTGAGCAACAAGCGTGGTTACCGCGCCTATCAGGGTTCGTATCACGGCCTGCCGGTAACCGTCTGTTCCCACGGTGTGGGCGCACCCGGCGCGGCCGTGGTCTTCGAGGAACTCATTGCCGCCGGAGCCCAACGCATCATTCGCGTCGGCACCTGTGGCGGCCTGCAGCCCGACATCCAGGCCGGACAGACCATCATCGTCAGCGCCGCGGTGCAGAACACCGGGCTGGGCGCGGAGCTGGCCCCGCCGGGCTACCCCGCCGTGGCCGACGTCGATATCACCCTGGCCCTGCGGTCGGCCGCGGCACGGGACGGTCGAGCCGCGCGCAGCGGCCTGGTCCTGACACGCGACGCCTTCTACGCCGGCGTCGCCTCCCCGGCCGCGCCCTCCTATCAGGTCATGTCCCAGGCCAACGTGCTGGCCGTGGAGATGGAGTGTGCGGCACTGTTCGTCATCGGCTCTCTGCGCAATGTCCCCACCGGGGCCATCCTGGTCGTCGACGGCAATGTGCTGGCCACGGCCGAGTCCATCGACAGCTACGAGCCCGATCGCGCCGTCGTGCGTGACGGTGTCCAGACCGCCATCCAGACGGCACTCTTGGCACCTTGCGGGAGCTTTCATGAGTCAACTTGTCAGCAAGCGACGGGCCATTCGCCCTCTGCTCGACGACCAACGACCCGGCCGACGCCATGGCCGCATACTATGCGTTCGACCATCCCGACAAGAAGACCAATCTGATCATCACGCCCGAAGAAGGGGCGCGAGCCGACGGATACGTTGCCCTCTCGCGAACAGGCATCGACCTTTTTCGCCCGTTGGTCACCATGCGCCTGCCGGTCGACCAGGGACCACAAGGCTATGGCGCGAGCCTGGCACTCCTGCGGCAGGCTCTGCGGCCGGGAATGCCGGTCATCCTCAGCGTGCCGCAGCGTTACTTGCCTCTCGATTCGGGCGGTGTTCGACATTCAGGCCGAGGAGAACGCTGCGACTGTATGTACTCGACAGCGCGCGTTTCGAACCGTCATCAATGTCATGGTGGTCCAGTCCACCGGCGCCAATGGTCTGCCTACCTACCTCATCCAGTCGCGCCAGAGCGGCGAGTTGGAGACTGTGGCCATGGCTTCGCTCAATTGGCTGTCGCCCGACTTCGGTGAGATCGCCGTCATGACCAAACCGGAGTACCGGCGGCAGGGCTGGGGACAGAGCGTTGTCTCGTCGATGGTGCAGTACTTACTGGATAACGGCCGAACGCCGCTCTATGCCGTGGCCGAGACAAATGAGGCGTCGATCCAACTGGCGAGCAGTCGTGGGCTTCGTCGATAGTGGCGTCGCGCGAGACACATGCTGCAGGCCGTCGATCGGCGGCGTGAAAGAGGCGTGAATTTGACGTTAAATCTAAATCAAGCCCGTTGACACCTCTCCCGTGCAAGTGATACATTGCCCACAGCATTTGCATGTATTGGATTCCCATCGTTTGCGACGAATTGTATAGGTAATCTGCAACAGATAAAGCACCATTCACGGAAGAGTGGTGCTTTGTCTGAGGCACCCCATTCTCCCAGCAGCATGGCAGATATTACGCAGGGCATCATCCTGGAGGTAGGGCAATTCATGGACGAAAGAAACGGGCACTGTCAAGTGGTTTAGTCGCCTGAAGGGGTACGGGTTCATCAATCCGGACTCAGGCGACCAGGAGATATTCGTCCATTACTCCGCCATTCAAGGAGAGGGTTACCGCAATCTCTTCGAGGGGGATCGGGTCGAGTATGAGCTGGTCGATCGCGGCAAAGGTCCGCAGGCAGCCAACGTCATCCCGCAGCGCGCCTAGCGTGGCCCACCCCGCAACCGCTTTCGGCCCGGCCGAGTCGCCTGACGCCTAGAGCTTGTTGATGAAAATCTCGGCCAGCCCGCTGGTCGAATTGGCCCGTCGAATCAGCAGATCAATCGCCCCCGGGAAGTGCTCCAGCAAACGCTGATACATATATGACTTGCGCATGGAGCCCGACAGTTCGCGATTGACATCGTCCTCGTAGACCTGCAACCCGCGACGGCTGGTATCACCCTTCACCAGCGCCGCATCAATGGTATCGGCCGCTAGGACGGCTGAAACCAGGCCGCTATGAATGCCGCCCGCCGGTCAGCGGATTAATGAACCCGGCCGCATCACCGACCAGCACCGCGCCGTCATACACATGCTGCAGGTTGCGCTGGGAACCGAAGTTCAACTGCCACGTAGCCACATCGCGCAGGACACCTCCGTGCTTCAGCCGTTCGCGAATGGCCGGCATCTCCAGAAAATCTTGCAGCATCTTCTTCAAGTTGCGCTTGAGACGGCGAAAATGATCCAGTCGCATCCCCAATCCAATGTTGGCCATGTTGTCAGCGGCTGGAAACACCCAGGCATAGCCGGGCAGAATCTTGTCGTAGAGGTAGAACTCCACCTCGTGGGGATATAGCTCCAGGTCTTCAATGTACGCCCGCAATGCCACAGCCCGGTGGCCGTCTGACATGCTGGTTCGACTCCGGCCGCAAGGTGGCGCATGATGGTTGAGGTAACGCCGTCGGCCCCTACTACCACGCGCGAACGAAACGTCTGCACGTCGCCATCAATCTTGGCCGTGACACCTTTCACGATGCCGTACTCTACCATCGGCTCCTTGACCTCACCCACCATGAAGTGGGCCCCACTATCCACGGCGTGCTGCTGGACAGTGGCGTCAAAGAAGACGCGTGGGGCGACATACGACTTGGCTCCATTCTGAGCCGGCGGGAACGGCACCTCCAGCGAGTGCATACTGGGCGATACCAGTCGAATTGACTCTAATGGATAGAATTCGCCGCGCGCCTCAGCCGCCAGAACTTTGTCTTGCATGCCTAGTTGTACATCATGGTGATGACATCGCGCGAAACTGCATCGCCACAGACCTTGTCGCGCGGAAACTGATGGCGATCCAGGAGCAATACTTCGTGGCCCGTTGGGCCAGGGACGCGGCCCGTGGCCGCACCGGAAGGTCCGGCGCCAACAACGATCACTTCAAAATCTTGCGTGTTCGGCATGATTCAATCTCTCTCGTTCACTGTATACTAAAGAAGGTGGGGTTAAAGGCAATTACACAGGATAGAGAAACGGCACTGGCTGAATTAGAAGAAACTACTAAGCCCTGCTCCTGCCGAATGTGAGCCAGCAGTCCGCGGCAGCCATCATCGACCAGACGATAGACATGGTCGAAGTTGTCACTGTAATAGGGATCGGGTACGTCATGAACATCGGTGTGGTTGGCGTAGTCCAGCAAACGAACAACTTGAAGGTCTTCACCAAAGGCGACGGCGGAGCTCAGCGATGTTGTCCTGATCCATGGCGACGACATAATTGCCGGGAGACACATCGGTCACCCGTACTTGTCGCGCACGGTTGTCATAGGTGATCCCATGATGCGCCAGGACGCGTCGTGTACCCGGGTGGGCGCGTTCACCCACATGATAGCTGCTGGTCCCGGCCGAGTCCACGGCGATCTCCGCCGACAATCCGGCCTCTTCCACCAGCCGTTGAAATACCGCTTCCGCCATCGGCGAGCGACAGACGTTACCAAGACAAACGAAAAGTACGTGTGTAGTCATAGTTTGTTGTCGCTGATACCAAGAAGAGGACTTTGGCCCATTGCACTTCAGTCCTCTTACATTCGAGCAAGCCAACCTGTAAGCCGCATTCTGTTACGCACGACAGTTGCCTGCCGTCCGCCGGTGATCATCTATCTGGGACCACCATTGCTGGTGACCTCCTGCAGTCTACCCGGACGTGCAGACGAGACGAGCCGCCTCGTGGTCCGAAGGCCTTCGCCCTGCTTGACCTTGCTCCAGGTGGGGTTTGCCTGGCCAGCGACATTACTGCCGCCGCCGGTGGTCTCTTACACCACCGTTTCACCCTCGCCGAGTGGCGAACCACCCGGCACTATGCCTCTCTGTTGCACTTTCCGTCGGGTTGCCCCGCCCGGCCGTTAGCCGGCACCTTGCTCTGTGGAGTGCGGACTTTCCTCAGCCTCAACACTGCGAAGCCGCGATCACCCGGTCAACTTGCTACTCGCAATAGTACTCATTCTCGCGACTGTACGGACAAGTGAACAAGATGCTAATCTAATGCAGTTCCCAAGGACGAGCCGGCGTTTCTTGCTTGCTCATCCATTGATTTCACACGCCGGATCGTCTAGACTGGATAAATTACCTTTGCACGGTGACGAATCCTTCCTGCAACGTCCACACCCAACCCCAGGAGACGCCTCATGCCCTTTTCAGTCACCAATTCCAAAGGCAAGACTTACTATTTGCACTTGCAGGAAAGGCAGCTGAAAAATGGCAAGCGCCAGAAGACCGTCTTCTTCGCCAAGGACATACGCGACGGCGTCCTCGAGACGCTGCCCGTCGGCTACACGGTCACTGAGATGCCCCACGGTTTGCCGGTGATCAAGCGGGTCGCAATAGGGAGCAGACAATCCATGGCCCTCATTGACCGGCTGGACATTCCCGCGACTTCACCGTTTCCCATCCAGAACCTGCCCTTCGGCGCGTTTGAACCGACCAGCGGCGGTGCGCGTATTGGCGTCGCCATCGGGGAGTGGATCCTCGACCTGGCCGCCCTTGAAGACGCCGGTCTGCTGGGCCAAGAGACATCCGGCGAGTTGTTCAACCGGCCCACGCTTAACGCGTTCATGGCGGCGGGGCAACCGGTCTGGGCGGCCGTCCGGCGCAGCGTGCAACAGCACGTGCTGGACGAGACATCGCCCCTGTCAGACGACACGGAGCATCCGTCACGTTCCTCCATCCGCAAGCCGACTGCCGGCTCCACCTGCCGGTCAATATCGGCGATTACACCGACTTCTACTCGTCACGCGAACACGCCACCAACGTTGGGACGATGTTTCGCGGCGCAGACCAGGCGCTGCTTGCCGAACTGGCAGCATCTGCCCATCGCCTACCACGGCCGTTCCAGCAGCATCATCCCCAGCGGCGCGCCCATTCGTCGTCCGGCGGGGCAGATCACGCTCGACAATAACGTCGCCTATTCTGTCGCCAACCCGCGAGTTGGACTTTGAGCTGGAGGTGGGCTTCTTCGTCGGCCCCGGCAATCCGCTCGGCCGCGCCATCCCCATTGACCAGGCCGCCAACCACATCTTCGGCCTGGTGCTGGTCAACGACTGGAGCGCCCGCGATATCCAGCGCTGGGAGTATCGACCACTTGGCCCGTTTCTGGGCAAGAACTTCGCCACCTCCATTTCACCGTGGGTGGTGCCGCTGGCGACCCTGGAGCCGTTCCGCTGCAGCGGTCCCACGCAAGACCCACCGCCCCTGCCCTACCTGCAGAGCCCTGCCCCGTGGGCACTCGACATCCGGCTGGCGGCGCGGCTACAAACGGCCGCCATGAAAGCGGCCGACCTGCCGCCTGTCACGCTCAGCCAAACCAACTTCCGCCACCTCTACTGGAACATGCTCCAGCAGTTGAGCCACCATACGATTAACGGCTGTGCCCTGCGCCCCGGTGACTTGCTGGCTTCCGGCACCATCAGCGGACCGACTCCCGACAGCTATGGCTCCCTGCTGGAGCTGACCTGGGGCGGCAGCCGGCCGATTACCTTGCCGAATGGTGAGACGCGAACTTTCCTGGAAGACGGCGACACGCTTACGTTGACCGGTTGGTGTCAGGGCGACGGCTACCGCATTGGTCTGGGCGAGGTGACCGGCACCATCCAACCACCATTGCCCCACCTATCATGACCGATGCCGCCGGTTCAACCGACTTGCGAGCGTCGGCCTGGCTGCGCGCCGCTGCAATCGCCCTGACCGTGGCGGCCATTGCCTTCGCCGGTCTCATTGCCGCAGGTGTGTTTGATCCTCAACCTGTCGGTCCGCTGACTCAATCGTATAGCCTGGAGAAGATGGCCGTCCCTGCAGGTAAGGACCGTCTCAACTGGGTGGAGCCCCCATCGGCATTGGAAGGTCGCACCACCTCCTGGCGTCTGACAGCCGCCCACGCTGCCGGCGAGTCGGACAGCGGTTACGGGTTGGCGTTGGGCAGTGACGACCGGGCTTTGGTGGTGGCCGTGTCGCCGCTTGGCTATGCGGCCGTCTGGGAGCGGAATGCGGCGGGTGAACCGACAACCGTCTGGCTGCCGTGGCAGCCGTGGCCCCATGTCGCCGCCGGGCAAGCACCCAACGAGATCTGGCTGGACATCGTGCCGGGCAGCAATGGCGATCAGGTGACGGCGCGCGTTAACCGCGAAGTGCTATGGTCCGGGCCGGTGGGGATGTTGGCATCCGGCAGCGGCATGTGGACCCAGTCATTCGGCAATGATGTTACAATCGACTTTAGGCACCTGGAGCGCTACGACGCCGCGCCTCAATGATCGGCCGATGGCGCCGGTGGCTCAGCACCATGGATCGACGGCGCGAAGAAAAAGTGCGTCGGCACAGTGAACCAGCGAAAGAGCGTCTCCCGCAGCGCTGCCGCCCGCACCGGATCATCAGCTGATCAAGTTATCGATCTCAAACTGCGAGGCCGGCTGCACCAAATAGAGCGCATCGGCGGCGTCATTGCGAATCTCATGAATGTACTTCCAGCCCGCCTGCTTGACGGCACGCTGTTCATAGCGGGGCGAAGCCCAGAAGTGGTGGTTGTTGGGGTCGGTCACACCACCCAATTCAGAGTAGATAGGCCGCGCCAGGTCCGGCGCAACGCCTTCAAGCGCGGAGCCAGGCTTTGCCCACTCAAGCCGTCGGGCATGGGCAGACCGAGTAAGTCCAGACAGCGTCGGCGTCACATCCATGGTCGTCACCGGCGCGGTAATGATTTGCCCCGAGGCGCAGCACGCCGGGCCAACTGATGAGCATCGGCACACGCACGACCTCTTCATAGAGCGAGTTGTGATGGGTCCATTTACCGTGCTCGCCAAACATCTGGCCGTGATCGGCCGCCAGGACAACGATGGCGTTATCCAGCAAACCAAGCTCCTGCGAGCCGCGCCATCATGACCGCCAATTGGTCATCCCAGTAGGTCATTTCGCAATCGTACAGTCGCCTTGATATGCTCAATGTCGCGCGGTGTCGGGCACAATCTCACCGGACATCACCCGTTCGGCATTGGCGTAGACCTCGCTGGTCAGCGTGCCGGTGTATGTGCTGTCATACAGCACATCATACGGTGCCGGGGGCTCGTAGACCGTGTGCGGGTCATAGTAGTAGAGATAGAGGAACAGCGGCTTGTCCTGAAGGTAGGCTGCCAGGTTTTGTCCAGCCACTCGAACGTGGCCTCGTTGACCATTCCCGCGTTGCGGTTGGGACCCGACAGCAGGACGTGCGTAAATGTCAAAGCCGTCACCAAAGCCGAAAATGGGCCAGACATAGTAGGCATTGATGAACCCGGCCGTCATATAGCCGGCCGACTTGAGGTGTTCAGCCAGCATCGTCTCCGATTCGGGAATGCGCGTGTTGTCCTTGTTCCAATCCACACCGATGTCCGTCGGCATACGCCCCGTCAGCAATGGCGGCATTGGCCGGGTAGGTCCAGGAGGAGGTCGAGCTCACATCCATAAAACTCGTGCCCTGGGCGATGATCAGGTCATCGAGATGGGCGTTGTCTGACCGTTCGTAGCCGTAGGCCGAGACATGGTCAGGGCGCAGCGCGTCACTATGATGACGATTACGTTGGGCAGGCTCTCGGCGGCCGCGGCGGCCGGTTGAGAGAGTCCAGAGATGGTCAACCAGCAGAAAAACCGCCACCAGGGCAGCGAGAAGGGCAGGATCAGAGCCAACGGTCGTTTCATCTGTTGATCTATCCCTTCAGTTCCAGCCAGTTCTGTCCGGTTTCGGCCTCCACCTTGAGCGGTACGTCCAGGTCAAAGGCCTCGGACATGGTCTTCTAGGACCAGCGGATAGCACCTCATCGAGTTCATCTTCCGGCACTTCCAGCAGCAGCTCGTCATGCACCTGCAGCACCAGCCGTGCCCGATAACGCGCACTCAGCTCCTTGTGCAGGCGGATCATGGCCACCTTGATGATGTCGGCCGCCGTGCCCTGGATGGGATGGTTCACGGCCTCGCGTTCGGCGCGGGCCGTGGCCTGGCGATTGCTGCAGGCCACCGACGACTGGAAGACCGGGAAGTAGCGCCGACGGCCAAACAACGTCTCCACATAGCCCTGGGTTCGCGCCTGTCTGCACGGTCTCGTCGAGATAGCGGCGAATGCCGGGGAAGCGGGCAAAATAGGCCTTGATGTAGTTCTCGGCCTCAGCCAGGGTCAGCTCTGAATCACGGGCCAGGCGGTAAGGGCCCATGCCGTAGATCAGGCCGAAGTTGACCGCCTTGGCAAAGCGGCGCTGATTGTAGGTCACCTCCTCGATCGGGATGCCGTAGACGGCCGCGGCCGTGGTGCGGTGAATGTCCTGGTCCTGCATGGAACGCGTCCAGCAGCGCCGGGTCCTGGCTGATGTGGGCCAGGATGCGCAGCTCGACCTGGGAATAGTCGGCCGACAGGAACACCCAGCCCGGTTCGGTGACAAAGCCGCGCCGAATCTGCTGGCCCACTTCGCTGCGAATGGGGATGTTCTGCAGGTTGGGGTTGCTGCTGGCCAGATCGGCCGGTGACGGCGCCGGTCTGGTTAAAGCTGGTGTGGATGCGGCCCGTCTCCGGGTTGACCATCAGCGGCAGGGCGTCAACATACGTGCCCTTCAGCTTGCCCAACTCGCGGTACTCGCCAATGGCCTTGACGATGCCGGTCGTGTCGCCGGCCTGCAGGTCTTCCAGCACATTGGCGGCGGTGGAGTAATAGCCGCTGCTGGTCTTCTCGCAAACCCTCATGCGGCAGTTGCAGCTTCTTGAACAGGATGTCGCTCAGCTGTTGGGTCGAGTTGATGTTGAACGGCTCCCCGGCAATTTCATGGATCTCTTTCTCCAGGGCCAACAACCGCGCTTCCAGGTCCTGCGGACATGTGGCGGAAGAACTCGCCGTCAATGCGCACGCCGGCCCGTTCCATGCTGGCCAGCACCGGCATCAGTTCCATCTCCAGACCGAGCAGCTTGGCTCAACCCTTCTCGGTCCAGCTCGCTTTCGCAGCGGAGGCACCAGGCGCAAGGTCATATCGGCATCGGCCGCGCCGTAGGGGGCGGCCTCTTCGATAGGCACCTCGGCAGAACGTCATCTGTCGCCTTGCCCTTGCCGATCAAGCGTCTCGATTTCCGTCATCTCGATGCCCAGGCGGTGGCGGGTCAGGTCCTTCAGCCCTTTGTGCTTGGTGCCGGGATCGGTCAGCCATTCGGCGATCATCGTGTCGAACTCGATCGGCGCGACAGTCCAGGCCCGGCCGCTCCAGGATCATATAGTCGAACTTGGCGTTGTGGGCGACCTTGGGAATGCTGGGGTCGGTCATGGCCGGACGAATGGCCGTCCAGCACCGTCGTCAAGGGCAACTGGTTCGGGCGCGCGTTCAGCGTCCCCGGCAAACAGGTTCATTTGCCCAGCCTGCGCTCTGCTCCGGCGCCGGACACATGATTGATGGGAATGTAATAGGCCCGCGGCGGTTCTGACTGCCAGGCAGATGCCGACCACATCGGCCGTCATGCGCTCCAGCCCGGTCGTCTCCACATCGAAGCTGATCATCTCGGCGTCCTCCAGAGCGCGCACCATATCGGCCAACTGCTCCGGCGTGCGCACGGTCATCAACGTCGGTCTCCTGCCCGGCGCCGGGCAGATCCTCGTCCACCGGCACGTCGATCTCTGAGGCATCGACGCCGGCCATGAGCGAATTGGTCAGGGAGCGGAATTCCATCTCGCGGAACAGTTCCAGCACGACCGGCGGCGTCAAAGTCCTGCGCCACACAGTCTTCAATGCTCAGCGTGATCGGCGCATCGGTCACAATGCGGGCCAGCTTCTGACTCAGATAGGCCATGTCCGTGCCCTCAACCAGCTTGCTTGTTGAGCGCGCCCTTGATTTCGTCGATGTGGTCGTAGATGTCGTCGAGCGTGTCGTATTCCGCCAGCAGCTTGGTGGCCGTCTTGTCGCCAATGCCGCGGACGCCGGGGATGTTGTCGCTGGTGTCGCCGACGAGGGCCTTGTAGTCCACCACCTGATCCGGCCGCACGCCGAGGTAGGTCATGACACCTTCAGCATCATAGACGTCGGCCGGCTGCGACACCTTGCGCGAGGGCAGTTCCACGCGGGTGTTGTCATCGACCAGTTGCAGCAGATCGCGGTCGCCGGTGATGATGTAGACGGGCACGTTCTGGTCGCGCATCTGATGGGCAATGGTGCCCAGCAGATCATCGGCCTCATAGCCCTCCAGCTCAAAGATAGGGATATTGAGCGCCCGGACGATCTCCTTGATGCGATCGATCTGAATACGCAGTTCGTCGGGCATCTTCTCACGCGTGCCCTTGTAGTCGGCGAACAGATCGTCGCGAAACGTCGCGCCCAGATCAAAGGTGACCGCCAGATACTGCGGCGGATTGTCGCCCAGGATCAGGTCCAGCAACGTGCGGGTGAAGCCATACGTGGCATTGGTCGGTTCGCCGCTCTTGGTCGAGAACGCCTCTATCGGCAGCGCGTAGAACATGCGGTAGGCCAGCGCGTGACCATCAATCAAAACGAGGGTGTTGTTATCAGCCATAAAGTGTTCCTGGTGAGCGATCAGCGAGTTGACGGGCCGGAATTATAGCGGGTTTAGGCCATGCGCTCCAGCAACGGCCGAAGCTGGTTCGCCAGCTTGCTGCAATTGGGACAGGGGTACATCCGCGCTCTCGGTGACCGTCAGCAAGTAGCCGTTAGTCAGGGCCTGCGTGTACAGCAATCGTTCGTCAGCCAGCAGCGGCAGACGCATGAACTGGACGCGGGCCGTCTGGCCGCGATCCTGCCAGCCCTCGGCCACGTGATCCGCGACGTCCTGGGCCTCGGTCAGCTTGAGGTCGCCCCGGTGGGCCACGACTTGCGGTCCACGAGCCACGATGACCGTCTGACCGGCCGCCAATGCCACCTGCTTGAGTGCCTTTTGCACCTGCTGCCGGAGCGCCCGGTCGGACTCCGACTTGGAAGGTAGTTCATCCGCCATAGACCAACCTCATCGGCATCAGTGTACCATAGTCCGTCGGGCCTGACGCCTGCCCAGCGGACAAAAGGCAGACATATTAACCGGACGATCAACCGGCCCTCTAGCTGCGACGCCGCAGGATCAGTGTCGCCAAACCAGCCACACCGGCCACAGATCAGCGCGCCAATAACCCACGGCCACAGCTCCGGCTCTTCGGCAACCTCCGGCGCGGCCGGAACCGGCAGTGGGGTGGCTTCGACCGCGGCGACCACCTCAACCGAAACGGGCGTTGGCGTCGGCTCGACGGTCAGAACGGCCGGGGTCCTAGTCGGCTCGCTGGTGGGAACGGGCAATGGCGTGGCCGTCGGCACGTCGGCGCCTTCATGCTGCCAGATGATCCACGGCAATATCGTGATCCGAAAATCGATAGGGCAGCCGCTCATCATCCAACACCCCCGTCCACGACACAGGATAATCGGCATTGAGATGCAGGATACCTACGCCGTTGGTGACCTCATCCAGGGCCGGCGACACCAGAATCGCGTCCAGCAGGTTGGCCACCCCACCAAAGACATAGCTAGTAGCGCTCGCTTTCCGGCACGGCCGATAGTGCGTTGACCAATTGGCCGCCTTGATCGCGATCGGTCAGCGTCAGCAGCGGCGCCGATAGCTCGTAGTCATTCAAATCGCCCATGACCAGCAGCCGCAGCGCCGGATCCGCCGCCAGCAAATCGGCCGCCAGCGCGTTCTGGAATCGAGCCTGAGCCAGCCGTTCCAGCGCCGTCTCGTCTTCCCCTTCCCGCTTGGACTTGAAGTGATTGACAAAGGCGACATAGGGACGGCCGTCAATGGTCATGTCCACCTGCACCGGCGGCCGATCGAACAACACATAGGCCCACCGCCGCACAAGTAATCGGCAGCGTCCTCATGGTCCGTGGGCACGGGCGAACACACCTGCTGCGGCGTGACACGCTCGACAACCACCCGGCGCGGATCGGTCAGCAAGCCGTTGTCGATGCCGCGCACATCGACGCTCTCGACGTGGCTGACCGATCATAGAGGAAGCCACAGGCCGGTTCGAGCATCGCTGCCAGATTCTCCAGCAAGGCGGCGTTTTCCACTTCCTGAATGGCCACCAGGGTCGGGCAGTGGAGCAATTCGGTCACGGCGCGGGCCAGCTTTGTCTCCTTGGCCGCCAATACCTCCGGCGACAGCACCGGTTCAATCTCGTTGCCGGTCAATGATTCGGTATCAAACCAGTCGTTGGCATTGATCGTCACCGCGCTAAGCTGACCCTCGGCCAACGCCGGTATGGCACGTCAACGGCGCGAATTCGGCGGGCGTGATTGTCAGTCTGGCCGGCGTCGTCCATCAGGATCTTGAACTCATCAAAGTTGTAGATGAGCACACCGCTCAGCCCGTCGATCATGTCGCCGGTCTTGACCTGCGGCATGTCGCTGCAATCAACGTCGGTCGGATAGAGCACCGGGATGACACGGCCGGTGGGGTCGTCCAGCGTCCGGCGCAAGACGGGCTCGGGCGGATCCGTAGGCCGCCACCACGGCCAGACCGCAGCCGTCATGCGTTGCTCCCGTCACGCGAGTCGGGCCGTCCAATCGCTACCCGCATTCCCTCCAGCGGTTCAAAGTAGGCGCGTTGTTCGACCAAATCGGCAGGCGGGTCGATGATGATCGGTTCGGGCAGCAACGCCATCGGTACGCTCCACCGTCACCCGCAGGTTGTCGTCGTCTATTTCGGTCAAACCGTAAAACTCGGTCACTTCGCCGCTGACCTGAACCAGCGTCCCGACCGAAAACTGCGGCCGATTGCGACCAAAGAACACGGCGATACCGTCCGATGTGGTCGGGTCGCCGTCTGCGCTGTCCGGCACAGGTCCTGCACAAATACGGTGTAGTAAATCGTGCCGCGCGTATTTTGGTCTTCTTGAATGCCGGTCACCACGCCGCGCAAGCTGACCCGGTCGCCGCGAAAGGGCGACACATCTCCGCCCCCTGAATGATGCCGATGGGCAAGCTATCCTGGGCCAGGGCTGTGTGGCGAGAAGCCAACGAACTGAGGATTAGAAGGATCACCGTTAGAGCTGTTCGCCGGCCAACGGCCGTATGATCGCGATACCATTTCATAGTAAACTCTCTCCGATCCGATAGGCTGCACGAGGCAATCAATGACCACCGAACTTAACGCCATCCTGGCCCAACTGGAGGCCGAACGCGACGACGAGGCCGTGGCCGGAATGGCCCGCTACGGTATTGTCGGCAATCATGTCTATGGTGTCAAAATACCGGTCCTGCGCCGCATTGCCAAAGAAACCGGCAAGGACCATGCCTTGGCCCAGGAACTCTGGGCCCTATGACAGTCGGGAGACGCGCATCCTGGCCGCCTCTGATCGACGACCGCAAACAGGTGGACGAGGCGCAAATGGAGCGCTGGGTCGTCGACTTCGACAGTTGGGAAGTGTGCGATCAGGTCTGTCAGCACTCTTTTCGGCCGCACGCCATATGCCTATGCCAAGGCTGTGGAATGGAGCGGCCGTCCGGAGGAGTTTGTCAAACGAGCCGGGTTCGTGCTCATGGCCCGGCTGGCCCACAGGATATGAAGACAACCGACGCCGAGCTGCTGGCCTTCCTGCCGCTCATCGAGCGCGAGGCGGGCGACGATCGCAACTTCGTCAGAAGGCCGTCAATTGGGCCTTGCGCGACATCGGCAAGCGCAACGCCACGCTCAACGCCGCGGCCATCGAGACGGCCGAACGGCTCATCGCCCAAGACAGCAAGAGCTGCCCGCTGGAACGGCAATGACGCCCGTCGCGAACTGACCAGCCCGGCCATTCGGCAAGGCCTGGGCCTTAGCACCTAGGCGTCTTCGTCTCTCTGCGTGGTTGGAACTGCCCACAATCCGCTTCATCCGCTCGGTTTGTATCCGCCGCGCTAGATTCTTCTTCCCCAGTCCGGAAAATCTAACGACACTTCTGATACGTTTCTATCGCAGATATCTACACCCCCATCGTAGACTTAGGGACCATAGCTAATTAGACCTCAGAGCCACCTACAACACCGTCACATGGAGTGGCGGTAGGCTGCTGCAGGTCTAACTTATGGAACCGAGGGAAAGATATGACAGAATTAATTGAAACAAGACCAATACCGGTTGTACCGCTGCGCGGTGGATCCGTCTTCCCCGGCGTAACGACTACGGTGTCTATCGGCCGTCGCACCTCATTGGCGGCCGTTCAGGCAGCGATTGAGCGTGGCGGCGACCTGCTGGTTGTCGTCCAGACCGACGCGCAGGTCGAGGAACCCATCCACCGACGACGTGTTCCCGATCGCCATTCTGGCCACCGCCCGCGACATGATCCGCACCCCGATGGGCGTGCAGATGGTCGTGGAACTGCATCGCCGGGTCAGACTGATTGGGCCTGGAGCCGTCAGACAATTTCATTATCGGCCGCTACGAAGAACTGATCGAAATGACTTGGCCGGATGAGGCCCTCCAATTGGAGACCATCGCCTATCTGGAACAGTACATCGAGCTGGTCGGCGAGACCGAACGCGCAGGTCATGACCGCCATTCGCGCGCGCGAGACCGCCGGAGCGCTGGCCGACTTTGTCGGCGGGCTGCTCAATCTGCCGTTCGAACTGGAAGTAGCCTTACTGACGGAGCTGGACGGCGTCGACACGGCTGCGCCTGATGCTGGAGCATCTGCAGCAGGAACTGCGCATCGCCGAGATTCGCAGCAAGATTCAGCAGGATGCCCACGAAGGCGCCGAGAAGGCCCAGCGCGACTACATGCTGCGCGAGCAGATGAAGGCCATCCGCAAGGAACTGGGCGAAGGCGAAGAGGAAGCCGGCGACGATTTGCGCCAGAAGATCGAAGATGCCGGGCATGCCGGAGAAGGTCCTGGAGCGCGCCATGAGCGAGCTGAAGCGCCTGGACTATCAGGGGCCGCAATCGGCCGAAGCCAGCGTCATTCGCACCTATCTGGAGTGGCTGGTCGAGCTGCCCTGGAACAACGAAACCGAAGACAACCTGGACATCGACCACGTGCGCCAGGTGCTGGATGAGGACCACTACGGTCTGGAAGACGTCAAGGAGCGCATCGTCGAGTATGTCGCCGTGCGCAAACTGGCCGGCAAGGACATGAAGGGCGCGATCATCAACCTGAACGGTCCTCCGGGTGTCGGCAAGACCTCCATCGCCACCTCTGTGGCGCGCGCCATGGGCCGGGAGATGATTCGCATCAGCCTGGGCGGTGTGCGCGACGAGGCCGAAATTCGCGGCCATCGCCGCACCTACATCGGGGCTCATCCCCGGCCGGATCATTCGCGCCCTGCGCGACGCCGGCACGCGGAACCCGGTCATCGTCCTGGACGAGATCGACAAGGTCGGCACCGATTGGCGCGGCGACCCGGCCTCGGCGCTGCTGGAAGTGCTCGATCCGGAGCAGAATCACAGCTTCACCGACCACTATCTGGAGGTGCCGTTCGACCTGAGCCAGGTGATCTTCATCACCACGTCCAACCAGCTCAGCACTATCCCCGGCCCGTTGCTGGACCGCATGGAAGTCATCACCATGCCCGGCTACATCGAGGATGAGAAGCTGGCCATTGCCCACCAGTACCTGATGAAGAAGCAGCAGGAGGCCAACGGCATTAAGCGACAGTCGAGGTGACCATCGAAGAGCCGGCCCTGCGGTCGCTGATTCGCCATTACACGATGGAAGCGGGCGTGCGCCAGCTGGAGCGGACCATCGGCAAGGTGACCCGCAAGCTGGCCGTCAAGGTCGCGTCCGGCGAGACCGGCCCGTTCATCGTCAGCGAAGATGATGTCGATCGAGATCATGGGGCCGAAGAAGTTCACCTACGGCGTCATCGAAGAACAGGACGAGATCGGCCTGGTCACCGGACTGGCCGTCAACAGCTTTGGCGGCAATACGCTGTCCATCGAGGTCAGCCTGAGCGAAGGCACCGGCCGGGTCACCCTGACCGGTTCGCTGGGCGACGTGATGCAGGAGTCGGCCCAGGCCGCGCTAACCTATGCGCGAGCCCACGCCCGGACGCTGGGTCTGGAACCGACGTTGTTCGACAAGGTCAACGTCCACATCCACGTGCCGGACGGCGCGACGCCCAAGGACGGCCCCAGCGCGGGTATCGCCCTGGCCACGGCCATCATCTCGGCCTTCACCAGACGGCCGGTGCGCCGCGACGTGGCCATGACCGGCGAAGTGACGCTGCGCGGCAAGGTGCTGCCGATTGGCGGTCTGAAGTCGAAGACCATCGCCGCCCATCGCGCGGGCATCAAGACCGTGCTGCTGCCGAAGGACAACGCCAAGGACCTGCCGGAACTGCCGGAGCGCATTCGCGAGGATATGGAGCTGATCCCGGTCGGCCACCTGGACGAGGTGCTGGCCATCGCCCTGCGCGAGGCCACTGAGCCGCCGATGAAGGTTGGCGGCGGCAGTGGTAGCGGCGGCGACGCCATCGTCGTCCCCCGCCCCCGCCGAGCCAACGGCAACGGGCAGCAGGAACCGGTGATGCAGGCCGAGAAGTAATCGGCCGAAGAGGTCGGTTGTCTAGATAGAAGTGGAGCGCCGCTGTCAGGAATGGCAGCGGCGCATCTTCTTCATTTAATCCAAGCACAAACTCAAAACGACTCTGTGCGTTTTGCGCAGCTAATGGTTGCCATAATTGCTCTCCTACTTGAATTGAAACAGTGGAGCCACCCTAGCAACGGCGCGTGACTGCGCTTCCATTTCACGGGACAATTCTTCACACTCGATCTGAAGTGCAAACGCCGCCTCTCCAGCCTTAAGGCGCGTTTCTGCAAGCTTTTTCCAGCCTTTAGCCACTAGCATTTCGATTGCTTGATCCATCGCTGGCTTCAAGTATTTGCGTACATTCTTGTATTGTGCCTGACCCAGGTTTGTCCACTCAACCTGCAATCTTACGGATCTATTCGATTCAATACCTGCTATGCGTATTTCAACACCGCTGGCGAGGGACAGACTCGCAGTAACAGTATCCGAATCCCAAGAGTATGCAGGAAATCGAGAGAAGGTCACTATTCGTTGAGCGAGCTCTTCTGCCATGAACTCTGCTGGACCCACACTCTCCGGATTCAGCTGTGCCTGTTTGAGCAATGCAAGCTCTCCTTCGATCTGTCCCATGTCCCAGCGATCGCTTTGGTGGTGTCGAGTTGCGTTGAGGATTAATCTTGAGTATCTGGCTGGAATAGAATGCCACTCACCGCACGGAATAGCGCCAATGGCAGAAGTCACATCTTGGACCCAGCTTTTATGGAGGTGTTGTTGAGGCTCAGGCTCACGCCCTGTCCGAAGGAAAAAGAGAGTCATTCCTAAACCAAATGAATCCACAAATGCACTTCGTGTCGTGGTCCCGTACGAACGATTGATTTCTGCTCTGGAGCTAGGAATCCGCTCAAACTTGTTCCACTCACTATGGACACTTCTTGAGCTCCAAGGTGCCATGACAAGTCGAAATCCAGAACCACAACCCTAGGGGCACCCGGTTCCGAATAGTAATTCTGGAGCATTATGTTTGGTGGGCGAAGATCCCTATGTAGTACTCTTTCAGGCAACCGGTGAGCACTGCGCAAGATTGTGGCAAGTTGAAGGCCAACGTCCAGGACTGTACTCCATTCTTCACAGAATCCAGCGTCGACTGCTTGCTGCAAATTTGGCCCATCAACTAGGTAGTGTTGACATTTCACCGAAGCCAGATTAATGCGCCGACAAACTGCAGGAAGCCCAGATAGCGGCCAGCCAGTTTATCGAAGCGAGAAAACACGCGGCGAAAATGCTTAATCTTGTTGATGAAACACTCGATCAAATGGCGTTCACGATACAGCCATTTGTCATAGGGACGGTCGGCCTTCTCGTTCTTGGCACTGGCATGCGGCGGGATCACCGGTTTCATCTCCTGTTCCACGATCCAATCAAAGAACTCCTGGGCCGCATAGCCCCGGTCGGCAATGAGATGGTCAAAGGAAAAGCCATCCACCAAATCAACCGCCTGTCCAATATCCGACGCCTGTCCAGGCGTCAGCCGCAGACGCAACGGATTCCCCAGACCATCGACCGTGACGTGAATCTTGGTGCTGAAACCGCCGCGACTACGCCCCAACGCTTGCGCCTCCTGGCCGCCACTTTTTTTGGGCGCCGGCCGCGCACGGATGGGCCCGGACAACCGTGCTATCGATCATCCCATGTTCCATATCCGGGTCGTCGGCAAAGTGGAGCAACATTCTCTCCCATACGCCCTGGTCGCACCACCGCGCAAACCGCTTGTAGACGGTGTTCCAGCGCCCATAGTCAGCCGGCAGAAGCCGCCACGGCGCTCCACTACGGGCTATCCACAGCACGCCTTCGACAAACCGGCGACATTCGCCTTCGTCTTTGCCGATGTAGGCATTCGGATCGTCCCTTAAGAATTCTCGAATCTTGTCCCACTGCTCATCCTGGAGTTTCACCTTTGTCATGAGACAAGTTTATCGTTATTTCCTAAATGTCAACACAACCTAGTTGCATCACAGCTATCGTTGGAATCTCCGAGGCTTCCTCATAAGGTATCATGCCCTCGACTTCACGCTTAGCAAGAATTCTCATGGACCTTACGCCACGCCGAAAACTTTGTAGCATTTCCGGCTTGCGACGGATTTCTTCGCGAAGCACCTTCACTGCTACGAGACGTCCCTCTTTGTCAGATGCGCGAAAAACCCGACCAAAGGCTCCATCTGCAATCTCTTCGTGCAGTGAGTAGCCAAAGATCTGGTTGCGGCCTGAATCGGTTGTCACATACCAGGCACGATATATGGCTTCGTCATACGTTTTGCAGAAGTCTTCATAAGCTGCATAGTCAATCTTTCCAGTTACTGCATCAGGCTCAAGGAGCTTGATAGCATGAGAATTGAGCGCTTCCCGAATTGTTTCTGGATCACTAGAAATCAGATCCCTTGGTTCCGGCAGACTAGATGTCGACGGGGAGCTCTCCATTCGTACTGGTGCGGCTAGATCATCATGAGGCTTAAACGCGTTAAGTTCCCTTATCATGGCTCCAAATTCAAGATGATCTCCATTCTTGTTTGGATATCGTATAAGGTGAATTCCCGCACTTTCGGCCCATTTCTCCGTTAGTGCATCGCGACGATCCGTGATCCAGAAGTGGCTTCCCAAATCAATACCGCTATTTACAATAGACTCAATTAACCCACCGACAGAATGGTCGTCTGCGGAAATACCCATAAAGACCACTGTTCGCGAGGAGAAGCACGCATTTATGAAAGCCAAGTAGCCTTCATTCTTCAAGAGAGCTGTAATCTCTCGCTTTGTTAGGACCCACGAGCTCTTATCTGTGTGAATTCCGTGGCAATTCAGGACAAAAGGTGTCGAACTCTTTAATAGGTGGACATGTCGCCCCGAATCAAATCCGGAGAATTCATTCACTGGTTTGCCAGGCCGTAATTGACTAAACGCCCTTATCGCCAGCTTATCCAGGTTAAGAGTTGAGACCCCGGATATTGGGAGCGAAAAGGCATCTAGGTAACCTTGCGGGATCTCGCAGGTCTCTGAATGTTGCAAGGCCTTTCTAATCTCAGCGGTATAAGTTGCTTCCCAAGAGCATCCTTCAGGCGCTCAAACGAAACCCAATAGGATCTTTCAGCGCGTATTTCTGCCGCCAGTTTGTTATTGTAGACCCTGAGATAATCTTCAGCCTCCAAAGCTTTGTTGTCCAAGGCCGTGCAAAGCCCTTCCTTCAACTCTACCCAGGACGGCATTTGGGCTGGTATACTTAGGCCAGCACCTAGCCGAGAAGAACCAAACTGCTTGTACGCTCCCCAACAATAGAGCGGAGGTGTTCATATGCAGGTTGTTCTTTATCAGTGACCATGACCTTTCCCTCCAACAACCAGTTAAGCAACTAGTGCACAGCTAATTACCCCGCACTTCGCGAAATAGTGCGAAGTATCTGTTGATAAACTATACTATACGCTAAGTAGTTTATCGTAAGTCTTTAGAAACAGTGAAACGAAATCCCCAAGTCGGGTCATTTTGATTCAATATGAGTTTTTCAGCCGAGCGAATCACGTCCTGGATAGCGTCTTCTAAGCGGTTGGCGCAAGCCGTGTCCTTCAGGAAGCGCCAGAACCTTTCAATCGGATTAAGGTCGGAACAATAGGGCGGCAGCCAGATGACGGCCACACGATGGTCAAACAGACTAAGCGCCGCCAGCGCGGAGGCACTCTTGTGATAGGAAACATTGTCCATCACCAGCACGACCCGACCGGTCGGATACTGCCGGAGCAGCAGTTCTTCCAGGAACGCGATAAACATGGCCGAGTTCTTGGTCGCCGCCGTCGCCCAGGTTACCGTGTCGGTCAACCAATTGTAGCCACCAAAGATATGCCCTCGCTGCTTCCCGCCCGCCTGGGTGGCTGGGATTCGTTTCTGCTGACCTACTTTCATCCAGCAGGCGCGTAAGGGCGGGTCAAGGTTCAGCGTTGTTTCGTCCACAAAGATGAGCTCGAAATCGTCAGTGACGGCCTTTTTTTGAGCTCGTCCAACAAGTCAGCCGCCTGGGCTTTGGCCGCCTTGTCTTGCAAGTGGCCCAGGTCGTACTTGGGCCGTCGATACCGGTACCCGTGGCGCTGGAGGAGGATGCGTAAGCGATTATTACTTAAGGCCGTTCCCGTTTCCTTTGCCAAATGCAGTCCCAAGCGCTCAATTGTCCATACCGAAAAGTCGTATCCGAATGCTTCAGGCTCTTGGGCCAATGCCTCTTCGAGTGCCGCCAGATATGCTTCGTCAGTCTTCAGCGGCCGACCGCTACGTGGCTTAGTCGCCAATCCTTCTATCCCGTCTTGTCGCCAGCGGTTGTACCAGCCATATACGGTGGGAATGCTCACGGCTTGCAATTGCGCGACCTCTTTAGGCTTATGACCCAAATGGAGGAGCCGAATCGCCATACAACGTTGGCGCACTTCCGGACGCTTGTCGTGACGGATAGCTGTTTCCAGGGCGGCCATTTCTTTTTCGTTCAGGTGATAATCTCTCGCTTTTCCCATGCTGAGAGTTTATCACTGTTGTTAAGGAACTTACGAGTTATTACTTAGTAATTGATCCCCGCAACACACGAAACCAGACACGGAAGGATTCACGTTTCAGAGACACGCTGAAAATGGAGGCCGGACGTTTCCGCAAGCGCTTACCCTACTCATACGCCAACACCTCCCGAATCGTCAACCGCGCCGCGCTGCGCGCCGGGACCATGCTGGCCACGGCCGACAGCGCCATCACGACAACCAGCCAGATGGCGAAGCCCCACGGCGTCAGGGCCATGGGCATGACAGCTTCAATCATCGCATTGCCGACGATGTAGAGCAGGGCGTAGCTGATCGGAAACGATAGCACCACCGCGAGCCCCCAACTAATCAGCCCGATGAGCAATCCCTCGACGACCACCGACTTGATGATGTCCAAGTCCACCGCACCGATGGCTCGCATGACGCCAATCTCGCGCGTGCGTTCCAGGACGTTCATGCCCATCGTGCCCGCCAGGCCAATGCTGCCGACGAACGCTGTCAGCAGGGCCATCATAAGCAGGAAGATGACCAGAATGTTGATGGCCTGGGAGTTGTCCTGGCGAGTCACCAGCCCGGCCTCGACGTCGCTGATGTTGTAGCCGAGGTCGCGCAACCGGGCGTCCACTACCCCGCTGAGCGCCTTCTGCGCCTCGAGGGTCTGCGCTCCGGCCACCATGCGGAACGACGACGTCTGCCCCGGCAGATTAAGCACATCGGCCAGGCTGTCGTAGTCGGTATAGGTAAGCTGCGCGCCGATCATGTCGGTAAAGCGGAAGATGCCCAGCACGGTCCAGTCTGTGGCTCGGCCGTCAGACACGCTGACGCTCAGGGTGTCACCCGGCTGGAGATCCGGATAGTCGGTCAGGAGCGAATCGGCCACGACCAGACCGTTGCGATCGCCGGGTTCCAGCCAGCGCCCAGCCACCAGGTCGGGTTCGATTAAGGTGCTGCCCACCGGTGGGGCGAAAATGATCAGATCGGTCTGGGCATCATCGTTCGGCCCCCGGATCTCCGCCAGAGCTCGCTGCCAGCCCTCCACGTGTTGGATGCCCGGCACATCCATGAGTACCTGCTCCACCTTGCTGTTGCGGTACGGTTGGTCGAAGTTGACGGTGATATCGGCCATGAAGTGCATCACCATCTGGTCCATGAACCCTTCCAATGACGAGCGCACATTGAACACGGCGATGAGATCGCCCCGGCCATGGTCAGGGTGAAGAGCGTCAGCGCCAGCCGTCCCTTGCGCCGGAAGGTGTTGCGCACCGACAGCACCAGCGGCCGCGACACCCGCGAGGTGATGGCCCCGGCGCGATCAAACAGCGTCGAGGTTTGTCCGGCTGTGCCGGGGCCGTCATCGCTGATGGCCCGGCGAATCTTGATTTTCGACCCACGGTTGACCGGAAAAAAACCGGCCGCTAGCGGTCCGACGAGGGCTACGATCACCTGCAGCACAATGGCCATCGGCACAATGCAAAGCCCTGCAATTCGGCCCTCATGAAGTTGGCGATGAATCCGACGGGGCAGAGCCGGCCAGCGCCCCCAGTGGAACGGAAATCGCCAGGGCGATCAGCCCATAGATGATGATGAGAGCGATATACATGCCCGAAATCTGCACGCTTTGCGCGCCAACGAGCTTCATGACCCGAATCTGACGCATGTGCTGGGTGAGCGAGCGTTGAAGCGCTGTTGAAGATGAGCGAGCCGCTGAGCAACATAATCAGAAAGCCCAGCGCCCCAGGACACCCAGCAAGGCCAGAATCGTGGACGTCATGGGGTGTTTGTCGGTCTCCACCGTGACGGTGTTATAGACGTTACGGCCGCTTTTTTCGACCTTTTACCTCGACGCTGCGGCTACCACCTTGATCGCGTCTGAGTCGCCGCGGTTATCGCTGGCTGTGGCGTAGAGCCGGTTGAATTGGTCGGGCAAACCCAACTCATCGACCGTCTCCATGGTGACGAACGCCCTCGGAAACGCGGCGAAATCGCCCGCCATGGCCTGGTCGCTAACCACCCCGGCCACGGTCATCTCGCGGATGCTGTCGTCCGGCAGTCGAATTTCGAC